>NZ_CP150354.1:2905000-3392500 GCF_051521455.1 Sorangium sp. So ce887 | reverse complement strand
AGCCGGCCCGCGTAGTCGATCGTCTCCCCCTCGAAGTCCACGAGCGCAGCGGCATGCGCGCCGGGGATCGCGCACAGGAGATCCTCGAGGATCGACGCGAACGAGGAGGGCGTCTGGTCGCGTGAAAGCCCGCACTGGCTCCGCTTACGAGCTCCGTTGCGCGAGGTGGTCATGGGTCGATCCGAACGAGCTCGAGCAACGCGTCGACGCCGCCGACGACCTTCGGCTCGCGCCGCAGCGCCTCGAGGAGCCTGGCCTGCGCGGCGCGTGCGCGGTCCGTCATGATCTCATCGCGCACCAGAGCGCGTCGCTCCTCGACGGGCACCACCTGCGCCGGGATGCGCTCGAGGAGCATGATGATGTGCACGCCGAACGACGACGCGACCGGTGCGCTGACGTCTCCGCGCACATTCAGCGACGCCGCCGCCGCACGGGAAAAATCGACGTCGAACTGCTGCGGCTCCGGGGTGAGCACGCGGCCCGCTGCGGTCACGGGCGGGAGCGCCTGCGCGACGACATCGAGGCCCTCGGCGGGGACGCTTTTCGCGGCGCTGATGAACGCGTCGGCAGCCGGATCGGTGGGCGGTTGCCGCGTCCCCGAGGCGCGCGGCGGCTCGGAGCGGCGGGCCACCTCGCGCGACGACAGCACCGCCGTCCGGATCGCGTCGGCGATCGCCCTCGCCTTGTCACGCGTGGCCTCATCGGCGTCCGCCGAGAGCCTCACGACGGCGTGCACGGTGCGGTATCCCTCGGGACGATCGAGCTCGAGCCAGTGCCGTTCGGTGGCGACGCGCAGCTCGTCGTCCGTCACCGGGCCGGCGCTCTCCGCCTCCTCTTTCAGTCGGTGAAGCAGGCGGCGGGCCAGCACCGCGCTGATGTCGCGCTGCACCTCGGGCTCGTGCTCGAGGCCGCGATCTCGTGCCTCGGCGGCAAAGAGCGCGTCGCGGACCACCGCATCCCGGGCCTGCGCAGGCGAGACGTGCTGCGCCGCCGCGATGCGAGCCACCGAGTCGACGGGGATGGCGAGCGCGCCCACACGGGCCGCCACATCGGGCGGAAGCGGCAGCGCCCCCCGCGCGGACGTCGTCAGAGCAGCCCAGGCCGCGCACGCGTACAGACACGCGGCGGCCGCGCTCATCCGGCGCACGGGGCTCACGCGCTACCCCCACGGGGACGAAGGATCTCCGTGGACGCCTTGAGCGAGAGCCCGCCGATCACCAGGAGGTAGATGGCCTTGAAATCCTGGCGATCGCCGAGGGCGTGGACCCCGAAGGCGAAGGAGAACGCGGCGGCGGCGAGGAGCAGAATCGCGAAGACATCGACTGCACGGGACACGCGCGTGAGTGTAACGCGATTTGACACGGAACCGACGGGGATGCGCGGACGCTGCGGGCAGCGGCAGGCCACGGCTCAGCGCAGCATCATCACCACCGCCCCCAGGACGGCGAAGACGATCAGGACCAGCAGCTGCCGGACGGCGCGGTGGCTGAGCCGGCGCGCGCCCGCCGTGTGTCGGCGGCCACGGGCGACCGCGACGCTGGCGGCCGCGGTGATCAGCGCGACGGCGCAGGCCACGGCGACAGCCTGGGCCAGGAGGGCGCGGTCCGGGTCCCGGACGCGCCATGCGAGCACCAGGATGGCGAGGCTCACCAGCGCGCCGAACGCGATGACCGCGACGGCGAGCGGAGGCAGGTGGGCCCGGGCCTGCAGGAGGGGGGCATCCGGGTCTAGCTCCGACTGGCGCCGCACATCCCAGCGATCGCGCCAGGAAAGCGCGAAGATTCCCCAGGCGATCCCGCCGATCGCCGCCCGGACCGGGTCGAGGCGGGACGGTTGAAGGGAAGGAGAGGCGAGCAGCCAGGTCAACGTGACGAGCGCCAAGAAGACAGAGATGCCCAGGTGCCGCGCCGCCCGGCGGTGGGACGCGGCGAGCAGCGGCGCAGCGATGCCGCACAGGAAGGCGAGCGTGGCGGCGACGCTGGCGGATACCGGCGCGCCGCGGCCGAACCCGGCAGGCGCGACCGTGATCATCCAGGCGACGACCGCAGCCAGCAGCGCCTGCGGAGCGCCCCCATCCCCGAGACCCGGGCGCGCCGCTCCGGGCTGCGCCGCCTCGGGGCCATCCGCGGCGGACGGCGCATCGCCCCCCCGCGCCACCGTTCCGCCGCGTCCGCCGGATGCGGACGCGCCCGACTCCGCTTCGCGCGGAGCGCCGATCGAGATCGCGCCGGGGACATCCGTGCTCATGAGCGAGCCGCTAGGCCAGATTTCTCAGCAGGTTGCCCACGGGCAGCACATCCGGCGCCGGCGCGTCGACGCTTGCCTCGCCGCGCACGCCCCCCTCTTCCCGGGCGACCTCGAGCCCGAGCCGCTTCCAGAGGCCCGTGTCGAAGAGGTGGCTCGGGCGCACGTTGCCGAGGGCGGCCAGCATGTTCTGCCGCGTCCCGGGGTGGCGCGCGTCGAGCTCGGCGAGGAGCCGGCTCACCGCCTTGCGCTGGAGGTTGTCCTGTGATCCGCACAGATCGCAGGGAATGATGGGGAAGCGCTCCTCCGCGGCGAACGCGGCGAGCTCGGCCTCGGCGCAGTAGATCAGCGGGCGGATCACGACGTTGTCGCCGGCGTCGGAGATGAGCTTCGGAGGCATGGACTTCAGCTGGCCGGCGAAGATCAGGTTCAAGAGCAGCGTCGTCACGGCGTCGTCTCGGTGGTGACCGAGGGCGATCTTCGAGCAGCCGAGCTCGCGCGCGATACGGTAGAGGATGCCCCGCCGCAGGCGGGAGCAAAGGGAGCAGTACGTCTTGTTCTCGGGGATCTTCTCGGTGACGATCGAGTAGGTGTCCTCGGAGATCATCCGGAACTCGTGGCCGCCCGCGGCCATGTAGTCGGTCAGGAGGTGTCCGGGGTAGCCGGGGTGCCCCTGGTCGATGTTGACCGCGATCACGCTGAACCGGACCGGCGCGCGGCGCGCGAGGTCGACGAGGAGCGCGTGCATCGCGTAGCTGTCCTTGCCCCCCGAGACGGCGCAGAGGATCCGATCGCCGTCGGCGATCATGTCGAAGTCGGTGATGGCGCGGCCCATGGCGCGCGCGAGCTTACGGCGGAGTTGCACGGTTTAGCCGGTGAAGCCTTCGATGAGGCGGAGGAAGGTAAGCACGCCGTGGCCCGTCCCGCCCTTGGAGAAGATGCCATAGGGCTTGCTCGCCATGGAGGGGCCGGCGATATCCACGTGGATCCAGGGGACATCGCCCACGAACTCGCGCAGGAACAGGGCCGCGGTGATCGCCCCGCCCCAGCGGTCGGCCGTGTGCTTGATGTCGGCCCAGTCGCTCTTCAGGCCATCGCGGAGCTCGTCGACCAGCGGGAGCTGCCACATCGACTCGCCCGCGGCCTTCGCGGCGCTCCGGAGGCGCTCGGCGAGCTCCTCACGGTTCGAGAAGAAGCCCGACACCGTGGGCCCGAGGGCCACGACGCAGGCGCCCGTGAGGGTCGCGTTGTCGACGATGAGATCCGGCTTCAGCGCGCGCGCATAGGCGAGGCAGTCGGCGAGGACGAGGCGCCCCTCGGCGTCGGTGTTGATGATCTCCACCGTCCTGCCGTCCAGGGAGCCGAAGATGTCCCCGGGCCGGTAGGCCGCGCCGTCAGGCATGTTCTCGGCCGCGCCGATGACGCCGTGCACCTCGACGTTCGGCTTGGCGGCGGCGACGGCGGCCATCAGCGCGATCACGTTCGCGGCGCCGCCCATGTCGCCCTTCATCTCTTCCATGCCCTGAGCTGGCTTGATGCAGAGGCCGCCGCTGTCGAATGTCAGCCCCTTGCCCACGAAGACCAGCTTCCCCTTCGGCTTCCCGGGGGGCGCGTAGACCATGTGGACCAGCCGGGGCTCCCGCGCGCTCCCCTGCCCCACCGCCATGATCAGCTTCATGCCACGCTTGCTCAGCGCGGCCTTGTCGAACACCGTCACCTTGAGCCCGTGCTGCTTGCCAACGCCGACCGCGACGCGCGCGAGCGCCTCCGGGTAGACCTCGTTCGGCGGCTCGTTGACGAGATCGCGCGCGACGCAGATCGCCTCGCCGACCTGCTGGCCGAGCGCGACCGCGTCGCGCGCCACCTTGCCCGCCTTGCCCTCGACGACCACCGTGCCGCGCGCGAGCTCGAACTTGGGCACGCGATCGCCGGTGAAGTAGCGGGTGAACCGGTAGGACCCGAGCACGAGCCCTTCGGCGGCGGCCCGCTCCGCACGCTCGACGCCGGGCGGCGCCACGACCGCGACGCTCTCGGCGCGCACGCCGTTCGCGAAGCGCGCCCCCTTCGCCGCGAGCAGGCGGCAATCGATGTCGGTGAGCTTGCCGGACCCGAGCCCGAGCAGCAGCACGCGGCCGGGCTTCAGCGCGCCGTGCGTCGTGAAATCGATGCTCTGATCCTTCTTCCCCGTGAAGTCGTCACGCTTGACCTGGTGGACCACGGACTCACCCAGCGCCTTCACGAGCCTCGCGAGCACGCCCTCACCCGTCGATGCGCCTTCGGGCACGCCGATGACGACGACGTCGACGGCGATGCTCAGCGGGTCTGACGAGGCGAGGTTCACTTTGATCGGCATGCGGTCTCCTGAGCCCGGATGGGGGGTGTTTCCAGCGCGGCATCTAATCACGAAGGGCTAACCCCGTCGACGTGGACGAGACCCGCAGGCGGTCGGTCCGAAGTGCGGAGGAGAGCGCTCCCGGGCGCGGCGCCGCGCGCAGCGCCGCTCAGGCTCGGCGCTCGGCGGCCGGCAGCGACGGGCGGCGAGGCGCCTCCGCCGCGGCGCCTCGCGCGGCGACGCCGCGGACCGCGGCCCGAGCGTCCCCGCCCCGAGCGCCGGATCGAGGGGGCGTCAGCGCGCCGCTCTGTAGATCTGGCTGACGTCGGAGAGGAGCTGCAGCGCCTCGGCGCGCGGGCGCTGGAACGCGTTGCGCCCCATGATCGAGCCGAAGGAGCCGCCCGCGGCCATCTCGCGCACCTCCTCGAGGACGGCGTCGGTCGCCTTGGACTCGCCACCGGAGAAGATCACCACCCGCTTGCCGTTGAAGGTCGCCTGCACGACGTGGCGGACCCGGTCGGCGAGCGTCCGGGTGGGGATGCCGTATTTCTCGTACATCTTTCTTGCCTCCTCCTGCTCGATATGAGCGGTCGGCGGCTTGACCTTGATGATGTGCGCGCCGAGCTGAGCCGCGATCGTCGCCGCGTAGGCGCAGACGTCGATGGCCGTCTCGCCCTGCTTCGACAGCCCGGCGCCGCGCGGATAGCTCCAGACGATGACGACCAGGCCCTTGCGCCTGGCCTCGAGGGCAATCTCGCGGAGGTCCTCGTACATGCGGTTTCTCGCGCCGGAGCCTGGATAGATGGTGTAGCCGACGCCGACACAGCCAAGGCGGAGCGCGTCCTCGACCGAGCCGGTCACCGCGGACAGGGGCTGCTCCACTTTTGCCAGCGTGTCGCTGTTGTTGAGCTTCAGGATCAGCGGCACCTGCCCCGCGAACCTGGCCGCGCCCGCCTGCAGCGACCCGAGCGGCGCCGCATACGCGTTGCACCCCGAGTCGATCGCGAGCTGAAAGTGGTAGTCGGGATCGTAAGCCTCGGGGTTCGGGGCGAACGATCGCACCGGACCGTGCTCGAAGCCCTGGTCCACGGGCAGGATCACCAGCTTGCCGGTGCCCGCGAGCGCGCCGTGGTTGAGCAGCCGGACGAGGTTCGTCAGCGTGCCGGGGTTCTCCGAGGCGTACCAAGAGAGGATCTGCTCTACGCGGGAGGTGAGCGCCATGAATCACTCCGTCGAGGGTGTTGCAGCCGGAACGCGAGGCCCCCCGGGGCGCGGGCCCGATCCGCCCTGCTCCGTGGCCCCGTGTCGGAGCCGGCGAGCGAGCGGGCGCGGGCCGTCTCTTCAGGATCTGGACGAACGTATCGAGCCGAACGCCCCGGTGGTCCAGCGCTCGGAGGATGTTGTGCGGAGCCATCGGATACGCAATTCTCGGAGCTGCGCCGGTCGGCTCTCCAAGTGCACTCTCCAGGTGCAGTAGAGCAGCGGCGAGCGCGCGCGCGAGCACGTGGCGGGGCGGCGACGCCCTCGCCGACAACGCGGAGGGATCATGTCGCTCTCATCGGACCAACGGAACCTGAGCTGGACGCCGCCCGACGCGCAGTCACGCGTCGGGATCACGCTCGAGACGTACATCCTCGAGGGAATGCTCGGGTTCCCCTCGGCGACGGGGGCGTTCACCTCCCTGCTGAACCAGATCGGCCTGGCGGCGAAGCTCGTGACGTCCAAGGTCCGGCGGGCCGGCCTCGCCAACGTCCTCGGGTACACGGGACAGACGAACGTTCAGGGCGAGGTCGTGCAGAAGCTCGACGAGGTCGCCAACGAGACGCTGCTCAGCGTGCTCGGGCGGCGCGGGCACTGCGCGGCCGTGGTGAGCGAGGAGCTCGGTGAAATGAGGCTCCTCTCCACGGACCCGCGCGCCAAGTACATCGTCGTCGTGGACCCGCTCGACGGCTCGTCCAACATCGATGTGAACATCTCGATCGGCACGATCTTCGGCGTGCTCCGCAAGAGCGACGCCAAGATGGGGGCCGATCCCTCGGATTTCCTGCGCCCCGGCCGCGATCTGGTCGCGGCGGGCTACGTGCTCTACGGATCGTCGACGCTGCTCGTCATCACCACCGGCCTCGGCGGCGTGCACGGGTTCACCTACGATCCAACGGTGGGTGAATTTTTCCTTTCTCACGAGAACATCCGGACTCCGGAGCGCGGCTCGACCTTCTCGATCAACGAGGGCCACAGCGCGGGGTGGTCCGAGGGCGTGCGCCGCTGGAACGCGTGGATCAAAGAGGAGAGCAAGCACGAGGGGAGGCCGTACGGCGCGCGGTACGTGGGTTCGCTGGTCGCAGACGCGCACCGGACGCTGCTCAAGGGCGGCATCTTCGCGTACCCCGCCGATCGAGGCGGCCAGGGCAAGCTGCGGCTGCTCTACGAGGCGAACCCGTTCGCCTTCATCTTCGAGGCCGCCGGGGGCAAGGCGAGCACGGGGACCGATCGCGTCCTCGATCGGGTCCCGAAGTCGCTCCACGAGCGCGTGCCGCTCGTCCTCGGCTCGCCCCGCGACGTCGACGATTTCGAGCAGTTCCTGCGCGGCGAGCGCTGACGCTGCGAGGGAACGCCGCCACCCCTTACCGCGACGAGACCGCGTGGACGGGGCGGCCCTGCGCGTCAGACCCCCTGCGCGTCGGCGCCCCAGATCACCTTGTGGAGCTGGACCTGCACCCGGACGTGAAGGGCGTCGTCGAGCACCCACTGGACGAGCTCTCTCGGCGCGAGCCTGCCCCAGACGCACGAGGCGAGCAGCGTCACGCCGCGCGCGTCGAGGCGGCGCTCGCGGATGGTGCCCCGCATCCACTCGTAGTCCGCCCGATCGGCGAGCACGAACTTGATCTCGTCGCGCGGCGTGAGGTGGTCCAGGTTCGACCAGCGGTTCCGGTGCGATTCCCCGGAGCCGGGCGCCTTCAGATCCATGATCTTGTGCACGCGCGGGTCGACGCGCGACACGTCCGCCTCGCCGCTGGTCTCGACGAGGACGGTGCGGCCCGCGTCGCAGAGCTCAGCGAGGAGCGGGAACGACGCGGGCTGGAGGAGGGGCTCCCCGCCCGTGAGCTCGACGAGCGGCGTACCGAGGGCGAGCGCGCGCTCGAGGACATCGCTGCGGCCGATGCGCTTGCCGCCGTAGAAGGCCTGCGGCGTGTCGCACCAGGTGCAGCGCAGGTTGCACCCGGTGAGCCGGACGAACGTGCACGGCAGCCCGGCGAACGTCGATTCGCCCTGCACGCTGGCGTAGATTTCGTGGACGACGAGGGTGTCTTCTTTCAAGGAAGCGACGCCTCCGAGGAGCCTCGGATCGGCCCGGGCAGCTCCGCGCCCCCGGCGACCCGCGATGGGGCCGCAAGCTTTGGCCGCGCCGAGCGCCCAACGCAAGCGGCGCGAGGCGCTCAGCCGGTGAGGACGCTGACCTCGCCCGCCGCCACCGCGCGGACGACGCCGTCCTCGCCCCGGATCCGCAGGTGCCCCTCCGGATCGATCCCCGCCGCGACGCCGGCCACGCCGGCGACCTCGACGCGGCGGCCGCGCAGCCAGTCCATCCGCGCGAGATCCTCGGCGAAGGGGGCGAGCTTTCCCGCCTCGAACCTCGCCGCGGCGTCGCCGATCGCCTGGAGCAGCTCCGCCGCGAGGAGCTCGCGCGGGACGTCGTCGATCCCGAGCATCGCGAGCGACGTGGCCCGCCCCGAGAGCTCCGGTGGGAAGCTCGACGCGTGGACGTTGAGCCCGACGCCGACGATCACGCTGCTCACGGAATCGCCGCGCAGCTGGGCCTCGACGAGGATCCCCGCCAGCTTGCGGCCCCCGGCGAGCACGTCGTTCGGCCACTTGAGACGCACCTCGGCGGCGGCGCCGTCGCCGCGGCGCGAGCGAGGCGCGAGCCGTGGACCGACGACCGACGCCACGGCGAGGCCCATGACGAGGGCGATGGGAGCGACGCTGCTCGCCGGCAAACCGGGGCGCAGCACCACCGACAGGTAGAGGTTCTCCCCGGGCGGAGAGTGCCAGGAGCGCCCGCCGCGCCCGCGCCCCTGCGTCTGCGCGTCGGCGAGGAACGCCGCCCCGTGCGGCGCCCCGGCAGCCGCCGCGCTCCGGGCGTCGTCGTTCGTCGACCCCGTCTCCGCCGCCACGACGAGCGGCCTCCCGAGCGACGCGCCGAGGCGCGCGAGCTCGCGCTCGACGGCCTCCGCGTCGAGCCGCCTCACAGCGCGAGATCCAGCGCGATGTCGGCCGATCGCGCCGAGTGCGTCAGCGCCCCGACGCTGATGACGTCGATGCCCGCCGCGGCGAGCTCGGGGATGCGCTCCAGCGTGATCCCGCCGGAGACCTCGAGGAAGATTCGGCCGTGCTGCGCCGAGCGGACGCGCGCGGACGCGACCTTGACGTCGGCCAGCGTGAAGTTGTCGAGCATGATGATGTCCGCGCCGGCGGAGAGCGCCTCGTCGAGCTCGCGGAGCGAGGCGACCTCGACCTCGACCTTCGTCGTGTGCGGGGCCCGCGCCCGCGCGCGGGCGATGGCGGTCGCGATGCCGCCCGCCGCGACGATGTGGTTGTCCTTGATGAGCACGGCGCTCCCGAGGCTGTCGCGGTGGTTGTGCGCCCCGCCGACGCGCACCGCGTAGCGCTCCAGCGCGCGGAGGCCGGGCGTCGTCTTGCGGGTGTCGGTGATGCGCACGCCGGACCCCTGCGGGATCGCCGCGGCATAGCGGCGCGCCTCGGAGGCGACGCCGCTCATCCGCTGCGCGAAGTTGAGCGCGGTGCGCTCCGCGCTGAGGAGCGTGCGCGCGAAGCCACGCACCGTCCAGAGCACGGCGCCGGTGTCGACGGCGGTGCCGTCCGCGACCAGCACCTCGCCCTCCACCTGCGGATCCAGGCGCTGGAAGACCCGGAGGAACACGGCCCCCCCGCATGCGACGAGCGGCTTGCGCGCCACCGCCTTCGCTGTCGCGCGCGCGGAAGCCTCGATGCAGGCCTCGGTGGTGAGATCGCCTCCGGCGAGATCTTCTTCCAGAGCGCGATCAATCAGGGCATCAAGCAGCGGCGCAGCCAGCACAGGCATCTCCTCGGCGCCGCACCCCGGCGGCGCTCCCAGGTATACTCGTTCCCGCACGCGCGTATCAGCGCCGTCGCACCTCCCCGAGCCCGAATAACGCGATGCGCCATGAGGACTCGCACCGAAGCGTGCGACCTCGGCGGCGCAGCTGCCCAGGACGGGACCGCGGCGGAGCGGATGGGCCCCGCGGCGCCGAAAAGCGGTGCGGATCGCGACCATCACGACGCTGTGTCGCACAAATGGGGCTGACGTTCGTCTACCAGCCTGTGAGACTCTCCGAGCAACTCCAGCGCCCTCAACGGAGATCGATGCGTCCGCAGGCAGGCCAGGTCATCCACAACAAGTACCGACTCGTGCGCCTCATCGGCGACGGCGGCATGGGGAGCGTCTACGAAGCCCGCCACGAGGTGCTGGGGACGACGGTCGCCCTCAAGTTTCTCCACCCCGAGCTGTCCCGCCGCTCCGGCCTGGTGCAGCGCTTCCTGCAGGAGGCGCGCGTCTCCGCGCAGATCCAGAGCGCGCACGTGGTCCGCGTGGTCGACGTCGACCAGACCGCCGCCGGCCTGGCGTTCATCGTGATGGAGTACCTGGAGGGGAAGACGCTCCAGGCCCTCTACGAGGAGCTCTACCGGGCCGGCATCCGGCTCGCCTACGCCGACGCCCTCGAGTACGCGATGCAGATCCTCGAGGGCGTCGAGGCCGCCCATCGCGCGGGCGTGGTCCACCGGGATCTCAAGCCGGACAACGTCATCATCACGAGGACGGCCAAGGGAGAGCCGCTCATCAAGCTGCTCGACTTCGGCATCGCCAAGCTGAAGGTCACGGGGGAGCTCGATCGCGGGCTCACGCGCCCGGGCGTGATCATGGGCACGCCCGAGTACATGGCCCCCGAGCAGGCCTACTCGGCGGACTCCGTGGACGCGCGCGCCGACATCTTCTCGCTGGGCGTCATCATCTTCGAGATGCTGGCCGGCCGCCGGCCGGTCGGCGGCGATGAGCCCCAGCAGATCGCGGGCGCCTACCTGTCGGGCCAGATCTCGCGGCTCTCGGACCTGGCGCCGGAGCTCGCGCCGGGCCTCTGCGCCGCCGTCCACCGCGCGATGGCGGCCTCGCCGCCCGATCGGTTCTCGACCACCGCCGAGCTCCGCAGCGCCCTCGAGCCGTTCGCCCGAGCCGCCCGCGCCCCCTCGGCGCTCACCCCCTCGCCGTCCGAGGTCAGCGTGGCGCGGTCGTCCGGGGCGGCCCTGCCGGCAGCCCTCGCGGCGCCCGGGATGCTCGCGGCTTCAGCGGCAGCGCCCGCGACCAACGCGATCGGCGACGGTCGCAGGAGCTCGATCCCCAAGACGATCCCGCCCGAGGACGGCGGCGCGCACCACGCGTCGAGCGGCCCCCCGGGCGCGCTCGGACCCTCGACCCCCATGGGCGGCTTCGCCTCGGATGCCCGGGGTCCCTCGGCGTCGGCTCCAGGGGTCACGCCCAGGCCAGAGCCCTCTTCCGGCCCGTACTTCGCCCAGGGCGGCTACCCCCCGGTCGGCCAGCCAGCGACCGTGAGCGCCGCGCCCTACCTGCCGCCGCATGGGGTGCCCGGGGTTCCGGCCACGAGCTATGAGCCTGGGCCGTTCGATGCGTCGCCTCGCCCAGGCGGGACAGCGGTCGGCAACGTACCCTTCATGGATCGGAGCTCGGCTCCCGCCGGACCGTTCAACGGCGGCCCAGCGCCCGGCTACGGCGGCGCCTACGGGGGCGGCGGTATGCAGGGTTACATCCCTGGGACGGCGCCGATGGAGCCGCTGCCCCGGACCTCGCACGCCGCCTCGGCGCACGGAGCGAAGCAGCCCGCGCAGCGCGGGACCTCGCTGTTCACCATCCTCCTGCTCGCCACGGGGATCACCGGCGCCGTCGTGGGCGGCGTGTACATCGCCAGCGAGCTCGGCCGGGGAGAGCAGGCCGACGCGGGGCCGGCCATGCCGACGCTCCTGCCGACCAACACGGTGCCCCCGGAGCCCAGCCCCCACGCCACGACAGCGCCTCCCGCCGTGGTGCCGCCCCCGGTCGAGACGCCACCGGTGGTCGCCAAACCTCAGCCCCGGCCGACCGCGACGTCGACATCGAAGCCTCCGGCGACGCCGAGCGCGACGGGGACGCAGCCGACCACGCCGGCACCGACGACGCGCCCCAGCGCGACGTCGATCATCCCCAGCCTGCCGCCCATCGTCATCCCGTCGACGTTCCCGTTCCCGTTCCCCGCGCCGACCAGCGTGCAGCCTCCGGCCGGCCCCCAGCAACCCCCCACGACGACGACGCCGACGTCGCCGACGACGCCGCCCACCACGCCGTCCGGCAGGCCGTCACGGCGCGTGATCATCGTACCGAACAACTGACTCGCCCGGCGCGGGCGGTAAGATGCGATCTCGATGAGCAACCAGAATAGCGGTCCGCCGCCCGGATGGCCTGCGCCCCCGAGCGGCATGTACGGCCCTGGCAAGACTGTGCCCGGCGAGCCTCCGCTCGCAGGGCTCAACTCGCCTCAGGGCGCCTTCCCCGTGCCGCCCGGCGCCGCGCCGCACGATCCAGGGGCCGCGGGCGCAGCCGTCCCGCGAACGATCGTCGAGGGCGGGAGCAACAGCGCGCCCCCGCCCGGCGCGCCGGCCCCTTACGGATCCCCGGCGGGCGCGTACGGCGCGCCGCCGGCGGGCACGCCCGGGCCCTACGGCCCCGGCGCAACGGCGAACTACGGAGGCCCTCCCGGAGCAGGGGGCGCCTACGGGCAGCCGCCCCAGCCTCCCTACGGCGGCTCGCCGTTCGGAGCGCCGGGCGGGCCCGGGGCAGCCGGCGCGCCGGGGTTTCACGCCGGCGGCGCTCCCGCGCTGCCGGGTAGCGGCGGCGGGCTGTACTCGGCACCGGTCCCCTCGCGGTCTCGCCCCAAGAGCTCCGGCCCGACGCTCGCGCTGATCGGGCTAGGCGCGTTCGTGGTCATCGGCGGCCTCACGACCGCGTTCTTCGTGATGCGCAGCGGAAGCTCGTCCGAGGACGTGACGGCGTTGTCGCCGATCGACGCGCCGCCAGCGCCGGCGTCGGTCGCCGGCGATCCGGCGCCGCCGCCGCCCGCGACCACGACGCCCGAGCCGCCCCCGCCGGAGCCGGTCCCCGTGGCGGCCCCGAAGCCGCCTCCGCGGGCGCAGCCCAAGCCGACGAACCCCACCACCACGCCGACGGTCCCGTCGACGGCTCCGCCGACGACCCCGACGGCGCCCGCCGCGACGACCCCGACGGCGCCCGCCGCGACGACCCCGCCGCCCACCCCTTCCGGGTCCTCGACGGGCCGGCGGAAGATCATCCTGCCCGGTCGGAATTGAGCTGATCTGCGCGGTCCGCCGCGCCGCCGGCCACGGCGCGGCGGGCGCGATCCGAGGCTTCCGCTCGAGTCCGCTTGACAAGGCGGTCAGGGTGATCAGCTTCCGACCTCATGAGCAAATCCGGGATCGCCGCAGTTCTGTCGTTCTTTATTCCGGGCGTTGGGCAGCTCTACAACGGCGCGTTCCTGCGCTGCATCTTCTGGCTGATCGTCACCCCCGGCCTGTGGATCGGCACGGGCGGCTGGCTCGGCTGGATCTGCCACCTGATCGCCGCCTACACCGCGTACAGGTACGCGAAGCGCTCCGACGGCTGAGCCGCGATCCGCGAGGCGACGCGCCGGCCCGAGCCGGCGCGCCCGATCAGGTCGCCTTCGCGAAGATCCTCTTGAGCACCTCGCCCGTCGCCGTCGCCTGACGGGCCACCTCGCGCGGGGTGCCCTCGGCCACGATGCGCCCACCGCCCGCGCCGCCCTCCGGGCCCAGCTCGACCACGTGATCCGCGCACGCGATGACCGCCGGGTGGTGCTCGATGATCACCAGCGTGTCGCCGCGCTCGACCAGGCGATCGAGCACGCGGATCAGGCGCGCCACGTCCGCCAGGTGCAGGCCGGTCGTGGGCTCGTCGAGCACGTAGAGCGTCGGCTTGGGCCGCGCGCCGGCCGTCAGCTCCGCCGCGAGCTTGAGCCGCTGGGCCTCGCCGCCCGAGAGCGTGTGCGAGCCCTGACCGATGTGGAGGTAACCCACGCCGAGATCGCACATGGTCGAGAGAGGAGCGCGGATCCGCGGGTGGGCCGCGAAGACCTCGACCGCCTCCTCGGCCGTGAGGTCCAGGACGTCGCCGGCGGACAGGCCGAGGTACCGCACGTCGAGCGTCGCCGGCTCGAAGCGCGCGCCGCCGCACGCCTCGCACGGGGTGGTCACGTCGGGTAAGAACGACATCTCGTGCGCGATGACGCCCTGCCCCTCGCACGTGGGGCACCGCCCGCCCGCGGCCGTGTTGAAGGAGAAGCGCGCCGGGCCGTAGCCGCGCACCTGCGCGTCGGGACAGGCGGCGTAGAGCTTGCGGACCTCGTCCCAGACGCCCAGGAACGTCGCCGGGATCGAGCGCGGCGTCCGGCCGATGGGCGACTGGTCGACGGCCACCGCTCGCAGGATGCCCTTCGGCAGCCGCAGCGCCTTGTGCGGGCCCGGCTCGGGCGCCTCGAGCTTCAACGCGCGGCGCGCGGCAGGGTAGAGCACCTTCTGGATCAGCGTGCTCTTGCCGGAGCCGGACACGCCGGCGACCACCGTCATCCGGCCCGCAGGGATCCGGAGCGCGTCCCCCTGGAGGTTGTGCGCGCGGGCGCCGAGGAGCTCGATGTGCTCACGCACCGGCGGGCGCGCCGGGCGCGCGCTGAGCAGCGCGTCCTCACCGGCGAGCGCGCGAGCGGTCGGGGAGTCGGGGTTCGCGAGCACCTCGCGCGACGGCCCCGCGGCGACGATCCTGCCGCCCTTGCGACCGCCCGAGGGGCCGAGGTCGATCAGGTGATCCGCGGCGCGAATCGTGTCGGCGTCGTGCTCCACCATGAGCACGGTGCTCCCCATGCTGGCGAGCCGCCGCAGGTTGTCCAGCAGCCGCTCGGTGTCGCGCGGGTGGAGGCCGATGGTCGGCTCGTCGAGCACGTACA
Source organism: Sorangium sp. So ce887 (assembly GCF_051521455.1). Taxonomy (NCBI): domain Bacteria; kingdom Pseudomonadati; phylum Myxococcota; order Polyangiales; family Polyangiaceae; genus Sorangium; species Sorangium sp. So ce887. The sequence goes on along the minus strand of NZ_CP150354.1, from coordinate 3,377,803 downwards.
GCGCCCCGGTGAGGCCGCTTCCGAGCTGCGCCGCGAGCCGCAGGCGCTGCATCTCGCCGCCCGAGAGGGTGGACGCGCGCCGATCGAGCGTGAGGTAGCCGAGGCCCACCTCGCAGACGAAGTCGAGCCGGCGGCAGAGCTCCCTGTGCGGCGCCTCGGCGATCAGCGCGCGATCGCCCGTGAAGCGCAGGCTCCTCGCCCAGACGGCGGCGGCCGCGACCGATCGGCCCGACGCCTGGTGGTAACGCTCGCCGGCGAGCCGGACAGCCCGGGGGATCGGCGCCAGGCGCGAGCCGCCGCAGTCCTCGCACGGATCGGGCGTCGCGAGCGCGTCGTCGTCGAAGTCCGAGGCGCCCGTCCCCTCGCACGACGCGCAGCGGCCCTGCTTCGTGTTGAACGAGAACCAGCGGGGATCGAGCTCCGGGACGCCGACGCCGCAGCGCGGGCAGGTGCGCGTGGTGGAGAGCAGCTGCTCGCCGCCGCGGCCGCCGGCGAGCTTCACCGCGCCCCGCCCGAACGAGAGGGCGCGATCGAAGAGCGCGCGATCGAGGGCGGACATGCGCCCCTCGTAGATCACGAGGTCGATCGAATGCTCGCGGCGCTTGTCGAGGCGGGGAGGGCTGTCGGTCGCGCACGGCTCGCCGTCGGCGAGCGCGCGGGTGATGCCGGCGCGGGCGGCGGCCGTGAAGACGTCGAGGTACGTCCCCTTGCGCGCCACGACGGCGGGGGCGAGCAGCGTCCGCGCGCCGCGCGTCGCGAGCAGTGAGCGGTAGACCTCGTCCGGCGAGCGCGCCTCGATGGGGACGTCGCAGTCCGGGCAACGCGCTTCGCCGACCTTGGCGTAGAGCAGCCGCAGGTAGTGCGCGATCTCGGTCACGGTCGCGACGGTGGAGTTGGCGCCGGAGCGCGTGGTGCGCTGCTCGAGCGCGATCGACGGGGGTACGCCGGTGACGCGGTCGACGTCCGGTCGCGGCAGCGTGGGGAGGAACTGGCGCGCGTAGGGGGTCAAGGTCTCGAGGAAGCGCCGCTGGCCCTCGGCGAAGACCACGTCGAACGCGAGCGTGCTCTTGCCGGAGCCGCTCGGGCCGGTGACGACGACGATCTGGCCGTGCGGGATCACGGTCGAGACATCGGCCAGGTTGTGCTCGCGGGCGCCCTCCACCTCGATCCGCCCCCGGTCGAGCGACGCGCGCGCTGCGCCGTTGCCGCCACGTTTTCCGGGCTTCGTGGCGGCCGACGCGCCGCGCCTCGGCCTTCGCGCGGGGCCATCGCCCCGCAGCGCGAACCACTCGGCCAGCGCGCCGCCGGTCCGCGTCGCCGTCCTGGCCACCTCCTCGGGCGTCCCCTCCGCGACGACGCGCCCGCCCTCGCTGCCCGCGCCCGGCCCGAGATCGATGACCCAGTCGGCCGCCGCGATGACGTCGAGGTCGTGATCGACGACGATCACGGAGGCCCCCTCGGCCACGAGCACGGAGAGGGAGGCGTTCAGGTGCTTCACCTCCTCCGGGTGCAGGCCGGCGCTCGGCTCGTCGAGGAGGAAGAGCGCGCCCGCGCAGGGCTCGCCGAGAGCGCGCGCGATCTTGAGCCGCTGCGCCTCGCCGCCGGAGAGCGTCGAGAGCGGCTGGCCGAGCGTGAGATAGCCGAGGCCGAGCTGCTTGAGCGGCGCGAGCGCCCGCCGGACCGCGGGCTCCCGCTCGAAGGCCGCGAACGCCTCGTCGATCGAGAGATCGAGCACGTCGGCGACCGAGCGGCCGTCGAGCTTCACCTCGAGCACCTCGTCGCGGAACCGCTTGCCCTTGCAGGTCGGGCAGGTCAGCGAGACGTCGGCCAGGAACTGCATCTCGATCGTCTCGCTCCCCTCGCCGGCGCACGCCTCGCAGCGCCCGAGCGCGACGTTGAACGAGAAGTGACCGGGCCCGAGATCCCGCGCCGCCGCCTCGGGCCGCTCGGCGAAGAGCGCGCGGATGCGGTTCCACGCGCCGGTGTAGGTCGCGGGGTTGCCCCGCGAGGTGCGCCCGAGCGGCGCCTGATCGACGAGCGTGACGGTGCGGATGTCGGCGGTGCCCTCGATGCGCCTGTACAGGCCGGGCGCCTCGACGTCCTTGTAGCCGCGCGCCCTCGCGACGTGCCGGTAGAGCACGTCGCTCACCAGCGTGCTCTTGCCCGAGCCGCTCGGCCCCGTGATCGCCACGACGACGCCCAGCGGAACGTCGACCGTCACGTCGCGCAGGTTGTTCTCGCGCGCGCCGTGGATCGCGATCTTCCCGCTCGGCGCCCGGCGCTCCGCGCGCGCCGAGGGCAGCGGGCTGCGCGCGTCGAGCCCCTCCGGCGGGCCGTCGAAGGTGACGCGCCCGCCCTGCTTGCCCGCGCCGGGGCCCAGCTCGACGACGCGATCGCTCGCGCGGATGACGAGGGGCTCGTGCTCGATGACGAGCACGGCGTTGCCGCAGTCGGCGAGCTCGCGCATGGCCGCGACGAGCGGCGGGATGTCCGTCGGGTGCAGGCCGACGGTCGGCTCGTCGAGCACGAAGAGCGCGCCCGTCAGCGACGTGCCGAGCGCCGCGGTGAGCGCGACGCGCTGCGCCTCGCCGCCCGAGAGCGTGCGCGCCTGGCGAGCGAGCGAGAGGTAGCCCAGCCCGACGCGCTCGAGATAACCGAGCCGCGCGATGAGCTCGCGACGCGCCATCTCCCCCTGGCCCGTCTGGGGGCGCTCGGCCTCGAGCCGCGCGCGCGCCTCGCGGAGCTCGAGCTCGTGCCATGCGGCGAGATCGAGGCCGCCGACGCGGTAGAGGAGCGACTCGGGGGCGAGCCGCTTGCCGTGGCACGCGCCGCACACGTCGTAGGTGCGGTAGCGCGCGAGCAGCACGCGGACGTGCATCTTGTAGGTGCGCGTCTCGAGCCAGCGGAACCAGGCCTTCACGCCGGGGTACTTCCCCTGGTTCCACGTGCCCTCGCCCTCGAGCACGAGCGCGCGCTGCGCCTCGGAGAGGTCGCGCCACGGCCGGTCGGTGCGGATCTTGTTCCGCTCGCAGAACGCGCGGAGCAGCTTCCGCTCCCACGTGGTCGAGCGGCCGTTCCAGGGACGGATCGCGCCGCCCGCGATCGACTTCGACGCGTCCGGGATCACCTTGTCGTAATCGATGCCGAGCGTGCGGCCGAAGCCGCGGCACGAGGGGCACGCGCCGGTCGGGGACTGGTACGAGAACAGCCCCGGGCGCGGCGGATCGAAGGCGCGCGCGCACGAGGGGCAGGCGAGCCCGCGCACGAGCCGGAGCCGCGTCGACCCCGCCCCGTTGCCGCCTGGCTCCTCGGCCTTGCGCTGCAGGTGGAGCGACGCGTCGCCTCCACCGCCCTTCCATGCCTCCTCGATGGCGGCGCCGAGGCGCCGGCGCTCCCGCGGGGCGACGCGGACGCGATCGACGATGACCTCGACCTTGTCGGTGCCGCTCATCGCCTCGGACGGCGCCACGCTGTCGAGGTCGCGCGCCTCGCCGCGGACGAGCAAGCGCCGGTAGCCGGAGGCGAGCAGCGACTCGCGCACGTCGAGGAACCGCTCGGTGCCCGCGACGGGGATCGGGTAGGTGACGAGCGCGGTCGCGCCCTCGTGCTGGCTCGCGGCGAGCTCGGCCGCGCGTGCGGGATCGGTCCGCGCGGCCGGCGCCTCGCAGGACGGGCAGACGGGCACCGCCTCGCGCGCGAAGAGGGCGCAGAAGTACGGCTCGAGATCGGCCATCGTGGCGACGGTCGACCGCGAGCTCTTGACCGGCGCGCGGCGGTCGACGGCGACGCCGGCCGCCACGGGCTCGAGCGCGTCGATCGGCGGCCGCTCGAGCCGCTCGAGGAATTGGCGGGCGTACGGGCTGAAGCTCTCGACGAACCGGCGCTGTCCTTCGGAGTAGAGCGTGTCGAGCGCGAGCGATGATTTGCCGGCGCCGGACACGCCGGCGATGGCCACGAGCTCGCCGGGCCGGAAATCGAGATCGATGCCCTGGAGGTTGTGCGTGCGGGCGCCGCGGAGACAGATGGATTGCATGGGAGGCGCTGAAGGGTGGGCCCCGCGGGATGGCGTCCGGGGTGGACGGGCTCCGCGTGAAACCGCGAGTGTTTAGCCCCCTTTCCACCCATCGTCGCGGACGATCGTACGTGGACAGCGCGCAGAGGATGCGCGTCGCGGCATTGCGTTCTTCACCGCTGAATTATCGTGTCTTGTCGAGGTGCGCGCTCGGGATGAAGTGGCGGGAGGCTCGTGCGCTCCGGTCTGCCCGCTCTGCCCAGCGTGGCCAGCGCGCCCGCCGAGCACAGCGGCTAGCCGCCGTTGACGAGGAGGAGCGAGAGATAGCCGTAGTCGTTGCTGGTCCAGTTCGGGCTGAAGGTCATGCCGCACATTCCGATGTTGTAGGTGCCCGCGTTGAGGCCGGTGATGACGGCGCTGAGCCCGAAGGACACGCGCGTGCTCGCGGGGACCCGGCCGCCTTTCAACCCAAGGCCGACCATCAAGATGTCGTCGAGCTCCGGCGGGCCGGACGGCTGAGGATGAACCTGCTGGTAGCACATGAACAGGCTGAGGCTGTCCGCCGGCGAGGTGCCCGCTCCCAGGTACCGATGTGCGGTCGCGTAGATCGACTGGCTCATCGACGAGACCTCCACCAGGGCCGTCGGGCCGAAGAAGTCGACCGCTCTTCCAGCCGGGAGCGTGACGTGCGGGCCGACTCCGCTGACCATCAGCGAGAGCACCACCCCCTGTGGCCCGATCGGGCCAGCGGGGCCCGTGAAGCCGCGGGGTCCTTGCGGCCCGACGGGGCCCTCGGGGCCGATCGGACCGTCGAGCCCCTGGGGTCCGGCGGGGCCCATCGGACCTTCCGGGCCCATCGGGCCTATCGGGCCTTGGAGGCCCATCAGACCGATCGGACCCATCGGCCCCTCCGGTCCCATGGGGCCGACCGGGCCTTGCGCTCCCGCTGCGCCCGCCGGCCCCGTGGGCCCTGCCGGACCCGTCGCTCCGGCCGGCCCGGCGGGACCATCCACCCCTTGCGGCCCCTGAAGCCCCGTCGGCGAGCCGACCCACTGCCCGTTCTCGTCGATCACCTGACCGCCGTTCACGGCGACCCCGCTCCCGTCGATGAGCACCGTGGTGCCGCTCTCGGTGTTCACCGAGATCGAGGTCGGCGTGATGTCGCCGTTCACGTTCCCGGCGAGGAGCGCGTACGGCACGCTCGCGACCGTCGCGCGCGGCTTCAGCTCGACGTCGTCGCCGACCGTGATGCCGAGGTACCGCTCGGCGCCGTTGAAGATCGCGCCCTGGAACGGGGTGATCGAGCCGAGGCGCACCGAGAAGAAGCCGTCGTCGAACGTGATCGAGTGGACCTCGCTCCAGATGGGGGTCGACGCGCCGCGCTCGTCATAGAGGGCGAAGACGACATCGAGCGTCTCGCTGATGGGCGCGTTGCGCTCGTCGAAGAGCCGGCCCTGGTGGGTGATGGTCGCCGGCACCGCCGCAGCCGCGGTCCCTGCGCCCGCGACCGCGACCGCCGCAAGGGCGGAAGCCATCATGCACCGCACGAACCTCGATGTCCTCATCACCAGATCCTCTTCATTGCAAGCTCCCGTTGGCTCCGATGAGCCCCCCCTGCATCCGAACCTTGGGCGAGGTCGACGCCTCCTGGTTCTGCGTCGGCTGGCCGAGCGTGAACACCATCCGGTAGCGCGAGCTCTTCGCGACCTCGCCAGCGGTCACCGTCTCGCTCGCCTCCGCGCCCGCCGCAGCGTGCGCGGCCCCGCCCTGCCCCTCGCCGCCGCCGCCGCCCTCCCCGCCGCTGCCCGAGCTCACGGCTGCGCCCTGACCGCCGGCGCCGCCGGTTCCGCCGCTGCTCGCGGTGTAGGGAGCCTCGATCATCGAATCGGCGGCGCAGCTACAGCCGACCGCGGGGGTCAGCGCAGAGATCGTCACCATCGCTCCGAGCCAGGCGGAAAAACGCAGTCCGCGATTCACTGAATCCTCCGGCCCGACAGCAAGTCGCGCTCGATAGAGCCATTGGACGAGCGGCGGCGCTCGGCGTCAAGCGACGGCGCCTCACCGCGCGCGGGGCCGGCAGCGGAGCGAGCCGCGGAGCGCCCCCCGCCGGCCCCGTGCGCGGTGAGGCGGTGGACAGGCGGCGGCGCGCGCGCTATGCGGCCGCGTGAGCCGCGCTGGTAAAGAGAAGGAACGAGAGGGAGAGAAGCTCATCGTGCGCAACAAGCGCGCGACGTTCGACTACACCCTCGACGATCGGTTCGAGGCGGGGTTGGTGCTGCTCGGCAGCGAGGTGAAGATGCTCCGCGAGGGCGCCGCCGAGCTGACGGACAGCTGGTGCGCCATCGAGCACGGGGAGGTGTTCCTGAAGGGGGTCAACATCCCCATGATGTCCGGGGCCGCCTTCGGGCACGAGGCGAAGCGGCCGCGCAAGCTGCTGCTCCACGAGAGCGAGATCGTGGCGATCCGCAAGGGCGTGGAGCGGGAGGGCATGACCGTGATCGCGACCCGCCTCTACTTCAAGAACGGCCGCGTGAAGGCCGAGATCGCCCTCGCGAAGGGGAAGAAGACCGTCGACAAGCGCGAGAGCCTGAAGGAGAAGGACGCCGCGCGCGAGGCCCGCGCGGCGATCGAGCGCGCCCGCGGCGGCGGCGACCGCGGACGCAGCTCGGCGCCCCGCGCGGCGCGCAGCGAGGAACGCCCCCGCCCGCGGAGGCCGGAATGACATCGCACCTCACCTGGTCGAGGGGCGGCGAGGCGGAGCTCGTCGAGATCGATGGCGACCGCGTGCGGCTCCGCTCGACCGCATCGTCGGCGCCGGGAGCGCGCGTCGAGGGCTCGCTCCGGTCGACGGGGACGGCGATCCGGCTGAAGGTGGCCCGGTGCCGCCTGCGCGCCCCCCACGAGCCCAGCGACCCAGCGCCGGCCGAGCGCATCTACGAGCTCGAAGGCCGGCTCATCGACGCGACGCGTGACGTCCGCGCCGAGCTCGCGCAGCTCGTCGGCGGCGAGCGTCCGGGCTGATCCGCGCTCGCGTCGACGAGCGTCCGGGCTGATCACCGCGGAGCGAGCCGTCCGGCCGCGGGTGTTGCGGTGATTCACCGCGACACTTACGCTGACAGTCTATGAAAATCACGTCGCGCCCTCGTGTAATTTTGCGACGTTGCTCGACGTATGACGTGGAGAAGATCCGCGGCATCGTGCGCAGCGGACTCGAGGAGCTGTCGCTCCGCCCGCGGGGCCGGACGCTCATCAAGCCGAACGTCGTCGCCTCCGGCGCGCACTTCCCGCACGCCTATACGCGGCCCGAGTTCGTCGAGGGGGTGATCGGCGCGCTCAGGGATCGCGACGACGGGCGCGTGACCGAGCTCGCCGTCGGCGAGCGGTGCGGCATCACGCTCCCGACCCGCATGACGTACGAGGGCGCCGGCTACTACCCGATGTTCCGGCGGGCCGGGGTCAAGCACTACCACTTCGAGGAAGAGCAGCAGGTCGAGATCCGGCTCACGCACGAGGGCCGGCTGCGCGACTACGTGTTCACGCCGGAGCCCGTCGCGAAGGCCGACTTCTTCGTGAACTGCCCCAAGTTCAAATCGCACCCCTGGACCACCGTGACCTTCTCGATGAAGAACTACATCGGGATCCAGGACGATCGGCACCGGCTCATCGATCACGACCACCGGCTGAACGAGAAGGTCGCCGACCTCCAGTACATCGTGCAGCCGCAGTTCATCGCGATCGACGCCATCACCGCCGGCGAGGGCCGGATGCTCACGCCGTCGCCGTTCGACCTGGGCCTCATCATCATGGGGAACAACCAGGTCGCGTTCGACGCGGTTTGCTGCCAGATCATCGGCGTCGATCCGAGGAGCGTCGAGCACATCCGCCTGGCCTCGGAGCGCGGCTTCGGCCCGATGAACCTCGGCGAGATCGAGATCACCGGGGACGTGACGCTCGAGGAGGCGAAGCAGAAGGCCAAGGGGTTCAAGGTGGGCCTCGTCCGCGTCGAGAAGTACTTCGAGGGCACCAACATCACCGCCTACGCAGGCTCGCCGCCCGAGCCCGAGCACACCGACTACTGCTGGGGTGGCTGCCCGGGCGCCATCGAGGAGGCGATCGAGATCCTGCGCGAGTACGACAAGGAGTGCGACGCGAAGATGCCGCGGATGCACGTGGTGTTCGGCGCCTACGAGGGCCCCATCGACGCCAAGCCAGGCGAGAAGGTGGTCTTCATCGGCGACTGCGCGACGTACAAGGGCAAGATCGGCGATCAGCTGGTCAGCATCGACAGCCTGTACCGCGAGCGGAGCGCGCGGGACCCCTACACCGCAAAGCACGACGACGTGCTGGCGAAGATGGTGAAGGTGACGACCAAGCTCGCGATGGCCCGGAACGAGAGCGTCATCCGGCTCGAGGGCTGCCCCGTGAGCGTCGCGGAGCAGGTGCTCACGCTCGTCACGCTGGGCAAGACGAAGAACCCCTACTTCGCCGCCGATCAGGTGCTCGGGTTCAACAAGGCGTACGTCGCCTGGCGCGGGGCCTCGCTCGTCAAGCGCCTCTCCGGCAAGCCCTACCAGGTCCACGGGGCGTGCTCGCGCGGCGAGGCGGCCCCCGAGCTCCCGTCCGAGCCGCCTAGCCCGCCGGCCGCAGAGTGAGGTCGAAGAGGACCTCGAGCTCGTCCCGCACCTTGAAGGCGCCGAGCGGCCCCTTGACCTCGCGCACGCCGAGCGCAGCCAGCGAGAGCTGACAGCCCCCCGTCACCCCGACGGCCCCCTCGCCGCGATCGCGCGAGGACAGGCGCGCCGTCAGCGCGGCGCTCCCCGAGGCGCTCTGCACACGCACGTCGGCGCGATCGCGCGCGACCCCCGAGGCGCGAACCTCCACGACCTCCGTGCCCCGGAGCACCTCGCCCTGGATGCGGCGCTCGATGTCGCGACGATCCCCGGCCGAGAGCGCGTCCGGGTCGAGGCGATCGCCGCGCAGCACCCCCGCGACGCAGAGGCCGGCCACGCGGATCTCGAGCTCGGCCGTCCATGCATCGCCATCGAGCCGCGCCCGGCCGCGCAGATCCGACGCGGTGATCTCGAGATCGTGCGCGAGGCGCGCGAGCATCCCGACGGCGCGAGTGCGGATCGTCAGACGGGACGCGGCAGGATCGAGGTGCAGCTCGTTCACGGGGCGGGGATCCTTGTCACCATGCGGGGGAGCCGGAGGACGGAGGCCGCCACGATCAGCGGCGCTTGGAGCGGCGCGGTCCGTCAGGGACGAGCACGTAGCGGCTCGATTGAGGCTCGGGCTGCCGGAGGAGCTCGGCGCGGAGCAGCGCCTCGGCGAGCCGCGCCTCGATGACCTCGTCCGTGACACCGGGCTCCAGGGTCACCACCGCGGCCTGGATGTCGCGCGCCAGCGCGTCGAACTCCGCGCTGTCGAAGGCGTAGATGTCGTCGGGGAACAGGAGCGCGAGCGGCTTCCGCTCCACGGCCGTGTTCGTCAGCGCCGCGAGGTCGCTCTCGACGATGAGCATGACGCGGGCCCGCAGGCACATCCCCCTGCAACGCGTCGCGAGCGCCTCCGCCGAGCCGACGAGCAGGACCGATCGAGGCGTATTGATCGCCTTGGTGGCGTCGTCGTCCTCGTGAGTCATTCCTTGAAGAGTACGTGAACGAGCGGATGAAGCCATCCCTCTTGCACCGCCGATGAGCTCGCGCTCGGGAAGGAAGTCGAGCGGCCGGTCGCGGCAAGCTGGACCGAACGCCCCCCGCCGCCCCGGCCCACAACGCTACTCCCTGCAGCGAGCGGACGCGGCGAGCACGAGAAGAACGGCGCTCAGCGCGAGCAAGCCGGCGCTCGCCGGCTGCCCGAGCCCGAGCGGCGAGGGACCGCCGAGGAGGTTCACGGCATTGCCCCGGGGCATCAGCGCGCCGACCACCCCGGCCGAGCCCCCGAACAGGAAGTCGGCCGCGAGCGGCACGAAGCGGCCGAGGCCGCGCCGGAGAAAGGTCGCGCCGAGCGAGAACCAGCCAGCGTAGGCGGCGCCGGTGAGCGCGCCGATCCACCCACTGATGAGCATGTCTCGGATAAACGGCGCAGCGCCGGGGCCCCGGGCGGCCGCGACGACAACAACGGCGAGCAACGCGCCCACCAGAGCGGCGGTGAGGGCTGTGGCCAGAGCGATGCCGAGCGCGACATGGTGGGAGGAAGCGCCGAAGCGGGCCGCCGGCCAGGCCGCGTCACGCAGCGCGGTCCGATCGGCGGCGTCAGCGGCGAGGGCGAAGATCGTGATCGGCGTGACGAGGCGGAACGTGGCGAGCAGCGCCCGGTCGACGGCCCCGGAAGACCCGAAAGCGACCTCGATGACCGCCGCCGTGGCGGCGAGCGCGACGCCGAGACCGAGCGCCAGCAGCGGGCGCCGCGCACGGAGGCGGCTCAGGGCCATCTCCATCCCGAGCCGGACGCCCACCAGCGCGGGCGTCCTCCGCTCGGAGCCCCCCGCCGCAGGAGGCACAGGCTGCGCTGCTTCGACCGGGGCGCTCTCACCTATCATGCTGGCGTCCTGCCTCCGTGGCGTGCGGCGAGCCGTCCGTCACCGGCGCGTCGGACCCGATCTGTCCGCCAGAAGCGGTGCCGCCGGGCGCCGCCGGCTGCATGTCTGCGGGCGCTGCGCCGGGCAGGATCGGGCTGGGCAGCGGCGGGCCGGGCGGCTCCTGGCCGGGTGGCGCCCGCACGTCGAACGCCGCAACGGCGACCGGACCCTGGGGCGGCGCGCCGGGCAGCGGCGCAGCGCCTGCACCCACAGGCGCGCCGAAGGACCGGGCCGGGCGAACGGCGGCCAGATGCAGCGCGGTCGCAGCCCGCACGTCGTGCAGCGACGGGGCCGGGGAAGAGATCGCGATCAGCGTGACGTCCTCCCGGGCAGCCGCATCCAGGATCGCGAGCGCCGCCGCCTCCCGGTCCGCAGCCCGGATCCGCAGCGTCGAGGACGCCTCGACCGGCCCCTGCTCCCACGCGCCCGCGCGGACGGCGGGAGAGCCCGCGAACACGGCGGCGAGCGCGCGAGCGCCGGGCGCGCCGGGCGCCCGCTCATGGACCAGCACGTGGAGCTCGACCTCGGACCCCGCGGCGCCGGGCGCGGCCGAGCGCGGAGCGCCGGCGAGGCGCTCGCCGTCGCCGGGCTCGGTCCGGGCGACGACGCCGCGATCGAGCACGTGGATGCGATCCGCGAGGGCGCTCGCGTCCACCGTCGAGGACGTGATGAGAACGACGCAGGCGCCGCCCGCCGCGAGCGCGCGCAGGCGCTCGCGGACCGGCGCCGGCGACGGCACGGCGACGTCGGCGAACGGCTCGACGAGGCAGAGCAGGAGCGGCTGGGGCACCCCCAGGGCGAGCGACAGCTCGATCGCCCGGGCCTCGGCGAAGCTCAGCGAAGCCCTGCGGCGGGCGAGGAGCGGCGCGAGGCCGAGCGGATCGAGCAACGCCGCGGCGCGGCTCGCGGGCGCGCCGCGGGCCCGGAGCGCCACGGACATGCAGGAGGCGACCGACGCGCCGTCGGGCAGCTCCGGGGCGATGGAGAGCACGCCGATCCGCGCCCGCGTCGCCGCGCTCCGGAACGGGTCGCGCCCCGCCACGAGGACGCGGCCGGCGAGGGGCGCGGCGCGCCCGGCGAGCACCTCGGCGAGGGCCAGCGTCCCGTCCTCCGGAGCGCCGAGGACCGCGTGCACGCCCGGGCCGAGCGCCGCCGCCGCGCCGGAGAGGCTCCCCCGGGGGCGCCCCGCCTCGCCGGCGCTGTCGCGCGCGCGCACGCCCTCGAGCACCACGATGGGCCCGCCCGGGATCATCCGGCGGGGGCCCCGGCCGAGCGGGCCGCGAAGGAGAGGAACGCGCCGAGCGCGCCCGGGATCGACCACCTCGAGTCGCCGGCGAGGTCGGCGAGGGCCCAGGGGACGAGGGTCAGCGCCAGGAACAGGGCGCGCCCTCGCGCGCCGGCGATGCGGCCGCTCGCCGCGGCGAGGCCGCCGAGCGTCACGCCGGAAACGACGCCGAACAGGGCGAGCGCGGCGCCGAAGGCGAGGTGATGGAGGGCGAGCAGCGCCGAGCCGGAGAGGAGCGCCGCGAGCGCCGAGAGCACGGCCAACGGGAGCGCCACGACGCGCGCGATCTCCAGCATCGCGGCGAGGCTGCGCGCGCCGTGGAGCGAGGCCCGCGAGATCCCCCGCGCGGCGGCGAGCGCCTCGATGCCGTCGCGGCGGTCCGACGCGGGCCGATCGTGCGCCGCGGCGAGGGCGATGGGGCCGGCGGCCGCCCACGCGAGCCCACGCGCCGCGGACCCGAGCAGGCCCTCCAGTGCCGTCGTCCCGTCGTCCAGCCGGAGCACGAGCGCCGTGACGCCGTACCCGAGCGAGATCAGCGCCGCCATGGCGAGGCCGAGCTGCCCGCCGCGCGCGCTGCGCAGCCGCGCGCAGCCGAGCGCGACCGCGGCGCGCAGCGCCTTCCGCACGGCCGCGCGCCGCCGCCCGGGATCGTCCGGGCGCCTGCTCGGCGCATCGCGCGGTTCGGGATCGTGCGGGCGGGTCATCGAAGGGGGCGTGCGGACAGAGCGGCGGCGACGCGCGCCGCTAGCGCTGCCCTTCCAGGCGCGCGGGCGCAAGGCCAATGTGGCACGCGCCAGGGCGCGCCGTTGGAATGTGGTCGTCGCCGTACGCCGGCGCCACCCCCGCCGCGAGCGGGGAGGAGCCTCTGCGCGCAGCGGGAGCCCCCTGCCCTAGTCGCCCTAGTCGAACGAGAGCCCGCGACGGCCCTTGTGCTTGCGCTTGCGCTCCTTGTCGGCGACGCCGATCTTCCCCCACTCGTAGGTGATGCGACGGCGGAAGACGCCCAGCGCATCGCCGCCGTAGAGCAGGAGCTCGCGCGGCGAGTCCGTCTCCCCGATCGTGGGCTCCCAGAGGTCCGACGGGACGAACGCGAGCAGCGCGGGCGCGCTCAGGTGCATCCGCGCGATGAGGAGCCCGCACGTCGCCTTGTCGCCCGGCCGCGCTCGCTTCGCGCGCTTGCCGCGCCCACGCGGCCCCTCTTTCGCGCCGCCCGGGCGCACACAGCCGCCGCCGAGCACGAGCTCCTCGTTTCCCCGGGGGTGCCAGGTCCACATGCGCTCGACCTCGAACGCATCCTCGGACGATCCGGCCTGGGCCGCGGCGCGCACCTCCTCCGGAGCGAGCTGCGCGAGCTGCGCCGCGACGCGCGCGTCGAGGAGCGGCTCCAGCCGGAGCGGGCGATCGCGCGTCACCTCGAGCACCACCTCGAAGCTGTTCGCCTCCCCGGCGCAGCAGCGCACGCCGACCTCGGGGCGGCGCGTGTCCGGCTTGACGCCGCGCCCGTGGGCGCAGCGCCCCACGAGATCGCCCGAAGGCCCGTTGCCCCCGCGCAGCGTCACGAGCCCCGGCTTGCCGCTGTCCCGCTGCCACTGGCTCGAGGTCCAGGTCCAGACACCGCCATGGAGATCGTGCACCCCGAACGCGCTCGCGCACCCTGCGTTCACCCCGTTCGGCGTCAGCACCCGGCTCTGCCCGGTCGCGCACACCGACGCCTTGTACGCGTCGCCGTACTCGTAGGTGGTGTTCGCCGGCCCCTTGCAGGCCCGCTCGACCTCGAGCTCCGTGCAGAGGCGCTTGCCCTGCGCCTCGCAGAGAGCGCGCGCCTCGTCCTGCGTGATGTTCGTGGTCGGGATCGCGCCGACCTCGTTGGGGTACGAGAAGACGTCGATGTAGAAGCCGTGCATCACGACCTGCGCGCCCGCCATCTCCTCGTCGGCGATGCGCGGCAGCCGGTCCGGCGGCGTGCCCGCGATGAGCACGCCCTTCGGGATCCACGCCATGCCGGGGCGCGGCTCCGGCTCGGCCTGGCCCACGTCCCAGGGCGGCGCGGCGTCGAGGTCCGCGTCCGTGCCAGGCGAAGCGCCGCCGCGCTCGCACCCGAGAGAGGCCGAGAGGACGGCGAGCGACACGGCGGCCGCGAGGGCCTTCCCCCTCGGCGTGCGGACGGAGCGCTGCTCGCCGGGGCCCACGGGCTCACTCGGGGTCGCGTTCGCGGAGGTTCAGCTCCTTCATCTTGAGCTGAAGCCCCTTGCGCGAGATCTTGAGGAGCCGCGCGGCGTGGGTGACGTTGCCGTGCGTCTGCTTGAGGGCGCGCTCGATGAGGTCGCGCTCCAGCTTGCTCATCGCCGCCTTGACCTGCTCCTTCAGACCGTCGGGCGTCGACGGCGCGAGGGAGGTGTCCGCGGCCGCGGCCGCGAGCGGCAGCGAGGCGCCGGGCGCCGACGTGGCGCCGCTGCGGATCTCCTCCGGCAGGTCGTCGAGGCGGATGCGCGCGCCGTCGGCGAAGAGCAGCGCGCGCTCGACGACGTTCTCGAGCTCGCGGATGTTCCCCGGCCACGCGTGCGACGACAGGCGCTCGAGCGCGTCGGGCTCGATGCCCTCGATGCTCTTCTTGAGGCGCGCGTTGAACTTCGCGACGAAGTGGGCGCAGAGGTGGGGGATGTCACTCCTCCGATCGCGCAGCGCAGGGAGCGCGATCGGGACGACGTTGAGCCGGTAGAAGAGGTCTTCGCGGAACGTTCCCACAGCGATCTCTCGCTTGAGATCGCGGTTCGTGGCGGCGACGAGCCGGACGTCGACGTGGATGGTCTTGATGCCCCCTACCCGCTCGAACTCGCTCTCCTGCAGGACGCGCAGGAGCTTCACCTGCATCTCGTTCGGGATCTCGCCGATCTCGTCGAGGAAGAGCGTCCCGCCGGAGGCGAGCTCGAAGCGCCCCGGCTTGGAGCCGACCGCGCCCGTGAAGGCGCCGCGCTCGTAGCCGAAGAGCTCCGACTCCATGAGATCCTTCGGGATGGCCGCGCAGTTGACCTTGATGAACGGCCGGTCGCGCCGGCTGGAGTTCTCGTGCAGCGCCCGCGCGACGAGCTCCTTCCCGGTGCCGCTCTCGCCGCTGATGAGCACCGTGGTCGGCGTGTCGGCGACCCGCTCGAGGATCGCGTAGAGCTCCTGGATCGGCGGGCTCTCACCGATGATGCCGAAGCGGTCGGAGCCCCCGCGGAGCGGCGCCGCGGAGACGTCCCGCGTGGCGTCCGCGCTCGCGAGATCGCGGGTGCGGAGGGCCTTCTTCACGACGACGCGCACCTCGTTCTGATCGAACGGCTTCGTGATGTAGTCGAACGCGCCCGTCTTGAGCGCCTCGACGGCGTTGTCGACGGTCCCGTGCGCTGTGAGGAGCACGACGGGGCGCGAGGGGTCGTCGCGGAGCGCGGCCCGGAGCAGGTCCATGCCGTCGACCTTGGGCATCCGGAGATCGGTGATGACCAGATCGATGTGGTGCTCCTTCAGGAACGCGAGCCCTTCCTCGCCGTCTTCGGCGGTGTGGACCTCGTAGCCATCCCGGCCGAGCTGGGCGCTGAGGACCCGCCGGAGGTTCGCCTCGTCATCGACGACGAGGATCTGCTTCTTTTCGGGGAGCATCACAGGGCGAGACTAGCAGAACCGGCAACCGGGCAAGCGCCGTGACCGCCCCTTGATGCGCCAGGTGGGCCGCCGCGCGCGCGACGTGCGCGTCCTCGACACCGCGCACCGCGCGCCTCGTGGTCGCGCCGACGGGCGCTCCGGGGCTCCTGCCCGCCGCCTCGCTCGGCCGCCCGTCCTGCCGGTCGACGGGCCGAACGCATTGCCCCGAAGTCCGCCGTGATTCCTTTTTCTCGCTGCCGGCGAGACGGATCAGTATGCTGCGCCCACTTCTCGTGGAGGGCGGCTCGGATGCGTGTGCTTCGGACTTGGCTGGTCGGTCTCGGCGCGGGGATGTTCCTCGCTGCGGGGTTGGCCGTAGCAGGAGATCCGGCCATCGAGTACCCCGAGTGCTACCGCACCGCCACGCCTGCGGACCTGGAAGGCGCCAAGGGCGCGCACAAGGCCGCCACGCAGTTCTACGAGCGGGCCGACTACGACCGCGCCATCCAGTACTGGAAGGACGCTTACCAGCTCGACTGCACGGCGCACCCCGTGCTCATCAACATCGCCAACGCGTACGAGAAGAAGGGCGACCGCGCCGAAGCGGTCGCCGCGCTGGAGACGTACCTCGCCCGCACGCCGGACGCGAGCGACACCCAGACGATCCGGGACAAGATCCAGAATCTCAGGAACGCCATCCGGCCGGCGCCGACCCCGACCGCCAGCGCGTCCGCGTCGGCAGCCGTGCCGCCTCCGACGGATCCCACCGCCTCGGCGGTCCCGAGCTTCCCCGTGGAGCCACCTCCCCCGCCGCTGCCCCCCTATGGCTATGCCCCGTGGGTCGCGACGGGCGCCGGCGTCGTCACGCTGCTGGTCGGCGGGATCCTGACCTCGAGCGGCTTCGCGGACATCGGCGCCGCCGAGGACAGCTGCCCGTCGCGCATCAACTGTGAGCCGGACGCGGCCGATCAGGGCAACCAGGGCCGCACCCACGCGACCGTTGGCGGCGTGCTCCTCGGGCTCGGCGCTGCCGGCGTCGCCGGAGGCCTCATCTGGGAGCTCGGGTTCAATCAGCCCCGGCCGGTCTCCGGCATGCCTGCGCCCGCCGCCGGGGTCCGGCTGACCCCGATCGCCGGTCCAGGCGCGGCCGGGCTTGGCGTGTCCGGCCGCTTCTGAGCAGGCTTCCCGGCGAGCCGCTGGCCTCCGTGCGGGCGCAGGTGCGACACGGCCGGCTGCCCCGGCTCGGCGAGATTCGCCGGCACGGGGAACGAGGGACCGCAGGCGGACGAGCGATCGCCGGCGTATCGTCTACTCTTCTACCGTGCGCCTCCGCTCCTCCGCCCGCCTGCTCCTGACAAGGTGCTCTCTGAACAGGACCGCGCTTCCGGGCGCGCTGCTCGCCGCGCTGTCGGTCGCGGGGCCGGCGGTGCTCGCCGGCGGGCAGGACCCGGCGCCCGCGCTCTCGCGGGTCGGTCGTCTCCTCGTGCCCGCGGCGCTCGCGGCGCCCGCTCCGCGTTCCGCGGCCGCCAGGGTCGCGATCCTCGCGACCTCGCCGGGGGCCGCCCGGACGACGCTCCACATCGCCGCCGTCGGAGGCGCCCAAGCCGGCCCCGCGCTCGCCACGATCCAGCACCTGAGCGACGCGGTGGTCCGCGCCCGCGTCGTGCCGCGAACGTCGATCGTCGTCGCGACCGCCGACACGAGCCCGGCCCGCGATCGCTCGTTCAACGCGAGCCTCTTCCGCATCGAGCCGCACGCGGAGCCCGTCGCGCTCTGCGACGGCGTGGTGCACGCGAGCCGCCCGCTGGTCACCGCCGGCGGGCGCGTCTTCGTCTCGCGCGGCGTGGCCGGCCCGGAGCCGCCGAGGGACGGCGACCTCGCGCGGCTGCGGGTCGACGCGCTCACCATCGACGAGGTCGACCTCGCCACCGGCGCGACGCGCACCGCGCACAGGCACACGGGCTACCTCGCCTTCCTCGCCGGCGAGTGGAACGGCGAGCTCGTCGTCTACCGCGTCTCCCCCGGATCGGCCGACATCGTCCTCGTCAACCCCGACTCCGGCACGACGCGCGTGATCGCCCCGTCGATCCCGCCGTTCGCCCGCGATTTCTCGATCGACGCGGCGACGGGCGCGCTCGTGTTCCAGGAGCGGCACGAGACAAATCCCGGCATGTGGGTCATCGATCGCATCGATCTCGCACGAGGCAAGCGCACCCGGCTCGAGGTGAGCGCGAGCAACGGCCTCGCCCCGCACGTCTGGCCGGGCGGCGGGCTCGCGTACACGCCCACGCGCGCCACCGGGCTCTTCCTGGTCGGCGCCCGCGCGACGGTCCGCGGCCCGCTCGGCGCCGGCGTCGACGCCATCCAGGCCGTCTCGTCCGACGCGGCGTGGGTGGCCGCGCTGCACACGAACCCCTCCGCGTTCGCCGTGCCGTTCGCGATCCACGTGGAGAGCGGGGAGGTCGCCGCGATCCCCGCGCCGTCCGGGGCGCGCATCGCCGTCGCCGGCTTCACCACCGCGAAGGAGGAGCCGTGAGGGGTCGCCTGCTCCTGATCCCGGCGGCGCTCTCCGCGGCCGCGCTGGTCGCGCCGGCCGCCCGCGCGGCGTACTGCCCCTGCTTCACCGCGTCGAGCGCCTACAACGATCGCGGCTGCGCGATCGAGGCCGTGCCCGGGATCAACCCATCGGTCGCGGAGTGGAACGCCATCTTCGACCGCGTCTCGCGGGGCCCCGCGGCCTGGGGGGACGCCGGCCCGGCGACCTTCGACCTGGGCCAGGGCTGCGATCAACCGGAGGCGCCGCGGCAGATCCCCGCAGCCTTCCCCTGCGAGCTGCTGAAGGCGATCGCCATGCAGGAGTCGGGGTGGCAGCAGTTCTGCGAGCCGGACCGGCCCATGGACCAGGCGGGGGCGAGCTCGCGGACGATCATCTCGTTCGACTGCGGCTACGGCGCGTCGCAGATCACGAGCGGCATGCGCAGCGGCGATAGCCCCGATTTCGATCCGCGCCGCGTGGCCGCCGACCCGACCTACAACGCGGCCACCGGCACGCACATCCTCGCGATGAAGTGGAAGGCCACGCGCTGCGTCGGCGACCGGCAACCGGCGATCGTCGAGCACTGGTACAGCGCCGTGTGGGCCTACAACGGGCTCTCGTACGTGAACAACCCGAACAACCCCAACTACGACGCGGGGCGCGGCGTCTACGATCCGGCGATCGGCGGCGCGGTTCCGTACCAGGAGCGGGTGTTCGGCCGGATGGAGCACACCGGCGAGCGCTGGGAGAGGACCGAGGTCGCCTACCCGGCCCTGGGCGAGATCGGCGGCAGCGGCGCGCCGGCCGCGCTCTCCGATCCGCGCTGCGCTTCGCCGACGGACTGCACGCGCACGCGCCCCCTCCACGTCACGCGCTGCGCGGACGACGGCGGCGCGGGTGGCGACGGCGGCGCGGGTGGCGATGGCGGCAGCGGCGGCGCGGGCGGCGCGGGCGGCAGCGACGGCAGCGGCGGCAGCGGCGGAACAGGTGGCGCGGGCGGCAACGGCGGACCGGACGGCAACGCTGGAGGGACGTCCGTCACGGCAGGCCAGGGAGGATCCGGAGGCCCCTTGGACGACGAGGAGAACGACGACGAGACGACCTCGACGACGGTGGGCATCCACGGCCGGTGCTCCTGCGACGTGCCCGGGAGCGGCGCCGCCGCCGGCGCGGCGTCCTGGATGGCGCTCGGCGCCGGAGCGCTCGCCGCGGCGTGGCGGCGGAGGCTTCCGAGGCGTCGTCGCACGGACTAACCTCGCCGCTCATGCCACCTTCGCTCGGATCCGAGCTCATCGCAGCGTGGGCTGCCCGGCGTGGCCTCGCCTTCACCTCGCGCCCCGACGAGGCCTGGTTCCGTCGCTGGGAGCCGTATGACACGATCGCGCCCCCCTCCGCCTACCTCTCCGCGTGCACGTGGACGGCGAACCCCGGGCACGCCGTCATCGCCGAGCCCTGGTACGCGGACGGCGAAGCCGAGCCGATCGAGCGATCGCTGCTCGGCTTCGCGACGCACCCGGCGCTCCAGCACCGCGCCGCGATGCGCGTCGGCGAGCATTTCCTGACCCGCGTCGCCTTCATCGAGAGCCCCCCGCCGGCCAGGGTCGTCCTCGACGACGCCCTCTGGGACGCCCACGTGACGACCTTCGCCGCATCCCGGCGCGAGGCCGCCGCCGCGTTCCCTCCGCGCCTGCGGAAGCTCCTCGCCCGCCGCGGCTTTCAGGGGCACATCGAGCTCCGCCCCGGCGGGCTCGTCGTGCACTGCGCCGGCCTGCGGCCCACCCCCGAGCACTACGACCGGCTGCTCGGCATCGTGCGCGAGCTCGTCAACGCGGCGCTCCCGTGAACGCGAGGCGCCCGTGAGCGCTCCGTAAGCTCCCGTAATCCCACGCAATCACGCGTAAACACGCGTAAACACGCAACAATGGGACAACGCGGCCCCGCCGGCCAGCCCTGTCGACGCGTCCGCCGCGCCGTTCTAGGCTCCCCGATCATGGCCAAGGTCCTGGTCGTCGAGGATGAGCCGGCCATCGCCGAGTCCATCGCCTATTTCCTGCGCCGCGACGGGTTCGCGGCCACGGTCGCCACCACGCTCGCGGCCGCGGAGCGGGAGATCGACAAGGCGGACCTCATCATCCTCGACCTGATGCTCCCCGACGGCAGCGGCTTCGATCTCATCGGCCAGGTGCGGCGGAGCGCCGCGCGCGCCGCGATCATCGTCCTGTCGAGCCGCGACAGCGAGGCCGACCGCGTCGCCGCGCTCGAGACCGGCGCCGACGACTACGTGACCAAGCCGTTCTCGCCGCGGGAGATCGTCGCGCGGGTGCGCGCCGTCCTGCGCCGCGCCGCGCGACCGTCGCTGTCCGACGCCGCCCCCACGCCGCTGCCGCTCATGGTCGACGAGGCCACGCGACGGGCGCACGTCAACGGCCAGAAGGTCGACCTCACCCGCGTCGAGTTCGATCTGCTCGCCTGCATGCTCGCCGTGCCGGGCAGGGTGTTCACGCGCGCGCAGCTCATCGACCGGGTCTGGGGCGACGGGTTCGCGATCACCGACAGGACCATCGACTCGCACGTGAAGGGGCTCCGGAAGAAGGTCGTCGAGGCCGGGGGCGACGCCGACCTCATCGAGACGGTGCGCGGCGTCGGCTACCGCGTCACCGACAAGCCGAGCCCCACGGAAGGCGGCGGCTAGCTCATGGTGCGCCTCGTCGTCACCGCGGCGGCGGCGGTCTCGATCATCCTGCTCGTCGCGCTGTTCGCCTCCCGCCTCGTCCGGGCCCGGACGGCCGGGATGAGCATCCGGATGCAGATCTTCATCGCGCTCGGCGGCATCGTCGGCGCGTTCGCGTTCGGGCTCGGGCTGCTCGTCATCGATCGCATCGAGGCGCGCGCGACGCTGCTCGCCGAGGGCAGCGCGCGCGACGAGGCGGCCGCGTTCGCCGCCGTCGCCGCGATGGAGATGGAGGTCCGCGGCGTCGACCTCGCGGCCGTGCGCGCGCTCGACGGCGAGGCCGACGGCCCCACCGCCCAGAGCATCGCGCTGCTCGACCCGGAGGGGCGCGTGCTCCGGGCGCGCGGCGCCTCGCCGGGCGAGCCCGGCACCGTCTTCGTGACCGCGCCCATCGAGGTCCGCGGCCGGCGCGTCGGGAGCGTCCAGGTCGTGAAGCCGACCATCGTGGTGCAGCGGATGGTCGCCGACTTTGCCCCGCCGATCCTCGTGATCAGCACGGTGCTCGGCGCCGCGGCGGCGCTCTCGTCCTTCCTGATCGGCCGCACCATCGCGACGCCGATCGAGGCGCTCACCGAGTTCGCCGTGCGCGTGAGCGAGGGGGAGGTGCGCGCGGCGCCGCCGCCGGCCCAGGGCCGCGAGGTCCACCGGCTGACGCGCGCCATCGACTCGATGCGGCGCCAGATCGAGGGCCGCCCCTTCGTCGAGACGTTCGCCGCGGATCTCTCGCACGAGCTCAAGAACCCGGTCGCCGCGATCCGCGCGAGCGCCGAGGTGCTCTCGGAGGCGCTCGACGACCCCGAGGAGGCGGCCCGCTTCGTCGCGCGCATCCGCGAGGCGATCACGCGGATCGAGGCGCTCCTCGGGGAGCTCCTGTCGCTCGCGCGCCTCGAGGCGCGCGGCGTGGAGCAGGCCGCGGTCGTCGACCTTGTCGCGATCGCGCAGGCCGCCGCCGCGCGGGCGCGCGAGCGCGGCAGCCGCGTCGAGATCGACACGCCGAGCTCGGCGACCGTGCGCGGCGACGAGCTCTGGCTGTCGCGCGCGCTCGACAACCTGCTCGACAACGCGCGCACGCACGGTGATGCCGCGGCCCCCATCCAGATCGCCGTGTCCCGCCTGGGCGGACAGGTCGCGATCGCGATCCGCAACCGCGGCGAGATCGGGCGGCACGTCGCTGGCCGCCTGTTCCGCCGGTTCGTGACGACCCGCGCCGACCGGGGCGGCACCGGCCTCGGCCTCGCGATCGTCAAGGCGATCGCCGAGGCCCACAGCGGCTCGGCCGAGTGCACCCACCGCGGGCCGCCCGCGGTCGAGTTCAAGATCTCGCTGCCGGGGGCCTGAGCTGGTGAACCCATGAGCTCCCCCGCTTCGCCTCACCTCCCCGGCGAACATCTTGGTTTCCGGGAGGTTTCCTCGATTTGACGCAGCGTCAAATCGATGCTGCGAAGGCGCGGCGGCGATCGGGCGGAGCGATCCGAGCGGCGCGCGCTAAGGTCGACGGACAGCGGCGCTCGAGCTCGCGCGCGCCATCCTCCACAGAACCTCCACAATCGCATCACCGTCGGCCCCCCCACCGCGCTCCTGCTCGGCGCAAAGTGCGTTGTCGTCCCCACCCAGGAAAGCCCATGACGTCCAGCACCCTCCCCAAGCACGTCGCGATCATCCTCGATGGCAATGGCCGCTGGGCAGCGGCTCGGGGCCTCGCCCGCATGCAGGGGCACCAGCACGGCGCGCAGGCCGTGCGCCTCTCGGTGCGCACCTGCCGCGATCGCGGCATCCCGTACCTCACGCTCTACGCGTTCAGCGTGGCGAACTGGTCGCGGCCCAAGGACGAGATCGACGCCCTGATGCGCATCTGCCAGGAGTTCGCCGAGGGGGAGCACGACGAGCTGATCCGGCGCGGCATCGCGGTGCAGGTGGTCGGCGACCTCGAGGAGATCCCGACCCCGACGCGGCGCGCGATGGAGAAGCTCGTGGAGGACACCTCGGGGGGCACCGAGATGACCCTGGCGCTCGCGCTGAGCTACGGCGGCCGCCGCGACATGGCAAACGCGATGCGCGCGCTCGCGGTCCGCGCGCGCGCCGGGCTGGTCATCCCGGAGGAGATCAACGAGAAGTCGCTCCGCAACTTCCTGACGACCAGCTCGATGCCGGATCCGGATCTCATCATCCGCACCGGCGGCGAGAAGCGGCTCAGCGACTTCCTGCTCTTCGAGGCCGCGTACGCGGAGCTGTTCTTCACCGACACGCTCTGGCCCGATTTCGACGAGGCGACCTTCGACGAGGCGCTCGAGACCTACGCCCGGCGGCAGCGGCGTTACGGCCGGACCGGCGAGCAGGTCCGGCGGCTGGCCGCGTCGAGCTGAACGAACATCGGCGGGGCGCCGCGCCCGTGCGCGCCCGCGTCGCTCGTGGCGCTCGATTCCGGGGCCGCGATGCAGTACGAAAGACGCGCTTGTCGTCCAAGCGCCCGTAGCTCAGCTGGATAGAGCAGCGGCCTTCTAAGCCGCGGGTCGCAGGTTCGAATCCTGCCGGGCGTGCCGAACGTTCTCGGTGCGTCGCTTGACGGTCCTGCCCGCAGCGGACCACCATGTTTCTGGAGTCATGGAAAAGCGGGGCGCGCTCGTGCTGGGAGGTCTGGTGCTGGGCGTGGCCTGCGCGCTCGCGGCAGGGCGGGTGCGCGCCCAGGTGGCCGCGCCGAGCGTCCCCGCCCCGCGATGGGAGCAGGATTGCGAGCAGACGCACGGCGTGGAGGAAGCCCGCGCCGTCGCCAAGGCTCGCGGGGAGAGCGGCTGGGAGCTCGTGGCGCTGGACGCCGGCGTGATGTGCTTCAAAAGGCCGGCCCCGGCGCCTCTGAAGCCGGCCGAGCCCTGGCCGGGCTACTGACGCATCGGCGCGGCGCGCGGCGCGCCCCTGCCCGCCGTTCGAGGCGGAGCGGCCCCCCGGGCGCTTCCCCGTACCGCCGGGGCGCGCGCCGTTGTAAGCCGATCGGCATGAGCGGAGAGCCCCTGTCGGAGCGAGAGTTCGACGCCGTGGCCGATCGGTCGCTAGGCGCGCTGGATCGGGCGATCAATGAGATCCCCGACGGCGTCGATGCCGACCTGCAGAGCGGCATCCTCACCCTGGAGTTCGAGGACGGCATCAAGTACATCGTCAACAGCCATCGCGCGGCGCGGCAGATCTGGATGGCCGCCGAGCGGGCCGCGTGGCACTTCGACTACCGGCAGTCCGAGGGCCGCTGGCTGGCGCAGAAGACCGGCGAGGAGCTCTGGAGCACGCTCGAGGCCGTGCTCTCCCGGAAGCTCGGCCGCGCCGTGAAGCTCGATCGCTGAGCCCCGCCGCTCACAGCGCGAAGCGGATGCCGAGCGCTCCGAGCGGGCCCGTCACGGAGGCGCCGACCCGCAGATCGAAGGCGACGCGGTCCCACGGGCGGAACGCGAGGCCGATCTCGGGGAAGAGGAGCCATGGATAGACGACCGGCTTCAGGCCCTGGGGCCTCCCCTTGGGACGGGTGAACCAGCTCGGCTCGACATAGCCGGGGTAATGATTCGCGTCGTAGTCGAGCTGGTTGCAGTACCGGAAGCTCCCGGCCGGGTTGTTCGGTCCGCGGCACTTCACGTAGCGGTACGGGTCTCCCGGCGCGAAGGAGCTCTGGTCGCCGGGGACGGCGTCGCCCGGGTACGCCTGGGTCCGGTAGAGCTCGCCCATGAACATCCAGCCCACGCCGAGGCCCGCCCCGACACGGAAGGCGAACAGCTCGTCGCGATCGAGCGGGATGTTCCAGACCAGGCGAACGTCCGCCTGGAGCGCCTGGAGATCGCTCTCGATGATCTCGTAGTCGGTGTCGGGGTGCCCCTTCGGCTTGAACGGCGTCTCGTGCAACCGGAAGCGCGCGTAGGCGACGGAGAAGACGAGATCGAACCGCCCGAGCCTCTTGGACAGCGAGACGTCTCCGCCGGGGAAGAGGGCATGCCGTCCGCCATCTCCGAAGAGCTCGAACAGGACCTGGGGGATGAAGAAGCCCCGAAAGCCGGCGCCGAGCCACACGTTCCGCTGCTTGCGCACGTCCGGCGGCGTGGGCTCGGGCATCTCTACCGGCGGCTTCGCCTTCTCCTCGGGGCTCGCCGCGACGCGCGGCTTGCCTTCGGCCGGCTTCGTCGCCACCGGCTTCGGCGGCTTCTTCTCCGGAGGCTTCGTCGCCACCGGCTTCGGCGGCTCCTTCTCCGGAGGCTTCGTCGCCACCGGCTTCGGCGGCTTCTTCTCCGGCGGCTTCGTCGCCACCGGCTTCGGCGGCTTCTTCTCCGGCGGCTTCGTCGCCGCGGGCTTCGGCGGCTTCTTCTCCGGCGGCTTCGGCGCCGCGGGCTTCGGCGGCAGATTCGTCGCGCTGGCCTTCGGCTTGAGGCGCAGCTTGATCACGCGCCGCTGCTTCTCCTTCAGCGAGATCTTCTGCGTGAACACCTCGTACCCATCGGCCCGGGCGACGATCACCAGCCGCTTGCCGGGATCGAATCGCTGCGGTCTCGAGGGATCGCGGATCGCCGCGCCGTCGATCTCGACGACGAGCCCCTCGTAGGGCTCCACCGGCGCAACGACGAGCGTCGGGATGCGCCCGTCGAGCTGCGTTGCCTTCTTCTTGGCCGATGTGATGGCCGCGACATCCCGCGCGTTGTAACCGGGCTGCTTTTTCTCGCTCGCGACCGTGTGATAGATCTCGCTGGCCCTCAGCATGTCGCCCTGCTTCACGTAGCAGTCGGCGAGCGGGACCGCAGAGCTCGGGCGATGCCGCTGGCTCTCGGCGGATTCGAGGAGCGGGATCGCCCTCGTGCATCGCCCGCCTTTGGCCGCGTTGATGCCCTGGTTCGCCTCCTTGTCGCCCGGCGCGGCGAGCGCCGCATGGGCGAACAGCAGAGCCAGGACGCCGAAGAGAGAAGCGATCGGAAGGCGCAAGAGGCGCTCAGTCTACCACCTCCCCCGCGGCGCGCGCGGGACGGACGCGCCCTCTGCGGCCGCGGATGTCGCGAACAGCGCGGCGGCCCGAGGTACGGAGCAGCGCGAGGCGCCGCCCACATTGGCGCCAGCATCACCAGTCGGCCGCCCCGACGGAGCGAGCGCGGCCTGGACGGCCCGCCGTCCGGGCAAATCGCGCAGGCCGCCGGGGAGACACGGGGCTTTGCCGGGATCCCGAGCGTCCCCCGGAAGCGTGCCCGGAACGCCGAAGCGCTGCAGACGAAAAGCTCGACGGACTCCTCTTTACACCTTCGACGCTGACCGAGAGCCCCTGTAAGCTCCCCCGGAATGGCTTCCGGCGCAGGTATCGAAGAACCGCACGGGCTGGGCGAGAGCACCAGCGCAGAGGGATCGGGCGGCGGCGTTTTGTCCGGACCCGTGCGGCGCACACTGAAGGCAGGCGAGATCCCGAACACCCTGATCGAGTGCGGGCACTCGGTCGAGTGCGCGGGCTGTCCGCTCATCGCAGGTGATTACGCAGAGCAGCTCAGCACGAAGCGCGCGCGGGTCGTGTCCGCCGCCGCGCACTACCCGTCGCTCCAGCTGCTCCAGACGAGCCCGGTCATCCCGGCCGATCCGATCACCGGCTATCGCGGTCGAGCGAAGCTCATCGTCGCCCCCTCCGGCGCGATCGGGCTGTACGGCCGCACGGGGCATCACGAGGTCGTCGACATCCCGGGCTGCAGGGTCCTCGCCCCGGCCCTCGCCGCGGTGACCTCGCGGCTCCGCGAGTTGATCGCGTCCCCACCGCCGGAGGTCCGGCCGCTGCTCCTGCCGTACGATCCGACGAGGGGCGGCGTGCTCCGCGCGCTCGATCTGCGCGAGGTCCACCTCGCGCCCGGGACGCCGCTCTTCGCGGAGATGGGCGCGACCGAGGACAACCCGGCGTTCGTGCTGATCACGTTCGTCCTCCAGCGCGAGCGCGCGTGCACGCGCGACGAGCTGCGGGAGGCCGGCCGCGCCATCCGCCAGATGCTCCCCCGCGTCATCGGCATCGCAGCGAACTTCCACGACGCGGAGGCGCCGCAGATCCTCGGGCCCGAGACGATCGTGCTCGATGGCGTCTCGCACGCGGAGGACCGGATCGGGCAGACCTACCACATCGCCGCGTTCGGCTCGTTCGTGCAGGCGCACCGCGCGCAGGCCGCGCGCGTGCACGCCCTCCTGCTCCGCGAGATCGCGTCGCTCGAGAACGACGGGCCCGTGATCGAGGGCGAGGCCCCGATGGGCCCGGCCTCCCGGCGCAAGGAGCCCCCGCGCATCCTCGATCTGTACGGCGGCTCGGGCGCGATCTCGCTCGCCCTGGCGCAGGGCGGCAACCGGGTCCTGATGGTCGAGTCGTTCGCGCCCGCGGCGGTGAACGCGCGCGCCGCGGCGGAGGCGCAGGGGCTGAGCCAGCGCATCGAGGTGCGCACCGGCGACGTCTCGGAGATCGTGAGCTCCCTCGTCAACAGCACGGAGAAGTTCGACGGCATCGTGGTGAACCCGCCGCGCCGCGGCGTCTCCCCGACGGCGCGCGAGGCGATCGCGCGCCTCGGCGCGCCGCTGCTCGTCTACGTCTCGTGCGATCCCGACACGCTCGCGCGCGACCTCGATCACTTCTGCCGCCTCGGGTACTCGTCGACGGAGCTCACCCCGCTCGACATGATCCCGCTCACGGAGGAGATCGAGACGATCGCCGCCCTCCGGAGGACGCCCCCTCCGGCGCCGAAGGTCATCTACGACGACGACGACGTGCTGGTCGTCGAGAAGGGCCCGCACGAGCCGGTGGCCACGCAGCCCGAGTACCTCGGCTCGCTGCTCGCCCGCTGCGCCCGCATCCCCGGCAACACCACGACGCCCGTCATCGTGCACGCGCTGGATCCGGGCACGAGCGGCCTGGTCATGCTGGCGCGCAACGAGGAGGCGGCCGCGCGCTGGGGCGAGGCGCTCACGAAGACGGGGCGCCTCATCTACCTGGCCGCGGCCAAGGGCGTCACGCCGGGCAAGGGCGCGATCACCCGCGATCTCCGCGAGGGGACGCGCACGTACACGGCGCGCACGCGCTACCGCCGCCTCGCGGTCGCCTCGGGCCACTCGATCCTCCGCGTCATCCCGGACGGCGGGCGCACGCACCAGATCCGGCGGCACCTCGCCGCGATCGGCCACCCGATCCTCGGCGACGAGCGCTACGGCCACGTGCCCACGAACCGCTACTTCGAGGAGAAGCACGGGCTCGATCGCTCGTTCGTGCACCTCGTGCGCATCGAGATCGAGCACCCCCGCACCGGGGTGAAGATGATCATCGAGTCGACGCTGCCCGGCGATCTGCGCTCGGCGCTCGAGCGCTCGACCGGGCCGTCGGTCCTCCGCTTCCTCGAGCAGAAGCACGCCCTCGGCGAGCAGCGGGCGGTCGCCGTGCTGACGACCACCACGGACGAGCCCGCTCCGAGCAGCAGGATGATCCCGTTGCGCACCGAGGACTCCGAGTCCGCGCCGCCCCCCTCCATCCGCAGCCCCGGGCCCATCTCGATCCGCGTCCCGGATCTGGACGAGTCGCCCCGGACCATCCGGCACCCCATCGTCTCGACCGGCGACGAGGACTGAGCGGCCCCGCGCCGCGCGCGGGCAGGAGACCGACCGGCCGGCCGTCGCGGCCCGTGGCGCGGCGGCGGCCACCTCGCTCGCGGCGGCCGCCCCCTCCCCGGTAGCGCCATCCGCCTTACCGGGGCGCCGCAGGTCCGTTGGACCTCATAGGGCGCGGGTCCGCCTGTGTGCCCGACCCGCCCACCTTGGAGCGATGGGCTGCGAGCGGATCTGGTAGGCTTGCCGGCCGCATGTCCACGTTTCCAGAAGACCGCCCTCGCATCCTCGTCGTGGACGACGAGAAGGTGATCCGCGACATGCTGGCCGACTTCCTCGGCATGGAGGGCTACTACGTCCGCACTGCAGAGGATGGCACCAGCGCGCTGAGCGAGCTCACGAAGGGTCATTACGATCTCGTGATCAGCGACCTCAAGATGCCGCGGATGGGCGGCATCGCGCTGCTGGACGAGATCGGCAAGACGGCGCCGAACGCGCTCACGGTCATCATGACGGGCTTCGGCACCGTCGAGACCGCGATCGACGCCATGAAGCGCGGCGCCTACGACTACGTGCTCAAGCCGTTCAAGCTGGACGAGGTGGTGCACGTGGTCCAGCGCGGCATCGAGAAGCAGCGGATGGCCGCGGAGAACATCCGGCTGCGCGAGGCGGTGTCGCTCTACAAGGTGAGCGAGGCCATCGCGGCGAGCCTCTCGCTCGACCAGGTGATCGAGACCGTCGCGGACAGCTGTCTCCACGAGGTGCGCGGCGATCTCATCTCGACGTGGCTCGACGACGGCGAGGGGAGCTTCTTCGAGCGGCAGCACCTCCGCGGCCCGTCGGTCCCGCCGGGGGCCGACCTCGGCCGGCTCGACCCGGCGCTCGTGCTCGAGCACTTCCGTCCCGAGGCGCAGCTCCTCGAGCAGGGCATGAAGGGGCTCAGGTTCTTCGCGGCGGAGCCGGCGCTGCCGCTCCAGTCGCTGGTCGCCGTGCCGCTCCGCATCCAGAAGCGGCTCATGGGCTTCGTCGCCGTCGCGTCGTTCACCCGGACGAAGCGCTTCGACGAGGGGCAGCGCAAGCTGCTCAGCATCATCGGATCGCGCGCCGCGGCCGCGATCGAGAACGCGCGCCTCTACCAGGACCTCCAGGCGACGTTCCAGCAGACGATCCAGGGCCTCGCCAAGGCCATCGACAAGATGGACCGCTACACCGCGGGCCACTCGGATCGGGTCGCCGTCTACGCGGTGATGCTGGCGCAGCGGCTCGGCCTCGGCCCGATCGAGATCGAGATCGTCCGCCAGAGCGCGCTCATGCACGACATCGGCAAGATCGGGTGCGTGCTCAACCTGAACAAGCCGGGCAAGCTCACGAACGACGAGTACGAGGTGTTCAAGCGGCACCCCGTCTACGGGCGCGACATCCTCGAGCCGATCAAGTTCCTGCACCCGCTCATCCCCGGCGTGCACCTGCACCACGAGCGCTGGGATGGACGCGGCTACCCGCTCCGGATGCGTGGCAACGAGATCCCGATCATCGCGCGCATCATCTCCGTGGCCGACACGTACGACGCGATGACGAGCGATCGCTCGTACCGCCGGGCGCTCCCGCACGAGGTCGCGGTGGCCGAGATCGAGCGGTGCTCGGGCTCGCAGTTCGACCCCGAGGTCGCGGCCAGCTTCACGACGCACATCGAGGCGTACCGCGATGAGCGGCGGGCGCGCGGCGAGAAGGTCCCCGAGTAGCCATGACGACCGACCCGCTCCGCGACCTCCTGCAGCCCGCGAGGGACCAGGTCGCCCCGCTCGGAGCCCCGAAGCCGCGGCGCGCGCGCGCCGTGTGGATCGGCCGGCGCCGCTACGCCCCGATCCACGATCTTCAGAAGCAGCTCGTCGAGGCGCGCGCGCAGGGGCGGATCGGCGACACGATCCTCCTCCTGGAGCACGACCCCGTCATCACGCTCGGCCCGCGGGCGAACCCGGAGAACGTGCTGCTCGACTCCGGCGCGCTGAACGAGCGCGACATCGACCTCGTCGCGACGGGCCGCGGGGGCGACGTCACCTACCACGGCCCCGGCCAGCTCGTGTGCTACCCGCTGCTCGATCTGCGGCCCGACCGGTGCGACGTGCGCAGGTACGTGCGGTCGCTCGCCGAGGTGATGATCCTGCTCGCGCGCGAGCACCACGTCGAGGGCGGCGTGGTGTCGCTCGGCCGTGCCGTGGGCTAAAAGCCGTCCCGTGCGCGCGCAGCCCACGATACGGCCCCGTGAAAGCGACGGCTCCCTTGTGCACCGCGGCGCCTCGGCCGCGCGGCCGCGCTGGCGGCGGCCCCTCGCCCTGATGCTCGCCACGGCGGCCGTGGCGCTGCTCGTGTTCGCGCTGCTCGCCCCCGTCGCGCTGGTCTTCGCCGGCAGGCGCAGCGCCGCGGCGTGCCTCGCGTCGATCGAGGCGCCGCGCGGCCCCGCGTTGCCCGACTGCCGGCCCGAGATCCGCTGGTTCGCGCTGCCGTCGCGGCTGCCGTGGACTTACCGGACGGCGAGCACGCTGGCCGAGGAGCTCGGCGTGCGCACCGCGGTCGCCGGGTACATCGACGCCGCCGTCGGCCGGCCGGATCGCGCGGCGCTCGCCGGCGCGACCGGGGCGGTGGCGACGGCGGAGGCCGCGGTCTCCGCCGGCTCCAGGCGCATCACGTTCGACGAGCTGGGGCCCGCGGGCGGCGCGCCGAGCCTCGCGCGCGAGGCGGCGCGCCTCGGCGATCGCCGCACGCTCCTGGAGCAGCCGGATCGCTGGCCCGACTGGCACGTGCGCGTGCACACCCTCCGCGCGGCGCTCACCGAGGGCGACCTGCAGCGCGCGCTCGCGATCGCGACCGGCTACGCGGGGATGGACCCCCGCGACGAGGATCTGCGCACGACGGTCGCCGCGATCCTCTGCCTCGGCACGGGAGCAGAAGCCAAGCGTGGCGTCGCGCTCCTGACGCTGACCCAGGACGACCGGGCATCGAAGCGCCACGCGGGCATGGTGCGCAACTGGGGCGAGATCCGCGCCGTCCTGGTCGCCTGCGCTGCCCGGGCCGGCGTCGAGCCTCCGCCGATACCAGAAGACCCCGAGGCCGGCCTGGCCGACGCCGTGGAGGCGCGGCTCGCGCAGCGCGCCCGCCTCGCCGCCGCCCGCGAGGACGCCGCCGAGGCGAAGCAGCACGCCGTGCGAGCGATCCGGGATCTGCTCGTCGCCGCCGCCGCGCTCGATCCGGACGCCCGCGGCGACCTGCTCGCCGTCGTGCTGGCGGAGGGCGGAACGCTCGACGCGACCGAAGCCGCCGCGCTCGCGCGGCCGGAGCCGGACGAGACCGAGGAGGCCGACGTCGCCGTCGGAGGCGCCGGAGCCGCCCCGGCACGCGGCGCAACCGGCGCTGCGCTGGCGCGGCGCGCGGGCTCGCTGCGCGCGCTCGACTGGCTCCCGGAGCGGGGGCTCGCGCAGCCCGCGATCGCCGGGTCGCTGCGCGCGCGCGCAGCGGCGCGCGCCGCCGAGCTGGCCGCCGACCCTCAGCTATCGCCGTCGGATGCCGACGCCCTGCGCGCCGCCGCGGGAGCCCTCGCGCTCCAGGCCGCCCGCGAGCTCGCCCTCGAGGGCGACGCGCCCCGGGCGATCGACGCGCTGGATCGCCTCGGCGCGCTCGCCCCGGAGCTCGCGCCGGAGGCGGCGCGCGCGCTCGCTCGATCGAGCGTGTGGATCCTCGCCGGCGATCGCGATCGCGCGCTCGACCCGATCGAGCGCGTCGACCTCGCCGCGGCGCCGCCGGCCCTCCGCGCGGCCGTGCTCCTGCAGCGCGCCGAGCTCCTCGCCTCGCTCGGGCGCCGGATCGAGGCCGCGCGCGCGGCCGTGCTCGCGGAGGAGGCGACCGCCGCCGCGCGCGCGGCGCGCCCCGGCGATGCGCCCTCGGGGCTCGCCGGGCTCGCGCTGCTCGACGCTCGCGCGCGGTGGACCCGGCTCGCCCTCGCCCTTCCCGGGAGCGGCGAGCCGCTCCGGCAGGGCAGCCCGCCCGCGCTGCTGCCGGCGGACCTCTCCGCCGCCTGGCCGTGGGTCGGCTTCGCGCGCCCCGACGTCCCCTGGGCGCGTGACGGCCAGCCGGCGTTCTCGCGCGCGCTCGCCGCCTGGAGCGCCGCGCGCGACGCGCCGCCGCCCACGCGCCGCGCGCTCCGCTACGCCGTCCTCCGCCGCCGCGGCGACGCGCCGCCCGCGCTCGTCCCGTACGCCGCGCTCTCGGCGCAGCTGCTCGGCGACGGTGAAGGGGACACCGAGGTGTGGCTCGACGCGTTCCTCGCGCTCGACGCCCCCCGCTTCTCGCTCCGGCACACCACCTTCGCCCGGGCCGAGGCGGCGCGATGGCGCGGCGACGAAGGCAGCGCGGCCGCTTGGCAACGCCGGTACGAGGCCCTGCGCGCCGTGGCCTCTGACCCGGCCCGCGCCGAGATCGCGCGCTACCTCGGCCTCTGAGACCTGCGCGCAGAGCACATCGCACCGGGACGGACTCCACCGCCGGGGCGTTCCGTGGCATGCCTTGAAAAACCTGGAGAGCACATCGTCGGCCAGCTGGCGGTGGTGGTGCTCGGTTCCTACGCTACAGCCTGGCTCGCGAAGATTTGCTCGCGGGGAGAGTCCTCATGTGTCCTCATTGCGGAAAGAACGCGCCGGTCATTCACCGCGGGCTCGCTGCGTATTGCACCGCGTGCGGCCGGGAGCGGCTGCCCTTTGCGGGCAAGTCGGTCAGCCTGGCGGGGAAGCCGTCCAGGCTCGGCGGGGCTGTCGCGGGCGCGCTCGGCTGGCTGGTCCTCATCGGGGGCACCGCGCTGGCGCTGCTCCTCGGGCTGGGCTTGGCCGCGCTGTTCCCGGGCTCGATCGCCGGCCTCGCGATCGGCCTGCCGATCGGGTTCATCGCCCTGACGCTCGGCGTGCTCCTCCTGATCGGCGGGCGGAAGCTCTCCCGGTCCGGGGTGAAGGCCTCGCGGGACGCGCAGATCCAGGCGATTTTCTCGCTCGCGTCGCACCGCCGCCGCCCGCTCACCGCGCAGGAGGTCGGCGTCGTGCTCGACCTGCCGGTGTCGGAGGCGGACACCCTGCTCACCGACCTCGCCAAGGAGCGCCCCGACGACGTGGGCGTCGAGCTCGGCGAGCACGGCGAGCTCCTCTACACCTTCCCCGGGATCATGGGGGCGGCCGGCGTCCGCTTCCCGCAGCCCTCGCTCCGCATCGATCCGAGCCACGGCGCGGCCGACCCCGCGGCGAGGGTCTTCACGGAGGAGTTCGAGGAAGAGGACGCGGGCGCGTCCCGCGCTCCCCGCCGCCGCGAGCAGCTCCGCTGAGGATGTCCCGCGGCGCGCATGCTAGCCTCGCGCCGCGCGCCCCTCGAGCGCCCGGCGCGCGCCTCCATCGCCCTCGCTCCCTGGTTCGACGCGGGGGCGCTCCGGGCTGCTCGCCGCCACCGACCATGAGATGCTCCCCTGCCGCCCCGCTGACCGCCGCCGCGCTCGCGCTCGTCGCGCTCCTCGCCCCCTCGCAGGCCGACGCCTTTGAACGGCAATGGCACGCCGGCGCCAGCATCGGGTACGCGCTCCTCGCGGACGGCGGAACGTACCCGGGGCTCGGCGGCGGCCTGCACGTCGCCTATGGGCTCACGGACGCGTTCAACGTGATGGCCGAGCTCGACACCGCGTCCCACCCGGGGGGCGATCTCATGTTCCTCGGCGCATCGGCCGGCGCCGCGTACGTCATCGACATCCTGCAGTGGGTCCCTTACATCGGCCTCATGACCGGCGCGTACGACAGCGTGCGCCTCGCGCCCTGCGGCTCGTATGGCCGGCCGAGCTGCCACCGAGGGCAGTTCGGGGTCTCCATCCCGTTCGGCATCGACTACGCCTTCAACCGCCAGTTCGCCGCAGGCTTCGCCGGCAAGTACACGCTGCTCCTCCCCGGCGCAGGCGACGGTCCGGGGAGCTATTTCACGGCGTTCGCCCGCGCGGAGTTTCTCTGGGGCTACTAGCTCGCGCGTGACGTCCTTCGGAGAGATCGGGCGCAGTCGTGCGAGACCTCCGAGCGAGCCAGACGGAAGGAGCGGACCGTGGAACAGCTTTGGCAGCGTGTTTCTGAGGGCCGGCACACGGCCTTGCTCGACATCGTCCCCGGGGAGCCTCCGTCCCAGCTCGGGCTGCGCGTCCTGCGCGTGCGCTGCGATGTGCCGGAGGTGACGCTGGGGCCGCTGCACGAGGTGCGGACCCAGGTCGAGCGGCTCGTGGGCGGGGCGCCGCCGCTGCTCGATCAGGCGCGGAGCCGCGTCGTCTCCGGGCTGCGGCGCCGGCTCCTCGGCGACGTGCACGAGCGGATGGTGGACGTCGAGTTCATCGAGACCGCCAACCGCCTCGCGCAGCACACCGATCGCAGGTGGGCCATCGTCTTCGACGCCGTGGAGCTCGCCGACCACGCCACGCTCGACGTGCTGCGGCGGGTCGTCTCGCGCCCCGACGCGCTCCGGGTCGCGCTCGTCCTGTCCTTCCGCCTGCATGCGCCCGCCGGCCCCGCCGGCGAGCTGCTCAGCGCCGTGCGCGTCGGCTTCGGCGCCGACGCGATCCTCCGGTCGCCCGACGCCACGACCACGCTGACGAGCGTGACCGCGCCCCCGCCGCCGCCGCAGATCACGCTGCGCGAGCTGCCCGGCGAGGTGCTCCGGGTGCTCCGGGCCGGCGCGATCGTCGGCTCGGGGTTCGAGAGCGAGCTCGTCGCGGCGCTCCTCCGCGTCGATGCGGTCGACGTGCTCGAGGCGCTGCAGCGCGCCGCGGACGCGGGCGTTCCGCTCGAGGACCGCGGCGAGGGGCGCTTCCATCTGCCGCAGACGATCGTCGAGGCGCTCCGCGGGTCGATCCTCCCGTCGCTCGCGCGGCTGTGGCACCGGCGGCTCGCGACCCTCCTCAGCGAGGAGCCGATCGCGCCGGGCGCTCCGGCGGCGTACGACCCGCGCGCAGCGGCGGGCGCCGTCGCGCCCGACCCCCAGAAGAGCCCCGCCGCGGCGCATGCCGACGCGTCGCCGGCGCATGCCGACGCGTCGCCGGCGCACGCCGCAGCGCCGCCGACCCAGAACGTGGTGGCCGCGACCGCGGCCGTCGAGCGGCACCTCGCCGGCGCAGCGGGCCCGGGCGCGCCGCGCGGCGACGACACGGCCGCGCGGGCGAGGCCCGGGGCGAC
Source organism: Sorangium sp. So ce887 (assembly GCF_051521455.1). NCBI lineage: Bacteria > Pseudomonadati > Myxococcota > Polyangiales > Polyangiaceae > Sorangium > Sorangium sp. So ce887. Next base: position 3,342,240 of record NZ_CP150354.1, on the reverse strand, counting down.
GACGCCGCTCTCGACCGCGCCGCCGTCGCTACCCGCCATCGCGACGCCGCGCACGAGCGGCACGATGCCCCCGCCGGCGGCCGCATCGCCGGGCGCGCCCACCGCCGCCGCCGTGCAAGTTCTCGAGAGCAGCGGCGCGGCGGCCGCCGACGAGCGGGAGAAGGGCGCCGACGCAGGATTCCTTGGAGCGCGCGGCGGGGTACCGCGGGCGGCGGAGACGCTCAGGCCGCCGCCTGCCGCCGCCCATGCCGGCGGCGCGCACATGAACAGCGCGCGCCGCGCGTACCCGCGCGCCGGCCAGGAGAGGTCCACGCCGATCGCGCCCGCCGGGCCGGGCAACCCGCCGTGGCCCTACGCCGAGCTGTTTCCTCGCAGCCCGGAGAGCCGCCGCCGCTCCGAGCCGCCCGAGTCCGTCCGCTTCGACGCCCCGCCCGACTCGCTGGACGCGCCCATCCCGGGGCCGGTGCGGATGCCCCGCGATCTCGCGCCCGGCGGCGCCGCCGGCCAGGCGGACGAGCCGGTCCTCTCGGTCCGTGGGGCCTCGCTGCGCGTCCCCGCCTCCCTGTCCGAGCGACCGCCCCCCGGCGGATCCCGCTCGTCGTTCCCGTGGCCTGCTGCGCCCGACGCCGCGGCCGGCGCTCGCGTCGACCCCGCGCGCGCCGCGGCCGAATCCCTGCGCGCCGCCGCGCCGCTCGGCGTGTCCGTGCACCCGGCCCCGCCGGAGCCGGACCGCGCCGAGGCGGCGAGCGCCGCGGGCGCGCCGGTGCACGGCGCCGGACGCCGGCCCCACGACGCGCGCGCCGCAGCCCACCTCACCGAGGCCGGCGATCTCGAGGAAGCGGCGCGGCGCTACCGCGGGGCCGCGGCGGAGGCGGCCGCCATGGGCGCGTATGCCCAGGCGCTGAGCTACGGGCAGAAGGCGCTCGCGCTGCTCGACGGCATGCCGGCCACCCCCGCGCGCCGGCGGCTCCGCGTCGGCGCGCTCGCGGGCATCGCCCGGGTGCAATGGCAGGCGGCCGGCCCGGACCCGGCCTTCACGCTCGCGGGCGCGCTCGAGGTGCTCGACGTCGCGCGGGCGCTCCTCGCGCAGGGCGACCCGCCGGAGCTGCACGCCGAGGTCGCCGCGCTCATCGCGAGCGTCTGTTACGACGTCGGCGACATGCGCTCGCTGGAGCGCGCGCTGGAGGAGCTCACGACCGCGAGCCGCCAGCTGCTCGACGCCGGGGACGCGCTCGGCTCGGCCCGGCTGCTCAACGATCAGGCGGCGGTCTACGTGCGCATGGGCGATCCCGTCCGGGCGGCGCACCTCCTCACCGAGTCGCGCCGCGTCTTCGAGGAGCGGGCCCGGGTCGATCCGGTGGCGCGCGTCGAGCTGGCCGAGACGGACCACCTCTTCGCGCGGATCCCGCTCCACGTCCCCCCCCGGCCCGGGCGCGAGTCCGACGCCCTGTCGATGGGGATCGACCACGCGCTCGCCGCGGAGCGCACCTACAAGCAGCTCGGGGATGGCCGGGAGCTCGCCCGGGTGTGGGAGACGATCGGCCGGCTGGAGCTCCGCAAGGGTCGCCTCGATCGCGCGACGCAGCGCCTGACCGCCGCGATCGAGGCAGAGGAGGCGCTCGGCGATCTCATCGGCCTTGCCCGCTCGACGGCCGCGCTGGCCGAGGTGCTCTCGGCGAAGGGGCTGCACCGCGAGGCGCTCTCGTTGCTGGCCGAGTCGATGGCGATGAACCTGGAGAAGGGCTCGCCGCTCGGGCTCGCGTACAACCGCCGCGCCCTGAACGCGCTCGTCCCGAACATCTCGCTCCAGGGCGAGGAGGCCGAGCTGCTGCGGAAGCTCGCGGCGCAGCTCGCGGCGGCGGAAGCGGCCCTCGGCCACCTCAGGCTCCCGGGCGAGCCCGACTAGAACACCAATCATGTTGAAACCCGGAGAATTTTCACAGGGAGGCGAGGAGGCGGGGAGGAAGAAAAAAAGAATCTCTCCCTCTCACCGTCTCTCGCTCCCCGCCTCCTCGCCTCCCTGTGAAATTCCTGCTTTTTTTCGGGGTTTCAACCCGTTTGTCGCTCTAGCTCCGCCCGCCAACCATATTCTTCAGGTGCTATGTCAACTGCCGGTCGTCGAGGAGCCTCTCTTAACAAGTCAGAATGGCATTGCGCGGATGACTTGCATGCCTGGCTGTCGAGAGGCGCTGAGTTTTCATGAGACGCGAGCGACTCTGGATCCTCTGCTCGATCCTGCTCTTTCTTGCGCTCGGGTTCTTCCTCTTCGCCTCGGGAGGGACCGACGACACCCACATCACCTATTGGGTGTCGCACGCGCTCGCGCGGCACGGGCAGCTCCTCAACTTCAACGGCGAGCGGATCGAGCAGAGCAGCAGCCTCGGGCTTGTGTGCTTGCTCGCGCTCCTTCACCGGATCACCACGATCCCGATCCCGATCCTCGGCCATTTCACGGGCCTCGCCTTTGGCGCGGCGGCGATCGCCTGGGCCGTATGGCTGGCCCGCGCGGTCTCGCCCCGACTGGCCTACCTCGCGGCCCCGCTCGTGGCGACGACGGGCGGCTTTCTCTACTGGAGCACGAGCGGGATGGAGTCGTCGTTCGCGGCGTTCGCGGCCGTGCTCGCGCTCCTGCAGTGCGCGCGCTTTCAGGATTCGATGGGCGCGGACGCGCCCGCCAGCGGGGCGGCGGACAAGAAGACAGCGGGCCGGGAGCCGGCGGAGACCGGTGACGAAGCGGCCGATGAAGGATCGATCGATGAAGGCGCGGCTGAAAAGAGGGCGTCCAATGAAGTGAAGGCGGGCGAAGCGGCGGCCGCCGAGCAACGGCCTGGGGGGGAGCGCCCGGTCGACCGTGGGCTCTTGATCCGCGCCGGATTGGCCATGCTCCTGTTCGTCACGGTGAGGCCGGAGAGCCCCGTGGTCCTCCTCTGCGTGCTCGTCGCGGCGGTCGCCGGGCATGGAATCGAGGCGCTCCGGCTTCGCACGTCGGACGCGCGGCGGCGGCTCCTCGGGGCGCTCCTGCTCCTCGGCTGCGGCGCCGCGGCCGTCGCCCTGCTGCTCGCCTTCCGGCAGGCGTATTTCGGATCCTTCCTGCCCAACCCGGCGGTCGCGAAATCCGGCGGATTCGCGCTCTCCGAAGGGCTCAAGTACCTCTGGAGAGGGATCTGGGCGAACAACGTCGCGATGCTCCTCTCGCTCGTCCTCGTCCTCGTCCTCCTCGGGCGGGATCTCGTCCGCGGGCGCGTGGCGCCGGCGCTCCTGTTCACGGCCGCCTTCTGCTTCGCCTATCTCGGCTTCATCGCCACGTCAGGCGGCGACTGGATGCCCGGGGCGCGCTTCTTGAGCCAGGCGATCCCCGCGCTGGCGGCGCTCACGATCATGGTGATCGACCGGATGATCCGGAGGCCGATGCTCGCGATCACGGCCGTGGCGCTCTTCGCGGGCCTCAACCTCTTCGGCACCCTCCGGTATGCGCGGGAGGACCTCGGCTTCCCGGGGACCTCGGCCCTCGAGTTCGCCGCCCGTGTACGCTCGGGCATCCCCGAGCCCGGGTTCACCACCGCGGAGTTGTTGAATCGCTCCCACCTCCGGGACGCGCCCCTCATCGCGACGCTGCTCGATCTGATGCGCCAGCTCGGCCCGACGAGTGAGGATCCCGTGTACCTGATGTCAGGGCAGGCCGGCATGATCCCTTATTACGTCTTCCTGGAGCACGGGAGCGCCGCCCGGCTGATCGACCTCTATTCGCTGACGTCGGACCGCCTGCTCCGCTGCCTGCCCCGGAACCACCTCAAGCAGAGCGTCTACGGGTCGGCGATGTCGTACGAGTATTTCTTCAAGAACCAGCGGCGGATCCGCAAGGACTGCCGCCTGCCCAAGCCGACGATCATCTTCAGTACGTCGCTGCGGCCGCCGCTCCGGCGGCTGCTCGCGGAGAACGGGTATACGGTCGTCTACCACCAGAAGGGGCAGATCCGGGATCCGGACCGAGGCTCGTTTTTCCAGGCGTCGGCGCGTGCGGAGGGGTTCATCGCGGTCCTGAAGGAGCGCGCCGAGAAGCTGAACGTGAAGAAGGTCCCCCTGCCCTGGTAGGCCCGGTCGCCGCCGCGGCCTTTGACCTTGCCAGCGCGCGGCCGCTCCGGCGAAATGTCCCACATGTCGTCCCCCTCGACGCGGCGCCGGCGCCACGACGGCGCGCTGCTCTCCTTGCTCGGCATTCTCTCCCTCTCCGCGGCGTGCGCGCCCGCCTCGTCGGCGCCTGCGCCGGCCGCGCCCCGGCCCGTCGCGCCCGCGCCGCCTGTGCCGTCGGTCTCCGCCGAGGCGCCGCGGCCTGCGCCCGCGCCGGAGCGACCGGGGTACGAGGGCCACGGCGCGGCGAGCGTTTCTCCTGAAATCCTGGCACGTTACGCGCCGCCGCCGCTCCCGGACGACGTGTCGCGCCGGATCCAGGTGCTGCTCGATGTGCGCGCTCCTTCTGGCGGCGTCCTCGGGCCGGATGGCAAGGCGCTCTACTTCACCTGGACGATCACGGGGACGAGGCAGGTCTTCCGGCTCGACGGGCCGCAGCGCTTCCCGCTGCAGCTGACGGGCGGCGAGGATCCGACGGTGGTGCAGGACGTCACGCCCGGCGGCGCGCACCTCGTCCTCTCGCGCGATCGCAAGGGCGAGGAGAACCCCGGGCTCTACCTGCAGGACGTGAAGGGCGGCCCGCTCCTCGCCATCCAGCACAAGCCCGGCGTGCAGACGCAGCTGCAGTTCGTCTCCGACGACGGGCGGCACGTCTATTACCGGGCCAACGACGTCAAGAAGGACGCGTATGCCATCTACCGGTATGACATCGCGTCGAAGCAGCGCGAGCTCGTGTTCGATCGCGAGGGCATCTGGCGCGCCGTGGACGCCGCGGCCGACGGCCGCCTGCTGCTCGCGAGGGACGTCGGCTCCAACATGAGCGAGTTCTACGAGTGGGCGCCCGGCGCGCAGGGCGCCGCGAAGGCCGATCCTGCGGCCGGAGCGCTGACTCCCCTCTTCGGGCAGGGCGAGCGCGAGGACTACAGGGCCATGTTCGGAGCGGCGCCCGGCGAGGTCCTCGTGCTCACGCCGCGCCTCGGGGAGTACCGCCGGCTCTACAGCTGGAAGGCGGGCAAGCTCACGCCAATCTCGCCGGAGCTCCCGTTCGACGTCAGCGCCTTCTCCATCGACCGGGCGCGGAAGAGGATCCTCTACACGGTGAATGAGCGGGGCCACACGCGGCTCCGCGCGCTCGACGCGAGGTCGCACCGCGAGGTCAAGCTCCCCGCGCTCCCTGCAGCGGATCATGTGGTACCGGTCGCGACCACGCCGAATGGCCGGTTCACGACGCTGCTCCTGGAGACCGCGAGGGCGCCGGCGGCGAGCTATATCCTCGACTGGACGACTGGCAAGCTGACGCAGTGGCACACCCCGAGCATGCCCGAGATCGCGCCGGACGCGTTCGCGGCGGCCACGCTGGAGTCCTATCCGGCGCGCGACGGGACGCAGATCCCGATGTTCGTGCGGCGCCCTGCCCAGTGCGAGCGGCCGTGTCCGGTGATCGTCCATTTCCATGGCGGCCCGGAGAGCCAGATCAAGGCGGGGTTCAGCGCGCGTGCGCAGATCTTCGTGGACGCGGGGTTCGTGTTCGTCGAGCCGAACGTCCGGGGGAGCGACGGTTACGGCAAGACGTGGCTGCACGCCGACGACGGCGCCAAGCGGCTCGACATCATCACCGACATCGAGGACGCGGCGAAGTTCGTCAGGGCGAGCTTCGGCCACGAGGGACGGCCGCCGAAGGTCGGCATCTTCGGCGGCAGCTACGGCGGCTATTCCGCGCTGCTCGGCATGACGATGTTCGCCGGCGCCTACGACGCGGGCGCGGCCGTCGTCGGCATGAGCAACCTGGTGACGTTCCTCCAGAACACGGCGCCTTACCGGCGCATCCTCCGGATCTCGGAGTACGGTGATCCCGAGAAGGACCGGGAGGCGCTGATCAAACTCTCGCCGATCACGTACCTCGATCGGGTGAAGGCGCCTCTGCTGATCGTGCAGGGGGTGACGGATCCGCGCGTGCCGGCTGGCGAGTCGGTGCAGATCCAGCGGGCGCTGGAGGCGAAGAAGATCCCGTCCGAGCTCATCCTGTTCGCCGACGAGGGGCACGGGGCGCAGAAGCGGGACAACCAGGTACTCCAGTATGGTCACCTGGTGCGGTTCTTCCGGACGCACCTCGGCGGGCGGTAGGCGCGTCTCCCTCGGACATCGGCCCTCCCCGCGCCGCGCGAAGGACACGCTCGCCTCGGGCCTACCGCGTCGAGGCCTGCGAGGATGCGTGTCGGAGGCGGTCAGGCTCCGGAGGGGAGCCCTCCTGCGGCGCTGGGGGCCGGATCCTGCGCAGGGCCTTCCGGCTCGCCGGTGACGCGGGGCGCGTCGGCGGCGAGGTCGTCGAAGATCTGCGGCATCAGGGACACCTTGTCGTGGAGCCGGAGCACGCACTCGACGAGGAGCTTCGCGGCGCCATAGATGGTGAGCCACTCGGCGCGCGCGGCCTTCACCTCGGGGGTCATCGTGCGGCGGGCGAGCCGGGTCTTGCGCACGCTCCGGACGAGCGGCTCGAGGGCATCCCGGGAGCGCTTCAGCTCAGCCGTCCACGCCTCGTGCTCTGGCAGCTGACGCTTGCGCTGCTCGAGCACCTCGACCGCGTGCGCCATCGCCGCCGCGAGCTTCGCGGGGCGGCGGCGGAGCACCGTCGCGAGGGTCTCGCCCTGAAGGAGGTCGCGGGCCAGCGCGACCCCGCCCGGCCGGGCTGCGGCCTGCGCGACGAGGCGGCGCAGCAGATCGCGGCCCATCGCGACCGGATCGACCTGGCCTCTCGTCGCGGTGCTGGGCGCGGAGGCCGTCACCGCAGCCGCGATCGCCTTCAGCGTCGCCGTGTGCAAGGCCTCCGTCGCGGCCTCGAGCCGCGCCGCGATGGCGCGCAAGGCCTGCTGGAAACCCGCATCGATCGGCAGGACGAGCCTCCGGATCTGGGACGCGGTGAGGCGGCCATAGGGCTGGATGTCGCGCTGGTAGATGTAGGCGTCGGACATGGGGGCAGCTCCACCGCGGAACGGGCGGACCCAGCCAGAGCTCTCTACCCGAGGCGCGCGAGCGGCGGGAGAATTTCGTGGGCCGCGACGAGACAGAAGCCGGTCGGGTCGAGGCCCGCATGCCGGCGAGCGCCGGTGGGCAACCCACGCTCTCGAGGGCATCCAGCATGAGCGGAACCCCGCGCGGCGCCGGCGCTGCGCGTTCCCGGGGAGGGCGACCGGGCGCCGTGCCGGTGCCGTGCGTCTTCGCGGCGAAGCGGCGAAGCGGCGAAGCGGCGAAGCGGCGAGCGCGCAGCGTGGCGCCCGTCGGTGCTGTGCGCTCTTGCGTCGAAACACCCGCACCGTGATACCTGTCGTGGACAGCCATGAACGCAGCCGGCCTGGAGCGCGGCGGAGCGGCGGCGGGACAGGCAACAGCGATGATCACGAAACAACTCAAGAGCCTGCTGATGGTCCCGTCGCCCAACGCATCTCGCCCCCGGTCGCGCGCGCTGCCCCCGGAGGCGGCGGCGCACGCGCGCGTGGCGAAGCCCGGCGCGGCTCGCGCGGAGGCCTCTCTGCCCGAAGCTGCGCCCGAAGCACCTGCGCCCCCCGCGCCGGGTGAGCCCCCCGCGCCGCGACCGACCGGCGACCCTGCCCCGCGTCGTGCTCCGGCGGTGCCGAGCTTCCTTCGCGCGGCGCCGGCCGACCCGGCGTCGCTGGTCCCGCCGGGCATGCGGAAGTTCACCGATCTTCGTGGCACGCAGCCCACCTCCGACGCCGCTTCCAGCGCACCCGTGCTGCCGTTCGGCCTCCCTGCACCACCGCAGCCCGCGAAACTCGGCGCAGCGATGGCCGAGGTGCCCAGAGGCATGCGCGGTTTCACCAGCTTGACCGGAACGCAGCCGACGTCCGGAGCGCCCGCGGAGGCGGCTTTGCCGTTCTCGTCCAGCGCTCGCGCCGCGCCCGCTGCGCCCCCGGGCGCGCCGCCGGCCCCGGCGCTCTCCCTGGAGCAGTACGCGTCCCTCTGCGCCGACCTCGCCGCCGCTCCCGCCAGCGCGGAGGCCCTCTTCGCGCAGTACGGGCTCAGGGAGCCCGAGGCGCGCCGCGCGGTGGACGGCTTCTGGCGCGAGCGCCTGGCGCGCGACCCGGCGGCGCATCAGCGCTGGCAGGAGCTTTACTGGCAGCAAAGCGCCCGCTCTTCTCCCGCCGGGAAGAGCCCGAACGAGCCGAGATGAGCGCTGCGCCCGGCGGCGCAACCCCCGAGGAGACCCGACCATGGCCATCGACGTGCGCCTGACGTTCCCCACCTCCGGAGTCACCGGCTTCGAGGTCCACCAGCTCGACTACAGGGACGCGCTCAACGAGCTCTTCGAGCTGACGCTCGACGTGGTGACCACCGATCCGGAGGTCGATCTCTCCAGCGTGGTGGGCGAGGAGATCGTCGTCGAGCTCGACGGCGAGCCCTTTCTCAAGAAGGTCCACGGCATCGTGCGGCGGGTGCGGCAGCTCTCGGCGGAGCCCACCGGCGTGTCGCGCTACGAGCTCGCGGTCGTGCCTCCCCTGTGGCTCAGCACCCGGGGCGCGGATCACCGCATCTTCCAGAACCTCACGGCGGACGACGTCTGCGAGGTCGTGGCGTCGGCGTACGGCGGCCGGATCCCGGCGCCGAGCTCGCTCATCGCCTCCCCGGATCGGCCGGCGCGCGAGTACCGCGTCCAGTACGGGGAGACCGACTTCGATTTCATGTTCCGCGCCCTCGCGGACGAGGGCCTCATCTCCTACTTCGATCACGGGTCCGGGAGCAGCGACTGGGTGCTCGCCGAGGACACGGCCTTCACCGACGACGGCGCGCCGCGGGTGCCGTTCGTGCCGCCGGCGGGCGCCGGGATGAGCGCGGCGGCGCCGACGGTCTCGTTCATCGCGATCACCTCGTCGATCGAGACGTCGATGGTCACGGTGCGGGATTACGACTTCAAGAAGCCGGAGTACGTCCTCGATCAGCGGGCCGAGACCTCGCAGAGGGCCTTCGTCCGCGAGGCGACGCTCGAGCGGTACGAGTTCACGACGAACAGGTTCACCGCCGCCTCCGAGAAGCACGGCGAAGCGCTGGCGAAGCGGTACCTGGAAGAGGCCCGGTCGGAGCGGCGGGTCTTCGAGTGCCACACGAGCTTCGCGCTCGGCGCTGGCGGCCGCTTCACGGTCGAGGAGCACCCGCGCGCCGACGTGAACGGCCAGCTGCTCGTGATCCGGTCGCGCTGCACGGTGACGGAGGGGGCTGACGGGCACCCGGTGCGGCGGCACGTCCTCGTCTGCGTGCCTGCGGGCGATCCGTGGCGTCCTGCGCGCCGGCCCAAGCCGCGCATCTTCGGCACGCAGACGGCCTTCGTGGTCGGCAACAAGGCCGGCGTGGACGAGATCGACGTCGACGAGCACGGCCGCGTCAAGGTCGAGTTCCGGTGGGATCGCCGCGACCTGCACGAGGGCAACCCGACCCGCTTCGTCCGCGTCTCGCAGGGCTGGGCGGGGCTCGACTACGGCATGGTGATGCTGCCGCGCGTGAACGAGGAGGTCATCATCGCCTACCTCGACGGCGACCCGGACGAGCCCGTCGTCGTCGGCCGCCTCCACAACGCGTGGAGCGTCTCGCCGCTCAAGCTGCCGGCGGAGAAGACGCGCTCGATCTGGAAGAGCAAGACGTCGCCCGGGGGCGATGGGTTCAACCAGATCATGATGGAGGACAAGAAGGGCGAGGAGCTGCTCGAGCTCCACGCCCACCGCGACAACGTCGTCACGGTCGGCGCGAACCAGGGCGTGGACGTGGGCGGCGACCAGAAGATCCACGTCGCGGGCAAGCGCGAAGACCACGTCGAGGGCGCGGTCGAGGAGGACTACGACACCTCGTTGACGACGACCATCGGCGGCAAGCAGGAGACGACCGCCGAGGCCGTGGTCGAGCGCTACGCCAGCCAGGACACCGAGATGGCGGGCAAGAAGCACACGAAGGCCGGCGCCGTCGACGAGGACTTCAAGCGCCTCGAGACGACCGTCGAGGGGCTGCACAAGGACAAGTTCGGGACGCAGGAGCTCGAGGGCGGGAAGGTCCAGTGGAGGGTCGGCGCGCTCGACTGGGAGACGAAGGGGCTCAAGTGGACGCTCAGCGGCGACGGCTACATCAAGGCGCCGAGCTTCGTGATCGATGCGCCGGAGTTCAAGGTCACCAACGCGGGGAGCCACAAGGAGGTCAAGGGCGTCTGGGAGACGTTGGCCGCGGCGCACAAGGACACCACCGCGCACAAGACGGCATTCCTCATGTCGGACACGAAGAGCGTGTACTTCGAGCAAAAGGCCTTCGCAACAAGCGTCAATGTCGGAGGGTTCAAGCTCGACGTAACCGCCATAAAGATCGACTTCGCCGGAGGCAAACTTCAAAATAACTCATTCAACCTGAAGAAGATCGACACGCTAACGAGCTTGAACGCGGTCTGGACAGCAGTCACTGGAGTTTTCTCGATCGTATAGAATCACCTTCGCACGGCGCCAGCGGCTCATATGTTGGCTGCAGTAGAGTCAGGAGAGCTCCTCACTCATACGCCTTGATGATGGCCACCGATTTATCGGCGCGAGATTGCGTCTGCCACGAGGACGCCACTCCTCTATTCTTCCATGACTGATGGGGTCGGCTCGATGTGGCTCTGTCTACATAGCCCCCTGGTTACCCAGGCTCGTACCCTGCCGCCGTCGCCGCCGAGCTGAGCGAATTTCTGCTCGCTGAGATTCCAGAGAGAACCGCGCGCCAGCACGACGTCTGGCTGATTCGGCGGCGTAACCAGCACCGACATGAACGACGCTGGACGCCATGGACCGCGCATACGACCGACTGCTTCGTGCTCAGGTCGGCAGATACGCCAGCAGCGCCAGCGGCCCCTGAGCCATAGCACGAGAGGGACGCTAAACAGAGCAAAGAGGCCACGGAGACTCCAAACCTCTGGATCTCTATGCATCTCTATCGCAGCAATACCGGCGGCTCCATACACGGGAACTGCGAAGACTGCCACGACGGCGGCGAGCTTCCAGGCTAGCCCGGTGAACCTTCCGACATCAGCCTGGCCCCGTCGCGGGTCGTTCGCCACGTGCACCGCCAGCCACCACCGCCTCTTGACGCGCGGCGGGTGCAGCGCGGCCCAGACCGCATCGGGCAACGCCACCCGCGCCGAGCAGTAGCCGCACGGCACGATCCGGCTCGATCCGTCCGCCACGAGCGGCCCGCCGCACTGGGTGCAGGCGACATGCACGGGCTGGCGCGGGCGCGCCTCGGCCACCGCCGGCTCGTCGCTCACGAACCCGAGCACCGGGCTGTCCGGCGGCAGCCACGGCGGCTTCGGCAGGATCGCGCGCCCCGCGCCGCACGCCGCGCACACGCAGCCCCCCTGCGGCGCGAGGCGCATCGGCCGCTGGCAGCGCGGACACGGCGGCGCGTCGTGGCCGCGCTGCCACTCGACGTGCGGCCCTGGCGGTGGGCCGCCCTCGTCCCACTCCGGGCCATGGCGCAGGTACCCGGCGGCGAACTGCACCACGTCCTTCTCGACGCCGCGCAGCGCCTCATCCCAGACCGGCGGCGGCAGCGCCGACTCCATGAGGCAGCTCGAGCAGCGGCACCGGTCGGTCAGCGTGTTGACCGCCATCGGCGCGCTGCAGTGGGGGCACGGGCTGAGGAGCTCGATGCCGGCAAACTCGACGGTCGCTGTGCTCATCCTGTCCTGGAAATCGACGGCGCGCTCGGGCGCGTTGCGCGAACTGTACACGAAGCGACAGCCCGCACGAACGCTGGCCGGCGCGCACCGCAGCCTCGACCACGACGCGCGATACTCCCCTCGCTCCGCAGCCCCTGGGGACGTCGCGACCCTGGCCGCCCCTCGTCTCACAGCCCCCGCCCACGTCGCGACCTCTCCACGCCGTCGAAATCATGCCCTCCGACAGGTCGCGACCTCTCCGTTCCGCCGAAATCATGCCCTCCGATAGGTCGCGACCTCTCCGTTCCGTCGAAATCATGCCCTCCGATAGGTCGCGACCCCCTTGCGCGCTCGTCACGAGCGCGCAAGGGGGTCGCGACCTCCCGGACCCCTGCGCGCCATCCGGCCGCGCCGCCCCGCCCCGCCCCCGGCCGTCCACCCTCGGTACGCCCAGCCCGAAAGCCCCACCGCACGCCGCCGGCCGGCGGCGCGAGCGCAGCTGGCCGCAACGCGCCCCCGCGCCCGTCGCGGTGAGCTCACCCCTCTATCTCCCCATCTACAAATTTATCTCCCAGGATAGGCCACCCCCGGGCCCCGCGCTCGTCCCCCACGGCTCCCCGCGGAAAACCCCGCTCGATCCCGCCTGGCATCGTCCCTGCAATACCCCCCAGCGTCCACGCCAGAGTAGCTCAGCGGTAGAGCGCGCAAACAACTCCGGACGGTGTTCTCCGGCGCGATGAGCGCCGGCAGTGAGCTCCGGGGTTACTTCCCTCCTAAGGACGAGGTCGCGGGTTCGAGTCCCGTCTCTGGCACAAGGGCGCAGCGCGGCAGTGAGCGTCACGGTTCCTTCGTTCAACCACGACCCACCCCGTGACCACCATTCTCCGCGCTGCGCCCGATTTCTCGACCCCTCGCCGCGCGTGCGTCGAGGAAGGAGGTGTCCTCATGGCTTTCTTTCAGCATCTCAAGCGCAAGGCTCAGCGCGACGGCGCCTCGCACCTGAACTGGATGGGCGGGCGCTCCTACGACATCGCCGATCCGCTGAAGCGCCTCCGCCTCGCGGCCTCGTCGTGCTTCTTCGGCGAGCCCATGTACTACCACCGCGAGCCGGCGGACCCGCGCCCGGCCAGGACCAGGAAGAAGGCGGAAGACCGCGCCCGGCTCTCCGACGCGGAGGTGAAGCGCCTGCGCGAGACGCTCGGCGCCGTGGATCCGGCCGAGTGGCGCGCGCTCTCGCCGGCGGCGCTGATCGAGCGGGCCATCGACGAGGCGCTCGCCGCCGATCCGGAGGCGACGCTCGCCGAGGCGGCGCGGCTGCGCGAGGAGGAGCACCTGCGCACGACGCCCCAGGTCATCCTGGTGCGCGCGGCGAACACCGCCTCGGTGCGCGGAACCGGCCTCGTGCGCCGGTTCGCGCCGCGCATCCTGAAGCGCGCGGACGAGCCGGCGGTCGCCCTCGCGTACCAGCTCTACCGGTTCGGCAAGCCGGTGCCGAACGCGCTTAAGCGCGCGCTGCGCGACGCGCTGCAGCGCTTCGATGATCACGCCCTCGCGAAGTACCGCCTCGAGGGCAAGGGGAGCAAGACCGTGGACGTCGTGAACCTCGTGCACCCGAAGAGCCCGAGCGTCGACCGCCTCGCGAAGGGCACGCTCCGCGCGACAGGCCGCACCTGGGAGGCGATCGTCTCGGCCCGCGGCTCGAACCGGTGCGCGTGGCGCAAGGCGCTGCCGGCCATGGGCCACATGGCCCTGCTGCGCAACCTGCGCAACCTCATCGAGGCGGGCGTGCCGGCCGACGTGTTCCTGCCGAAGCTCGTCGCGACGGCCGCCGAAGGCAAGCAGCTGCCCTTCCGGTACTACAGCGCCTATCAGGCGGTGAAGGCCTGCGCGCCGGGCGCCGTGCTGGACGCGGTGGAGCAGTGCCTGCACCGCTCTCTCGGCCAGGTGCCGTTCTTCCCCGGGCGGGTGATGGTGCTCTGCGACAACAGCGGCTCGGCGCAGGGCACGACCACCAGCAGCCTCGGCACGATGCGGATCTCCACGATCGCGAACCTCACGGGCGTCGTGGCCGGGATGCGCGCCGACGACGGGCACCTCGGCGTGTTCGGCGACCGGCTGGAGAGCTTCGCCGTGCGCAGGAAGGAGAGCGTGTTCTCGCAGCTCGACCTCGCCGAGCAGATCGCCCGCACGATCGGCACGGCGACCGAGAACGGCGTGTGGCTGTTCTGGGATCGCGCGATCCGCGAGCGGCAGCGCTGGGACGCGGTGTTCGTGCTGAGCGACATGCAGGCCGGCCACGGCGGCCTCTACGGTACGCGACCGAAGGACTACGCGGACTTCGCCTGGAACAAGCAGTACATCGACGTGGCCAAGCTCGTCGCGACGTACCGCGCGCGCGTGCACCGCGACGTGCGCGTGTTCCTTGTGCAGGTCGCCGGATACCAGGACACCCTCGTGCCCGAGTTCTACGATCGCACGTACATCCTCGGCGGCTGGGGCGAGGGGCTCCTGCGCTTCGCCGCGGCGATGGCGCAGGCGTAGCGGCGCGCGCCGGGACCCTGCCGGGTCTCCGGCCGCCGCATTGACGGACGCGAGCGGCTCGGTGACAGTGCCGCCGCGGCATGGCCCGCGGCGACCCTGATCCTCGACCGGCCCCACGGCCTCGCGTCCCCTCGCCACGGGGGCCGTGGGCCTGCGCTCCCGCGGCGCGCCTCCCTCTCCCATGAAGACGATCAAGCCCCAGAAGCTCGGCCTCCTCCACAGGGTCTTCGAGGATGAAAGCGACTGCTATCTGTCGGTCACCGTCCTGGCCTTCTTCTCGTTCGACCCCGGAGCAGCCCTGCTGTCCGAGATCGATCTCTGGAAGTTCGCCGCGGCCGAGCTCGGCAGGGACGCCGTGCTCGACATGGGCATGCCCAAGCCGAGAGGAGAGCTCTTGATCTCCGGGCGGGCTTACCCGCGCGAGGGTCGGGCGCCGGCCTGCGCGGTGAGGGCGCGGCTCGGCGCGGTGGACAAGACGCTCTACGTCATCGGCGACAGAACGTGGCGACGCGGCGTGCCCACCGAGCCCGAGCCGTTCACCTCGATGCCGATCGTCTGGGAGCGCGCCTTCGGCGGCCCGGGGTTCGCGCCGAACCCCGTGGGCAAGGGGGCCCAGCCGATCGAGACCGAGACGGGAGAGCTCCACCCGCTCCCGAACATCGAGCTGCCGAAGCCGCTGATCACGTCGCCGGGCGATCGGCCTGCGCCCGCGGGCTTCGGCCCGATCGACCTCATGTGGCCGCAGCGCTTCGCCAAGATCGGCACGTACGACCAGAAGTGGCTCAAGGAACGGTTCCCCGGCTTCGCCGAGGACACCGATCTCGGCATGTTCAACGCCGCGCCGGAGGACCAGCAGATCCAGGGGTTCTTCCGGGGCGACGAGCCGATGGTGCTGGAGCACATGCACCCGGAAAAGCCGGTGATCGAGGCGGCGTTGCCGGGGATCGCGACGCGCGCGTTCATCCACCGGAAGCTCGGGGAGGTGGAGACGTTCAGCGAGATCGCGATGCACCTCGAGACCGTGCACCTCTTTCCTCACGCCGAGCGCGGGATCCTCCTGTTCCGGGGCATCGCGCTCGTCGACGAGGACGACGCGGCCGACGTGCTGCAGATCGTGATCGGCGCAGAGACGCTCGGGGAGCCGAAGGCCGGGGAGCACTACCGCGAGGTGCTGAGGCAGCGGCTCGACCCCAAGGCGGGGCACCTCGCGGCCCTGCGCGACAGCGATCTCCTGCCGCCGCTGCCCTCGGGAGCGCGGCCGCCGCGCGACAAGTCCGACGTCGAGCGGCTGCTGGAGAGCGACGATCTCCTCCGGAAGAACCTCCAGGACGGCGCGCGGCGCAGGGCGGAGGCGAACCGCCGAAAGGCGCACGCGACCGTCGTGGAGCTCGGGCTCGACCCGGCGCAGTTCGGTCTGGAGCAGGCCGAGGAGCCGGCCGTGGAAGAGGTCATCCCCGACATCGAGGAGCTAGGGCCGTTCGTCGAGGAGCTGGAGGCGCGCGCAGAGCGGGAGCGGGCCGAGGCGGAGGGCCGCCGGGCGAGCGCCGAAGCCGAGGCGCGCGCGGCCTACGCCGCGGCCGGGATGGATTACGACGCGCTGGCGGCAGACGCGATGAAGCAGGCCGCCGGCCCGCCGAAGTTCTCGGCGAAGGCCGAGCGCGAGCGGCTGGAGGATCTCGCGGCGCTGCTCGCGAACGCGGGTTATCCGAACACCGCGCTCGAGGAGACGCTCGCCGATCCCGCCTTCGATCGGAAGCTCGCCGAGATGGAAGCGCAGGTGCTGGAGGGATACCGGCAGACCGCGCACTTCGGCCCCGCGGCCGGCCGGCTCGCCGGCGAGGTCGCGCGGCGCCTCCGCGACGACGTGACCGAGGCGCATCGCGCGGGGCGCTCGCTCGCCGGCCGCGATCTGACCGGCGCCGACCTCTCCGGCCTCGATCTCCGCGGGGCGATCCTCACCGGCGCGCTGCTCGAGGGCGTGAGCCTCGCGGACGCCGACCTCGATGACGCCGATCTGGAGCGGGCGGTCCTCGCCCACGCCGACCTCTCCCGGGCCACGCTCCGGGGCGCGAGGCTCGAGGACGCGAACCTGGGGCTGGCGACGCTCCGGGGCGCCGACCTCTCCGGCGCGGACCTCTCCGGCGCCGTGCTCTACCGGGCGGATCTCACGGGGGCATCGTTTCGCGGCGCGGAGCTCACCCTGGCCGACCTCTCCGAGGCCACCCTGGGCGACAACGACTTCTCGGACGCGCTGGCGCAGCTGCTCACGCTGCTCCGGGTCGATCTCGCGGGGTCGAAGCTCACCGGCGCGGATCTCTCGCGGTCCACCTTCATCGAGTGCAAGCTCGGCGGCGTCGATCTCTCGGGCGCCCGGCTGATCTCGACGGCCTTCTTCTCGTCGGAGGGTCGAGGCGCCGTGTTCCGGGGCGCCTTCGCGGAGAACCTGCGCATGGTCAAGGAGTGCGCCTTCGACGGCGCCGACTTCCACGGCGCCACGCTGACCGGCGCGAACCTCCGGGGGGCGAGCCTCGCCGGCGCCGATTTCACCGAGGCCCAGATGAACGGCAGCGATCTCAGCGACTGTGACCTGCGCGGCGCCAGGATGGCCTGGATCGCGGCGCGAGAGGCGCGGTTCATCCGAGCCGAGCTGTCGGACGCCGATCTGACGTATGCCGATCTGATGCTGGGCGTCCTCCAGAAGGCGAAGCTCATGGGAGCCGATTTCACCGGGGCCAACCTCTTCCGCGCCGATCTCGCGAAGGTGCTCGGCGACGAGCGGACGCGCTTCGAGGAGGCGAACGTCCGGGAGGTGCGGTTCGTGCCGCGGAGGCAGCGTGGACAGGGCTGAGCTCATCGCGGCGATCCAGGGCGGCGAGACGATCTCGGGCGCCTGCCTCGACGGGGAGGACCTGAGCGGCGCCGATCTCTCCGGCGGGCTCTTCGAGCAGGTGAGCTTCCAGGGGGCGCGCCTCGCCGGGGCCTCGTTCAAGGAGTCGATCCTCACCGCGTGCGACTTCAGGGAGGCGGATCTGACCGGCGCCAACCTGCACCACGTGGCGATGCACCGGTGCGTGCTGGCGCAGGCGAAGCTGGTCCGGACGAACTGGGCGGCGGCGCAGGTCGCCGCGTCCGATCTGTCGTGCGCCGATCTCTCGGAGGCGGATCTGATCATCGCAGCGTTCGCGCAGTCGAGCTTCGCAGGCGCGAGGCTCGCGCGCGCGAGCCTGGATCGCACGGTGCTGGTCGACGCGAACGTGGCGCACCTGGATCTCTCGGGCGCTCGGCTGGAGTTCACGCACCTCATCAAGGCGGACATGACGACGGTCGCGCTGGCCGGGGCGCGCTGCCGGAGCGTCATCTTCATCGGCAGCCGGTTCGCGGGCATGGATCTCTCGGGGCTCGATTTCACCCTCAGCCAGTTCACCGAGGCGGATCTCACCGGCGCGAACCTGACCGGCGCGACCCTCACGCAGTGCGGCTTCAAGGGCGCGAAGCTCACCGGCGCTCGGCTCGACGACGCCGGGGCGGAGGGCGCGATCTTCGTCGAGGCCGACCTGAGCGGCGCGAGCCTCCGCGGCGCGCGGCTCAAGCAGGCGATCTTCGTCGACGCCGAGCTCGGGGGCGCCGATCTCTCGAGGGCCAGCCTCGAGCAGAGCCTCTGGCACCGCGCGCGGTGCGAGCGCGCCCGGTTCCCGGGCGCGGAGCTCACGTACGCCGACTTCTCCCACGCCGACGTCCGGGGGGCGGATTTCACGGGGGCCACGCTCTTCCGGGCGCGCCTTCACCGGACGCGGGACGAGGGGGCCGTCATCACCGGCCGCGCCCTCGCCCTGGGCGATGACGAGCCGCTGGCCGAGGCGGAGGCCTGGCAGGACAAGCTTCGAGGCAAGGCCGGCTGAGCCGGCGCGGGAGGCGTGATGCGAAACAACGTTGCGAGGAAGCTCGCGAAGATCGACAAGCTCGCGAAGATTCACAAGCTCGCGAAGATCGAGCCCGAGGCTGCCTACCAGGAGGCGGGGCGCGTGGTGCGCGCGGAGGGCGGTGCGTTCGTGGTGGCCTCCGGCGCCGCCGAGATCGAGGCACGTCGCGCGGTGAGCTGCATGGTCGAGCCCGTGGCCGGCGACGTTGTGCTCGTCTCGGTGCTGCCGGACCGCGGCGCGTACATCCTGGCCGTGCTGGAGCGGCAGGGCAGCGACGTCAGCCTGGTGCTCGAAGGGGATTTGCACGTGAAGCTGCCCAGAGGGCGGTTCGTTGTCGGCGCCGCCGAAGGTGTGACGTTCGCGTCCGGCAAGGAGGTCGGGGTGGTGGCCGGCGAGCTGAAGGTCAACGCGCGCCTCGGCAGCGTCTTCGTGGAGAGCCTGTCGTATCTCGGGACGGCGGTGCAGGCCGAGATCGACAAGGTCAAGGTGAAGGCGGCGGCGTTCGACGCTTCCGTGGAGCGGGTGACGCAGCGGCTGAAGCGGGTGTACCGCTTCGTCGAGGAGTTCGAGCAGCTCCGGGCGGAGCGCGTCGACTACGTGGCGAAGAAGAACATGAGCCTGCGCGGCGAGAACACCCTCGTGACGGCCGAGGAGCTGGTCAAGCTCGACGGCGCGCAGATCCACCTCGGTTGAGCTGAACGGGAGCAGAGGAAGCGATGTTTGCCAACACGCAGATGATGGGCATCGACCTGGGGTTACCGGACGTGTGCTTGACGCCCTCGCCCGCGCCGGTGCCCGTGCCCTACCCGAACATCGCCGCCGGCCCGATGGGGGTGCCCGCGGTCTACAACGTGCTGTTCATGGCCGCGCCCGCGCACAACCTGGCGACGACGATCCCGCTGACGAACGGGGACAACGCCGGGGTCGCGATGGGGGTCGCGTCGGGCACGGTGATGGGGCCGAGCCGCCACCTGACCGGGGCCTTCACGGTGCTGATCCGCGGGATGCCGGCGAGCAGGCTGACGAGCATGTCGCTCCAGAACAGCACGAACTGCCCGGGGATGAGGGTCGTGCCGAGCCAGGTGAAGGTGCTGATGCTGGCGCCGTGAGGGGGGTCGGTACAACACGCAAAGGAAGCGCGGTGTGCCGTGGCCCATATCCATGTCCTTTGTAAGGGTGTTGGTCATGCGAGATCGATCACTTCGGTACTGTTCCCGACTTCTCGTCGTTGCGTCAACATGGACCGGAGCCGGATGCGGACTGCTGCTTGGATTGGACGAATTCAAGGATGCCCCGTCATCGGAGTCCAGCGTAACCGGAGCCGGAACCGGAACCGGAACCGGAGGCCAAGGCGCAACCTGCGAGCCTGGCAAAGCTGTGAGCTGCTATGAGGGACCTGACAACACTGCGCACATCGGCATCTGCAAGACTGGCCAAAAGACATGCAACGACGAAGGCACCGCCTATGGCAGCTGCGACGGCCAGAAAATACCAAAATCCGAAACATGCACAGATCCGGCAGACGAAAACTGCGACGGCCATGACTGCGCGATCTGGTCAAAAATCTTCGGAGACGCCAGCAATCAAGGCGTGAATGACATCGCGCTCGACAGCGAAGGCAACATTCTCGTCACGGGTACCTTCAGTGGAACATTGGACGTTGCTGCTTCTGACCCGCTGACCGCGGACGATCGCGCGCTCTACCTGGCAAAATTCACAGCAGATGGCGCTCCCGTATGGAGCAGAAAGTTCGGTGATGCCTACGCGAGCGCTACCAGCCTGACCGTCGACTCAGAAGACAACGCGATCCTGGCCGGGAGCTTTCAGTCCCAACTGCGTATTGAAGACACGACACTCGAGGTCGATGGCTACGTGATATCTTCTGTATATGTAGCCAAATGGAATCCGTCCGGCACGCTCTCATGGGCCATCTCTGAAGCTATATCCAAAGAAGATCCGCAGATAGCCGGGGCTGCGACCGACACGCTGGGCAACGTATTTGTCTACGGACGCGACAGCTGTGCATCCGCATGCGTCATCGCCGGGGAAAACCTCTGGCTATGCAAGTACAACACCAACGGACAACGCGCTTGGTGCAAACACTTTGTCGGCTCCGATTCTCAGGGAAAACGTCTCGCCGGAGATATCGCCATAGGCCCAATGAATGACATATACATCACAGGGTCTCTGGCCAGCAGCGAGGAGGCTCGTCCGGTCGAATTCGGTGGACCCATCTTCGCGCTCAGGGACGATCTCGACGGGTTCATTGTCAAGCTCAACAACGACGGAAATTTCAAAGCACAGCAGACTATTCGTGGCCCTGGGGAACAGATAAGCGTTGATATCGCAACAGACAAGGACGACAACGCAATCGTATTGGCAAATCATGACAACATGACAACAGTGGGCATCTACGGCGCATCGTCAGCTGGCATGAGGGACATACTCGTCGCAAAACTCAACAGTCAGCTATCTTGCGTATGGAATACATCTATCGGAGGCGCCGGCGACGAGATCGCCATCGAGCTGGCAGTGGCAGTCGATGGCACCATCGCTGTCACCGGGAGAGCCCAGGGAGATGTTGACTACGGTGGAGGTCCCCTGGTGGGAGCCGGCGGCATCGACTTGCCACTGATCAAGCTCGCCCCAGACGGAGCGCATGTCTGGAGCAAGCGCTTCGGTGACGACAGGAATCAGATTTCAAAGGCAATCACGATATTGCCCTCTGGAGAGCCCATCTTGGGAGGCGATATCGAGGGTAGCGTCAATGTCGGCGCAGGCGCACTGTACTCCAGCGGTGGGAGTGACATCCTGCTAGCCAGGTTCGGACGCTGAAGGGTTGTCGAGCGCGTAGATGTCGGCCGTTCTCGACCTCATCGCAGAGTCTCGCCGTCGTCATTGACGAGCGAGGACTCTATTCACATATCAGTCCGTCTGTGCATTCCTTCGCCGCTGGATCGAAATCCGCACATTTGTTCAAGGGCTGCAGGCTCCAGGTACAGTAGTCAAGCGTGCTGAAGCCATCGATTCGCGCCCATTCGACGTCAGTGCTGGGGTAGTCAGGTGCTCGATGGCAGGCATTCATGGATCCCTGCACGTAGTAAACCTTATCGCCCACCCGAAGCCCGCTCCCGGAAAGCGTGATGTTTCCATATGCACCGACGACGGTTTGCATCTCACCCTGGAGGGACGGGCCGAGAGGACCGGCTACACGAACCTTCACGCCGCCCCATGCATCGTGGAAGTTCTCTCCATCTGGATTCGACGGGGCGGCAAGCTTAGCGATGTCCTCGCCGGAAAGCACATGGGGTTCCGGGATCGGCGCCGTGCCGACGAGCTTCACCTTGGTCACGTTGGCCAGCTGACGCTGCTTGACTTGAGTTGGGTTGGCTTCCGGTGGCTGCTCGTGGCAATCGGCCGGGCTGTGGTAGGAGGTTCTCCCGGTCACATCGAGAACATCGCCAGGCTTGACGTCGTCGGGGAATGCGTCGCCCGCAGACGCTTCCTCGATATTGGGGCAAATGAGATTGTCTTGATCGTCAGTCACGCCGGGAGTGCCATAACTCAGAGCAAGAATGCCTGAGTTGGGCTCGGTCACAGAGATCCCGGGAGCGGACAGAAACACGCCCCACAGACATGAACCGCTTCTCTTGCTCTTCGATACGAGCCACTTCCGGCTCATCGCCACGACGCCCTGTACCTCGACGTCGATCCCGTCTCCAACGGTGCCGCTGGTGATGCCCTGAATCGTCACCACCTGCGCGGGCGGGTCCTCCGCCCCTCCCCCTCCGCCATCCCCGCCAGCGCTCCCCGTCCCCGCCTTACCCCCGCTGCCGCCCTCGCCAGCGCTCGCCCCCGCCCCCGCCCCGCTGGTGGTCCCTCCCGGCCCCCCGGGTCCCGTCGGCAGGCTGCTGTTCCCCTCGGGCTGACACCCGCCGGCGCTCATGGAAAACGCCACCGCGCAGAGCGCGCCTCGCCACAGCAGCTCAACATCCCTGCTACGCATGCGAACCTCCACGACGATAAAATAACGCCGTGCGCTCCTCGGGGAGCGATCGCGACGCCATAACGCAACGCGCCGCGAGCAGCCTCACCGACCCTGTCGGCGGACCGCTCACCGCGAGCGCACTACGACGGTAGCACAGTTTTTGTCACGCTTTGGCGCCGAGCCCGAAGCCATCGTGCAGCGCACGGACGGCGAGCTCAGCGTACTTCGTCCCGACCAGGCACGAGATCTTGATCTCGCTCGTGGAGATCGCCTGGATGTTGATCGCCTCCGCCGCGAGCAGCTGGAACATCCGCGCCGCCACGCCCGCGTGCGTGCGCATCCCGAGGCCGACAATCGACACCTTCACGATGTCCTCCTCGTAACGGATGCCCACCGCGCCCACGCCGCCGGCGATCTTCTCCATCACGAGCTTCGCCCGCGGCAGATCCGCCTTGCCGACCGTGAATGTCACGTCGGCCTTCACCTCGCCGGACGCGCCGCGCGCCTCGAGACCGTAGCTCGGGGCGTTCTGGATGATCATGTCGACGCTGATGTTCTCCTCGGCCAGCGCGCCGAAGATCTGCGCCACGACGCCCGGCTTGTCGTCGACGCCGACCAGCATCACCCGCGCCTCGTTCCGGTCGAGTGCCACGCCCGTGACCGTCACGCTCTCGAGCGACTGCTCCTCGCCGACGACCCACGTGCCCGGCACGTCCGAGAACGACGACCGCACGTGCACCGGGACACCATACTTCATCGCAACCTCCACGCTCCGTATCTGAAGGACCTTCGCGCCCAGCGAGGCGAGCTCCAGCATCTCTTCGTAGCTGATCCGCTCGATCTTCCGAGCCGTCTTGCAGATGTTCGGGTCCGTCGTGTAAACGCCGTCGACGTCCGTGTAGATCTCGCACTCGGCGCCCACCGCCGCCGCGATCGCCACGGCGCTCGTGTCGCTGCCGCCGCGCCCGAGCGTCGTGATGTTGCCCGCGTCGTCCACGCCCTGGAAGCCGGCGACCACAGCGATCTTCCCCGCCGCCAGCGCCTCGTGCAGCCGCTGGGCGTCGATCGCCTTGATCCGCGCCTTCGTGTAGGCGCTGTCCGTCAGGATCTTCAGCTGGTGACCGAGGAAGCTCCGCGCCTGGCCCCCCAGCGCCTGGATCGCCATCGCCATCAGCGCCGCCGAGACCTGCTCGCCGGTCGCCGCCAGCGCGTCCATCTCCCGAGCGTCAGGCACGGGCGCGATGTCCGACGCCAGCTTGAGCAGCCGGTTCGTCTCGCCGGCCATCGCGCTCACGATGACCACGACGTGATGACCGGCCCGCTGTGTGGCGAGCGCCCGCGCGGCCGCCCGCTGGATGCGCTCGATGGACCCGACGGACGTGCCGCCGAACTTCTGGACGATGAGGCTCACGCGAGGTGTGGCCAACTAGT
This sequence comes from Sorangium sp. So ce887, assembly GCF_051521455.1. Classification (NCBI taxonomy): domain Bacteria; kingdom Pseudomonadati; phylum Myxococcota; order Polyangiales; family Polyangiaceae; genus Sorangium; species Sorangium sp. So ce887. The sequence goes on along the minus strand of NZ_CP150354.1, from coordinate 3,318,551 downwards.
CCAACGTGGACGCCCGGGTCAAGAGGAAATTCGACAGCTTCGCGGAGCACGCGACAGCGCCGCAGGGCACGCGAAAACACCGCGGAGCAGACGAGCACAGCGCGCCCAGGACACGCCCAGGGAGCCCCCTCGTCACCCCACCCCGAGCGTGGAACCCCTGAACAACCACGCCCGGTGCAGGCCCGCCGGCCGGGAATAAACCCGCGGCTCAGCCGCTTCGGGTCGGCGCTGTTGACACAGATCCCCCCGTCGCTACGATGGCGCCGCCATTCGCCTGGGTAATGGGCGATCCAGGGCGCCACGACGGCGCGGCCGCCCGCCAGGGCGGGGGGGATCGCCCAGAGGCGAACCGCGGAGCACCCGCTCCGCTTCTCAAGGAACCATCTAAGGAGGTCATTTTGGCTAGCGATGTGATGATCGAGGCGAGCTCGCTGACCAAGCGCTATGGGTCGCTGCGCGCGCTCGACAAGGTGAGCTTCGAGGTCCATCGCGGCGAGGTCGTCGGCTTCCTCGGACCGAACGGGGCCGGCAAGTCGACGACGATGCGCATCCTCACCTGCTTCATCTCGGCGTCGGCCGGGACGGCGCGCGTTCACGGCTACGACGTCTTCGACGACCCGCTCGATGTCCGGCGCAAGCTCGGGTACCTGCCCCAGCGCGCCCCGCTCTACGGCGAGATGAACGTCTGGGAGTACCTGTCGTTCGTCGCCGACATGCGCGGGCTCGACCCGTCGCTCTTCAAGAAGCGGATGAAGGGGATCGTCGAGGTGTGCGGCCTCGCCCAGGTGCTCGGCAAGGACATCGGCACCCTCTCCCACGGCTACCGCCAGCGCGTCGGCCTCGGTCAGGCGCTCGTCCACGATCCGCCGATCCTCATCCTCGACGAGCCGACGAGCGACCTCGATCCGAACGAGAAGGCGGAGGTCATCCGCTACATCAAGGAGATCGGCAAGGAGCGGACGATCCTCCTCTCCACCCACAACCTCTCCGAGGTCGAGGCCGCCTGCGCCCGCGCCATCATCGTCTCCAAGGGGCGCGTCGTCGCCGACGGCCCCCTCGACGACATCCGCTCCAAGAGCGGGAAGGTCCGGTACGTGGTCACCGTCCACGAGAAGAAGGTCTTCGAGGGCGGCGAGGGCTACCGGTCGGGCGCGCGCAAGCCCCCGACGGCCCAGGAGGTCCAGGAGGCGCTCGCCGGGCTGCCCGGCGTCACCAGCGTCACCGAGCTGCCGACCGACGACAACGCCCACAGCTTCCAGCTCCTCGGCGCGCTCGGCGGCGACGTCCGGCCCGAGCTCTTCCAGCTCATCGTGCAGAAGGGCTGGCTCCTCCTCGAGATGCGGCGCGACTCGCAGAGCCTCGAGGACGTGTTCAAGGCGCTCACGCGCGGCGACGAGCGCAAGGACCGCGGCCGCGCCCTGCTCGACGACGTCGAGGACGAGGACAGCGCCGCGGACGACGAGGACGACGAGGACGACGAGGACGAGGACAGCGCCGGCGACGAGAGCGACGAGAGCGACGAGACGAAGAGCGACGGCGCCGAGGACGGAGGCGCCGACGACGAGGCGCCGGCCAAGAAGAAGGGCTGAACGGTATGAGCACCACCCTGACCATCGCGAAGCGGGAGTTCCGCTCCAACTTCGATTCCCCCCTGGCCTATGTCGTGATCTGCTTCGGGCTGATCGCGCTCGGCGTCATCTTCTTCTTCATGAACGGCGGCTTCTGGCAGGCGGACCGCGCCTCGCTCGTGCAGCTGTTCTCGTGGGCGCCGATAGGGCTCTCTTTCCTCATCATCCCCGTGATCACGATGCGCCTCCTCGCCGAGGAGAAGCGGAGCGGCACGCTCGAGATGCTGATCACCCTGCCCGTGCAGGACCACGAGGTCGTCCTCGGCAAGTTCCTCGGGGCGTGGGGGCTCGTCCTCGTGCTCGTCTTCTCGACCATCCTCTACCCGATCATGATGTTCATGTGGCCCTGGCACCTCGGCGCGCTCGACAGCGGGCCGGTGGTGGCGGGCTACGTCGGCCTCGTGCTCTACAGCGCGGCGGCGGTCTCGATCGGCCTCCTCATCTCGTCGCTGACCGACAGCCAGGTGATCGCCTTCTTCATCACCTTCCTGGTGCTCGCCTTCCTGCACGGCGTGGACAACTTCGCCGACTACGCCCCGTCGCTCTTCCGCGACGTCCTCTCCTTCATCAGCTTCGACACCCGCCTCACGCCGTTCGCGCGCGGCATGGTGTCCACCCGCGACATCGTCTTCTTCCTCTCGGTCACCGCAGGCTGCCTCATGGCCGCGTTCAGGGCGCTTGAGCGCAGGAAGTGGGCGTAAGGACTACCATGGAACGCAAAGCCAAAGCCGCGACGCAGACAGGCTTCTATCTGGCCATCGTGGCCGCCATCCTCGTGGTGGCCAACATCATCTCGATCGGCGTCTACAAGCGCTTCGACATGACGAAGGCCGAGAGGTTCACCCTCTCGAAGGGCTCGGCCCACCTCGTCCGCGAGGGGCTCAAGCAGGATCTCCAGATCGACGTCTACGTCACCCGGGGGCTCCCGAAGCACGAGGCGTTCATCCAGGACCTCACCGACCTGATGAACGAGTACGAGCAGGCCTCGAACGGCAAGCTCCACTACGCGATCATCGAGGCGAAGACGGATGAGCAGCGCGCCGCCGCCAAGGAGGCGGGCCTGCAGGAGGCCGCGTTCGGCGAGGGGAGCGAGACCGGCCAGGACCAGGCGACGATCACCCGCGGGTTCATGGGCATCGCCTTCAAGTACGGCAGCGAGAAGGAGGCGATCCCGATGCTCTCGCCCGACCAGGGGCAGGGCCTCGAGTTCTGGATCACGAACACCATCCGGGAGATCCGCGACAAGGCGGACGGCATCGATACAAAGATCGGCGTCGTGACCGGCAAGGACGAGATCAAGCTCACGGACCCGAACCTCGTCGCGTCGCAGGGCGGCCGGGGCGGCCCGTCGATGCGGGCGCTGCTCGAGCACCACTTCCCGTTCTACAAGTTCGAGGACGTCGACCTGAAGGGCGGCGAGGCCGAGGTCAACAAGGAGCTCGCCGGCCTGGTCATCACGCAGCCGGGCAAGGAGTTCACCGAGAAGGAGCTGCGCCGCATCGACCAGTTCCTGATGCTCGGCAACAAGTCGCTCGCGGTGTTCGCCGGCGCGGTGAACCTCAAGGCGTCCGACCCGTCGATGAAGGCGACGCTGAACACCTGGGGCCTCGAGAAGCTGCTCGACGGCTACGGCGTCGAGATGAAGAAGGAGGCGATCCTCGACTGGAGCCGCTCGATGGCCATCCCGGTCCAGACGCAGTCGGGCCAGGTCATGTGGTTCCGCGCGCCGGGCATCCTCCAGCTCCAGGAGGACAGCCGCTTCGAGGAGAACGAGCAGATCCTCGACTCGTCGTTCCCCGGCTTCTTCCGCCTGCCCGAGCTCGCCTTCCCCTTCCCGTCGACCCTCGTGCCGCACCCGGAGAAGCAGCCCGAGGCGACGATGAAGGTCGTCGCGCGCTCGACCCCGAACACCACGGTCGACACGTCCGAGGCCGTCGACATGAAGTTCTCGGCCGACTGGAAGCCGAAGGGCGAGCACGCGCAGCGCGCGATCGCGGTGACGGTCGAGGGCAAGCTCAAGAGCGCCTTCGGCGGCCAGGAGGGGCTCGGGATCAGCGCGCCCGCGGAGAGCGCGGACCGGAGCCGGATCCTCGTGCTCTCGGCGTCGCAGTTCCTCGCGAACCCGTTCGCCCGCGCCGGCAACGCGCCCCCCATGCCGCCGCAGATGCAGATGATGGGCGGGATGGGCGGAGACGAGGATCTCCTGATGCTGTCGCAGCCCTACGCGCAGAAGTACCTGACCGCCACCATCCTGACGTTCAAGAACACCCTCGACTGGATGGCGGGGGACAGCACGCTGCTCGCGGCGACCGCGAAGATGTTCGGCGACACCAACCTGACCTACGCCGACATCGAGAAGCCGAAGCAGGACGCCGCGGACGACGAGGCCACGCTGGCCAAGAAGACCGAGGAGTACCGGGCGCAGCGCAAGACCGTGCAGCAGCGCGTGCAGTGGACGCTCACGCTCCTGCCGGCGGTCTTCTTCGCCGCGTTCGGCATCGTCCGGTGGCGGCGGCGCGAGAGCGCACGCGCGAACATCACGCTCGACTGAGCCAGGGCCCCACGGGGTGAAAGAGCCATGAAGACCGAGCACAAAATCTACGTCGCCCTCGTCGTCCTCGCGCTCCTCGGCGTCGGCGTGTACCTCACGCAGAAGCGGCAGAAGGACGAGCTCGCCGCGCACTCGGTGACCGCCGCTTCGGCGGATATGCCGAAGGTCGGGGTCTCGAAGGAAGACGTCGAGAAGATCACGAAGATCTCGATCAAGAACGCCGACAAGTCCGACGTGACGCTCGAGAAGAAGGGCGAGACGTGGGAGGTCACGAAGCCGGTGAACGCGAAGGCGAACACGGCGAACGTGCGGAGCCTCCTCGACAACCTGAAGGAGCTCAAGCTGAAGGAGGTGATCGACAGGACGAGCGGCACCTACGGCCAGTACGAGCTCACCGACGAGAAGGCGGTCCACCTTGTCGCGCACAAGGGCGACGAGAAGGCGCTCGACCTGTACTTCGGCAAGAGCGGGTCGCGCGGGCAGATGGCGCGGGTCGAGGGCACGGACGGTGTCTACGTCGCGGGCGGCTACTCGAGCTACCTCTACACGCGGGAGGCGAAGAACTGGCGCGAGAACTCGATCCTCAAGTTCGAGGACGAGAACGCGATCCAGGTCTCGGTGGAGAACAAGAACGGCCTGTTCAGCTTCTCGAAGAACGACGACAAGTGGGCCGGCACGTTCGCGCCGCGCGACAAGAGCGGCAAGCTCGGCGCGGCCTCCGCGAAGTGGGAGAAGTTCGACGAGGCCAAGGTGAAGGACCTGCTCCGCGCCTTCAAGGGCCTCGGCGCGGAGGACTTCGGCGACGGCAAGTCCGAGGCCGACACCGGGCTCGACGCGCCGACCACGAACGGCGGCATCGTCACGATCAAGCTCAAGGACAACGCGGGCGACTTCACCATCAAGGTGGGTAAGACCGCGAAGGCGTCGAGCCGCTACGCCGTGAAAGAAGGCGGCGACGGCACGATCTACGTGCTCTCGTCGTGGTCGGCCGACTGGGCCCTCGCGGACCCGAAGCGATTCGAGAAGTCCGAGAAGAAGGACGACAAGCAGGGGGGCAATCCCCACGAGGACGAGGCCGCGGGCCACATGGGCATGCCCGGCATGCCCGGCATGCCCGGCATGCCGGACATGGAAGACGGCGAGTAGCCGGCGACATCGCGCGTGAGATAGGGAGGCGCCGGGAGACCGGCGCCTCTTCGCTTTTTGTGCACCGACGTGGCCTGGCCCCCGCGCCACGCGAATCCCGATTCGCACACGGCGGGCGATGTGACGAATATTCGACGCACTCTGCGCACGGATTTTCGTCACCCAGGACGCCCGTGTCAGGCTGGCTCATGCGCCCGAATGGCGAAATCAGGCCTAAACCCTGGTTTCCATTGTTTTCTGTTTGCCCTGGCCCGATTTTCGCTTATGGCTGCGCTCACTCAAGCCAGGGGCGTCCTTGTCGGACGGACACCTACGTCCGGTCGGCCTGAGTCACCAGAGAGCCATGCGAACGTTCGTCGAAGTCCTCCAGCAAAATTCGGTGCACGCCGATCGAGCGGTCCGGTTCGTTCGCAACTCGGGAGAGGAGCGGGCGATCAGCTACGCCGAGCTCTGGCTCGAGGCGCGGCGCCGGGCCTACGCGCTTCGCAAGCTCGGGCTCGCCAAGGGCGACCGCGTGGCGCTGATCCTGACCGAGGCCGACGAGTTCGTCCTGACCTTCGTGGGAGCGCTCACGGCCGGCATCGTCGCGGTCCCGATGTATCCGCCGCAGTCGCTGGCCAAGCTCGAGGCGTACAGCGAGACGGTGCAGCACATCCTCGCGGCGTCCGGCGCCAGCGTGCTCGTCACGAACGAGCAGCTCAAGGAGATGATCGACGCCTACCTCGCCTCGAGCAGCGAGGGCCGAGCCGCCCTGCCGGGGCTGCGCGTCGTCCTGGAGCGCGACCTGCGCGAGCCCGAGGGGTTCGACGCGTCCGACGCGGCGGAGCCCTGGCGGGTGTCCCTCGACGACCTCGCGTTCCTGCAGTTCACGTCGGGGAGCACCTCGCGACCCAAGGGCGTGATGGTGACCCACCGCAACCTGACGGTGAACAGCCACGCGATCATGTTCGACGGGCTGCGCTCCACCCCGGAAGATCGCGGCGTCAGCTGGTTGCCCCTCTACCACGACATGGGGCTCATCGGCTTCGTCATCGCGCCGCTCTACGCGCTCGTGCCGGTGATGTTCCTGCCGACGACGGCGTTCATCCGCCGCCCCTCGCTCTGGCTCGACGCGATCCACAGGTTCCGCGGCACGATCACCTTCGCCCCGAACTTCGCCTTCGCCCTCGCGACGCGGGCCGTCACCGAGGCGCAGGCGGGCCAGTGGGATCTCTCCTGTCTGCGCGCGCTCGGGTGCGGGGCCGAGCCGATCCAGGCCGACGTGCTCGGCGCGTTCCTCGATCGCTTTGGCAAGCACGGGCTCCGCCCGGAGAGCATCCTGCCCTCGTACGGCATGGCCGAGGCCACGCTGGCGATCACCTTCAGCGACCTCACGGCCCCGCTCACCACCGACCGCGTGGACGCGAAGGCGATGCAGGCGGGGAAGGCGCGGCCCGCGAACGGCGGCGCGTCGCTGGAGCTCGTCTCCTGCGGCCGTCCCCTCCCCTGCCACGAGCTCGCCATCGTGGGGCCCGACGGCGCGCCGCTCGGCCAGCGCGAGGTGGGCGAGATCTGGGTGCGCGGCCCGAGCGTCGCCGCCGGCTACTTCAACGAGCCGGAGGCGACCGAGGCCGCGTTCGGAGGGGGCTGGCTGCGGACCGGCGATCTCGGCTATACGGTCGCCGGCGAGGTGTACCTCTGCGGCCGCTCCAAGGATCTCATCATCCTCGGCGGCAAGAACTACTTCCCCCAGGACATCGAGCGCGTCGCGTCCTCCGTGGAGGGGGTGCGCGACGGCCACTGCGTGGCGTTCTCGTGCCTCACCGCGTCGGGCGCCGAGCGGGCCGTCGTCGTCGCCGAGGCCAAGCGCGGCGCGGGCGGCGTCGCGCAGGCGATCACCCAGGCCGTGCGCGCCCAGATCGGCGTCCAGCTGTCCGAGGTCGCGCTCATCAAGCGCGGGACGCTGGCGAAGACGTCGAGCGGCAAGGTGCGGCGCCGCGAGATGAAGCGGCGATTCGAGGCCGGCGAGCTCGAGGTCGCCTCGGACGTTGACGAGGGCATCACGCCCTCCCCCCATGCCGAAGCGGTCCGCACGAGCGGAGCGGCGGCGCGAAACGAAGGGGGCCGCGCGGGCGGCGCCCCGGCACGTGTCGAAGGAGTCATCGATGGGATCCAGTAAGGCCGAGGTCGAGGTCAGCTACGACGTCTCGAACGAGTTCTTCAGGCTGTGGCTCGACGAGCGCATGAACTACACAAGCGCCGTCTACGAGTCCCCCGAGCAGTCGCTCGAGGCCGCGCAGCTGAACAAGCTCCGGATCCTGTCGGACTTCGCCAAGGCGGGGCCCGAGAAGAAGGTCCTCGACATCGGCTGCGGGTGGGGCGCGGCGCTCGAGTACGTGGCCACGACGCGCGGCGTGAAGCGCGCGGTCGGCGTCACCCTGTCCACCGCGCAGGCCGCCGAGGTGAACGCCCGCAAGCTCCCCGGCGTCGAGGTGGTCGGCGGCGACTTCCGGACCTTCACGACGTCCGAGCGGTTCGACAGCCTCATCTCGATCTGCATGATCGACCACCTGTGCTCGCCGGAGGAGGCGCGTCAGGGCAAGGCGATCGACATCTACCGGGCGTACTTCAAGAAGGCCTGGGAGCTCACGAACAAGGGCGCCTGGTTCGGCCTCCAGACCATCCTCCGCAACCGGACGCCGCGGATGACGCCGTGGGGCGGGCTCCCGGCCGGCACGCGGAAGGACCTCGAGGACATCTACTTCGTCACCCGGGAGATCTTCCCCGGCGGCCTGAACCCGCGGCTCGAGGACATCATCCAGGCGGCGAACCCCTACTGGGAGGTGATGCAGGTGAACACGCGGCGCGAGCACTACCAGCGCACCACCGCGGAGTGGCTCCGCCGCCTCAGGCTGAACGAGAAGACCATCCGGTCGACGTGGGGGGACAAGGTCTTCGACGACTACGATCGTTACCTGTCGACGTGCGTGAACGCGTTCGACAAGCATTACAGCTCCCTCGCTCAATACGAGCTTCGCAGGATCGACTGAACCATGACGGACAAGACCAATCTGCTCGAGATGTTCAAGACGGTTGCCGCTCGCGTGGACAAGCGCGAGTTCCCCAGCGTCACCGCGACGTCGGTGATCACGGAGCTCGGCATCGACTCGCTCTCGATGATGCAGATCGTCGGAGAGATGGAGACCGAGCTCGGGATCATGATTCCGGACGAAGATCTGGTCGAGCTCATCACCGTGGGCGACCTCTGCAAGAAGGTCGGAGAGCGGCTGGAGGCAGGCGCATGAGCCGGCTCGAGGAGAAGATCTTCCAGGAGTACATGACCTTCTTCGAGAAGGCGGAGCGCGAGCGCCGCTGGAACCTCTTCGAGGACATCCCCTGGGACCGCGTGAACAAGGACGCCAGCGAGGAGCTCGCGCTCTGCGCGGAGACCTTCTGCTCGGTCGAGATGTACCTGCCCGACTACGTGTCGAACGGCATCAACCTCGTGCGCAGCTACTTCGGCCAGGCGTGGTTCCAGGCGAACTGGGCCTACGAGGAGTCGAAGCACTCGCTCACGCTGATGCAGTACCTCCTGCGGTCGGGCAAGCGCACCGAGGAGCAGCTCACCGATCTGCAGCACCAGCTCTTCGCGAAGAAGTGGGATCTCCCGTTCCACACGCCGCGGCAGATGACCTTCTACGGCTGCGTGCAGGAGATGGCGACGTTCGTCATCTACGTGAAGCACCGGGAGCGGGCGGCGGGCGAGAACGACGAGTGCCTGCGAGCCGTCTACGACTACATCGCCCGCGACGAGATCGCCCACTGCCGCTTCTACCAGAACGTCATCAAGGTGCTGCTCGAGGAGGACCGGCAGGGGACGCTCGCCGACATGGCGCACGTGTTCGCGAACTTCGAGATGCCGGGCGTCGGGATCGTCCCCGATTACGACTCGCGCATCCTGAAGATGCGCGAGGCCGGCGTCGATCGGAACGTGTTCATCCAGAAGGTCTACATGCCGATCCTCAAGTACCTCGGGGTGGGCCGGCACGAGATGCTCTCCGCCCAGCGCGCCGCGCTCGACCTGCGCCACGGCGGAGAGCGCCGCCGCGACACGTCGCGCGACACGTCGATCGAGGGCCTCGCGGTCGCTCCCAACCTGAACGACGCCGGCCCGCAGGCGCTGTCCGCCTGAACCGTCCCCCGGCCCGCCCTGAACCCTCTCCCCCTCCCTGAAGCGAGCACGAGCAGTCCGATGCGAAGGCGGGTCGTCGTGACCGGGATCGGCGCCGTATGCCCGCTGGGCAACGACGTCGATACCACCTGGCAAAACCTCCTCGCCGGCCGGTCCGGCGTGGACTTCATCCGCGATTTCCCCGTCGACAAGCTCCGCAGCGACATCGCCGCCAGCGTGAAGGGGTTCGACGTCGGAAAGTACCTGTCGCCCAAGGAGGCGGACATCTACGGCCGGGTGACCCACCTGAGCCTCGCGGCCGCGGTGGAGGCGCTGCGCGAGGCGGGCATCGCGCCGATCCAGCGCGCCCCCGCCGCGGACCACGAGGCGGCGGAGGGCGCGCAGGCGCCGGGCGGCTCCGCGGCGCCTGTCGGCGGCGGCCTCGACCGGACCCGGATCGGGTGCCTGATGTCGACCGGGATGGGCTCCGTCGATATCTTCGAGGAGCAGATCGCCCGGAGCGCGGCGCGCGGTCCGAGGGCCGTGTCGCCTTACTTCATCCCGGGCGTCATGCCGAACGGCGCGGCGGCGCTCATCGCCATGCGCTACGGGCTCATGGGGCCGTCGTACAACCTCGCGAGCGCGTGCGCGACCGGCACGCACTCGATCGCGACCTCGGCCCTCATGATCGAGGCGGGGGAGGCCGACGTGATGGTCGCGGGGGGCGCCGAGGCCGCGACGCGGCTCAACACCGTCGCGGGGTTCGGCAACGCGAAGGCGCTCGCCAGGGCCATCGACGGCGACCCGACGCGCGCGAGCCGCCCGTTCGACCGGCGGCGCCACGGCTTCGTGATGGGCGAGGGCGCGGGCGCGCTCGTGCTCGAGGAGGAGCAGCACGCGCGGGCGCGCGGCGCGAAGCCGCTCGCCCTCTTGGCCGGCTTCGGGATGACCACGGACGCGCAGCACCTCACGCGGCCGCACTCGACCGGGCTCGGGCTCGCGCTGTCGCTGGAGCGCGCCCTCGCCAGGGCGGGCGTCGCGCCGGAGGCGATCGGGTACATCAACCCGCACGCGACCTCGACGCCGCAGGGCGACGCCGCCGAGGTGCTCGCGCTGCGGCGGGTCTTCGGCGAGCGCCTCGCGCGCATCCCGATCTCGGCGACCAAGTCGATGATCGGGCACCTGCTCGGCGGCGCCGGCGCCGTGGAGACGATCGCTGTCGTGTGCTCGCTGCGCGACCAGCTGCTGCACCCGTCGATCAACGTGGATGAGCTCGATCCGGAATGCTCCCTGGACGTCGTGCGCGAGCAGCGCTCGGTCGACCTGCGTCACGCGGTGAAGTGCTCGGCGGGCTTCGGCGGGCACAACTGCGCCCTCGTGCTGGAGCGGGCGTAGCCCAGAGCGGGCCTGGCCCAGGCGCCCAGCCCGCTACCGCCCGGCTGGCGGTCCCCTTCGCCCGACGCTAGGTGGGGCCCCATGGCATCCCCCACGAACCGGCTCGCGAGCGAGCCGTCGCCGTACCTCCTGCAGCACGCGCACAACCCGGTCGCGTGGTACCCGTGGGGGGCCGAGGCGCTCGAGCTCGCGCGGCGCGAGGACAAGCCGATCCTCCTGTCCATCGGTTACGCCGCCTGTCACTGGTGCCACGTCATGGAGCGCGAGTCGTTCGAGGACGAGGCGATCGCCCGGCGCATGAACGAGCTCTTCGTGAACATCAAGGTCGACCGGGAAGAGCGCCCCGATCTCGATCACATCTACCAGCTCGTCGTGCAGCTCATGGGCCGGAGCGGCGGCTGGCCGCTGACGGTGTTCCTCACACCCGACCAGCGGCCCTTCTTCGCGGGCACCTACTTCCCGCCGAAGGACCAGCACGGCATGCCCGGCTTCCCGAAGGTCCTCGACGCGGTCGCCGACGCCTACAGGAACCGGCGCGGCGAGGTCGAGCTCCAGGCGAAGGAGATCACCCAGGCGATCGAGCGCGTGCAGCGCGCGCCGGCGACCGCCGCCGCCGGGGCGGCGAGCGCCGTCGAGCCCGCCTCGTCGGAGCTGCTCCGGCGCGCGTCGCGGCAGCTGCTCGCGCGCTTCGACAACCGCCACGGCGGCATCGGATCGCGGCCGAAGTTCCCGAACACGATGTCGCTCGACGTGCTGCTACGCCGCGGCGTGCTGGAGGGCGATCGCGTCGCGGCGGAGAGCGTCGAGCTCACGCTGGACAGGATGCGCGACGGCGGCATCTGGGACCACCTGCGCGGCGGCTTCCACCGCTACTCCACGGACGAGCGCTGGCTCGTGCCCCACTTCGAGAAGATGCTCTACGACAACGCGCTCCTCCTGCGCCTGTACACCGACGGCTTCCGCGCGTTCAAGAAGCCGATCTACGCCGAGACGGCGCGCGAGATCGTGGGCTACCTGTTCGCCGAGATGCGCGCCCCTGAGGGCGGGTTCTACGCGTCGCAGGACGCCGACTCCGAGGGGAGCGAGGGCAAGTTCTTCGTGTGGACGCTCGACCAGCTGCGCGCGGCGCTCGGCGAGGATCAGCTCGCTTACGACGTGGCTCGCCTCGTCTTCGGCATCACGGAGGAGGGCAACTTCGAGCACACCGGCGCGACCGTGCTCTCGCAGCACCGCACGCTGGAGCAGGCCGCGGCGGTCCTCGACGCCGGCGCCGGAGGAGACGCCGCGGCGCACCTCGATCGCTGCCGCGAGGCGCTCGCGCGCGCCCGGGTCGAGATGCTCGCCGCGCGCGAGGCGAGGCCCCGGCCTGCGCGCGACGACAAGGTGCTCGCGAGCTGGAACGGGCTGCTCCTCGGGGCGCTCGCCGACGCGGGCCGCGCCTTGGATGAGCCCGCATGGGTCGACGCCGCGGCGCGCGCCTTCGCGGTGCTCGAGCAGAAGCTCATCCGCGGCGGGCGCGTCGGCCGTTACCTCAAGGACGGCGCGCCCGCGGGCGCGAAGGCGGAGGGCGGCGGCGCGGCCGCGGGCGACGTGCGGCCGGGGTTCCTGGACGACCAGGCGTACCTCGGGAACGCGGCCCTCGACCTGTACGAAGCCACCTCCGATCCGCGCTACGTCGGCGTCGCGCGCGCGATCGCCGACGCGATGATCGCGCACCACTGGGACGACGCGGCGCGCGGGTTCTTCTTCACGCCCGACGACGGCGACGCGCTGATCGCGCGCACGCAGGACATCTACGATCAGGCCGCGCCGTCGGCCGTCTCGATGGCGGCGCTCCTCTGCCTGCGCCTCGCCGAGATCGCCGACGAGCGCTACCTACCGCCGGCGGAGCGGCAGCTCGAGGCCCTCGCGCCGGCCGCCCTCGAGAACCCGTTCGGGCTCGGCCAGACCGTGTGCGTGCTCGACCGCCTCGCGCGCGGCAGCGTGACGGTGGTCGTGGTCGGTGAGGCGGGCTCGATGGCGGCTGGAGATCTCGCGCGCGAGGCGTTCGGGACCTACCTGCCGAACCGGGCGGTCGTCGTCGTGGATCCGGCGCGCCCGGAGACGGCCGCGGCGGCGCGGGTCGTCGCCGAGGGCAAGCCGGCGCGCCCCGGCGCGGCCGTGGCCTACGTCTGCCGCGGGCGAACGTGCTCGGCCCCGGTGACGACGCCGGCCGAGCTCAGGGCTCTGCTGGGGTAGCGCGGCACGCGCCGAGCTCGCACGGTCCGCGCGCCGGGGCGCTCGTGCAGGAGCATCCGGACACCGGGCCGGGCGCGTGGGTTTGCGCGCACCCGCGTCCGACGCCCTCGGCGCGGGCCTCGGTCGGCGAGCAGACCTCCACGTCCAGCTTCGCGTCGGCGTCGAAGTCCGTGACGAAGGTGCAGCTGCAGCGATAGGGCGTGCCCTCGTCCGGGCGGCACGCGGCGGCGAGGACTGCACACAGCAGAGCTCCCGCGCGCGCCGCCCGGCGCTGGCATCTAGGGCGTGACCGTACCGCCACTGTTGCCGCCGGTGTTGTTGCCGGAGGCCTTGTTGCCGCCCGTGTTGCTCTCCCGGATGTGGAACTCGACGCGCCGGTTCTTCTGGCGTCCGGCCTCGGTGTTGTTGTTGTCGATCGGCCGCCGCGGCCCGAAGCCCGCCGCCGTGAGCCGGGCAGGGTCGATGCCGCCGCGCTCGATGAGGTAGGTCCTCACCGAGTGGGCGCGATCGTTGGAGAGCCGCTCGTTGAGCTGGTCAGGCCCGCGGTTGTCCGTGTGGCCCTCGATCGCGACGAGCCCGATCTCGGGGTTCACCTTGAGCAGCCGGACGACCTCGTCGAGGATGCCGTAGCTGCTCGGCAGGATCCTCGCGCTGCCGGTCGCGAACTGCACCTGCTTCAGGATCTGGATCTCGCTCGATCCCGTGATGCGGCGGATGAACTGCGGGCAGCCGTTCTTCGCCGGCTCGGGGCTCGGCTCGCCCGGCTCCTTGGGGCAGGCGTCCTTGGCGTCCGGGATCTTGTCCTCGTCGGCGTCGTCCTCCGGGCAGCCGTCGGCGTCGTTGATCTTGTCGAAATCCTCGGCCTCATCCGGGCACTTGTCGCTGACGTCGGGGATGCCGTCGCCGTCGCGGTCGGGCAGCGCCGGGCAGCCGTCGCTGGAGTTCGGCGGCTTGTTGTCCTCGGGATCGGTCGGGCAGAGGTCGATGTCGTCCGGGTAGCCGTCCTTGTCCGTGTCCGCGGCGCGCGGCGGGGGCCCCTTGAAGCGCGCGCCGGGCGACATGGGCTCGACATCCGAGATGCCGAACGCGTAGCCGAGGACCCCGGTCATCCGGAAATCCGGCGCGTAGCCGCCGGTGAGCCGCGTTCCACCGCCGACGCCGAGCCACGCCTTCTTCCGCTGGTCGAGGGCGAGCCGCCCCTCGGCCATCCACTCGAGCGGGGTGTTGTCCCCGGTGAACGTCGTGCCCCGACCGAGGCCGGTCGAGCCGAAGATCTGCGCGCCGAGCCGCAAGGTCCCGTTCCGCAGCGGCACGAAGCCGCCGATACCCCACCGCCACTCGTGCGACACGTTGAAGTCGTTGAGCGAGGCGTACGGCCGGAACTGCACTCCGGTGTTGAGAACGAAGAACATGGATCGGAGGTCGATCTCGCCCGAGAGCCCGATCAGCGTGCTCGTGCTCTTGTCGCCGGCGAACGAGAACCTGTGGCCCGTCGGCACCCACGCGGCCGCGTTGACGCCCAGCTTGAAGAAGCGATCGTCGGAGCGGTACAGGACCGCGCGCGCGTCGAGCCGCATGTCCATGATCGCGGCGCTCGACGGGCTCGCCGCGTCCTGCGCGCCGGCGATGCTCGCGTCGTTCGTCTGGTTGCTCGTCTGCAAGCCGACGAACGGCAGCCCCACTTGGACGCTGAAGCGGTCGAGGAACTCGACGCCTCCGTTGAGGTACCCGATGAGCTGCGACGACACCGGCGCGCCGTGCTCTCTGCTGAAGCGTTGCGCGGAGCGCTCATCGTTCAGCATGTTCTCGATCCGGAAGGGATTGAGACCGAAGCCGAGCCCGAATTGCCCGAAAAAGCGCGTCTCCGGCGCCACCTGCGGCCTCCAGAGCGCGATCGAATCCTCGGGAGCGCCGGCCATGTAGAGCCGGTCCAGGTAGAACGTCCTCGTCTGTGCGCTGGCAGGGAGCGCGCTCAGGAACAGTGCTCCCGCCGCAGCAGCGCCCAGCGCGCGTCGTGTGACGCCCCGCGCAGCCACGTGCTGCTTCTCCCCCACATGTCCTCCGGTGCGCGTCAAATTCCCTCCTGTGACCCGTCTAGAACGGCCGTCGCGGTCGATCGGAGGCTACACGCTAACCCAGGTACCTAGAAAGGTGAGAGAGAACGGCGAACCGAGTCGGCGCCGCGTCGTCTGGTGTTGACCTGGGCCGAACGCCGTGCTTTCTTGCGCGCCCGCTTGACGTGCGGCCAGGTCGCCGCCGTTCGCGGTCCAGAACGCCAAGGGACCACCAGCCATGAAGCGCACCTACCAGCCCCATAACACCCGCCGCGCCCGGACTCACGGCTTCCGTGCGCGTATGGCGACCGCCGGCGGTCGCAAGGTCATCAACAACCGCCGCCGCAAGGGCCGCGCCCGGCTCTCGCCCACCATCTACAAGAAGTAACGCGGGCGTGATGGCGCCAGCGCGCCCGCGCTCGTCGGCGTCCTCCCCCTCGTCGTTCCCCCGCGGGCGCCGCATCCGCAAGCGGACCGATTTCGTTCGCATCCAGAACGGCGGTCATCGCGTCAACACCCGGCACCTGCTGATCCTCGTCGCGGCCCCCATCGACGCGCCCGCTCGCGGCGCGGAGAACGGCGCGGCGCCCGCTCCCGTACCGAGTGCGCCTCGGCTGGGCCTCGTCGCCTCGCGCAAGGTCGGCGACGCCGTGGCCCGCAACCGTGCGAAGCGCCTGCTCAGGGAGGCATTCCGGAGGTTCCCGGAGCTCTTCCCGGAGCGCGTCGATATCGTGGTGATCCTGCGCACCGGCGCCGGCTCGCTCGGCCTCGACGACGTGCTCGCGGAGCTGCGCAGCGTGGTCCCGGTGCTCCGGCGCAGGGCACGGGACGCGCTCGCCGCCGCGCCATCCCTCGCCGGCGCGCCCCCGGCTGCGGACGAGCGCGGCGCAGAAGATCCGCCCGCCCGATGACGAGGCTTACCTTGCGCCGTGGTGCGCTGAGCCCCAAGCTCCCCGCTCACTCACGGGTCACCGCATGCTGGCGAAGCTCCTCCTCGCGCTGATCCGCGCCTACCAGATGACGCTCTCCAGGGTCATCGTGGCGTTGATGGGCCCGGTCTGCCGGTTCGAGCCTTCGTGCTCGCGCTACGCCGCCGCCTGCATCCTGGGTCACGGAGCGCTTCGGGGGAGCTTGCTTTCGCTCAAGCGACTGTGTAGGTGTCACCCGTTTCATCCGGGCGGGTTCGACCCTCCGCCACCACCTCGTCTTCCCCGTGGCGCGGCGGCTCGGATGCCGACGCAACGGGACGCTGACCCGCGGGATACGGCACGCTGTTCGGCTACTGGCACGGAGCTCGCCTCGCACGCCTCGCCCCCTCGGCGAGCGGGCTTCAGCGGCCGGGTCACTCTCATGGACTAATCCCGCTCGACCATCGACAAGGCCCCGGCGGCACGGCGCCCGACAAGCCGCGGAGCGAAGCCCGTCCGAAGCGACGCTGGGCAGCCTCGTGAGGCGTCACGAGACGCCAGCAGCGAAGGGCGCGGCTCGAGATCCTGGGATCGACGAAGGACTTCATGGAACGCAGCAATATCGCCAAATGGCTGTTCCTCGGCCTCGCCATCATCCTGTTCATCCAGTTCGGCAAGCCGCTCCTCTTCGGTGAGAGCGCGGAACAGTTCCAGCCGCTCGACGTGAACGACAGCACCGCCCCCGCGGAGCGCACCCCCGCGGAGGCGTGCGTCATCGACGGAGATCGGTTCAAGGCGGAGCTCTCCACGCGGGGCGCGTCGGTCCGGCACCTCTGGATGACCGACCCGAAGTACACGACGGGGAACGGCGAGCGCAGGCCGATGGACCTGGTCACGACCTCGCTCGAGTCGCGGATGCCCCTGAGGACGGACCTGCGCCTGCCGGGCGGCAACACGCAGCAGGTGCCGTTCGACGACCTCGACTGGAAGCTCTCGGCGCAGGACGGCAAGAGCTGCACCTTCACCTACACCGACGACACGACGAAGCTCACGAAGGTCGTCGCCGCCTCCGGGCGCCCTTACGAGCTTTCGCTGCAGGTGACGGTCGAGAACGTCGGCCAGGAGCCGCGCAAGCACCGGTTCGCGGTCGAGCAGACCTCGTGGCGAACCCAGAAGGAAACCGAGGGCCACCTCGGCCTGCTCTCGGAGTGGATCACCGAGACGGTCGCCGCGACCGATCAGACGACCGAGCGCCAGCTCCCCGACGCCTTCGAGCCCAAGGACTTCGAGGACAAGGAGTTCACCGCCGAGCGCTGGCGGCGCACGCCGGGCAACGCGCGGTTTGCCGCGGTCGCGAGCAGCTACTTCAGCAAGATCGCGATCCCGCTGGAAGGGCCCGGGCAGCCCGTGGCCGAGACGCAGATCGAGGAGATCTGGGACACGTCGAAGTTCCAGCAGAAGGGCAATGACCCGACCTTCGGGCACGTCTACCGCGCGCGGCTCGCTTACCCGGAGCACGAGCTCGCGCCCGGCGGCGCGGTGACCTACAAGGTCCTCTCCTTCACCGGCCCGAAGGAGCGCGACCTGCTCGCCGCCGTGGACCACGGAGCGAGCGAGGTCATCAATCTCGGCTGGTTCTCGCCGATCGCGAAGCTCCTCGTCTCGTACCTCTATGTCCTCTACGGCGCGGTGGGCAGCTGGGGCTGGGCGATCGTCCTGCTCACCATCACCGTCCGGCTGCTGCTCTTCCCGCTGAGCATCCAGCAGATCAAGAGCGCCGCGGCGATGCGCAAGCTCAAGCCGGAGATGGATGAGATCAACGCGAGGTACAAGGACGACGCCACCCAGCGCGGCCTCGCGATGCAGGAGCTCTGGCGCAAGAACAAGGTCGCCAACCCGGTCATCGGCTGCTTCCCGATGCTGCTCCAGATGCCGGTATGGTTCGCCCTCTACACCGCGCTCCAGACCGCGGTGGAGCTCTACCACACCCCGTTCGGCCCCGTGATCCCGGACCTGTCGGCCCCGGGCAAGTACTTCATCATCCCCATCGTCCTCGGCGCCTCGAGCTTCATCCAGCAGAAGCTCATGCCCCCGCAGGGCGACCCTGCGCAGCAGAAGATGATGCTGTACCTGATGCCCGGCATCTTCACCGCCATGATGCTCTTCCTCCCGGCCGGCCTCGGCGTTTACATGCTGACCAACACCTGGCTCGGCATCGGCCAGCAGTTGCTCGTCGAGCGGTACCTGAAGGCGAGGGACGAACGGGCCGCCGGTATCGAGGTGCGAGAGATCGCGAGCGCGGAGCCCCAATCCGCGACGAAGAAGACTCCGGGCGACGACAAGTCGGCGCCTGCTCTCGGAAAGGGAAAAGCACGTGTCCGTGGATAGTGAAGCTGCCGAAAGGGGAATCGACGCGGCGGATGTCGATGTAGAGGCGCAGGGCGCTGGCGACGCGGCCGAGTTCGAGGAGGACGGACGCGCCGACATCGCGCTCGACTTCGTCATCGATGTGCTCGCGTCGATGGGCATGGACTGCACCGTCGACCTCCTCGAAAACGAGGAGGAGGATCCGCCCGAAGAGATCCGCCTCGAGGTCGAGGGGAAGGACGCTGGTCGCGTGATCGGCAAGAAAGGTCAGACGCTCGCGGCGCTGCAGTTCCTCGCCAACCGCGTGATCAACCGGCCGGGCAAGAAGCGGCGCCACGTGATCATCGACGCCGAGGGCTACCGGCAACGCCGCGAGGACACGCTCTCGTCCATGGCGCGCCGGCTCGGCAAGCAGGCGGTCGAGGAAGGCAAGATCATCACGTTCGAGCCGATGAACCCGCAGGACCGCCGCGTCGTCCACCTGGCCCTGGCGAAGTTCCCCGGCGTCGTCACGAAGAGCGACGGCGAGGGAGAGGCCCGCCGCGTGCAAATCATCCCCGTCCGCCGCTGAGGCAGAGAGCTCGCGCGCAGAGCAGCGCGAGAGCTCGCAGATGCGCCGTTGCCGGCGTTGACACCCGATCGCCCGCATGCATAATGCCGCACCTCTCCGGTACCCCCCGGGGAGGTGCGCGGGCCGAGCTCGCGCCCATGCTCCCGGAACCGCGACCGGGCCAGCATCTGCGTCATGGCGTGAAGCACCGGGCCGCTCGCGGCCCCCGCTCCGCCGGATGCAGTCCACAAACGGCGGCGGCCCTGCCCCCTTGAGCACGGGCCCGCGAAGACGGATCCCCGACCCTTTGAAGGATTGACCGACCATGCAGACCTCGAACATCCTCGCGAAGATCGAAGCGCCCCTGTTCCGCGAGGGGATCCCGGATTTCCGCGTCGGCGATACGGTGCGCGTCCACTACCGGATCGTCGAGGGCGAGAAGGAGCGCATCCAGGTGTTCCAGGGTGTGGTGCTGAAGCGCCACCGCGCCGGGGTCCGGAGCACTTTCACCGTGCGCAAGGTGAGCTTCACGGTCGGTGTCGAGCGCATCTTCCTCCTCCACAGCCCCCGCATCGACAAGGTCGAGATCGTCTCGCGCGGCGTGGTCCGCCGCTCGCGGCTGTTCTACCTGCGCGGCCTCGCCGGCAAGGCCGCCCGCGTCCGCGACGCGAAGGATTGATCCGCGCCGGCCGGCGTCCCGGCCACGCGGACAGACGCAGCGCGCTCCCGCAGAGCAGATGGCCAGGTGGCAGCCGGCCCCTGGCTTCGAGCGCGCGCGCCGACGCGGCCATGGCGCAGCGCTGCAGCCGGCGCGCGCCGAACAGCGCTGCACGCAGGCGTGCGCGAGCCGCATTGTCGGCCACCAGCAAGGATTCCCGCATACTTCTTCTTGATCCTCGGCCGAGCGCCCACGGTATGCTCGCGGCGGCGGCGCCGCGGCGCCGCGAAACCCGAGAAGGATCACCATGCTCTGTCCGCGTTGCGGTGCGCCCGCGACCCCAGCCGATAAATTCTGCGCTGTGTGCGCCTCGCCGCTCGCTCCCTCCGGGCCCGGAGCGTTCGGGGCGCCGCCTCCTCCTCCGCCGTTTCCTGCCCCCGGCTTCGGCTCGCCCCCTGAGCCTCCCCCCAACTTCGGCTCGCCTAGCGGTGGTTTCGGTCCGCCTCCGCCGGTGCCCTTCGGGGCTCCTCCGGGTTCGCCCCCCGGCTTCCCGCCGGCGCCCGAGGGCGGCTCGTCGAGCTTCGGTCCCCCGCCGCCCTTCGGGTCGCAGCCCGGTGGCTACGGCGCTCCCCCGCCACCTCCTCCGCTGCCGCTGAAGCCGCCTCCGTTCCCACCCGAGCCCCCGATCTACGGCGGGCAGGGCGGCAGCGGCGGCTATGGCTCGGCCCCGAGCTTCCCGGAGCAGCAGGGCGGCTATCCCGGCCCCCCGATCCCGCGGCCCGGCTTCGGTCCTCCTCCGCAGCCGCAGGGCGCGCGCTGCGTGCAGGGGCACGCGATCCCGGCGGGCGGCTCGTTCTGCATGGAGGGAGGCCACCCGATCGCCCTCGACGGTATCCACATGAGCGGCGACGCCTTCAATCAGACGACGCACGCGCCCAACCAGCCAGGGCCGTCCGCGCCGCCGCCCGTGCAGCAGGGGGGCGGCATGGGCGGCTACCCAGGGCCGTCCGCGCCGCCGCCCGTGCAGCAGGGGGGCGGCATGGGCGGCTACCCAGGGCCGTCCGCGCCGCCACCCGTGCAGCAGGGGGGCGGCATGGGCGGCTACGGCGAGCCTCCTCCGCCCCAGCAGCACCACATGCCCCAGCCGGCGCCACCGCCTCAGTACATGTCCGCCCCTCCGGCTGTGCACCCGTCCACGCCGGCGCCGCCGAGGGCCATCGGGCAGGACCGACGCGCCCTCGCCGGCTTCCTCGTGAGCTTCCAGGACGACCCGCTCGGCCGGTTCTGGCCGCTCTGGCAAGGCAAGAACGTCGTCGGCCGCGCCGAGACAGGACAGAAGGTCGACATCGAGATAGCCCACGGAACGACCTCCACCCACCACGCGACGATCGAGGTCGACAGCGGCCGGCTCGTCCTCGCCGACCTCGGCTCCACCAACGGGACGTTCCACAACGAGGAGGCGGTCGGCTTCCAGGGCCGACGAGAGCTGCGCGATGGCGACAAGATCCGCTTCGGCGGGTTCAGCGTCATCCTGTTCAACGTGGCCACGCGGGCCTGACGGGCCCATCGCACGAGGAGAGGCGTTGCCGAGCCTGGCCCCCTTCCCCCGCGACGTTCCACCGGCACCTGGCGCCCCGGTCAGGCTGCGTGAAAACCAACCGGATAGCCGCCGCCAGCGCGCGGCGGCCGCCCCGCTCGCGCGGGGAGCGCTCCTCTGCTCCCTCGCGCTCGCTGGAGATCCCCACGCATGACTCCCTCTCATGACGCGACTCGCCCGATCCACTCCATGAGCGCCTCCGCCCGTCGCGGCAGGCGCGGGGGCAACCCCCTCCGCTGCGCTCCGCTGCTCGCGCTCGCGGCCGCTGTCCTCGCGCTCCTCGGCGGACCGCGCCGCGCCGAGGCCGCGCCCGAAGCGCACCTTCTCCGCATCGACCCGCGCGCGAGCACCGCGGACGGGTCGCCCGTGCTCACGACCGTGCTCGAGGTCGTGCAGAGCAAGCGCCTCAGCGACATCACCCGCACCTGCGCCGCGCTCACGGGCGACGCGAACCTCGACTGCGTCTCCGACGCGATCGAGCAGCCGTCGGCGCTCTACTCGTCCTTCGACTTCCCGGACAAGAACGCGATCTTCTCCGTCACGGTCGACGGCACGGACCTGCCGGCGAAGTTCGAGTCGAAGGCCCGGTGGGGCGACAGCGCCGGGCAGCCGGGCGTCGGCACGGCGTGGCTCATCCTGATCGACGCCGCGTCGAGCATGGGCACCCGCTTCGACGAGGCCAAGGCGGTCGCGAGCGCGTTCGTGAACGCGATGCAGCCGAACGACATCGTCGACGTGATGTTCTTCAACGATCGCGGCGTCGTCGAGGACTCGAAGTGGGTGAGCAACAAGCAGACGGCGGCGCAAGCCATCGGCGGCGTCACGCGCACCTACCCGACGCAGGGGCGCACGCGCCCGCTCTTCACGATCATCAAGAACGCCGCGACCGACGCGTTCAAGGAGCTCGGCAACGCCGGCCAGGGGGTCCCGGTGCCCATGCACCAGGCGCTGGTCGTCCTCTCGAACGGCGCCGCCGGCGCCGACCCGAGCTCGACCGCCGCGGCGTCGAACCTGCTCCGGGACTACCTCACCAAGGGGCGGTTCCCCGAGAACAACGACGTCCTGCCGAAGACGCCGGTGCCCGTCATCTCGATCTGGTTCCCGAGCCGGCTCGTCGAGGAGTTCACCGCGAACGCCCGCGAGTTCATGGAGGGGATGGCGAACACCGAGATCGGCGGCTTCTTCAGCGTGGTGCGCGACGGCCAGCAGCGGCGCGCGGCCAACATCGTCAACGCGATCCGCACCCGCTTCAACAAGATGCACATCGTGAAGTGGCGGGTCTCGTGCGTCGCTCCGAGCATCACGCAGACGTTCAAGCTCGCCTTCATCAACACGGATCCGCCGATCGCGGGCGACGCCACGTTCCAGAACGTCCCCGTCGGCATCGATCCCACCGTGTGGCCGCTCGACATCGACCGGGACGCGACCGATCGCGCCGCGAAGAAGTCGCCGATCTACCCCGGCAGCACGATCAAGATCTTCGGTAACTTCTGCTGGGGCGGCAACGCGCAGCGGGCCGAGATCTACATGGTCCCGAAGAACCAGGCCGCGCCGCAGTCGCTGCAGGGCGGGAACATCGAGGACGCGAGGAAGGCCCAGCGGACGCTGATCGACAGCGGGATGCGCGGCAAGGCGGTCTCTGCCGGGGACAGCGTCGTCGAGTTCGAGCTCCCGGACACGGACAAGTTCCTCGTGGGCAAGGGCGACCAGATGACGGCGCGCCTCATCGTCTACGATAACCACGCGCGGCGGACGAGCGCGGTCACGGCCGACAAGATCCTCACGCTGAAGGCGAAGGAGGCGCCGCTGCCGTACCTGCTCATCGCCGGCGTCACCTTCGGCGGCGTCGTCATCGTGCTGCTGCTCGTCTCCATCTTCCGCGGCGGCAGCGGCGGCGGCCGGCGGCGCGGCGCGGCGGCGGCGGCGGCGGCGCCCCCGAGGCCCATCGTGGCGGGCGGCGGGGCGCCTCCGCCCTACGCACCCGCGCCGCCTCCGCCGGGCGACTTCGGCTACGGCGGCGGGCCGATGATGGCGCCTCCCCCGGGCGGCGTCAGCCGGGCGACGCTCTCGGGCGCGGCGGGCATCTTCACCGTGCACCCCGGCGCCGAGGTGCGCGCCGGGCGCGACGGCGCCTCGTGCCTGATCGCGCTCTCGGAGCCGCGCGTGTCCGGCACCCACGCGAGCGTGAAGCTCGAGGCCGGTCAGCTGTTCGTGCGGGACGAGGGCTCCAACAACGGGACCTATGTGCACGGTCAGCGCGTGGCCGCCGGCGTCTGGACGCCCGTGCCGCCCGGTGCCTCGTTGCGGTTCGGCCCCGTCGAGTTCAACGTCCGTTTGGAGTAGCGTGTCCGGGGCCCCCGGCCTCACGCCCCAAGCGACGCCCCCCCCATGATGCCCCCGACCGAGTCCTCCCCGCACCTCAAGATCGAGTTCGCCCAGGCCAGCGATGCGGGTCGGGATCCGAACAAGCAGGTCAACGAGGACGCGTGCGGCTACGCCGAGACCAGGTTCGGTCACCTCTGCGTCCTGTGCGACGGCATGGGCGGGCACTACGGGGGCAGCGAGGCGAGCCGCACCGCCATCCAGACCCTCTTCGAGGTGATCGAGCAGACGCCGGCCGCCATCGATCCGAGGGCGGCGCTCAAGGCCGCGATCGAGGAGGCGGGGCGCCGCGTCTATCAGCTGGGCGGGCCGGCGGAGAACCGCGTCCGCCCGGGCTCGACCGTCGTGGCGATGGTCCTCCACGGTGGCGGCGTCGACGTCGCGCACGTCGGCGACAGCCGCGCGTACGTGATCCGGAGCCAGCAGATCTACCCCCTCACGCGCGACCACTCGATGGTGCAGGGGATGGTCGACGCGGGCATGATCACGGAGGCGCAGGCGATCGGCCACCCCGACGCGAACAAGATCACGCGCGCGCTCGGGATGAAACCGGAGGTGGAGGTCGAGGTTCGACCCGAGCCGATGGAGTTGTATCCGGGCGACGTGCTGATCCAGGCGAGCGACGGCCTCACCGATCTCGTGCTCAGCGGGGACATCCTCGGGTGCACGCGGCAGGCGCTCGCGTCGGGCTCGATCGATCACGCATGCAGGATGCTCGTGCAGCTCGCGAACCACCGCGGCGGTCACGACAACATCACCGTCCAGATGGTCCGGGTGATCGAGACGGGCAGCCGCTCGCTGACGATCGCGCACGGGCCGCCGGGGGCAAGCGGCGACGGCGACGGCGTCGACCAGGCGCGCGCTTCGGGCCCTCAGGAGACCGTCGCGATGACGCGCCCCGAGGGGTCGCCGGGCGTGGCGACCGCTGGAAGCGCGCCTGCTGCAGGCCCGGCGTCCCCCAGCAACGCGACGACCGTAATCCCGACGGGCACCACCGGCGCGCCCGCGCTGCACCCGGCGTCCGCCAGCGACGCGATGACCGTGATCCCGACGGGCACCACCGGCACGCCGGCGCGGCGTCCGGGGTCCACCAGCAGCGCGACCGCCGCGGACCCGACAGCCGCCGACGGCGCGACCGCCCTGGCCTCGATGGCCACCGGTGGCGCGACCGCCGCGGCCGCGACGGCCATCAACGGCGTGCTCGCCGTGACCCCGACGGCCACCGACGTCGTACCCGCTCTGACCCCGACGGCCACCGACAACCCGCCGACCGTGGCGCCAGCACCCGCCCACCGCGCGTCGGCGCTGCGCCCGACAACCGTCGACAGCGCGCCGGCGCTGCGCCCGACCGCCGCCGACCACGTGCCCGCCGTGGCGCCAACGATCGCCCACGGCGCACCGGCGGTGCGCCCGACCGCCGCCGACAGCGCGCCTGCCGTGAGTCCGACAGCGATGGATTCCGTCCACCCGCTGCCCACGACCGTGCCGGGAGGCCCTGCGCCGATGCCTCACACGTTCGCGCCCGATGCGCGCGCCGTGCTGTCTCCCCTTCCGCTGAGCGCTCCCGCGGCACCCGCACCCTCTCCGATGGCCCATGGCGCGCCGCCTCACCCGGGAGCCTTCGGCGCCCCGCCTCACCCGGGCGCCGCCTACGCCGCGCAGCCTCCGCCGGGAGCCTTCGGCGCCCCGCCTCACCCGGGCGCCGTCCTGGGCCCGCCTGGCGCCGTCTACGGCGCACAGCCTCACCCGGGAGCCTTCGGCGCCCCGCCTCACCCGGGCGCCCCGCCTCATCCCGGTGCCGTCTACGGCGCACAGCCTCACCCGGGAGCCTTCGGCGCCCCGCCTCACCCGGGCGCCCCGCCTCATCCCGGCGCCGTCTACGGCGCACAGCCTCACCCGGGAGCCTTCGGCGCCCCGCCTCACCCGGGCGCCGCCTTCGGCCCACCGCCCCACCCGATCGACCAGGACGCTCCTCCCGCTTCGGTGGCCTTCTCGGGGCACCACGCAGCGGCGCCGGGCGGTCCCCCTGCCGCCGCCGCCCCGTACCTCGCCCCTGCCCCGCCGCACGCACCTGGAGTTGCCGCGACCGGACCGCGCGCCCTTCCAGCGCCGAGCTTCTCCGGGCCCGTGTCCACGGCATCGGGCGTCCCGAGCACCGTGCGCGCCTCGCGCGGCGTCTACATCGCCCTCATCGCCTCGATCTCGGTCGTGATCCTCGCGCTGGTCGCCCTCCTGCTCTGGAAGCTCGCCGCCGGCTGAGCGCGACGGCGCGACGACGTCCCCACGCACCAACATGAACGGATGACCGCCGCGCGACGACCTCGGCCGCGGAATGCAATTGAAGAAGGACCAGATTCCGGATTAGCCTAGCTCTCCGGAGGTTCCTCCATGCCTGGAGATCAAGAGCTCGAGTACGGACACGACATGGATGGCGCGCCCACGGAGATGGAAGACGAGCCCCAGTCGACCCGTATGCCCTCCCTCGAGGAGGTCCGCGCCGGCTTCATGCTCCTCGACCTGTGATGCGCTGAGCCGCCCGGCTCCCGGCCGTCACGACGCTCCGCTCTGAAGCTCTCTTCGCGCCCAGCAGGCGAACGCTTAGCGTCGCGCGTCGCGCGTCACGCGTCACCCGACACGCGCTCCCTCCCGCCCACGGCCGCGAGCAGCACCGCGCCGTCGCAGCGAGCACCACGCGCCTCTTTCCTTGCTCTCCCCAACCGCCTGTGGTGAAACGCGGCCCGCATGATCCCGGGGCTAGGTAAACAAAGCATCACGATCGGCAGCGCCCCCACCTGCGATGTGGTGCTCGTCGCTCCCGGCGTCCTGCCCGAGCACGCGCGCATCATCAATCAGGGTGGTGGCAAGCTGCTCTTCGCCTGCGGTCAAGGGCCTGCATCGGCGAACGGGCGGCCCCTCGCGCCGGGAGAGCAGCTCCCGTTCGACTTCCGCACCCAGTTCGTCGTCGCGCAGACGCCGGTGCCGCTCAACCACCCGGCCATCACGCTGATGATGGCGTCGCCCGGGTCGCTCGCGCCCGCGCCCGGACAGGTCGTGATCGGGCGCGACCCCACGCGCGCCTCCCTCGTGCTCCAGCACCCGAGCGTCTCGAGCCAGCACGCCACCGTCACGCTCGATCGCATGATGGTCATCGACCACAACTCGACGAGCGGCACCTACGTCGGCGCGCAGCGCATCGCTCCCGGCGCGCCGACGCCGATCGATCCGCAGGGCGCCGTCGCCTTCGGGCCCGTCCCGGTCCAGGTCAGCCTGCTCGTCCAGCTCGCCCAGGCGGCCCGGCAGTCGGCGCTGCCCGTCGCGCAGGGCGCCATGGCCGGCACGAGCGCCCTGCCGCCGCAGCCCTCCGGCGGCTACACGCCGTCGCAGCAGCCGATCGCCGGAAGCTACGCGCCGCCGCCGCAGCCCGCCGGCGGCTACGCGCCGCCGCCCGCGCAGGCGGCGTCGTCCTTGCCCGCCGCCGGCGCGCCCGGGCGGAAGAACAAGACGGTCCTCGGCCAGCTCGATTTCTCCGGCGGCGGGTCGAACGTCAAGCGGATCGGCCGCACGCCCGACAACGACATCGTGCTCGCCCACCCGCAGGTGTCGAGCCACCACGCCCTCCTGCACTCGATCAACGGGCAGCTCTACGTCGAGGATTGCGGCAGCGCCAACGGGACGTACGTCCGCGGCAACCGCATCGCGCCCGGCCAGAAGATCGCCGTACAGAGCGGCGAGAAGATCTACATCGGGCCCATGCCCCTCCAGATCGAGATGGGGGGCGCAGGCGCGGTCGAGGTCATCCAGGAAGCGTACTCCGCCGATCGCTGGGCTGGGCGCCCGCTCTACGAGATCGAGGCGTGGAGCCTCGCCCTCCAGGTCCCCGACAGGGACAACCCCCAGGAGCAGAAGACGCTCCTCGACAACGTGTCGTTCAAGGCGCTGCCGGGCGACATGATCGCGCTCATGGGGCCGTCAGGCGCCGGCAAGACGACGCTCCTGCTCACCCTGAACG
This sequence comes from Sorangium sp. So ce887, assembly GCF_051521455.1. Classification (NCBI taxonomy): domain Bacteria; kingdom Pseudomonadati; phylum Myxococcota; order Polyangiales; family Polyangiaceae; genus Sorangium; species Sorangium sp. So ce887. The sequence continues at coordinate 3,290,918 of NZ_CP150354.1, read as the reverse complement.
GCTACCTGCCGCCGACGAGCGGCGTCGTCCGCATCAACGGCGAGGACCTCTACAACATCTACGACACGCTCCGCGGCTCCATCGGCTACGTGCCGCAGGACGACCTCGTCCACCCGGAGCTCACCGTCTTCGAGGCGGTCCGCTACAGCGCGAAGTTCCGCCTCCCGCCCGACTACACCGAGGCCGAGATCGACGCGCGCGTCGAGCAGACCATCACGGATCTCGGCCTGGAGGGCGTCAAGAACCTCCAGATCGGCAAGCCCGAGAACAAGATCCTCTCGGGCGGGCAACGCAAGCGCGTCAACATCGCGCTCGAGCTCGTCACCGACCCGGTCATCCTCTTCCTCGACGAGCCGACCTCGGGCCTCGCCGCCGACGACACGACCGCGCTGATCACCCTGCTGCACGACCTCACGAAGGCCACCGGCAAGACGATCATCATGACGATCCACCAGCCGGCGAAGGACGAGTTCGAGAAGTTCAGCCACACACTCATCCTCGGCTACGGCGGCATCCCGATGTTCTTCGGGCCGACCCAGCCCGACGCGTACCGCTTCTTCGGCAGCTGGAAGGAGCGGCACGGCCAGCCCAACGACGTCGACAACCCGCGCGACATGTTCGAGATGCTCGCCTTCCGCGAGCGGCCCATCTTCGACCAGCTCCGCGCGCGGGACCCGAACGCGTCGCGCGGCGAGGCCAGGCGGCTCGCGGCCATCGAGTGGCGCAAGGAGTTCTTCAGCGACGCCAACCCGACGTACCGGCGGATGTACTCCGGCCGGCGGGAGATCGGCACCGGGCAGGGGCAGCGCGGCATCCCGGCCGGCCGCGCCACGACCAAGGGGCAGCTCGGCCTGCTCCTGTCGCGCTACTTCAAGGTGAAGAAGCGCGACCTCGGCGGCACCCTGATCATGCTCCTCCAGGCCCCGATCATCGGCATCCTCCTCGCGATCGTCTTCGGCGGGCAGGAGAAGGCGATCCCGGCGTGGTGCCTCGGCGCCCTCCAGGAGCTCGGCCGCCGCGCGGGCGGCGCGGATCAGAGCACCGACGTCATCAAGGGCATGGAGGTCACCACCGACCACACCGCGGCGATCTTCTTCCTCGTCGTCGCCGCGGTCTGGTTCGGGACCTCGAACGCGGCGCGCGAGATCGTCAGCGAGCGGGCCATCTACCTCCGCGAGCGCATGGTCAACCTGGGGCTCGTCAACTACGTGCTCTCCAAGTACCTGCTGCTCGCCGGGTTCTGCCTCGTCCAGTGCACCGTCCTGCTCGCGATCGTGTTCTTCACCCTCGGCTTCCACGGCGGAATGCAGGCGTTCGCCATGCAGCTCGCCGCGCTGACCGCCACCTCGCTCAGCGCCGTCGCGATGGGGCTCCTCCTCTCCACGGTGGTCGCCTCGTCCGAGGCGGCCATGGCGCTCACGCCGATCGCGCTCATCCCCCAGGTCGTCCTCGGCGGGCTCATGGTGCCGATGACGACCGTGCCGCACCTCCGGCCGCTCATGTACATCATCCCGGCGCGCTGGGGCTTCGAGGGCGCGATCGCGCCCGAGCGCCTCGCGACCGCGGAGTCCCCGGCCTGGGTCATCGATCTGCACCGCACCGACTCGAGCGCCGCGGACTTCATCGAGGGCGGCAAGTTCAAGTGCGCCATCGCGCAGATGGCCGCCGACAACTACGCGGGCGCGTGGGGCTTCACCACGTACGATCAGACCTGGATGCCCTATGCGGTGCTCTCCGGGATGACCCTCGTCCTCCTCGTCACGCTCTGCGTGGTGCTCAAGCGGCGCGACCCGGTGTGACCTCGTGATGACGCAGGAGCCCGCCTCCGCCCTCACCGATGTCGTCCCCCTCCCGCACCCGCGAGGCCACCGCGGGCCGGGCGCCGCGGCGCTCCTCTCGCTCGTGCTCGCCGCGCTCTCGCCCTCCGCGGCGCGCGCGCAGCAGCAGGAGCAAGGCCAGCAGCGTCAGGGGGAGCCGCAGGCGCCCGCGGGCCCGACGAGCGTGCCCCGGGGCCAAGGCGGCGCGATCGTCACGCCCCCTGCCCCCACGGCCGCGCCGGCGGGCCGAGCGACGCCGCCGCGGGCGCTCAACTACACGCCCCCGGCGTACCCGCCGGAGGCCGAGAAGCAGGGGCTCGAAGGGTCGGTGACCCTGCAGCTCGACATCGATCGCAACGGGCGCGTGAAGCAGGCGGTCGTCGTCGAGAGCGCGGGGCACGGGTTCGACGAGTCGGCGGTGGCCGCGGCCCAGAAGCTCGAGTTCGAGCCGGCCCGCCGCGCCGACGGCACCCCCGCCGCGGCGCGCATCCTGTACCGCTACTCGTTCACCCTGAAGACGGCCGCGCCGCCGCCCGCCGCCGGCGAGCCGGCGAGGCCCGCCGAGAACCTCCGCGGCACCGTGCTCGCCAGCGGCGGCGATGTCCCGCTCGCCGGCGCCACCGTCTCGGTCGCGCGCGTCGCCGGCGCGCGCGCCGCCGGCGACGCCGCGGCGCCGGAGCTCACGACCGACGAGGGCGGCGCCTTCGTCTTCGCCGATCTGCCGCCGGGGCGCTACCAGGTCACCGTCGCCGCGCCCGGCTTCGAGCCGCTCTCCGTCGAGGAGGAGATCGCCGCGGGCGAGCAGATCGAGGTGAAGTACCGGCTCCTGCCCCGCGGCGAGGGCCTCGAGGTCACGGTCCGCGGCGACAGGCCGCCGCGCGAGGTCACGAAGCGCACGCTCGAGCAGCGCGAGATCAACCGCATCCCCGGCACGAACGGCGACGCGCTGCGCTCGCTCCAGAACCTGCCCGGCGTGGCGCGCCCGCCCACCCTCGCCGGCCTGCTGATCGTGCGCGGCTCCGGCCCGCAGGACACGCAGACCTTCGTCGACGGCACGCAGGTGCCGCTCATCTACCACTTCGGCGGCCTCTCCTCGGTCGTGCCGACCGAGATGCTGGAGAAGATCGACTTCTACCCCGGCAACTTCAGCGCCAAGTACGGCCGCGTGCAGGGCGGCATCGTCGACGTCGCCCTGCGCTCGCCCAACGAGGACGGCAAGCTCCACGGCCTCGCGCAGATGGACCTCATCGACGCGCGCGTCCTGCTCGAGGGGCCCGTGCCCTTCCTCGAGAACACGCGCTTCATGGTGGCGGGCCGGCGGAGCTACATCGGCGAGTCGTTCGGCCCGGTGCTCGAGGCCGCGGGCGCGGGGGTGACGCAGGCGCCCGTCTACTACGACTACCAGGTCCTCCTCGAGACCGAGCCGACGCCCTCGTCGCGCCTCCGCCTCACGTTCTTCGGCTCGGACGACGCCCTCGAGGTGCTCCTCAGCGACCCGGCGCCCAACGAGCCGGCCCTCTCGGGCAACGTCGGGCTGCACACCGCGTTTCAGCGCCTGCAGCTCCGCTACGATCACGAGCTCACCGACCGGGACCGGCTCGACGCCGTGCTCGCGGTCGCGCGCGACGACGCCGATTTCGGGATCGGGCCGATCTACTTCCAGCTCGATCTCAAGACGCTCTCCGGCCGCCTCGAGTACGTGCGGCGGCTGTCCAAGGGCGCGGTCTTCAACGCGGGGCTCGACGTCTACGCCGGCCTCTACGCGGTGAACTTCCGCGCCCCCGCGCCGAGCCGCCCCGGCGAGCCGCCGAATCAGCCGTTCTCGACGCGCCCCCTCCAGGAGGTCTCGCGCGACGGCGGCTTCTTCTACCCCGCGGCCTACGCCGAGCTCGAGCTCGCCCCGAGCCCCCGGGCGAAGATCGTCCCGGGGCTGCGCCTCGACTACCAGGACCTGAACGAGCGGGCCACCGTGAGCCCGCGCGTGAACGGGCGCTTCGACGTGGTCCAGGGGTTCCCGCGGACGACGGTGAAGGGCGGCGTCGGGGTGTTCCACCAGCCGCCGCAGTTCCAGGAGGTGATCCCGCCGCTCGGCAACCCTGGCCTGAAGTCGACCCGGGCGCTGCACTACGCGGCCGGCGTCGAGCAGGACATCACCCGGAACATCGAGGCGTCGGCCGAGGGGTTCTACAAGCAGCTCGACGAGCTCATCGTCGGCGTGAATCGACCCGGGTCGATCCAGCTCGACTACCAGAACGTCGGGTCCGGCAGGGTCATCGGGGGCGAATTCCTGCTCAAGTACAAGCCCGACAATCGCTTCTTCGGCTGGGCCGCCTACACGCTGTCGCGCAGCACGCGGGTGCCCGGGATCGGCGAGGCGGAGCGGCCCGTCCCGTTCGATCAGACCCACATCCTGACGGTGCTCGGCAGCTACCGCCTGGGCGACGGCTGGGAGTTCGGCGCGCGGTTCCGCCTGGTCTCCGGCAACCTGGCCACCCCCAACGTGTGCAACGTCAACGAGCAGAGCTGCGACCCGTACCGCACGAACGCGCTCTTCTACGCGCCCACCGGGACCTATACGCCGATCCCGTTCTCCGGCCCGAGCAGCGAGCGGCTCCCGCCGTTCCACCAGCTGGATCTGCGCCTCGACAAGTCGTGGAAGTTCAAGAGCTGGCAGCTCTCGGCCTACCTCGACGTGCAGAACGTCTACAACAACGCGAACAGCGAGGCGATTCAGTACAACTATAATTATACCGCCCGCCAGTACGTCACAGGGCTGCCCGTCTTGCCGAGCTTCGGGCTGCGAGGAGAGTTCTGAGATGCGATCGACGCGAGCGATGGGCGGCGCGGTGAGGCGCGCCGGCGCGGGTCGCGGGTGGCGGCGCGCGGTGCTCGGGACGCTCGCGCTGGGCGCGCTCACCGCGCCGGCGATCGCCTCCGGGTGCGTCGCGGGCTTCGACCCGCCGAGCCTCGTGAACGGGCTCCGCGTGTTCGCCGTGGTCGCCGACGTCGAGACCCAAGAAGGAGAGCCGGAGAGCTCTTCGTACGCCTCCCCCGGAGCTCAGGTCACCTTCAGGATCCATTACCAGGATGGGCTCGGCGGCCCCGAGGAAGGGTCGCGGCCGGTCTCGGTGTACTGGTTCGGCGGGTGCAAGAACCCGAACGGGGACGACTACTACGGCTGCTATCCGGAGTTCGCCGAGCTCGCCGCGAAGCTCGAGGAGTGGGAGGAGGCGCGGAAGGACGACCCGACGATCCCGATGCCCGATCTCAACGGCGTGCGTCCCGGCTTCGGCGACACGTACACGATCACGATCTCGGACGACATCCTCGAAGGCCGCGAGGCGCCCGCCACGGGGGGCCCGCGGTCCGGGAGCGCCTACGTCTTCTTCGTCGCCTGCACCGGGGAGCTCAAGGTCGTGGAAGACCAGGGCACCGGGCGCGCCGGGACCTTCCCCGTCGCCTGCTTCGACCGCGGGCGCCGCCTCGGCCCGGACAGCTTCGTGGCCGGCTACACGCAGATCTACAGCTTCGAGGACAACCGCGCGAACGCGAACCCGAAGATGCTGGGGCTCACCCTCGATGGCGAGCCCATGCCGGAGGACTTCGCCGAGATCCCCAACGTCGATCGCTGCCCCATCGGCCGAGAGGAGCGGCGCGAGGCGGGGTGCAGCGCGGAGGATCCGTTCACCGCGTGCCACGCCTACGAGCTCGACGCGATCATCCCCCCCAACGTGGCGGAGGACGATCCCGACGCGAAGCAGCAGGACCTGAAGGAGATCGTCTGGGTCGACTACTTCACCGATCTGGGCGACCTCGACCGGGGCATCAAGCTCGTGAGCGACGCGGCCAAGGGGGACCTCGGCGACCACGCCGTGAAGTGGATCCCGCCGGCGGAGCCGGGCATCGCCACGCTCACCGCGGTCCTGCGCGACGCGCGCGGCGGCTCGTCGGTCGTGCAGCGCCTCGTCCGCGTGAAGTGACGGCGGCCGGCGGGCGCGCCGCCGAGGGGACCGCCTCCGTCATCCGCAGCCGGCCTCGAGCTGCGCGAGCTGATCGATGAGCTGCTCGGCGTCGCGCGCGGCGCACAGCACTTCGGCGGCGTTGTGGCCGGCGAGCCTGGCGACCTGAGCGAGCAGCTCCAGGTGCGCGCGGCCGCCCTCGCCGCAGAGGAGGACGACGAGCAGCCGGAGCGGGGCGCCGCCCGGCGTGGGCACCGCGAGCGGCTCGGCCAGCGTGGCGAGCACGGCCGCGGTGCGCACGCCGGGGATAATCGCGTGCGGCACCGCGACCCCGTTGCCGAGCGCGGTGGGCGACTCGCGCTCGCGCCGCAGGATCTCCTGGGCGAGCGCGCTCGCGGCCAGCGCGCCGCCGGGGGGCGCGAGCCGGGACGCCGCGACGTCGATGACGTCCTCGATGTGCACGCACGAGAGGTGCAGCACGATGCGCTCGGGCGTGAGCAGCCCGCTGAGGCGCCGCGCGGGCGCCACGCCGAACGGCGCGCTCACCGCGAACTCGGCGTCGATGAACGCCTTGACCCGCGCGAGCTGCGGGCCGCTGACGTTGCGGCGCGCGAGCTCGACGAAGAGCGCGTTCGCCGCCGGGACGCGCTCGAGGTAGCGCGAGACGAGCGGCTCGACCTGGTGGCCGAGCTCGAGGAGCACCGCCGGGGGCAGCTCCAGCGCGCCCGCGATCGCCGTGAGCCGGTCGGGCGTGGGGATGGCGTCGTGCCCGTGCTCGACGCGGCTCAGGTACGCGCTGGAGACGCCGATGCGGTGCGCGAGCGCGCGCAGGCTGAGGCCCGCCTCGACGCGGAGGAGCCGCAGCGCGGCCCCGAACTCGGCGAGCACGCGCGCCCGCGCGGCGCTGTCAGCGTCGGAGATCGCTGGCATGGGGCTCAGGAGCGATCGGTCTCGGCCGCGAGCGAAGTCGAGAGGAGCTGCGGGGCGGGCGCCGGGGCCGGGGCCGGCACGGCGGCGGGCTCGTAGCACCGCACGACGAGCAGCGAGGTCGGGCACCCCTGGATGACGTGCTCGGCGCGGATGCCGAACCGGCGCTGCGCGAGGCCCCACTCGGTCCCGACGCCGACGAGGACGAGATCGTAGCCGCGACCCGCCTCCTCGAGGGCGGCGTCCGCGGGCGAGTCGTGCTCGACCACCTTGAGCACCACCTTGGACTTCCGCAGCGCGCCGCCCTCCTCGCCCTCGAACACCTCGTCGACCGCCTCCTGCGCGCCGAGCGCGTCGTCGGACCTGCGCTTCGGCTTGACCACGTGGAGGATGGTGACGTCGGCGCCGACCTGCTGCGCCAGCCGGCGGGCCAGCGCGAGCGCCGCCTTGTCGTGCAACGTGCCGTGGAACGGGACGAGCAGCTTGCGGACCGCGGTGAGCCCGCGATCGATGAGCACGCCGACGTCGGTGCGGGCGCCGCGCATGACCTCGTAGACGGTGCCGCCGAGCACGGTCTGGCTGAGCAGCGGCTTGTGCCACCCGACCAGCACGAGATCGGCCTGCTTCACGTCGGCGACGTTGCAGATGTCGTGGCTCGGCTTGGGCGAGACGAAGGAGAGCGGCCGGACGTCAGCGCTGAGCTCCTTGGCCCGCGAGAGGAGCGGCGCGAGCGCGGCCGCCCCGTGCCGCTCGGGCCCCTGGTCGAGGTAGAACGAGCCGCGGTCGGTCGGCCGGATGAGGCGCAGGGCGTAGAGGCGCCGCGCCTCGGGGCCGTGGCCGGCGAGCGCGCTCGCGAGCGTCACCATGCCGGGGCCGGAGCGCTCGTAGGAGACGCACATGAGCACGGTGAACACCTCTGCCGCCGTGGGCAGAGGCGTCCGGTCCGGCACGTCGGCGAGCTCCTTGGAGAGCTCCTCCGGCGGGTAGACCCAGCGCAGGAGCGGCGTGGTCATGAAGGTGGTGACCAGCGCCATGAGCACCATCATCGTGAACAGCGTGGGCGAGATGATGCCCAGATCGAGCCCGAGGTTCAGGACGATGAGCTCCATCAGGCCGCGCGTGTTCATGAGGATGCCGAGCGCGCTGGCCTCGCGCCAGCGCAGGCCCGTGAGGCGGGCGGCCACGGCGCTGCCGCCGAACTTGCCGACGCAGGCGACCACGATGATGAAGCCGCACATCAGCCAGCCGTCGGCCGAGTTGAGCAGCCCGATGTGAGTGCGCAGGCCGCTGTAGGCGAAGAACAGCGGGAGCAGGAAGACCACCGCGAAGTCCTCGAGCTTCTCGGCCAGGCTCTGCGCGAAGCCGGTGCCCTTCGGCATGATCGCGCCGAGCATGAAGGCCCCGAACAGCGGGTGGATGCCGATCATCTCGGTCATCCAGCTCGACACGATGAGCAGGAGGAGCGTGATGGCGACGAGGTCCTGCGAGAGCCCTTCCTTGTTCGCGCCGCGCTCGCCGAGCCGGGCCAGGAAGGGCCGGACCACGAACATCATGCCGCCGATGTAGACGATGGCGAAGACGGTGGTCCAGACGGCGCCCACGAGCCCGGTGGCACGCGCGATCGAGACGACGAACGCGAGGATGCACCAGGCGGTCACGTCATCGACGGCGGCGCACGTGATCGTGAGGGCGCCGACCTTCGAGCGCAGGAGGCGCCGCTCGGTGAGGATGCGCGCGAGCACCGGGAAGGCCGTGATGCTCATGGCCACGCCCATGAACAGCGTGAACGACATGAACGGGACGGAGGTGTCGGAGAGCCGGGGGTACAGGTAGAGCGCGAGCAGCCCGCCGAGCGCGAACGGCACGATGATGCTCGTGTGGCTGATGATGACCGAGGCGTGGCCTCGCCCGCGCAAGAGCTTGGGGTCGAGCTCCAGCCCGATGAGGAACATGAAAACGATGAGCCCGACCTCGCTCACCAGCTTCAGGAGCGGCAGCGACTCGGAGGCGAACAGGGCCGCCGATGTATCGGGAAACACCCAGCCGAACAGCGAGGGGCCGAGCAGGATGCCCGCCGTGACCTCGGCGACGACCATCGGCTGCTCCAGCCGGCGGGCCACCATGCCCACGAGGCGCGCGCAGGCGATGATCAGGAAGGCCTGGATGAGGAAGCGGGTCAGCGGGGTGTGAATCAGGCTCTCCATGGGAGCGCTCCCTCCTGGTAAGTGTTAAGTTATCGCTTATCAGCGGCCCATCTCGGCTGTCAAGAACTGAGACGCGCGGCGTCAAACCGCCGGGGCGCGCCGGCGAAGACGCGCCGCCCGGCGCATCAAGCGTGCCGCGCGGACGGCCGGTCGAGCCTCTCTCGATCTGTTCGGCGCCGGGCGCCTCTCGCCGGCGGCCGGGCGGGGTGGAGCAGCGCCCTGGCGTGGGCGGCGGCCGCGCTTACCAATCGGTCGGCATGTAGTCTTTGAGGAACTGGCCGGAGAGGTGCTGGCCGCTCAGGAGCCCGGAGAAGATGGGGTCGCAGATGCGGGCGGCGCCGTCGACGATGTCGAGCGGCGGGTGGAAGCCGTGCTCCTCCAGCTTGCGGGCGGCGAGCGCCGCGGGGTCCTCGTCGGTGACCCACCCGGTATCGACGCTGTTCATGAAGATGCCGTCCTTCGCGTAGTCGGGCGCGGAGGTGCGCGTCATCATGTTGAGCGCGGCTTTCGCCATGTTGGTGTGAGGGTGCCTGTCCGTCTTGTAACGACGGTAGAACTGCCCCTCCATCGCGGAGACGTTGACGATGTGCCTGTCGAACGTCGGGTGTCGCAGCATGAGCGGCTTCAGCCGCGAATTCAGCACGAAGGGGGCGACCGCGTTGACGAGCTGGACCTCGAGCAGCTCGACGGTCGGGACCTCGGCGAGGGTCAGCCGCCAGCTGTTCATCGTGCGGAGATCGACCTGCTGGAGGTCCGCGTCGTAGCGGCCTCTGGGGAAGAGCACGCCGTCGAGGGGCTCGTCGCCGGGGCCGGGGATCTGGGAGAGCAGCGCCGGCTCGCGGAGGCCGGCGGCGGGGTCGCCGCCGGCGACCAGGGGGAGCTCGCCGCGCTCGCGGAGCGCGTCGTAAGCCCGGAGCGACGGCTGCGCGACCTCCGGGAGGGCGTGGACGGGCGCGGTCTCGCCCTCGATGAGGTGACCGTAGAAGCCCGGCGGGCGCCGGACGGTCTGGCAGGCGTTGTTGATGATGAAATCGAGCCGGTCGAGCGTGTGGAGGAGGTGCCGCGTGAAGCGCTCGACGCTCGGCGTGTGGCGGAGATCGAGGCCGTAGATCGAGAGCCGCGAGGCCCAGCCGTCGAAGTCGCGCTCGGACGCGAAGCGGCGGGCGGCGTCGTGCGGGAAGCGGGTCGTGACGATCACCCGCGCGCCGGCGCGGAGCAGCAGGATCGCCGCCTGATAGCCGATCTTGACACGGGCGCCGGTGACCAGCGCGACGCGGCCGTCGAGCGGGGCCGTCTGGCTGCGCTTGCGGTAGTTGAAGTCGCCGCAGGGGCCGCACATCGCATCGTAGAAGAAGTGCAGCTTGCGGAACTCGACCTTGCAGACATAGCACTTGCGCGGCTTCGCGAGCTCCGGCGCGCCGCGCTCGCCCGGCCGCGCGGGCTCCTCCGCGGGGGGCGGCTCCTGCGCGAGGGGCGGCGACAGCGCGGGGGCGGCGGGCGCGGGGGGCATGGCCAGCGACGGGGCGTCCGGCGTGCGGAACACGGGCTCACGGCGGGCGGCGCGGATGCCGACCGCGTCGAGGAGCGCGGTGTCCGCCGACCTCTGAGCGCGCCGATCGCTCTTGCGGAACGCCCTGGCGAGCTCGCGCTGCTCGGCGCGCTCGGGGCGCGAGACGCGGCCGGCGGCGAGGAGGAGCCGGCGGCGGTCCTCCTCGCTGATCGAGGCGAGCTGCGCGCGGTCGTCGACAAGGGACTCGAGCACCCGCAGGCAGGCGTCGAGATCGGCAGCGGTGAACGGCCCGCCAGCGCCGGCGGCTTCGCTCTCGGAGCTCATCGAAGCGGCGGTGCATAGCATGCGGGCGCGCAGGCGCGAACCGGCGGCCGAGCGGCCACGGGGGACCGCACCGGCGAGAGCCCGGGCGCGCGGAGGGTCAGCGCTGGTAGGGGCAGGGCTTGCCGCCCTCGCCGGCCTCGACGGGAGCGCCCGTCGCGGCGTCGACGGTGAGCGTGGTCGGGAACTCCTGGCCGCCCGGCCCCCGCGACGCCTCGGCGACCGAGAGGGAGAGGGCGTTGCCGGAGCGCTTGAACGCTCCCTTGCGCTGGACGATGCCCGACCAGACGCACGCCACCTTCGGTGGACAGGGCGAGACGCGATCCTCTGCGGTGAAGCTGCCGCCCTTCGCGAAGGCGAGCACGCGCTCGTATTTGCGGGGGCCGCACGCCGCGGACCTCCACGTGCCGAGCAGCGGGTCGTCGCCGCCGGGCCCCGGGGCCGCGGTCGGCGCCGTCGTGGTCGGCGCCTGCGTCGTCGGCTCTTGCGCGGTCGGCGCCTGCGTCGTCGGCGGTTCGGAGGGCTCCGCGGGCGAGGCCGGTGGATGCGGCTCGGGCGCCGGCTCTCGCGGGCTGTTGACGGTGCACGCAGCGAGCGACGTGAGCAGCGCCGCGAGGGGAAAGACGACCGTTCGCATCATGGCCGCTCATCCCATGGAGGCTCAACCCTCGCAAGCCGGCGACGTGACCTGCAAGTGACGCCGGGCGCGTGACGAGCCCCGTCGAGGCGCGCGCTCCCCCCCCTCGCTCGCGCTACCCCAGCAGCGCGAGCAGGTCGTCCCGCGTCAGCGAGACCGCCCTGTCCGCCTCGCCCAGCGCGGCGCCCGCGATCGCGCGCTTCCGCTCCTGCAGCGCGAGGATCCCCTCCTCCACCGTGTCCTTCGCGACGAGCCGGTGGACCAGCACAGGGCGGTGCTGCCCGATGCGGTGGGCCCGATCGGCCGCCTGATCCTCGACCGCCGGGTTCCACCAGGGATCGAGCAGGAAGACGTGATCCGCCGCGGTCAGGTTCAGGCCGGTGCCGCCCGCCTTGAGCGAGATGAGCATCACCGGCGGGCCGCCCGGCGACTGGAACGCGTTGACCACCCCGGCGCGGTCGCGCGTCGAGCCGTCCAGGCGGTTCCACGGGATCCCCGCCTCGGTGAGGTGCGGCTCGACGAGGTCGAGCAGCGACGTCCACTGCGAGAAGACGAGCGCCTTGTGGCCGCCCGCCACGCACTCCTCCAGCGCCGCGAGCAGCCGCATCACCTTGGAGGAAGGCGCGCTCCGCAACGCCGACGCCGCGGCCGCGTCGGCGGGGCCGGCGCTCGACCCCGGGATCAGCGCCGGGTGGCAGGCCGCCTGGCGCAGGCGGAGCAGCGCCTCCAGCGCCGCCATGACGCTCGCCCCCTGCGCGAGCCGCTCCACCACGTCCTTGCGCGTCGCCGCGCGCACCGCCTCGTAGAGCTCGCGCTCGGGCTCCTCGAGCTCGCAGTAGAGCACCATCTCCGAGCGCGGCGGCAGCTCGGGCGCCACCTCGCGCTTCATCCGCCGCAGCACGAAGGGGCGGATCTTCTGCCGCAGCTCTGCCGCCGCGCCGGCCGCGCCCTCGGCGATCGGCCGGCCGTAGCGCTCCTGGAAGGCGCCGCGCCCGCCGAGCAGGCCGCGGTTCGTGAAGTGGAGCAGGCTCCAGAGCTCCTCGAGCCGGTTCTCGACCGGCGTGCCGCTCAGCGCCACGCGCAGCTCGGCGCGGAGCGCGAACGCCGCCCGCGCCGCCTGGCTGTCGGGGTTCTTGATCGCCTGCGCCTCGTCCAGCACGACGATGTCCCACGCCTGCGCCGCGAGCAGCTCGACGTCGTTGCGGAGCACGGCGTACGTCGTCAGCGTGACGTCGGCCGCGGGATCGAGCGCGCGCCGCGCGCCGTGGTAGATCGCGAACCGGAGGCCGGGGCGGAACCGCCGGATCTCGTCGGCCCAGTTGTGCACGACGCTGCGCGGGCACACGACGAGCGTCCGACCGCGCACCGCGCAGAGCGTCTGCAGCGTCTTGCCGAGCCCCATGTCGTCGGCGAGCACCGCCCCGAGGCCAGCGTCGCGCAGGAACGACAGCCAGTCGACGCCGCGGCGCTGGTACGGGCGCAGCGTCGCGGTCAGGTCGGCCGGCAGCGGCGCCTCCGGGAGCGACGCGAAGCCGTCGAGCAGCGGCATCAGCTTGTCGAAGCCGGACGGGCGCGGGAACTCGATCTCGTCGCACAGGGCGGCCAGCGCCGGGAGCGCCGCCGGCGGCACCTCCTTGTCGTCGCGCCGCGCCGCGAGCAGGTCGGCGACGCGCGCGCCGTACTTCTCGAGCCACGCCGCGGGCAGCGGCGCCCACCCGCCGCCGAGGAGCGGCACGAGCGGCAGGCCGTCCTGCCACGCCCGGATCACGGCCGCGGCGTCCGCGCGCTTCGGCGGCGCGCCGGCGGCATCGCCCCCCTCGCCCGCGCCGTCCTCGCGCCCCGTCGAGAGCTCGAACTCGACGTCGAAGGCGCGGTCGTCGACGACGAAGCGCGGCACGAGCTCGGCCTTGCCGAAGAGCTCGCCGCGCGCCTCGGCGAAGGCGCGGGCGTCCCACGCCTCGAGGCGCGAGGCGAAGCGGATCGCCTCGGCGCCGTCGAAGTCGACCCGGCGGCCGGGGATGAGGTGCAGCTCATCGCGCAGCCGGATGAGCAGCACGCGCTCCGCGGCCTCGTCGCGGACGGGCACGGGGCCGGACAGGTGCACGAGCCGGCCGTGCTCGATACGCGCCTCGGGCGGGTCGCCGTAGACGAGGCTGGGCACGACCGACAGCGTGTGATCCTTCTGGCTGAGCTCGAGGAGGATCCGCGGGCGGGAGGCGCCGCCCGCGCGGGGCAGGCGCTGGCTCCGGACCGTGATCGGGACGCGCTTGGTCAGCTCCGGCAGGACCTCGGTCACGAGCTTGCCGAGGTCGCCCCGCGAGAAGACGCGCCGGAGCGGCAGCCGATCGAGCTTCGGGCCGGTGAGGTCCATCTCCCGGAGCAGGTGCAGCGTGCCTCCGCACCGGACGACGCCCGACGCGATCACCTCGTCGATGCGCGGGTCCCGCTCCACGACGAGCGCCACGCCGTCGTCGTGATCGCGCACCGTCGCGCGGGGGCCGATCGCCTCGCTGGAGATGCGGACGGGCGCGCCGTCGAGCTCCACGTCGGCGACGCCGGCCAGCGCGGCAAAGAGCTCGGGCTGGCGATCCGAGGGGAAGTAGCCGTGCTGCTTGGTGCCCACGAGCCGATCGACCGCGAGGTCCTCGTGCGTCGGATAGAGCTCGGGCAGCCTCGGCCCCGGCCGCTCGGCCCCCGCCGGCGCCCTGACGGCGCGCCCGGCGAGGCTGGCGAGCGAAATCCGGAGCGGCTCCTCGGCGCCGTTCGCGTGGACGATCATCCGCTCGAGGGCGAGCACGAGGCCCTTGCGCCGGAGCCGGTACCGCAGCCGCGCCGCCGGAGAGGGCACGGCCGCGGCGCCGCCCTGCGCGGCCGGCGGGCCGGGCGCGGCCGGCTGGCCGGGCGCGGCTGGCTGGCCTTGCGCCGCCGGCTGGCCCTGCGCCGCCGGTTGCGAGAGCGCGATGACCGCCGCGGCGGCGTGGGCGCAGGGGTCGACCTTCCCGCCGCAGTCGCACGTCCACTCGGCGTCCGCGGGGTAGAGGGTGACGGTGGGCGCGACGGGCTGGCCGGCGGCCTTGACGCGGACCACGACGGAATCGCCGCGGTCCTCCCGGCCGAAGGCAGCGCCCTCGCGGGCGAGCTTCACGCCCTGGGACCAGAGGCCCGGAAGACAGGCTTTTCTGATGGCTTCGAGAAGACCCTGCACAGCGACTCCAGACGCCGACGACCTGCCCTGGCGGAACGCGCGCTCGCGCGCTCGCCAGGGACCGGCGCCACTTCTTGAGAATGTACACAGGAAGACGGAGAGGACGGGAAGAGGCTCGGGCGTCTTTTTCCGCCGCCTCGTCTTCCAGATTCCAGGAGCTTGCCCTGCGAGGGCGGGGCGCTGCTGTAGCAGGAATTCGCACGGCGCGTGGCTTGACGCGACGGGCTCTACCGGCGCGTCAGGTGCTCGCGGTAGCGCGTCGTGAGCTCCATCCAGCGCAGGGTGAGGATCGGCTCGCGCTCGAGCCGGTCCTGCCAGCTGCGATCGACGGCCTTCCACAGGTCCCGGTCCGCGATGCCGTGGCGCAGCAGCGCCCGATCGAACGACGACGCCAGCCCGACCGACGACTCGGCGCAGAGGGCCGCGTACTGCTGCAGGCTGAGCGAGGGCAGCGCGCTCGGCTTGCCGGGCACGTCCTGCTCCGAGGCCGGCTCGCGGGCCGCGAGGCCCGACGGCGCGGGCGCGGCCGGCGCCGTGCTCGCCGCGCCGGGCTCGCCGGGCGACCGCCGGAGGGTGACCCCCGACCGCGCGTTGCCGCCGTCGAGCTCCATCAGCTCGGTCTCGTTCGGGGGCTTGATCGAGGGCAGCGGCATGGCCCGCGGCACCGCGACGGGCTCGGCGGCCTCGCCCTCCGAGGGGTAGCCCTTCCCGTTCGACAGGGGGACGATCGCGGACAGCGGCGGCGAGGCCGCGCGCCTCGGGGGCACGGACGACTCGCCCGCCCGGGCGCCCCGCCGCGAGCCGGGGCGCTCGCCGTCGGGCGCCGCGAACGACAGCACCGGGCCGGCGTCGGTGATCTCCATCTGCAGGACGATCTCGCCGTCCCTTCCGCGGACGATCAGCCGATCGCCCGCCACGGCCGCCTCCATCTCGTAGCGCCGACCGGACGAGAGCAGGACGGTCGCGGACGGGACCGGCGCGCCGCACGCCGCCCCCCGCGAGCCGATTTCTTCCTGAGGACGGGGCGCCGCCTGATGCAGCGCGGGCTCGGTATCCGGTGGATCCCCACTCATCAGGATGCAGAGCCTAACGCTGAAAGCGCGCGCTCCGCGAGCGCTTTCAGCGGCCGCCCGGCAGCGCTCGGACGCAAGGCAACGAGGGGGTGCGCGGCGCTCCGCCCGGGCACCGGAAGGCGCGGCGCACCGCGTGCCGGCCACCAACGACGTCGTTGCGCGTGGTTGTGCGAGGTCGCGCGCGGCCGCCGAGAAATTACGTGATGCGATGAACCTTCATTTCACAAAATGCGTCGCTGCACCCAGCCACCCCGCGCAGCTGACAAAAACTGCCCATCTTCACGGACACGTAGAATTCACCAGCCGGCTCCGTAATGGGTCCCGCAGCGTCCTTCCTCGCGTTACCCGGACCGATTTCGCCTGGAACCTCCGGATCTGTAGTAAGCCGAGGGCTGCGAGCTCTGCCCCAAAGGAGGTCTCATGAAGAGGACCGATCTCGCGCTTGCGCTGCTGTTCACCGCGTGCCTCGTAGGCTGCGAGATGCTCGGCGGCATGACTCACCTGACGTGCGCAGAACAATGCAGAACGGCGCTCGACCCCGACGCGTGCATAGTGAAATGCGGCACGTGCGCCGGCGTGTGTGTCAACCCGGCTCCAGAGGGCTTCGACGGCCCTGCGTTGCTCTGGGTGGGCAGGACGGTGGATGAGCCACAGTGCCCTGCCAGCGCCCCGAGCACGGTGTACGTGGGATACAAGAGCCCTGATATCCCCTTCGCGTGCGACCCATGTCGGTGCAGCGAGCCAGCGTGTGCCCTGCCCGACGGCCTCAGGACGGCCGCCTCGCTGAGGTGCGATGGAGCGGAGCTGGGGTTGCACGACGCCCGGGACATCCTGAGCGGCACCTGCGTGGTGCCCAGCGAGGCGCTGGCGAGCGATCGCAAGTCGCTCCTGCTGGGCTCGCCCCAGGTGAGGCCATGCGAGCCCAGCATCGAGCCCCCTCCGGTGCCGCGCCTCGTCTCGTGGTGGTATCGCTCCGGAAAAGCCTGCTCGGGCACCCTCCTGGAAGATACCTGCATCTCTCCGAAGACGTGCGTTCCGACCGAGGAGCAGCGGGGCTTCTCGCAGTGCATCATGCACCTCGGCGAGGGCGAGGTGACCTGCCCGCCGGACTATCCGGTGAATGTCGTCCTCTACGACGGCCTGAGAGACGAGCGCCGCTGCACGCCGTGCGCATGCGGCCCCCCCGAGGGCGGCGCGTGCTCTCTGATGCTCCTTTCCTTCCGGGACGAGGCGTGCAGCGAGATGCTCACCGCCGGTGTGGCGTCGAGCAAGGACCCGGGCTGCCTCACGCCGGTCCCCGGGGTCCAGCCCAAGAGCATGAAGGCGGTCTGGCACGTCAACAACCCCGGCCGCTGCGAGCCGCGAGGCGGGGAGGCGTACGGTCAGATCACCCTCACCGGTCCGAGCACGTTTTGCTGCCAGACACGTCCGGGCGAGAACGAGTGACGGGTGCACGTCATCGTCGAGGACGCGACGTCGGCGCTGCCCCGGGCCCGCCCAGGCTCCCCCTGAATCAGGGTCGGGCACAACCAGACCCGATGGCACGGCGAGAAGATCCTGAGTGCGGGGTTCGACCGATCTGACAAAATTTCTCTCGATCGAGAGAAATAAACAAACCAGAACGCAATGCATCACCGGGCGATCGGACACGCGCACAAAAGCCTTTACGTGCGCTCCAAAGTCAGTATCTACAGGATCACGACGTGGGAGCGGCGACGTCGAGCCCGCCTCCGCCACGCGGCAGAGGTGCACTGTCCCACGGGCGTCGGAGACGTTGAGGAGGGGGGGCACATGTCGGGGTGGTGCGGCCAGATGGGAGGCAGCGGGGTGCTTCGGGTCGAGGTGTTCCCTCCGCGCGATGCGGCACAGATCCCGCCCTAGCCGGGACGCCGATGCTACGCGCCGGTTGCGCCGCCATGGTCGCTGTCTTCATGGCAACGACCCCGGTGCATGCGGATACGCCTCGGTCTGAATCGCGACGGGAGACGCAGGAGGGAGACGACATGTTGCGAGGCGAGATCTCCGCGTCGCCGCTGCTCGCGGTGGGCCTCCTGCCCGCGCTCGCCGGAGGGGCCTCATTCGCCACGACGTTCCGCTGGCCCAGCCTGTCGATCGCCGTCGAGGCGCGCATGCTCACCGCCCTGACGGATACCTTTGCGGACGGCGTCCTGGTCCACGCGAGCCTGGCGATGCCGACGCTCGACATCTGCGGCCATCGCGGGGTCCTGTCGGTGTGCGCCGTCTTCGGTGCCGGCGAGCTGCAGATCACGAGCGACCCCGGCGTCGGCATTCAGGCACAAAAGCCCTGGGTCAGCTCGATCGGGCTGCGGGCCGCCGGGGACTGGCGCTTCTCCGAGCAGCTGTCGTTGCGCGGGTTCGCCGAGCTGCACACGAACCACAGCCGCCCGTCGCTCTGGGTGAACGGCAGAGAGGTATGGCGGGTCCCGCCGCTCTCCGGGGTGATCGGGTTGGGGCTCGTGCTCCCCGTGGACGCCTTCTAGCGGAGACACCCTGGTCGCTCCTCGATGGGGCGCGGCTGATTCGTCGTCGGCACTGGACTGAACGAGCGGTCACCACCCGCGATGAGCACCATGTCAGCAGCTTCATCAAGAAACACCGGGGCCGGTGCGGCGATGTCGGGGCGACCGAGGGGCCGGGGGCCCGCGTGGCTCGTCGCGGTGGCCGCGGCCCTGCTCGCGCCCTGGCGCGCCGGCGCCGCGCCGCCCCGCGCCGCGGTGCAGCTCGAGTACCGGCGCGCGCCGGGGACCGAGCGCTGTCCGGACGAGGGGCTCTTGCGCGAGGAGATGGCCAGGCAGCTCGGCTACGACCCGGTGGAGCCCGAGGCGGCTTTGCAGGCCAAGGCGCTTGTTTTTCGCGGGCCGGGCAGGGAGGTGCACGCCGCCATGGAGCTCCACGACGCCGAGGGATCCATCACGTGGTCGCGGCACCTTGTCGCCTACAACGACGACTGCAGGGAGCTTGTCATGAACATGGCGCTCTCGCTCCGGGTCGCGCTCGATCCGAGCCTGAACGTGCAGCCCGCGCCCGCCCCGCTCCCCGAGCCCGCGCGTCCGGCCGAGGCTGCGGCCAGCGCGCCCGTGCAGCCCGCGTGGCCCAGGATCAGCGTCGGCCTCGCCGGCGCCGCGGTGTTCGGGAACCTGCCGGACACGGCCGTCGGGACGGCGCTCCACGTCGCGCTCCGTTATCCGTCCTTCTCGCTCGGCCTCGAAGGCCAAGTTCAATGGCCCACCACGTTCCAGGCCGACAAGGACGATTCCGTCTCGACCTGGATCGCGGCGGCGAGCGCGATCCCGTGCTCCCAGATCCGTCGCCTCTTCGCCTGCGCGTTCGTGTCGATCGGGGTCGTGACGAGCTTCGGCGGCCACACCGA
Organism: Sorangium sp. So ce887; assembly: GCF_051521455.1. Classification (NCBI taxonomy): domain Bacteria; kingdom Pseudomonadati; phylum Myxococcota; order Polyangiales; family Polyangiaceae; genus Sorangium; species Sorangium sp. So ce887. Next base: position 3,271,874 of record NZ_CP150354.1, on the reverse strand, counting down.
GCTCCTGAACACGCCGTCGCTCTGGCTCGCCACGGGGCCGCGCGCCGGCATCGAGATGCCGCTCTCCGATCGGATCAGCGTGCAGCTCTATGGCGATCTCGTGCTCCGTCTCACGGAGCTCCGCATCGAGCGCGCGTCCGGTGTCCTCTGGACCGCGCCGGCGTCCGGCGGGCTCGTCGGTCTCCGGGTGGACGTCCATCTGAGCCCGCGGCGCGAGGCGACCGCGCGGCGCGCTCCCCTTGCTCGGGGCACGGGGGCGCCGCATTGACCAGCTTCGCGACGGCGACGTCGCCGCGCTCGAGGGGGAATCGAGGGGGAAAAGAGATGGGGTCACCGTCACGCAAGAGCACGTCCGTGGAGCCTTCCCACGCCATCATGGTGAGCATCGCCGAGGAACATTTCTCGTTCATCGCCCGCTACCTCGCCCGCCTCGGGGTGCGCGCGCAGGACATCGAGGATGTCGCCCAGGAGGTGCTCGCCGGCGCCTACCGCGCGCTGCCGCGGTTCGATGCGAGCCGGGGCAGCGTACGGTCGTGGCTCATGGGGATCGCGACCCACCAGGCGTCGAATCATTTCCGGCGGGCTCACCGCCGTCGCGAGCGTCTCCGTCCGTTCGACGATCTCGCGGAGCTGCCCGACGCCACCCCCGACTCCGAGCAACGCGTCATCGCGAGGGACCGGCGCTGCGTGCTCGACCAGCTGCTCGCGGAGCTGCCGATGGAGCGCCGCTGCGTGTTCGTCGCCCATGAGCTCGAGGAGATCGACATGGCCGAGATCGCCCAGCAGCTCTCGATCCCCCTGAGCACCGCGTGGAGCCGGCACCGGCTCGCCTGGGTCGACCTCGAGGCGGCGAGGCGTCGCTGGCAGGCGCGTCATCGCGGCCGCGGGCTCGCGCTCATCCCCTTCAGCGCCGGCGCGCTCGTCCAGGAGGCCCGCGCGGGTCGCGAGGTCGCGCGCTCGCTGCTCGCGCGGATCTACCGCGCTGCGCGCCGCGCGCTCTCGCCGCGGCGGCTCGCCGGCGGCTCGGCCTCGCGCTCCGGCGCGGCCGGCGCGCTCCACGCCGCCGCGGCCGTCGCGGTCCCGCTGGCCGCGGTCGTCGCGATCGCGCTCGGCGCGCTGCGCGCCGCCTCGTCCCCGGCCTCCGCCGGCGAGCGCACCGCGACCGCCCCCACCCTGGCCGCCGTCGCGGCGCCGCAGGCGCCGTCCGCCGTTGTCGCGCCGCAGGCCTCCGCGCCGCCCGCCAGCCCGGCGCCGCCGCCGTCCGCGGGCGCCGCGCCGCCTCCGCCCGGCGCAGCTGCCGCGGCGGACGCTTCACGGGACCGCGAAAGCGCGGGCGCCCCGGGCGCTGTCGTCGGGCTCTCGCCAGCGAGCGGCGCGGCGCTCGCCGGCAGGAAGGCCGCGCTCCGTCCGGCCGGCGGCGCTGCCGTGCCCGCCGCGACGCGAGCCGTTGCGTCGAGCGACGAGGAGATCGCCGCGGAGCGCGCCCTCATCGACGGCGCGATCACGGCGTTCTCGAAGGGCCGTTACGCCGAGGCGAACCGCCACCTCATCGAGCACCGGCGGCGTTTCCCTGCGGGCCGCCTCACCGCCGAGAGGAACGCGGCGCTGCGCGCTCTCCGCGCCAGAGCCACAGCCGTTTCAACCTCGCCGGCGCCCTAGCGCGATGATCCGACGAGAATGAATTGAACCGCGAAGCCGCCAAGCCGCCAAGAAAAGAAATCTCCGGGTCGCCCCGCCGTCCTCGGCGCCATGCCGATTCCCTTCCTCCTGTCCGCCACTCCACATGCCGCCCGGCGCTTCCCGAGCTGCCGAGCGGCGCTCTCCCGTCCATGGCGCTTCGGGGTGCGCACAGGAGATCATTTTTGAGAGGAGGATGGCTTTTTTTGAGATGGGGGATCGGGTCCTCCTAACTAAGCGAGCATGGGACAATTGAACCGCACGCTCGCTCCGTCGATGCCGCTGGATAGACAGCGCGCCTTTGTCCGGCTCTTTCGGGGGAAGACCTACGACTCCGTATGGAATTGGCTGAAGCGGCTCGGGGTCCCACGCCGTGACCGGCGCGACATCCTCCAGGATGTCTTCCTCGCCGGATACCAGAGCTTCCCCACCTACGATCCGCTCCGCGCGCGGCCGGAGAGGTGGCTCAACAGGATCACGGTCCACGTGGCCGCCCACTACCGCGACCGGGCACACCACCGGCGCGAGGAGCTCTCCTCCGGCCGGGCCCCGCGGCGCGTCGCCGACGAGCGCCCGAACGCCGAGGAGCAGATCGACGCGGAGCAGACGCGCTCGCTCATCCTGTCGCGGCTCGGGTCGCTGCAGACGGAAGAGCAGCGGATCCTCATCGAGCACGACATCGAGGGCGTGCCGATGGCGACGGTCGCCGAGCAGCACGGGATCCCGCTGTCGACCGCGTACAAGTGGCGCACGCGCGCGATCGCCTCGCTGCGCGCGCTGATCGAGGAGCCCCGCGCCGAGCACAAGCGAAAGCGACCGCCGCGACCGGCGGGGAGCGACGCCGGGGAGCCCGCCCCGCGGCCGGCGAAGGCCGCGCGGCCGGCGCTGGCCGCGCGACGGGGGACGGCCGAGCGAGCCGCCCGCGCGACCGCCGCGAGCACGAAGCAGCCGTCGGTTCCCTGCCGCAGCGCCCCGCTCCCCCGGCGGTCGGACGCCGAGCAGGCGCACACGCCCGCGAGCGCATGAGCCGCGAAGACCGCCGGCGCCGCCGGAGGCGCGCCCGCGCCGGCCCGCAACCGCGCGCCCCGGACGCCCCTGCAGCGATCGAGCACCCGCGAGACAAATCTTCAGGCCGATCGGAATTGTTCGGTCCCGGTCAGTCCCGGTCAGCACCGGCCGGCACCGAACCGATCGGAACGGACCGGAGCCGATCCAGAAATGAGAAAGCGCTTCCGTCCCACGCGTGGGTAGTCGGGGCATATCGCATCGCGCTATGCTGGAACCTCAACGATGTACTACTCGACCGACGACCTTCGTATTGCAGGCCTCAGGCCCCTGATCCCCCCCGCGATCCTAATCGAAGAGATCCCCGTCAGCCCCGCCGCTTCCGAGACGGTGGCGTTCACGCGCCGGGCCGCCGAGCGCGTGATCTCGGGCGAGGACGACCGGATCATCGTGGTGGTGGGCCCTTGCTCCATCCATGACCCCAAGGCCGCCCTGGAGTACGCGGCGCGGCTCCGCGAGGCGCGCGACCGGCTGAGCGACGACCTTGTCGTGATCATGCGCGTGTACTTCGAGAAGCCGCGCACCACGGTCGGCTGGAAGGGGCTGATCAACGACCCCGACCTCGACGGGAGCTTCTCGATCAACAAGGGGCTCCGCGTCGCCCGCGGGCTGCTCCGCGACATCGCCGAGCTCGGCCTCGCGAGCGCGACCGAGTTCCTTGACACGATCTCGCCGCAGTTCATCGCCGATTTCATCTCCTGGGGCGCGATCGGCGCGCGCACGACGGAGAGCCAGGTCCACCGCGAGCTCGCCTCCGGCCTCTCCTGCCCCGTGGGCTTCAAGAACAGCACGGAGGGCGACGTCCAGATCGCGGTCGACGCCGTGCGGGCCGCGCGCGAGGCGCACCATTTCCTGTCCGTCACAAAGCAGGGCATCTCGGCGATCGTGGCGACGCGCGGCAACCCGGCGTGCCACGTGATCCTGCGCGGCTCGCAGCGCGGGCCCAACTACGCGCCCGAGCACGTCCGAGACGCGGCCGAACGCCTGACCAAGGCGGGCCTGCCGCACCGGCTGATGGTCGACTGCAGCCACGGCAACAGCCAGAAGGACCCGGCCCGCCAGCGGAGCGTGGCCGAGAGCCTGGCCGACCAGCTGCGCTCCGGCTCGCGCGACCTCCTCGGCGTCATGATCGAGAGCCACCTCGTCGGCGGCCGGCAGGACCTCGCGCCGGGCAAGCTCCCCACCTACGGCCAGAGCATCACCGACGCCTGCCTCGGCTGGAACGACACGGTGCCGGTCCTCGAGCTCCTCGCACAGGGGGTGCGGGACCGGCGGGCCAGCAAGGCGGCGTGACCCAGCCGCGCCGCACACAGGCCGGCGCGCGCGCCCGCTCCTCTCAGAACATTTCACCCTTAGTGTAGTCTTCGGATCGCGGCGCGGCGCGGCGCAGCCCCGGCTGTCCGCCGGGCCGCGTCCGCTGCGCGCTCCGCGCCGCTGCCGCGCCAGCGGGCGACGCGCTATGTCCCCGGAGCCCCGCGGAGGGAGCCGTTATTCTCTCGGAAATCCTCATCATCCTGGCCCTCGTGCTCGTGAACGGCTTCTTTTCGGGGGCCGAGATCGCGGTGGTCACGATCCGCAAGACGCGGCTCGACCAGCTCGTGCAGTCGGGGAGCGCCCGTGCGCGCGCGGTGAAGCGCCTGCGGGGCAACCCGGAGCGCTTCCTCGCCACCGTGCAGATCGGCATCACCATCGTCGGCGCGACCGCGAGCGCCTTCGGCGGGTCGACCCTGGCGAAGGACCTCGCGCCGGTGCTGCGCGCGGTGCCGTGGATCGGGGACGCGGCCGACGAGCTCGCGCTCGCCGCGGTGGTCGCGCTCGTCTCCTTCCTCTCGCTCGTCCTCGGCGAGCTCGTCCCGAAGTCGCTCGCGCTCCGCAGCGCCGAGCGGTACGCGCTGCTCGTCGGCGCGCCGCTCCGCGGGCTGTCGTCGCTCGCCCGCCCGCTCGTGTGGCTGCTCACGGCGAGCTCGAACCTGGTGCTGAGGCTCTTCGGCGATCGAACGAACTTCGTCGAGGCGCGCATCTCGCCCGAGGAGATCCAGCAGATCGTCGACGACGCCGCCGAGGCGGGCTCGGTCGACAAGCGCGCCGGCGAGATCGCCTCCCGCGCCCTCGATTTCGCCGGGCTCACCGCGCTCCAGGTGATGCTCCCCCGCCTCCGCGTCGTGGCGCTCCCGCGCGAGACGACCGCCGAGGAGGTCCAGCGCATCGTGCTGGAGCACGGCCACACGCGGATGCCGGTCTACGAGGGGTCGAACGACAACGTGATCGGCTACGTCACGATGCCGGACGTGCTCGCGCTCCTCTGGGGCGACGGGGAGTTCTCGCTGGAGAGCATCCTGCGCCCGGCTTATTTCGTGGTCGCGTCGATCCCGGCGGTCGACCTCCTCGCCGAGATGAAGCGGCGCCGGCTCCAGCTCGCCGTCGTCGTGGACGAGCAAGGCGGCATGATCGGCATCGTCACGATGGAGGACCTCGTCGAGGAGCTCGTCGGCGAGATCTTCGCCGAGAACGAGGCGCACCCGCCCCCCGCCGAGACGATCCGGCGCGAGCCGGACGGGTCGGCGCTCGTGCCCGGCGACATGCCGGTCCACGACCTCAACCGGCAGCTCGAGATCGAGCTGCCGGACGACGTGCGCTGGTCCACGGTCGCGGGCCTCTGCATGGGGCTCGCCCGGCGCATCCCCGCGCCCGGCGACGTCCTCAGGACCCCGGACGGGGTAGAGCTCCACATCGTCGACGCGAGCCCCCGGCAGATCCGCACGGTGCGGGTCCGCATCCCGCCCCCGGAGCCGACCGAGGACGAGGAGCTGCGCGGCGCGGGCTGAGCGAGCGCGGCCCGCCTTGCTCGGGCGCGCTCTCCCGCTCGATGTTCCCGAGCAAACACCTCGCCTCGAATGCCCGGTGCGAAATGCCCCGCTGCGGCGAGGCGCCGCGCCGACGCGCCGCTCGCCCGGCCCGCCGCCGCCGTGAAACCCGGTACGCGCATTGCTTCGCAGGTCCAAGGATCGTCGAGCAGGCATCGAGAGATCTCATGACCAAGCGACCCGGCCGCACCGCCAGGCACGCGCGGTCGTCGGCTTCTCCCGCGCAGTGACGCGCCGCTCGCGCGCATCCAGCAGGAGCCAGACACCATGAAGTGGTCATTCAGGGTCGCCCGGGTCGCCGGTATCGACGTCAACGTGCACGCGACCTTCGGTCTCATCGTCGCCGTCGGGGCGCTCCAGTGGAGCGACCGCCACGGCGCCCGGGGGGCGCTGTTCGGCGCCGCGCTGATGCTGGCGCTCTTCGCCTGCGTGGCCCTGCACGAGCTCGGTCACAGCCTCGTGGCCAGGCGCTTCGGGCTCACCGTGCGCGAGATCCTGCTCCTCCCCATCGGCGGCGTCGCGATGCTCGCGGGTCGCCCGCGGAAGCCGCTCCACGAGCTGCTCATCGCGCTCGCCGGCCCCGCCGTGAACGTCGTCCTCGCCGCCGTCCTCCTGGTCGTGACCGGCGCGCTCGGCGTCCTCTCGGAGCTCCCCTCGCTCGGGGCGGGGGCGAGCCCCTCGCTGCAGACGGCGCTCCTCTGGCTCCTCGGCGCCAACGTGGCGCTCGCGGTCTTCAACATGATCCCGGCGCTGCCGCTCGACGGCGGGCGCGTGCTCCGGGCGGGCCTCTCGATGGCCATCGGCCCCGCGCGCGCGACGGCCGCGGCCGCCGCGATCGGGCAGGTCCTCGCCGTCGCCCTGTTCGCCGTCGCCGTGCTCTCGGGCCACCTCGTGCTCGCCTTCATCTCGGTGCTCGTGTTCTTCGGCGCCACCCAGGAGCGGACCACGGAGCGCGCGCGCTCGATCCTCGGCGGCGTCTCCGTCGGGCGGGCCTACAACCGCCGGGCGATCGCGCTGTCGCCCTGCGACCGCGTGAGCGACGCCGCCGAGCACATCCTCACGACGTACCAGACCGACTTCGCGGTCCTGCTCGAGGGGCGGCCGATCGGCGCCCTGACGCGGGCCGACGTGGTCCGCGCGCTCGCCGAGGGCGCGGGCAACGCGTACGTCGCCGGGGTCATGCGGCGCGACGTCGCCCGCGTGAGCGCGGACCGCTCGCTCGACGAGGCCATGCACCTCATGTCCGAGAAGAGCACCCCTGTGGTCGCGGTGTACGACGGTGAAAGATACCTGGGTCTCATCAGCCAGGACGACATCGCCGAGGCGCTCACGCTGCTGCAATTCCTGCCGGCCTCGCGCCTGGGCGGCGCCGCGTCGCCGGCAGCGCCGCGCACGCAATTTACCTGACGCCGTGACGCCGTGACGCAGGCCTGAGGCGAGCGAGGCCGGCGCGACGCGACGCGCGCCGGCGAGATCCGTGCGCGGGATGGGGCTGCAAGCATTGACAGCGTGGAAGGCCATCAGCGTATCCTCCCCGGTAGCTCCTCGTTCGACCCCCCGTCGCCGGCATCTCTGCCGAGGGAAGGCTCATGAAAAACTTCAAATCGCGCTTCAGGCTCGCGCCGACGTACACCCTGTTCTGGCTCGTCGCGGCGGCGCTCGCCTCCGTGGCGTCGTGCTCGGACGGCGGCCCTTCCACGGCCGAGTGCGTCGCTCCGGAGACGGAGTGCGACGACATCTGCGTCAACACGAGCACAAGCTCGAGCCACTGCGGCGCGTGCGGCACGGTGTGCGCGAGCGGGCAGACCTGCAGCGCGGGCGCGTGCGTCTCGGCGTGCGAGGGCGGCCAAACGGCGTGCGGCGACGCCTGCGTCGACCTCGCGACCGACGAGGCGCACTGCGGCAGCTGTAGCAAGGCCTGCGCGGAGGAGCAGACCTGCCAGGACGGCGCCTGCCAGGCGGACGGATGCGCCGGGGGGCGCACCGACTGCGACGGCGAGTGCGTCAACACCGCGTCCGACCCGGAGAACTGCGGCGAGTGCGGCGCCGCGTGCGAGGAGGGGGAGTCCTGCGAGGCCGGCGCCTGCCAGGCCGGCGGGTGCTCCGACGGGCTCACCGACTGCGGCGGGGCCTGCGTCGACGTCGGCAGCAGCGAGTCGCACTGCGGCACCTGCGGGGCCGAGTGCAACGACGACCAGACGTGCGTGGCCGGCGCGTGCCAGGGCGGCTGCGGCTCCGGGCTCACGACCTGCGGCGACGCCTGCGTCGACGTCCAGACCGACACCGAGAACTGCGGCGCCTGCGGGACCGAGTGCAACGCCACGCAGGTCTGCCAGGCCGGGATGTGCGCGTGCACGGTGGGCCCGGGCCATGACCTCGGCGACGCCGTGCCGCAGTTCGTGAACGCCACGACGGCCGGCCTGCCGAACTCGTACGCCCCCTCGTGCGTGTCCGCGAGCTCGAGCGAGCGCATCTATTCGTTCACCGCCGCGACCGCGGGCGTCTACTCCTTCGACAGCAGCAACTCCGGGTACCAGGTCGTCCTCGCCCTGCTCGACGCCACGGGCTGCTCCGAGCTCGCCTGCAACGCCGACCCGAGCGCGATCGTCACGGCCGACCTGGCCATGGGCCAGACCGTCTACGTCGTGGTCGACGGCGCGGACGGCCAGGCGGGCACGTTCGAGCTGCACGTGACGCGGGCGAGCGCGCCGAGCTGCCCGGCGGGCACGCTCGCCCCCTCGGTGCCGCAGACGATCACCGGCAGCACGGTCGGCCGGCCCAACAGCGTGCGGCCGACCGCGTCCACGTGGTGCCGCGACGCGACCGCCCCCGACGCGGGGTACGCGTTCACGGCGCCCGTCTCCGGCGACTACTCCTTCGATACGTACGGGTCCGCGTTCGACACGGTGCTCCACGTGCGCGACGCCACGTGCCGGGGGACGCAGCTCGCGTGCAGCGACGACACGGTGGTCGAGCAGTCCGAGGTCACGGTGACGCTCACCGCGGGCCAGACGGTCGTGATCGTGGTGGACGGGTCGGACGCCGCCGACTCGGGCGCGTTCACGCTCAACGTCCAGCGGGCGGTCCCGCCGCCGGTGTGCGACGGCTCGGGCGAGTGCGGGGATGGGAGCTCGGGGTGCGTCCGGTGCGCGGTCGAGGGCAACTGCGCGGACGAGGTCTCGGCCTGCTTTGACAAGCTCGACTGCCTCGAATTCGTGGACTGCTATCGCACGTGCGGCACGGACGCCTGCAAGGAAGCCTGCATCGCCGCAGACCCGGCCAGCGCCGCGCTGTTCGACACGTACACCGCCTGCATCTTCTGCTCCGAGTGCCCGAACGACTGCAGCGGCGAGGTCGTCACCTGCCCGTGAGCGGCGGCGCCAAATAGAACGAGCCCGGTGGCCGTGGTAGGAGCGCGTCGATGCGGCGCATCCTCCTCCACGGCCATTTCTGGACGATCGCTCCGTGGCTCAAGCATCAGCTCCGGGCCCCGCCGCTCCCCCCGTCTTCCCCCTTCTCGGTGCACGTCGACGAATCGCCTGCCGGGCCCGTCCGGTTGGTCGGCAGGGTGCGCCACCGGGAAGGCGCGACCTCGATCCTCGTCGTCGTGCACGGGCTCGGCGGCACGCTGGAGAGCCATTACGTGGTCGAGGCCGCTGCGCAGGCCGAGCGCGCCGGCCTCGCGTGCCTGCGCATCAACCTGCGCGGCGCGGGGGGCGACGGGGCCGATCTCTACCACGCCGGCCTGTTCTCGGATCTGCACGCCGCCGTCGCGTCGCCCGAGCTCGATCGGTACGAGCGCGTGCTCCTCCTCGGCTACTCGCTCGGTGGGCACATCGCGCTCCGGTATGCCGCGTCCGGCGCGCTCGACGCGCGCGTGCGCGCCGTGGCCGCCATCTGTCCGCCGCTCGATCTCGAGCAGGCCGTCGCGGCGATCGACAAGCCGGAGCGCTGGATGTACCGCTGGCATGTGCTGTCGGCGCTGAAGGAGATGTACAGCGCCGTCGCGTCCCGCCGGGCCGTGCCCCTGCCCGTCGGGGAGGCGCTCGCGATCCGCACGATCCGCGAATGGGATCGGCGCATCATGACGCCGCGGTTCGGTTACCGGAGCGCGGAGGCGTATTATGCGATCGAGAGCGTCGCCCCGCGCCTCCGCGACCTCGCCGTTCCGTCGCTGATCGTCGCGACGGAGGCCGACCCGATGGTGCCGCTCGACACGGTGCGACCGGCGATCGAGGCCTACCCGCGCTCGCCGCTGCTCGACGTCCAGTGGCTCCGGTTCGGCGGGCACGTGGGCTTCCCGCAGACGCTGAGCCTCGGGTTCGGGGCCGCGCCGGGCCTCGAGTCCCAGGTCATCCACTGGCTGGAGAGCCACTGACGCGCGAGCGCGCGCCGCGCCGCCGCGCGCGGCGACCGCGTCACGCTGGCGGCGCGACGGGCTTCAGCGCATACACGTCGACGTCCACGCCCGGGCTGTAGAGCACGTGCGGGGCCCCCTGGGGGGCGGGCAAGCCGGCCGCGGCCACGACGCTCTCCTCGACGTGGCTCACCTCGGCCCGGTGGAGCGGATAGGGCGCGTGATGCACCTGCCCGACCTTGAGCGCGCCCCGGCCCGCGGCGAACAGCAGGTAACGCTCGACAAGGAAGTGCTCGAACGTCCCCGGCGCCGCCGCGCCCCCGTCGATCGCCGCGCCGACGCGATAGCGCGCCTCGAAGCGCGCGGGCACCGGGCCGGGCCAGCGCCGCTCGCTGCGATAATGAACCTCGCCGTCCCTCGATTCGAGCGCCATCGAGGCGTGGTGATAGGGCAGGTGCCAGCCGGCGCGGGCCACGAGGACCGCGAGGGCCTTGGCCGCGTCCAGGCTGAAGAACCACACGCCCGGGTCGCGCCCCTCCCGGTGCACGTAGGTGCGGACGTTGAGCTCGTGGAAGTTCGAGATCCCCGGCACGCTCGGCGACCACCAGGGGCTGACGTCGCGCATGGTGAAGGCGACGACGCCGACGTAGGCCCTGCCCTCGAACGTGTCGATCTCGAGCGCCGGCGGCACGACGGCGCGGAGCGCGTCGACCGGCGTCTCCCAGTGGAGGAAGAGCAGATCTCTCCAGCGCTGGAAGCCCGCCGGGCGGCCAGGTGGGCGGAGCGTGGGGGCGAGTCGGTCCATGGCGCCCGCAGCGTAGGACAGCGCCACGGAAAGATCTCCTCTCGCGGCGGGCGATGGCCTGGGGATATCCTGCACCCGGAAGCCGACGGGAAGCCGACGGGAAGCCGACGGGAAGCCGACGGGAAGCGGACGAAGAGCGGACGAAGACGGAGCGGAGGCAGGATGAAGAAGCTCATCAATGCGCCGGACGATCTGGTCGGCGAGGCGCTCGAGGGCATGGCGCTGGCCCACGCCGAGCTCCTCCGGGTGAACGCCGCGCCGCTCTTCGTCACGCGCGCGGAGGCGAAGGGCAAGGGCAAGGTCGCCCTCCTCTCGGGCGGGGGCAGCGGTCACGAGCCGCTGCACGCCGGGTTCGTCGGGCGCGGCATGCTCGACGCCGCCTGCCCCGGCGCCGTGTTCACGAGCCCGACGCCCGACCCGATCTTCGAGGCGACGCGGGCCGTCGACGCCGGCGCCGGCGTGCTCCACATCATCAAGAACTACACCGGCGACGTCATGAACTTCGAGATGGCCGCCGAGCTCGCGCGCGAGGCCGGGCTCCAGGTCGAGGGCGTGATCGTGAACGACGACGTGGCGGTCGAGGACAGCCTCTACACGGCCGGACGGCGCGGCGTCGGGACCACCGTCCTCGCCGAGAAGATCTGCGGGGGCGCCGCCGAGGCGGGTCGCCCGCTCGGCGAGGTGGCGGCGCTGTGCCGGCGGGTGAACGCGCACGGCCGCAGCATGGGAATCGCGCTCTCCGCGTGCACGGTGCCGCACGCCGGCAAGCCCTCGTTCGAGCTCGGCCCGGGCGAGATGGAGGTCGGCATCGGCATCCACGGCGAGCCCGGCCGGCGGCGGGCCCCGCTGGAGCCGGCGGACCGCGTGGCCGAGATCCTGATGCAGCCGATCCTCGACGACCTGCCGTTCAAGCCGGGCGACGACGTGCTCCTGTTCGTCAACGGCATGGGCGGGACGCCGCTCATCGAGCTCTACGTCGTTTACCGCAAGGCCCACGCGATCGCCCGCGAGCGCGGCCTCACGGTCGCGCGCAGCCTCGTCGGGTCGTACATCACGTCGCTGGAGATGGCGGGCGTCTCGGCGACCGTCCTCCGGCTCGACGAGGAGATGCTCCGCTGGTGGGACGCGCCGGTGCACACGCCGGCGCTCCGCTGGGGGGCCTGAGCCATGCAGACCCTGAGCGGCGAGCACATCGCGGCGTGGATCGAGAGCGCGGCCGAGGTCCTGGAGCGCGAGAAGATGTTCCTGACCGAGCTCGACGCGCCGATCGGCGACAGCGACCACGGGATCAACATGGCGCGCGGCTTCGCGGCGGTGCGCGCCCGGCTCGGCGGCCTCGATCGCGGCGACGTCGGCGCGATCCTCAGGGATGTCGGGATGACCTTGCTGTCGACCGTCGGCGGGGCGAGCGGGCCGCTCTACGGCACGCTGTTCCGCGACGCGGGCCAGAGGGCGGCCGGCGCCGCGGCGCTCGACCTCGCGGCCCTGGCGGGCTGCCTCGAGGCGGGCCTCGACGGCGTGAAGCGCCGGGGCAAGGCGTCGCCCGGCGACAAGACGATGGTCGACGCGCTCGGCCCTGCGGTCGACGCGCTCAAGGCCGCGCTGAGCGCGCCGGGCGCGGCGGGCGGGCCGCTCGGGGACGCGCTCGGCCGCGCCGCCGAGGCGGCGCGGGCCGGTGCCGAGGCGACCGTGCCGCTCGTCGCCCGCAAGGGCCGGGCGAGCTACCTCGGCGAGCGGAGCGCTGGGCACCAGGACCCCGGCGCCACGTCGTGCTGGCTCTTGCTGCGGAGCCTGGCCGCGACGGCAGGCGCATGAGCGGGGCGGCGGGCCGCGTCGGGCTCGTCCTGGTCTCGCACAGCCGCGCGCTCGCCGAGGCCACCGAGACGCTGGCGCGCCAGATGACCGGCGAGTCGGTCTCCATCGCGTGCGCGGCGGGCACGGGCGACGGCGGCGCCGAGCTCGGCACCGACGCGACCGCCATCGCCGCGGCGATCGAGCGCGTCTGCGGGCCGGCCGGCGCCGTCGTGCTGATGGACCTCGGCAGCGCGATCCTGAGCGCCGAGACGGCGCTCGAGCTCGTCGACCCGGAGCTCGGCTCGCGCACGCGCCTCACCGGCGGGCCGATCGTGGAAGGCGCGGTCGCCGCCGCCGTGCGGGCGGCGGCGGGCGGCACGCTCGAACAGGTGGCCGCCGATGCGCGGCAGGCGCTCGAGCCGAAGGCCGCGCAGCTCGGCGAGGCCGAGGGCGCCGCGGCCGCGACGGCGGCAGCTGCGGCCGCGACCGCCGCCGTCGCTCCGGCCGTGACGGCCGACGTCGCGATCGCCGATCCGAGCGGCCTGCACGCCCGCCCGGCCGCGCAGCTCATCGCGCGCGCGGCGAAGCTCGACGCGGCGATCACCCTGGAGAACGTGACCGCCGGCCGCGGCCCGGTGGCGACCTCGAGCCTGATCGCGCTCGCCTCGCTCGGGGTGCGCCGCGGCGACGTGCTGCGCGTGCGCGCGACCGGGCGGCAGGCGGCCGAAGCGGTCGAGGCGCTGGCGGCGCTCGTGCAGCGCGAGGCGCCGGCGGGCGCGGCGGCGGCGTCCGCGGCCTCCGGCCTCGCCATCCCCGTCGCGCCGGGCGTCGCGCTCGGGCCCCTCGTGCGGCTTGTGCGGTCGACCCCGGAGGTCCCCGAGACCACGGTCGACGACCCCGAGGCCGAGGCCGAGCGGCTGCGGCGGGCGCTCGAGATCGCGGCGCAGGACCTCGGCAGCGCGCTCCGCGGCAGCGACATCCTCGATGCGCACCAGGCGCTGCTCTGCGACCCGGCCCTCGTCGGCGCGGCCCTCTCGCGCATCGAGCGGGAGCGCCGCAACGCCGCCTGGGCCTTCCGTCTGGCCATCGAGGCCGCGGCCGCGATCTACCGGCAGCTCGACGACCCCTACCTGCGAGCGCGCGAGGCGGACGTGCACGACGTGGGCGACGCGGTGGTGCGCGCCCTGCTCGGCGGCGCCGCGGCCACGGTGCCCGACGGGCCGCCGGCCGTCGTCGTGGCCGACGACCTCACGCCGTCGGAGGCCGCGCGGCTCGACGCGGCGCGCGTGCTCGGGGTCATCGACCGGCGCGGCGGTCCCACGTCGCACGCCGCCATCCTGCTGCGCGGCGCCGGCATCCCCGCGGTCGCGGGGGCGGCGGCGCTGGTGCCCGAGGCCGGCGGCGCGCGCGCCGGCCTGGATGGCACGACCGGCGAGGTGTGGCTCGACCCCGATCCCGAGACCACGGTCGAGATCGAGCGGCGGCAGGCGGCCCTCCGCGCGTCGCGGCGGCCTCCGGGCGCCCGCGACGGCCGCGTGCGCCTCGCCTGCGGTCGTGAGGTCGAGCTGTGGGCGAACGTGGCCGGCCCCTCGGACGCGCGCGCCGCGCGCGAGGCCGGGGCCCTCGGCATCGGGCTGCTGCGCACCGAGATGCCGTTCCTGGGGCGCGTGGACGAGCCCGACGAGGACGAGCAGGCGGAGCTGCTCGCGGAGATCTTCGCGGTGTTCGCCGGCGCGCCGATCGTGGTCCGCACGCTCGACGCGGGCGGCGACAAGGCGCTGCCCTACCTCGAGCTCGACGCCGAGACGAACCCCAGCCTGGGCGTCCGCGGCGTCCGCCTCTCCCTCGCGCGGCCGGCGCTGCTCGAGGCGCAGCTCCGCGCGATCCTTGTCGCCGGGCGCGGCCACGACGTCCGCGTCCTGGTCCCGATGGTCTCGACCGCCGCGGAGGTGGGCGCGGTGCGCGCCGCGCTGGAGCGCACGCACGAGGCGCTCTCGGCCGCGGGCAGGCCGCACCTCTGGCCCGTGGCCACGGGCATCATGGTCGAGGTTCCGTCGGCGGCGTTGATGGCCGAGCGCCTCGCGCGGCAGGCGGACTTCTTCAGCATCGGGACCAACGATCTGACGCAGCACACGCTGGCGGCCGAGCGCGGTCATCCGCGGCTGCATGCGCTCGCGGATCCGGCGCACCCGGCGGTGCTGCGGCTCGTGCGCGCGGTGGTGGAGGCGGGGCACGCCTCGGGGCGTCCCGTCTCGGTGTGCGGCGAGGCCGCCGGCGATCCCGGCGTCGCGCCGCTCCTTGTCGGCCTCGGGATCACCCGGCTCAGCATGTGCTCCTCCGCGTTCGACGCGGTGGAGGATGCGCTCGCCGGGGCCTCGTTCGCCGAGCTCGCCGCCGTGGCCGAGGACGCGCTCGCGGTCGACGACGCGACGGCGGCCCGCGCCGCCCGCGCGGCGGCGCGACGTCCGGGCTGACGGCCGGTGGTGCGAAAGGGCCAGCGCGCCGACAGGGATCCTGCTCGGCGACTTCAACGCAGCGCCGACGTCGCCGGAGATCGTGAGCCGCATCTGCTTCTCCTTCGCGCCGGAGCCTGCCCGAGAACCACTCCTACGCTGGTGGGCTCCCTGTCACTTCTGCGGTTCAGATGCAGATTCGGTGCCGCGACCATCGAAGATTTTCAAGATAGACTCGGCCATCGGCCGCAGCTCCTGGGGAGGCTGACGCGCGGACGTCCACTCCAGCACCAAGGCGACCAACCTTCGGACGTAGTCACAGTCAGACGGCTGCACGATCAACGTCGTCGCCACATCTTTTGACAGGAGCGCGTCGAAGGCATCCCCCATCGCATGCAGAGCCCCCAACCATTCGTCCCTCGGGAGCTCGGACGTCGGCGCGCCGATGTCGAGCGATTCCACGATCGCAGAGAGGCAATTGAGTCCTTGAGAGAGCCCCTGCGCCACTTGCCGATCACGCGTCATTTGCCCGTCCCCTATTTCTCAGACGTGTATCGGCAGAGCCAGGTTCCGATTGGATTGATGACAGTACAGTTGTCTCCAGTTGCTGACATCCCGAAGGGCTCGGAAGACCGTTCTGTCTGTCCATGGTCGCCCGGCGCTGCGCCTTTCCTGCTCGATCGGCTCCGTCATAAGCGTCGCGAAAAGGCTCTCGGCCACGGCGTTGCCCCAGCAGTCGTCCGCGCGGCTCATGCTCTGGATGAGCCGGCACGGACCGGTGGCCTGGCAAGCACCGCCGCAGTTCGCGCACCACCTCGCGGTTGCACACGTGAACCGGAGCCGTGCGCGCCATGACGCATCCTTGCGGCGCGCAACGCGTTGCGTCAAGGTAGCTACATCGCTGCGATGACGCGTGAGGCTGGCGGGCATGCCGGCTGCCTCCCACAGACCGTTTCCGCTTCCGCGAGGCTGCCCAGTTGCCTGCCTCTCACCGGTTCCGGTGTACGAGCCCTTTCCGCGCCGCGGCCGCCAGCGCGCCCCTTCGCTACAGCGCCCCTGCCGGCGGCGCGCCCTCGTGCGTGGAGCGGGCGGTGGCGTCCTCCGCCGGCTGCGGCGCGCCGACCGGGTGGCCGAGCAGGCACGTGCCCTCCCCGGGCAGCTCCGTCGCCGGGTCGCACTCGGCGAGCTCCCAGCCGCGCGCCTGCTCGGCGTCCGACCCGGAGAGGTCGGCGCCCCGGAGGTTCGCGGCGCTCAGATCGGCGCCCTCGAAGGTCGACTCCATCAGGGCAGCGCCCGAGAGATCCGCCCCGACGAGGCGCGCGTTCCGGAAGCTCGCCTGGGTGAGATCGGCGCGGGAGAGGTCGAGCCCTGACAGGTCCCGCCCGTCGAAGCTGCGGTGGCCGCTCCGCGCGAGCAGGCGCACGGCGGCGGACCTAGGCGCGGCGTCGCCCGAGGAGAGCGTGGCGCGCAGCCGGAAGACGGCGAGGCGCGACGGATCCAGGCCGTGGACGAGCGTCGCGGCGAGCGCGGCCAGCACGAGGCGGGCGCCGAGGGAGCGCGCGGCGCCGCGCTCGGTGCCGAAGGGCGGCAGCGCGAAGGTCAGGAGCGCCGCGCCCAGCGCGCCGCCGGCGTGCACGGCCCAGAGGAGCCCGGGCGGCGGGACCTTCGCCAACGCGACGGCGGCCGCCAGGACGAGGAGCAGCGCGCCGCCGGCGAGCGCGAGGCGGAGCTCGAGCGAGCGCGCGAGCAGGGGCGCGTCCGGCGTCGGGCGTGGGCCCGCGGCTACGGCGGCGCGGCGGACCGGCGGCGGCTTGGCCGTCTCGCCGGCGCGGCGCGAGGCCCCGGCGGCCGCGCCGGGGCGAGCGGCGTCAGTCGCCGCGGCCAGCCGCTGCGAATCGGGAGGCGCGGACATCCGTTGCGATGACGGCGCCGCGGACATTCGCCGCGAGTCCGGCGTTGCCCCTAGCCGCTGCGAGTCCGGCGTTGCCCCCAGCCGCTGCGAGTCCGGCGCTGCCCCTAGCCGCTGCGAGTCCGGCGCTGCCCCTGGCCGCTGCGAGTCCGGCGTTGCCTCCAGCCGCTGCGAGTCCGGCGCCTTCCCCGGCGCCGTGGAGCGGCCCGGCTCCGCGCTTGCGGGGCGCGCGTCCGCGCTCGCGAGCGCCTCGCGGAGCGGCGAGGCGAACGACGCGATGTCGTCGAACGACGCGCCCGCGCTCGCGAGCGCCAGGACGGCCTCCTCGTCGAGGCCGGAGCGCGCGCACGCCGCGGAATCGACGCGCGCGCCCGCGAGCGAGCTCGCCGACGAGAACGAGCGCGGGAGCTTGGCCCCGCGCAGATCCGCGGCCGTGAGCAGCGCCCCGCCGAGCAGCGCCCCCGAGAGATCGGCCCATCGCAGGTCGGCGCCGGTGAGGTCGGCGTTGACGAGCGACGCGGCGTCGAGCCGCGCCCCCGCGAGGTTCGCGCCGGCGAGCTTGGCCCCGTCGAGGCGCGAGCCCGCGAGGTTCGCGCCCTGGAGATCGGCGCAGAGCAGGTGCGCGGCCGCGAGGTCCGCGCCCGGGAGCTCGATCGCGGTGCCCTCACCGCCGCGGCGCGCCGAGAGGGCGCCGAACAACCTGTGCAGCGCTGCGGTATCCACGGCGGCGCCGCCTACTCATCCGGGTCGATGGTGCCGATCGCGCTCGCGAACACCACCTGCCCGTCCTTCATGTAGCCGTCCAGCGCGAACCACGCGTGTGTGCCGTCGGCGTCGAGATCGCCTCGCGCGTACGCGGCCCACCGGCGGTCCGGCGGCACGTCCGCCGGCCACGGAGAGGCCGACACAGGCATGGGAGAGCCGCCGAGTCGATATCGATACTGATACGACTGAGGTTGGTTGATCTCGAATCCAAGGCACTTCCAGCCCACCGTCGGGCTCCCTGTGTTGTAGTCCACGCCCGGTCTGGGATCGGGCTGATACTTGACCCCCTGGACGCGATAGAACGCGTTCGGCACCGTGACCGCATCGCTGCACAGCGGCTGGGCCGCCATGCCATCCGAGCGCGCCTGGAGGCGATCGGCCGAGGCGACAACGGCCCTGGCGATGCCGCCGATCGTCTGCTTGGCCTCGGCCGACTTGGCGAGCACCAGATACTTGGATACCCCCTGCGTCGCCAGCGCGGCCAGGAGCCCCACGAGCCCGCCCGCGAGCATCACCTCGACGAGGGTAAACCCTCGTCGACCCCGCCCCCGAGATGCCCTATCGACTTGAACTCGGAAGATCCTTGCCACGATACACCTATAACCGGACGATGGTCCGCTGAACAGCCAGAAACCTGGGCGATAGGCCACAGCAAGCGCTGTTTGGTCGGGTGTTGTGGGGAGCGCGGTCTCTCAGGCGGCGCGCATCCCACGTAGGCCACGTAGGCCACGTGAGGAGCGCCGCGATGCGGCGGCGAACGCGCGTGGTGCGCCCTGCGCCCGGAAGCGGGCGAGCCGTTCGGAGCGGCCGTGAGCGCAACGGATGGGAGGTCGGCTCGGACCGGGAGGTCGGCTCAGGCCGGGAGTCGGATCAGGCGCGCGGGCCGGCTGTCTTGGGGGGCGGGTCCCCCGCGAGGAAGGCCTCCAGCGCGTCGGCGATGCGCTCGCCGGTCTTGCCGTCCCACCCTTCGGGCACGGTGCCTCGCTTGCCGCGGCCGTCGAGGATGGCGTCGACCTCGCGCGCGATGAGGGCGGCGTCGAGCCCGACGACGATGTTGGTGCCCTGCGTCACGGTGACCGGCCGCTCGGTGCCCTGACGCATCGTGAGGCACGGGATCCCGAGCGCGGTCGTCTCTTCCTGGATGCCGCCGGAGTCGGTGGCGACGAGCAGGGCATTGCCCATCACGGTCACGAAATCGTCGTACCCGAGCGGCTCCATGATCCGGAGCCCCCGGGTCTCCCGGAGGCGCGACGACAGCCCGAACGACTCGGCGCGCGCGACCGTGCGCGGGTGGACGGGGAACACGGTCGGCAGGCGCTGCGCGATCGCGGTGAGCGCGTCGAGCGTCTCGGCGAGCCGCTCGGCGCTGTCGACGTTGGCGGGGCGGTGGAGCGTCGCGATCGCGTACTTCTTCGGCTCGAGGCCGAAGCGCGAGAGCGCGTCGGTCTGCCGCTTGAGGGCGTAGTGGACCGAGTCGATCATCACGTTGCCGACGAACCGGATCCGCTCCGGCGCGATGCCCTCGGCGAGCAGGTTGGGGCGGGCGTCGTGAGAGGGCGTGAGCAGGAGATCGGAGAGCTGGTCGGTGAGGACGCGGTTGATCTCCTCGGGCATGGTCCAGTCGCGCGAGCGAAGGCCGGACTCCACGTGGACGACGGGGATGCCGAGCTTCGACGCCGCGAGCGCGGCGGCCAGGGTGCTCGTGACGTCGCCGACCACGACAACCACCTTGGGACGGTGCTCCATCAGGTCGGCCTCGGCGCCGACGAGGACCGCGGCCGTCTGCTGGGCGTGCGAGCCGCCGCCCGCCTTGAGCGTGTGATCGGGCGTCGGCAGGCCGAGGTCCCGGAAGAACACGTCGCTCATCGTCGTGTCGAAGTGCTGGCCTGTGTGGAGCAGCCGCATCGGTAAGGCGCGCGCCTTGAGGGCGCGGCAGATGGGGGCGAGCTTCATGAAATTCGGGCGCGTCGCGGCGACGAGGTAGATCATTTCGACCGAGGAGCATGCCGCGGTATGCGGCGCGGCACCAGCGTTTTGAGGGCTCCAGGGCGCGCCGGGGTGGCATCGCGTGTCTTGCGCGTCTTGCGCGTCTTGCGCGTCTTGCGCCCTCGCCACCGCGCCGATAGCCTGCCCGTGCCGAGCCCGTCGCCGACCAGGCAGCGCCATGAGCATGCCAGATGATCTTCCGCTTCAGACAGGCGACATCCTCAAGGGAAAGTACCGTATTGTCCGGGTGATCGGCGCGGGCGGCATGGGCGCCGTCCTCGAGGCGCATCACCTCGTCCTCAACCAGCGTGTCGCGATCAAGGTCGTGCTCCCCGGCGCGGCGAAGCGCGCCGCGAGCGTGGAGCGCTTCCTGCGAGAGGCGCGCGCGGCGAGCAGCCTGCGGAGCGAGCACGTGGCCCGCGTGCTCGACGTCGACACGCTCGACGGGGGCCTGCCCTATCTCGTGATGGATCTCCTGGAGGGCGCCGATCTCTCGGACCGGCTCCGGTCGGAGGGGCGGCTGCCGGTCGAGGAGGCGTGCGAGATCGGCGTGCAGATCTGCGAGGCGCTGTCCGAGGCGCACGCGCGCGGGATCGTGCACCGGGACATCAAGCCGGGGAATCTCTTCGTCGTGCGGCGCGCCGACGGCAGCCCCCTCGTCAAGGTGCTCGACTTCGGCATCGCCAAGCACATTGGGCCAGCGGAAGCGATGAGCGCAGACAGCCTGACGAGCCAGGACGCCCTGGTGGGCTCGCCGCTCTACATGTCGCCCGAGCAGATGCGCTCGTCCCGCGCCGTGGACACGCGCAGCGATCTCTGGTCGCTCGGCGTCGCGCTGTACCAGGCGCTCTCCGGCAAGCTGCCGTTCGAGGCCGAAACGTTCGGGGAGCTGATCCTCTGCGTGATGCAGGAGCGCCCCGCGTCGCTGTCGTCCCTGCGCGCGGAGGTGCCCGAGGCGCTGAGTCGAGCGGTGATGAGGTGCCTGGAGCGAAGCCCCAAGGATCGATGGCAGGACGTCGCGCAGCTCGCGGCCGCGCTCGCGCCGTTCGCTCCGGCGCGGTGCCGGCCGCTGGTCGAGCGCGCCGAGGCGACGCTCGCCGCGAGCGAGCGCGGGGCGCGCCCGGCCCTGCCGCACGGGCAGGCGCCCGTGGTCGGCCCTGGCGCTGCCGCGGGCACGCCGCTCGTGGCCTCCGCGACCCTGCCGGCCGCTTCCACCTTGCCGGCGGCTGCCACCCTGCCGGCCACCCCGCTCGTCTGCGCCGCGGGCACCCCGCCCGCCGACTCTACCCAGCTGCTCTTGGCAGCGGCGGGCGCACGAGCGGCGGACCCGGGGCCGTCCGTCGCGTTGCGCGACGCCAGCGATCCGGCGGCCGACCCCGGTTCCACGGGCGCGTCCGCGCCGACCATGACGCAGACGGCCGCGCCGTGGTCGGACAGCCGGCGGCCGCCGGAGGGGCGAGCGCATCCGCGCTGGCTGCAGCGGGCCGGCGCCGCCTCGGTGATCGCGGGGCTGGGCATGGCGGCGCTGCTCTGGACGCGCCAGGAGCCGGCCGCCGAGACCGGGGACACGGCCGCGGCCGCGTCACCGCCGTCTCCGGCGCAGGCTTCGCGTGAGCCGCTCCCGGCGCCCGCTGCGCCCGAGGCCGTCCGAGCGCAGCCTGCGCTCGACCCGCTCCCGCCGCCGCACGGCCCTGCAACGGGATCGTCCGCCGCCGCGCTCGCGGGTTCGACCGCTCCCGAGCCGGCCGACCTCACGGCTGCACCGGTCGCTGCGACCGCATCGCCGCCCCGCAGCGCCCCCACCCGCACTGGAGCCTCCCCTCGCGATGCGCGCACCGCTGCGCCACGACCCGCCGCTTCCGCTTCCGCCTCCCCTTCCGCTTCCGCCTCCCCTTCCGCAACCGGCGCGCCGGCGGGCGACGGCGTCCCCAACTACGGTGGGCGCAAATGAGCCGGCGCCGCGCGGCACGGCTGGGCGCTGCCGAGCTCGCGATCGCGGGGGCGCTCGCGGCCATCCCTCGGCCGACGCACGCGCAGGCGGGCGGCGATGCCGCGGCGGCGGAGGTCCTCTTCGAGCAGGCGATCGCGCTGATGAGGCAGGGCAACTACGAGCAGGCGTGCCCGCGGCTCGCGGAGAGCCAGCGGCTCGACGCCGGCGTGGGCACGCTCCTGTACCTCGCCGCCTGCTACGAGCGGCTGGGCAAGACCGCGAGCGCCTGGGCGACCTACCGCGAGGCGGCCGACGCGGCCCGCCGCCACGGTCAGGCCGACCGCGAGCAGAAGGCCCGCGAGGGCGCCGCCGCGATCGAGGCGCGGCTGACGCGGCTGCTGGTCGAGGTCCCCGCGGACAGCGCCGCGCCGGGGCTGTCCGTGCGGCGCAACGGCCAGGAGCTCGCCCAGGTGCTCTGGGGGACGCCGATGCCGGTCGATCCGGGCGCCTACACGGTCGAGGCGAGCGCGCCGGGCAGGCTCCCGTGGTCGACGACGGCGGCGATCGACCCGGCCGGCGGCACCGTGACCGTCACCGTGCCGCCCCTCGAAGCGGCTCCACCGCCGCAGGGCGCGCCGCCCGCGGCGCCCGCGGCCGCTTCCCGGGGCGCCCCGGCCGCGCAGACCGCGCCGGCAGCGCCGCCTGCGCGCCCCGCGTCTCCGGACGCGGCCGGCATGCCCGCGCAGCGGCTCGTCGCGCTCGTCGCGGCCGGCGCCGGCGTGGTCGGCATCGGGGTGTCGGTCGGCCTGGGGTTCGAGGCACGGGCGCGCTTCCAGGACGCGGGAGCGCACTGCGACGGCGACCTCTGCGACGACGACGGGATCGAGATCCGCGGCGACGCCATGGATCTGGCGCGGGCCGGCACCGTCGTCTTCCTCGTGGGCGCGGCCGGGCTGGCGACGGGCGGGGTCCTCTGGTTCACCGCCCCGTCGCCCGACGCGGGCGCCGGCACGCGCCCGGCGGTCCAGGTCGGCCTGGGGCCGCTCGGCCTCTCGCTCGGAGGACGATTCTGATGCGCCCTGCCGGCCCGGCGCGCTTGCTCGTGATGGTCGCGGCGCTCCTCGGCGCAGCGGGATGCGACGTGGTCTTCGGCATCAGGCCCGGACAACCAAGGCCCTCCAGCGGCAGCGGCAGCGGCGGCCAGGGCGGCAGCAGCGGCCAGGGCGGCAGCGGGGGCCAGGGCAGCAGCGGGGGCCAGGGCGGCGGCGGGGGCCAGGGCGTGCTCGACGTCGCGGGCCGCATCACGTCGGACACCACCTGGACGTCCAGCCGCCCTCCCCGGCTGCGCGCGCCCGTCGTGGTGGAGGCCGGCGCGACCCTCACCATCGAGCCGGGCACGACCGTCCTGGCCGACGAGGGCAGCCTCCTCGCCATCAAGCCCGGCGCGCGGATCCTGGCGAACGGCACCCGCGAGGCGCCGATCGTGCTCACGAGCGCGCGCTCGCCGCGGAGCCCCGGCGACTGGGGCGGCCTCGTGCTCTGCGGCAAGGCCCGCATCAACGCGCCGGAGGGCAAGAAGATGGTCGGCTCGTCGCCCCGCTCCCTCGATCTGGTCTGCGGAGGAGAGGACGACGACGACGACAGCGGCCAGCTGAGCTTCCTGAGGATCGAGTTCGCCGGCGAGGACGTCCGCGAGGGCGAGGACATGGCCGGGCTCGAGCTCATCGGGGTCGGACGCCGCACGTCGATCCACCACGTCGAGGTGATTCACGTCACGGACGACGGTGTGTACGTGGTCGGCGGCACCGTGGAGATGAAGCACATCCTCGTGGTCGGCGGGGACGACGACAGCTTTGACTGGGAACACGGCTGGCGCGGCAAAGGACAGTTCCTCGCCGCGCTCAGGACGAGCTTCGACTTTCACGGGAGCGGGATCGAGGGGGACGATCCGGGCGACGACCCGGAGCTCGTGTCGAGCCCCACGCTGTACAACGTCACCCTCCTCGGCAACCTCGACGCCGACTCCGACGGCGCCGGCATCGAGCTCGCCGGAGGGACGCGCGGACAGCTGCACAACGTGCTCGTGGCCGATTTCCAGAAGGCGGGCGTCCAGGTCCGCGATCGGGCGACCGCCGCGAACATCGCGCCGCGCGCGCTCGACATGACCCATTCCCTCCTCGCCAACGAGGCCAATTTCGACGACCTGAGCACCGATCCCGAGGCCGACGATTACGATGAGGAGGCGTGGATCCTGTCCGTGGATCCCGCGCGGTGGAACCGGCAGGAGCGCTCCTCCGCCCTCGGCATCCGGTCGCGCTGGTGGCTCGATCTCGACCTGTCGCTCGAGCCGGGATCGCCGGGGCTGCAGGGCGCCGCGCGGCCCCCGGAGGGCGACCCGTTCTTCGATGCCACGGCGAGCTTCGTCGGCGCCTGCGGCGAGACCTGTCCGGGCTTCGAGGGCTGGACCGCGTTCCCCGTCGACTGAGCGGGCGGCGCCCAGGTCCTCCCCGCGCGCAGCCTCGATGGCGCGATGATCTTCGCCGCGCCGCGCGCGGCGCGGCGCGGCGGCGCCGGCCGCACCTCGTGCAGCCGGCGCATCCGGTCTCTTCCGGCGCTAGGCGCCGCGGTTCGCCATCGCGCCCGCCACGCCGCGCACGTCGGACGTCGGGGTCCGGCGCTCGCGCTCCGCCGCGCGCCGCGCGCGGCGGAGGCGCCACCACCGCTCGACGCTCATCACCGGCAGGATCGTCATCGCCACCAGCGTCGACCTGACCCACGCGTCGAGCGGGAGCGGCGCCGATCCGAACAGCGTGTGCATGAACGGCGCGTAGACGAAGCAGAGCTGCAGCGCGAGCAGCGCGGCGATCCCGACGTAGATCCACGGGTTCGAGAAGAGCCCGATCTTCAGGAGCGAGTCGCGCAGCGACCGGCAGTTGATCACGTAGAAGATCTGGAACAGCACGACCGTCGTGACGGCCGCGGTCTGGGCCTCGCGGTAAGCGAGCTCCGAGACGACGCCGCCGCGCACCTCCGTGAAGTACTCGTACAGGAAGAGCCCGATCGCGCCCGCCGTCATGAGCACCGCGACGATCGCCGTGCGCACGAGGACGAACCGGCTCAGGATCGGCTCGCTCGGATCCCGCGGCGGACGGCTCATGACGTCCTTCTCCATCGCCTCGAACGCGAGCGGCAGGGAGAGCGCCACCGTGGCCACGAGGTTGACCCAGAGGATCTGGACGGCCGTGATCGGCATGAGCGGCGCGCCGCCGAGGACCGGGAAGGTCATCACCGCCACGAGCAGGATCAGCGCCTCGCCCAGGTTCGTCGGCAGCACGAACGCGAGCGCCTTGACCAGGTTGTCGTAGACGCGGCGCCCCTCCTCGACCGCCGCCTGGATGCTCGCGAAGTTGTCGTCCGTCAGCACGACGTCGGCGGACTCCTTCGACACCGCCGTCCCCGTGATCCCCATCGCCACGCCGATGTCCGCCTGCTTCAGCGCCGGCGCGTCGTTCACGCCGTCGCCCGTCATGGCGACGACCTTCCCCTGGGCCTGCAGCGCCTTCACCAGGCGGAGCTTGTGCTCCGGCGCCACGCGCGCGAACACGTTCGTCGACGCCACCGCCGCGCGCAGCTCGTCCTCCGAGAGCCGCGCGAGCTCGGTGCCGTTGATCGCCCGCCCGCCTTGGACCACGATCCCGAGCTGCTCGCCGATCGCCCTCGCGGTCGCCAGGTGATCGCCCGTGATCATCTTCACGGTGATCCCGGCCTCGTGGCACGCCTTGATCGCGTCGATCGCCTCCGGCCGCGGCGGGTCGATCATCCCCTCGAGGCCGAGGAGCGCGAACCCCTCCGCGAGGTGCGCCTCGTCGAGCGACGCCGCGCCACGGTCCGCGGGCCGCGACGCGACGGCGAGCAGCCGCATGCCCTGCGCCGCCATCCGCTCGACCTGCGCCATCACGTGGGCGCGCTCCGCCTCGCCGATCGCGACGCGGCCGAGCACCGCCTCGGGCGCCCCCTTCATGAAGATCACCCGGTCTCCGCCGGGCGCATCGTGGAGCGTCGCCATGAGCTGCAGCTCGGACGAGAACGGGACGGCGTCGATGCGGGGGTACTCCCGCCGCGTCCCGTGGGCGTCGACGCCGAGCTTCTGCGCCGCGACGACGAGCGCGCCCTCGGTCGGGTCGCCCTCGATGCCCCAGGCGTCGCCCTCGCGCTTCATGCGCGCGTCGTTGCAGAGCATCCCCGCCCGGAGCAGCGCGCGCACCGCCTCGGGCACCTCGCCGGCCGGCGCGCCGCCGCGGCGGAGCTCGCCGACCGGCGCGTAACCTACGCCGGTCACCTCGAGCGTCTCCTCGGCCCCGTCCCCGGCGGCTCCGGCCGGAGGCGTCCACAGGGCGCGGACCGTCATCTCGTTCCGGGTCAGCGTCCCGGTCTTGTCGGAGCAGATGACGCCCGTGCTGCCCAGCGTCTCGACCGCGGGCAGCTTCCGGATCACCGCCCGGCGTCGCGCCATCCGCTGCACGCCGATGGCGAGCGAGATGGTGATGATCGCGGGCAGCCCCTCCGGGATCGCCGCGACCGCGAGCGAGATGCCCGCGAGCATCGCGTCGACCGGCGGGTAGCCCCGGAGCAGCGCGACCCCGACGATGACCAGCGCGACCGCCACGATGGCGATCGTCAGCACGCGGCCCACCTTGGCCATCGAGCGCGTGAGCGGCGTCTCGATCTCGGTCGCCTCGTGGAGCATCGACGAGATGCGGCCGAGCTCGGTCGCGGCGCCGGTGGAGATGACCACCGCGGTGGCCGTGCCGCTCGTCACGAGCGTCCCGCCGAAGGTGAGGTTCTTGCGGTCGCCGATGCCGGCGTCCTCGGGGACCACCGCGACGTGCTTGTCGGAGGGCACCGACTCGCCGGTGAGCGCCGACTCGTCCACGCGGAGGTTCTTCACCGAGAGCAGCCGCGCGTCGGCGGGGACCTTGTCGCCGGCCTCGATCACCACCACGTCGCCGGGGACCACGTTCGCCGCCGGGATCGCGCTCCGCTGACCGCCGCGCACGACCGTGGCCGTCTGGGGCACCATGTCGACGAGCGCCTCGATCGCCTTGCCCGCGCGGAACTCCTGCACGAAGCCGATCGCCGTGTTGAGCACCACGACCGCCAGCACGACCGCGCCGTCGATCGCCTCGCCCATGGCCATCGCCAGGGCCGCCGACGCGAGCAGCACGTAGATGAGCGGGTCGTTGATCTGACGGAAGAGCAGCTTGAGCGCGCCGTCGCCCTTGGCGCGCTGGATCACGTTCGGCCCGACCGTCTCGAGCCGCCGGGCGGCCTCGCCTTCTGCGAGGCCCGCCTCGGCGCTCTCGATCTTGGAGAGCGCATCGCTGGCAGACAGGCTGTGCCAGGCGATCGCGGCCGATGGTGGGAGGACGCGTTGGGACATGGAGTCATCTCCTGCGGTGTGCAGCTGCGCTGTGCGCGCCGCGCTCACGGGCTATGGCAGCTTCGTGCCACGCGGTTCGCACGTGGCTGCGGCGTTCTCGGCACGTCCCATGCCAGCGCGTCACCAGGCTGTTCAGCATTCCGGTCATCTCGCACCCTGGAATCGCGGGGGGCCTTTTCACCCCGGTGGGGAATTTTGCCCCACTCTGGGACACCGGCGCGCGGTCCACCGCGCATGGGCCTGCGGTCGGCGATCATTGCGCCGCGGCGCTAGCCGCGCGCGTAGGCGAAGGTGCCGTCGATGTTGAGCAGACGCGTCGCCTGGACGAGCTCGGCCACGGTCACGCCGAAGCGCTGGACGAGCCGGTCCGCGATCTCGCGGCGGAGGATGTCCCTGCGGAAGACGCGCAGCGGGCGCGGGGCGAAGTACCCCTCGAGCTCCGCGAACGTCAGGCGCTGGTACTCGGCGGTGCCGGGGACGGGTCGCCGCGAGACGACGTCGTAGAAGAAGAAGATGCCGCCCGGCCGGAGCAGGCGGAGCGCCCTCTCCATGAGGCCGCGCTTGAGCTCCGCGTTCGTGACCGACGACAGGACGGCGAACATCATCACCATGTCGAAGGGGCCGCCGAGGTCGGCCTTCAGGAAGTCGCCCGCGACGAAGCGGATGCCGGCGAAGCGCGAGCGCGCGAGCTCGGTCCGCTCGGCGACGAGATCGACGCCCGTGAGGCGCGACGGATCCGCGCCGAGCTCGACAAGCCACGCGAGGTTGGAGCCCGATCCGCAGCCCACGTCGAGCACCGACATCTCGCGCAGCGCCTCGGGCGTGCGCACGCCGCACTCGAACAGCGCCTCGCGCACGCGGCGCTGCCGCTGCCGCGCGACGAGGTACGGGTGGGCGTTGAGCAGGCTCGCCCAGGGGTTCGCGGGCAGAAAACGCTCGGTGTAATGCCGGTTGATCGCCTCGAGATCCCGCTCGAAGCCGCTGTCCTCGGCCATCCGCCCGCCTCCCTCTCCCGCGCGCGCCCCGCCGGCCTGCGCCGTCACGGCTGCCCCACCGCCCACGCCGGCAAGCGCAGGACCCCCCAGCGCACCGCCTTGAGCAGCCCGAGCGCCACCGTCTGCTCCACCGTGCGCGGGCGCTGCGGCTTGCGCCGCGCGAGGTAGTCGTCGAGGTAGCGCAGGAACTCCGGATCCGGCTCCATGCCGCCCACCTCGCGCCGGATGCCCCGGTACTTGCGCGTCTTCCAGATGAAGTTTTCCCAGCTGTCGAAGTAGTCGTGCCGCATCAGGAGCTCCGGCACGTAGACGACCCGCATGTCGGGGAGCGCCCTGGCGATCCGGTAGACCAGATAGACGCCCTCGGCGCCGTAGAACTGGTCCGGAAAGCCCCCGGTCTCCAGGTAGATGCCGCGCCGGATCGCCATGTGGCCCTCGGTCGCGAGGACGTCGTCGATCATGTCGTCGCCGCGGTCGTAGTGCCCCGCGAGCGTGCAGAAGTAAGGGTGCTCCTTGGGGATGATCCGGCCGCGCATCGCGGCGATGCGCGGGTCCTGGAAGACGCGGCAGACGACCTCGACGAACGTCGGCGCGATCAGGCCGTCGTCGTCGATGAAGGCGACGTGCTCGCCCCGCGCCCAGGCGATGGCCGCGTTGCGCGCGGCGTTCAGCGGGATGCCGTCGGTCAGGCGGAGCTCGACGTCGACGAGCGGGGCGGAGCGCGGCCGCAGGTGCTCGATGCCGCCGCTGTCGGCGAGCAGGACCTCGAACGGCACGTCGAGCGCCGCCGTCTGGCCGCGCGCGTGCTGGAGGCACTCGATGAGGTAGTCCTTCGCCTTGTAGGAGATGATGATCAGCGTGAGCTTCGGCGACGGGACCTCGCGCCGCACGATGAGCTCCTTCACCTCGGGCGCGTACTTCGCGCGCCACGCCTCCTGAAGGGCGCGCTCGCCCTCGGGGAGCCCCGCTCGATCCTTGGGAAGATGGTCAGGCATCGCGGGCTCGCATGCCACGGGGGCCGCCGCGCAGGCAAGGATGTCGAGCGGGCGTCGATCGGGATAGGGACGGCGCCGCGCGCCCCGTGCGCGGCGTCGCTCGGGAAAGGACAGCGCCGCGCGCCGCGTGCGCTGGGTCAACCCCCGCCGCGCGCCGTGACGTCCTCGAAGAGGCGCGCGAGCGCGCCCGCCGTGGCGCGCGCGCTCAGGCCGGAGAGCGCTTCGTCGTCGGGCTCGACGAGCGGACGCCCGGCCGCGCGCGCGTCGACGGCGTCCTCGACGCGGCGCTCGATCGCCGCGGCGTCGCCGGCCGCGTGCGTCCAGCCGAGGCGCGTCGCGTCGAGGATGCGCGCGACCTCGGGGGACGGCGAGACCGCGAGGATCGGCGCGCGCGCGAGGAGGTAGTCGTAGAGCTTGCCGGGCAGCAGGTATGGCTCGTCGCCGAAGCCGGTCAGCAGCGCGAGATCGGCGCCCGCGACGAGGCCGAGCCCCTCGGCGTACGGCAGGACGGTGCGGTGCTCGAACAGCCGCGACACCCCGAGCTCCTCGGCGAGCAGGAGGTCGCTCTTCGCGACGCGCCCCAGGTTGAGCAGCCGGATCGCGCCCGGGCCGAGCGACCTCCGGCGCGCGACGGCCGCGAGCGCGCGGATGAACGGCGCGAGCGTGCGCTCGCTGTAGCAGTTGCCGAAGTGCACGAGCGTCACCGCCCCGTCGCGCCGCGGCGCGACCGCCGCGTCCGGATCGAAGCCGGTCCGGATCGACGCGACGCGGCGCGCGATGCCCCGCGCGGCGTAGGCGTCGCGGGTCATCTCGGACGTCACCGTGAACGCGGCGGCGGCGCCCACCGCGGCCCGCTCCACGAGCGCCGCCGCGGCGCGGACCCACGCGGGCCGCGTCGCCATCACCGGACCGAACGACCACGGATCGCGGAAGTCGACGACGACCGGCCGGCCGATGGCCCTGCCGGCCAGCACGCCCGCGAGCACGGTCTCCCACGGCGCTCCGCTCGCGAAGATCACCTCGGCGCCCACCTCGCGGGCGAGACGCGCGACGCGGGCCGCGAGGGCCGGGACGCGGCCCGTGTCCGGGCCGACCACCGAGACGTAGCGGATCTCGGCGGCGACGCGCGCGAGGCCCCTGCGGCGCGCGACCGGCAGCGGCGCCTCGGTCGGCGCCTCCACGGTGCCGTCGGAGCCGAGCGCGC
This sequence comes from Sorangium sp. So ce887, assembly GCF_051521455.1. Lineage (NCBI taxonomy): Bacteria > Pseudomonadati > Myxococcota > Polyangiales > Polyangiaceae > Sorangium > Sorangium sp. So ce887. The sequence goes on along the minus strand of NZ_CP150354.1, from coordinate 3,241,635 downwards.
GGCGCGGCATGCGCGCGAGCTCGGCGTCCGTGAGGTAGTCGCGGCGCACGTCGCACGCGGGCAGATCGGCCTCCGCGAACGACGGATCCAGCCGCTCGCCGGGAGGCGGCCTCGCCGTGAGCACCGTCGCCGCCCAGCCGTGCTCCGGCAGAAATTTTGCGAATCGGTACGCGCGCTTACCGCCGACGCTGAACCGCGGGGGGAAGTAGTAGCTCACGAGGAGCGCGCGCCTCATCGCCGCGCCTATATCACGGCCGAGCAGGGCGCCGCGCGCCGCCGCGAGGCGGCTCCTGCCCGCGCATGTGCTACCGAGCCGCCATGCGGGACGAGCAGCCCCCCCCGGCCGAGCCGAGCGCGCCCCCGCGGGCGCCGGAGGCCGCGGGGGCCGCGCCGGCCGCGCCGGCCGCCAGCGCGCCGGGCCCCGGCGACGCGCAGGGCGCGTCGCTGGCCGATCGGATCGGGATGGTCGTCGGCGGGCAGTTCGTGAACACGCTCATCGTGCTCGTGCAGGGCGTCGTTGTGGTGCGGCTGCTCGGCAAATCCGAATACGGCGTGCTCGCGTTCGCGACGATGCTGTTCATGACGGGGCGCGATCTCGCGCAGCTCTACCTGCCGGAGTCGTTCCTCTATTTCGCGCCCAAGGTGACCCGCCCCGAGCTCAAAGGGCTGGTGCGGCAGAGCCTGCTGCTCCTGCTCGGCCTCGGGGCCCTCTCCGCGCTCGCCTTCTCGGCCTTTGCCCTCGTCCCCGGCGTCTTCCTCGACAGCCGCGAGGGGGTCACGCAGCTCCTCTTGCTCATCGGCCTGATGAGCATCATCGCCTATCCGGCGAGCGTCTTCGGCCCGCTCTTCATCGCCACGAACAACCACCGCAAGTCGGCCGGCGTCGCGCTGCTCGTCACGCTCTCGAGCGCCGCGGGCGCGATCCTCCCCGCCGCGCTGGGGTGCTCGGTGATCTGGATCGTGGCCGCCCAGTGCGCGGCCCAGGCGCTCCGGCTGGGGCTCTCGTACCGGCTCTACGCGCGGCTGTTCCGGGACGTCGCCGCGACCCCTTTCCCCGGCGGCGTCAGGGCGCAGCTCGCCTACGCGCTCCCGCTCTCGGTGACCCGCTTCGCCGGCCTCTTCAACCAGAAGCTCGACAAGTTCGTCATCGGCCTCTTCTTCAGCGCGGGGCTGTACGCCGAGTTCGCCGTCGGCTCGCAGGAGCTCCCGCTCGTGGGCGTCCTCGCCTACTCCGTCGCCTCGACGATGCTCCCCGACCTCGTCGCCCGCGTCGAGAATGGGCCCACGCCCGCGGAGGGCGCGAGGAGCGCGATCGCGCTGTGGCACTCGGGGATCCGCAAGACGACGCTGATCATGCTCCCGGTCGCGGCGTTCCTCCTCCTCTTCGCCGAGCCGCTCATGCGCACCGTCTACGGCGACGCCTACGCCGGCGCCGCTGTCCCGTTCCGCATCTACTCCGCGCTCCTGCCGCTGCGCGTGACGGCGTACGCCATCCTGCTGATGGCGTTCGGGAAGACGTCGATGATCCTGCGGATCCAGGTGCTGTCCATGGCGTTCAACGTCGCGGCGAACCTGGTCCTCCTCCCCACGATCGGCATGGTGGGCGCGCCGCTCTCGGCCGTCCTGACCCAGGCGATCGGGATCGTCATGACGGTCGCCACCATCGCGCGCTTCTCCGGCGTCGGCCTGCGCGGCGTCTTCCCGTGGGGTCACTACGGGCGCGTCGCGGCCACCGCGCTCGTCGCCGCGGCGCCGCTCACCGCGTTCCTGGTCACGGGCGCGATCGACGAGCGCCCCGCGCTCTGCCTCACGGTCGGCGCCCCCCTCTACGCGGGGCTCTACCTCGTGGCCGCGTGGGTCACCGGCGTCCTCGCCCCCGAGGACCGGGCGTTCGTCGCGCGCTGGCTCCGCCTCGAGCCGCTGCGCAGCCGCCATGGGTGAGGCGCCCGCGAGCCCCGCGCCCTCACCGCCGGCGCGGGGGATAACCGATCGATCGACCGGGCCGCTCGAAGCACCGTCGTCCACGGTCGCTGTCTCGGGCGGCAAACAGCGGATGCGGACGTGGAATCCGCGCAGACAGCCTGGAAGGATGGGCAGCCTGGAAAGGTTGGCAGTCGTCCGGTCGCGCCTCTTGTCGTTCCCGGCTTCGTGTGGATTTCCCGCCGATCGGTGTTCTAGGCTTACTCGCCGGCCTGATCGGCGCGTTGTGCGATGGAGACGACCATGAGCGAAGACCAGGAAGCAGGATTCGTTCTCCAGGTCATCTCGGGCCCCATGGCCGGACAGAGCGCGCACATCCCCGGCAACCGTCCGCTGCTCGTCGGCCGCGCGCCCGAATCGGATCTCTCGATCACGAGCGACGGTGAGCTCTCTGCCCTGCATTTCTCGGTCGAGCAGATCGACGGCAGCTACCTGCTCCGCGACCTGGGGAGCCGCAACGGGACGCAGGTCAACCGCGAGCGCGCGCGCGAGGTGTCGCTCCGGGACGGCGACGAGATCCGCGCGGGGGCGACCCTGTTCGAGGTGGTGCGCCGCGAGCCGAACCGCCGCTGCGCGCCGACCCGGCCCGCCCCGCCCTCGCGCCGGGCGCGGAGGACCGAGCTCGTCGCGACGGGCGCGCCGTTCACCGCGTCGGCGCGGGCGCGGCTCCGGCAGGAGCGCTCGCCGCTCTTCGCGGTGATCGACGCCGCCCGGGACCCGCGCATCCGGCTGCTCCTCGGCAACGCGGGCGAGCAGACCGCCTCGCTCTATACCGGCTTCCAGGGCGAGATCCTCGCGGACGTCGGCCCCACGCTCGTGCGCCTCGCGCACGAGTCCACCCTGCTCGACGCGCTGGTCGACAGCGGCTGGGGCGCCAGCTGGGGCGTCTTCCTGACGAGCCACCGCGCGTTCGGCGACGTGCGGAAGCACCTCCGCCGATTCCTCCTTGTCGAGAGCGGCACGGGCAAGCAGCAGTACTTCCGGTTCTACGACCCGCGCGTGCTCCGTGGCTTCCTGCCGACGTGCGGTCCGCGAAAGATCGAGGCGCTGTTCGAGGAGATCGAGGCCTTCGCGCTGGAGGCCGAGGATCCGGGCAAGCTGCTGCGCTTCACCGCGCAGGGCGGCAAGGCGATCCGCGAGGAGTGGACGCTCGAGCGCGAGGGCTGACGGCGCGCGGCGCGGGCCAGGCGTTCAGCGCGGCGCGCCCGAGGTGCCGCCCGGGTCCTGACCGGGCAGATCCCAGGCGAGCACGCGCAGGAGCTCCGCCACGCTGAAGGCCTGAGCGAAGCAGCCGCCGGGGTGGTGCGGCGGCTCCCCGGACGCGACCTCGGGCACCTGGCCGATCGCGATCTCGTTGGCGACCGCGGAGGTGACCAGCCTGTGGAGCAGCGGGATGACGTGCTCGCCGAGCGCGGAGAAGTGCCGGGCCCCGCGCGCGTAGAACCCGAGCAAGAACGGCCAGACCGTGCCCTGGTGGTAGGCGTTGTCGCGCGCCTCGGGGCCCCCCTGGTACCGGGCCACGTAGGCCGGGTCGGCGGGCGAGAGCGAGCGCACGCCGGCGGGGGTCAAGAGCTCCAGACGGGCCCGCTCGAGCAGCAACGCGGCCTGCTCCGGCGTGAAGCACGCGGGATCCACCGCCACGGCGATCACCGCGTTGGGGCGGATCGAGGCGTCGCGGAACGCGCCCTCGCCGTCCGCGTGCTCCGAGATGACGTCGTACGGGTAGCTGGTCGCCTCGCACCAGAAGCGGCCGGCGAAGCCCCGGCGCGCCGCGCGCGCGGCCGCCTCCGCGCGCTCCGCGAGGCGCTCGTCGCCGGCGGCCCGCGCGAGGCGCGCGAGCGTCTCCGAGCCCTTCGCCCACAGCGCCGTGAGCTCGACCGGGCAGCCCGCGCGCGGCGTGACCGCGCGGCCCGCGACGCGCGCATCCATCCACGTGAGCCCGTCCATCGCGCCCTCGCCGCTGCGGCCCGCGGCGAAGAGGCCGTCGGCCGTGATGTGGATCGCGTTGCGGGTCCCGCGCAGGGCGGCCTCGAAGGCGTCGCGCAGCGCGCCGAGCAGCTCGCCCGTGACGAACGGGTGCGTGTCGCCGATCGCGTCGGCGAGCAGGCGGGCCGCCTCGAACAGCCAGAGCGTCGCGTCCGCGGTGTGGAACTCCGCGGGCTCGCCCGCGTCGGGGAGCCGGTTCGGCACGAGGCCGTCCTGCATGGCGTCGATCAGCGCGCGGAGGACGCGGATCGCCCCCTCGGTCTTGCGCGGCACGAGGTAGAGGCCGGGCAGGGCGATGAGCGCGTCGCGGCCCCACACCTCGAACCAGGGGTAGCCCGCGACGACGCCGGGCCGCGCGGCCGCGTCGGCGCGGAACGTCTCGGCCGCGATGGAGAGCCGCCGCTCCAGGAGCGGCCGCCGGGGCCCGGGGTCCTCGGCGCGGATCGCCGCGCTCGCCGCCGCGAGCAGGTCCTCCGGCTCGTCCTCGGGCAGCGCGCCCACCGCCACGAGCAGGTGGACGGGCTCGGCGCCGATCACCGTCTCGAAGTGGCCCGGCGTCCAGAGATCCTCGAGGAAGTCGAGGCCTCGATCCTGCTCGCCGAGGTACTCGAAGCGCCGCCACCAGTCCTGCGAGCCGACGAACGTGCCCTGGTACCGGAAGCAGATCCGCGGCAGCGCGCGGTTCGGCTGCACCCGGACCTCGCCGGTCGACGGGCGGTCTCGCCCCGAGCCGGGCTCGCCGCGCGGCGCGCCGGCGCGGAGCTCGACTTTCTGGGAGATGCCGCCGTTCTCGCGGAGCAGCTGGTGCATGTGGCGGGCGGCGAGGAGCGGGCGCAGGGTCAGCATCACCGGCTCCGCCCCGCTCCAGGCATAGCGCAGGACGGCCGCGTTCTCGCCGCGCACGAGGCCGAGCGTCACCTCGATCTCGCCGCCCGGCAGGGCGTACGCCCAGCGCGGGAGAGGATCCTGATCGAAGCGCTCGAGGTAGAACGAGCTGATCTCGGGGTCGATGCCCGGGAACTGGTGCTTGGCGAGGTCCCACCGCGGCCACGACGCCCGGCGCTCGGCCGGCGCGCCCTGCTGCCGGATCGGGCGGACGCTGGCGTCGACGTGCGAGAGCATCACGTGCCGGCGCCGCGGCGGGTCGAGCGCCGCGACGAGCAGCCCGTGGTAGCGACGGGTGTGCATGCAGGCGATCGTCGAGCTCGCGTAGGCCCCCGCGCCGTTCGTGTGCAGCCACTCCTTGCGCGCGATCGAGAGCTGGCCGCGCACCTCGACGTGCGGCCAGGGCGAGGCGTGCTCCCGCGCGGCGCCCTGGGCGCGCGACGCCGCGGGCGTGGACGAGAGCGCGTCGTGAGGCGGAGCGTGCCTCCGGGATCCGTCAGAGCTCATCGACCGGCGGTGGCCTTTCTGAGCGAGTCCTCGGCGGCGGCGCGCATCACCTCGACCGGCGCCGGGAGGCCGGTCCAGAGCGTGAAGGACTGCGCCGCCTGGCCGACCAGCATCCCGAGCCCATCGGACGCGCGGAGCCCTCGCTCGCGCGCCATGCGGAGGAACGGCGTCACCGGCGGGTTGTAGACGACATCGTAGAGGCACACGCTCGGCGAGAGCGAGTCCCACGGGATGATGCTGGTGACCTCCTCGCCCGGCGGCCCCCCGAGCATCCCGGCGCTCGTGGCCTGGATGATCAGGTCGGCGGCGACGGCGAACTCGCTCCAGTTGAGCCGCAGCGCCACCGAGGACTTGCTGCTGATCGACCGCTCGGTCGGGATCGGCCAGGGGGCCGTGAGCGCGCCGAGCTCGGACGCGCGCTGCCCCGCGGGCGACTCCAGCATCGCCTCGGTGCTGGTCCACGACCGGGTGGTCACGCTGATGAGGTGGTAGCCGAGCAGCTTGCAGGCGGCGATCGCCGCGAACGCCGCGCCGCCCGCCCCGATGATCAGCGCGCGCTGCCGCGGGCTCGCGATCGCGCCGTGCCGCCCTTCCGGATCGTCCCCCTGGGGCGGGTCGGATCGCAGGAGCAGCGAGAGCTCGTCGCGGAGCGCGAAGACGTCGGTGTTATGCGCCGCCACGCGCCGCGATTCGGTCGCGCAGAGGACGTTGGCGACGCCGACGTCGGCCGCGCTCGAGTCCACGTCGTCGACCATCGACATGATCGCGCGCTTGTGCGGGATGGTGACGTTCGCGCCCGCGATGAGGCCGCTCCGGATGTCGCTGACGAAGCGCGCGAGCTCCGCGCCGGTGGGCACGTCGAACGCGCTGTAGATGTGGGGCAGGTGGTGGGCCCGAAACGCGGCCGAGTGCATGGCCGGCGAGACCGAGTGGCCCACCGGGTGCCCGACCAGACCGAACATTCGCCGCTCAGGGTTCGACATGATGCCTTTCCTCCGGGCCGGCCTCTGCTCCGCCCTGCCCCGCCGAGACCTGGCCGGAGGCGCCCGCGCGACCGAAGGTCGGGGCGCGCTCGTCGGCCGCGAAGCCGAGCCCGAGCTGCTCGCACGCGGGCGCGCCGGGCTGCGCCCTGCCGCGCCTCGTCGCGCGGCCGGTCGCCGGAGCGCGCGGCCCGCCGCTCTGGCGCGCCGGCGGGGCGGGCGCCGCGGCCGCAGCGGCTGGCGCGGGCGCCGCGGCCGCAGCGGCCGCAGCGGCTGGCGCGGGCGCCGCGGGCGCGCTGCGCTCGACGAGCGGCTCGTCCGGTCCTGCCGTGGCCACGACCCGCGCGAGCAGCGCGCCGTGGTGCACGCGCACCGCGATCGGATCGCCCGGGGCGACCTCGCGGTGATCGCGGACCGCGCGCCCCGACGCGTCCGTCGCGATGGCATAGCCCCGCGCGAGCACGCGGAGCGGCGACATCGCCTCGAGCCGGGCGACGTCGCTCGCGAAGCCCTCCCGCAGGAGGGCGACGTGGCGGCGGGTGGCCGCGGCGAGGCGCACCGACAGCGGCCTGAGCGCCCCGCGGGCGCCGGCGAGCACCGCGCGCGGGTGGCGCGCGGCGAGCCGCCGCTCGAGGCGCTGGAGCCCGGCGCGGTCCTCGACGACGATGCGCTCCATCCGGCGCCGGAGCCTCGCCACGGCGTCGTCGATCCGCTGCTGCGGCTCCGCCAGGATCTGCGCGGGCGAGCCGAGCCGGGCGCGCTGCCGGTCGAGGTCGGCCCGCGCGGCCCGGAGCCGGTGGGCCATCGCGCGGCGCATGCGGGCCTCGAGGTGCTCCAGCGCCGCGCGGCGCGCGGCCGCGTCCGCGACGAGCATCTCCGCCGCCTGCGAGGGGGTGGCGGCGCGCGCGTCGGCGGCGAGGTCGGTCAGCGCGACGTCGATCTCGTGCCCGACCGCGCTCACGATCGGCACGCGCGCGGCCGCGACCTTCCGGACGACGATCTCCTCGTTGAACGCGCTGAGGTCGTCGGCGGAGCCGCCCCCGCGCCCCACGATGATCACCTCGATGCCCGGAAACTCCTCGAGCAGCGCGATCGCGCGCACGATCCGCTGCCCCGCGCCGGCGCCCTGCACCGGCGTGCGCGCGAGGATCAGCCGGGCGGCGCCGCGGCGGAACGCGACGGTCACGATGTCGTGGATCGCCGCGCCGTCGCCGCTCGTGACGACGCCGATGATCTGAGGATCGACCGGCAGCTTGCGCTTGCGCTCCGGCGCGAAGAGCCCCTCGTCGGCGAGCTTCTCCTTGAGGCGGAAGAGCGCCTCGAGCAGCGCGCCGCGGCCCGCGAGGCGCGCGTCGTCCGCGCAGAACTGGAGCCGGCCGCGCGGCACGTAGACCGTGGCGCGGCCCGTGAGCACGACGCGGGCGCCGTCGGCGAGCAGCTTGCGCGCGCGCGGCGCGGCGGTCCGGTACATCACGCAGTCGATCGCCGCCTCTTCGTTCTCGTCCTTGAGCGTGAAGTAGGCGTGACCGCTGCCCACGACGCGCAGGCCCGAGATCTCGCCCTCGACGCGAACGTCCGCCGTCGACCCCTCGAGGATCCGCTTCAGCCGGCGATCCAGCTCCGCGACCGAGACCACCTCCGGCTCGGCGCCCCTCGAGCGGCGCGAGGGTGGCGGGCTCGTGAGCTCGCGCGGCTCGGCTGCGGGAAGGGCCGCAAACGAGAGCTCGGGCGTGATATCGCGGCGCTGCACAGGGCAGACCTACCCTTTTGCTCGGCCTGGGGAAAGACTCTCGCTGGCCTGATCCCGCGTCATGCCTCGCGGATGAACACGAGGCTCCAGGTGGCCCACCCCATCACCGAGTGGACGACCGGCGTCCGGATCACGCGGTGTCATCGTGCGCATACGGCGCGCCGTCGGCGAGCACGCCGTCGCGGGCATCAGGACGAGCCTCTCGTTTCACGGGAATCTCCTCTTGTACCCTGAGTTCCAGGCCGTTCGCTGCGACACGGGCTTCATCGCCGAGCCTCGGCGGAGCGCTGCGGCCCACCGCGACTCCCGCGGGAGAATGACGCGTCGCTCGCCGCCGCCCGCGCCGTCGGCCACGGGCGCGCGGTCTGGGCGATGTGTCGCGCCGCTGCAGTCCGGCGCGACACATCGCCACGCGCCGCGCTCAACGGACCGACGACATCCGAAGCCAGGCGCGCCCGGACGTTCCCGGTCAGCGCGCTGCCTACTACGCAGCGCGTCGCCCCAAAGTCTCCTCTCGCTCCGGCCCCGCTCAATGCTATTCTACGCCCAACTTTCGGCTGGGGTGGAGGTGTGATGGGACGCGAGGCGAAGGGCCAGAAGGACCCTCTTGGGTCCGTCGCCACGCTCCCACCGATCGAGGCACGCGCGCACGAGCCTCCACCTGCGACAGGCTGGCCGGCCGCGCAGCGCCCGGGCGAGCCGGCGAGCGACGACGCCGTGATGCCTTCCCCGGAGACGCAATGGTTCGACGCGACCGCTCCCGACCCGGCGCCGTCGCGGGGGGCGGGCGCTCGACGGCTCTGGTCGATCCCGCTCCTCGTGGCCGCGCTCGTGGTGCTCGCGACCGCGCGCAGCGTGATGGTCCGCGCGCTCTTGCCGGTCGCCCTCGTCGCGGCGGCGGTGGCGCTGCTCGCGCGGGGGCGGCGGCACCTCCTGCCGGCCGCGCAGGCGAGCCGGCGCGGGCTGAGCCTCGACGGCGATCAGCTGCTGCTCCGGGGCAAGGGCGGCGCCGGGGAGCACGTGCTGCTCACGACCCGCGAGCGGTTCGGCGTGACGCTCCTCGCGACGCCGCGCCGGGATCGCATCGTCGCCCTGCTCAGCTCCAGCGCCGGGATGTCCTGCGTCGGGGCCAGCTTCGATGGCCCCGCGCGCCGCACCTTCGCCGCGCTGCTCGACCGCGCGTCCGTCGTGGGCTCCGACGAGGTCGGGCTCGAGGCGATCGGCCCGGACGGCGAGCCGATCTCGCTCAGCCCCCCGGTGCTCGCCGCGCTCCTCGAGGAGCTCACGCTGCGCTCGCCCGGGTGCCTCGATCGCTTTCTCCTGACCGACGCGCGCGGCGCGACGCTCGTCCTCGACAGCGGGGAGCTCCGCGCCGGCGGTCGCGTCTTCGATCTGACCGCGCCGCTCGAGTGGCGGGCGTTCGTCTTCCAGGAGGCGCTCGGGCAGGCGATCGCCGTGTACCAGGGGACGTGGGTGCGTCAGGGCACGAGCGAGATCTTCCTCGTCTGCCTGCTCCCTGCGATGACGCCCGCGCTCGACGGGCCGGGGAAGTCGCTCGGCCCGCTCGATCGCGGCGCGCTCCGCGACCTCCGGCTGATGCAGGGCATCCCGGAGAGCCCGCCGCCCTCCGATCAGCGCGTCGCCATCGATCGCCTGCTGATGGTCCCGATCCGATCCGCGCTGGACAAGGCGCCCCGACCCGCCGCGCAGGCGCCGCGCGCGCGTGCATGAAAACGCTTACCAGGCCCGTCCTGACGGCGCGACAAGGTGGTAGCGATAGACGTGCCCTGACGGTGCGATGCGAGCGCGCTCCAGCGTCGGGCTTCGCTTGACGCCCGCGTGCGGGCACGGGTAAACCGCGCCGGTACCCAGAGGTTGAGTCACCACGTCCCCTACGAGATCCGGAGGCGATCCATGGCCGTCGATATCCAGAAACTGTTCAACGAGGAGCTACCTGCTGCCCTGGCGAAGAATTCCGACGCGGCCAAGCAGCTCGGTGGGAAGTACCAGATCAACGTGACGGGCGAGGGTGGCGGCGAATGGCTGATCGACCTGTCCGACACCGGGCCCAACATCGCTTCGGGCAGCCCGGGCGGCGCGGATGTCACGATCTCGCTCAGCACCGAGGATTTCCAGAAGCTGCACGAGAACCCGCAGGCCAACTCGATGCCGCTCTTCTTCGCGGGCAAGCTGAAGGTCGCGGGCAACCAGATGCTCGCGATGAAGCTCCCGAAGCTGTTCCAGCTCAACGCGGGCTGATCCCGGCGTCGGCGGAGCCCCGCCGTCCCCTTCCGGCGTCGCGCCCGGCGCCGGCGACGGGCTGCTGGTGAGTCGCAGCCCCTGCATTCACCTCCCCGACCTCGAGGTGCCCGCCTCACGCCGTGGGCGCGGACGCGACCGGCCTCCTTCGGTGCTCCTCCTCGACCCCTCTCTCGCGCACCACAAGAACGACAGGCCATGCGCCCGCTCACCGATACGCGCATCCTCGATCTCTCGAGGCTCTTGCCGGGCCCCTTCGCGACCCTCGTGCTCGCGGATCTCGGCGCGACGGTGGACAAGATCGAGGACGTCGCCGGCGGCGACCTCCTCCGGCAGCTCCCCCCGCAGATCGCCGGTGAATCCGCGGCGTTCCAGCTCCTGAACCGCGGCAAGCGCAGCGCCCTGCTCGATCTGAAGAAGCCCGAGGGGCGCGACGCCTTCCGCCGGCTCGTCGCGACGTACGACGTGCTCCTCGACCAGTTCCGCCCGGGGGTGCTCGATCGGCTCGGGGTCGGTCACGCGGCGCTCTGCGCGGACAACCCGCGGCTCATCGTCTGCGCGCTGACCGGCTACGGTCAGACGGGCAGCCTGGCCACGCGCGCGGGGCACGATCTGAACTACGTCGCCCGCGCGGGAGTCCTCGGCGCGCAGGGGCCCGCGGAGGGTCCACCGCAGGTGCCTGGCTTCCAGGTCGCCGACGTGAGCGGCGGGATGTGGTGCGCGATCGCCATCCTCGCGGCGCTGCGCGAGCGCGAGCGGACCGGGCGAGGCGCGGTGCTGGACATCGCCATGACCGACGGCGCGCTCGGCTTCGCCCTTCCCACGCTCGCCGCGGCGCTCGCGGGCGGCGCCCCCGCGCGCGGCGGGGAAGGGGCAGCGGAGGGAGCGCGCGGAGCGGCCGACGAGCCGCTCACCGGCGGGCTCGCGCCGTACAACACCTACCTTTCGAAGGACGGGCACGCGATGGCCCTCGCCGCGCTGGAGCCGAAGTTCTGGGTCGCGTTCTGCGACGGCGCCGGGATCGAGCCCGACCTGAGCGCGCTCGTCCCCGGCCCGCACCAGGCCGGGCTCAAGCGCAAGGTCGCCGCGGTCTTCCGGGGAAGGACGCGCGCCGAGTGGGAGGCGTTCGCCGCCGAGCGCGACTGCTGCCTCGAGCCGGTGCTCGATCCGCGGAGCGCTCCGGCCGATCCCCACCTCGCGTCGCGCGATCTCCTGTTCGAGATCGCCTCGCCGCGCGGCCCTATCCCTCAGCTCAGGACGCCCGTCACGCCGGCAGGCGTCGCGTTCGCGCCGGCGCCCCGCGCCGGAGAGCACACGCGCGCCGTCCTGCGCGACGCGGGCTTCTCGGACGACGAGATCGACGCGCTGATCCGCGCCGGCGCGGCGCGCTGAGGATCGCGCGCCTCGCGCGCCGCGAAGAAGATCGCTCCGCACGCCGAGGACGCACGCACCGAGCGCTCGCAGAGGCGCCCGGCGCACTTCCTTTCGCGTCAGATCTTCTTCAGCTCGTCCACGAACTCCCAGTCGGCGATGAGGTGCTTCTTGAGCAACAGCGACAGGAGCGCGGCGAACATCGCCTCCCAGCGCACGTTGTTGCCGAGGATCTCGCTCGCGTCGGCGCCGTGCGAGACGGCGCGGAGCGCGGAGACGAGGTCGCGCGCGGTGAGGCCCGGATCGTCCGTGGTGAGCGGGGGCGGTGGCTCGGACTGGGCGGCGGCCCGCGGGGCCGGGGCTGCTTGCCGCGGCTGCTGCTGCTGCTGCTGGGACTTGGTCCCGCGCGCGGGGAGCGTGATCGTCGTCCCGTCGAGGAGGGTGAGCGAGACCATCCGCCGGCGACCTCGGCCTTGCGGCGCGGGGATGTTGCGCACCTCGCGCTCGCTCGGGGGTTCCTCGCCGTGGTCCGGGGCGCTCTCCGGGACGGTGCGCGCCGCAGCGCTGGCGCGTCCGAGCACGGCGCCCAGGAGCGCCGCGGCCGGCGTGCTCGACGTCGGCGCCGCGTCCGTGCTCGGCGCGGACTCGCTGGCGGGCGGCGTCAGCGGCCCCGGCGCGGCGCTGGGGCGCAGCGTCTTCCGGCGCTCCGACTGCGCGGCCTGCGCCGGCTGCGCGGCTTGCGCGGATTGCGCCGCCTGCGCCGCCGCGAGCAGCTCGGGCGACGGCGCGACCTTCAGCGTCGGCCGCGAGCGCTCGTCGGGACGGCCGCGGATCTGCCGCTCCTCCGGCCGCCCGCGGATCTCCCGCTCCTCCGGCCGCCCGCGGATTTCCCGCTCCACGGGCCGCGTCGCGGGGCGAGGCGGCTCCCACGCCAGCTCGTCCTCCATGACGCCCATCTCTGCGGCGTCGATGTCGGAGGTCTCGATCGCCGGCACCGCGTCATCGACAAGCCGCGCCCCGGAGCGGAGCGCGGGCCGCGTCAGCAGCAAGGGCTCCGGCGTCGACGAGACCTCCTCCGAGTGCCTGGCGCTCTCCGGCGCTCCGGAGAGCTCGGAGGAAGGCGGCGGGTCGACCGGGCGCGCCCGCGACGGAGGCTCGTTCGCCTGGGCCGGCTGCGCGGGCGCCGGCGGCGGCACCGAACGAGCGCGCGCCCCGTAATAGACCCGGATCGCGTTCCGGATGTCGCTCGGCGGAGCGATCATCGCGCGCACGGGCAGGCCGGAGAACGCCATGCACTCCTTCATGCCGTCCTCATTGGTCGGATCGTCCATCGCGACGTAGAGCGTCTCGCCCTGGTTGCGGACGTGGCGCACGTAGATCGGGACGAGGCAGTAACGCTCGGCCACGTCGTGCGGCACGAGGTTGAGCAGCTGCCGCGAGAACTCGATGTGCAGCAGTGAGACCCAGGGGACAGCGAGCTGGTGGGACAGGATCTGCGTCAGCTGGGTTTCGTTGATGAGACCTTGCTCGACGAGGAGCGTCCCCAACCGCCGGCCGTCCGTGCGCTGCTGCTCCAGGGCCCTCTCGAGGGCGTCCTGGGTGATCATCCGCGCGTCGACCAGGAGCTGACCGAGACGTAGGCGAGGCGTAACCATCGCGCCCGAGGTTACCCCAACTGGGGATCCAGGACCTAACAGACGACTGGACGAGCCCCCCCGCCCCCCCTCCCGGCGAGGCCGCAGGGGCCAGGGGAGACCTCGACTCCAATCGCTATCCCGAACGTGGTAAGGTCCCGCGCGTGTCCACAGTGGTCTGCCCGCAATGCGCGAATCCGTGCGAGCAGGCGCACAAATTCTGCCCGGTCTGCGGCTTCCCCATCTCGGAGTTCAACCGGACGTCCGACGATCCGCTGATCGGGACGACGCTCCCAGGCAACTACGTGATCCTGGAGCTCGTCGGGGTGGGCGGCATGGGCCGCGTGTACAGGGCCGAGCAGAAGGCCCTGGGGCGCACGGTGGCCGTCAAGATCATCCACCCCCACCTGCTCGGGGACGAGAGCGCGTCGGTCCGGTTCATCACCGAGGCGCGCGCAGCGAGCCGGCTCAACCACCCGAACTCGGTCGGGGTCATCGACTTCGGCAAGAACGGCGGGCAGCTCTACCTCGTCATGGAGTTCCTGCGCGGGCGCGACCTCGCCCGCGTGGTCTATGAGGACGGCCCGCTCCCCTTCCGCCGCATCATCGACATCCTCTGCCAGGTGCTCGCGGCGCTGGCCGAGGCGCACCACCTCGGCATCATCCATCGCGATCTCAAGCCCGAGAACATCGTGCTCGAGAAGATGCGCTCGGGCGGCGACTTCGTGAAGGTCGTCGACTTCGGCCTCGCGAAGATGAAGCAAGAGGTCACGACGACGAACATCACGAGCCCCGGCATCGTCTGCGGGACCCCGGACTACATGGCCCCGGAGCAGGGCCGCGGCGACCCGATCGACGCGCGGAGCGACCTCTACGCGTGCGGCGTCATCCTGTTCCAGCTGCTCACCGGCCGGCTCCCCTTCGAGGCGGAGTCGCCGACGCAGGTCGTGCTGATGCACCTCTCGTTGCCCCCGCCCGACCCCGCCCTGATCGCGCCGGAGCGCGAGATCCCGGAGCCGCTCGTCGAGCTCACCCTGCGGGCGCTCGAGAAGGACGCCGCGCGGCGCTACCAGACCGCGGACGAGTTTTCGGCCGCGCTGCGCGCGGCGGTCGGGACGTTCGACACGCCCTCCGGCCGCTTCTCGTTCGCCGAGGCGACCGTCATCTGCGCCGCCTGCCGCGCCATCGTCCCGCGCGGCCAGAAGTTCTGCGGCGAGTGCGGCGTCAGGATCGCGCAGCCGCACTCGCCGGCTCCGGCGCCGCGCGCCGCGGCGGGCGCGGCGCCCCCGGCCGCGCGGCGCGATCGCGCGCCTTCGGCCCCCCCGCTCCCGCTGCCGTTCGCCGCGCGCGAGGAGGATCTCGCGTGGCTCGACGCCTGCCTCGCCGACGTCGAGGGCTCGGTCGTCGCCGCGCGCATCGTCGGCGATCACGGCGTCGGCAAGACCCGGCTCCTCCGCGAGTTCCTCGACGTCGCCGCGAGCCGGGGCGACATCGTGATCCAGACCGGCCCGGACCCGTGGAGCGCCGAGGTCGGCTACTACGCGCTCCGCTGGGCGATCGCCGGCCTCGCCGAGCTCCCGCCCGACGGCGGCAACGCGTCGAACTGGAGCGGCGCGACGCCGGAGGCGCGGCGCGGGCTGCTCGAGATCTTCGGCAAGGGTGACCGCGCGACCGACGTGCGCAGGAACGCCTGGAACAAGCCGGCCGTGGGCGGCCTTTCGCCCGACGATCGCCGCTTCATCGCCGCGGAGGCGCTGCGCTGGGCGCTCTCGCGCGCGCAGCAGTCCGCCTTCCCGCACCGGGTCCTGCTCGCGGTCGACGATCTGCATGCCATCGACGGCGCGAGCCGGAACGCCTTCGCCGACGTGATCGCGGAGCCGCCGCTCGCGGCGCTGCTCATCGTCGCCAGCCACACGCCCGGCTTCGAGCCGGAGTGGGGCGGGGCCGTGCGCACGCTCGGCGGCCTGCCGAAGGACATCGCGCTCTCGCTCCTCCGGAGCAGCATGAGCCTCGATCACCGCGCCGCCCGCAAGACGCCGCAGAGCACGGGCGGGGCGCGGCCCTCGCCGCGGCGCGAGCCCGCGGACGGCGCGGCCGATCAGGCCGCGCTGGGCCTGCCGCCGAGCGCGGCGACCCCGGCCGGCGTCGGCGGCGAGGCCGCGACGGTGCCGCCGCTCTACATCGACCAGCTGGTCCGCTACACCCTCGAGGGGGGCAGCGATCCGCCCGCGCGGATGGCCGATCTGGTCGCCGCGCGGATCGAGCGGCTGCCGCAGGACGCGCGCCGCACGCTGCAGGCGCTCACGGTCATCGGGGACGCGGCGGATCGGGCCACGCTGCAGCGCCTGCTCCCGGACATCCGCGCCTTCGACGATCTGCTCGGCAAGCTCGTCGCGGCGGGCATGATCGAGGAGCACGCGAGCGGCATCCGCACCGCTCACCCGCTGCTCCGCGACGTGACGCTCGCGACGATCCCGGCCGGCGTCCGGCGCGATCTGCACGCCAAGGCGACCTTCGATAGCGCGGGCGACCCGCTCGCGCTGCCGCTCGAGGTGCAGGCGATCCACGCCTACCACTCGCAGAACGCGTTCGTCGCGCTGATGCTGCTCGAGCAGACGGCGGATCGCTCGGCCGCGCGCGGGGACACCGCCGGCAGCGTGCTCGCGCTGCGCCGCGGCCTCGATCTGGCGCGGCGGGAGATCTTCCGGGGCGAGCTCGACGATCCGGTGCGCGCCGTCCTCATCTTCAGCCGGAAGCTGGGCGAGGCGCTCGCGCGCGCCGACGATCTCACCGACGCCGACGGCGTGCTGCGCGAGGCGCTCGACCTCGCCGGCCCCGGCGGCCCCGACCGCGCGCTCGTCCTGGGCGCGCTCGCGCACGTGGCGCACCAGCGCGAGCGCACGAGCGAGGCGTCGATGTATCTCCGGGAGGCGATAGACCTCGCCCGGCAGAGCGCCGACAGCGACGTGGTGCAGTCGCTCGACAAGATGCGGCGCGAGTGGATGGCGCGTTGAGCGAGAACCGGTGAACAGCGAGGAGCGAGCGCAAGGGTCCCGATCTCCGGCGAACGCCGCGGCGCCCGCGGCGCGCGCGCCGTTCATCGCGCGGTGGGACCTCGACAAGACCTACCTCAGGACGGACTTCGAGACGCTGCGCGACCTCGTGCGGACCGCGATCGAGCGGCCCGATCAGAAGCGCACCGTGCCGGGCGCCGGGTCGCTCCTGCGCGAGCTCGGCCGCGCAGGCGTCGAGACCCACATCCTCTCGGGCAGCCCGGAGCAGCTCCGCTCCCGCATCGAGCAGAAGCTGCGGCTCGACGGCGCGCGCTGGGCGTCGCTCACGCTGAAGCCCAACCTGCAGAATATCCTCCGGCTGCGCTTCCGCGCGCTGCGCGGGCAGCTCGGCTACAAGCTGCCCGCGCTGCTCCAGCGCCGCTGCGAGCTCCCGAGCCAGCGCGACCCGGACGGCGCGCTCATCCGCGAGGTGCTCCTCGGCGACGACGCCGAGGCCGACGCGTTCGTCTACTCGCTGTACGCCGACGTCTGTGAGGGGAGGGTCACCCCGCTGGAGCTCGGCGAGGTGATGCGGCTCGGGCACGCCTACGACGACACCATCCTCGATGCGACCCGGTTCGCGAGCTACGTCGAGAAGGGCCCCGTCGTCGAGCGCATCCTGATCCACCTCGATCGGCAGTCATCCCCCTCGGATTTCCGGATCTTCGGCGACCGGGTCGTCCCCTTCTACAACTACCTGCAGGCGGCCTTCGTGCTCCACGAGGACGGCCGGATCGCCGCGCACGCCGTGCTCCGCGTCGCGCAGGATCTTGTCGTCGCCCACAACTTCGACAGCGTCGCGCTCGCGCGGAGCTACGTCGACCTGTCCCGCCGCGGGCACGTCTCGGGCAAGGGCATCGCGTCCCTCGAGGCCGCCTACGGCGAGCTCGCGCAGCGCAGGGCCGCGGGCGCGAGCGACCTCGGCGCGATGGTCGCGGAGCTCACGCGGCTCTGCAGCGATCTGCGCCCCGCCATGAGCCGGCCGCACGCCGCCATCGACTACCGCGCGCTCGCCGCCGGCCACAACCGCCGCTCGAAGCGCGGTCGCTGACGGTGCGCGCCGGGTGGTGCGCCCCGGGCGCGGCACCGGCGCGGCGCGAAGCGCGGGCGGGGCGGGCGCGGCGATGGCCGCTCGCTCACAGCCAGGCGTTGTTGAGGATCTCGCCGACGCCGCCGGCGCCCGGGACGATGTACTGGATGGCGTTCAGGCCGCGCTCCTCGTCCCAGTGCGTGCCTGGCTCGGTCTTGAGCACGCGCGCCGGCGAGAGGCCGCGATCGAGCCGGAGCGCGTAGATGATGGCGTCCGGGTGGGCCTCGGTGACGCGGCGGATGTACTCGGGCGTCACGATGAGGTGCATGGCAACGCACTTGGCCGGCCGCCCCTCGAGCGCGGTCTTGTAATACGTCAGGGCGCTGACCATCGACGAGCCGGTGGCGCCCATCGGATCGGGGAAGAGCACGTGGCGCCCCTCGACGTCGCGCCCGATCTTGGCGTCGTGCCAGGTCGCGCCGACGACCTCGCCCTGCTCGTTCGTCTGCCGGCTCATGAACAGGTGATCCTGCCGCACCAGCGCGGGGTCGAGGACCTCGTTCAGGAGCTCGTAGACGACCTGGGAGGGCATCGTCCCGGCGCGCGCGATGCCCACGGTGACGACCTTGGTCGCGCGGGACAGCGCGGCGCCGCGATAGATGGCCTCCGGATGGGACGAGATCATCCGGGTCGGGACGTCGACGCGGGTGCGCTCCAGCTCGGTGGCGAGGACGGCGCGCGCCAGGTTCTGGTAGAGAAAGCCGACGAGACGCCCGACATCGGGCTGAACCGTTTCCGGGGAGCAAGCGCGAGCCAGCAGAGTCCATGCGAGCGGATCATCGAGAAGGTGCACGCCAGGACCGTATCGGTGCGCAATTTCGGGGGGCCGGAATCGACTCTCAGCGTACGCAACGTCGACCATCGTTTTTCTGTTACACTACCTGGCCCGGCGCGGGGTATTCCTCCGGGTGCGCACCGGTGCTCTCCCCGAGAGCGAAGCGGTTTTCGAAGCGATGAGGGCGCCCGCTCAGCGGGCTGTCCGGTGGACTTGCAAAGGAAGGGATGTTCGGTGGATAGCGACCTTGCCGAGTCGGTTACGGCGCTCAAGGATGCCTTTGCCCGAAGAGGTATCGCCGCGAGGTTCGGAAAGGCGGCTCCGGCGGTGGTGGAAGAGCTGCGCAGGACGCTGCGCGTGCCTGCCAGGTACCGCGCTTTCCTGCAGGAGGCCGACCCGCACGATGTCGAGACGGTGACTCCGGTCGAGCGCGTACGCCTCATCCCCTCGGAGAAGCTCACGGCCGAGCAGCAAGCGAGCGGCGGCGACAGCTCCCTCGCGGGCTGGCGCAAGAGCTGGATCCTCATCGCGCGCAGCGCCCTCCTGGGAGACCCTTACTTCCTCGACATCTCGAAGCTCGACGCCGAGGGAGACTGCCCCGTGTTCACCTGCATGACCGGGATCGACTCGCTCAAGCCGGAGCTCTGCGCGTCGAGCTTCCAGCAGTTCCTCCGCATCCTCGCGACCTCGATGGAGGTCGCGTCCGGCTTCGGAGAGAGCGGCCTCGACGACGAGGACGAGGCCATCTTCCGCGAGACGCTCGCGCCGAAGATCAAGACGATCGACTCCGCGGCCCTCCGCGCGGGTCACTGGACATGACGTGGCGTCCACGGCGCGCTGCTCGCGGGCGCCGTGGATCGAGCTGACCGTGCCATGGCCAGGTGCCCGGTTTGCAGCGCAGGGAACCCGGACACTGCCCGGTTCTGTGTGGCGTGTGGCGCGCCGATCGCCGCCAAGAACCCCGGCGCGGCCCCCTCGGCTCCCCCTCCCGGCGCGCGGGCGACCGTCCCTGCGCAGCCGCTGCTGGAGGCGCTGCTGCCCGAGGACCCGGCGCGCCGGGTCAGCCTACCGGCCTCCGGGGCCGGCGGCGCGAACGGGCCCGCGGCGGCGCCGCACGTCGTCCCGGCGCCGCTGGCGGGCTCGCTCCCGCGGCGCCTACCGGGGGGTCACCTGCCGGCGGGGACGCTCGTCGATCAGAAGTACGTGGTCGAGCGGGTGCTCGGCGAGGGCGGCATGGGGGTCGTCTACCTCGCCCGGGACGTCCACACCGGGCTGCACGTCGTCCTGAAGGCGGTGCGGCAGGAGCTCGGGCACCGGCCCGACGTGCGCGCGCGGACGCTCGCCGAGGGCCGCGCGCTGGCGCAGATCGATCATCCGAACGTCGTCCACCTGAAGGCAGTGGTCGCGGAGCGGGACGACCTCTGGCTCGTCATGCAGTACATCGACGGGGAGAGCCTCGAGCAGGCGCTCGCCAGGTATGCCGACGAGCGCCGGCCGATGCCGCTGCCCGAGGCGCTCTCGATCTTCCGGCAGATCGCCTCCGGCATCGCGGCCGCGCACCGCGAGGGGGTGATCCACCGCGACCTCAAGCCGGCGAATGTGCTCCTCCGCAGCAAGGACGGTGTCGCGAAGGTCACCGACTTCGGCATCGCCAAGGTCGAGGCGGACGCGCTCGCGGGGCGCGGGATGACCAAGGGCATCATCGGATCGCTCTATTACATGTCGCCGGAGCAGGTCCTCGGGCGCCGCGATCTCGACAAGCGGGTGGACATCTACGCGCTCGGCGTCGTGCTCTACGAGATGCTGGTCGGGCGGGTGCCGTTCGACGCCGAGAGCGACATCGAGATCATGCGGCTGCACGCGGAGGTGCCGCTCCCCAGGGTCAGCGCCGTGCGTCACGACGTCCCTCCGGAGCTCGACGCGTTCCTGCAGAAGGCGTGCGCCAAGGACAGGGCGGATCGCTTCGCCAGCTGCGAGGAGATGCTCGCGGCGCTCGACGCGGCCGCCCGCCCTGCGCCGCCCGTGACCTCGGCGCCGCTCGGCGTGTCGAGTCGCCCGCCGCCGCCGCCCGCCGCCACGAGAGTCGACGAGGTCCGCGACGTGGCGCGATCGCCGTCGGGTGCGGCGCTGGCGAGCAGGCCGGCCGGGTCGCAGCGGGCGCGGGGCTCGTGGCTCGCGATCGGCGCCGGGGCGCTCGTGATGTTCGGCGGGGCTGCGGCGCTGCTCGCGCTGGGCGTGCTCGACAGGCCGCGCGACGGCCGCCGGAGGGGTGCCTCGCTGCAATCGCGCCCGGCAGCCAGCGCGAGCAGCGCCGCCGCGGAGGCGAGCGCGGAGCAGCCGCAGCCGTCGCCGTTCGCCGGCCTGACGGGCCTGTGGGTCGGCAACGGGCGCGAGCTCGAGGCCGTGCTGGCCGGCGAGGCGCTCGAGTTCCGGGTCCGCCGCCCGGAGCAGTTCACCCCGCAGGACTATGCGGAGGGTGAGGCCCGCTTCTCGCTGCGCGAGATCCCCGGCGAGAGCGGGGTGTTCGCCGTGGAGGACCGGCTCCGCTTCATCGCGCCCGAGTCGCGCCAGTTCGATCCGGCCCGCTCGCGCGGCACCTGCCAGGACGTCCGCAGCGACGTGGAGGGCCGTCCCCTGCGCGCGAGCTTCGACGGGACGCGCCTGAGCGTCGAGTTCGCGAAGATCGAGCCAACCACGAGCAATTTCGTGATCGAGCGCGGCAGGGTCGTGAGCTGCGTCGGCCTCAGCGCGCTCCCTGCCACGCGCGTCGTGAGCACCCTGTCGAGGAGGTGAGCCTCGTTCAGAGGCCGCCGACGGCGGGCACCGGTTGCGGTTTACCGGCGTGGATGACCGCGCACCGGACGGTGGTCGACGACGTCGGCGCGCTCGCTCGCCCGCCCCCGAGGACGAGCGTGCCGAAGATATTGCGCGCCGCTGCATCGACCTCCGCGGCGCCGCGCGGCGGAACCGGGTTCCCGCTCGCGTCGAACACCGTCACCGCCTGCACTACGCCGCGGGCGATCTCGCTCTCCGGGAAGGACATCATCACCGTGATGCGGACGTAGGCCGACGCGCCCTCGACGATCCCGAAGCTGTGCGGCTTCTTCGCGAAGGCTCCGCAGAAGCCGCTCGTGCCCATGCCGCCGTTCGGGCCGTAGTTCGCCGACGCCCACTGCCCGACGTTGACCGTGAGCCCGCTGTCGCCCGAGCCCTGCGCGTACTGGACGCACTGAGCGAGCGCGGGGTCCCAGATCGCGCCCGTCGGGCATCGCCCCACCTTGGCGCAAGCCTGACCGGTCCAGACCTCGTCGCGCGCGCAGGTCTGCGAGAGGGGGACGCATGCGGCGGTCGGGCCGTCGACGATGAGCTCCTGGCCGGGCGGGCATCCGAGCTTCTGCCCGGCGCCGATGGCGACCCCGGCGTTGGTCGCCACCTGCTCGCGCGACACGCAGAAGCCTGTGCTCTGGTCGATCTCGTCGCCTGGCCGGCAGCGGTCGGGGGCGCACCCGCCGGCCTCGTAGTGGCGACCCACGCCGCAGTAGGCGTTCGCCGCCTGGGGCGTGAGGCACTGGCCCGCGATCGCGAGGTAGCCCTTCAGGCAACGGCAGCGGTTCTGGTTTGTGTCGAAGGCAGCTCCGTCGCTGCACGACGAGATCGAGCAGCGGCAGCTGCTGCCCTGGCAGATCTTGAGGAAGCAGGAGTTCTCCGGGCACCCGATGAGGACCGCCGGCGCGAGCGCGAGCAGCACGATCGAGAGCGCGGTGGGGGCGAGGCCGAACGAGCCGGACCGCATGGGGTGACCCTACCCGATCCGCTCGGGCCGGGAAACTCGCGGAGCGACGCGCGGCCGTGCGCGCAGCGCCCGGCGGGAGCGGCCGACATACCGGCGGCCGGGGTGGTGTGGTACGGGGTGTCGCCGTCCACGCGGAGATTCCGCCGCGCCGGTCCACATCAAGCCATGCTGCCCATCTACATCGAAGGTTCGCCTGAGTTCGATTCCACCCTGTCTGCCCTGCGCACCCGCGGCACGGGCGATCTCGCGAACGTCACGCCTGCGGTGACCGAGATCATCGACAACGTGCGGCGCGGGGGGACGTCCGCCGTCCTCCGTTACATCGAGACGTTCGAGCGGAGGACGTCGAAGGCGCTCGTCCGCCATGCGGGGCCCGAGGCGGAAGGCGGCTTCGGCGGGGCCGAAGCGCTCGCGCGGCTGCCGCCGGACGTCCGCGCCGCGCTCGAGACCGCGGCCGCGAGGATCGCGCGTTACCATGAGCGCCAGCGCGACGCGGGCGACCTCGGGCCCGCGGACGCCACGGCGAACGGGCCCCCGCTGCAAGCCGGCTTCAGCTACGAGGAGGAGGGCGTCCTCCTGGGCATGCGCGTACGCCCCCTGCGTCGGGTCGGCGTCTACGCGCCGGGCGGCAAGGCCCGCTACCCATCGAGCGTGCTGATGTCGGCCATCCCCGCGCGCATCGCCGGCGTGCGCGAGATCGTCCTCGCGAGCCCGGCGGCCGACGACGCCACGCTCGCCGCGGCGCACCTCTCCGGCGTGACGACCCTGCTCGACTCGGGGGGAGCGCAGGCGATCGCGGCCATGGCCTACGGGCTCCCGGAGCTCGCGTCGGTCGACAAGATCGTGGGGCCCGGTAACGCCTATGTCGCCTGCGCGAAGCGGCTCGTCTTCGGCGACGTGTCGATCGATGGCATCACCGGGCCGAGCGAGATCCTGGCGCTCGCCGATGACACCGCGGATCCGCGGCTCGTCGCGGCCGATCTGCTCTCACAGGCCGAGCACGACGAGGCGTCCTACGCCCTCCTCGCGACGACCTCGGTCCAGCTGGCGGAGGCGGTCGCGCGCGAGCTCGACGCAGCGCTCCCCGAGCTCACGCGGCGCACCATCGTGCAGGCGTCGCTCTCGACGCACGCCGCTGCGCTCGTCGTCGGCTCGCGCGCTCGTCTCGCCGAGGTCGCGGATCAGCTCGCGGTCGAGCACGTCGCCTTCCACGTCACCGACGCCGAGGGGCTGTTCTCGGAGATCGGCACGCTCGGCGCGGCGCTGCTCGGCAGCCTCACCCCGGTCGCCGCGGGCGACTACCTCGCGGGGCCCTCCCACGTGCTCCCCACCGGGGGCTCGGCCCGCTTCGGATCGCCGCTCGGGGTCTACGACTTCGTGACGCGCGCCAGCCTCATCCGTTACTCGAGCGCGGCGCTGCAGGCGCAGGGCCCGACCATCGAGAAGCTGGCGCAGACGGAGGGCCTGCAGGCGCACGCCCGCGCCGTGTCGCTCCGCCTCGCGATCGCGGCCGAAGGCCCGGCAGCGAAGCGCGGCGCGCCGCGGTCCTGACGCCTCGCGCTACCGCCGAGGGCGCCGCGCCCACCGAAGCGCGGCGCCTGGAGGGCGGCATGCGCGCATCGAACACGCGCTAGCTCCTGCGCCTGCCTCGGCGCGCTCCGTTCCCCTCGGCGGCAGGCACGTGATCGCCCGCCGCCCCCCGGGGCGCGCGGGCTCACTCGACGCGGAGATAGCCCCCGTTGATCAACTTCATCACGGATTGCGCGGTCTCCAGGTCCGTCGCGGGGCTCTTGTTGAGGACCATCGCGAGGTGCCCGTGGTTGTAGACGACCTGGAGGACGTCCAGATCGACGGGCGAGAGATCGCGGAGCAGCGGCTTGAGCGGCTGGGGAATGACCAGGCGCGCCGAGAGATCCGGGAGCTGGTGGCGGATGTTGTTCAGCTCGTCGATCTGCCGGAGCCCCTCCATGAGGAGCTCCTGGACCGTCGCGCTGATCTCGCCGGTCATGACCCGCTCCTCGGCCTGCTCCAGATCGAACGTCCCGCCGACCCACGTGAGGATCCGGTAGACGCTCTTGAGCGGCGGGACGTCGGTCAGATCGTTGATCGTCGCAAAGGTCACGATGCCCTTGCGCAGGTAGATCTTGCCGACGTCATCGTCGGAACGGACGACGAGGACTCCGCTCTTCTTCGATGTGCCGAAGAGCTGAAGGAGATCGGGGAGCGGGATCTCGTCGATCGACCCGGACATCGACCGGGTCTGACCGCTCCTGAGCGAGGGCTCGTCCATCCGGCGGCGCGCCGGGGGCGCGCTCGGATCGGTGGAGACGACCTTGAGGATGCTGGTGCCGATGAGCACCCGATCGCCCTCCTTCAGGGTCGTCTTCTTGATCTTCTCGCCGTTGACGAACGTGCCGTTCGTCGAGCCGAGATCCTCGATCACGATCTGCTGTTCGGTACAGGCAATCCGGGCATGGCGCCGGGAGACCATGTCCTCGACGAGGACCATGTCGAGGTCGCTGGAGCGACCCACGACGATCTCCTGCTGCTCCCCGAGGGGGAATTCGCCGCCTTGGTACTTCCCGGAGATGAAGCGCAACGCCAGTTGCCGCGTTGCCGACACCTTGGGAGCGTGGTTATCCATCGCAGGGGGAGTAGAAACCTTCGGGCGCTACGCGAGCGCCAGCAGGGGGCAAAGTCTAGTTTCACCGAGCAAAGATGGTCAAGAGATCCGGGTGGTTCTTTCAAATGAGTTGGCTCGTTCCTCCTAACGCAGCGCGCCGCCCCCCGCCCTCCACCCTCCCCTGAGCCCCCTCGGGCGGCGCCTGAGGGGGGCACAAGTGCATCCAAATCTGCGGGAAACAGGCCGCTTCGCGTCGCCCGGGCGGCCGGCTTCCGGGTCTTTCTTGGCGGGGCGCCGGGCGGCCTCGGCGTCGGAGACAGCGGCCGCTCGGCTTATTGCCCTTGCTTTCAGGCCCGGCATGTTGAACGGCCTCGGCGTGAGCTCCGAAGCGACGCAACGCACCCTTGCTGCAGGCGATCCGCTGGGCACGCACCGCGTGCTCGATCCACCGGGGGCCCTGCCGCAGCCGGCAGAGCGGCTGGACGCCGACGCCTCGCGAAGCTTCGAGACCGAGCTCGTCGTCGATGTGGAGACGCTGAACATCGACGCAGCGAGCTTCCGTCAGATGGAGGATGCCTCCGGCAGCCCGGACGGCGTAGCGCGGCTCGTCCTCGAGACCGTGGCGCGCCGTGGCAAGCAGCACAACCCGGTCACCGGCTCGGGCGGCATGCTGCTCGGCGTCGTGCGCCGGATCGGCTCGCTGGCAGCGCACCGCGGCGTCGCCGTCGGCGACCGCATCGCGACGCTCGCGTCGCTGTCGCTGACGCCGCTCTCGCTCCGCCGGATCGTCGCCGTGCGGCCCGCGTCCGCGCAGATCGACGTCGAGGGCACCGCGATCCTCTTCGCGTCGGCGCCGCTCGCGCGGATGCCGACCGACATGCCCGAGCGGCTCGCCCTCGCGCTGCTCGACGTCGCGGGCGCGGCGCCCCAGGTGGCGCGCCTCGCCGGCCCAGGCGACACCGTGGCGGTGCTCGGCGCGGGCGGGAAGTCGGGCCTCCTGTGCGCAGCCGAAGCACGGCGCCGCGTCGGCCGCGGCGGGCGCGTGATCGGGATCGAGGCGTCTCCGGAGTTCGCCGCCGACCTGCGCGCGCTCGCGCTCTGCGATCACGTCGCGGTCGTCGACGCGCGCGACCCCCTCGCGGTGCGCGACGCCGTGCTGCCGCTCACGGGCGGCGCGGGCGCCGATCTCACGCTCTCGTGCGTGAACGTCCCCGGGGTGGAGCTCAGCGCGATCGTCGCCACGCGCGACCGCGGCAAGACGTACTTCTTCGCGATGAGCACGAGCTTCACCGCCGCCGCCCTCGGGGCCGAGGGGATCGGCAAGGACGTGGACCTCTACATCGGCAACGGCTACGCGCACGGCCACGCCGATCACACGCTCGCGCTCGTGCGCGAGCACCCCGCGCTCGCGGCGCTCATGTCGTCGCGCTACGGCTGAGCGCACGCGGCGGCGCAGCGCGAGCGGGCGCGCGCCTCGGCGCCGCAGGGAGCGTCGCGGTGCCGCCGGGGACGCCTCGGCGCTGCCGGAAACACCGCGGCGCCGGCTTCAGCCGGGCCGACTCTGAGCTGTCGGCTCGCCCGCCGAGAGCGCCGTCGCCGTCGCCGGCGCGCCCAGCTTGTCGACGGCGGCCGGGAGGATCACGGCGAAGGTGCTCCCCTTCCCTTCGTACGAGCGGACCTCGATGCGGCCGCCGGCGCTCTGCGCGATGCGCTGGCTGATCGACAGCCCGAGCCCCGTCCCCTTGTCCTTCGTGGTGAAGAACGGCAGGAAGATGTTCGCGAGCACCTTCTGGGAGATGCCCGGGCCGTTGTCGGTGACGTTGAGCTCGACGAACGGCTCGTCCGAGCCGGAGCCGGGCCGCGTGCCGCGGCCGAAGCGGACGCGCGTGGAGATGACCACCTTGCCCCGGCCCTTCATGGCCTGGACGGCGTTGCGGAACAGGTTCATCAGCACCTGCCGCAGCTGCTCGGGATCGATGGCGACCCGGGGGAGATCGGGGTCCAGCGTGACCTCGACCTCGAGCTGGTCGTTCCTGCGCTCGATCGAGAGCACCTGCAGGGTGCGGCGCACGATCGCGTTCACGTCGGTCGGGACGACCGAGCCCTGCGCCGGCCGCGCGAGATCGAGCACCGAGCCCACGACGCGGTCGAGCCGATCGACCTCCTCGAGGATGATCCCGATGAACTCGCGCGACGCCGGATCGATCTGCGTCTCCGGCACGGGATCGGCGAGCAGCTGCGCCGCCCCCTTGATCGCGCCGAGCGGGTTCCTGATCTCGTGCGCGAGCCCGGCCGCCATCTGGCCGAGGAGCGCGAGCCGGTCTCGCTCCTTCATCTGCGCGTAGAGGCGCGAGTTCTCCAGGACGACGCCGATCTGTGCGGCGAGCGTCTCGAGCAGGGTCAGCTCCTCGGGCGAGAACGCGTCGCGCACGCGGGAGTCCGCCACGACGAGGAGCCCGATCGGCTCGCCCTGCTCATCGCGCGCGCACAGCACCACGCCCGAGCAGAGGCTGCCGAGCACCTCGGCCGCCGCGAGCACCGCGTCCTCGGGGACCTGGGGCCGCACCTCCGTCCGCCTCGCGAAATTGCCGTCGTCGTCCGCGTCGCTGCGGCTGCGGCGCGCCCGCCGCTCGCGCGCCTCGCGCTCGAGCTCCTCCATCGCGAGCGGCCCGCGATCGAGGCGATCGAGCAGCGCCCGCGCCGTCGCCACCTCGATCCGCTCGGGGACCCGCGGCCCGAGCGAGGTGAGGCGGTCGAAGCCGGTCCCGTCCTGATCGCGCAGGTAGAGCGCCGCCGCCGTGACCCGGCGCGACTGCTCGAGCGCGCTCATCACGATCGAGCCCATCTCCTCGACCTCGAGCGTGTGCACGAGACGACGCCGCGCCTCCGCGAGCGAGCGATCCAGATCGAAGCGCTCCCGCAAGAAGACGCGCTGGAGCTGCTCCTCGACGCGCTCGCGCAGCGGATCGAAGAGCACCAGGATCACGATCGCGGCGAGCACCGCGTTCAGGTACATCGTGTTGAAGCCGCCGATGAACGTGAGCAGGAGATAGAAGATCAGCGCGATCAGGAACGCGACCGCCGTGGCGACGAGCAGGCGCGCGAGCATCTCGTAGGCGTCGAGCAGGCGCTCGTGCCGCAGGGCCTGGGCGAGGACGAACAGGAACACGATCGAGAGCGCCGCGCCGACGGGCGGCGGCTCCGCGCCGAGGAACCAGGCGAAGTCGGCGACGCTGGCGAGCGCGGCGAGCGCGCCGATCACCACAAGGAACCGCACGCGCCGCTGCGTCGCGCGCGAGGAGCTCTGCTTGCCGCGCTGGCCGAGCGTGTACAGCCCCGCGGTGAGCAGCGCGAAGACGTAGAGGAAGATGCAGCCGCGCGTGAGCCAGTCGAGCCACGAGCCCGGCTCCCGGCTCATCAGCGCGAGGATGAACAGCGGGATGACGAGCACCCCCGCGAACCGGAGCAGGCGCGAGCGCCGGTCCCCGTCGTGGGGGATCATCGCCTCGAAGAGCTGCAGCGCGAACTGCGGGAGCAGCACGGCGAGGATCGCCGTGAAGCGCTCCCAGATGGAGGCCTGAAAGAAGCCGAAGAGCGACTGGGAGAGGTACCAGAGCCCGACGTCGGCGGCGAAGGCCGCGAAGAAGAGGTGGACGCGCCGGACGCGGCCTCGCAGCAGCGTCGAGGCCGCGATGGCGAGGGCCAGGGCCCCGCAGACCAGGGTCGTCCGTGTGCGGAGATCGATCCCGAGCGGCGCCACGCGCGAAGGCTACCGCAGCGAGCCGCGCGGCAACCCCAAAAGGCGCCGGGCCGCCGCGACGCCGGGTGCGGCGGCGCGGCTACGAAGGCGCGGCCCCGGCCCGCGGCTCAGCGCGTCCCGTCGCTCTCGGACGAGGTCTTGTCGCGGCGGTCCGTGCTCCCCTGGGCGTGCCAGGGGAGCGGCTCCGGCATGTGCGAGTCCTTCGACCGCGCGTACGTGCGCGTCCGCGAGCTCCCCTCGCCGACGGACGGATGCGCCGCCTCGCGCAGCCGGAGCTGCGGCCGACTCGCCGGATCGACGACGGGAGCGTCGGCGTCGCGCTCGACGTCCTCCCCGTCGGCGCCCCATCCAAGCGCCTCGTCGGAGGTCATCGAATCGAGCTCGCTCCACGCGTCGCCCGCCTGCTCGTCGCTCTCCCCGGGCGCGAGCGCACACCCCGCGAGCAGCACAGGGGCGGACAGCGCAAGCGCGAGGCCCCCGGACAGCCAACCCCTCCTGCAACGTCGCATCACTTCAGTCCTCCGACGTCCCGCCAAAGCCATACTGTTTCACGAGCTGGGAAAGACGTGGTCTCTTCATACCCAAGAGCACCGCGGCGCGCGTGATATTCCCGCGACTTTCGTCGAGCGCTCGGGCGATACACTCGCGCTCGATCTCGCGCTTCATGTCGCTCAGGCTGACCCCTCCTCGGACATGCGCGTACGCGAGCTCCAGCGGCGTGCGATCCATGGGCATCGACGGGGGATGAGGCTCAGGCGCCACCCGCTCCGGCGCCGAGGAGCGAGGACCGCTCGACGGCTCGGCGGCAGGAGTAGCAGGCTGCATGCCATGCCTCGATGTCGCCGGAGCGCTCGCCGGCTCCAGGGCCTCGAGGACCCGCAGCCCCTCGACGTTCGCCGTGAAGTCCTCGAGATCGATCACCTCGCCGTCCGCGAAGATCGCCGCGGCGCGCAAGGCGTTCTCGAGCTCGCGCACGTTGCCCGGCCAGGCGTGCTGCGAGAGGGCTGAGACGGCCCTGCCGGAGAGGCGCTTCGGCGCGGTGCCGCGCTCGGCGGCGATCCGCTCCAGGATCGCCGCGGCGATCACCGGCACGTCGCGCGGCCGCTGCCGGAGCGCCGGGACCTCCAGGACGACCTGCTGGAGGCGATAGTAGAGATCTTCCCGGAACTCGCCCCGGGCGACCATTGCACGCAGATCGCGGTGGGTGGCGCAGAGGATCCGGACGTTGGCGCGCAGCGGGGTGACACCCCCGACCCGCTCGAAGGTCCTGTCCTGCAGGACGCGGAGCAGCGCGACCTGAGTGCGCGGCGAGATGTCGCCGATCTCGTCGAGGAACAGCGTTCCTCCCTCGGCGATCTCGAAGCGCCCGCGACGGCGCGACGCCGCCCCGGTGAACGCCCCCTTCTCGTGTCCGAACAGCTCCGAGAGCAGCAGCGTCTCGACCAGGGCGGCGCAGTTCACCTTGATCAGCGGCCCGCCCCGCCCGCTCGCCTCGTGAATCGCCTCGGCGACGAGCTCCTTGCCGGTGCCGCTCTCGCCGTGGATCAGCACGGTCGCGTCGCTCGCGCCGACCTTCTCGACCTGGTGGAGGAGGCTGAGCAGCGCGGGCGCCGTCCCCACCAGCCGCTTGATCGCGGGGGCAACGGCCGACGGCCGGTGCGCGCGCGCGGCGACCCGCGCGCACCCGGAGCACGCGCTCGATCCGCACAGCTCGCAGCCCCTCGGCTCTGCCTCGGCGGCGATGCGCGCGCACACCTCCAGCCGGGCGAGCTCCGCGAAGGTCCGGCGCGCGAGGTACCTGCGCGCGATCTCGGGAGGGAGCGACGCGGCGATGCGATCGCGGAGCAGGGTCGCCGCCTCGAGGTGCGATCGCGTGGCCGCGGCGTCGTCCGGCGCGCGCGGCGGCCGGCCCCCGGACGCCGAGGCGTGGTGGAGCAGCACGTGCGCCTCCAGGGCGCGCTCGCGGCCGTGGTCCTTCCGCGAGAGCGCGAGCGCCTCGGCGGCGAGCTCCCCGAACGGCTCGCCGGCGGCGCGCGCGCGCAGCGCCTCGAGCAGCGCGACCTCGGCGAGATGGCGGTCGGACTTCGCCTCGGCGCGCGCCGCCTTGATCATCTGCGCGGCGAGCAGGAGGTCGCCGTCGTCGAGCGCGATGCGCGCCGCGACGGCGTAGCACTCGCCGAGCTTCGGGCCGGCGCCGTACGTGAAGGCGGCGCGGAGCTCTTCCCCGGCGTCGTGGGTGCGGCCGCGCTCGAGGTGGATCTGCGCCGCGACGTAGGCCACGTGCGCGATCCACACGCCGGGGATGCCAGGGCCGGAGACCTTGCGCGCGAACGCGAGCGCCTGCTCGGCCTCCTCGATGAGCCCGAGCTGGAGCCGGATCTCCGCGAGGTTCGCGATGAGGTTCACGAGCGCGACCTTGTCGCCGATTTTGCGGAAGATGCCGATCGCGCGCTCGAAGAGGCGCAAGGCCTCCGGGTACTCGTGCTTCAGGTTGGCGATGACCGCGAGGTTCGTGAGCGCGTAGCCGGCCGCCATGCGCTCGCCGCGCCGCTCGCCGTCGTCGAGCACCGCCGCGAGCATCGCGCGCGCCTCGTCGAGCCGGCCCCTGGAGAGCAGCGCGATGGCGCGGTTCAGCCGGGCGCGCAGCTCGCTCACGTGCTCGCCGGCGCGCGCCGCCTCCCACGCGTCGGCCGCGAAGTGCCGCTCCGCCTCGGACCAGGCCTGCTGCGTGAGGAGCAGCTTGCCGAGGATGTTGCGCGCCTGGAGGCGCGTCACCGTCTCGCCCGCGCCGGCGAGCCCTTCCTCCGCGTGCGCCTTGGCGGCCTCGAGATCGCCCGTCTTGCAGCAGAGCTCCGCCACCTCCACGGCGCCGCGCGACCGCTCCGCGGGCGTGGCCGCGGCGGCCACCGCGCGCGAGAGCACCATCGCGGCCGTCGTCAGGTCGCCGCGCGCGCTCGTCGCGCGGCCGTGCACGAGCAGCGCGGCGAACGACTCCCCCTCGAGCATCGCCGCCGAGGAGAAGTCGATCGCGAACTCGACGTCGCCGAGCCGGAGCGCGAGCTCCGCGGCCCGGAGCAGCCGCTCGCCGGGAGGCGAGCCGGACAGCGATCGCATCGATCGGGCCCAGCGCCGCCAGAAATCGGCGCGCGCCGACGGCTCACCGACCGAGGAGATCGCGAGCGTCGCCGCCGCCTCGGCGCGGTCGTCCCGGCCCAGCGAAGCGAAGAGCTCGCCCGCGCGCAGGAGGCTCCACGGATCGGACGACTGCTCCTCGAGCGCCTCGGCGACCGCAAGCACGTCCTCGGGGTCGACGCTGGCCAGGTCGACGGCCGCGCGCCGCGCCGCCACCCACCCGCGATCGTCGGCCTCGATCAGCCCGAGGGCCGCGAGCTCCTCGCCGGCGAGGGGGTGCGCGACGGCTCCGGGCCCCTGCTCCGCGCGTCGCGCCGCGAGCAGGCCGAGCTGCCCGGTCGGCCAGGGCCGCTGGCTCAGCGCGAGCCGATCGAGCAGCCGCTTGGCCTCGCGGCTCGGCTGCTGTTGCAGGGGGCGCGGCTCGGCCGGCGCGGCCAGCACGGCGGAGCACCAGCCCTCGAGCGCGTCGAGCCGGTCGAGCTTCGCGACGACCCGGCGCTCCGCGTCCGCCGCGAACGCCTCCCAGAAGCGGTGCAGCTCGTCGGGCGACGCGATGCCGTCGATCGTGATCGCGCTCGTCCACAGCCGCCTCGCGGCGTCGCTGCATACGATGACCAGCGCGGAGCTCGACCCTTCTGCGATGAGGCGGGAGACCTCCTCGAGCACGAGGCTCCCCCAGCTCGTCGGCTCCCCCTCGGAGACGAGCAGGAGCGCGCCCTGCGCGGCGGCGCTGATGCCCTGCGCGACCGCAGCCGGGTCCGCAGAGGCGACCCCGCAGCGCAGCGCGAGGTCGCGCCAGGGATCCCGATCCGCGGCATGCGCGGCCGAGATCAGCGAGCGCCCCACACCTCGAGCGCGACGCGCGAGGTGGGAGCAAACCGCGTCCAGGATCGGCCGCTGTCCATGGACGTGGAGCACCCCACGCGACGCGGCTTCACGAACGCGCTCGTCGAGCGCCCGGAACCCCCCGGCATCGCTCGTCGTGGCAGAGAGAACGCAGGCTGCGGCAACAGATCCCAAGGCAACAGAAGCGTACCTCTCCGCTGGACGTCGCATCAATGGATCCCGCCATCAGCCATCGATAAGCGTGTGCCGTGTCAAAAGAACTTTTCAATGAAGCTGCTAAGTTCCGTCCAGGACCTGCTGAATTGCGTCGAACGCGTCCGGAGGTGCTTCGCCCAGGGCGCGGGCCAGCGGGAGCTGCGTCGCCGCGGCGGCGACATAGAAGGGCACGAGGCGCGGCGCGAGCCGGCGGAGCGTCTCGAGGTGCCGCGCGACGCCGGCCGCGTCGCCGCGACGCACGGGCCCTGTGAGCGCGTCGGGCACGCCGAGCACCTCGACGTTGTCGGCGACCGTGCGGAGCAGCGGGCCGAGCATCTCGGCGGCGGTCTTCCGCTCGATGCCGGCGCGCTCGAGCAGGTCGACCCCGGCGGCGGCGAGCGCCGCGGCGCCGTTGGCGACGAGGCCCGCGGCGGCGTGGTAAGCGACGCGGTCGAGGCCGGGGACCGTACGCGGCGTCATCCCGAGGCGCACCCCGAGCGAGCGCGCGGCGCGCACGGCGGCGGGATCGCCGTCGATGTGGAGGTGGCCGCGCTCGAGGAACGGCGCAAACGCCGGCGAGGCGAACGAGATCATCGGGTGCATCTGCGCGACGGCGACGCGGCGGCCCCGCACCGCCGCGAGCGCCTCCGGGCCGAGCGCGCCGGCGCAGTGCACCACCGCGGCGTCCCTGTGGCCGACGAGCCTCCGGTCGCGCAGCGCCTCGGCGCAGGGACCGATGTCCCGATCGCGCACGGCGAGGATCACGAGGTCCGCCTCGATGGGCTCCGCCGGCAGCCCGTCCCGCGCGGGCCGGAGGGTGACCGGCAGCCCCGCGTCGCGGATCGCGCGCGCGAGCCCGCGGCCCACCTTGCCGCCGCCGTAGATGAACACCTCCGGAAGGGCGCTGTCGTCCCGGAGAATCGGCGACGGGCGCGTGCTGTCCATCTCGCTCACGGGCCGCTCCCGTAGAGGCCGTGCGCGAGCGCGTAGTCGAGCACGGCGCGCGGCACGCGCTGGCGGACGGCCTCCAGCTCGCCCGCGGCGAACGCCCGGCGGATCTCGCTGCTCGAGATCTGCGGGAGCAGCACGTCCGCGGGGCGCAGGGGGTCGGGGCGCAGGTGCGGGCGAGGATCGGCCGCCGCCGCGTCGAGGCGCTCCGCGCCGGTCGCGGCGAAGCCGGAGCGGCCGAGGACGATCGGCGGCGCGAGCTGCTCGATGCGGTCGAAGCGGTGCCACCGCGGGAGATCGGGGAGCACGTCGGCGCCGACGAGCAGGCGCATCGCCCAGTCGGGGTGCGCCGCGGCGAGGTGCTCCAGCGTGCGCAGCGTGAGGCTCTCGCCGCCGAGATCGCGCTCGACGGCCGAGACCGACACGCACGGGAGCCAGCCGAGGGCGAGGTGGCACATGGCCAGACGATGCTCGAACGGCACGAGCTCCTTGGAGAAGGGGTGGCGGTAGACGGGGACGACGAGCACCTCGTCGACCGGCGCGACGGAGATCGCGTAGGTGGCCGCGAGCACGTGCGCCACGTGAGGCGGGTTGAAGCTGCCCCCGAAGATCGCGACGCGGCGCGCCTCGGGCGCCAC
The DNA here is from genome assembly GCF_051521455.1 of Sorangium sp. So ce887. NCBI lineage: Bacteria > Pseudomonadati > Myxococcota > Polyangiales > Polyangiaceae > Sorangium > Sorangium sp. So ce887. Next base: position 3,207,430 of record NZ_CP150354.1, on the reverse strand, counting down.
CCCGGGCGTCGCGACCGCGTGCGCCTCAGCCGTGCGAGCCACCTTGAACCCGCAGCTTGGGGCCGGCCGCGGACGGGCCCACGATCTCGCGCGCGGTCACCGCGCCGCTCGCGTTCATCACCTCGATCCGCACCCCGCCCTGCCCGTCGTCGAGGAGCGCCCGGCCGCCCTCGGAGCCGATCGGCCCGGGAGAGAAGAACGTCCGCGGGCCGACCTTCTTGATGAGCGGCTCGGAGCTCTTGCCGAAGACGAGGAGCGACGCTGCGACGATGTCCTCCTCGTCGAGCGCCGCCTTGTCGAACACGAAGAGCGCGACGCGCCCGTCCAGGATCTCGATCGTGCGCTGGCCCGGCGGGAGGCTCATCAGCACCTTGAGGCGCAGCCGGGCCCGCTCGGACGCCACGAACGCGTCGAGCTGCTCCGGCGTCGCGGTCGCGCAGCGCGCGGCCCGATCGAACAGGGCGCCCTCGGTGGGGTTCGCGCCGACCAGGCTCTGCGCCCAGCCCTCGACGACCCTGTCGAGGGCGTCGTCCTCGGCGACGTAGATGACCCGCTCGGCGTGGCCTTCGTCGAGCAGGTGCTGCGCGCCGCGAGCGAGCGCGGGCAGATCACCCTGTGCAGGGCCGAGGACGCCGAGGCGCATCGGTCACAGCATAGATCAGCGCGCGAAGCGGAGGGCACCTTCTCCACTCCGCGCGCTCGCGCCGGTGACTCCACCGCTCCTGCTCTCTTCTCTTGCACCGCTCTTGCACCGCTCTTGCACCGCGGTCGCGCCGCGGTTCCTCCCCCACGGTTCCGTGGCCATGGCGCGCGCGCCCCCGGCGCGCGTCTGCTAGCGTCCGCCCATGTTTCGGCGAGGTCGCGCGCTCCAGGATCCGGTCACCATCACCCTCGACGGAGCGGACGTCCCGGCGGAACGAGGAGAGCCCCTGGCCGTGGCGCTGCTCGCCTCGGGGCGCGTGACGCTCGCGCGGAGCCCGAAGCTGCACCGCCCCCGGGCGCCGACCTGCCTGCGCGGAGGCTGCGACGGCTGCCTCGCGCGGGTCGACGGGGTGCCCAACGTGATGACCTGCCTGCGGCCGGCCGCCGGCGGCGAGCGCATCGAGGTGCAGAACGTGGTGGGCTCGCGGCAGGCGGACCTGCTCCGGGTGACCGACTGGTTCTTCCCGCAGGGGATCGATCACCACCACCTGATGGCCGGCGTCCCGGGGCTGTCCGGGGTCATGCAGTCGATCGCGCGCAAGCTGGCGGGGCTCGGCCGGCTGCCGAGCGCGGCGCTCCCGCCGGAGCCCGCCGCGCGGCTCGACCTGGACGCGGCGGTGATCGGCGCCGGGCCCGCCGGCGTGGCGGCGGCCTCGGCGCTCTCGGCGCGCGGCCTCCGCGTCGCGCTGATCGACGACGCGCTCGCCCCTGCCGGGTCGCTCGCCGGGGCCCCGCGCCGGGCGGCGGAGCTCCTCGCGCGACACCCGCTCGACGGGGTCCGCGTGCTCTGCCGGCACGTTGCCGCCGGCGTTTACCTCGGCGAGCTCCTGGTCGCCGGCGACGCGGGCGCGACCGTGATCAGGGCGCCCGCCCTGGTCTTCGCCACCGGGGCGCACGACGGCGTCGCGGCGTTCCCGAACAACGATCTGCCGGGGGTCTTCTCGGCGCGCGCGCTCTGCCGGCTGCTCGCCTGCGGCGTCGAGCCGACCGGCCCCGTCGCCATCGCGGGCGAGGGCTTCTGGGCCGGCGAGCTCGCGAGCGCCCTCGTCGGCCGCGTCGCGGCGCGGATCCCGCTCGCCGCGCTCGCCGCGGTGAACGGGATCTCGCAGGTGAAGAGCGTGACGGTGCGCGACGCGCCCTTCGCCCCCGATAGCCCGACGAGCGACCTCAAGGTGGTCGCGCTCGCGGTGGACGCGCCGGCCGCGCCCTCGTTCGAGGTCGCCGCGCAGGCGGGCGCGCGCGTCGAGGTCGACCCGCGCGCGGGGTACGCCGTGAGGGTCGACGCGCGCGGCCGGGCCGGCGACGGCGTGTGGGCGCTCGGCGAGTGCACCGGCGCCGCGCTCGATCTCGACGGCATCGAGCTGGCGGCGAAGACCCTCGCCGACGACGTGCTCGCGGCGCGCAGCGCGGCCGCCTGAGCCTGCGATCCGCGGCGCGCCGCGAGCCCCCCGGCGCGGCCGCGCGGCAGGTCAGCCCTCGATGATCAGATCGAAGAGGCCGACCCCTCCCGCGATGAACACGACGTCGAACACGCCCATGAGCGCCACGTAATCGGTGAGCTCGCCGATCGTCGCGCCGCCGAAGAGCTCCCGGGTCCCCGCGACCGCGGCGAGCAGGGTGGGCGCGAGCAGCGGGAAGAGCACGCTCGCGAGCACGAGGTCACGGGCGCGCGTGCGCACGGTCATGGCCCCGAAGAGGGTGCCGCTCGCGGCGATGCCCGGCGTCGCCGCGAGGCAGAAGAGCGCGAGCCCCGCGCCCGTCTCCGCGAGATCCACCGCGAAGAGCAGCGCCGCGACCGGGATGATGATCGCCTCGACCGCGAACACGAACACGCAGAGCCCGAGCGCCTTGCCGGCGAAGAGGGCGCTCCTCGCGATCGGCAGGACGAGCAGGCCCGCGAGCGCGCCGTCCTCGCGCTCCCGCTGCCACGTGCGGCTCAGCGCGAGCACCGACGCGAACGCCACGCTCACCCAGATGACGCCGGGCGCCACCTGCTCGGCCGCGTCCTGCCCGGCGTAGAACGCGAGCGACGCGATCACGGCGACGAGCACCGCGAAGAAGCCGCTCGTGGTGACGATCTCGCCCGTGGCGAGCTCGATCGCGAGGTCCTTCCGCGCGACGAGCATCGCCTGGCGCACCCACCCGGGCCGGCGCCGGGGGAGCGACGCGGGGCCCGCGGGCGCCGTGGTGTCGGAGAGCACGGAGCGGCTCAGAGGCTCAGGTACGTCTGGTCCTTGAGCCCCCGCTCGTAGTCGGCGAGGAGCCGCATGCCCTCCGTCGGCTTCAGGAGGTCCTGCTTGATCGCGCCGTCCACCTGGGCCTTCACCTTCCCCACGAGATCGCGGTTGTCGTACTGGGTCATCGCCAGGACCTCATGGATCTTGTTCCCGGCGATCGTCTCCTCAATGTAGTACCCGCTGTCCTCGTCCTCATCGAGGAAGACGTGCACCTCGTTGACCCGGCCGAAGAGGTTGTGGATATCGCCCATGATGTCCTGGTACGCGCCGGTCAGGAAGATGCCGACGTAGTACGGCTCGTCGCCCGAGATCGGGTGCAGCGGGAGCGTGTCCTTCACGTCGTTGAGATCGATGAACTTGCTCACCTTGCCGTCGGAGTCACAGGTGATGTCGACGAGCGTGCTGTCCACCGCGGGGCGCTCGTTCAGCCGGTGGATCGGCACGATCGGGAAGAGCGCGCCGAGCGCCCAGTGATCGAGCAGCGACTGGAACACCGAGAAGTTGCAGATGTACTGATCGGCGAGCTGCTTGCGGAGCTCGCCGAGATCGTCCGGCACCTCCTCCGGATCGAGCTCCGACGCGATCTTCTGCATGCCCTCGGCGATCTCCCAGAAGAGGATCTCGACCCGGGCCTTCACGTCGAGGTTGAGCAGGCCGAGCTCGAACATCTTCTGCGCCTCCTCCTTGATCTGGAGCAGGTCGTGCCACGACTCGCCGAGGTTCGGCCCGGAGATGTTGTCCTTGATGTAGAGGAGGTTCTGGATGAGCTTGTGCTCCTCGGTCTGGATGTCGATCGGCGACATCGGCGTCTTCTCGATCGAGCCGAACGCCTGGACGACCAGCACCGAGTGGTGCGCGACGATCGCGCGCCCGGACTCCGAGACGATGTTCGGGTGAGGCACGCGCTCCTCGTCGCAGATGTCGGCGATGTTGTGCACGATGTCGCGCGCGTACTCCTCGACCGAGTAGTTCATCGAGGAGTGGAAGGTCGAGCGCGAGCCGTCGTAGTCGATGGCGAGCCCGCCGCCGACGTCGATGTACTCGAGGCGCTGCCCCATCTTGCGGAGCTTCGCGTAGTAGCGCGCCGCCTCGCGCACGGCGCGCTTGATGATCAGGATGTCGGGCACCTGCGAGCCGATGTGAAAATGGAGGAGCTTGAACGAGGCGCTCATCCCCGCCTCGTCCATGATCCGGATCGCCGCGAGGATCTCGGCGGTGGAGAGCCCGAACTTCGCGTTCTCCCCGCCGGAGGTCTTCCACTTGCCCGCCCCCTCGGTGAGCAGCCGCACCCGGAGCCCGATGATGGGCTCGACGTTCATCTCCTTGGCGACGCGGGTGATCATCCGCACCTCGGAGAGCTTCTCCGCGATGAGGATCACCTTCTTGCCGAGCTTGCGCCCGATCAGCGCCGTCCGGATGAAGTTCTCGTCCTTGTAGCCGTTGCAGACGATCAGCGACTCGGGGTCGGTATGGACGGACAGGCCGGCGAAGACCTCGGGCTTCGAGCCGACCTCGACGCCGTAGTGATAGGCCCTCCCCGCGTCGAGGATCTCCTCCACGACCTCCCGGAGCTGGTTCACCTTGATCGGGAACACGCCGCGGTACGTCCCGCGGAACTTGCTCTCGGCGATCGCCTTGTTGAAGGCCTCGTTGAGCGACCGCACCCGGTGGTGGAGCAGGTCCTGAAAGCGGATCAGGAGCGGCGTGCGGAGCCCCTGCTCGAGCGCGGCGTCCACGACGTCGCGGATCGCGATCTTGCTGCCGCGCTCCTGGAGCGGCGCGACCGTGAGGTTGCCGTCCGGGCTCACATCGAAATAGCCGCGACCCCAGCGGTCGATCATGTAAAGCGACTTGGCGTCTTCCGTGGTCCAGTCGCCGGTCTCAATCTCGTGCGCGCTGCTCACAGTCGTTCTCCTTGGCGGGGCTCGCGGCAGGCGACCCCCACCTTTCTGGGAGGGCCCAAGAGGGGCTTCAGGCTCATCAGGGGGACGTCAGATCGTCGGTCCGACGCTGGACGGCTGGACGCCGCGCGCTGGCGACGCGGCTCAATTACGATAGGAACGCCGGACCTTCAAGGGCAGGCAGCCCGATGCGATCCGGCATGGACGGTGCGCTCGACGAGCGGGTGGCTCAGGCCTGGGCCTTCGGGGTCGCCGAGGCTGCCTTCGCCCGCTTCGAGGCCGACTTGTAGAGGTCGAAGAGGCGCGGGACGGGGTACGTCTCGAGGCGCTTCCTGTACCCCTGGTCCTTCGACCGGTTCAGGACCGTCAGCGTCTCGTCGATGAGCTTCGCCCGCGTCCCGAACTTCTCCTTCACCGCGCTGAACGTCGCGTGGAGGCGGAGGAGCTTGGTGTTCGACACGTGGTCCAGCCCCTTGGACCCGCCCCGATCGGAGCTGACGCGCCCGAGCCAGAGGTCCTCGGTCGCGAACCCTTTCACGGCCTCGACGAGCTTTGCCTTGTCGCCGAAGCGCTCCTTCACGATTGCAAGCGGATTTTTGCTGGCCATTGCTGAAACTCCCACGGGCAGGCGAGGCCTGCACCGGACATGCGCGAGATGACTCGCACGGCATTGAAGAGGGGGCGCGATCTAGCAGAGCGGCCTGGGTCACCGCAAGGGCGCGTCGCGGATGGCCCCACGGGCGGCGGAGGGCGCGCCGGCGGCGGGGCCAGCGCGTCGCCGCTGTGCTGGGCCACGGATCATGGTACAGGGCGCGCCGATGCTCAACCTGGGGAGCTGGCTCGTGGCGCTCGTCGACCGGCTCCGGCCCCTCCGGCCGCCCTCGGACGTGGGCTCCCGCCTCGCCGAGCCCTCTTCGGCCCTGGCGAGCACCCTCCTCAAGGCGCTTTTCCCGGTCGTCGCGTTCATCGCGCTCGCGCCCGTCCTCTGGCTCTTCTTCCGGCGCACCTGGCGGGAGCTCGACGTCGAGGCCCACGAGCACCAGCGGCGCACCCTCGCCGCCGGGGGCTACGACCGCCGCCCCGCCGTCCTGTTCACGATCACCGCGGTCGTGCTCATGCTGCAGCAGTACTACGGCGGCAGGGCGGTCTACGACGAGCACATCCGGCCGTGGCTGCGCGAGCTCGAGCTCGCCCAGACGCTCTCGCCGGCCGGCGTGATCGTGCCGATCTCGCTCCGCCGCTACGACGAGCTCTACAGCTACGTGTGGTGGTCGTTCACCCGCGTCTTCGGCTACGTGGCCATCCCCATGGGCGCGTGGAAGCTCTGCTTCCCCAAGGACAGCCTGCTCGACATGGGGCTGCGCGTCCGGGGGCTCGCGAAGCACGCGTGGATCTATGGGCTCTGCCTCGCCGTCGTGGTCCCGGCGGTGTTCCTCGTCGCGAGCGCGCCCGACTTCGGGAATTACTACCCCTTCTACAAGCAGTCCTCCCGCTCCTGGTTCGACCTCATCGCCTGGGAAGCGATGTACTTCGCCCAGTTCTTCGCGCTGGAGATCTTCTTCCGCGGCTTCTGGCTCGCCGGCCTCCGGCACACCCTGGGCTCCGGCGCGATCTTCGCGATGATCGTCCCCTACTGCATGATCCACTTCGGCAAGCCGTACCTGGAGGCGGCCGGCGCCGTGGTCGCCGGGATCGCGCTCGGCTCGCTCGCGATGCGCACGAAGAGCATCTACTCGGGCTTCCTGGTCCACGTCACCGTCGCGCTGCTCATGGACCTCGTCGCGCTGTCGAACCGCGGCGCGCTGCCAAAATCGTTCTGGGGGACGTAACACCGGCGAGGGGGACGGCGAGGGGGACGCCGCCGGCCCTCGCGCGGCGGCTCAGCCGAGCGTCCGGGTCAGCTTGCGCATGATCTCGGCGCGGCTCCGGTCCCGGATCTCGCGCCGGTAGAGCGCCTCCAGCGCGACGGCGGCCGCGCGCGCCGCGTCGCGGTGCTCGCCGTCCCAGGGGAGCACCGCGAGCCGCCGCCAGAGGATCTTCTCCAGGAGCCGGGGCCGGCGCCTGGCCAGCGCGCCGCTCGCGAGCTCGATGACCCGGGCGGAGGCGGGGTCGGCGCGCATCGCGCGCACGAAGAAGCCCACGGCGGCGGTGACGCGGCGGCCGCTGCGCATCGCCTGCACGCCCGCGTCGCACAGCGCCTCGGCCCGCTCGCGCGGGGTCGTGGCGCGCCGCGCGCGCTCCCGCGCGGCCTGCACCTCGGCGCTCAGCGCGTCCCGGCGCCGCCGGGCAGGGCGCATCTTGACCACGAGAAACAGGATGAAGAGGGCCGCAACCCCCGCGAGCACGTGTCGCCAGCCGATCTCCATGGCGTCCGCCTTAGTACAGCGCCCGGAACGTGCTCACCAGAGCGAGCTTCCACGCAGACGCCGCGGCGCGGCGGACCCCCTCGCGCGGGCGTCCCCGGAATGACGCCGCGGACCGAGGCGTTCACCGCGACGCCGCGTCCCCGCGGCGCTCGTCGCGACACCGCGCCCCCGCGGACATTCGTCACGACACCGCGCCGCGACGTTCCTTTCCGCCGCCACGGTGCGGTTTGCGCGAGCAGGCGATCCCAACCTATGCTGAGCCGAGAGATGCCCGTCCAGTCGTCGACCTCCGGCTCCTCCGTTCGCGTGCCCCTGCGGGCCCTCGCCGCCGCGCTCGGGCTCGCCGCCCTCGCGCTGCACCCGGGCAGCGCGCTCGCCGATATCTTCACGTACACCGACGCGGATGGGACGGTGCACTTCTCGAACCGCTCCGCCGGCGACGCGCGGTTCAAGCTGTACATCAAGGGCGACGGGCGCCGCTCCTCGACGCGCCCCGGCGTGACCCCGGTCGCCCCGAGCGACAAATCCCTCGAGCGCTTCAGCCGCTACGACGCGTGGATCCGGCAGGCCGCGGCGCTCTACCAGATCCCCGAGGAGCTCGTCCGCGCCATCATCAAGTGCGAGAGCGACTACGATCCGCGGGCCGTCTCGCCCGTCGGCGCCCAGGGGCTGATGCAGCTGATGCCCGAGACCGGCCTCCGCATGCAGGTGCGCGACGCGTTCGACGCGCGAGAGAACATCTTCGGAGGAACGCGGTACCTGCGCATCCTGGCCAACCTCTTCAACGGAGATCTCGATCTCACCATCGCCGGATACAACGCCGGCGAAGGGGCGGTGATGCGGTACGGCGGCATCCCGCCCTACGCGGAAACCCAGGCCTATGTGACGCGCGTGCGGACCTACTATGCGCGCTACCGAACCACCCGGGATACAACGGTGGCTTCCATCGAGCCCTGATCGGCTCGCCCGCCGCACCGCCCTTCCGCCCGCCAGCCGGAGGCGCCGCTCGACGGCGCAGCGCACACCGCCCCCGACGGGCGTACCGCGATGCTACGATCCCAGGAACCGCTGCCGCAGCCTCTCCCCGGGCAGGCCCCGGGAAGCACAGGCGCACGCGGCCAATCTCCTGACGCTCTCTCTGCTCCGCGCGGGCAAGGGTCCACGACATGACGACCACCTCGAGCCTCATCGAACTCACAAAGCGAAGCCCCGACATCGCGACCCTCAAGCCGCCGGTGGATCCGGCGTCGCTCCAGCACACGAACCTGCTCGAGGTGCCCGACTTCCGGAGGATCCCGGCGTACGCCGACGTGACCGACGAGCAGTTCATGGACCACCGGTGGCAGGCGAAGAAGTCGATCACCCGCCCGGACAAGCTGCTCGACACGCTGCGCGGGATGGTGTCGGACGACTTCATCCGGGACGCCACCGAGGGCTTCGCGCACGCGCCGATGAGCGTCCGCGTCTCGCCGTACATGCTCTCGCTGATCGACTGGAGCGATCCCTACAGCGATCCGCTACGGACGCAGTTCATCCCGCTGGCCTCGCGCTTCCTGCCGGATCACCCGAAGCTCGGGCTCGACTCGCTGCACGAGCGCGCGGACGCGCCTGTCCCCGGGCTGACGCACCGGTACGCCGACAAGGCGCTGTTTCTCCCGCTCGACACCTGCCCCGTGTACTGCCGCTTCTGCACGCGCAGCTACGCGGTGGGCATCGACACGGAGGAGGTCGAGAAGACCCACTTCAAGGTCGACGAGGAGCGGTGGAAGCGCGCGTACGCGTACATCGCCTCGCGCCCGGAGCTGGAGGACATCGTCGTCTCCGGCGGCGACGCGTACAACCTGCGGCCGGAGCAGCTCGGCGCGATCGGCGAGACGCTCCTCAGGATGCCGAACATCCAGCGCATCCGCCTCGCCACCAAGGGCCCGGCGGTGATGCCGCAGAAGATCCTCACCGACGACGAGTGGATCGACGCGGTCACGCGCACGGTGGAGCTCGGACGGAAGCTGCACAAGGAGGTCGTGATCCACACGCACTTCAACCACCCGAACGAGATCACGGGCGTCACCCGCGACGCGATGAACAAGCTGTTCGAGCGCGGGATCACGGTCAGGAACCAGTCCGTGCTGCAGCGGGGGGTGAACGACACGCCCGAGACGATGAAGCTGCTGGTGAAGCGCCTGGGGCACCTGCACGTGCACCCCTATTACGTCTACATCCACGACCTCGTCCGCGGCGTGGAGGACCTCCGGACCACGCTCGCGACCGGGCTCATGATCGAGAAGCACGTGCGCGGCTCGACCGCCGGGTTCAACACGCCGACGTTCGTCGTCGACGCCCCCGGCGGCGGCGGCAAGCGCGACGCGCACTCGTTCGAGCACTACGACCGCACGACCGGGATCTCGGTGTTCGAGGCGCCGAGCGTCAAGCCGGGGCAGCGGTACACGTACTTCGATCCGATCGATCAGCTCCCGCCCGAGGGGCGCGGCCGCTGGGCGGACCCGGCGGAGCACCAGAAGATGATCGACGAGGCGCTCCGCGCATCGCCGCGCTGAGGCGGCGCGCGAGCACGGGCGGAGGAGGAGCCGCGCGCAGCGAGCGCTCGCGCGCGGGCTCCATCGACCGAAGAGCCGGATCGAGCCGCCTGCCAGCCGCGGCTCCGGCAGGCGGGCTCGCGCGCGGCCCTAGCCCTCGGCCGGCGGCGCCTCTGCGTAGCGGGCGAGCGCGCCGGCCAGCTCACGCTTCACGCGGTCCACGAGGTCGGACGGCTCGACGACGCGGGCGGTCTCACCAAAGCCGAGCACCCACGTCGCGAGCTCCGTCATGTCGCCGATGTGCATCGTGAGCCGCACGCCGCCGCCGGGCAGCGGCGTGATCTCCTGAGAGGGGTGCACCTTGCGCGTCCGCACGAACTCGGTCACGCGCTCGTCGAAGTCGATCACGACGCGCCGGGGCTCGCCCCCACGCCAGATGCCGAACTGGCCCTGGAAGTAGTCGTCGATGGAGAAATCAGGGGGCAGCTCGAACCGCTCGGTGACGGCGCACTCCGTGTCACGCATGCGATCGAGCAGGAACGTGCGCACCTCGCCGCGGCTGACGTGAAGGCCCACGCAGTAGATCGCGTCCTTGTAGAGGACGAGCGCGTACGGGTGGATGAGCACCCGCTCCTCGCGCCCGTCCCGCGAGCGGCGGTAGCGACACCGGAGCGGGCGCAGGTCGGCGACGGACTGGAACAGGTCGTCGAGCTCCTCGGTCCGCGCGGCGTAGTCCTTCGGGGCGAACGGGAGATAGAGGAAGCGCTCCTCCAGCCGCGCGTCGGCGACGCCGGCGTTCGGGCCGCGCCCCGGCCTGCGCGCGACGCCGAGCAGGCGCTGCGCGGCGAGGTCGATCTCCTCGAAGAGGGTCGAGCCGCGCATCGGCTCGAAGAGCCGGCGGGCGGCGAGCAGGGCGTACGCCTGCGTCCGCCGCACCTCGACGCGCCGGGGCGCCTCGCTCGGGGATAGCCGCCAGAGGCGAGGGCCGCCGGGGCGCGTGGCGACCGACACGAGGTCGAGCTCGCGCTTGACCTCGACGAGGTAGCGCCGGAGCGAGCGCGGCGTGACGTTGAGCTCGCGCGCCAGCTCGTAGATCGTCAGGCCGGCAGGGTGCTTCTGCAGCAAGCTGCGCAGCGAGTCGAGCCGCCGGTGCTGCGTGAACGGGCCGCGCGGCCGGCCGCGCTGCGCGCCGCCCTTGGCGTCGTCCTCGTCGTCCTCGTCGTCGTCCTCCGGCGCGGGCGGCTTCTTCGAGTCCGGCGCAGGCGGCTTCTTCGAGGCGGTCGCAGGAGAGCTCGCGTCCGCCCGTGCAGGGGCCGCCGGGGGGCGCACGCTCGGCGGAGGCGGGGCCGCCGTGCTCGGCCTGGCGTCGAGCACCGCGTCCCCCGTGAGCCGCGGCGTCACGCCCGCACGCGGCTTCGAGGGCGGCAGCGCGCTGCTGGAGAACGGGTCGGCTGCCTGGCCGACACGCGCGCGAGGCGCGCTCGCGGCCCCGCTCGAGCCGCCGGCACCCCGCGCGCGAGTGGGCGAGGTGGCCGGCGCTGGGGCACCCCCGGGGCCTGTGCGAACAGCGCGCGCCATTGGCTCAGCGCTCTATCGCATCACCCCCGCCCATCCAAGATGTTTGTCCCGCGCTCCGCCGGCCGGGCGGCGATCGCCGCCCGCGCGCGCGGCGGACGGCTCACCAGGGGCGATCGCGCATCGTCTTCTTGTACTGCTCCTTGTAGAGGTCATGGCACTGCTTGCAGCTCGCCTTCGCGCCGTCGATGTCGCCGGCCTTCGCCTTGGCGGCGCCGGCCTTCGAGATGGCCCCCCAGCTGCCCATGCCGGGCGGCGGCTTGCCGGCCACGTACTGGAGCGCCGCAGCGATCTTCACGCCGTCGCCGCTCGAGGTCGCCGAGGCCATCGTGCTCTTCATCCAGGCCTGCATCGGACAGAGCTTCTGGCCCTTCGCGCCGCATTCGATCTTCTTCTCGCCCGCCTGGGCGGCGCCGGTCGCCGCCGGCACAGCGGCCGCAGCTGCGGCCGCCGCGGCCGTCGCCTTCGGCGCCGCCGCAGCGGCCGTCTCCGCCGGATCGGCGGCCGCGACGGCCGTCTCCGCCGGCGCGGCGGCCGGCGGCTCGACGGTGGCAGCGGCCGGCGCGGCCGTCGTCGCCGCCGGCGCGGCTGTCGTCGCCGCCGGGGCCGCGCTCTCGGTCGGCTTGCCCTCGGCCACCGCCCCCGGGGTCGTCGCGTCGCTCCCCTTGCTGTCGCAGCCGAGCGTGGCGAAAGACAGGCTCGCGAGCAACAGCGCGAGCGGCGTGATCGTTCTCCTCATGCAGTCTCCTTGGGTGATGAACAGAAGCGCTCCTTCGAGCGCGACCGAGGGATGCGTGCCGCGGTCCCCGGCTCGACGCGCAGTGTAATCGGGTCGCCGTCCGTCCGCTGCGTTCGCGCGCTCCCTGGCGCCACAGGCCTCGGGGCCGTCCCCGAGGCGCCGCCGCGCGAGGCGATGTCCCACAACGCCCCCGCTCTCCGCCGGCCCGACCGCGCTCGGCGCCTCAGTCGCGTGTGCCCGGCGTCGCGGCAAAGGCCGACCACCGGAAGTTGTCGAGGAGGGCAACGGAGTCGTTCCACGGGTCCCCGGTGTCCCAGAGCACGAAGCGCAGCTCCAGGATCTCTCCCGGGCTGACGTTGCCGTTCATGACCAGCCAGCCGGTCCCGCCGCCGGCGCGCTCGCTCGCGCCGCACCAGCCTGGTTCGCCCGGAGGCTGGGCTGGAGGCCTCGTGATGTCGAACCCCGTCCCGAGGAGCTGGCCGAACCCCGCGCAGGTGGTCGTCGAGCCGGCGGTGGCGCCGCCGCCGCACCCGGTCGGCCCGTTGACGCACTGGGTGAAGAGCCCGGTGCCGCCAAATGCGAGGTTCACGCCCAGCGGATAGACCGACCCGCCGGCAGGCGGCGGATCGTAGAACGCGAGGTTCTTGTCCGCTGGATTCGGCGTCTCGCCCGGGAAGGGGTCGAACGTCGAGTCGAGCAGCCCGAGGAAGAAGTCGTTGAACGCGCTGCACACCCACTCCGGGTATTCGGACGAGAGGAAGAACGTCGAGACGCTGAACGAGCTCGCGTTCGTCGGCGCGCGCACGCGCAGCCGCAACATCACGGGATCGTGGGCCGTCGTGCCGCCCTGCGGCTCCGGACAACCGGGCGCGTTCGGGAGGTTGTCGCCGTTCGCCTCGAGCCAGTCCGCGGGCACGCCGCTCGACGTCCCCATGTCCTGGCCTCCCTGGAAGGGGGCGAAGCTCGGCCTCGTGTTGTTCGGCGACGCCTGGGCCGCGGCCACGCCCGTCGAGAGCACCGCGAGCCGCGCGCCCTGGAGCGGCAGGATGCCCGAGCCGAAGCCCCGGCGGATCGACCGCTGGGCCGCCGCGGGCGTGCCGGTGCCGTCGGCGCGGCGGAAGCTCGCGGAGAGGACGCCCCACGTGCGCTGCGCGGGCGACGACGGGCTCGCCGTCGTGGTGGCGCAGAGATCCATCGCCTTCGCGTAGTCGAGCGCGGTCGCCGAGTCGCTCGCGAGCCCCTCGTCGCAGGGAGAGGCGTTGTCGACCGTGCCGTCGCAGTCGTCGTCGACCCCGTTGTCCGCCACCTCGAAGGCGCCGGGGTTCACGAGGGACGGGGAGCCGCACCTGTCCGACGTGGCGTCGCAGCAATCGCCATCGCAGCTCGTCCACCCGTCGCCGTCCTGATCGGGTGTGTTGTCGACCGCGCCGTCGCAGTCGTTGTCGATGCCGTCGGCGCACACGTCGAGCTCCGGCAGCACCTGGTCGAGGCACGGCCCCCAGCCGAGGCCGCTCGGCCTGCAGGTGGAGACCCCGGGGGCGCAGGGGGCGACCCCCTCGGTGCCCGGCGGCCCCTGATAACACGCCCTCGTCTCGCCCGGCGTGCACGAGCAGGGCCCGTGCGCCGCGACGTCGTGCTCGCACCCGTCCGCCGGGTCCTTGTTGCAGTCGATGAAGCCGCTGTCGCAGGCGCTGAGCACGCACCCGCCCGCGACGCAGGCGCTCTCGCCGTGCGCAAGCTCCGGACAGGCCCGACCGCACACGCCGCAGCTCTGCGCGTCCGTCTCGAGATCCCGGCAAAGCCCATCGCAGCACGCCGCGCCGCCGTCGCACGGGCGCGTCGCCGAGCAGCCATGAACGCACTCGCCCTCTCCGGTGCACAGCGTGCCAGGGGGGCAGTCGCCGTCCGTGATACAGCCAACACAGGTGTGCTGCTCCGGATCGCAGACGAGCGGAGCAGGGCAGTCGCCCTGGGATTCGCATCCGGCCACGCAGCGCTTCGCCTCGGGGTCGCACACCTGGCCGGCCGGGCACGCGTCAGGGCCGGGGAGACACGCGACGCAGCTGCCCGTCGCGCGGTCGCAGAGCGGAGCGCTCGGGTCCGCGGCGCAGTCGGTCGGACAGTCGACACCGCCCTCGCCTCCGCCGCCCAGGGGGACGTCGGAGGTTCCGGTGGCGGTGCAGGACGGCGCCACCCCGGGCGCGAGCGCGAGCCCCGCCAGGGCGGCCAGCCCTCCAGTCCAGGCCAGCGGGCGGCGACGGACAGCGCGGGTTCTTGTCGACATCGGCGAGCGGCTCCCCTCCGCGGGCGCGGCGCCCCCGAGGGGCGCCTGACCGCAAGGATCGTAGAATACCCCGCCGGCGCCGCGGACGACGGCAGATCCGCGGAGAGAGGTCGCGTCGCTGGACGGGCGATGACGCGCGCCGCGCGGCGCAATCGGCTGGGCCGAGCGGAGGTGCGACCGAGACGTCGGTCAGCGCGTGCGCTCGTACAAGGTGAAGGCGCCCTCGCGCTCGATCCGGCGAAACGAGGTGCGCGCCGCGGCGAACACCGGCTTCTCCGGCCGCTCGTTGCGGAGGATCACGTAGTCGTACGCGACGCCGTGGACATCCGGCTTGAACCACTCACCGCGGTTCGACGGCGGCGCGGGGAGACGGCGCTTCAGCTTGAAGGGGAACCCCACGTTGTGCCAGCCATCGGCGCTGAAGCCGCCGCGCATGACCTGCACCCACGAGGAGAAGTGATTCGTCCCCTCGATGATCAGGGCCTCGTCGGTCCGGGGGGGCAGCGACACGAAGAGGACCTCTGCGCCCGGCGGGATCCGCCCGACCATGCGGGCAAACGGCGCGATCCGCTCGTCGAAGCTCGCATATTTCTCCGAGAGGTGGAGCGGCAGCACGAGCGCGACCGCCGCGGCGGGGACCATCAGGAGGCGAGAGAGGCCCCGGAGCGGCGCCGTGATGGACAGGAATCCGAAGAAGCAGATGAGCGGCGAGAAGCGCCCGCTCACGAACCACCAGTCGAACGGGCGAGCCAGGTGCAGCGGCACGAGAAAATAACAGACCACCATCGCCGCGCACAGGACGAGGGAGCGGTGGTGGTGCAGCCGGCCGAGAGGCGAGCCGGCAGGCGGGGCTGGCGCGCGCGTGGGGAGGAAGCCGAAGCGCCGAGCGAAGCTCCAGAGCGCCAGCAACGACGCCGCCGCGAGCAGCACCCAGAAGAGCTGGGTATCGAGATCGCCCGATACCGAGTTGAGCGTGTACTCGGGGAAGGAGCGGAGCATCTCGTGCCAGGGCACCCAGGCGCCCTGGAATCGCGGGCCGCTCCGCAGATCGACCATGGGGCTCTCGAAGGCGACGAGCTGCCAGACGAGGAGCGCGACGGCGGGCGCGAAGAGCGGCAGCGCGCCGGCGATCCGCGACCACCGGGGCAGGTAACAGAGCATCAGGACGGCGACGCAGACGTAATAGCCAAAGAGGATGAGCGGATGGCTGAGGCCGCAACCGACGCTGAGCAACGCCACGGCGGCGGCGCGCCCGCGGCTCGGCCGCTCGAGATAGGCGTCGAGCGCGACGACGCCGGCGAGCAGCAGCGCGATGCCGACGAGGAACGGCAGGAAGCCGCACGCCCACGAGAGGCTGAACGCCAGCGGGAAGGTGAGGAGCGAGAGCCACGGGCTGCGCCGCGTCCGGTGCGCCCAGCCGAGCGCCGCCGCGGGGATGGCGAGCACATATGCAGAGAGCACGATCCGATTCGCGGCCTCGAGGTCGACGGCGTGAGCGATGAGGTGCGTCAGGACATGATAGGCGCCGTAGGGGGCCGGACGGAGGCTGAGCTCGTAGAAGTCCTGGTAGCGAGTCCATGGCGCATCGAAGTAATGCCAGATATGGACGGCCGCGAGGTGGTTCGGCAGATCGAGCAAGGGCAGGAACCGCACGCGCCATATCGGCACGATGGCCGCGACGGCGAGGAGCGCGAACGTCGCGATGAAACCGCGATCGCTCGCCCAGCGCGGCCCTCGCCGCGGCGCGGAGGGCTCCGCCTCGCCGGCGCGCCGGCGTGACACGGAGGCGGGCGCGCCGACCCCGGGCGTGAGGTCGCTGTCGGGCGGGCTCGAACCGGGCATTTCCATGAGAACGGTGGCCCTCCCCTGCCCTTCGCGTGCGGCGCGAGGTGCGGGCAGGCCCGCGAGGCGATGCGAGCCTTAGCACAGGACGCAGCGCCGATTGCAGCGCCGCGTGTCTTCCTCTAGTTTCCCGGGCACCTCGCCAGGCGGACACGGCACGCGATGACACCCACTGGCCATCCGGAGCGGCACGGGGCGCTCCACGCAGCCCTCCAGGAGACCTGAAGCCATGAGGCATCTTGCTTGCGTCGCAGGCTGCGCCGCCGTCCTGCTGGCCCTCTCCTCGCCGCGCGCGCAGGAGCCCGAGCCCGCCGCCGAGGAGCCCGCCGCCGAGGGGTCGACGCCGGCCGAGACGCAGGCAGCTGGCGATGAGCCGGCCGGCGAGCCTGAGCGCGCGGAGGCGCCGGCCGACCGCCCGAGCGCGCCGATGAGCCGGCGGCCGCCGCGGGAGACGCCGGCGCCGGTCTCGCCGGCGCCCGCGAGCAGCGATGTCCTGGCGCCAGGCTTCCGGGAGCGGATCCGCGTCGCGATCGGGCCGCTGGAGCTCGCGCCGATGGCCCTGCTCGCGCTGCAGGTCGTGCCCTACGTGGGCGACGACGCGCTGAACCAGGCCGGGGACAGCGCCGAGCAGCCCGGCTTCCGCCTGCGCCGCGTCCGCGCCGGGCTGCGCGGCGACGTCGCGGGGCTCGTCCAGCTCGCCATCTCGATGGATCTCGCCGGGGGCGACGACGAGACAGCGCGCATCCACGAGGCGTGGGGCGGCGTGACGGCGGCGCGCGCGCTCGAAATCTACGCGGGCGCGCGGACCGTGCCCTTCTCGCGCTCGGCGATGACCGGCGCCGGCGACGGGGCCCTCACCGAACGACCGCTCGCCGTCCGCGCGATGGCCCCGTTCACGCAGGTCGGGATCCAGGCCGAAGGGCACTTCCAGGACCGCGCCTTCAGCTACCACGCGGGCGTCTACAACGCCTTCCAGCGCGCCGATCAGTTCTACGCAGGTCACGCCGAGAGCCTCGCTCCCCTGGGCAACCGCTTCGAGGGGATCGCCGTCGCCGGCAGGCTCGCCACCGAGCCGCAGGGCCCGCTCGGCCGCTCCCTCCAGGACGTCGCCCACTCGCCCTTCCGCCTCGCGGCCGGCGCCGACGGCTTCTTCAGCGACGGCGGCGCGCGCACGCTGTACGGCGCGAGCGCCGATGTCCTGCTCCACGCCGCGGGGCTGCACGCGCTCGGCGAGGTGCTCTGGACCGGGGCGAGCCCCAAATCGGTGCCCACCCAGCCGATCGCGCAGGTCACGTCGGTGTCGTCGCTCGCGCTCGTCTTCGAGGCAGGCTACATGATCGTCGCCCGGAAAGTCGGTGTCTCGGGTCGGGTGGAGTGGATCGATCCCAACGCCGATGTCGAGGACGAAGGCGACAACCTCGTGCTCACAGGCGGCGTGAGCTACCACGCGTTTGACGATCTCGTGAAGGCGCAGCTCGAGTACACGCACCGTGAAGAGCTCGGCGGTCTGCCCTTGGCGAACGACGCCGTCATCCTGCAACTCCAGCTCTCGCTGTAGGGGAGATCGCTGTGCGGCGAACACACCGCTGGTTCACGAGGATCGCGCTCCTCCCGCTCGCTGCCGCCGCGCTCGCCGCCCCCGCGCTGCCGAGCTGCGGGGGCGACCGGCTGCTCCGCGCGAAGCGGATAGAGCAGCGGGCCGAGCTCGTCGGCGGCCCGGTGGCGATGGCGGACGTCGGCGACTTCCTGCTCGAGAACGACCAGATCCGCGTGGCGATCCTCGGCGGGCGGGACTCGCCTGGGCCGGGGATCTTCGGCGGCGCCATCGTCGACGCCGACCGGCGCCGCGGCCGGATCGGCGAGGAGGGCGGACAGGGGCGCGACCGGTTCGCCGAGATGTTCTCGCTCGCCAACCTGATCGTGCCCGACCCCACGGCGACCGACGTCTCGGTGCTCGCGGACGGCACAGACGGCGCCGAGGCCGCGATCCGCGTCGAGGGGGACGGCGAGTTCCTGTTCGAGGCGATAGGCCTGCTCCGGGCGCAGGAGGACCTGCTCGGCCTCTTCTTCCCCAACGTCCGCTCCAGGATCCGCTTCCGCACAGACTACCTTCTTCACCCGGGCGATCGGTTCGTGACGGTGCGCACGGTGCTCCTGCTGGACGACCGGCCGCCGCCCGGCTGCGAGCCCCAGAGGAGCTGTGAGGCGTGCCCCGACGGATACAAGCAGGACTCGGGCGGCTGCTTGACCTGCGCGTGCAGCGACGTCCTGCCGCTGGAGAACGCCACGGCCCCCGTCTCGGTGCTCGGCGGCGTCCTCGGCGCTCCGCTCGACGAGGCGCAGCAGGAGGCATCGCGCCGCGCCGGCATCGTCGCCGGAGACTTCGTGTTCTTCGGCAACCAGAACGACGTCTTCGCGCCCGGCGCGGGCTTCGACGAGGACACGGCGGTCCAGGACGCCTGGAACGCGGGGCGAAACTCGTTCCAGGCGCCGCTCACGTTCGATTTCGTGGCCGCGGCCGGCGGGGACGTCAGCTATGGTTACTTCACGAAGGCGCAGGAGGGCGCGGCGCCGCCTTTGGTCAATGTGCCCCTCTTCGCGAGCGCGGCGACAGCGTTCGTGTCCGCCAGCCGATCGTGCCTGTTCAGCGAGGACGACGACGCGGCGTGCGACGCGCATCGCGCGTTCAGCTACGAGCGCTACCTGGCCGTGGGCGACGGCGACATCGCGAGCGTGACCGACGTGATGCACCGGCTCCGCGGGACCGCCACGGGCACGGTCAGCGGCCACGTGCTGTGGGAGAACACCCTGGAGGCGGTGCCGAACGCGCGGGTGTTCGTCTTCTCCGATCCGGATCCGTCGCGGCCCTTCGGCTCGCTCGACGAGCTCGCGGCGGCCAACCGGGAGGCGCGCGGCGACGTGGGCCTCATCAACGAGATCGACGCGGATCTCGGCCTCGACCCGTCCGAGGACGGCGACTTCCGCGGCGCCCTGCCGCCCGGCAGCTACCTGCTCGTGGCGCGAAACGCGGCGGGGACCGCGGCGTCGGCGCCGGTGCGGGTGAGCCTGCGGGCCGGAGAGCAGGTCGCTGTGTCGCCACGCCTGCCCGCGCCGGCGACGGTGCGCTACCGCGTCGCGGACGAGGCGGGCCAGCGGATACCGGCCAAGCTCGCCTTCGTCGCGCTCGACGACGCGGGGCGAAGGCTCGCCGGCGACGGCCGGCGCAGGGTCTATCTCGGCGACAGCCGGCTCGGGAACGGCAACCGCGCCATCGAGGTCACGGCCACGGGCGAAGGAGAGGTCGAGATCGAGCCGGGGCGATACCAGATCACGGTGTCGCGAGGCATCGAGTACGGGATCGACGTGAAGCGCGACGTGACGCTCGCGCCGGGGCGCGCGTTCCAGCTCGACGCCACGCTCGTGCGCGAGGTCGACACGACCGGGTGGATGTCGGCCGACATGCACCTGCACTCCAGGCCAAGCTTCGACAGCGGGATGCCGCTGCCGCGGCGGGTCGCCACGGTGGCGGCGGAGGGCGTGGAGCTCGCGGTGTCGACCGACCACGACGTCGAGACGGACTACCAGCCGACCGTGCGCGCGCTGGGGCTCGCGCCGCACCTCGCCACGGCGATCGGGGCGGAGATCACGACGCTGGAGCAGGGGCATTTCATCGGTTTCCCGCTCAAATACGACGAGCTCGACGTCCCGAGCCACGGCGCGCACGACTGGACGTGCGAGCCCGGCGGGACGATCCTCGACGCCATCCGCGCCTCGGGCGACGGCACGGTGGAGCCGCTGACGATCGTCGCCCACCCGCGCGACGGCTTCTTCGGGTACGTCGAGCAGCTCGGCGTCGACACTTACACCATGGGCCGGACGCCGACGTTCCTCGAGGAGAACAACCCTGTCTTCCGGACCGCGAGCTGCGAGTTCGATGCCATGGAGATCATCAATGGCAAGCGGTTCGATCTGGTGCGCACGCCGAGCCTGGCCGAGGTCGTCGACTGGAATCGCTGCCTCGCGCGGCTGAACGCCGCCCAGGGCGCCGCCGAGATCGAGGCGGCGTGCCCCGAGGTGGCGGGCTGGCTGCGCGCGCCCTGCGCGCCTCCCGGCGCGTCGATGCCGGGGGTGGGGGGCGCCTCCGGCTCGCCCTCGGACGCCGCCGTCGCTATCGCCACGGCCGATTGCAAGCGTCGCGCCCGGACCGAGCTCGCGTGGGCGCTCATGAAGCGCGTCCTCGCTCGAACGCCCGACGAGCAGGAGAAGAACTGGAGCTTCCCCGGCGCGACCCCCGAGAGCCAGGAGCTCTGCGGGCCCGCCGCGCTCGGCGACGGGCCGGTCGCCGCGGAGGCGCGCGATGAGCCCTGCACGTACCGGGCGGGCCAGGTGGACGACTACTTCCGCTACCTCGAGCGGGGCTTCGTTCCGGCGCAGATCGCGAGCAGCGACAGCCACGACGGCTCGAAGGAGCCGGGCTTCCCGCGGACCTATTTCCGCAGCGCGACCGACTCCCCGGCCGCGCTCGAGACGCCGGCCGCGGTCGAGAGCCTGCGGGGCGCGCACGCCTTCTCGACGTACGGCCCCTTCATCCGGGCGACGATCGGCGGCAAGACCTATGGCGAGGTGGCGGCGGCGAGCGCCGGGAAGTCGAGCGAGCTGCTCTTCGATGTCCAGACGGCGAGCTGGTTCGGCGTCGATCGGGTGGAGATCTACCTGAACGGCGCGATGATCCGCTTGCTGGAGCCGGACTTGCCGCCGAGCGCGCTCGTCGACGTGCGCGGCAAGGTCACCTTCACGGTGCCGGAGCGCGACTCCTGGGTGGTGATCATCGCCATGGGCCTCGAGGACAGGAACCTCATGAGCCCTGTCTCCCTGGATGTTCCGTTCGGAGAGATCCAGCTCTCGCGGCTGGCGAGCGACGCGTTCGGCAGGATCCCCGCGATCAATGCCCTGTTCGCGCCCACACCGACGCTGCCCGACTGGTCGCCGGTGCCGCCCTATGCGGTCACAAACCCGATCTACATCGACGTCGACGGCAACGGCCGCTACGACGCTCCGCTGCCGAGGCCCGACTTCTGTTCTCGTCCGTGCGATCCGGGCGTCCTCGATCCGGAGCAGTGTCCGGCGCAGCAGGACTGCCTGCTCGAAGAGGCCGTCTGCGGCTTCCCGATCCCCGGCAAGTGCGACCATCGCCGCCCGGCGCTCGGGCATCACGACGACTGACGCCGGTCGGGCGGCGCGCGCCCAGAAGGGCCGCGCGACCGGCGCGCCCGCGAGCGCGCTCCGCGAGAGCGGCTCTCGCGCGAGCCACACGCCCGCAGCGCGCTCGCCCGGCCAGGACGAGCCTGCGGGCGCGCGTAGGCGACGTTTGCATGCACGTGGCGAGGCACGTGCATGCAAACGTCGGTTGATCTCGGCGGAGAGCCGGCCGGCCGCTCCGGGCGGGAGCTTAACGGCCCTCGATCGACTGCGACTTGATGTGGAACTCGACGCGCCGATTGCGCTGCCGGCCTTCCGGCGTGTCGTTGGCGACGAGCGGCCGGCGGGAGCCGTAGCCCACGGAGGTGAGCCGCTCCGACTGGATGCCCTTGTTGACCAGGTAGACCCTGACCGCGATCGCCCGGTTGTGCGCGAGCCGGTCGTTGTAGTCGGCGGTGCCCTGGTTGTCGGTGTGCCCTTCGATGCTGAGCAGCTTGATCTCCGGGTTCGCCTTGAGCAGCCGCTCGACCTCGTCGAGGATCGGATAGCTCTGCGGGAGGATCCTGGAGCTGTCGAACTCGAACTCGACCTGCTTCATGATCTCGATCTCGGCGGAGCCCGTGATCCTGCGGATGTAGTACGGGCAGCCGTTCTTCTCGGGATCGTCGACGACGACCTGCCCCGGCTCCTTCGGGCACTTGTCCTGGGCGTCGGGGATGCCGTCCTGGTCCGCGTCCTCCTCGGGGCAGCCGTCGCGATCGTCGATGCCGTCCTTGTCCTCGGGGTCATCGGGGCACTTGTCGACGACATCGGGGATGCCGTCGCCGTCGCGATCGGGCATGTCCGGGCAGCCGTCGCTCGGCTTCGGCTGCTTGCCGTCCTCGGGGTCCTCCGGGCAGAGGTCGATGACGTCGGGGTAACCGTCGCCGTCGGCGTCCTTCTCCGCCTCGATGACGTAGTTGAAGCCGGGCGAGCGGGCGTTGGAGTCGGCGATGCTGAACGAGTAGCCGACGATGGCGACCCCCCGGAAATCGGGGGCGTAGCCGCCGCTCAGCCGGGTGCCCACGCCGGCGCCGGCGTAGAGCGCCTTGTCCTTGGTGAGGGCCATCCTGCCGTTCAGCTGCCACTCGATGGGCGAGGCGTCGAGCTCGCCGAACGTGTCCTTGAGGAGGCCGAACGAGCCGAAGACCTCGGCCCCGAGGCGGATCGTGCCGTCGCGCAGCGGGACGTAGCCGCCGACGCCGTACGTGAGCTCGCTGCCGACGCGGAGCTCGTGGAGCCGCACGGGCGGTCGGATCGCGACGCCGGTGTTGAGGGTGACGAGGAAATCCGTGAAGTCGTACTCGGCGCCGAGGCCGAACGCGCTGCTCACGGTCCGGTCGCCGCCGAAGGAGTAGTTGTTGCCGATGGGCGCGAAGACCGCGGCGGTGAGCCCCAGCCGGAAGCGGCGCTCGTCGAGCTCCAGCGCGACGAGGCGCGCCTCGAGCCGGAGGTCCATGGGGCTGGCGGTCCTCCGGTTGACGCACTGGTTCAGGCCGAGGGACGGATCGGGGTGGCAGGTCTCGTTGCCGTCCTGGAAGACGACGATCGGGAACGAGGCCTGGAGGGCGCCGCGGCCGAGGATCTCGACGCCCGCGTTCAGGTAGGTGATGAGCTGCGAGGTGACGGGCCCGTCGCCTTCGAGCTGCTCCTCGATGGCGAGGTCGTCAACGTAGTTGTCGTTGCGGAGCGGGTGGACCGACACGCCCAGCCCGAGCTGCCCGAAGATGCGCGTCTTTTCCCCCATGTGGGGGCGCCAGACCCCGATCCCGTCGTCGGGGGCGCCGGCCATCCTGAGGCGATCGAGGTAGAAGGTCCGTTCCTGCGCGCGCGCGGCGGAGGGCGCAAGCGCGACGAGGGCCGGTGCGGCCAGGGCTGCTGCGGTCAGCGCGCAGCGAAAGCGCGACCGGCGTCGCGGCTTACCACCCGGCAGGGTTCTTCGATCCATCACGGTGAGCTGTCCTCCAAGCAACGCTCGAAAAACGAGGTTGACGCGAGCGTTCCGCCGCATGCGGGCCGGCGTCCGGGCGGGAGATTACTCGGGCCGGGGGAGGATGTCTCCTGGGTCGAACCAGGAGGTGCGAGAAGCCCCCCGGGGCGGGCGCGGCTGTGTCCGGGGCGCGCGCGGCGGGCGCGGCGGGCGCGGCGGCGCCTTCGTCGCGGCGGGGGGGTGTAGCGTGGACGCGCGGCGACCGTGTCGCGTGGGGTGAGTGGCACGACCGTGTCGCGTGGGGTGAGTGGCAAAGGTGGAGACGAGCGCGGCACGCATGCCGACGTCACCGGTGCGCCACGGCGAAGCCGAACTCTCTATCACCTGGCGGCTGCGATATCGAAGCATTCTCGGCCAAAGGAGTTACAACCACAGAGCGACCATAATAAAAATGGACAACATCCTCCTCTGGCACTGCGATCTTAAAATCCGAATAGCCGTCGCCATTTATGTCCCCAGGCGAGCCCAGGCGCTGCCCCGTTCGATCTTCGATAGCATCTCGGCAAATTGCAACGTCCGGCTCTTCAAAGCCGAAATCCCTTCGACCCAGACACAAGAGCACCTTGGGAGAACGGTCAGCAACCGCGACATCATCGAACCCATCATCATTGACATCACCAACCAAATCGACGGTTACCCCAAATGAATCAGCCCCCGCCAGAGCCACGCTCGGCGTCGTCTCCAGCCCCTGAGATCCGTCGAGAAGAGAGATCCCGAAGCCATCGTTGGGTCCAGTATGACTGAAGACAATTCCGTCATCCTCCAAACCGAATGACGCATCGGAGATCCCATAATAGAAATAGATAGCACTACTGGCCGGACTGGCTCCGTGAACGCCAATCGCAACATCATCATATCCGTCAGCGTTGTAATCGCATTTGGTCCGACCTACATTGACCCACCGTATTCGCGAATACTCCGAGCAGACCCCCTGCGCGCAGGCACGTACGCGCCAGTCAGGCACGTACGCGCCAGTAGTAACGCCGTCCTACGGGCGGAAGCAATGCTATCGCCAGGTCCTCTTCCGGCTGGTACTCGGTAAGCTCGGTCATATCTCCACAATGAGCCATGGTGCACCCCGAGTAGGCACCAGAACTGCTCATCAAGGGATACTGTTCGAGCCCATCGCTTACCACTGCGCCAAGTGGACGAAAGCGCCCGGATTGCACATGCAGAATCCAGGCGCTCAGGTACGCGAATCCAGGCGCTCAGGTACGCGAGTTAGAGAAATCTAGCACGAACAACGGACTACATACGACACCTACACGACCGAGATTACGCCTGCAGCATCAGCGAGGGGTCGGAGGAATCTTGATCTCGTTGATCGGCTGAAAACCTGCGCCGGCAGGATATGCATAGGACACCTGGAGCGTCTCACTCGTCGCGCCCCATCCCCAAACCGTCACGCCAAACGGCAGTTCACTTGACATCACATGACGACCATTGATGCAGTCCCCGGCCCCCTGAAAATCTCCGCTCACAAGCTGCACTCGCGTATACTCGTAATCACCAATCTGTTCCCACCCTGCAAGCACCCCCATGCATTCCAGAGTCACATCCGCGAATTTGCCATCAAACTTTGAGCGAGTCCGCACAACATTCAAACTGGTTTGCGGGTATGTGGGATCTGTGTAGAGGACATAATAATTCAGGAACTGAGACGGCGGTATAACATTGACCCATTCTGGATCACCTTCCCCTTGAAAGCGCGATCCACCTGTCATGTAGCCACCGAGATAGAATGGATGCTCCCCGTTTTGACTCTTCACCACGAACGGCCCCGCCGCATTGAATGCGAAGGCCTCACCAAGGCGAAGCACGTCGGGAGCCCCATCCGGTTTTGACGGCTCCCAGGTCAGCTCCGTACCGTCGACCATGCCCACGAGACGCCACGGCGGAGCCTCGTCGCTGCCCCCCATTCGCCCTTCGTACCGAACCGCCACATACTCGTTCCCTGTCGCTCGCACCGGTGCAATCTGCTGATGCGCCGAGTCGCAATCTTTGTCTTCCAGAGGGACATACATACAAGATGACGCCCCGAACACTCCGATTGGCTTATTCGACTCTATGGGGCTTCCTGTCAGCTCCGCCTCTTGGGAGATCTGCAAGAACTCTCCCTTGTTCAGGGTGTATGTCACTGGCGTATCTTTCGCAGCAGAAGCGACGACCGGGGCATCGGACGGCCCCGCACCCACGATGTCTTGATTGGGAAGGATGGTTACCTGAGTATCGTCTTCATGAGCGACAATCTCCAACGACGGCAATCCAGTAGGCGGATCGTCTGAGTGGAGATCGGACATCGGGAACGCGTTCACAGCAACGTAGTTCGTGTCCCACGAGCTCGTAGGCAACAACAACGTCGCCGATGTATAGCTAGTCTGCCCTCCGCCGTACGGAGCGATTTGATATGCAACGACAGGATAGTCCGTTGTTATATGGAACGCCGAGCCGCGCCCGGTCCCGGCGACGCCTGTTTCGGTGACTACCGCTGGGGTCTTCGGGCATGCGAGCAATCCGCCGTTCCTGCGCGACAGGAACAGAACAGCGACCTCGCCAATACCAAGTCCTACGGCCGGATCGTAGGCCGTATACGTGACATTCGCCCCCTGACCTTGCGGGATGAAGGCAAAGGCATCAACGGGCAGCGCTTCACCGTTCCGTTCCACGGAGATCTTTACTTCCTTCTCCCAGGTATTCGCGATGAAAGCAGCGAAACAGGCGCCCTGCGCCTGTGGCCGCTGCGCCGTCTTCAGCGCCCAGAAGTCGCACCCATACGAGCTCTTCGACTTCTCCGCCGCCTCGCACGGGTTGGGTACGCACTCCGCGTTGACGCACCCCTCCTCGGGCCCGCACGTGTCCAGCGTCACTCCATTGCAGCTGATGATCCTCTTCAGATCGTTGGAGCACGTCGACTCGCACTGCCCTCCCTCCCCGAAGCTCCCCGTGCTCCCCGCCTCCCCGCCCGCGCCGCCGGTGCTGCTGCCGCTGCCCGCCCCGCCGGGACCCGAGCCGCTGCCGGTGAGCTCTCCACGGTACGAGTCCGAGCACGCGGCGAACGAGCCCGTCACACCGGCTGCCGCTGCAAAAACCCCCACAATCGCGTGTCGACGGTATCTAGCTATGTTCGCCATCTCTACAGGGCTCCTTCCCCCACAAGCATCCTGAAAACTTTGCGACTGCGAGCGTAACACGGTTCGACCGCCCTGGGGAGGCTCGCGAAAGCGCAGGCGAATTTTCGGCGGTCTCATGAGAGAGGGTTGCAGGTTTCAGGAATGCAATGCGCGCCCGACCTCGCACCCTCTCCTTCTAGCGCCCGGACGGACAAAGAGGCCCTGTTCAGCGAGCCGTCCTCGCACCCCTCCTTGGTAGGACGAGGTGGTCCGTCGATTTCGAATCCCGCGACTTCCACGTACCTCACCCCTACTCCCGCTCATGATCGTCATCGCTGTCCGACGCCGCCCCCGCCCGGCCGCTGCCGAAGACGCGGAAGAGCACGTACAGCGATGGGAACAGCAGCACGAAACCGACGCCGAGGACCCAGACAAGCAATCGCAACGTCCTCGGGTTCGCCGCTGCCCCCGCGAGCGTCACGTCCGGCACCACCAGGAACGGGTACTGCGAGGCTGCCCACCCCAGCAGGATCAGCGTGACCTGCGCCGCAGCCGCAAAGCGCGCCAGACGGAAGCGGCGCGTCCACAGCCCGAAGAACGCCGCGGTGGCCGCGACGCCCGTCGTGAGGTGAAGCGGCCACGTGATCGGATGATCCGTCAGCCCCTCTCGGATGAGCGGGGCGCCCCGGAACGAGGCCGCGAAGGACGCAAGCGCGAGCGCCGCGACCACGCAGCCCGAGACGAGCGCGCGCCGCCGGAAGTCGTCGACCAGCGCTGGCTCCGCCGCCTCGTTCGTCAGGTAGACCGCCGCGAGGAACGCAAAGAGCGCCAGCGCGAACAGGCCGACCACGAACGGAAACAGCGAGAGCCACGGCGCGAAGAAGCCGCTCGTCACCACCCCAGACGCCACCCGGATCTGCCCCGACGCCACCGCGCCGACGATCATGCCGAGCAGCACCGGCGCGGTCACGCTCGCGAGCGAGAAGACGAGCCCCCAGCGCTTCTGCCGCCGATCGCGCCGCGAGTCGTAGCTGCGGAAGCTGAACGCCGAGCCGCGGAACACGACGCCCACGAGGAACAGCGTGAGGGGGACGTGCAGCGCGACCGAGATCGCCGCGAACGCCGGAGGAAACGCGGTGAAGAGCAGCACCACGACCAGGATGAGCCAGACGTGGTTGGCCTCCCAGATCGGGCCGATGACCCGCTCGATGAGCGCTCGCTGCTCCTGCTTCCGCGGGCCGGAGGCGAGGAGATCCCAGACGCCCCCGCCGAAATCCGCCCCGCCGAGCAGCACGTACAGCACGAGCGCCACGACCATCACCCCGCCAAGGAGCCACTCAACGACCATCGGCCGCGCCTCCCCCGAGCGCGCCCGGCTCGCCGCCGCCCGTCGCCCGGTCGTCCCCGTGCGGTCCGCCGCCGCCCGTCGCCCCGCCCCCGTGCGGTCCGCCGCCGCCCGTCACCGCGAGCGGCGCCGCGCGGAGCTGGCGCACGAGCAGGTAGACCACCACGACGCCGAGGAAGACATAGAGCGCCGTGAACATCCAGAAGGGCGCCGCGAGGTGCGGGAACGGGGTCACCGCGTCGCGCGTGCGCATCGCGCCCCGCACGATCCACGGCTGGCGACCGAACTCGGTCACAAGCCAGCCAGCCTCCATCGCCACGATGCCGAGCGGGCTCGCCAGGACCGCCGCCCAGAGGAACGGGCGCTGATCCGGGATCCCCCGCCGGCGCAACGCGAGCCCCGCCGCGACCACCGCGAGCAGCGCCATCGCGGAGCCCGCGCCCACCATCACCTGAAACGAGAGGTGCGTCGCCGTCACCGGCGGCCACTCGTCGCGCGGGATCGCGTCGAGCCCGGGCACCACCGCGTCGGGATCGGCGTGCAGGAGCATCGACAGCCCCCCCGGGATCTCGAGCGCGTAGTCGACCTCGCGCCGCTCCACGTCGGGCAGACCGCCGACGAGCAGCGGTGCGCGGGCCGAGGTCTCGAAGTGCGCCTCCATCGCCGCGAGCTTGGCAGGCTGCCCCCTGCCGACCTCCACCGCCGCGAAATGGCCGACGAACGGCTGAGCCAGCGCCGTCACCCCGGCGATCGCGAGCGTCACCGCGAACGCCTTCCGGAACAGCGGGCTCCTCGGGTGCCGCAGGAGCACCAGCGCGTGGATCCCCGTCATCACGAACGCGGTCGCCTGATAGCACGCGAGGATGCCGTGCAGCGTCTCGTGCTTCCACGGCGGGCTGAACATCGCCGCCAGCGGGTCGATGTCGGCCGGGCGCCCGGCGACCATCGTGAACCCGGCAGGGTCGTTCATGCACGCGTTCACCAGGATCACGAAGAACGCCGAGAGCGCGCCGCTCAGCGCCACAAGCGCGCCCGAGAGCAGGTGCAGCTTCGGCGGGAGCTTGCCGCGCCCGTAGAGATAGATGCCGAGGAAGATCGCCTCCGTGAAGAAGGCGAACCCCTCGAGCGAGAACGGGAGCCCGATCACCTCGCCGAACGTCCCCATGAAGCTCGGCCACAGGAGGCCGAGCTCGAACGAGAGCACCGTCCCCGAGACGGCGCCCACCGCGAACAGGATCGCGGTCCCCTTCGCCATGCGCTTCGAGAACTCGAGATAGTCGCGATCGCCCGTCCGATGCCAGAGCGCGTCCGCGATGACCATGATCAGCGGCAGCGCCACCCCGGCGGCCGCGAAGACGATGTGAAATCCCAGCGAGAGGCCCATCTGGGCCCTGGCGTAGAGGAGGCTGTTCATAAGGCCGGGTACGGCTCCCTTCTCCAGTGCGACCGCGACCGGCTCCGTGTCCGCTTTCCTGCGGGGGCGGCCCGCGCGCTCCCACGGACAATAGGGAGGCTCGCGCAGGGGACAAATAGGGGTGAACCCGGCTAAGCTTCAGGCCGATGCAGACCCTTGTCGAGCTCGTCGCGAGGAAGCGTGACGGCGGGCGGCTGTCCGAGGACGAGATCGCGCGGCTCGTCCGCGCCCTCGGCGACGGCGAGCTCGCCGACTACCAGATGAGCGCGCTGCTCATGGCCATCTTCTTCCGCGGCATGGACGACGCGGAGACCGTCGCGCTCACCCGCGCGATGCTCCACTCGGGCGACGTCCTCGACCTGTCCGGCGTGCCCGGCCGGAAGGTCGACAAGCACTCGACCGGCGGCGTCGGCGACAAGGTCTCGATCTGCCTCGCCCCCCTCGTCGCGGCCTGCGGCGTCCCCGTCCCGATGGTGTCCGGCCGCGGCCTCGGCCACACGGGCGGCACGCTCGACAAGCTCGAGGCCATCCCGGGGTTCGACGTGGCGCTCGACGTCGGCGCGTTCGCGCGCATCGTCCGCGAGGTGGGGACGTGCATGATCGGGCAGACCGAGCGGATCGCGCCCGCGGACAAGCGCATCTACGCGCTGCGCGACGTGACGGCCACGGTCGAGTCGATCCCGCTCATCGTCGCCAGCATCCTCTCGAAGAAGCTCGCGGAGGGCATCGACGCGCTCGTCCTCGACGTCAAGGTCGGGCGGGGCGCGTTCATGAAGACCCAGGACGACGCCCGCGCGCTCGCGACCGCCCTCGTGCGCGTCGGGACCGCGGCCGGCAAGCGCGTCTCCGCGCTGCTCACCGACATGAGCGCCCCGCTCGGGCGCACCGTCGGCAACGCCATCGAGACCCGCGAGGCGATCGAGGTGCTGCACGGCCGCGGGCCGGGCGACCTCGTCGCGTGCACGCTCGCCCTCGGGGAGGAGATGCTGATCGCCGGCGGCGCCGCGGCGAGCGCGGCCGAGGCGCGGACGAAGCTCGAGGCCGCCGTCGCGAGCGGCGCCGCGGCCGAGGTCCTCGCGCGGATGATCGCCGCCCAGAAGGGCGATCCGGCCGTGGTGAACGACCCCGGCCGGCTGCCCGCCGCCCCCGTCGTGGTCGACGTCGCGGCCCAGGACGAGGGGTACGTCGTCGCCGTCGATCCGCTGGAGATCGGGCTCTCCGCGGTCGCGCTCGGCGCCGGGCGGACGCGCGCCGACCAGCGCGTGGACCCCGCCGTGGGCATCGAGCTCGCCGCCGTGCGCGGCGATCGCGTGGACCGCGGGGCGCCCCTCGCCCGCATCCACGCGCGCCGGGCGGACGACGCGCGCGCCGCGGCCGATCGCGTCCGCGCGGCCTTCCGGCTCGGCCCGGCGCCCGCCGAGGCGCCCGCGCTCGTGCTGGAGCGGATCGACGCCTAGGCGGCTCGCGGCCGCCGCGCCGCCCAACTAAGCTGCCGTCATGCGAAGCCCGAGACGCGACCTCACCACGCTCGGCTACCGGCGGATCATCCAGCTCCTCGTCTACCTGGTCATCGTCCCCGGCGTGCTCCTGTCGGGCGTCGGCTTCCTCCTGCTCGTCCTCGGCGAGGCCCAGTACAACCTCATCATGGGGATCCTGGTCCTCACGTTCTGCGGGACGCTCGCGACCGGGGTCATCCTCGTCTGGGTCTTCCTCCGGCGCGAGCGCAACCTGTCCGAGCTCCAGGCCGATTTCGTGTCCAAGGTCTCGCACGAGCTGCGCACGCCGCTCACGTCGATCCGGATGTTCACCGAGACGCTCAAGCTCAGGCGCGGCGACGCGCACAGCGAGGATCGCTGCATCGACGCGCTCACGAAGGAGAGCGCCCGCCTCCAGCAGCTCATCGATCGGCTGCTCGACTGGGGGCGGATGGAGAGCGGCCGGCGCGTCTACGAGCTCTCGGAGCACCACCTCCTGCAGGTCGTCGACGAGGCGATCCACGCCTTCGAGCCGACCCGAGAGAAGCGCAGCGTCGAGCTCGACATCTCCGTCGACGCGAACCTGCCGCCCGTGTTCTGCGACCGCAGCGCGCTCGTCGACGCGATCGTGAACCTCCTCTCGAACGCCTACAAGTACGGCGGTCAGCCGAGGACGATCAGCGTCTCCGCCCAGGTCCACAACCGGTCGGCGCTGATCACGGTCCGCGACAACGGCAAGGGCATCGCCCGCAAGGAGCACAAGCGGATCTTCGAGAAGTTCTACCGGGTCGACGACCTCCTCGCGCGGCAGCAGGAAGGCTCCGGGCTCGGGCTGTCGATCGTCAAGCACGTCGTCCGGGCGCACAGGGGCAGGATCCTCGTCGACAGCGAGCCCGGGAAGGGCAGCACGTTCACGCTCGTGCTCCCGCTCCGGGGCGCGCAGAGGGCGAGCGCCGCCCGGAGACACCCGCCGGACGCCGCGCACAACGTCGCCGCAGCGCACCCCGAAGCGGCGGAGCAGGGCGCCGGAGCGAACGCGCCGCGGTAGGCGCGGCTGTCTCCGGTCCGGACATGAACATGCTAGAGGTCGTGCTCAGCATGACCCGGAACCCTCAAGCACCGGCGCGGACCGTCCTGCTCGTCGAGGACGATCCCAGCATCGCTATGGGTCTCGAGATGAACCTGACCGCCGAGGGCTACCGCGTCATGGTGGCCGAGGACGGCGAGCGCGGGCTCGCGCTCGCTCGCGCCGGCGGGATCGACCTCATCATCATCGACGTGATGCTCCCCCGCCTGAACGGCTTCGAGCTGCTGCGCATCCTCCGCAACGAGCGGCGCACCCTGCCGGTGATCATGCTGTCCGCGCGCGGCGCCGAGATGGACAAGGTGATGGGCCTCGAGCTCGGCGCCGAGGACTACATCACGAAGCCGTTCAGCCTGGCCGAGCTGCTCGCCCGCGTGAAGGCGGTGCTCCGGCGCGACGCGATCGCGCGCGCCGACGGGGCGCAGCTGCGCGCCGGCGACGTCGTGATCAACGCGGCGACGCGCGAGGTCCGCCGCGGCGAGGAGCTGCTCGAGCTCACGGCGACCGAGTTCGACGTGCTCCTCTGCCTCGCCGAGGCCGGCGGTCGGGTCCTGTCCAGGGAGCAGATCCAGGCCAAGGTGTGGGGCCCGACCCACCACGGGACCCCGCGCACCATCGACAACTTCATCCTCCAGCTCCGCAACAAGCTGGAGGAAAACGCGACCTCGCCGCGCCACATCCTGACGGTGCGCGGCGTCGGCTACCGCTTCGTCCCCTGACCGCTCGGCGCGCCCGCCGGGCCGCGCGCAGCCTGCGTGCGCCGGCGCGTGTTCCAGGCGGCACGTGGGCCTTGCGGGCGCCGCGCGCGACGCGGGGGCCCCCGCCGAGGGGCCCGGTGGGCGCGGCCCTTCAGGGCGCCTGACAGAACTTGTTGATGTTGTCGACGAGGGGATCTTCCTGCTTGATCGCCTTCTCGATCGCGGCCTGGGCCGTGTTGCTCTTCTCGGCGTCGTTCGCGTCCGCCGACGTCGCGAGATCGCGCGCCGCCTTGGCGACCTCCTTCGCCATGGCCTGGTACTCGCCCGAGAACTTCTGCAGCTCCGGGGTGGTCAGCTTCACCTGCGCCGCGTCGGCCGCCACCTTGTCCATCGCCTCGGCCATCGCCTTCAGCTCGCTCGACCCGCCCTGATCGGCGCCGGTCTTGGTGCCCTTCTCGATGCTCTGGACGCCCTTGTTGATGACCTCGATGAGCGCGTTGCACTCCGAGACCTTGTTCTGGCCGCAGCCGCCAGCGCCGGCGACGAGCCCGAGCGCGGCGACGAGCGCTGCGAGGGTGACCTGGGTGCGCATTCTGCTGTGTCTCCTCATGTGGTGAGCGAGGCCGATCCGCCCATCCCTGAACGCCACGGCATGAACCCACATTTTGCGGGTATGTTTCAACATGGAATCGGCGTCCCGCGTCCGCGGGCGCCGCACCGGTCATGACCGAACCCGCCAGTTGCCCTGGAAAGTTCGGCCGATGTCGTCAGCTGTCGGATCCGTGATGATGAGCTCCGGCCGGCCGCCTTGCGCGAACACGATCGTGTTCTGCCGGAAGACGCGGCCGAAGGCGATCGCCTCGTCCCGGTCCATGCCGTGGACGAGCCAGGCCGGCTCGCGCCAGATGCCCTCCGGCTCCGCCTCGGATCCGACGCACGGCTCCACCCGGTAACATCCGAGGATCAAGAGATCGCGGAGGACGTGGTGGCGCTGATCGTTGACCCGGCGGGGGATGAGCATCGAGCGCGGGTTGTAGGCGGTGAGCACGGCGAACTTGCGGGTCAGGAGCTCGGGGAGCCCGGCCTGATCCTGGACGATCTCGCCGTCGAGCGAGACGCGCAGCGTCCCCGCCGCCGTGGGGAACTCGTAAATGGTCGAGAAATACGACCGGAGGAGCGTCTGATCCATCGTGGAGCGGTGGGTGTGAGGGGGCCGCGGCGCTCGGCGCACCGGGTGCGTCGCCTTGCAGAGAAGCCCATGGCGTGAGCGCCCGGGCCGCCGGGCGCGACGGCGGAGGGTTACCAGAGACGGGCGGCTCTGGCTACTCGCCGGCGTCCCGCGGCGGCGAGTAGCCAGAGCCGCGCGGAAGCCCGGCGCGCGCTTCCCCTGCCCCGCCCGGTGCGCTAAGCGATCCGCGCGATCGCTCGGCCTGCCCGCGCGCGCCGCCGACCGCCCTGACCCCTTGCGCCCTGATGTCCCGATGATCGAGGTCGAGCACCTCTCCAAGTCCTACGGCCCCCACCAGGCGGTGAGCGATCTCTCCTTCCGGGTGAGCCAGGGCGAGATCGTCGGGTTCCTCGGGCCGAACGGGGCCGGCAAGAGCACGACCCTCCGCATCCTCGCGGGGTTCCTCGGCGCGACCACCGGCCGGGTGCGGGTCGCCGGCCACGACATCGCCGAGGAGCCGATGCGCGCGCGGGCGTCGCTCGGGTACATGCCCGAGAATTCGCCGCTCTACCCGGAGATGCGCGTGGCGGAGTACCTCGCCTTCCGCGCCGAGCTGAAGCTCGTACCGCGGCGCGCGCGCCGCGACGCGGTCGCGCGCGCCCTCCGCGACGCGCGCATCGAGGACGTCGCGAGCGTCATGATCGGCCACCTCTCGAAGGGCTACCGCCAGCGGGTCGGCCTCGCGGACGCGCTCGTCAGCGACCCGCCGCTGCTCATCCTGGATGAGCCGACGGCGGGCCTCGATCCGAACCAGATCCGCGAGGTGCGCGCGCTCGTGCGCCGGCTCGGCCCAGGCCGCACGGTGCTCCTCTCGACGCACATCCTCTCCGAGGTCGAGGCGACGTGCACGAGGGCGCTCGTGATCGCGCGCGGCAGGCTGGTCGCGGAGGGCTCGATCGACGAGCTCCGCGCGAAGCGCCGCTCGTCCGGCGTGCGCGTCGCCGTGCGCGGGGCGGCCGACGCGGCGCTCGCGGCGGCGCGCGGCGCGGCGGGGGTCCGCTCGGCCGAGGCGGAGTCGGCCGGCGACGCGGCGCGGCTCACGGTCGAGTTCGACGCCGGCGCCGACGCGGGGGACGCCACCGAGCGCCTCGTGAGCGCGCTGGTCGGCGCGGGCCTCGGGGTGCGCGAGCTCGCCCCCCACGCCCCGTCGCTGGAGCAGGTGTTCTCCGAGCTGACCGCCACCGACGACGAGCAGGGCGCAGCCGGGGAGCCGGGCGCGGCGGGCAATGGCGACGGGCCGCGGCGGGCGGCCCGGAAGAAGGGGAGCGCGGCGCGGCGCGATGAAGGAGCGGCGCGGTGAAGGAGCGGCGGTGAGGGGCTTCTGGCCGATCTTCAAGCGGGAGCTCTTCTCGCTCTTCGTGACGCCGCTCGCGTGGGTGCTGATCACCACGTTCCTGCTCGTGCAGGGCGTGCATTTCTTCCTGATCGCGACCCAGTTCGCGGGCGAGGTGGAGCTCTCCGCCGACACGAGCCCGGTGCAGGTCTTCTTCGGCCAGACGATCCTGATCTACCTGCCGCTGCTCTTCGTGTGCCCGCTGCTCACGATGCGGCTCTTCGCCGAGGAGCGCCGGAGCGGCACCATCGAGGCGCTCCTCACGGCGCCGGTGGGCTCCGCCGGCGTCGTGCTGGCGAAGTACGCCGCAACGCTCGTGACGTACGTCGCGATGTGGGCGCCGACGCTGCTCTACGTGGTCCTCATCGCCAGGACGGGCGAGCTCGACTGGCGGGTCGTGGGGTCGAGCTACCTCGCCATCGTCGCGGTCGGCGCCGGCTACCTCGCGATCGGGACGATGACGAGCGCGCTCACGAAGAGCCAGCTCATGGCCGCGGTGCTCAGCACGATGGCGGTGATGGGCCTGTTCATCCTTGGCATCGGGGAGTTCATCTTCCCGGACGGCCCGGCGCACGAGCTCTGCGCCTACGTCTCGGTGTGGACGCAGATGAACGACTTCTCCCGCGGGGTCGTCGACCTGCGCCGGCTCGTGTTCGACGGAACGGTGATCGCGCTGCCGCTGTTCGTGACCGTGCGCGCGGTGGACGCGTGGAGGTGGGGCTGATGGGCGAAGAGCGGCCCGATCGCGCTCCGTCGACGCAGGTCGGGACCCCGCCTTCGCGGGTCCCTCCGTCGACGCAGGTCGGGACCCCGCCTTCGCGGGTCCCTCCGGGAACTTCGCTCGGCGAGAAGCTCTCGACGAGCGTCGGGATCATCGCGGCGATGGTGCTCGCGGTGCTCGTCAACCTGCTCGTCGCGCGCCACTACAAGCGCTGGGACTGGACGCAGGGCGGCCTGTACACGCTGAGCGACGCGACCGTCTCGACGCTGCGCGCGCTCGAGGAGCCGATCCGCGTCTACGTCCTGCTCTCCGAGGCCGACCCCCTGACGCTCTCGGTGCGGCACCTGCTCGACGCGTACCGGGCCGAGACGACGCGGCTCGAGGTCGACGTGACCGATCCCGACCGGCGCCCCGCGGAGTTCCTCGCCGTGCAGCAGCGCTACGGGGTCGTCGCGGGCAAGACGGAGGACGGGCGAATCGTCACGGACGCGGCGATCATCGTCGCGCGCGGGGACCGCCCTCATTTCCTCACCGCGAGCGACCTCGTCGAGGTCGAGGACGAGGACGACCTGCGGGCGCGCCCGCGGCTCGAGCAGGCGCTGACCGGGGCGATCCGGAGCGTCCTCCGCACCGATCGGCCGAGGGTCTGCTTCGCGAGCGGCCACGGCGAGAAGTCGATCGAGGTCGGCGGCGCCGGCGGGCTCGCGGCGCTCAAGGACCGGCTCAACAAGAACAACTACGAGGTCGTCGAGCTCGGCGGCGGCCGCGGCGGTCACGACCACGGCGGCGACGGTCACGACCACGGCGATGACGAGGACCCCGGCGCCGCGCCGAAGGAGCCGGCGCCCGAGGTCGATCTCGGCCGCTGCCGGGTGCTCGTCCTCGCCGAGCCGAGCCAGCCGGTGCCCCCCCGCGACGTCGCCCGCTACCGCGCGTTCATCGAGCAGGGCGGCAGCGCGTTGCTCGCGCTCGGCCCGGTGCCGGACGAGAGCGATCAGCGATACGTGGATCTCGGGCTCTCCGGCCTGCTCGCCGTGGCGGGCGTCGAGCTCCGGTCGGACTTCGTGTTCGAGCTCGACCCGAAGCTCCGCTCGACGCAGGGCTTCGGCGAGACCTTCTCGCCCCTCGTGAGGCCGCACCCGATCACCGAGGGGCTCGTCAAGGCGGCCGATCAGGGGCTCGGCCCGATGCTCACGGTGGCCAGCTCGCTCGCGCCCACGACGAGCGGGCCCGTGGCCCCGGCGCCGCTGCTCGTCACGAGCGACAGGGCCTTCGGCATGGTCGATTTCTTCGCCTGGGCCCGGGATCCGTCCGAGCCGCAGCCGCGCGACGGCGATCACCGGGGGCCGCTCACGGTCGCCTACGCCGCGGAGCTGCCGAAGCCCGCGGGGTCCAGCGCCGCGCACGGGCCGCGCGTCGTGGTGGTCAGCTCGCCCAGCGCGCTCTACGGCGCGAACTGGCAGAGCCCCGAGCTCCGCGGGACGGCCGTGTTCGTCGAGAGCGCGCTGTCCTGGCTCGCCGCGAGCCCGCCCATGCTCGACATCCCCGACAAGCCCGCGGTCACCGCGGGCCTCCGGCTCAGCGAGGACTCGCTCGCCGGCATCTTCCGCTACGTCGTCGTCTACATGCCGCTCGCCGCGGCCCTCTTCGGCCTCGCCGTGCACCTCGCGCGGCGCGGCTCCGAGCGCCGCCCCGGCGACAAGGGCGGCCCCGGCTCCCCCGCCGGGCGCGGATCACCGGGCGGGACCGAGCGCGAAGGGGCGTCGTGATGCGGCGCCTCCGCCGGCACGCGACGACGCTGATCCTTGTCGCGCTCGCCGCCTCGGCGGCCGTCGCGCTCCTCGTGCTCGACCGGGGCTCGGTGTCCACCGACGAGGCCGAGCGCCGCAAGAAGCACCTGTTCGAGGCGTGGCGCGCCGACGAGATCACCGAGCTCACCGTGACGATGGCCCCGCCCGGCGCGCCGCCCGCCGCGCAGCAGACGGCCCGGCTCACCCGCGGCGACGTCAACGACGCCGGCCAGCGCCCGTGGAACGTCGAGATCGACGGGGAGCGCTACCCCGCCGACGAGCCCACGGTCGACCAGCTCCTCGGCACGCTCGAGTTCGCGACGGCGGAGCGCCGCGTCTCCGAGGAGGCGAGCGATCGGGCCGCCCTCGGCCTGGCCGCGCCCCGGCTCACGATCGCCCTCGCGATGGGCCCGCGACGCGAGCGGCTGCTGCTCGGCGGCAGCGCCCCCACGCCGCCCGGCGCGGTCTACGCCGAGGTCGCCGGCCGCGGCGTCTTCGTCGTCACGAAGCAGCTCGCCGCGGCCCTCGACGTGCCGCCGGATCGCTTCCGCTCCCGGAGCTTCGTCCCCTACGTCCCGGCCGAGCTCTCGGCGCTCACGCTCGACGGCGAGGGCGGATCGCGGCGGTTCGTGCGCGCCCCGTGGGGTGGCGGCCGCGGCGCCGGCTTCCGCTTCGCCGAGGGCTCTCCCGAGGGCAGCGGCGTCCGGGTCAGCGCGCCGGCGCTGGATCTCGTGCTCTCGGCGCTCGGCCGCATGCAGGCCGAGGCGTTCCTCTCCGAGGAGGAAGCGGCGCAGGCCGCGGCCTCCGCCGGCCCCAGGGTCACGCTGACGCTCTTGCCGAGCGATCCCTCGGCGAAGCGCGGCGTGATCGACGTCGGCGGGGCCTGCCCGGGCAAGCCCGACCACGTCGTCGCGGCGCGGATCGAGCCCACGCGCGCGGCCGCCTGCGTGCCCGCGAGCGTGCTCGACCCGCTCACCGAGGAGGCCGCGCGCTTCGTCGATCTCGCCCTCGTCGCCGCGCCGCTCGACGAGGTCGCCGAGGTGAAGCTCGCGGCCGGCGAGCGCGGCGCGCGCTCGCTGGAGCTCGCGCGCACCGGCAGCGAGTGGCACCTGCGCGCCCCGCAGGACCGCCCTGTCCCGACCGAGACGGGCCGCGCCCTGGTGCAGGCGATCCTCGGCGTCCGCGCGGCGCGCCTCCTCCCCGCGGCGAGCTCCCCGAAGGCGCTCGGCCTGGATCCGCCGCGGGCCACCCTCCGCGTCGTCTCGACGCCGGCGTCGGCCGGCGAGGGCGAGCCGCAGGAGCGCATCGAGACGCTCGAGATCGGCGCCGAGCAGGCCGGCGTCGTGCACGTCCGGCGGCTCGAGGACGGCGCGATCGCCGAGGTCCCGGCCCCGGCCGCCGGCGCGCTCCTCCCCTCCGAGGTGTCGCTGCGCTCCATGGAGGTGTTCGATTTCGCGCCGGATCAGATCAGCGCGCTACGGATCGAGCGCCCCGGCCTGGTCCAGCGGCTCCGCAGGACGGGCGAGGGCGCCTGGCAGCTCATCGCGCCGAGCGGCGTGGGGCTCGCGGCGGACGGCGGGCTCGCGGACGAGCTCGCCGGGCAGCTCGCCGGCCTCAAGGCCGAGCGCTGGGTCGCCGCGGACGCCGGCCAGAGCTACGGGCTCGGCGCGCCCCGGCTCGTCGTCGAGGCCGAGCTGACCGCCGCGCTGGAGCCGGGCGCGGGCGCCTCCGGCACGGCGGCGCGCGCGGCCCGGGTGGAGCTCGGCGCGCACGCCGGCGCAGGCTCGTTCGCGCGCGCCGGCGACAGCGCCGCGGTCTTCGTCGCGCCGCCGGCGCTCGAGGCCGCGGCCGGGCGCCTGCTGCTCCGCCGCGACGTCTTCCTCGTCCCCCCTGAGGACATCGCGCGGGTGACGCTGGCCCCGCGGGACGGGAAGCCGGTCGTGCTCGAGGGCTCGCCGCGCGGCCTCACCGTCGCGGGGTCGGCCGACCCGGCGAGCGCCACCGCGACCGCCGCGCGCGTCCGGGACGCCCTCGCCGATCTACGCGCCGAGGGCGCCGTGGCCCTGGGCCAGCCGGAGCGGCAGCACGGCCTCGGCCCGCCGCGGCTCCGGGTCACCATCGAGCTTGCCCGGCCGCAGGCCGCGCCGGCGGGCGAAGGCGGCGCGAGCCCGCCGCGCTCGTCGGAGGGGTCGTTCACGATCGCGATCGGCGCGGGCGACGCTTTCCGCGGCACGAATGTCTTCTATGCCCGCCGCGACGGCGTGAGCGCGGTCTACGCCATCGCGCAGTCCAGGGTGCGACCGCTCCTCGAGGCGGCGGGCGTCGCGGGCGTCGACTGACGCGGCGCTGAGCGAGCGGACTATTTCGTACTATTTCGTTCTGGCGGTGCACCTGTGCTAGGCGACGTGGTGGACATGGCGAAGGCGGACATGGCGAAGCGGCAGCGCCCGTTGACGGTCGACATCCCCCGTCCGGGCGATGAGCAGCCGGTCTGGTCGCGGATCGGGGTGATCGCGCTCGTGGGGTTCGTCGTGGGCGTCGCCTGGCCGAGGCTCGCCGGGGTCCGCATCGGCCCGAGCGTCCCCGGCGACCCCAAGGCGACCGCCGAGACCGCGGCAGCGGCCGCGCCGTCCTCCCCCGCAGCTGCCGTGCCCGGGACGGCGGAGCCCGACGCCAGGGAGCCGGAGCCCGCGAAGAACCAGCAGCAGGTCGTGGTCGGCCCCGGCAGGATCACGCGCTGCTCCGACAAGAAGAACAAGAAGATCGAGGACTGCGGAGAGCTCCAGTTCGATCCGATCGCGCTGCCCCGGCTGAAGGAGCTCGCCCAGTGTCCGGCGGCGCTCGGCGTCGACGGCAAGCTCCCGATCGGCTTCGAGCTGAATTTCGATAAGAAAGAGGTCCAGGTCGTCAAGGGAAAGAAGGCGAGCCTGCCCTCCTCGACGATCAGCGGCATTCTCCAGTGCGCCGCGCGCGAGTTCTCGAACGTCTCCCTCGAGGAGGTCCCGCACAAGTACCCCCGCTACTCCCTCGTGTACACGGCCACGTTCCATCCCCCGGGCGCGCAGGCGGAGGCCGCAAAGGCGGAGGCCGGCGGCGAGATGCAGGAGCCGGCCGCCGGCACGACCACGAGCGAGAGCGCAGCAAGCGGCCTGGCCACGGTCAGCTGGGACACCGCGCTCGTCCGCGGGGTGCCCAAGGAGGGCGATGTGGTCATGCGCCTCGTGCGTGGGACGCGCGTCAAGCTCGTTGGCCGGCAGAACGACTGGTACAAGGTCGAGCACCGGGGCAAGACGGGCTGGATCTACCGCGGCGCCATCGGCCTTTAGCCGAGCGAGGCGCGAGCCGGCGGGCGCGCGCGGGCGGCGTGAGAGGCGGATTCCAGGCCTGCGCCCGGGCGAGCGCGCGTCGGTTCGCGTAGAATGGCGGGGTCCGATGACGCGCAAGCTGTCGCTCCCGCTGATTCCCCTGGGCCGATCCGCGGGCTTCGCCGCGTCTGCCGCCGCGAAGCCCACGGTCGACGCGGTGCGCGAGCGCCTCGGCGGACGCGCGTCGACCGAGTCGGGTGTGGGTGAGCTGGTCCTGCTGACCACCGCCGCGAGCAAGGCGCTGCCCGGGGTGGTCCTCTTCAGGCGTGGCGCCACGGTCGACGTGTGGGTTGCTTCCCCCGAAGCAGCGTCATCCGTCCCGGACAAAAACAAGCCCTCTGTTTCTGTGCGCTCCATGACCCACCGGGGCCTGGTTCACCGCGCCCGCACAGCGGACATCGCGCCGTTGCGCGTCCCTGCGCCGGAGTCGCTCATGGCCGTCGCTGCGGATGCGCGCGTCTTTGCCGCCCTGAGCGAGGGCCAGCGCATCCGGTTCCAGGACGGCGGCGAGCTGGCCGAAGGCACGCTGGTCGAGAAATGCCGCTTCGGGGGCCTGGTGCAGCGCGACGACGGGGGCATCGTCGGCGTCGGCTTCCGCCGGCTCTGGCCGGCGCAGGCCGAAGGCGCCACGCGGAACTGAGCAGAACCGAACCGAGCGCCGCGAATCGGCGCGGGGATCGAGCGAAACGGAGCTGAACGGGAGTCAAGCGGCGCTCAGCGGAGCCGAGCGAGAGCGGCTCCGGGAATACCTGCATGAGCGGGGTTCCCGTGATCGATACCGCTCGTCGCCGGCGCGGCATCATCCGTCGAGACACGGGGCGGGCACATGATGCCTGGCAGCAGCCGAGTCGTCGCG
Organism: Sorangium sp. So ce887; assembly: GCF_051521455.1. Classification (NCBI taxonomy): domain Bacteria; kingdom Pseudomonadati; phylum Myxococcota; order Polyangiales; family Polyangiaceae; genus Sorangium; species Sorangium sp. So ce887. The sequence continues at coordinate 3,165,603 of NZ_CP150354.1, read as the reverse complement.
CGGCACCGCTGGCGTAGCGCGGTGCGGGCAGCAAATGCGCCCCGGAGGCATACGGAATCACGCGCAACCACGCGCAACCCCGCGCAACCCCGCGGGGACCCCGCCGAGCGCGCCCGGGACGCCGAACGTGCGGCTTGTACCTCCTCCCCGAACGCGATAGACAAGCCACATCATCGTAGCTCGCGCGCCGCGCGACCAGGTTGGAGGTACAACTTTGAAGCTCGCTTGCTCGTTCACGGTCGCCCTTGCGCTCGCCATGCTTCCGGGCTGCGGGGCCTCTATCTCGGGTCTGTGCGAGGACAGGTGCGATTGCACCGGAGACTGCAGCCCGGACGACGAAGACGACTGCGTGGACAACCTCGAAGACGCCGAGCGCGAGGCGGCGGCGCAGGGCTGCGAGGAGCAGTTCGACGAGGCCCTCTCCTGCGTGGATGACGAGTTCGCGTGCCGCAGTGGCGCGGTCGACGTCGATGGATGCCTCGAGCAGGTCGAAAACCTGAGCGGCTGCGCCGATATCCCGACCGGGCTCAAGTTCTGGGCCGCCATCACCGACTGAGGGTTGGCCGCGCCGCACGCCTGTCCGCGAGGAGGCCTGGTTCGGCTCCAGGAACCCTGTCTCCGCCACCCCGGTCACGCACCGGGATGGCCGAGAGGGCCTTATTCGCCGAGGTGGGTGCGGACCTTCATGAGCAGCAAATCGCCGTCGAAAGGCTTGATGAGGTAGTCGGTGCACCCGTTGGCGAAGCCGATCTTGATGCTCGTTTGATCGCTCCTCGTCGTCATCATGATGATCGGCACGGTCTTCGTCGCGTCGAACGCGCGAAGCCATCTGCAGGCCTGGAAGCCGTCCATCGCGGGCATGACGACGTCCATCAGGATGAGATCGGGGCGCTCCGCCACGGCCTTCGCGATTGCCTCCTTGCCGTTGCGCGCGATGACGATGTCGTAGTCGTCCGCACCGAGCGCCAGCTGCTGTGACAGCAACGAAGTCAGCGAATCGTCGACGACGAGGATCTTCTTCTTTCGAGCCCCCTCGGTGGCCTGGTTACCAGGCGCGGACGGCCGGCTCCGCGGCGCCGAGTCGGAAGCGGAGGCCGTTTCCGGAGAGCTCTTTCGCGAGGAGTCGACACGACGATCGGCCATGAGGGAGCCTCCATGAGGAGGCGCCGTTCCCTAGGGCGCCTCCGGAGTGTTCAGGTTGCAACGAGTGGTCCCCCCGTCACCTTACCAGGATCGCTACCGCACCGGAACCAAGTTCCACTGTCACCCGATGTGGCCAAACCCGCGAAAGTACTCCTGAACAGACCGCCTCGCCCTCGCCTGCGGCCAGCCGATGAGGCCGGCTGGCGTCTGGCCGAGAGGCGGAATCGCCCGGGCGTCCACGACAACGGTTGAGCCGTGTGGAGCGGGGGAGCGCGCAAGAGCGTGAGGAGGGCGCGGCGGCGTTTGCTCGCCGGGACAAGAAAGAGTAGTGCCCAGGGACGGAATCGAACCGCCCACACGAGGATTTTCAATCCTCTGCTCTACCAACTGAGCTACCTGGGCTTGCTGCAGGCCCCGCGCTTACGCCGAGGCGTCGGTCACGGGCGGGCTACGTTACGCGGATGTAGACGTATGTCAAAGGATTTCTGCATCCCGAGCTGCTCGTGCCGCGTCGGAAGCCCAGGAGGCGGCGGTGATTGTCGGCGCAGCCACCGCCGGCGCGGCCGCAATGCGGAGCCGTCATTCGGCGGTGTCGTCCGTCCCCGTGCGCTGCGCGGGCGCGGAGCGATCGACCAGCCGTAGGGCGGCCGCGAGCCACGAGGCGCGCAGGTAGGCGGCGGCCGCGAGCGCCGCGAGCTGCGCGGCGAACGCGGCGGCGACGCGCGGGCCCGTGCCGACGCCGGCGAGGTGTATCCCCCACGCCCCGCCTGCGAGCGCGACGGCGGCGAGCGCGCCTCGAGAAGCCCAGGCCCAGGCGGCCTCGAGCGGCGCGGCGCACAGCGCGTCGAACCCCCTGGCGACCGCGGTGTAGAAGCCCCGCTGCTCGGCCACGAGGGCGGCCCGCGCGAGGTCGTGGAGCAGACCGATGGCCACGACGTGCACGAGCGCGACCGCGGCGACGGCCGCCGCCGCGAGGTCGCGGCTGCGCGGCAGGACCAGGAACGCCTCGCAGAGCTTCATCCCGGGGAGCAGGACGAGCGCGGCGGCCGTGACCTGCGCCGCGAGCGCGACGCCCCAGAGCAAGGCGAGCGGGCCGATGGCGCGCGCCGCGCGGCCGCCCAGGGCCTGCGCCGAGAGCGGCCCCGCCTGGCTCAGCGCGGCGAGGAGCACCGCGAGCGGAATCAGCCCGAGCGCGGCGGCGAGCAGGGCGCCCACGCCGAGCTGCGCGGCGAGGGACGCGGCGGCGAGCGCCCCGAGGCGCCCGAGCTCGCCGAGCATCAGCCCGCCGGGATCGAACAGGATCGCATCGCCGCGCGGATGATCGCCGACGACCTGGGCCGCGAAGACGGACAGCGGCGCCGCGACCACGAGCGAGGCGAGCGCCCGGTAGCCGAAGTAGAGCGCGATCGCGCCGGGCCGCTCGTGCGCGGCGGCGCGGCGCGCGGCAGGCCGGGCGCGCGGCGGATCGCCCCCTGCGGCCGCCGTCGAGCCCGGAACCATCGCGCCCTCCTCCGCCGGCTCGCTCATGGCCCGAGGAGCGTGAGCGCGAGCCCCACGGCGAAGCTCGCGCGCGAGAGCACGCTGGGCGCGAGGAGGTCCGGATCCGCCCGGCGCGCGTTGTTCGCGAGGTCCTCGTCGAGCAGCACCCGGTGGTCGGGGTCGATCACCACGGCGACCAGCGGCGAGGCGCCAGCGTAGGGGATCCGGGCGACGCTGTCGTGCGCCTGCCACCGGACCCGCTGCACGCCGCCGTCCTCGCCGTGCAGCGCGACGTCGACGGGGAGCACGAGCGAGCCGCGGCGCCGCACGACGGCGTGGCCGTGATAACCCGCTCCCTCGTGGCCGCCCTCACCCGGAGCGGGCTCCGCGCCGCCTGCGGGCCACGAGTGGAACGTCGCGACCGTGTAGTCGACCCACCCGCGCTCGAAGAGCCCGGCGCGGAGCGCCTCGGCCGCCCCGTCGCCCACATCGCGGCGCACGGCCTCGAGCAGCGCCTCGGGGCCGGGGTGACGGAACCGGTTCTCGCGCGCGTAGCGGCCCACGGCCCGGCGCACGAGGTCCTCGCCGTACACGCCGGCGAGGGTCGCGAGGAGGACCGCGGGCCTTCCGTACACCAGGCCGGCGTAGTCCGCCCCATCCACGAAGCCCGTTGCCGGCTGCGCGACGGCGCCGTTGTGGCCCGACGCGAGCGCGTCGGCGCGGTACTGCGTCCGGAGGTCGATCTCGAGCCCGAGCAGCCGCGCCGCCGAGCTGTCGCCGTAGCGCGCGCGGAGCGCTTCGGCCTCGGCGTAGGTGGTGAGGCCCTCGTCGAGGAACGGGTAGCGGTGCTCGTTGGTGGCGACGAGGCCGTAGAACCACTGGTGCGCGAGCTCGTGCACCGTGACCGCCTCGACGAAGCGCAAGCCCACCACGGGCCAGAGCCAGCTGCCGCCGGTCGTGATGAGCGTCGGGTACTCCATTCCGCCGGCCTCCTCAGCGCCCTCCGGCGGATGCACGATCGTGAGCGTGCCGTACGGGTAACGGCCGAACGCCGCGCCGAAATGCGACAGGCCGAACCGGGCCAGGTCGATCTGGAGAGCCGCCTCGCGCTCGCTTCCCTCGGGGAAGAGGCACCGGATCGCGACGCCGTCGTCGGTCGTCGCGCGCATCTCGCGGAAGCGGTCCCACGCGGCGAAGGCGAAGTCGTGCACGTCCTCCTGCACGAACCGGCGGATCGCGCGGCCGTCGAGCCGCCGCTCTTCCACGAGCCGGCCGGTGGCGCCGACCGCGACCCCCTCCGGCACGTCGACGGTCACGTCGTAGGCCCCGAAGTCGGCGTAAAACTCCGAGAGCCGATGGTAGGGGAAGTGCGCCCAGGTCCCGTCGGGCTCGAGGCGAGCGATCTTCGGAAACCACTGCCCCACCATGTGAAAGCTCCCGTAGTGGCCCGTCCTGAGCGCGAGCGACGGGAGGTGCGCGTCCCAGGCGAGATCGATCGTGATCGCGTCGCCTGGGGCGACGGGCCGCGGCAGCTCCACGCGGATGTCGGTCTCGTCCTCGGGATCGCCGGGCGTCGTGGGGTTCCCCTGGGGCCAGACGTCCGCGCCTCCCATCTCGCGCACCGCGAAGCGCTTCACCTGGATGTGTCCGTAATCGTACAAGATTTCGTTGCCGCGAAAGCCCCCGATGGCCGACCGGAGGAACACGGTGCGCTCGCTCTTGAAGCCGTTCAGGTAGAGGTGGACGAACAGCTCGCGCTGCGGCTCGCGCGACGCGTTCCGCCAGACCAGCGTGCCCTCGCCGCGCATCGTGTGCTGCACCGGATCGAGGCTCGCGCGCAGCGTGTAGCTCGCGATCGGATCGGCGTGCGCCGCGAGCTCGGCGTCGGCAGGAGGCGCCGGCGATGGCGTGACGCGGGCGGCGTCGACAGCGGCTGCGGGGCCGCCTGCGGTGGCGCCCGCGGCGTCGACGGCGCCTGCGCGAGCGGCCGGCGGCGGCTGCGCTGTAGCGCCGCGCGCGATCGTGGCGACGAGGGACGCGCCCGTGCGGCCGGCGACCAGCGCGAGGAGGAGACCGACGGCGGCCTGGAGAGCCGTGCGCACCGGTGCAACCTAGCGAGCCAGCGCCATCGCGGAAAGGCGCGTCAGCAGGCGCCGCGGCCCGCCCGGCACGATTCTCGAGGCGGGGACCGGGGATCTCAGGCGATCCCGGCGCCTACACGCCGCAGACGATCCCCTCCTGCACGAGCTCGTACAGGAGCCGCAAGGCCTCGAGCGTCTGCATGCCCGAGACGTCGAGGATCTCGTCGATCGAGCTGTACCCGTCGATGCACGACAGCAAGAAGCCCGCGCGGTGATCGAGGTTCAACGAGCGGAGCTGGTCCGGCGACACCGCGAGGCGGAGCACGCGCGAGCCGTCGCCGAGGCGCGACTTGTACATCTGCCGCAACATCTCGACGCAGCTGTCGGCGTACTGCCGCGCCATCCCGTCCTTCGGGTTCTCCTCGATCAGGCCCTCCGCGAGGACGAGCGCGCCCCCGAAGTCCCCCTGATCGAACCGGTGCTGCATCTGCTCCCGCGGCCCCTGGATGCTCAGCTGGGGCTCGGTCGCACGGGAGTGAACCCCCTTGTCCACCCGCGCAGCAGCCGCCGGCGCGCGATCCGTCTCGAGCCGGCGCGGCGCGCGATCCGTCTCGAGCTGGCGCGGCGCGCGATCCGTCTCGAGCCGGCGCGGCGCGCGCGCCCCGCCCTGCGTGTCGCCGGAGACCCGGTACGAGGTGGAGCCGGCGAGCGCGCCCGTCCCGCCGCGGAAGGCGGGCTCGTCGTCCTCCACGATCAGGCCGTACCGGAGCGTGCCGGGAGGCGGCGTGACCGGCTGCTCATCCATGGCGAGGCCCGGCTCCTCGAAGCCGAGATCGAGCCGGAAATCGATGCCCAGCGGCCCTCCGTCCTCGGGGCCGTATCCGCGCCCCCGCGCGCTCTGCGGGGCGTGAACGTCCCGCGCATCGACCGGAGGGCCACCGAAGACGTCGATCTCGCCGAAGCTGCGCGGGTACGACTGGCCCGGCTCGCGCAGGAAGTCGTCGAGGTCCGGCCCGACCTCGTGCTCGCCCTCGAGCGATCCGAAGCCCATCCGGCCGCCGGGTCGCGACGGAACCCCGGGCTCATCGCACTCCAGGCCGAGCCGCGCGGCCTCCAGGCCGAGCCGCGCGGCCTCCAGGCTGGACGCGCCGTGCTTGCCCGAGAAGCTGCTGCCGGGCGGCGGCTCCCAGGGGATCGTCTTGCGCGTCGGCACGGGCGGGTACCCCTCCGGAGGCCCCTCGGGCGGGCGCGGCCGCTGGGCGGTGATCTCGGAGCTCGAATGAGAGCGACGGGTCATCATCTTTGCCACGTATTCGCTGACCGGGATCGGCGGCGGAAGGGTGATCTTGCCCTCGTCGTCCGGCTGCGGGGGCAGGCCGGAGGGCGGGGTCGCCATGCGGGGTGAGACCTGCCCCTCGCGCGTGAGCGCGACGCGCGCGAGGATCTCCTTCGAGGCGACCGGCTGGGTGTCCTCGAGCTCGTCCACCTCATCGTGGCCCCAGGAGGAGTCCAGGGTCTTGGAGTCAGGCGGCACCGACCGCATCGTCTTCCCTCATCGCGGCCACCCTTCACCCCTGTGGCCTGGCTACGACACCCTTGAACATCCGGTGGGTGCGCGAGAGCGCCTCCATCTGCTCCTTGACCGCGGCCGCGTCGCGCCGGCCGATGGCCTGGCGCGAGCGGTCCACGATCCCGCGCGCCTTGCCGATGGCGTCGCGGCCGAAATCGCTGGACGCCACGATCTGCTCTACCTGCGGGAACATCCGCTCGATCTCGGCGATGAGCTTCTCGGCCTCCTGCCGGACGCCCTCGAACTGGTCGCTCACGCGGCGATCGACGAGGTACTCCTTCGCCGCCTCCATCATCTCGCCGACCTCCTCCTTCGTGAGGCCGCTCGACGCGGTGACCTGGATCGACTGCTGCTGGCCCGTCTCCAGATCCTTCGCGCTCACGGAGACGATGCCGTCGCTGTTGATCTCGAACGTCACCTCGATCTCGACCTGGCCCTTCGGGGCGCGGCGCAGGCCCGTGAGGATGAACTCGCCGAGCAGCTCGTTGTCGGTCGCCTTCTGGTGCTCGCCCTGCATGACCAGGATCTTCACCGCGGTCTGGCTGTCGCGGCTCGTCGTGAAGATCTTCGACCGGCTCGTGGGCACGGTGGTGTTCTGCGGGATGAGCTCCTCGAAGTTCGACCCGAAGGTCATGATGCCGAGCGCGTGCGGCGTGACGTCGAGCAGGATCATCTGCTTCGTCTCGTCCACGAGCGCGGCGCCCTGCACCGCCGCGCCGAGCGCGACCACCTCGTCGGGGTGCACCCCCTTGCACGGCTCGCGCTCGAAAAAGTCGCGCACGGCCTCCTGCACCCGCGGCATGCGCGTCATGCCGCCGACGAGCACGACGTCCTCGATCTCGTCGCGATCGAGCCGCGCGTCCTCGAGCGTCTGGCTGCAGATCTCGACGCACCGCTCGACGAGGTCCTCGCACAGCTCCTGCAGCGTGACCCGCGAGAGCGTGCGCTGCAGGTGGAGCGCCTCGTTGCGCGCGCTCGAGATGATGAACGGCAGGTTGATCTCGGTCTCCAGCACGCTGGACAGCTCGCACTTCGCCTTCTCGGCCGCGTCCTTGAGCCGCTGGAGCGCCATCCTGTCCTGCCGCAGATCGACGTCGTGCTGCTCCTTGAAGCCCTGCACCAGCCAGTCGATGACCCGCGCGTCGAAATCCTCGCCGCCGAGGAACGTGTCGCCCGCGGTGGCGATGACCTTGAAGACCCCGCCCGCGCCGATCTCGAGCACGGAGATGTCGAACGTGCCGCCGCCGAGGTCGAACACGGCGATCGTCTTCTCGAAGTTCTTGCCGAACCCGTACGCGAGCGCCGCCGCCGTCGGCTCGTTGACGATGCGGATGACGTCGAGCCCCGCGATCTGGCCCGCGTCCTTCGTCGCCTGCCGCTGGTTGTCGTTGAAGTAGGCGGGGACGGTGATCACCGCCTTCGAGACCGGCTCGTTGAGGTAGTCCTCGGCGAACAGCTTCATCTCCTGGAGGACCATCGCGCTGATCTCGGGGACCGAGTACGTCTTGTCGCGCAGCTGGATGCGGACGTCCCCGTGCGGCCCCTCGACGATCTTGTACGAGGCAGTCAGGATCGCGTTCTTCACCTGCGGGGACGACCACTTGCGCCCGATCAGCCGCTTCGCGGCGTAGACCGTGTTCTCGGCGTTGGTGATCGCCTGCCGCTTCGCGATGTGCCCGCAGAGCCGCTTGCCGGCCTCGGTGATCGCGACCATGGACGGCGTCGTTTTGTACCCACCGCGATTCGGGATGACGGTCGGGACGCCCTCCTCGACGATGGCAACGCACGAGTTCGTGGTGCCAAGGTCAATGCCGATGACACGCTCCATCGATGCCGCTGCTCCTCTTGTGATCTTCGGCTAGTAATCTTCGGCCCGAACGGCCGCCGAGGTCACGATGCTAGACCGTTTCGCGGAGCCGAGCGGGCCAATCGTGCTCGGCCCCTTCCGAAGGCGCCGCCCCCGGCCCGACCGCGGCCGGCGTCGCCGGGCGGCGCTAGACTTGCTTCCCGTACGCCTTGGCCTGCTCGCGCGCCTGGGCGATGAGGCCGCGCAGCCGGGCGTCGTTCCCTGCGAGCTCGGCAGCGCGGTCGAACTCCCCGATCGCGCTCTTGGTGAGCCCCGCGGCCGCGTACGAGAGCGCGAGCGTCAGCCGGTACTCCACCGAGGTGGGCACGAGCTCCACCGCCCGCCGTGCGAACTCCACCGCCCGCCGCGTGTTCTCCCCGGCCTGGAGCGTCGCGTAGGCGACCCGCTCGTGCGCGCCGGCGTCGTCCGGGCGACCGTTGCACACCTTCGCATAGCTCAGCGCCGCATCGACCCAGCGCCCGGTCTGTGCCTCGTAGTGGGCCTGCTTGAGGTAGCCGTCCGCCAGCGCCACCGCCGCGAGGCGCTGCACGTCGGCCGACGCGCTCTGGAGCGCGGCGTCCTCGGGCGCGAGCGACGCGGCGATCCGGAACGCGTTGGCCGCCCCCGCGTAGTCGTTCCGGTCGAGCGCGGACCGAGCCGCCTCGGCGTGCCGCGCGATCTGGTTCCGGAACGCCTCGTTGCGGGCGGAATCGTAACGCGCCTTGAGCGCCTCGACCGCCCTCATCGACTCGGGCGATCGGACGCCGCCCGGGACCCTCGACACCGCCACCGCGGCGGGCGCCGTGACCGCCGCTGCGGCAGGCGCCGGGGCCGCCGCTGCGGCAGGCGCCGGGGCCGCCGCTGCGGCAGGCGCCGGGGAGGGCGCGCCCGCCGGAGCGCGCCGCAGGCCTCCGGTGAGCTTGCGCGCGAACGTCTCGCGCCGATCCTTCGCGCTGGGAGCGGGCGCGGCGGGCGAGCCGACCGACGCGCTCCGCGCCGGCGCGCCTCCGCGGTCCGGCGAGCTCGCCGCGTAGGACGGCTGCGCCGGCGCCGCTGCGCGCGTGAACGCCGCGGCGGGGGCCTGCTCGGCGGGTGGGCGTTCGGAGGAGTAACGTCCGGGCGAACCGGCCACGTCGTGCGGATCGGCGAACGCAGCGCGCACCGAGGCGTCGACGGCGGTGGAGATCGTGGCGATGTCGCGGGGCGTCTGCTCGATCAGCGCCGCCATCGCCCGGTTCTTGTGGGTCTGCTCGAGGTACCCGTCGTACTCGGCGCGCCGCTGCTTCGACGTCAGCGTGTCGTGCGCCAGCGTGATGCGCGTGAAGAGGGCCTCGATCTTCTGCTTGTACGAGCCGAGCTGCTTGCGGAAGTAGGTGTCCGGATGGAACTCCGGCGCGAGCTGGTAATAGGCGCTCTTGATCTGCTTCTTGTCCGCCTGGTCCGAGACGCCGAGCAGCGCGTAGTAGCTGAGATCCTCGATCCGATAGTAGAGGTCGAGGATCCGCCGCTTCCGGTCGGGGGCGAGCTCGACCGGCTCGTCCAGCTCGGCAGGATCGTAGAGCGGCAGGGAGTCCACCTGCTGGAGCGCGTCGCGGCCGAGCGGGACGGACTCGCCCCCGGACGACGTCGGCCGCTCCGGATCCGCCGCGGCCCCACGCCGCGCAGCGTCGGCCGCGCCCCGCGGCGGAGGCGGGCCAGAGGGCTCGCCGTCCAGGAGGATGGCGCCGAAATCACGCAGGCGGCGCAGCGCCTCGACGGTGTCGCCGTGCGACATGCCCGTGATCAAGGACAGATCCCGATCGGTCAGGACGCCGTCGATCCGCGACAGGAGGAACACGTCCGCGGGTTTCAGCGGGAGCGACTTGAGATCGTACCCGGGTTTCGGCCTTGGTACACGGAGCGTCATCGAGTCGGGCAGCGACGCCCTCCCGCCGAGTCTAACGAGGAACGCGCGCCCGTCGCAATTGGAGACCACGGCCGGGGCGCGCTTCAGCGCGGCTTTTCCTGGGCGCCCTTCAGGGCCTCGGTGATAACGTGATCCTGGATCGAGATCGCCCGCTCCAGCAGGCCGACCGCGCGCGCGCGGGCCTGCGCCGCCGCCGCGCGATCCCCCTTCTCTTCCAGCGCCTTCGCGCGGCGCTCCTCGACCACGCCCGCCACTTCGTAGAGGTGGCCCTCGTAATGAGAGGGCGCCGGCGCCAGCCTGAGGCCCGCGTCGATGTCGCGCGCCGCGGCGTCGAACTCGCCGGCCTCACCCCGGAGCTCCGCCAGCCGGGCGTAGGTGTCCGCCGTCACCTCGGCGACCTCCGGCGGCGCGCCCGGCGGCCTCGGCGCTGCGATGATCCCCTCGATGGCGCGGATCGCGGCGGCGCGATCGCCCGCGCCGAGCGCCACGTCGGCGGCGTGGTGCGCCGCGCGCGCCCTGGAGAGAAAGGCGAGCAGCGTGGGATCGACGATCTGCGCCGGGGCGCACGCGCACGCCGGATCGCCCGGGGCCGCGCCGGCGCGCGCACGCTCGTCGTCCCGGGCGCACCCGAGGTGCGCCGCTATGAGGAACCCCAGGCAAGCGACGACGAAGCGAGGGCTCCGCATCAGCGCACCCCCCACGCCGCATAGCGGTTCTGGCGCAGATCGGACGCGCGCGCGGCGGCGATGCGATCGATCCGCTCGGTCTGGCCGCCCTCCCTCGGGAACGGCGCGACCGGATCGAAGAGCGCGGAGGTCGAGCGCGCCTCGATCAGCGAGGGCAGCGGCGCGGGCGGCGCGCCGTCGTCGCCGGGCGCGCGCGCGACAGAGGCGCGCTCTTCCCGGATCTGGCCGAAGATCAACGCGGCGGCGGCCGCCGCCGCGGCGAGGGTCGAGAGCGCCGCCATCGTGACCGGCGCGATGCGCCGGGCGCGATGCGCGGGCGAGGCGCGGAGGGCCCCCTCGACGAGCGCGCTGTTCCGGAGCTCCGCGAGCGGCGCCGGACGCCACGCGGCCCGGAGCGCGACGGCGAGCTCCGCGAGCTCGTCGCGCGCGCCGGGCGAGGCGAGCTCCCCGTCGCCGCCGGAGCCGCCGCCCCGCCCGGGCCCGCCCCAGCCGGCGGCCCCTGGATCGAGCGCCTCCCGCAGGCGCTCGGCGGCGCGCCGCTCGGCCCTGGTCGGCGGCGCGTCGTCGTCGCCGAGCGCGCGCGCGAGCAGCGCCTCGTGGTCGGCCCTGTCGAGCCCGACAGGCCGAGCTGCGGCCCGGAGCGTCTCCGCGAGCGGGACCTCGCCGCGATCGAGCGCCTCCGCGAGCTCGCGCGCGGCGCGCGGCTCGTCGTCGGACGCCGGCGCGAACGGCTCCGCCTCGGGCGAGACGAGCGCGAGCTGCCGGCCGCGCTCCGGGCCACCGCGGCGCTCCACGGGTCCGTTTCCGGTCGACGAGGGGCGCGGATCCGAGGGCCGCCGCGGCTTCATCGCGCCCCTTCCTTATGCTCCGCGCGCGGCGCGGTGACCCCCGCGGCGAGCACCTTCTTCAGCGCGGTCATGGCGCGGTGCAGGACGACATCGAACGTCGCCACGCTGACCCCGAGCGCGAGGGCCACCTCGTCGCGGGGCCGCTCCTCGAGCACCCGGAGCCGGATCGCCTCGGCGTAGCGCGGGTTGAGGCGCCCGAGCGCGTCATCGACCCGCGCCCGCGCGTCGGCGAGGTCGCGCTTCTCGCAGAGCTCGACCTCGCCGCGGGCGGTGAGATCGGTCTCGGCGGCGTCGATCTCGCGCTGCAGATCCTCGGGCTCGAAGAGCGCCTCGCGGCGTCGCGCGCGGAGCATGTCGAGCGCGATCCGCAGCGCGATCACGCGGAGCCAGGGGTAGATGCCGCAGCTCTGCCACTGGAACTGGGAGAACCGCTCGACCACCCGCGCGTAGGTCTCGGCGAGGGCGTCCTGCGCGGCCGCGTCGGAGCCGAGGCGGGGCAGCAGCACCGCGCGGTACAGCGCAGGCCCGTACCTGCGGAGCAGCTGGCCTAGCGCGGCACGATCGCCCTGCGCGGCGCGATCGCATTGCAGGCGCTCCGCCTCGAGATCAGGCCTCGCTGCTGCCACCGCCGTCACAGCGGCGACGATACCCGGACGTGGGACGGTTCGCACCGAAGTCCGCCTTGCGCCCGCGGCGGGACGGCGCGCCCCGCGGCCGTCGAGGAACACGGGCGCGCCGCCGGGGTGCCGCCGCGCGCCACCGCGCGGGCGCCACGCGGCGGCGGGGACCGAGCGCGGGAGGGCTGCCGCATTCACACCTCGACAACGGCCCAAAGCCGTGGACCTTACGGCCCGGAGCCTCCACATTGTGCCGGCCTCGACGCGGAGCGTTCTCCGTGAAAGGAAGCCCTCGTGACCCTCGATACAACGTTCAGGTCTCGCGCACGCCCCGGGGTTGGGCGGCGCGTCGGGACCGGCCTGTGACGGCAGGGCCGTCCGGCGAGCGGCGGCGCTCGCTGAATTGCGCGCGCTGCGGCGCCCTCAACGGGAGCGACTTCAGCCGATGCATCCGCTGTGGAGCGCCGCTGCTCCTCCCATCGGCCCGCGCCGTGCCGTCGAGGGGGCCCCTCGATGGGCGGAGCCTGCTCGCGACCAAGATCCTCGGCGGGCTCACGGCGTTCGTATTCGTCGGGCAGATGGTGGCCGCGCACTCCCGCGATCTCGGCCTCCTCTCGGCGTGGGACAGGTCGAACTACCTCCGCTTCGGCGCGCTCCTCGTGGAGCCAGGAGAGCCGTTCGAGCCGTTCCGCCTGCTCTCCGCGGTCTTCGTCCACATGGGCGTCCTCCACTTCGGCATGAACATGATGACGCTCGGCATGCTCGCCCGCGCCGCCGAGCCCGCCGTCGGCTCGGCGCGGTTCGCGATCGTCTACGTCCTCACGGGCCTGTTCGGCTTCATCGCGAGCGCCGCCTGGAACCTCTTCGTGCAGCCCGAGGCCGTGTGCACGGCGGGCGCGAGCGGCGCGGTGTTCGGCGTGATGGGCCTCCTGCTCGGCTGGCTGCTCCGCCGCCGCGACCCGCGCTGGAAGGACCTGGCGCTCCAGGCCGTGTTCTACATCGTCCTCTTCGGCTTCGTCGTGAACGCGTCGAACACCGGCATCCGCATCAACAACGCGGCGCACATCGGGGGCCTGGCCAGCGGCGCGCTGCTCGGGGTGATCTACGCGGGCCCGGCGCGGATCCGGTTCGAGGGCGTGATGAACGCCGGCGCGCTCGCCGGCGTGCTCGCCTGCCTCGCCGCGCTCGGGCTCGCCCAGCGCTCGCCGCTCTGGCGTGCCACGGAGTCGATCGACGGGCTCTCGCGGATCGAGGCGCCCGCACGCGAGGAGCGCGACGACCCCGGGGCGGCGACCGGGGCGGGGTCGCCCGCGCCGGACGGCCCCTGACGAAGCGTGACGCTGATTGCCGCGCCCTGCCCGAACGTCTAAGCGCCATCCTCGCATTCACGTGGGGGCGGGCCTGTCCGTCCGTTCCCTCTCAGGAGACGTCATGGTCCGAACCTCATCGCGCATCGCCTCGTGCGTGCTTGCCGCGTCTCTCCTCGGCGGCTGCCACGTCACCATCCAGAGCGGCAGCAAGTCGGCCGAGACGTCGCCGCCGCCCCCACCTCCCCCCGCCAAGACCGCCTCCCGGTCGCGCAAGCCGGCCAAGCCGGATCCGGAGCCGGCGCGCCGCAAATCCCCGAAGTGGCGCCTGCCCACGCACAACGCGCCGCGCATCACCGCCCCGAACGTGTTCGGCAACGGGGAGAGCGGCGCCTTCCGGGGGCTCGCCTACGTGATCCCCGAGAACAGCCGGAAGCTCCCGAGCTTCGACGGGCTCGTGCCGTTCGCTGTGCTGTACACGGACAAGTTCGAGGTGAAGTCGCAGGACTTCTCCGCCGGCTTCCCGGGAGCGCTCGCGCAGAACGAGTGGTTCGCCCTCCGCTTCGAGGGGGAGTTCAAGGCGCCGCAGGAGGGCATGTACCAGTTCCGGCTCACCGCGGACGACGGCGCGATCCTCTACATCGACGACAAGCGCGTGCTCGCGAACGACGGGGGCCACAGCGCGAAGAGCGCGGACGGCGAGACGCGGCTCACCGAGGGGACGCACCGGCTGCGGCTCGACTACTTCCAGGCACAGCGGGGCCAGGTCGCGCTCCTGCTCCAGATGGGCCAGAAGGACAAGCTCGAGCCGCTCGTCGGGCTCCGTTGACGAAGGACCGCGCCGGCCGGCCGACCGGAGCTCGGCCAGCGCCGTCCGGCGCGGCGCGCGGCGGGCTGACGCGTGCCCGCGCACGCCACGGCGCCCCCGATCCCCTTTTCGTGTATCGTCGCCGCCGCCCATGGCGTCGGTGAACCCACTGTCGCGCGAGCTCGTATTCAAGATCGTCTATTACGGCCCCGGCCTGGGCGGCAAGACGACCACGCTCGAGTACCTGCACGCCACCGCGAAGCCCGAGTACCGCGGTAAGCTCGTCTCCCTGGCGACGCCGGTCGACCGGACGCTCTACTTCGACTTCCTGCCGGTCCGACTCCCGCAGCTGCGCGGGATGAACGTGCGGCTCCAGCTCTTCACGGTGCCGGGGCAGGTCTACTTCAACGCGACCCGGAAGCTGGTGCTCACGGGCGCCGACGGCATCGTGTTCGTCAGCGACTCGCAGGCCGTTCGCGCTGACGCAAACGTGGAAAGCCTGGAAAACCTGCGCGACAACCTGGCCGAGCAGGGGCGGGGGCTGCAGCACATCCCGCTCGTCTTTCAGCACAACAAGCGCGATCTGCCGGATCTGCTCCCCCTGGAGGAGCTCGACGCGATGCTGAACCCGTTCCGCGCCGTCTCGCTGGCCACGTCGGCGAAGACGGGGCTCGGCATCTACGAGGGGCTCGAGGAGATCAGCGCCGCGGTGCTGCGCGCCTTCGAGAGCCGCCTGCCCGACGCGATGGGCAGCGGGCTCGGCGGGTTCGACGCGATCGAGGGCGGGCTCGTCACCGCGCTGCGCGACGCGTCGCCGCCGCCGTCGGCGCAGCTCGATGCGGTGATCTCCCGGCTCGCTCCGCCCAGCAAGCCGTGGTCGACGATGCCCCCGCACTCGACGATCGACGAACCGGGCGAGGGCGAGGCCGCGCCCGGCGCGACCTCCTCGCCGGGTCTCGACGTCCCGCCGCGCAGCACCGGCGTCAGGGATCCGGTGAGCCGCGGGATACCGTCGTCGCTGCGGCTCGCCGCCCGGAGGCTGGCCGCATCGGCGGAGGCCCCGGCGACCGCGCGCGCGGATGGACCGTCCGCGGCCACGAGGCACCTCGCCCAGCCGGGCCTCTCGTTCGTGGCGCTGTGGCCGACCGCCGAGCGCGAGGTGGTCGCCGAGATCGAGGCGGCCATCGCCGCCGAGCGGTACGCCGTGGCGCTCAATCGCTGCGACGCGCTCGTCGCGGGGATCCTCGACAAGGCGGCGGAGCTCGCCGGCTCGACCGACGCGCCGCGCGACGCCGCGACGGTGCCGGCGCTGCTCGGCCTGGACGGGCGCCGCTATCTCGGCTTCCGCGCCGCGGTCCGGAGAGCGCGCTCCGGCAGCGAGGTGACCGAGCGCGACGCGCTCAAGGCGTTCGCGTTCGTCATCGAAGCGCGGCTCGCCGAAAGCGCGATCTGACGCGGCGCTGGTGCGAGGGCAGCCCCGCGGCCGTCACAGGCGATCGAGCGAGGCGACGCCGGAGTAGCGGCGCATCGACACGCTCATGAGCAGCGCGATCGCGACCATCACGGTGGTCACGCTCGATCCGCCGTACGAGAACAGGGGCAGCGTGACGCCGACGACCGGCAGCACGCCCGACGTCATGCCGAGGTTGATGACCGCGTGCCAGAAGATGATCGCCGCGCAGCCGACGCCGAGCACCGCGCCGAAGCGGTCCTTCGCCATCGACGCGATGCGGATCCCCCACACGACCAGGAACGCATAGAGGCACACGAGGACCACGCACCCGACGAACCCCCACTCCTCGGCGAAGACCGGGAACGGGAAGTCGGTGAACTGGTCCGGCAGAAAGAGGAACTGGTTCTGGGTGCCCCGGAGGTACCCGTTGCCGAACAGCCCGCCGTTGCCGATCGCCACGCGCGAGTGGTGGGCGTGCCAGCCGCGGTGCAGGAGGTCCTCCTCGGGGTGGAGGAACACGAGGACGCGGGCGCGCTGGTAATCGAGCAGCACGTACTCCCAGAGGATCGGCACCGCCACGAGGATGGACACGACGAACAGCGCGGCGCTCCGCCAACGCACCCGCGTGACCGCCGCGATCGTCAGGAAGACGAACACGAGGATGGTCGCCGTCCCGAGATCGGGCTGCTTGAGCACGAGGAGCGCAGGGACCGCGGTCAGCGTCGCCGGGATCGCGAGATCGCGGAGGGTGCGGCCCTCGTTGCGCGGATCGTCGTGCAGGAACTTCGCCAGCGCGATGACCAGGAACACCTTCATGAACTCGCTGGGCTGGAAGCGGAACGCCCCGAACTCGATCCACCGCGCGGAGCCGCGCACGTCGCGCGCGAGCACGAAGACGAGCGCCAGCGAGAAGACGCCGAACGTGTAGAGAACGTAGCCGAGGCGCTCCAGGTGCCGGTAGTCGATCGCGATCAGGACGCCGCCGATGATGCCGCCCATGAACAGCCAGTAGACCTGGCTGATGTAGAGCTCCGCGCGCGAGCCGGAGTAGACGCTCGTCGCGCTGTAGAGGTTGACGACGCCGAGCACCGCGATCGACACCGCGGCGATGAAGAGCGGCCAGTCGAAGTGGTCGCGATCACGCGCTGAGAGGGAATCGCCCCGGATCATGGCGTGCGCCCCGACGCGGCGGGCGCGCGGCCCGCGCTGCTCTTGCCCGCGCGCGGCCCCTCACTGGGGCCGCCGCGCCGCTCCTTCGCGAGCTCCTGGTACGCGCGGACGACCTCGAAGGCGACGGGCGCCGCGTGCTTGCCGCCGGCGCCGCCGTGCTCGACCAGCACGACCACGGCGACCTCGGGCGCGCGCGCCGGCGCGTAGCCGGCGAACCAGGCGTGCTCGCGGTTGAAGTACCAGACCCGCTCGGCCTCGACGCCGCGCGTGAGCCGGTGCGAGACCTGCGCGGTCCCGGTCTTGCCCGCCATCTCGACGCCGGCGACGCGCGCCTTGAACGCCGTGCCGCCCTCCTCGTTCACACCGGCGACCATCGCCCGGTGCACGAGGGTGAGGTTCTCCGGCCGGATGTCGATCTGGCGGCGCACGCGCGGCGTGAACTCCTGGACGACCGTGCCGGCGCTCGTCTCGACGGCCCGCACGATCTGCGGCTGGTACAGCGTGCCGCCGTTCGCGAGCGCCGCGTACGCCAGCGCGAGCTGGAGCACGGAGACCGTCGTCGCGCCCTGGCCGATCGCCGCGTTCAGGCCGAACCCGAGGCGGAACTGGCCCTTGTTCCGGAGCGTCATCCACGCCCGAGTCGGCATCCTGCCGCCCGCCTCCGCGTTGATGCCGAGCCCCGTCCGCGCGCCGAGCCCGTAGCGCTGGCCCATCTCGGCGATGACGTCCATGCCGACGCCGTACTCCGCCGCGAGCCGGTAGAAGAAGACGTTGCACGACTCGGCGATGGCCTTCTGCATCGCGACCGGTCCGTGCACGTGCGTGCACCGGAAGGTGCGCTTGCCGAACGTGAGCGCGCCCCGGCACCGCGAGGACTGCCGGGGATCGATGAGCCCCTTCTCGAGCGCCGCCAGCGCGGTGAACGGCTTGAAGGTCGAGCCGGGCGGGTACGCTCCGGAGAGCGTCTTGTCGAGGGCGGGCTTCAGCGGATCGGAGTAGAGCCGCCGGAAGGCGTCGCGGATGACCTGCTTGCCCGAGCCGCCCGAGAGCGCGTTCGGGTTGTAGCCGGGCTTCGAGTAGAGCCCGAGGATCCTGCCGGTGCGCACGTCGATGACCGCGACGCCGCCGGCGAGCTCGCCGCGCATCGCCTTGTCGATCGCCTTCTGGATGTCGGCGTCGAGCGTCAGCCGGAGGTCGCGCCCGGGGATCGGGTCGACCCGCAGCGGCTCCTCGATGATCCCCTCGCCGCCCGTCCGGCGCCGCCCCTTGGCGTCGACGAGCACCTTCTCCCAGCCGCGCGTGCCGCGGAGGTAGCTCTCCCAGGCGCGCTCGATCCCGGTGACGCCGATGCGGTCGCCCTCGATGTAGCCGACGCTCCGGAGCGACGCGAGCCGCTCGGCGTCCACCTCGGCCATGTAGCCGAGGACGTGCGAGCCGACCTCCTCGTACGGGTAGTAGCGCACCGGGACCGGCACCACGTCGACGCCCGGCAGCTCGGCGTCATGCGTCGCCAGGGTCGCCACGGCGTCGCGCGAGATGTCCTCCTTCAGCAGGATCTGCTGGTTCTTGCGCGGGCCCTCGTCAGCGCGGATCGAGGTGATGAGCGCCTCGAGCCGCGCGCGCTCCTCGATCCCGACGCCGAGGTACTCGACGATCTTCGGCCAGGTCGTCTCCATGTCGAGGCGCCGCGGGACGACGTACACGTTGTACGAGGGCCGGCTCGCCGCGAGCACCTTGCCGTTCTTGTCCCGGATGATGCCGCGCGTGGTCGCGAGCGTCACCCGCCGCACGATGTTCTCCCGGGCGATGGCCATGTTCTCGTCGGCCTCGAGGATCTGGAGGTAGAACAGGCGCCCGATGAGCACCATGAAGCCCACCACCATGCCGAGCGCGATCCACCGGAAGCGCCGGCGGAACTCGCTCACGTCGGAGCGCTGGACGAGGAGGCTCACCGCGGGCTCTCCCCCGGCCGCGGGACGTTGATCGTCGCCTGGTGCACGCGCTCGGCCAGCGCGAAGACGAACGGCGCGAAGAGCGCCGTCGAGACCGCGTGCGGCGCGACGAGCAGGGCGAGCGCGCGGGGGCGCGCCGCGTCGCCCCCGAAGATGGCGGTGAGGATCACGATGAGCACCCCCTCGACGAGGCCGAAGACGAAGGCCAGCGCGATCTTCGTGAGGAGCGTCTGCGCGGCGAGCCGCACGCCGGCCGCCCGCGACACGACGAAGGTCGCCACGGTGATGAAGGTGAACAGGCCGACCGGCGCGCCGGTGAAGAGATCGAGCAGGTAGCCGAGCAGGAAGGCGAGCGCGGCGCCGCGCGCGATCGAGTACTCGTGCACCCCCATGAACACGACGAGCGGCAGGAGCAGGCTCGGCGTGGAGCCCGGGATGTTCAGCTTGCCGATGAGCCGGAACAGGTTCGACTGAACGATCAGCAGGGCGGCGCCCATCGCCAGGAACGCGGAGTTTCTCATCGCGTCACCTCCGCTGCGCCTGCGGCGGCGCCTCCTCCGGAGGCGTCGTCGTCACGATGAGCACCTCCTCCAGCCGGGAGAAATCGACGGCCGGGGCGACGTAGACCTGCTGGTAGATGCCGAAATCGCGGCGGACGACCTGCGTCACGGTCCCGACCGGGATCCCCTTCGGAAAGCGCCGGCCGACGCCGCTGGTCACGAGGAGGTCGCCGACCTCGATCTCGTCGGTGCGCTGCACATACTCCACGCTGCAGGAGTACTTGCTCTCGTCGCCCGTGCCGCGGACGAAGCCGCGCGCGCCGGTGCGCTCGACGACCACATCGACGCCGCTGCCCCCGTCGACGACGAGCCGCACGTCGACCGTGTCGCCGGCGCTCTTCAGCGTCGTGCCGACCACGCCGTCCGCGGAGAGGACCGGCAGGTTGGAGCCGATGTCCCGCGCCTCGCGGTCGAGCGTGACGCGCACCACGCGGAAGAAATCGTTGGTGCTCTTGCCGACGACCTGGGCGCTCACCACGTCGGTGCGGAGGCTCTGGCGCAGATCGAGCAGCCTGCGCAGGCGCCGGTTCTCCTCCTCGAGCGCCTCGAGCTTCCGCACCCGCTCGCGGAGGCGGGCGATCTGCGAGGCCTGCCTGGCGTTGTCCTCCTTGACGTCGACCAGGTAGATGTAGTCGCCCCAGAGGTTCGAGAGGCCGCGCGCCAGGGTCGCGGCCGCGTACTGGATCGGCGCCGCGAGGCCGATGATGATCCGGTCGGCCCCCGTGTTCTGCTTGGGGTCGCGCATGCTGGCGCGCAAGAACCAGAACGGCACCGCGAGCGCCAGCAGCACGATCACGAAGTCGCGGTAGCGTTTCAGGTTCACCGTGGCTCCCGGACCCAGGTAGTACGGGGCGACCCGCGAGGCCACCCCTGTCGTCGCCGCGCGGCGCCCGCCCCCGCGAGGCGCGCGCCGCAGCAGAGCCCCGCCGGCAAGCTCACGGGCGGGGCACGAGATCAGACGTCAGCTGATCGTGACCTCTTTCAAGAGCTCGAGGTGATCCAGCGCCTTGCCGCTGCCGAGCACCACGGCGCTGATCGGGTCGTCGCACACCATCACGGGCAGCCCCGTTTCCTCGCGGAGGAGCACGTCGAGGTTCTTGAGGAGCGAGCCGCCGCCGGTGAGCACGATGCCCTTGTCGACGATGTCGGCGGCGAGCTCCGGCGGCGTGCGCTCCAGCGCGATGAGCACGGCGTCCACGATGGCGTTCGTCGGCTCGCTCAGCGAGTCGCGGATCTCGTCGGAGTTGACGACGACCGTCTTGGGGATGCCCGCGACCATGTCGCGCCCCTTGACCTCCATCGTGAGCTGCTGCTCGAGCGGGTACGCGTTGCCGACCGTGATCTTGATGCGCTCCGCGGTCTGCTCGCCGATGGCCATGTTGTACTTGCGCTTCATGTAGGCCATGATCGACTCGTCCATCTTGTCGCCGCCGACGCGAACGCTCTGCGAGTAGACAATGCCGGCGAGGGAGATGACGGCGACCTCGGTCGTGCCGCCGCCGATGTCGACGACCATGTTGCCGCTGGGCTCGGTGATCGGCAGCCCGGCGCCGATCGCCGCCGCCATCGGCTCCTCGATCAGGTAGACCTCGCGCGCGCCGGCGCCCTCGGCGCTCTCCTTCACCGCCCGCTTCTCGACCTCGGTGATCCCGAAGGGGACGCAGATGATGATGCGCGGCTTGACGAGCGTGCGGCGGTTGTGCGCGCGCGCGATGAAGTACCGGAGCATCGCCTCGGTGATCTCGAAGTCGGCGATGACGCCGTCGCGCAGCGGCCTCACCGCCTGGATGTTGCCCGGGGTGCGCCCGAGCATCTCCTTCGCCTCGCGGCCGACGGCGAGCACCTTCTTGCCGCCGCGAGCATCACGCTGGACGGCGACCACCGAGGGCTCGCATGACACGATCCCCTTGCCCTTCACGTAGATGAGGGTGGTGGCGGTGCCGAGATCGATCGCGAGATCGTTCGAGAACAGGCCGTAGAGCCAGTCGAAGATCATCGCTTCGCCCTAGAAATGAACAAGGTTAAGCCGAGCACCGCGAGGGCGCAGAAGCCTGACCCGAGGCCCGCAAGAGCGGGCCCGGCGGCAGCAGCCAGCAGTGCAGCGTGGCCTAGCCCTTCGAGATCTTGCCTTCTTTGTGCTCGGTGTGCTTGCGCTCGGTGGGGCAAAATTTCTTGATGACGAACTTCTCCGTCATCGTCCGCTTGTTCTTCGTCGTGTGGTAGTTCGCGCGGCCGCAGGTACCGCACGTCAGCTTGATGATGTCGCGCATCGGAGATCTCCGAAGACGGGGCCGATCTGTTTCACAGACGGCCCTGGTTGAACCTAGGCGCGGGCAGCACGGGAGCGCTGGGACCGCAACCGGCAGGGGACCAGTGGACGTGAGCGGGCTCAGCGACGCCCGACCGCCCGTCTGGAGGGCGCCTACCCTACGAGAAACGGTGCAGTTGTCAACCGGGAGAGCTCATTCGTCGTCCCAGTCGTCACCCGTGCGACCGCGATCCCAGTTCTGTTTGTTGTTGCTGCGCTTGCCGGCAGCGCCGGGGGCACCGCCACCAGCACCGGGAGGGCCGTCGCCGTCGTGTGCACCGCGCCGCCGGCGATCGTCGAACGTCTTGCGCGCAGGAGGCGGAGGCGCGCCGCCGCCAGGGCCGCCCGCGAAGCCGCCGCCGCCGCCGCCGCCGCCGGGGAAGCCACCGCCACCGCCACCGCCGGGGAAGCCACCGCCACCGCCGGGGAAGCCGCCGCCGCCGCCGAAGCCGCCGGGGCGCTGCTCGCGCTCGGGCCGCTCGCCCTTCGGATGAGCGAGGTTGACGACGAGGCGCCGGCCACGCACGTCCACACCGCGCAGCGCATCGATCGCGCCGCGCGCCGCCTCGGCGCTGGCCATCGTCACGAAGCCGAACCCGCGCTTGCGACCGTCAGGGTCCATGGGCAGGTGGACCCGCACCACCGGCCCCGCGCCCGTCGAGCCGATCAGCCCCTCGACCTCCTCGACGCTCGCGTCATAGGGGAGATTGCCGACGTAGAGGGTCCGATCGGGCGCTCCGGCCGGCCCGAGGCCCGCACCGCCGCCCCCGCCGCCGCCGCCGAGACCACCGCCGACGCCCGGCGGACCGCCGCCAGGGCCCATCGGGCGCCCCTCGCGCCTCGGCGGCTCGGCCTGGAAGGGGCGGACCGAGATGGACTTGCCGCCCTGAAAGGACCCGTCGAGCGACTCGCGCGCGGCGTTGGCTTCGCCGGTTGTCGAGAGCGTGACGAAGCCGAAGCCGCGCGGACGACCTGTCGCGCGATCTTTCGGAAGACTGACCTCGACGACGTTGCCGCCGGTGGCCTCGAAGAGCTGCCGCAAAACGTCTTCGGTGATGGAGTCGGGCAAGCCCGCCACGAACAACTTACGCGAATCTTCAGCCATTGTAGAAAAACCTGGGGTTGGCCCCTGCGTTCCCTCTTATTTGGTCCACTCGCTCCGTGATCGATGTCGATGATGCGGAGCGTTCCGCGAGCGCGCCTCGATCGACCCCGCCTTCGGCGGAAGGGGCAACCGAGCTCAATCGAGCGAAGGTCGGCGGGCCGACCCTCTGGTGCAAACTCCACCCCACGATATCTAGCGCCCCTGGCGCGTCAAGGGACCCGCCACGGGCGAGCGAGCCAAAAGCAGGCCCGTAAGGAGCGGTCCCGGGTCCCCCCAACGCCAGAGGCGCAGCTCCGGCGGACCGGGCAGCCGCGCCGCCCCCCTCCGTCACAGGCGGGCGGCGCCGGACATGGGCGTCGGGAAGACGCAGCGCTCGGGAGGGCTGCGTCTTCCAGCGCTGGCCGCATCATGAGGGGATCGCGCGATGTCGTTCTGTCCGACACGACCGGACGACGGCGCGCAAGCAACTGAAAACACAGTGAATTTTTGCGACACCGCGAGACGCGCGGGCCCCGATGCGCCTTCCCAGGAAGCCAAGGGCCGCCTGG
Source organism: Sorangium sp. So ce887 (assembly GCF_051521455.1). NCBI lineage: Bacteria > Pseudomonadati > Myxococcota > Polyangiales > Polyangiaceae > Sorangium > Sorangium sp. So ce887. Next base: position 3,142,216 of record NZ_CP150354.1, on the reverse strand, counting down.
ACGACTGGCCTTGCGAGGGCGCCATTCGCCGCTTCTGCTGCATGGCAGCGCCGGAGGAAGGGTTCGACGGCCGGGGCGCACGAGGCCCGCAGGGCGCGGCTCGGGGGATTACCGATTGACCCGGGCGCGGGACGCCCGGGGCTCCTCGGTTTCGTCGCCCTCATCGCCCCCTTCGTCGTCGTCGGACGCGTCATCGTCCGCGACGCGCGGAGCGCCGTTGAGCGGGCCCACCCCGGCGCTCGACGGCTCGCCGCGCGCCGCCATGCGCAGGAAATAGATGCCCACCGCGAGCAGACCGAAGCAGGCCCACTGCGCGGGGGTGAGGCCGCCGTAGCGCGGGTCGCCGCCGACGAGCGTGCCCTCCCGCTCGCGCAGGAAGTCGAGCCCGAACCGCACCGGCGCGTACGCGGTGCACATGATCCCGATGTAGAACCCGAGAGGACGGTGGGGGTTCCGGCGCCAGAGCACCGCGAACGCGATCGCGAGCGGGATCGTGAGCAGGCACTCGTAGAGGCCGAGATCGAACCGGCCGATGTGACCGTTCCCGAGCGGGTATCGGACCGCGAACCACGCGTCGGAGAGGCGGCCCGGGTGATCGTGGACCGACGCGCAGCCGGCGCGCCCGAAGACCCACGCGAGCGGAAACGCGCTGCTGACGACCTCGGTGTAAGGCAGGATCTTCTCGCGGCGATAAAAGCGCCAGGAGGCGGCGCCGATCAGCGCGCCGGTGAAGCCGCCGAAGCTCGACAGGCCGTCCCAGAGCGCGAAGAGGTAGAGAGGATCGCGGGCGACCCGCTGCGGGTGATAGAAGATCGCATCGAAGACGTGCCCGCCGATGAAGCCGGCCGCCACGACCCAGAAGATGAACTCGCCCATCTTCTTCTCGTCCAGCTTCCGCTCGCGCGCGTGCCGCGTGGCGACCACGGCGCCGATGTAGACGCCGAGCGCCACCAGCGTGCCGAACGGCTTGATCGACGGCGGCTTCGCCGGATCGATGAGCTGGCCCACGAGCGGGATGTGCTCGAGGAACGAGAGCGGGATCTCGGGGAGATCGATGTAAGGGATCAGGGGGCCGGACACGCCGCTCCCCCTAGCGCAGCGGCGATGCGAAAGCCATCCGCCGTCAACGACGCCGGAGCGACACCGGTCGTCGACGGCGCGCGCGCTCCGCGCGGCGCCGACGGACGCGGGCTCGAGGGCCGCCCGCGCTCGAACGGCCGCGGCGTTCGCGGGCAGGCCCCGCGAGATGACCACGCCGGCGTCATCAAGAGTTCGCCATTCGCCGGGGAGAGGCGTAAATCTGCCGCATGAGCCGCTCCCCCGTGCGCGTCGCCACGCTGACGCTCAGTGATACCCGCACCCTCGACGACGACGAGGGCGGACAGCTCCTCGGCGAGCTCCTCAAGAAGGCCGGCTTCACCGTGGCGTCCCACGCCGTCCTCCGCGAGGAGCCGGAGCTCCTGCGAGCGGCGATCGAGCAGATCGCGAGCGCAGGGACGGCCGACGCGATCGTCACGACGGGCGGGACCGGGATCGCGCCGCGCGACCGGACCGTCGAGGCGCTCGCGCCGCTCTTCGAGAAGACGCTCGACGGCTTCGGCGAGGCGTTCCGGCGCCTGAGCTGGGACGCCATCGGGCCGAACGCGATCCTGTCGCGCGCCGCCGCGGGCGTCGCGCGAGGGCTCGTGGTGATCGCGCTCCCGGGCAGCCCGAAGGCGGTGGAGCTCGCCGTCACGCAGCTCATCGGCCCTGTCCTCGCGCACGCGGTCGCGCTCGCGTCGGGCACGGGCGGCCATCACCACCGGCACACACAGCACACAGACAGCACCCAGGACAAGGAGCAGCGCGGATGATCCCCTTCGAAGAGGCGCTCGCGCGGCTGCTCTCGGCCGCGGTCCCGGTCGGCCCGGAGCGGGTGCCGCTCGAGGACGCGGCCGGACGCGTGCTCGCCGAGGACATCGCGGCGGCCGACGCGATGCCCGCCTTCGATTACAGCGCGATGGACGGCTACGCCGTCGCATGGGCCGACCTCGCGGGCAGCGGGCCCTTCAGGCTCCCCGTGCGCGGCGAGAGCGCGGCCGGACGGCCGCTGCCATCGCTCCAGCCGGGCACGGCGTGCCGGATCTTCACGGGCGCGCGGCTGCCCCCCGGCTCCGACGCGATCGTGCCCCAGGAGGACGCAGAGCGGAGCGGCGACGAGATCACCCTGAAGGAGGCGCCGCGCGCCGGCGCCTGGGTGCGGCGCCGGGGCGCGGACCTCGCGGAGGGCGCCGTCGCGCTGCGCAGGGGAGCGCGCCTCACGCCGGGGAAGGTGGCCCTCGCGGCGGCGCTCGATCGACCGACCGTCCTCGTCGCGCGCCGCCCCGTGGTCACGTTGCTGTGCTCCGGCGACGAGCTGCGCGGGCCCGGCACGCCCGGCCCCGCCGGCACGGTCGCGGAGTCGAACAGCTACTTCATCGCCGCGACCGCGCGCGCAGCGGGCGCGGCGGTCCGCGTCGCGCCCTTCGTCCCCGACGACGCGGCGCGCGCCGCCGAGGCGGTGTCGACGGCGCTGCGCGGATCGGACCTTGTGGTGACCGTCGGGGGCGTGAGCGTCGGCGACCACGACGTGGTCCGCCCCGCCCTCGAGGCCGCGGGCGTGACGCTCGACTTCTGGCGCGTCGCCATCAAGCCGGGGAAGCCGCTCGCCGTGGGGCGCGCCGAGCTCTCGCGGAGCGGCGTCGTGCACGTGATCGGCCTGCCGGGCAACCCGGCCTCCGCCTCGCTCACCTTCGTCCTCTTCGGCGTGCCGCTCCTGCGCGCGCTCCAGGGCGACGCCGCGCCGCTGCCGCCCCGCGTGATCGTCCGCGCGGCCGGCGCGCTGCGGCGCCAGCCCGGGCGCGCCGAGTTCCTCCGCGCCCGCCTCGAGATCTCGAGCGGCGAGCTCGTCGCGCGCATCGCAACGAACCAGGCCTCGGGCGCGGTCACGAGCTTCGCCGAGGCCGAGGCGCTCGTCCTCGTGCCGGCCGATCAGGAGCGCATCGACGAGGGCGATCGCCTCGAGGCCATCCGCCTCGCCGAGATCTGATCTCGCGCGCGCCGTGCGAATGCGTGTTCGCATGGCGGCGCGCGGCGCGTCGCGTTGCCGAACGGCGGCCGGTTTTGCCTGCGATCCGGTGCTTTTTGTCGCGCGCCAGCGCGGTGAGCGCGCCTTGACCCTCGCGCAGGGGCGCCGGAAGATGGCTGAAACATGCTCATCCTCGGGATCAACGCCTATCACGGTGACGCGTCGGCCGCGCTGCTCGTCGACGGACAGCTCGTCGCGGCGGCGGAGGAGGAGCGGTTCAGCAGGATCAAGCACTGCGCGGGCTTCCCGCGGCTCGCGGTCGAGTACTGCCTCAGCGCCGCCGGCGCGCGGGTCGAGGACATCGATCACATCGCGATCGGGCGCGACACGCGGGCGCACCTCGGCGACAAGCTGCTCTACGCGCTGACGCGGCGCTCGCCGGCCGGGCTCCTCAAGGGCTCGCTCAGCGCGAGCGACCCGAAGGTGCACCTCGGCGCCGCGCTCGGCATCGACCCGAAGCGCATCCGCGCCGAGCCGCACAACGTCGAGCACCACCGCGCGCACCTCGCCTCCGCGTTCTTCCCCTCGGGCTTCGACGAGGCGGCCGTCGTGTCGATCGACGGCTTCGGCGACTTCGTGAGCACGATGTGGGCGCGCGGCCGCGGCAACAAGCTGGAGATCCTCCGGCGCGTCGGCTTCCCCCACTCGCTCGGGCTGTTCTACTCGGGCCTGACGCAGTACCTCGGCTTCCCGAAGTTCGGCGACGAGTACAAGGTCATGGGGCTCGCGGCCTACGGCCAGCCGGAGCTGCTCGACAAGCTCCGGCAGGTGGTGCGCATCAAGGACGGGGCCTTCGAGCTCGGGCTCGAGTACTTCCAGCACCACACGAAGGGCATCTCCATGACCTGGGAGGGCGAGCCCCGCTACGGCGCCATCCACTCCGAGCGCCTGATCGATCTGCTCGGCCCCGCGCGCAGCCCGAAGAGCCAGGTGGAGGACCGCTTCAAGGCGGTCGCCGCCTCGGCGCAGGCGGTGTTCGAGGAGGTCTACTTCGAGCTGCTCGCGACGGCGAAGCACCTCACCGGCTCGCCGCGCCTCGCCCTCGCGGGCGGCTGCGCGTTCAACAGCGTGGCCGCCGGGAAGATCCGGCCGAAGGGGCTGTTCGACGACGTCTTCATCCAGCCCGCGGCCGGCGACGCGGGCACGTCGTTCGGGGCGGCGCTCTACGTCCACCACCACAAGCTCGGCAACCCGCGCGCCTTCCACCAGACGCACAGCTACTTCGGCCCGGCCTTCTCGCAGGAGGCGATCGAGGAGGTGCTCCGCAAGGAGCAGGTCGAGTTCGAGACGCTCCCCGACGAGGACCTGATCCCCCGCGTCGCCAGGGCGATCAGCGAGGGCAAGGTGGTCGGCTGGTTCCAGGGGCGGATGGAGTACGGCCCCCGCGGGCTCGGCAACCGCAGCATCCTCTGCGACCCGCGGCGGCCGGACATGAAGGACATCATGAACGAGCGGATCAAGCGCCGCGAGATGTTCCGCCCGTTCGCGCCGGCGCTCCCGCTGGAGCGCGTGGGCGACTACTTCGAGCAGACCTCGCCGGACCCGTTCATGGTCAAGGTCTACAAGGTCAAGCCCGAGCGCCGCGCCGAGATCCCCGCCGTGATGCACGTCGACGGCACGGGCCGCCCGCAGACGGTCACCGCCCAGGAGAACCCGCGTTACCACGCGCTCCTCCTCGAGTTCGGCCGGCTGACCGGCACGCCGGTCCTCGTGAACACCTCGTTCAACGCGAGCGAGCCGATCGTTTGCACCCCGAAGGAAGCGCTCGACTGCTTCGTCCGGACGAGGATGGATGTGCTCGTCCTCGAGCGGGCCTACGTCGAGCGCGCGCAGACCCCCTAGGCGGGGGCGCGCAGCCCGGCCGTCCACGAAAAGCGACGAAAAGCGCGCCGAAAACGGCCGGGAAGCCTCAGGCGAAAGTTCCTGGTTGACGTGGAGCGAGGGGACGGCAAATGGGCGTCCCCGGCATGTGGAAGAACGGGACGCCGGGCGCCATGCCCACCTCGATGGAATGCCGGAGCAGGAGGCTCCGGCGACCGGAGGTGCTTGGACGCCCAGCCTCGAGCATGATGCCGGCCCGCCGCGCGGAACGCGCGCGGACCTGGTACCCCATGGGCCCACGGCGCGGCATGCGCTCGCGGCCCCTCCTGCGTAAGGGTCCGCACCGCGGCGGCCCAGGCGGTCAAAGAGGATGGATGCGAATCGGATGAAGCTCGTACTCGAAGACGGCACGACCATGACGGGCCGGTGCTTCGGCGCCCCGCGCGCGGTGAGCGGCGAGGTCGTCTTCAACACCGGCATGACGGGGTACGTCGAGACGCTCACGGATCCCTCGTACAGAGGCCAGATCCTCACGATGACGTACCCGCTCGTGGGCAACTACGGCGTGCCCGCGCCGCGGCAGGCAGGCAGCGTCGACGGGCCCTACGAGGCCGACCGCATCCAGCTGCAGGGGCTCGTGGTCCAGAGCTACATGGAGCGCTACAGCCACCATGCCGCGGTCCGCTCCCTCGGCGCCTGGCTCGCGAGCGAGGGCATCCCGGCGATCACGGGGATCGACACGCGCACGCTGACGCGGCGGCTCCGGGAGGCCGGCACCATGAAGGGCTGGCTGTTCCCGGCCGAGATGGACCTGGAGCGGGTGAAGCGCTCGGCCGAGGCGGTGGACATGCGCGAGGACGTGTTCCGCCTCGTGTCGCCCCGCGAGCCGATCACGTACGAGGGCGGCCCCATGAAGGTGCTCCTCATCGACGCGGGCGCGAAGGACAACATCGTCCGCTCGCTCCTCCAGCGCGGGGTCACCGTCGTGCGCGCCCCCTACCACGCGCCCATCGCCGAGCTCGCCGAGAGCGCCGATGGCATCCTCATCGGCAACGGCCCCGGCGACCCGAAGGACCTCGGCCAGCTGGTCGCCGCGGTGCGCGGCCTGCTCGGCACGTACACGAAGCCGATCTTCGGCATCTGCCTCGGCAACCAGATCCTGGCGCTGGCCGCCGGCGGGGACACCTACAAGCTGCCGTACGGCCACCGCGGCGTGAACCAGCCGGTGCAGGACCTCCTGAGCCGCCGCTGTTACGTCACGAGCCAGAACCACGGGTACGCGGTGAAGCACGAGTCGCTCCCCGCCGAGTGGGAGCCCTGGTTCGTCAACATCAACGACGGCACGAACGAGGGCATCCGCTCGCGGCTGCGCCCCTTCTTCAGCGTCCAGTTCCACCCCGAGGCGACGCCCGGGCCAGAGGACGCGGGCTACCTGTTCGACGACTTCCTGCGCCTCTGCGGCGCGATGAAGGGGTCCGCCGACGCGCGATTCAAAGCCGCAGGGGCCGCCGGCGCGGATCCCCGCCCCACCCCCACCGCAGGAAAGAGCTGAGCCATGTACGGCGCCTATCTCCCCAAGAAACCCCGGCGCGTCCTGGTGCTCGGCTCCGGCGCGCTCCAGATCGGTCAGGCCGGCGAGTTCGACTACTCGGGGTCGCAGGCGATCAAGGCCCTCAAGGAAGAGGGGATCGCCACCGTCCTCGTGAACCCCAACATCGCCACCATCCAGACGAGCGAGGGGCTCGCCGACCGCATCCACCTCTGCGCGGTCACCCCGGAGTTCGTCGAGCGGATCATCGTCAAGGAGGAGGTCGACGCGATCGCCCTCTCCTTCGGCGGACAGACGGCGCTCAACTGCGGGCTCGAGCTCCACGACACCGGGATCCTCGACAAGTACGGCGTGCGGGTGCTCGGCACGCCGATCAAGTCCATCCGCGACACCGAGGACCGGCGGCTCTTCATCGATCGCCTCGACGAGATCGGCGTGAAGACGGCCCGGAGCCGCGCCTGCCGCACGCCGGCCGAGGCCGCGGCCGCCGCGCGCGAGATCGGGTTCCCGGTGATGCTCCGCGGCGGCTACGCGCTCGGCGGCAAGGGCAGCGGCATCGTCGAGAGCGAGCGTGACCTCGACGAAGCCGTGCGGCGCGGCTTCGCCGGCGGCGTGCCCCAGGTGCTCGTCGAGGAGTGCCTCCGCGGCTGGAAGGAGATCGAGTACGAGGTCGTCCGCGACGGACGCGACAACTGCATCACCGTCTGCAACATGGAGAACCTCGATCCGATGGGGATCCATACCGGGGAGTCGATCGTCGTCGCCCCGTCGCAGACGCTGAACGACGAGGAGTACCAGCTCCTCCGCTCGGTCGCGCTGAAGACGATCCGCCACCTCGGGATCGTGGGCGAGTGCAACATCCAGTATGCGCTCGACCCGCACAGCACCGATTACCGGGTCATCGAGGTGAACGCGCGCCTCTCCCGGTCGAGCGCCCTCGCCAGCAAGGCGACGGGCTACCCGCTCGCCTATGTCGCCGCGAAGATCGCCATCGGCTACACGATGCCGGAGATCGCCAACGCGATCACCCGCAGGACGACAGCGTTCTTCGAGCCGGCGCTCGATTACCTCGTCTGCAAGGCCCCGCGCTGGGACCTCGGCAAGTTCCGCGGCGCCTCGATGCGGATCGGCAGCGAGATGAAGAGCGTCGGCGAGGTCATGGCCATCGGCAGGACGTTCCCCGAGGTCATCCAGAAGGCGCTCCGGATGCTCGACATCGGGGTGAAGGGGCTCGACCCCGAGGCGTTCACCTTCACGGACCTCCGCGACGAGCTGCAGAACGCGACCCCGCTCCGGATCTTCGCGGTCGCCCGCGCGCTGCAGGAGGGGATGTCGGTCGACGAGATCCACGATCTCACCAAGATCGACCGGTGGTTCCTGCACCAGATCGAGCCCGTCGTGCGGATGCACAAGGACCTCAGGGCGCTCAAGGTCGCCGTCCCGGCGCAGGCCGACAGGGCCGCGCCCGTGCAAGAGCCCGCGATCGACGAGGCGATCCTGCGGGAGGCGAAGCAGCTCGGCTTCAGCGACCGGATGATCGGCACGCTGACGGGCGCGGCGCGCGGCTCGATCCGGGAGCTCAGGAAGCGGCACGGGGTCGTGCCGCACCTCGCCCAGATCGACACGCTCGCGGCCGAGTTCCCCGCCGAGACGAACTACCTCTATTCGAGCTATCACGCGTCGGCCACGGACGTCACGCCGTCCTGGCGGAAGAAGATCATGGTGCTCGGCTCCGGCGCCTACCGCATCGGATCGAGCGTCGAGTTCGACTGGTGCTGCGTCAACGCGATCCGCGCGGCCTCGGAGCTCGGCTACGAGACCATGATGCTGAACTACAACCCGGAGACGGTCAGCACCGACTACGACACGTGCGACAAGCTGGTCTTCGACGAGATCAGCTTCGAGACGGTGCTCGACATCTACGAGCGGGAGCAGCCGTACGGCATCGTGGTCAGCATGGGCGGGCAGGTCCCGAACAACCTGGCGCTCCGGCTGCACGAGGCGGGGGTGCGCATCCTCGGCACGAGCCCGGGGAGCATCGACACCGCCGAGAACCGGAAGAAGTTCAGCGATCTGCTCGACCGGCTGGAGATCGATCAGCCGCGCTGGGCCCACGTCGTCGACGCGGCCGAGGCGGGCGAGATCGTGAAGAAGCTCGGCGGCTTCCCCGTCCTCGTGCGCCCGAGCTACGTGCTGAGCGGCGCGGCCATGAGCGTGGCGCACGAGCCCAACGAGCTCGATCGCATCCTCGCCCGGGCCAAGGCCGTCTCGCCCATCTACCCCGTGGTGGTCTCGAAGTTCGAGACCCACGCCCGCGAGGTGGAGATCGACGCGGTCGCCGACCGGGGGGAGCTCGTCCTCTGGGCGATCAGCGAGCACGTCGAGAACGCCGGCGTCCACAGCGGCGACGCGACGCTCGTGCTGCCCCCGCAGTCGCTCTACATCGCGACGATCCGCAGGATCAAGCAGATCGCCCAGCAGGTGGCGCGGGCGCTCTCGATCACCGGGCCGTTCAACATGCAATTCCTGGCCAAGCACAACACGGTGAAGGTCATCGAGTGCAACCTGCGCGCGTCGCGGAGCTTCCCGTTCGTGTCCAAGGTGACGGGGAACAACTTCGTCCGCGAGGCGATGCGCCGGATGCTCGGCGTGTCGCAGCCGGTCGAGAACCGCGGGCTCGATCTCGATTACGTCGCCGTGAAGGCGCCGATGTTCTCGTTCTCGCGCCTCGTGGGGGCCGATCCGATGCTCGGCGTGGAGATGGCGAGCACCGGCGAGGTCGGCTGCTTCGGGGACGACATGCACGAGGCGCTCCTGCACGCGCTGCTCGCGACCGGCTTCCGGTTCCCCAAGAAGGGCGTCTTGCTGTCGCTCGGCCCGCTCGAGGACAAGTACTGGTTCGCGGACGAGGCGCGCGTCATCGCCGAGCACCTGAAGCTCCCCATCTTCGCGACGCCGGGCACGGCCGAGGCGCTCCGGGCGCTCGGGCTCGCGTGCACGAGCCTCGCGAAGAAGCCGGACGAGGGGGAGACGGCGATGAGCGCGATCGAGCAGGGGAAGGTGGATCTCGTGATCAACATCCCCCGCGAGTACGACCAGCTCGGGCGCCCGGACGGGTACCTGATCCGGCGGCGGGCGGTCGACGCGAACATTCCGCTCATCACGGATCTCCAGCTCGCGCGCGCGGTCATCGGGGCGATGCGCGCGAAGGACATCAAGGATCTGCGGACGCTCGCCTACGACGAGTACATCGCGCGGAGCCCGGTGGCGCTGCGCTGACGGGCAACTCTCGGCACGGGAAGCCTTGCCGAGCTGCCCGGCCCGGGGAGCCCCTGTTCGTCGCGCGGCGCGGGGGCCCCGCCGGACTCGCCTGAGCCATCGATCATCGGGCTCCGCCGGATGATCGATGGCAATCGGGGCTCAGACATCGGCCCTCCCCGCGCCGCGCGACGAACAAGGGGCCCCCCGGGCCTATCGTTTCTGGAGCTCCTCGATACGGCTGGCTCCGAGACGCCTCGGGCTCACCGCTCTGCAGCTCCTCGATACGGCTGGTTCTGAGGCGCCTCGATCCTATCGTTGCCGCGGACTCAAGGTCGAGCGCGAGGGACTCGCCCTCAGTCGCTCGTGACGATGAACCAGCCGTTCACCATGCTGCCGGCGGTCGTCGAGCGCGATCCGAGAATCGTGGTTCCCTCATTGCGGAGGCACATGCCGATATTCCACGAACCCTCGGGCAGCACGGTCGTGCCAGAGACAGAGTAGGTTGTGGGGGTCGGCGTGAAATAGTGGAACGCAAAGCTGCTTCCGAGGAAGTTGACGATCTCGCCGGTGCCGTCACTCCGCTGGTAACAGAGGCCGACCGGGGCGACGAACGGAGCGCTGGACGACCCCAGCCCGAGGATCGCAGAGGCCGATCCGGTCACACGCTGCCTGCCGGTGATGGTCACCGACCCCGGAGGACCGACGAAGACATACGCGGCGCTGCCGCCATCAAAAGAGGGGGCAACATTGCCCGCAATCGCGAACGTCGCGAGCACACCCGACGGACCGGACGGACCCTGCGGGCCCTCCGGACCGCGAGGACCCTGGGGCCCCTCAGGACCCCTCTCGCCAGGTAGACCCGCCGGGCCCATCGGCCCATCGGGCCCAGTAGGGCCCGGCAGCCCCGGCAGCCCCGGCGGCCCCGCAGGACCCCTCTCGCCAGGCAGACCCGCTGGACCCTGGGCCCCAGGAGGCCCCGGCGGCCCCGCGATCCCGCTCGGATTGCCGACCCAGTTGCCGTTCTCGTCGATGATGACCTTGTCGCCGATCTTCACCAGCTTCGGCGTGATCTCACCAACAGCATTGTTCGCGACCATCGCGTACGGAACGCTCCCGATCGACGTGCGAGGCTCCATCTCCCGATCGTTCGCCACCGTGATCCCGAGGTAGCGGACCGAGCCGTCGAAGACCTTCGCGGCCTGCTCCTCGGTGAAATCGAGCACCGTGGAGAAATATCCGTCATCGAAGGAGATCGAGATCGTCTCGCTCCAGAGCGGCGAATCGTCGTCCTCGGGCGCCTCGGCGGCGTAGACGGCGAACGTCACCAGGAGCGCGTCATTGACCGGCTCTCCGTTCGCCGTGAAGAGCCGACCCTGGTGCGTGATCTGCGTCGGCACCGCGGCGGACGCGCCGCGCACGACGCCGACCGAGGCGGCGAGAAGGACACAAATCGCGAGGACACGCCGTCCCATCCCGTTCATGGCAAGCTCCCGTTCGCCCCAACCAGCCCGCCCTGCATGCGGTAGCTCGGCGAGGTCGTCTTTCCCTGATTCTGCGTCGGCTGACCGAGCGTGAAGACCATGCGGTAGCTCGGACTGCTCACGACCTTGCCCGCGCTGACCACATCGCTCGCAGCGATGCCCCGGTCCGCGACCTCGCTCCCCCCCTCCCCGCCCCCGCCGTTCGAAGCCACCTGCGGGCCAGCTCCCGCACCTCCGGCGCCCCCAAACCCCCCGCCGCCAGACCCAGGCCCGGTCACCGTCACATCATCGCTGCCGCAGCTGCAGCCAGGAGACACGGCGAGCGATGCAATAAACAGGCCAAACCGCACAGGAAATTGCCATCGCGCCATCAACGTGTTCCCCTCTGCTTCCGGGGCTTACGATCCGGAACAGCAGGGTACGCGCGAGGCCACCAAGGTTCAATCGAATCCCGAGCCATTGTGAGACATCGCCGCTTTACGTCGGGGTCGACGGAGGCACCACGAGCACGACAGCGCGCCGAAACGCTCACGCCGCAATCACGCCGCAAGAAGATGTCCGAGGCGAGGTGCGCTACGAGAAACATTCGCTCTCCGGCGGAATGCTCTCGCTCCTTCGTTTCCGCTCCTCCGCGTTCGCGCCGCGCAGCCGATCCGGCCGAGAGCCCGCCCACCCCGCGCACCGCTCAGTCCGCGCACCGCTCAGGCCGCCGGCTGCGCTCCAGCGCTGTCCGACGGAGGAGACTCCGCGGAGGGAGCATGCTTTAACTCTGGCCATGGATCTGAAAGTCCTTCTGGCGACCTTCTGGACGGTGTTCCTGGCCGAGCTCGGCGACAAGACGCAGATCGCGGTCTTCACGCTCGGCGCCGCCGGCAAGAGCCGCATATCGGTGTTCGTCGGCGCGTCCGCCGCCCTGGTGCTTAGCACGCTGATCGCCGTCGCGCTGGCCGAGGCGGTCAACTCGCGCATCAACCCGCGCTGGACTCAAGGGCTCGCCGGCGCCCTGCTCATCGTGATGGGCGGCATCTACCTGGTCGGCGCGATCCGCCCGGCCGCGGGATAGCCCGCAGCGCGATCCGCGCCGCTACAGCGCGCCACGAGGCGGGTCCGCGCCGCCGGGCCGGTCGCCCGCGCCGGCCGGAGGGCAGGGCGCCCCGCCGGCGGCGGTGCGCAGCTCCTCCGATACCGCCCCCTGGTTGAACGTCATGAACCACCGGAGCGACCACCAGAGCAGGTTGAACCAGGCCGGCGCAGGCAGCCGGCGCGTCACGCCGACCTCGGCGAGGCCCGCCGTCGCGAAGAAGACCGGCAAGAGCGTGCCGAGATCCGCGCGGTAGTCCATGGCCTCGCGCACATCCGCGTTGATCCCGACGACGGCGTGCGCGACGGCGCGCGCGACGCGCGTCGGGCCAGGGTGGCCCTCGGGCCGCGGCGCGGCGAGCAGGTGGCCGTCGTCGGCGCGCGCCTCGCCGACCAGCTCGGCGAGCCGGGCGCGGAGGCGCTCCGGATCGAGGCCGCCCTCGAGGCGCTCGACGATCACCGAGCCCGTGGCCGGACGGACCGTCACGACCTCGCAGCCAGGATCGGCCGCGAGCTGCGCCGCGACGCCCTCGCACGCGCGACGATGGCCGGCCAGCGCCGGCGCGCGCAGGCGGACGCGCCGCTCCAGGACGTGGGCGACGAGCACCGGCGGCCTCATGACGACGGCTCGCCGTGGAGCACGGAGGCGCCGTTGCTCCTGCGCGCAGCGCGCTCGCCGCGCACCGCACCCCCGGCCTTGTGCCGGACGCGCTCCGCGACCTCGGCCCAGAGATCCTCGGCGTGCTCCCGCTGGCGCTCGACCAAGGCGAGGCCCAGCCTGCCCAGGTGAAGCCCGAGCGCCGCGATCTCGACGACCACCGGCCGGAGATGCTGCTTCTTGCCCATCAGGAGGACGGCGCTGCCGACCCCCAGGGCGAACGACGGTGGATGAAACCTCATGATGCAGTATTCCCCTTGCGCGGACAGGCGGCGCGCGCGGCGCTCACGTCTTCGTCCGCGCGCTCGACGTTGACGGTGTTGACCGGGTTGACGGTGTTGACCGGGTTGACGATCACGATCTCGCGGCCAGCGCCCACAGCGCGCCCGAGAGAACCGCGGAGCAGCGAGGGCAGCGCGCCCGCGGTCACGGCGAGCGCGAGCTCGCCGGCGCGGAGGCGCGGCGACCCGAGCAGCCGGCCGAGGGAGGGAGAGCCGAGCGCGAGCGCCTGGAGCGCGGAGGTCGCGGCAAGCGCGCGCGCCACGTGCGGGTTGTCCCGGCGCGGCAGGGGCCCCGGAGCCCCCTCCACGGCGCCGGCGCGGCAGGCGAGCATGTGGAGCAGCTGCGCGGTCACGAGCGCGGTGAACGCCCTCGACCCCGCAGCGGCGCGGCCGCCGAGCGCGTAGGCAGCGAGCGACGCCCCGGACATCAAGGCCGCGTCGAGGCCCAGCGCGCGGAGGTCGCGCGGGCCGAGCAGCGGCGCGGCAGGGTCGCGCGGGGGGCGCCGCATGACGCCGGGCTCGGCCGGCTCCAGCGCGAGCGCGAGCGCGGGCGCGACGTCGGTGAGGAGGTTGATCCAGAGGAGCTGCAGGGGCGTGAGCGGCGAGACGCCGGCCAGGGCGCCGGCCAGCATCGCGAGGACCTCGCTCGCGTTCGTGGCGACGAAGTACGCGATCGCGCGGCGGACGTTGTCGTGCAGCCGCCGCCCCTCGCAGACCGCCTCGGTGAGGCTCGGCAGGTCGTCCTCGGCGAGGACCACGTCGGCCACCGCCCGCGCGATGTCCGTGCCGCGCTTGCCCATGGCCACGCCGACGTCCGCCGCCTTGAGCGCGGGGCCGTCGTTCACGCCGTCGCCCGTCATGGCCACGATCTCGCCGCGCTGCTGGAGCGCGCGCACGATGTCGAGCTTGGCCTCGGGCGTGACCCGGCTGTGCACGGCGTCGGCCGGGATGCCGAGCTCGACGCCGATCGCGCGCGCGGTCCGCTCCTGATCGCCCGTGAGCATCAGGGTGCGGATGCCCGCGTCGGAGAGGGTCGCGAGCGCCTCCCGCGCGCCGGCGCGCGCCGGGTCGCGGAGCCCGATGAGGCCGGCGAGCTCGAGCGGGGCGTCGTTGTCCGGCCGGCCGTTCCGCCGCCACGCGAGGGCGAGCACGCGCAGGCCGCGCGAGGCCATCGCGTCGTTGTGCCGGAGCACCTCGTCGCGGCCGGCGCCGCGCGGGGCGTCGCAGCGCGAGACGACCTGCTCGGGCGCGCCCTTCACGAGCTCGATGTGCCCGAGCTCCGGGTGGTCGTGGACCGTCACCATGAACGCGCGCTCGGCCGAGCGGCGCTCCTCGCTCACGCGCCGCGCAGCGAGGCGCCGCGACGACACAGGGTAGCCGGCCGCGAGCGCGAACTCGACGAGCGCGCGCTCGGTGCCGCTGCCGTGGACGACCTTGCCGACGTCGCTCAGCTCGACGTCGGCGTTGAGCGCGGCGATGCGCGCGAGCGCGTGCACGCACGGGGCGCTCACGGCGACCTCGCGCCCGTCCTCGCCGACGAGCGTGAGCCCGCGCGGCGACCCCGCGCCGACGCCGCGCTCGCCGCCGCCACCGCGCTCGTCGCGCGCGGCGCGGGCGACGCGCAGGACGCCCTCGCCGGGGAGGAAGATCTCGGCGACCCGCATGCGGTTCTCGGTGAGCGTGCCGGTCTTGTCGGCGCAGACGACGCTCACCGCGCCGAGCGTCTCTGCCGCGGCGAGGCGGCGGATGATGATGCCGCGGCCGCGCAGGCGGCGGCTCGCGAGCGCGAGCGCGGTGGTGCCCACGGCGGGGAACCCCTCGGGGATGGCCGCGACGCCGAGGGCGACGGCGCTCCGCGCGAGCGCGCGGAGCGGCCGACGCCGCGCGAGGCCGACGACCACCACCGCCGAGGAGCTCGCGAGCGCGAAGGCCGCGAGGCGCTGGCCGATCCAGGCGAGCTCCTTCTCGATCGGCGGGGTGCGATCGCCCTCGCGGGAGAGCGCACGCTGGATGTCCCCGAGCGCGGTCCGTCGGCCCGTCGCGACGACCACCGCCGCCCCCTCGCCCGAGGCGACCGTGGTGCCCGCGTACACCATGCCCCGGCGCTCGGCGAGCGGCGCGCCGGCGTCGACCTTGGCGGGGCCCTTCTCGACGGGCTCGCTCTCGCCCGTCAGCGTGCTCTCGTCGACGGTGAGGTCGCGCGAGGCGACGACGCGCGCATCCGCCGCGACCGGCTCGTCGGCGCGCAGCGCGAGCACGTCGCCCGGCACGATCCCCGACGCGGCGAGCCGCTGCTCGCGCCCGTCGCGCACGACGCGCGCCCACCCGACCCTGAGGTCGCCCCAGGCGTGCAGGAGCTCCTCGGCGCGCGACTCGGTGTACGTGCCGATCACCGCGTTCGCGCCGACGACGAGGAGGACGGCGCCCGCGTCGACCACATCGCCAAGCGCGAGCGACAGGCCCGCCGCGCCGAGGAGCAGCGCGGTGGGCACTGTAAAAATCTGCTCAGCGAGGATCTCGATCGACGAGCGGGTCGCGACGCCCGCGAGCTCGTTCGGACCGACGTCGCGGAGGCGGAGCTGGGCCTCGTCAGCGCCGAGCCCCGCGGTCAGGTCGACGCCGAGCGCGCGGGCGACCTCGCTCACGTCCTCGGCGTGGGCTCGGTCGGGGGCGGCGGCGCCCTCGCCGTCTCGCTCGGCCGGCGCGCGCCCGTCTCGCTCGGCCGGCGCGCGCCCGTCTCGCTCGGCCGGCGCGCGCCCGCTGCGACGATCGCGTTCGGCCGGCGCGCCCTCGCGGCGCACGCGGCGGTACGCCCCGCGGACGAGCGAGCTCACCCCCTCGGCCACGGCCAGCGCGGCGCGGCGCGCGGAAGGCGGCAGCGGAGCGCCGACGACCGCGTGGGCGGCGAGCGCGGTGGCGGACGCCTCGGCCGCGTCTTCCCGCACGAGCACGAGCACCCGCCCGGTCCGCGCGCTCGCCCGCGCGGACACGACGCCGGGGATCGCGGCGAGGTCGCGCTCGATGCGCGCGGCGCGCGCAGGATCCCCGAAGAGGCCGCCCACCTCGGCGCGCACCCGCGCGGTCCCGGCGCGCCCGTGCAGATCGCGCCCAGGCGAGCGGCGGAGCCGCCGTGCGCTGCCGCCGCCGCCGCCGCGTCCCCTGCCCGCGCCGGTAAGATCGATCCAGCCCGTGCCCGAACGCCCCATGATCCTCTCCGCGCTGGGCTCGAGACCTCTTCAAAGGTCGAGCCAGCGCCGGTGTGCGAGCCGGCCACATCGCCCGGCCGGGCCGGCGCGGCGGCGCGCAGGCCGCGCGCGGCTTCAGCCGAAGCTGCGCTTGAGCTGCTCGATCTCGCGCTCGATCTCGACCACCGCCGGCGCGCCCCCGACCGCGGCCCGGAGCCCGGCCAGGGCGCCGCCGACGTGGCCCGCGACGCGGATCCGGCCGGTCGCCTCGACCCGCTCGCGGAGCGTCCCGGCGACGCTCCGGAGGGCGCGCTCGTCCGCGGCCAGGGCGAGCCGCTGCTGCGCGTCGGAGAAGGTCGCGGGATCGGCGTTCTCGGCGAGCCACGCCCAGGGCCAGGTCGCGCGGCGGTGGCGCAGGTCCTCGAGCCCCTTCTCGGCGCGGGCCGCGGAGGTGATGCCGCCGAGGTCGTCGAGCATCTGCAGGCCCACGCCGATCTCGCGGCAGCACCGCGCGATGCGCCGCGCGAGCAGCTCCCTCGCGCCCGCAGCGCGGGCCCCGAGGTAGCCGCAAAAGCCCATCAGGCTGCCCGTCTTCAGGCGCGTGATGGTCGCCACCACCCGGGGCACGAGCGGCTGCTCCAGCACCGCGACGCGCACGGTGAGGTCGAGCGCCTGCCCCTCGTGGCAGCGCATGAGGGTGCGGCCGAGGCGGCGGTAGAGCGCGAGCCGGGTCGCGGCGCCGAGGCGCGTGCGGCCGAGCAGGTCGAACGCCCAGAAGTACATCCAGTTGCCCGTGTTGATGGCGAGCGGCACCCCGCACACGCGGTGGAGCGCCGGCGCGCCGCGCCGCGCGGCGGAGTCGTCCTGAACGTCGTCGACGATCAGCGAGCCGGCGTGGAGGATCTCCACGAGCAGCGGCAGCTCGTCGGGCATCCGCGCGGCGTCGCCGCCGCCGAGCGCCCAGCAGAGCGCCACGAGCCGGGCGCGGAAGTCCTTGCCGGGGCGCTGCAAGAAGCCCCGCGCCGGCCCGACCAGCGCCTCGCCCCACAGCTCCTCGGGCAGCGCCGCGGGGAGCGCGCGGAGCGACCGCTGCAAAGCACGGGTCAGGGGCGGCTCGCGCGACGCCTCTCCCCGCGTGGGGCCGTTCACCTGTCGCTCCCCGTCGGGATCTTCGTCGCGCTGGTGGGTTGCAGGAGGAGGGCTCGACCGCGGCTCGCTCATGGATTCATTGCTATCTGGCAGACCGGGTGACACGGAGCCGCGCCCGCCCCGCGCGGAGCACCGCTCGCGTTCCGATGACGACGCGCGCACAGCAGGGTCCCATGATCGCACGCTTGCTTGAAGACAAGATCATCGCCATCACGGGCGCGAGCTCGGGGATCGGACAGGCATCCGCGTTCGTGTTCGACGGCGGGTGGACCGCCTGATGATCGATCGTCGAAGCGTCCCCCTCACGCCTCCGGCGTGAAGGCGCCGAGGCCGCCGAGCGCCGGCAAGCCCCGCGCCCGGCGCCTCACCCCCGCGCTGCGATGGAAGCGAGGAGGGTCTGCAGAGCGCTCGGCTCGATCGGCTTGATGAGGTGCATGGAGAAGCCGGCTTCCTGGGCCCGGCGCCGATCTTCCTCCCGGCCATAGCCGGTCAGCGCGATCATGAGCGAGGGAGACGGGCCTGGGTTTCCCTTCAGAGCACGCGCCACGCCGTATCCATCCATCCCGCCGGGAAGACCGATGTCGCACAGGATGACCTCTGGCAGGAACGAGCGGGCCGCCTCGACGCCGGCGGGCCCGGACAGGGCCACCTCGACCTGATGGCCCTCCATGGCGAGCAGCGCTTGCAAGGTCTCCGCGGCGTCCACGTTGTCCTCGATGATCAGGATGCGCAGCGATCGCGCCACGAGGTCCGACGCCGGCGCGGCGCTCCCGGCCGACGGCGCGCTCCCGCGCTCCAGCGGCAGGCGGAGGACCATCTCCGCGCCATGGCCGATGCCCGCGCTCTCGGCCGAGACCGCGCCGCCGTGCAGCTCGACGAGCCCCTTGACCAGCGCGAGGCCCAGCCCGAGCCCGCCCCGGCTGCGGTCCAGGCTGCGATCGGCCTGGCTGAACGGCACGAAGACGCGCGCCAGCATCGCCGCATCCATGCCGATGCCCGTGTCGCGGACGCGGATCGCGGCGGAGCTCTCGGACGCCGCCGACAGGGTGACCGTCACCCGGCCGCCGGCGTCGGTGAACTTGCTCGCGTTGTGCAGCACGTTGCCGATGGCCTGCGACAGCCGGGTCGGGTCGCCGTGGACCCACAGCGGCGCGGCCGGGATCTCCAGCGAGAGCCCGAGGCCGCTCGCCTCCAGCGTGCTGCGGTAGTCCTCGGCGGTCTGCCGGAGCAGCTGCGTCAGGTCGCAGCGCCGCTTGCGCAGCTCGATCCGGCCGCGGGCCACGCGCGAGACGTCGAGGAGATCGTCCACCAGCCGGGCCATGTGCGAGACCTGCCGATCGAGCACGCCGCACGCCCACGTCTTCGACGGCTGCTGGGGCCCGGACCGCCGCAGGAGCTCGGCGGCATTGCGGAGGGGCCCGAGCGGGTTGCGCAGCTCGTGGGCGAGCATCGCCAGGAACCCGTCCTTGCGCTGGTCCGCCTCCTTCAGCGTCGCCTCGGCGCACTTCTGATCGTGGATATCCGTACACGTGCCATACCACTTCTCGATCTCGCCCGAAGGTCCGCGCACGGGCACCGCGCGGCCCAGGTACCAGCGGTGCTCACGGGCACCGAGGACCCAGAAGCGGTATTCGATCTGGAGCGGCTCGCCGGACAGGACCGAACGACACCAGCTGTCCGTGCACAGCTGGCGATCGTCCGGATGCACGAAGGAGACCCAGCTGTCGCCGGTCGCCTCGCCCTCCTTCACACCGCAGATCTCGTACCACCTGCGGTTGTAGTAATCGATGCTGCCGTCCGGACGCGCCGTCCAGGCGATCTGCGGCATGGCGTCGGCGAGCGACCGGAACTTCGCCTCGCTCTCCCGGAGCGTGTCGCTGACCTGCTTCCTCACGGTGATGTCGTGGGCGACGCTGATGACGAGCCGCCTGCCCGCCGCGTCCTTTCCCAGCGGCGCTCCGCGGAACAGCCACGTGCGTTGCTCGCCGTTCGCCGTGGTGATCGCGGCCTCGAGCTCGCCGCTGGTGGCGCCCTCCAGCGCGTACAGGGCCTTGATCCTCGAGAGGATGGCGTCCTTCTGCGCCGGATGCGCCCTGGCGAGCCATTCCTCGACGGTGGGGATCTCCCGGCTGGCGTAGCCGGCGATGTCCGTCCACGCGCGGTTGACGCAGACGACCTGGCCGTCGTCGGCGTGAATCATGATGGGGAACGGGACCGCCATCACGGCGCGGCGGAATCGCTCCTCGCTCTCCTGCAGCAGGAGCTCTGCATCCTTGCGCTCGGTGATGTCGATGACCGAGCCGACGTAGCCGAGGAACTCGCCGTCCGGGCCGAGCCGCGGCGAGCCCGAGGCGATGCACCAGCGGAACACGCCGTCGTGCCGACGCAGGCGGTAATCCAGCCGGAAGGGCTCGCGCCGCGCCTCCGCCCGCCGGAAGAGCTCCATCGTCGCCGGACGGTCCTCGGGGTGGATCGCGTCGAGCCAGCCGAAGCCGAGGCTGGTCGCCTCGGTCTGGCCCGAGAACTCGGACCACCACCGGTTCCCGTACGTGGCGCGCCCGTCGGGGCCGGTGACCCAGACCATGACGGGCGACTGATCGGCCATGTTGCGGAAGCGCGTCTCGCTCTCCCGGAGGATCAGCTCCGCGAGCTTCCGGCCGGTGATGTCGCCGACCACGCCCGCCATCCGCAGCGGGCGCCCGTCGCGGTCCCGCTGCACCAGCGCTCGGCTGTGGACCCAGCGCACCTGCCCGTCGGCGTGCAGGACGCGGAACTCGACGGAGTAGTCTGCCTCGCCGCGCAGCGCGCTCTCGACGTGCGCCCAGACCCCGGCCCTGTCGTCGGGGTGCAGCATCCGCGTGAAATCGTCCACGGTGCCGCCGAACTGCGCCTCGTGGATGCCCGCGCACTCGAGCGCTTCGCGCGACCAGAAGAGGCGCCCGCTCGGCACATCCCACTCCCAGACGCCGAGCTGGCCCCCCCTCAGGGCCAGCCGCAACCGCTCCTCGCTCTCGCGCAGGCGCGCCTCGCCAGCCTGATCCAGGACGGCCGCCCTCAGGCGCGGCTCGCCCTCGATCTGCCGGCGCGGCGCCCCCTCCCCGCGCGCCGGCTCGTCGATGTCGGTGGCCGTGCCGAGCCAGCGGGCTCCCCCGCCGCCGATGCCCTCGATGGGCTCTGATCGAGCGAGGAACCAGCGATAGGCGCCGTCATGCCGCCGCACGCGGACCTCCAGCTCGAGCGTCGCGCCCCGCTCGATGGCCGCCTTCCACGCGGCGGTGCAGCGCGCCGCATCCTCCGGATGGAGGACGGCGGCCAGCCCGAGGCAGGTCGCCTGCTCCGCCGTCAGGCCGGTGTACTCGCGAAAGCGGCCGTTGACATAGTCGCACGAGCCGTCGCTGCCGGTGGCCCATACCAGCTGCGGGATGCTCTCGGCGAGCAGACGGAACTGCGGATCCATCCCACGCTGCTCGGCTCCACACGGCCTGGCACTGCGAACATACTTTGTAGAGATCACGCCCATTCGGTTCGAGTCGATCGACTCCGCCCGGCGTTGCCGATGAAACGTTGATGAAACGTTGTGGACGCTTTGGCTGCGCTCAGCTCGTTCCGCAAGGGCCGGGGGATGGACCGCCGAGGTGGAGTCCTCGGCATGTCAGGCAGACCCGGCGATCCTGGCGAGAAGAGCGCGAGCCCTAGCCGCGTCCGAACCGCTCCACGAATTGCCGGTGCGCGGCGAGCTCGGGCGCATCTCCGCTCCAGAGCTCCTGCTCGCGGTAGCCGGTCGCCACCGACAGCACCTCGATCCGCCGCCCCTCGGACCGGAACCGCACCCGCCACGAGGTCACGGCGAGCCGCATCGCGTCCCCGTCGGCGCGGATCCGCCGGTAAGGGTGCGGCTGCGGGCCGAGCGCGAGCACCCGGTCCACCCGCTCGCGCAGCGCGACCGCGTGCGCCGCATCGAGCCAGGCAGCCTGCTCGGCCGCCCGCTCGCCCCAGACCACCTCGAAGCCCGGCTCCGGATCCGCCGGCGCCTCGGCCGGAGCGAGCGGCGCGACCCAGCCGGTGCGCGCGTGCGGGTAGGCGTCCGCGTACGGCACGTACGGCTTCAGATCGAGCACCGGCGTGCCATCGATCATGTCCACGCCGCTCACGCGCAAGGTGAGGCCGTCCACCGCGAGGAGCTTGACCACGCTGAGGCCGATCGGGTTCGGGCGGTGCGGCGAGCGCGTCGACAGCACGCCGCGCCGCTTGCCGGCGCTCCGAGGCGGCAGGACCTTCGGGCGCCAGCCCTCGTTGAGGTGGAACCAGAAGACCACCCAGAGGTAGTCCCACCCCTCGATGTCGCAGAGCGCGTGGTCCAGGCCGCGGCCGGGCACGAGCTCGATCGTCCCCTCCGCCCCGGCCGCGGCGTGCGGCTGTCGCGGCGCGCTCACCCGGTCGGGGAACGGGGTGCGCACCA
The DNA here is from genome assembly GCF_051521455.1 of Sorangium sp. So ce887. Lineage (NCBI taxonomy): Bacteria > Pseudomonadati > Myxococcota > Polyangiales > Polyangiaceae > Sorangium > Sorangium sp. So ce887. The sequence goes on along the minus strand of NZ_CP150354.1, from coordinate 3,120,186 downwards.
CGCCGATGGGCGTGAACGTGACAGGCCTCAGCATCGCGTCGGAATCCATGGGATCGCCGTCGCCCCCGTCACGGGAGCGGCACCTCGACGATCAGGACCGCCGGGCCCTCGAACGCCACCCGGCCGCGCTCGATCGGGGACCGCTGCGCCGCGCCGCCGAACCGCGGCTCCTCGCTGAACGCGAGCACCCGCGCCTCAGGGCGGCCGAGGTCCAGGGCGAGCGCGCCGCGGAGCGCGACCAGCGCGATCACGGCGCTCTCGCCGCCGCGGCGCTCGATCCGGACGGCGTCCGGGGAGAGCGCCTCGGCCGAGAAGGCGTCGCGCGCGCGGCCCCGCAGCGCGGGGTGCGACGCGCGGAGGCCGAGGAGCTCGCGGTACCAGGCGAGCACGCCGGCGTGCTCCGGCCGCTGCCGCTCGCTCCAGTCGAGCTTCGAGCGCTGGAACGTCCGCGGATCCTGCGGATCCGGCACCTCCGCGTCGCCGAACGAGGAGAAGTACTGGAACTCGCGCCGGCGGCCCTCGGTCACGAGCCGGCCGAGCTCGGCGTTGTGGTCGGTGAAGTACTGGAACGGCGTCCGCGCGTTCCACTCCTGGCCCATGAACAGGAGCGGCGTGTACGGCGTGAGCAGGAGCAGCGCCGACTTCGTCCGGAAGGCCGCCGGGCTCACCTTGTCCCCGAGCCGATCGCCGAGCGCGCGGTTGCCGATCTGATCGTGGTTCTGGATGCAGTGCACGAACCGCGGCGGCGGCACCGGCTCGGCGGGCGTCCCCCGCGGCTTGCCCGCGTGTTTCGAGACCTGCCCCTCGTAGAGCCACCCCTTGCGGATCGTCGCGGCGATGTCCTCGGCCGTGCCCCGGTGATCCTCGAAGTAGCCGTCGCGGTCGCCGGCGAAGAGGACGCGGAGCTCGTGGTGGAAGTCGTCGGCCCACACGCCGTCGAGGCCGTACCCGCCCTGCTCGACGGGCTTCACGAGGCGCGCGTCGTTCAGGCTGTCCTCGGCGATCACCACGATGTGGCGCCCCTCGCCGGCCGCCCGCGCGCGCTCGGCGATCTCCCGGAGGATGTGGGGCTCGGTGTCGTCGACGATCGCGTGCGTCGCGTCGAGGCGGAGGCCGTCGATGTGGTAGTCGCGGATCCACATCTCGGCGTTCGTGATCGCGAGCGCGCGCACCTGCTCGGCGCCCTCGCCGTCGTAGTTCACCGCGTCGCCCCAGGGCGTCTTGTGGCGATCGGTGAAGTAGCGCTTCGTGTAGGCGCGGAGGTAGTTCCCGTCGGGGCCGAAGTGGTTGTAGACGCAATCGAGGATCACCCCGAGCCCCGCGGCGTGCGCCGCGTCGACCAGGCGGCGGAGGCCCTCCGGGCCGCCGTAGGCCGCGGCCGGGGCGAAGAGGTCGACCCCGTCGTACCCCCACCCGCGCTCGCCCGGGAAGCTCGCGACCGGCATGAGCTCGATCGCGGTGATCCCGAGCTCCCGGAGGTCGGCGAGCCGCTCGATGAGCGCGTCGAACGTGCCCTCCTGGGTCGCCGCGCCGACGTGCACCTCGTAGAGGACGAGGTCCTCGAGCGCGACGCCCTTCCACCCCGCGTCGGTCCACGCGAACGAGGGGTCGTCGACCGCCGACGGGCCGTGCACGCCGAACGGCTGCGCGCGCGCGTAGGGGTCCGGGAATGGCCCCTCGCCGTCGATCCGCACCTTGTAGAGCGCGCCGGCCCCGAGGCCCGGCGCCGTCGCCTCGAAGATGCCGTCGCCGATGGGGGTCGCGGGCAGCGTGCCCGTGATCGCCTCGCCGTCCTTGCCGTAGAGGACGATCTCGATCCGATCGTGGTCGGGCGCCCAGACGCGGAAGCGGACCGCGTCGCCCTCGATCCATGCGCCCACCGTGCGAATCGCCTTCATGTCACTGACCTCGCTGGGTCGCCCGCAGCAGCAAGGCGACGGGAAAATCGGAGAGCACGCGGTCGAGCGGGAGCACCGCGCCGTCCTTCGGCTCGGACGTCGCGGCCGCGTCGCGCGGCAAGGAACCGGACGGCGACGCCTCGATCTCGGCGCCGGTGAAGAGATCCGTGTAGAGGCCGGGCTCCACGTCGACGAACGTCCCCGCCCACGCCTTCCCGGTCGGCGGGGAGCAGGCGCCGCCGAGCAGCCGCGCGCTGAACCGGGGCGCGACCACGACGAGCGAGCGCCCGTCCTGCTGGCCGCGGCGCGCGAAGGCGACGACGTGCGTCTCGCGGTCGCCGAGCACGGCGCGCGGGGCGTAGTCCCCGTCGGCCCCGAAGAGCGCCGGGTGCCGCCGGCGCAGCTCGAGCGCGACGTGCGTGACGAAGAGCTTGATGCGGCCGTCGCGCGCCTCGGCGCAGAGCTCACGCGCGAGCGTGAGGTCGCCGCCATCCCACCGCGCGCGGATCTCCGCGAGCGCCTTCTCGCGCGACGCGTAGTCGACCGCGCGGCGGTTGTCGGGGTCGACCAGGCTGAAGTCCCACACCTCGTTGCCCTGATAGATGTCGGGCACGCCCGGCGAGGTGAGCTTGAGGAGCGTCTGCGAGAGCGAGCCCCACATGCCGTGGTACGCGACCACGCGCGCGAGCGGCAGGAGCGCGCCCACCACGTCCGCGGACGAGATCGCCTTGCGCACGAACGCCTCGACGGCGGCGTCGTACTCGGGCTGCGCGTCGATCCAGGACGTGTTGACCTTCGCCTCCTTCGTGGCCTTGCGCATGTAATCCACGAGCCGGTCCGCGTAGGACGAGAGCGCGTCGCCCTCGGGCGCGCGCGGGCCTCCGGGAGCGCCGAGCAGCAGATCGATCGGCAGGCTCCCGAGGAGCGTCTGGTAGAAGAGGTACTCCTCGTTGCTGTCCGGCGCGAGGCGGCCCTCGATCTCGGCCTTGAGCGGCGCCGCCGCGGCGGCCGCGCGGTGGAGCGCCTCCTCCCAGGCGGACGGGATCTCCGACAGCACGCTGATCCGCGCGCGCACGTCCTCGCTCCGCTTCGTGTCGTGCGTCGAGGTCGCGAGCATCGAGGCGGGCCACGTCTTCTGCCGCTGCACGTTGCCGCGGTGGAACGCGAGCACGCTCGCGCCGTAGCGCTCGGGCTCGCCGCCGACCTCGTTCAGCGACACGAGCCGGTTGTAGATGTAGAACGACGTGTCCTCGAGCCCCTTCGCCATCACCGGCCCGGTGAGCTGCTGGAGCTTCATCACGAACTCGCAGAAGTGGCGCCGGTCCTCCTCGCGGAAGAGATCCGGATCGAGCATCAGGACCGAGCGCACGAACGTGAAGATCGTGCCCTCCATCGTCGGGTTGCGCCGGCGCGCGAGGGCGACGGCGCGGCCGATCGCGACCCGGTCGTGGTCCGAGATCGTCGGCGTCTGCTCGTTGACGTAGGTGCGGTACACCGGGAAGCACGCGATCACCTCGCGCAGGGCCTCGTTGAGCGAGCCCAGGGTGAAGTCGCGGAAGCGGCGGTCGCGCTCGGTGAGCCGGTTCAGCGCGTGCGTGAGCACGTTGAGCTCGCTCGCCAGCGCCGTCCGCAGGATCACCTTCTTCTTCTCGTAGACGAGCGCCTCGAACTCCAGGTGATCGCCGATGAACCGCTCGTAGATCGCGTTCATCGGCGCCTCGCTCGAGGAGTCGACGAAGAGCTCGCCCACCGCCGCGGTGAACTCGTAGCCGCTCGTCCCGTGGACGGGCCACGCCTCGGGCAGCGTCTCGCCGCGGGCGAGGATCTTCTCGACGACGACGTACATCGGCCGCGCGCTCGACGCGCCGCGCGGGGCGTGCGCCCCCCCGGCGCCCGTGCGCTCGTCGATGGCCGCGCGGATCGCCGGCTCCAGCTTGGCGAAGCGGGCGGCGGCCGACGGGCGGCGGCGCGCGTCCTCACGGCTCCGCGGCTCCGGCTCGGCCTCGGCCTCGGCCTCGGCGAGGAAGCGGCGGCGGCAGCGCTCGATCAGGTAGCCCCGCTGCAGGTCCTCGAAGTAGCCGATCGGGTCCCAGAGGCCGTCGGGGTGGTCGATGCGCAGCCCCGTGACCTGTCCGCGCTCGCAGAGCTCGAAGACGAGCCGGTGCGCCTCGGTGAAGACCGGCCGGTGCTCCATCCTGATCGCCGCGAGCTCGTTGATGTCGAAGAACCGGCGGTAGTTGATCTCCTCGGCGGCGGTGCGCCAGTAGCTCAGCCGGTAGGCCTGCTCCTCGAGCAGCGCCTCGATCAGGTCGAAGCTCCGCGGATCGCCCACCTTGCCGTTGATGCGCTCGACCCCCTCCGCCACCGCCGACGCGACGTCGGGCGAGTCCGAGACGAGGGCCGCGAGCCGCCGCCTGAGGATCTCCTTCTCCCGACGCCGCTCGATCACCTTGGCCCGCTGCGTCTCGGTCCGCGGCGGCATGTTGCGGAGCCCTGTGATGATGCTCTGCAGCTCGAGCAGTGCGTCGTTCTCCTCGCCGAGCGCGGCGACGAGCCCGGGCACGAGCGGCCCGATGATCATCCCGTACGTCCGCGGGTTCACCGGGAAGACGTGATCGAAGTACCGGAGGACGAACGCGCCGCTGTCGAACTCGATCTTGAGCTCGCCGCGCTCGAGCACGCGCCCGTAGTGGTCGCCGAGCACGGGGAGCAGCACCTTGTGCTTGAGCTCCGTCTTGAGCGGCGCCCAGTCGATGTCGAAGAACGGCGCGTAGAGCGAGCTCGGGCCGTTCTGGAGAACGTCGTTCCACCAGGCGTTGTCGGAGGTGCCGACCCCCATGTGGTTGGGCACGAAGTCGAGGAGGAAGCCCATGCCGTGCGCCGCGAGCTCGCCCGTGAGCCGATCGAGGTCGTCGCGGCCGCCGATCGCGGGGTTCAGCGCGTTGTGATCGACGAGGTCGTAGCCGTGCAGGCTCTCCGGAGGCGCCTTGAAGAAGGGCGACGAGTAGAGATCGCTGACGCCGAGCGCGTCGAGGTAGGCGACCACGCGCCGCGCCTGCTCGAAGGTGAAATCCTTGTTGAGCTGCACGCGGTACGTGGCGCGCGGCAGCCGCGGCGCCACGCCCTCGCACGCCGCCGCGACGAGCCGCGCCGCCGCCTGCTGCGCGGCGCTGTCTGGCTGGCTGCTCGTCTTTTGATTCCGATCGTCCGGCGCTTCCGTCATTCGTCGAGTGCCTCCGGGGCAGAATCTACTTCGAACGAGGCGTCGTGCAGGGAGGATCTGTCATAATTGCCGCGAGCTCCTGTCGATCTGGACCGGTCGACGAAGGGAGAACCCGAGGCACATAGGGAATGGCAGCAGAGGTGCGCCCGGAGCCGCCCCCTACCTCTGCTGAGCCCGGTGGACCGTGCTCGGATAAGGCGGCGCGGCGTCCGGGCAGCGCAGCGCCGTCGACGCGGTCCTCCGTAGGTTGGCCATGGCCCCGCCCGTGCGGGCGGAGCGAGACAGACAGCCTTCGTCCGGCCGAATCAGGAGATCCATTGATGAACAGCGCTCCGAGATTCGTCGCGCACTCAGACGCACGGCGCAGAGCCATGGAGTTCGCGAAACAGGCCGCGTCCGCAGGCTGCTCGGTCCTGAGCGTCGGGCCGACCGGAGCGGGAGTCGAGGCGCCGGCGGCGGCGCGTTCGGACGAGACACGCGTCAGCGCATGAGATGGAGCCCCGCGCGTTCGTCGTAAGGCGGCGAGCCGACGGGAGGTGTCACGCCCGCGCCTTCACCCGCTTGGTCTTCTTCTTCTCCTTCCGCTCCAGGAGCCGCAGCACCGCCACGGACCTGTCGACGAGCAGGTAGCGCTCTCCCCCTGCCCGCGCCGGCACCGTGCGCGCCGGCTCCCCGGCCGTGCGGGTGTCGATGAGCACCTCCCACCGCTCGCCGAACTCGATCGCAGGCAGCACGAACTCGAACGGAGAATGGTTCGCGTTGATGAGCACGAGCAGCGTGTCGCCCACGATCGGCTCGCCGCGCGGGCCCATCGACCAGAGGGCGTCGCCCCCGAGCAGATAGCCTATCGCCCTCGCGTTCGGGTGCGTCCAGTCCTCCGCGTTCATCTCGGCGCCGTCGGGGCGGAACCACACGATGTCCTTCAGCCCGCTGCCGTGCACGTAGCCGCCCGAGAAGAACGTCCGCCGGCGCAGCACCGGCTGGCTGCGCCTGAGGGCGATGAGGCGGCAGGTGAACTCGAAGAGCTCCTTCCGCCGCTCGTCGAGATCCCAGTCGTGCCACGACATCTCGTTGTCCTGGCAGTAGGCGTTGTTGTTGCCGAGCTGCGTCTTGCCGATCTCGTCGCCGGCGTTGATCATCGGCACCCCCTGCGAGAGGAGCAGCGTCGCGAGGAGGTTGCGCTTCTGGCGCTCGCGCAGCTCGACGACCGCCGGGTCGCAGGAGGGGCCCTCGACCCCGTGGTTGTAGCTGTGGTTGTTGTTCGTGCCGTCCCGGTTCCCCTCGCCGTTCGCCTCGTTGTGCTTCTCGTTGTACGATACGAGATCGTTCAGCGTGAAGCCGTCGTGCGCCGTCACGAAGTTGACGCTCGCGTACGGCCGGCGCCCGCTCGACGCGTACAGATCGCTCGACCCGGTGAGCCGGTAGCCGAGGTCGGCCGCGAGCAGATCCCCCTTCCAGAAGCGGCGGACCGAGTCGCGATAACGATCGTTCCACTCCGTCCAGAGGACGGGGAAGTTGGCGACCTGATAGCCGCCCTCGCCCACGTCCCACGGCTCGGCGATGAGCTTCGTGCGCGACAGGACCGGGTCCTGGTGGATGATGTCGAAGAACGAGCTCAGCCGGTCGAAGTCGTGGTGGCCGCGGGCCAGGGCCGACGCGAGGTCGAAGCGGAAGCCGTCGACGTGCATCTCGGTCACCCAGTAGCGCAGGCTGTCCATCACCAGCTGGAGCGTCTGGTAATGGCGCGAGTTCACCGTGTTCCCGCAGCCCGTGAAGTCCATGTAATAGCGCGGGTTGTTCGGCACGAGCCGGTAGTAGCTCCAGTTGTCGATCCCCTTCAGGGAGAGCGTCGGGCCGAGGTGGTTGCCCTCCGCTGTGTGGTTGTAGACGACGTCGAGGATCACCTCGATGCCGGCGGCGTGGAGCGCCTTCACCATCGCCTTGAACTCGGTCACCTGCTGGCCGAGCCGCCCGCTCGCCGAGTAGCGGCCGGCGGGCGCGAAGTACGAGAGCGTGTTGTAGCCCCAGTAGTTGATGTGCCCGCGCTCCCAGATCTCGCGCTCGCTCGCCATCTCGTGCACGGGGAGCAGCTCGATCGCGGTGACGCCGAGCTTCTTGAAGTGGGCGATCGCCGCCTCGGAGGCGAGCCCCGCGTAGCTGCCGCGCAGGTGCGCGGGGACGCCGGGGTGCCGCTGGGTGAACCCCTTGACGTGCACCTCGTAGATGATCGTGTCCTGCCAGCGCGTCGCCGGCGGCCGGTCCCCGTCCCACGCGAAGCGGTGGTCGACGACGACCGACTTCGGCGCGCCCCCGGCGCTGTCGCGGTGGCAGATCTCGAGGTCGTCGAGCGGGGGCGGCGGCGTGAGCGGGGGCGGCGGCGAGGAGGCGCACTCCTTCCCGCGCGCCTCGGCGCCGCGGCGATCGCTCGCCGTCTTTCCCGCGCGCGCGCCCTCGCCCTTCTCGGCCGCCGCGCCGTCGCGGCCCGCCTCCTTGGGCCGGCCGGCGCCGCCCTCGCCGCGCTCGGGCGGCCCCCCGCGGTCGTAGGCGTAGAGCGGCGCCTTCCAGTTCGGCTCGTTGGAGAGCGCGTACGCGTACGGATCGACGAGGAGCTTCGCCGGGTTGAAGCGGTGCCCGGAGCGCGGGTCGTAGGGCCCGTGCACCCGGTAGCCGTAGAGCTGGCCGGGCTTGAGCCCCGGCACGTACCCGTGGAAAACATGGGCCGTTCGCTCGGGGAGCTCGATGCGCTCGCGCTCCACGACATCGTCGACGGCCTCGAAGAGGCAGAGCTCGACCTTCGTGGCGGACTGAGAAAACAGCGTGAAATTGACCCCCTCGCCGTCATAGACGGCGCCGAGGGGGGTCGGCGTGCCGGGCCATATGCGTCTGGTCATCGGAAAAACCTGTGGAGCCGCCCTATTCGCGAAATCGGCGCCGCTGTCGAGACACAAGCGCCCGCGGCTCGATTTTTCGCTCCCGGGGCCCGGATCCCTGCAGCGCTCAGGAGGCGCCCGCTCGCCGGTCGGGCGCCGCCTTCCGCGCTGCCCGGCCCGGCGCGGAGCGGCGCGCGGGAAGGCAACAACGACGCGGCGGCGCCGGGGCGGCTCGACGGAGCAGAAGGACCATCGCCAAGCGCGCGACCCGGGATAGACTCCGCCCCGAACGCCTGGAGCCAAGCGAAAAACGCCCATGTCTTCCCCCTCTGCCGAACATCAGTCCCAGGGCTCGTCCCCGAGCTCGCCACCTCCCTCCGGCGCGCGCCGCCGCATCTCCGGCGTGACGGTGCCGCTCTTCTCGCTGCGCAGCGATCGCTCGTGGGGCATCGGCGAGATCGGTGATCTCCCCGAGTTCGCCGCGTGGATGCGCGCCGCGGGGCTTCGCCTCGTGCAGCTCTTGCCGCTCGGCGAGGTGGCGGGCGGCGAGACGTCGCCGTACATGGCGCTCTCCGCGTTCGGCATCGATCCGATGTTCATCTCGCTCTCGGCCGTGCCCGAGCTCCCGGCGGAGCTCCACGGCGAGGCGCTCGGCGACGACATGGCGGCGCTCGATCGCGCGAGGACGAGCGCGCGCGTCGACTATGATCTCGTGCGCCGCGTGAAGGGGCGGGCGCTGCGCTTCGCCTTCGACAGGTTCGAGCGGGAGCACCACGCGAAGCGGACGCCGCGCGCGGCCGAGCTGGCCGCGTTCGTGAAGCGGCAGTCGGACTGGCTGCCCGACTACGCGCAGTTCCGCGCGTTCAAGGACGGCTTCAACGGCATCGCGTGGTGGGACTGGCCCGAGGAGATCCGCGAGCGGAGGCCGGAGGCGCTCGAGAAGCTGCGGCAGGAGCGCGCGCGGGACATCCTCTATTACGAGTACGTCCAGTGGCTCGCGCACGCGCAGTGGGAGGCGGCGCGCGCGGATCTCCGGGACAAGGGGGTGGAGATCATGGGCGATCTCCCGTTCATGGTGGCGCGCGACAGCGCCGACGTGTGGGCGCATCAGGGCGAGTTCCGGCACGACAGGTCGGTCGGCGCCCCGCCCGACCAGTTCAACACGGAGGGCCAGAACTGGGGGCTTCCGCCGTATTTCTGGGCCCGGATGCGCGAGACCGACTTCGCGTGGCTGAGGCGGCGCTGCCGCTACACCGGGCTGCTCTGCGACCGGTTCCGGATCGATCACCTGGTCGGCTTCTACCGGACGTACATCTTCCCGGAGCGCGGGAGCCAGGGCCAGGGGGGCGAGCGTCCCAGGGCGACGTTCGATCCGGCGGAGGAGCCGGAGCAGCGCGAGCACGGCGAGCGCGTGGTGCGGGCGATGATCGAGGGGGCGGCGGAGACCGGGGCGCAGCTCGTGGCGGAGGATCTCGGCGCGGTGCCGCCGTGGGTCCGGGCGTCGCTGACCGAGCTCGGCGTGCCGGGCTACAAGGTGCTGATCTGGGAGAAGGACGACGTGTTGTTCCGCAATCCGGCGGAGTATCCGGCGCTCTCGGTCGCGTGCTTCGGGACGCACGACACCGACTCGGTGGTGGCGTGGTGGGAGTCGCGGGACGACCGGGAGCGCGCGGGGGTGCTCGATCTGCCGCAGCTCTCGCCGCGGCGGCAGGAGCTAGGGCGGGAGTTCACGAAGGAGACGCACCGCGCGCTGCTCGACCTCATCCACGGGTCGAAGAGCGAGCTCGTGCTGCTGCTCGTGCAGGACGTGCTCGCGACACGCGAGCGGGTCAACACGCCGGGGACCGTGGGGCCGGAGAACTGGTCGCTGCGGTTGCCGGCGGCGCCGGCGGCGATGGATCGGGATCCCGAGGTGCGGGCTGCGCTCGAGCGGGTGCGGGAGAGCATCCACGCGAGCGGGCGTGGCTGAGCGCCGAGCCGAGCTGCCCATAACTGAAGCCCGCGGCCCTCGCCGACGTGCGGCATCGCTGCAAATCCATTGACCCGCTGTAAGTCCCAATCCGCCCCGCGCGCCGGCGGTTGGGGAGCCCACGCAGACTGACTCGCTGCGTCGCGGTGGCACATTTCACGAGCTCGTGAAGTACATGCCGCCGAAACATTCCGGAAAACTGGCCTCTCTTACCTTCGCCGTCGAGGAGGCCACCAGTGAACGAAATCAACGCCTCGGACACCACCTGGCTCCTGGTCTCGTCGGCAATGGTACTGCTGATGACGCCAGCGCTGGCCCTGTTTTACGGGGGCATGGTCCGAACCAAGAACACGCTCAGCACATACATGCACAGCTTCTTCGCCATGGGTATCGTGACCCTGGCGTGGGTGACCATCGGGTACTCGATGGCGTTCGCCGAATCCAAGGGCGGGTTGATTGGCGGCCTCGATTACGCGTTCCTGAACGGCGTAGGCACCGATCCGCGCGCGGGGATGACGGTGCCTCATCTCCTGTTCATGGTGTTCCAGCTGATGTTCGCCATCATCACGCCGGCGCTGATCTCGGGCGCCTATGCCGAACGCATCAAGTTCTCGTCGTACGTGGTGTTCACGCTGCTGTGGTCGCTCGTGGTTTACAGCCCCATCTGTCACTGGGTGTGGAACCCGGGCGGGTGGCTCCTGTCGCGCGGCGCGCTCGACTTCGCGGGCGGCACCGTGGTGCACCTCGCCTCGGGCGTGAGCGCGCTCGTGATGGCGATCATGATCGGCAAGCGCAAGGGGTACCCGGCGCGCAAGATCGTGCCGCACAACCTCACCATGACGCTGCTCGGCGCCGGCATGCTGTGGTTCGGCTGGTTCGGCTTCAACGGCGGCTCCGCGCTCGCCGCGAACGGGCTCGCGGTGGTGGCGTTCGTGAACACGCACATCGCGGCGGCCATCGGCGCGCTCGCCTGGGCGCTCATCGAGGGCGTGCGCTTCGGCAAGCCGTCGCTCCTCGGCGTGGCGTCGGGGCTCGTGGCGGGGCTCGTCGCCATCACGCCGGCCGCGGGCTTCGTCGGACCGATGGCGTCCGTCGCGATCGGGCTCGCGGCAGGCGCTGTGTGCTACGGCGCGGTGATGATGAAGGGCAAGCTGGGCTATGACGACAGCCTGGACGCCTTCGGCATCCACGGCGTGGGCGGTCTGCTCGGCGCGCTGCTCACCGGCGTGTTCGCCTCCAAGGTGTGGAATTCGGCCGGCCAGGACGGCCTCATCAAGGGCAACTCGGCGCTGCTCGTCGAGCAGGCGATCGCGGTCGGGGTCGCGGCAGCGTACGCGGCGGTGGTCACCTTCGTGCTCGTGAAGGGCATCAACGCGGTGATGGGCTTCCGGGTCAACGACGAGACGGAAGACGAGGGCCTCGACGGCGCCCTCCACGGCGAGGAGGCCTACTCGCTCGGCGAGGGCGGCGCCCACGCCGTGGAGTCGACGCCGCCGGCCTCCCCCGTGCCCTCTGCGTCGCCGCTCCTCGCGCGCGAAGGCGCCTGATCCAGCGCAGCGGAAGCGCGCCCGCGAGGGCCGCCTGGCACAAGCCGGGCGGCCCTCGCCGTTTTGTCCCCCGCCCTTCGGGCGCGGGCGTCGAGCGGCGCGAGCGCGTCACCTGCACGCGAAGAGAGGCTCACCGGTCTCGCGGCAGCGCTGCTCGCACGTGATCTTGGCGCACCCGCAGCGGCGCAGCGCACCGCGGTCGCCGGCGCGCTGATCGCAGTCGTCGCTGAGGCCGCGGCACTCGGCCTCGCAGCGCGCGAGCTGAGCAGGCGACGGCGTGCAGTCGATGACCTCCGGTCGCCCGGCGGCGTCACCGCCGCTGCACAGCTCGATCGACGCGACCTGCTCGAGCAGCGGGATGCGCCCTCCCATCATGCACTGCGCGTGCGGCTCGCAGACGTGGTCGCGCAGCACCGCCGTCACGCGAACGCGCTGCCCCTCCAGCGCTCGCCAGCCGGGGCCGAGCCAGCGCTCGGCGTCCTCCCGCGACATCATCCTCCCGGCGATGAGCGGCTGTTCGCCCTTCGTGAGCGTCAGCGTGCCGACCCAGCGCTCGCGCGGGGACGCCTCGCCAGGTCGCTCATTCTCCACCGGCGGAGACGCCGGCGGCGTGCCGGCGGGCGCGGAGCTCGCTGCCGGCGCCGCCGAGGCGACCTGCGCCGCGGGCGCCGTCGAGGCGGCCCGGGCCCCTCGCGCCGGCGCAGCGGGCGCGCTCTCCGCGCAGCCCATCGCCCCGGCGCAGCACGCGCCGGCCAGCGCCCCGCAGAGCCACAGCCGAGCTCGCGCCGCGACGGGACCGCGCCGCGAGGCGCGCACCGGGATAACCGAGATAGAAGAAGGCACGCGCCGTTTTACCACGCGCCGACCCCAGCAGCGGGGCCGGGCGCCGTGCCGCGTCAGCTCGCGGCGCGCAGCCACTGCCGGGAGAGCTCGAGCACGCGCGCGTTCTCGGGGATCTCGCCGAGGAAGCTCCGGCGGTGCGCCGCCGGCAGCTTCTCCGCCCGCGCGAGCAGCCGCTCGCGCGCGCCGGCGATGACCGCGGACGCGCCCTCGCGGTCGCCCGCGGCGTGGAGCGCCTCCGCATGGACGAGGTGAGCGAACGTGCTCTTGTACCCGGACGCGCCCCAGCGCTCGTGCGCCGCCACGACCTCCTTCGCCGTGGCAAGCGCGTCCGCGACGCGGCCCGCGGCCAGCTGGATCGAGGACAGGAGCGCCCTCGCGCCCACCTGCTCCAGCGGCAGAAACGCGAGGAGATCGATCGCGATCAGCGCCTCGCGCTCCGCCGCCTCCAGATCCCCCTCGCTGCGGAGCAGGCTCGCGAGCGCCCAGCGCGCGAACCCCTGCTGCAGCGGGTTGCGCCGCTCCAGCCCCATCCCCAGCATCGCGGTCGTCTCGGCGCGCGCGCCGCCGAGCGCGCCGCCGTCGATCAGCATCTCGATGCGCAGGAACGTCCGGAGCCACGAGACCGGACCGAGCTCCTCCCCCGCGGACATCGTCTCGAACAGCTCGCGCTCCGCCCGGCGGAGATCGCCGAGCAGCCGGGCGCTCATCCCGATCGCCACCTGCGACACGATCGAGCCGCGCCAGTGGCCCGCCTGCACGAAGCTCGCGCGCGCCGCCTCGGCCAGGCACAGCCCCCTCCACAGATCCCCGTCCCGCCACGCCTCGTGGAACGCCTGCGCGATCTGCAGCCACCCGCGCGCGGCGGGCTCCCGCTCCGCGACCGGCTCCGCCACCTCGCGCACCCGCCGGGTCAGCGCCTCGGCGAGCCTGAACTCGCCCAGCTGGACCGCATAGTAGCTCCCGACCGCCAGCGCGAACACCGCCACGCCGGTCGCCTCCGGCGCCAGCTCGACCGCCTGCAGGGCGCGCACCGTCGTCGTGAGCTCGTCCAGCCGTCCGAGGTGGATGTCCGCGGTGATCTTCGCCGGCACCGTCCTCACCCACGGCATGCTCCCGGGCGTCAAGAAGCGCTGCGCCTGCTCGAGGTAGAGCAGCGCGTAGTCCCACTCGCTGCGCCACGCGTGGACCTCCGAGAGCACGCCGAGGAGGCTCAGCTGCACCGCGTCCGGCACGCCACACTCGAGCCCACGCCGGGCGCGCGCGATCGCCGCGTCCGCATCGCTCCCCCGCAGCGCCTGCTCGGCGGCGCGCAGGTAGAAGCTCCCGGCGCGCAGGAGCTCGAGCCCCCGCTCGTAGTGCTCGGCGAGCATCGTCGGATCGCTCGCGCCGTTCTGCTCCAGGAACGCCGCGGCGAGCCGGTGCCCGAGGACGCGATCCGTGTCCGTGAGCATCTCGTACGCCCCCTCCCGCAGGAGCGCATGCCGGAACATGAACTCCTCGTCCCCGGGATACCGGCTCTCCTTGCGGCGGACGATCACCTCCCCGTCGCAGAGCTCCGAGAGCACGTCGCGCGCAGCGGGCCACGCCTCCGCGCTCCCGAGGAGCGCCGCGACGCCGCCCCGCCAGAAGACGTCGCCGAACACGCTCGCCGCGCGCAGCACCTTCCGCGCCTCGCCGTCGAGCGCCGCGAGCCGCGCCTGGACCATCGCCAGCACCGTCTCCGGCAGCACGTCGCCCTTGCCCTCCGCCACGGCGCGGATCAGCTCCTCCAGATAGAACGCGTGGCCATCCGCGTGCGCCACGAGCCGCGCCACCGTCGCCGCATCCAGGTCCTCGCCGAGCGCATGGCGGACCAGGCGCTCGCACGCCTTGCGCGGCAATTTTGTGAGATGAATTACACTCAATGCGCGCCCGCCCCAGAGCGACGGGAACAGCTCGTGGACCTCGGGGCGCGCCAGCCCGAGCACCATGAACGGCTGCTCGCCGAGCGCGCCGAGCACCGCGTCGACGAAGCGCACGGTCGGCAGGTCGCCCCAGTGCAGGTCCTCGAGCACGAGCAGGACGGGGTGGGCCGACGTCTCGGCGGCGAGGAAGTCCTCCCACGCGCGGCGCATCTGCTTGCTCATGGTCTCCGCGTCCTCGCGGGCCGCGCGCAGGAGCGCGCTCTCGGCGCCCGTGAACTGGACGCCGGCGATCTCCCCGAGGAACACGGCCACGCGCTCGCGGTCGGGGCCGGGGACGTGCCGCGCGACCCGCGCGAGCACCTTCTGCTTGCGGGCAGAGGCCGCCTCGCCGTCCTGGATGCCGCACGCGCACCGGATCGCCTGCCCGAGCAGGCCGAACGCGGAGCCCACGCGCAGCGCGTCGCCGCAGCCGGTCCAGATCTCGACCGGCCCGCCGTGGGCGCGGAGCGCGCGCGTGAACTCGTGGGCGATCCGGGACTTGCCGATGCCGGGGGGCGCCGTCACGAGGACGGCGCGGGCGCCCGGCATCTCGACGCACTCGGCGAAGATCGTGTTCAGCGTGAGCAGCTCGCGATCCCGGCCGACGCACGCGCTCGCCTTGCCGAGCAGCGTCCGCGCGCTGCCCGCGAGATCGCGCTCGCCGTGGAGCTCCCTCCGCTCCCCCTCGCCCGACACCTCGAACCGCGCGCCGAGGAGCCGGGCCGTCACGTCGTCGATCGCGATCGGCGGCGCGCGCGAGTCGGGCTGCCGCTGGGCGGCCCGCCTCGCCTCGCAGGCGCCGAGCAGCCGCGCCGCCCGGTCGATCGCCTCCCCCATCGGCAGCTGCCGCGCCATGTGCGCCCGGCCCGTGGAGAGCGCCATGGGCCGGGTCGGGGCGAGCTTCCGCAGCGCCAGCGCGCAGCGCGCCGCGTGCGCCGCCTGGTCGGTCGCGTCCCGGCTCGCGACGATGGCGATCACCGAGGAGCCGTCGGCGAGCGCCTCCATGTGCCCGCCGTGCGCCTCCACGACCCGCCGCAGCTGCACCTCCACGGTCACCTGCAGCGTCTGATCGAGCGTCGCGGTCTCGGCCTCGGCCGGCGTGGGCTCCCTCCCCAGGAGCAGCACGGAGAGCAGCCGCAGCTCGCTCGAGGTGAGCGCATCGGAGCGCTCCGACGCGGGCGCGCGCGGGGGAATGCTGCCGGCGCACCGCAGCGTGCTCAGGATCACGGCGACGGTCGCCCCGTCGCCGAGGCGCTCCTCCGGCTCCTTGGCGAGCATCAGGTGGATCACCGCGTCGAGCTGGGGGGGGACCTCGGGCCGGAGCGAGCGGACCGCGGGGACCTCGCCGAACAGGATCTTCGCGAGGATGGCGGGGATGTTCTCACCGACGAACACGGGGCTGCCCGTGAGGCACTCGAAGAGCACGCAGCCGAGGGCGAACACGTCGGCGCGCGGCGTGAGCGCGCTGTACCCGACGCGCGCCTGCTCCGGGGCCATGTAGGCCGGCGTCCCGAGGGCGACCCCCGTCAGGGTCATCGGCGTCGCGTCGAGCCGCCGCGCGATCCCGAAGTCGAGGATCTTCACCTGGTCTATCTGCCCGTCGACGAGGAACAGGTTGCTTGGCTTGAGATCGCGATGGACGATATCGCGGGCGTGCGCGGCGGCGAGCGCCTCGCCGGCCTTCACCCCGAGCGTCACCGTCTCTTCGATGGTGAGCCGGCCGCGCAGGAGGCGCCGCGCGAGGTCCTCCCCTTCGAGCCATTCCATGGCGAGATAGGACTTGCCCGAGCCGGTCCTCCCGTGCGCCACGTGCCGCACGATGCCCGGGTGGGAGAGCTCCGACAGGAGCCTTGCCTCCCGCTCGAACCGCGCCTCGAGCGCGCTCCCGCCAAGCACCACCTTGAGGGCGACCGTCGTGCCGGTCGCCCGATCGAGCGCCCGGAAGACCTCCCCCATGCCGCCGGAGCCAGCGAGCTCCAGGAGCTCGAACCGCTGCCCGACGACATCGCCGACCTGCATGAAGCAAGTATCGCCCGGCGGCCGATGCGCTGTCCAGCGCGCGAGCGGGAGAAGGAGAGTCGGTCCTCGTGGGTCCCTCGCTCGATGTCTCTCGTGCTCGGCACTCACGCTGGCAGCCGACATGCACGTTCATGACGTGCTTATGTCCAGACATGTCTACACCGAGCGATGAGCGAGCATGGGAGTCCACAGCGCTGCGCGCGCGCTCAGCGCGCGCCGTGGCCAATCCGAGCTCCGGCGCCGTTACGTCTCGTGCGGAGCGCGCGGAGCCCCTTCGACACGATGTCCTCGATCTCCGACGACAGCGATTGATGGGTGGACAGATCGCCGAGATTGACCGCCGGTGGTCGAGGGCGGCAGCAGCTCCGGAGCGATCGTGTCGCTCACCCAGTCGAGCTCCTGGTCGATGAAGAGCCGCTCGAGCCCATAGCGAATCGATGACTGCTGCGCTTCGCTTCGCGGCGGCCATGTCGTCCTCCAGGCGGCGGAGCGTACGACGTTACCCCGCGCGCTCGTGCTCTCGTGGCGCGCCATCCGTAGCGGGCTCCGCCTCGCTCACCGCGGCGCCGCCGGCACTCCATCACCACGCGCACGCCCGCGGCCTTCCGATCGCGGGCGCACGCCAGGCGAATCGCGCTCGCCGCCCACCGCGCGTAAGCGCGCGGAGGGCCGGGGCACTCGTCGCCTTGCCGGCATCCACGCCTCGTCCGGGAGCCTTCCCCACCCGGGGCTCCTCGTGTACACGCGGGGGAAGCAAACCAGCAACGGCGCCCGTAATTCCTGTGAGTTGTGAACCACCCGCGTGCACACGAGCCCCGAACCGTTTGGCGACTGAGCTAACATTCTCTCCGTCATGGCGCGCCGCCCCCCACGAAGTCGCCCCTTCCCCCGCAGCGAGCCCGAGCAGCCGGCGCGAAGGGAGGCGGCGGTGAACAGCGCGCCGGCCGTACTACGTACGCTCGTGTCGGTCCTCGGCGCCTGCGTTGCGCTCGCGCCGGCCGGGGCGCGGGCGGAGGAGTGCGACCGCGCCGCCGCGGACGTGTCGTGGGTGCGCCTCGCGGGCGCGGAGGTGCAGTGCCCTGCGGCGTCCCGGTTCCGCGCCGAGATCTCGCGGCGGCTCGGCCGCGAGCTCGTCACCACGGGCAAGGTCGCCTCGATCGAGGCCGTGGTGCAAGGGCAGCCCGGCGCCTGGTCGGCCACGATCCGGACCCAGCTGTGCGACGGCGCCCCGCCGACCGTCCGCGAGTTCTCCGACCACGGCCTGAGCTGCGACGGGATCGTCGCCGCCGCGGCCGTGCACATCATGCTCACCACCGATCCCGAGGCCGGCCTCGCCCCCCCGCCCGACGCTCCCCCGCCCGACGCTCCCCCGCCGCCGGCCGCCGAGACGCCGCCGAGCCCACCGCCCCCGCCGGCCGCCGTGCGTCCGCCGAGCCCTCCGGCGGCCGTGCGGTCCCCGGAGCCACCGTTCCCCTGGCCGGCGGAGACCCGGGCCGCGCCGCCGCCGGCCGAGGGCCCGCCGCCCGGGGGGATCTCGGTCGCCTGGCGCGGGTTCGCGTCCGTGGGCATCGTCCCCTCGCCCGGGGCCGGCGTCGCCCTGTCGGGCGAGTGGTCGATCCTGCCGCGATGGACCCTCGAGACGGGGGCGCTCTGGCTCCCGGAGCAGCACGCGACCCGGCGGACGTTCGCCTTCGGCCTCACGGCGGGGTGGCTCGGCGGGTGCCTGGAGATGGTCCGGAGCCGAGCGCTCGTCTTCGGGCTCTGCGGCCGGGTGGTGGCGGGCGCCATCTACGCCGTCATCTACGGGGACGAGCAGATCACCCCGACGATCCTGCCGACCGACGTCGGCTCGCGGGCGTGGCTCAGCCTCGGGGCGGGTACCCGGCTCGGCGTCCGCATCGTCGGGCCGCTGCGGCTCGAGACAGGGATCGACCTCTTCGTTCCGATGACGCGGTACAGCTTCCAGCTGCAGGACGGACAGCCGGCGGGCTTCGAGCAGCCGGCCGTCGCCGGCGCGGCGTTCGGGGGTGTCGGGGTCACGTTTTGATGAAGGATCCCCCGGCTGACGGCATCCACCAGAGCGTGGAGCAATGCTTACAAGCCGAGGCCCTGGGCGACGCCAGACAGCCGCCACGGAGCCTCGTCGCCCTGCACGCCGAGCACGGCGGATTCGTCTGGGCCACCCTGCAGAGGTTCGGCATCCAGCGTCCGGACCTGGAAGATGCCTTCCAGGACGTCTTCATCGTCGTCCAGCGGCGGCTCCCGTCCTTCGACTGGGCCTGCCCCATCACGACCTGGCTCTTCGCGATCTGCCGTCGCGTCGCCGCCTCGCACCGCCGCCGCGCGCACACGCGCCGGGAGCGGCTCGGCGAGGCGGTGGACGACGTGCCGGACTCCGCGCGCGGCCCCGAAGAGATCACCTCCCAACGTCAGGCGAGATTGCAGCTCGATGGCATCCTCGAGGCCATGGATCTCGACCGAAGAGCCGTGTTTGTCATGTTCGAGATCGAAGAGATGCCCTGCAACGAGATCGCGAGCCTGGTCGGCGTCCCCGTCGGGACCGTATACTCGCGGCTCCACGCAGCACGAAAAGAGTTCGCCACGCTGCTGAAGAAGAGCGAGGCCGAGTGCGCACGCAGGGGGGCCAGATGAGCGATCCGAAGCGATGGAACCAGGAAGGTGGCGGCGCCCCGCTGGGAGCCCGCGAGCTCCTCCTCGCCGCCGCGCGCCCGCGATCGATGACCGCCGCCGAGCTCGCGCGCACCGCGGCCCGGGTGGCGCCGCTGGGGACGACCGCGGGCGCCGGTGCGACGGTGCCGATGTGGATCAAGGGGATCTTCCTCGCGGTGGGCCTCGGCGCCGGCGGGGCCGGGCTCCACGTCGCCCTCGACGAGGGCCGGAGCGCCGCCGCGTCGGCCGCGGCGCCCCTGTCGCTGACGGACCTGCCTCTGGAGCAGCTGTTCTCGAGCGCGCGGGGCGGCGCCCCCGCCGCGGCGCCGGCGCCGGCGCCCGAGGCTCCGCCGCCTGCGCCCGAGGCTCCGCCGCCGGCCGCAGCCGCCGCCCGCCGGGAGGCGCCGCGAAACACCCGGCCCGCCGCGCCCGCGCCCGAGGCGATCGTCGCGGTGGACAACGACGATCTGGTCCGCGAGTCGAACCTCGTCGACAAGTCGAGGGCGGCGCTCGCGCAGGACCCGGAGGCCGCCCTGGCCGCGCTGGACAGGCACCAGACCGACTTCCCGAAGGGGCGGCTCGCGGAGGAGCGGGAGTTCATCGCGATCCGCGCGCTGATGCGCCTCGGGCGCGCCGACGAGGCGCGGGCGCGCGCGGCGGCGTTCGTCGCGCGCTACCCGTCGAGCTCCTTCACCGAGCCGGTGCGCCGGATCGTGAGCGCGGCGCCGTGAGCCCGTGACGCCGGGAGGCCGGGTGCCGGGAGGACGACGCGACCCCCTCACGATTCCGTGAAGGACCGGCGGGCTCGGCAGCATTCACGGGAAGGGAACCCCTCCGGGCCCACGGGCCGCACCACCGGACCCGCGGCGTTCGATCCATGGTTCCGGAACGAGCCGGGGGTCAACCTCGCGATCCCGTACACCGTCCCCATGAACGTGAGAGATCGCGGGACAGGCATCTTCCTGGAGACGGAGTTCTTCCCCATCGACGACCAGGGCTGGGGCAACGAGGAGCGCGAGCACAACGACGGCTTCACGTACGAGCTCCACACGACGTTCGAATACATGAAGGGCGATCACCTCGTCCACGAGGTTCCACTCGTTCACGAACTGCGATCCGATCGTGATCCCCTGGCACCGGGATCGCGCGCCACGAACACGACATCTGATAGAGCTTGATCGCTTCGTAAACAGTACTAAGTTCCAGCCCGCGTTCACGGGCAGCTGCTCCGGGCGATGAAAGCGCCGGAGCGCCTCGTCGCGGGGCCGTAGCTCGACGGGTTGGTGCTGCCACGCCGCCTTGCCGGCGTCGGCCGAGGCGAGGCGTGTCCCTGTGGGGCGCGCGCTGGCTCCGTCTCTTCGCGGGCCGACGCACGCGCTCGCCCGCGGTCGTCGAGCCCGGCCCGCACCTTCATCCGCCGTCCGCGAGCGCGCGCTCTGCAGCGCGGATCCATCGTTGTTTGTCGTCGTCGTTCTCAGGAGGTTTCATGTTCTCTAGGTGGTCGAGTTCGAGCAGTTCTGTGCACTCTCATTCTGGTTCTGCCCCCGCCGGGGCGTGGCGCGCCGCGCTGGTTTCGCTCGCGATGCTGCCGGTCTCCTGCGCGGACATCGCGCCGGGGGACGGCGAGCCGGTTGATCTCGCGGAGGGCGAAGCCGCGTCCACCGCCCAGGCGCTCTCCCTGCCGTTCGCCATCGAGGGGCGAAAGTCGCTCGTCGTCACGAACGCCGACATCCTCAGCGCCTTCACGCTGAAGGACACGCTCCAGCAGCTCATCGATCAGGCGGGCGTCAGCATGACGCCCCTCCAGCTGTTCCGGCAGCTCATGGACACGAACCGGAAAGCCGCGGACGGGCTCGGCCTCGGCCCGAACTGCGATGACGTGGTGATCCCCGGCTCGGACGGGTCCATCAACGGCTGGCCGATCGACTGCGCCCGCGCCGTGGGCTTCGAGGCCGACAGGGATCCTTTCGCCGACGAGACGGCCGACAACGCGTACGTCGCCACGACCCTGTCAAACCGCTTCGACCTCGCCCCGCCGGACGGCGCCAACTGCGGTGAGTACCGCGTGGTCTTCGCGAGGCGCTCGGGCATGACGCCGGGCGCGTTCCAGCTGCGCAACTTCATCATCTTCGAGGCCCGGCTGCCGAACCCGACGCCGAGCCTCGGCCGGGAAGGGTGCCGCCCGGTCGCCAATTTCTGGTACGGCCTGTCGGATACGACGAAGAGCCTGGCGACCCGGAGGGACGCGCTGCACGACTTCTACTTCGAGGGCCTGTCCGGGTTCGAGCCCGTCATTCACATCGATCACTACGGCCAGAACGCAGGGCCGTACGGCGGCCAGATCCGGACCAACGAGTTCCTCTTCGCCCCCGAGGTCGTCGGGGATCCGCCCGTGCCCTTCACGACCTGGAACCTGCGGGAGTTCAGGCTCCTGCACGGCGGCTCCGGGAGCAGCGCCACGCTGGTCGTGACCCCGTCCTTCGTGAAGGACACCCCGGCCGCGCCGCTCTTCGACCCCGCCTCGACCGACGCGCGCGCCGTCGCCTTCCGGAGCACGTCGTTCCCCGGCGTGGTGGAGCGGCTCGCCGCGGCGGACGACATCAACCGCTTCGCCTTCGAGCCGAGCTACCCGACGACCATGAACGCCGGGGAGAGCCAGATGATCGGCCTGCAGAACAACTACTTCGCGACGTTCGGCAGCGGGCCCTCGGCGCTCAGGACGAGCATCCAGAGCAAGCTCACCGCCATGGGCAGCACGCTCACGCCGGACCAGATCGTCGGGCGCGCGTTCTCGCTCTCGTGCAGCGGGTGCCATGAGCCCATCGGCGACGCCACGGGCTCGCCGACGGTCGATCTCGACCTCGGCACGACGAAGACGCTCGCCAAGACGAGCCCGTTCATCCAGACGACCGAGCAGCTCGAGAGCGACCCCATCGAGGGCGGGCAGCGCTTCATCATCTCGGAGGCCCTCACCGACCTGTTCATCCCGTTCCGGAAGGACGTGATGGCCGACTTCCTCCTCAACAACCCGATCCTCGGGTTCGAGAAGCCGGGCGCGTGGACCTCGACGCAGGCCCAGCTGTCGGTCCACACGGGCCGCGCGGTGGAGGGCATCGCCTCGCTCAAGGTCCAGACCCCGGCCAGCTTCAACGCGATCGTCAGCCCGAGCTTCAGCACCGCGGGCCTCACCCCGGTGGGCAACAAGATCACGCTCGACCTCTTCGTGTCCCCCATCCAGCCGGCCCCGGGCTGGGCCGGCAACATCGAGGTGCTGATCTCCATCCCGTCGGCCGGCATCCACAACCAGTGGGCCGGGAACACCTCGCTCAGCCTGGTCGCCCCGGGGTCGTTCCAGAGGATCCAGTTCGCCGCGCTTCCGACGGCGACCCTGAACGCGCTGAACGCAGCGCCGAGCGACGTGAAGCTTCAGTTCAACCTCAACGTGACCAGCAACACGGGGCCCTACTACCTGGACGACGTCCGGTTCGAGAACTAGCCGCGAGCGCGCGTTCGTGAGAGCGAGCGCGCGTTCATAGAGGGCGCCGGCTCCCCCCCAGCCGGCGTCCTCTTCTTTTTCTTTTGTGCTCCGACATCGGCCCTCCCCACGCGCGCCCGCGCACGGCCACTCCCCCCGACGCCTGCTCTCCAAGGGAGCTCGGGTGATGCTTGTCGGTTGTTGCCGAGCCAACAGAGCCGGAAAAATTCGTGCTCCCGGTCGTTCGGATGAAGGACAGCCGCCGTCGAACCATCCACGAGTCAGGTGGCATGAGCAACGACCGGAACGGAGACCACAGCAGATGCGCTGCCAAGGTCCGATCGCGCGCCGTGCAGGTGCATGTAGGTGCCAGGGAGCACCGCGACCGCGCCCTCCGTTCCCGCGCAGACAGGCTCCCATGCAGGGCGGCAGCGCCGGTCCGCCGAGGACAATCCGTTGTAACGGATGATTCATCCGTTATGATAGACAACGGCGAGGGGCTTTGTTATGACGCGCCCCATGTCAGGCATTGCCATCATCACTGGAAGCGTTTCCGCGCGCTCGAAGACCGCCGCGCTGGCTGCCCGCATCGCGGCGCGGCTCGGGCGCGAGGGGTTTCGCGTCACCATCCTCCAAGTCCGCGACCTCCCCGCCGAGGACCTCCTCTTCGGCCGCGTCGACTCCCCCGCCGTGGCGGACGCGGCGCGGATCGTCGCCGAGGCGGCGGGGGTCGTCATCGCGACACCCATCTACAAGGCCTCGTACACGGGCGTGCTCAAGGCGTTCCTCGACCTCTTGCCGCAGTTCGGGCTCGCGGGGAAGGCCGTGCTGCCGCTCGCGACGGGCGGGACCCTCGCGCACGTGCTCGCCATCGACTACGGGCTCCGCCCGGTCCTCCAGTCGCTCGGCGCCCGGCACGTGCTCGCAGGGCTGTTCCTCCTCGACAAGGCGCTGCGGCTCGGCGAGGACGGGCTGCTCGACATCGACGACGAGCTCGGGAGCAAGCTGGAGGAGATCGTGAGGCCCTTCATCGACAGCGTGCTCCGCGAAGGCCTCGCGCTCCCGGCGCGCGAGGTGGCCGCCTGAGATCCGGCCGGGGAGCAAGGCGGCGCACGGCGCCCTTCCGCTCGATCGCGCTCGATCGCGCGCGTTCGGGCTCGAACGAGCTCAATCGCACGCGATCGGAATCGATCCGACTCGACCCCAGGACACGCGCCGACAACTCCCGATCCTTCGAGGTAGACCCATGCGCTTGCTCACGCTCCCCACCCCGGAATCGACCACGGCCCCGACCGAGCGCGCCAGGGCGCTCGTCTTCGAGGACCGCAGATCGCAGCAGCTGCTCCAGCGCGTGAAGCAGGCCGCCACCGGCGACGCGGCCGTGCTCCTCGCCGGCGAGACCGGGACGGGAAAGGAGATCCTCGCGCGCTACGTGCACGACCTCGGCGCGCGCCGCAGCCGGCCCTTCATCGCCGTGAGCTGCGCGGCGCTGTCGCCCGCGCTCGCGGAGGGCGAGCTCTTCGGACACGAGCCAGGGACCGGCGCGAGAGGCCCCGCGCCAAGGCGCAGCCTGATCGAGGCCGCCGAGGGCGGCACGCTCTACCTCGACGAGATCGGAGATCTCCCGCTGGGCGCGCAGGCCAAGCTGCTGCGCGTCATGCAGGAGCGCGAGGTGCTCCGCCTCGGCGCGCGGCAGCCGGTGCCGGCCGACGTGCGCGTCATCGCCGCCACCAGCGTCCCACTCGAGGACATGGTCGCCGTCGGCGGGTTCCGTGAAGACCTGCTCTCCAGGTTGAACGGCGCGGCGATCGCGGCCCCGGCCCTGCGCGAGCGGCCAGGCGACGTCCTCCCGCTCGCGCGGTATTTCCTTGGCATGTACGGGCGCCGCCTCGGCCCCGCGCCGTGCGTGCTCTCGTCGTCCGCGGCGGAGCGCCTGCTCGCGCACCCGTGGCCGGGCAACATCCGCGAGCTCGAGCACGTCATCCAGAAGGCGCTCCTCGTCTGCCGCGCAGGCCGCGTGACAGGGAACGATCTGCGGCTCACGAGCCTGCCCCCGAAGGCGCCGGCGCTCGCGCTCCCCGGCGCATCGAGCCGCCTCGACGCGCTGATGGCCACGCTCGAGAGCACCATCGCCGCCCTCTTCGAGGGCGACCATCCCAACGTGTACGAACGCGTCGAGGAGGTCGTTGTCCGCGTCGCGTACCGCCGCTGCGAGCGCAACCTGGGACACACGGCGAACCGGCTCGGCGTCAGCCGCGACCTCGTGCGCGCGCGCCTGCTCCAATCCGGCGAGCTCGCGACGCCCCCGACGTCGGAGCCTCCAGCCACACTGTCGAAGGCCGGCGAGGCGCGCGCGGCGGTGAGAGAGCTCCTGACCTTCGACTCCTGACCGCGCGGGGCGCGCCGCCGGGGCGGGCGCCCTGCGCAGCTCGGCGCCGCGCGCGGCCCGGCGCTGCGACCGGCTCAGCTCTGCGACCGCTGGGGGAGGATGTCGTTGGCGATCACCTCGCCGAACGGCCCCGTGAGGTTGGGCCGGACATCGGCCCCCTTCCGCTCGATGGAGAGCCGCGGAAAGAGCAGCTCGGCGACGCGATAGGCCTCCTCGAGGTGCGGATACCCCGACAGGATAAACGTGTCGATCCCGAGAGCGGCATACTCTCGCATGCGACGCGCGACCGTCTCCGGATCGCCCACGAGCGCCGTGCCGGCGCCGCCGCGCACGAGCCCGACGCCGGCCCAGAGGTTCGGGCTGATCTCGAGCGCCTCGCGCCGCCCGCTGTGCAGCGCCGCCATGCGCCGCTGGCCCTCGGAGTCGAAGCGCGAGAACGCCTGCTGCGCCGCGGCGATGGCGCGGTCGTCGAGGTGCCGGATGAGGTCGTTCGCGGCGGCCCACGCGGCCTCGGCGGTCTCGCGGACGATGACGTGCAGGCGGATCCCGAAGCGCACCTCGCGCCCCTCGGCGGCCGCGCGGCGGCGGACGTCCGCGATCTTCTCGGCCACGGCGGCCGGCGGCTCGCCCCAGGTCAGGTAGACGTCGTGGTGGCGCGCTGCCAGGGCGTGCCCCGCGGGCGACGACCCGCCGATGTAGAGCGGCGGGTGCGGCGCCTGGATCGGGGGATAGAGGATCTTCGCCCCCTTGACGCGCAGGTGCTTGCCCTCGAAGTCGACCGTCTCGCCGGCCATGACGCGGCGCCAGATGGTGAGGAACTCGTCGGTCACCGCATAGCGCTCGTCGTGGCCGAGAAAGACGCCATCGCCCTCGGCCTCCGCGGGATCGCCGCCGGTCACCACGTTGAGCAGCAGGCGGCCGCCCGACAGGCGGTCGACCGTGGACGCCATGCGGGCAGCCCACGTGGGAGAGACGATCCCCGGCCGCAGCGCGACAAGGAACCGGAGCCGCTGCGTGAGCGGGATCATCGCCGACGCGATCGCCCAGGCATCCTCGCAGGACCTCCCCGTGGGGAGCAGCACGCCGTGATAGCCGAGGTCGTCGGCGGCCTGCGCGATCTGGCGAAGGTAAGAGAGCGAGACGGGGCGCGCCCCCTCGGCGGTGCCGAGATAGCGGCCATCACCGTGCGTCGGGAGAAACCAGAAGACGTTCATGAAAACACGGGCTCCTCGCCCGTGGCTCGCCGGGCCGGAGGCCCGCAAGCACGTCTCGCGCCGCAGCCGTGAGCGATGGATCTCCGCGCGATCGCCGGCCGCCACCTGAAGGCGGCTGCGCGCCCGGGCCTCTGTCGTTGCTGCTCCAGGAGCACCCCGCACGCAGCGCTTGCTGCTGGAGCAGCAACGCCGGACAGGCTCCATCACGAACCCCGGCGGCCCTCTTCGGCGTCCGGACAGTGGACCATGCAGCCATACATGAACGCCGGATAGTCCGCATCCTCGCCCTGATTGCGCCAGGCGGAGACGGGGGTGATCCCATCGTCCGTCAATCGCCACGGACCGAGGAGCGAGCGGATGGCCTCCGGGGAGCGCATGTGAAACTTGAGCCCTGGAGCCTCGAGCATCTCGACGATCTTCGGGTACTGGCGGCCCATCTCGCTGTCGAAATCGAGCGCCATGGTGCTGCCGGGCGGCGCCCAATCGTACAGCGACGCGAACGCCGCCCTCAGCTTGTCATCGGAGATGAAGGCGGCGACGCCCACGAAGACGATGCCGAGCCGCCGGATCGGACCGAGCACGCGCTCGACCGACGCATGATCCAGGGTGGTCAGGTCCGACGCATCGCAGTAGACGTAATCGGCGTTCGGCAGGTCGGCCAGGATCTCCCGCCCCATCGAGATGTTGGTGGGATCCATGTCGGTGTAGAGCACCCGCGCGTCAGGCACTACCTCGTGGACGTTCCCCGAGGTCGGCAGCCCCGCCCCGAAGACGATGAGCTGATCGATCCCCTGCGCGCGGATCGACCTCGCAGCGCGCCCGATGAACTGGCGGAGGACGCGAAACATGCCTCGGAAGTCCCCGTACGCAGCCTCGAACTCCTTCGCCGCGTCGACGTCGACCGGCAAGTAGTGCCTGCCGCCGAGCCAGTAATCGATCATGCGAGCCGAGTTCGCGCCAGCGAGCCGGCTACCGGATGCTGAAGTACTCATCGTCTACCTCCGATCTCACGTCGCGCGCCGATGAGGTGTCGCGCCGGACGGGCGCTCGCCCGTCCGGCGCGACACCTCATCGACGCGCGATCATCATGACCCCGTCGTCTCCGATGGATGTCGGATTCCTCGTGAAACGAGCTCTCAGGTCAGCGGAGAGCCTCTTTTTCATGAGCTCCGCCGCCGGATGCCGATCGTACCAGAACCGCTGCAGGACCTCCGCGGCCCTCGCTATCCTCTCCTCGAGGTCGGCCTCATCGAAACGCAGCTCGACGTTCACCCTCGCCATATCCATGTTCCTGAAGCCGTGGCGCCATAGCACATCCGCGGCCGTCGCGAGCAGATGTCCCTGGTGCTCTGCCTCGTCGCCCGCCACGGCGCAGCAGTTTCTGTTCAGCAGGTCGACCATCTCGTTATCAGGGGCCCCCTGCACGATCACGATCCTCGATCCGGGGTCGCGCTTGTCGCACACCCGGATCATCTCCTGGACGGCCCCCACGATGTCATCCACGTAGTGGAGCACCCACGTCGACACGACGCCGTCAAACGTGTCTTCCTCGATCGGCAGGCTCTCCGCTCTGCCGTGCAGCACGCGTATCCTGCCGTCCTCCCGCCGCTCCTCGTCCATCGCAGAGACGTTGGCCGCGTCGGGCTCGACGGTGATGCAGCCGCCGAATCGCTCCGCGATGCGCCGCACGACCGCCCCGGTGCCCCCGCCGACGTCCAGGATCCTCCTGCACCCCTCGAGCGCGTCGAGGATCGGGGGGATGTCGTTCCGGACGAACCGGCTCGACGCGAGGGCCCAGGCCTGATGCGTCAGCCGGTGCGGCCTCCGGCGGCGAGCGGGCATTCCCTCCGGCGCCCCGCAGGGAGAGTAACAGCTGACGTCAAACCAGGACATGGCCTCTCCTGTCGGCATCAGGACGCGAGCCAGGCGCTCGAATCTCGTGGATGACATGCGCGTGAGGGCCGTCGCTCTCACGGTGCACTATCCGGGACGTATACCCGAGCTGCGCGGCGACCACGCCCGGGTCGTTCTCTTCTCCGGCCACCTGCGAGAAGGGCATGAGCATGACGGTCTCGGGCGTGATGAAGCCTCTCGCCTGGGTAAAAAACCTCTCAATGATGGGCCGTCCACCGTCGCGCTTCATACCGAAGACGCCTCGCCGGGTCGTGCTCGGGTAAAATGGCTGATTGAACACGATGAGGTCGAACGTCGTGCCAGGCGAGATCGCCGCGAACAGGTCGCTCTCCACAGCGCGAACCCGCAGCGGAGGGTTCCTCGCCGCGTTCTCTGTCGTGCATGCGATCGCGGGTGGATGGTTGTCCACCGCCCAGACCTCCCTGGCTCCGTTCTTGCTCAACACCAGGGCGAGGTACCCCGAGCCACACCCCATGTCGAGCGCGCGACGGGGCGTGTACCGCCGGAGGACGGCCGCGAGCCGGCGCGGCGAGTAGCCGAGATCGGGAGGGAAGACGTCCTCTGCGACGCACAACCGAAGTCCGTCGATGTCGATCCCGTACGGCTGTCGGCGGCGGATCGCGTACAACTCGGCATCGCGCCGAGCATGCTCACTCAGACCCATTCTTCAACTATAAGTTCGAGTCGCGCCGCAACAAGAGAGAAAGCACGACCGCCTGTCCGCGCCACGATGAGGACCCCCGGTATCGGCGGCGCGCCCAGGGCGGCGCTCAGGACAGGCGGCGAGTCCTTCTGCTCTGCTCCAGCGCGTAAGCGATCCCGCTTTGCAGGGTCCCCTTCGTCACGATGGCCCCAAAATCGACGTCAAGCGCGACCAGCGTCTGCGCGACGTCGCCGCGAACGCCGGTGATCACCGCCTGCGCCCCGAGCAGCCGGAGGGCGCTCGCCGTGCTGATGAGCGAGGCAGCGACGCTGGTGTCGATCGATTTGACGCCGGTGATGTCGAGGATCACGACCTGCGTGTCGTTCGCGCCGACCCCCTGCAGCGCCGTGTGCAGCACCTGCTCCGCGCGCGCCGCGTCCATCGTCCCGATGAGCGGCATGACCATGATGCGATCGGTGATGGGGATGAGCGGCGTGGACAGCTCGGCCAGCCTGTCATTCTGGACCCGGATGATCTCCTCCTGGAGCGACGCCCGGGTCTGCTCGGAGCGCGCGCGCTCGGCGAGCTCGATCTCCAGCCGCTCGCCGGCCACCCGCAGCTCCTCGGTGCGGTGCTGCAAGTGCGCGTAGAGGAGCGCGTTCTCGACAGCGATGGTCGCCTGCGACAGGAGCAGCCCGAGCAGCTCGATCCGCGCCACGGTGAACGCATTGCTGATGACGTCGTTCTCCAGGTAAAGAACGCCCGTGAGCCGGCCTCGGTGGATCATCGACATGCAGAGGACCGACCGCGGGCGGCTCGCGACGATGTACGGATCGGCCGCGAAGCGCCCGTCCTCGGTCGCGTCGACCAGGATCACCGTCTCTCGGGTCCGGGCGACGTACTGCACGACCGAGGCGGCGATGTCGGCGCTGTCCTCGACGGGCATCGTCATCCCCGTGCGGAGCACGTCGGGATCGACGGTCGCGAGCGCCTCGACCACGAGCCGCTCGCCGCGATCGAGGACGAGCGCGCCCTTGCGCGCCCCCGCGTTCTCCACGGCGATCCGCATCAGCTGCTCCAGCACGTTGTCGATCTCGACCTCGCCGGCGATCACCTGCGCCGCGCGGATCATCGCCGTCACGTCGAGCACCCCTTTGCGCGCTGTGTTGGCGCTCGAGGAGCTCGTGCTCGACATCGTGAAGGATACCGTCCCGTCCGCGCGGCCCGAGCCCACCGCGGGCTGGAGGGCAAGCTCTGGATACCTGTCCACGAGGGACTGCGCCTTGGCCGTGGCCCCCCAGCGGACGTACCCGTAGCACGCGCTCGCCAGGTAGAACCGCGCCGTCCTGTTCCTGCCCTTCGCGAGGTGGAACTTCGCGTAAAGCTCGCTCGCGAGCGCCTCGTCCCGGGTGAACCCGCTCTGCTGCGCGGCCTCGATCGCCTCCTCGTAACGCGCCATCGATGTCAGCTCATCGCCGGAGAGGCGCGAGCGCTCGGCGCCGACCAGGAGGTGCTTGTGCCGGTAGTTCTCCGGGCAGCTCTCGGCCCAGCGCGCGAGCTTCGCGTGATGCTCCTCGAGCATCGCCGCGCTCCGCGCCGGCCCCCCCAAGGCGTCCTCGCCCAGGGCGGTCAGCGTCAGGCAGACGTAGAACGACAGCTCCGTCGTGGAGAAATACCCCATGCTGCTCCCGAGGGTCCGCTCGGCCTCCAGCGCCGCCGAGAGCGCGGCGGCGTGCTCCTCGTCCAGGAACAGGAGCTGCAGCTTGACCACGTGATACCAGCAGGCCGCGAACATGGCGCTCGGCGCGCTGAACGTCGCCACGAGCTCCGCTTCCATGAAGTCGTCGTCGCCCAGCGCGGCCCTGCCCTCGGTGCGCCCCTCGAGGCAGGCGACCATCTGCCGCGCGATCGTGAGAAAGGTCGTGGACAGCGCGTTCTTGGTCCGCGCCATGAGCCCCAGGAAGCGATCGAGCTCCTTCCTGACCGACGCGAGCTCCTCGCCGAGCCCGAGCCGCGCGATGACGATCGCGTTGCACGTGTAGGAGAGATAGGGGAAGTCCGCGGACACCATCCCTGCCTCGAGCGCGCGCCGGAGGAGCTCGATCGTCTCGCTCAGCGGGGAGAAGAAATGGGCGTAGACGCCGAACGTGAAGTGGATCTTGCAGGCCAGCTCGACGTTATTGAACCGCCGGTCGAGGGCGAGCCCGAGCCGCCCGAACCGCTGCGCCTCGTCGTACCGATCGCGCAGCACGGCCATGTAGAGGCCATACAGCACGAAGCCGAACGCCGACACCTCCGAGTGACCGTGCCTGAGCGAGAGGTTGACCTGCTTCGCCGTGACGAGCGCCGCGAGCCTCGCGTCGGTGAGGTAGGCCGGCGAGGAGAGGTTCGTCAGCAGCTCCAGGACGGTCAGCGTCTCCTGGTCTTCGAGCTCCGGCGCGTCGACCAGCTCCTCGATCCGCCGGCTCCCCAGGTGGACGGGCACCTCCGCGAGCTCCGCATCGAGCGCCGCCTGGTACTGCTCCTCGGAGCGAGGCAGCTCGATCCCGAACAGCGCGAGGCCAGCGCGCCCGACGCTCATGCAGTCCGCGACCTTGAACAGGGTGAGATAGAGGATGATCCGCAGGTTATGGACCTGCGCTCGCTCCAGCGTGGAGCTCGCGCGGGACAGCAGGAGATCGAAGAGCGACTCGGCGCGATCGAAATGACCGCACATGTACTCGCACTCGGCGCGTGTCACGCAGAGCGCGAACATCAGGGCGCCGTCGCGCTCCCAGGACGCCTCGCCGAGCAGCGATGTCCCGGCCGTGAGGTAGTCGGCGGCCGCCTGGTGGGCGTTCGCCGCCTTCGCCCGCCTCCCCGCGGCCAGGTTCAGCCTGGCGAACTCGACGCGCTCGCCCGGCTCAAAGATCAGGTCGGCGGCGAGGTTCACCTGGTTGGCGACGGTGAACAGCGCGTCGTCGCGCGGGCTGCTGCCGGCCTTGGCCAGGAGCAGCCTGCCGATCCGTAGGTGCGCGGCCTTCCGGCGCTCGTCGTCGAGCAGCGAGTACGCGGCCTGCTGGACGCGATCGTGCAAGAACCGGTAGGAGACGTTGAAGCGGGTCGAAGGCACGTCGCCCGCCGCGTCGCTGCGCGCCGGGCCGTGGACGAAGCGGTACTCGCTGCCCGTGGGATGGATGAGCCCGTCCCGCAGGGCCTCCCAGAGGTCGGCGGCCGTGTCCCGGCGCGATCGATCGCAGAGGACCGAGAGCACCTCCAGCTCGAACTCGTGGCCCAGGCACGCCGCGAGCATCAGGGCGCGCTGCGTGTCCGGCGCGAGCTCCTGGAGCTTGCCCGCCATGAGCGCCACCACGTTGTCGGTGATCTTCATCGCCTGGATCGGCGCGAGATCCCATGTCCAGGAACGGGAGCGCGCGTCGAAGCGCAGGAGCTCCTCCTGGCGGAGCGCCCGCAGGAACTGGTTCACGAAGAACGGGTTCCCGCGGGTCTTCTCGAAGACGACCTCCGAGAGCGGCGCCGCCTGCTCCACCGCGCAGTCCAGCGCATCGGCCACGACCTGCGCGACGGCGGGCCGCTCTAGCGGCTCGATCGCGATCGTGTGGACGGCGACGCTCGCGCTCCGCAGCGCGTCGCCGAGGAGGCGCAGCGGGTGGGCCGCGGCGACCTCGCCCTCCCGGGTCGTGCCGATGACCAGGAGATGCGCGGTGCCCGGCCCGGTCATCAGCGTGTGGATCAGGTTGAGCGAGGCCGCGTCCGCCCACTGGAGGTCCTCGAGCGCGAGCACGACGGGGTGCTCCCGCGTCGCGAAGATGCGGAGGAAGTTCTGGAACACCAGATTGAACCGGTTCTGGGACTCGGTAGGTCCGAGCTCGGCGACGGCCGGCTGGGGGCCGATGACGAGATCGAGCTCGGGGACGAGATCGATGAGCACCTGGCCGTTCGGGCCGAGCGCCTCGAGCAGCTTCGCCTTCCAGAGCTCGAGGGCGTCGGTGCGCTCTGCCAGGAGATTCCGGACGAGGCTCCGGAGCGCGCTCGCCACGGAGGCATACGGGGCGCTGCGGCCGTTCTGCGCGAACGCGCCCTCGATGAAGTACGCGCGGCGGTGCGCGATCGCCTTGTGGACCTCCTGCACCAGGGCGGATTTCCCGACGCCCGCCTCGCCCGAGACCAGGAGGAGCTCGACCGAGCCCCGGCTCGCGCGGTCGAACGCGGCGAGGAGCGTCGCCGCCTGCTCCTCCCGGCCATAGAGCTTCTGGATGATCCGGAGCTCGCCGACGCGGTCAGAGCGCCCGAGCACGAACGGCTGGATCTGACCGGTCGCCTCCAGCTGGCTCAGGCAGTCTTCCAGATCGGCCTTGAGCCCGGCGCCGCTCTGGTAACGCGCCTCGGCGGTCTTGGCCAGGAGCTTCATCACGATATCGGAGACGATCGGGGGGAGCTGCGCGTTGACCTCCGCCGGCGGCACGGGCCTCCTCGCGATATGGTGGTGCACGAGCTCCATCGCGTCGTTCGCCTGGAACGGGAGCGCGCCGGTGAGCACCTCGTACAGGGTGACGCCGAGCGAGTAGAGATCGCTGCGATGATCGACGACGCGGTTCATCCGCCCTGTCTGCTCGGGCGACATGTATGCGAGCGTCCCCTCCAGGGCGTCCGGCGCCAGCGCGACCTGGTTCTCGCGCGACAGCCGCGTGGCGATGCCGAAGTCGATCAGCTTGACCTGCATCGTCTCGGGGTCGACGAGGATGTTGTGCGGCTTGATGTCCTTGTGAATGACATGGCGCTGGTGAACCGAGTCGATGATGTCAGCGACCGACGCCACGATCCGCAGCGCCGGCGCGAGGCTGAGCCGCTGCGACCGGATCATGTCGCTCAGCGACCGCCCGCCGCTGTCCTCCATGATCAGCGCCAGGCCATTCCCGTGCTTCCCCACCTCGATCACCACGGGGATGCCCGGGACACGAAGGTCCCTCATGACCGCGTGCTCGTGCCGGATCTTGGCCAGCTCTCGCGGGTCTGGGTACTCGCTCTTGAGGAGCTTCACGGCGACAGGCAGCTGATCCGCATTCCGGTGGCCTCGATAAAGAACCGACGTGATGCCTTCGTAGATTTTTTCCGTCGCAGTGTAATCCTGAAGAATTAGCATGTAACGAGCCCCTCTGGGCCATCGTACAGCAGCTGAAGGCTTGAGTTCCACCTGCCCTGTTGAACAGCCCCGTGTGAACTACCGACGGAAAGAGGTGTGGAGTCGGGGCCGCGTCGCTTCGCGAGCGCCCGGTCGCGTCCGACGGAGACGGTATGGGCCGTCCATTACGAAACCGGCGACGCGCCGGGCGGATCGCCTTACGATGCGCGCATGTCCAGCAAGCAACCCGAGCTCCCTCCGGCCCCGCTCGAAGCGCGGGCGGGCCGGGCGAGCCGCGCCCTCGACGCGCTCGAGAGGGCGGGCAACAAGCTCCCCGATCCCGCGCTGCTCTTCGTCGTGCTCGCCGCCGTGGTCGTGGTCTTGTCCGCTGCGCTCGCGCCGCTCCAGTTCAGCGAGATCGACCCGAGGACGAAGCAGCCGCTCCAGGTCCAGAGCCAGCTCTCGGGCAAGGCCGTCACCGAGTTCCTCGCGAGCATGGTCCCGACCTTCACGGGCTTCCATCCGCTCGGCGTGGTGCTCGTCGCCTTGCTCGGCGTCGGCATCGCCGAGCACTCGGGGTTCATCAACGCCGGTCTGAAGAAGCTCCTCGCGATCACCCCGAGGGTGCTGCTCACGCCGATGGTGATCGTCGTGGCCATCATCAGCCACACGGCGGCCGACGCGGGCTACGTGCTCGTCATCCCGCTCGCCGCGGTCATCTTCCAGGCCGCTGGCCGGCACCCGCTCGCGGGCATCTCCGCGGCGTTCGCGGGCGTCTCGGGGGGCTTCAGCGCCAACTTCATCCCTTCCAGCCTCGACCCGCTGCTGCAGGGCCTGACCCAGGCCGGCGCCGGCATCCTCGATCCGAAGCGCACCGTCAACCCGCTCTGCAACTGGTTCTTCTGCAGCGCCTCCTGCCTGCTGATCGTCGGGCTCGGCTGGTTCATCACCGACCGTGTGATCGAGCCGCGCCTCGCCCGCACGCCCGTCGACGCCGCGCCGGAGCAGGAGCCGCGCGTGGCGGAGCTCACGCCGCGCGAGGCGCGCGCGCTCTGGGCGGGGCTCGCGGCGATGGCGCTGTGCGTCGCCCTGCTCGTCGCCGCGAGCGCGCCCGCGTCGTCGCCGCTGCGCGCGCCGGACGGTCAACTGACGAGCAGCACGGCGCCGCTCATGACCGCGATCGTGCCGCTCATCTTCCTGTTCTTTCTGCTCCCCGGGATCGTCTACGGCTACACGGCGGGCACGTTCACGAGCCACCGTGACGTGATCGGCGGGATGAGCAAGACGATGGGCACGATGGCCTATTACCTGGTCATGGCCTTCTTCGCCGCGCAGTTCATCTACCTGTTCAACAAGTCGAACCTCGGCGCGCTCCTGGCGCTCAAGGGCGCTGCGACGCTGCAGGCCATGGCGCTCCCGAGCACGGTGACCATCGTGGGCATCATCCTCCTCACCGCGACCGTGAACCTCCTCATCGGCTCCGCGTCGGCGAAATGGGCGCTGCTCGCGCCGATCTTCGTGCCCATGCTCATGTCGCTCGGCATCTCGCCGGAGCTCACCCAGGCGGCCTATCGCGTCGGCGACTCGACAACGAACATCATCACGCCGCTCATGGTGTATTTCCCCCTGGTGGTGGTGTTCTGCCAGAAGTACGTGAAGGGCACCGGGATTGGCACGCTCATGGCGCTGATGCTGCCTTACTCCGTGACGTTCCTCGTCGCGTGGAGCCTGTTCCTCCTCGCCTACTGGCAGCTCGGGCTCCCGCTCGGGCTGGACGCGCCCTACGTCTACCCCTGATCGCCTGCGCTCCCCGCCGCGGAGCCCGGGCTGCG
This sequence comes from Sorangium sp. So ce887, assembly GCF_051521455.1. Classification (NCBI taxonomy): domain Bacteria; kingdom Pseudomonadati; phylum Myxococcota; order Polyangiales; family Polyangiaceae; genus Sorangium; species Sorangium sp. So ce887. Next base: position 3,084,615 of record NZ_CP150354.1, on the reverse strand, counting down.
CCGCGCGCTCGCGGAGGAGAGGGAGCGAGCGACGTCCACCCACCTCTGCGCCCTCGGTGCGCCTCGGCCAGGCCGAGATCTCGACGAACGCGCACCAATTGCGTGCCCCGCGCGACCAATGCGCATGCGATGCGGCCTCAGCCGTGAGATCCTCTAGTGTGCTCGCGTATTTACGCGACGGCGCGCGGCGTGCAAGCGCGGACATTGTGCAGGGCTGGACGGCAAAGCGAGGAGGGTGTTTGTATGAGCTCAATGCATCGCGGTGCGGCATCGAACGCTGTCGTGGTGTCCTCGGCACCCCCCATGGCCGGCGGCGGCGCGCCAGACGCTCAGGGCGCAAGGGGGCGAGTGCCCTCCGACAAGGATGCCGAGCCGCCACCCTCCGTCGCGGGGACGCTGGCCGCCGCGGCGGTGGTCGGGAGCGCTGAGCGCTCCGAGTCCTGGGGTCTCTGCGGCGCGCTGCTCGCCATCGCCACCGGCTGGCTCGCCTGGTCTCTACCGTCACCGAACGCCCGCGACGTGCTGCTCGTCGCCTTCTGCTTGACCCTCGTCACGCTCGAATACCGCCGGGCCGGCGCGCAGTTCCGGAAGGCGATCGTCGCCGCCGCAGGAGGGCGCGGCCTGCCGGCCGGCGAGGCGGCGCGCGAGGCGGCGCGGCTGGACGCGGCCTTCCACGCGGCCCGCGCCGGGGATCGTGACGAGACGGGCGCTGACGCAGAGCGCCGCTGAGCCGCGTCACCCGTCTCCCGCGTCGCGCTCGCGGAGCTCGGGGCGCAGCTCGCTGCGCGCGTCGGCCGCGAGCAGCTCGCACGGGTCGAGGTAATGCCACGTCCGGGCCTGCGCGGCGATGGGCGGCAGCGCACCGGTGAGCTCCGGCACCCCGGGGCAGCAATACAATAGAAGAGGTGATGGCCGTCGTTCAAGCCTCGTCGCGACCCCGGCGAGGCGTGGCCTCGTGGGCCGCCGGCGCCGATTGCCGCTGGCGGATACGCCCTCATTCCATGAGATACTCTGGCCCCGATGACACCGGGGGAGCGCTTGGGGGCGCGCTACACGATCGAGCGGCAGGCCGGGAAGGGCGGCCTCGGCACCATTTATCGCGCGCGCGACGACGCGAGCGGCGCGCCGGTGGCCATCAAGGTCCTCAGGGAGCCGACCGACGAGAAGCGCAGCCGGTTCGCCCGCGAGGCGCGCGCGCTGGCCAGCCTGTCGCACCCGTGTATCGTCCAGTACGTCGCCCACGGGACGACGCCGGACGGCGAGCTCTACCTCGTGATGGAGTGGCTCGAAGGGGAAGACCTCGGGGCGCGGCTCTCCCGGGGCCGGATGGAGCAGATCGCCGCGCTCAGGCTCCTTTTGCGGGTGGCCGAGGGGCTCGCGTTCGCGCACGCGCAGGGCGTCATCCACCGCGACATCAAGCCCCAGAACCTCTTCCTCCCGGGCGGCGAGATCGAGCGGACGACCCTCGTCGACTTCGGCCTCGCGCGCCTCGAGGACGCGACGTCCTCGCTGACGCGCACCGGCGCGACGGTGGGCACGCCGTCGTTCATGGCGCCCGAGCAGGTGGTCGGCGAGCGCGAGGTCGACGCGCGCGCGGACATCTACTCGCTCGGGTGCGTCCTGTTCGCCTGCCTGACCGGCCGGCCGCCCTTCGCCGCGTCGCACCCGCTCGCCCTGCTGGCCCGGGTGGTCTTCGAGGAGGCCCCGCGCCCGAGCGCGCTGGTGCCCGGGCTGCCGCGGGAGCTCGACGCCTTCGTGACGCGGCTGCTCGCCAAGCGGCCGGAGGAGCGCCCCGCCGCGCGGGCCGTCCTCGACGAGCTGCGCGCGCTCGCCGAGCGCGTCGCCGAGTCGTCCTCGAGCGCGCCCGCCTCGGTCGCCGGCCTGACGCGCCGCGAGCGGCGCCTCGTCAGCGTGATCCTCGCGTCCGACGCGGCCGGCGGCGGCCGGATCCCCGCGCGCGTCGACTCGTGCGAGATCACCGCCTCGCTCAGCGACGCCCCGCTGCTCACCACGCTCTTCGACACGTCGCAGGCGCTCCGGCAGGTCGCCGCCCGGCACGGCGCGCAGCTCGAGCTGCTCCGGGACGGCTCCCTCGCGACCGTCCTCTCCGGCGCCGGCTCGCCGACGGATCTCGCCGTGAACGCCGCGCGCTGCGCCCTCGCCCTCCGCGACCTCCTGCCCCGCGCGCGCGTGGCGCTCACGACCGGCTGGGACGAGCTCGAGAAGACGCAGCCGATGGGGCAGGTCATCGACCGCGCGAGCGCGCTGCTCGCGGCGAGCTCGGCCGACGCGGTCCCCGTCCTCCTCGACCGGATGACCGCGGATCTCCTGGGCGACCGCTTCGAGGTGGCCCTCGACGGCGTGGGGCTCGCGCTCGTCGGCGAGCTCGAGCCCGCCGACGAGGCGCGCAAGCTGCTCGGCAAGCCGACGCGGTGCGTGGGGCGGGAGCGCGAGCTGCTCCTCCTCCAGGCGACCTTCGACGAGTGCGTGGCCGAGTCCGAGGCCCGCGCGGTGCTGGTCACGGCGGAGGCCGGCGTGGGCAAGTCGCGCCTGCGCCACGAGCTCGTGCGGCGCCTCGGCGCGCGCGGCGAGCCCTTCGAGCTCTGGATCGCGCGCGGTGATCCGATGCGGGTGGGCGCGCCGTTCGGCCTGCTCGGCCAGGGGGTCCGCCGCGCCGCGCGGCTGCTCGACGGCGAGCCGCTCGACGCGCGGCGGCAGAAGCTCGCCGCGCGCGTGGCGGTGAACGTCGCCGAGCCGCTGCGGCGGCAGGTCGCCGAGTTCCTGGGCGAGATGGCGGGCACGCCCTTCCCGGCGGACGACAGCGTGCTGCTCCGGGCGGCGCGGCAGGACGCGAAGCTCATGGGCGACCAGATGCAGGCCGCGTGGGTGGAGCTCGCGCGCGCCGAGTCCCGGGCGCGACCGCTGCTGCTCGTGCTGGAGGACCTGCACTGGGGCGACCGGCCCACGGTCGAGTACGTCGACGCGGCGCTCCGGGTCCTCGAGGGCGAGCGGCTGATGGTGCTGGCGCTCGCGCGCCCCGAGGTGCGCGAGGCCTTCCCGGACCTGTGGAGCAAGCGGGCGCTGACGGATCTGCGGCTGACGGCGCTCTCGCGGAGGACGTGCGAGAAGCTCGTCGGCGAGGCGCTCGGGGGGCTCGACGCCGAGGGCGTCGCGCGGATCGTCGACCGCTCCGGGGGCAACGCGTTCTTCCTGGAGGAGCTCGTGCGCGCCGCGGCGGAGGGCCACGGCGGCGGCGTCCCGGAGACGGTGCTCGCGATGATGCAGTCGCGCCTGGAGGGGCTGGCGCCGGACGCGCGGCGGGTGCTGCGCGCGGGCAGCGTGCTCGGGGGCGCGTTCTGGCGCGGCGCGGCGGGCGCGCTGCTCGGGGCCGAGGCGAGCGAGGCGCACCTCGACGCGTGCCTGGCGGAGCTCGCGCGGAGCGAGCTCATCACGCGCGTGCACGAGTCGACGTTCCAGGGCGAGGTGGAGTACGCCTTCCGGCACGCGCTCGTGCGCGACGCGGCCTACGAGATGCTGACCGAAGAGGACCGGCGGCTCGGCCACCGCCTCGCGGGCGCGTGGCTCGCCGAGGCCGGCGAGACCGACGCCATGGTCCTCGCCACCCACTTCGAGCGCGGCGGCGAGCTCGAGCGCGCGATCGGCTGCTACCGCCGGGCGGCCGAGCAGGCGCTCGGCGGCAACGACTACGCGGCGGCGATCGGGCGCGCCGAGCGCGCGATCGCGTGCGGCGCGGCCGGCGAGGCGCTCGGCGAGATCGAGGCCGTCCAGGCGGAGGCGTACCAGTACCGGGGCGAGAGCGCGGCGGCCGAGCTGCACGCGACGAGGGCGATGTCGGCGCTGCCCGAGGGGGGCGCGCCGTGGTGCCGCGCGGCGTGCGTGGCGCTCTGGACCTCCCATCTGGTGGGGCGCGAGGACGGCGTCGTCGCGCTCGCGAGGACGCTGTGCGCTCGGTGGTCGGCGGAGTCGACGACCGGGCCCGAGCTCGTCGCCATGGCGCAGGCGGCCATGGTCCTGCTCTACAAGAAGGGCCGGAGCGAGGAGACGGAGGCGCTGTCGTCGCGCATCGACGCCTCCTTCGCGCGCTTCGAGCACGACCCGACCGTGAGCGCGCCGGTCCTGCGGCTGCGCACGCATTGCGCGATCCTGGCCGGGGACGTCGGCACGGCCCGGGAGCTCGGCGAGGTGTCGATCCGCACCTTCGAGGCGGCGGGCGACGTGCGCGGCGCCTGCGGCGCGCGCGGCAACGCCGGTCACTTCTGCAACGAGCTCGGCGCGTACGCCGACGCCGCGCGCCTGCTCCGCGCCGCGATCGCCGACACGGAGCGGCTCGGCCTGCTGTACATGGTGGCGTTCGCGAAGGAGAACCTCGGCCGAACGCTCAGCTACCTCGGCGAGCTCGACGAGGCGCGCGCCCTGCTGGACGACGCGCTCCGGTCGTTCGTGGCCTCGGGCGATCGGCGCATGGAGGGGGGCACCTACGTCTATCTCGCGGACGTGGCTCGCCTCGCGGGGGATCTCGCTCGCGCCGAGGCGGAGGCGCGCCGCGGCTGCGAGCTCCTGGCGGACGTGCCGCCGCTCATCCCCTGCGCTCTGGGCACGCTCGCGGGCGTGCTGCTCGCCGCGGGGCGCGCCGCCGAGGCGCTCGAAGCCGCGAACCGGGCCGCGGAGCTCGCCGCCCCGATCATCGCCGCGCAGGGCCACCTCGAGGAGGGCGAGTCGCAGATCTACCTGGTGCGCGCGGAGGCCCTGGAGGCGTGCGGCGCGCACGGGGAGGCCCGCGCCGCGATCGCCACCGCCCGCGGCCGGCTGCTGGAGCGGGCGGCGCGGATCGCGGACCCCGCGTGGCGGGCAGGATTCCTGGAGAACGTGCACGATCACGCCCGCACGCTCGCCCTCGCCGGCGCGTGGCTGGGCGAGCGCGACAGCTGACCAAGAAGTCACTTTGGCGGAGGGCGCCGGATGGCAGCTTGTCAACTCGCCGGGGGGCGAGTCGTGCCTCCAGCCGACGTCGTCGACGAATCTCGGAATTCAACGCCAAGGCGCCAAGGCGCAAAGACGCAAAAAGGCAGAGAGAGAATGACCGAGGAGGAGATTCCCAAGGTCGTCGTCGACCCTGCGATCGAGGTGCATCGTCCCCTTGGAGGCCCGGGGCTGATCGAGGTACGTCTTTGCGTTGATTCCCTATCTCCCACGAGACACAAAGTTTCAGCCAAACGGTACAGCGAGCTGCCCAACATGCCACGGGCGGCGGCCGTGCGTCGCGGCGGGACACCGGCGCGCCGTCATGGCATCTCCCTACCATGCACCACAGATTCTGCGGCTCCGCCGATCTTCACAGCGCCATGGTCCTGTGAGCGAGAACGCTCGACACGCGCTGTCGTCCACGCCGACTCCCGCGCTTGCTTCCGAGAGACGCGCCGCGTATCGTCGGCTGTCTGAGAGCCCTCCGCGGCGGTGAAGGCGCGCGGACCAGCCGAGATCACGCTGTGCAATCGCCCTGGCCTCTCCCGATCGTCGCCCTGACGCCGGCCTCCTGCGGGGCCGTGCTGTGGCGCATGCAGGGCGCAGAGCGGCTCACGGTCATCGTCAAGGCCACGTTTGCCCTCGTCCACGACCGGAACGCCGAGCTCGCCGCCCCGGCGCCGCTGGTCCGCTCCGACAAGCTCCGCGAGGGGCGCGGCAGCCTGGAGGAGGCGTGTGAGACAGCGCCCTACCTGCCGGGCGCAGAGGTCCTCGTGCGTGGACACGCGGCCGCCCCCGCGGGGACGACCGCGACGGCGCTCTCGGTGCGGGTCGCGCTCTTCCGCGAGGATCGCTGGGTCTTCAACAAGGTGCTCCACGTCTACGGCGAATCGACGCGAGAGGCGCCGAGCCCGCGTCCCTTCAGCCTCATGCCGCTCGAGTACGAGCGCGCGTTCGGCGGCCCGCGCATCGACGCGAACCCGGTCGGCGTGGGCTCCGGGACGGCGCTGCCGAGCATCGTGGATCCGGCCCATCCGGTGAGGCCCGCGGGCGTCGGGCCCATCGCGAGGCACTGGGCTCCGAGGAGAGGCCTCCTCGCGCGGGATCAGGCGCCCGACCTCCTGGCGCCGGATCTCGATGCCAGCTTCGATTTTCGCTATTTCCACGCCGCCCCCGCCGACCAGCGGATCGAGCTCCTCCGCGGCGACGAGTGGATCTTTCTTCAGGGGCTGCACCCGCACATGCCGTGGATCCGGTCCAGGCTGCCCTCGGCGCACGGGCTCGCGCGGCTCCATCGGACCGGGCCGGGAGGCGACGACCCGGGGCAGCCGCTCGATCTCGTCGCCGACACGCTGACCATCGATGCGGATCGTCTGCTCTGCTCGCTCGTCTGGCGGGGGAACGTCGCGCTCCTGCCGGGCGACCTGCCGGCCCGGATGCGGGTGGTCGCGGGCGTCGAGATGCCCGGGCGGCCCCTGCCGTGGTCCTCGACGGCGGCGGGCATCGCCCCGCCGCTCGCGCCCGTCTCGATCACGGAGCTGGGGAGCGCGCTTGCCCCCCGGGGGGCGGAGCTCCCGGCGGGGCACTGGAGCGCCGTCACGCAGCAGGTGACGAAGCTGCATTCGCTGCCCCCGTTGCCCTTCTCGCAGCGCCAGGAGCCGCACTGGAGCGCCGTCACGCAGCAGGTGACGCCGCTGCAATCGCCGCCTCCCCTGCCCTTCGTGCAGCGCCAGGAGCCGCACTGGAGCGCCGTCACGCAGCAGGTGACGCCGCTGCAATCGCCGCCTCCCCTGCCCTTCGTGCCCGCGCCCGAGCCGCCGCCGCGCCCAGAGCCTGCCCCCGGCTCCGTGCCGTTCGCGATGCCCTTCGCCCATCCCGGCCCCGACGCCGCGTCGCCCGAGCCGCCGCCCCGGGTGCAGCCGCCGCTCGCCGGGCTCGACCAGACGCACCCCGTCATCGACCAGCCCGCGCCCGCGAGCGCCGCCCCGCCCGTCGAAGCTGCTCCCCCCGACGCCGCCCCCGCCGACGCCTCGCCCGCCGAGCCGCCCCCGCCCGAGCCGCCCCCGCCCGAGCCGCCGCCGCCCGAGCCGCCGCCGCCCGAGCCGCCCCCGCCCGAGCCGCCGCCGCCCGAGCCGCCGCCGCCCGAGCCGCCGCCGCCCGAGCCGCCGCCGCCCGAGCCGGAAGCGCGCGGCATGCGCGCGGCGGTGCTCGCCCGCCTGAAGAGCGGCCAGCCGCTCGACGACCTCGAGCTCGCCGGCGCCGAGCTCGACGGCATCGACTGGAGCGGCGCCTCCCTCGAGCGCCTCAACCTCGCCGGCGCGACGCTCGCCCGGTGCAACTTCACCTCCGCGCGCCTCGCCAGGGCCAACCTGAGCGGCGCCGACCTGACCGACGCGCGCCTCACGGCGGCCGACCTGACGCGCGCCGACCTCTCCCGCGCCACGCTCGACCGCACGCAGCTCTCCTCGGCGATCCTCACGAGCGCCGACCTCACCTCGGCCAGAGGCGCGCACACGCGCTTCGAGGGCGCGTCGCTGGACGGCGCCGACCTGCGGCAGGCCCGCCTCACCAACGCCGTCTTCAACCGGGCGAGCCTCGCCGACGTCAACGGAAGCAAGGCCGACCTCTCGCGATCGAGCTTCGCGAACGCCAACCTCGCTGGCGCCCTCCTGCGCGCGGCGAAGCTCAAGGAAGCGAGCCTCGCGTGCGCCAACATCGATGGCGCCGATCTGCGCGAAGCGGACCTCGCGGGCGCCAACGTCTATGGAGTCAAGCTCGCAAACGCGAAGTCGAGCGGCGCGATCCTGAGCGCCATCGTCGAGATACCACCGGTGGCAGAGGACATTAACGTTTCTTCACAAGGTTGACGCGCTGACTCATCTACGTCTAGCTCCATAGAACGAGCTCCCTCGGGAACGAAGGCGGAGCATTCACCTCCTCGCACCCTGGAAGAGACACGACCATGAGCGACTTCATCACGTTCTCCTCGAGCATCCTGCAGGGCCCGGCGCGCGTCGTCGGCTTCCGCGGCGTGGAGGCGATCTCGCGCCCGTACAGGGTCGAGATCTTCCTCTCCATCCCGAGCGAGGGCGAGGACGACACGGATTTCGCCGAGATGGTCGGGGCCAAGGCGCGGCTCTCGATCGACCGCCAGGAGGAGTTCAATCCGCCCTATGTGTTCACCGGCGTGCTCGCCGGCGTCGACCTCCTGCACGAGTTCGGCGGACGCGCCCTGTTGCGGGCGGTCCTCGTGCCGCGGCTCTGGGGGCTCACCCTGTCGAAGCACAGCCGCATCTTCACGAAGAAGAGCGTGCCCGACGTGATCAAGCTCGTGCTCGAGGAGAACGGCATCACGGGCGGCGATGTCGAGCTCAACCTCGGCAGCTACGAGACCGAGGAGCACATCTGCCAGTACCGCGAGAGCGACTTCGACTTCATCTCGCGCTGGATGGAACGGGAAGGGATCTATTACTATTTCGAGCACACCGAGGACGGTGAGAAGCTCATCCTCTGCGACGACAGGAGCTACCCGGCCGAGCCGCTCGGCGCGCCGGTCCGCTACCACCCGCAGACCGGCGAGGACCGGAGCGCCTCGGCCTCGTTCCGCACCTTCTCCTGCCAGCACGGGGCGCTGCCGTCGCGGGTGAAGCTCAAGGATTACGACTATGTCCGGCCGCAGTTCCCCCTCGCGGGCGCGGCGCCGGTGTCGCCGTACGGCACCGGGGAGATCAGCCTCCATGGCGAGCGCTTCTTCAGCGCCGACGCCGGCAAGCGGCTGGCCCAGCTGCGCGCGGAGGAATACCTCGCCCGGGAGGCGGTCTATCAGGCCACCGGCGCGCGGCTCCACCTGCGCTCGGGGACCACGTTCGAGCTCGAGGACCACCCGCGCGCGCGGTTCAACGCGAAGTACCTCGCGGTCGAGCTGCGCCACCACGGCAACCAGTCCGCCGGGCACGGCGACTTCGCGGAGCTCGCCGGGCTCATGCACGAGGAGGTCTATTTCGTCGAGGTCTCGGCCATCCCGGCGGCGACGCAGTTCCGGGCGGAGTCGCGGACGGCGTGGCCGCGCATCTACGGTTACGAGAACGGCTCGGTCGACGGCTCCGCGTCGAGCGAGTACGCGCAGATCGACGAGCACGGGCGCTACCTGGTCAAGCTCAAGTTCGACGAGGCGAGCCCGCGCGACGGCAGCGGCTCCACGTTCGTGCGCATGATGCAGCCTCACGGCGGCGGCGTCGAAGGGTTCCACTTCCCGCTGCGCCGGGGGACCGAGGTCGTGCTGAGCTTCCTCGGCGGCGACCCGGACCGGCCCGTGATCGCCGGCGTGGTGCCCAACGTGCTCACGCCGAGCCCGGTGACGAGCGGCAACCACACGAAGAACGTCATCCAGACCGGCGGCAGGAACCGCCTGGAGCTGGAGGACCAGGCCGGGGCGCAGCGCATCACGCTCTCGACGCCGTACTCGAACACGTACATGCGCATGGGGTCGCCCAACAAGGGACACGAGCTCATCGGCAAGACCGACGGCAACATCCTGCTCGACGCGGGGCAGAAGATGGATTTCCAGGTCGGCGCCAGCTGGACGAGCACCGTGGAGGACGACATCACGACGACCGCCACCTCAGGCAACATCACGACCACCGCGAGCGCTGGCAACATCACGACCACCGCCACCGCAGGCACCCTCACCGAGACGGCCAAGGGGAACGTGACGATCACCTCCAACACAGGCAAGGTCATCGTCAAGGCCCTCGGAAACGACGTCGAGATCTCGGCGAAGGGCAAGCTGTACCTCGAGGCCGAGGGGGACAAGAAGGAGATCCTCAAGGCCAATCACCACATCGAGAGGACCGGCGACTACAGCGTCACCACGCTGGGAAGCTCGCGAGCCCACGTGTTCGGCGTCAGCTCGTCGACCATGGTGGGCGCTTCGCTCGACGCCAAGCTGGGCGCCTTCCGCTCAATCGTGGTCGGCGCCACGAGCGATTTCAAGCTCACGAACGCCACGTCGTTGACCCTCGGCAAATCCTTCGACCTGAAGGCCGGTAGCTTCACGTCGGTCAACGTCTCCAAGTCGCTCGACATCAAGCTGGCGAGCACGACGGAGCTCAAGGCGACGAGCGCACAGGAGTTCACGGTGGGGAGCAAGCAGTCGTTCTCGCTGAGCAGGAACATGGAAGTCACCGCTGGCCAGAAGGTGTCGTTCAACCTCACCAACTCCGTGGAGTTCAAGCTCGGCGCGTCGGTCTCCGTGAAGAACGGTCCGGAGCTGACCATCCAGGGCCCGAAGTTCACGACGAAGACCGTCGAGCTCAAGAACGGGAGCTTCACCCTGCAGAGCGTCGCGGCCGAGATCAGGAAGCACGGCATCTTCGTGGTCAGCTAGCGACGAGGCGCGCCGCGCGCTCGCCGTCGCCACGCCAGCGAGACATCGACCTCGACCGCGAAAGGGCGGAAGCGAGGCCCCACCCGCGAACACCGATCCTCCGAGCCCCATGCGTGTCATCAAGCCCCTCCGCCTCTCCGTCCTTCAGCGCGTGCTCACGGTCCGGCGCAACCATCACCTGAGCATCGGGCTCCTCGTGTTCTTCCCGCTCGACGCGCCGGAGGTCCCGCTGCCCGAGGTGTCGATGTGGCAGCGGGTGATGCCCGCGCTCGGCAAGGACGGGCTCCTCGACGAGGGGATGCCCAAGCCGCGGGGCGAGGTCCTCGTCTTCGGCAAGGCGTTCTCGCCCGGCGGGGAGCCTCGGCCGGCGTTCGCCGCGGGCCTGGAGGTCGGCCCGGTCGACAGGCCCCTCGTCGACAAGTCCATCGCGGTCGTCGGCAAGCGGCGGTGGCACCTCGGCGCGCCGACCGAGCCCGAGCCGATCACCGAGATGCTGCTCGCCTGGGAACACGCCTTCGGCGGCGCGGATTACCCGCTGAACCCGAAGGGGATGGGGCTCGCCCCGGTCGACGAGGAGGGAACCCAGGTGCATCCCCTGCCGCACCTCGAGGACCCGCGACGCCTCCTCATGTCGCCGGGCGACAGGCCGCCCCCCGCGGGCTTCGGGGCGCTCGATCCCACGCTCGCCTCGCGGACAGCCAAGCTCGGCACCTACGGCGGCGAGTGGCTCCAGCACGATTTTCCCGGCTTCGCCCGGGATCTCGACCCCGAGTACTTCCAGGTGGCCCCGGAGGACCAGCGGCTGCCCGACTACTTCGAGGGCGGGGAGGCCATCCGCCTGAAGAACCTGCACCCGGCGCGGCCGCTGCTCGAGACCCACGCTCCGAAGCTCCGCGCCCGGTGCTTCGTGCGGCAGCGGGACGAGACGGGCGAGACGGTGGCCGACGGCGAGGAGCCCCTCCGGGAGATCGCGACGCGCCTGGAGACGGTGCTCCTCTTCCCCAACCTCGAGCGCGGCGTCGCGATCTTCCGCGGCGTCGTGCCGGTGGCCGAGGACGACGCCGAGGACGTGCGCGTGCTGATCGCCGGCCTCGAGCGGGCCGACGCGCCGAGGCCCGTCGAGCATTACCGCGCGGCGCTGGAGAGGCGGCTCGACAAGGACAAGGGGCACCTCCACGCGCTGCGCGAGAAGGAGCTGCTCCCGGAGCCCGAGCCCGACGCCCCGTCGTTCCCGGACGAGGTCATCAGCGACATGGACGAGCTCATCCGGCGCGAGGGGGCGATGGAGGAGCGGTCGATCTCGCGGGCGCAGCGCGAGCTCGATCAGGCGCGGCTCACCCTGCTCGTGCTCGGGATGAACCCGGACGAGAAGCTCCCGCGGGAGATCAAGCGCCCGGAGGAGCCGAAGCCCGACGAGCTCGCGGACTACGCCGAGCGGATGGACCTGGAAGCCGCGGAGCTCCAGAAGGACGCCGAGGAGCAGCGCAGGGCCACCGAGGAGGAGGTGCGGAAGCTGTGCGCCGAGCAGGGGCTCGACTTCGACGCGGTGATCGCGAAGAGCAAGAGCGACGGGGGCGGCCCGCCGAAGTTCAGCGCCGACGAGGAAATGGCCCGCCTGCGCGAGCTCGCGGAGGTGGGACGCAAGGCGGGCTCCCCGATGGACGACATCGAGGCGAAGCTCGCGGACCCGGCGTTCGCGGCGAGCCTCCGGAACGCCGAGGAGAACGTCCTCCTCGCGTACCGCGCCTTCGCTCACTTCTATCCGCCGGCCGAGCCGGCGCCCGAGGGGAAGAAGTCCGACCTGCGCGCCGAGGTGGAGCGGGCGCTCGCCGCCGGCGAGTCGCTCGCCCGGCGCGACCTGACGGGCGCCGATCTCCACGAGCTCAGCCTCGCGGGCGCCGACCTGCGCGAGGCGCTCCTCGAGGGCGCGGATCTGTCGGCGTGCGACCTCGGCGGGGCGGATCTGACGGGCGCGGTGCTCACGCGCGCGAAGCTCGATGGCGCGCGGCTCGGGAAGGCCACGCTGCGCGGGGCGAACCTCGGCGAGGCGCGCGCCTCGCGCGCGAGCTTCGACGGGGCCGACCTCCGCAAGGCGGTCCTCCACAAGGCGTGGCTCGAGGAGGCGCGGTTCTCGGGGGCCGACCTCGCCGAGGCCGACTTCCTGGAGGCCCGGGTGCGAGGCGCGGACTTCAGCGGCGCGCAGGCCGACGACGTCCTCTTCTTCCAGCTCGATCTCACGGGCGCGCGCTTCGCCGGCGCGAGCCTGCGCAAGGCGACGTTCTTCCAGTGCACGGGGGCGGGCGCGGATTTCGGCGAGGCCGAGCTCGAGGACGCGGCCTTCGTCGAGTTCAAGGGCGAGAAGGCCTCGTTCCGCAAGGCGAAGGCCACGGCCCTGCGCGTGGTCTCCGCCTCCGCGCTGCCGGGCGCGGACTTCACCGGCGCCGAGCTCGCGCGGGCGAACCTCCGTGGGGTCGATCTGGAGGGCGCGATCTTCGAGGGCGCCACGGCGGACAACGCGGATTTCAGCGAGGCGAACCTCCGGAAGGCGCGCCTCGTGCAGCTCTCGGGCAAGGGCGCGCGGTTCATGCGGTCGGACCTGACCGACGCGGATCTGACGGGCGCGAACCTCATGGACGCCATGCTGCAGAAGGCCAAGGTGCCCGGCGCCCGCTTCGAGAACACGAACCTCTTCCGCGCCAACCTGCTCGACGCGAAGGGCGACCCGCGGACCACCTTCTCCGACGCGCACATCAAGAACGTCGTGTTCACGGGGCAGAGCAAGTGACCCGCGACGAGCTGATCGCGAAGGTGGCCGAGGGCGAGGTCATCGCCGGGGAGGACCTGTCGGGGCTCGACCTGTCGGGGCTCGACCTGTCGGGCGTCGTGTTCGAGAAGACGACGTTCCGCGGCGCAAAGCTGAAGGACGCGAAGGTCAGCGAGTCGATGTTCAACGGGTGCGACCTCTCGAGCGCCGACCTGTCCGGCGCGCGGGCCCGCCACGCCGTGTGGAGCGGGTGCGCGCTCCTCCACGCGCGCCTCGACGAGAGCGACCTCGTCTCCGCGAGCTTCGCCGAGTGCGACGTGTCGCGGGCCAGCTTCGACCGCGTGAACCTCACGATCGGGAGCATGATCAAGGGGCGCGCCGACGAGACGAGCTTCCGCGAGGCCAACCTGGACCGGTTCTCGCTCGTGGAGACCGAGGCAACGCGCCTCGCGCTCGACGGGGCGAAGCTCAAGCAGGCCTGCTTCATCAAGGCGGACCTGTCGACCGCGAGCCTGCGCGGCGCGACGATGCACCTCACGGTGCTGGTCGGCGCCCGCCTCCGCGGGCAGGATCTGTCGGGCATGGACCTGACCCTGGCGCAGCTCACCGACGCCGACCTCGCCGGGTGCGACCTGCGAGGCGCCCGGCTCGTCCAGGCGAGCTTCAAGGGCGCCGACCTCACCGCGGCGAAGCTCGACGGCGCGGACGCCGAGCGCGGCCTCTTCTTCGGCGCGCGGCTCGCGGGCGTCTCCGCGGCCGGCCTCAAGGCGCGGCAGGCGATCTTCGCGGAGGCCGACCTCGAGGCGGCGAACCTCGCCGGCGCCGACCTCTACCAGGCCATCTTCCAGCGGGCGGCCTGCCCGCTGGCGAGCTTCCGCGACGCGGACCTGACCTACGCCGACTTCTCGCACGCGAGCGTCGAGAAGGCGGATTTCTCGCATGCGAAGCTCTTCCGCGCCCGCTTCCACCAGACGCGCGACGCGGGCGCGACCTTCACGAGCCGGTCCGCCGCGCTCGGCGACGACCCGGATCTGCTCGAAGCCGAGCGATGGACGCCCTGAGGGGATCCCCCTCCCGACAGCAGGAGAACGAGACCATGCGAGACAATCTGGCCAGACAACGGGTGGAGACCTTCGCGATCCAGGAGGTCGGTACGGTCCTCGGGGCGGTGGACCGGTCGTTCCAGGTGCGCGTCGGGTCGGGCGATTACGCGGCGAAGCGCGCGGTGAGCTGCCTTGTCGAGCCGGCGCTCGGCGACCGGGTGCTCGTCGCGCTGCACGACGCGGGGTGCCACGTGCTCGCGGTGCTCGACCGCGAGGGCGACGCGCCGACGCGCCTCGTGGCCGAGGGGGACCTGGAGGTGAGCGCCCCGGGCGGGCGCGTCACGATCGCCGCGGGCGAGGGCGTGCGCCTCGTCACGCCGGCCGAGGCCTCGGTGGCCGCGGGCAAGGTGCGCGTCGCCGCGAGCGAGGCGTCGCTCGCCGTCGGGGCGATGACGTACGTGGGCGAGCGGCTTGTCGCGCAGGTGGACCGCGTGAAGACGGTCGCGCGGTCGGTCGAGTCGATCGCGGACCGCTGGGTGCAGCGGCTCGACCGGGCCTACCGGTTCATCGCCGAGTCGGAGCAGGTGCGGACGCAGTATTACGAGGTCACCGCGAAGGCCGCGGTCAACATCAAGGCGCAGGCGACGCTCATCTCGAGCGGCGAGCTGACAAAGATCGACGGTGGGCAGATCCACCTCGGCTGACAGGAGGCACCGATGTTCGCGAACACGCAGATGGGAGGCATGGCCCTGGGCGGGCCGGACGTGTGCCTGACGCCGCCGGCGCACCTGCCGGTGCCCTACCCCAACCTGGCGGCGCAGCCGATGGGGGTGCCGGCGGTCTACAACGTGCTTTTCATGTGCACGCCGGCGCACAACATGATGACGCAGGTGCCGCTGACGAACGGCGACAACGCCGGCCTGGAGACGGGCGTCGTCTCGCACACGGTGATGGGGCCCTCGCGGCACGTCACGGCGGCGTTCACGGTGCTCGTGGGCGGCGCGCCCGCCACGCGGATGACGAGCATCACGATGCAGAACTCCGTCAACGCGCCCGGCGTCAGCCTCGTCCCGAGCCAGGTCAAGGTGCTGCTCCTCGCCCCGTAGCCTGCCCATGAAAGAGCACAACCGGCTCCGCATCGAGCGCCTCACGGCCCGCTACGCGCGGCGCATCGAGGCGGCGCGCGCCCCGGCGGAGGTCGATTTCATAAGCGAATTCGAAGATTTACGCGAGCGCGTGCTGCGCCCCCCGATGGAGGAGCTCGCCGCCGAGCTCCGGAGGGCGGGCCACGCGCCGCGCATCGTGATCGACGAGGGGCACGACACGCCGAGCATCGAGCTCGCCCTCGGCCTGCGCGACGCCAAGGCGAGCCGCAACGTCGTCGGCTTCTGCGTCATCCGCTGGACCGGCTACCCGCTCCAGATCCTCGCCTACCTCGAGGTCAACCCCACGCCGTTCGATCTGGAGCGGTTCGCCCGCGCCGCGGACGTCGGGCCCGACCGCGTCGAGCACCTCCTGGTCGAGGCGATCGAGCAGATCATGGTCTGCAACGCGCCCTGAGCGCGGCGGGAGCAGCGGAGTCAGCGGGAGACGACATCAGGCAGAGTCGGCGCGCTCGCGCTCCGGCCTGCGCGCGGCGGCGGAGGCGCGGGCGCGGCGCGATCGGCCGCTCGCTCGGCGACATGGGTGGGTTTCGGGGTTATGCTCCGCGGATGAGTACCCGAGAGCTCAGCGCGGAGAATTTCGAGCAGACGGTCGAGTCGAACGATATCGTCCTCGTCGACTGGTGGGCGCCCTGGTGCGGCCCCTGCCGGGTCTTCGGGCCCGTCTTCGAGAAGGCCTCCGAGAAGCACGCAGACATCGTGTTCGGGAAGATCAACACCGACGACCAGAAGGACCTGGCCCAGGCCTTCAACATCCGGTCGATCCCGACGCTGTTCATCTTCCGCGAGAAGGTCCTCCTGTTCGCGGAGGCGGGCTCCTTGCCCGCGTCGGCGCTCGATCAGGTGATCGAGAAGGTGCGCTCGCTCGACATGAACGAGGTGCGCGCGAAGATCGCCGAGGAAGAGGCGAAGAGCGCGGCCGAGGGAGGCCAGGCGGCCGAGGGGCCCTGAGCGCGGCGGGAGCCGGCAGGGCGAAAGAGGCTCCCTACCGGGGTCGGTCCTCGGATGCCGAGAGATACGCGGCCAGCCGCGAAGCGGCGTTCTCCCGGAGGTTCATGAAGAAGAGCTGGAACTCGATCGCGTGGTAGTTCTCTTTGCCAAGCACGCGATCGAGGATCCGGCTCGGCAGGTCCCGGGGAGCGGCGCCGACGTCATGAAGGACGAGCGTGCCGTCCACGCACTGGGCGTCGCCCGCGAGCCTCGTGCGCGGCGCCCTGTCGTCGCTCTCCAGGAACACCGCGCCGCGGTTCAGGTCCGCGGGCGCGCGGGCTCCGTCCGTTCGCCATGACAGCGGATTGGTGCAGAGCCGCTCCCGAGGGTCCGTCCGGTGCATCTCGAACTCGGTCGGCACATACACCGCCCCGCGCGCGTTCCACGCGACGGCGCAGCGCAGGTCGTCCGGCGCGCGACACGGCGGGATGTCGGGCGCGCGCTCGCGCAGCCCATCGACGGTGATCGCACCGCCGACGAGGTAGGCCGCCACGAGCTGGTCCCGGAGCGCGGTGCCGGAGATCGCCTCGCGCAGCAGCCGCTCGGCCATGACGGTCCCCTGGCTGTGGGCGGCGAGGAGGAACGGACGGCCGGCGCCGCGCCTCGCGTTGAAGGCGTCGAACGCCCGGCGGACATCGCCGTAGGCCACGTCGATCGCGCGGTCTCCGTCGGAGGACGATCGCGTGAACGCCATCCCATTCGCCTGCCGGTACCGGGGCGCGTACACCGCGCAGCAGCCGTTGAACGCCGTCGCCTGGATCCCCGTGGCGCCCCGATCGGTGGCGTCGTTGACCGTGGCGTCGTCCATGCGGGCGTTCCAGGAACGGCCCACGTAAGAGGTCGAGTGCAAGTAGAAGACGTCGGCGGCGGCGTGGCGCTGGTCCACCGCCGGCGCGCCGGTCGGCGCCGGGTCCCCGGCGTCGTCGCGCTCCGGGAGCGCGCTCCAGCTCCGCGGATCCGCGTAGTCCGGCGCGGGCGGCGGCGCCTCCGCGTCGAAGGGAGCCCCCGGGCTCATGGCGAGCCGGACCAGCACGCCGAGGTTCAGGGCCGCGATCGCCGCGACGGCGGCGATGCCCAGGACGACCCCGAGCGCGATCCGCGCCGATCTCTTCATTGGGATACTCCGTATCGAGGAACGAAGCCGAACGCCAGCGTGTCGCCCAGATCCTGCATGAGAGAGCGGAGTCGACATGCGCCCCGACAATATCCTTGTCGACATGAGACATTCCACGTCAGGCTCACCGACCTCGGGATCGCTTCCCTCCTTCCCCGCGAGCACCAGTGTGCCGTGCACCCGAAGCGGCTCGAGGGGGTCGCTCGCATACATGTCGCCCGAGCAGACCGGCCGGATGAACCGGGCCGTCGATCACCGCACGGATCTGTACTCCCTCGGGGCGCAGAGCGCGAGCACGCGTCGAGCGTGCTCCCGCCCTTCACTCGATGAGGGAGGGCGCAGCCGGCGCGTCGTCGCCGGCCTCACGCCGGTCATGCGCGGCGCCCTGCTTGCGGAACGCGCCGGGCGGCACCCCGTGCTCGCGGTGGAAGGCGCGGTTGAAGGCGGACACCGAGGTGTAGCCCACCGCCTCGGCGATCTCGGTGAGCGGTCGATCGGTCTCGCGCACCCACCTCGCGGCCTCGTGCATGCGTGCCTGGGTCAGGTACGCGAGCGGGGAGAGACCCACCTCGGCCACGAAGCGGCGCGCCAGCGTGGGCCGCGAGGTCCCGAGCTTCGCCGCCAGCGTCGCGACGTCCCAGGGCGCGGCGAGGTCCTCGTGGAGGAGCGAGAGCGCCGCGGCGACGAGCGAATCGCGCAGCGCGCCCAGCCAGCCGGCGCCGCCGGCGGGCTGATCGTCGACCCAGGCGCGGAGGAGCTGCACGAAGAGCACGTCGAGGAGCCGCGACACCACCAGGGATTGGCCGAGATCCGCGCGATCGTGCTCGCGCGTCAGGCCGGCGATGGTCTCGGCGAGATCGGGCCTTCCGCGCGTCTTCTTCGCTGGGATGTGGACCAGCTCGGGCAGCACGCGCAGCGCCGGGTGGCGGGCGCCGGGGACGTCGAACGCGTACACCCCGCAGAGCACCTGCGTCTCCGCGCCCTGGCCGTCGCCGAGGCGCATGCGGTGGTCGACGGTCCCGCGCGCCGCGAGCCACGCCGCGAGCGGTATCCGCCGGCTCCGCGCGTGATCGGCGAGCGCGTGCGCGCTGCCGCGCGGCAGGAGCACCACGTCGCCCGGCCCGAGCGCGACCCGCTGCTCGCCGAGGAAGAGCCAGCATGTGCCGGCCGTGACCAGGTGGAAGACCGCGTCCGCGGACGCGTCGACGCAGAGCCCCCACGGCGCCCGCGCCGACGAGTGGCAGTAGATCCGGCCGCGCAGGTGCGTCAGCTCCAGCACCCTTCCCAGCACATCGTGCGCCGCGCCCTCGTTCATCGAACGCCACGTTAGCAGCCTTCTCCCGATCGATCGCGCCGTGAGCGCTTCAGACAAAACATCGAGAGCCGGAGCGATGGCTCGTGGCGGCGACAATCCCCAACTTCTCTCGCATCGAACGGCTCGCGCACCGCAAGGGTGGTGATGCCGTATCGGAGGAGGCGGATCGTGAAGCGTGAACCTTTGGAGCCATCGTTGTCCTGGAAGCCCACCTCGCCGTCGTTCATCCTCGGCGCGCTGGGCGGCGCGTTCATGCTGTTCCTCGCGGTGCGCGGCTTCGCCCAGCCGGTGGCGGCGGCTCAGGGCTTCGGCCTCCCGCTCCTCGACGTCGGAGACGCCGTCTTTCTCCACATCAAGGCGGGCCGCGATCTCGGGATCGGCCTCATGTTCGTGGGTCTGCTCGCGCTGCGGATGCGCACGGCGCTCGGCGTCGTCACCCTCGCCTCCAGCGTGATGCCGCTCGTCGACTGCCTGGTGACGAGCACGAGCGGTCGTTGCAGCATCCCCTACGCGCTGATGGTCCACGGCTCCGCGGTCGTCTACTGCGTGGTCGCCGCCGTGGTCATGCTGCGGACGCCGCGCCCCGTGCCAGAGCCCTAGCCGGAGGTCTTGTCGCCGCGGTAGTCGGTGGCCCCCGGGATGGCGGGCAACCAGGGCACGCGGTGCACGGTCCAGAGCTGGAAGGCGGGGGGCGGCAGGTCGCCGGGCCGGTCCATCGTGCCCAGGAAGATGTCGAGCTCCCGCGTCCCGTCACGGCGCCAGAACAGCGACGAGCCGCAGGTCGAGCAGAACTGGCGGACGGCGAAGCTGGACGACCGATAGGTCGCGGGTGAGCCGGAGAGCAGATCGAGCTGCTCATCAGCATAGGTGGCGAACGACGGCATGGGCGAGCCGGTCTGGCGCCGGCACTGGCTGCAGTAGCAAACATTGACGCTCGCCGGCGCGCCGCGCGCGCGGTAGCGGATCGCGCCGCACAGGCAGCCGCCGGTGTGGTGAGCCTCGGTCATGGACGTCGCCTCCTTGTCCCTGGATGTCGCGAGCGCCAGCCTGGTCCCTCCGGGCGCGCAGCGCAACCGCCGCACCGCCGCGGCGCGGCGTTGCGTCATCGGGAGGCCCGGAGCGGCCGGCAGAGCGCATAACCGAGGACGCAGCCGATGCCGTACAGCGCGAAGTCGCCGGGATCGAATCCGCCGTTCGCGCCGAGCAGGAGCCGCCCCGGGGTGGTGCTGCGCGCGGCCCACAGCCAGGGCAGCTCGCTCAGCTGCAGCAGCTCGATGACGCACGTCGCGGCGAGGACCGCGAGCGCCAGCCGGTGCGTGCGGGCGGAGATCCACACGAGCTGCGCCGCGGCGATCCACACGACCTCGTAGAGCGCCGCGCCGGCGCCGTTGCGCAGCCAGATCGGACCGCCGTGGAACCGGGCGATCAGGCCGACGGGGACGACCGCGACGATGAGGAGGGCCAGCGCGACGCGCTTGCGAGCAGCTTCCGGGCTGTGCGCCGTATCCTCCACGGCGCCCAGCATACACCCCTCCAGCCCGGGCCGCGGGGTCGTCGATACGGCACGTCGCGCTCGCCGAGGCGATACGCCACCTCACGCGCCGCCGCGCGCAGGCCGGAGCGCGAGCGGCGCGGTGCCGGTGAGCAGCCCCGCCGCGAGGGCGAGCACGCCGCCGAAGCCGACGCAGGCGCAGCCGAGCGCGCCCGTCAGGGCGGCGACGCCGCACGCCGAGGCCCAGGAGGCCCCGAGCCGGTCCGACCGGCGCAGCGCACGCGCGAGCACCACGCCGGCGACGACCCCACCCGCCAGGCAGGCAGGGACGCAGATGGAGGCGCACCCCGCCGGCGTGCAGAGGTGGCCGTAAGCGCGCGCCGCGTGCGCCATCGCGAAGGGCACGAGCCCCGCCGCGACCCCCGGGAGCACGCCCCGCCCGAGCTCCCGCCCCCGCCACGACAGCAGCGCCGCGGCGACGTAGAGCGCCGCGCCGAGGATCGCGGTGGTGAGCGGACGGTCGCTCATCAGCGAGGCGACGAGCGCCACGGCGATCGTCGGGGACGCCGCCCAGGCGGCCTGTCGCGCTCTCCCGCGCTCGTACGCACGATAGGCCCTCTCCTTCAGGCCGGCGAGCGCCTCAGGTTCCATAGATCCTCCTCCACGCCTCCCGGAGGCGGGCAAATGCGCGCTCGCGGCGCTTGCGGAACGCCGCGCCCGATACCGATGGATCGCGATCGCCCTCCAGCAGGGTCGCCCTCAGCGTCTCGCGATCCGCCTCGGCCAGCGTGCCGAGCACCTCGCGCGCCGCGTCGTCCAGATCCCGGGCGATCGCCGCGTCCTCCGGCGTGGGCAGGTCGGCCGCGACCGAGGGGATGAGCTCGTCCGGCGCCTCCCTCGACCGGGTCCGCCGCCGCCGCGCCGTGCGGCACTCCCACGCCGCGATGGCGAGCGCCCAGGTGAGCGCGTCCGCTTCAGGATCGAACGAGCTGGCGCGATCGAACACCTTGAGGAGCGCCTGCTGCGCCGCGTCCTCCGCGTCCGCTTCGCCGCCGCCGAGCATGCGGCGGCAGAACGCGCTGATCGCCGGCCAGAGGGCGGCATAGACAGGCTCGAACGCCGCGCGATCGCCGTCGGCGAGGCGTCTCATCGACGCGTTGAGCAGCGATCGCGCGCGCAGTTCCAACGGGCTGGGTCCTCAGCCGCAGGGGCAGTCCGGACACGGACAATCCGCGCACGGACAACCGCCGGCGAGCTGCGTGCCAGCATAGGCCAGCGACGGGATTCCGAGGACGGCCGCGAACAGGGTCACCTTGAGCCAACGACGCATGGGAGCTCTCCTTTTCTTCTCCGGCCGGCTGTCCTCACCGGCCTTCCTCGGCTCTAGGCGCGAGCGGGGGCGAGCGTGACACCCGCGCGATCGAAATCCCGGCGACCGGGATCCCGGCGACCGAACCCATGCACGCGCCGGCCGTTGCGGCCGTATCCCGCCCGGCATACGAGCGGTTGCGCTTGCGCTCCCTGGCTCGGCTCCCCCTCGCCGCCGGCATCGTCCTCGTCGTCGCTGGCGTCCTTTTCATCGCGAACGCCGCGCTCGGCTGGTTCGGGTTCGCCCTCGATCCGGATGTGGGACAGCTGCTCGGGGAGGCGCGGTGGGCCCAGGCGCCGGCGGGCCTCGCCCTGGTGCTCGGCGGCGGCCTGCTCGTCGCGCTGAGCCGGGCCGCGCTCGGCCCGGAGGCGGCGGAGCGCGCCGTGCGGGACTTCGAGGTCCGGGTCCATCAGGTGCGCGGCGTGCTGTCGCTCCTGCTCGGAGCGGCGGCGCTGCTCCTGGGAACGGGCCTCGCGGCGCGGACGGCGCACACAGGCGAGCTGGCCGTCGCGCTCCTCCTCGGGGCGCTGATGCTCGGCGGGAGCCTGCTCGCGCTCTGGCCGAAGGGCTCGCCGCTCCCGCCCTGGGTCGCCTGGCCCCTGGTGCTCGGGTTCGCGGGGGTCAACGCGAGCAGCGCGGCGCGCGCGGCGCTGGGGATCGCGCGGGCGGACGCCGGCTGGGAACCCCTGGGCTCGGGGCCCACGTGGGACTCGCCCCTCGTGCTCTTGACGAGGCGGGGGGCGCTCTTCGCCACGACCCAGGGCGAGGAGAAGAGCAGCCACGCGAGCCGCGACGGCGGCCGCTCCTGGGACAGCCTGCACCTGCCCGGCCATCCAGGGACGAGCCTGGTCGAGGACGCGGCCGGCGGGCGCATCTGGATGGCGCCGAGCGACGGGGACGCGCTCACGTTCTTCGACGAGGCCAGGCGAGGCTGGTACCAGGTCGCCTTGCCGAAGGAGGGCTTCCTCCGGGGCCTCGCCGTCGACGAACGGCAGGTGCTCGCGGCCTACCCCGACGGGCTCTACCGGAGCCCCCACGACAGCGACGGCTGGACCGCATCGCCGGAGATCGCGCGCTGCTCGGCGCTGGCCGCCTTCCGCGACCGCCGCCTCGTCGTGGGCTCGCGGTGGCTGGTCTCGGAGGACGGCGGCGAGCGCTGGCGCGAGCTCGACCGTCGCGGTGTCCCCGATTTCGCCGCGCGCGCGGCGCTCGGGCCGACGCGAGCGTACATCCTGGTGCACGGCGGACCGATGAGCGACGCATGGTTCGTGACCGTCGACGGCGAGCACACGCAGGTCGAGGCGGCGCCGTGCACGACGGGCTCGGCCGTGAGCGTGAACCCGGAGCGGGAGGAAGAGCTCGTGATCGGCTGCTCGGGAGAGGGCGTGCTGCACAGCACCGACGGCGGGAGGAGCTGGCGCTCGCTCGGCTTCTTCGGAGCACAGGTCGAGTCGCTCGCCGTCGACTACGAGCAGCGCTGGGTCTACGCCGGCGCCCACGCGCTCCTCGGCGCGAACGGCCTTTTCCGCCGGAGGCTCTGACTGGCAGATCATTCTGCCGGGCAGGCTCGGCGTGCTAGGGTGCCGTGCCTATGTCCGGCCGCTCGTGGTTCGCTGCCCTCGGCGTGCTCTGCCTCGGGTGCACGCCGTCGCGGCACGACGCCGGCTCGGGCGCCGACCCGGCCGGGAGCGCGGGCGTCGCGGTCGCAGAGCCCGAAAGCGGGCGCCCTGCAGGCCCCCCGGGCGCCGTCGCGCCGGCCGTCGCTCTCGATCCGCCGGAGGCTCCGGCCGCCGGGGCCCCGCCCACCGCTGCGGAGGCGGCGCCGGCGGGTCCCTCCCGCGTGTACTCGAAGAGCCGCGAGGTGTGGATCCGGTCCGCGCCGAGGCCGAAGGCCCAGTGGATCGGCTATCTCTCGATCGGCGGTTCGGTCCGCCTGAAGAGCCCCGAGCCCTTGCGCGGCGCCGGCGATTGCCCGGCGTTCTACGCCGTGGAGCCGCGCGGGTACGTCTGCGTCGACGGCGAGCGCGCCACCCTGGACGCGGCCGATCCCATGCTGAAGACGCTGCTCGCCCACGCCCCGCAGGTCGATCAGCCCTTGCCGTACCTCTACGGCGAGTCGCTCGGGCTCAAGCGCCTCTTGAACGTCGAGGGCATCGACGCGCCGGCGTGGCCCGCGGGGATCCACGATCTGCGGCACATCCAGGTCCGCCCGCGGTCGTCGGTCGCATGGACGAAGGAGGTCGAGGCCGGCGGGGCGACGTGGCTCTGGGCGTCGGATCTGACGTTCGTGCCGAAGGACAAGGTGAAGCCCTATGAGCCCGCCACCTTCGAGGGGGTCCACCTCGGCCCCGACGTGCGGCTCCCCCTCGCGTTCTTTCGCCGCAAGCCGCGCCCCAAGTACCGCCTCACCGAGGACAACCAGCTCGAGAAGACGGACGCCGTGTGGGAGCGCCTCGACCGCGTCGGGCTGACGGGCCAATCGAAGCGCGCCGGCAAGCTGACCTATCTCGAGACCCGCGACGACGGGCGCTGGGTGCTCGAGCGAGATGCGGTGGTCGTCAAGCCGCGGAAGTCGCGGAACCCGTGGGGACGCCGGATCCAGCTCGGCGGCGAGGCGCCCCCTCCCCCGGCCGAGGGGCCGAGGAACACGTGGATCGAGATCGCGGCGCTCGACGGCTGGCTCATCGCGTACGAGGACGACCGGCCCGTCTTCGCGACGCTCATCTCGGCCGGGCGCAACGGCGCTGACGAGCCGGAGAGGTCGGAGAGCCCCGAGCCGTTCGTGCCGCCCTCCACGACGCCGCTCGGCCAGTACCACATCAACCGCAAGTGGGTGACGAAGACGCTCATCACGCCCCACGTCAACGCGGACGACTGGATCGAGGCGGAAGTGCCGTGGAGCCAGCACTTCTTCAGCAAGTATCTCCTGCACGCGGCGTACTGGCACAACAACTGGGGAGATGGGCAGAGCGGCGGGTGCGTGAACCTCTCGCCGGTCGACGCGAAGTGGCTCTTCCACTGGACCGATCCCCCCGTGCCGGAGGGGTGGTACGCGGTCCAGGTCACGCGCAAGGACCCGTCGACGCGCCTCGTGATCCACCGCTGACCGCCGCGGCCCGAGCGTGGGTAACTCGCTCGCTCGCGCCTCGCGGGCGCCTCTACGGGCCGCTACTTCACCGGCGCGCTGGCCGCCTCGTGCTCCGCGGCCATGCGCCGCATGCAGAGCTTGAGGCCGGCGCGGAGGTTGCCCACGGTCGTGACCCCGGAGAGGTCGAGCCCGAGCGCGATCATCGTCTGGGCCACGTTCGACCGGATCCCGGTGATGATTCCCTCCGCGCCGAGGAGCCGGATGGCCTTGATCATCTCGATGAGGTATCCGGCGGTCCGCGTGTCGACCGCATCGACGCCGGTGAGGTCGAGGATCGCGAAGCGAGCGTCCTTGTTCACGATCGCCGAGAGCAAATTATCCATCACCTCGGAGATCCTCAGGCTGTCCACCACGCCCACCATGGGCAGAGTCAGCACCTTGTCCCAGACCTCGATGATGGGCGTCGAGAGATCGCGGATGACCTTCTGCTGCTTCTCGATGAGATCGAGCTTGCTCCGGAGCTCGTTCTCTCGCTGCGTCGCCTGGGTGGCGTCCAGGTTGATGCTGATCAGGCCATCGGGCTCCCCGCGCTCGTCGCGCACGGGGACGAACCATGTGTCCCAGACGGTGTCGAGCGCGTCGAGGACGCCGTGCGAGGCTCGCCCCGCGAGCCCCTGCCGGATCCCCTCCGAGCCCTCCGGGTGGTCCGCATAGAGCTCGAGCACGTTCGCGCCGAGGAGCTGCCCCGGCTTCACGCCGACTCGCTCCAACCCCTTGCCCTCCTGGAACGTGAAGGTGCCCACGCGGTCGTACTTGCAGACGCTGATCGGGAGATAGTCGAGGATGGCGCGGAGGAGCAGCTGCGCCTCCCGGAGCTTCGCCTCGAGCTCCTCCCGCGTCTCCGCCCCTGCCGTGGTCATTTTCTCTTCCCCCACCATGAGAGCTTTCTATCCCGCGCGCGCGCTGGCCGTCGAGCGTTTGTCGACCGTGGCCGGCGAGTTTCGTGACCCCACCGGGGGAAACATCGCACAGCTCGCTGAGCTCGCCTGCCCTTCTCACACGCGATGTCCGGTGAGAGAATCGAGGCATGGAGTCCCCCGTGCCGGCGCGCCTCCCGCGCCGCAGAGCCGGCGCTGCGGGGCGCGGGTTGACATGGTGTAATGTACACACTAAGCCTCGTGTAGAAGTTACACGGAGGTTCGGATGTCCGTCGCGTACGAGCACCCACGGCCGGCATTGACGGTGGATTGCGTCGTCTTCGGCCTCGATGAGGAGGATCTGAAGGTCCTGCTCATCCGGCGGGAGCTCGAGCCGTTCCGCGGCAGGTGGGCGCTCCCTGGCGGCTTCGTGCGCGTCGACGAGGCGCTGGACGACGCCGCGCGGCGGGAGCTCGCGGAGGAGACGGGGCTCTCGGGGGTGTTCCTGGAGCAGCTCTACACGTTCGGCGCGCTCGGGCGCGACCCGCGCGAGCGCGTCGTCTCGGTGGCGTACTGCGCGCTGGTCAAGCTCGGGGATCACCGGGTCAAGGCGGCGACCGACGCGCGCGAGGCCGCGTGGTTCTCGGTGGACGACACCCCGGCGCTCGCCTTCGATCACGAGGAGATCTTCTCGATGGCGCTGGAGAGGCTCAAGGGCAAGGTGCGGTATCGGCCCGTCGGGTTCGAGCTCTTGCCGCCGAAGTTCACGCTGTCGCAGCTCCAGCGGCTCTACGAGAAGATCCTCGATCGCCCGCTCGACAAGCGCAACTTCCGCAAGAAGGCGCTCGGCACCGGGCTGCTCGTGGAGCTCGACGAGGTCGAGCAGGACGTCGCCCACCGCGCGGCGCGGCTCTACCGGTTCGACAGGCGGAAGTACGAGCGGCTGGAGAAGGACGGGTTCAGCTTCGAGATCTGAGGCGGGGCGGGCGGCGCCCGGCGCGTCCATGTCGACCTTGCCAGGCGCGCTCTCGGCGCACCGGGCATTCTGCCTCTCGATCTGCTGGTGGACGATGCCCAGGCTACCCTGGACCGACCTCAGGTCAGCGAACAGACGCCCAGCAGAGCGTCGCCGCGAGCGTCCCCGCGGCGACCCCTGCTCCGATCAGAACAACATCGCGCAACCAGGGATGCATGGCTCAGGGCAGGAAGCGCGACCCGCTGTGCACGCTGAGCGACGTGCAGCTCCCCTGCGCGTTCCAGCTGAACGAGATGGCGGAGGAGTCGGATCGGGTTGCTTGTATGGCGTGTGGATAGCCGTCGGATGGCGAGGTTTAACGACCACAATGGGTTGCTTCAAGCGTTGAGCCCCTCTCGGGCGTCGCGGCCATCACCAACCAGGGCCGGGATCGTTCTACTCCGAATGAATAGAGTTCACATTGTGCAGCCCGCCGGAGAACAACGACATATGCCCACCTTCGCAAGGGTCAAAGATTCCCTCGATCGTCACAAGACTGCGATTACACCCGGCACCCGGCGTTCCGGCGGCGTCCCACCACAACGCCTTCATGGGCGGAACGAGGGCTCGCACGTCACAACGCGGCGCACGCTTGCCGCCAAGGGTTGGCTTCTTTGTGCTCACATCGCTGATATAAAGACCGTGATCTTCAAATTCGTTCATCAAGAAGGCGCGAAGCCGTACACGTCGCCCAGCAAATCTCTCGGGATCAGCAAGTACTTGGTCAAGGTCTGTGGCGACGGCGGTCGGATCCGGCGTTCCGAACGAGCACTCTGGGCTCGGCGACTTGGATGCGACACGATTTGGATCCGCTCCACAACCAGCAACCGCAATGGCAAGTAACACCGGGATCGCAGTCACATGACGAGACATCACGGCACTCCGTAGCCAGAGCTTGGAGGGGATTACCACGGCTTATGGTCGCCCCTGTATATGCCGATACGTCCGTGAGGCGTCGCCAAAAACGACGTGTATTCGCGATACCCAAAACTCGATGAGCCCAGAACACCAATCATGTTGAAACCCGGAGAATTTTCACAGGGAGGCGAGGAGGCGGGGAGGAAAAAAAAAAAAAGAGAATCTTTCCCTCTCGCCGTCTCTCACTCCCCGCCTCCTCGCCTCCCTGTGAAATTCCTGTTTTTTGGGGTTTCAACCCGTTTGTCGCTCTAGAGGGGATTCGTAACGATCGCCGGGATCCATCCCATTTGGATCGATCCGATTCACCGGATCCCCGCCGACATACGCATACAGGTTCGTATCCCCACCCACGAACCCAATTGGATCCTTATTCAACCACCTTCCCGCCTCCGGATCGTAGTCCCGGACCCCGAAGCGCACAAGCTCATGGAAGGGATCTCCACGCGGCGTCGGCCGGCACGGGGGAGCTCATCGCGGCTTCGACCGCGGTCAACGCGGCGCCCCTTCGATCAGCCCAGGGACACGCACCATCGAGCGATCGTGGAGCCCGCCGAGCAGCGGCAGCGCGACCATCGCGCCGATCAGCGCGAGGACCATGTCCCACTGCGCGTCCCAGATGTCGCCTTGCGAGCCGAGGAAGGCCTGCCCCACGTCGGACGCGACGAGCAGCGTGACCCACCACTCGAGGAGCTCCCAGAAAGCGGCGATCGCGAGGACCACCGAGAGGATGAGGAAGGTCAGCCAGCCGCCGCGGCGGAGCGGCGTCCGCCGAAGGAGCACCTCGCGGATCGTGAGCGCGGGGAAGAAGCCGAGCGCGATATGGCCGACGCGATCGTAATGGTTGCGACTCAGATGAAAGGCCTCTTTGGCCCAGCTGCCGAGCGGGGTGAGCGCGTAGGTGTAATAGCCGCCGTAGATCAGGATCAGCATGTGGAGGAAGACACCCCAATAGACGATGTGGGACATCGGGAAGCGCCGGTAGACGCCGATCAGGACGGCGACGCCGGCGAGGCCGGGGCCCACCTCGAGCATCCAGCTCGTGCGTCCGGCCGCGGGGCTCCACACGGTGGCGATACTGATGATCGTCAGGACGGCGAGCAGGATGAGCGGGAGCTTCGCGTGCTCCGCCGTCGTACGGGGCGCGTCGGAGCTCGGCTCGGGCTTCGAGAGATCGGTCGTGGTGGTCATGCGCTCTCCTGGTTGCGGTTCATTACCCCTCCCGTCGATCGGTCAGCCTCGCGGCGCCGCGACGCGCCCACCGTACCGTCCCTGCGGCGATCGTGACCAGCGCCGTGACGCCGACGAGGAGGAGCCCCGCAGGCTGGCGGTGGGTGAAGGCAGCCCCTTCGGTGAAGGCAGCCCCTTCAACGCGTGCCAGCGCGCGGTGCCCAGGCGCTGCGCCTCGCGCATTCCGCCCCCCCAGGGTTGACAAGGTGTACAGCGAACACTAAGCTTAGTGTATAGATAACACGAACAGTCGGATGCTCGCCGCGTTCAGGCCCCCAGGGCCGGCGCCGATGGCGGAGCTCTGACGCCGGGAGCGCCGCGCGTGTGGCGCTCTGACGGGCCGATGTCCGGCCGCAGCGCCCCCTCGCCGGGCGCAGAAGGGATGTCCATGTCTCGCGAGGTCGCTTTCTTGACGGACGTGGGAGGAGGTTCGCCGTTCGAGATCGCCGGCGGCACCGTGACCGGGACCGACCACCTCGCGGTGGGGCGGCCCAACCAGGACGCCTACGCCTTCCGGGCCGAGGGCGGCTGTCTTGCCGCGGTGGTCTGCGACGGCTGCGGCAGCGGCGCGCGCAGCGAGGTGGGCGCGGCGCTCGGGGCCCGGCTCGTGACCGAGCAGGTGCTCGGCGCGCTCCGGCGGGGCGCCGACGTCGCGTCGCCGGACACCTGGGAAGAGGTGCGGCTCGGGACCCTCGCGCCGCTCCGGGCCATCGCCGGCGGCATGGGCGGGAGCCTCGCCGAGGTCGTGTCGACCTACTTCCTCTTCACCGCTGTCGGCCTCGCGATCTCCGGGGACACGGCGTGCGCGTTCTCCCTCGGCGACGGCCTGATCGCCCTCGGCGACGAGCTCCTGCGGCTCGGCCCCTTCCCGAGGAACGAGCCCCCGTACCTCGCGTACGGCCTGCTCGATCGCCCGCCGGGCGGCGAGGCGCCGCGCTTCACCGTGCACCGCGCCTTCCCGTCGAGCGCCCTCCGGACTGCCCTGCTCGGCACCGACGGCGCGCTCGATCTCCTGGAGTCGTCGTCCCGTCAGCTCCCGGGCGGCGGCGGCGAGGTCGGCCCGCTCTCCAGGTTCTGGGAGGACGACCGCACCTTCGGCAACCCGGACGCGGTGAGGAGGCGGCTCGCGCTCATCAACCGCACGGTGACGCGGCCTGTGTGGAAGGAAGAGCGGCTGGAGCGCGAGGGCGGGCTGCTGCGCGACGACACGACCCTGATCGTCGTGCGAAGGGCGCAAAGCGCGCGCGCCTGAGGCGCCGCCCTGCGCGGCGTCACGACGGGGGATAGCGCGGGGCTTCGAACGCCCAAAGGAGGCGAAGGTGGACGTGTATCTTGGTGCAAAGCGAGTTCGACTCGACCCCAAGGCCTCGATCGGCAAGGGCGGAGAGGCGGACGTGTTCGACCTCGGCGACGGCCGGGCGCTCAAGGTCTGGAAGACCCCCGATCACCCGGATTACGCGGGGCAGGACGCCGAGCAGCGCGCGGCGCAGGACCGCATCGAGCGCCACCAGGACAAGCTGCGCGCCTTTCCCGGCGCGCTGCCCGGCCAGGTGATCGCGCCCGTCGAGCTCGCGACCGACAAGGCGAGGAAGCGCCTCGTGGGCTACGCCATGCGCCTCGTGCGCGGCGCGGAGCCGCTCCTGCGGTACGGCGAGCCGTCGATGCGCCACGGCGGGCTCTCGTCGGCCGCGGTCTCCGGGGTGCTCGCGGGGCTCCACCGGACCGTCGAGGCGATCCACGGCCGGGGCGTCGTGATCGGCGACTTCAACGATCTCAACGTCCTCGTCGCCGGCGGCGAGGCGTTCGTCATCGACGCCGACAGCTTCCAGTTCGGCCCGTTCCTGTGTCAGGTGTTCACCGAGCGCTTCGTCGATCCGCTGCTCTGCGACCCTTCCCTGCCCCGGCCGATGCTGGGGAGGCCTTATTCGACGGACTCCGACTGGTACGCGTTCGCCGTGATGGCCATGCAGAGCCTGCTCTGCGTGGGGCCCTATGGCGGCGTCTTCCGGCCGCGGTCCGCGTCGGCGCGCGTGCCCGAGTGCGCGAGGCCGCTCCGCCGCATCACCGTGTTCGACCGCGAGGTGCGGTATCCGAAGCCGGCGATCCCCTACCGCGTCCTGCCGGACGACCTCCTGGACGCGCTGTACCGCGTCTTCGTCCAGGACCAGCGCGGCGTGTTCCCGCGCCGGCTGATCGAGGCGCTCGCGTGGACGAGGTGCCCGTCGTGCGGCGTCGAGCACGCGCGCCCTGCCTGCCCGACCTGCGCGGGCGCCGCGCCGGCCGCGGTGAAGGAGTCGACCGTGGTCCACGGCGAGGTGCTCGCGACGCGGATCCTGAGCACGCGCGGGGTGATCCTCGCCGCGTCGGTCGGGCCGGGCGGGCTCTCTTATCTCGTGAACGAGGGCGGGCGTTTCCTGCGGGAGGACGGGTCGCTCGTGATGTCCGGCGCGCCTCACCCCGCGATGCGGTTCGCGGTGCACGGGAGGGCGACGCTGATCGGCCGGGGCGGCGAGCTCGTTGTGCTCTCGCCGGGGGCGGCGCCCGAGCGGATCCAGGTGGATTGCCTCGGGACGAGGCCCATCTTCGACGCGAGCGAGCGCACCCGCTACTGGACGCGCGGCGGCCAGCTCCTGCGCAGCGGCAGGCCGGGCGCCGCCGCGCTGTCGGGCGAGGCGGACGCCGTCCCGATGGGCGATGTCCTCGCCGGGCAAACCGTGTTCTGGGTCGGTCCCCGCTTCGGGCTCGGCTTCTACCGCGCCGGGAACGTCTCGATCGCGTTCGTGTTCGACGCCGAGCGGCCGGGCCTCAAGGACACGGTCAAGCTGCCTTTCCCCGGCGGCAAGCTCACCTCGGCCACGTGCGTGTTCGACGCGGGCCCGGGCGCGGCGTCCCGCACCGGCCGCGGGCGCGCCTGGCTCTTCCTCGCGGCCGAGCAGGCCGGCCGGACCGTGCACCGGTGCATCGTCGTCGGCGAGGACGGCGCGGTCGAGGCGATGGCCGACGGCGAGGGGGAAGGCGGCTCGTGGCTCGGGGCGCTCACCGGCAAGTGCGCGGCGTCGGGGTTCCTGCTCTCGGCGACCGACGGCGGCATCGTCCGCGTCGAGGTCCGAGGGGGAGCGCTGGTGGAGACGCGGCAGTTCCCCGGCACCGAGCCGTTCGTCACGCAGGCTTCCCGGCTGCTCGTCGGGCCCGAGGGCCTGTTCGTCGTCGACGCGCAGTCGATCACCTTGCTTCGCATCGCGTGAATCCATGGTTGAGCTGATCGGCCCGCGCTCGCGGGCCGCCTGAGAGGAGAGAGAGAGATCATGAAAACGACCGAGCTCCCGCTGCCCGCCTTCTACGATCCGAGGAACGCCGAGCGGTGGGGCTACCACCCCGACGAGACGGCGCTCCACGGCGCCGCCGCCGCGTGGCGGAAGGCGCACGGCATGAAGCCGTCGGCCGCGGACGCGCAGAACGTCCACCTCCTGCTCATCGATGTGCAGAAGGACTTCTGCTTCCCGCAGGGCTCGCTGTACGTCGCCGGCAGGAGCGGCACGGGCGCGGTCGACGACAGCCGCCGCATCGCCGAGTTCATCTACAGGAACCTCGCGTCCATCACGAACATGACGGTCACGATGGACACCCATTTTGCTTACCAGATCTTCTTCCCGTCGTTCTGGGTGGATCGCGAGGACCGGCCGCTCAGCGCGTACCGCGAGATCACCACGGCGCAGATCGACGCGGGGGAGGTGCGGCCGAACCCGGCCGTGGCGAAGTGGCTCTGCGGCGGCAACTATCCGTGGCTGATGAAGCAGGTCCGGTACTACTGCGAGGAGCTCGAGAAGGCGGGCAAATACAGGCTCTACCTGTGGCCGCCGCACTGCATCCTCGGGAGCGACGGCCACGCGCTCGCGGGGGTCGTGCACGAGGCGCGGATGTTCCACGCGTTCGCGCGCGGGGTGCAGTCGTGGGTCGAGGTCAAGGGCGGCAACCCGCTCACCGAGAACTACTCGGTGATGCAGCCCGAGGTGCTGACGCGCCACGACGGCCAGCCGCTGGCGCAGCGGAGCACGCTCTTCCTGAAGACGCTGCTCCACGCGGACGCGGTGATCATCGCCGGCCAGGCCTCGAGCCACTGCGTGCGCAGCTCGATCGAGGACATCTTGACCGAGGTCGCGCTGACCGACCGCGCGCTCGCGAAGAAGATCTACGTGATGACCGACTGCATGTCGCCGGTCACCGTGCCCGACGGCAAGGGGGGATTCGTGGCCGACTTCACCGCCGAGGCGGACAAGGCCCTGAGCCGGTTCGCCGCCGCCGGCATGAACCTCGTGAAGAGCACCGACCCGGTCGCGCGCTGGCTCGTCTAGCGCCGCGCGGCCTGGCCGGCCGCCCCGGCTTCGCGCGCTCGAACGCATGACCCTGGAGGATCCGATACCATGAGCAAAGACAACGGGAAGACGATGAATGGCGGTGGCTCGCTCGACATCGAGCAGCTGTTCGAGGCCGCGCGGGACGAGGGAGCGCTCTCGCCCGAGGCGATGCAGGCGCTGCACATCACCGACCTGGGCGCCCAGATCCAGGCCGGCTTCGGCGTGCAGGTGGACGACGTCGCGTCGTCGGAGGTGGTGCTGGTCACGGTGATGCCCGACGACTCGGGATCCATCAAGTTCGCCGGCAACGCCCGGGCGGTGCGCGACGGGCACAATCTCGTTGTGGGCGCCCTCGCCGACTCCAAGCAGCGCGACTCCATCCTGGCGCACAACCGCTACCTGAACGGAGAGGTGCTGTATCCGTATTGCCCGATCGCCCAGGCGTTGAAGATGGATACGAAGAACTACGACCCCATGCTCGGCACGCCGCTCTACGACCAGACGGTGGTGCTCCTCGGAACGGTGATCGCGAAGGCGCAGGAGTTCGCGCTGAGCGGCGTCCCGGCGCGCACGGTCACGCTGATCATCTCGGACGGCGCCGACGCGGGCTCGACGTGGGCCAAGGCCAAGGACGTGTGCGCGCTCGTCCGCGACATGCGCCGGGCCGAGGCCCACATCGTGGCGGCGATCGGCATCGACGACGGGAACACCGACTTCCGCGCCGTCTTCCGCGACATGGGCATCGAGGACCGCTGGATCCTGACGCCGAAGAGCGACGCGGCCGACATCCGCAAGGCGTTCGCGCTGTTCTCCCAGTCGGCGGTGCGCGCCAGCCAGGGCGGCGCGTCGTTCTCCAAGGCGGCCGCCGGCGGCTTCGGAGGATGAGCCGCGTCAGGCCGCCGCCGCCCAGGGCAGCACACCGTGCCGTCGTGGATCAGGCGCTGATAGGTTGCTCGGGAGCAAGGCCGGCCGCCAGGACGGCGCATGGCGAATCTCCCCCTCCCCTTGCTTGCTGTCCGCGGTGACGCCTGGTAGCCGTGCTCGCCCTGCGGCCCTCCGCGCGCCTCCCCTCCTCGCGGCGGCGCCGGAGCGCTCCGGGCTCCGAGGTGGTCTCCGATGACGGTCGTGCGGTGGAAAGCAGTGGAGCGGCGCGTGACCCAGCACTCGCCGTGGCGGCGGATCGAGGATGTCACCTTCGAGCTCCCGGACGGGCAGATCCGCACGTTCTCGCTGAAGAAGGAGGGGCGCGTCGTCTGCGTCCTCGCCCTCTCCCGCGAGAAGCGGGTGATCCTGGCGCGCCAGTACAGGCCGGGGCCCGACAGGATCCTCGACGAGCTCCCCGGCGGCGGCGTCGAGCCGGGCGAGACCCCGGAGGACGCGGCGGCGCGCGAGCTGCTCGAGGAGACAGGGTATGTCGCCGGACGGCTCCTGCCGCTCGGACGCCCGCTGGAGTGCGCCTACTCGACCATCGAACGACACGCGTTCCTCGCCGTGGAGTGCGTGCGTCAGGGGGAGCAGGCGCTCGATGAGACCGAGTTCATCGACGTGATCGAGAAGCCGATCGAGGACTTCGTCGCGCAGCTCAGGGAGGGCGCCTGCACGGACCCGGAGGTCGGGTGGATGGGGCTTTACGAGCTGGGCTGCCTGAGAGCGCACGGCTGATCCGCGCCGCGCGCCCGACCTCGGCGCGCCCGGCTCGCGCCTCGGCGTTGCGAGCGCGTTGCGAGCCCTGCCGAGCGCCGGCTGGGCTATGCTGGAGGCCATGCGCAGGCACGAACACGTCCTCCGCGCCCCCGGCGCAGGCGCGTCGGGTCGCACGCTCCAGGCGCCTTCGACCGGCAGGGCCCGCCCGCACGTCGACGATCGGCTGGCCCCGCCCGAGACGCGGGTGGAGTACCTCGACGGCGCCGAGCTCTTCGCCGCCCCGGCCGATGCGCCGCACGCGACGCAGCATTTCGATCTGACCTACGTCCTCGGCGCCCACGTCGCCACGGGCTACCGGGGCGCCGTCGACATGCTCACCCGGGCCGATTACGGCAGCGATTATGCGCCCGACGCCAGCGTCTTCTCGCAGAAACCCGATCGCGGAGGCCACCGGCGGCTGGAGGAGCTGGCCTTCGAGGTCAGCGATAAGCAAGCCCTCGCCGTTCCGACCAGCAAGGCGCGCCGGCTGATCGATCGGGGCGTGCGGCGGGTGTTCTGCATCCTGGTGAAGCAGCGCCGGGTGCTGGAATGGTCGCGCGAGACCGACGGCTGGCAGCCGCTTGCGAAGGATGCGGTCATCGAGGACCGATGCCTCGTGCTCCCGCTGCCGATCCAGGCGCTGCTCGACGCCACCTCCTCGGACGACGCCGTGGCCCGCGCGCTGCTCGAGAAGCGCGTGCCCGCGCTCGAGGCGGCGCTCGCAGAAGGCGCGGCGCTCGGCGCGGCGCGCGGCGCGGCGCTCGGCGAGGCGCTTGGCGAGGCGCGCGGCGAGGCGCGCGGCGCGGCGCTCGGCGAGGCGCGCGGCGCGGCGCTGGGCGAGGCGCGCGGCGCGCTGCTCGGCGAGATCAGGATGGCGCAGGAGGCCATCGCCACGGTGCTGCAAGCGCGCGGGGTCGTGGTGCCGGCCAAGGTGGCTCGCACGATCGCCGGCTGCGACGATCCGACCCAGCTGCGGCGATGGCTCAAGCGCGCGGCCACCGCGGCCACGGCGGCCGAGGTCGTCGCGGGCTCCCGGCGCAAGCGTTGACGGTCGCCGTCAGTCGCTCCCCCCGCTGCGGCGCACGTGCTTCTTCTCGCTCGTGCGCCGCTTCTCGTCGAGCCGCCTCCTCTTCGACGCCCGCGTCGGCCGCGTCGGCCTCCGCAGCACCGGCACCACGAGCGCGCGAAGGATCAGCGCGCGCAGCTTCTCGCGCGCATCGTCCAGGTTGCGCTGCTGGTCACGCGTGAGCTGGCTTACTATAAGCAGGCGCCCCTCGGCGTCGAGCCGGCCATGCGCCAGCGCGTACAGCCGCGTCTTGGCGCCCTCGTCGAGCTCCGGCCACGCGGCGAAGTCGAACCGCAGCTCGACTTTGGAGGCGACCTTGTTGACGTTCTGACCGCCGGGCCCCGACGCGCGCACGGCGCTCCAGCTGAGGAGCGCGGCCGGGGCGGTCAGCGCATCGTTGATGACGAGGGGGTGGGACACGGCGGCTCGCTCTGCTCTGCGGCGGGCGCGAGCGCCGCGCGGAGCGCCTGACCCCTAGCACGCGGGGGCTCGCGGCGAGAGCGTCAGCCGCCCATGGCCTCCGGGGCGCGCCCGCCCACACGGCCCCGTCCGCGTCGTTCGCCCTGCCTTCCAGCCTCGGCCCTCAGCCCGCGGCCATCGCGGGGGCGGCGGCGCCGTCGCTCCGGACGCGGCGGAGGATGAGCTCCTCCAGCCAGCGCTCGAACGCCTTGCCCTCGCGCTCGTCGGGGTCGTCGCGGATCACCTCGACGCCCTTCTCGGCGCGGCCGCCGCTGCGCTCGATCAGGGTCTCGACGAGCGAGGTCCACGTGTACGTCTGGATCGCCCCGCCGAGGGTCTCCATCACCAGGAGGTCGGCGAGGGTCGAGGCGCGGTTCCACGTCTGCACCTCGAAGCGGACCGCCCCGTCGCCGCCGGGCGTGGGCTCGGCCAGGAATCGCACGGCGCCGGCGAGCGGGTGGCCCTCGAGGGTGGCGAGGGTGATCGTGCGGGCCGAGACCTCCTCGACGCGCACCTGGACGTGCCCGCGCAGCGGCAGGGCCATCGTGAGCGTCGCGCCCGGCTCGAGGCGCGTCGGGCTCTCGGGCTCGGCCCCGACGACGACCGTCTTGCGGGGGGTCAGCTCCGGGAGCTCGTCGCGCACGAGCGCGATGAGCCCCTCGGCGTCGAAGCGCGCCCCGCGGATCTCGGCGCTGTAGATCTTGCGGTGCATCGGGCCGAGCCCCTCGGACGGGAGCTGCTCGGGCAGCGAGTCGCCGAGCTTGGCCAGGCTCTCGTCGAGGGGTGTCGCCTTGACGCCGAGCACGTCGAGGGCGTTCTCGCGCCCCTCGGGGATGACGTTGCCCTCGGTCACCATCGTGATCTGGTCGGCGTTGACGGGCGTCTCGATGCCGAATTTCGCCGCGAGCTTGGCCCCGGTCGACTCGATCCACGCCGGCAGCGGGAGCCGGGCCGGGTGCCGGTCGGTCATGGCCTCGAAGCGGTCGAGCAACCTGTTCATCGAGGTCACCTCCGGGCCCGCCAGGTCGAGCTCGCGCCCTGCGAGGTCGGCGCGCTCGACCGCGACGGCGAGCGCCTCGCCGCAGTCCTCGCACCAGATCGGCTGGAACGGATCGTCGCCCTTCCCGACGAGCGGCACGACCGGCAGCGTGCGCATCATCTTGAGCAGGAGCGAGACCTGGTCGTCGCCCGGGCCGAAGACGTTGCCAGGGCGGACGATGATCCACTCGCGCGAGAACGTGCGGCAGATCTCCTCGCCTTGCTTCTTCGAGCGATGGTAGTCCGACTCGCCGCGATCGGCGCCGAGCGATGAGACATAGACGAGGCGCTGGACGCGCGCCCGCTCGGCCTCGGCGACGAGGTTGCGTGTGCCCTCGACGTTGACGCCCTCGAACGTGACCTCCGGCGGCCGCTCGGCGACGACGGCCGCCAGGTGGATCACCGCGTCGCACCCCTCGGCGGCGCCGTGCACCGACGCGGCGTCGCCGATGTTGCCGTCGAACGCCTCGACATCGCCCTCGAACGATCTGCGATCGTCGCTCGCGTGGCGCGACAGGAGCCGGACGCTGTGCCCTCTCCGCAGGAGTCGCCGCACCACCTCCGGGCCCACCACCCCTGTGCCGCCGGTCACCAGAACCTTCATTCCCCGTTCTCCTTTGCACCCATCGGATGGCCAACGAAAGGCGGCGGCCGTGCCAGGCCCAGCCCGCAGCGCGCCCGGGGCTCTCGGGTCCGGCCGCCGCCCTTGCGCGCGCCGCTCAGGACGCCTTGCGCCGCGCCGACTCCCACCCGCGCCGCACGGTGCCCTTCGCCTCGTCCCACGTGCGCCCGCTCTTGAGATCGGTCCACTCCTCCCTGAGCTTGCTCTCGACCCGATCGTCCCAGTCGCGGTGCTCGCTGTACTGGCCCGCCGCGCCCCAGCCGTAGCGCAGCCCCGGCTCGACCTCGTCCCAGTCGCTGTTCGGCACGTGGCGCGGCGGGATCGCCTGCTTGCCGAGCGCCTGCTTCACCGTGTCGTCGACGTCCTGGTTGAGCTCCTGCCCCTTGTTGTTGGTGAAGTCCGCCTTGGTCTGCTCCCAGTCGCGGCGCAGCGCTTCCTTCACGCGCTCCCAGCCGGACGTCCTCTGCTCATCCCACCACCTCGGATTGCTTGCCTGCGTCATGGATACCTCCTCCGTTGTGCTGAAAAGGACCCGGCGCGAAGGCCGGGCCCGGTGCGTGGGAGGCGGCCGTTACACGAACGGTGCCGCCGCGAGCACGCACCTAGAATCATTTGTAAATACGATGGTTTACAGAGTTCGCCGGGCGGCGACCTGACCATCGCCTCGCCTCCGGAGGAGGCTCGCCCGCGGCAGGCAGCCACGGATGAGACAAGCTGCCTCAGCTCATCCCGGGGGCGCTCCATGCAACGCCCGGCGTCGGGCGCGATGCGCCAGGATCACCCTGCGGGGCGCGCGCCCTCGTCCCATGCCGGCAGCGCGCAGCGGAACGTCGCCCCCTCGCCGGGGCCGCGCTCGGCCCACAGCCGGCCGCCGTGCGCCTCCACGATCGAGCGGCTGATCGCGAGGCCCACGCCGAGCCCGCGGGCCTTCGTCGTGACGAACGGCTCGAAGATCCGCTCGAGATCCTCGGGCGGGACCCCCTCGCCGGAGTCCGCCACCGAGAGCTCGACGCGGCCTGCGCCGCCCACCCGCGTCCGGACCACCACGCGGCGCGCCTCGGGCGGACCGCTGGAGACCGCATCGAACGCGTTGACGAGCAGGTTGCAGAGCACCTGCTGCAGCTCGGCGCCGTCGCCCCGGACGCGCGGCAGGCCCGGCGCGAGCGCTGTCTGCAGGGTCGCGCCCGCGCGGAGGGCGGCGCCGGCCAGGAGCCGGCGCGCCTCGCGGACGAGCTCGTTCAGGTCCAGCGCGGCCGCGCTGAGCTCGCCTTTGCGGAGCCTCGCGCGCATCCGCTGGATGACCTTCGCGGCGCGGCGGTCGTCCGCCACGATGTCGTCGAGCGCGGCGCGCACCTCGGCGACATCGGGCGGGGTCCGCGCGAGCAGCCGCTGCGCCGCCTGCGCGTTGCTCAGGATCGCGGCGAGCGGCTGGTTCAGCTCGTGCGCGATCGAGGTCGCCAGCTCGCTCATCGCCGACACCCGGTTCAGGCACGCGAGCTCCTCCTGCGCCCGCTGCGCCTCGCTCTCGGCGGCCCGGCTCAGCTCGATCTTGCGCTCGAGGCGCCGGATCTCCTCGCGCAGCGCCTCCGTCCGCCGCGCCACCTCGAGCTCCAGCGAGGCCCGGGCGCGCGCGAGCTCCTCGTGCACCTCAGAGAACGCCCTCGTCGCCGCGCGCGCGGCGAGCTGCGCCCGCACGCGGGCCACGAGCTCCTCACGGACGAACGGCCTGGTCACGCAATCGACCGCGCCGAGCTCGATCCCCCGCGCCCGGCCCGCCGTGTCGGCGAGCACGGTCATGAACAGGACCGGGATCTCGTGCGTCGCCGGGTCCTCCTTGAGGCGGCGGCAGATCTCGAAGCCGGAGAGGCCCGGCATCGCAGCGTCGAGCAGGACCAGATCGGGCTCCTCGCACCGGACCTGCTCCAGCGCCGCCTCCCCATCGCCGGCCTCCGTGAGATCGAACGGCTGGCCCGCGAGGGCCGCCGAGAGCAGCGCGCGGCTGCCGGGATCGCCGTCCACCAGCAGGACGAGCGGCGGGCGGGCGCGCGCCAGCCGGGAGCCCGAGGCCAGCGGGTCGGCGCGCGCGTCGATCGCCTCGCCGCCTCGGACACCCTCGGCGACCTGAGCGCGGGATCGAGGCGCTGCCATGACGGGAACTCTGTGGCACGCCCCCCCTGCGGTCCGCCATGGGACCTTGGTCTCAGGGCGCGCCCCTGGCCTCGTCCCAGACCGGCAGGGCGCAGCGGAACGTCGCCCCCTCGCCGGCGCCGCGCTCGGCCCACAGCCGGCCGCCGTGCGCCTCGACGATCGAGCGGCTGATGGCGAGGCCCACGCCGAGCCCCTGGGCCTTCGACGTGAAGAACGGTTCGAAGATCCGCTCGAGGTCCGCCGGTGGGACGCCCTCGCCGGAATCTGCCACCGAGAGCTCGACGCCGCCGCCGTCGGCCGGGCGGGCCCGTACCACCACGAGGCGCGCCTCGGGCGGGCGGCGCGAGACCGCGTCGAGCGCGTTGACGAGGAGGTTGAGGAGCACCTGCTGGAGCTGGATGCCGTCGCCCCGGACGCGCGGCAGCCCCGGCGCGAGCTCGATCCGCAGGGTCGCGCCCGCGAGGAGCGCGGCGCTGGCCAGGAGCCGGGCCACCTCGCGGACGACCTCGCCGAGGTCCAGCGCGACCGCGCTGAGCTCGCCCTTGCGGAGCATCGCGCGCATCCGCTGGATGACCTTCGCGGCGCGGCGGTCGTCCGCCACGATGTCGTCGAGCGCGGCGCGCGCCTCGGCGACGTCCGGCGGGGTCCGCGCGAGCAGCCGCTGCGCCGCCTGCGCGTTGCTCAGGATCGCGGCGAGCGGCTGGTTCAGCTCGTGCGCGATCGAGGCCGCCAGCTCGCTCATCGCCGACACCCGGTTCAGGTGCGCGAGCTCGTCCTGGGCCTTCTGCACCTTGAGCTCGGCGGCCCGGCTCAGCTCGATCTCGCGCGCGAGGCGCTGGTTGGCCGCGCGCAGCTCCTCCGTCCGCCGCGCCACCTCGACCTCCAGCGAGGCGCGGGCGCGCGCGAGCTCGTCGTTCTTCTCGGAGAGCGCCCTCGCGGCGGCGTGGATCGCGAGCTGCGTCCGCACGCGGGCCACGAGCTCCTCGCGGACGAACGGTTTGCTCACGTAATCGACCGCGCCGAGCTCGAGCCCGCGCACGCGGCTCGCCGTGTCGGCGAGCACGGTCATGAACAGGACGGGGACCGCGCGCGTCGCCGGGTCCTCCTTCAGGCGGCGGCAGACCTCGAAGCCGGAGAGGCCCGGCATCACGGCGTCGAGCAGGACGAGGTCGGGCACCTCGCGCCGGACCTGCCGGAGCGCCATCTCCCCGTCGATCGCCACCGCGAGGGTAACGGGCTGGCCCGCGAGGGCCTCCGAGAGCAGCTTGAGGCTGCCGGGATCGTCGTCCACCAGCAAGACGAGCGGGGGGCGGTCCGGCGCCATGGCGGACCAGATGCCAGCGCGCCGACGGGTGCGTCAAGCGCTTCGCTGCCACGACGTCTGCCCGCGGGTTGACGCCCTCACCGGGTTGGGCGTGGAATGCGGTCGCTGCCATGCTCGCGACCTCGCCCACGGTGTGCGTTGTGGACGACGACCCCTCGGTGCTGCGCGCCCTCGAGCGGCTCCTGCGCGCGGCGGGGTACGCGGTGGAGGCGCACGCGTCGCCCGGCGCGTTCCTGGAGCGCGCGCCCTCGGAGCGGCCGGGCTGCGTGGTGGTCGACCTGCGCATGCCCGGCCTGGGCGGGCTCGAGCTGCAGGAGGAGCTCTCGCGCCGGGGGTGCCCCCTGCCGATCGTGTTCCTGACCGGCCACGGCGACGTGTCGAGCTCGGTGCGGGCGATGAAGGCGGGCGCGATCGACTTCCTCACGAAGCCCTGCGACGACGAGGAGCTGCTCGCGGCGGTGGAGCGCGCCATCGCGCGCGACGCAGCGGCGCGCGCCACCCGGGGCGAGCAAGAGGCGCTGCGGACGCGCTTCGAGGCGCTCACCCCGCGCGAGCGCGAGGTGTGCCTGCGGGTCGCGCAGGGGCTCCTGAACAAGCAGATCGCCGACGAGCTCGGCGCGGCGGAGAAGACGATCAAGGTGCACCGCGGCCGGGTGATGGAGAAGCTCGGCGTCGAGTCGGTGGCGGAGCTCGTGCGGCTCGTGGATCGGCTCCAGGGGCCCTGATCCTGGCGCGCGGGGCGCGCGAGCCGCCATGGGACGAAGATCTCATGGTGATGCGTCGCCCCCCCGCGACGGCGAGGCGACACCGCCCATGGGACCTTGGTCTTACGGCATCCTGTCGTCTGCCTGCGACGACCCTCATGGGACCAAGGTCCCATGGCGAGGGCCAAGCTTCCGGGATTAACTCCGGCGGGCTTCGCGGCGGTGCGCGGAGGCATCGACTCTCATCGACTCTCATGCAGGGATCGAGCCCTTGAGCGGACGGCCGCCCGGGACCTGCGCTCAGCCCGGGCCGCGGCGCGCCGCTCCGCGCGACGTCCATCTCCCCAGCTTTCACGGAAGCGCGCTCCGGCGCGCCCAACCATCACAATTCGAATCCAAGGAGACGAATCCATGACAAGCAATATCACGCCGATCATCAACACCGTAGAGGGCCCGGTCCAGGGGGTCGTCGAGAGCGAGATCCTCGTGTTCAAGGGGATCCCCTACGCCAGTCCGCCCGTCGGCGACCTGCGCTGGAAGGAGCCCCAGCCGGTCGAGCCCTGGAAGGAGACCCGGTTCGCCGACACCTTCGGCAAGGCCTGCCTTCAGCCCACCTATCCGTCGATGGATGGCTCGGGCGACGTGGGGCCGCAGAGCGAGGACTGCCTGTACCTGAACGTCTGGACGAGCGGCGTGGAGCCCGGCGCGCGCAAGCCCGTGATGGTGTGGATCCATGGCGGCGCCTTCAAGATCGGCATCGGCAGCGACAAGCTCTACGGAGGGGGGCCGCTGGCCAGGAAGGGCGCGGTGGTGGTGACCCTCAACTACCGCGTGGGCCTCCTCGGGTTCTTCGCCCATCCCGGGCTCGACAGGGAGCTCGGGCCGGCCAACTTCGGCCTGCTCGATCAGATCGCCGCGCTGGAGTGGGTGCAGCGCAATATCGCGGCGTTCGGCGGCGACCCTGGCAACGTCACGATCTTCGGCCAGTCGGCGGGGGCCGAGAGCGTCCTCGCCCTCTTCGCCTCCCCGCTCTCGAGGGACAGGACGCCGGCCCTGTTCCACAAGGGCATCGCGCAGAGCCCCTATGCGATCCCGGAGCAGACCCGGCTCAAGGCGTCCGAGCTCGGCGTCAAGGTGGCGTCGGCGCTGTTCAAGCTCAACGGCGCGCAGGCCACGGCCGAGGAGCTGCGGGCGGTGCCGGCGGAGAAGTTCACCGCGAAGTTCATGCCGACCCCGGAGAACCCGCGGGGCCAGGTGCCCTACCTGGGCCCGAGCCCGGTGCGCGGCGACGTGGTGTTGCCGACGGGGCTCAGGGCCACCTTCGAGGCCGGCGAGCAGGCGCGAAAGCCGCTCATCATCGGCAGCAACAGCGACGAGGCGAGCGTCCTCGCGGCGTTCGGCATGGATCCGGCGGCCGTCATGCAGATGATCATCGACGCGGGCGGGGAGGAAGCCGAGGACGCGCTGGAGACCCTGAAGGGTCTCTACCGCAGCGACCCCGAGGTGACCGAGGAGGACCTCAAGGACCCGAGCCGCTTCGCCGGCCTGGTGCTGCGCGACATGCTGTTCACCGCGCAGACCCGGTGGCTCGCCGACAAGCACTCGAAGGTGGCCGACACGCGGTGGTACTACTTCAGCTATGTGCCCGAGGGGGACCGCGCTGACCAGCCCCACGGCGTCTCGCACGGCGGCGAGATGATCTTCCCGTTCGGGGGCAGGAAGGACAGGTTCACCGCGGCCGATCGGACGATGTCCGAGAAGGTCAGCAGCTACTGGTTCTCCTTCGCGAACACCGGTACGCCGGCGGGCGACACGGCGTGGCCCAAGCACGAGACGGGGGGACTGCTCATGCGGGACAAGACCCTGAAGCTCGGCGAGGAGATCGAGCTCGCGCACGACTTCAGGAAGGTGCGCCTCG
Source organism: Sorangium sp. So ce887 (assembly GCF_051521455.1). Lineage (NCBI taxonomy): Bacteria > Pseudomonadati > Myxococcota > Polyangiales > Polyangiaceae > Sorangium > Sorangium sp. So ce887. Next base: position 3,040,514 of record NZ_CP150354.1, on the reverse strand, counting down.
ACGCGCTCATCGCGCAGTACCCGGTGCTCGAGGCGGCGCTGGCGGCGGGCGGCGGCTCGGGCGGTGGGCCGCGGTAGAGCGGCTCGCCGGCGCGCAGAGACGGGCAACCTGGAAGCAGGCGGAGAACCAGACTTCGCCTATTCAGGAAACCGAAACGTCTCGACCGCGACGCCGTCGTCTCCCGTGATCATGTTGCCCTCCTGGTCCCAGCTGATACCGCCCTTACCCGGCGGTCCCAGCTCGAAGGTGACGCCCTCCACGCTGATCCCGCCCCGTCGGCCACCGCCCCCGCCCTGGCCGACGCCGCCCTTCTTGGCGTCCTCACCTCGGACGTCGATCCATCCTGAGCCGTCGCGACCCCGGCTCGCCCGCGACCACAACGCGTTCTGGTCCCATCGCGACCCAACTCGCCCGCGACCACAACGCGCTCTGGTCCGCGGAGATGTATCCTATGAAAATTGCTTACATTTTAAAGCAAAAGTGAGCCAAATTACAACATGAACTCGATTCACGCCGGATCGGCCAGCGGCTCCTCTTCCGATTCCACCGGCGCCTCCAGCGGCGGCGCGGCGGGCGCAGAGGAGAGAGAAATGAACGTGCCATTCCCCTGCCTCTCTTCTGTGTCCACGGTGTCCTCTGTGGTTCATTCTCGGTCTTCAAGCGGATCGGTGCTCCAAGAGCCAATCGCCGCTCCCGGGTGAGCGCCGGCGCGGGCCGCGGGGCGCCGCGTGGGGCCACGGACCGAGCGGCGCGCGTTGCCCAGGGCGGAGGTGCGCGCGGCACCTCGCCGGCTCTTGCCGCCCGACCGCGCCTTCTACTACCCTCTCGCCCATGGCCAACCCGACCGCGCTCCTCGAGACCTCCCTGGGCAACATCACGATCGAGCTCTACCTCGACAAGATGCCCATCACCGCCGGCAATTTCCTCAAGCTCGCGAAGAGTGGCTTTTACGACGGGCTGCATTTCCACCGCGTCATCAACGGCTTCATGCTCCAGTTCGGCTGTCCGCACAGCCGCGACCCGAAGAGCCCGCGGGCGGGCACGGGCGACGGGCCCGACGGATGCATCCAGGACGAGCACCCGGCCAACGCCAAGCTCTCGAACGAGCCCGGCACGCTCTCCATGGCCAACACGGGCAGCCCCAACAGCGGCTCGTGCCAGTTCTTCATCAACACCGTCCAGAACGCCTACCTCGACTGGTTCACGCCCGGCCCCTCGAAGCACCCCGTGTTCGGCCGCGTGATCGAGGGCATGGACGTCGTGCGCAAGATCGAGACGGCGCGCACCGACGGAGGCGATCGGCCCCAGACCCCGATCCGCATGAATCGCGTCGTCGTGCAGGAAGCCTGATCCGCGCCGCCGCGCTGCCGCGCTGACGTGATGGCGGCGCGCGCCCTGCCCCATCCCCCCGCCATGCTGAGGAATCCCCTCAAATTTTTCGGAAAATTCACAGGGAGGCGGGGAGACGGGGAGTAAAATCTCAGAAAAACTCCCCGCCTCCCCGCCTCCCTGTTCAATTTCCCGCTGTAAACGGGCACAAAATGAGGGGATTCCCCAGCCCGCCATGACCTGGGGTCCGCTGCTGGCCTCTCAGCCGCCTGCCGGGGCGCTCGTCCTGGCGTCGAGGCCGCCCTTCCTGACGATGAAGGCGGCGATCTCCTCGACTCCCTTGTTCTCCTTCAGATTGGTGAAGAGGAACGGCCTCTCTCCCCGCATCTTGCGGGCGTCCCGATCCATCACCTCCAGGCTCGCGCCGACCATGGGCGCGAGGTCGATCTTGTTGATGACGAGCAGATCCGATCGGGTGATGCCCGGGCCGCCCTTGCGCGGGATCTTGTCACCGGCCGACACGTCGATGACGTAGATGGTGAGGTCGGCGAGCTCCGGTGAGAAGGTCGCGGCCAGGTTGTCTCCGCCGGACTCGACGAACACGAGATCGAGCGGAGCGAGGCGCTGCGAGATCTCGCGGACGGCCGCCAGGTTGATGGAGGCGTCCTCGCGGATCGCCGTGTGGGGGCAGCCGCCGGTCTCGACGCCGACGATGCGATCGGCGCTGAGCGCGCCCGAGCGGGTCAGGAACTCCGCGTCTTCCTTCGTGTAGATGTCGTTTGTGACGACGGCGAGGCGCCACTCGTCGCGCATGCGCTTGCAGAGGCGATCGACGAGCGCCGTCTTGCCGGAGCCGACCGGCCCTCCGATACCGACACGGAGGGGACCGTGAGTGCTTGCTGTCATGATCGGAACAACCTCGTGTGCTGGGTTTCGTGTTGCATCGACGAGAGATCGACCCCCGGCGTCGCGGCGCCGATGCGGTCGAGCGGCGTGTCTCCGGCGCGCCGGGCAGCGCCGGCGATGACCGGCTCGAGCGCCGCCACGATGCGCTGGCCGTCCGTCTGGCCGAGCGGGATCAGGCGCATGCCCGCCGAGACAAGGCCCGAGCCGAAGCCGTGCAGGTACGCAAGGAGCGCCGCCTCGAGCGGCACCCCGTGCGCGGCCGCGGCGAGCCCGACGGCGACCGGGAACGGCGCCTCACCGGCGTGGCGCTCGGCGAACGCGTCGAGGCGAGGGTGCGGCCAGGCGGCGCGGGTGATGGTGAGGAACGCGGCCCCCTGCTGGGCGCTCTCCAGGGCGAGCTCGCGGGTGCCCCGGAGCGCCGCCCCGAGCTCGGCCACCTCGTCGAGCTCCCGGTCGTGCTCGGCGCGGAAGGCGGCCGCGAGGAGCGCCGCATCGACCCGGCCGGAGCCCTCGCCGAGGATCGTCGCGACCCAGGCCCGGAGCTGCTCCGCCGTGCCGACCAGACCCGCCTCGACCGCCCACTCCAGCCCGTGGCTGTAGCTGAATCCGCCGACCGGATAGGCCGGCGACATCCAGCTCAGCAGGCGGTAGAGCGCGCCATCGCCCACGGAGCTCACCCGTGTCGGTCCTCATGACCGTGCTCATGGTCGTGGGAATGCCCATGACCGTGCTCATGGTCGTGGGAATGCCCATGCTCGTGGGAATGCCCATGCTCGTGGGAATGCCCATGCTCGTGGGAATGCCCATGCTCGTGGGAATGCCCATGCTCGTGGGAATGCCCATGGCCGTGCGGCGCCTGCCGGTCGTAGGCGCCGCGCTCCGGCGTGAAGGCCGCGCGAAGAGGCGTCGCCTCGGCGCCGAGCCCCCGGACCATGTCGACGATGACATGATCGTGGCGGATGAGGATCCGCGCGCCGTCGAAGGCCGCCGGGATATGACGGTTGCCGATGTGCCAGGCGATGCGGGCCAGGTCCGGCGCCTCGCGGCACGTCACCGCGACGAGCGCCTCGTCCGCCGCGCGCACCCGGATCCAGGCGCCGTCGTCGAGGCGAAGGCCGTCCCCGTCGCCGAGCACGGTCGCCTCCGGTAGGTCGAGCAGAAACTCCCACCCATCCTCGGTCGCGAGCCGGATCCTCCGGCGGTGCCGGTCGTCGTAGGCGAGCGTCACGCACGCCTCGGCGGCGGCTTCAGGCGTGCTCCCGTGGGGGATAACCTCGATGGCGCGTCGCATGTCAGAACAGGAAGTAGCGCTGGGCCATGGGGAGCACCTCCGCCGGCTCGCAGGTGAGCAGCTCGCCGTCGGCCTTCACCGTGTAATGCTCCGGATCGACCTCGATGCGCGGCGTGGCGCTGTTGTGGATCATGCTCGCCTTCGAGATCCCCGACCGGGTGTTCTCCACCGCGAGCAGCGGGCGCGACAGCCCGGCGCTCGCCGCGACCCCGCGCGAGAGCGACGCCTGGCTCACGAACAGCACCGAGCTCTCGATCGCGTTCCGGCCATAGGCCCCGAACATCGGCCGGTAGTGCACGGGCTGCGGCGTCGGGATGGCGGCGTTGGGATCGCCCATCGCCGCCATGACGATCGAGCCGCCCTTGAGCACCATGTCCGGCTTGACCCCGAAGAAGGCCGGCGACCAGACCACGAGATCGGCGAGCTTGCCGACCTCGACCGAGCCGATATGCCGGCTGACCCCCTGGGCGATGGCCGGGTTGATTGTGTACTTGGCGACATAGCGCTTGGCGCGGAAGTTATCATTGTCCTGCTTCTCCTCGGGCAGCTTGCCGCGCTGGCGCTTCATCTTGTCGGCGGTCTGCCAGGTCCGCAGGACGACCTCGCCGACGCGCCCCATCGCCTGGCTGTCGCTCGCCATGATCGAGATGGCCCCGAGGTCGTGCAGGATGTCCTCGGCGGCGATCGTCTCCTTCCGGATACGGCTCTCGGCGAACTTCACGTCCTCCGGGATCTCCTTCTTGAGGTGATGGCAGACCATGAGCATGTCGAGGTGCTCGACGACCGTGTTCCGGGTATACGGCCGGGTCGGGTTCGTGGACGCCGGGAGCACGTTGGGCGCCCCGACCAGCGCGATGACATCGGGCGCATGGCCGCCCCCGGCCCCCTCGGTGTGGAACGAGTGGATCGTCCGCCCCTTGAAGGCCCGGATCGTATCCTGCACGAAGCCGCCCTCGTTCAGCGTGTCGGAGTGGAGCGCCACCTGGACGTCATAGTCGTCGGCAACAGCGAGGCAGTTGTCGATCGCCGCCGGCGTGGTGCCCCAGTCTTCATGGAGCTTCAGCCCGCAGGCGCCAGCCTCGATCTGCTCGATGAGGCCGGCGGGACGGCTCGTGTTCCCCTTGCCGAACAGGCCGATGTTGACCGGCAGCGCCTCGGCGGCCTGGAGCATGCGCCGGAGGTGGAAGGGGCCGGGCGTGCAGGTCGTCGCGGTCGTGCCGGCCGCCGGCCCGGTGCCTCCGCCGATCAGCGTCGTCAGGCCCGAGCAGAGCGCCTCCTCGACGAGCTGAGGGCAGATGAAATGGATGTGCGTGTCGATGCCGCCGGCGGTGACGATCTTCCCGGCGCCCGCGATGATCTCGGTGCCGGGGCCGATGACGATCGTCACGCCGTCCTGCACGTCGGGGTTGCCGGCCTTGCCGATGGCGGCGATCCGGCCGTCCTTGAGGCCGATGTCCGCCTTGACGATGCCCCAGTGGTCGAGGATGAGCGCGCCCACGATCACCGTGTCGACGGCGCCCTCGGCCTGCGTCCGCTGGGACTGGCCCATGCCGTCGCGGATGACCTTGCCGCCGCCGAACGTGACCTCCTCGCCATAGCCGTGGAGCGCGGTGAGGTCCTGCTCGACCTCGATGAAGAGATCGGTGTCGGCGAGCCGCACCTTCTGGCCCACGGTCGGGCCGTACAGGCTCGCGTAGCTGGAATGAGAGATCGGATGAGCCATCGCCTGAGCCTCCTAGAGCGAGCCGTTGACCTTCCCCTGGAAACCCACGACGACGCGGTCGCCGCCGTAGGGCACCAGGGACACTTCCTCTTTCTGGCCCGGCTCGAAGCGCTTCGCGGTGCCGGCCGGGATGTCGAGCCGCATGCCGCGGGTCTTCTCGCGGTCGAAGACGAGCGCCTCGTTCGTCTCGTAGAAATGGTAATGGCTGCCGACCTGGATCGGCCGATCGCCGGTGTTCTCGACGCTGAGCGTGACGACGGGCCGGCCCAGGTTGACCTGGATGTCGAGCTGCGCCGCCGGGCTGATGATCTCTCCGGGAATCATGACACCTCCTCCTCGCCTCTACGGCTTGCCCTGGGGCTCCGACTGGATCCCGAGCCGCGGGCCGATCGGGTGGTGGACCGTGACGAGCTTCGTGCCGTCGGGGAACGTCGCCTCGACCTGGACATCGTGGATCATCTCGGCGACGCCCTCCATCACCTGATCCAGGAAGATCACGCGCGCGCCTCGGCACATCAGATCTTCCACCGAATGGCCGTCGCGGGCGCCCTCCAGCACGAAGTCGGAGATGAGCGCGATCGCCTCGGGGTAGTTGAGCTTGACGCCGCGCTCCAGCCGCCGACGCGCGACCATCGCGGCCATGGAGATCAGCAGTTTGTCCTTCTCTCGGGGGGTGAGATTCATCGACTCCTCCTCAGATCGACCAGAAGCGCGGCATGCGCGCCGGATGGCCCGAGCGCGCCGCCCTGAGCCACGAGACCAGATCGGTGAGATCGCGCCGCACGTGCGCCGGCTCCTCGCCGAGCGCCCGGGCCACGAGCACCCCGCCGACGAGCGTGGCGCCCGCGCGGGACGACCCGCGCGAGAGCCGCGCGCGGGCCTCGTCGACCCACGCCGCCGCGTCGTCGGCGACGAGCAGCGCGAGCCCCGCCGCCGTGGCGCCCCCGAAGCCCGCGGGGGCCGCGATCTGTGCGGCGATGTCGCCGGAGAGGGAGAGCGCGTCCGCCCAGAGGAGCCGCCCTCCGCGCCGGACGCGCCAGACGTCGTGCAGCGCGCCGGCCGTGAAGCGCTCGCCCCGGGCCAGCCGGCCGAAGACCAGGAGATCGAGCGCCAGCAGGCTCCCGCCGGGCGCGACGTCGAGCTCGACGCGCCGCTCGAGGCGGGCGCTGTCGAACAGGATCGTCTCCCGGGGCAGCCACTCGAGCGCGGCGCCCTCGCCGACGCGGAGATCGAGCGAGAGGCAGCTGGGGGCGCCGAGCGAAGGATAGATCTTCTCGGCGGCCTGGCTCGTCACGGTGGCCGTGGCGCCGCGGCGCGCCTCGACGGAGACCTGGAGGACATCGCCTCCGGCCATCCCGCCGGAGGTCGTGATGAACACCCCGAGCAGCGGCTCGTCCGGCTCTTGCCGCGGGAAGAGCATGCGGCACGGGGCGCGGTGCGCGAGGTGCACGGGCCTCGTGCGATCGTGCCGCTCGAAGCGGACCTCGAGAAACCCGTTGTCCCGCTGCAGCCCCAGGCGGTGCTCGGGGTGGTCCTTCGGGTCAGCCAATGAGAGCCCCTGTCGATCGTGCAAAGTGCTCCGCCTCGCCGCCGTTCGCTGCTCGTCGATCCGTCCTCGGGCTTGTACTCCGGTGCACGCAGCGCTGTCCATAGGACTTTGGCCCCACGCCGGCCGCCTCTCCCGGCGAGCGGACGCGCCTGCACCAGACGCGTCCGAGCGCCGCTCTCAGGGCGGACGATCTCCAGCGGTGGGGTTCACAAGCTCGCTCCTGGCTCCGTGATGGGAAAGGACCTGAGCCACAGAGGCACAGAGTTCGTGCTCTCTCCTCTGTGTCCTCTGGGGTTCATTCTCTCATCAAACCAGGGACGAACCTGGGCGACGCCTGGTCGGGACAGATCGGCCGCCGCGATCTCGTCTAGAATGCGGCCGACATGCTCGGTCGATTCTCCTTCCCCGGCGGGCGTCTGCGCGTCGCCATCGCGCTCGGGCTCGCCGTGACCCTCGCGCCCGCGCCTGCCGCGGGCGACGCGCCCGCCCCCACGGGCGACACGCCCGCAGCAGGCGACCTCCGGGCGCGCGGCGCGCCGTCGATGCGCGTCTTCGACGCGGAGGACGGCATCCCCCAGATCACCATCAACGCCATCGCCTTCGAGCCCGGCGGCCGCCTGTGGATCGGCACCCAGGGCGGCGCGGCGTCGTATGACGGGCGTCGCTTCACGCCCCTCCCCCTGCCGACCGCCGGAGGATCGAGCTGGGTGCAGGCGGTCGCCGTGGGGCAGGACGGCGCCGCCTGGTTCGGGATGATGACCGGCCAGGTCATCCGCTACGCAGACGGGCGCTTCACGCGCTTCGGGGCCGCCGAGGGGCTCGCGGCCGAGAAGCCGGTCCGGGCGCTCCTCGAGGCGCCCGCGGGCCAGGGGCGCGCGGTCTTTGCCTCGACCACGGACGGCCTCTACCGGCTCGACGGCGAGCGGTGGACGCGCGTGGACCTGGGGCCCGGCTTCGAGCACCCGGACGTGCGCTCGCTGCACGCAACGACGCTCCCCGGCGGGGAGCCGGCGCTCTGGATCGGCACCGGTGAGGGCCTCTTCCGCTGCGACGCCAGGGGCTGCGCCCGCTTCGCGACGACCGCCGACGGGCTGCCTAGCAACGTGGTCATGAGCTTGCTCGAGACCCCCGGGGAAGCCGGGGGCCGCGTGCTCTGGGCAGGCACGCGGGGGGGCATCGCCCGGCTCGCGGAGGGGCGGTGGGAGAGCTTCGCCCCGGCGACCGTGCCGGTGCTGGCGCAGCCCGTGCGGGCGCTCGCCGAGACGGTGAGCGGCACGGGCGCGCGGACGCTCTGGGCCGGCACCTACGGCGGCGGTCTCGCGCGGCTGCAGGGCGGGACCTGGACGGCGCTGACCAAGGAGAGCTCCACGCTGCCGGACGACCACGTGATGGCGCTCGCGGCGACCGGCGAGGCGCACGGCGGCCGCACGCTCTGGATCGGCACCAACACCGGCGGCCTCGCGCGCCTGCGGCACGACGGGTGGGTGGGGTTCACGCAGCGGAACGCGGGCCTGTCCGGCACCATCAGCTCCATCGCCGAGGTGCGCGCGCCGGGAGCCGAGGGCGGCCCGCCCGAGCTCTGGGTGGCCGTGAACGACACGGTGGTGCGGTCCTCGGGGCAAGGCTTCGCGCCGATCGACGCCCCCGGGCTCGCCGGCAAGCTCGGCGATCTGGTGACCTTCCTCCTGCCGTCGACGCGCGAGCCCGGGGTGGTCTGGCTCGGCGTCGCCGGGGTCCATCGCTGGGCAGGCGGGCAGCTCACCACGTACACGAAGCAGAGCTCCCCTCTCCCCGGCGTCGGCGTCCAGGCGCTGTCGGAGTCCCTGGACGGGCGCTCGCTCTGGATCGCGACGGACACCGGGGCCGCGCGCCTGGACGCGGACGGCGTGTGGCAGGTCTTCACGAAGGCACAGGTGCCCCTCGCGGACGATCACGTGACCGGCGTCCTCGAGACCACGGCCCCGGGCGGGAAGATCTCCACCTGGTTCGGCACCATGAGGGGGCTATCGCGGCTCACGGACGGGCAGTGGCGGAGCTACACGGCCGCGGACGCGCCGCTCGCCTCGGACGCGGTCGCCGCGCTCACCGAGATCCGGGACGCGCGCGGCGCGCGGGTGCTCTGGATCGGCACCCAGGGCGGGATCTCGCGCTACGACCTCGACGCGGAGGCGTGGCTCGAGCCGCTGAACGAGCGGACCCGGCCGGCGCTGCCGGACAGCATCGTCTACGGCGTGCGCGCGGACGCGCAGGGCCGGATCTACGCCTTCACCGACCGCGGCGTCACCCGCTTCACCCCGCGCGCCCCGACGCCCGACGACCCCGCCGAGCTCGCCGCCTACACCTTCACCACCGACGACGGGCTGCCGAGCAACGAGTGCAACCAGAACGGCTCGTTCATCGACAGCCGGGGCCGCGTCTGGGCGGGCACGACCGGCGGGGTGGCGGTGCTCGATCCGGCCGAGGAGGTCCCGGACCTCGCGCCCAAGCCGCTCGCGCTCGACGCGCGCGCGGCGGGCGGCGCGCTCGCCCTCTCGCCGGGCGCGTCGCTCGCCTGGGACGAGAACACCGTCTCGTTCGAGTACGCGCTCCTGAGCCTCTTCCACGAGCGCAGCACGCGCTACCGCAGCCAGCTCGTCGGCTTCGACGCATCGCCGGGCGCGTGGAGCGCGGACTCGAGCGCGCGCTACACGAACCTCGCGCCCGGCCCGTACACCTTCCAGGTCTGGGGCCGCGACCACGCCGGCAACGTCGCCGGCCCGGCGACGGTCGCCTTCCGCGTCCGGCCCGCGCCGTGGCGCACCGCCTGGGCTTACCTCGGCTACGCGGCGGCGCTGTCCGGGCTCGCCTACGGCGGCGTGCGCCTGCGGCTCCGGGCGCTCCGGAGGCGCACGCGCGAGCTCGAGCTCCTCGTGGAGCAGCGCACCGCCGAGCTCCAGGCCGCCAAGGACGCCGCGGACGCCGCGAGCCAGGCGAAGACCACCTTCCTCGCGAGCGTCAGCCACGAGCTGCGCACGCCGCTCAACGGCATCCTCGGGTACGCGCAGCTCCTCCAGCGCTCCGGGCGGCTCGCCCCGGAGGATCGGCAAAGCGCCAACGTGGTGCGCCGGTCGGGCGAGCACCTGCTCGCGCTCATCGACGATGTCCTCGATCTCGCCCGCATCGAGGCCGGCCGGCTGGATCTCGCGCCGGGCGATGTCCACCTGCCGTCGCTCGCGCGGACGGTCGCGGAGGTGTGCAAGGTGCGGGCGGCGCAGAGGGGGCTCGGGTTCGAGCTCGAGGTGGCGGAGGGCACGCCGGCGTGGGTCCGGGTCGACGAGAAGCGGCTCACGCAGGTGCTCCTCAACCTGCTCGGCAATGCCATCAAGTTCACCCGCGCCGGGCGGGTGACCTTCCGGGTCGCGCCGCGCGACGGGCGCGCGCGCGGCGGCGTCCTCTTCCGCGTCGAGGACACCGGCCCCGGCATCGCGCCGGCGGATCTCGCGCGCATCTTCGAGCCGTTCGAGCAGGCCGGCGAGCGGCGCGCGCACGGCGAGGGCGCGGGCCTGGGGCTCGCGATCACGCGCCGCATCGTCGACCGGATGGGCGGCCGCGTCGACGTGGAGAGCGCGCCCGGCGAGGGCAGCACCTTCACCGTGGCGCTCGATCTCCCGGTGCTCGCCGGCGAATCGCCGTCCGGCGAGCGGCGCGGGGGCGAGGCGATCGCGGGCTACGAGGGCGCGCGCCGGGCGATCCTCGTCGTCGACGACCACGAGGACAACCGTGCCTTCCTGCGGGACGCGCTCGCCCCGCTCGGCTTCGAGGTCGTCGAGGCCGCAGGCGGGGAGGCGGCCGTCGCGCTCGCGGCCGGGCGCAGGCCGGACCTCGTGCTGATGGATCTCCGCATGCCCGACCTCGGCGGCGACGAGGCCGCGCGCCGCATCCGCCGGCTCCCCGGGCTTTCGGGCGTGCCCATCCTGGCCACGTCGGCCAGCGTCGAGGCGCCCGAGCGCGCGCGCAGCGCTGCCGCCGGCTGCGACGGCTTCCTCCCGAAGCCGATCGAGCTCGGCGCCTTGCTCGAGCACCTGGAGCGCCGCCTCGCGCTCACCTGGGTCCGCGCGGCGCCCGAGGGCGCGCGCAGCGTGGACGACGGCGACGGCGCGCCGCCGCGTGCACCGGTGGTGCCGCCGTCCCCGGAGGAGCTCGCGCGGCTCGCCGAGCTCGTCGAGCGGGGTCGCCTCCAGGATCTCGTGCAGCGGCTCGCCGCGCTCGAAGCGGAGGACCCGCGGCTCGCGCCGTGGCTCCGGGAGGTGCGCGGGCTGGCCGAGGAGTTCCGGCTCCACGAGCTCGGCGCGCGGCTGGCCGCGCCCGGCGAGCAGCCGGCATCCGGGTGAGGGCAGCGCCGAGGCGAGCGCGAGGTCCCCGGCCGTCAACGAGCCGCGGGGCATCGCTCGTCGGCGAGGAGCTCTTCTTCGCTATTCTTCGCTATTCGGCGAGGATCTGTTCGAGGGAGTCGGCGCTCATCGCCCGCAGCAGCCAGCGCTGCAGCGTCGCCGGGTCCTGACAGGCCAGCAGGCGCGCGCGCGCCTCGTCCGGGCACGGGATCCGGCGCATGGCGAGCGCGGCCAGGAGGGCCTCTCGCAGGCCTGCCATGGCCTGCTCGGCCTGGGCCTGCGCCTGCTCGGCCTGGGCCTGCGCCTGCTCGGCCTGGGCCTGCGCCTGCTCGGCCTGGGCCTGCGCCTGCTCGGCCCTCGACTCGAGGCTCTCCATCATCCCCTTCAGGCGGCCGATCAGGTCCGCGGAGCCGAACAGCTCGGCCATGCCCTGGAAGAACTGGAGCCGGTTGCCGACGACCGCCAGGTCGAGGCCCAGCACCGCCGAAGCGTGACGCCCCATCTGCGGCACGATGCGCTGGTAGCGCGTGGCATCCGGCCCGGGGAGCCGGTGGCCGTGGACCTGTTGCCGGAGCCGGTCGTAGACGAAGTACTCGGGGATGCCCAGGCGCGCGTACCGTTCGACGTTGGCGACGAGATCTTTGTTCCGGTCGCCCTGGTGCAGGACCTCCAGCACCAGGCTCAGCCCCCTGCCCTCGTCGGCCACCACCCACGCCATCCGCGGATCGTCCTCGGGCTGCTGAACGTCCAGCACTGCGAGGATATCCGGGACGAACACGTCTTCACCCGGGTACAGGACCGCCAGCTCCTCCGCCATGTAGATGACGCGACCGGTGGAGCCGAAGTGCAGGGTGAGCATGTCGATCGCCCGCCCCTTGGCCTTGTGGTGGGGCCGCCCTTCGGCCATGGCGCTCTTCGGGTCCGACAGGGCGTCGAGGATCCTCACCAGCAGGCGCTCGCGCTCCGCCGGGGTCATCGCGCGCCACTCCTCCTCCGTCGGAGCGATCAGCGGTGGGCCGGGCGGCCGCGGCGTTCGGGAGGCGGGTAGGACCATGCCGAGAACCTAGCACCGAACGCCGTCGCGGCAGCGGAGGGGAGGCGTTCGCCAGGACCGTCTCCGGTGCCCGATGGATGCTCGACCAGGAGCGCGCGCTTCCCCGATCGCCGCGCTCGCTCGCCACAGGCGCTTACCGTTCATCGTCCGCGTGACGGGACGGATGGCTCGCGGTCGCGCGTGGGGTCCTCACCCGCCTGTTGTCCGGGTGGACCATCCGCATCAGGGATGGATCGTAGGTGAAGAACGCATCGAAGAGGTTCAAGAACGTGTGCTTCTCCCGGACCAGCCGGCAGCACACGTCAGGGCCCAGATCGGTGGGCGCCCCGCCGCGCAGGATCTGGAGGTTGAGATCAGCGCCCGGGTTGGTCTCATCGTGGCTCGGCGCGGGCGCGAAGTTCAGGAGCCACGAAACGCGATCCACCACGGAGGCGTTGGCGCGGCTCCCGTGCCATACGTAGTTGTGCAGGAACAGCGCGTCGCCGGCCCGCATTTCCAGCTCGATGGACCGCTCCGGCGCGTCGAACGGATCGACATAGATGCACGCCCGCGTCTCGTCGATATCGACGAGTGGAATCCAGAGGTGGACGGAGCCCTTGTGGCGCCTGGACGCCTCGGAGAAGCCGTCCTTGCCGCCGTCGACGTCCCGATGGCGCCGGGTGGCGTACGATGAGCCCGCGCGCACCGCCATGACCTGCTCGTACTCGAGGAACACCTCGTCCCCCACGATGCTCCGCAGGAGCGGCGCCAGCTTCTCGGCCAGCGCCTGGAGCAAGCAGGGGACACCGAGCAGCACCTTCTCCAGGTTGATCTTGTCCCGGTAGGCGGCCCTGTCCTCTCTCCACACGTCGGCGATGAGGGGGTGCACGACGGCGCGCAAGGTGCTCACCACGTCCGCGGACAGGACGCCTCGGACCACCGCGAACCCGCGGCGCTCGATGTGATGCTGGACCTCGGCCGTGTAAAAGGCGTTGTCGACGGCGCGGATCCCCTCCCACACGTCCACAGGCCCGCCCTTGTCGAGCGCGTGGGCGAAGTAACGCTCCGCGGTCTCGGTCCCATCGGCGCGGCGCACCACGTATCGAAACGGCTCGCCGGGGGCCAGCTTGCCCGCGTCGACGGTGTAGAGATGCGGCAGATCGGGGTGCGGCTCGCAGTCGACGGACGTTCCCCCGTCGGATCGGGCCACCAGGCTCTCGCCGTGCTGCAGGTGCATCTCGATGAGTCGCTGGCTACTCGGATTCATGGCAGTCCTGACAATGGCAACTACACCTCCAGCGGCGGGGCATCAACCGATGTCGCGGCTCCTCGCTCGGGCGCCACCCGGGGCGCGCGAGGCCCGTGGCCCCGGGGATCCTCGGCTCGCCGCTGCGTCTACCTGGGCATGCGCGCCGCCGTGGTGATGCGCGGGGCCGTCGTGCTGCCGCCGATCACGCTCTCGAGCATCGTGAGGCAGGCCCCCAGGCTGTCCTGCACGACGAGGAACTGACCGCCCGTCTCGACGGCCACGCGCGCGTAGTCTGCCTTGATGCCCGTACGCCGCCTCTCCTGCGTCGCCGCGTCGCCCCGGGACCGGCCGAGGCTCGGGCACATGTGCACGCGGGCTCCCATCTGCCGGGCGGCCTCGATGACACGGCCCGCGGCCCCGCGGTCCTCGTCCTGCCCTGCAGGCGTGCGGGAGCGGACTCCATCGAGCGGCCCATCGCCCAGGAAGAGCACGTTGCGGGTGGCCCCGGATCGCCAGTCGAAGTGGGCCACGATGTCGACGAGGACGCGCCCCGCGCTCCCCTCGACGCCGGCGGATTGCCCCTCCGACGCGCCACTCCATGGCCCCCGGGGGCGGCTCGTGAGCAACGCTTCATCGACCCTGCGCGCCACGGTCAGGTAGCCGCGCGCCGAGATCATGAAGACGGTAGAGGGAAACGCGGTTTCGATGCCCAGGTACGTGACGCGGAGGTTCACCGGGTGCTTCAGCCCGGCGGCGCCGATGGCCGCGCCGACCACCTTGCTGAGCGTGTCTGCCAGCTCCTTCATCGCCTCGCTGGAATCGATGAGCACGACCAGGTCGACGGCCGGGATTCCGATCTCGCGCCTCGCCGGGGAGGGGCGCTCTCGGCCCGCCGACGCCGCGACCGCTACCACGTCCAGGACTTGCCTCTCGGGGATCATGTCCCGGCCAGGGTGGGGTCACGACGCCCCTCCGCGCCATGGGACCTTGGTCCTACGCCGCAGCTCCGCCACGCTGGCCTGAACGAGGCCGGGCGTCAGCGGAGCCCAGGGAGCCTCATCTCCTGACGCCGCGGCGGCCTGTTCCTTTCTTGCCAGCGCCCCCTGGAGCGCCGTCCGCGTCCCCGCGGCGGCGGCCCCCGCGCGCGCCGGGCGTCACGCGCTGCCGGCCCCGGGGAAGAGGTCGGCCTCGATCTCCCGGTAGATCGCGGCCAGGCGCTGCGCCCAGGCCTCCACGCCCTCGTCGCTGAGCAGGCCGTCCTGGCGGATCTCGAGGAGCACGCACGGCAGGCCGCGGGCCTCGCCGTGCACGGGGATCCCGTAATCGCCTCCATCGGTCACGTAGTAGGGCTCGTTGTCGCCGACGCAGAGCCCGGGCTCGCGGCGCATCGCCTCGAGGAACAGCGCGGCGAGCCGCCGATCGCGGCCGTAGAGGATGGCCGCGTGCCAGGGCCGGTCCTCGCCGGGCATCGACGGCGTGAAGCTGTGGAGGCTGAGGATCGCCGTGCTCTTGCGGCGGTCCCGCCGCTCGTCGAGGAGCGCGGTGATCGCGTGGTGGTAGGGCCAGAAGCAGGCGTCGGCGCGCGCCATGGCCTCCGCGGCGTCGATCGCGTTGCCGGGGATGGGCACGCCGCAGCTGATCTCGGGGATGGAGGTCGGCGAGCCCAGCGGCCGGTTGCAGTCGATGACCAGGCGGGAGTAGCCGGAGAGCACGAGCGGCGCGTCGAGGAGCGCGGACAGGCGGCGCGAAAGGCGCGCCGCGCCGATGTCCCAGCCGGTGTGCTGGCAGAGCGCATCCTCGTGCATGCCCAGCTCGGGGAGGCTCCGCGGGACCGCGTTGGAGGCGTGGTCGCAGAGCAGGACCGCGCTGGAGCGACCCTGGGGATTCACCACCTCGAACGCAGGCGGCTCGTCGGGTGCAAGGATGCGCAAGGCAGGCGGAGGGGTGCTCATGGCGTCTCGCCCGAGACATAGCAGACCCGAGCGCGTCCGCGCCGCGCGCGATCAGGACGGCGTCGTCATGCAGGCGCGCAGCGCGACCTTGGCGCGGTGCAGGAGGACCGCGACGTGGCCGGCCGAGATGCCGAGCGCGCGCGCCACGTCCTCCCCCGGTTGCTCCTCGAGCATGCGCAGGGTCACGACCGCCTTCTGGATCTCGCAGAGCTCCTCGACGCACGCGCGCAGGCGGACGTGCTCCTCCGCGCGCGCGATCGCCTCGTCGGTCGCCGGGACCTCCCCCGCGGCCTCCGGGTGCGCGTCGACGTCCTCGTGCGGCCGGGCGCGGAAGTGGCGGCGGCGCCGGTTGCGCGCGGCGTTCCGCACCATCCCGGCGAGCACGCCCCCCCACGCGCCGGCGTCGTCCGGGAGCGCGCCCTGCTGCGCGACGGTGAGCAGCGTGCAGAGGCCCTCCTGCACGCAGTCGACAGCGTCCTCGGGCGTCACCCCCTCCGCGCGCGCCAGCGCCGCGAGCGCCGAACGCTCCGAGCGCACAAGGTGCGACACGTGCCCCAGGATGTCGTCCGCGTCCTTGATGGCTTCCATGGTCTACGGAGGTCAGGTCTCGAGCCGCGCCCACATTACACCGGCGAGCGGTGTAATGGATGCCGGTCTCGAGACCTGGGAAGGCATGGAGGCTCGCGCAATGTCCATGAATCCTGTCCACGAGATCAACGAGCTCGACTTCGATGCCGAGGTGCTGGAGGCCGGGGTGCCCGTCCTCGTCGATTTCACGGCGCAGTGGTGCCCGCCGTGCCGCGCGCTCGCGCCGATCTTGCACCGGCTGGCGGAGGAGGGCGCAGGTCGCCTGAAGGTGGTGGCGGTCGACGGCGATCGGAGCCCGGCGCTCGCCCGCCGCTTCGGCATCCGAGGGCTCCCGACGGTCGTCGCGTTCGCCGGCGGCAAGGAGGTGGCGCGCCACGTGGGGCTGACCACGAAGGAGAAGCTCCTGAAGCTGGTCGAGGGGCGGGAGCTCTCCGCGGGGGAGCGGAGGGACCGAGCGCCGTCGCCGCCGTGATGGCGTCTCGTCGGCGCTCCCTGGCGTGGGGATGCCGCGGCGGCTCTGGCGGGGGACTGGGGATGCCGCGGCGGCGAGCCCGCGTTGGAGCTCGCTCGGGGGGTCGCGCGGGCGACCCGGCCCACCCGCGTGCTACCGTCGATGCCGGTCGCGCGGTCGCTGCCTGTCTCGCTGCCCCTCGGTGTCGCCCTGCCCCTCGGCGGCGGGGAAGCTGATCCGGCGCGTCGTCGTCTCGGCCCCGGAGACCTCGAGCGGTCCCAGCGGCAGCGGTTCGCTGACCGGCCTGCCGTTCTCGTCGATCAGCGTGATCGTTCCGACGTAGTCATCGGCGGTGACATGGATGCTCGCGTCGAACCGCTCGCACGGGACCACCTGCCTGGTGACGTGGTTGTTCTCCGCGTTGATGAGCATCAGCTCGACCGCGTTCGCGCCGTACGCCTTGCACTGAGAGGCGTCGGTCCTGTCCTCGATCGCCCACTGGACGGCGACGAATCCCATCTTTTCAGGCTGGGCCTCTCCCGGCCCTGTTTCTCCCGGCTCTGTCTCGTCGGTCGTGTTGTCCATGCACGCGACCATCATCACTGCGCATAGCCCTGCCACAGAGTAGATACTTCGCATTCCTACCTCGCTGTGCTCGGCGCAGATCCCGGCGCCGCGCTCCGCGCCCAGCAACGCGGGTGCCACGAGGATCTCGCGGCGCGGCGGCGAGCGCGGCCGCTCTCCTCGGGAGGACGGGAAGCGCGGTGTTGCCCGCGATCGGGCGGCCCTGCGCGCGCGGGGCCTGCCCCCATCGAGCCGGCGAGCGCGGGGCTCACGCGACGCGCACGCGCTGCGCGGTGGCGGCCGCGAGCACGGTGGGCCTCGGGCGAGCCCACGAGCGGGCATGCAGGACCGTCCTTGGAGGCCAGCGCCGCGCCGTCCAATGTCGCCTGGATCCCGGCCGCGGCGCGCCTCGCGGACTACGCGGTCAGCGGAGCTCGTCGATGTTCGTGTTGTACCGCCTGGGCCACCGGTGCACCTGCGCGCGATCTCTTCCGAGCTCGCGCGCCGCCGCGGCGACATTTCCCCGCGGCTGCACCAGGAGCTCCCGCGGCACCTTCTCGTCCGGGGAGACCCGCGGCGGCAGCGCCCACTTCGGTGCGTACGTCCCCTCGCCGGCCCAGAGCGCCGCCTCGTCCTCCGGGATCAGCGTGGCGCGGGCATCGTCCACGGGCGGGAGCGGAGGCGCAGAGCTTTGGGCTCCGTAGGTCCTCATCCGGTCCCGGAGCTCGCCGCTGAGATCTAGAGATCGCGCATGACGACCGTGAAGGATGCCTCGAAGCCGTCGGCATGGATATGAGCTTGCCTGGTCCATGGATGTTTTCCATTGGCCGTCGCCTTGAGCACATACGTTCCTTTGTCGACCGGCATATACTTGTTCAATGCTTCAGGCCTCAGCACCTCTCCATCGCGCGTGACCTTCAGCCCTGACAACGCTGCTACGGGCTCGGGCACGACAATTCTGAGCGTCGCGACCTTCGCCTCCATCTCCACAGCCTTGGCGCGCGCCGCTGCCTCCCGTGGATCTCGCCCATTTTTGGCAGCTTGCTCGGCAAGCCGATAAGCGTCCAGCGCGCTCGTGAGGCGACCCCATCCCTTGTCAACACCTTCCGATGCTGGCCATCGAACAAGCAGCAGCTCGAATGTTCAGGGCTCTCCTTGGCGAGCTAGTCAGCGGCCGATCACGCCGCCATCATGCGCACGAGCGCGATCTGAACATCGATGTTGTCGACCGCGCGGAGCGCGTCGCACCGTCCTGGGTGGAGACCGAGGGGCCTGCATGCTCTCAGGAGCGCGATGTGAGTCCCCCACGTCACCTGCGGCGGCTCGGCGAGCAGGGGGAGCAGCGCCTCGATCTCGGCGCGAGCGCCGAGCTTGGCGAGCGCATCGACGGCACCGCAACGGACCGGCTCGCGCCCATCGCTGCGGGCGAGCGTGAGGAGCCGGGGGATCGAATCCTCCTTCCGCGCATGTGCGACGTAGGTGTTCAGGGTTTCGAGGGCGTGTGTGCCCGTCGTCCCGAGCTCGCCGAGGTGCTCCCAGGCGGGAGCTGCCAGGGCCCGGTTCGCCGAGAGCTGGCCGAGCCAGTACATCGCGCTCTTCTTGACATGAAAAGCAGGGTCGTGGGTGAGCCCGAGGAGGGCCCTGTGCTCGCCCCACGCGGCGAGGAGCGCCGCGGACCGCTCGCGGATCCAGGGATCGGGGTGTCCCACCAGGAACGCCGTCAAGACTCCGCGGTCCGCAGCATAACGCTCTGCTCGGAAACGTTCCGAGAACCGACTCTTCCTGTCCGCCCAGCAGCCGTCGAGATCGGCATAGAGCGCAACGAGCTCGGCCGTCTCCAGATCTACGTCCGACCCGCGGTCACTACCGGGCGGGTAGATCCGCGCGTGCGTAGCGGGGTCGTCGGTCCGGGGTACGGCATCGTCCTCCGGGATGCCAAGGAGATGCCGGACCGGATCCATCCATGCAAGGAGACGGCGCCGCTCGGCCGGGTCGGCGCGGTCGAGCGCCCACCGAAACCTGTCCTCGCGGATCTCGAAGGCACAGCGACCTGCCGCGGCGCGAACCCTCTCGTCAGGGTGCCCGCAGAGCGCGGCGACCGCGCGGAGGCAGCGCTGGGTCGGATAGTAATGGAGCGTGTCTAGCGCAGCGATAGCAACGTCGACCGCTGGATCCGCCGCGGCGCGGAGGAGCGGCGCCTCGGCCGCGACGGGCTCGTCCCACAGCAGTGCGTCGGCGGCGACCTTGCGGACGTCCGCGTCGGGGTGCTCGAGGGCGGCGATCTTCAGCGCCTGGAAGCGCGGCTCCGAGAAGTCGAACGCGAGGGCCTCGATAGCCTCCTTGTGAAGCGGGTGCGCGGGGTCCCGGGCAACCGGCTCGACGATGTCCGCCTCGGCGCGTCCCATGAGAAGCATCGCGTGACGGCGGAGCAAGGCGTCACCCCCCGCCCAGATGGCCCTGAGCCGGGCACCGCCCGGAGGATTCCCGGCGCTCCTCAGGATCGCGCCCGCGGCCTCGCGCGCCGCCTCGGGGAGCTCACGCGCCTCGACGATGCACGTCAACCGCGCCTCCGCGCGGGGGTCCTCGACACGCTCCAGGGTCGTCGCGATCTCGTCCCGCTCGGCCGCGGGGAGCTCGGGCAGCACCAGCCAGCCGAGGAGCCGCTCGGTCCACGAGCGATCCTCGGCGCTCTGGATTTCCTCATGAGGGATGGATACGAGGGTGTCGCGACGGTCGTTCACGGCTACGCCCGCGATCCTATCAGGCCGCGAGGCGGTCACCCACCGGCGGGACGCCTGCGCTTGTATCGAGCGGGAAGACGACGAGTCGCGCGGCGGACCCGCCCGCAGAAGACGCTTGAAATTCGCGAGCGACTTGGACATGTTCGCCGCCGGCAGGACACGAGCGGCGCCGCGTGACGGCGGCGCCGGGCCGCGGGCATCGCGCCTCGAAGAGCACAACCGTTCATGCGCACGCCCGAGAACGCTCCGGAGAGCCGCCCAGAAGCGGCGTGGGGCGTCGTCTACGGCGTCGCGGCCTACAGCGCGTGGGGCATCGTTCCCGTCTTCTGGAAGCAGCTCCGTCATGTTGGCGCGTTCGAGATCCTGGCCCACCGCACCGTGTGGAGCCTGCTCTCGTTCGCCGCGCTCACGCTGGCCACGGGGCAGCTCGGCGCGCTCGGCGCGGCGCTGCGCGACCGGCGCGTCGTCGCCTCCATGGCGGCGACCGGGGCGCTCGTCTCGGCGAACTGGGTCCTCTTCATCTACGCCGTCGCGGTGGGGCGCCTGCTCGACGCCAGCCTCGGCTACTTCATCAACCCGCTGCTCAGCGTGCTCCTCGGCATGCTCTTCCTGCGCGAGCGGCCGCGGCCCGCCCAGTGGCTCGCGCTGGGCTTCGCCGCCTCGGGCGTCGTGTACCTCGCCGCGCGCGCCGGCTCGGTCCCCTGGATCGCGCTGGCCCTGGCCGGGACGTTCGGTGTTTACGGCCTGCTGCGGAAGGTCGTCGCCGTCAACGCGCTCCCTGGCTCCACCCTGGAGACCTTGTTCGTCGCCCCGCTCGGCGCAGCCTACCTGGCCACCCTCCACGTCGACGGCTCGGGCGCCATGGGCCATACCGATCTGCGGACGCACGTCCTCCTCGCCGCGACAGGCATCATCACCGCGCTGCCGCTCGTCTGGTTCACGAACGCGGCGCGCCGCCTGTCGCTGACCACCCTCGGCTTCCTCCAGTACCTCGCGCCGAGCGGTCAGTTCCTGCTCGCCGTGCTGGTCTATGGCGAGCCGTTCACGGCCACCCAGGCCGTGAGCTTCGCCTGCATCTGGACCGGGCTCGCTGTGTTCAGCGCCGACGCCGCGCTGCGCGCGCGCCGCGCGTCGAGGACGAGCGCATCCTGAGCGCTCCGCAGACGAGACAAGAGGAATTCGAACCGCCAGGACACCGAGGGCGCCAAGAGAGAGGAGAGAGAGGAGAGAGGGTGCTCCTTCCGTGACTGGCGCCTTCGACTCTGTTCATCTCTTCATCCACAATTCATCTACAATCCCCTCCCCTGGCGTTCCTCGCGCCTCGACGGTTCAAATCCTTGCTCTGGGCCAGACGATGAGCTCCGAAGAGACAGCACCGAGCACCGACCTCTCGCAGATCCCGGCGCAGATCGCCGGCCCCTCGGCCTGGTACGGCCCTGCGATGGCGCAGAGCGACGGCTGGATCGAGCACCTCACGCCGGCGGAGCTCGAGGAGGTCGAGGCCGCCGTCCGGCGCTTCGCCGAGACGGGCGAAGACCCGGCGCGGATGCGCAGCGAGGCCTTCCCGCTGCCGTCGCTCGCCGCGCGCCTCCGCCGCGTGCTCGCGGAGGTGCTCGACGGCCGCGGCTTCGCCCTCCTCCGCGGGCTGCGCGGCGCCTGGCTCGACCGCGGCGACCTCCGCGCGGCCGCGATCGCGTTCCTCGGCATCGGCAGCCACCTCGGGAGCGCGCGCTCGCAGAACGCGCGAGGACACGTGCTCGGCCACGTGAAGGACCTCGGCCTGTCGAGCCACGACCCGAGCGTGCGCATCTACCAGACGCGCGAGCGGCAGACCTTCCACACCGACTCGTGCGATGTCGTGGCGCTGCTCTGCCTCCGGACCGCCAGGGCGGGCGGGCTCTCGGCGCTGGTCAGCTCGGTCACGCTGTACAACGAGATGCGGCGAGCGCGCCCGGACCTGGCCGAGGCGCTGTTCGCGCCGCTCGAGACCGATCGCCGGGGCGAGGTGCCGGCGGGCGAGCGGCCCTATTTTCACATCCCGGTGCTGAGCTGGCACACCCAGCTCCTGTCCGCCGTCTACCAGCGGCAGTACATCGAGTCGGCGCGCCGCTTTCCCGACGTCCCGCCGCTCACGGCGCGGCAGATCGAGGCGCTCGACCTGTTCGATGCCCTCGCCAACGACCCGGCGCTCCACATGACCATGGAGCTCCGCCCGGGCGACATCCAGCTCGTGCACAACCACACGCTGCTCCACGATCGCACGGCGTTCGAGGACTGGCCCGAGCCGGATCGCCGGCGGCACCTGCTCCGCCTCTGGCTCGCTCCGCCCGGCGCGCGGCCGCTGCCGCCGGTGTTCCGCGAGCGCTTCGGCTCGCTCACCCCCGGCGACCGCGGGGGCATCGTCGTGCCGGGCACGCGCCTCCACGCCCCGCTCGCTCCCGCGTGAGCGACCGCGCCCGGGAGGGCCCCGGAGCGCTCACGGTTGCCTGTCCGCGGCGCTGAGGCGCTCTTCCGCGAGGTGTCCCGTCGCCGCGGGCGCACGCCGCGCGCCCGGGGCGCCTGCGCTCTCCGCGGGGCGCCCCGCCGCCGCGTGCGCACGCCGCGCCCACACGGCGCCGGCATGCGCCTCGCAGCGTACCCCCTTCCCATGGCTCCCTTGCCTCCGGCCCGAGCGGCAGAGGAATGCCCCGACGGCGACCCCGCGCCCATGCCCGGCGGCGGAGCGGGCGTCCCTGCCGCGCCGCCCGCCGCCCTGAACACGTCCGCCGCCCGCGGCGCGCGGCGAAGGGCGCTGCTCCACGCGGCGCTCGGGGCCTTTGGCCTCGCCGCCCTTGTCGCGCTCATCCGGCACGTCGGCGCGGCGGAGATGCTCGCCGCGGTGACCCGCGCCGCGCCGTTCTTGCCTTTCCTGATCGCGCTGGAGGCGGCGCGCATCGGCTGCGAGACGATCGCCACCGCCGTGCTCTGCGCGCCGCGGCGCGTCCCGGCGGCGGAGCTCCTTCGCATCCACGTCGTCAGCTACCCCGTCATGGCGCTGATGCCGGCCGGCCGCGCCGCGGGCGAGGCGGTCAAGGCCGCGCTGCTCTCCCCCCACGTCGGCGCCCCGCGCGCGGCCGCGATCGCCACCGCGAACCAGTCGCTCGCGCTCCTGGGCGCGGCCCCGCTGTCGCTCCTCGCGGCCGCGGCGCTCTTCCGCATCGGCGGCGGCGCCTCCCCGTTCGCCCTGGGCGTGCTCGCGCACGCGGCCCTCCTGGTCGCGAGCGGCCTCGGCGTCGCCTTCGCGGCGCGGCAGCGCGCCGCCTCGGCGTGGATCACCCGGCGGTTCGCCCGCGCCGGCCAGCTCACCGCCGCCTTCCAGGAGGCCGTCCGCGAGCGCGCGCCCGTCCCGGGCTGGCCGTTCGTCGCCTGCGTCGCGGGCCGCGCGCTCCAGGCGGCGCAGTATGGCGTCCTCCTCGCCGCCGTCGGCGCCGAGAGCGGCCCCCTCCGCGCGCTCGCCGCGTACGGCGTGGGCGCGGCCGGCACGGCGGCCGGCGACCTCATCCCGGGCCAGATCGGCGCCACCGACGGCGCCTTCACGCTCGCCGCCTCGCTGCTCGGCCTCACCGCGAGCTCCGCCATCGCGGTCTCGCTGCTCCTGCACCTCCTCCAGGCGGCCTTCGCGCTCGCGGGGATCGCCGCCACGCTCGCGTGGCGCCGCAGCCCTCCCACGCGCCGAGCCGCCTCTGAGGAGGGCGCAGGATCTTGATCAAAACTGTGATTTATGTCACAAACCCATCGGAGCGTATCTTGCCGAGCGCTCTGGAGCGATCCGGACCCGGTGTGTCACCGCCCCCTTCGGCGGCGTGACGATCGCAACCCCGGGTGTGGCGATCGCGACCGTGGCGGATGCGCTGGCCACCCTCCGGCGGTTCGTCCTAGGGTGTGCACGTCATGACGGAAAAGACCGGCGGCCCCGGACGGGACGTGCTCACCCAGAAGGAGGCCGAGGAGCGCGCCGCGCGCATCGGCAACGCGCGCTACGAGCTCTCCCTCGACCTGTCGCGCGGCGAGAGCGGCTACCGCGGCGAGGCGCTCGCTTACTTCGACGTCCGCGGCAGCGGCGACACCTTCATCGACTTCCGCGGCCGGCGCATCGAGCGGCTCGAGATCAACGGCGTCGAGGTCGAGCCCGAGTGGTCCGACTGCCGCATCCGTCTCCCGGGGAAGCTGCTCGATCCGGAGACGCGCGTGCGCGTCGTCTACGAGAACGACTACGACCATACAGGCGACGGCTTCCACCACTTCCGCGACCCCGAGGACGGCGAGGACTACCTCTACTCGGACCTCGAGCCGTTCAGCGCGCACCGCCTGTTCCCCTGCTTCGACCAGCCGGACATCAAGGCGAGCTACCGGCTCTCCGTGACCGCGCCCGAGGACTGGGAGATCATCGGCAACGCCCGCGTCCGCCGCACCATCGGCGCGGGCCTGGGGCGCTCGACGCGGGTGTTCGAGGAGACGACCCGGTTCAGCACCTACATCTTCGCGCTGATCGCCGGCCCCTACAGCGGCGTCCGCGACGAGCACCGCGGCATCCCGCTCGGGCTTTACTGCCGCAGATCGCTCGAGAAGCACCTCGACCCCGACGAGCTCTTCACGATCACGAAGCAGGGCTTCGACTTCTACCCCGAGTTCTTCGACTACCCGTACCCCTTCACAAAGTACGATCAGGTCTTCGTCCCCGAGTTCAACGCCGGCGCCATGGAGAACGTCGGCGCCGTGACCCACAGCGAGCGGATGATCTTCCGGGACCCGCCGACCGAGCACCAGCGCCTCACGCGCGCCGAGGTGTTCCTCCACGAGATGGCCCACATGTGGTTCGGCAACCTCGTGACCATGCGGTGGTGGAACGATCTCTGGCTGAACGAGAGCTTCGCCACGTACATGGCCTTCCTCGCCATGGAGCAGGCGACCCGGTTCGAGCCGGCCGTGTGGAAGGCGTTCAACGTCATGAAGAGCTGGGCCTACCGGCAGGACCAGCTCGTGACGACGCACCCCATCGCCGGGGAGCTCGCGGACACGGAGCACACGTTCCTGAACTTCGACGGCATCACGTACGGCAAGGGGGCGGCCGCGATGAAGCAGCTCGTCGCGGCGATCGGCCTGCCGGCCTTCCGCGACGGGATGCGCCGCTACTTCAAGCGCTACCAGTACGGCAACGCGACCCTGCGCGAGTTCCTGTCCGCGCTGGAGGAGGGCTCGGGCCGCGACCTCGGCGCCTGGTCGCGCGTCTGGCTGGAGCAGGCGTCGCTCAACACGCTCACGGCCGAGTGGGAGTCCGACGGCGACCGCATCGGCCGGCTCCGCGTGGTGCAGACGGCCCCCGTGGACTACCCGACCCTCCGGCCGCACCGCATCGACGTGGCGCTCGCGCGCGAGGAGGGCGGCGCGCTCGTGGTCGACTCGGTGCCCGCCGAGATCGACGGCGCGACGACCGAGGTCGTCGCGGCGCGGGGGCAGCGAGCGCCGCTCCTCGTGTTCCCGAACCACAACGACCTCACGTTCGCGAAGATCGCGCTCGACCCGGGCTCGCTCGCGTTCGTGCGCGAGCACATCGGCCGCGTGGAGGACGCGCTCCTGCGGCAGCTGCTCTGGTCGTCGCTCTGGAGCATGGTGCGCGACCAGAAGCTCGCCTCCCCCGCGTACCTCGCGCTGGTGAGGGACAAGCTGCCGTCCGAGCCGGACCTCTCGCTCGTCGAGCCGGTGCTCACGAACGCGGTGACGGCGCTCGCGCGCTACGTGCCCGACCCGATGCGCGAGGCCGAGGCGAGCGCGTTCACGGGCCTCGCCCTCTCGGCGCTCCGGGCGGCGCCCCGCGGCGACGCGCAGATCGTGTGGGCGCGGGCGCTCCTCCACGCCGCCTACTCGGCGCCGGAGCTCGTCGTGGCCGCGCGCCTCGTGGACGGCGAGATCGAGGTGGAGGGGCTCGAGATCGATCAAGAGATGCGCTGGACGGTCGCCGTGAAGTGGATCGCGCGCGGCATGGCGGGCGCGGACGAGCGGCTCGCCCAGGAGCGCGAGCGCGACCCGTCCGATCGCGGCCAGCGCGCCGCGCTGCGCGCCGAGACGGCGCGCCCGGATCCGGCGGCGAAGGCCGCGGCGTGGGAGCGCTTCCACGAGGGCGGGTACGGCTCGCTGCACCTCACGAGCGCGGCCATGTCGGGCTTCAACTGGTCGTTCCAGCGCGCGCTGCTCGAGCCGTACGTGCAGGGGTTCTTCGAGCGGGTGCAGCACGTCTTCGAGACGCGGACGCACGAGCTCGCGTCCGCGTATTTCACCCACCTGTTCCCCTCGTACCGCGTCGATCGGGACCTCCTCGCGGCGGCCGAGGCGCGGCTCACGGCGCTCCAGGAGGCCCCGGGCGGCGCGCCGCCGGCGAAGCCGCGGCTGCCGATGCTGGTCCGGATGCTGCGCGAGTCGAGCGACGACCTCGTGCGGGCGATCGGGTGCCGGGAGCTCGCGGCGGCGAGCGGGTAGGCGAGCCGGCCCTCGCGACTCCGCGCAGAGGAGCGATCGGTGCGCGCGTGGGCGTCGCGAGCGAGCTCTGCGACCCGGGAGCCGGGACGGTTGCACCGACCGCTCCCGTGGCTGAACCAGCCCGGCACGGCGCGACGGGTCGATCCGGCGCGCGAGCCGAGGTACGCTAGACACACGATGGCTCATCCCACCGAGGACATCCTCGCTGCCGCCCTGTCCCTTCCTGAAGGAGACCGCCTCAAGATCGCGTCCGAGCTGCTCGCCAGCGTCGGGGAGCCGCACGATGACGCCTGGGACGCCGCCTGGCTCGAGGAGCTCGAGCGCAGAGAGCGGGCGGTGCGCGATGGGGGGAGCGAAGGGGCCCCGTGGTCCGAGGTTCGGGCGCGGGTCCTCGCGCGGCTGGGCGCTGGTTGACCCGACCGATCCTCGTTCGCGTCGACGCCCAGACGGAGCTGGACGAAGCTGTAGACTGGTACGAGCGGCGCCGTCCTGGGCTCGGCCTCGAGTTCGTGAGCGCCATCGAGGGGGCGCTCGACGCGATCGCCGATGCACCCGATACATGGCCCCGATGGCAGGATGGCTATCCCTATCGAAAGTATGCCCTGCGCCGTTTCCCTTTCGTCGTGTTCTTCACCGCAGAAGGCTCCGCGATCCAGATCGTCGCGTTCGCTCACGCGAAGCGGCGGCCGGGGTACTGGATGCGACGCCCCGGCCAGTGAGCGGCGGCGCTCGAGGCGACGATGATCGTGCAGCTCGGCAAGGCGTCCCTCACGTGGACGCGCGCGGACCTCGAGGCGAAGCTCGCTGGCCACGCGCGGGTCCTCATCGACGTCGGCACGGGCGACGGCCGCTTCGTGTACCGCTCGGCCGGCGCCCACCCCGACACGCTCTGCATCGGCGTGGACCCCGCGGGCGAGCGGATGCGCGAGGTGTCGTGGCGCGCCAGCCGCAAGGCAGCCCGGGGCGGCCGGCCGAACGCGCTCTTCGTTGTCGCGTCGGTGCAGGCGCTGCCGGAGGAGCTCGCCGGGCTCGCCCACACCCTCACGCTGAACTTCCCCTGGGCCTCGCTGCTCTCGTCCCTCGTGCTCCCGGAGGCGCCGGTGCTCGAGGCGCTGCGCCGGCTCGTCCGGCCGGGCGGGGAGCTCATCGCGCTGCTCAACCAGAGCGTCTTCGACGACCGGCCCTACGCGGCGCGGCTCGGCCTCCCCGAGCTCTCGGACGCGTGGATCGATGACGCGCTGCGCCCCGCCTACCGCGCCGCAGGGTTCGAGATCCAGGCGAGCGAGATCGTGGACGGGGAGGTGCCGCACCAGACGAGCTGGGGACAGCACCTCACGCTCGCGTCGGGCCGGCGGACGCGGCGGCTCACGGCCGAGGCGATCGGCTGAGGGGCGACGGGCGGGCTGCCAGGCTACGCCGGTGGGATCCCGACCGGCTCGACGCGGACCGGGACGCCGTTCAGCGCGGCGGTGCCCGAGAGCGCGTCGATCGCGAGGTCGTCCGTCAGGTCGTTGACGCTCTCGCCAGCGTGCTGCCTCGCCGTCTCGAGCCGCACGCCGTCGCGGCCGTGACCCCAGCCGTGCGGGACGCTGACGACGCCGGGCATCACCTCGTCGGTCAGCTCGACCTCGAGGTCGATGCTCCCGACCCGCGAGCACACACGAACCCGCTGCGCGGCCGCGATGCCGCGGCGCGCGGCGTCCTCCGGGTGCATGAGCAGCGTGCACCGGTTCCTGCCCTTCACCAGGCGATGGCTGTTGTGCAGCCACGAGTTGTTGCTCCTGAGCTGCCGCCTGCCGATGAGCTGGAGGTCATACCCCGCCTCGCCCCGCTGCCCCGGCGCGCTCGCCTCCCCCGCCCCGTTCACCGCGCGGCCGAGCGCCCCGCCCCCCTCCCGGTCGAGCGCCGCTCGCGCCCGATCGAGATCGGCGACGAGGACCTCCGGCGCGAGCTCGATGCGCCCGGACCGCGTGAACAGCCGCTCCGGCAGGCACGGCACGAGCGGCCCGAGATCCACGCCGTGCACCTCGCGCTCGAGCCTGCGCAGCGAGAGGCCGCCGGACAGCGGGCTCACGCCGGCGCCGTAGGGCCCGAAGCGGAGCGCCGCGTCGAGCAGCCGCGTCGGCGGGAGCGCCCTTTTCAAGAGGCGCGCGGCGCGGCCGGCGAGCCCCGCCGCGCGCCCGGGCGCCGCGAGGCGCACCCCGAGCTCGACGAGGATCTGCCAGTCGTGACGCGCGTCGTCCGCCGGGGCGAACAGCGCGGGCGCGTACTTGGCGGTGTTCCGGATCGCGAACGCGTGGAACGCGAGATCGTAATGGTCGCGCTCCAGGGGACCGGTCGGCGGCAAGATCACGTGGGCGTGTCGGGTCGTCTCGTTGATGTAGAAGTCGATGCAGGCCATGAAATCGAGGCCCGCCAGCGCCCGATCCAGCGCCCGGCCGTTCGGCGTCGACAGCACCGGGTTGCCCGCCATCGTGAGGAGCGCGCGGATCTGCCCCGGCCCTTCCGTGAGGATCTCCTCCGCGAGCGCCGCGACAGGGTACTCCCCGGCGAACGCCGGCAGCTTGCGCACGCGGCTGCGGCTCCGGTCGAAATCGCCCCGCTGGCCGAGCAGATCCTGGATCGCGACCACATCGACGGCCGGCCGGGTAAACATCGCCCCGCCGGGGCGATCCAGGTTCCCGGTGACCAGGTTGAGCACCGCGATGAGCCATGTGGTGAGCGCGCCGAACTCCTGGAGACAGGCGCCGATCCGGCCATAGCAGACGGCCGGGCGCGCCGCGGCGAAGGCGCGCGCGAGCTCGCGGATCTGCGCGGCCGGGATGCCGACCTTCGGGGCGACGCGCTCGGGCGTGAAATCGCTGACGAGCCGCTCGATGTCGTCGATTCCATTCATGAAATCGCCGAGCCGCCCCGGCGCGACGAGGCGCTCGGCGAAGAGGGTCGAGAGCAGCCCGAGCATCAGGAAGACGTCGGTCCCGGGCCGGATGAAGTGGTGGCGGTCGGCGATCTCCGCGGTCTCGGTGCGCCGCGGGTCGATGACCACGACCGTGCCGCCCCGCGCGCGGATCGCCTTGAGTCGCCGCGGCATCCCGGGCGCTGACATGAGGCTGCCGTTCGACACGACCGGATTGGCCCCGACGATGAGCAGGAACGAGGTGCGGTCGACGTCGGGCACCGGGACGAGCAGCTGGTGCCCGAAGAGCAGGGTCGCGACGAGGTGGTGCGGGAGCTGATCGACCGAGGTCGAGGAGAAGCGGCTCCGGGTCCGCAACGTCTCCAGGAACGGGATGAGGTAGAGGAGCGACGCGTAGTTGTGCGTCGTGGGATTGCCCAGGTAGACCGCGGCGGCGTCCCGTCCGTGGCGCCCCTGGATCTCCCGGAGCCGCCCGGCGACCTCGTCGAGCGCCTCGTCCCACGAGATGCGCTGGAATCCGGAGGCGGTGCGCCGGACCGGAACCCGCAGGCGATCTTTGTCCTCGTGGAGGTCCTGGAGCGCGAGCGCCTTCGGGCAGATGTACCCTCGGCTGAACGGGTCGCGCTGATCGCCGCGGATCGACGCGATCCGGCCGCCGTCGACCTCGATCGCGACCCCGCACATCGCCTCGCAGAGATTGCAGGTGCGATGGTGCGTGCGCGTGGTCCCGTGGCTCGACATGGCGCGCGAGCCTATCAGCGCGCCGCGCGGCCAGCGAGCGCCTGACCTCGCCCGCCCGCGCGCGCTTCAATCCGGGGCGGGTCGCTGCGTCCGACGGTACCGCGAGCGCCTGTGCCGTCGGGGTCGCGCTCCGGCGCGTCCTGGCACAGACCGCACCACGGGCAGCCACGCAAACGCCGGAGATCGCGCGATCGGGGCTCGGTACGCTCCATGCTTTGCAGCACGCCTGGCCGCGTCCGACGTCGGCACGTGAGGACCCCGGCGGCCAAGGAGACCCTATGCGTACCTGTTTCCGCATCGCTTTCACGGTGGGATGCCTTCTCGCGCTGGGGGCGTGCTCGGTCAGCTCGAGCTCAGGCGACGATAGCGACGGCGAGATCCCGGGGACGGGCAGCGACGGCGAGATCCCGGGGACGGGCCCCGGCACTGGCGATAGCGAAGGCACCGCTTCGGCCGGCACGGGAGGTCCGACGGACGGCGGCGATGTCTCAGGCGGCTCCAGCGCCCCCGGCAGCGGCGGCGGAGGAGGCGCCGGTGGCGGAGGCGCCGGTGGCGGCAGCAGCATCGAGCCTGGCACGCTCACCGCGGGCGTCTGGGACGACAATCGCAACTTCGACTTCTTCCTCTCGTACCGGAGCACGCTCTACGCGCAGCAGCTCCCGGGCCTCATGCCCTTCACCGAGGCCGATCACCAGGCCGCGCACAGCTTCTTCGCGGCGCCTCCAGTGAAGCGGGAGACGCTCGACGTCTCGCTCATCATCGACACGACCGGCAGCATGGGCGACGAGATCGCGTATCTCCAGACGGAGTTCATCGCCCTCTCCGACTCCATCTTCGCCAAGTACCCGAACGCCGAGCAGCGCTGGTCGCTGGTCCTTTATAAAGACACCGAGGACACCTACGTCGTCCGGTGGTTCGATTTCCGCACCGATCCCGGCGAGTTCCAGGCGAAGCTCGCCGAGCAGGTGGCCGACGGCGGCAACGACTTCCCGGAGGCGCCCGACCAGGCGCTCTCCAAGGCGGCCGACCTCGCCTGGAGCACGGACGACGACACAGCGCGCCTCGCCTTCTGGGTCGCGGACGCGCCCCACCACGACAGCAACTCGGCGGCCATGGCCGACGGGATACAAGCCCTCAAGGACCGCGGGGTGGCTGTCTATCCCGTCGCGTCGAGCGGCGTGGACGACCTCACCGAGCTCACCATGCGCTCAGCCGCGCAATTGACGGGCGGCCGATACCTCTTCTTGACCGATGACTCCGGGGTTGGCGGCGCTCACAAGGAGCCGACGATCCCCTGCTACTACGTGACCAAGCTCGATCGCGCGATCCTGCGCATGGTCGACATCGCGCTCTCCGGCGTCTACCACGAGCCGGTGCCGTCCGAGATCCTCCGCACGGGCGGCGATCCGCTGGACGGCGCGTGCGAGCTCTCGTCGGGCGGCGAGGTGCTCGCGTATTGAGCCTGCGGGCTTCGTCCTGCTGAAAGGCCCGTCGATGGCATCCCTGGCGCCGGAGAAGCCCGAGAGATCGAGGACGGCGCCGGGGTGATCGCGGGAGACCTCGCGCAGGGAGACGGGCGGAGCGCCGTCAGGCATGGCGTCGTCCCGAAAGAGGCAGGCGCTGGACCGGCTCACGAGGGGCGAATCGGCTCCGCGAGCCAGCGAACCAGCGCCTCGCCCTCGAGATCGAGCAAGGCATCCTCGACCTCGCCTGGACCGATCGCGCGGGCTCGCTCGACGATCGAGCGCTCTTCCTCGGCCGTCGGTCGGCGCCCGATCCGCCGCGCGAAGAGGCGACCGAGCAGCTCCGCAATCGCCTTCTGCTCGCCGCGCTCCGCGCCTCGTTGCTCGCCGCGCTGCTCGCCGCGCTGCTCGCCGCGTCGCTCGGCCTCGATGATCATCTCCCCGATGATCGGCGTGCGCCGGAGCAGCCCCTCTTCCTTGTCCTCGATCATGATGATGAGCTCCTTCAGCAGATTATGCCCCCAGGGGTCGATGGTCGCCATCACCAGGAGCGCCGTGTACAGCTCGGCCCGTTCCTCTGCGGTCTTCGCCCCCGCGTGGATCTCCCTGACGATGTCGCGCAGCGCCGCCGCGGTCGCGTTACGTGCGAGCGGGGTGAACACCAGCCAGAGCACGCTGCCGCGCGACCGGAGCTCGGAGACCGTGCGCTGGTAGACGGCGTCGACGCGGAAGTGCGCGCCGCTGAACGGCCGCCCCGGCCAGGCGATGCGGCGCTTGCCCGTCGCCGGCAAGCGCCGCCTGCGGCCCGACAGGACCACGGCGACGCTCTCGATCGGCGGCACGGGCTCGCCGGGGGCTTCGAGGCGAAGCGCGGCGAAGAGGAAGCCGAGGTACTCGAAGACGCGATCCGGAACGTCGTCGCGGAGCGCGAAGCAGAACTCGACGTGCAGCACGCGTGGCTCGCCGTCGATTCGCAAGCGCAGGGCCTTGTCGAGGCGACGCTCGATGTGGGTGACCTGGCTGTCGATCCAGCCGAGGACCTCGATGGGGCGGCTCTCCGGGACGAGGGCGCGCACCAGGTCCTCGGGGCGCCTTCGGGCGAGGTGGCGCAAGGTGATGTCGGCGTCTCCCATGCGCGGCGCTCATGGCAGATCGCGTACCAGGGGTTCAGGAGGCAAAGATCAAGGGATTCCCGGTGACGCGTGCCGTCGGGCAGGTGGCGGCGCCATGGCGCAGTGTCGGGTCGCCGGCCGCGGCGCGGAGAACCGGATCCGGCGGATCCTGGAATAACTCCGGTGCGCGCTGTCGTTGTTGCGGGCGCCCGATGAAGCCGCGAACATCGACTCTCCTTCTCGCCGCGGTCCTCGCCGCGGCCTGCTCGAGCCCCTCCAGGCAAACCGCGCCGGACGAGCGCAATGCCGGAGCCGAGGAGACCGCCACTCCGCCGCCGTCTCCTCCACCACCGTCCCCGCCGCCGCCGTCCCCGAAGCTCCGCGCGGTCCTGCGAACCGGCGGCGCCCTCGTGCGCGCGCCGCAGGACGACGCGCTCTACCTGGCCGACGAGGACCACCGCGCCCTCCGGCGCATCCCGCTGCCCGTCGACGTGAGCGCTCCGCCGATCGCGATCGCGATGCCGGGGCGCCCCGCGCAGGTCCTCGCGCTCGAGGGCCGCGTGCTCGTCACGATCCGAGATCCCGGGCTGCTGCTCGTGATGCGGCCGGATCCGGCCGCGGGGCTCGTGGAGGTCGCGCGCGTGCCGCTGCCGGCCGACGCCTGGGGGCTGGCGATCACGCCGGACGAGCGCACCGCCATCGTCACCAGCGCGTGGACCGGCAAGGTCTCCGCGGTGGATCTGGCGACCGCCACGAAGGCCTGGTCGATCGACGTCCCGCGCGAGCCCCGCGGCGTCGTGGTCCGCGAGGACGGCGCGGCCGCGTACATCACGCACCTCACGTCGTCGGCGCTCACCCGGATCGACCTGCGTTCTCCGCCCCAGGCGAGGCCGATCGCGCTCTCCCCGTCGCCCTACCGCGCCCCTCCGGACGAGCCGCGCGCTGCCTCGCTCGGATACGCGGCCGCGCTCTCCCCGGACGGCCGCCGCCTGTTCGTCGCGCGCCACGCGCTCGGCGCGATCGGCGAGCTCTCGTGGTTCGGCGCCGCCACGGTCGACGTCCTGGTCACGGGCAACGACGAGCCCCTCGCGCCTCGCCGCCGCGAGGGCGCCCCGAGCCGGCTCGCGCGGGACTTCGAGCTCGACATCCCGGGCGACCCGGAGCTCGAAGCACCCAGGAGCGAGCTCGCCCCGTTCGTCCAGCCGCGCGCCCTCGTGTACCGCGAGAGCACCCGCACGCTGCTCGTGGCCAGCGAGGGCACCGACGCCCTGGTGGAGCTCGACGCGCTCTCGGTCGAGCCGACGCTCCGGCCTCTCCATACGTACCCGCTCGGCAGCTCACCGGCGCTCGCCGGCGCGGCGCCGGGGTCCCTGGACGCCCTCTCGCGCGACGCCGGCGTGGCGACCCTGTGCGGCGCGCCGAGCGGCGTCGCCCTCTCCGGGGACGAATCGTTGGCCTGGGTGTACTGCCGCTCTACCGACACCCTCGCCCTCGTCCGTCTCGACGAGCACAAGGCGGGTGTTCCCTACGAGCCAGGGCCCGTGCCGTTCATCCGGCTGGCCGAGCCCCCGCTCCCCGAGCAGACCGCCATCGGCCGGAAGCTCTTCTACAACGCGACCGACTGGATCACGAGCGGCGGGCTCGGGTGCGCCGGGTGTCACCCCGATGGGCGCGACGACGGCCACGTGTGGCACGAGGTCAGCGGCGGCGACTTCGCCAATTTCTTCGGATCCGCCGACAACCGGCCGATGGCAGGGCTCGCGGGCGGCGTGGCTCGACAGACACCCATGCTCGCAGGGCGCGTCTCGGCCGAGGGCCCTTATGGCTGGAACGCCCAGAGCGAGATCCTCGCCGCGCGCATCCTGGAGGGCTTCGGCCTGCATCGATGGGGGATGGGCGGCGGCGCGGACGGCGCGCTCTCGCTGCGCGCGAGCTATCTGGCCAGCTTCCTCCGCGAGGGCCTCGTGCCTCCGCCGAGGGAGGATAGGCCGCTCACGCCGGAGGAGAAGCACGGCTTCGCGCTCTTCACGAGCGAGGCCGCGCAGTGCTCGCGCTGCCATGTGCCCGAGACCGAGTACACCGATCGGACAGGCTACCCGATGCCGGGCCTCGTCGCTCGGCCCGGGTTCTACAGGGAAAAGAAGGGCACGGTGTACAAGACGCCCTCCCTGCGCTTCATCGCCGGGACAGCGCCCTATTACCACGATGGCTCCGCGAGGACGCTCGAAGCGCTCGTCGAGCAGAACGAGGATCGCATGGGCCGCACCAGCCACATGTCGAGGAAAGACAAGGCGGCGCTCGTCGCCTTCCTGAGGACGTTATGAAGAAGCTCCTGTGGTTCGGTACAGTCCTGCTCGGCGCGCTCGCGCCGGCGCAAGCCTCGGAGTCGCTGATCGCCCGGACAGCCGAGCCGGACGGCGCCGCGGTCGGACCTCGGGCGGAGACGGGGGCAGTCCTCCCGGACGGGGGAGAGGCCGCGGCAGCGTCCGGGGTGCGCGCGCTGGAGGAGGCGCCGCCTGCGCCCGAGCGGACGCCACGGCCCGCGGCGGCGGAGTGGGACGCCGCCGAGCCGGTGCGGCTCGCGCGGGACAGGAGCGGCGCCGCATGCAAGGCGCGGATGCGGCGCGAGTGGCTGCGCATCGACTGCACGGCGCCCTCGCTGGCCGCCGTGAGGACGCTCGGAGCGAGCGCCGGGGAGGCGTGGTTCTCGCTGGACCAGAACAGCAGCGAGGACCTCGCGACGGGCGTCTCCGTGGTCTTCCCCGTCCGCCTCGGGGACCGGAGGGTGATCGAGATCCTCGCGGGCACCTCGGCATACCGCGGCCAGATCGGGATCTCGACAAGCTTCGTGATCTCCGAGCAATGGCTCGACGGCGACGCCGGGCCGCTCGTCAGCGTGCTCTGAGCCCCCGTCGGGCGCGTCGTTGCGGCGCCCCAGGGGCAACTCCGCGCCGGGACCCGCGGCGGAAGCGCTCGCGGTCGGACCGGCTTGCCGGGGGGCGCGCGCCATGCCTTGATCCAGCGCGTGACGACGGGATTCTTCGAGGCAGGTGGCCTGCGTTTCCGGCTCGATCGCGAGGGCGCCGAGGTGAGCGGGGGGCCGGCGCGCGCGGTCCAGGCCAGGATCGAGCCCGACGAGGCGAGCCTCGACGGGGACGAGCCGCTGGCCGAGCTCCTGGGCCGCCGGCTGTCGGCGCTGCTCGGCGTGCCGGTGAGCGACGAGGAAGGGATCTTCGACCTGGCGGTCGAGCGCGATGGGGCCGTGGTCGCGGCCGTGCAGCTCTCGTGCGGCGAGGACGACGAGGACGTGCTCGAGCTGCTCGGCGAGCGGGCGCCCTCGCTGCCGGTGCGCGCGCTGGTCGAGGCGCTGGTCGAAGCGCTGCGGGGCCCGGGAAGGTGACGTGACCGCGCGCGGCCCCCGGGCTCGGCGTCATGCCCGCTGGGTGCCGGCGCGAGGCCGCCCTCCTCGGTCCGCCTCGACGAGCGGTTCGCGCGGCGCCGCCCCGGCCAGGTCGTCCAGCCCGGGCCCGGAAAGCCCGTCGAGGCGGCTCCCTTCGCGATCGCCGCGGGTCGGCTACTGCGCCCTTGCCCCCTGAGCCGCTTCCCGCTCGGTCACCCGGCGGATGGTCTGCGCCGTGTTCTTGTCGTCCTCGCGCTGCGCGATGTCCGACAGGCTGATGATGCCGACCAGCCGGCCGTCCGCCTCGGTGCACAGGACGCGCGACTTGTGGTGCTGCCCCATCAGCTGCTCGGCGCGCTGCACCTCGTCGTCAGGCCGGCACGCGACCACCGCGCGGGTCATGACGTCGCCCGCCTTCGTGCTCAGCGGGCGGTTGTCGGCCAGCACCCGGATGGCGAGATCGCGGTCCGTGAGCGTACCGAGGACCTTCCCCTGGTCGTCGCAGACAGGAAGGAAGCCGACGTTCGCATCGCGCATCTTGCACGCAGCCGTCTGGATCGTGTCCTCGGTCATGACGCTCTGGATCTCTCTCTTCATGATCTCCTTGCACAGCATGGTTTCCTCCTTCGGCTCCGTTTGCAGCGCTCGGTTGCGTCACCGCGCACACACGCACCTTAGGGGACCGGCGCCGGTAGCGGATGGAGCAGCGTGATGAATGCGGCGTCGGGCGCCGCTTGATGGCGCGCCCGGCCGGCGAGCGCTCCGGACGACACAACGGCAGCGCCTCGCGCCGCGACGCCAGGCATACTGGGACGCGAGACACCATGTCGGAGCGGATCACGAGGGCGGTCATCCGCCGGGCGCAGCCGGCAGACGCGGCCGCCATCGCGCGCGTCGAGGTCGACTCCTGGAGGGCGGCTTACCTCGGCCTCGTCCCGGCGGACGACCTCAACGCCCTCTCCCCGCGGCTGCGCGAGGCGAGCTGGCAACGCATCCTGAGCCACGGCGCCGCGACAGGCACGCGGGCCTGGCTGCTCTGCGCCGCGGACGCCGTGCTCGGCTTCGCGAGCGCCGGACCGAC
Source organism: Sorangium sp. So ce887 (assembly GCF_051521455.1). Lineage (NCBI taxonomy): Bacteria > Pseudomonadati > Myxococcota > Polyangiales > Polyangiaceae > Sorangium > Sorangium sp. So ce887. The sequence continues at coordinate 3,003,541 of NZ_CP150354.1, read as the reverse complement.
GCGCGACGACGACGACGACCCCCTCGAGGTCGGCGAGCTCTACACGATCTACCTCCTGCCCGCCGCGTGGGGTCGCGGCCTCGGCGCCGCGCTGCTCGACACCGCGCAGGCCGACCTCGCCCAGCGCCGCCACCGGACCATGACGATCTGGGTCCTCGAGGGGAACACCCGGGCGCGCCGCTTCTACGAGCTCTCCGGCTTCGCCCGCGACGGCGCGCGGCGGCAAGCGCGCGTCGGCGCGGGCAGCCTGCCGGAGGTCCGCTACCGGCGAGCGCTGTAGCGCCCCTCACCGGCGAGCGCCGCAGCGCCCCCGTCCGAGGGACGCCGGCAGCCAGCCCGGGCCTGGGCGCTAGGCGAAGCGCACAACGATGCTGCTGTAGCCGCCCCGCGGGTCGTACTGGGAGGTGATCTTTCCCCAGGGATACTCGTACGGCGGCGCACCGAGGATCGATTCCAGCCAGGCATCGTGGTTCGCCTTGCGCTCGGCCTCCTCCTTCTCGGACCAGTCGTTCCAGAACGCCTTCGACTCCGCGCCCACCTCGAAGAGCTCGACCCACGCGATCTTGCCGCTGCAGAAGTGCAGCGTGACGCGGAAGGTCCGGAAGCCGATGCGCTGGCGCGCCGTCCGGTAACCGCTCCACGGCTGCGCCTGGCTCAGGGCGTTGGCCGTCCGCGCGAGCGGTGACGACAAAAACTGCGCTTCCGAGTACGAGGGTCCGATGCGGACCCCGGATGCGAGCTCGAGCTCGCCTGTCTGTCGATGGATCATCCAACCCTCCGACCTCTCGGCGCAGCATACACCACAGCTCCCGGCCCCGCGCGCCGAGCCGCACCCCGACCAGCCACCGGACTCTGCCGTTCCCCCGGCGCGGCCCGACTCCGCCTCTCCGCAGGTGGGTCCGCCGGATACCCGGCCCCCCACCAGGCCACCCCGCCGCTCGCAGGCGATGACCGCCGCGCGTTTCGCGCACTGCGACCCTCGCCGCACCTGTCCCCCCGTGTCGACACGACGCCCACGCTGTCGCGTGCGACCTGCGCCGTGCGCTTTTGCCGGGGGCGTAAAGCTGCGCGTGCAACGTGGCTTTTCTCGCTTGTGACGCGCGGAGACCCGGTAATATCGGCCACGTATCGCGCCGGCCCCCCATTCCGAGGTCATTTCGAGGTCTTCTTGCCGCGCTGCCCATCCTGCCATCGCCGACTTGCAGCCCTCGCCCCTTGCCCAGCAGACGGCGCCCTGGCGCCGCTCCGCGCCGCGCCGATCGATCTCGGCGCCGAGACGCCGCCGTCCCTCGCGGGCTTCCTCGTTGGCCAGCCGCTCGCGGCGGGCGCGTTCTCGGTCGTCTGGGGCGCGACGCGGCTGGAGGACGGCGCCCCCGCCGTGCTCAAGATCAGCCGGGCCCACCCGCTCCTCGCGCGCGAGCGCTTCCGCTGCGAGACGTGGGCGCTCGAGCAGCTCGGCCCCCCGGTCTCGCCGCGCCTGCTCCAGAACGGCGTGCTCGAGGACGGGCACGCGTACATCGCCATGGAGCGGCTCGAGGGCGAGACGCTGGCCGCTCGCCTCGAGGGCCTGCCCGCCGCGCTCGATCTGCGCTCCGCCCTCGAGATCGCGCTCGCCGTGCTGAGCTGCCTCCAGGTCGTGCACGGGCGCGGCCTGGTCCACATGGACCTCGCGCCCGAGAACCTCTTCCTCGAGCCCGGCGGGGGCGTGCGGCTCCTCGACTTCGGCCTCGCGCAGCGCGATCGCGGCGTCGTTTGCCACCCGGCGGACAGCGCGCTCACCACGCTCGGCGTCCTGCTCGGGACGCCCGAGTACGCCTCGCCCGAGCGGCTCCGGGCCGAGCCGATCGACAGGCGCGCGGACCTCTACGCGTTCGGCGCGCTCCTCTTCGAGCTGCTCACGCTGCGCCCGCCGTTCGCGGGCGATCGCGCGAACGTCGCGCAGGGGCACCTCGGCCGGCAGCCCCCCCGGCCGAGCGAGCTCGCCCCGATCCCGCCGTCCATCGAGGCCCTCGTCCTCGCCTGCCTCGCCAAGGAGCGGGCGCTCCGCCCGCACGACGCCGCTGGCCTGCGGGCCGCGCTCGCGTCGGCAGGCGCGGCGGTGCTCGCCCCGGAGGGCGGCGCCGCCGGCGCCGCGGAGGCCGCGGGGGAGGACGCCGCCAGCAGCTCCTCGGACCGGCAGGACACGGTGGTGCTCGCGCTGGAGGCCCGCGGCGCCGAGGCCGAGGTCCGCGCCGCCGTGGCCCGGCACGAGGGGCACCTCGCGCGGCAGCGCGGCTACCGCTTCGTCGCGATCTTCCCCGGGCCGAAGGAGGCGGCCGCGGAGCGCGCGCTGCTCGCGGGGCGGGAGATCGTCGCGTCGGTCGGCGCGCCCCTCGCGATCCACGTCGCGCCGCTGAAGCTCCGGCGCGAGGCGCGCGAGGGCGACAGCGTCCAGGCCGTCACCGGGCTCGCCGTGGAGCGACCCGAGGCGTGGCTCCCCGCGGATCCGTGGCGCGGGATCGCGCTCAGCGCCGAGCTCGTCACCGCGCACCCCGGCTTCGACGTCGCCGCGGCGAGCGAGGATGGCCGCTACTTCTTCGCGCAGGAGGCGCCCCTGTCCCCGGGCGAGCGCGACGCAGCGCGCGCCGCGCCGCCGCCGCTCGTCGGGCGCGGCGACCCCCAGAGCGCCGTCGAGGGGAGCCGCGAGCGCGCGCTCGCGGGCCTCGGGCCCGGCCTGTGCGCCCTGATCGGCGAGCGCGGCGTCGGCAAGTCGCGGCTCGCCGACGAGCTCGCCGAGAGCAGCCGGCTCGCGCACCCCGGCGCGCTCGTGATCTCGGTGCGCGCCGAGCTGGAGCTCTCCGGACGCACCGGGGGCCGATCCGGACAGACCGCGGCCGCCCTGCTCGCCGAGGTGCTCGGCCTTGACGACGGCGCGGAGAACAGCGCGGAGGACGGCGCGCGCGCGGCGCCCCGCGACCCGCGCGCGCTCTGCATCGAGCGGCTCGGCGAGCCGCTCGGCGGCGACGTGTGGCCCGCCGTCGCCGCCTCCCTCGGCTGGCTCGACGGCTCGTCCGACCGGCCGCTGCCGGCGCGCCGCGGCAGCGTGATCCGCGCGATCGCCGAGGGGCTCCGCCGCCGGGCGACGGAGCGTCCCGTCGTCGTGATCGTCGACGACGCGCACTTCGCCGACAGCGCCGCGCTCGACGCGCTCGACCTCGCGACGCGCCGCGAGGCGCAGCTCCCGCTCTGGGTGCTCCTCACCGGCGCGCCGGAGCTCGCGGCGCGACGCCACGCGCTGAGCGCCCGCGATCACGCGCGCGATCGGGTCGCGCTCTTGCCGCTCGACGACGCCGCCGGGCTCCTCCTCTGCGCGGAGCTCCTCCGGCCCGCGGAGCACCCGCCGAGCGCCGCCCTCCGGCGGATCTGCGCGTGGGCCGGCTACAACCCCCGCTGCCTCGTGGAGCTCACCCGCGCGATCAAGCGCGCGGGCCTCGTGCGGCTGCGGGCGCGCTCGAACAGCTACCAGCTCGCGACCGCCGAGCTCGAGAAGCTCCCGCCGTCGCCCGCGTGGCAGTGGTCCGCGGCGCTGCAGCTCGAGGCGCTCCCGCCCGAGCTCGGCGCGTGCGCGCAGCTCTGCGCCGTGCTCGGCTTCGAGCTCTCGGAGGACGTGGCGGCGGGCGTGCAGCGCGCGCTCGAGCGCGAAGGCGAGCGCGAGGACGCGGCGGCGCAGCGCTTCGACGTCCCGAGCGGCCTGCGCGCGCTCGTCGCGCGGGGGATCCTCGCTCCCCGCGGCGTGCACGACGCCGCGCGCGGCGAGGGCACCCCGTGCGGGGGCGCCCGTTATGCCTTCCGGAGCGCGCTCTTGCAGGAGGCCATCTACGCGCTCCTCACGGAGGAGCAGCGCGCGGGGATGCACCGGCACGCGCTCGCCGTCTGGGAGCGCCTGGCCGAGGCCCAGCCGAGGGCGCCGGATCTGCTCGAGCCGGTCGCGTGGCACGCCGCGGCCGCCGGGGCGCACGCCCGCGCGGCGCACGCGTACCTGATCCTCGGCGATCTGCACCGCGACCGGCACAACAACGCCGTGGCGGAGGGCCACTACTCGTCCGCGCTCCTCTGGGCCGACGGCGACGATCAGCGCCAGCGCTACCTCGCGCTGCTCGGCCGCGCGCGCGTGCGTTACCGCGTCCTGCGCACCGGCGAGGCGCTCGACGATCTCCGCTCCGCGGGCGCGCTGGCCCGCACGATGAAGGATCCGCGGATGATCGCGGAGGCGCTGCTCGAGGAGGCGACGGCGCTCGACTGGGCCGGCGCCTGGGAGGAGTCGGCGGCGCGGGTCGAGGAGGTGATCCCGCTGCTCGACGTCCGCGAAGGCCACGTCGACCCGGCGCTCGCCGCGCGCTTCGAGGTCGCCGCCGGCCGCTCGTCGTTCCGCAAGGGCAACCTGGATGACGCCCTCGAGCGGCTGACGCAGGGCGCCGAGCGGGTCCGCGAGGCCGACCACGACACGCACGTGACCGGGCTGACGCTGCTGGCCTGCGTCCTCATGCGGTGCGGCCACCTCGACGAGGCGGAGCAGCGCTTCGACGAGGCGGTGCGCAGCTGCGAGGCGCGCGGCGATCGGGTCCACCTCTGCGCGGCGCTCGTCCGCCGGGCGGAGCTCTGGCCGGCGCTCGACGCGCCGGATCGCGGGATGGCCGACCTCAGGCGCGCGGTCCGGCTCGCCCGCGAGGAGGCCAACACCTGGGCCGAGCGCGAGGCGACGATCAAGCTCGCGGAGCTGCTCTACCTCTGGGGGCGCGAGGACGACGCGCTGCCCCTCGTGCGGCAGGTGCGCTCGCTGGACGAGCAGTTCAAGGACCGGCCTGTCTACAGCAGCGCGCTCCTCCTCGCGCGGATCCACGCGATGCGCGACGAGCACGCGGACGCGAGCCGGCAGCTCCGATGGCTCAGGGCGCAGGGGGCGGTCGCGGACCTGCCGCCGTACGCCCAGGCGCTCCTCGGCGTGATGCAGCTCGCCGTGAGGGACCCGCGGTACAGCATGGAGGGCGCGCGCACCCGGGCGACGATGCGCGAGGAGGGGGAGCCGCCGGGCGAGCTCGGCAGCGGACTGAGCGCTGACCAGCGGGTCGAGCTCCTCTACTGGCGCGCGCGCGCCCTGCTCGACGCCGGCCGCCCCGAGGACGTGGCGCTGCTGCTCGCGCGCACCGCGCCGCTGCTCGCCGAGAGCAGGGCGTGGCGCCCGCGCTTCGCGAAGCTCCGGGCGGGGTACGGGCAGCTCGCCGGCTAGCCCTGCGCTCGCGGGCGAGCCACCCCCTGCGACGCGGCGCCCTCACCTCGGCCTCACCTCGGCCTCACCTCGGCCTCACCTCGGCCTCACCTCGGCCTCACCTCGGATCGATGCGGAACACCTCCCCGGTGAGCATCACCACGTACAGCTCGCCGGCGGCGTCCTCGCCGAACGAGGCCGCCGGCAGGCTCGACGCGAGGTCCGCCGTGATCTCGACGTGATCCCGGACCGCCCCGCCGTCCCACCGCAGCGTCCAGAAGCGGTGTGTCCCGTAGTCGCCGTAAACGTACCTCCCCTGGAGGCACGGAATGGCCGAGCCGCGGTAGACGTGGCCGCCCGTGATCGAGCCGCCCTCTCCGCTCGAGTGGCTGTGCTCCACGGCGGGCGCGACCCCGACGCGGGAGCACCCGGATGAGACGCAGTGGTCGCCTTCCATCGTCGGCCAGCCGTAGTTGCGCCGCCCGGTGCGGGCCGGCTCGATGTTGAGCTCCTCCCAGGCGTTCTGTCCCACGTCGGCGATGTAGAGGTCTCCCGTGCGCCGGTCGAAGCTGAAGCGCCACGGATTGCGCAGGCCGTGATCCCACACGAGCGGGTTCACCCCTGCGCCGGAGAGATTGCCGGACGGCCCGAGCCCGGTCGTCACGTCGATCCGCAGGATCTTGCCGAGGGGCGACGAGAGTTCTTTGGCCGGAGAGGTCGAGTACGGCGTGACGGCCGCGTCGCCGACCGACGCGTAGAGATGGCCATCCGGTCCGAACGCGAGCGTACCGCCGACGTGGTTCCAGCCGCCGTGCCTCGCATCGAGGAGCGTCCGGACAGGCAGGCTCCCCGCCGACGTGTCGGCGACATCCGGGTTCGTGGCCGAGCGGCGGAACTCGGCGATCGTGACGTTGCCCCTGGGCGCGGCGGTGTAGAAGAGCCAGAACCTGCCGCTCGTCGCGTAGCTCGGGTGGAACGCCATCCCGAGCAGCCCGCCTTCCGCGGTCGGGCTGGGCGTGCACACGAGCGGGTGTGCGCTCGCCGGATGCGACGGCGGGCACGAGGTCCCGCCCCGGAGGTCGAGGAACGGCGTGGACAGGAGGACACCGTTCTTGATGAGGCGGACGACTCCGTCCTTTTCGAGGACGAACATCCTCGAGGTGTCGCCCGGCGGGCTCGTGAGGAAGAGGGGCGTTTCGAGGCCGGAGGCGATCTGCGTGAGCTTCAGGCGCGGCACCCCGGAGCACGCGGGGCCGGCGCTGCCGCCGCCGGTGCTCGCGCTGGAGCTCCCGGTGCCGGAGCTCCCGCCGCCCGCGCCGGTGCCGGTGCTCGCACCGCCGGCGCCTGAGCTCCCGCTGCCGGCGCTCGCGCTCGCGCTGCCGCTGGCCGCGCTGCTGCCGGCGCCGCTCGCCGCCCCGGCCGGCGGCCGCAGACCCTCGATCCACGCGCGGACCGTCGCGAGCCCCGCCGTGTCGATGGCCTCCGACCCGATCGTCGGCATCTGCGCCCTGGAGCCGCGGTGCGCCATCCGCCGCACCACGGCGCTCGACTCGGGATCTCCCGCGGCGATCCTGTGGACCACGCCGGGCTCCCAGAAGCTGGGCGTCACGCCCACGCCCGTCGTGTAGATGTCGGTGCTCTCCACCGTGGTGTTCGCCGCGAGCAGGCGTGTCCGCAGGGTCGCGACGCCGGCGCTGTTGTGGCAGTTGCCGCAGTTCACATGGAGATACCCGAGCGCCGCGGCCGCCGTCGCGTCGCCCGGCGGGCGGACCCCTCCCGGCATCGGCACGGTGAGCCGTCCGGCGTTGCTCAGCGACGTGATCGTCTCGCCCGGGCCATGGTGGCTCAGCTGGAGCGCGCTGAAGCCGAGGACGCGCTCCGGGAGCTTGCCGTGGCACTCCCAGCAGTCCGCGGTCCGCGGGATGTCGTGCGCGGTCCCGCGCGCGTCCTCGACGCCGTCCTCGACAAGGAACGCGTCGTTCCCCGACGGATCCCACGCATACGCGGCGAACAACCAGTCGTCGATCCCCGGTCCGAACCGGTGGATGAGCCGCGTCTCCACGGCCACCCCCTCGGCGCGGAACTCCTTCCAGAAGCGCGCCCCCACCGGCAGCGACCAGTGATCCATGTCGCTCGTGTCGACGGTGGAGCAGCGCGGCAGGTACACGAAGCGCCGCTTGGCTGCCCCATCCGACCAGAGCTCGAAAGCGGGGCGGAACTCGAGCGTGTTCGCCGCGCGCGACCGGGTCGCTATATCGGCATAGAGCCCGGTCTCGGAGAGCCGCTCGGGCGGCGACGGATCCGGCGGGAGCGCGGCCGGGTCGGCGCACGGATCGCCCGTGGAGCTCGACGCGCCGGTGCTCGCCGCGCCGGTGCTCGCCGCGCCGGTGCTCGCCGCGCCGGTGCTCGCCGCGCCGGTGCTCGACGTGCCGGTCGTCGCGCCCGAGCAGGGAGCGCAGTGCGGCCCACCGCAGTCGACGCCCGCCTCGAGGCCGTTCCTCGCGCCGTCCGAGCAGGTCACGTAGCAGACGTCGAGCCGGGGGCGCTCCTCCACGTTGCCGATCTCGCTGCTCCTCAGGTCGGTACGGTGCGCCGTCGCCTCGTCGAGGAGCACGCCGTGGTTCGGCGCGGTCCCGCGCACCCACGCCTGGACGAGCGACGACACGTCCGCCGCGCGGGCGCCGACGCCTGCCTCGGCCGCGATCGTCGCCGCGCTCTCCCGCTCGAAGCCGCTGTCGCCGACGCTGCGCCACGCGGCGGTGCGCTCCTCCCACGGGACCACGACCCGATGAACGCTGATCGCGCTGCGCTCGGCCTTGTACGTCTGATGGAAGATCATCGACGCAGAGACGACCGTCGCGCCTGTGGGCACGGGAGAGAGGTCGAACTGCACGACGGACCGGCGGCGGCCCGCGCTCCCGGCGGATCCCGTCGAGAGGTTCGGAGACGCCGAGTCGCTCCACGTTGGAGCATTTTGCCACAGTGTCGCATCTCTCACCGTGCCAGGCCTTCCACGCTGGATCGAGACGCACACCATTGCATCGCTCGAGAGCGCCGCGCGAGCCGTGGCAAGAGCGTGACCAAGAGCGGGCGAATCGCCGGAGTCGCCCTCCCCCACATCGTCGATGCCGCCGGTTCCCTGCGCGATGTCGCGCTCCGCCCCGGGCCCTGAGCTACAATTGAGAGTCGCGGCGGCGGCTCCGGCGACGATGCCGCGCCTCACGAGGGGATGCACGCGCGATCGCGATATCGCCATCGAGCGGCGAGCGCGGCGGACGGGTGGCCCGAGCGGCCCGGGCGAGAGGGGTCGTCGTTTCATACAGCAATAACCTCCTGGTGGGGTTGCCCGCCGGGATCTCTCCCGCAGGCGACGGCAGTTGTGCGCGAGGCGCTCGGGGACCCGACCGGATCCACGGACACACCTCGCCATCGATGGGCGCCGAGATGACATCAATGAACGTGCCACTCGATCGCGACAGCGCGCCGCGTCACGTCACGGCCCACGTGAAGCGCGCCGTTCGCCCCGTCGGCGAAGCGCATTACACCCATGGACAGCGTCAGCGCTCGCGCCGGGAGGGTCCATCCCTCTCGCGCGTCTCCACGGCCTCGCTCGACACCGCGCGCGGGAACGCGAACGAAAACGCGCGTGACCGCCGTCACGCCGTCACGCCGCTCGCGGAAGTCCCCGGTTGGATCCGGCGCGAGGGCGGCGTATAATGACAGATTGTGTCATCCCCCGAACCAACGCAGAGCGCTTCGCTATTCCTCTGCATCACCTTCTTTCCGAGCGAGCGCCTGGCGACGGCGGTGCTGCGGCTGGTGTCCAGCTTCTGCGGCGCGGTGCTGGACGACGCGAACGTGAGCTCGCGGTTCTACATGGCCGCGCATGAGCTCGCCGAGAACATCACCAAGTACTCCACCGGCCCTCGCGTCAGCCTCGAGCTCGCGCTGGAGGAGGACGACAGGTCGCACATCATGAAGATCCGCGCGCGCAACGAGGCGTCCCCGGAGCGCCTGCGGGAGGTCGAGAAGCGGCTGCTCGACCTGAAGACCGCGAGCGACCCGCTGAAGCACTACGACGAGCTCATCACGGAGACTGCGATGATCGAGGGCGTCTCCGGCCTGGGCCTCGCGCGCGTCCGCGCCGAGGGAGGGCTCGACGTCGACTACAAGATCGAGGGCAACGAGCTCACGATCATCGCGCACGCGCCGCTCGAGCGGTGGAGGCTGAATGAGCAGCTTAAGGGTTGAGCCCGTCGTCACCGAGAGCTTCGGCATCGAGCCTGCCCTCAACGGCGATCGGCTCAGCATCAAGCTCACCGGGACGGGCGACATGGCGGCGGCCGCGCCGCTCGGCAGCTATTGCAATGAGGTCCAGCACGAGGTGAAGCGCCTCTCGCTGACCACCGTCGAGTTCGACATACGCGCCCTGTACTTCCTGAACTCGAGCTGCCTGAAGGCGTTCATCGCCTTCATCTGCGGCGTCGCCGCCCACGGGCTCGGGTGCGAGATCAGGTTCGTCACGGACGCGCGGCTCGGGTGGCAGCGGCGCAGCCTGGCGGCCCTCCAGCGCATGTCCCCGAGCCTCGTGTCCATCGACGAGGCGTGAGCCGGGAGCGCTCGAGCATGGCGGCGAAGCGGCCCACGATCGCCCTCCTGACCGACTCTCTCTGCGGCGAGTATCAGTCCGAGGTGCGCTTCGGCGTCGAGCGCGCCGCCCAGGCGCACGACGTCAACCTCGTCGTCGCCTTCGGGGAGACAGGCGCCCGCCGGGGTTGCACCCTGGACGCCCGGGGCAGCATCTATGCGCTCGTCGGCGCGGCGATGGTCGACGGGCTGGTGATCGTCTCGTCGGCGCTCACGAAGCACCTCGGCGTCGAGGGAGCGTACGCGTTCTGCCGATCGTACGCGTCCCTGCCCATGTGCAGCGTGGGGCTCGCGATGGAGGGCATCCCGAGCGTCATCGTCGACAACGCGCTCGGGGTGGAGGCGGCGGTCGCACACGTGCTCGACGACCACGCGTGCCGGCGCATCGTGTACATCAGCGGGCCGGTCAACAACGAGGAGGCGAAGCTGCGCGCCCGGGCGTACCGGAGGGCGCTGGAAGCGCGCGCGCTCCCCTACGACGAGCGCCTCCTCGTGTTCGGCGATTTCCTGATCGACGGCGGCCGCCGCGCCATGCGCGAGCTCCTCGCGCGCGGGGTCGACTTCGACGCGGTCATCGCCGGCAACGACAACATGGCCCTCGGCGCGATGGACACGCTGAAGGCGCACGGCGTCGACGTCCCGGGCGACGTCCTCGTGTGCGGGTTCGACGACGTCGCCGTGTCGCGCGTCACGAGGCCGTCGTTGACGACCGTTCGCCAGCCGATCAAGGAGCTCGGGGCGCTCGCGGTCACGACGGTCGTGCGCCAGCTCGGCGGCGAGCGGGTGCCGGAGTGCAGCCTGCTTCCGGTCGAGCTCACGCGGCGCGAGTCGTGCGGCTGCGGCTACTACGCCGCCCTCCCGCGCGCGTCCGCCGGGGCGCCCTCGCGCGGCGAGCCGCTCTCCACCGCCGAGCAGCGGGAGGACCTGGAGCGCGCGCTCGCGCGGTCCGTGACCGCCTCCGCCGCGTCGCTCAGGGCCTGGCCCCGGGAGCTGCTCTCGGCGCTCGAGGAGGAGCTCGCCGGGCAGGAGGGCCGCTTCCTGCGGGCGCTCCAGGGCCTCCTCGACGCGGCCGGGCGCGAGGGCGTCGCGCTCGACCAGCTCCAGGGCGCGATCACGCTGCTCCGCGCGCGGGTCCGCCGGGCGCCCGCCGGCGCCCCCGAGGACGACCTCGAGCGGCTCTGGCACGCGTCCCGCACCCTGATCGGCCACGCCTCCACGCGCGCCGAGGGCGAGAAGCGGCTGCACCTGGAGCGCGCGGCGATCCACCTCAGCTGGACCGGCAGGTGCTTCTCGACCAGCCTGAGCATGCCCACGCTCCGGCGCACGCTCGCGACGGAGCTGCCCAGGGTGGATCTCACGCGCGTCGCCATCTCGCTCTACGACGACCCGCAGCACGCCACCTTGCGGTCGCTCTTCCTGATGGAGAACAGCCGCGAGGTGGAGCCGCCGCCCGCGACCTTCGCGTCCTCGTGCCTCGCGCCGCCCGGCTTCCTGGGCTCCGCCGAGCGCTGGAGCGTCATCGCGATGCCGCTCACGTTCGGCGAGGCGGAGCACTTCGGCGTCGCGCTCGTCAACAGCGGCGCGAACGAGGTGGTCTACGACGCGGTGCGCCTGCAGATCGGCTCGGCGATGAAGGCCGTGTCGATGCACCGCGAGATCGTCCGGCAGGTGGAGATACGCGAGCGGCTGGAGCAGGAGCGGGTCCGCCAGGAGAGCCTCGTCGCGGAGCGCATCCAGACCACGCTCGTCCCGTCGCGGCTGCACGTGGAGGGGCTCGAGCTCTGCGCCGTGATGAAGCCGGCCGCCGAGGTCGGCGGCGACTACTACGACGTGATCGCGACGCAGGAGGGCGGGTGGCTCGGGATCGGCGACGTCGCGGGGCACGGGCTCGCGGCGGGCCTCGTCATGCTGATGATCCAGAGCATGGTCGCGGCCATGACGCGCAGGGATCCGATGGCCAGCCCGGGCGAGCTCGTCTCGGCGCTGAACGGGGCGATCTACGAGAACGTCCGGGAGCGCTTGAAGCGCGACGAGCACGCGACCCTGCTCCTGCTCCGCTACGAGCGCAGCGGGCGGGTGACGTTCGCCGGCGCGCACGACGACATCGTCGTGTGCCGCGCGGGCACGCGGCGGTGCGAGTGCGTCCCGAGCTCCGGCATGTGGGTCGGCGTCCTCCCGTCGATCGACGCGATGACCCACGACGCCGAGCTCCGCCTCGAGGACGGCGACCTCCTCGTGCTCTACAGCGACGGGGTGACGGAGGCGCGCAACGCGGAGCAGGAGCAGTTCGGGCTGGAGCGGCTCTGCTCCGCCGTCGAGGTCTCCCAGGACGCGCCCGTCGAGCTCATCCGCGACCGGATCGTGAGGGACGTCGAGAGCTGGAGCTCGAGCCCGGACGACGACATCACGATCGTCGTGGCGAGGCACCGCGCGCCCCCGGGCGCCGGGTAACCCGGCTCCGCCCCGGGGAGGAGCGCGCGCGTGACAGCGGGCAGCGCGCGACCGACCGTCAGCCGGTGACGCGCCCCTCGATGATGCCGCCGTCCGCCGTGATCGCGACGACCACCTCCGAGTCGACGAACAGCGACACGACCGGGCCGACCCAGGCGTCGTTCTCCCAGACGCACTCCCACGTCCCCGCCATCGGCGGGATGCCGCCGCGCCGCACCCAGATGCGCCCCGCGCTGCCCGCCCAGGCGCGGCCCTCCGCGTCGATCGTCGCCGCCGACAGGGCGCGCCGCGGCTCGATGTGCTCCGTGAAGACGCTCTGCCCGTACCGCCAGACCACGCTCCCGTCCGCGCCGACCGCGATGCCCACGCCGAGATCGGGCCGCCCGGCGCACGCGACGAACGCCCGCGCCGGCGGCGCAGGGATGCGCTCCAGGTGCCAGTCGAGCGGCGCGTAGAGCGCGACCAGCCCCTCGCCCGCGGTCGACCGGCCGACGAGCAGCCACCGCTCGTCCTCGACGCGCGCGACCGCGGCGAGCAGCGCGACCCCCTCGGCCGGCATCGGCCGCAGCCAGCGCTTGGCGATGAACGCGTGCAGGAGCGGCCGCGGATCGTTCGGCGTCGTCGAGACCAGGATGCCCATGTCCTCGAGGTCGCCGCTCAGCGCGACGTGGCTCTGCGGCTCGCCCGGCAGCTGGAAGACGCCCGTGACGCCGCCCGTCGTGTACACCGCCAGCGTCGAGGCGTCGCCGCCGAGCAGCCAGCGGCCGGGCCCGATCCGGTGCACGAAGCGCACGCCCTGCGGGCTCGGGAGGCCGCCGGACGACGCCTCGCTCCAGCTCGTCCCGTTCCAGAAGAGCAGCCCGCCCGTCGCCGCCGCGAGGCACCGGCCGTAGCCGTCCCAGGCCACGCTCCGGATGACCGAGTCGAGGCTCGGGTGGTGGAGCACGCTCCACGTCCAGCGCTCGACGATGAACGACGACTGCCGCGGCGGCGGCTCCCGGCTGGCGCGCGGCGGCGCGCTGATGAGCTCGGCCTCGATCGCGCGGTCCGTGCTCGGGCGATCTGCGCCGCGATCCGGCGCGCGATCCGCGGCGGCGCCCCTCGGCTGGCGCGGCGAGAGCAGCGTCTGGCCGAGCTCCCCCTTGAGCTGCACCGGCGCCTTCACGTGCGTCCCGGGGAGGGTCATGGGCGCCATCTCCTCCTGGGCGCGCGTGCGCTGCTCGCCCGCGCTCGCCACGATCCGCTGCTCCAGCGCCGAGACCGGCGAGGCGGGGCGGAGGTACGGCGAGAGCATCGCGGCCACGGCCACGGCCTCCTGGAGGCGCTCCTGCGCCTCGCCGGCGGACGCCCAGCGGAGCGCGAAGTCGATCGACTTGCACGCCTGGTCGTTCCCGCGCAGCGCGGGGTGGAGCCACCGCGTCTCGAGGAGGCTCCGGCGCGTGCGCGCCATCGCCGCCATGAGCGCCTGCGCCTGCGACTCCGCGACGATGAACTGCTCGCCCGTGAGCAGGAAGAAGATGACGGACGCGAGGTTGAAGATGTCGGTCCACGGGCCGATCGTGCTCGGATCGGCGGACAGCATCTCCGGCGGCGCGACCCCGGAGCCGCCGACGACGCCGGCCATGATCGTCTCGCGGATGCCGCGCGGCCGCGCCATGCCGAAGTCGCTGATCTTGAACAGCTCGTCGTCGCCGGAGCCGCAGCACAGGATGCTCTCCGGCGTGAGCTGCCGGTGGATGACGCCCACGTCGTGCACCGCCGACAGCCCGCTCGAGATGCACTCGATCGCGCGCGTCGCGCGCGCCGGATCGAACGCGTGGCCCGTGGCCTGGATCGTCCCCTGCACCCGCTGGCGGAGCGTCACGCCCTGGACGCCGCCGTGCACGTACTCGATCGTGATCCAGGGCAGGTCGAGCGTCTTCGTGCCGCGGCGGACCTCGAACGTGCCGGTGTCGATGAGCCGGACCACGAAGGGGGTCGGGGGGACCTGCTCGTTGAGGCGGCCGAGGGACACCGCCTCCTTCTTCACGATGACGGCCGCCGACGGACCCATCTGCCGGAAGAGCGACGGCCTCAGCACCTTGACGACGACGGGGGTCTCGCCCTCGGGGGCGGTGCGGACCGCGTAGTACGAGACGAACATCGCCCCGGCCCCGGCCCGCGACACGATCCGGTAGCCGATGCTTGGCGAGAGGTCGCTGGGGATCGTGGCCCCCTGCAGACCTCCGAGGGCCTCTTCATCGCTGGGTATTGTGAGCACGTGAACGACCATAGCGCACCCGGCGCGCCGTGGAACAGCTTGCCGACGGGGGGGCAATGCGGCCCCCTCCGGGCATCCCCCGCGCGGCGCCCGGCGCGCTCTGTTGTGCCCGGCGCGCCCGGCGCGCCCTGTAAGGCGGCGCGGGCGTCGCGCGTTGCACGGGCATGAAGAACCAGAGCTCTCTGTCGCGCCGGCTTTGTCTCGCCGCGTTCCTGCTGTCGACCGCGCCCCTGCTCGCCGCGTGCGCGGCGCAGGCGACGCCGCCCCAGGCCGTCGCTCCGGAGTCCCACACCATCACGGTCGTCGGCCGGGGCGAGGTCAGCGCGAGGCCCGACATCGCCCGCGCCCAGATGGGCATCGAGGTCATGGCGCCCACCGTGGCCGAGGCGACGAAGTCGGCCGCTGCGCGCATGACCGAGATCATCGCGGCGCTCAGGAATGCCGGCGTCGCCGACAAGGACATCCAGACCAGCAACTACTCCATCCAGCTCGTGCGGTCGGCCGACGTGCCGCCCTGGATGCATCCCCCGCAGCCCCTTTCGGCGCCCGCGCCGGCCGTGGCTTCTGCGCCGGCCGCGGCGCCCGCGGGGCGCGCGGCGCCCGCTGGACGAGGGCCGAAGCCGGCGCCGCCTCCGGCGCAGAAGCCGCTGGCGCCGCCCGATCTGGCGCCGGCCCAGCCGGCGCCGCCGGCGCACTTCTATCAGGTGAGCAACACGGTGATGGTCGTCGTGCGCAACCTCGACCAGGTCGGGGCGGTGCTCGACGCCGCCGTGGCCGCCGGCGCGAACAACGTGTGGGGCATCTCGTTCGGCCTCGACAAGACCGACCCGCTCGAGGCGCAGGCGAGGGAGAAGGCGATCGCGGACGCGCGGGCTCGCGCCGAGGCGCTCGCCAGGCTCCAGGGCGTCTCGCTCGGCCGCGTCGTCGCGATCAGCGAGATCGTCGACCAGGGCCCGATCCACGCCCCCCGCCTCGCTGCCGCCTCGTACGCCGCGGACATGGGCACCCCCGTCTCGCCCGGCGAGGTGTCGTTCGGCACGCAGGTGAAGGTCGTCTACGCCCTGGAGAGCGCGCCGGCGAGCCCGCGCAAGTGATCCCCCGGCGCAGCCCTTCGACTCTCCGCGCCGGCCCTCACGCGCTCGCTCCCCGTGGGCCGAGCCTCGGCCTCGTGCGCTGAGCGGCCGGCGCTTCGCCCGGCGGCGGGTCGATGGCGCCGCCGCGCGCCGCGGCGGTCGGATTGCAGCTATCTCCAACCGCGCGTCGCCCTGACAGATACAGTTCCGGCGTCCGGCCCTGACCCCACCCCCCTCCGCCCCTCCACAGCGCCATCATGACCGCTCCCACCTGCCCTTCCCTCCTCCGCGCTGCCGTCCCCGCGGCGCGCCCGCGTTCTTCTGCCGCGCTCGCGCGCTCGCTCGGGGCCGCGGCGCTCGCCGTGTCGGCCGCAGGTTGCCTCGTGATCTCGCCGCCGGAGTACGAGCACCCCGAGAAGACAGCGCCGGTCCTCACGGCGGTCTTTCCTTCGCCGCACATCCCCGTGCACATCGATCCGCAGGACAGGTCCATGGATTTCCGCGCGTCGGTGCTCTCCGAGGACAACGGCGACCCCGTGCAGGTCGCCTTGTACATCGATTATGGGAAGGGCTCTGACGGGTACCCGTACCGGAGGATCGTGTCCCCGACGCCGATGCCGTTCGGGGCGGGGACCATCGCTGGCGGACAGCGCCCCATCACGGTCAAGTGGGGCTTCAGCGTGGACCAGCTCCCGACGGACGGGATGACGCCGGAGCGGGAGTGTCACACGATCACCATGGTGGCGTCGCACGCCTTCGACAGCCGCAGGTGCAATTGCCCGGCCGACCCGGATGACACGAGCTGGCTCACCTGGCAGGTCATCAACTGCGACCCGAACGAACCGACCTGCCCGGCGTCGTGTCCAGCGCCGGACTGCGAG
Organism: Sorangium sp. So ce887; assembly: GCF_051521455.1. Lineage (NCBI taxonomy): Bacteria > Pseudomonadati > Myxococcota > Polyangiales > Polyangiaceae > Sorangium > Sorangium sp. So ce887. The sequence continues at coordinate 2,986,984 of NZ_CP150354.1, read as the reverse complement.
GACAGCCCGTGCATCTTCTGCGATGATCCCTCGCTCCAGGACACCTGTACGAGCTCTGGCGCCGCGCAGGAGGGCTCAGCGGGCCCCTGAGCCGGCGGGGCGTGGTACATGGGGCCGATGAGCGCTCCCCCCGACGTCCAGCCATCCCTCGCGCCGCGCGGCGGGGTCGTACGGCCCGCGCGCCGGCCGCCCGGGTGGGTCGCCCCTGGGCCGCGGCCGGTGACGCCGGAGCGGCCGGAGGTCTGGCCCGGCCCCGGCGAGGACCTCTGCTATCTCTCGGGCGATTTCCGCATCCTTCAGCGGCTCGACGGCCACCGCTGGTCGGCCGACGATCTCGTGACCGCCTGGTTCGCGGCCGAACGGGTGGGGCACGCGCCCCCGCGCCGCGCCGTGGACCTCGGGTGCGGGATCGGCACGGTGCTCCTGTTCACCGCGTGGCGCTTTCCGGACGCGCGCTGCGCGGGCGTGGAGGCGCAGGAGGTGAGCGCGGCGATGGCGCGGCGCTCGGTCGCGTGGAACGGGGTCGACGTGCGCTGCGAGGTCCGGTCCGGGGATCTGCGCGACCCTGCGGTGCTCGACGGCCTCGGGCCGGCGGACCTCGTGACGGGGACGCCGCCGTACTTGCCGGTCGGGACAGGCATCGAGTCCGATCGGGTCCAGCGCGGCCCGTGCCGCTTCGAGCACCGGGGCGGCGTGGAGGACTATTGCCTCGCGGCGGCGCGGCTGCTCGCTCCCGGCGCGCCGTTCGTGGCCTGCGCGTCGGCGCGGCAGCGGGGGCGGGTCGAGGCGGCGGCGGCGGCGGCGGGGCTCGCGCTCGAGGCGTGGCGCGACGTCGTCCCGAAGGAGGGCAGGGCCGCGCTGTTCTCGGTCTATGCCCTGCGCCGCGCCGGGGACGTGGCGTCGTGCCGCGACGAGGCGCCGCTCGTGCTGCGCGGCCCGAACGGACGCTTCACGGAGGAGCACAACGCGCTCCTCCGGACGATGGGAATGCCGGTGTAACGACGGGTCCGCGCACTACGGATCTCGGTGATCTCCAGCATACGAGTCCGAGGTCGGCCGCTTCGGCGTGGACCGCGGAGCACGACCGCGGTAATCGTCCGCGATGAGCCTTCGGATCACCCAGGTGGATGCGTTCACGGCCAAGCCGTACCGCGGCAACCCGGCGGCGGTCTGCGTCCTGCCCGAGGCGCGCCCCGCGGCGTGGATGCAGGCTGTGGCGCGCGAGATGAGCCTCTCGGAGACTGCCTTTCTGGTCGCCCGCGGCGACGGCGGCCATGATCTCCGCTGGTTCACCCCGGCGGTGGAGGTCGCGCTCTGCGGGCACGCCACGCTCGCGAGCGCGCATGTGCTGTGGGAGGCAGGCCTGCTCGCGCGCGACGAGCAGGCTCGCTTCTTCACGCAGAGCGGCCTGCTCACCGCCTCTCGCCGCGACGGCGGCTGGATCGAGCTGGATTTCCCGGCGAAGCGGGAAGAGAAGGAGGATCCGCTCCCGGGCCTCGCACAGGCGCTCCGCGTGGAGCCGCTCTACATTGGCAGGAACGCGTTCGACTACCTTGTCCTGCTGGGTTCGGAGGATGAGGTCCGCGCGGCGACGCCCGACTTTGGCCTCCTCGCGACGCTGCCCGCGCGGGGCGTCATGATCACGAGCCGGAGCTCGTCCCGGGACTTCGATTTCGTCTCACGGTTCTTCGCCCCTGCCGCGGGCATCAACGAGGATCCGGTCACCGGCTCTGCTCATTGCTGCCTGACGCCGTTCTGGGCTGCGCGCCTCGGCAAGGCCGAGATGCTGGCCTATCAGGCCTCGGCGCGGGGCGGCGTGGTGCGCGTGCGCCTGCGCGGCGATCGCGTCGACCTGGGCGGCCAGGCCGTCACCATCCTGGAGGGCGAGCTCCGCGCGGAGCCGAACATCCGGGGCGAGGGCTCTCCCCCTTCGGACAGCCCTCCTGCCCGCTGATCCGCGCCTGGCGCCGAGGGTCAGCTCGGCTGCGACACGAGCGGCAGCGTCATCGTCTGCGCCCGGAACAGCGGCTGTCCGTCGCGCGAGAGGAGCGCCTCCTTCGCCGGCTGGCCCGCGGCCGCGCGCGGTCGTGCCGGTCGCGCCGGTCGCGCCGGCTTGTCTCCCGGCTGGGGCGCAGGCGCAGCGGGCGCCATCTCGACCGGCGCCTCCCATGCGTTTCGGGTCCCGCCCGCCTCGTTGGCCTGGAAGAACACGGCGCGGAGCGCCCTCCCCTCGACGTCCGTCTCGACGGCCATCATCCAGAACCACGGCCCATCCGGCTCGGATTCTTGTCCGAGGAACGAGAAGGTCATCTGTCGCGGCTCGTTGCGCCGGTTGTGCTCGCTGCGGGCGGCCTCGAGGTGTCTCTGCGACGGTTTATCGGCCGGCCCGCGGTACACGCGCACCGCGACCCCCTCGATATGGGGCATCAGGTACAGCCCGTCTCGCTGCACGGTCAGCCACGGGTGTTTTCCGCTCTCTGCCAGCCTGCAGAGGGCATGACCGAACCGCTCGTGCGCTTTGCAGCCGATGCCCCAGCTTGTATCGCCCTCTTCGCGGTTCGCCTCGCTGAACGCCTTGTTGCGGACATTGACCGCCGTCTGCGCCAGCAGGACGAGCCGGCTCGGCTCAAGGACGGGGTTCAGCTCCCAGGGAAGGGCGGCATCCATCGGACCCGGCACGCTACGCATGTTCACTGAAAAGTCAATCACCTCTCGCTCCACCGCCATGCCCCCTGAAACCTCCCGCGCATCGGCGACCGCGGGCCTCCCTGTGCTACAGCGCCCGCGCCAGCGCTTGCGCGCGGCCCGGAGGTATTCTGTGGGATCCCCCCCGATCGTCGGAGCTCCCGCCGCGGATCGTCCGCTGGTGGGCGTAGGTGTCATGCTGGTGCGCGATGGCCGCGTGCTCCTCGCGCGGCGGCGCGGCAGCCACGGCGACGGCAGCTACTCGTGGTGTGGAGGCCACCTCGAGTTTGGCGAGTCGTTCGAGGCCTGCGCGGTCCGCGAGGTGCTCGAGGAGAGCGGCCTCGTCGTCAGAGAGCTCTCGTTTTTGTGCCTGAGCAACCTCATCGCCTACGGCAAGCATTACGTGGATATCCAGCTCCTCGCCGAGGACTTCGAGGGCGAGCCCGAGGATCGCGAGCCCCACAAGATTGCCGGCTGGGCCTGGTATCCTCTCGACGCTCTCCCCGAGCCGCTCTTCCGCCCGGTGGAGCTCGCGATCGCGAGCTACCGCAGCGGCCGCCGCTACAACCCCTGACCCACCCGGCCCGGGGCGGCGCCGCCCTGCGCCGGGCCTCGTCAGCGAAAGCCGCAGCACGTCGCCGCCGCGCACGTCACCCCCCTCCGAGCCGCGCCAGTACGCACGTCACGTTGTCCGGCCCGCCGTGCTCGTTCGCGAGGTCGACCAGCAGGCTCGCCGCAAGGCTCAGCTCCCCGTGCGCCTCCAGGACTCCCGCGATGCGCTCCTCGGGCACCGGGCCCCCACAGCCCGTCCGAGCACACGAGGAACACGTCCCCCGGCACCGTCGCCTCCACCCGCGACTCGATCGCCACGCTCTCGTCGCAGCCCAGCGCCCGCGTCACAGCGTTCGCCCGGTCGCTCAGCGCCTCGATCGCCGACAGCGAGCAGCCCCCGTCCCGCAGGAGCTCCTCCAGCAGCGTGTGGTCCTGCGTCAGCCGCTCCAGCTTCCCCTCGCGCATCCGGTACACACGCGAGTCGCCCACGTGCGCGATGTACGCCATGCCCGGCCCCAGCAGCACGCCCGCGAAGGTCGTCGCCATCCCGCGCATCTCGTCCTGCCGCTGGCTCGCCTCGTAGATCGCCCGGTTCGCGCGCCGCACGCTCAGCACCAGCCGCACCTCGTCCCGGTCGCGCGGCCTCGACGTGCCGAGCGGCCACGTCTCCTCGAGATCCTCATCCACGTCGAAGCAGCTCTTGGCCACTTCAATGGCCATCCGCGACGCGACCTCACCCGCCGCGTTGCCTCCCAGGCCGTCGGCCACCATGAAGAGCCCCAGGCACGGCAGCGCCGCGAAGCTGTCCTCGTTGCGGCTCCGGCGCCGACCCACGTCCGACTGCGCTGCCGCCTCGATGGCGAGCTGTGGATACACGTTCGTCCTCCTCGCACGCTCGTCGATGAGACAAGCCGAGCCAAAGGCGCGCCGCGCACGGCGGCGCGCGTTTCCCTGGATGTGATCAGGCCGCGCCGCGCGCGGCCGTCTCGCTACGTCGTCGCTTCGCTACCTCGTCGCTTCGCTACGTCGTCGCTTCGCTACGTCTCATCAGCTCAGGCGCAGCGCCACGAGCGCCACGCAGCACAGGACCGCCAGCACGAAGGCCGCCGTGCCGAGCCACGCCAGGCGCGACCTGCGCCTGGCGTCCTCGCCCTCCACCAGCACCGCGCCCGCCCACGCTTCGTTGGCCTCTTGCTCCATGGCTTCCATCGCCTCGGCCTGAGCCGCCAACTTCGCGAGCTCCGCCCGCACGTCCGCGCCTCGCGCCAACCGCAGCAGCAGCGAGCCGCGCGCCTGCGCCCGGCGCAGCATTCGGAGCTGCTCCGCCTGCGCCTCCGGCGTGGTCGAGCTCCACACCGGATCCACCCACGAAGGCAGGACGCGGGCCGGCGTCTCGTTCGGTGACTTCATCGCTTCACCCTCCACACGGCGACTGCGTCGCGAAGTCCCAGCAGCTCCCTTCGCTCCCCGGCGCTCCGGCGTTTTCCGGGGCTCCTCCGGGGCCGGCGTCGCCGCCGGTGCCGGGTGTGCCGGCCGCGAATTGCACCGCCGGCGCTTCGCTCGGTGTCACCGCATACGCAAGGCCTACGGCATAGCCGCCCCGGCCGCCACCACCCGAGCCACCGGACCCGCCTGCGCCACCCTTTCCGCCATCGCAGCCGGCTTTGCTAGGCGCTGTCCCCGAAGCCACCGCGCCCGCGGCCCCATTGCCGCCAGCCGCGCCGCTTTGCCCCGCCGCCCCGGCGCCTCCGTTGCCGCCCTTGCCGACCGCGATCGTCACCCCGGTCAGCTTCAGCTGGTTGCCCAGGCTCACGATCCCGATGCTCGACCCGCCCGCCTGCCCGCCTCCGCCTCCCTTCCCACCGCAGCCCCCGGCCCCGCCGCCTCCGCCGCTGGCCCCCACGCCGTCAACGGTGTCCGGTCCGACCTTGCAGAACAGCCCCGCCTTCGCCCCGCCTCCCCCTCCGCCGCCTTGACCCCGTCCGCCGGTTGTGCCCGGGGCGCCGTCGCCGCCGCTCGTGCCGCCTCGACCTTCATCCCGCGCTGGACCTCCGTGTTGGCGAGGTTCGCCGCGATGTCGTAGCTCTGCTTCAGCGACCACGCCGTCCGGTACGCCTCGTACGCCGCGTCGAGCTTCCCGAGCCGGTACAGCTCCTTGCCCCGCGCGAACGCCGCGTCCGCGTCGCGGGACGCCTGCGCCGCCGCCGCGCTCTCCGGCGGCGCCTGCGCGCCCGCCGCCGCCGCGCCCGCCGGCGCCGCCTGCGCGCCCGCCGGCGCCGCCTGCGCGCGCGCCGCTGGAGGCGCCGCGGCCACCGCGCCCACGACCAGCACCAGCCAGCCCGCCGCGCGGGCCCCCATCGCTCTCGCCTTCATCTCAGAACACCTCCGGTGGCAGGGGCCCCGGCCCCGCGCTGCTCTCTGGCGGCGGGGATGCGCCTGCGGCCGCGGAGCTTACTCCACCAGGTGCGGCAAGCGGCGCCGCGACCTCGTGGACCTGCACCACGTTCGGGTGCCGCATCCGCGAGAGCACCTCGCCCTCACGCAGCAGCCGGCGGCGCTGGTCCGGATCGTCGAGGAACTCGGATCGCACGATCTTGAGCGCCCAGATCTGCCCCTTGTCGGCGACGGCGTACACCGCCCCCATGCCGCCCTGGCCGAGGAGCCGCTCGACACGGAAGCGCCGCAGGAACCAGGTGCCTGGATCGAGGAGCGGAGGACGGTTCCGGCCGGCCGCCGCCGGGGGCGCCTGGCCGGCGCGCGCCTCGGAGACCTCGTCGTCCTGTGACCTGCGTTTCACCGTGTACCTCCGCGCCCGGCGCCGGGACGCCGCCAGGACTGCCCGGCGCCGCGAGCCATGCCCTCCCACGCTCCCGCGTCGCTTCCATGCTGGTTATCCGGAAACGGTCCCCGAGGTGCTCACGTCGCGCGCCGCGCGACGCCGCTGGAGTGCGGTGGTGGCCTAATTTGCCCCGGAGTGATTCCCATGAAGGCGGGAAGACAGGAAGATCATTGATCTTTTCTTCCCGCCTCCCCGCCTTCATGTTCAAATCCGGCCACCACCCTGGAGAGCCTACGCGATGCTCCCGGCGGCGTCCCCGGCGCATCCCAGGCATCGTGGCACCGGAGCGGCGTGGACCGCCATGGGTCCTGGGAGGCAGCTGGCTGCCTCCGGTGCATCGATCCCGAGCCCGGGAAGGCTGCTGGCTGCCCCCGGAGCATCGATCCCGAGCCCGGGGAGGCTGCTGGCTGCCTCCGGTGCATCGATCCCGAGCCCGGGGAGGCTGCTGGCTGCCCCCGGAGCATCGATCCCGATCCCGGGGAGGCTGCTAGCTGCCTCCGGTGCATCGATCCCGATCCCGAGGTGGCTGCTGGCTGCCTCCGGCGCACCCATCCCGGATCCGGCAGGGCAGCCGACTGCCTTCGAGCACCGCGGGCGGCCCGCCGGTTGCGGCCAGTGCTCCTGGCCGGTGAGGTCAGGGGCCGGCGCGGGATGTGCTTTGAGCGCGTGATGCGGGCGACAGTGACAGGCCGAATGCGCGGCGAGCGCCGGGGAGCGATCCAGAACAGCAAATCAACGACGTTGACGGACGGACCGGGGTGACTATCCCTGGTGGACCGCCCGGCGCGCGCCGGGCGATCTTATCGAATCCAGCGCGGGGGACCAGGAGCACGACAGGGTGTCTCTTCGCCTCTCCGCGTCCGGCATCAACGAGAGGTGGTCCCCTCATGGCCAAGCCTTCTGCTCCGCTCAAGAAAAAGCCAGCTCCCACGAAACCCGCTGCGCCGCCCCAGGCGGCGGCGGCGTTCGACAAGGTCGCGCCCGACATGGACGCGCTGGAGCGGCACGCGCTCATCCCGATCAACATCGATATCCCGCGCGCTGTCTCCCAGGTGCTCGGGGTGCTCCCCGGCCTGCTCGCCCTGCGCCCCCTCATCGCCGAGCGACTGCCGACGCACGATGTCGGGCTGGTTGACCGGCTGGAGACCTACGCGCTCGCCGCCTGGGTTGCGCACCTCGCGTGGCTGTCCAGCGGAGGAGCGCAGAACGGGCTGAAGCCGCTCGCCGAGGAGGCTGTGCCGCTGCGCGCGAACCTCCTCGGCGACGCAGAGGCCCTGGCCCGCCGCGGCTTGCTCGACGCAGAGACGGTCGCAGACATCCGGGCAGGGAACGGTCACATGGACACGGCCAACGACCTCGTCGCGCTCTCGGCGCTGTTCAGCGACAGCTGGTCCGAGATCGCGGGGAAGACCGCCGCGACCGAGGAAGAGGTGAGGCGCGCCGGCGAGCTCGGGCCGCAGCTCCTCGCCGCCCTCGGCGTGAGGGAGCACGGCGCCGCCCCGGGCCCGAGCGACGCCGCGGACAAGCGGGCGCGCGCGTTCACCCTGTTCGTGAACGCGTACGACCAGACCCGCCGCGCCGTCACCTACCTCCGCTGGAACGAAGATGACGTCGAGACGATCGCACCGTCCCTCTACAAGGGCCGCGGCGGTCGCGGGGCGTCGTCGAGCGACACGGACGCTGCGCCGCAAGTCGCTCCGCCGGCGCAGCCGGGCGCCGCACCGCCCGGCACGGCGGCGCCCGCACCGCCCGGCGCGCCGGCGCCCGCACCGCCCGGCACGCCGGGCGCTGTGCCGCCGGGCGCGCCGGCCGTCGTGCCACCCAGCTGAGCCGCCGCCGCCGCTCCGCGCTCCTGTCGCCCCCGCGCCGCCGGCAGGCGAGCCTCAGCCGGCTCTCGACGGCGCGGACTCCCCTTCCGGTTTTGCTCGACGCCCTGCCATGACCGGCGATTGAAGCGCCCCGGAGGAGCAGGTACCCCTGCCTCCGTGGCCCGCACTGCGCCCGTGCCGAACATCCCCGCAATCCCCGGGATGAACCCCGGCATCTTCATCCTGGGGGGAGGCGGCAGCGGCGGCCCGGGCGGCGGGGGTGGCGCCGGTGGCCAAGGGGCCGGCGGGGGCAGCGGCGGGGACCGCGCGGGCGGCGGGGGCAAGAGCGCGCCGGATCCGAACCGGTATCCGGAGTGCGGCACGGTCTCGCACCCCATCGATGTCGTCACGGGCCGCGTCTTCACGCACGCGATCCCGATCTGCGCGCTGCCGGGTCCGCTGCGGCGCGCGCGGCCCACAGCCGTGGAGGACCGCAACGGCAACCGGATCGCGCTGGCCTATGACGAGCAGGATGGCCGGCTGGCCGAGGTGATCGACAGCGCCGGGCGGTGCATCCGGCTCCGTGACAGGACGGCTGGCGGGCAGCGGGTGACCACGATCGAGGTGCAGCTCGACGAGGAGCGCGGCGAATGGCTCGCGCTCGGCACGCTGACGTGCGACCCGCGCGACGACCTCGTGGCCGCGACCGACGCCGGTTGGAAGCCCGGAGCAGCTGCAGCAACAGCTCGCCCGTGCGGGAGCTCGCCCCGTCCTGCTCCTCGTGTGGCGACAGGGGCGCACCCGGTACGTCGTCGCGGAGCGGTTCTAAGGACGTGCTCGAAGTGGCGAACGCCCGAGAACCCGCGGGCGTCTCGATGCGCCGGCGGATGGGAATACGGAAAGATCACCACGATAGCGGGGCGTATAGGCGGGTGGCGGGCGCGCCGTCCGGGCGAGCGCAGCCGGCCCCGCCTCGCCTAGTACCGCGGCTCAGAAATCCCGCCAGGACTTCTGCGACGACGAGGCGGACGCCGACGAAATATCAATAATTTCAAATAATTCCGGCTGATTCGCGGCCGAGCGAGCCTCCGGCATGGCCCACGCGCCGCCGGTAGCCGTCGCGTCGCCCCCTTCGGGCTGGCCGGCGTCGTCATCGACCGCGTCGGGCGCTTCGTCATGCAGCGCGCGGGCGAGGGACGCGTCGTCGCTCGGCGACGGCGAGCCCGCCTCCAGCTCCGCGGACGTGGGAGCACCTCCATCTGCGGGGCCGCCCTTGCCGTTCAGCTCGGGGATTGCCTCGTCCAGAGGCGCGAAGTCCCCCAAGCCGAGCTCAGCAACCTTGCGCGCCGCGCGCTTGTAGTGGTGGATCTGACGGCTCGACTTATGCCCGGTCCGATCGGAGATCCACGTCTCCGTGCGGCCGTTCGTGAGCTTGATCGTGATGAAGGTCGCACGGGTGTCGTGCAAGCGTATATTCAGCCTCGACTGTGTGGTCTCAAACAGCTCGGGCCGAACGATGCCAGCGCGGCGCAGGTGATTTCGAAAGTTCTGCGCGCCATTGCGCCCCGGCGCGGAGATCGCGTACGTCGAACGAGGCGCGCAGGACGCGTAGGTCGCTTTCGGCCCAGCGGTGGTGGCCCTCCTCTTCCCTGAGCTTCTGGGCGAAGTGCTCCGCCAGCGCCACCTGCGCGGTGGCCAGCGCGCGCGCTCCCGCCAGCTCGAGGAAGACGGGGATGTGGCCAATGGCGAAGTGAAGGGACGCGAGATATCTCCCCATCGTGTCTGGCGAGAGCTCGCCCTTTCTCGCGCGAAGCAGGAACGGATTTCCGTCGAGGACTCGGGCGGCGTGAGCCGCGATCTCCTCGCGCAGTATATTCCCGATCATCGACGCCTACTTCCATTCAATCCGAGGACGCGTCGAGACAGGAAAAGGAGCGGCCAGCGCCGCTCTGCCGCCGCGACGCGCACGCGCGTGTCCTCTTCGCTCTGTTTTGCACAGATGGTGGCGTACTTCTTCATGATCGCGCCTTTCTCGCTCACCGATGAGATCCCGACCTCGACCACGTCACCCTGTATTGTTTGTACCGACATTGAGCTTCTCGTCCAGCCGAATTGACGCCGAGGCATCCCCTCGATCTCTGCAGAGATTCACAGGAGGCGGAGAGATGAAAAACCTCAGAAAAATCTCCTCATCTCCGCGCCCTCCTGTTCAATTCCAGCCGGAAACGGCTGCAAAGTGAGCTGGCTTCTCAGGTTGACGGAGAGGCCGTTGACCTCCACATGGATAATATCCTGCTCCGATCACCGAGCGATGCGGGCGAGACAGCTCCGCCAAAGCCTCAAACCATGAGTCAGAAGGTCATCGCACACCGCCTCGCGCTCGCAGCAGCCCCGTGAAGCGCGAGGCGCCGCACCACGCCAGAAGGCTTCGCCCTCGCAAACGCCCCGGAGTCGAGAAGCACGAATCAATGCCGACATGGATCCGCATCTGGCGGAATCACCTGAAATCGTGGAGCGCAAGATGAAAACGCATTTGACGGTGGAAGCAGAACCGTACGAGTTCACCCTCGACCCGGCCAGCACGGCATTGCTTGTCATTGACATGCAGCGGGACTTTATCTTGCCGGGTGGGTTCGGCGAGTTTCTTGGAAACAAGGTCGAGCTGCTTCACCCTGCGATCGAGCCGACGCGCCGCGTACTCGCGGCCTGCCGGCAGAGACGCTTGACAGTACTTTATACACGAGAAGGACATCGCCCCGATCTGAGCGATTGCCCACCTTCCAAGCGCGAACGCGGACGACTGAAGATCAAGATAGGCGACGAAGGCCCAATGGGCCGCGTGCTGGTGCGCGGGGAGTACGGCCATGACATCATTGATGAGCTGTCGCCCTTGCCGACAGAGACCGTCATCGACAAGCCTGGCAAAGGGGCGTTCTTCGCCACCGACCTCGACCTGATCTTGAGAAATATCGGAATTAGCAGCCTGATCGTCACCGGCGTGACCTCCGAGGTCTGCGTTCAGACAACGACTCGCGAAGCCAACGACCGGGGCTACAGGTGTCTCGTCCTGGAAGATTGCGTTGCGTCTTATTTTCCGGATTTTCAGCGAGCGACCCTCGATATGATCAAAGCCCAAGGCGGCATCGTCGGCTGGGTATCCACGTCAGCCCGCCTTTTGGATGCATTCGAGAATCTGGGGTGAGGCGCGCGTCGGTCGAGGTGAGGCTGGACGACCGCCTTCATCGCCGTCTCAGCTCCGGGAGGTCCCCTCTCTCCCGGCGGGATGACCGCCAAGCAGCCGTGTTCTTCGTCAAGCGGCGGCGACCTGCCAGGGTCGGTTTGCCCGACATGGCTCGCTGCCCAGGCGAGCGCGACGAGCGAGCGCCTGCTCAGGTCGATGGTGGCTCTCGCGCTGCACGTTTCGTGCGCGGGCGCCCCCGCACGGCGCCAGGATGCCGCTATCCTCTTCGCCTGCCTCTCGCCCACCGAGCGCGAGGGAGGAGGCATCATGGGAGCGTGGGTGCGCCGGGATAAACCGGCACGGAGATGGGCATGAGAGAGACCTACATCGAAGGCGTAGCGAGCCAAGATGGCCCCGAGTCATGAGCAGGCTCCCGCGAGGGGGTCCGCGAAGCGTTGACAGGGGTACGCGCAGGCAGGGCGATAGAGCCGCGAAATCACATCGATCGGGGTGCCGACGCTGTCCACGTAAGCGGAAGGCCACACGACCAGGAGCGCCAGCTGTTATCGCGCCCGGTAGATGCGCCTTTTGGGGCACTTTGTGAGCCGACTCCTTGATGGCCATCCGGAGCCTGGAACCCCCGCCGGCGGCATCCGTATGCCCATCACCCGGGGCGCCAGCCAGCGGGCGCACGCTGGGCGGGTCAAGGGCGCGCAGCGGCGACCGGCAGGGAGCGCACCCTTGACGCGCCCGAGTACGCCCGCACCATCGCGTCCGTGGTGGGCGTGCTGCTGCGCGATGATGGCCACCATCCAGACGGATTTCATGGCCATCAATGAGCTGGCTCGGTAACACGTGGTTGCCGAGCTTGCCAGCGCGCTCAGCCGCGCCGTCGCGCTCGGGGACGAGGCGGCGGCCCGGGTCGTTCACAAGCCAATCGGGCAGCTGCTCGGCCGGAGGCCAGCACCGGACGGGCGAGCAAGGTCGTGTTGACAGTAGCAAACCGCAGAGATGGCGCGGGCGATGTCGCGGAAGCGTGGTCAACGCCGTCTGCGTCGCGCGGCTCGAGGGCGAAGCCGTCCCAGTCGGGTGCGGTGATGTGGAGCGACCTTCGCGTTGCGCGATCTTCGCATGCATTATGGACGTATCTGCTGATAATAGGGCTCATCGCTGGCAAGTGGTCCACGCGAGAAAGCTCCTGGTGGGCCCTTCTACACCAGGCCGGCTCGATCCCACGTCGGAGATGGGCGTACCTTCGACCTATGCCCGTCTACAGCCGTGCGGCCGCCTGCCGGTGGGCTGGGAAAGAGGCGAGGTGAATCGACGCGAGAAGAGTCACCGCTTGAAAAACGAACTCCACGGTTCGTCGCATGAAGCGTGGGTGTCGCGGTTGGGCAAGATCTTGAGCGCCAGCCGCGTGCACAAGGTACTACCATTGTTATTGATACCCGTGACGGGCGCGCTCATGGTATGGCGTTCCGTGCCCACGGGAGGGCTGGCGCTAGCGCTTTCGGGGTACTTGCTCGGATCGTTGTTTGGCATGCAGATCAACGCGCTCACCGACCGTGAGCTCCATCTCCGGACAAAGCCGGCGTTGTATAGGGCGCTCACCGAGGGCCCTGACCTACTAGAGCGGTTTTCGTTCGGGTTCGGTGCAAGCAGAGCACGTCCGGTAGGGTGATGGCACGCAGGCTGCGTGGGCTACGCGCATGGGACCGTACAGTGTCGACCTGCGACAGCGGATCGTTGATGCCTACCGCAACGGCGAGGGAAGCATGCGAGAAATCGCCGCGCGTTTCGCCGTCGTTCTCAGCACTGTGCAGGAGTATCTCAGTATCGAGCGGTCGACTGGGAGCGTAGCGCCTCGGCCGCACGGTGGCGGAAGGGCCTCGAAGATCGACGAGGCCGGAGCGCAGCAGCTACGAGCGCTCGTCGACGACAAAAACGACCGAACCCTGGATGAGCTCATCGAGCTGCTGGAGCACCGCACGGGTGCGCGCGTGAGCCGCCCGACGATGTGCCGCGCGCTGATGCGGCTCGGTTTGACACGAAAAAAAAGACGCTATGTGCAAGCGAACAGGACAGGCCCGATGTCCAAGTCGCGCGTCGGAGGTTCCGCCGCCGAGCGCGGGCGGCGGGTGCGCGTCGGCTGATCTTCGTTGACGAATTCGGCGCTAACCTGGGCATGGCGCGCCGTTATGGGCGTGCGCCTCGCGGGAGGCGTGCGTACGGCAAAGTCCCCGCCAATCCGGACCCGAACATCACGCTGGTGATGGGGCTTGGCTTGCGAGGTGTCGTTGCACCGTGGGCCTTCAAGGGGGCGATGAACGGTGAGCACTTCGAGGTTTACGTGCGCCAGGTGCTCATGCCCGAGCTGAAGCGCGGAGACGTGGTCATTGTCGACGGCCTTGGCGCGCATCGCCTACGTGGCGTGCGCCAGGCGCTTCGTGCCCGAGGCGTCCGCTACTGGATTCTGCCCGCCTACTCGCCGGACTTGTCGCCGGTGGAGAACTGCGGCTCCAAGGTCAAGGAGGCACTTCGCGCCGCCGCTCCGCGCACCGTGCCGGCGGTTTACGACGCGATGGTCCGTGGGGTCGACAAGGTCTTCCGACAGGACGCGCAGGGCTGGTTCGCGCTGAAAGGCTACGTCCGACGACCTCGTCGTCCTACTCGGCGGCGCCCAGTCCGGTCGCAGGCTCCTGCGCGCGTTGGTCGAGCCCGTGCCCCGCCGAATGCTGGGTGTACCGCACTCGAACGAAAACCGCTCTAAAGCGTGTCTTGTACGTCGAGGCCGCGCTCTGGTCGCTGATCGTCTTGCTGCTCGGGGTACACGCCGGGCTCGTCAGTGCGGGACTGCTCATGTTTTCGTGCGCGCTGTTCGTGCTGTACTCGTACAATTTCCTCGCGCCAGGGCGCAGGAAAGAGGGGCGCATGAAGGCATTCTGGTGGGGCAACTTCCTGACCGTGTTCCTGGGTTATCTGTCCCTCTGGCTCGTCGGGTTCAGCGTCGCCGGCGTGGAGTTCACGAGCCCGAGCGGCTGGGCGTGGATCGCGCTCGGCGCAGCATTCTCGCTTAGCGACTACGCCGTATTCCTGAACGAGTGCGCGCTCGACGACGAAGACGAGATTTTTGTGCTGCCGAACACGTTGCCGGCGATGCTTGGCAAACGCGGCGTTTCACGCCTGGCGCTCGGCGTCTGGGCGCTTGCTGCCCTGTGCTGCGCCGCGTTGTGGCGAGCTGACGAACTCCAGGGACACCGCAGTGGGCTCATCGGCCTGTCGCTCGTGGTCGGCGCTGCGGGTATGCTCGATGCGGCCTTTGTGTTTGCTCCGCCCGTGCGTTCTCGTGGCCGCGGGCGGCGCTTGCGCGAGCGTGCGATCGATGCATATTTCTCGGTTGCGAGACTCGTGCTGATGGCGCTGGTGATCTACCGCAATGGGCACGGCAATGCCTGAAGTCGAGCTTTTCCGCTCCGGACAGGCGGACGCGTTCGCGCGACGCATCGCGAGCTGTTCCGACGATCGATACACACCAGAACGTCGGGCTTACTTCGTCGAATTTTTACGTCATGGCCCGAGTGGCTTGATGGACAACGGCCGCAGCACACGTGCGTTCATGGCGGTGGTGGGCGACGCGCTCGTCCCGCTGGTTGTCAACGACGGTGACGTGGACGATTGCTACCTCGTCTCGACGCGTTGTCACTATATCCTCTACATGATGTTCGAGATGAGCAAGATACGCCCGCGCTGGAAGACCTGGCCGCTGCAGCGCGCCGTCGGGCTGCTCGGGAGGGTCGTGACCCGGGCGGGCTTCAATCGCTGCGTCTCGATCAATAACTGGCTGTTGACAACATCGCCCCAAAACCAGCTCACGCGAGACGAGCTGGCCACGCTCACTGCCGGGCTCTGCCGGCTGTTTCCAGAACATGCGCTTGTAATGCGTGCGGTCGATCCGCGTGAGATCACGGCAGAGGCGGTAATTGCCGCCTGCGGGTACCGATTGATTGCGCATCGACCCGTGCACGAGTGGGATCCAACGCGTATTGCCCGGCTGTCGGCCAACCAACGAGCAGCGGTCCGAAAGGATCTCGCGCTCTTCCACGACGGACCCTTCAGCGTGCGGGAGCCGAAGGAGCTCGCCCCTGCCGAGGCGCAGCGCGTCGCGTGGCTGTACCACGCTTTGTACATCGGCAAGCACTCCCGGCTGAACGCCTGCTTCAACGCCGGGTTCTTTCACGCCGTAACGTCGACCGGCATGAGTCCGATCGCGCTACTGGAGCGTAAGGATACCGGGGAGCTGGTGGCGTTCGTTACCTACTTCGAGGATCCTGGGCGGCTCGTGTCTTCGCTCGTCGGCTACGACCCTCAGCTTCCGCGTAACTCTTTCCCGTGCTACCGAATGGCGCTCGCGTTCACGTTCAGATTGTCGATCGAGCGCCGCAAGCCACTCTTTCTCAGCACGGGCGCCGCATCGATCAAGCGGCGACGCGGTAGCTACGAGTGGATGGAGCACGAAGCCTACTTCGTCCAGCACCTCCCCCGAACACGCCAGCTCGCCTGGGACGCCATGGCAGCGCTGCTCAACCTGGCGGCGGCTCGGCTGGATACCTCACAGATCTGATTGTCCATGTCCGCACGCGGGAGTGCCGCGCGCAGAGGCTCTCGTCCAACATGGAACGAACCGGTCGGAGCATGTACACTCGGATCCGCAACCTGATCACCGGGGCAAAGGTGCTCGCCACGGTGGTCATCGCCTTCGCGGCGCTGGCCACGATCCGGTTTGTTGTGAAGCGGGCGCGTAAGGAGCACGATCCGACCGTGGTTGATCCACCACATGTCGACCCGGCTCACGACCCGTGGAGAAGGCATCATGTGAACGTGGCGTCCGCAACGTTGCCCCTGCTGGTATCTGCCCGACCTTGCTCTTCAAGAAGACACCATCCGAAATAATCGCGTGATAGTGTAAATTCAAGTTGAGGCTGCCGCCGAATCTCTGAAGGAAATTCACGGCCCCGTGCTGGGCGCCGCTCGTCGCCGCCGCTTGCTCCTCGATCCGCGCGATCTCCTCGATGAAGATCCTTCCCATCGCCGTCGCGACCTCCGCGCGAAATGCAGCTAAGCGCCGGATCTCGAATGGCAGCGAAATCACCCATTGTCTCACCGGTACCGCTGGCAGTACCCGATCCACGAGGTGCGCCGCCGTGTTGCACATCTGCCGCGCACCGCAGCTCGGGCAGAGGCCGCGCCCCTTGCAGGAGAAAGCGACCAGGAGGTCCTGACCGCGCTCATCGCAATGGAACCGTAGAAATCCATGCGCGAAGACTCCGCAGCGCAGGTAACCGCGAAACGCCTGCTCTACGTACCGAGGTAGCGGCCACTCGTAGGTTTCGCGGGCGTGCGCGAGGAACGATTCGAGATTCTCTCGAACCAGCCCATGAAGGACCGTCTCCTCGGGGCGATGGGGCGCGTACCCCGCCGGAAACTTCGCCCACGGCGCAAGATGCACCGCACCCGGTCCAGCAGAAGCAACGGAGGCGCCGCTTGAAGCCAACATGGCCCCGCAACCCGGCGGCATCCGTGCCAACATGCAGGAGCCCCTTCGCCGCTCCTTTTCTCACCGCTCCCTGTGGCGTCCGCAGGTCCGCCATGGCGTCGCCAGGCATCGTCGCGGCGAGAGGTTGATCGCCGCGTACGCCCTCGCGCTTGCCTCCCCGGCACAGGCATGCTGCTTGCCGATAGCACTTGCCGGAGGCCTCCGGGGCACTTCGGCACGCAACCAGTGCGCGCGGGCGATCTCAGCAGAGCCCGCGGGCGCTGGCGAGCGGCAAGGCTCCGGCAGCGAGTCCACGCGAGCGGCGAGCTCGACGTTCGGTCCAAGCTTGCTCACCGCTCCGGTGCCACCGGCAGCCCGAGCAGGCGACCAATCGTCTCGTGAACGACCCGGGCCGCCACCTCATCCCCGAGGGCGACGGCGCGGCTCAGGGTGCTGGCGAGCGAGGCGACCACGGCCGCCCGAGGCGACGGATCGGTCACGGCGAGCTCCCCAGGCCCGGGGCTTGACCATTGGGCCCGGGTTGGGTCCATGCCTCCCGAGGGGGTGCGATCCGTCGTCACGCTCTCCCAAAATCCCGGAGGATCCGACGGATCGCGACGGTTCGCCCCCGCGGAAGAGTCCCGCCAGAAAAACCGGTCGATGACGAGCGGTCGCCGGAAACATTAGCAATTTCGATAATTTCCGCCTGTTTCGCCGCCGAGGGCGGCTCCGGTGTGGCCCAACGGGGCGCCCTCCGCCGCCGCATCGCCCGCGGTTAAGGGCCCGCGGCACCACCGGTCCCACCGTGTACGGCCACGCTGCACGCGCTGGTTGACATAGAGAACCTTACGCGATCCGCATCCCTCCTGGAAAAGTGACGCTGTATCAGCAGCTTATCCATGCATCGCGGCCGGCAAAGCCGCCGCGCTCAGCACCGTGACGAAGCCCTCGGTGGTGCACGTCGCGAGCTTGTGTCCGCAAGCGCGCAGGATGCCGCGCACGGTGGTGACAACCTGGGCCCACGTCTCAACCAACGCGCGCCTGACGGCCAGCTGGTGGCGAATGGCCCGCTGGTGAGGCGACAGCACGTGAGCGAGTGGAATGCCCGCGCGCTCGACGGCGCGCGCTAACGCCTCGGCATCAAGGCGGTCATTCTTGCGGCTGTGCTGGCCAATGCCGAGCTGACGTGCTCGCGTGGTGTCGACGACCACCACGTCGTGACCCCAGTCGCGCAGCTTGTCGTGCACCGCCCATGCCTCGCGGCATGCCTCGATCGCCACCCGGGCCGGCGAGGACAACGGGCCGAGGATATCCTGGAGCGAATCGAGCGAGCGGACCGTGCGTCGCGTCACCACGGCCCCGCCCGCCACCTCGCAGAATGAGATCTCATGGCCCCCCAGATCCAGCGCTACACTTCGCATGGCTGACCTCTCCTGGGCCCCCATCTTCTGCGTCTTCGAACGCGTGGGGGGGCCCGCAGGCAACCCTGCAGGCGAGAGGTCAGCCATGTTGCTTGCTGCTCCGAGCGGCTCTTTCTTGCGCGCTCCTCTCCGGAGCCTGGAGCCCCCGCCGGAGGCCTCCGTCCGCCCATCGCCCGCAGCTGTATCCGGCTGGAGCGCGCAGGGGGAGTCAAGGGCGGCGGAGCCGGCGAGCTCCGCTCGCGAACCCTTGACGCCCCCGGGCACTCCAGCATCCTCGGCTGCCGATGGGCCGATCTCCACGATGCTGCGGGCTGTCTTCGCAGGCCCCGCCGCGCGAACGCGTCGAGCAGAGGCTCGGGTCGGTGCGGTCGGCATCATGGGTCCAGGCGCCGCTTCGGCTGCCTCATCCCATCTAAGGGGCCGCCTGAACGAAGCAGCCTGCGGGGAAGACGGCGGGGAGCCATCCCCCGCCGAAGATCGGCTGGACCGAGGACGGGACATACCGGCTGAGCCAGGAAGAAGACCTTCTCCTCCGCCGGGCGTGAGCCCCCGGGCGGCGCCCTCCGGCTTGCCTTCGCTCCTTCCCGTCGCGTAGCGTCGGCGTCGGGTAGAATCCGCCGCGCGCGCCGTCGACGTCCACCCGGTCTGGCCAGGGATGGACTACCGTAGGGGTCGATGAAGCCGGAGATCGCCGATCTGGAGCGCGCGCTTTCCCGCGGAAAACCGCTGAAGAACAAGCCGCGTGACGGACGCGCCTTGATCGCCACGTTCGAGATCGGTCAAGGGGAGCTCCAGCGCCGCGCCACGTTCGTGAAGAGCGTGCCCTACATATCCGGGTTTGCGGGGGGGCTTGGCGGGTATTCGATCGAGATCGAGCGCGTGGAACAGCCGGGGTACGTCACGGTGCACATGGACGATTCGCTCGAAACAACCCTCCTCGGAGCCGCGACGGCGTGCCAGGGCTGGGCCTTCCGCCCTGGCTCGCTGTCCCTCGTCGAGGCGCGCGGCTTCGACAAGAGAGACAAGGCCATCGTCGCTAGCGCTCTCGGCGCGCTCCTCGCGGTCTGCTTTCGGTCTCCCCAGAGCTCCTCGGGCTGACCTGCCTCGTGGTCGTCGCGCGACCGCCTGTTCCGACGGACGAACTCTCGAAGAAGCAGGCGCGCTCCGCCTCACGACGACGGCAAGGTCGATGACGGGGCGGAGCGCGAGCCGCTGCCTAGCGGCGCGCTCATGGTGCCCTCAGCCAGGTAGGATCGGTAGCGACGGGACAGGATGGGCCGAGGCGTAGGGCAAACTGGACCAACGTAGCATCGTGTAAGCTCGATGATGTATGCCCATCGAGCGGAGGATGGAGCTCCTTCGTGTGCCCGAAGCCACAGCCCGCGCGAACCAGGTGGACTGCCTGCGCCGCATCGAAGCGGCGCGCGCGACGGCCGCTCCGGAGCCCTCGCCAGGTGCAGCCGACCGGCCGAGCGGCGCCGCCGGGCGATGACGAGCGCGCGCCGCTGTCGGCTCCGGCCGCATCCACGGAGAGCTTTCCGGCGCGCCAGCGCCGGACGATCAGCAGAGAACGCTCTATGAAGCGACGATGATGGGCAGCGAGGTCGGCTCGCCTGAGCACCGGGCCAGCCACATCGTCGAGCTCTCCCGCCGCACGGCGGGGCGCGCTCAACAACCGACGTCGCCGTATCGACATTGATGTCGTGATGCAAGGCCGTTCGCCCGAGGCTGCCGTGCCAGGCGACAGCCATTGGAATGGCTGCGATGAACCAGGAGATCCTCAGTCCAGGGACGGTGTTCCAGGGCCGCTACGAGCTCGTCTCCTTGCTCCGCGAAGCCGGCGTCACGGCTGTCTACCAGGGGCGGCAGCTCGCCACCGGAGAGCCGGTCGTCCTCAAGCTGCTGCGCCTGGCCCTGGATGGCGTCCCCGCGGACCTGGCGCGGCGCTGCCGCGCGCGCTTTCTCCGCGAAATGCGCCGCTGCGCACGGCTCCACCATCCCGGCATCGTCCGGCCCATCGATTGGGGGCAGACGGACGAAGGGCAGCTCTATGCCGCGTTCGAGCACGTGCCCGGGCAGAGCCTGACCGAGCTGCTGGCGCGAGACGGCGCGCTCGATCCGCAGGAGGCAAAGCACCTGATGCTGCAGGTCCTCGACGCGCTCGCCTGCGCGCACCGACAGGGCATGGTCCACGGGGACCTCAGGCCGGCCCACGTGATGGTCGTGCCCAGCGGGGCGCAGCGCAGCGCGCGGCTGCTCGATTTCGGCTTCGGCGCGGTCGCCATGGGAGCACTCGACGGAAAGGACGGCGCGTCCGACACGGGCGTCGAGCGCGTCGGCTCACGCGCCTACGCAGCGCCCGAGCAGCTCCGGGGTTACCCGCCGACCGCGCGCTCGGACCTGTACGCCTGGGGGCTCGTGTTCCTGGAGTGCCTCACGGGCAGGCGTGAGGGCCCCGGCATTTCGCCGGACGGCGAGGCTCTCCAGCCCAGGAGCCACGAGCCTGCCAGAATCCCTCGCGCGCTCCTCGAGCACCCGCTCGGCGTTCTCTTGCGGCGGGCGACGGCCGAGGATGTCGCGGCGCGGGACGTCACGACCGACGCGCTTCTCGACGCGCTCGAAGCGTGCGCGGTGGACGGGCTCCGCCGGGAAGCGTTGATCCTGGAGGACGCGCCGAGCGGCGCCGACAGGACGGGGCAAGAGACCCACGTCGGCGCCCTGACCGCCTCGAACCGACGCGCGGGGATCGAGCACCACAACCCCATCGCGCAGCACGACCCCCTCGCCCCTCACGACCCGAGCTCGCCCGCCCCCTCCAGCGAGCCGCCCTCGCGCTCGCTCGAGCTCGCCGCCCCGCCCCTCGCGAGCGCCGCAGCCAGCCCGATGCCTGGCGGAAAGGCGCCTCGGGCTGCCCCTCCCCCGCCGGACGCCGCGGCGATGCCGGACGAGCCCCTCGCGGACCGGGCGCCCATGAGCGTCGGCGGCACCCTCAAGCATTACGAGATCATCCGCAAGCTCGGCCATGGCGGCATGGGTGTCGTGTTCCTGGCCCGCGACACGAGGCTCGGCCGCCTGGTCGCGATCAAGGTCCTGCTCCGGCTCGGCGGGCACGGAACCGAGCGCCTCCTGGCCGAGGCGCGGGCCACGGCGCGCTGCAGGCACGAGAACATCGTGGTCATCCACGAGGTCGACGAGATCCACGGATACCCCTACCTCGTGCTCGAGTACATCAAGGGCCCCACGCTGCGACAATGGCTGGCCCAGCGCGAGCGCCCGAGCGCGCCCGGATCGGCCGGCGCCCGCACACCGACCGGCCCGCGGGCGCCGGGCGCCGTGATCGAGCTCATGATCCCTGTCGTTCGCGCGCTGGTCTGCGCGCATGAGCACGGCATCGTGCACCGCGATCTCAAGCCAGAGAACATCCTCCTGGAGGACACCGGAACCATCAAGGTGGTCGATTTCGGCATCGCCAAGCAGGTCGAGGCCAGCGTGGCCTCGACGATGACCGGCATCCGGGCGGCGCTCGCCGGAGACGCCGGCCGCCACCGGCACAGCGCGGTGCTCGGCACGCCCCGGTACATGTCGCCCGAGCAGGTGCTGGGCAGCGACGTCGATCATCGCGCCGACCTCTGGGCCGTGGGCGTCATGCTCCACGAGCTGCTCACGAGGAAGCACCCGCTGCATCCGTTCTCAATCGCGCGGCTCTCGGACGTCACGGACCTCGACGTCCCAATCCCCAGCGTCCGCGAGCGGCGCCCGGACGCGGGCGTGCTCGGCGACATCGTCGACCGCTGCCTGAAGAAGCGTAGGGCCGAGCGCATCGGCTCGGCCAGGGAGCTCCTCGCCGAGATCGAGGCGCTCTTGCCCGGCCGAAAGGCGCTCGAGCTCGGCGAGGACGAGAGCCCGTTCGCTGGCCTCTCCGCGTTCCAGGAGGCGGACGCCGCGCGCTTCTTCGGCCGCGAGCGCGACGTCGCCGCCGTGACGACGCGGCTGCGCAACCAGCCGCTCCTGGCCATCGCCGGGCCCTCCGGGGCGGGCAAGTCGTCGTTCGTGCGCGCGGGCCTGATCCCGTGCTTGAAGCGCTCCGGGGACCGCTGGCAGGCGTTCGTTCTGCGCCCGGGGCGCCACCCGCTCTCGGCGCTCGCCGACGTGCTCGTGCAGGTCGCCGAGGCGGAGTCGACCACCGGCACGACGGGCCCGGCGACGGGCGCGCCCGAGCTCCCTGACCCCGACGGGCTCGTCGCCACCCTGAGCGCGCAGCCGGGCCATCTCGGCGCCCGGCTGCGCGCGCACTGCCGCCGCGAGGGGAGGAGGCGCCGCGTCCTGCTCTTCGTCGACCAGTTCGAGGAGCTCTACACGCTCGGCGCCGCGCCCGACGAGCGGGCGGCGTTCATCGCCTGCCTCGAGGGCGCGGCCGACGACGCCTCGTCGCCCCTGCGCGTCGTGCTCGCCGTCCGCTCCGACTTCCTCGATTGCGTCGCCGACGACCACCACTTCATGATCGACGTGACCCGCGGCCTCTCGTTCCTGCCGCCCATGGGGCGGGACTGCCTGCGCGACGCCCTGACGCGGCCGGTCGAGGCGGCCAAGCATCGCTTCGAAACCGCGACGATGGTCGAGCACATGCTGGCCACGCTCGAGGGCACGCGGAGCCCGTTGCCGCTCTTGCAGTTCACGGCCGCGAAGCTGTGGGAGGCGCGCGACCGCGAGCGCCGGCTCCTGACCCGGGACAGCTATGAACAGCTCGGCGGCGTCGCCGGCGCCCTGTCCGCCCACGCGGACGCGGTGGTCTCGGCGCTGCCGTCGCGCGAGCAGCGGCTCGCCCGGGCGGTGCTCCTGCGCCTGGTCACGCCCGAGCGCACGCGCGCCGTGGTCGGCCTGGACGAGCTCCGCGAGAGCGCGCAGGACGGCGAGGGCGGCGCCGGCGACGCGATCGAGGAGGTGGTGCAGCACCTGGCCGGCGCGCGGCTGCTGCTCATCGAGACGGGCGACGAGGAGACCGGCGGCGCGCGCGCTCGCGCGACCGTGGAGCTGGCCCACGAGTCGCTGATCGAGCGGTGGCCGAAGCTCGGACAGTGGCTCGCCGAGAGCGAGCAGGACGCACAGTTCCTGGCCCGGCTGCGGGCCGCGGCCCAGACGTGGGAGGCGAGCGGCCGGGCCGAGGGGCTGCTCTGGCGCGGTCGCGCGGCGGACGACGCGGGGGCGTGGTACGAGCGCCGTCGCGCAGAGATCGGCGCCGACTGGCACGTCGGGCTCAGCCGGCGCGAGGAGCGGTATCTCCTCGCCGTCCTGGCCCTCTGCGGCCGCGCGCGCCGCCTGCGCCGCCGACTCGCCTCGGGCGTGGGCGCGACGCTCGGCGCGATCGCGCTCATCGTGTCGTATCTGGCGGTCCGCGCCGGCCAGCAGGCCGCGCGCGCCGACCAGGAGGCCACCCGCGCGCACGTCGAGGCCCGGGACGCGCGCAACGCGACCCGCATGGCCACGGCCCGCGAGTTGCAAGCAGATCCCACGACCGTGCTCGCGCTCTTGCGCGAGGTCGAGCCGCCCGACGTGCCGCGGGGGTGGGCCGTTCTCGCGAACTGGGCGCTGAGCAGCGGGGTCGCTCGCGCGGTTCTCAGCCATCCAGATTGGGTCACGTACGCGCACTGCAGCCCCGACGGCGGGCGCATTGTCACCGCCAGCTCGGATGGAACGGCGCGGGTGTGGAACGCCGATGGCACCGGCACGCCCGTGGTCCTTCGCGGTCACCAGCATGAGGTCTCTTCGGCGGCGTTCAGCCCCGACGGCAAGCGCATCGTCACCGCGTCCAACGACAAGACCGCGCGGGTGTGGAACGCCGACGGCACCGGCACGCCCATGGTCCTCCATGGTCACGAGGAGAGCGTCTCTTCCGCGGCGTTCAGCCCCGATGGCAAGCGCATCGTCACCGCGTCCAACGACAAGACCGCGCGGGTGTGGAACGCCGACGGCACCGGCACGCCCGTGGTCCTTCGCGGTCACCAGCATGAGGTCTCTTCGGCGGCGTTCAGCCCCGACGGCGAGCGCATCGTCACCGCGTCCAACGACAAGACCGCGCGGGTGTGGAACGCCGACGGCACCGGCACGCCCATGGTCCTCCATGGTCACGAGGAGGGCGTCTCTTTCGCGGCGTTCAGCCCCGATGGCAAGCGCATCGCCACCGCGTCCTGGGACAAGACCGCGCGGGTGTGGAACGCCGACGGCACCGGCGTGCCCACCGTCCTCCGTGGTCACGAGGACGAGCTCTACGCGGCGGCGTTCAGCCCCGATGGCAAGCGCATCGTCACGGCCTCGGATGACAAGACCGCGCGCGTGTGGAGGGCCGACGGCGCCGGCGTGCCCACCGTCCTCCGTGGTCACGACGAGGGCGTCTCTTTTGCGGCGTTCAGCCCCGATGGCAAGCGCATCGTCACCGCGTCCTGGGACCAAAGCGCGCGTGTCTGGAACGCCGACGGCACCGGCGAGCCCATCGTCCTCCATGGCCACGGGCTTGCGGTGATGGAGGCGGCGTTCAGCCCCGACGGCAGACGCATCGTGTCGGCGTCGAGCGACAAGACCGCCCGCGTCTGGAACGCCGATGGCACAGGCGTGCCTGTGGTCCTGCGCGGGCACCAGGACGACGTGCACTCGGCGGCGTTCAGCCCCGACGGCAAGCGCATCGTCACCGCGTCCTGGGACAAGACCGCTCGCGTCTGGAACGCCGACGGCACCGGCACGCCCATGGTCCTCCATGGTCACGAAGGGAACGTTTCTTCCGCGGCGTTCAGCCCCGATGGCAAGCGCATCGTCACCGCGTCCTGGGACAAGACCGCTCGCGTCTGGAACGCCGATGGCACAGGCTTCCCCTTGATCCTCCGGGGTCACGAGCAACAGGTTTACTCGACGGCGTTCAGCCCCGACGGCAAGCGCATCGTTACCGCCTCGTACGACAAGACCGCGCGCGTGTGGAACGCCGACGGCACGGGCGACTCCGTGGTCCTCCGTGGCCACGATAGTCGGCTCCGTTCGGCGGCGTTCAGCCCCGACGGCAAGCGCATCGTTACCGCCTCGTACGACAAGACCGCGCGCGTGTGGAACGCCGACGGCACGGGCGAGCCCATGGTCCTTCGTGGCCATGAGCATTGGGCGTTGGCGGCGTCGTTCAGCCCGGACGGCAAGCGCATCGTCACCGGGTCGCAGGACAATACCGTGCGGGTGTGGAATGCCGACGACGTCGGCGAGCCCATGGTCCTGCGCGTCTCCGATTCCCCGATCAACAGCGTAGTCTTCAGCCCGGATGGCAGGCGCCTCGTCACAGCGTCCGACGACAAGCGCGTGCGGGTATGGACCGAGATCGATCCGCTCCGCGGCGTCGACGATCCGAAGCTGTGGACCGCGACCAGCTACTGCATGCCCATGGAGCGGAGGATGGACCTGCTCCGCGTGCCCGAAGCCATGGCCCAGGCGAACCGGGAGGCCTGCCTGCGCCGCGTCGAGCAAGCCCGCGCAGCGGCCCGGGAGCGCTCGCCGGATGCATCTGATCGGCCGAGCGGCGCCGCCGGGCGATGACGAGCGCGCACCGCTGTCGGCTCCGGCCGCATCCACGGAGAGCTTTCCGGCGCGCCAGCGCCGGACGATCAGCAGAGAACGCTCTATGAAGCGACGATGATGGGCAGCGAGGTCGGCTCGCCTGAGCACCGGGCCAGCCACATCGTCGAGCTCTCACCGTGCTCGCGCGCCGAAAGGCGCTTCGCCCCGCGGCGCGGGCGCCTGCGGCGGCCTGGATCCGCGCTGCGCGCGGTGCCTGCACGGTACCGTGGGCGACGGCGGAGCGGCGCTCCTGCCGCGCGAGACCGCGATGCGGTCTCGTGCCGCTTCGCGGGTCGCCGCGTTGTTGCCGGCAGCCAGGAACCTACCCCGGTAGCGAGCCTCTGGTTCCCGGGACGCTCGCTTCCTCGGCTGCCGCACGCGCCCACCACCGTCCCTCCACGGGAGCTCCTCCCGCTTCTGGAATCGATACGAGCCGCCTTCCGTTATTCTGAGCGCGTCTCATCGGATCTCCGTCCGCCCGCGGGTCCACGTCGTCATCGCGGGTCCGGTCCGATGAGGCGCATGATCCCGAGGAGGAGGGAGAAGGAAGTCCAAACGTTTCGGAGACGTCAAGCCCCCACTGCGGGACCTGCCCTGGGTTGACAGAACCTTCTTCTATGCGATCCGGCCCTCCTGGAAAAGTGACGCTGTATCAGCAGCTTATCCATGCATCGACGATGAGGCAGCCCTGAGGTCAAGGGCTTGAGCGCTCTCTTTGCGCGGCTGGCCGGCTTCGGCTCGGCAGCGGCGGTGCTCGGCGTCGTCAGTGCAGCTCGTTTCGGCCTGGACATCTCCCTTCGCCCTGGTCGGGCGTCGTTCCGCTTGTGCTTGAGCGCCTCTTCGCGTCCGCAGGAGCGAGCTGTGGCTCGATCGACGATCCGCATTCACAGGCCGGCGGTCGCCCTGGTGGCCTGGATGCACACTGGGGTCCGAAACGGGACCGTGGAGGCGCATTCTAAGGGACGGCATGTTCGACCCACAGGCCGAGCACCCTCGATGCTTCCGCGCTCATCCACGTGGCCCTCTTTCACGCTCCCAGCGTGACGCGCTCGTGGCGCACATTCCCGTAGGGGGAAAGTCAGTGCATTGAGGCCCTCCTTGAGGTCGAGACCGGCCTCGACCGAGCCGTTGCTGCAGCGGCGCCGAGTCCCTTGTCGATCGAGCGCTGCCGGCGGCGCGCCTTGACCGCGGCCTCCTTCATGCTTTGCGCCTGCTGCTCGACCGATTGGGCCTGCAGCCGCAGGCCCTTGGCCGAAGCGGTCGCTGCGATCTGCGCATCGTAGACTGTGCCGTCGCGCCACATGGCCCACAGCACCCCCGACAGCCGCCGCGCCAGCGCCACGACCGCGATGTGGTGACCCCGGCGCTCGGCGATGGCCTTTGCCCATCGACCGAGCGGGTCGCCGCTGCTCTTGTGCCGCAGGATCGTGTGCGCAGCCTGCGTCAGCAGCGCGCGCAGATAGGCGTTGCCTTGCTTGGTGATCGAGCCCAGCCGCCGCTTGTCGCGCCCGCCGGTGGTGTCCTCCAACGGAACGAGGCCCAGGTAGGAGGCGAGCTGGTAGGCGTGGTGAAAGCGCTTGGCTTCGTCCACCACCGAGACGAACGCGGCGGCGATGACCAGCCCCACGCCGGGGGCCGTGGTCAGCCGCGCGATCACCGGCTCGTGGGTTCACAGCTGCTCGAGCGCGGCATCGACCAGCGCGATCTGAGGGGTGAGCATCTCCAGCGCTGCCACCTAGCGCTACACTTCGCATGGCTGACCTCTCCTGGGCCCCCGTCTTCTGCGTCTTCGAACGCGTGGGGGGGCCCGCAGGCAACCCTGCAGGCGAGAGGTCAGCCATGTTGCTTGCTGCTCCGAGCGGCTCTTTCTTGCGCGCTCCTCTCCGGAGCCTGGAGCCCCCGCCGGAGGCCTCCGTCCGCCCATCGCCCGCAGCTGTATCCGGCTGGAGCGCGCAGGGGGAGTCAAGGGCGGCGGTGCCGGCGAGCTCCGCTCGCGAACCCGTGACGCCTCCGAGCACTCCAGCACCCTCGGCTGCCGATGGGCCGACCTCCGCGGTGCTGCGGGCTGTCTTCGCAGGCCCCGCCGCGCGAACGCGTCGAGTAGAGGCTCGGGTCGGTGCAGTTGGCATCATGGGTCCAGGCGCCCCGTGGGCTGCCTCATCCCATCTAGGGGGGCGATCCGTCGTCACGCTCTCCCAAGATCCCGGGGCATCCGACGGATCGCGACGGTTCGGCGCCGCGGAACAGTCCCGCCAGGAATCTGCCTCGCGAGAGGAGAGAGAGTTCAACGCAAAGACGCCAGGATCGCAAAGACGCAGAAATGCATGAAAGTGTTCTTTTTTTTGCGCCTTTGCGCCTTTGCGCCTTTGCGTTGAAATCTCTCTCCGGATCTCTGGCCGGACTTCTGGCGGGCGGAACTACTTGCGCTGAGTTTCCTTTATAGAACGCAGGCCCATGACGCATGCGACGTGAGGCACAAGATTTGCGCTCATGTCGACAGAGCGTAGCATCACGGTCCGCGAGGTCTTCACAGGACCCATCCTGCCGGCACATGGCGCCGAGCCCGGTCGGCAGGGATTCGAGCCCGCGTGAGAGCTCAACCACGCTTGCGCTCCGGCTCGGCGGCCCGGCCGACGATGCCCGAGCCCTGTGGAGCACCGCGCACGCGGCCTCATCGTCCTCGCCGAGCGTGTCGCGCATCAGGAACCCTCTCCATGCCCCTCGCCTCCCGGTACACGATCACCATGCCTCTCTCCCTCGATGGCACAGCCGTCGTCTATCGTGCGGTCAGGAGCGCCGATCGCTGCCCGGTAATCCTCAAGGTGCTCGATCCGCGGCGCAGCCGCCCGAAGGACCGCGAGCGGCTGAAGCACGAGTATGAGATCGGACAGCTGCTCGACTCCCGGGCCGTCATCAAGCCGCTCGCCCTCGAGATGTACCACGGCATGCCGGCCCTCATCCTGGAGGACTTCGGCGGCAAGTCCCTCGATCGCCTGCTCGGGACGCCCATGGGGATCGAGCGCTTCCTCCCCCTCGCGATCCGCATCGCGGCGGCGGTCGCGGACGTTCACCAGCAGGACATCATCCACAAGGACCTGAAACCCGACAACATCCTCGTCAACCCCGCCTCCGGCGAGGTCAGGATCGCCGGCTTCGGGGTCGCGTCCCGCCTCCCCCGCGAGCAGCAGCGCGCGCAGCCCCCCCGGCTCATCGAGGGCTCCTTGCCCTACCTATCGCCGGAGCAGACAGGGCGGACGAGCCGGGCCATCGACAACCGCACCGATCTCTACTCGCTCGGCGTGACGTTCTATCAAATGCTCGCCGGCAGGCTCCCCTTCGAGGCGCGCGATCCGGTCGAATGGGTCCATTGCCACGTGGCCCGCGTTCCCACGTCGCCGTCGGAGCTCGTCCCCGAGGTGCCCGAGACGATCTCGCGCATCATCCTGAAGCTCCTCTCCAAGATGCCCGAGGATCGCTACCAGAGCGCTCGCGGCCTCCAGCGCGACCTGGAGAGGTACCTCGCAGAGTGGAGCGCGAGCGGGCGGGTGGAGCCGTTTGCGCTGGGCGAGCGAGACACGACAGGCCGGCTCCAGATCCCGCAGAAGCTCTATGGCAGAGAGGCGGAGGTCGCCCTCTTGCTCCAGGCCTTCGGCCGCGTGGTCGCCACGGGGACGCCGGAGCTCCTGCTCGTCTCCGGATACTCCGGGATCGGCAAGAGCGCGCTCGTCCATGAGCTGCATAAGCCAGTCATCCGGGAGCGGGCCTTCTTCCTTTTGGGCAAGTTCGATCAATACAAGCGCGACATCCCCTACGCCACGCTCGTCCAGGCCTTCCAGGAGCTCGTGATAGAGCTCCTCGCCGAGAGCGAGGAGCGGATCGCGGCCTGGAGACGGCAGCTGCTCGACGTCCTCGGGGTCAACGCCCAGCTCATCGTGGAGGTGATTCCGCAGGTCGAGCTGGTCATCGGACGGCAACCGCCGGTCCCCGAGCTGCGGCCGACCGAGGCGCAGAACCGCTTCCGCATGGTGTTCCGGCACTTCATCGGGGTGTTCGCCCAGAAGGAGCACCCCCTCGCGCTCTTTCTCGACGATCTCCAGTGGGTCGATGCGGCCAGCCTCGGGCTGCTCAAGGACCTCTTGGCCCACCCTGAGATGCGCTATCTCCTCATCATCGGCGCCTACCGCGACAACGAGGTGTCCCCCACCCACCCGCTCCTGCTGACGTTGGACGAGGTGCGGAAAGACGGCGCGCGCGTCTCGAACATCGTGCTCGGTCCGATACGGCAGGAGCACCTCGCCGCATTCGTCGGCGAGGCGCTTCGCTGCCGCCTCGAAGACGCCGCACCGCTCTCCGATCTCGTCTACGAGAAGACGGCCGGCAACCCCTTCTTCGCCATTCAGTTCCTCCTTTCGCTCCATGATGAGCGCCTGATCGAGTTCGACGAGCGCACGGAAGCCTTTCGGTGGGACGTCGCGAAGATCCGCGAAAAGAGCTACACCGACAACGTGGTCGACCTGATGGTCGGCAAGCTCAGGCGGCTGCCCGCGAAGACCCAGGAAGCGCTGAAGCAGCTCGCCTGTCTGGGAAATACCGCCGAGGTCGCCCTCCTGGCGATGGTTCGCGGCAGCGTGGAGCACGACGTACACGCGGACCTCTGGGAGGCCGTCCGCGCGGGCCTCGTCATCCGCGTGGACAGCACATACAAGTTCCTCCACGATCGCATCCAGGAAGCGGCCTATTCGCTCATCCCGGCGGAGCTGCGCGCCGAGATGCATCTTCAGCTCGGCCGGCTCCTTTTGTCTCGGTTGCCAGAGCAGGGGATCGCAGAGCGGGTCTTCGATGTCGCAAACCAGCTCAATCACGGTGCCCACCTCCTCACCGACCCGCGCGAGAAGGAGGCGCTCTGCCGGCTCAACTTCCTGGCGGGGACCAAGGCAAAGGCCTCGGTGGCCTACGCGTCGGCTCGCAGCTACCTGGCCCAGGCGACCTCCCTGCTGCCACCGGACGCCTGGACCGCACGGTACGAGGATGCATTCACGCTCCACCTGGAGCTCGCCGAATGCGAGTACCTCGTCGGCCGCTTCCAGCGGGCCGACGAGCTGTTCGACCTGATTCTCCAGAACGCCCGCTCCAAGCCCGACCGATCCAGGGCGTACCGATTGCGCCTGCGGCTCTACCAGATCGCCGGACGGCACCGCGATGCCGCGGCGGTCATGATCCAGGCCCTGCAGCTCTACCGGGTGATGCTCCCGGAGTCCGACGAGGAGATCGAGGTGGCCGCGGAGGCCGAGATCCGGCAGGTCTCGATCAACCTGCGCGGGCGCCCCATCGCCGACCTCGTCGATGCGCCTGTAGCCACCGACGAGAGCGTGCGGGCGCTCATCGGCCTGATCGCCGAATCGTGCCCCATCGTATACACCTCGCGACCAGCGCTCTGGGTCCTGCTCACCGCCAAGGGGGTGAACGTGTCCCTAGAGTGCGGGCACGCCGAAGAGTCCTCTTTCATCTATAGTAATTACGGCATGGTGCTGGTCTCGATCTACCGCGACATCCCGCGCGCGCTTCAGTTCTCCGAGATGGCGCTCAGGTTGAATGAAAAATTCAAGAGTGCCACGGCAACACTGAAAGGGAAGCTGCTCTTCCAGTATGCAAGCGTCATCAAGGTCTGGTGCGGGCGCTTC
The DNA here is from genome assembly GCF_051521455.1 of Sorangium sp. So ce887. NCBI lineage: Bacteria > Pseudomonadati > Myxococcota > Polyangiales > Polyangiaceae > Sorangium > Sorangium sp. So ce887. The sequence goes on along the minus strand of NZ_CP150354.1, from coordinate 2,955,697 downwards.
GCAGCCAGCCTCCCGCTCATGGAGCAGGCCTTTCTCGCTTGCCTCGACATCGGAGATCTCGTCTTTGCCGGCTACTTGACCTACAACATGACATGGCTTGTCCTGGAGAGCGGAGAGCCGCTCGTTCATGTCATCGATGTCGCGCGGAAGCACATCGCGTTCGCCCGGCATACCCACAATGACGTGGTGTACCATATCCTCCGGCTCGAAGAGCAGTTTGCAGCGAGCCTGAAGGGAGCGACGCAGGCGCCCACGAGCTTCAGCGACGGCACCTTCGACGAGGAGAGCTGTGTCGCGGCCCTCAAGAAGGCGGGCTTCGGCCTTGGAATTACATACTACCATATCATGAAGCAGATCGCGACATTTACCCATGAACGATATGCCGAAGCGCTGGAGTCCGCGACCAGCGCCACGTCGATGCTGCGCCAGGTGGCGTCTATGGCGATCGAGGCGACGCATCACTTCTACCACGCGCTCACGCTGACGGCGCTCTATGCGCAGGCCCCTGCCGAGCAGCAGCGGCAGTTCGCGCAGACGCTCGAGAAGCAATTGCAGAAGCTGGAGCTCTGGGCCGACAACTGCCCCGAGAACTTCCGGGCCCGCTACGCCCTGGTATCAGCCGAGATCGCCCGCACCGAGGGCCGGGACCTCGACGCCATGCGCTTCTATGAAGAGGCCGTCCACTCGGCGCGCGACAGCGGCTTGGTCCACGTTGAAGCGCTTGCCTACGAGCTCGCATCTCGGTTTTACCGGGCGCGAGGGTTCGTGCGCTTCGCCGATACCTACTTGCGCGAGGCCCGCTCCTGCTACGTCCGCTGGGGCGCCGACGGCAAAGTCCAGAGCCTCGACCGATGCTACCCCGAGCTCGTCGAGCGACCATCGGTCGCGCTCACCGCCACGTTCGTGGCCGCGCCCGAGCAGCTCGACCTGTTCTCGGTGGTCAAAGCCTTGCAGAGCATCTCGTCCGAGATCCTCTTGCCGAAGCTCAGCGAGACGCTGCTGCAGATCGTGCTCCAGCAGGCGGGCGGGCAGAGAGGGGCGCTGATCCTGGTCCGCGACGGCGAGCTCGCCGTCTACGCCGAGGCCACGACCGACGGGACGGAGATCCGCGTCGCGAGCCACAAGGGCGTCCCGGCCTCGGCGGCGGCGTTCCCGATGTCGATCCTCCACTACGTCGCGCGGACGCGTGAGCCCGTCATCCTGGACGAGGCCGCCGTGGCGACGCGGTTCGCTTCGGACGAGCACCTCACCCGGAGACGGCCGCACTCGCTGCTGTGCCTCCCCATCGTACGGCAGGCGCGCCTGAGCGGCCTTGTATACGTGGAAAACAACGTCGCGACGGGGGCGTTCACGGCCGGCACGATCCGGGTGCTCGAGCTGCTCGGCGCCCAGACGGCCATCTCGCTCGACAATGCCATGCTCTACGCCGACCTCGAACGGAGCCAGATGGAGATCAAAGCGGTGCTCGACAACATGGTCGACAGCGTCCTCGTCGTCGACCGGACCGGGCGCGTCACCCTGGCCAACCATGCGGCGGCGCGCCTCGCAGGGCTCGCGAGCCCGGACGAGGCGCGCGGGCCCATCGTGGAGCTGGCGCGGCGGCTCGGCTTCGACCGCCCGAACGGGACGCCCTACGAAGCGGAGCAAATGCCGCTCGTGCGCGCGCTCGGCGGCGAGACGGTGGCCCTGGATGAGGGGACGATCTCGCTCCCCGGCGCGGAGCGGACCCGCTACGTGCACACGAGCGCGTCGCCCATGCGCGATGCGGGGGGGCAGGTGGTGGGCGCGGTGGCGGTCGTGCGGGACGTCACCGAGCTCGTGGAGCTCGACCGGCTCAAGGACCAGTTTCTCCGCGTGGCCGCGCACGAGCTCAAGACGCCCGTGACGGTGATCATGGGCTATGCCGAGATGCTCTTGCGCACGGCGACGGAGCTGCCGCCGAGTCAGCGCCGGATCCTGGACGGGCTCTTGCGGGGCGCCGACCGAATCGAGCGGATCGTGGCCGATCTGCTGTTCCTTTCGCAAGTCCAGCTCGGCCGGCTGAATCTGGTGCTCGAGCGCGTGGATCTCGGGGAGCTGGTCGACCGCATGGCGGCGCGCCAGGAGCAGGGGGCGCGGTCGCGCCGCATCCGGGTCACGTGCGCCGAGCCCGTGGTGCTCCAAGGGGACCGCGAGCTCTTGGAGCGGGTCGTGGCGCACCTGCTCGACAACGCCCTGCGGTACTCACCGGATGGCGGCGAGGTGGAGCTGGACGTGCGGATGGCGGACGCGCTCGACGCCCTGGTGTCCGTGCGCGATCAGGGGGTGGGGATCCCCGTGGAGAAGCGGGCGCGGATCTTCGAGCGCTTCCATCGCGCCCACACCGATACGCCCCACGATTACGGAGGGATGGGGACGGGGCTGTACCTGTCGCGCGCGATCGTGGTGCGCCACGGAGGCGAGATGTGGTTCGAAAGTGAGGAAGGCCGTGGCAGCACTTTCCACGTCCGCCTGCCCCTTACATGCGAAGGTGCGACCGTACCATCCTGACCAGCTGGTCGCAGTGAAAGGGCTTCGCGATCCACCCTGCGGCGCCGATCTCCTCGGCTCGAAGGGCGGCGTGCTCGGCCGCGGTCAGGACCATGATGGGCACCGACCGGCCGTATCGGATCTGAAACTCCCGCGCGAAGGTCCGGCCGTCCATGACCGGCATCTTCATGTCGAGCAGGATGAGGTCGGGCATGTGTTCACCTATCCTCTCCAGAGCCTCTTGTCCGTGCCGCGCCGTCTGCACATGGAATCCCTCGACCGAGAGCATCATTGCCACGAGCTCGCGTAGGTCGTCGTCATCTTCCGCAACGAGAATATTCATCGTCACCTTGTTCTCCATGGCCCCCAGAGTGACCGATAGGGCTCAGGCCACCCTTCCGTTCACTCAGCGCGGGAGCCCGATGACTCCGTCGAGCTCTCTTCAATATCGATCCGCTAGCCGTTAGCCATCAACACTCATTTCCTATGCTGTATGTACAGCCATTCCTCCCTCCTGGCGCGCCAGCACAGGCGGACTCAGCCGAGAGCGTCCTCATGGCCATTTAAGTATAGCCATTCCGATTCACGTCGGCCTTCAGAAAAGCCTGTCATCGCCGGACGGTTACTCCTCGGCGACCGCCTTCCGCCGACAGGCAGGTCCGACGGCAGGCATGCGGCCTGGCTCTGCCTGCAAGACCACGACCGACGTGATCGTGACGACCCTGCCGCCGTGCTGGCTCGCCAGTCGCTATGCTCGGCGGGGGACAAGGCGAAGCAAAACGATTCGAGGACGTCGAGGGCGAATCGCCGCGCTCACCTCAGGTGACAGGAGGTTCCTGTCGAGCAGCCCCGGCCGACTACTCCGGGGCCCTCACAGACCGAGCCAGGTCCAGGTACTTGAGCCGCCCCTCGGCGATGAGGCGTTGGCGCGTCGCGACCCAGTGCTTGGGACTCAGGGCGAGGATGCGACTGAGCGGGTAGCTCGGAGCCACGGTCAGGATCTCTTGCAGCGGAGTCGCCATGGATGACGAGAGCGATCGCTGCTGGACGGCTGAAACAATCGAGGCCGGCGACACGCATCAAGGCCATCGCTTCTTCGGCATGCCCCGAGCAGCGTGAGCCAGCCGCCCACTGTGCTGGAGAGCGCCCCGCGGTGGACTCGCCATCGCGAGCTGCCGCAGCGGCCGTCGCTGCAACCCCTGATCCCGCCCGCCCGGCCCCCTCGCCCGGCGACGTGCGTCGCCCGCGACGCTATTGACTCCCGTTCAATAGCTGATATCAACACGGACCGGCGCCCGTACCCTGAGCTGCGCTGCGGTGCGGCGCGCCCGGCACGGGCTCCGCCGGCGCCTCGACGGGCGCTGGAGGGCACCTCGGGAGGAGAGGAATGCGGAGGAAGGAGAGCTCGATGATCACCGACCCGTCGTCCCTCACGCCGCGCAAGCCGCCCGTGGCGTTCGAGCAGGGCCTCACCCGGCACTGGCTCGGGGGCCAGGCGCTGCCGACCCACGTCGCCAACGCCATCAACCTGCTGTTCCCGGCCGGCGAGCGCTTCTTCATCCGCAGCGTCGCGCGCTACGCCGACCGCGTCGAGGACCCGGCGCTGCGCGCCCAGGTGAGGGCGTTCTTCGGGCAGGAGGGCCACCACGCCAAGGCGCACGAGCGGTTCTTCGACCTGCTCCGCGGGCAGGGCTACGAGATCGACCGGTTCCTCCGCGCCTACGAGCGGGTCGCCTACGACGGCATCGAGCGCGTCTGCTCGCCCGCGCTGCGGCTCTCGGTCACCGCGGCCCTCGAGCACTACACAGCCATCATGGCGGAGGACGCGCTCCAGGCAGGGACGCTCGACCTCGCCCACCCGACCGCCAGGGCGCTCCTGCTCTGGCACGCCGCCGAGGAGATCGAGCACAAGACCGTCGCCTTCGACGTGCTGAAGCTGGTCAACCCGAGCTACGCCCTGCGCATCGTGGGCTTCGCGCTCGCCACCGTCACGCTCTCGATGTTCTGGCTCGCCGCCCTGCTCGTGCTGCTCGCCCAGGAGCTCCCCCGCCGCGGCGACCGCGGCGACCGCGGATCGTGCGGGTCGTGCGGATCGTCGACAGAGCGACTCCCGCTCACGAGGCACAGGTCCGTCCTGAAAGGCGTGTTCCTCCGCGGCATCCGCGAGTACCTGCGCCGCGACTTCCACCCTTCCCAGAACGACAACCTCCACCTCGCGAGGGCCTACCTCGCCGGGATCGGCTTCTCCTGAGCGCCGGACGGACGCCATGAGCGGTTACGAGCACAAGCACGCGATCATCGGCGCAGGGTTCTGCGGGCTCGGCGTCGCTCGGGCCTTCAAGCGGAGCGGCATCCCGTTCGACGTCTTCGAGGCGGACGACGACGTGGGCGGCAACTGGTACCACGGCGTCTACGAGACGGTGCACATCATCTCGTCGAGGAGGACCACCGAGTACCCCGACTTCCCGATGCCCGCGGACTACCCCGATTTCCCGAGCGCCGCGCAGATGCTCGACTACCTGCGCGGCTATGCCGAGCATTTCGGGCTCCGGGAGCACATCGCCTTCCGCACGCGGGTCACCCGCGTCGCCCCGCGGGGCGACGGCCGCTGGGAGGTGACCCTGAGCGGCCCGTCGGGCGGCGAGACGCGCATCTACGGCGGCGCCGTCGTCTGCAATGGCCACCACTGGGACCCGCGCATGCCCGACCTCCCGGGCACCTTCAGCGGCCAGCTCATCCACGCCAAGCACTACAGGCGCCCGGAGGAGCTCGCCGGCAAGCGGGTGCTCGTGCTCGGCGGCGGCAACTCCGCGTGCGACATCGCGGTCGAGGCGTCGCGGTTCGGCGCCTCCTCGCACATCAGCCTGCGCCGGGGCTACTGGTTCTTGCCGAAGATGATGCTCGGCGTCCCCACCGTCGAGCTGCTCAAACCCTGGATGCCACCCTGGTTCCAGCGACGTTTCGTCAAGAGCCTGGTCCGGCTCACCGTCGGCCGCTACGAGCGCTACGGGCTCCCCCACCCCGATCACGAGCCGTTCGAGCGGCACCCGACCCTCAACTCGGAGCTGCTCTATCACCTCCGGCACGGCAGGATCACGCCCCACCCCGACGTCCGGCGCCTCGACGGCGACACCGTGGAGTTCGTCGACGGGGCGCGCGAGCGATTCGACCTCATCGTCGCGGCCACCGGCTATCGCGTGAGCTTCCCCTTCCTCGCGGACGGCGTGATCGCCTGGAAGGACGGCCTGCCCCAGCTCATCGACGGGATCGTCCCGCCGAGCCACAAGAACCTTTACGTCCTCGGGCTCGGCCAGCCGCGCTACGGCGCCGGGCCGCTGATCACGGCGGGCGCCGATCTGCTCTGCACCATGGTGGCGACGCAGCAGCAGCTCAAGCACCCGCTCGGGGCGCTGCTCGCGCGGATGCACTGCAGGCCCCCCCGCACGCTCCTCCAGGACCCTTTCCAGGTGCTCCGCGCAGTCCGCATCCGCAAGCAGCTACTGCCGAGGCTGCCCCGGCTGGAGCCGCTCCTCATGCGGGGCGCCTAGCCGTGCTGGCGCGCGCCGCTCCGCGCGAGGGGCCAGCCGCGCTGAGCAGCGTGGCATTACGACACACCCTCGACATCGTGCTTGACGCCGCGCGGACGCGTGCACAGCGATCGCGGCCGTCATGACGCGCCTGCGACACGTCCACCGGCAGTCGCGTGCACGCCGCTTCGCAGCTGCAGCACGTGTCGCTCTTCGTTGATAGGCATGAGCAGGGCACGTATCATGCGCTCTATGACAGACGCGGCGGACGGCCCGCCTGGCTTCAGTGCCGGAAGCGAGAACGGCGGCGATCCCCCGGCGCCGCTCGTGCCCGACGTCGCGGATACGCTGCCGGGCGTCGATACCGTCGTGCGCGACCGGTCTCCCGTGCGGGTCGAGCCGCCCGTCGAGCCGCCCGTCGACAGCTCGACGCTCAGCGACGAGGACCTGGCGCTGGCCGCCACGCGCTCGAGCATGCACGAGGGCGGAGGCCACGTTCAGGTGCCGCCCGATGGCGCTTTACTTGGAGGCGTCTATCGCATTCGCGGCCGCCTCGGCGAGGGGGCGATGGGGGTCATCCTCCTGGCGCGCGACGAGCAGCTCCAGCGGGACGTCGCCATCAAGCTGCTCCGGCCGGAGCAGCTCGACAACGCGCAGATGCAGGCCCGGCTGCTCGCGGAGGCGCGGGCGATGGCGCGCGTCCACCACCCGAACGTCGTCGAGATCTATGCGTTCGGGGAGTACGCCAACGCCCCGTATTTCGTGATGCAGTACGTGCCCGGGGTCACACTCGACACCTACGTCCACAGCAAGGGCGGCCGGCTCGTCCTCGACGAGGCGCTGAGCCTGCTCGACCAGGTCTGCCTCGGCGTCTCGGCGATCCACGCCTCGGGCATCGCCCACCGCGACATCAAGCCGAGCAATATCCTCGTCGGCCAGGCCCTGCGCGTGGTGGTCGCCGATCTCGGCCTCGCGAAGCGCATCCCGCGCGGCGATCGGATCGAGCTCGCCTTCTCCGGCACCCCGGCGTACCTGGCGCCCGAGGTGGCGCTGGGCCGGCACCTCGACCCCGCGCTGCTGCCGCGGATCGACGTCTACGCGCTCGGGGTGGTCGCTTACTACCTGCTCGCCGGCCGCCTGCCTTTCCAGAGCACGAGCACCGTCGATCTGGTGATGCAGCACGCGTATCAGCCGCCGATCCCGCCGAGCGAGCTCTGCCTCGACATCCCCGCGTCGTTCGACGCGCCGGTGCTCGGGGCGCTGGCCAAGGAGCCTGAAGAGCGCACGGCGAGCGCGGAGGCGCTGCGCGAGGCGCTCCTCGACGCCCGCGGCGCCATGCCGGCGTACACCCACGCGACGCGCGTCGTCGTGGCCGACGACAGCCCGTCGTTCCGCAGCTTCCTCGTCAGCGTCCTCGCGCAGGCGCTGCCCGGCGCCGTCATCGAGACCGCGCCCGACGGCACGACGGCGCTCGCCGCGATCGAGGCGAACCCCCCGTCGCTCGGCGTGTTCGATCTGGACATGCCCGGCCTGGACGGCATCTCGCTCACGGCGGCGGTGCGAAAGCTCCCGCGGGGGGACTTCCCGATCGTCGTGGCGACCGGGACGGGGGGCGCGGCCGACTGGCAGTGCCTGTCGCGCCTCGGCGCCTCGGCGTTCCTGGTCAAGCCGTTCGACGCCGGGCAGCTCATCACCCTGGCGCGCGCGCTCGTGGGCGTCGCCGACGAGCAGAAGCGCCGGCAATGAGGTTCAGAACGAGGACCATGACCACGGCGCCAGCGCGGGCGCCGTGGCGCGGCGCCTGTCGGCGCGAGATCGCCGATGGCCCGCGGGGTCGGCGGCGTCGAGGCTCCGGATGAACGACAGCGAGATCAAGATCCTTCTGGTGGATGACGACGAGGTCGATCATCTCGTCACGCGCAGGCTCCTCCGCGAGGTCTCCCGGACCCGCTACGACGTGACGTGGGTGAGCACCTCGGACGAGGCGCTCGAGGCGCTGCTCGCAGGCGGCTACGACGTCTGCCTCCTCGATTTCCGGCTCGACGCCCGCACCGGCCTCGAGGTCGTGCACGAGGCGAACCACCTCGGCTGCGCGATCCCCATCATCATGCTGACGGGGGTCGGCGACGAGGCGATCGACATGGCCGCGATGAGCGCGGGCGCGGCGGATTACCTCATGAAGGGGAAGTTCGACGCGCAGATCCTCGAGCGCACGATCCGCTACGCCATCGAGCACAAGCGGAGCCAGCTCAAGCTCAAGCAGTACGCCGACACGCTGGAGGAGAGCAACCGGCAGCTCCTCCAGATGCACGAGGAGCTCGCGGCCAAGAACGCGGAGCTCGTCCGGCTGAACGAGGAGAAGAACCGCTTCGTCGGCATGGCGGCCCACGACCTCAGGAACCCGCTCGGCGTCATCCTGGGTTACAGCGACTTCATGCTGATGACCCACCGCCGCGGGGAGCCGTCGTCCCTGCTCCGGGAGGGCGGGGTCGAGATCATCGAGATGATCAGGAGCTCGAGCAAGTTCATGCTCTCGCTCATCAACGATCTGCTCGACGTGTCGATGATCGAGCTAGGCAAGCTGAACCTCGACCGGAAGAGCACGGATATCGTCCAGCTCGTCGAGGCGAACGTGGCGCTCAACATGGTGCTGGCGGGGCAGAAGAACATGAGGCTCGTCGTCGAGAGCGACGAGAAGGTCCCGCGGGTCGAGGTGGACGTCCACAAGCTGGAGCAGGTGCTCAACAACCTGATCAGCAACGCCATTCACTACTCCCCTCAGGGCAAGGCCATCCGGGTCCGGGTCGAGGGCGCTTCGGCCGCCGCGGGGCCGAACGGGGCCGCGACCGAGGTGATCCTGTCGGTCCAGGACGAGGGGCCCGGGATCGCGCCGGAGGACATCGGCAAGCTGTTCCGCCCGTTCGGCCGGGCCAGGACGGTCAGCACCGGCGGAGAGCGCTCGACGGGGCTCGGGCTCGCCATCGCGCAGCGCATCGTCGAGGGGCACGGGGGGCGCATCTGGGTGGAGAGCGTGCTCTCGAAGGGGGCGACGTTCTTCGTGGCGCTGCCGATGGCGGCGTCGGTCGGGGGCGAGGCGGCGGCCTGACGGGAGACGGCCGGAGCGCTCGGCCGGGATCGGGGAGCGAGATCCGCGGGGTCCGCTCCGCTCAGGACACCGGCCGCGCTCAGGGCTCCCGCGGGAGCTCGGCGTAATCGAGGTAATCGAAATCGGCGGGGAGGCTCTTTCCCGTGAGATCATGGGCGCACAGCGCCGCGAAGGCGCCGGTGAAGCCCATGCCGAGCGAGGTGCGCTCGTCGGACAGGAGCGACGCGTCCAGCACCGGCCCGAGCGCGTCGAAGCGCTCGCCGTCCTCCGAGGACGAGAACTGCAGCTTTTTGCCGGAGAGCTCGAAGCGGAGGTGGAGGCGAGGGGCGGAGAAGGCGACCGGGCGCGCGAGCCAGGTCAGCTTTCCGTGCTCGCTGCCGAGGAGCGCGATCGAGCGCCCGGCGCTCTCGTCGTGGCTGAGCAGCGCGTAGAAGAAGTTCTCGTCGTCGTACAGGGCCATGAGCCCCGCCATCTGCTGGAACGAGGCCGGCTCGAACTCGAGGCAGGTCTCGACGCGGCAGCGGAGCGACTGGATGCGGCGGCCGACGACGCTCTGCCGGTGCAGCGACTGCGGCGACTCGCGGCCGCGGACGCGCAGGTGGCCGGGGCGCTCGCGCAGCGACACCCAGCTCTCGTCGGGCACGTCGCGCAGCGCCTGGTACGCGACCCCCAGCGCTCCCCGGTCGAAGTGGTCGCGCGCCGGGGCCTCCTCGAAGGGGTGGTCCGGCAGCCGGGGCGCCGGCACGCGGACGGCGGGCGCGGCCGGGCGCTCCGCGTCGAGCGTGAGCCATCCGTCTTCGGTCCAGCGCACCCGCTGCAGCGCCGTCTCGCGGCCGAGGATGCAGCGGCGCTCGCCGGGGAGCGGCCGCCCGCACAGGTGGGCGAGGTACCACTCGCCCGTCGTGGTCTCGACGAGGGAAGCGTGGCCGGCCTTCTGCAGCTCGAGGCCCGGGTCGTGATGAGAGGTCAGGAGCGGGGCGCTCGGGTCGATTTCGTACGGCCCCTCGATGCGGCGGGAGCGCGCCATGACCGCGGCGTGCTCGTAGCTTGTGCCGCCCTCGGCGACGAGGAGGTAGTAGTGGCCCCCGCGCCGGTAGAGGTGCGGCCCCTCGGTGAGGCCGCGGCCGCTGCCGGTGAAGATCCAGCGGGGCTCGCCGACGAGCCGGCGCTGCTGCAGATCGAGCTCCTGCAGCACGATGCCGGGGAACTGGTTGTTGCCGGGGCGATGGTCCCACACCATGTTCGTGAGCCACGCGCGGCCGTCCTCGTCGTGGAACATCGACGGGTCGAAGCCGCCGCGGTTCAGCGCGACGGGCTCGGACCACGGCCCCTCGATGCGGCTCGCGGTGACGTAGTAGTTGTGCGCGTCCACGAAGCCGTGGCCCCAGGACTTGACGTCGGTGTAGACGAGATAGAACACGCCGCCTGCGTGGGAGAGGCAAGGCGCCCAGATACCCCCAGAGCGAGGGTTGCCGAGCAGGTCGAGCTGGGAGCGGCGGTCCAGGGCATAGCCGATGGGGTTCCAGTGGCGGAGATCGCGGCTGTGGTGGAGCCGCACGCCCGGGAACCACTCGAAGGTGGAGGTCGCAAGGTAGTAGTCCTCGCCCACCCGGACGATGGAGGGATCGGGATGGAAGCCCCGGAGGACGGGGTTCTCGATGAATCTCGGTTCTTTGGTCATCGCTTTGGCCGTGGTGCTCGGGAGTGAAGTCGGGGACGGTTCGACACGGTCACGCCGGGGGGCGCGGGGTGTCGTGCGCGCGGCCATCTTGCAGCGGGCTGGCTGTCCAGCGCAACGGAACACGGCGGGCCGAGGGAAGTGTGAGGCAGATTCGTTGAGCCCGGGGCTGCCTCCTCGTTGGGCGACGAGGGGATCGTTCTCCCAGAGACAAGCGGTGACCCTGCGATGTCGCGTCGACCCGCGGGCCATCGACGCTGCGCCGCGGACTCAAGTCAGGGCCGCCCCGCCTTGGGTGTGGGCACGCGGCTCCCGTGTGAGCACCGCGGCGCTGCGCTCCGCCCAGAGCCGCCGGACGTCCGCCCCGACGCCGTCCTGCGTCACGCGAAGATCCGCGTTCGCCTCCGTCCTGTCACCGCAATCCGCGTTGAGCGCGCCCTCCAGAACGTGGATAATCTGCGCGATGCAACTTCACGGTCCAGGGTAGCGCGAGGCCGCGAGGACCAGGGCGATCGCGGGCTGCGCCGTGCCGGACGCGCCCTCGACCACTCGCCGGGAACTCGAGGCGTCGTCGTCCGTCGACCGGGACGTTCAGACCGCGGGTCACCCGTGTAGGACACATCGATGTGCGCAGGCTCAGCACCTCGCGCGAGGTGCTGAGGAGGAGTAGGCAGTGGCGAAGAGAGCTTTGTTCAGAGGCGTGCTATCGGCGCAGGCCAGCGTGATGGCCGCGCTTCTCTTGCTGTTAGGACAGGGATGCGGGGGCGACGAGAAGCAACCCGAGCCCCAGGAGCAAACCCCTCCGGAAGAAGAAGAGAACGAGAACCCACCGCCCGAGGAGGAGGAGCCCGAGCCCCAACCTCCCGAGGAGGAGGAGCCCGAGGAGGAGGAGCCAGAGACCCCGGAGGGGCCCAGCGAGTTCACGTCGGCCGACGACCCCTTCACCGAGGGGAACCTCGGCGAGGAGGAAGAGGAGGAAGAAGAAGAGGAAGAAGAGGAGGAGGAAGAAGAAGAGGCCGGCCGCGAGATCGAGGAAGGCGACATCTACCGCGTCCTCGGCGGCGGGCAGCTCCTCAACCTCAACCCCTACCGCGGCCTGCAGGTCATCGACATCCAGGACCCGTCGAGCCCGAAATTCCTCGGCCAGCTGCAGATCGCCGGCACCCCGGTCGAGATGTACGCCGTCGGCGATCGCGCGGTCGTGCTCCTGAACGACTGGGCCGGCTACCAGCTCAAGGCCGATGGCCTCACCGTCGAGCGGCGGGCCGGCGGCACCGTCCTGTTCATCGACATCGCCGACCGCACCGCGCCCAAGCTCCTGTCGCAGTACCCGGTCACGGGCTCCATCATGACGAGCCGCCTCGCGCGCGGCACGAGCGCGACCTCGCTCTACATCGCCTCGAACGGGTCGGAGCTCGCGGAGATCACCCCGGGCCAGTTCCAGTGGGTCAACAAGACCCTGGTCAGGAGCTTCGATGTCGGCGTCGACGCGCTCGTCGAGCGCCCCGGGATCGAGCTCGGCGACGCCGTGACCGCCATCCACGCCGAGGCGGACGTGCTCCTCGTGGCGCGCAACAGTCTCAGCTGGTCGGAGGAGATCAGCGAGATCTCGGTCATCGATATCTCGAACACCGACGGATCCATGGACCTGCGCGGCAGCGTCAACACGGCGGGCTACGTGCGCTCCCAGTTCCACATGGACTTCCGCGACGACATGCTGCGCGTCTTCTCGGGTCCGAGGTGGGCCGACGGGACGCCCAGCCACCTGGAGACGTTCGACGCGGCCGATCGCGACAACATCGCGCCGATCGACAGCGAGGACTTCGGCGCCCAGCAGTCGCTCTTCGGGGCCATCTTCATGGACGACAGGGCGTTCGCGGTCACCTACCGGCGCGAGGATCCGTTCCACGCCTTCTCCATCGATCCGAGCGGGAACGTCGTCGAGGAGAGCGAGTTCATCGTGTCCGGGTGGAACAACTTCTTCCGCCCCGTCCTCGGCGCGACCCGCCTGATCGGCATCGGCGTGAACGACACGAACGGCCGCCGGCTCGCCGCCAGCCTCTACGACATCACCAACCTGACCAACGCGAACCCCCTCGTGGCGCGCGCCGAGGTCGACAGCGCCGCCGATGGCTGGAGCTGGTCGGAGGCCGACTGGGACCACCGGGCGTTCACCGTGCTCGACGACGCGGTGGAGGCGGTGGCGCCGACCGGAGAGGCCGAGACCGGCCTCGTGCTGCTCCCGTTCTCCGCGACAAGGATCGTGGACAACTACCGGCGGCCGTTCTCCGGCGTGCAGATCTTCACCTTCTCGGACACCACGCTGACCCGCCGCGGCCTGATGGAGCACGGGACGCCCGTGCGCCGCACGTTCCGCGCCGAGGAGATCGCCACGGCGAACGTGTCCGACGAGCAGCTCACCCTCTACGCTCAGGACGACCTCGACGTCACGACCCAGCTCGGCCAGCTCGAGCTCGCCCCGGACTACACGAAGGTCTTCGCGTTCGGCGACCACCGCGTGCGCATCAAGCTGCCGTACGACCTCTACTGGACTCCCCAGGAGAACCGGAAGATGAAGGCCGAGGTCGTCCCGAGCACCGGGCTCACCCAGCTCGTGGCCCCGGTGGCCGCCTTCGATCTGCCGCTCGGCGCGCAGCTCTACCAGGTGGGCGACCTGCTCGTGTCGCTGACCACCACCTTCGAGAACTGGGTGGGCAAGGTGGCCCATATCCAGGTGATCGATCTGTCCGATCCGACCACGCCGCGGCAGGCCGGCACGCTCGATACGAGCGACCTCCCCTCGATCGGCGGCTACTACGGCGGGGCGAGCTCGTTCCCGACCGTGCACCCGGGGCGCGATGCGCTCGCGTTCCTGCGCGTCATCGGCCACACCGAGGATCTCGGGGTCGGCTGGGCGTGCCGGACGAACTCCATCCAGAACGCGACCTGCTTCGGGCAGGAGGGCTGCACGTACATGGCCGGAGAGCGGATGTGCCGCAGGATCGGCAGCGACGAGTACTGCAACGGCGGGTTCGCCGAGTGCACGGACCACGTCGGCGCCGACACGACCTGCACGCCGGTCGAGGTCGACCGGAACGACATTCCGGGGATCACCTCGACCTACTGCTACGAGTACGTCCCGCGCCGCACCTGGGCTCAGATCGAGATCAACGTGCTCGACCTCTCCGACCCGGACAGCCCGACCGTACGGCCCGCCCTGACGCTGCCGGACAACAGCGAGACCGTGAACGTCCTCAACGACAACGGCGAGCTCTACTTCAACATCAAGCGCTCGGTCGGCGCGCCGGACGACCCGCGCCCGCACACGCAGTACTTCCTCACGCACCTCAACCTGTCCAACCCGTCGCAGCCCGCGCTCGACCCGGGGATCAACGTGCCCGGCGAGATCCTCGCGATCCAGGGCGACTCGATCTACGCGAGGGACAAGGTGTGGGGCCAGCAGTTCATCGAGACGGCGATCGCCCGGCTCGAGCTGCACCAGGGGCTCGCGTACCTCCAGGAGTACCAGCAGTTCCCGAACCGCCAGGTCAACGCGATCTCCATCGACGGCCGCGGGCTGCCCGTCTTGAGCCACAGCCTGATCTGGCGTCCGGGCTACGGGTGGTACAACGGCTGGGATCCCAACCAGAAGCTGACGACGCTCTCGCCGGTGCCCGCGGGGGAGACGCCGCCTCCGCCGCCGGAGAACGAGAACCCGACGACCCCCGAGTTCAACCAGCTCTCCACGGTCCGCCTCGCGTCGTGGGCGTCGCTGCGCCACACCGCCGACATGCGCGCGCTCTTCGAGGTGCCCGGCGGCGTGCTGGCGATCTCCCTGGAGCAGCCGGAGGCGCCGAAGGCGCAGGCGTTCTTCCAGACCTGGGGCTGGCCCGAGAAATTCGTGACCAGCGGTGAGGAGGTCCTCTTCGCCGCCGGCCGCTTCGGGATTCACCAGCTCGACCGCGAGACCGTCAACCTCGTCCCCTACCTGGGCGAGTAGCCGGGCAACGTGACGGCCGGCCCGGGCGAGCCCGCCGGGCCGGCTTGCCGCGACGTCGTCGCGGCGCTGCAGCCCCGTCATCCACCGCGGCCGCGTCCTCCACCTTCCCGATTCACCCTCAGCGGCCCGCACAGATCGCCCCGGTCCAGGCGGAGGAAGCGCTGCGCGCCCACGCCGACGGCGGAGGAGGCGGTGGGATCCGGTTTCGCGGAGCGCCGGACAACGCTATGGAGGAGCCCCATGGCCGAGCAAAACACAGCGGAAAACGGGGCGGGGCAGCCGGAACACGCGGAGCCCGTCGAGGAACGCGCGCCGGACCAGAGGGCGACCGAGACCGCCGGAGGGGCGGCGGAGGGCAGCGCGGCGACGTCCCCCGACGGCGCGGCGGCACCCGCGACGACAGGCGCAGCAGCCGGAGCGGGTGTGGCGGACACAGCGCCCGTTGCCGCAGCGCCAGCCACCGCAGCGCCCGCTCGCACGCGGCCTCCGCGGGTCATCGACATGCGCCGGCCGCGCACGCCGGCGCCCGCGCAGGAGCCGTCGCCGCGGCTCCCGGCACGCCCAGGAGAACGCGGATCGGACGAGCGTGGACCACGCGAGCGCGGGCCGGCAGAGCGCGGCCCTCGCGACGGCGGCGCGGTAGAGCGCGGCCCGGCGGACAGGACGAGGGCGCCGCGAGATGGGGCGCCCCACCGCGGGCGGGCAGGCGTCGACCGCGCCGGCGGCGCTCCCCCGACCCGTGCGCCCGCACCCCGAACCGCGCCGGGCGCCGCCACGCGAGAGCGCCGCGCGGCCGCCGCAGGGGAGCCTGCGCAGGGCGACGCAGCGCGGACGGATGCGCTCGCCGCGCCGAAGCGCGCCGCTGCCGGCGGGGAGCCCGAGGCTCCTCGCAATGCGGCCCGGCCGCCGCAGCACGCCGCGCCCCACAAGGCGGCCCCGGCTCCGCCGCCGGCACCGGAAACGGCGGCGCCCTCCGAGCCGCGCCGGGAGGCCGCGTGGGTGCCTCCTCCCAGCCCCGCGTTCCCGCGGAAGAAGAAGCCGGCGCTCACCGCCAAGGAGGCGATGAAAGCCAAGATGCAGGCGCGAGCCGGCAAGAAGGCAGCGAACCCCGCGCCGAGCCAGGCGGCGGAGCGCACGACGGCCCAGGCCACGGATGCCGCCCGCGACGAGCTCAGGGCGTCCGCCGCGGCGAAGCCCCGCAATAGCGGCGCAGCAAGATCCCGCGATGGCGGCGCAGCGAAGCCCCGCGACGCCGCGCCCAGCTCGGTGCGCCGCGACAAGGAGGAGGCCGCGGCGGAGGCGCCGGCCAAGAAGCCCGGGCTGCTCCGGCGGCTGATGAACCTGTTCCGGCGATCCGGCTAGTCACGGCGCGGCGTCGACCTCGATGGGTCGGCTGGCCAGGAGGTCGTCCATCAAGGCGCGCAGCGCCACCGATCGATTGGCGCCCCGGGTATACAGGGCGGTCGCTTGAATGACCGGCAGCTCCAGGTCGGGGAGCAGGCGAACCAGCGAGCCGCCTTCCAGGTCACGCAACGCGAGGAACTCGGGTACGAGAGCGATCCCTAGCCCGGCCCTCGCGGCGTCCCGCGTGACGATCATGTTGCCGGTGCTCATGCGCCAGGGGACACGAACGGTCTCCCCGCCGACTTGCCAGCGGACGATGTCGGGCCGCGTGACGATGGCGACATGCCGGGCGAGGTCGCCGGGTCTCCGGGGCGCGCCGTGCTGCTCCAGCCAGCCGGGCGAAGCGACGATGACCATATGGATATCGGCCAGCTTGTGGCTGACCAGATCGCTGTCTCCGATCGCGCCCATGCGGATGGCCAGGTCGTAGCCGTCGCTGACCAGGTTGACGCGCCGATCATGGAGATGCAGGTCGATGCGAACCGCAGGATAACGCCCCATGAACGCCAGCAGGCGGGGCGCGATCGCCGCCTGGCCATAGGCGACGGACGCGGCGATGCGCAGCAGCCCCGCGGGAGCCGCGTTGTGGCTCTTGACCTCGGCGGTCGCTTGCTGCGCGTCCCGAACAATGGGCCTTACCCTGTCGAAGAAGCGCCTTCCAGCATCCGTCAGGCTGAGCGCGCGCGTGGAGCGGATCAACAGCGGTGCGCCGAGCCGCTTCTCCAGCAGCGCGAGGTTACGGCTGATCGTCGCCTTCGGCAGGCCGAGCGCCCTGCCGGCCGCGCTGAGCGAACCTTCCTCGACGATGCGCACGAACATCGATAAACCGGACAGATCATCGAGCACTTTCAATATTCCACTCCTCGAACGCGGCCGTTCCATGACGCCATCTGGCGCCGCCACGGGCAGCGTCGCAACCTGCCGTCCCCGCCTGGTAAGAGCGGAGCACGCCGTGGAGGGCGCGGCCGGCTCGCTCAGAGCAGGCGCACCTGAACCGCGTGCGGGTCGGCCCGCTCCACGCCGTCAACGTCCTTGTTGGCGAGCGGCGCGATGCGATCGAGCTTACCGCCCTGCCCGGCCGGCGTCACGTGGATGACGCCGATTCGTCGTGACGGTGGCGAGGTGCTCGATCGCCATCCCGGCGGCCATCGCCAGGACGAAGGCGAGGACGACGCCGGAGCCGGTCGCGAGCGAGACGAGCGCCGGCCCGGGGCAGTAACCGGCCAGCCCCCAGCCGGCGCCGAACAGCGCGGCACCGCCGAGGAGGCGCGCGTCGACGCCGGTGCGGGTCGGGAGGGACACGCGATCGGCCAGGAGGGGGAAGCGCGGCGCGCGGGCGGCGGCGCGCTGCTGCCAGCGAAGGACACGGTAGGCGAGGAAATGCACCGAGATCGCGCCCACCATCACGAACGCGAGGCTCGGGTCCCAGTCGCCGGCGATGTCGAGGAAGCCGATGACCCTGGACGGCTGGGTCATGCCGGAGACGCCGAGCCCCACGGCGAACAGCGCGCCGGTGAGGAGCGCGAGCGCGCTCTGCTTCATCGCGCCGCTCCGAGCAGATGATGGCTGACGTAAACGGTGATGGCCGCGGTCGCCATGAACGTCATCGTGGCGGCGAGCGAGCGGGCCGAGAGACGGCTGAGGCCGCAGACGCCATGGCCGCTCGTACACCCGTTGCCGAGCCGCGCGCCGAGGCCGACGAGCAGCCCCGCGGCGACCACGAGGCCGAGCGAGCCGCCGCCCGCCGGCGGAAAGGCGCCGGGATGCGCGGCGGCGAGCGCGAGGCCGCCGAGGAGGAGGCCCGCGACGAACGCCGCGCGCCAGGCGGTTTCGCCGGGCTCGCGAAAGAGGAGCCCGCCGAAGATGCCGCTGATGCCGGCGACCCGCCCGTTGAACAGCAGGAGCAGGGATGCGCTGAGGCCGATGAGGGCCCCGCCGACGAGCGGGCCTGTCACGGTGAATTCATGCACGATGAGACCTCGTGGGGTGCTCGTGGGGTGATTCGAGCGACAGCATAGCAACGCGCGCCGCGGATCCTCCAGGGCACGGCCGGGGTCAGGCGAGCAGCGCCGAGCTCGCCGCGCCCGCGCTACAGTGAGCGCGCAGCGCGACGACCCGCCTGGATCATCGCCGGGCCGGGCCGGACCACCGACCGCCGATCGCCTCCGGACAGCGCAGGTGGGGCCGGGAGCGGGGCGTGTCGCACACGACGCTGGCGCGGAGGTGGGCAGGGGCGAGATTCTGCCGGAGGCCGATGAGCGCTGGTGTATAGTGATCGGCCGATGGCCCAAGCAAGCTGGGAAGCGGTGGAACCGGCTTCGTGGCGCAAGATTCCGCGGGTCGGGGACATCATCGGCGGGAAGTACCGCGTGGAGCGGGTGCTCGGGCGCGGCGGCATGGGGCTCGTCGTCTCGGCGCACCACATCTCGCTCCGCCACCGCGTCGCGCTGAAGTTCCTGCTCCCCGAGGGGCACACCACGCCGGGCGCCATCGAGCGATTCCTCCGGGAGGCGCAGGCCGCGGCGGCGATCGCCAGCGAGCACATCGCGCGCGTCATCGATGTGGGGCAGACCGACGAGGAGCTGCCCTACTTCGTGATGGAGTACCTGAATGGCATCGATCTGGAGGCGCTCGTGGAGACACGAGGCCCGCTGCCGGTCGAGCAGGCGGTGAGCTACGTGATCGAGGCCTGCGAGGCGCTCGCCGAGGCGCACGCGCTCGGGATCGTCCACCGCGACCTCAAGCCGGGCAACCTCTTCCTGGCGAGCCGCGCCGACGGCTCGTCCCTGATCAAGGTGCTCGACTTCGGCATCTCGAAGGCGTCGGAGGCGAGCGTGCTCGGCTCGAACGCCAAGCTGACCACATCGTCCGTGGTGCTCGGCTCGCCCCGTTACATGTCGCCGGAGCACATCCGCAATACCCGGACCGTGGACGCCCGCAGCGACATCTGGGCGCTCGGCATGACGCTGTATCAGCTCCTGACAGGCCGGCTGCCGTTCGAGAACGAGGCCATCTCGGCATTGTTTGTAAGCATTGTTACAGATCCACCCGTGCCGCCGCGCGTGCACCGGCCCGAGATCCCGCTCGAGCTCGAGTTCATCCTCCTGATGTGCCTGGAGAAGAACCCGGCGCGCCGCCCGCAGACGGTCGCCGAGCTTGTGTCGCTGCTCGAGCCGCTGGGGTCGGAGCCCGCGCGCCTGACGGCGGCGCGCATCCTGCGCAGGGCCATGGGGAACGAGACCGTGGACGCGCCGCCGGCGCCGGGCCGCCCGAGGGAGGTCGAGGAGGACGCCCAGACCTTGACCGGACCGCGCATCACCGCGCTCGGAAGGGCGCAGGGGTGGGCGACGTCCGCGCCGTCCACGCAGCCGTCCGCGGCGGCGACCGCGGCCTCCGTGCCGCCTGCGGCCGGCTCGTGGCCCGCGGCGACCGCGGCCTCCGTGCCGCCTGCGGCCGGCTCGTGGCCCGCGGCGACCGCGGCCTCCGTGCCGCCCCAGGCCTCCGTGCCGCCCGCTGCCGCGCCTTGGTCCGCGGCGACCGTGACCTCCGTGCCGCCCCCGCAGGCCTTCGCTGGAGCCACGCCGGCCGCGAGGGCGTCGCGCCCGGACGAGCTGGCGCCGGCGGCGGCGCCGTCCGAGCCGCGCGAGAGCAGCCCCGCAGGGGACGCCCGTGGCCGGCGGAGCGCGGTCGCGCCCGTGGCGGCGGCGGCGCTCGTCGTGCTCCTCGGGGGTGCGGCGGCGCTCGCGTGGCTCGGACGCGGGGCCGCGCCGGTCGCGGGCGCGCCGCCTGCCGGCGAGGGGGCCTCGCGGGCCGCACCGGCGCAGGACGAGCCGGCGGCGGCGCTCGCGGACGAGGCGCCCGGCGCTTCGCCCCTCGCGCCGTCCGCCCTCCTCACGCCCCCCGCGGCGGCCGTCGACGCCGCGGCGAGCGGGTTCGCCGCGGCCGGCGCCGCGCTCGCGCCGTCGAGCTCGACGAGGCCCGCGCGCCCGCGCGCCGTGCTCCCGCCGCCGGCGGGCACCGAGCCGGCGGCCAGCGGCGAGCCGACGACGACGAGGCCGGTGCGCCTGCGCGAGCACCGCTAGCAGCATGCATCCAGCGCCCTCGAGCACGCGCGCTCGCCGGTGGAAGCGCGCTCGCCCGTGGAGCCTCGCCGCCCTGCCCCTCCTCGCGGGCGCGCTGCTGCTCCAGGCCCCCGCCGCCCGCGCCGACGGCGAGGGCCAGGCCGACGAGGCCGACCTCCACTTCGAGCTGGGCCGCGACAGCTACAAGAAGGGGCAGTTCCCCGCGGCCCTCGAGCATTTCCTCGCGTCCAACCGGCTCGTGCCGAACCGCAACGTGGTCTTCAACATCGCGCTCACCTACGAGGAGCTGGGCCGCTTCGCCGACGCGCACCGGTACTACGACGACGCGCTCGAGGGCGAGACCGACGCGGAGATCGTCGCCGAGGTGCAGGCCGCGCTCGCGCGGATCGCGCCGCGCGTGGCCGTGCTGCAGATCGTCACGTCGCCGCCGGGCGCCACGATCTACGTCGATCGCAGGAACCTCGGCGCGCGCGGCACGGCGCCGCGCCGGCTCGCCCTGGCCGAGGGGCGCCACCGGATCCTCGTCGAGCTCGCCGGCTACGAGCCCCTGGCGGTGGAGGACATCGCGGTGAGGCTCGGGCAGACAAAGGACGTGCTCATCGTGCTCCGCCGCATCGTGGGCTCGGTCCGGGTGGACGTGCGCGGCGCGAGCGAGGCCACGGTGCACGTCGACAGCGAGGGCGCGCCGCCCGCCTGCACCGCGCCCTGCGATCTCGACCTGCCGCCGGGCCGCCACGTGCTC
Source organism: Sorangium sp. So ce887 (assembly GCF_051521455.1). Lineage (NCBI taxonomy): Bacteria > Pseudomonadati > Myxococcota > Polyangiales > Polyangiaceae > Sorangium > Sorangium sp. So ce887. The sequence continues at coordinate 2,934,650 of NZ_CP150354.1, read as the reverse complement.
TATTTCTCGCGCGCCGGCTACCAGGCGGCGCCGCAGCCGCTGACCGTCGCCGCGCACGAGACGATGTCGATCACGGCGGCGCTCAGCCCGCTCACGGGCTCGATCCTCGTGCGCGCCGGCGAGCCCGACGCCCTCGTCGAGATCGACGGCCGGCCGATGGGCTTCACGCCGTCGGTGATCCAGGGCGTCGCCGTGGGCCGGCGCCGGGTCCGCGTCAGCCTGCGGGGCTTCGCGCCGATCGAGCGGACGATCGAGGTCTCGGCCGGCCAGCAGGCGGAGCTGCGCGACCTCGCGCTGGAGCCGCTCCGGGAGGTCTCGGCCGCCTCGCGCGTCCTCGAGCGCGTGGAGGACGCGCCCGCCTCCATCAGCGTCATCGAGCAGCAGGAGCTGCGCGCCTTCGGGTACCCGACCATCGCGGAGGCGCTGCGCGGCACGCGCGGCGTCTACCTGTCGAACGACCACGTCGTCTACTCGGCCGGGATCCGCGGGCTCGGCGAGCCGCTCGACTACGGCAACCGGCTCCTCGTCCTCTCGGACGGGCACTCGACGAACGACAACATCCTGAACGCCTCGTTCGTGGGCTCGGACGCGCGGGACGACCTCCACGACGTGGACCACATCGAGGTCGTCCGCGGGCCGGGCTCGCTGCTCTACGGCACGGGCGCCCTCTCCGGCATCGTCAACCTCGTGCCGCGCGGCCGCGACGAGCCCACGGGCGCGCACGTGACGGCCGGCACCTACTACGACGGCGTGGGCCACGCGCGCGCCGGGTTCCACTACAACGCCGGCAAGGACGCGGGCGTGCGGGCGAGCGTCACCGGGGCCCGCTCCGACGGGTTCGACGTCCCGGTGGCGCTGAGGACGCCCGGCGCCGGGCCGCGCGTGCAGATCGCCGAGCGCGCCGAGATGTTCCGGGCCGGCGGCACCACCGGGCGCGCCTGGTACGGGCCGTTCACGGCGCAGTGGATGTATCACACGCGCGAGCAGCGGATCCCGACCGGCTACGTGGGCACGCGGCTCCACGATCTCGGAACGAGCTACGAGGACGCGCACATGATGGCCGAGGTGCGCTTCGAGCCGCGGCCCGCGCCCGACCTGCAGTTCATGGCGCGCGTCCACGTGAACCGCTTCGTCTGGCACGGGGTCTACAGGTTCGACGAGGAGACGATCTTCGAGCAGCAGCACGGCACCTGGCTGGGCTCCGAGATCAGGGCGGCGTGGACGCCGCTCCCCGAGCTCCGGGTCACCGCGGGCGGCGAGATGCAGGGGCACCCCGAGGCGACGCTGCGCGGCGTCTTCGCGGACGGGCGCGTCAGCACGAAGCGCGAGCCGTTCGGCTTCGGCGCCGGGTACGTCATCGTCGACGGCTCGCCCGCGCCGTGGATACGCTTCTCGGCGGGCGCGCGCCTGGACGTCTACAGCACGTTCGATCCCATCGTCGTGCCGCGCGCCGCGGTCATCTTCCGTCCCGCGCCCGGCGGCGTGCTGAAGATCATGGGCGGGACCGCCTTCCGCACGCCGAGCGTCTCCGAGCAGTACTACGAGGACGGCAAGACGCAGGTGCCCGCCGTCGACCCCGAGGAAGGCCTCGTGCTGCGGCCGGAGTCCATCCATTCCGCCGAGATCGAGTACACGCAGCGCGTCGGTGACGCCTGGATCGCGCTCGGCGCCGTCCACGCGAGCAGGCTCTCGGAGGGGATCTCCATCGAGGAGAGCGGCGGGCTGCTGCGCTACGCGAACAGCAAGCATGACGCGTTCGTCGTGGGGGGCGACGTCGAGCTCCGCCGCGAGTGGCGGCAAGGCTGGATGCTCGCGGCGACGTACGGCTACCAGCGCGCCCAGCGCGAGGGCGGAGAGCGGCTGATCAACGCCCCGGAGCACCTCGCGTCGTTCCGCGGCGTCGTCCCGGTGGTGAAGCGGCTCGCCGCCGCCGCGCTGCGGATCAACCTGGAGGCGCCGCGTCGGATCTCGCGCAGCGCGGGCGGCGCGACCGAGGCCGCCATCGTCGCGGATCTCACGGTGTCGGGGGAGCTCCAGCGCTTCCACACGCGCTATGTGATCGGCCTCTACAACGCCATGGGCACGCGGTACGACTACCCGGCTGCGGAGACCTACCTCTCGTCCACGAGCCGGCAGAACGGCAGGACGTTCCTCGCCGAGATCACCGTCAGCTATCCCTAGCTCGGCGCGTCAGAGATCCAGCACGTTTCGCTAGAAGGAGGAGAACCCGATGGTCATCGAGCTGACCCCGAGCTTCGAGGTGATCGACCCGCGCTTCCGCAAGCTCGCGCTCCCGCACGTGCACGTCGAGAAGCTGTACACGGGCTGCCGCTGGGCGGAGGGGCCGGCGTGGTTCGCAGCGGGGCGCTACCTCGTCTGGTCGGACCTCCCGAACGACCGCATGCTGCGCTGGGACGAGACCGACGGCTCGGTCTCGGTGTTCCGCCAGCCCGCGATGAACACAAACGGCCACACGGTCGACCTGCAGGGCCGCCTCGTCTCCTGCGAGCACCGCGGCCGCTGCGTCTCGCGCACCGAGCACGACGGCTCGCGCACGGTGCTCGCATCGCACTTCGACGGCAAGCGGCTGAACTCGCCGAACGACGTGGTCATGAAGTCCGACGGCAGCCTCTGGTTCACCGACCCGAGCTACGGCATCGACAGCGACTACGAGGGCGACGCGTCGCCCAACGAGCAGGGCGCGCAGCGCGTCTACCGCGTCGACCCGGTCTCCTTTGCGCTGACGGTCGTCGCGAACGACTTCGTGCAGCCCAACGGCCTCGCCTTCTCGCCGGACGAGTCGCTGCTGTACATCGCCGACACCGGCGCGACGCACGTGACGGACGGCCCGCACCACGTGCGCAAGTTCCGCGTCGACGCGAATGGCACGCTGACCGGCGGCGAGGTGTTCGCGACCTGCCCGGTGGGCGTGTACGACGGCTTCCGCGTCGACGTGCACGGCAACCTGTGGCTGTCGGCCGGCGACGGCGTGCACTGCCACGCGAGCGACGGCGCGCTGCTCGGCAAGGTGCTGATCCCCGAGGTGGTGGCCAACGTCTGCTTCGGCGGCGCCAAGCGCAACCGCCTGTTCATCTGCGGCACGACCTCGCTGTACGCGGTCTATCTGAACACCCGCGGCGCCGGGCGCTAGCTGCGGGTCAGCGTCCCTCCTGATGTTGTCGGCCATAGACCAGCAGCATGGCGATGATCACGGCGCCGTAGATGATCTGGCGGCCGGCCTCGGGCATCTGCAGCACGCTGAGCATGCTCTGGAGCAGCACGATCAGGATCGTGCCGAGGACGGTGCCGAGGTACGTCCCGCGTCCGCCCATGATGTTGGTTCCGCCGATCACCACCGCGGCGATGGCCGGCATGAGGTAGTCGTTGCCCATGGACTGGTAGGCCTTGTGCGAAAAGCCCGCCAGCAGCATGCCGGTGATGGCGGAGCACACGCCGCACATCACGAAGGCGCCGATCAGCACAAGGTGCGTCCTGACGCCCGAAAGATAGACGGCCTGCTCCTGGTTGCCCACGGCATAGATGTAGCGGCCGAGCGCGGTCTTCTTCAGCATGAAGGTGCCGACGCCGCCGACCAAGATCCAGACGAACAGCGAGTTCGGGATGGAGAGCGTCTTGCCCACGGCCAGGACCTCCATCCACTCTGGCGCCTCGCTGCGCGGAGCGAAGCCGCCTGTGTAGACAACCATCAGCCCCTGAAGCACGGTGTTCGTGCCCAGCGTGAAGATCATCGAGGGCACGCGAAGGTAGGCGACGCCGAGCCCGTTCACCAGACCCGCGGCGGCGCCGATGGCCAGGCCGCAGGGCAACGCGGCCCAGCCGCCGAGCCCTGCGGCCAGCATGGCGCTCGAGGTGAGCACCCACGGCAGCGAGAGATCGATGTGACCGAGCAGGATCACGATCATCATGCCCGTGGCGGCCACGCCCAGGAAGGCGGCGATCTGCAGCTGTTGCAGGATGTAGTACGGGCTCAGGAAGCTCAGCGTGCCCTGGGTGACCAGCGTGCCGATCGAGCCGATCACGAGGACGACGCCGATCGACAGCAGCGCGTACCAGGTCGGCTTGTCGATCTCGCCGAGACGGCTCTTGAGGGAGGGGAGGTGTTGCATCGAGCTCACCTGAAGACCTGCAGCCGGTTCTTGACGCGGACGACCCAGAGCGCGCCGAGGCAGACGGCCGCGAGCAGGATGAGGCCCTCGAACAGCGGCTGGTAGAGGGGGTTGGCGAGGAAGCCCAACGCCGAGCCCTCGTTGAGGACGCGGAAGTTGAAGGAGACGGAGCGGAGCACCAGCGCGCCAAAGAGCGATCCTATGGCGCCGCCGATACCTCCGTACAGCGAGGAGCCCCCGATCACGACGCAGGCGATGGAGTTCAACGTGTAGGAGCCGGCTTGTGGGATGTCGGCGTTGCCCGACGTCGTCTGCAGCGCGAGGTAGAGGCCGCCGACGCTGGCGAAGAACCCCGACAGCGTGTACGCGGCCAGCTTGACGCGCTTGATGCGGACGCCCGACATGTACGCCGCCTCCTGCGACGCGCCGACGGCGTAAGCGCCGAGGCCGTAGCGGGTGCGGCGGTAGTAGGTCCAGAGCAGCGCGAGCAGCGCCATCCAGATCGCGGGCGACGGGATCTTGCCGACGAAGCCCAGCGCGCCGCCGAGGGGGGCGGCGCCCGCGGCCTGCAGCAGCTCGTTGAGATCGAAGGTCACCGCGAACGCCAGATCGCCATCGACCTGGCCGCCGGGCGTCGGCCTCAGGAACAGCGCGATGCCGATGAAGATCGTGCCCGAGGCCAGGGTGGCGATGATCGGTTGCAGGCGGCCGTACACGACGAGGCAGCCGTTGAGCAGGCCTGCCGCCATGCCCACGGCCAGGCACAGCAGGATGCCCAGGAAGTTCTCGAGCGCGCCGCCGGCAAGGACGTGCGAGGCCAGGCAGTTGACGAGCGTGATCACCGCACCCACGGACAGATCCAGGCCGCCGGTCAGCACGGGGATCGTCTGGGCCATGGCCGCAGCCACCAGCACGAACGACTCGTTGGCGTTCTGCCCCAGCAGCGACGCGCTGAAGCCCTTGGGATGGGACAGCGAGTAGAGCCCGTAGAAGAAGATGCAAAGACAGACGGCCACGAGCAGGCCCTGGTTCTGGCGTAGGCGGAGCTTCCAGTCCTTCATCGTGCCTCTGATTGCGCGCGCTCGGCTTCGGGCTTCGCGCGCTCAGGCCCGCCGCGCAGACCGAGGGCCAGGTCCAGGATGTTCTTTTCGGTGATGTCGGGCCCCACGAGCTCGCCCTGCACGCGGTTCTGGTAGAGGACGAGCACGCGGTCACAGCAGCCGATCAGCTCGTCGTAGTCCGTTGTGTAGAAGAGGATGGACGTGCCGGCGTCCGCCAGCTCGCGGAGCAGCTGGTAGAGCTCCTGCTTCGTGCCGACGTCGATGCCGCGGGTGGGGTCGTTGAGCATCAGCAGCCGCGGCTCCGTCATCAGCCACTTGGCCAGCACGACCTTCTGCTGGTTGCCCCCGGACAACGACGACACCGGGTCGTTGAGCGAGCCGATCTTGATCTGGATGCGGCGCACCATCTCGTCGATGCGCGCGGCCTCGCGCTGGCGGTCGAGCACCCCGCCGCTCGTGAACCTGTCGAGCGAGGCCAGCGACATGTTCGCGGCGATGGCCATCGGCAGCATCAGGCCTTCGGTCTTTCGGTCTTCGGGCACGAGGGCGATGCCGTGCGCACGGTCCTTGGCCTGGCGCGGGCTCGTCAGCTTGACCGGCTTGCCGTCGATCTTGATCTCGCCGCGCAGATCCTTGAGCACACCGAACAAGCTGAGCAACAGCTCGCGCTGGCCCTGGCCGTCGAGCCCGCCGATGCCGAGGATCTCGCCCTTGCCGAGCTTGAACGACACGTTCTCGAGCTGCCGCTCCCAGCTCAGGTCGCGCACCTCGAGGAGCGTCGCCGGGAAGCTGCGCGCCGCCGGCTTCGGCGGGAAGACGTGACCCATGTCACGGCCGATCATGAGCTCCACGATCTGGTCGTCGCTGTGCTGGCCCTTGGCGAAGGTCTCGATGTGCCGACCGTTGCGGAAGACCGACATCACGTCCGCGAGCTCCTTGATCTCGTGCATGCGGTGCGAGATGTAGAGCATGCCGACGCCCTGAGCCTTGAGCTCGGCCAGGAGCGCGTAGACCTTCTTGACGTCGCTGCTGGTCAGCGCGGAGGTGGCCTCGTCCAGGATGAGCAGCCGCGGGTCCTTGCCGAGCGCCTTCGCGATCTCGACCATCTGGCGGCGCGAGAGCGGCAGGTCGCTCACCCAGGCGTTCGGGTTCACGCCCTCGCAGCCGACGCGCGCCAAGAGCTCCTCGGCCCTGCGGACCTGCGCCTTGCGATCGAAGAGCCCCAGGCGGTTGGTCGGCATGGTGATACCGATGTTCTCGGCCACGGTCAGCGTCGGCATCAGGGACAGCTCCTGAAAGACGCAGACGATGCCGGCGGCGTTCGCCTCGATCGGGTGGTCGAACCGGACCGGCTCGCCGCGGAGCAAGAGCTCCCCGGCGCTCGGCTCGACCACGCCGCCGATGATCTTGATCAGGGTGCTCTTGCCCGCGCCGTTCTCGCCGAGGATCGCATGCACCTTCCCCGCCTCGCAGGCGAAGTCGACGCCGCTCAGGGCGGTGACGCCGCCGTAGTGCTTGGAGACGGCCCGGAGCTGGAGAAGCGGAGGGCTCACCGGTTCGGTCATGATGCTGGGGCGCCCGCGGGACGCTACTTCACGTCTACTTCACGTCTACTTTACGTCGGCTTCCGACTCGTTCATGATCTTCACGCCCGAGATGTTGACCCCGCAGGGCGGAAACTCGTTGGGCGTGAAGAAGTTGTCGGAGAGCTGGGAGAAGAAGTTCTCGCCGTCCTTCAGCGTGGTGTGATCGGCGGCGGGGATCGGCACGGAGATCATCTGCGGCAGCACCTTGCCTTGCAGGCCCTCGAGCGCCGCCTTCATCGCGATGGCTGCGAGCCCCGGCGACTGGCCGAGCGACAGGCCCTTCATGCCCTGTTCGTGGTGCTTCGCGATCAGCTTGCGCACGCCGTTCTCGGCCTCGGTGGCGACCGGGATCGGCTTGTGGCCGGCGTCGAGCAGCGCGCGGACGGCGCCCGTCGAGCCGCCCTGCGCGAAGAGCGCGTCGAACTGGCGGTGCACGGCCAGCGCGTCGGCCACCGCCTTCTGCGCCTTGCCGTCGTCCCAGCTGCCGACCACCTCCACGATGGTGTAGCTCTTCCCCGGCGCTTCCATGACCTGGCGGAAGCCGACGTGGCGGTCGCGATCGACGGAGTTGCCCTGAAGGCCGCGGACCTCGAGCACCTTGCCCTTCCCACCGAGCTGCTTGTCGAGGAACTCGCCCCACTGGCGCCCCATCGCCAGCTGGTCCTCGTTGACCTGCAGCACCTTGTCCGTGTCGAGCACGTTGTCGAACGGAACCAGGATGACGTCCTTCTTGTCAGCGAGACGGATCACGCGCTCGAAGCCGTCGGGGCTGACGGCGAGCGTGGCGATGCCGTCGAAGCCCTGATTGATGAAGTCCTCGATCGCACCGAGCTGGGCCGCGACGTCGGTGCCGGTCGACACCACCTTGAACTCCTTGAGCAGCGGCGCGATGGCCGGGTCCTTGGCGAAGGCCTTGGCCGTCTTGACCATCTGGATGCGCCAGGCGTTACCGACGTAGCCGTTGACGAGCGCGAGGCGGAACGGCGGCTTTCGCGCCGTCCACTGCAAATACTTTGTGTCCTTCTTCCACGGCGCGAAGCACTCGGGGTTGAAGCCGGGCCCTGGCACGCTCTTGGGCCCCTGCCCGCTCGGCGCCTGCTCGGCCGCGGCGCTGGCGGCGCTGGCGGCGCTGGCGGCGCCATCTGCGGCCTGAGTGCTGTCGGGCTTACCTTTGCAGGCAGAGAGGCCCCAGAGCCCGAGCGCGCAGCTCAACACCGCCGCTGCGCGCCGCGCCGGTCCACGAGACTTCAACTGGCCAATCGACATCGTGCCGCTACCTTTCGAGCAAAGAGACGTGGTCGGATAGAGACCTCTACGGCCCATCCCACGTCGTCACATTCTCGCCCTCACGAACGTCGAGGGCAACGTCCGCGTGCCGCCGCAATGCTCACGGCAAAAGCGCTGGGGCGCAAATTATCAGCATCTGGCGAGCGACGGTGTCGCGCGTCATTTCCGGGGCACCACGCGGATTTTACGAGCGCCCTCGAAATTCAATGACGTGATCGGCGGGGCTCGTGGCGTCTACCACGAGAGAGCTTCTGACCTCGGGGGCCTAGGACATCCAAACGCGATCCGAAAGTCAAGCTCCTCGTGGTGGCCGTCCCATCGTACAGCCACGCTGCACGCTCTGGTTGAACCATGAAACCTTACGCTATCCGCCTTCCTCCTGGAAAGTGACGCGATATCAACAACTTATGCATCAAAGGAGCTCCGCTCGGCCGCGATGGCGCGACCGAGGAGCCCGATGATGCGCTCCGCATCATAGACGCACCCACCCCAGCTGCCGCCGCTGGCATCCTGGAGCGCGGCCCACAATCGCGTATCCGCGTTCACTCGGCCGTCGGGTTGAAGGGCTGGATTGGGCAAGCGGGCGGCAAGACCGCCGGCCTCCACGCCCACGACGTCCACCGTCCCCTCCAACCTGCGCGTGTCGATGCGAAGCCTGACGCGATCGCCGTCGCGCACGCGGCCGATGGGTCCACCCGCCCACGCCTCCGGGCTGACGTGGCCGATGCACGCCCCGGTGGAGACGCCCGAAAAACGACCGTCCGTGACCAGGGCGATACGGTGCCCATCCTTCACGTGCTTGAGGGCGGAGGTGATCTGGTACGTCTCCGGCATTCCGATACCGGGACCGATGCCGATCAACACCATCACGTCACCCGGTTGCACGGCACCGGTCTTGATCGCCTCGATCGCCGCGTGCTCGCTGCCGAACACGCGCGCAGGTCCTTCGTGCAGATAAACGCCGTCCGGTCCGATCCCCTGGGGAGCCATCGCGGTGCTCTTCACGAGCGCTCCCTCGGGCGCGAGGTTGCCGCGCAAAAAGGTCACCGTGCTGGTGAGGCCGCGCTCGCGCGCCGTCCCGGCGGACATGATCACGTCGTCCGGATTGATGCCGTCCAGCTGCTGTAGCTTGTCGCGCAGGCGCCGGCGCCGTTCGCTGCGTTCCCACCACTCGAGGTTCTCGCCCAGGGTGAGGCCGCTGACGGTGCGCGCACCGAGCCGCAGCAGGCCAAGCTCGCGCAGATGGAGCATGACCTCCGGGACGCCCCCCGCGAGGAAGACCTGCACCGTGGCATAGTGTCGCGGCCCGTTGGGCAACACGTCCACCAGGCGCGGAACGAGGGCGTTGATGCGCGCCCAGTCGTCCACGGTGGGGCGTCGAAGTCCGGCCGCATGGGCGATGGCCGGCACATGGAGCACGAGATTCGTCGACCCGCCGACGGCGGCATGCAGCACCATGGCGTTGTGGATGGAATCGTCGGTGACGATGTCCCGCGTGGTCACGCCACGTCGCTCGAGGGCCATGAGCGCGTGCGCGGAACGGCGGGCGAGGTCGCGCCAGATCTCGGCGCCCGACGGGCTGAGCGCGCCGTGCGGGAGGGCGAGGCCGAGCGCCTCCGCCACCACCTGGCTCGTCGCGGCCGTCCCCATGAACTGGCAGCCGCCGCCGGGGGAACCGCAGGCGCGGCAGCCCATCTCGGCGGCGTGGTCGAGGCTCACCTCCCCGCGCGCATAGCGCGCCGCGAGGGTCTGGACCTTGGCGGTATCCTCCGCCTCCTCCGCGAGGAGCGTGACGCCTCCCGGCACGAGCACCGTGGGGAGGTCGAGGGAGCCGGCGAGCGCCATCAACATGGCCGGCAAGCCCTTGTCGCAGGTGGCGACGCCGAGCACGCCTCGGCGGGTGGGCAGCGAGCGTATCAGTCTTCTGAATACAATGGCAGCGTCATTGCGGTAAGCGAGGCTGTCGAGCATGCCGACGGTGCCATTGGTCCGCCCGTCGCACGGATCGCTGACGTAGCCGGCGAACGGAATGGCTCCGCTGGCAGTAAACGTGCGGGCGGCCTCCTCCATGAGGAGCCCCACCTCCCAGTGCCCCGTGTGATACCCGAGCGCGATCGGCGTGCCGTCGGGCGCGCGGATCCCCCCCTGCGTGCTGAGCACGAGGAACTGCTTCCCGTTCAGGCGCGCAGGATCCCACCCCATCCCGGCATTCTGAGTCCAGCCGAACAGCTCGCCGCTGGACATGGCGCGCAGCTGCTCGGCCCCGAGCGGGAGGCGCCCCGACGGTCCGGGCGCGGTGGTGCGCAGGGTGTAGATCGCCTCGCTGCCGGACTCGAACACCGGGTCGTGGTTCATGCGCGGGGCGCGATGGGGTCGCGGGTGGCCCGGCCATCGACGAGACGTGATATCCCGAGCGGATTCTCATCGCGCAGCGCCCACGGGAGCAGCGCGGGCGGACACGACTGGTAGCAAACGGGACATGCGAAGCGGAGGATGGCCGCGGTTCCAACCGAGGTGAAGCGCACGTCGCTGCTCGCGGGATACGGCCCGCCGTGGTGCATGGCGTGCGACACCTCCACGCCCGTCGGGTAGCCGTTGAAGACAAGGCGGCCCGCGACCCGGCTGAGGACATCGACAAGGTCCTGGGCGGCGGCGAGATCGTCGGCGGTCCCGTGAAGGGTGGCGGTAAGCTGGCCTTCGAGCGCGCCGAGGAGCTGAAGTAACTCTCCGCGGCTCGAAGCGGTGACGAGCAGCGTGTACGGTCCGAAGATCTCGTGCGCGAGGTGCGGCTGCCGCGCGAAGTCGGCGGCGGAGACGCGAGCGACGCGCGCGCCGGTGTCGGTCAGCCACTCCACTCCTTTCAGCTCCCGCACGGAGCGGTCGAACGACTCCTGGATACCGGCGTGCAGCATCACACCGGGGGTGATGGCGCGGGCCCGGCTGGCGACCGACTGCGCAAACGCATCCCATGCAGGGGAGGCCAACCCCAGGACAAGGCCCGGCTTGGTGCAGAACTGGCCGACGCCGAGCGTGCACGAGCCGGCCAGCTCTTCGGCGAGCGCGTCGCGGCGCTCGCGCAGCGCGCCGGGCAGCACGACAAGCGGGTTGATGCTGCTCATCTCGGCAAAGACGGGGATGGGTCGCGGGCGGGCGGCGGCGGCGTCCCAGAGGGCGCGGCCGGCGCGGGTGGACCCGGTGAAGGCCACCGCCTGGATGGCCTCGTGGCGCACCAGCGCGAGCGAGACCTCGGGCGAGGCGCCGTGCACCATGCCGAACACGCCCGCGGGCAGGCTCGCCTTCTGAACGGCGGAGCGCAGGGCCGAGGCCACGAGGTCGGAGGTACCGGGATGCGCCGGGTGGGCCTTGACCACGACCGGGTTGCCCGCGGCGAGTGCGGAGGCGGTGTCGCCGCCGGCAACGGAGAACGCGAGGGGGAAATTGCTCGCGCCGAAGACGGCGACCGGACCGATCGGCCGCAGCATGCGGCGCACGTCGGGGCGCGGGAGCGGCTTGCGGTCCGGCAGCGCGGGATCGATCCGGGCATCGACCCAGGAGCCCTCGCGCACGACGGCGGCGAAGAGGCGCAGCTGGCCGGTGGTGCGGCCGCGTTCGCCTTCGAGGCGGGCGACGGGCAGCCCGGTTTCCCGGTGCGCGGTCTGGATCAGGAGCTCGCCGAGCGCCAGGATCTCGTCGGCGGCGGTCTCCAGGAATCGGGCGCGCATCTCCGGCGCGAGGTCGGCGAAGGCCGGCGCCGCCGCGACGGCGGCGCGGGCGGCGGCGTCGATCTCGGCGGCGGTGGCGTCGCGGTAGGCGCCGAGTTTTTCCCCGGTGGCGGCGTTGTGGGCGAAGAATTCCATGGGTTCAGCCGGAAGCGAAGCTCACGAGCGTGTCAACCGGATCGATCGAACTCAGCACTTCATTCTTCTCCTGGAGCGTGAACGGTCTCGCGGGCACAGGCGGAACCGAGGAGGAACGTCTCGAGCCTCGTGATCTTCGCAAGATGCGCCTCGTCAACCCTGAGATATCGGATTCGCCAGCGTGCCGACGCCGCGGATCGTGATCTCCACGAGGTCGCCAGGCTCCAGGGTGAACGAGTCGGGCGGCACGATGCCGGTCCCGGTCATCAGGATGACGCCCGCGGGGAAGCTCAGCTCGCGCGTGAGGTAGGCGACGAGCTCCTCGGGCGTGCGCCGCATCCTCGCGGTCGAGGTCTCCCCCGTGAACACCGCCTCGCCCCCGCGCCGGATCGCGAGCTCGATGGGGAGCGCGCGCAGATCCAGCCCGGGCTCGTCCGCGAGCGCGATGACGGGGCCGAGCGCGCAGCAGCCGTCGTAGACCTTCGCCTGCGGCAGGTAGAGGGGGTTGTCGCCCTCGATGGACCGCGACGAGACGTCGTTGCCGGCCGTGTAGCCGACGATGCGGCCCGCCGCGGACACGACGAGCGAGAGCTCCGGCTCGGGCACGTTCCAGATCGAGTCGCGCCGGACGCGCACCGGTGCGCCCGGGCCGGCGACCAGGCGGGGCATCGCCTTGAAGAACAGCTCCGGGCGCTCGGCGTCGTACACGCGGTCATAGAAGTCGCCGCCGCCGGCGCTCTCTTCTTTGCGCGCGTTGCGCGAGCGCTCGTAGGTGACGCCCGCCGCCCAGACCTCCTGCCCGTCGATCGGGGCGAGCAGCGGGACGTCGGGCGGGAGGGGGTGGGCTGCGGCGCGCGCGCGCGCGTCGCGCACGGCGCCGAGGGGATCGGGTAAGGCGAGCCACGAGGCGACGGACGCGAACGCCTCCGGGGACGCCGCCGTGAGGTCCTGGCGCGCTCCCCGCTCGTCCTCGAGCCCGAGGCGCGGCCCGCCGCCACCTGCAAACCGGAACACCTTCATGTCACCGCATGATCCACCACTTACACGGTATGTAAAGCCACTTTTTCGCTCTCGCCGCTGCGCCTCTCGTGCGCGCCGACCCAGCCCGCGCCCGGCGGATCGCCGGTCTCGAGGTCGATCTCTCGCCTTGGCCCGGGGGGCCGGGGCGCCCTCGAGTCGAGCAGCGTCACCCGGCGGTACCCGAGCGCCTCGAGCTCGCGCGCGGCGACGGCGAGCTCGAGGCCCGCGGAGTCGTCGGCGTCCGGATCGGCCGACGGGGGAATGTAGACCACCGCGCCGGGGCCGGCGGCCTCGATGTCCCGCAGGGCGCCGAACAGGTCGGCGTCGCCGAGGAGGTCCGAGACGAGCGCCGCGCGGTGGGTGTACACGATGGCGCGGGTGTCAGCGAGCGCCGGCGCGCCGTGCGTCAGGAGGAGCAGCTGCCGCTCGCGACGCAGCCTGTACGTGTGCGCCCGCCACTCGCCGCTCAGGCCCGCGGGCCGGAACGGGGTGGTCCGGACGCGCGTGGCGACGTCCTCGCGCTGCACCCGGTGGCGGAGGACGTCCCCGATGGCGACGGACGGCACCCCGTGGCGCGCCGCGAAGCGCGAGAGGTCCCGCCTGCGCGCCATCGTCCCGTCATCGTTCATGATTTCGCAGATGACGGCGGCCGGAGTCGCCCCGGCGAGCCGCGCCAGGTCGACCGCGCCCTCGGTGTGCCCTTCGCGCTCGAGCACCCCGTCGCGGCGCGCCCGGAGCGGGAAGACGTGCCCCGGCGACACGACGTCGCGCGGCGCCGCGTCCCGGGCGATGGCGGCCGCGACGGTGCGCGCCCGGTCGCGGGCGCTGATGCCGGTCGTGACGCCCTCGCGCGCCTCGATGCTCACCGTGAACGCCGTCGTCCGGCGGGCGCCGGCCCGGATCGCCATGAGCGGCAGCCCGAGGCGGTCCACCTGCTCTTCCGTGAGCGCGAGGCAGATCAGCCCCCGGCCGTGGGTCGCCATGAAATTGATGGAGGCCGGCGTCGCGTGCTCCGCCAGGACGACGAGATCTCCCTCGTCCTCGCGCGCCTCGTCGTCGACGAGGATCACCATGCCGCCGGACCGGAGCTGCTCGACGGCAGCCTGCACACGCACCGCTGATGACGAAACTGCCATGCACCCTCTCCCTTGCCTCTTTGCGCCTTTGCGTTGAATCCTGCTTTCCCGCTGCGAGAGGCCATCGAGGCGCAAGGGAGCGCTCGATGGCTCCTCGCGACGGCGGCTCGACGCGTGCGCCGAGGAGCTGCGCGGGGGCGAGCCGCAGCGCGCGGGCCGCGCCGTCACCCCTTCGGCTTGCCGTTCGCGTCCCACTCCACCCAGAAGCGCTCGTGGCCGAGGTCCTTCAGCGCCCGGTTGAGGAAGCGCCGATCGGTCCAGGACTCGACGTCGAAGGTGCTCCTGATCAGGCCGAACTTCTTCGAATCGGCGACCGCCGACCTGTACCGGGCGATGATGTACTCGTCGAGCAGCGGGCTGGCGTTCTGCTTCATGTCCTCGCCCTGCTGCGCTTCCTTGAAGTTCGAGAAGGGCGTGCCCGACTTCGACCACAGCTGGAAGGCCTGCGTGCGGTTCTTCTCGTCCGAGGCCCACGCCGCGGACTTCACCGCGGTGGTGATGATGCGCTGCACGATGTCGGGGTGCTCGTTGATGAAGTCCTCCCGCGCGACGACGCCTGAATTGCTCGGGTAGGTCGGAGAATCGCCCTTCGTCGAATAGACGATCTTAGCGATCCCCTGATCGCGCAGGGAGAGGAAGCTCGTGCCGCCGAACACCGCGTCGACGTCCTTCGTGGCCAGCGCCGCCGTCGCCGTCGCCGTGTCCATGCTGATGGATCGGATGTCCTTCTCGGTCAGGCCGTGGCCCTCGAGGACGCGGTTCGCGGAGAGCTGGGTGGCCGTGCCCTTCTGGTACGCCACCTTCTTGCCGCGCAGATCACGGACCCCGTTGATCTGCGAGTCCGCGGGCACCACCAGATAGGCGTGGCCGCGCCGGCTGGCGCTGGCCAGGAGCCGCGTCTTGAGGCCGCTGGCCCGGCCGACCACCGAGGGCAGGTGACCGTGAGTCCAGATGTCGAGCAGGTTGTTCGCGACCGCCTCGTTCACGGCCGGACCGGCGCCGCGGAAGAAGCTCCACTTGACCTCGATGCCGTCCTTCTTGAACTCCTCGGCCAGGCTCCCCTGGAGGTGCAGGAGACTGAAGTAGCTGCCCCCGGTGACGGGGCGATTGCCCACGCCAACGCCCGGCACGCCAACGCGGATCACACTGGGCCCAGCGGCCTGGGCTCTGCCTGCCAGGAGCGCTCCGGACACCGCCGCCGCAGCGCCTCCCAAGAACTGACGTCTATCCATGGTGCGGCCATGTGCACCGGACATGCCACCCGCTGGAGCCCTGAAATCAGCGGTTCGGCGCGTCGTGCTGCTTCCAGGGGAGCACTCGATCCGCAACGATGCTGGCGGGGGGACACCGTGAAGGCCAGGCGGGGAGCCGCGCGCGGCGGAGCGCGCCCCTGCGCGGCTCGCCCCGGGCCGGGCGCGCGCGGCCGGGGCGGCTCAGCCTCAGCCGCCGAGCCCTCCCGGCCGCGCGCTCGCGAAGATCGCGACGTTCCTCGGCGTCACCTCGGGGTCGAAGACGATCGCCGCCTCGACCTCGTGGCCCTGCTCGCCGAGCGCCATCGCGCGGTCGAGCGCGACGGCGACCTCCGTGAGGCGGGCCAGGAGAGAGCGCGGCAGCGTGAGCCGGCGCATCCGGCCGAACGCCGCGCGCGCCGCGCGCTCGCGCTCGCGGAGCTCGACGTCGGTCGCCGGCGAGAGACCCCGCAGCTCGAGCGCCCGCGCCGCGAGCTCGCGCAGGCCGCCGTGCGCGCGCCGCCGGTTGATCCCGCGCATCTCCTCGCCCAGGGCGACGTCGAGCCCGCGGCCGCGGAGCAGCGAGAGCAGCGCGTGCCGCCGCTCGCGCGCCGCGAGCTCCTCGTCCAGGCTGGCCTCGACCCCCGCGCGGCGCGCCGTGAGGTTGGTGAGGCCCAGCGCCTCGCGCCGGAGGACGAGCCCCGCCGCCCTGGCCGCCGCCGAGAGGGGGGCGCGGGCCGGGGCGCCGATCTTCTGCAAGCAGCACGAGACGAGCGCGAGATCGCAGCGCGCCGCCGCCGCCGCCGTCACCATGCGATCCCCGAGCTCGCCGCAGGCGTGCAGGCCGACCGGCAGGTCGTCCGGCGCGAACACAAGCGCCTGCTGGAAGGCGTCGAACGCCACGAAGCGCGCCCGGCCCCCGGCGGCCAGCGCGGAGGCCGTCGCGACGCGGTCGGGCTCGCGCTCGAGGCCGATCGCGTCGCGATCGAAGCGCGCGGCGGCCAGGCGGGTGAAGTGCCCGTGCCCCGCGCCCACGTCGACCAGGCGGCGGGCGCGGACGGCCATGGGGGCCACGGCGCCGAGCAGGGCCTCCAGCTGGAGCCGCTTGCGCGCCGGCACCGCCCGGAGCTCGTCCAGCGACGCCGGCGGGAGCGGCTGGACCGGTCGCCGCGGCAGCCTCGCGGCCTCGTCCGCGGCGCGCGCCAGGGCCACGAGGCCCGGGGGCGCGCCGTCGAGGCCGTCGATGCACGCCGCGAGCCCGTCGGCCTCACAGCAGGCGAGCTCGCCGTCCGTGAGCGAGAGGAGGAAGCCCGTCCAGCCCCGCGCCTCGCACCAGGCCGGCGGCGCGCCCTCGTCGACGCGCGCCTCGACGATGTCGAGCGCCGGCGTCAGCACCTCGAGGGCGCGCGCGAGGCGCTGGGCGACGGGGAGAGGCGTGTTCGACGGGAGCATGCGGGGAACCGGAGCAGGGCGATGACTACCGGATCCGCGCGGCGCCAGGAAGGCGCCTCGATCGCTGGCGCCGCTGGGCCGGCGGGGGGCTTGCGGCAGGGGACCCCCGCGCCATTCCGCCCGGCGGCGCATGGTAGCGTGGGGGCGCCATGCGCCTGCTCGCCCTCGCGTTCCTCTGCCTCTGGATGTGCGGCTGCGCTCCAGCCCTCTCCACGTTCCAGCCGGCCCACGTGGCCGACAAGGGCCATGTCCAGGCCGAGCTCGGGGTCGACGTCTCGATTCCGACCGGCACCATCGTCTCGGTCATCGACGCCGGCGTCGTGCTGGCGGATGTCGCGGAGTCCCGGGAGCTGTCCGAGCGCGAGCGGCAGACACTCTTCGAGGCGGGCGGCGCGCTCGCGCTGAACCCGCCCTCGGTCACGCCGCACCTCGGGATCGGCTATACCGCGCTCGACCGCTGGGAGCTCAACCTCCGCTACACCGGCAGCGCGTTTCGCCTGGGCACCCGCTACCAGCTCCTGAAGCGCGACAAGGACGGCGTCGACCTGACGGCCGGCGTCGGCGTCGGGCGCTACGTGGTGGGGTTTCCTGTCGGGAGCATCCTTGGCATCGTCGAGCTCGAGGACTTCACGCGATGGCAGATCGATCTGCCGATCCAGATCGGGACGGCGGGCACGTGGTACCGGGTCTGGGGCGGCCCTCGCCTCATGTTCACGACGTTCGACGCCGGCCTCACCGTCGACCTGCCCGCCTTCACCGGCTACCCGGGCGAGCTCGAGATCGCCTCGTTCTCCGGCACCGGGCTCTACGTGGGCGGCCAGGCCGGCGTCGCGTTCGGCTACAAGCACGTGTTCTTGGGCGTCGAGCTCACGCTCGCCGAGATCTTCACAGGCGGCGAGCTCTCCGTGCTCGGGGAGCGGGCAGTCGCGGTGGATCTCGACAGCTTCATCATCTACCCTGCGGTGGGGCTGATGGTCGAATTCTAGAACACCGATCACGTTGAAACCCGGAGAATTTTCACAGGGAGGCGGGGAGGCGGGGAGGAAGAAAAAAAAATGAATTTCTCCCTCTTGCCGTCTCTCGCTCCCCGCCTCCCATCCTCCCTGTGAAATTCCTGCTTTTTCTCGTGGTTTCAACCCGTTTGTCGCTCTAGGCGGCGCTCTGTGCCTCTCCGGGGTTCCTTCTCTCATGAACCAGGGATCGGCCTGAGCACCATCGCAGCGCGCCTCCGGGGAGAGAGACGATGAGTGTTCGCCGATTGACTGACGCAGACGCTGCCCGGCTCCGTGCGCTCAGGCTCCGCGCGCTTCGCGAGGAGCCCGATCCGTTCCTGAGCACGTTCGAGGAGGAGCAGGCGCGGCCGATCGAGGACCTCATCGCGCGGCTCCGGCAGCAGAGCGAGACCTCGGACAGCGCGGTGCTCGGCGCGTTCGAGGGCGAGGCGCTGGTCGGGATGCTCGGATTCTACCGCGATGGGCACCGCAAGGCGCGGCACCGCGTCGACCTCTGGGGCATGTACGTCGCGCCCGAGGCGCGCGGGCGCGGGCACGGCCGCGCGCTGCTCGACGCGGCGCTCGCCCGGATCGCCGCGATCCCGGGCGTGGAGCAGGTCCACCTCGGCGTCTCCGCGACGAGCGAGGCCGCGCGCGAGCTCTACCTGCGCGCGGGCTTCAAGGTGACAGGCCTCCTCCCCCGCGCGATGAAGGACGGCGACCGGTACATCGACGAAGAGCTCATGATGCGATCGCTCTAGCTAGAGCGGGACGCCCCCGCGCGGGGGGCCGCGCGGCGTTACGATAGCGCATCGCCCCGGAAACGCTGCCGAAACAGCCGCCGGGCGACCATGACGGCGTCCCCGCGGCGGCGCTCGCCGAGGGGGCGGTGTTCCCCTCCCCAGGAGGCCTTCCACGTGGTGACCTCTGCCGATCTGGCCATCAAGGATCTCGGCCCCTGCCGGTACCCCTCGCCCGTCGCCGAGAAGCTCGGCGAGAAGGCCACGGTGTACGTCGGTGAGGCCGACAAGGTGCTGTTCGACGATCGCCTGTCCGCCGTGCTCGCGGGCGCCTCCGGCCCGCGGCCGCCGGCGTTCGAGCTGGCCGGGCCGCGCAACCGCGTCTTCTGGGATCCGAGGGAGATGCGCGCCGGCATCGTGACGTGCGGCGGGCTGTGCCCCGGCGTGAACAACGTCATCCGCGGGCTCGTGCTCACGATGGCGCACAGCTACGGCGTGCAGGAGATCTTCGGCTTCCGCTACGGCTACGAGGGGCTCGCGGCCCGCTTCGGGCACGCCCCGATGCGCCTGGAACCGCGCAATGTCGAGGAGATCCACCGCATGGGCGGCACCGTCCTCGGCACCTCCCGCGGCAACCAGGATCCGCACCAGATGGTCGACACGCTCGTGGCCCTCGGCATCAACGTGCTCTTCGTCGTCGGCGGAGACGGCACCCTCCGCGGCGCCATGTCGATCGTCCGGGCCATCGAGGAGCGCCGCCTGCCCATCGGGGTCATCGGCGTGCCGAAGACCATCGACAACGACATCCAGTTCATCGACCGCAGCTTCGGCTTCGAGAGCGCCTTTGCCGCCGCCGTGGACGTCATCCGCAGCGCGCACGTGGAGGCCTCGGGGGCGAAGAACGGCATCGGCCTGGTCAAGCTGATGGGCCGGCACTCGGGCTTCATCGCGTGCTCGGCGGCGCTCGCGTCGGCGGACGTGGACGTGGTGCTCATCCCCGAGGTCCACGCCGAGCTCGATGGCCCGTGCGGGCTGCTCGCGCACCTCGAGCGCCGGCTCGAGAGCCACGGCAACGCCGTGGTCGTCGTGGCCGAGGGGGCGCTGCAGGAGCACTGCGCCTCGAGCGCCGAGCCGATGGCGACCGATCTCAGCGGCAACATCAGGCTGAAGGACATCGGCCTCGTGCTGCGCGATCGCATCAACGCGCATTTCCGGGCGCGCGGCGTCGAGGCGACGCTGAAGTACCTGGACCCGAGCTATCATATCCGCAGCGTCCCCGCGTCCCCCTCGGACAGCGTGTTTTGCTGGAACATGGCCAGGAACGCGGTCCATGCCGCCATGGCGGGCAACACCGAGATGCTCATCGGCCGCTGGCACGGCCGCTTCGTGCACGTGCCGATGTCCCTGGCCGTCCGCATGCGCAAGCAGGTGGAGCCGACGGACGACCTGTGGATGGCCGTCGTGGAGGCCACGGGGCAGCCGCTCTCGTTCTCGTGACCGCCGGCGCGCCCCCGGCGCGCCCCCGGAGCGATCGAGTGGCTCGCATCGACCGCGTCGATGGGAGCAGCGGCGCCGAGGAACGCCCGTCCGGGAGCCCTGCCCGGCTGCGCGGGCAGCGGTCCCCTGCCCCACGGACCCCAGGACGATCTCCTCCCGTGCCATCATGGCCGGCATGAAGACCTTGTCGCTCTCGCAGTCCCTCGTGCTCGTCGGTCTCGCCGGTCTCGCCGGCTGTCACAAGGAAGCCCCGGCGCAGGCCCCGCCGGCGATCGACGCGATGCCCCGGACGCAGGACCCCGCCACGACCGGCGCCCCGCCGGGCGACGGCAGCGGCGCGCCGGCCGACGGCAGCGGCGCGGCGAACGAGCCTCGGTGCGAGGCGGACGCCGACTGTGTCGCGTCCTGTGCGCGGGCCGGGCAGTGCTGCGACCAGCTGTGCCCGCCGTGCGACCAGGCGTTCCACCGCGACGCGCTCGCGGCGCTCCAGCAGTGGCGCGCCGCGAGCTGCGCCGCCGAGAGCTGCCCGGTCGCCAAGTGCATGGCGCCCAAGGAGGACTCGGTCGCCCGCTGCAAGGCGGGGCAGTGCGTCGTCGAGCGCGTCCCGCACGTCGAGCAGTGACCTGCCGTTGCGCGCAGTGACCTGCCGTTGCGCGGCCGGCCGGTGAACGGCGCCGCCGAGCAGCTGACCACGGTGCGTTTCGCCACAGGCCGCACCTGCGCCACACCGATCGAGCTCAACGCCGCCGGGCAGCCATCTCCGGCGTCCTTCGTGCCGAGGCCGCCGGTCCTGGCCCTGCGTTTGCATTGCGCAGAGCCGGAAATATCACGATCCCGGCGGCGGACGACCCTCCAACCCGCGGCTCTCGCCGTGAAGAACAGTGAATCAGCTCTCGCCGAGATCGCAGCGGGAGGTCCCTTGGGCATCGAGATCCAGCAAGATCAGTTCAAGACCGTCGATTACGGGCGGTTCAAAGCGCGCCTCCAGCAGCACCTCACCGCGCTGGAGATGGTGCTCAGCCGGCCGGGGTTCGGCCTGGGCGACGTGACGATCGGCGCCGAGCTCGAGATGTTCCTCGTCGACCGCGAGGCGCGCCCCGTGCCCATCGGGCCGGAGATCGCGCGCGCCGCGGCGAGCCCGATGATCACGCCGGAGATGGGCGCGTTCGACATCGAGCTCAGCACGCAGGCGGTGCCGCTCGCCGGCCGGCCGCTGTCCGCCCTGCGCGAGCAGATGCGCGCGACCGTCGAGGCGATCCGCCAGCGCGCGGCCGCGCGGGGCGCGCGCGTGGTGCCGGTCAGCATCCTGCCGACCTTCCGGCGGCAGGACTTCAGCCCTGCGACGATCACGAACCTGCCCCGGTATCGCGCCCTCGCCGCGGGGCTCTGCCGGCTGCGCAAGGCGCCGTTCCACATCCAGATCGACGGGGCCGAGCCGCTCGAGCTGATGTCGGACGATCCCGCGATGGAGGCGGCGAACACCGCCTTTCAGGTCCACCTCCGGGTGACGCCCGACGCGTTCGCGCGGCTGTTCAACGCGGCCATGATGATGACCGCGCCCGTGCTCGCGGCCTCGGGCAACTCTCCCACCTTCCTCGGGCACCGGCTGTGGCGCGAGACGCGGGTGGCGGTGTTCAAGCAGGCCGGCGACGACCGCCCGCCGGAGCGCGACACCGACTGGAAGAAGCCGGCCCGCATCGGCTTCGGCACCGGCTGGGTGCGCGACGGCGCGGCGGAGCTCTTCATGGAGAGCGTCGCGCTGCACGAGCCCATCCTCCCCGTGTGCAGCGACGAGGACGTCATCGCGTGCGCGCGGGCCGGGGGCGTGCCAGAGCTCCACGAGCTCCGCCTGCACCACGGCACCGTCTGGAACTGGAATCGACCGGTGTACGACCCGGCCGGCGGCGGCCACCTGCGGATCGAGCTGCGCGCCCTGCCGTCCGGGCCCACCCTCGACGACATGCTCGCGAACGCGAGCTTCCTGCTCGGGGGCATCCTCGCCCTCGCGCCCTCCGTCGGAGAGCTCCTCCCGTCGTTCCCCTTCGGCCTCGCCGCGCGGAACTTCTACCATGCGGCGCAGTACGGCCTCGACGCCGAGCTGGTCTGGCCGGAGGGGCCGGGGGCCGCGCCGAGGGGCATCCGCGCGCGCGATCTCCTCCTCTCGCTCCTGCCGCGGGTCGAGGAGGGCCTCGTGACCGCGGGGGTCGACGCGGCGGAGGCCCGGCGCTTCCTGCAGATCTTCGAGGCGCGCGTCGAGAAGGGCGTCACCGGGGCCGCGTGGCAGCTCCGCGCGCTGGAGGCGCTGGAGCCGCGGGCCGCGTCGCGCGAGGAGGCGCTCCGGCGGATGCTCGAGCGGTACATGGCCGAGGTCGACTCCGGCAACCCCGTGCACGCCTGGGCGATCCCGGGCGCCGGCGCGACATGAGGTCGCCATGATCTGGGACGCCACGAGATCGCTCGCGGAGCAGATCGACGCTCGGCTGGCCGCGCCCGGGGCGATGGACGCGGCGCGGTTCGCGTCGTTCCTCGACGGCCAGCGGAGGCTCGGGCTGGTGCACGGCGCGCGCGCGCTGTGCCGCCACCTGCGGCCCTACCTCATCGCGGCGCAGGACTACGCCGCGGTCGCGCGCGCCGCCGAGCGGATCGCCGCCGCGCTCGAGCGCGTCGCGCGGCGCGCGCTCGTGGACGCCGCGCTCGCCGAGGAGCTGGGGCTCTCCGCGGACGAGCGCGCCCTCGCCGCCCTCGATCCCGGCGAGGGGCCGTTCCTCACGGTCGGGCGGCTCGACATGCTGGTCACCGAGGGCGGCTTTTCCTTCATCGAGTACAACGCCGACTCCCCCGCTGGCATCACCGACCAGCTCCTCGTCGATCAGACGCTGATGGCGCTCCCCCACCTGGCGCCGCTCCGGGGCGGGCCGGGCGTGCGCACGCCGGCGCCGCACCGGGGGCTCCTGCGCGCCCTGCGCGAGGGGTACGCCGCGTGGGGCGGGCGCGAGGCGAGGCCGACGATAGCCATCGTCGACTGGGCCGCTGTCGACACCTCGGCCGAGTTCAAGGTGCTCTCCGAGCTGTTCTCGGCCGAGGGGCACCGGACGCTGATCCTCGAGCCGGACCAGCTCGAGATCGACGGCGACCGCCTCTCCGCCGGCGGGGAGCGGATCGATCTCGTCTGCCGGCGCGTCATCACGCACGAGCTCATCGAGCGGCGCGGCCTCGATCACCCGCTGATCCGCGCCTACCGCGATCGCGCGGCGTACGTCGCGAACTCGTTCCGGACCATGCCACTCAACAAGAAGGCGGCGTTCGCGGTCCTGAGCACCCCCGTGTTCTCGGGCCTGTTCTCGCCCGAGCAGCGCGCGGCCATCGCGGAGCACATCCCCTGGACGCGCCGGGTGAGGGCGGGCCGGACCGAGTGGCGAGGCCGCGAGGTGGATCTCGTCGAGCTCGTCCTCGGCGAGCAGGAGAGCTTCGTGCTGAAGCCGAACGACGAGTACGGCGGCAAAGGCGTGCTGCTCGGGTGGCAGACGCCTCCCGACGCGTGGAGGGAGGCTGTCCGCGGCGCCGCGGATCAGCGCGCGATCGTGCAGGAGCGCAGCCGGGCGCCCACGGCGCGCATGCCGACGTTCCAAGGCGGCGGCGTCGTGGAGGAGGAGGTCCACTTCGACCTTTGCCCCTTCGTGTTCGCCGGTCGCATGGAGGGCGCCATGGTGCGGCTATCGGCCTCGGCGGTGAGCAACGTCTCTGCGGGCGGCGGGGTCACCGGGCTCTTGATCGTTGACGATGCGCGCGCGCCACGGGAGGATATGCGTCATGTGTGAGCTCCTCGGCATGGTGTCGAACGTGGCGACGGACATCGTGTTCTCGTTCACCGGGCTCGCGCTCCGCGGCGGGCAGACGGGGCCGCACGCGGACGGCTGGGGCGTATCGCTGTACGATGGGCTCTTCGCGCGGACGTTCCTCGAGCCTCACCCAGCGTTCTCCAGCCCGCTCGCGCGGTTCATCCGCGAGAACCCGATCCACACGGCGCTCGCCATCGCGCACGTGCGCAAGATGACGCGCGGGAAAGCGGCCCTGAAGAACACGCACCCTTTCATGCGGGTGCTCCACCGGCGGCACATCGTGTTCGCGCACAACGGCACCCTGCCCACGGTCAGGGATCGAAAGCTCCACGTCGAGACGCCAGTCGGGGACACCGACAGCGAGCATGCCTTCTGCGTCCTCCTCGAGGCGCTCCGGACCGCCTACGGCTCGCAGTACCCGAGCGACGCGCGGGAGCTGGGGAGAACGCTCTACGAGCTCGGAAACGAGCTCGGCAGCGACGGCGTGTTCAACTTCCTGTTCGCGGACGGAGAGCACCTGTTCGCCCGCTGCGGCGACAACCTGTCCTGCATCCTCCGCCACGCCCCGTTCGGCGAGGCCACGCTCGTCGACGCCGACCTCAAGGTGAATTTCAACGACGTCCAGGGCCTGGGCCCCGACGCGCGCATGGCGGTCGTGGCCACCGAGCCGCTCACGCGCGACGAGCTCTGGCGCAAGGCGACGCCCGGCACCCTCTGGGTGTTCCGCGCCGGCGAGCTCCTGGCGTCGTTCCCCGAGGCCTCCGGCCCCGAGGTCCCCGTGTCGAGCAAGCTCCCCGGGAGCGCCGGGCAGGCTCCTCACGGCTGAGCTGCACGGCTGAGGTGGCTTCGGTCCGCGGCGCCGGACGGCGGATCGCGGTCAGCCGCGCGGGCGCGCGAACAGGCCCCGGAAGAGGTCGCCCAGCGTGTGTTCCTTGTAATCGCGGAACTCGCCGGCATCGAAGTAGACGCCGCCGCAGACGCTGCAGCTCTCGTACCAGATGTGCGGCTGCTGCGGGTCGACCATGCGCACCATCGGCGTCGAGCAGCGGGCGCACGGCACCCGCCGGATCTCGTTGTTCTTCCGCCCCACCGCGGGATCGCCGGTGTCGATCTGCTGCGAGCCCTCCATGGCCTTGAGCGACTCCTTCTCACGGCTGTCGAACCAGATCCCTCCGCACGCGGAGCATCGGTCGACATCGACCCCGCCGAAGGTGATGACATCCATCGAGGCCGTGCATTTCGGACAGTTCAAGTCGCGCTCCAGTGCGGCGGGCGCCGCGGTCTGGATCGATGCTATCAGACGGGCCGGATCGCGTGAAGAGCCGGCGTCACGTGCAGCAGTCCGGCGCGAGCCGCAGCGCTCCCGCGGCGCTATGCGGCGGGGTGTGCCAGCTTCGAGTACTTCGTGCAAAAGAGCATGTATACGCCGTACGCGCACAGGCCGGCGGCCACGAGCACGAGCAGCACCGACCCGAAGGGCGACGCGGCCACGGCCGAGAGGGCCTCGCCGACGCCCTTCGACTGCCCCGGATCGTGGGCGAGCGCGGCCTGGATCAGCGCCGCGCCGATGATGCCCAGGACGACGCCGCGGGAGACGAGCCCGACCCGGGCCATGCGGAACACCCACGTGCGCTCGGGAGGGCTCATGCGCTGCGTGCTGAGGTCCCGCGCGAAACGAGACCTCATCGCCTTGCGGAGCTGCTGCACGGCGACGGCGATCACCGCGAGCCCCGCGATGCCGACCACCACGCCCCCGAACGGCTGCTCCATCACCTTGCCAACCCAGGTGCGCGACCCGTCGCCCCCACCGCTGCCGCGGCCGAGCGCGAGCTGGAAGGCCGTGATCGCGAGGCCCGCCGAGATGACGCCGCTCACGGCCCAGCCCACGCGCTCGGCCGTACCCTTCGCGTCGTGGCCGACGTGGCCCGGGTCCTTGAGGGCGAGGACCTCTCGCCACAGCGCATACCCGAGGAGCCCAATCCCCACGACGATCAGCAGCGCTTGCCCGAACGGCTGTTCGCCGAGGACCCCGACCGCCTCGTGCTCACCGGCGGCTCTCCCGCCGCCGCTGAAGGCCGCCTGGAGCGAGAGCGCACCGATCAGCACATAGACGAGCCCCTTGGCCGCGAACCCGAACCTGGCGAGGGTGCGCACCCAGCCGTTATTTTCAGGTTGAGTGAACATATTCGGCCGCACCGGAATTTCCATGGCTTCAGCTCTCCTGAGCGAGCCTGGTGCAGCGGGTATGCCACCGGGCGAGCGGGGCGCATCGTGCTCCCGGCGCGGGGCGCGTCATGCGGTGTGGGGCGCGCCGCCACGCCTCGGGCCCAGAGTGCCTCACGCCCCTCGTCGAGCGTCGGTAACGTGCCGAGTCGGAGGCGAGCGCGTCCGACGGCCCCAGGAACAGGTTGCCGTCGACCTCGCGCCGCGGGGCGTCATTTCGAGCCCAGCTTCTCCTTCACGATCTGCTGCAATCGCTCGAAGTAGGGGCTCTCGCGCCGGACGGCGATGCCGAACTGCGCTGTCCCGAGCTTCTTCTGCGAGTAGACGACATAACGGGACATCTCCGGGTGGGCCTCCAGGTCATCGATCATCTTCACGTAATGAGGGTGTGGCATGTAGATGAGATCGGGTTTGTAGGCCTTGAAGAGCCTGTCCGCGGAGAACGGCTCGAGCGCGAAGCGCCGGTCGTTGAGGCCGGCCAGGTCGACGATCGTCTTCTTGAGGTTCATCGCGCCGAGCATCCCGACCTCGGTCGTGGCGATGACGAGGTCGTCGGGGAGCGTCGAGACGCGATCGATCGCGAACCAGTATTTCTGCGGCCCCGAGGTGCTGCCATGCTTGGCGACGTTGAAGTGTCCGAGCCGGTTCGCCGCGACGGCGCCAGCGAGGTCCTTGCCTGCCGTGGTGAGCGGCGCCGAGAGGTGAAGCCAGAGGCTCGCCAGCGCGGCGACGGCGGCCACGGGCATGAAGGCCGGCGCGGGCTGCCCGAGGGAGTCGGAGAGCGTCCGCGCGAGCCGGGCAGCGCTCCGGCAAGCGAGGTAGATGAGGCCTGGCAGCGGCGCGTAATAGAACCGCTGCGAGAACCCCATGATCGGGACGACGAACAACCACGAGTAGGCGAGGCACAGGAGCGTCGCGGCGAGGACCCCTTTGTCGAACGCCGAGGACGCCGACCACCACGCCCGGGGACCGGTCCTCTGCCCCTCACCTGCCGGCGCGCCGGGGGCTGCCTGGCGCGCGCCGAGGCCCACGAGCACGTCGAGCGCGAGGACGGCGAAGAGGGGCCAGAAGAAATCGAGCCAGTCGACGAGATCGATGGTCGGCCGGCCGCGGTAGGCGCGGAGGATCCCTGTTCCGTAGAGGTTCGTCGACTTGGCATAGAACGGGAGCGGGAGGGGCGAGCCGAAGTACAGCTTGGCGACCCCGAGATGAAGGGCGAGGACGCCCGCCGTCGCGGCGAGGGCAGCGAGCCCGAAGCGCCGGCGGGTGCGGTCGCGCTCGAGCACGACGAGCGCGAGCGGGACGAGGACGGCGTAGGCGGTGAGCTCCGGCCGCACCGAGAAGGCGAGCCCGCCGAAGGCGCCGAGCGCCGCCCCGCCGGCGACCCGGGCCGCGCCGAGCAGCCGCAGCGCGAGGAGCAGGTACGCGGTGAGGAAGCAGAGGCCGAACGACGTATCCATGCCGCTCACGAAGTGGTCGGTCAGCGTGGAACGGGCGACGCAGAACGCGACGAGGGCGGCGCACGACAGGCGCGCGACCTTGCCGTCGCCGGCCGCGCGCAGGACGAGCAGGACGAGCAGGACGAGCAGCACTGGGCCGCAGACGAGGCTCTGAAGCATCGCGGCGAGGCTCGTGTTGCCGCCGGTGATGAGGTGGAGCGGCACGGCGGCGGCGAGGAAGGCGAGCGAGGTGAGCCCGTAGGTCGGCGGCCCGTGCGGGTTCCAAGAGACACCGTGCCCGGCGACGACGTTGCGCGCGTAGCGCTGGAACATATATGCGTCGTCCCAGAGCGTGGCCACGCCGAAGGCCGCCGCCGTCTTGCACGCCATCAGCGCGAGGCAGAGCGCCATGGTGATCCAGAAGCAGGCCGAGGCCAGCCTGCGCACCGCCTCACGCGGCAGAGAGGGTTGGCGCTCCGCCGCGACCTCGGCTGCGCCCTGCCCTACCGGGGCGTCAGCGGACAGCTCGGCTCGCTCCTCCCCGGGCAACGGGGTCTCCATGTGCGTTGTCATCCTGCTGGTGCTCTCGAATTCGTGAAGTCTCGGTCCTGTGCGGCCTCGCGGTTGCAGGCGCAGTATCCGATGCCCGAGCCAGCCGGAAGCGGTCTCCCGACGCAGCCGCCGAGGCACTGGGCCGCTCTCCGAGGGCGCTCCAGCGCCGGCGCGGGCGCGTCACGAAGCCGCGATCTCCGGCTCGGGGGCGCTGTCCATCCAGGGGCCGCTCTCCGGCTCCGGGGCGCGCTCTCGCCAGGTGCGGCCCCCCGCCGCGCCCTCGGCACCTCTCTGTGCTGGCTCGCCCTCAGAGGCCGCATCCGGCGAGCATAGCCACGGCCTCGGCGCGCCGTACATCTGGAACCGACGTCGTAAAGCTGCGCAGCGAAAGGCTCCCGGTGGGCGGAGGCCTCCTGGGAACACGGTGTCTCGGCAGGGTCGACCGTGCTGGTTTCGGCGCTTGCCGACCGTGGTTACGCGACCGGACGCGTCGAGGAGCTCAGCCGTCGCCGCCTCAGCGAGGGTGGCCTCGTGCTCGCGCGCCACGCTGCGCGGGCCCCCTCGGCTGGCGGGTATCGAAACGGCCCAGCCGCAGTCCCGAGGAGACCCTGTCCTCCGCGGCGCGGGCGAGGGCACCCCGCGGCGCGGGCGAGGGCCGACGCTTCGCGGGTACCGAAACGGCCCAGCCGTAGGCCCGAGGAGACCCTGTTCTTCGCGCGGCGCGGGGAGGGCCGATGTCTGAGCCCATTTGACCTCGCTCGTCAGGCGCAGCCTGGCGAGCGAGGTCTCAGGCGAGTCCGGCGGGGCCCCCGCGCCGCGCGAAGAACAGGGTCTCCTCGGGCCGGGCGGTCCCGCGAGGCCCAGCTCCGCGAGGCCCAGCTCCGCGAGGCGCGAACAAAAGCAAAAAAGCCCGCATGACGTCCGCCATGCAGGCTCTCTGTTCTCGTTTCATTCTGAAGCGTCTCTCGCTCGCTGCGACGCGCCGCTCATCACCCGAGCTCCGGGCGCGATGCTCGTCACGTTCCATGGAGTATGGTCAAGCCGCACGACCTATTAGTACCGGTTAGCTCCGCCGATTGCTCGGCTTCCACACCCGGCCTATCAACCTCGTGGTCTACGAGGGGTCTTTAGGGACCTTGCGGTCCGGGACACCTAGTCTTGAGGCCGGCTTCCCGCTTAGATGCTTTCAGCGGTTATCCGTTCCGTACATGGCTACCCGGCTATGCCCTTGGCAGGACAACCGGAACACCAGAGGTACGTCCACCCAGGTCCTCTCGTACTATGGGCAGCTCCTCTCAAGTGTCCTACGCCCACGGCAGATAGGGACCAAACTGTCTCACGACGTTTTAAACCCAGCTCGCGTACCGCTTTAATCGGCGAACAGCCGAACCCTTGGGACCTGCTCCAGCCCCAGGATGCGATGGGCCGACATCGAGGTGCCAAACCGCGCCGCCGATATGAACTCTCAGGCGCGATCAGCCTGTTATCCCCAGAGTACCTTTTATCCGATGAGCGATGGCCCTTCCATACAGAACCACCGGATCACTAACGCCTGCTTTCGCACCTGTTCGACCTGTCGGTCTCACAGTTAAGCTCCCTTGTGCGTTTGCACT
>NZ_CP150354.1:0-2900000 GCF_051521455.1 Sorangium sp. So ce887 | reverse complement strand
GAGGAAGAGAAACCGAGCGACCTGAAGAGGTGCCGGCTTGTTCTGTTCACCGACCTCTTCAGGTTCTCAGCGCCGCAGCACGGCAGCGCTGCTGCGCGCCAGCACCGACGGCTGATTTTATTTAAGGCTTGACACCGGGATGTCAACCGTCGTGACGGCCCCGGCAGTCACGGGCGCACCCAGGGGGCAGCCGCCACGAGAGGGCGGCCGCGCTCGCTCGCTCGCCCCGGCTACTGCCGTGCCTTCTCGTCGAGGAAGCCGGTCACCCACGCGAACGGCGCGTTCCAGTTGATCGTGATCTCGTTCACGCTCCAGGCCTCGATGTGGTCCACGAAGCACCGCTGCGCGACGCACCCCTTCAGGCCGGCGCTCTGGACATGGGGGTCCTGGAGCGAGGAGTTCGGGCCGCCGGACACGGCGCCGGGCGGCGCCTTCGGGTATTTGCTGTTCGCCTGATGGGCCCAGAACCGGTGGTGCGGGTTCTCGAGCGGCTTCTCGCCATAGCCCGTCACGTACGACTGCCCGAGCGGGTTGCGCCCGAGGAGGTAGTCCATGCCGAGCACCACCCCGTCGAGGTACTTCGGCTGCTTGGTGAAGTCGTGGGCGAGCGCCACCACGATCATGTTGTTCAGCACGCCCGAGTTCGAGCCCCAGTCGTACTTGCCTGCAGGCGTCCGAGCGACGAGCGTCCGGTACCCCTCCTTGTCGGCGATGGCGAGGTACTGGTCGGCCGCCTTCGCGATGCGGCCGCGGATCTCCTTCTGCCACGCCGCGTCCACGTGGCCGGGCACGATCGCCATCGAGATCTGGCCGAGCCCGTCGGTGACCCGCCAGTTCATCGACGCCGCGCCCCCTTCGATCTCCGTCGGGAACCGCGCGTTGAGCGGCGAGGCCTGCAGGAACTGCTTGTACTCCGGCTTCCCCGTCGTGACGAAGAGCTCCGCCGCGGCCCAGTAGAACTCGTCCTTGGCGTCCGTGTCGTCGTAGGGCCCGCCGCCCTTGTCGCCGCCGGGCGGCGCGTAGAGGGCCGGGTTCTGCTTCGCCGCCGCCCAGGCGCGCTCGGCGGCCTTCAGGCACTTCGCCGAGAACGCCGCGTCCACCGTCTTCCAGATGCGCGCGCACTGCGCCCCCGTGGCCACGACGTTGAGCGTCGCCGCGGTGCTCGGCTTGTGGAGGAAGCGCGCGAGCTTGTCCTCGTGCGGCGCGAGGCCGAGGCCCGTCCACGACTCGTCGTGCATCTTGTGGTGGACCATGCCGGCGAGCGGCTTGCCTTCCGGCACCTGCATGCCCATCAGGAACTCGAGCTCCCAGCGCGCCTCGTCGAGGATGTCGGGCACGCCGTTCTTGCCCTCGGGGATGTTGAGCTTGCCGTCGCCGAAATCGGCGCTCGAGGTGCCGAGGTGCTTCGTGCGCTCGTACCAGTTGAGCAGCGTCCACACCGAGATGCCGCCGTTGACCACGTACTTGCCGTGGTCGCCGGCGTCGTACCAGCCGCGGGACGCGTCGAGCGCATAGTCGCAGCCGCTGTCCTTCAGGCAGCGCGTGCTCTTGTCGTGGAGGTGCCCCGCCGGGCGCGCCAGCTCGGGCTTGCCGGCATAGGGCATCTTGATCTCGATGCCGCTCCGGTTGTGGTAGAAATACGCGAGCGCGTCGACCTTGAGCTTCTGGTAGATGCCGGCGCCGATGTCGAACGGGAAGCTCTTCTCCTCCCCCACCTTGAGCACGTAGCCCTGGCCCGGCGCCTTGACGATCGTGAAATCGACGAGGTGGACGTGATCGCCGGAGGCGCCGTCCTTCCCGAAGACCTTGGTCTGGCCGCGCGCGACCGGCTTGCCGGCGCCGTCGAGCAGCTCCCACGCGAGCGGCGCGGTCGCCGCGTTGCTCACGCTCGCGACCTTGATCGCGCCCGGCAGATACCCGACCTGGTTCACGGCGACCTTCGGCGCCGCCACGGCGCTCGCGGCCGCGCTGGCCTTGAACTCCGCGTCGTCCAGGCGGATGTCGTCGATGCAGACCTCGAACGGCTCCTTGGACGACGCCATCGCGCCGCCGATGTGGAACGCGAGCTCCGCCGTGGCGTCGTCGGCCTTCGCCATCGAGAACTTGCCGGAGAAGGTCCTGGGCTCGGTGCCGAGCTCCACGGTGTCCGACCAGTACTCCTCGTAAGGCGGGCCCGACATGCCGACCTTCGGGCGCGCCTTCGTGGGCGCGGACGCCCAGGCCTTGTACTGAATCGTGTAGCTGTGACCCTTCTGGATCACCATCTCCCGGTGGCGAAACTGGGCGTCCCAGTTGTTCGACCCCTTGTTCGTCACCGTCACGCAATAGGCGCCACTCTTCACCTCGGCGCTGCCCGCGCCCGGCGCGGTGAACGAGGTGGTCCAGGGCAGGCTCTTGTTGTCGTTGAAGTCGGAGGCCTTGAGCAGGTTGGTCTGCGCGGCCCCGGGGCTCCCCGCGGCGCCCGTGTCCGCGCCGGCGGAGGGCGCGACCTCCGCTCCGGGGCCCTGCGAGGTCGCGCATCCAGCGCTCGGTCCGAGCGCGCCGAGCGCGCCGAGCACGAGCGCGGACCCCCGCCCCGCTCGGCTGAGGATCCACGGCTTGAGAATGGGGTGGTTCATAAGTCCTCGGTTCACGACTGGGTGCAAGAAGCGCACAAAAAGCGGCAAATTTGCCCATCTTGTCAAGCCCAATCCTCGCCGGCGCGTTGAATCCCCCGGGGGGGCGCGCCGTCCTGCGAGCCCGCGGCCTCCGGAGGCCGCGGAGCCGGCGCGCGCGCATCCGTGGTGCTCGGGCGTGGTGCTCGGGCCCCGGTCAATTCGCGCTGGTGCCGCTGGCGCGGCCACACTAGGCTCCGCCGAGCATCGCGTCGCACCAGGATCGCGACCGAGCACTCCAAGGAGACGACATGGCAAAGCACAGCTTCTCAGTCCCCTTCAGCGGTACCTCTCAAGACATCGTCGCGAAGGCCAAGGCAGCGATCGAGAAGGCCGGCGGCAAGTTCAGCGGCAACGAGGGCAAGGGCGATTTCTCGGTGCCCACGCCGGCGGGGACGGTGAAGGGGACCTATTCGGTCGCCGCGCAGAGCTTCTCTGTCGACATCACGGACAAGCCGTTCATCGTCCCCGGCAGCACCATCGAATCCGAGGTGCGCAAGTTCCTCGGGAAGGCCTGAGCGGCCCGCGCGCCCCCGGGTAGTGGTCGCATCTGCCCGGAGAGAGTTCACATGAAGGCGTGACTCCTCGCGGCTCGCAGGAGGCGAGAATTCAACGCAAAGGCGCAAAGGCGCAAAGACGCAAAAAGGAAAAGATACGGGGTGGGGAATTCCCACTCGCAGACCGCTGGACACGTGAGCGTCGCCGCGTCCACGACGACCTCGGCCATCTCGTTCTGGCGCATTCAATCCCTTTCTTTTTGCGCCTTTGCGCCTTTGCGCCTTTGCGTTAAATTCCCCCTCGCGATATCCGCTGCACAATCGCCGGCCGGCAGGGCGACAGCGCCCGACCCGTCATGCGCCGTCGCCGGCGAGGTGCACCTTGAGGACGCTCTCCTCTGCGGGCACGCCGAGCCGCAGGGGAAAGCCGTAGTGTCCTGTCCCGCGGTGCACGTAGAGCCGGTCGGGGCCGCGGGCCCACAGGCCGTGATCGGGCATGTTCACGAAGAGCCGGAGGATGGTCCAGGAGCCGCCGAGGCTGACAAGGCCGAGCTGCCCGCCGTGGGTGTGGCCCGAGAGCACGAGATCGCCCTCGCCCTCGCCGAGGAGGCGGAAGGCGCCTGGATCGTGGAGCAGGATGAGCCGGAGCGCCCCCTTCACGCGCGGGTGCCGGGCGCAGACCGCCGCCATGCGCTCCGCGCGATCGCGGTAATGGAAGTCCATCCCGAGCACCTGGACCGGCCCTGCGGCGGTCTCGACGAGCGCCGCCTCGTCGACGAGCAGGCGCGCCCCCACCCGGGCGAGCGCGGTCGCGACGTGGCGGGGCGACTCGTGATCGTGGTTGCCGTGGCACGCGAACACACGGCCCTCGAGGGCGCGGAGCGGGGACAGGGCCTCCGCGAGGTGCTCCGCGGTGTCCTGCGACTCCATGGTCAGGTAATCGCCGGTGAGCACGACGAGATCGGGATCGCGCTCGACCGCGCGCTCACAGATGCCGCGGAGCCGCGCGACGGACATGAAGGGACCGATGTGAGGGTCGGTGATCTGGACGATGCGAAGGGGGCGGCGCGCGCCGAGCGGCTCCTCGCGCGGGAGCGGGTGGCGGCGCAACCCCTCGATCGGAGCGCGGTCGACGACGAGCTCGACCTCCTCGCGGCGGGCGGTGAACGACTGGACGATGCCGATGCCGGCGAGGGCGAAGGGCACCCAGAGGCCATACGGCGTCGCCCCGAGGCCGCTCGCGATGGCCCACGGGAGCGACAGGAGGATGGCCGCCACGAAGTAGGACGCGGGGATGCTGACGAGCAGCCTGTAGGCGAGCGGGCGCATCCGCGGGCGCGAGAGCAGGAGAAAGTGCAGGAACACCGCGCCCTGGAGGACCGCGAACGCCGGGGCGAGCGGGCCGGCGTGGCGGAAGAGCGCGCACGCGATCAGGGTATGGATGCCGAGCAGCACGCCGACGAACCGCGCGTAGAGCTGGCCGCGGCGGCGCCTCGCCGCCACGACGACGAGGATCCAGGCCAGGGCGGAGGCCACCCAGAACAGGACGACGGGGGAGAGGAACTTCAATCGGCGGCTCCAGGCGACCCAGGCGCGCAGAGCCACCGCGGTCTGCCCTGCCTGGTCGGATGCCAAGTCTCCCGCGTCCAGCGCGTCCGCGCCAGCCTCCGCCGGAGCGCCGCCTGCTGACCGGCGCGCGAGCGCCCGGCCGCGTTGCGGCACAGGCACCTTGCTGGTGCGGAGGCGCGAGCCGCGCGCGGAGGACCGCTGGTTCCGCAACTGCGGGTTCAGCTGGAACACCTTCGACACCCGCGGTCGCTGCCCGGCGTGTGGCTACCAGTGGACCGCCACTGCCTGCCGGCGGTGCTCCCTGGGGTCACAGCACGAGGACTGGTACGTGCGATGAGGCGATGAGGCCTCTCTCATCCATGGCTCCTTCCGCTGCTCCGAGGGGGCATCTCCAGGAGGGTCGCGCCCGATGATCCTGTACACCACGCGCGAATCTGGAATCGCCCAACTCCAGCTTGTGCCGGTGGCCAGGTCGTGGCCGGCGCTGACCAAGTCGGCGCGCCCATCATAAAGATGCAGCTCGATGCGAACAGCGGGATGGCCCCTTGTCCCACGCCTCGAACGCCGCCGTTCCAGATCGCCGCCTGGCGCCGCTCCGGGTAACGCATCATACTCCGGATGTGATTCTTGAGCGGTCGCGGGCGGGTTTCGTACGCCCGCCTCCGGGCCTCCCGCTCCGGCGGTCCCTGCACCGTATTCGGCCCGGTGCGCCCATGGGTCTGCTCGGAGACGCCGTCGACGAGCCGGGCATGCCGTCATCGCAGGCCATCAATCTGCTTGCTGACGATCGCTGGCTTGACCTCGATGGCGCTGGCAGCCGCCTGGCGGAGGCGGACTCCCTCGGCGCGAACGATCATCCGAACATGAATGATGATGTGGAGACAGAATGAAGAAGAAAGAACTTGGTAACAAGCTTTGTCTCGTGGTCTGCGCGGGCGCCGCGCTCGGCCTCTCCTCGGCCTGCTCGGGCGCCGATGCGTCGGACGAGCCGCTCGAGTCGCACTCGTCCGCGATCATCGGCGGCGAGGTCGCCGAGGCGAGCCCCTGGGCCGTCCAGGTCTTCGACGTGCGCGGGAGCACCGGCGACTTCTACCAGTGCACCGGCACCCTCGTCGCGCCGCGCTGGGTGCTCACCGCGCAGCACTGCATCGCGGACGAGGGCGAGACGTCGGCGGTGCGCGTCGGCAGCAACACGTACGGCCAGGGCCAGCGCATCGCGGTCGACGCCGTCGAGGTGCCCTCGGCCAGCGTCGACATCGCGCTGCTCCACCTGACCGAAAACGCCAATGGACCGCTCGTCCAGCTGGCCGAGGCGACGTCGGACGCGATCGGCAGCACCGCGACGGCCTACGGCTGGGGGAGCGAGGGCACGCCGCTGGTGATGGCGCCGTCGCTCAAGAAGGCGACGATCCACATCGATGGCTGGCGCTCCGACGACGAGCTCCTCGCGACGGGCGTGACGGGCTCGGGCTGGAGCGGCGACTCGGGCGGCCCGTGGTTCGTCGACGGGCGCCAGGTCGCCGTGTTCTCGGCGTCGAACGGCCAGGACGGCACGAACCTGCACGCGTTGCTCGCCGGCGTCGACGTCGCGCGCCACCGCGCGTGGATCGATGCGACGATCGCCGGCGGCCCCACCGTCCATCCCGCCGGCGAGGTCGTGCTCCACGATCTCTCGAATTTCTCCGGCATCTCGCAGGGCTTCGGGCTCGGCCACCACAACCTTCCGAACATGACGGTCATGGGCGACAACCGCGCGAGCGCCATCAGGGTCCCCGCCGGGCTCCGGGTCACGGTGTTCATGCACCACAACTTCGGGGGCGAGGCGCGCGTCTTCACCTCGGACACGAACCTCGTGGCCGCGGGCTTCGACAACACCATCTCGAGCCTCGTCGTCTCGCACGCCTCGGACCCGCAGCTGGACGTGGTCACCTTCTACGAGCACGCCAGCTTCTCGGGCAGCTCGGTCGTGTACGGCGTCGGCTCCTCCCTCTTTTACAGCAGCCCATGGGACCAGAGGGTCAGCTCCGTCCGCGTCCCCTCCGGCTTCAAAGTGACGCTCTACGACGGGCTCTGGCGATACTCGTCCGAGTCGCGCGTCTTCACGACAGACGCGAACCTCGCTCCCCACGGCTTCGACGACAAGACCCGAAGCTTCCTGATCGAGCGCTTGTAGGAGCGAGTCCCCGACCTCGATCCCCGGAGAGTGAGGGAGGCCCGCAACCTCGCGCCCCCTCCCCCGCTCACGCCTGCAGCACCCGCAGCGACCCCCTCACCACTCCATAGCTCCCCTCGGCCCGCAGACCGCGCGCGACCTCGGCGGGCGCCACCTCCCCGGCGAGCAGCCGGCGGTACGCCTCCACCACCCGCCGCGCCCCCTCGGCGTCCTCGCGCACGAGCTCGATCCGGAACCGGCGCACGCCGCTCTGCGCGAGCTTCGGCACGAGGTGCGCCGCGCTCTGCGGCGCCGCGTGAAACACCGTGTTGCGACACCCCACGTCCGCCTCGAGCGGGTGATCCATCCCCGCCCGGTCCCGCAGCGACAGCGCGTGCTCGTCGCACGGGCGACCGCAGGTGCGATGATCCTTCCCCTCCGAGAGGGTCGCCGCGATGACGCAGTGCTCCATGTGGAAGAGCGGCATCGGGTGGTGCACGACCACCTCGGCGAACGGCGCGAACGGCGAGTCGAGCAGCGCCACGAGCTGCGCGGCGTCGAGGTCGAACGACGGCGTGAACGCGGCGAGCCCCCGCGAGAGGACCTCGCGCGCGGCCAGCTTGTTCGTGACGTTGAGCGAGAAATCGCCGATCCGGGGCACGCCCGGCGAGGCGTCGAGCAGCGCGCCGAAGCTGCGGACCAGGATCGCCGCCGGCCCGAGCGAGAGGAGGTACCTGTCGATCTTCTCCTCGCCCGGCTTGCGGATCCGCGGCGGCGCGACCGCCACGGACGCCCCCGCCGCGATGAGCTCGCGCGCTGCGGCCCCGAGGCCGACCATCTCCAGGAAATCGAGGTAGACGCCGCTCGCGCCGGCGTCGAGCGCCGCGCGCGCCTGGCGCACGTTGCGGCACAGCACGAAGAGGCCGGGCGGCGGCGGCTCGATGGCCGGCGGGACGGCCCCGGCGACGAGCCCCTCGGCCGGCAGCGGAGCGCACGCATGGGGGCGGTGCGACGCCTCGAGGAGCGCCGCGACGAGCGCCCGGCGGGCGCGGTTCAGCGCCGACGGCGGCACGAGCGCCGGCCCGTCGAGCGACAGCCCGACGCCGCGCAGGACGAACGGCGTGTCGCCCAGCCGATCGAGCTGCTTGCGCAGCGTGGCCTCGTCGAGCGGCGACCTGTCGGCGCGGCCGAGCGCGGCGTCGACCTCGACCGCGGCCGACGCGCCGTCCTCGGTCGCCGCCGAGAGCCGCGGGCGCTCGCCGAGGCGGCCCTCCAGGCGGACGTCGATCGCCACGCGGCGCGGGGCGCGATCGAGCGCCTCGCGGACCGCGCGCGCGCCGGCGGGGTCGCTCGTGCGGAAGACCCGGCGCCCGCGCAGCCCCCGCGCGCCGCGCAGCACGTCGTCCGGCAGGGGCCGGTCCGGGCCGAGCCACACCTCGACGTCGCCGCCCGCCGGCGCGCGCTCGACCTCGCGGCCGTCGATCCACAGGCCCCAGATGCGGCCGCCGATCTCGCCCTCGCCGGCGAAGCCGCCCTCCACGAGGATCCCCTCGCCGCGCGCGAGCGGCCGGGCGGCGCGCACGACAACGACCTCGTGGCCGCGCCGGCGCCCGGCGCCGCGCGCCTCGCCGACCTCGATGCCGCGGTGGTCGCAGGTGCGGCCGTCGACGAGGCGCTGGTGGTCGACGCCGCGCAGGAAGCCGGGCCCCGAGCCGCGCGAGAACGCCTGGAGCGCCGCCTCGCGGTCCATCGCCCCGGGGCCGGCCCCGGCGCCGAGCGCCGCGTCGATGGCGGCGCGGTAAAGCCGCGCGGTGGCGCCGACGTACTCGGGGCCCTTGAGGCGCCCCTCGATCTTCACCGAGGCGACGCCGAGCGCGACGAGGTCGGGGATGACGTCGGTGGCGTCGAGGTCCTCCGGCGAGAGGAGGTACGCCGCGTCGCCGAGGTCGCGGAGCGCGCCGTCGACGACGAGGCGGTAGGGCAGGCGGCAGGCCTGGGCGCAGGCGCCGCGGTTGGCGCTGCGGCCGCCGATCGCCTCGCTCGTGAGGCACTGCCCCGAGTAGGCGATGCAGAGCGCCCCGTGGACGAAGACCTCCAGCTCGACGTCGGTCGCCCGGCGGATGGCGGCGATGTCGTCGAGCGAGAGCTCCCGGGCGAGGATGACCCGCGCGGCGCCGAGCGACCGCGCCAGCTCGACGCCGGCCGCGTCGGTGCAGGTCATCTGCGTGGAGGCGTGGATCGGGAGCCCGGGCGCGAGCGCCCGCGCGAGGCGCATCACCGCGAGGTCCTGGACGATGACCGCATCGACGCCGGCCGAGGCGCACGCCTCGATCGCGCCGCGGACCGCCGGGAGCTCGTCGTCGAACACGAGCGTGTTCAGGGTGACGTAGCCCTTCACGCCGTGGGCGTGGAGGAAGCGCATCGTCTCCGCGAGCTCCGCTGCGTCGAAGTTCGCGGCCCGGGCGCGGGCGTTGAAGGGCGACGCCGCCGCCGCGCCGCCGCCGGCGGCGCCCCCCCGGAGGCCGAAGTAGACCGCATCGGCCCCGCCGCGCACGGCGGCTTCGAGGGCGGCGCGATCACCGGCCGGGGCGAGGACTTCAGGGCGCGCGGGCCGCATCATGCGGGCGGTTCTAGCAAGGGGTGGCGCCGTTGTCGCCCTGACACGAGCGGCATCCTGGAAAGCGCCTCGTCCGGCGCGCTCGGCCGCGCCCGGGCGCCTTGACCTGGCTTCCCGACGTGGGGCACGATCCGCCAGAGCACCGATCAGCCGCCCGCCCAGGCGCCCCGACGGCGCATGCCGCAGAGGGATGCCGATGAACAGAGACGGTTTTCGCTTCGGGTACGCGCTGTCGGCGGCCGTGCTCTGGCTGCCAGCCGCGGTCGTCGCGGCGACCTCCGCGTGCTCCAGCGACGTCAGTTCGGGGGAGATCTGCGCTCCTCCCGATTCGGCCTGCGACGGGGTCTGCGTGGCGCTGCGCTCCGATCGCGCGAACTGCGGCGCGTGCGGCGTGGCGTGCGCGGCCGGGGAGGCGTGCGTCGACGGCGCATGCGAGGAGGGGGGCGAGGGGGGTGGTGGTGGCGGCGGCGGCAGCGGCGGCACCGACGGCGTGGGCGGCGGCCCGCTGGAGTGCGGCGACGAGCGCCACGTGAAGCGCTGCGACGGCGCCTGCGTCGACACGCGCACCGACCCGAACCATTGCGGCAAGTGCGGCGCGCCGTGCGAGCCGGGCCGCGCGTGCGCCGGCGCCCTGTGCCAGCGGACGTGCCTGGAGGGCCTCACCGACTGCGCCGGCACCTGCGTCGACCTCACCGCCGATCCGCAGCATTGCGGCCAGTGCGAGCGCGCCTGCGACCGCGGGCGGCCGTGCGAGGACGGCCGGTGCGGGTGCAGCGCCGAGCCTTCCCAGGACATCGGCTCCGGCGTCCCTCAGCGGGTCAGCGGCACGACATTCGGCGCCGGCGACGGCCGCTCGCTGAGCTGCTCGGGGTCGGGCGCGCCCGATCAGACGTTCCTGTTCACCGCGCCCCACGCGGGGACCTACCTGTTCGACACCTTCGAGGCCTCCCACGACACGGCGCTCGGGGCGCTGCGGGCGGACACCTGCGCCGAGCTGGCCTGCAACGACGATGCGGGGAGCCTCCAGTCTCAGATCGCCGTCGATCTCGCCGAGGGCGAGCCCGTCCTGGTGGTGGTGAGCGGCGCGGAGGGCGACTTCACGCTGCGCGTGACCGAGCCGGGACCGATCGTGTGCGCGCCGACCGCCCTGGAGGCCGTCGTCCCGCAGACCGTGACGGGCTCGACCGTCGGGCTCGAGGACTCGGTGTACGCCGACTGCGACATCGCCTCGAGCCAGGACGCCACGTACACCTTCACGGCCCCCGAGGACGGCCTCTACGTCTTCAGCGGGCGCGCCGACTCCCGTGAGCTGATCGTCGAGGTCCTCGACGGCGGCACCTGCACCGGCAAGTCGCTCGCGTGCCAGTACGGCTCCAGCCAGGCGAGCGCGGTCGCGGAGCTCGAGGCCGGGAAGACGGCGCTCGTCGCCGTGGCGAGCCCGAGCGGCCCGCTGCCCGAGTTCACGCTGGAGATCTTCGAAGCCCCGACGTGCCCGGCGGTGAACCTCGGCTCGAGGGTCCCGCAGACGGTGACCGGGAACAACGAGGATCTCCCGAACGTGTTCTCGGCGTGCTTCTCGCCCACGAGCGGCGGCGAGGCCACCTACGGCTTCACCGCGCTGCACGACGGCGTGTACGTGTTCGATGCGACGGAATCGAGCTTCCCCGTCCTCCTGGAGGTGCGCCGCGAAGGGTGCCGGGGCGAGGTCATCACGTGCCTCGACGGCTCGTCCCAGCCTGCGCGCGCCGCGGTCCCGCTCGCGGCCGGCGAGACCGCGGTCATCGCGCTGGACAGCTACGGCGAGACGGGCGACTACGCGCTCGAGGTCACCGAGGCGACGTGCCCCCTCATCGATCTCGGCTCGATGGCGCCGCAGACGGTCACAGGCACGACCGCGGGTCTCTCCGATGCCCTCGCGCCGGTCTGCGGCGCCTTCGGGGCTCCCGAGGCGACCTACCTGTTCACCGCCCCGGCCTACGCCCTCTATACCTTCGACACCGAGGGCTCGACGTTCGACACGCTCCTGGACGTGCGGGACGGCTCGTGCGCCGGCCCCTCGCTCGAGTGCAATGACGACGCCGACCCCGAGGGGGCCGTCACCCACTCGCGGTTGACCCTGCCCCTCTCCGCCGGTCAGGCCGTGATCGTCGCCGTGGACAGCTACGAAGCGAGCGGGGAGTACACGCTCAACGTCACCCAGCAGGAGGTGCCGTCGTGCCCGCTCTTCGATCTCGGCGACTCGGTCCCTCAGACGGTCACGGGCAACAATGAAGGCTATCCCGATGTCCTGACGCCCGAGTGCGGCGGGGCCCCCGGCGGCGAGGTGACCTATGCCTTCACCGCGCCCGCGGAGGGGTATTACGACATCAACACCGTCGGCTCCACGATCGAGACGGTCCTGTCCGTGCGCCTGGGCGGGTGCAGCGGTCCCGAGATAGCCTGCGCCAGCGACGGGAGGAGCTCGCGCGCGCTCGTGCTGCTCGACGCCGGCCAGGCGGTCCTGATCAGCGTCGACACGAGCGGCGAGGAAGGCGACTACACGCTCAACGTGAGCCAGTCCGACGGCTCCGGCACGTGCAGCGCGCCCATCGAGCTGGAGTCCTCCGTCCCCCTGAGCACGGAGGGGACGACCGCGGGGGGCTTCGCCGGCGTGGGGTCGAGCTGCGGCGGCGAGGGCGCGCCCGAGGTGGCCCATTGGTTCACCGCGCCCGAGGCGGGGACGTACACAATCGACACGTTCGGCTCCGAGTTCGACACGATCCTCGCCGTCTTCGACGGGGACTGCGAGGGCGAGGAGCTCGCCTGCAGCGGCGACCTATTGATCGACGACATCTTCGACGTCACGTCGGAGCTCACGGTCTCGCTCGAGGCAGGGCAGACCATCGTTATCCTGGTCGGCGGCTACGAGTCGGACTCCGGCCAGTACGAGCTCAACATCCATCTTTGACCCGCGCAGCGCCGCGCCGCCGGGCGGCGCCGCGGATCCCCCTCTCCGACAGGATCTAGAACGGGACGAAGTCCTGATCGCCCGCGGCGTGCGGCACGCGCCCGTTGCTCGATGCGCCGCCGCTCGGGGGGCCCTTCTGCGGCGGCCTCCACAGCGCCCTGCCGCCGCGGCGGTCCGGTAGACGCCCCGGCGCCGCGGGCCTGTGGCCCGGGTCGCCGTCGCTCTCCTGCGCGAGGCGGAACGACGCCATCACGTTCTGAAGCTGCTCTGCCTGCGCCGAGAGCTCTGCCGCCGTGCTGGCGAGCTCCTCGGAGATCGCCGCGTTGCGCTGCGTGGACTGCTCTATCAGCTCCACCGCCCCGCTGATCTGGGCCACGCCGTTCGACTGCTCCTTGGATGCCACGGCGACGCCCTGCACCAGCTCCGCGGTCTCCCGGATCGACGGGACGAGCTCCGCGATGAGCTGTCCCGAGCGCTCCGCGACGACGATGCTCGACGCGGCGAACGAGCCGATCTCCTTCGCCGCATCCCGGCTTCGCTCGGCCAGCCGCCGCACCTCCGTGGCGACCACGGCGAACCCCTTGCCGTGCTCGCCCGCGCGAGCCGCCTCGATCGCGGCGTTCAAGGCGAGCAGGTTCGTCTGGTACGCGATCTCCTCGATGATCACGATCCGCTGGGTGATCGCCTTCATCGCCTCGACCGTCTCCCGGACCGCCTGACCGCTCTGCTCCGCGTCCCTCGTCCTCCGGTGCGCCGTCTCCTCGACCTGCTTGCAGTTGGCGGCGTTCTTCGCGATCGTGCCGCTCAGCTGCTGCAGGCTGGCCATCGTCTCCTCCACGGACGCCGCCTGCTCGCTGGTGCCCTGCGACAGGCTCTGCGCCGTCGCCGAGAGCTGCACCGAGACCGAGGAGACCGAGATCGCGCCGCTCCGGACCTCGCCGATGAGGCCCGCCAGGCGCTCCGACATGGCCTTCACGGCGCCGAGCATCTGGCCGAACTCGTCGGAGCTCTTCACCTTGACGTCGCCCGTGAAGTCACCCCCGGCGATGCGCTGGTGGATCGACACCGCCTGGGTGAGCGGCAAGAGGATCATCCTGCTGAAGACGACGGCGAGCACGGCGGCGACGACGATCGCGAGCAGACCTCCTATCTGCAGCGTCACGTACATCGTCTTGACGAGCGCGTTCGTCGCCGCCTGCCGCTGGCCGAGGAGGGCGATCTCCTCGCCGTCGATCTCCTTGAGCGCCGCGCGCATCTGGTCCATGAGGCTCTTCCCGCGCCCCTGCCTGACCTCCTCGACGGCGCGATCCGCCGGCGCCTTCGCCTCGTCCGCGCTGCGGCGGTGCTGGATGATCGGCTCCAGCACGGAGGAGAGCCACTCGTCGTGGAGCTTGTCGATCTTCTCGAGGCGCGTCTGCTGGCGCGGGTTGTCCCTCGTGAGCTCCCGGGCA
The DNA here is from genome assembly GCF_051521455.1 of Sorangium sp. So ce887. Classification (NCBI taxonomy): domain Bacteria; kingdom Pseudomonadati; phylum Myxococcota; order Polyangiales; family Polyangiaceae; genus Sorangium; species Sorangium sp. So ce887. Next base: position 2,886,113 of record NZ_CP150354.1, on the reverse strand, counting down.
CGGCTCATGCTTTGCTCGAACAGGTCGCGCCCGCTGCGGTACGGCTCCAGGAACGATTCCACCCCGGTGATGACGAAGCCACGCTCCCCTGTCTCGGAGTCGAGCAGCGACTCCATGATCTCGCTCGTCGTGAGCATCACCTCGTACGTGTGCTGGTCCCATGAGCGGGCCTCGTCGAGCTCCGCGAACCTCTTGTATGCCGTGCCCGCCAGTCCGAGGATGATGACGACCATGGCGGCGAAGCCGAGGTAGAGCTTCCGGCCTACTCCGATATGCGCAAGCATGATGCATGCTCCGGGCTAGATGTGTTGCGGCTTCCTTCGAGCCCCGCCGGGGGCTGGAGCCGATAAACGGATGGCGCGACGCACCGCACGCGGTGGTCTGTCCCGTGGAGGCCCTCGGCGTGTCCGAGGAACAGGTACCCTGAAGGCGCGAGGCTGGCGATGAGCCTCGCCACGATCGACGCCTTCGTCGCGGCGTCGAAGTAGATGAGGACGTTCCGGCAGAAGATCAGATCGAACAGGCCGAATCGCCTGGGTGCCGCGTCGAGCAGGTTGAAGCGCCGGAAGGTGATGAGCCTGCGCAGCTCCGGCCGGGCCTTCATCAGGCCCGCGCTCGCGCCCGTCCCGCGGAGCATGTAGGTGCGCAGGCGCTCCTCCGGGATCTCCGAGGCCCGCTCGATCGGCCACACCGCGCGTTGCGCCTGGTCGAGCGCGCGGACGGACAGGTCCGTCGCGAGGATGCAGATCCCCGGAGCGCCGGTCGACGCGACGCCGGTCCATGGCGGCGCCTGTCCCGCCGCGTCGCTGCGATCCCGGGAGGGCAGGCTGTCGAGCAACGACATCGCTATCGAATAGGGCTCTTCCCCGGTCGAGCAGGCCGCGCTCCAGGCGCGCAGCGGGCGGCGGCCGCGCGCGAAGGACGCTCCGTGGCCCGCGCTCTCGTGCCACGCCGGGAGGATCTCGCGCTCGAGGAGCTCGAACTGATCGCGCTCCCGGAAGAAATGGGTCTCGTTCGTGCAGATGCAGTCGAGCATGTGCACGAGCTCGCCCTCGCCGCCCGGCGCGGTCACGCGGCGGTAGTACTCGCCGAAGCTGCGGAGCCCGAGCGCGCGGAGCCGGGGCCCGAGGCGGCAGAGCAGGAGCGGCTTCTTCTGCGGGCCGAGCGCGATGCCCGAGACGCGCTTGACGAGCCTTTGGAACAGCGCGAACTCCTCGTCGCTGAGGACGCGCGGGCCCAGCTCGGCGAGCGAGATCATGGCCTGTCCCCGTCGCCGGCCGGCGCACCGTGGCTGCCTGGGAGCGCCGGCGGGGCCCCGGGGGCCGAGGGGCCGGGCGTCGCCGGGGCCAAGAGCTCCGCCGGAGAGAGGATGCGGTCGATGTTGAGCAGCAGCACGAGCTTCTGGCCCACCTTCGCCATCCCGAGCAGCTGATCCACGCGCACCTGCGCGCCGAAGGCCGGCGCGTGCTCGATCTCGTCCTCGGAGAGCGTGAGCACATCGCCCACGCCGTCGATGAGCAGGCCGAGGCGGGTGTTCTCGCCGTCGAGCTCGGTCTCGACGATGAGGACGCACGTCCACCGGCTCACCCTCGTCGGCGGCAGCCCGAGCTTGACCGCGAGATCGATGACCGGCACGACGCGGCCCCGAAGGTTCATGGCGCCGACGATGCACGCTGGCATCATCGGGACCCGCGATGTGACGCTGTGCTCGACGATCTCCCGCGCCCGGAGGATGTTCACCGCGTACTCGTCCCCCGCGATGATGAAGGAGACGTATTGCGACACGGGGCGCGACGCGTCGGAGATCATGACGCCTCCATTGGGAGAGATGGCAAACGGGCGCCCTGCGCGCCAGGACGCCGGCTCATCCTGGGCTGCCTCCGGCGGCCGATGGCGCTGCCCTGCGCTCGTCGGGGGCGTCGACCGGGCCGAGGTCCCCGAGGACGCCGCCGAGCAACGCGTCGACGTCGAGGATCATCGCCACGCTGCCGTCGCCGAGGATAGTCGAGCCGGAGATGCCCCGGACACGGCGAAACAGCTGGCCGAGCGGCTTGACCACCGTGCGCCCCTCACCGTCGAGGAGGTCGACCACGAGGCCGGCCTCGGCGCCGTCGTGCGCGACGATGACGACGCGCTCATCCGGCGGGGGAGATCCGCCGAGCCCGAAGAGCGCCCGGAGGCGGACGCACGGCAGCGCGCGTCCGCGCCGGATCATGAGCCCCTGGGCGCCGCCGTGCGCGAGCGTGCCGCGAGGCAGATCGCAGCAGGCGAGCACCGCGCGGAGCGGGATCACGTACCGCTCGCCGCCGATCCCGACGGAGAGCCCCTCGATGGTGGCCAGGGTGAGCGGGAGCTGGATCGACAGCGACGTGCCGTGCTCTTCACGGCTCTCGATACGGATCGTACCCTGGATCGACTCCACGCTGCGCCGCACGATATCCATGCCCATGCCGCGCCCCGCCAGGTGGGACGACTCCGCCGCCGTGGAGAACCCGGGCTCGAACACGAGGCTGAAGAGCTCATGATCGGGGAGCGTCTCGGGCGCCGGGTGCCTCCCCAGCGCGCAGACGCGGGCGGCGATGCGCTCGCGGCTCATCCCGGCGCCGTCGTCGGAGATCCGGAGCGCGATGCCGCCCCGCTCGTGCGCGGCGTGCAGGGTGATCATGCCGCAGGGGTCCTTGCCCGCGGCTCGCCGCGCCTCGGGCGGCTCGATGCCGTGACAGATCGCGTTGCGCAGGAGGTGCGTCAGGGCGTCCCGGAACCGCTCGACCACGGCCGTGTCCACCTCGACGTCGCCGTGCACGACGAAAAGGCGCGCCTGCCTGCCGTGCGCGTGGGCGAGATCGCGCACCGTGCGCTCGTAGTGCCGGAACCAGGGGCCGACCGGCACCATGCGCGCGGCGCGCACCGCCTCCTCCAGCTCCTTGCCGAGCCGATCTTGCTCCTCCATCTCGTCGTGCAGCGCAGCGCCGGCATCGCCGCGCACCGCGTGGAGCGTCCGAGCGATCCTGTTCCGGCCCAGGGTGAGCTCTCCGATGAGATCCGCCATGCGATCCAGCTTCTCGACGGCGACACGGATGCTCTTGAGGCTCGTCGCTCCCTCCGCGTCATCCTCGGTCGCGCGGCGCGCGCTCGCCGCCCCCGCGTCCTCTTTCGCCTTCAGCCCTCCGCGCCGCGCTTCCTCCAGGCGCGCGACGACCTCTCTGTACGAGGTGCTGCGCTCGGCCTGCCCCCGCTCGACCTCGGCGACGAGCCGGCGGGCTGCGTCCACCGTCTCGAGCAGCAGCGAGACCACGGGCGTCGAGAGCGGGAGTTCGCCGCGGCAGAGCGCCTCGATGACGTCCTCGGCGGCGTGCCCGAGCTCGCTCAAGGCGCCGAGGCCTACCGAGCCGGCGCTCCCCTTGAGCGTATGGGTGGCGCGGAAGATGCGCTGGAGGACCTCGTGAGCGTCGCGGCCGGTCTCGAGTTGCAGCAGAGCGCGCTCGATCTCGTCGAGGATCTCGTGCGCCTCTGGCATGAACGTCTGGAGCAGCTCGTCGCGATCGCTATCCTCCATGCGGCTCACAGGGGCTGGATCGAGATGGCGCCGTCGCTCGTCCGGAAGACGATCTTGCGTCCCCGGTCGCCGCCCGTGTCCAGCTGGGCGATCCATATCCGCTCCGCGCGCAGGAACGCGAGCCCGGCATCCACGTTCTGGGCGCCGAGGTGGGTGCCGCGCTCCCGGAACGCGGAGATGAGGCAGGCGCCCCCGACGACGCGCGCTTGCAGCGCCCGGCTGGAGGCCCCGAGCTCCACGAGGCGCTCGAGGAGGCGCTGGCATGCGAACTCGGCGAAGCGGGCCGACGCCACCCTCTGGCCTGGACATTCCGGAAGCACGTAATGGTTCATCCCGCCGATGCCGGTGGCAGCGTCCCAGAGGCAGATCGCCACACAGGACCCAACGATGGTGGTCACCATGGTCGGCTCGGGCGAGGCGAACAGCTGGCCTGGCATGATGTGCTGGGCCTCCGCCGGCAGCGAGCGCCAGCTGGGCGGTCCGACCGACGCGGACGGCGCCCTTGGGTCGGACGGACTGGTCCTCTCCTCTCCGCCGACATCGTCGGGCAGGGGTACGGATCCATCGTCGCCGCTGGAAGGGGCGAGACGTGTGCCCTCGGATGCCCTCGCCGCCGTGTCAGTCGCCAAGGCAGTTCCTGACCTTTTCCAGGAGCTCCATCGTGTCGATGGGCTTCGTGACGAAATCGGAGCAGCCGCACCGGAATCCCTGTTCCATGTGCGCGACATCGCTCCGGCTGGTGACGAGCAGGATCGGCGTGCTGCGCGTCGCATCATCCGCGCGCAGCTGCCGGCAGGCGTCGAACCCGTTCATGTGCGGCATGACGACATCAAGGAGGATGAGATCCGGCCGCTGCTCCAAGGCCACTTCGATCCCCTGGCCGCCGTCGTTCGCCGTGATGAGGTCGTAGTGCTTGCTCAGCGCCGTCTGCTCGATACGCAAGATGGTCTGAGAATCGTCGACCAGCAGAATCTTCTTCCGACGCATCGTTGCCCCCCTCGATCCGATTCAGCGGACATGGCGCGGCCGTGCCATCGCGCATGGCCAGCATGACTCCCCCTCTTCCACCTATCTACAGGGCGTCTCCCCCCGAGCAGGACCACCCTACCATGAGAGTCGGCGGGACCTCCAATAGAAATTTGCAACAGGCACGCACCTGGTCCCTGTCGGTCGCGATGATTTGCCGGCGCGCCCGGATCCTCCATGAGGTTCGAGGCCACGACGCTGGTGGCATGCAGGCGGGCTGGCGCTGGCGCTGGTAGGCCTGCAGCCGGAGCGCGCAGCCTCGAGTGGAGACGCCATCCCCGCAGCGACAGCGAGCGCGCGCGGAACAGGCGCGCGAGCTCCGCGACAGGGAGCTCATGGAGGTCGAAGGCAGGTGGAAGGTAGGCCGTAGGGAGGCAGGTAGCAGGTAGAGGGAAGCAAAGGATGTGCGCCGCAACGCACAGCAAGCCTGAAGGAGCGACGCAGGGGTGCGTTCGGATGTCGAGCTCAGGGCAGATCATCGTCGACCTGGTCGACGGCTTCCCGCGTCACCGGGGCGGTGGACACGGAGGAGAGGACGAGGAAACCCTGCGTCCTCTATACCTCTATGGCTCAGATCCTCTGTGTTCGAATTCTTCCCCATCACGGCGCCAGGAATGAGCTTGGGAAACGTCCTATTGGGCTCCGCCCGACGGCCGTCAAGCGCCCGGGGAGCGCGCGCGAGGAAGACTGAAACAGCTCCATTCGAGCTCGGCCGGCGGTCCGGCCGCTCGCGACGTTCGCCAGGCAGAACCTGCAGCGGATCGCGCGGCGCTCGCGTACACTCCGGGGCTCCGCATGGATCAGCCCGTCCCCGGGGACAGCAGGGCGCAGCAGGCAGACGTCGCGGGCGCGCTCGCGGATCGGGCCTTTGACGCGCTCGGCGTCCTGCTCCGCGGCTTCGAGGACGCGGCCGAGCGCGACGGGCCGGACGCGCTCGAGGACGCCCTCGCGCGCGGTCCGGAGCACCTCTACGGCGGGCTGCTCACCGCGCTCCTCCGGCTCGTGTTCCTGCTCCACGCGGAGGCCCGCGGGCTCCTGCCGGTCGAGCACCCGCACTACGCGGCGCACCTCGGCGTGCTCCCGCTGTTCCGGGAGCTCGCGGCGGAGCACGGCGCGCGCCCGGCCGCGATGCGGCGGCGCTTCGGGGCGTGGGCGCGGCTCGTCGCGCTGTTCCACGCCGTGTTTCACGGGATCTCCCGCCCCGAGCTGACCCTGCCGGCGCGGCGAGGGCAGCTCTTCGACCCCGAGCGCTACCCGTTCCTGGAGCGCGTGGCGAGCGGTGGTCCCTGGCAAGCGCCGTCGGTGGACGACGCCACGGTGCACGCGGTGCTCGAGCGGCTCCTCGTGCTCGACGGGCGGCCGCTGTCGTACCAGGCGCTCGACGTCGAGCAGCTCGGCGGCCTCTACGAGGCGCTCATGGGCTACCGGGTCGAGCGCGCCGCCGGCCCGACGGTGTGCCTCCGGCCCGAGCGGGTCTGGGTGAGCGCGGCCGAGGCGCTCGCGCAGCCGACGGCGCGGCGGGCGGCGTGGCTCGCCGAGCGGGCGGGGCTCTCGCGGCGCGAGGCGAGGAAGCTCGGCGAGGCGCTCGCCGGCGCGAGGACCGAGGCCGCGCTCCTCGAGGCGCTCGGCCCGCTGCGCGCGAGGGACACCGAGGTGCTCGGGGCGGGGCGGCTCTTCCTGCAGCCGGGCGCCGAGCGGCGGCGCACGAGCTCTCACTATACCCCGCGCAGCCTGTCCGCGCCCATCGTCGCGCGGACGCTCGATCCGCTGCTTCCGCTCGATCCACTGCTTCCGCTCCTGCCGCTACTTCCCCTGCTCCGGCAACTGGGCGAGGAGCCGGCGTCGGCGCGGCTCCTCGGGCTCGCGATCTGCGATCCGGCGATGGGGTCCGGCGCGTTCCTCATGGAGGCGTGCCGGTACCTGGCCGACCTTGTGGTGGCCGCCTGGACCCGCGAGGCGGCGCGCGGCGACACGGCCGCGGCGGAGCGGCTCGCCCGGTCGGGCGAGGACGCCGTGGGCGAGGCGCGGCGGCTCGTGGCACAGCGCTGCCTGTACGGCGCCGACAAAAACCCCTTCGCCGTGAGCCTGGCGAGGCTGTCGCTCTGGCTCGTGACGCGCGCGCGGGACGAGCCGTTCACGTTCGTCGATCACGCCCTCCGGCACGGCGACTCGCTGGTGGGGCTCGACCTCGCCCAGCTGCGCGGCTTCCACTGGGAGCCCGCCGCGCCGCTGCCGGCGTGCTGCGAGGCGATCGACAGCGCCATCGAGCGGGCGATCGCGCTGCGGCAGCAGCTCGCCGGGCTCGGGGACGGCGGCGCGGCGCGCGAGCGGGAGCGGCTCGCGCGCGCGGCGGAGGAGGCGATCGGCCGGGCGCGGCTCCTCGGCGACCTCGTGGTGGGGGCGTTCTTCGCGCACGGGAAGGACAGGGACCGGCTGAAGGAGCGCGACCGGCGGGCACAGCTCGCGATCGCGTGGCTCCGCGGCGGAGGGCCGCCTCCGGAAGAGCTCCTGGCGATGCAGCGGGCGCTCCGGGAGGGCGCGCCGGGGGAGGGCGCGCCGAGCAGGGCGCCTCCCCTGCCGCCGCTCCACTGGGCCCTGGAGTTCCCGGAGGTGTTTCAGGAGCCGCGCCCGGGCCGTCCGGACGGCCATCGCGCGCCGCGGCCGGCGCGGCTCGACGCGTTCGTGGGGAACCCGCCTTTCCTCGGGGGAAAGCGGATCTCGACGGATCACGGGGACACCTACGCCGCGTGGCTCGAGCAGCTGCACGGCGCCACGAAGAACACCGATCTCGCCGCCCACTTCTTCCGCCGCGCGGCCGCGCTGCTCGGGGGTCGCGGCACGGTGGGGCTCATCGCCACGAACACGATAGCTCAGGGCGACACCCGGCGATCGGGCCTGAAGCCGCTCGTCGAGGCGGGGCGGGCGGTCATCTACCACGCGGTGCGCAGCGTCCCGTGGCCCGGGGACGCCGCCGTCCACGTCGCCGTCGTCCACCTCGCCGTGGGTATGTCGCCGGCCGACGGCGTCCCGCCGCCCCGGCTCGACGGGCTCCCTGTGCGCCACATCAACTCCCACCTGCGCGCGATGCCGGAGCGGCCCGACCCGAGGCCGCTGGAGTCCAGCCGGGATCTCTGCTTCATCGGCTGCTTCCTCCGCGGCGACGGCTTCGTCCTCACCGACGGCGAGGCGCGGGGGCTCTGCGCGGGCGACCCGGCGGCCGGCGAGGTGCTCCGCCCGTTCCTGGGCGGCGAGGAGGTCAACTCGTCGCCTTCGCACAGCCCGCACCGCCACGTCATCGATTTCGGCGAGCGCGGGCTGGAGGACGCGGGGCGCTGGCCGGCGCTCCTGTCGATCGTGCGGAGTCGGGTCAAGCCGGCGCGGGATCGCCTGAGGCTCACCGGGGTCGACGCGGGCCACCGGGCCCGATGGTGGCAGTTCGCCAACCCGCGTCCGGAGCTCCGGCGCACGATCGCGCCGCTCGGGCGTTGCCTCGTCGCGGCGCGGGTGACGAAGCACCTGTGCTTCGCCTTCCAGCCGGCGGGGCGGACGTTCTCGGACCAGCTGTGCGTGTTCGCCATCGACGATTACGCGCGCTTCGCGGTCCTCCAGTCGCGAGCGCACGAGTCGTGGGCGCGCCTGCTCTCCTCGACGATGGGAGAGGGCCTCCGGTATGCGCCGTCGGATTGCGTGGAGACGTTCCCCTTCCCTCACCCGGAGCACCTGGCCGCGGGCGGGCGCGTCGAGGCCGCCGGCGAGCGCCTCTACACCGCGCGCGCAGCGCTGATGGTCGAGCTCGGAGAGGGCCTGACCGCCATGTACAATCTCCTCAAGGCCCCTGCCTGCGCGCGCCCGGGCGTCGTCGAGCTCCGCCGTCTCCACGAGGAGATGGACCGCGCCGTCCTCGCCGCGTACGGGTTCGGCGACATCGAGGTTCCGCCGTACACCACGCCGGTCACGCCCCGCGAGCGGAGCGCGGCGAGCGCCTTCGAGGATGAGGTGATCGACCGGCTCTTCGCGCTGAACGAAGCGCGAGCCGCCGAGGAGGAGCGGCGGCGCGGAGCGGCCGAGCAGCGCGGCCCGCGGCCCGGCGAGCCGTCGCGCGCGCCGGGGCCGGGGCGCCGGGCCCGGTCCGGCGGCTAGGCGGCTGGAGCGACAGACGGGTTGAAATCCCGAAAAAAAGCAGAAATTTCACAGGGAGGCGAGGAGGCGGGGAGCGAGAGACGGCGAGAGGGAGAGATTCTTTTTTTTCTTCCTCCCCGCCTCCTCGCCTCCCTGTGAAAATTCTCCGGGTTTCAACATGATTGGTGTTCTAACCGACCGCGCGGCGCGAGGGGAAGCGGTCGCGTCGGCGCGAGGAGCCGCCGCATCCGCTGGTGCCGTCTAGACGACGCTCTGCCGGAGGCCGGTGCGCGCGGCCTGCTCGATCGCCTGCCTCAGCGCTCGTCGGCGCCGATGTCGATGCGCGCGCCGCCCGTCCGCGGGGCGCCGTCGATGTCGGACGTCCCGCTCTGACCGCCCAGATCGATGCCTGCGTCCACGGCGGGTGAGCCGCTGGTCAGGTGAAGGTCGGACGGGGGCCCGACCAGCCGCGGATCGACGAACCTCGCGCGCGGGTCGGTGAAGTCGCCTGCCGAGCTGCGGCTCGCGCCGAAGAAGATGTTGTTGTCGACGCGCACGTTCCTGTTGTTGCTGCCGCTGCTCACGTAGTCGTTCCCCGATCTGGCATACAGGATGTTGTTCTGGATGAGCACGCCGTCCGAGTTGTTCTGGATGATGATCTCGCCGCCGGCGGCCTGGTAGAGGGTGTTGTTGAGCACCGAGATGTTCGCCGCGTTGCCCACGCTGGTCTCGTAGCCGCCGACCATGATGTTGCCCTGGTAGCTCCGCGACACGAAGTTGTTCCGCACCGTGATGTTGCTGGTGGTCCTCCCCCGGTGCTCGCTGGCGACCTCGATCCCGATGTCGCTGTTATCGACCTTGTTCCGTTCGATGACGATGTCTCTGCCGCCGTCGACGTAGATGCCGTCGGCGGCCCGCTCGCCGTCGTACGCGGGGTTCCGGGCCGAGGTGATGTTGTAGACGATGTTGTCCACGCAGACGCCGTTCCGCGCCTGATCCGAGCCCGCCGGGCCGTGGCCCTCGAAGCCGATGAAGTCGATGCCGATGTTGTCGTTGTCGTGGATCGTGTTGCGCGAGACAACGAAGTTCGTGACGTTGCCGTTGAGGACCAGCGACTCGCTCGAGCCGAGCTTGCAGTCCCGGATCTCGTTGCCGTCGATGAGGATCTCGGTCATCGGCGTCGCGGACGTGCCATAGAGGGCGATGCCGTGGGCGTCCTCGGAGCTCTCGATGTGGTGCACGACGTTGTCGCGGATCTCGAGGAAGCTCGAGCTGCCGCTCGCGCCGATCCCGATCGGCGTGTCGGCGCCCTTGAAGTTCTGCACCGTCATGCCGGCGACCCGGATGTAGCTCTTGCTCGAGATGTTGATTCCGACCCCCCTCTTGCCGCTCCCGTCGAGGATCGCGCCTGCCTCGCCCTTCAGGGTGATGCAACCGGCCGCGGCCGTGCCGCTCCTCCTGAAGGAGACGTTCTCGTTGTAGGTGCCCGCCTTCACGAGCACGGTGTCGCCTGCGGCCGCCGCATCGAGGCCGGCCTGGATCGTCCGGTGGTCGCCGCCCGAGCGAGCGACGGTGAGGGTCCTGCCGCTCGAGCGCTCACCGCACGGCCCGGGCGCCGCGGCGAGCCCGCCCAGCAGCTCATCTGCGCCGGACTCGTCCGAGCTGGGTTCCACGGCGCACGCGGGAGAGAGCCCGACGGCGAGCAGCAGGATGCCGGGCGGAGCGAGGCGATGCATCGTTTGCGATGTTCGGTTCTGGCGCGATCGGTTCATGAGTCGTTGTCCTCGATGTGTGGCTTGTCACGTTGAAGTCGCGTCCCCGGCGCGCGCCGGGAGCTTCGACGCGAGGACATTGCAAGCTGGCGGCCATGCTGCCGGTCGCGAGAGAACGCCGAGGCGGTGGCCGCAAAGGTCCTTCGACGCCTCGGCCCGATCACGAGATCTTGCGCAACGATCGTACAGCTGCGCATCGTGCGGACAGCAGCTCGGCCGGCGAGGCGCCGGATCACGGAATTGCCGGACGGCGCTCCGAATCGACCGTCGAACTGTAAACAAACAGCGTCATCGTACCTGCTTGCGATTGTCACTATCGCGCTCTGCCCCAATCCCTTCGCCCGCAAAATCGATTCCGCGGTGAGCGGAAAGGATCACTGGAGCGAGTCGACTGCAGAGCCCGGTCATCTGCGCCAGGCCGATAGATCCTTACGTCGGAATTTTTCACATAGCGTGAAGGTGAGAACGCCTATGAATTTCCAGCGAGCCCTCCTGACTTCAGCCCTTGTGCCGGCATGTGTCGCACTTCAGCCGGATCATCGATGTCCTCGAGGCGTCGGGCGGCGACCTCCTCAGAGCGGATGGCATCGGGGTCTCGGGGTGCTCCCACTTCGGCAAGGGCGCATTCACGATAGGCGCCTTCGATCAGCGCATCGCCTTGACCCTGCCGATCGAGTCCGGCAGCGGCGGCGTCCCGATATGGCGCGGGATCCCCGGAGAAAACGCCCAGAGCCCGAGCAGCGCCTACGGCGAGACCTATTGGCCAGGTGACGGGTTCGGGTCGTTCACCAGCAGACGGAATGGAACGAGCCCTTGCGGCAGAACATCCGTAAATTCTTGACGAGGACTGGAGACAGCGCCGGCGCTATTTCGGCAGCGAGCAAGGCAACTGGCAACCTGTCAGAGTGGCGAGAGTGGGCTACTCCGACCCTGGAGTAGTCATCGCTGAGCCGGCGCCGGGGGAGCAGGGCCCAGGGGCGCACTCGAGCGACAAGGGACTGGGCCTGATCCCGCGCGTCAGAAATTCCGCCATGGATCATCCAGCCGCCGCCCGCCCGCGCTCTGCGCCGCCGGCCATCGCGAGAGGGAGGCCCGGACCTCCTCGGCCAGGCGCGCGGGCGGCGCGATGCCGTCGATGCGCGTCCAGCGCCCCTCCGCCGCGCGGCCGATGAGCGTGATCGGGGTGTGCTGCTCCTTGATGGGCGCGCGTCCGCCGAGCGCGTCGAGCACCCGGCCCACCCGCTCGCGGCTGCCCGTCAGGAACACCCAGCCCGGCCGCCGGCCGAACTTCTCCGCATAGCCCTTCAGCCGCTCCGGCGTGTCCGTCGCGGGGTCCAGCGAGATGGAGACGAGCCGCACGTCCCGCTCCAGCGCGTCGCCGAGCTCGGTCTGGAGCCGGCCGAAGATGGCCGTCATCGGCGAGCAGATCGTGGTGCAGGTCGTGAAGACGAAGTTCACCACGAGCACGCGATCCTTCGCGAGCTCGCGGAGACGCACCGGCGCGCCGTCCTGATCCACGAGCTCCTCGTCCGGCACCGCGACGCCCGGCGCCGGGGCCGATCGCACCGCCGCCGCGCCGCCCTGCGCCGGGAGCGGCGGACCCGGATCAGCGCCGGCAACCGCCGGATCGCTCTCGCGGCCGCACGAGACGGCGGCGAGCGCGCCGGCGAGGAGCAAGGCGTTCGGCACGGAGAGCGAGAGAGATCGCATATCGGCCTCACTGCGGGCATGGCCTCATCGGAGCCCGCGAGGGGGCGCTCGCGTCGAGCGCCTTGGGTTCGAGCGCCATCCTCCGACGAGCGAAGAGCGGGCGCCACGCGGCGCCGCCCTCGATCGTGGGCGATCGAGGGCTGGCCAGCGGACGAGGAGCTTTGTCGCGCGATCCCTTCAGGTCAAGAATCTTCGCGGACCGGCTCACGCCAGAGAGGCGAGACAGCCATGTCCCGACCGTCAGAAATCGACGCAGACGGGCTCGTCGATCCGCAGCACGGACTCCTGGTTGAAGCGTGCCTTGTACTCCTCGCGGATGGCCTCGATGCTGTCCGAGACAGCCTGGCTGCCGCCGTGGAGGAGCATGATCAGCCGGCTGTCCTCGCGGATCAGCTCATCTGTGGTCGCGAGGTACTGGCCGTCGACGTCGAACTGCGTCAGCCCGTCCCTGAAGCGCGGGGTCACGACCGTGTCGACGAACGCCTGCCACTCCTCCTGGGTGACGGGGGGCTCGTCGAACCGATCCAGACCGAAGAAGAGCTCGGTCCGGATCATCGGCTCCCCGCCCTCGCAGGTCATCCCGGGCGCCGGCTGCGCGCTGTCGTCTGCCGCGGCGCTGCCGCAGCCGGCAGCCGCGAGGAGCACGGCGAGGAGGGCGCGCGGGATCGATCGGTCGGGCATGGATGTTTCCTCCGAGGCGAGCGCGCATGGGCGCACGGCGACGTGCGACCGGCAAACTATCACAGCCGCCGCGACGGATTAGCTCATGTTGTACGCGACCATCGCGATGCCCGCCGCGATCAGGACGATGCCGCCGATCTGCAGCGTCGTGAGGGTCTCGCGCAGGTAGTAGACGGAGAAGACCGAGATGATCAGGAAGCCGCCCGAGGACATGATCGGATAGGCGATCGACAGGTTGATGCGCTTGAGCGCCAGGACGTAAAACAGGATGTTCGACGCGAAGAGCACGAGCCCGAGCACGAGGTGGTAGTTCGTCGCGAGCGCGAGCCCCTTCTCGACGAGCGTCAGCCCCTCCATCGGAGGGACGCGCCGCGAGGCGAGCTTCATGAGGATGTTCGCGGTCGCGTTGAAGACGAGGGCGATGATGAGGAAGAGGTAACCTTGAGCCATGTCTGCTGTGCGACGAGCGCCGGGGCCCCGGAGGCTCGTCCTTCCCGGGAGACCTCTGGCGCAGCGGGCGGCATGGATCAACCGTGAAGCGCGCGCACCTTCCTCGCGCCTCGCGGCAACGCTCGGTGAAGCTTCGCCGGCGAGCTCGGCCGAAATGGCCGTGGCCGGCCGCCTGCCTCGGTGCGAGACTGCCGCGCGCCATGAGCTTCGAGGGGGGGGTGGAGATGTCGTTTGCGCCGACGATCGCCGCGGTGGGGACGGCGCTGCCGCCGCACTACGCGACGCAGGAGGAGACGTGCGCGGGGCTGCGCCGGCTCTGGGCCGGCAAGGGCGACGCGCTCGCGCTCGTCGAGCGGGTCCGGCGGTCGATCGAGGTGCGGGGGCGGCACCTCGCGCTGCCGCTCGACGCCTACTACGCGGACTCGACGTTCGCCGAGCAGAACCGCCGCTGGAACGCGTGCGCGCTGGAGCTCGGCGAGCGCGCCTGTCGCGCCGCGCTCGAGCGGGCGGGGCTCGGGCCCGAGGACATCGATCACATCGTCTTCGTCTCGGTCACCGGCATCTCGGCGCCGAGCCTGGACGCGCGGCTCGTCAACCGGCTCGGCTTCCGGCGCGACATCAAGCGCACGCCGGTCTTCGGCCTCGGGTGCGTGGCCGGCGTGGCCGGCGTCGGGCGCGTCACCGACACGCTGCGCGCCTTCCCGGGGCACACGTCGCTGCTGCTGTCGGTCGAGCTCTGCTCGCTCACGCTGCAGCACGACGACACCTCGGCGGCGAACGTGATCGCCGCGCAGCTCTTCGCCGACGGCGCCGCCGCCGTCGTGGCGCGCGGCGCGCAGGCCGCCCGCGAGGCCGGCCGGCCGGGCGAGGCGGCGGTGCTCGACGCGCAGGCCGTCTTCTACCCCGAGACAGAGCACATCATGGGGTGGGACGTCGTGGACACCGGCTTCCGGGTCGTCCTCTCCGCCGGGGTCCCGGCGCTCGTGCGCGAGCACGTGCGGCGCGACGTCGACGCGTTCCTCGCGCGGCACCGCCTGTCGCGCGGCGACATCCGCCACTGGATCGTCCACACGGGCGGGCCGAAGGTGCTCGAGGCCATCACCGAGACGCTCGAGCTGCCCGAGGACGCGCTCGCCCGCTCGTGGCGCTCGCTGCGCGAGCTCGGCAACGTGTCCTCCGCGTCGGTGCTGTTCGTGCTGCGCGACGTCCTCGACGAGGCGAGCGCCCGGCCCGGCGACTACGGCGTGATGATGGCGTTCGGCCCGGGCTTCTGCTCGGAGATCGCGCTGCTGCGATGGTGACCTCCGAGCTCCTCTACCTCGGCTTCCTGGGCGCCGTGTCGCTCGAGCGGCTGGCCGAGCTCTTCATCTCTCGCCGCAACGCGCGGCGCGCCTTCGCGAAGGGCGGCGTCGAGGTCGGGCAGGGGCACTTCCGGGTGATGGCGCTGATGCACACCGCCTTCCTCGCGGTGTGCGCGATCGAGGTCGACGCGCTCGACCGGCCGTTCCCCGGGCTCGTCGGCCTCGCGGCGCTCGCCGCCGCGCTGCTCGCGCAGGCGATGCGGTACTGGGTCATCGCCACGCTCGGGGAGCAGTGGAACGTGCGGATCATCGTCGTGCCCGGCGCGGCGCCGGTCTCCGGCGGGCCGTACCGCTATCTGCGCCACCCGAACTACGCGGCCGTGATCGTCGAGATGGTCGCGATCCCGATGATCCACGGCGCGTGGCTGACCGCGCTCGTCTTCAGCGCGCTCAACGCGGCCGTGCTCCACGTGCGCATCCGCGCAGAGGAGGAGGCGCTCGGGCCCTCGTACGCGGCGCGGATGGGCGGCCTGCCGCGGCTCGTGCCGGGCCGCCGCCCTGCACCGGAGCGCCCCTCGGCGCCGTGATCGCGCGGTGCGACATCGCGGTGGTCGGCGGGGGGCCGGCGGGCCTCGCCGTCGCGATCGGCTGCGCGCTGCGGGGCCATGACGTGCTCGTCCTGGACCAGTCCACGTGGCCGATCGACAAGGCGTGCGGCGAGGGCGTGATGCCGGAGGGCTGCCGCGCGCTCTCGGAGCTCGGCGTCCTGTCCGAGCTCGACCCGGCCGAGCGAGCGCCCATCGAGGGCATCCGGTACCTGCGCGCGGACGGCCTGCGCGTCGAGGCGCCGCTGCCGGCGCCCGGGGGGCTCGGCGTGCGCCGCACGGCGCTGTCCGCGGCGCTCGCGGCGCGGGCGCGCGCTGCCGGCGCGCGGCTCGCTGCGGGCGAGACGCTGCTCGATGTCGAGCGGACGGCGGGCGGCGCGCGGCTCGTCACGCGGCGGCGCGTCGTGGAGGCGCGCTACGTCGTCGGCGCCGACGGGCTCGGCTCGCGCGTGCGCCGCGCGCTCGGCTGGGACGCGCCGCCCTCGGGGCCGCGCCGGCTCGGCCTGCGCCAGCACTTCCGGTGCGCGCCGTGGTCGTCGTTCGTCGAGGTGCACCTCGGCGACGGGGTCGAGGCGTACGTGACGCCCGCGGGCCCGCAGCGCGTCGGGGTGGCGTTCCTGTGGGACGGCGATCGCCTCGGGGGGCGCGCGTCGACCGAGCGCCTCGTGCGCCGCTTCCCGGCGCTGGCCGAGCGGGTCGCGGGCGCGCCTGTCGACTCGACGGCGCGGGGCAGCGGCCCGCTCGAGCGGGCGTCTTCGCGGCTCCACGACGACCGCTTCGTGCTGGTCGGCGACGCGGCGGGCTACATCGACGCCATCACCGGCGAGGGGATCTCGCTCGCGCTCGTCGGCGCGGCGGCGCTGTCGACCGCCCTCGACGCGGCCCTGCGCGGCGGCGGCGCGGCCCCGCTCGCCGCCTATGCCCGCGTGTTCCGGCAGGCCTTCCTGCGCTACGCGGTGGCGACGCGCGCGGTGCTCTTCGTCGCGCGGCGCCCGCGCCTCCGGGACGGCCTCCTGTCCGCGCTCGCGCTCGCTCCCGGGCTCTTCCGGCACGCGGTCGGCGCGGTCCTGCGCCCGCGCGCTCCGGCGGGGCCCGGCGGGCGCCTTGTGGGACCAGGACCGCTCGGATAGGCTCCCGCCGCTCAGCGCCCCGGCGCGTGGAGGATGGATCCGGATGATCCGGCGAGAAGGAGCCTGCCAAGTGCAATTGCCTGCTTTGGGTGTCGCAGAGGTGAGCGTGAAGGGAAGCGCCGGGGTCTCCCCTTCCCTCCCCGTCCGGAGCGCTCGTGTTGCGCGCCGGCTTGCCGCGCTGCTCGCGCCCGCGCTCCTCGTCGGGTGCGGTTACACCGAGTTCGAGATGCAGGCCCAGCTGGACCGGTCCGAGCGCCTTCAGCGCGAGCTGCAGACCACCCAGCAGCGCGTTCGCCGGCTGGAAGACGACGCCGCGCGCGGGGGCGCTGCGGGGGTGTCGGCGGAAGATCCGCTGGGCGCGGAGGGCCTCGATCTCGGCGCCGCCCCGGGCGCGCAGCGCGGAGAGCCGGCCGGGGCTCGCCCGCCGTCCGAGCGCGACAGCGGTGTCCTGAGGGCGTTCCTCCCGGTCGCCGCCGGGGAGGTCACGGTCGCGCCGCGCGACGGCCGCGTGGTCATCTCGATCCCGACGCGGGTCCTGTTCAAGGGGAACCGCGACGCGTTCTCCCCGGCGGGAGAGAAGATCCTGCGGGACATCGCCGCGATCATCCGCAGCAACGAGCCGCTCAAGGGCCTCGATTACCAGGTCGTCGGCCACACGGCGAGCGGCACGCCGGGCGTGGCGTGGCGCAACGGCTGGGATGTGACGGTCGCCCAGGCGCGCGCCGTGCTGCTCTTCCTCGGGCAGCCCAAGGAGGCCGGCTTGCCCGTCGCGCGCTTGAGCCTGGCGAGCTTCGCCGACCTTCCGCCGGCCGACGCGGGCGGCGGTGCCCCCGCGCAGCCGCAGGATGCGCGCCTGGAGATCGTGGTGGAGGGGACGGCGCAGATCTCGGAGAGCCCGGCCGGAGAGGCCCGTCCGGCCGGAGAGGCCCGCCCGGCCGGAGAGGCCCGTCCGGCCGGAGAGGCCCGCCCCGCCGGAGAGGCCCGCCCGGGAGCCGGCGTGAAGAGCGCGGACGAGACGTATCCCTGAAAGCGAGCCGAGCGCGGCCGCGGACGGTCGTCCGCGGCGAGCCCGTCACGCGCCCCGCAGCGCCTCGACCCTTCTCCTGAGCTCCCCTGCGTCCCCGAGCTCGCCCAGCACCGCGCGCACCGCGTCCGGCGCGGCGGCCGCCACGGTGTCGTGGACCCGCGCCCGTAGCCGCCGGCCGCTCGCGACCAGGTAGGCGGCCGCGAGCGCCGCGGCCACCTCCCTGTCGGCGCCGCCGCGCTGGAGGAGCGACTCGGCCAGCCCGCAGAGCGCCTCGACCGCCTTGACCACCTGAGCGCCGTAGATGGGGTGGGCCGAGTCGATGCCCTGCTCGTGGCACGCCGCGAGGCACAGCGCCGTGCTGGTGAGCCGGCCGAGATCGGTCGACTCGCCGCGCTCCCAGAGCCCGGACGCGAGCTGCTCCTCGAAGACGCGCCCCAGGCCGGCTCCCTGCGGCTCGGCCCCTCCGGGAGCGGCGCTCGGCGCCGGCGACGGGGGCGCTCCCGGCCCGGACCCGTGCTGCGCTCCCCCGGGTCCGCAGCGCGCGACGGCGCCCGCGGGGGCCGCGGCGCCCGCCGATCCGGCCGCGGCGCTCGGCTGGAAGAGCTGCTTGGCGCGCGACAGCAGGCCGCCGCGGGCGGCCGGCGCCGACTCGATGGCGTCGATCGACCGGTCGTCGTGGACCGCCATCGGAGCGGGCGCGACGGCCCTGGCCCTCATAATGACAGGACCGCCCAACCTCGGACCGCCGCTGCTCCTCGGCATCGCGGCGAACGCGGCGGCCGGCGCTACCGGGCCGCGGCGGCTGGACATCCCCCACCCCGCCGGAGCGCTCACCGGCACCGGCCTCGCCTCGGGCTGCCCGTGGGCCCGTCGATCGCCCGTCCGCCGCTCGATCACCACGAACGACGCGTGCTTCGAGGCGACCCGGTGCCGGACCGCGAGATCCACGATGCGCTTGCGCATCGCCTCGGCGCGCTTGCCGGACAGCCCTCGCTCCGACGCCTCGAGCTCGCGCACCCGCGCGCCCGCCCACAGCGCCTCGAGCCCGGGCCGCGACGCCTCCGCCGCGAGCTCGACCGGCACCTCGAGGTGGAAGCGCTCTCCGCGCAGGCTCCCGCGCAGCTCTACGCGCCCCATCCCCGGCTGCCCGTAGCGGCCGTGGAGCACCCACGGCTCGCCGTCGACGAGCGCCGGGAGCTCGGCCGGCGCGAGCTCGCCGACGTCGATGCCCTCGAAGCGCGCCTCGATCCCGGTGACCCGGATCGCCGTCGCCCGCGCGAACTGCGCCGTCACCTTCTCATCGATGCGCTCGCCCGGGTGGATGAGCTCCGCGGCGCCCTGCGTCCGGCGCGCGAGGTCGTGCACGAGCAGCTCGCTCACGTTCGTCCCGATCCCGAACGTGTAGACCCGCACCCCCTTGCCCAGCGCGGCGACCCCGTCGACGATCTCGGCCTCGTTGCCCACCTGACCGTCGGTCAACAGCACGATCACCCGGTCCCGGTCCGTTTCGCCGAGCATGCCCACGGCGGCGAGCAGCGGATTCAGCATCTCCGTGCCGCCGGACGCCACGAGGCCCTCGACGAACGCGTCGGCGGCCTCGAGGGTCCGCTGCGTGAAGGGGGCGAGCGACGGCTGCATGGCCCGGAAATCATTGGAGAAAGCGATCACCCCGAACCGGTCTCCCTCGGCGAGGTGGCGGAGGCACAGGCGGAGCGCGCGCTTCGCCTGGTCGATCGACTCGCCCTGCATCGAGCCCGACACGTCGACCACGAACACGACGTCGCGCCGGGCGGACGACCGCTGCGCGTCGAACAGGTCCGGCACCACGGTGAGGGCGAAGGTCCCCTCCCGGCCGGCGGCCCTGTCGCAGACCAGGCCCGCCTGCACGCCCGGCGCGCCCGCGGCGATCAGCACGATGTCCCGATCGAGCGCGGCCTTGTCGCTCCGGAGCGACACGCGCTGTCGCCCCCCCGCCTCGCGGCGCACGGCGAGCGCGTGCGAGGGGCTCTCGATCGCGACGTCGCGCCCGAGATCGAAGACGATGTCCACGGTGATGCCGTAGTCGACCCGCGCGATCTCGGGGGAGATGCGGTCGGCGTCGGGCACCTCGTCCGTGGGCTCGTGGACGCCGTGCGCGGTCCGCTCGCCCCCGGTCGCGCCGGGGATGTAGCGGGGCGCGACGAGGGTCGGGATCATGAGCCGCAGCGCCCCCTCGTCGGCCTTCAGCGGCTGCACGAACGCGACCTCGACGACCGTCTCCTCCCCGGGCAGGAGGTTGCCGACGCTGGCCGTGAACACGTTGCGCCGCTCCTCGTCGAGCAGCGCCGCGCCGTGGCCGGTGGCGATGGCCTCATCGTAGGCCTGGAACGCCTCTTCCCGCTCCTTGACCTCCCCCTCGAGCCTGCGGCCGGCGCACTCCATGGCGAAGCCCGCGATGCTCGCCTCGCTCGGCAGCGGGAAGGTGTAGATCGCCTCGATCGGCCGGCGCTCCTCGTTCCGGTAGCGCTGCCGCACCACGAGCCGCGCCACCCCGCCGAAGACCTCCCCCGACAGGGAGACGCCGAGCAGCGGGACCGGGTGGCCCTCCGAGGTGCATAGACACGACATCGGCGTCGTCGCCGGGCGCGAGGGATCGGTGGTCGGAATCATCGCGAGCCTTTCGGGGCAAGGGGTGTGTAGCGAGACTCGATATCGAGGGCGATGCGCCGCGAGCGCTCGGGCGCGTCGCTCCGCACGTGGAGCTCCACCCCGTCGGCGATCTCGACCCGCTCCCAGCGCCCGCCGCGCGGCGCTCCGGCGGCGGGGGGCTCTGCCGCGGCCGCCGCCTCCGGACCGGCGCAGCGAGCCGCCTGCGCGGCGGGCGGCGCCCCCGCGGCGAGCCGCTCGATCTCGTCCAGGCCGGCGCCAGCGAGGCGCGCCTGGATCTCCTCGAGCGGCAGGTGCGCCTGCTGGAGGACCTTGATGGCACGGAGCCGAGCGAGGTGCTCTCGCCCGTAGGAGGTGTCCTTCCCGCGGAACTCGGGGGCCGGCAGGAGGCCGCGCTGCACGTAATACCGCACCGTGCGCGGCGCCACGGCCGCCTCGCCCGCGAGCTCGTCGAGCTTGTACGTCGTCACGGGGAGCATCCTGGATCGCGACACTAGAACTGTCAAGTAGACACTCGCGTCGAGAGAGAGCGCGTCGGGAGAGCTGCTTTTCGTCGGACGGCGTCCTGCGCGTCGGTGGACAGCGTCGGAAACCTGTGAGCACCTGACAATTTCGGGCGTACCCCGATCTCCCTGTGAAGGACCTGGTGCGGTGAGAGCATCAAGGATCTTGGGGTGGAGTGAATGAGGAGGACCGCGGCTCACATGAAGCTCACGAAATTTGCGCTCTTTGGGATGATCGCTCTCGCCGGGTGCGTAGGAGAGGAGGAAGGAAAGCAGGAGCAGACCGGACAGCTCGAGCTGAACCTGATCGGCTCGGCGGCCTCTGGCAACACGTACCGCCTGCGCGACGGGATCGTGATGGTCCAGGGCCCTCAGGACACGATCTTCTTCAATACCGAGGACGACCCGAACCGGTTTCGCCTGAGCGCGGCCGTCCCGCCCGGCGGTTATTACACGTTTCTGCAGGAGGGTTGGCGGCTCGAGCGCCTGAACCTGGACAGCTCGATCGAGCCGGTGGAGGCGCAGCTCCTCTCGCCGAACCCCGTCTGGTTCGACGTGTTCGCGAACCAGAACACGACGGTCGCGCTGCGCTTCCGGGTCGGGGCGGACGACGTGGTGCTCGACCAGGGCTCGTTCGACATCGTGATCGAGGTCGAGGAGGAGCAGCGGCCCGCCGAGTCGGTGCTGTGCACGGACGACAGCGAGTGCGGGTCGGGCGAGACGTGCTGCCTTGCGGGCTTCATGGGCACCTGCACGAGCCTCGGGCCGGGCGAGACGTGCCCGCTGCCCGACCTGACGGTCTCCGCGGACGAGGCGCAGCTCAGCCTGAGCATCGGCCACGAGGCCTTCCCGGCGGACAGCTGCGCGATCGTGGAGGGCTGCGTGGGCGGGGCGGGCGATCGTCGCCTGATGCGCTTCTCGACGGAGACGCCGAACGTCGGCGAGGCGGACATGATCCTCGGCGATCCGACGCTCGTCGAGGGCTTCGAGTTCTCCTCGTGCCACGGCCACTATCATTTCGAGGGGTACGCCCGGTACGAGCTCCTCGACGGGACGGGCGCGGTCGTCGCGACCGGCCACAAGCAGGCGTTCTGCCTGCTCGACAGCTCGCCCGTGGGCATCCCGGGGTCGCCGACGACGCCGCGCTATCACTGCGGCTTCCAGGGCATCCAGCGCGGCTGGAGCGACATCTACGGCGCCGGCCTCGACTGCCAGTGGGTCGACATCACCGGCGTGGTCCCGGGGGACTATGACCTCCGCATCACGATCAACGCCGATCGCACGCTGCCGGAGAGCGATTACGGCAACAACACGATCGAGGTCCCCGTGACCATCCCGGAGGATGTCCCGACGGTCCCCGGGGATCCGCTCGCGACCTGCTCCTCTCCGGTGGGCGGCGAGGGGCGCGACTGCGGCTGGTCGATCGCGCCCGGCCACGAGGGCGTGGCGTGCACCCCTGGCGCGCCGATCACCGTGGGCTGCGGCTGCCCTGCCGGCACCTGCGGGGGCGATCCGATGCTCCGGGTGTGCGACGGCGCGTCCGGGTGCGCCGCCCTCGAGGCCCTGGCCTCGGTGGATGACGCGTGCGGTTACTGCCCGCAGGCGTCGTTCGTGTGTCCGGAGAGCGGCGTCTACACGGTGCTCGTCGCGTCGTTCGACCCGTTCTCGTCGTTCACGTGCGACGTCGCCGCCTCCGCCCCGTAAGCGGCGGCCTTCGCGCGGTCCCTCTCCCTTCTCACGGTCCGCCCGCGCGCGTGCCGGGCTGTCCATCTCCTTCCTCACGGTCTGCCCGTGCGCGTGCTACGAGACCGGCGCGCGGGCGGCGGCGCGCTCGCGAGGCGGCGGAGGGCCGCCCCTGCGAGCGCGTCCCGCGTCCGGTCACAGGAGACGCGATGCAACCCATTCGAGAGAGCGATCTGCCGCCCGTCAAGGAGCTCACCCGGGCGTTCTTCCGGGCGGTGAATCCGCACGTCGAGCCGGCCGAGTTCGAGGAGAAGTGGAAGGCTGCGTCGCGCTCGCCGATGCGGTTCATGCGGAGCTTCCCGCAGGCGTGGCACGTGGATCTGCTCGACGTCCCGCGGGGCAGGGTGCCCGGCGGCCGCTGCCTGTGCTTCGGCGACGCGCACCCCGAGAACTTCGGGCTCGTCACGTTCACGGTCGGTCCGCGCTACGTGTTCAACGATCTCGACGACGCGGGCCCCGGGCTCGCCGCGCTGGACGTGCTGCGGTACTTCACGGTGCTCCGGCTCTTGCTCGACGACCGCAAGGCGCTCTGCGAGCTCATGGAGCTGTACGAGGACATGCTCCAGGGCCACCAGCCCCTGCGCGAGCTCCCCGAGGCCCTGTACCCCGACGTCGCGGCCAGGGACGCGCGCCAGCTCGAGAAGTGGACCGAGGGCGAGGCGTTCCGGTTCGACAAGCCCGCGCTGAAGCTCTCGCGCGCGGAGGCCGGGACGGGGAAGCGGCTGCTCGAGGCGATCGGGCGGCTCGGGCCGCCGGCGGACGTCGAGGTGCTCGAGCTCGCCCATCGGGATCGGGACTCGGGCGGCTCGGGGGGGCTCGATCGGTACCTGATCCTCGCGCGCGAGCGGGGTGGAGAGCGGCGGTTGCGCCTCCTGGAGCTCAAGGAGACGACGCACGCCGCGACGAGCTGGAACAACTTCCTGCACGAGGACGAGGACAGGCTCGAGCGGGCGAAGGCGTCGATATGGCGCGGCCTCGAGGTGCCGTTCTACGTGGAGGTGCAGGTCGGCAGGAGCGTGTACCTGCTCCGGGATCGCGTGGGGCGGGCCGCGGTGGACATCGAGAACCTGTCGAAGCGCGATCTCCGCGCGGTGCTGGAGGCGCAGGTGAGCATCCTCGCGCGGCAGCACGCGGAGGCGTTCGCGGGGCTCGACCTCGGCAAGCTCGACGACTGGCTGAGGGAGAGCCTCGATGTGATGGCGGGGCGGTGGCTGAGGGCGTATGAGCGGGCGAGGAGGCGGTGAGGGAGGCGTGGACCGGAGGTCCCTGGCCGCCTCGCCTGGCAGCGCAACGTGGTGTTCGAGCTGGTGAAGGGGAAGTGAGCGGTCGTTCGGCGTAGATCGTGGCTGAAGCTGGCCGTGCTCCAGGACAGCCCCGGTTCACGGTTCTTTGTTTGCCTTCACGGAGAATCGGGTCGACCCCCCTGCCGGACAGCGCACGATTCGGACGAAGGGTGGCCTGCCCCGACAGCGTGCAGGCGAGAGCGGTCCAGGTGCGACCGGGTCCCTGTAAAGCCCATCAGGACATCGCCTCGAGAGCCCCTCACGTGAAAGCCTCCATGGTTTCGATTCGTTGGCCTCCACGCTCCTCGGCGCAGCGCTCCGCTCCGGTCCTCGCTCGGCCGCCTCTCCACGGCGTGGCGAGGCGCTTCCTCCGGAGATCCACGACAGCCGCAGCGCTGCTCGCGAGCACGCTCGCGCCGTGCCTCGCCGCCGCCGCGCCGGAGACGCCGCTGCCCCATGCAAAGCCACCGGCGGAGCCGTCCCCCGATGCGCCGCCGGCCGCCTTGTCCCGCGACGCGCAGCCGGCCGAGCCGTCCCGCGACGCGCAGCCGGCCGAGCCGTCTCGCGATACGCCGCCCGCCGCGCTCGTCCCGCCGACGCCGCTCACGGCGCTCGGCGCCGACTACCCGGACGGGGCGCACGGCGACGCGACAGTTCGCCTCGTTCTCACGGTCAACGCGGACGGGACCGTCCGCTCCGCGGTCGCCGAGGAGGGGCCGGAGCCGTTCGCATCGGCCGCCGTGGCCGCCGCGACGTCGTTCCGCTTTGCGCCGGCCACCCGGGACGGCGCGCCGGTCGCAGCCAAGATCCGCGTCGAGGTTCGCTTCACCGAAGCCGCGCCGCCCGACGCCTCCGCGCCTGCACCTGCGCCCGCGCCTCCGGCAGCGGCCAGGGCGCCCGGGCTGCCGCCGGAGGCGCCGCGGTCGCTCGAGGTCACCGTGCGCGGCGAGCTGCCGGCGCCCGGCGTCTCCAGCCTGAGCCGCGGCGAGGTCAGGATCGTCCCCGGCGCGTTCGGCGACCCCTTCCGCGCCATCGAGATGCTCCCCGGGGTGACCCCCATCGTCTCGGGGCTCCCGTTCTTCTACGTCCGCGGCTCGCCGCCGGGCAACGTCGGCTACTTCCTCGATGGCGTCCGCGTCCCCTACCTCTATCACCTCGGGCTCGGGCCTTCCGTTGTCCATCCCGGGATCGTCGATCGCGTCGACCTCTATCCTGGCGGCTACCCAGCGCGTCACGGGCGGTACGCGGGCGGGATCGTCTCCGGCGAGACGACGCCGCCGCTCCCGTACTGGCGCGGTGAGGGCATGCTCCGGCTCGTCGACGTGGGCGGGCTCGTCGAGGGCCCCTTCGCCGGCGGCCGCGGGGTCGCGCTCGTGGGCGGCCGCTACTCCTACACGGCGTTGCTCCTCTCGCTCGCCGCCCCCGAGGTCGCGCTCGATTACTGGGATTACCAGGCCCGGCTGTCCTACGAGATCGTCCCGGAAGGCCGGGTGAGCCTCTTCGCGTTCGGCGCGCACGACTTCCTGGCGACCGACGAAGAGGGCGAGACGACGACCCTCTTCGACACGACATTTCACCGGATCGATCTCCGGTACGATCATGCCTATGGCCGGGGCAGCGCGCTGCGCGGCGCGCTGACGCTCGGCCACGACGAGACGGGGATCGGGGGAGACCAGAAAGCGCTGACGCGGAGCCTCGGTGCGCGCCTCACGCTCGCTCATCGGCTCCCCGACGAGACCACGATCCGCGCCGGCATCGACGCTGTGGTCGACGACAACGAGCTCGATCTCGAGACCGACGCCGGCGGCCCTCCGGGCGACGCCGCGCCGGACGACGATGTCCCCGTCGACGACTTCCTCTCGAGCCGTGTCGACCTCACGGTGGGCGGCTACATCGAATCCGACATCGCGGTCACCTCGCGCCTGCGCATCACTCCGGGGCTCCGGCTCGATCTCTACCGCTCGGACGATACGGTCGCGCTCGCCGTCGATCCGCGGTTGTCGGCGCGGCTCTCCCTGGGGCGCGGCGTGACGTTCGTGCAGGCGCACGGCCTCGCGTCCCAGCTGCCGAGCTTCGTCGTCCCGATCCCCGGCTTCCGCCCGGGCCTCGACGGCGGCCTCCAGCGGAGCTTCCAGTCGAGCGCCGGCCTCGAGCTCGCGCTGCCGGAGGACATCACCGCGACGGTCTCGGTGTTCCACAACGCGTTCTTCAACATGACCGACGCGCTCGGCTCTCTGGGCCTTGATTCGGTCGAGGACGCCTTCACGCTCCGCGCGCTCGGCGCCGCGACCGGCGTGGAGCTGTCGGCCCACCGGCGGCTCACGCGGCGCGTCGGTGGATTCGCGTCGTACACGCTGTCCCGCTCCACCCGCAGCATCGGCCGAAATCGGCAGGTGAGCTCGTTCGATCGGGCCCACGTGGCGAACGTCGCGCTGACCTACGACCTCGGCCGCGGATACAGGGCTGGCGGGCGCATCGTGTTCTACTCGGGGCTTCCCCAGAAGATTGGCGGCGCGACGCTCCCGCCGATCGGCGGCGTCCCTGGAGGATCCGGGCCCCTCGCCGGCGGAGCGCCGCGGTGGGAGCGGCTGCCGCCGTTCTTCCGCCTCGATGTCCGCCTGGAGAAGCGCTGGCCGATCGGGAAGTCAGGCTGGCTGTCGCTCGTCCTCGACGTGCTCAACTCCACGCTGTCGAAGGAGACCATGCCGGGGATGTGCGATGCGTTCTCGTCGTGCGAGCCGACCGAGTTCGGGCCGGTCACGATCCCGAACTTCGGCCTGGAGGGCGGCTTCTGATGCGGCGGGACGAGATGGGGTGGACGAGGCTCGCGCGCTCGCGCCTCAGCAGGGGATTTCGGACTACGAGGAGGCGGCGCTCGGGTGGGTATCCGAGAACGCCCTCCGTTCTTTCTTGAGCCAGGCCAGGAGCGCTTTTTGTCGCGCTCGCAGCTCGGCGTCGCGCTCGAAGAGGGCCTTCTCTTTCGTCAGGACGAGCGTCTGGGGGCGCCCGCTGCGGATCGTCGTGTGGGTCAAGGGCAAGCGGTGGAGCTCGATGACGCCATGGATGTGCCTCCGCCGCTCCTTCGCAAGAGGCCACGCATGCTCGATCCGGCCTCGATCGCGCAGGAACATCGAGAGCCCTTTGCATAGCTCGCACGTGCATCCGGACGGAGGCTCGATCGACCAGTCATCCGAGCTGCGCGCCTTCGCCGCGAGGATTCGTTCGAGCGAGCCCACGACACGGCGATACAGCGTTTGCAGCCCGAGGCCCCTCACGGCGGCCGGCGTGCGTCCTTCCCGGCACTTCCGGAGCAGCGCGCCGGCCGTCATGACCGGCAGCGCCGTCTCGAGCGCGGTGAGGAAGGCGATGAGGTCGTCGCAAATGGACGGCGCCTGGATCACGGCGGCGGTCTCCAGCAGCGCAAGCAGGTCGTCGAGGTGACGTTCGACGCCCTCTTCCCGGAGGGCCCCGGGCAGCCTGAGCGCCCCGGTGTAGCTTTGTTTGAACGAGGCCACCTCGCGCGACAGGAGCCACGCGGCGAGCGCCTTGCCGTGCTCTCCGCCGGCCCAGAGCGCCTCGCAGAGACCGGGGAGGACCGAGAGCCACGGCGGCGCATCGTAGCGTGCGTCCTCGGCCCATGCGGAAAAGACCCGTTGCGACCATTCGAAGCCGTAGCGCTGGACGAGGGCGACGAAGGCGGGCGTCGTGCGGGGGCGGAGCCAGTGCGGCCCCAAGGGCGAAAGCAGCCCGAGCGCGAGATTGGCATCGCCGAGCGACGCCGACACCTCGAGCAGCTTCAGGAAGAACCTCTCGTCGGGGTCCTTTGGAGCAGATTGGCTCCAGAAGGGCAGGAGCTCGTTCGCCCTGTCGCGCGCTTCGTCCGTGGCGCCCGCGTCGATGCGCGAGACGAGCTCGTCCACGGCCCAGGACGGGTCAATCTTCGCTCGAATCACGAAATCGCGATCTCGCGGCCACATCACGAGAGCGGCCCGATGGTACCAGCGGTCCACGGTGTTGCCGTAATTGCCCATGTAGCCTTCGTGCTCGGACCGGAACGGATCCATCTCCACCGACCCCCTGGTGAAGCAGATCTCGTGGCTCGCCGGATGCGCCGAGAGGCCCGGCGCGAGCCGCCCGTCCGGTCCCACCCAGTGGCGGAGCTCGACGTCCGTCATGATGAGCTCGATGAGCTCATGGTCCTCCGCGTCGCGAGCGTCATCGGACTCGTCGTCACGGCGTCCGAAGGCGCGCCGGCCGTACCCGTCGTCCCAATCGTCCCCCTCGCACGACCAGCTCTCGTGCACGTCGGCGAGGGCGAGGTACACCTCGCAATCGAGGCGCTCGGCCACTTGCCGCAGCGCAGCGGCGCGCAGCCGATCCGCGTTCTTGAGGTGGTCCCACCCCAGGCTCTTCTGCGTGTATTCGTGGTCCAGGAGGTAGATCAAGCGGTCCGGCCGCTGCGGGGGAGCCTTCGAGTACGGGATCGCGACCGGCGTCGAGAAGTACGCCTTGACGCTCGCGCAGAGGCGTTCGACGGCGGGAAGGTGGAGCGGCACGCGAGCCCCCGCTGCCCCGCGGTAGAGGAGATGATACGTGAGGGTGATCCGGTAGCCTGCCTCGACGGGCTTCACCTCGTGGCGGCAATCCGCGTAGAAGGCGATGAGCGACAGGTCCTTCGGCCCCCGCGTGGCCGACGGAAAGACCTTCGTCTCCCGATGGTGCTGGACGACGATGGCTCCGCCTTCGTGCTTGGACGGCAGCTCCACCACGAGGGATCCTACCATGTCATCGTCCCTCTCGGAGTCCTGGTGTGGCGCGAAGAACTGGCCGGGGCCGTACACGAGCATCTTGTCGAGAGCGGCCTCGATCTGGCCTTCCTCCGGCAACCCGAGGCGCTGCCGGAGGATCGCGAGCTTGGGCTCGAGGGTGCGCCGCCACCATCGCGGGTCGATCGAGATCCTACGCCTGTCGATTTCCCACGTGTCGCGCACGCGCACGTCGTGCACTGTCTTGTCGCGCCGCCCGTACGGCGCCGGACGGGCGACGGCGCACAGCTTTCGCGCCGCGGCGATCGAGATCGGGAAACGGATGGGACCGACCCCCTCGATCTCGATGTGGAGATCGTCCGAGCCGCATCCGAGCTCGGTCGCGAACTCACCTTCTGCTTCGACGGCCGCGAGCGCCGCCGTGACCTCGTCCAACATCGCTCACCTCGCTGGTAGATGCCTCTCTCGACGAGGCGAGCCTCGCCGCGTGTGCTGGAAGACTGCTCGATGCGTCTCCATCGGGCGCCCCGGAGGCCATGAGGCACCGAGGGCTCCTATGGGGCTCGGCGCGTCGGGCGGAAGCCCGAGGCGCTTCGCTCGGGCTCGCATCACGTGAGCGCGGGCGGCTGTATACGATTCACCGGTCCTCGCCTGTCGCTCGCGGATGATGTTCTTCCGACCCGCCGGAGGAGTCATCTCCCCTTTGCCCCACTCGAGGGATCCTGCGGGGGAGGATCCGTCGGGGTTCGGCGTCGGTGACGCCGCTGGGTGGGAGCATGCCCAACCGCCCTGTGGGAAGTCAAGCGCGACGGCAGCAATGCTCAGGAGGGAGAGAGCAAAACGAATATTGGTAATATGTGGCTCATGATCGGAATGCGCTCCAGCGCGCGCAGGGGCGCGGAGCACCGGCACCCTCACTGCTCTTGCGTACGCTCAGGATACGCACCCGGCCATAGACGAAGAGGCGTTGGCCTTCGAGATTGCGGTCACCGCGTGGGCAGACTCGCTCCGTGCGCGCCGGCTCCGCTCCCCGAGGCATCCGAACGAACCCCACGGCTCGAAGGCGCCGCGCGGCCACCTCGATCCTGGAGCGCATCCCCTCGGCCGGCGCCGCATCAAGGCGCTGGAAACGGCCCCACGCGTTGCTCTAGAGTCACGTGGCTTGAGCTCGAGCGACGCGTGGCACACAAGGGTCGGTCGCATCGCGACGGAGGTCGCACGCCCGCTGGCGGCCATCGTCGACCGCGAGGCCCGTTTCCCGCACGAGGCCATGTCGGCGCTCGGGGAGGCCGGCGCCCTCGCGGCCGCCGTCCCTCGCGAGCTCGGGGGGTCGGGCGCCTCGACGGCAGAGCTCGGTGAAGCGTGCGCGCTGCTGGGGCGCGCCTGCGCCTCGACGGCGGCGATCTTCGCGATGCACACGAGCCAGGTGGCGTGCCTCGCGCGACACGGACAAAGTCCGTTCTTCCACGACTACCTCCGGAGGATCGCGCGCGAGCGGCTCCTGATCGCGTCCGCCGCCTCCGAGATGGGCACCGGCGGCGATCTCCGGTCGAGCATCGCTCCGGTCGAGCGGGACGGCGATCGGTTCACGCTGAAAAAGCGATGCACCGTCGTCTCCTACGGCGAGCACGCCGACGCGCTCCTGACGACCGCGCGCAGCGCACCGGAGAGCAGCCCGAGCCAGCAAGCGCTCGTGCTGCTCCAGAAGCAGGACTACACCCTCGAGCGCACAGGCCGCTGGGACGCGCTCGGAATGCGCGGGACGTGCAGCCCGCCGTACGTCCTCACGGCCGCGGCTCCGGTCGAGCAGATCTTCGCCGAGCCCTTCCGCACGATCGCGGCCGAGACGCTGGTACCCACCTCGCACGTCCTCTGGTCGTTCGGCTGGCTGGGGCTGGCCGAGGACGCATGGGCCGTCGCTCGAGCGCGGGTCGCACGCGACGCCCGGTCGAAGCCGGGCATCACGCCGCCCGGCGCGACGCGCCTTTCGCGCATCGGCGCGGACCTGGAGGCGATGCGGAGCCTCGCCCGCGAGGCCGCCCGCGAGCTCGATCGGGCGAGGACCGACGAGGAAGGCGCGCGGGCGCCGTCCTTCGTCGGCCAGGCGCTCCGGATCAACCACCTCAAGATCGAAGCGTCCGAGCTCACGGCGCGGATCTGCCTGGAATGCCTCCAGATCTGCGGCATCGAGGGGTACATGAACGACGGCGATCACAGCGTCGCGCGCCACGTCCGCGACGCGCTCGCGGCGCCGCTGATGATCAGCAACGACCGGCTGATCGCCGCGAACGCAGCCCTGCTGCTGGTCTCGAAGGACGGGCGAGGCGCGTGACGGCGCCCCGCCTCGTCAGCCCTCGGTGACGATCCGGACGAGCGTGGCGATGCTCGGACGCTGGAAGAAGAGGTCGGAGTCGAGCTCGCGCCCGAGCTCGGACGAGACGGTCACAAGCATGCGGACGAGCTGCATCGAGTCGCCGCCGAGCGCGAAGAAGTCGTCCTCCGGGCGCACCTCGCCCACGCGCAGCACGTCCTGCCAGAGCTGCGTGAGATAGGCCGTCACCGCCTCCGGGCTGTTCGGGTCGACTCCGGCCATCACCTCTTGATCTCCTCCGCGGCGCGCTCCGCGAGGGCGCGGTGGTCGATCTTCCCGCTCTCGTTGAGCGGGAACTCCGCGAGGACGAAGATCCGCCGCGGGACCATGTACTCGGGGAGATAGCTCCGGCACTTCGCCCTCACCTCGTCGTCCGTGCCGTCGAGGCGGTTCACATACGCGACAACGTCCTCGCAGAGGCCGCTCGCGGCGCGGATCGGGACGACGGCCACGAGATCGACCGCCGTCACCCGGCGCAGCACGCCCTCGATCTCGCGCAGCTCCACGCGGCGGCCACGGACCTTCACCTGGTCGTCGCACCGGCCCAGAAAGACGAGGTCCGACCGCTCGTCCGTGCCGGCGCGATCGCCGGTGCGATACCAGACGAGCCCCCCGGGATCGCCGGCCAGCGTGACGAACGAGCGCGCCGTCGCCGCGGAGTCGCGCCAGTAGCCGGGCGCGACCTGCGCCCCCGCGAGGAGGAGCTCGCCGCTCCCCGGCTCGATGAAGGTGCGGACGGGCGCGAGCGGGCGGCCGAGCGGGACGATCTCCGCCGCAGGGGGCGCGCTCGGGTCGTAGAAATAGAGCGTCGCGAACACGGTGACCTCGGTGGGCCCGTAGAGATTGACGATCCGACACGAGGGCGCGGCGGCCTGCCACGCCTCGGCGAGCTGCGAGGGGAGCGCCTCGCCGCAGAAGAGCGACCAGCGGAGAGAATCGAAGACACCCGGCCGGAGCGCGCTCAGGACCTTGAGGTTGTTCGCGAGCGTCGGGACAGAGCTCCACACGGTGATCCGGTGCCGCTGGACGAACGATCGCGGCATCAGCGTCTCGTGGAACGAGGGGGCGAAGACGCACCCGCCGGCCTGCCAGCACAGGAAGAGCTCTCCAATCGAGAAGTCGAAGCTGAGCTCCGCGAACTGGGTGAAGCGATCGTCCGGGGTGGTGTGGATCTCCGCGGCGAGCGCGTCGATGAGCGCACAGCCGTTCGCGTGCGTGATGCCCACCCCCTTCGGCCTGCCGGTGCTCCCGGAGGTGAAGAGCAGATACGCGTAGGGGTCGCCGGGCCGGCGCGGGACGTCGTCGGGCGGCCCCGGAAGCGCGCCGCCGGGGCCAGCGATCGCCGGCGCGCCGGGCTCGGCCGGGATCAGGAGCGGGGGCCGCGCGCTCGTCGCGAGCAGATCCACCGCCGCGCCGGCCGAGGCGCCATCGACGATCAGGGCGGTGAGGCGCGCCTCCTCGACGATCGTCGCGAGGCGCGCGCGCGGGCTCCTCGGGCTGAGCGGAACATAGATGTTCCCGCTCTCCATGATCCCGAGGAGCCCTGCATACGCCTCCGCGCCCTTCTCCGCGAGGAGCCCGACGGTGACGCCGGCGCCTCCGAGCCCACGGGCGCGCAGGCGACCCGCGATCTCCCGCTTTCGGTCCCGCAGCGCGGCGTAGGTGACCCACGCCCCTGCCGCGTGCACGGCCGGTCGATCGGGATACCGCGCCGCGCTTTCATCGAAGTAAGAATCGAGACGCGAGGGGCTCATCTTCCCGGCGGCCGTCCGAGCGGCTGGTGCGGTAGGAGGGTAATCCGTCCTGCGGTGCGCCGTCGACGGCGAACCGCAGCGCGTTTTGACACGCGCCGGCTGGACACTATACGAAGTCCGGCGCCATGACCCTCGCGACCGTCGTCTCGTCAAACCCGGATCTGGACGCGCGGCTCCGCCCGCTCGTGGTCGAGGCGATGCGCCGCCAGCGCACCCCGGGCGTCGCCGTGGCCATCGTGCGGGACGGCAGCGTCGTCCTCGCGGAAGGGTACGGCGTCGCCGACCTGACGTCCGGCGCGCCCGTCACGCCCGAGACCCTGTTCCCCATGTCGTCGATCACGAAGACGTTCACGGGCGTCGCGGTCATGCAGCTCGCCGAACAGGGCCTGATCTCGCTCGACGATCCGGTCAGCCGCCACGTCCCCTTCTTCCGGCTCGACGATCCGCGCACCCAGAACATCACGGTGCGGCACCTCTTGACCCACACGAGCGGGCTCCCCGACTGCGATCAGCTGGCGCTCTGGGACGATCCCCAGCTCGACGACGGCGCGCTCGAGCGCTACGTGCGCGAGCTCCCCTACAAGGAGCTCCTCGCCGCGCCCGGCGAGCGCCGCGTGTACAGCAACGACGGCTTCGAGGTGCTCGGCGCGCTCGTGGCGCAGGTCACGGGCGAGGTGTTCGAGCGTCGCGTGGAGCGCACCCTCCTCGCGCCGCTCGGGATGAGCGCCTCCCGCATGTCCGCGCCTCCAGCCGATCCGCGCGTCCGCGCCGCGGGGCACGTGCTCGGCGACGCCGGCGAGGTGGCGACGGCGCCCGTCTATCCCTGGTCGCGCTCGCACGCCGCCAGCGGCACGCTGTTCTCGAACGCGCTCGACATGGCGCGCTGGGTCCGCACGCTCCTCGGCCGCGGCGAGCTCGACGGCGTGAGGGTCCTCGCGGCCGGGACGCTCGAGGACATGGGAAAGCCGGTCGTCCCGTGGGAGCAGGACGCGAGCATCTCGCAGGGCCACGTGTTCCGCGTGTACGAGCACCGGGGTCACCGCGCGCTGGGGCACGGAGGGTGGGACGTCGGGTTCCGCTGTGGGATGACGCTGCTCCCCGACGTGGGGGTGGGAGCGGTCGTCATGAGCAACTTTCACTGGTCGGCCATGCTGCAGCTCGTCCACGCCGCGCTCGACGTCGCGCTCGGCGCCGAGCCTCCCTCGATGCTGCCGGATCCGGCGGCCCTCCCGGGCTTCGCGGGCACGTTCAAGGGCGAGCGCAGCGCCGCCGTCATCGAGGTCGACGGGGAGGACCTCTATCTCGTGCAGGGCGAGCGGCGGCGGCGGCTCACGCCGCTCGGCCCGGACATGGTCGTCGTGTCCGAAGGCAAGGGGCACAACGCCGTGTTCGCGCGGCGGCGCGCGGACGAGACGGTCGTGCTGCTGGGGGACGAGAAGCTGACGCGGGTCACTTGAGCGCCGCGGGGCCGAGCGCCTCGGCGAGCTCGGCGATGCACGGGCGCTCGAACAGGACGCGCATGGGCAGCTCGACGCCGAAGGTCTCGAGCATGCGGGCCATCACGCGGACGGCGAGCAGCGAGTGCCCGCCGAGATCGAAGAAGTTGTCGTGGACGCCGATGCGCTCCACCTCGAGCACGTCGCGCCAGATCGACGCGACGGCCTCCTCGACAGGGCCGCGCGGCGCGACGAACGCGCTGCCCGCGGCGCGGTCGGCGGGGACAGGGGGCAGCCTCCGCCGCTCGAGCTCGC
The DNA here is from genome assembly GCF_051521455.1 of Sorangium sp. So ce887. Taxonomy (NCBI): domain Bacteria; kingdom Pseudomonadati; phylum Myxococcota; order Polyangiales; family Polyangiaceae; genus Sorangium; species Sorangium sp. So ce887. The sequence continues at coordinate 2,851,919 of NZ_CP150354.1, read as the reverse complement.
CGCCGGGCGTCCTCGGGATCCGGTCGACGGCGACGAGCACGGACGGCACGAGGTACTCCGGCAGCTCCTCGGCGAGGGCGCGCCGCAGGGCGGTGGCCCAGTCCGCAGGCGCCCCCTCCTCGCCGACGACATAGCCGACGAGCCGGACCGGGGAGCCGCTGGCCACCACCGCGGCGTCCCGGACGCCGGGAGCGCGCACGAGCGCCGCCTCGACCTCGCGCGGCTCGACGCGGTGGCCGCGCACCTTGACCTGATCGTCGATGCGCCCGAGGTACTCGACGGAGCCGTCGGCGAGCCACGCGCAACGATCGCCGGTCCGGTACATGCGCATCCCCGGCTCGGTCGCGAAAGGATCGGGCAGGAAGCGCGCGGCGGTCAGATCGGGGGCCGACCTGTAGCCGCGCGCGAGGCAGTCTCCGCCGAGGTAGAGCTCGCCGGGGACGCCGATGGGCACGGGTCGCAGGCGATGATCGAGGATGTACGCGCGGGTCCCGGGGACCGGGCGGCCGATGGGCACCTCGCTCGATACGCCGTCGCGGGGGTCCACCGGGTGCGTCAGGGTCACGATCGTCGCCTCGGTGGGGCCGTAGGTGTTGAGGATGCGGTGCGCGGTCCCGGCGACCTTGCGCCACGCCCGCAGCCGATCGGCGGCGAGCCGCTCTCCCCCGAGCACGATCAGGCGCACGTGCTCGAGCCGCTCCGCCGCGTCCGCCGGGCAGCCGAACGCGAGCTCGTGCCAGTAGGCGGTGGGCAGGTCGAGCACGGTGATGCGCCGCTCGTGACAGACGCGCAGGAGCTCCTCCGGCGCGACGACGGCGTCGAAGGGGCGCGGCGCCAGCGTCGCGCCGGCGGCCAGCGTCGCGAACACCTCCTCGCAAAACGTGTCGGCGGACGGCGAGGCGAACTGAAGGACACGATCGCCGGCCCTCAGCGCGAAGGCGCGCGCGGCGAAGCGCGCGTAGCGAGCGAGCGGGCCGTGGCGCAGCTCGACGGCCTTGGGCTGGCCCGTCGTCCCCGACGTGAAGTAGACGAACGCGACCTGCTCGCCGTGCGGCGGCGCGAACGGGGCGCTCGAAGAGGCGGCGCCGAGCGCCGCGACGTCGCTCTCGTGGAGCGTCACGACGACGCCCGCGATCTCGGCCATCCGCCGGCGCCGCGCGAGCGGGAGGCCCGTGTCGATCGGCACGCAGGCGGCGCCGGCGCGGAGCGCGCCGAGGACCGCGGCGACGAGCGCGGGACCGCGCGGCATCGACACGGCGACCGTCGCCTCGGGCGCGACCGCCGCAGCGCGCAGGTGCTCCGCGATCGCCGTCGCCCGGCGGTCGAGCTCGGCGAACGTGAGCCGGCCGTCCTCCCCGTCCACGGCCACCGCGTCGGGTCGCCGCGCGACCTGGACCGCGAAGAGATCGAGCACGCTCAGCCCCTCGGGGATCGGCTCGACGACCGGGAGCCGAGGCGCGCCGGAGACGTCGCCGGAGACGTGGCCAGAGACGTGGCCAGAGACGTGGCCAGAGACGTGGCCAGAGACGTGGATCGACACCGCGTCGAGCCGGCGCTCCGGATCCTCGACGAGCGCCTCGACGAGCTGCACCAGGTGGTCGGCGACCGCCTCGCGCTCCTCGGCGCGGAACTGCTCGGCGCGGAGGTCGAGATCGAGCCACAGCTCGCCCTCCTCGACGTGCGCCTCGATCGAGAGGCTCTCGTGACCGTGACCGGCCGAGAGGCGCCTCGTCCGCGCCGGAGCGCCGCCGAACGGGCCGAAGCTCCCGGTCTGGAGGTTCAGGAGCACGTCGTAGTGGTCCTTGCCGCCCGGGTTTCCGACCGAGTAACGCAGGTGCGGCAGCAGCGACCGGATGCGCTCGCCGGCGCGGCGCCCGAGCTCCGCGAACGTGCTGTCGGGCTCTACAGCGACGCGCACCGGAGCGACCTCCATGACAAGGCCGGCGACGTCGCGCCCGGCCGCTCCACCGCGGTTGTGGAAGACGACGCCGACCGACACGTCGGAGGCGCCCGCGAGGTGATGGACGAGGGCATCGACCACGCAGCACAGGCTGATCAGCAGCGACAGCTCCTCGTTGAACAGGAAGAGCGGCGGCTTCGCGGCGGCGGCCTTCAGCCGGTCGGTCAGAGGTCGCCCGAGCCCGCGGGAGACGCGCTCGGTCCGCGCGTCGCACCGGCGCGGCGACCGCCCGAACCACCGCAGCGGCTCGGGCAGCGGCCGCAGCAGGCGCGACCAGTACGCCTCCGCGTCGCTGGAGGCGGGCGCCTCGCGGTACGCATGATCGGCCGCGACGAGGCGCGCGAACGGAGGCCAGGGCGGGTGCGTCAAGGGATCGCCGGCGCGCGCTCGCTCGTACAGCTCGGCTGCGCGCTGATGGAGCAGCGCGCTCGTGACCCCGTCGGTGATCAGGTGGTGCGCGCACAGGTAGAGCGCCCACCGCGAGGGGCCGAGCGTGATGACGGCGCAGTCGAACGGGCAGCGCGCGAGGTCGAGCGGCCGCGCTTGCCGCGCGCGCGCCCAGGCGTCGAGGCGATCGACCGGCGCGGGATCGCCGGTCCAGTCGAGGTGCTCGACGACCTCGGCGAAGCCGTCGACGACGACAGCGCGGGGCTCGCCCGCCTCTTCGCGCACCACGGTGCGCAGGGCGTCGGTGCCGGCCACGACCTCGCGCCACGCGGCCGCGAACGCCGCCGGGTCCAGTGAGCCCTCGACGAGCGAGAGCGTGGCCATGTTGTAGAGCGGGACGCCGGGCTGGAGCTTCTGCCCGGTCCACACGAGGAGCTGGTTGCGCGTCAGGTTCGCGCCGGCGGCGAGCGCGTGGGCGCGGCTGCGGACCGCCGGCGGAGGCGCCTCCCAGCCATCGACGAGGCGCCGCTCTTCTTCCGGGCCGATCATCGGGAGGTCGGCCACGGGCCGGTCGGGATCGAGCAGCGCCGCCGAGAGCAGGTGGAGCACGTAGCCGGCGAAGCGCCTCACCGTGGACACCGCGTGTCGCTCGGGGAAGAGCTCGATCTCCAGGGCCGGCGCGCCGGAGACGTCGAGCGTGATCGTGATGTCCTGGCCGGCGGAGGGCGCGGGGCGATGGAGGGACGCCGACGCGACCATGACGCCGAACAGCGGGGATGCGCCCCGGGTCGTCAGGCCCAGGTCGGCGAGCAGCCGCTTCAGCGGATAACGCTGGCGCTGCGCGACGAGGAGGAGCTGCTCGCGCTGCGCCACGAGCAGCTCGCGAAAGCTCGCCTCGGCCGGGATCTCCACGAGGATCGCGACCGCGTCGGTGCCGCCGGCGGGCGCCGTCGTCCACGCAGGCGCGCCGACGACGACCGTGCGCCGATCGTGCGTGCGCGCGAGGCACGCGGCCACGCCGCAGAGGAGCGTGGTGTAGACGAGGAGCGGCGCGCTCCCGGTGAGGTCGGCGATCCCGGCCGCGAGCGGCGCCGGGATCGGCTCCCTGAAGCGCGCCGGGCGCCGGTTCGCCGGCCCGGCCGCGTCCGGGCGGAGCTCCGTGCGCGCGTCGACGTCGGCGAGCCGCCGCACCCACCAGGCGCGCTCCTCGATCAGCGCTCGGTCGAAGACGAGGAGCGCCTCGTCGCTCATCGAAGCCGCTCCACCATCGCCCGGATCGCCCGGATGGTCTGGAAGTTCTCCTGCGCGAGCCTGTCGTTCGGGATGTGGATGCCGTGGTGCCCCTCGAGGAACGCGACCATCCGGAGCGCGCACAGCGAGTCCACCACGCCCCCCACGAGGAGGTCGGTGTCGTCGTCCAGCTCGATCCCGTCGGCGGCGGCCTCGCGGCGGAGGAACGCGCGGATCGGATCGGCGTCGTCGCCCTCCTCCCGCGCGGCCGCCGGCGCCTCTGTGGCCGCCGCGGCGACGCCGACCCGCGCGCGATGGCCTTCCTGCACCGCTCGGCGATCGAGCTTGCCGGACCCTGTCTTCGGCAGCATCGGCTCGACGGCGAACGTCGAGGGGACCGCGAACGCGGGCAGCCGCGACGCGGCGTGCGCGCGCAGCGCGGACGGTTCGATCGCGGCGTCGGGCTTCGGCGCAACGACGGCGACGACGTCCGCGTCCGCGCCCTCTTCCCCGAGCACGAAGGCGGCCGCCTCCTGCACGGTCTCGTGGGCCAGGAGCGCGCGCTCGACCTCGTCGAGATCGAGCAGGTGGCCGCGCACCTTCACGCGGCGATCGGCGCGGCCGAGGATCTCGAGGTTGCCGTCCGGCTGCTCGGCGACGAGATCGCCTGTGTGGTAGCAGCGCTGCGGCCCGAACGGGGTGAACGCCACCGGCCGCAGCGCCCGCTCCGAGCGCTCGGGGAGCTGCCAGTACCCCTCCATCACGCTCGGCCCGCGCACCACCAGCTCCCCCTCCTGCCCGCGCGGGACCGGGACGCCCTCCGGATCGACGACCTCGAGGTTGACGTGCGCGCAGGCTCGCCCGATCGGCAACACGTCCGGCGGTCCGGCCGGCAGCGGCGGGATCTCGTAGTGCGCCGCGATGTGCGTCTCGGTCGTACCGTACATGTTGCAGTAGCGCGGCGACGGCACGAGCTCCATGAGCCGGCGCAGGTGCGGGACCGGGAACCGCTCGCCGGCGAACAGCACCCAGCGCAGCGTGTCGAGCGAGCGCGCCTGGAGGTCGCCCCGCTGGACCAGCCCGACCAGCAGCGACGGGACGGAGCACCAGACCGTGAGGCGCTCGCGCTCCAGCGCGCCGGCGAGGCTCGCCGGGAACTTCACCGTGTCCTCGGCGAGCTGCACCAGGAGCGCGCCGGCGGCGATCGTGACGAACAGCTCGAACCACGAGAGATCGAAGTGGTGCGAGGTCACGTTGCTGACCCGATCCGTCTCGCAGACGCCAAACCTGTCGAGGGCCCACGCGACGTTCGAGAGCATGCTGCGGTGCGAGTGCGCGACGCCCTTCGGCGTGCCGGTGGTCCCGGAGGTGTAGAACAGCACCGACAGATCGCCCTCGATCACCCCGATGTCCGAGCGCGGGCGAGCCGCAGCCACCTCGGACCAGCTCGGGGCCGAGACGGGGAGCCCGCCGCCGTCGTCGCCGCCGACCACCGTCTCGATCGGCGTCCCGAGCGCGAGCAGCTTCCGCAGCCGAGGCGCCTTCGCCGGCTCCGAGAGCACCACGCGGATGTCCGCGTCGCGGGCGACGGCGGCGAGGTGCCTCTCCGACGCAGCCGAGTCGAACGGCGCGTACGCCGCGCCCGCCCGCAGGATCCCGTAGATCGCCGCCATCGAGTCGAACCCCCGGTTGAGGTAGACGCCGACGCGATCCTGGCGGCGCACGCCGCGCTCGACGAGGAAGCCGGCGACGGCCGAGGCGGCCTCGTCGAGCTCCCTGTAGGTCCGCGCGCCGGCCGCCGACCGGAGCGCCGGCCTGTCGGGGGTTCGCTCAGCGCTCTGCCGGAGCAGTTGATCTAACGAGAACGTCATGGGTCAGGCTCCTTCTTCGGTCACCGTCAGCGGCAGGTCGAGAACGGGGCGGTCCGGCAGCAGGGCGGCGCCGGCGGCGAGCGCACCGAGGTGCGAGACGAGCGCGTCGAGCTGCGCCCCGGTGAACAGGCCAGCGTCGTATTCGATGCAGCCGTCGATGGCGTCGCCGCGGTCGATGAACGACAGCGTGAGATCGAACTTGGCTGTGTCCGCGAGGCTCTCCTCCACCCGGACCGCCAGCCCGGCGAGCTCGGGGACGGGATCGGGATCATTCGCGAACGCGAGGACGACGTTGCACAGGGGCGGCCGCCCCGCGTCGTTCGCGAGCCCGAGCTCCTGGAGGAGCGCGTCGAAGGGGACGACGCCGTGGCGATGGGCGTCCAGGACGACGTCGCGCGCCCGGCGCAGGACCTCCCGGAAGCTCGGATCCCCCGAGAGATCCACGCGCAGGAGCTGCATCTCGACCACGCAGCCCACGAGGGTCTCCGTCCCCGGCTTGCCGCGGTTGGCGTGGGGCACCGCCACGACGATGTCCTCCGCGGCGGTCAGCCGGAAGAGGAGCACGTCGATCACCGCGAGCACCGCGACGAAGAACGTCACGCGCGCCTCGCGCGCGAGCGCGCGGAGCGGCGCCAGCGCCTCGGCGGCCAGCACGAACGAGCGGTATCCCGCGGGGCGGCTGCCCGCGCCACGCGGGCGCGGCGACAGCCGCACGGGGCTCGCCTGCGCGAGCCGGCGCTTCCAGTGCTCGAGGCTCTCCGCGTAGCCAGGCGTCGCGGCGGCCCTGCGCTCGCGGGCCGCGTACGTCGCGTACTGGAGAGGCTCGGGGAGCGGCGCCGGCCGGTCCGCCGCGAGCGCGCCGTAGAGGTGGGCGAGCTCGCGCACGAGGACGTGCCGTGACCAGCGATCGATCGCGATATGATGGACGGTCAGGAGCAAGCGGTGCTCGAGCGGGCCGACCGAGACGAGCGTCGCGCGCATGACGGGGCCGCGCTCGAGGTCGAACCTGCGGCGCGCGTCGGCCGTCGCGACCGCCGCGGCCGCAGCGGCGCGCTCGGCGCGCGGGATCGCGCGGAGATCCACGTCGGGCTGGAGCACGTCGGCGTCGTCCTCGATGCGCTGCACGAGCCCGGCCCCCTCCAGCCGGTACGTCGTCCGCAGCGCCTCGTGGCGGCGGACCACGGCGCGCACCGCCGCGCGCAGCCGGTCCACGTCGAGCGGCCCCGAGAAGCAAAGGGCGTTGCTCACCGTGTGCGACGAGTCGCCCTCGTTCAACATGTGCGAGAGCCAGATCCGCCGCTGCGCAGCGGAGGCCGTCTCCAGGCGGCTCATCCAGCGCTTCCTCGCAGGGCGTCGATCGCGCGCGCCAGCCTGCGGACGGTGCGCGCCTCGAAGACGGTCATCAGCGGCACGTCGACGCGGTAGCGCCGGTGGAGCTGGCCGACGAGCCGCATGGCCGCGAGCGAATGACCGCCCAGCTCGAAGAAGTCGTCCTCGGCGCCGACGTCGCTCGTCGAGAGGAGCTCCTCCCACAGCGCGGCCAGCTCCGCTTCGAGCCCGGCCGCGGGCCGCGGACCCGGGCGACGAGGCGCCTGGGCCCGGGCGACGAGCCCGGCGAGGGCCTCGCGGTCGACCTTGCCGCTCGGCGTGCGCGGGAACGACGGCACGATCGAGATCGACGCCGGCAGCATGTATTCCGGCAAGAAGAGCGCGAGGTGGGCGCGCAGCTCGGCGTCGGTCGGGGCCGCGACGGCGGCCGCGGAGGGGACCACGAACGCGGAGAGGACATCGTCGCGCGCAGCAGATTCCCGGACGTCGCGCGCGATCACCGCGGCTCCCTCGACCCCCGGCGCCCGCGCGAGCACGGCCTCGATCTCCTCCAGCTCCACGCGGAACCCGCGCACCTTGAGCTGCCGGTCCGCGCGGCCGACGAGCTCGAGGGTCCCGTCGAGGTCCATCCAGCCCAGATCCCCGGTGCGGTAGCGCTGCGCTCCCGGACGGGCCGAGCCGGGATCCGGGAGGAAGCGCTCCGATGTCCCGCGCGGATCGCCGAGGTAGCCACGCGCCACCCCCTCGCCGCCGACGCACAGCTCGCCCACCACGAGCGGCGGCAGCGAGCGCCCGTTCGCGTCGATCACCTCGACCGTGGCGTGCGCGAGCGGGCGACCGAGCGGCAGGTGCGCTCCCGGGCGCGAGGCGTCCGCGCGCGCCATGGTGCAGCCGATCGTGGTCTCGGTCGGCCCGTAGTGGTTCCACACGGCGCAGCCAGGCGCGAGCGCGCGGATCCGCGCGACGAGGTCGCGCGACAGGCGCTCGCCCCCCAGGACGAGGTGCGAGCGCGGGAGCACGCCGGCGCCGTCCTCGAGCAGCGCCGCGAGGTGCGACGGCGTGATCTTCATGGCGTCCACCGGCGACGCGCGCAGCCGGTCCGCGAGCGCGCGGGCGCCCTCCTGCGGGACGATCTCCAGGGCGCCGCCGAGCGCGAGCGCGCCGAAGACCGCCGTGTAGCCGAGATCGGCCGCTGCGCTCGACACCCAGGCCCAGCGGAGACCGCGGCCCACGTGCGCCTCCAGCCCGCGCACGTAGGCGCTCACCTGCCGGTGCTCCACCGCGACGGCCTTCGGCTGGCCGGTCGAGCCCGACGTGAACAGCACGTAGGCGAGGCGGTCGGGGCGCGGCGCCGGCAGCGCGACGTCGCGATCCGCGCCGGCGTGGGCGTCGAGCCAGGCCTCGTCGATCACGAGCGAGACGCCCGCGATCTGCCGCATCCGCTCGAGGCGCGCCGCCGGCAGGGCGGGATCGAGCGGCACGAAGGCGGCCCCCGCGCGGAGGACGGCCAGCATCGCGGTCACCCAGGCAGGCGATCGCGAAAGCGAGAGCCCGATCCGCGCCTCGGGCGGCAGCCCGATCTCGACGAGGCGGCGCGCGAGGCGCTCGGCGCGCGCGACCAGGGCCCCGTACGAGAGCCGCTCGGCGCCGCAGGCGACGGCGATCGCGTCCCCGTGCGCGACAGAATACGCCCAGATCCGCGGGTCGATCGACGCCGCGTCCGGCGGCGCGGCCACGGCCTGCGGGGGCGCCGGCGCCCAGGGACGCGCCCGGAAGGGCAGCTCGCCGATCGGCCGGCGCGGCGCGGCCAGGCCCGCGGCGAGGAGATCTTCGTACAGGCGGGCGAGGTGCTCGGCGGCCGCCCGTCCGACGCGCCTCCGATCGGCGTACAGCGTCGCGCGCGGCGTGCGGCCGACAAGAACGGACAGCTTGAGATCGAAGCGATCGGCGTGGACGGCGAGGCGCTCGACGCGGACGCTGGGCGCGACGTCGGCGTCCCAGAGCTCGAAGCAGGTCGGCGCCGGAGGGGCGCCGGGATCGTGATAGGAGTGCCACTCGGCAGCGGCGTCCAGCTCGGCCCGCGCTCGCTCGATCAGCGCCTCCATGCCGAGCGCGGCGACGTCCTGCGCCGACACCGGCACGTGCTTCGCGAGCGGGCCGAGCGCGGACGCCACCTCCGGCAAGGAGCGGCCGCCGGCGACCACGGCCGTCATCACGCCGCCGGCCCCGGTGACGCGCGCGAGCAGCGCCCACCAGGCGGCGAGGAGGACCGCCGCGCCCTGCGAGGCCGCCCCCGGATCGAGGTGAACCTCGGTCTCCTCGGTCGCCCACGCCCCCCCGGGGTCCGGCTCCGGAGGCGCGCCCAGGAGGACCGATGGGCGCGGCTGGGCGCGCCGTCGCGCGGCGTGGCGCTCGCGCGCCGGCGCGGTGCTCTCGGCCTCGAGCATCTCCCACTGCCACTCGCCGAGGTCGGGGTACTGAAGCGGCGGCTCCCCCTCCGCTCCGAACAGCTCGCGGACGAGCCCCAGCATCGAGGGGGCGTCGGCTTGCAGCGCGGACACCTCGATCTCGACGCGCGCTCCCGGCAGCGCCCGCAGCGCCGGCGCCGTGCCGTCGGCGAGCGCGCCGGCCGCCGGCCCGACGACCTGCAGCGGGTACGCGAGCCCCGGCGCCGCGCGGAACGCCGTGCGCAGGATCTCGTGCCGCTCGACGATCGTCTGGAGGCGCCGCTCGAGCGCCGCGATGTCCGGCTCGGCCTCCAGCGCGACCACGCAGGTCGCCCTCAGTCCGCCCACCCCCGACGCCAGGAGCCGCTGCTGCTGCGGCGTCAGCCGGAACCCCTCGACCGCCGGCTCACCCATCCGGCGCCTCGATCGTGGCGCGGCCGTGGCGCATCTCGGTCATCGCGACGAGGATCCGGCGCGGCCCCTCGAACGGATCGCGCCCGTGCGCGACGAGCATGTTGTCGAGCAGCAGCACGTCGCCGGCTCGCCAGGGGATGCGGGCCGCCTCCCGCGCATAGGCGTCCGCGATCGCCTCCAGATCGGACACGTCGATCGGAGCTCCGCCGGCGTGCGTCGCGGTCCTGGGCGCCTCATCCGCGCACGACGCGAGCGCGAGCCGCTCCTGGCTGGGCAGCGCGAAGGGGTGGAAGAGGTGCGCCTGGTTGAACCACACCGCCTCGCCGGTGCGCGGGTGGCTCGCGACGGCGGGCCGCGCCTGGGACGTGCGCAGCGAGCCGTCCGGCATCCACGCGTGCTCGATGCCGGCGCGCGCGCAGAAGCGCGCGACCTCGTCCCTGTCTTCGGTCGCGAACACCTGCTGCCACGGGAGGTCGAGATCGCGCCTGTAGCGGCGGACGTACTGGACGCCCCGGCGCTCGAACCGGTCCACGAGCTCTCTCGGCAAGCGCGCGTGGACGCGGCGCGCGTCGGCGAGGGGCGTGGCTCCGCCCGCCTCCGGCGGCTGCTCGCACCAGAACCAGAGCCTCATCGGCCAGTCGGCGGCGTAGGACAGCTCGTTGTGGAGCGGGATCGCGTAGGTCCGCGGGTATTCGGTCGAGGTGTAGACGTGGTGACCGAGGTGCCTCCGGTCGGTGGATGCGTACGTGTACGGCACGAGCGGCCCGCGCGAGCCCGCCTCGACCACGCGCCGGAACTGGTCCGCCGACGGGATCGCGAACCCGCGGAACAGCACGGCGCCCGCTCGATCGAGGCGCCGATCGACCTCGTCCAGATGGCTCGACAGCCACCACGCGAGGTCCACGCCCGCCGCCGCCGGCCGCGCCAGCGCCGGGGACCACGCGCCGTCGGCCCCGTCGATCAGCTCGACGATCTGGTCCAGGGTGACCGGTCGCCGCCGCGCGCGGTCGAGCGCGGATCGATCAGCGCCTCGCGTCGTCATCCGGCCCGCCGATACGCCTCTTCCGCCTGGATCGGCTCGTAGGTAAGGCGCGGCCCTCCGGCCAGGATCTCCTCGAGCGCGGCGCCGAGCGCGTCGACGTCGTCGAGGGTGGTGTGGATGCCGACGCTCGCGCGCACGATCCCGTACGACGCCAGCCGATCGCCGGCGCGGATCCGCGCCTCGACGGCCTGCTGCTCCTCGTCGCTCACGCCGAACCATCGGCGGACGAGGCGGTGGTTGCAGATCGTCCCCGCGCGCACCTCGATCGCGTGCTCGTGGTCGAGCACGGCCGCGAGGAGGGCGTGGTGCATCCCGGCGATGCTGAACGGGAACGCCCCGATCCGATGCTCGCCGTACGCGGCCGCAGGCACGTGGAGCCGCAGCCCCTCGATCCCCGACAGCCGAGCGGCCATCCGCTCCACGATCTGCCGCTCGTGCTCGAGCACGACGTCCCAGCCGGACTTCGCCAGCGCCTCGCAGCTCGCGCCGAGCGCCACGATCCCGGTGCCGTTCCAGGTGCCGGGCTGGTGGCGGAGCGTGGGCGGCGCCCAGACCACGGTCGCGTCCCCCCGGACGTCGCTGAGCATGTCGATCGAGCCGCCGCCCGGCTCCAGCGGCGCTGTATCGAGCAGCCGCTTGGGGACCACCAGGAGGCCGACCCCGAACGGCGCGTAGAGCTTGTGCGCCGAGAGCGCCAGCGCGTCGATCCCCGAGGCGACCATATCGATCGGCCGGTGCGGCGCGAGCTGCGCGGCGTCGACGAACAGCAGCGCGCCCCTCGAGCGGGCGAGCTCCGAGAGGCGCCGGAGATCGGGGATGTACCCGGTCTGGTTCGAGGCGCCCGACACGGCGACGACCCGGATCTGCAGGCGCTCGTCGCCGAGCACCTCTCCCAGGTGCTGCTCGTCGATCGAGCCGTCGTCGAACGAGCGCACATCGACGACGCGCGCGCGGGTCGTGAAGCGCCAGGGCAGGTTGTTCGACGTGTGCTCGCCCTCGGAGATCACGACCGCGTCGTCGGGCTTCAGCGCGAGCATGCGCGCGAACTGGCTGATCGCGCCGCTCGTGTTGTCGCAGAACAGGAGGTGATGCTCCGGACCGCAGCCCAGGAAGCTGCGGATCGACGCGATGGCCGCCTCGAGGTCCTCGCACGCCGCCCGCGCGAGCGGACCGGAGCCGCGGTGGAGCGCGCCGTAATGGCCGAGGAACCGCGTGACCGCGTCGAGCGTGGCGCGCAGGGGCGGGGTGGTCGCCGCGGCGTTGAGCCGCACCACCCGGCGCAGCCCTCGACCCGGGATCTCGACCCTGTGCTCGGCGCCCACGACCTCCGGCAGGGATCGCAGGGCGCTCGATGAAGCGTCCTTGGCTGTGGGGATTTCCGCTGTGAGCATCGCTTCAGCTCGGAAGAGGTGGCGAGTCTACTTTGCGCCTGCGGCGCGCGACACCGCTTTTTTCCCTCGCGAACGCGCGCTGGAAGCTTCATCGCGCTCAGAACCGAAACGTGCTGACCGCCTCGCGGGCGGGCTCGCGCGGCGGGTCCGCGTCGTTGCACCCCGCGATCGTCGCGAGCAGCTCCGCGGCCACCCGGTACATCACGCGCTCCCCGCGCTCGCCGGAGCCGGATACGCGCAGCTCGACGGTCGGTCCGGCGACGACCTCGAGCCCCAGGCCGACCCCCTCGGACGCGTCGATCGCGTCGCGCAGCGGCGCTGCCCAGCCGTCGCCCGCGCCCGGCTCGCGCCACGCGAACCACGCCCCGCACCCGACGGCGCCCTGCCGTCCGGCCGCCCGATCGCACCAGCCGCAGAGGAGGCGCCGCGCGAACCGCGCGTGGCGCGCCGCCGCGGCGAAATGTTCCTCGACGCGGCGTCCGAGCTCACCGGGCGGGAGGTCGTCGAGCCGCACGGGCCCCCAGGCGTCCCCGTCGGCGGAGCCCTGTCCGGCGAGGACGCGGAGCGGCGCCGCGCCGGTCGCTCGGCGGACCGCGATCCCGAACGCCGCGAGGGCGGCTGCGCTGCGGCTCACCCCGAAGGCGCGCGCCGCGCCGTCGAGGAGCGCGCCGTCGATCACGGAAGACGTGGTGATCCATCGCCGCGCGCCGCTGCGACCGGCGTCGGTGATGGCCCCTCCCTCCTCCGCCGGAGACGGCGCGCCGAGCGAGCCGTACCACCAGCGCTCGGCCTCGAGGTACGCGGCGCTCGAGAGCGCGCGCACGGCGCCTGCGTCGGGCCCCTCCGGGTCGGCGTGCCCTGCGCGGGCCGCCTCCGTGAACGTGGCCAGCAGCGCGGGATCGATGTCGGCGTCGGCGTCCCCGAGCAGCTTCTCGGCGACCGCGGCGTTGAAGCACCGCACGAGGCGCCGCACCGCCTCGAGCGAAAATCCGCGCCGCTGCAGGTAAAAGAGGCTCCACATCTCGAAGCCGCTCTGTGGCAGCCACGTCGAGCCCGGCACCGACAGCAGCATCCGATCGACCCAGCCGGCCGCCTCGTCGCTCGTCATCGTGGCGTGTCGCCACGAGAAGCCGGAGCCGCGGATCCCCAGCTCGAGCCGCCGCTTCCAGATCGGCGTCGACGGATCGGCGTACCAGAGCTGAGCGCGATAGAAATCGGGCTGCGCGCGCGCGAGCAGGTCCTCTGTCTCGCGGATCGAGCCCGGCGTCTCGCCCGGAAATCCGACGATGAGGTTCGCGTGCGTCACGATGCCCGCCGCCTTGAGCTGCGGAATCGCGGCGAGATAGTCGGCGCGCCGCGCGGTCTTGTTCATCAGCGCGAGCATCCGGTCGCTGCCGGACTCCACGCCGAGGAACACCCCCTCGCAGCCGCTCTCCCGCATCAGCTCGATGGCCTCCTCGTCGCCCTCGTCCGCGCGGTAGAACGAGTTCCAGCGGAAGCCGTAACGCCTGCGGATCATCAGCCGCAGGAGATCCTTGTACCTCCGCTTGGGGACGTTGAACGTGTCGTCGAGGAAGCTTATCGTCGTCACGCCGCGCGCGTGCAGCGCGTCCAGCTCGCGCTCGACCAGGTCGACCCCCGCGTACGTGTATTTGCCGGCGCGCGTCGGGAACCCGCAGAACGCGCAGGCGAACGGGCACGAGCGCGCCGTCCGCACCGACACCATCGAGCCCAGGCTCTCGGGCGAGAAGAGCGTGTAATCAACGAGGTTCTCCTCGATGGGGTTGTTCTCGGGGGCGGCCGGCGTGGTGCGGTAGGCCCCGCTCTCCTCGTAGGCCAGGTTCGGGATCGCGTCGAGCGGCGCGCCCGCGCGCAGCGCGCCGAGGAGCTCCGCCAGCGTCCGCTCGCCCTCCTGCGCGATCACGTAGACGTCGGCGCCCAGGTACCGCAGGAGGCGCTCCAGCTCCTCGCGCTCGAGCACGCGCGCCTGATTCGCGATGTACGGTCCGCCGACGACGATCCGGCTGTGGGGCGCGTGCTCCCGGACGGCGCGGACGAGCTCCAGCACGGGCAGCGGCGAGACGTAGACCGTGGTCGTGATCGCCACCGTCCGCGGGCCGGCCGCGAGCTTTGCCCTCAACGAGCCCTCCTCGAGGTGCGGCAGGTTCACGTAGTCGAACGTGAGCCCCCTGCGCGCCAGGTAGCTCCCGAGCGCGAGGAGGACGGGCCAGAGAAAATCGGCGTTGTGATAGGGGCGGGCGGACCCACATGGATCCGGCAGCGCGACATCCGACAACAGGTCGAGGAGCCGTCGAGGTGTCTTCCGGTGCCGCACGAACGCGAGATCGAGATCTCGGTACGCGCCGTCGCTCGAACCCATCTTCCCGACCAGCTCCACGTAGGACGCGAAGCTCGGCTCGTGGAAGCCGATGAGCAGGCAATCGATCATCTCGCTACCTGCCGCCTCTCCATCGCCGATCACGGCGGGAGCGGCGCGGCCGAGGAGGTCATTTCTCGGCTTTCGAGAGGCGCTCGATCGCGGCCTGGTACAGCCGCTCGGAGGGATCGATGGTGGTGCCCTCGCAGCTGATGAGCTCCATCGCCTCCCGCAGCGCCTCGCGCAGGACCTTGCCCTGCTGCTCGGCGAGCGCCGTATCCTTGTTCATCTTGATCGCCTGCTCGATCGCGGTGGCGAGGATGCTCGAGGCGAGGAGCACGTCGGGACCGCTGATCAAGCCGATCGTCGCGACCGGCTCCTCGGCGAAGGCCGGGTCGATCTCGGGGGCCTCGAGGTCCTTCTTGCCGGCCGCGCGCGCGAAGACCCATTCACGGAACTGGTCGCGAATCTTGATGATTTCGTTGCGGCTCCCGAGGATGGCGGGAGCATGGGCGAGCACGATCAGGCCGAGTGCGATCGCGCCGTTCGAGGGATCGGAGAGTATCATGGGGTAGCTCCTCGTGAATGGTAGCGGCTCGCGACGAGGCTACGCCGATCCTTCTTGACAGGTCAACCGAACAATCACCCTCAACCCGGGCACAGACAAATGATGGATAGCGGCGATCCCTACGAGATCTATCGGCTTATGCGCGACGAAGGCGGCGCGATCGAGCTGAGCGAGGGCGCGTGGGTCGTCACCCGCTATCACGAGGTCGTCGCGACGCTGAGCGACGACGCGCTCTGCCAGCCCACCGCCGGGCCGGCCGAGGACGAGGTGGAGTCGCTCGCGGGGCTGGACCCGCCCGAGCACACGCGGCAGCGACGCCTCGTGCAAGAAGCATGGTCCGCCCGCCGCACGCACCGGGTCTACGGGCCCATTGTGCGCGACGTGATCGCGGCGCTCGTCGACGAGCTGCGGCCGGCCGGACACGCTGACCTGATCGCGCAGTTCGCATCGCCCATGGCCGATCGGGTGCTCGGCGCCGTGCTCGGGATCCCCGCGGCCGATCTCGGACAGGTGCTCGCCTGGGTGGAGATCGACGCGCGATCGCTCGGCGGCATCCTCGATGACAGGGACCAGGCGCTCGTCGACGAGGCCCGCCGGTCGCTGCGCGATTACCTCACAGGCCTGGTCGCCGCGCGCCGCGCGGCCCCGACGGACGACGCGATCAGCGAGATGGCCGCGGCCCGCGCGCCGGGGCATGAGCCCATGACGGACGCCGAGCTGGTCAGTCTCCTGCAACAGATCCTCGTCGCCGGGACCGAGACCGTGAAGAACGCGATCGGCATCGCGGTCCATTGCGTGCTTCAGACCCCGGGGCTCGCGGAGGAGCTGCGGGACCGACCGGCGCTGGTCGCCGGCGCCTTCGAGGAGGCGCTGCGGTACGACGCGCCGGTGCAGTGCCTCGCCCGGCGCGCGCGCCGCGACGTGCGCGTCGGAGACGCGGAGATCCCGGCGGAGAGCTCGCTCCTCTTGCTCTACGGCTCGGCGAACCGCGATCCCCGCCGGTTCGCGGACCCCGACCGCTTCGATCCGGCGCGACCCGACGCGGCCTCGCACCTGTCGCTGGGATACGGGATCCACTTCTGCCTGGGAGCGCCGCTGGCCCGGCTGGAGGCGCGCGTCGCCCTGGAGGCGCTGTTCACCCGCCTGCCGAACCTGCGTCACGCGGGGCCCGACTCGGTCACGTGGCTCCCGCACCCGCTCTGGCGGCGGATGGGCTCTCTCCACGTCGCCTGGGACGGTTGACCCTCAGAGCAGCGCCTGCAACCGGGCGTCGGGGCTCGCTGTCGCTTCGCGCAGCACGGCCTCGTAGCCCTCGAGCCACGCGCGGACCGTCCCGCCGTCGAACCGATCCGGGCGGTAGAAGCAGGTGCCCGAGACGCCCGCCGCCGACGGCGTCAGATCCAGGATGAGATCCGGGGTCATCAGGCGGAGGCGGTCGTCGACGAGCCCGCGCGGCGGGAACGGAGCGGCGATCGCGCCTCCGAGCTCCAGCTCGGCCGGGCTCGCGGTCTGGAGCTGCAGCATGACCGAGAAGAGCGGCTCGCCGGCCGACGCGTCCTCGCGCGCGGCGACGGCCGCGGCGACCTCCTCGATCGGCACGTCCGCGTGCTCGTAGGCCGCGAGCGCCGTGGCCCGCACCTGGCGCAGGAAGCGGCGGAACCTCAGCGTCGGGTCCGCGTACGCCCTGTGGACCACCGTGCCGGCGAACAGCCCGAGGAGATCGTGCGTCTCGGGGCGCGCGCGGTTCGCGAAGTGCGCGCCGACGCGGACGTCGGGCTGCTGAAGGACGGCGGCGAGCAGGACATGGAGCGCCGCGAGCAGCACCATGAACTCGGTCGCGCCCTCCTGCTGCGCCAGATCGCGGATCGCCAGCGACAGCTCCGTCGCGAGATGAAAGGGGACGCGCGCCCTCCCCAGCGCCGTCCCGGGCGTGCCGGGCCGATCGGGAGGCAGGCGCGCCGCCGGCAGCGGGCCGCAGAGCTGACCGGTCCAGTACGCGAGCTGCTGGGCCCGCAGCCCCCCGTCGAGGCGCGCGCGCATCCAGGCGGCGACGTCTCCGTAGCGCGCGGCGAGCGGCCGGAGCGGCGACGGCCGGCGCTCGCGGAGCGCGCCGTACAGGACGCTGATCTCGCGCAACATGAGCCCGACCGACCAGCCGTCGGACACGAGGTGGTGCGTGACGAGGAGCACGACGTGATCGTCCTGCGCGAGCCGGAAGAGCGTCGCGCGCAGCAGCGGCGCGGCCCCCAGATCGAACGGCGCGACGGCCACCTGCTGCGCGCGCGCGAGGGCGCTGCGGAGGCCCTTGTTCCTGGGCTCGCGCGTGAGATCGACGATCGGCAGGTCGTAGGCGGACGGGGGCGTGACGCTCGACTCGCACCCGTCCGCCGTCGCGCGGAGCGCCGTCCGCAGCACCTCGTGGCGCGCGACCACCTCGCGCAGCGCCTCGCGGAGCGCGTCGGCGTCGAGCGCGCCCAGCACGCGGAACGCGGCGGGCATCGTGAAGGCCGGCACCTCGGGCAGCAGCGCGGCCAGCTGCCACATGCCCTCCTGGACCGGCATGAGCGGGGGCGGCGCGCCGTCGGGGCGCCGCGGGATCCGCGCGTCCGGCGTCATCGCGCCGCGCTCCCCACCTTCAGGGGCCGGCGGCGGGCCGCCTGAAGGAGCGCGAGCTCGCGCTGCCGGGCCGAGCGCGAGCGCCGGTGGACCAGGTCGCCGGCTCGCCGCGCGGGGTCCGCGGCGACGGCGCGCAGATCCTCGACGACGTCGGACAGCAGCGACGTCGCCGCCGCGGCGCCGTACCGCCGGAGGTCGTGCAGCAGGGTCAGCGCGAGCGCGTCCCCCGGCGTGGCCCGGAGCGTGAGCGGGTAGTGGTTGGCGACCGCCAGGCGAAGGTCGCGGAGCGACGCGCTCCGCGACGGGTAGCTCTGGAACGCGACGAGCGTCTCGAACAAGGGCGCGTCGACCGGCCAGCCGCACCACCGCTTGATGTCCACGAGCGCGGACTGCTCGTGCTCGAGGAGCCCGGCCTGGCGGTGGTGGAGGGCGCGCAGCCACTCGCCGACCTCCTGGTCGAGCGGCACCGGCGCCGCCAGGGGGAGCGTGTTCATCAGCATGCCGACCATCGCGTCGGAGCCTGGCAGATCGGCGCGGCGTCCCGACACCGTCACGCCGAACACGACGATCGGCGCGCCGGCGACGCGGGCGAGCGAGAGGGCCCACGCGGCGCGCACGACCGTATTCAGCGTGATCCGGAGCTCCTTCGCCGCCGCGATCATCGCTCGGGTCTCGTCCATCGTGAGCGCGGCGTGGACCTCGCCCCACCGCGGCCCGCCGCCGGCGGGGTCGAGCGGCGCGTCGGGCGCGTCCGGCGGCATCGAGGCGGGGCGCGCGCCCTCCATGTGCGCGCGCCAGAACGCCTGCGCCGCGGCGTCCGGCCGCGCGCGCGCCCGTCGCGCGACCTCGCGGGACGGCGGCGCGGCCGCGCGCTCGCCCTCGCGTCCGGCGACGATCGCCGCCAGCTCGGAGAGCACGATCTGGATCGACCAGCCGTCGAGGATCAAGTGGTGATGCGTCCACGCCATCCGCCAGTCGTCGTCCGCGACCCGCACCGCCGTGAGCCGCTGGAGCGGAGGAGAGGCGAGCCTGAACCCGCGGCGCCGGTCCTCGTCGAGGAAGGCCGTGAGCCGCGCGTCCGGCGAGCCGTCGCGCGCGGTGAGGTCGAGGCGCTCGATCGGGGTGGCCGCGTCCCGGTGGATCACGAGCAACGGCTCCGGCACCGAGCTCCAGAGCGCCGAGGCGCGCAGCACGGCGTGGCGCGCGGCCACGCGCGGCCACGCGTCGATCCACGCGGCCACCTCCGCGGCGCCGACCGCCCACGTCGCCTGCGTGACGTAGGCGTCGCTCGCCGGGTCGGCCAGCGCGTGGAACAAGATCCCTTCCTGCGCCGGCGTCAGCGGGACCACGTCCTCGATCGTCGCGACGTCCTCGGTCGCGGCGAGCGCGCGGAGCGCGCCCTCGAGGTCGTCCGCGAGCCGGCCCACCGTCTCCCGGTCGAGCACCGCCGGACCGTACCGCAGCTCGAGGCAGAGTTTGCGCCGGCGCACGAAGCCGCGGAGCTCGAGGCGATACGGCCGCGGCGCGCGCGGCGCGCGCTCGCCCTCCGACGTGAGGCGACCGACGCGGAACGGCCCGCCCGCGGACACGATCCGGTCGAGATCGCCGAGGTAGTCGAGCAGCACCTCCGCGCGCGGCAGCCGCGCCAGCGCGGGATGCTCCGCGAGGTGGAGGAGGACGCCGTAGCTGACCGTATCCTCCGGCACGGCGGCCAGGCCGAGCTTGACCGCCTGGACGGCCGCCGCGGGACCTCCGTCGGGGGCGGCGTCGATCAGGACCGGATGAATCGTCGCGAGCGCGCCCACCGTGCGCGTCACGTCGAGCTCGCCCTCGAACACGTCGCGGCCGTGCCGCTCGAGATCGACGAGCACCGCCCGCCCCGTCCAGCGCGTCAGCGCGCGGCCGAACGCCGAGAGCACGAGCTGCTCCACGGAGGCGTGGAACCGCGTCCGGGCGCCCGCGGACAGGATCGCTGTCTCGCGCTCGGACAGCGCGCGCTGGACCACGAGGACGCTGTCCTCGACGTCCCCGCCGAGCCTGTCCGGATGGTCGAGCGGCAACGGCTCGCTCCGCTCGACGATCGCCCGCCAGCGGGGGAGCGTGTCCTCCGCCGCGGCCGCCCGGGCCAAGAGGCGCTCGCCGCACGCGCGAAAGGAGTCCGTTCGGGGAGGGAGGGCCGGGCAGGCGCCTCTTTCGAGGGCTGACCAGGCCGTCTCCAGGTCGCCGATCAAGATGGAGAGCGACGCGCCGTCCGCGATCAGGTGGCACACGGCGAGCAGCAGGACGCACGTCCCCCCCGTGTCGACCAACGCGGCGCCGACGAGCGGCCCGCTGTCGAGCGACAGCGACGCCCGCAGACCGCGAGCGATGTCCGCCAGCGCGCCGGCTCGCGCGCCGGGCTCGACGCCCGCGAGGTCGTGACGCGCGATCGGCGATCGAGGCGCGGCCGCGCCGTACGTCTGCCGCCGGCCGCCTCGCTCGGGCAGCACGCGCAGGCGCAGCGCGTCGTGGTGCGCGACCACCGCGTCGAGCGCCGCGTCGATCAGCGCGACCGGGAGGGGCCGCGTGAGCTCCAGCTCGACGAGGAAGGCCCACTGCGACGGATCGACCATCGCCTGGGTGAGGCTCCAGCGCTGGAACGGGGTCAGCGGCGCGTCGCCGCTCGCCGGGCCGCGCTCGGGGGGCGCGCCGGCCGGGGCCGCGACCGCCGCGAGCTCCTCGATCGTGGGGTGCGTGAACACCTGCGACGGGAGGATCGCGAGGCCGGCGCGCGCCGCGCGCGCGACAAGGTGGAGCACGCGGATGCTGTCGCCGCCGAGCGCGAAGAAGTCCTCGCGCTTGCCGACGCGCGGCACGCCGAGGACCTCCGACCAGCTGGCGGCGAGCGTTCGCTCCACCGCCGACAGGGCCGCGGGCTCGACGGCGGCGGGCTCCGGCGCAGCCTCGTACGCGGCGAGCGCCTTTGAATCGATCTTCCCGTTCGGCGTCAGCGGGAGCTCGTCGAGGACGAAGATCGCCGCCGGCACCATCGCCGCGGGCAGCGCGGAGCGCGCTCGGGCCCGCAGCTGCGCCGCGAGGGCGCCGCGCTCGGCGTCGCCGCTGCGGGGCACGACGAACGCGACCAGGTGCTCGCCGCCGCGCGCGCGGCACGCCACGGCGACCTGCCGGACGTCGGGGTGCGCGGCGAGCACGGCCTCGACCTCCCCCGGCTCGACCCGGTGGCCGCGGACCTTGACCTGCCGATCGACGCGCCCCAGGAAATCGATGGCGCCGTCGGGCAGGAAGCGCGCGAGATCGCCGGTCCGATACAGGCGTGCCCCCGCCTCGGTCGAGGTCGGATCGGGCGCGAACGCGGCCGCGGTGCGCGCCGGATCGCCGAGGTACCCGCGCCCCACGCCGACGCCGCCGACGTACAGCTCGCCGATCGACCCCGCGGGGACCGGCGCGAGCGTCTCGTCCAGCACGTGGAGGCGCGTGCCGAGCACCGGACGACCGATCGGCACGCGCGCCGCGCCCGCCGGCGGCGGCTCCTCCAGGAGGTGGTGCGTCACGTCGTCGGAGCACTCGGTCGGGCCGTACGCGTTGACCAGCGGGATCGACGGGTAGCGCGCGAGCCAGCGGCGCGCGAGCTCGGGAGGGAAGGCCTCGCCGGTGACGACCAGCCAGCGAAGGGCGAGGCGCTCGGGCATGCCGGGCAGCTCCAGCGCGGCCGCGAGCAGCGACGGGACGAGCTCGAGCACGGTGATCTCGTCGCGCGCGATCGCGGCGAAGAGCCGCTCCGGATCGCGCACCGTGTCGTCGTCGTACACGTGGACCCGACCCCCGACGAGGAGCGGCGCGAGGAGCTGCCACACCGAGATGTCGAAGCCGATGGGCGCTGTCTGCGCGACGCGATCCTCGGCCGAGAGCCCCAGGTCGACGACCTTGGCGCGGAGGTGATTGACCATCCCCCGGTGCTCGACCATGGCCCCTTTGGGCGCGCCCGTGGAGCCCGACGTGTAGATCACGTACGCGAGCGTCCCTGGCGGTCGCGCGTCCGGCTCGGCCCGGGATCCGGCGGGCGCTTCGAGCGCCTCCCGCACGTCGAGGATCCCGACCGCCGCGGGCGGCGCGAAGCAGAGCTCCCGGTCCGTCACGAGGATCGGCGCTCCGGAGGCGGCGAGGAGCTGCGCGCGGCGATCCGGCGGGTCCCTCGGGTCGAGGGGGACGTAGGCTGCCCCCGCGAGGAACGCGCCGAGCACGGCGGCCAGGAACCCCGGACCCCGCGCCGCGTGGATCGCGACGAGGGTCTCGAGCGTCGCGCCGGCCGCGCGCAGCCGAGCGGCGACGGAGGACGCCGCGTCGAGCATCGCGCCGTAGGTCACGCGCGTGTCGCCGGCGACGATCGCCGTCCGCGCCTCGTCCTCCCGCGCGATCCGCGCGAGCTCCGGCAGCAGGCCCGGCTCCGAGGCCACCGCCGGCGCGCCTTGCCCCCACGCGTCGATGAGCGCCTGCTCGGCGCGGGGCAGCGGGAACGACGCCGGGCGCCGCTCGGGCTCCTCCAGGCCCCGCTCGAGCGTCGACGCCACCCGCGCGAGCAGGCGCGAGGCCGCGTCGCCTGCCAGCGCGTCCGCCGCGCAGTGCGCCACGAGGGTGATGTCGCGCGGGCCGACCGTGACGACCAGGTTCAGATCGACGTCGAGCTCCACGCGCGGCAGCTCGCGGAGCTGCATCGAGACGCCCGCCGCGTCGACGGGGTGGGGCATCAGCTCGGGCAGCAGCTCGAACAGGATCGGCGAGAGCACCGCGCGCCCTGCGTGGCGCGGCAGGTCGAGCGCCCCCACGATCCGCTCGTAGGGGACCTCGCGCCGCCGCAGCGCGCCGCCGACGACCTCGCGCGCCCGGGCCAGGAGCGCGCGGAAGCTCGGGGCTCCGGACAGGTCGAGACGGACAGGGAGCAGGTTGATGAAGTTGCCGACCAGCGCCTCGGTGCCCCGCTGCTCGCGGCCCGCGAACGACGTCAGCAGGGTGATGTCATCGAGCCGCGTCGCTCGCCCGAGCTCGACGGCGAGCGCGGCGAGGAAGGCCATGAACATCGTCACGCCTTCGCGCTGGCACCGCGCCCGGAGCGCCGCGACCGACGCCGCGGACAGCACCTGGCAGACGGCGTCCGCGGGCGACCTCTGCGACCGATCGCGCGGCCTGTCCCCGCTCAGATCGACGAGGGGCGGCGGACCGGCGAGCCGCGCCGTCGATTCGCGCAGGGCCGCGTCCACCGCCGGGCTGGCCGCGCGCTCGCGCTGCCACGCGGCGTGGGCGCGATAGGCGAGCGCCGGGGGATCGAGGCGCGGGGCGCGTCCGGCCGAGCGCGCGGCGTACAGCTCGGCCAGATCGCGCACGAGCGCGCCCCGGCCCGGGTGGCCGCCTCCGCCCAGCGACCACGTGTCGACGGCGACGTGGTGGAGCACGAGCACGAGCACGTGCAGATCGGGGGCGAAGGACACGAGCTCGACGCGGAGCGGCAGATCCCTGCGCAGGTCCATCGGGAGCCTGGCCAGCGCGCGCGCCACCTTCCTCACGATCTCGTCGCGCGCGCCGGGCGGCGCGTCGCCGTGCTCGTGGACCTGCAGCGCGATCTTCGGCGCGTCCTGCACGACCTGCACCGCGGACTCGATCGGACCGGCGAACGTGGTCCGCAGCGGCTCGTGGCGCTCCAGCAGGCCCTCGAGCGCGCGCTCCAGCGCGCCGACGTCGAGGGGGCCGCTGCACCACAGTGCGTACGGATACCTGTAGACGGCCGACGTCGGATCGAGATCGTGGTCGACAAGCAGCCGGAGCTGCGCGGACGAGACCGGCGCCCCGCTCAACGCCGCGCCTCCCGCCTCGGGCGCGCGGCGGAGCTGCCCTGCGCGGTGGAGGTCCTCCGGCGGACTGGCGCCGGGTCATCCAGTTGCATGCGCGTCATCCGTCTTCCTCGCGTCGCCGCCGTCGGACGGCGGCGGGATCCTATCCGCCGAGGAACCCTTCTACCACCAGCCCGCGACGCTCGCGCTCCGCGCGCTCGAGGACGAGGGCCCCCACCGCGACGTCGAGCGCCCCCAGCCCGAACGGGCTGAAGATCGACACGCCGCCGGGTGATCGGCGGCCGGGCTGCGCGCCGCGCAGGACGTCCCCGAGCGTGCACCGGATGAAGCCGCGATGGCCGACGAGCGCTTCGCACAGGTGCAGCGACGTGCTGGCGCGGCACACGTGGTCGATGTCGTCGACCACGTTGTCGGCGTCGCGGAGGATCTCCGGCGCGAGGTCGCGCAGCGACACGTGGAGGATCGTGGTCCCGGGGGCGCACGGCGACAGATCGGCGACGTGCGGCGCCCCGGCGGTGGTCGCGAACGACACGAGCGAGCTGCCGGCCAGCACCTCCCTTATGCCGTCGACCGCGCGCACGGCGAGCGCCTCGGTCTCCGCCGGGAAGCTCGCCGCGAAGCCCCTCGCCCGCGCCGCGTCGAGGTCGTGCACGAGGAGCTCTCCGCCGATCGGCAGCGCCTTGCGGAGGAAGCGCAGGATCGCCGCGTTGATGGGCCCGCAGCCGACCAGACCGACCTGCGCCGCGCGGCCGGCGGGCACGAGGTGCGCGGCGGCCAGCGCCGCGCTCGCCGCGGTCCGCCACGCGCTGATCGTCGACGACTCGATCACCGCCCGCAGGCGCCCGGTCGCCACCTCGTTGAGCAGGAGCACCGCGGACGCGCGCGGCCGCCCCGCCTCGAGGTTGGCCGGGACCGACGCGATCCATTTGAGGCCGGCGGCCTCGACCCCGCCCCCGACGAACGCCGGCAGCGCGATGATGCGATTGCGCGGATCGCCGGGCAGCGGCAGAAAGAGCGAGTGGGGGACGGTGGTCTCGCCGGCCGAATGGGCCAGGTACGCGCGCTTCACGGCCTCGATCACCTGCGGCTCGCTGTCGGCCAGGAGGCTGGCGACGTCGGCGGCCGAGAGCAGGCGAAGGTCGCCGGAGCGCGGAGGGTGCGGAGCGGTCATGAGGCGAGGTCCGGTACGGATCCGAGCTCGCGCCGGACCCAGTCGTCGGCGTAGATCGTATCGAGGTACCGCTCGCCCCGGTCGGGGAGGATGAGCACGCAGCGCGCTTCCGGCGGGATCCGCTCGCGCAGCTTTGCCAGCGCCGCGACCCCGCCGCCCGACGAGCCGCCGGCCAGGATCGCCTCGCGGGCCAGCAGCCGGCGGCACCCCGCCACGCACTCGGCGTCGCTGACGTGGACCACCACGTCGGCCCAGGCCGGGTCGAACAGGGACCCACGCTCGGAGCTGCCGAGCCCCGGCAGGCGGCGCGGCGCTCGTCGCCCCCCGAAGAGCGCGCTCCCCACGGCGTCGACGGCCACGAGCCTTGTCTTGAGCTCGTGCTCGACGATGTAGCGGCGGCAGCCGGCGATGGTGCCGCAGGTGCTCGTCGGGCAGAGGACGAAGTCGACCTCGCCGCCCAGCGCCTCGGCGATCTCGCGCATCGTGCCGTCGCAGTGCGACATCACATTTCCCGGATTCGCATACTGGTTCAGCCAGTGGGCGCCCGGGACGCGGCGCGACAGCTCGGCGACGCGGCGCTTGCGGGCCGGCAAGAGCTCGCCTGTCTCGGGATCCGGCTCCTCCACCATCTCGATCTCGGCGCCGTAGGCGCGCAGGATGGCGAGGTTGTGCCTGGTCACCTTCGGGTCGACCACGCAGATGAAGCGCAGCCCGAAATACGCGCACGCCTGCGCCAGCGCGATACCCATGTTGCCGCTGCTCGACTCGACGATCACCGAGTGTTCATCGATCAGGCGCGCGTCGAGGGCGTCCTGCAGCATCCGGAGCGCGGAGCGGTCCTTCATGCTGCCGGAGGGATTGACGTACTCCAGCTTGGCGAAGATCTCGAGCGACGCGCCGGGGAACAGCCGCTTGAGCTGCACGAGCGGCGTATCGCCGATGGCGCCGAGGATACCGTCTCCCGATGCGACTCGCTGTGATCCTGGCCGTGTGAGCACGAGCTTCGCTCCGATCTCCGCGAGCCACGGACGGTGCGTCGCCGGGCGGTGGGTGTCAAGGATCTCGCCGAGCTCCAGGTCGGAGAGCGCGGCCGCCGCCTCCGTCACCGCGTCACCGCGCGCAGGTCCTGCTCCGGGGTCCTGTCCACGGGGCGGCCAGCGGCTGCGGGCGGCGGACGCGCAGCGCGGCGCGCGTCGGCAGCCGCTGGCCGCCCCGTGGACGAGCGGCCGTCAGGCGCGAAGCGACCGGGCCCCCCTGGCGAACCACGCCCGGCGGGAGCGCCCGGCACAGCCGCTGCTCCGCCGCTGCACGACAGCCGCGGCATCGCGGGTGCTAAGTGAACCGTGAGAGCAGAGGTGGAGCATGATCATCCAGGGTGTCCGTATTGCGAGGCCACAGCGGAGCGCGCACGAGGCTGAGTTCTCCCAGAGATCCCAGCGCCTCGAGGGCGCCTCGTCCTCCGCCGAAAGCGCCGTCTCCGAATATATGCTGAATGTGAGGGAGGGAGTACACGACCGCAACATCGCCAATTTCCTCGGTATCGCGTCGTCGTGGTCGTACTCCGACATCGACACCTTCGCCAGGCTGATGCACCGCCGCGGGATCGCGACGTACAACGAGACCGTCGGCCTCACCAACACCAACCCTGCGCTCTTCGTGGATACGACGGCGTACCTGGTCCAGAGCGCCAGCAGGAAAATCGCGATCCTCACGTTCCGCGGGACCGGGCTGCAGAATACCGTCAACTGGTTGACGGACGTGAGCGCCAGACCGGACACGTTCCTCAGCGCGGGACGCGTCCACGGCGGCTTTTACCGCGCCGCCCTGCTTCTGTGGCCGACGATCCGGTCGCTGCTGCAATCCGCCTTGAACGGCGACTCGATCTGCGAGGCTGCCATGCAGGAAAGGGCGAAGGTGCAGGACTGCCGCGGGGCGCCTCACGCTTGCGGCGAGGCCGGCCAGCCTGGCGCCCCCGGCGGGGAGGGGCCGGAGGCGCTGCGCGGCGTCGGCCCGCGGTCCTCACAGGAAGAGCGGAGCGGGTTGGACGCGCTCTACATCACCGGTCACAGCCTCGGCGGCGCGCTCGCCGTCGTCGCCGCGGCGCTCATCCACATCGATCCCGAGCTGGACGCTATCAGGCGAAAGGTGCGCGGCATCTACACGTACGGGCAACCGATGGTCGGCTTCAGCGACTTCGCCGCGCGATTCGACGAAGAATTCGGAAAGAAGCTCTTTCGGCACGTCTATGGCAAGGACATCGTGCCGTGCCTGCCGCCGCGCACGACGGGGCCGTTCGTGCACTTCGGCAGGGAATTCCAGTCGGATGAAGGGGGCTGGGTGTACCGGAGCACGTCTGCGAGCCAGGTGCGCACGTTTCTGGGCAGCACGGTAGTCGGTGTTCTGGCGTGGGTTCAGACGCAGCTGTCCGGGCTGCCGCTCCTCCAGTGGTTGCCCACGCGATACTCCTGGGGCGATCACTCGCCGCTGAACTACCTGCGCACCTCGCAGACGGTCCCGGCCGGCTCCGAGTTTGCTTGAGCAGAGCGCCTCCCCCGGGCGGCTCTTCCGCCTGAGCTCCAGAGGCAACGGGCACCACACGGCAGCGCGTCACGGAGGATGAGCTCATGAATCGACGGGTCAAACAGGGACAGGTGCTCGCGTGGCTCGGCTGCCTGGCTGCCGTGGTCCTCGTCGGGTGCCAAGGCGGCCGGACGGCGGATCCCGCGACGCCGGAGCGGGCGGAGGTGGATCGCGCGAGCATAGAACGAAGGCTCGACGAGGTATCTCCGCTGCGGGTCGCGGGCACACAGGTGACCTATGTGGAGACTTCTGACGGCGCTGCGCTCGAGTTCACGCTGCGCCGAGACGCGGAGCTGCTCCCGGGAGCGGCCTTGAGCGAGCGCGTGGCGGAGATCCGCCGGCGGGCCCAAGAGATGGCAAGTCTGCATGCTCGATCCGCGGGCCGCGATGGCGCCCATGACTGTCCGTGTAGGCTTATTTGTTGTCTGGCGTGCCCTGTAAGCAAGGTGGAGCTAATCCCCGGGGGCGCGAGGATTCGCTTCGCGCCCGACACCGCGCCGCTCCGCAAGGCGGTGGCCGAGGAGGCAGCGAGAATGGCGAGGTGACGAGAGACGGCGACGCGGCGCCCGGGCCCTGGAGGTCGTCGAGGCCGCGCACCGCGAGAGGACGGTACACGTCCGGTGCCCGGTTGAAGAAGAGAAACAGCGCTGTGCCGTCACTCCGGGAGCCACAAGCGTCGTCATCGACGCCGCCGAGCTCGCGAAGATACTTGAAGGCATCGCGCTTTCGCCTTCGAAGTTGCGGCGAGAGGTCCGGCTCGCCGAGACTGCACCGCCTCCAGCCCCCTGATCCTACTTGACGGCTCTGCCTTCTCGCGGGTAGCACCCATGGATGCATTCCCGTGAGAGGCAGTAACTTTCCTCGACAAACCCCTTCAAAACGCAGGAGCTCACGAGTACTTACCGCGCCGTGAGCAAGCCGATCGAGGAGCAGATTCGTGAGCTCAAGGACGAGCTCGCGCGCGCTGCCCACGAGCGGGACGAGCACCGCAGGCTCTACGAGCTCGCCAGCATCGAGCTGGAGCGGCTTCGCCGGCACATCTTCGGCCAGAAGGCCGAGCACGTCGACCCCGGGCAGATGCAGCTCGCCTTCGATGCGACAGGGCTGGAAGCCCTCGTTCCGAACCGTGGTAGACTGCCCTGAGGAGGATTCCGATGGAGTACGTAAAGCTGGGCCGGACCGGACTGGATGTGTCGAGGATCTGCTTGGGCTGCATGGGTTTCGGCGTTCCCCAGCCGGGATTCCACCAATGGGTCCTCAGCGAAGAAGAATCCCGGAAGGTGATACGACAGGCACTCGACCTGGGGATCAACTTTTTTGACACTGCCAACGTCTACAGCGCCGGCACCAGCGAGGAATTTGTCGGTCGGGCCCTGAAGGACTTGGCCCGCCGTGACCAGATCGTACTGGCCACCAAGGTCCACGGCCGGATGCACGAAGGCCCTAACGGCGCCGGCCTGTCCCGCAAGGCCATCCTCAGCGAGGTGGACAAGAGCCTCAAGCGGCTCGGGACCGACTACATCGATCTCTACCAGATCCACCGCTGGGACTACGGTACATCCATCGAAGAGACCATGGAAGCCCTCCACGACGTCGTGAGGGCCGGCAAGGTCCGCTATCTCGGCGCCTCGGCCATGCGGGCCTACCAGTTCCTCAAGGCGCTGAACGCCGCCGACCGCCACGGCTGGACCCGGTTCGTCTCGATGCAGAACCACCTCAACCTGATCTACCGGGAGGAGGAACGGGAGATGCTGCCCCTGTGTCAGGAGGAGGGGATCGGCGTCATCCCCTACAGCCCCCTCGCGGGCGGACGGCTGACCCGCGACTGGAGCGAGACGACCGCCCGAGAACAGAGCGACCAGGTGCTCCACCAGAAGTACGACGCGTCCGCCGAGGCCGACCGACCCATCGTCGAGCGGCTGGCCGACCTTGCCGCCCGCCGCGGTGTCCCCCGGGCGCAGATCGGCCTGGCCTGGCTTCTCCAGAAGTCCCCCGTCACGGCGCCGATCGTCGGCGCGACCAGAAGCTCCCACCTAGACGACGCCGTGGCCGCGCTATCGGTCAAGCTGAGCGCCGAGGAGGTCGCCTCCCTCGAGGAGCCCTACGTCCCCCACCGGATCGTCGGGTATCAGTGAGGGACGCCGATCAGGAGACCGCCTTCATCATCGCTCGCGCCGAGACGCGGCAGAGCGCACGGAACTTGGCGCTGGCCTGGACATCTTCGGGACCGGCTTGGACATCTTCGGGAACCGATTCTCGAGGGACGACGAAGAAGTCTCGGCGCGCGAAGAACTCCTCAGCCGTCTCGGTCAAGAGGGCCAGCGCGCAGCTTCCAGCGCGACCAGTACAGCTGATTCGGCTTGTACCCCTCCCGCCGCGCGAACTTCTCGGCGCTCAACCCGCTCCGCTCCCATCGCTCCACCCGGTCGGCTCACTCCACCTTCGCCTCGTCGCCATCGCTTTCTCCTTCGTCGCGAGGGGGACAGGTAACCGGCGCCACGCGGACGGTCGCGATGCCCTTGGCCGGGCGGTTACGAGCAGGCGGCACAGGGACGCATGGCAACGGTTCGGCTCCAGACGCCGAGCCGGCCACCACGGGCGTGGTGACCGACCTGCTGTTCGCCTCCTCGGGCAGGAAGTGCTGACCGCCTGACTGGCAGCGCGCTGGATCAGCGGGTGAGGTCGCGCGCTATCACCGGCCAGAGTTGAAACTCAAACCGGAGCCTCTCGAGAGCCGCCGGCCAGAGTTGAAACTCAAACCGGAGCCTCTCGAGAGCCGCCCAATTGAATTATTCCAGCACCACGGCAGCGCCCTCCCGGTGCGGCCAGCCCCGTCCCCGAGTTGCACCACGGTTCCCGCCAGCCGCGCAGGCACGGATCTCCAACCCCAGCGCGCATCCTCGCTCGCGGCCGGCTGGCGCGTTCGTTCGTGGTCCCTCCGGCAGTCCACGAAGCTCCGGCTACCGCGCGCTGACCGCCACCTCGCCGCGTCGGCGCTGCTCGCTGCGGTCCGCGACACGCACCAGGCGATCGAGGCCGCGGAGCCACCTGCCCGCAGCCTGCTCGGCCATCTGGTGCGGAGCCAAAATCCCTCGGGATTTCGAGCACCCCCGGCAAGAATTGAACTTGCGACCTTCGGTTTAGGAAACCGCTGCTCTATCCACTGAGCTACGGGGGCAGGGGCAACAGCCGCTACGGGGGCCGGACCCTCGCACACCTCGCCTCACGCATCAAGCCCGATCCCCGGCCACGTCTCGTTCAGCCCGCTCTCCCGCCTCCGCTCCTCCCGCTCCGCTCTCCCCCTCCGCCGCCCCGCCTTCCCGCCCTCCCGCCTCCTCGATCACGTCCACGGCCCGCCCCAGAGCGCCGCCCCGATCGCCAGCGCGATCCCACCCCGCGCCAGTCCTGCCCGCAGCGCCCCCGCGGCGCGCTCTCGGCTCCCCCGCACCACCCGGGCGATCTGCGGCGCCCCCCGGTAGGCGTGGGTCGGCCGCACCACCTCGACCTGCACCTCGTCCCCGAGGCCGAGGTCGATCTTCTCCCCCCTCGCCTCCATCATCGCCGCCCCCTCGACCTCGTCCACCCCGCCGTCTCCCGCCTCCCCCGCCCCCATCTGCCGCCGCGGCAGCGTCAGCACCTTCGCCAGGGCCACCGCGTCGACCACGAACAGCGCCCCCACCACGGCGATCCCCAGCGCCGCCACGAAGCGCCCCACCTCGGGCGCCGCCGGCCTCTCGAAGAGCACCGGCGTCATCAGCACGGCCACCGCGATCACCGCCGCCGTCGCGGACCACACCGCGCGCCGATCGGCCCGCGCCACGATCGAGCCTGCTCGCGCCCTCCCGACGCGGTTCGCTGCGAGCAGCACCACCGCGAGCGCCGGAACGAACGGCAGCGAGCACACCGCACCGAACGGCGCACCGAGGATCATCCCTGCCGGCCCCAGCACGAGCCCGACGGTCATGCCGTTCACGACGCCGGCCACCACGATGGCCCACAGCACGAGCAGGCTCGCCACGATCGGCCCCCGCCGGGTCCACCGTCCCGGGCCGTCCGCCCAACCCGGGCCGTTCGCCCAACCCGGGCCATTCGCCCATCCCGGGCCATTCGCCCATCCCGGGCCATTTGCCCATCCCGGGCCGTCGGCCCCTACCGCGCCGCCGCTCCCCGCGCCGCCGATCCGCCCCGTCAGGTAGTGGCCCAGCAGCCCCGCGACGACCGGCGTCACGCCCGCGAGCAACCAATGGAACGAGCGGTCCGGCAGAAGGAACCTGTCAGCCGTGAGCCAGCCTCCCACAAGCCCGATCGCCCCGAAGGGGAGCGCGAGCGACACAGGAACATCAGGCGACACGGAATCGGACGTTGAACGCGGCATCTTGAAACCTCCGGCTCGATCGTTCCCCTTCGACGCGCTTGCCCTCGAGCAGCTTCCAGCAGCCTGGCTCGCCGCCCGATCTTCCACCTTCCCATCACGGCGCTCCACACGCACTGCACATGCGGGCCCCGCCGCCCGCTCCGCATGAGCCCGCAGGCCTCGCCGCCCGCTCCGCATGAGCCCGCGGGCCCGGCGCGCCGGCCCTCCCCTCCGCTCCGGCACGCCATCAGCCCGCTCCCACCTGCGGCCCCTGCGGGTGCGGGTAGTGGCTGAGCGCCACGAGGTTCCCCTCGGGATCGCGCGCGTACATCGTGTAGGCGCTCTCCCGCTCGACGGCCACGCCCCCCGCGGTCAGCCGGCGGCGCCACGCCTCCCGCTCGGACGGGGCGATCCCCAGGGCGACGCAGTGCCAGCCCGGCGCCTCGTCCGAACGCGTCGGCCCGGCGGCCGCGGCCCGCTCCACGGCCAGAAAAGCGCCGCCCCCGAGCCCGAGCCACACCGACCGCGGCGCCCCGGCCTCGTCCGTCCAGCGCCGCACCACCGGCAGCCCGAGGACGCCCGCGTAGAACACCTCGGCCCGCTCCAGGTCGCGCACGACCACGGCCAGGTGATGGACCGACAGCGACGACAGCGATGGCAGCCTCTCGCTCATGCGGCGCCCTCATTCCAGCGCCTTTCGCGCGGTACCGCACCTGAAAAACCGCACGAAAGCCGCGCGTCCCGCGCCTCGCCGGCCACGAGCGCCCGACCGCCGCAGCGAGCCGTCTTGCCCAGGCAGGACACCTCGTCTATGGTCCCGCTCGCGGACGCTCCGCCCGGGGAGTCGCACAGTCCGGTAGTGCACGAGCTTTGGGTGCTCGTTGTCGCGGGTTCAAATCCCGCCTCCCCGACCCTCTCCGACGATCTCCGTCCCCCCCTCGCGAGCCCGACGTGCCCCGGCCAGGCCGCTCCCCTGGTCTGCCGCTCGCCTCCCATCGCCCTCGCCGCGCCTGCAGCTTACTTGGCCCCCCGGGGTCCCCCGCGCATAGTCCCGCCGATGTCGACGCGCGGAAGGCTCATGCTCGGCGCATGTCTCTCCTTGTCCGTCCTCGCTGGGTGCGGCGGGCAGCAGGCGGCCGCTCCGGCGGCGGCTCCGGCGCCGCGAACGACGGGCGCGGCCCCGGCCAAGCAGGCGGCGCCCGCCGGGCAGCTCGCCCGCGCCGACGTCGACCGGGTGCTGCTGCAGGGGCCGCCCTGGATCCTGCGGCGCGTCCCGGTCGAGGAGGTCGTCCGGGCCGGCGCGTTCATCGGCTGGAAGATCCTCGCGCTGCCCGCGGACTGGAGCAACGTCGAGCTCAAGCCCGGCGACGTCGTCACCCAGGTGAACGGCAAGGCGCTGGAGCGCCCGGACGACCTGTTCGCGGCCTACCGCGCCCTGGCCAGCGCGAGCGAGCTCAAGATCGCCTACGAGCGCGAGGGCACCGCGCGCGAGCTCGCCATGCCCATCTTCGGACCGCCTTCTCCGGAGACCGTCAAGACCTTCGAGAGCGACAGCCCCCCGCGCCGCCCGACAACGAGTCGGCCGCGGGGAACGACGGTCATCGAGGAGGACGACGGCGCCGCCCCGCTCGAAGACGGCGCACCGTGAGCGAGCCACCGTGAGCGGGCGCCCGGCGCCGCGCTCTCCCGCGCCGGCGACGGGAGCGGCGTCTCACATGTCGAGGGCCAGCCCCAGGATCCACGTCGAGGTGCCGACGTGCATCTGCGGGCTCGAGCCGAGCCCGTCGAGGTTCGCGTACATCCACTCGCCGAAAAGGTAGGTGTGGTTGATGCCCGTCGTCACGTCGAGCTGGGACGACGAGCGGCGGTCCATCCAGTTGAGCGCGAGCATCGCGCCGAGCGCGAGGTGCGTGCCCCAGCTGATGCCCTCGCCCCGGACGCCATCGACCTCCGCCGTGCCAGGGCCCGACGACGTGTACCAGAGGCCCATGCCGAGGCCCGCCTTCGCATAGGGCACGATCGGAACGCCCGTCTTGCGCATCAGCTCGTCGGCGCGGAGAACGGCCGAAAGGTGCATCGGCATGATGGTGAACGACGTCTCCTCCGCCTCGGCCCTCGTGTCGGTGCCCGCCTGGAACGCCTTCGCCGACGCCGACGTGTACCCCCAGCCGAACCCCGGGCCGATCACACCGACGTACGGGATCCGCAGCGGCAGCCAGTCGAGCTCCATCCCGAAATAGAACTGCGAGCCGTCGCCGAAGGTCCCCTCGAAGGGGCCCGCGCCGGAGAGCTCCTCGTCGACCTCCGGAGAGTACGGGGCAAAGCGGAGCTCGAACGCGAAGCTCTGCGGCGAGCCATAGCGCTCCTCCCGCTGGATCCTCGACCGATCGTGCTGCCGCCAGTCGCTCCGGGTCGACTGTGCGCCGGCCGCGGAGACGACGAGGAGCGCCGCGCTGCCGGCGAGGCACGCAGCCGCCAGATGACGGAGATGACAGTTCATTCGCTCTCCTGCGTGATGGAACGCGCGCGCCGCCGACGGCTCCTGCGCCACAAACCGAGCGCCGCGCCGGCCACGACCGCGCCGAGCGGCACCGAGCCCCACCGGGCCGCCCCGACCGGCCCCTCGACGCTGCAGAAGCCCCCACCCGCTTGCCCACCGGCCTCCCGGTACTTCTCGAAGAACCCGTCGACGTCGACCGGTGTCGCACAGGACAGCTCCGACAGCGGTCCGGCATTGCCCACGAGGTCATAGGCCGCGACGCCGACGACGTACGACTTGCCGTTATCGAGGTTCACCGCCTCGCCACGGTTGGCCCGCCCCACCTTGCCGCATCGCTTTGCGGTGTCCGGGACCTCGCCCGGGACCAGGCTCGCCCCCTGGCATCCGGAGCTGCCGTCTCCCGCCGCTCCGCCCCCGCTCTCTCCGCCGGCCGCCCCGGCGCCGCCGTCGCCTCCGCCGGTCGCCCCGGCGCCGCCATCGCCCCCCGCCCCGCTCGCGTCGGCAGAGGACTGCCCCTCCCCCTCGCAGTAGAGATAGTAGCCCTCCACGTCCTCGTCCTCGTTCTGCTTGAAGTCGACGAGGAGACGACCCTCGCCGGGGTGCGCCTCGACGTCCGTCGGCGGGATCGGGCCCTGGAGATCCATCTTGGTGGTCTCCCACTTCGCGTGATCCGGCCCGTCCTGGTCCAGCGACTCGAACCGCATGAAGTACATGGCGATCGGCACCGCGCCGGTGCTGGTCCTCGTGCTCTCGCACTCCTCGGCGCCGAGCGCCTCCGCGATCGCCCTCGCCGACAGCGTGATCTCCATCGTGTCATCCAGGTTGGACTCGGCCCAGACCGGCCGGCATCGCGTGCCCGTATCGCGGTTCGAGTAGAGCGTGCAGTCCTGCGACTCGCTGATCCAGACGGCGAGCGTCTGGCTGGCCGAGAAGCCGCTCAGCGTGACCGTGAAGTGCAGATCGTTGTCCGTCAGGCAGTCCTCGCGGCTGATCCACAGCGGGTTCTCCGAGCTGTCGCGCTCGATCCCGGTGCGGTCCACGTCGGCGCTGATGGTCACCGTCGCATCGGCCCGGCGCGCGCCTCCGGCGAGCGCCGCCGCCGCGAGCGCCGCCGCACACAGCCGGGGGAGGTGCCGCCGCCCTCGCGGCCGGGGCCGCACGAGATACCTTGTCGTGTCCATGGGCGCGTCCTTTCAGCACAGCTCGTACCACGCCGCAAATGCCCCGCACAGCCCCCGGAGCCGCGGCGAAACCGGCGCCTCTGCCCCAGTCGGAGCCGCGTTCGAGGCCCGCCTCCGGCGCTCCCGGAAGCACCGGGGGCGCCCGCAGATGCCCGCGCCGCAGGCGCACGCGGAGCCCACGTCGGAGACGCGCGAAATGACGAGCTGGCCCTCCTCGCTGTCCGTTCCTGACAAGTTGGCAGCGGCGCCGCGGCGCGCCGGGGCGAGCGGACCGGCGCGCCGCGCCGCGCCGCCGGACGCGCCGCGTGGCATGCAGCACGCGCGCCTCGCGAGAGCTCGGCTAGTTTGAGGCAAGTGGATCCGACCGACACCGCCCCCCGGGAGCCGAGCGCGAAGGAGCGCGCCGCCGCTCCGGAGATGACGCGCACCGGACAGCTCAGCGCGCGCCCGGACGGCGCACCTGCGCCCGGGTCCGTCCCGTCGGTGCGCCCGACCTCGAACCGGCCCAGCCGGCTGCATCCGACCGGCGCCGCGCCGGACACCGACACCGCCGTCCTCGGCGTCACCCTCACCCGCGTCGAGCTGCACCGGACCGCGCTGCTCTTTTGCCTGCTCTTCCTCGCCGCCCTCATCTTCGTGGTCGGCCGCTCGGCGCGCGACGCGCTCTTCCTCACCAGGTTCCCGGTCACCTGGATCGCGCCGATGTGGATCGTATACGGCGCCGCCTCCGCGGTCGCCGCGCTCGCCTACGACCGCATCGCCCGCCGCCTGCCGCGCGCCCGCCTGTGCGTCGCCTTCGCCCTGTTCGGCGCGGCCACGTTCGCGCTGCTGCGCGTCTTCATCGGCCAGGAGGTGCGCGCCGCCTACCTCGTCTTCTACATCTGGTCCGAGATCATCGCGAACTTCACCGCCGTCCTCGTCTGGGCCGTCGCCCAGGACCTGCACGACCCGCGCAGCGCCAAGCGCCTCTTCGGCCTGATCGGCAGCGGGCGCGTCGTCGGCACCGTCGTCTGCGGCTTCGCGACCGGCGGCATCGTCACGTGGATCGGCACCGAGAACCTGATCTTCGTGCTCATCGCCGCGCTCCTCGGCATGGCCTCGCTCACCACGGCGCTCGCGCGGCGGCACCCCCTGGAGCGGCCCCCGTCCGTCGACGAGGAGCTCATCCAGGCCCACCTCCCCCGCATGGACGTGTGGCGATCGCGCTACGCCCTCACCGTCGCGCTCGTCACCCTCCTCCTCTTCACCGTCCTCACGATCGGCGACTACCAGTTCAAGGCGATCGCCCTCACCGCCTACCCCGGCCGCGACGAGCTCGCACGGTTCATGGGGTTCCTCTACGGCGCCGTCGGCGTGCTCGGCCTGCTCATGCAGCTCGTGGCGACGCCCAGGGTCCTCCGGCGCCACGGCGTGCTCGGCGGGCTGCTCGCCATGCCGGCCGCGTTCACCGCCAGCACCGTCGCGCTGATCGCGAGCCCCTCCCTCGCCTTCGGCTCCATCCTCAAGCTGAGCGACAACGCGCTCCAGTTCACGATCCACGACGCGACGATGCAGCTGCTCTTCTTCCCGTTCCCGCCGGCGCTCCGGGAGCGGGTGCGGACGCTCGTCTCCGTGATCGCCAAGCCCCTCGGCTACGGCCTCGGCGCGCTGATCCTGCTCGCCGTCGCGCCCACCGCCGCGACAGGCCCCGCGCTCGTCGAGGAGGCCGCGCTCCTCGGCCTCTACTCCCTGCCGCTCTGCGTCGCCATCATGGCCCTCCTCCCGCTCGTGCGGCGCGGCTACTTCGACGCCATGCGCCGCACCTTGATGCGCCGCCAGATCGCGCCGGACAGCGTCGTCTACGGGCCCCAGACGCGCGCGGTCCTCAAGGAGGCGCTCTACAGCCGCGCCGTGACGCAGGTGCTGTTCGCCGTCGACCAGCTCCGGCAGCTCGACCCCACCGTCGTGCGCGAGGCCGTGCCCGCGCTCGCGCGCCACGGCTCGGCCAGGGTGCGCGCGCTCGCGGTGCGCCTCGGGGCCGAGCTCGCGCACGACGCGGGCGCCGAGATCGCGCGCGCGGCGATCCGCGACAGGAACACCACGGTCCGCGTCGCCGCCGTCGACGCGCTCGCCGCGCAGCTGCGGGAGGACGCCCACGACGAGCTGCTCGCGCTCGCGCGGGAGAGCGGCGCGCCCCGGCGCGCCTCCGCGGGCGCGCACGGCGACGAGGAGCTCCGGGCCGCCGCGATCGCCGCGCTCCTGCGCTACTGCGGCCTCGACGGCATGCTCGAGGGCGCGCCGCGGCTGCGCGCCCTGCTCGACAGCCCCTCCCCCCGCGACCGCCTCGCCGCCGCCCGCATCCTCGGCCTGGTCGGCCACGCGTCGCTCCAGCGCGCGCTCGCGCGGCTCATCGCCGACCCCGACCCCGCGGTGCGCCGCGCGGCCGTGCGGTCCTCGTCGAGCGTCGCCGATCCGCGCCTGCTCCCCCTGCTCGCCGACGCGCTCGCCGAGCGCGCCCTCGCGCCGGCCGCGGCCCGGGCCATCGAGGCGCTCGGTGACGACGCCATTGCCGAGCTCGCGGCGCGCCTCGGCGACGACGGCACCCCGCGCGCCGCGCGGCTCGCGATCCCGCGGGTGCTCGCGCGGCTCTCCAGCCACGACGCCCTCGACGCGCTGCTCGCCCAGATCGACCACCCGAACGAGGCCCTCCGCCAGAAGGTGCTCGCGTCGGCCTCGCGCCTGCGCCTCGCGCTGCGCGCGCCGCCGGTGCCCCTCCGGACCATCCGCGCCTGCATCGACGACGAGACGGTCGAGCACGTGCGCATGCGCGAGGCGTACATCGCGGTGCGCCCCCGCGTCGCGGGCCCGCTGCTCGATCAGCACCTGCTCCGCCGGCTGCGGAAGGGGCTCATCCGCGTGCTCCGGCTGTGCGAGCTCGCCTACCCGCGCGAGGTCGTCGCCCTGGTGCGCACCCACGTCTTCGGCCCCGATCCCGCGCTGCGGGCCAACGCCTTCGAGGTGCTGGAGTCGCTCCTCGACCGCCGGCTGCGCGAGCGCCTCGTCTCCCTCGTCGAGCGCCTGCTCGAGCTCTCGGTCGCGTTCCCCCGGAGGCCCATGCCGCCGGAGGCCGGCACCGTCGCCTGGGTCCGCTGCGAGCTCGCGCGCGGCGAGCCCTACAGCGCCGCGCTCGCGCTCGACGCCGTCGCCCGGAACGCCATCGCCGGCGCGGCCGGAGACGCGCTCGCCGCGACCCACGACCCCGACCCGCTCGTCCGCGAGGCCGCCGCCATCGCGATCGCCGTCACGTCGCCGCCCGGCGCCCGCGAGCGCCTTGTCGCGCTGCGGGCCGATGACGACCCCGCCGTGGCCCGTTACGCACGATACTGGGCGGTCACCGGCGGCACCGGTATCGAGCCCCAGGACGAGATGTACACAACCATCGAGAAGGTCCTTTTCCTCCAGCGTGTCCCGCTTTTCTCCCGCGTGGCCGGCGACGATCTCGTGGCGCTGGCGCGCGGCTCGCTCGTGGTCTCGCTGGTCCGGGGCGACGTCATCTTCCGCCAGGGCGAGCCGGGCGGCGCGCTCTACTCGATCATCTCGGGCGAGGTGAGCCTCACCCTGGACAGCCGCGAGATCGCGCGCCTCGGCGCGAACGACGTCTTCGGCGAGATGTCGCTGTTCGACAGCGAGCCGCGGGGCTCGACCGCCGTGGTCACCGAGGACGCGGAGCTGCTCCGGGTCTCCGCCGAGGATTTCCACGAGGCGGTGCGGGAGACGGCCGAGATCGCCGACGCCGTGATCCGGGTGCTGAACCGGCGCCTGCGCGAGGCCGACCGCAAGCTGGCCGACGCGCACGCGCGGCTGTCGCTCCTGCCGAAGGCGCTGCCCGCGCGAGAGCCTCCGCCCTCGGGCGAGGCGGCGCCGGCGCTCGACGACAGCGATCTCGAGTGAGGCAGCGGACGCGATGGCGCGCCGCGCGCGACCCCCTGTGGTGTGGCGCGCCGCGCCGCGCCGCGTGGAACGAACGCCGGCGCCGAGCTCCGGAACGAGGCTTGCACGGCGCAGTGATTGTTCCCGCGCGGGAGGACGTCTGAAGAGGTCCGAGGACGCCCGAGGCCAGCCCGACCTCTGCCTGGCATCCCCTTCGAGAAGGACCCATCATGCACCCGATGCCTCTCCCCCCGTCCGCTTCCCCTACGCGCCCTGCGCCTGCGGCGTCGGGCATCTTCAGGGCCCGGCTCCGCCGGCTCGGAGGCGCGCTGCCGCTGCTCGCCACGCTGCTCGTCGCGCTGATCGCCGCGCCGTCGAGCGCCGCCGCCCAGGGCCTGCCGCAGGGCTACACGACCGACGAGCCCGCCGCCGCCGGTGAGACCGCGCCTTCACAGCCCGTCGAGACCCAGCCGGTCCAGGCCGAGGTCGGCGTGAGCGCAGAGATCGCGGTGGACGCATACGAGGACACCGACCCGAGCGTCCTTGTCGAGTTCCAGGAGCCGCTCGCCCCGTACGGCACCTGGGTCGACGACCCGAGCTACGGCAGGGTCTGGGTGCCTTCCGCGGTCGTGGTCGGCCCGGATTTCGCGCCCTACCAGACCGCGGGTCGCTGGGAGCTGACCGACGACGGCGAGTGGATGTGGGTCAGCGACTATGCGTGGGGTCACATCCCCTTCCACTACGGCCGCTGGGTCTGGATCTCCGCCCACGGCTGGTCGTGGATCCCGGGGCGCGTCTACGCCCCGGCGTGGGTGGTCTGGCGCGTCGGCGACTACGGCTACGTCGGCTGGGCTCCGATGCCGCCCACGTATTACTGGAGCAGCGGCGTCGCGCTGTCGCTGTGGACCGTGCCCCCGGCGGCGTACGTCTTCTGCCCGACGACGCACGTGTTCCACCACCACGTCCACCGGCACGTCGTCCGCGATCGCGAGATCGTCCGGCGCATCGCCGCGCACTCGCACACCTACAGGCCGGCGCGGCCGACCGTGAGCCGGACCGGGCGCGACGGCGTCCGCCCGGACGGCAGGCGGGGTGCGGGGCACTCGAGCCCGTCCCACGGGATCCGCCCTGGCAGCTATCGCCCGGCGTCGCCCTCGCTCGCCGAGGCCGGCGTCCCCTCGTCGTCCGCGCCGAGGCACCGCGCCAAGGCGGATCCTCGCGCCCTCGCCTATGCGCGCAAGAGCGCGGCGCCGAGCGCGCGCCTCGCGCCCCCGCCGTCGCGCCGCCCCCTCCTGGCGCCCTCTGCGCCGGCGGGCGACCGGCGCGCGGCGCCCTCGCTGCGCACCCCGAGGGCGCACGACGGCGGCGCTCCGGCCCCCGTCGCCAGGCCCGGCTTTCGGCCGCGGGGCTTCTCCGATGGAGGCGCCCTGCCCCGCGCCGGCGCGAGCGCGCCGCAGCGCGCGTCGCGGGCGACCGTCGCGCCCCCGTCGCCCGCCCCCGCCGCAGTGCCGCGGGGGGTCCCGGCGCCGCGCGTCCACACCGCGCCGCCCGCGCCGCGCGTCCACACCGCGCCGCCCGCGCCGCGCGTCGACACCACGCCGTCCACGCCGCGCGCCGTCCCGCACCGGTCGGCGCCGGCGCAACGGCCGCAGGTGATTCCGGCGCCGCAGCAGAGCGCGCCGGCTGCCAAGCCGCGCGCCTTCCCGAGCGCGCCGTCGTCCCCGCGCCCCAGGATCCACATCCCGTCGGGCCCGGCCCCGGGCAGGGCGGCGCCGGCGCCGTCTCGCCCGCGGTCGAGGTAGCGCTTGGTCCACGTCTTGCGATGTCCACGGGCAGGAGCAGATCCGATGACGTTTTTCGCTGACTTCGTGAAGCATCGTTCACTGGGGCTGTGGTCGTTCC
The DNA here is from genome assembly GCF_051521455.1 of Sorangium sp. So ce887. NCBI lineage: Bacteria > Pseudomonadati > Myxococcota > Polyangiales > Polyangiaceae > Sorangium > Sorangium sp. So ce887. Next base: position 2,810,847 of record NZ_CP150354.1, on the reverse strand, counting down.
TTCTCGTCGCCACGCCCCTCGCGTCGGCCGGCTGCATCGTCGTCGACGAGGACGGCCGCCACGACGACCACCACCAGCACGACGACTGGGACGATGAGGACGACGAGGACAACAATGCCCCTCCGCCGCCCACGGACGAGCCGAGGCTCGTGGCCATCGACACGGACGCCGTCCTGAGCAGCGAGCCGGGCGAGGGCGTCGGCATCTTCGTCGAGTACGCGGCCGGCGGGACGTGGAAGCTCTGGACGACCTGCGACACAAACAGCTCCAAGGTCGTCTGCAGCTTCGACCTCTACGCCTCGGTGGACACGTCGTCCGAGCTGTTCGACATCGTGGGGACCGACCTCGAGAAGACGGACGCGACGCGCCTCGTCGACGAGGGCATCGCGTACCTCCACGCCGAGACCGGCTCGGACATCGACGCGATGACGTTCACCACGACCGAGGGCGCCATCGTCCGGCTGGAGGCCTACCTCGACGGCGCTCAGGAGCCTCGTTACGTCTACTGGTTCGGCGACGGCATCCTGCACGAGGGCGCGCCGAGCAACCCGCTCGACTTCGAGCCGACCTCGCCCTGAGGGCGCTGCGACGGCGGCCGCTCCTCCCGCTGCCGGCGCGGCGGGAGGAGCGCGCGCCGCTCAGGGCGCCTTCTTCGGCTGGATCGGCTGCCCCTCGACGTCCCACGCCTCCGGCTCGCCGAGGCCGATCGCCTGGAGCTGCGGCAGGATCTCCTGCCGCGGGCCCACGACCACGAGGGTCGCCGCCTTCGGATCCACCGCCCTCGCCAGCTCCGCGAGGCCGGCGAGCGTCGCCTTCTGCCGCGCCTCGCTCGCGGCGCCGTCGAACGTCTCGGGCAGCTGGAGCCGCGCCAGCGTCCCGAGGCGCTGGGCGGTGCGGTTCGCCGTCTCGTAGGCGGAGACGAGATCCGCGCGGTCGTGCGCCTGCACCTTCGCCAGCTCGTCCCGGGTCAGCCCGGAGTCTGCCATCTTGGCAAGCTCGGCGAGCATCTCCTTCAGGGCGGGTCCGGTCGCCTCGGTGACCACGGACGCCCGGGCCACGAAGACGCCCTGCTGCTTCGTCTCGCTGAACGCCGACGCGGCGCCGTAGGACCAGCCGTGATCCTCGCGCAGGTTCTGGTTCAAGCGCGACGTGAACGAGCCGCCGAGCGCGGTGTTGATCAGCTGGAGCAGCGGCCGCCGCGGATCGCTCGCGGCGACCCCCTCCCGCACGACCCCGATCACCGACTGCGGCGCCCCCGGGCGGTCGACGAGCACGAGGCGCGGCGGCTTCCAGGCCGGCGCGGCCTGCGCGGTGCCGGCCGGCGCGGCGCCCTTGGCGGCCGGCGCGGCGCCCTTGGCGGACCAGGTCCCGAGGTCGCGCGAGATCGCCTGCATCACCTCGTCCCGGGTGATGTCGCCGACCACCGTGATCACCGCGCGATCGGGGCGCCACGCCGTCTTGTAGAACGCCTCGACGGCCGGGAGCCCGATCGACCTGGCGTCCGCGAGCAGGCCCTCGACGGGGTGCCCGTATGGCGTGCCCGGCCCGTAGAGCGCGGCCGTCGAGACGAGCGCCGAGACCCGCGTCGGGTCGTCGCCGCGCTTCCTCAGGTCGTTCTGCCAGAGCTCGCTGACGCGCTTCCACTCCTTCGCCTCGAAGCGCGGGCGCGCGACGACGTCGGCGAGGAGCGTGAACGCCTTGCCGAAGTTCTTCTTCAGCACGGAGAGGGTCGCGAGGCTCCCGTCGGCGCGCGCCCCGACCGAGAGCGTCGCGCCGAGGTCGTTGATCGCGCTGGAGAGCTCCACCGCGCTGCGCTGCCCTGCGCCCTCGTCGAGCATGCTGGCCGTGATGTGGGCGAGGCCCGCCGCGCCCTTCGGATCGTCCGCCGATCCCGACGCGACGGCGACGGACACCGACACGATCGGCAGCGTGTGGCGCTCGAGCAGCCACACCTTCGCGCCGTTCGGCCCGTCGAGCACCACGGGCGCCGGCGGCGTGAACGGCTGCGGCCTGGGCAGCTCCGGCCTGGGCCCGATCGGGTCCGCGGGCTGGGCGGCCGTGGCCGGGGCGCTGGGCCGCGGCGCCTCTGCCCGGGCCGGGGACTGCGCCGGGGCCTTCGGCTCGCAGCCGGCCGCCGCGGCGAGCAGCGCGATCATCGCGCCTGCGTTCCTCGCTCTCATTTCGTCACCGCCTTCTTCGTCTCGTCGCTGCCCTTCGGCACGACCCGCAGGATCACCCGCGCGTCCGGGTCGAGCGTGCTCTTCGCGACCGCCTGCAGCGACGCCGCGGTCGCGTCGCGGTAGCGCTTCAGGTCCTGCTCCACGAACCCGGGCTGGCCCGTCCACGTCTCGTACCGGTTGAGCATCGAGGCCCGGCCGGCGACCGACTCGAGCGCCGTCACGAAGGCGGTCTCGTACTGGTTCCTGGCCCGGTCGAGCTCCTCGCGGCTCAGCCTTTCGTCGCGCACCCGGGCGAGCTCGGCGTCGATGGCGGCCTCGAGCTTGTCGAGCGGCACGCCCGGCCGCGCGATCGCCTCGACGGTGAACGTCGAGCCGAGATCGCCGGAGCTCTGCAGGGCGCTCACCTCCTGGGCGAGCGCCTTGTCGTAGACGAGGGCCTTGTAGAGGCGGCTCGCCTTGCCCTGCTCGAGCGCCGTGGCGAGGAGGTCGAGCTCGGCGTCGCCCGGCGCGAAGCGCGCGGGGCTGTGCCAGGCCATGACCACCTTGGGGAGGTTCACGTTGTCCTCGATCGTCTGCCGCACGACGCCGCTCAGCTTCACGGGCGGCGGCGTGGGCGCCGCGGGGACCGGCTGCCCCGGGATGCCGCCGAAGTACCGCTCGATGGTGTCGCGCGCCTTCTGCGGATCGAAGTCGCCGGCCACGACAAGGGAGACGTTGTTCGGCACGTACCATCGCCGGAAGAACGCCGTCACGTCGTCGACCGTCGCGGCCTGGAGGTCCTCGTGCGAGCCGATCACCGGGTGGTGGTAGGGGTGTCCCTTCGGGTACATCAGCGAGGGCAGGAGGAGGCCGACCTTGCCGTAGGGCTCGTTCTCGCTGGTCTGGCGGCGCTCGTTCCTCACGACGTCGCGCTGCGCGTTGAGCTTGGGGGCATCCATGCTGTCCGCGAGGGACGCGAACCTGTCGGCCTCGAGCCAGAGCAGGAGGGGCAGCGCGTGGGCCGGCGCCACCTCGTGGTAAGCGGTCCGGTCCTCGCTGGTCCACGCGTTGTTCGAGCCGCCCTCGGCCTCCATCCACGCGTCGAACTGCTTCGTGGGGACGCGGCGCGTGCCCATGAACATGAGGTGCTCGAACAGGTGCGCGAAGCCGGTGCGCCCCGGCTCCTCGAAGCGCGAGCCGACCTTGACCATGAGGTTGAGGGCGACCATCGGCAGCGCGTGGTCCTCGTGCAGGATCACGGTGAGGCCGTTCTTGAGGGCGTACTTCGTGAACGGGACGTCGAGCTTGGGCGGCGGAGAGGCGGCGGGCGGCGCTTCCGGCGCGGCCTTCGGGGCCGCCGCGGGTGCGGCCTTCGGGGGCGAGGGCGTGGCCTCGGGAGGCGCTGCCGGTGCGGTCTTCGGGCCGGAAAGGGAGAGGGCCGCGGCCGCGGCTGCCAGGAGCGGCCGGGCGAAGCGCGGGAGCGGCAGGTGTCGCGCGCGGTTCTGCATGGGGCGAGGGTTGAGCCGGCTGGGCCCGGGATGCAAGCGGGCGGGAGCACGGACGGTGAGGCGCGCCCGGCAAGGGCGCGGTTGTCAAGTTGTCACGGACAACGGGTGCACCGCGGAAGCGGAAGCGGAAGGGAAGCGGTGCGAGGCGGCGCGCGCGGCCGTCACGCGCTAGTCCCGCGGCACCCAGCGCGACAGGACGACCCCCGGGATCGACGCCGCGAAGGCGATCGCGAAGAACGCCGTGAACCCCACGCCGGCGGCCAGGTAGCCGCTCACGCTGCCGGCGAAGGTCGCGGAGACCGACATGAGCGCCGAGCCGATCGCGAAGTGCGACGACTTGTACCCGTCCACGCAGCGCCGCATCAGGAACACGACGAGCACCGCCGTACCGACGCCGGCGGCGAGCTGCTCGAGCGTGACGAGCGCGATGATCCACGGGAGCGTCGGCCGCGACCACGAGAGCGCGACGTAGAGCAGGATCGCGAGGCTCTGCACGAGCGCGATGGGGAAGATGGTGCGCGCGAGCCCCCACCGCTTGATGAGCACACCGCCGAGGGTCGCGCCGGCGATCGAGGCGACCGTCCCGATCCCGCCCACGTTGCCGCGCGCCGCCGTGTCGAGGCCGAGGCTCTTCAGCAGCGGCGACGACATCGCGAACATGAGCGCGTCCCCCGCCCGGTAGCAGAGGATGAACGCCAGGCTCGACGCGATCCGGGGCTGCCGCAGGAACACCCGGAACGGCTCGACATACCGCCGCAGCCCGGCGGCTCCAGGCGCCGCCGCAGCTCCGGGCGCCGCCGCAGCTCCGGGCGCCGCCGCAGCCGCCGGGCGCGGCAACCCCACCGCGTGGGCGCCCGCGAGCAGCACGAGCCCGGCCGCCGCGACCGCGAACGACGCGCCGAAGGACGCCCAGCCCGCGAACGCGACCAGCAGCGCGCCCGCGAGCAGCGCGAGCCGGTACGCTCCGACCCGCAACCCGGAAAAGCCAGCCTGCGCGTCCTTGTCGAGCGCCTGCAGATAGAAGCCGTCGACCGCGATGTCGTGCGTCGCCGCGGCGATGGCGACCAGCCCGAACAGCGCGGCGACGAGCCAGAGCGCGCCGCTGTCCGCCGTCGCGGCGAGCCCGAGGAGGATCACCGCGAGCGCGATCTCGGCCCCCAGGAGCCAGCGCCGCGGGCTGCCGTGGAGGTCGATCAGCGGGCTCCAGAGGAACTTGAGGTTCCACGGGAGCCCGTAGAGCGACACGAGGCCGATGATCGGAAGGCTCGCCCCCGCCGCCGTGAAGAACTCCCCCGCCACCTTGTGCGCGATCGCGTAGGGCAGGCCCTCGGCGAAGTAGGTCGACGAGATCCACAGGCCCCGGCTCGCTCCCCGCGCGGCCGGGGCTCCGCACGCCACCGCCACGCCGGGCTCCCCCGCCGCACCGGGCGCCCCCGCGGGGGCGCCGCGCCTCGCGGCCTCCGCTCCCTGCTCGGGCAGCGCGACGACAGCGGGCTCGACGGACTTGTGGGATGTGACGACTGCCTCCACGCCTTCTCCGCGCCTTCTGCGCACCCTTACACGAGGCGCCCCGGGGCTGAGCAAGTTCCAGGGCGCTCGGGAACGCAGACCACCGCGCCGGGCCGCGCGGACGCCGACGCGAGGGGAAGCCGCGGACCCCATTGCGAGCGACGCTGTGGTATCGGTCCGGCATCTGGTTTAACGGTGATCAGCATGCGACGGGCTTGCGCTCCTTCGGTGTCCCCCTGCCGTGACGGCCGCGACGCCGATCGCGGCGCTCCGTGGCGGGCCGGCCGCGCGGTCGCCCTCGCGCCGACCTGCCCATCTCCGGTCTTTCCGAGGGAGCGAGCGTGAACGAGTACACCCGGCGCGAGGAGGTCCGCGCCACCTTCATCGCCTCGGCCATCCTCGTCCTGTGCATCGCCATGGCGGTCCTCCGGCTCGTGACCGTGGACGGCAGGCTCGTCCTGGACCCGGGCGCGCGGCGGCAGGCAGAGGAATCCGAGGCCCGCCTCGCCCCCGCGCGCGCGTGCGCCCTCGCCGGCGAGAAGCTCATCGTCGAGATCGACCTGTTCAAGAAGGCCGCGAAATCCGCGCGCATGCCCGCCCCGGGCGAGGAGCCCCCGGCGCCGCCGCCGGTCACGAGGACGCGCGCGCAGCGCAACACCCCGCCGCCGCCCAAGCCCAAGGAGCCGGACAAGCAGGGCGCGTGGGCCTCCGCCCAGCCGCTCCACAAGCAGGTCAAGACGCTGGCGGGCTGCCGCGAGGCGACCGAGGCGCTCCTCGGGGCGCGGGTGAGCGCGATCCCCGGCTGGGACGCCATCGCCAAGGCGGCCGCGATCACGCCGCCGGCCGCCGAGGAGGCCGAGCAGTTCGAGGCGGCGAAGCAGCTGCTCTCGCTCCTCGCCGACATCCCCGCCGACAAGGTCGCGCAGGCCACGAAGGACGCCGAGGCCGCCTACAAGGCGACCGCCGAGCGCGACCGGGAGCGCGCGACCACCGCGGTGGTCCGCGAGCCGCTCCCCCAGGGCGTCTTCTCCCGGCGCGTGGCGGTGAGCGTCGGCGTCGGGCTGACCGTCTGCGCCCTGCTCATCAGCTACCTCGGCGTGCGCGCCGCCTCGATGCGCCGCCTCGCGACGCTGCTGCCGCTGCGCGACGCCGTGCGCAGCGGGCGCCCGGGCATGCAGGCCGCCGAGATCCTGAAGACCGCGGCCGCGTACAACAGCGGCGAGCCCGGCATCGTGATCGGCGCGGCCATCGGCGGGCTCTCCGCCGCGCTCCTCGCCCCCAAGGACGCCGATCTCTTCGTCGCGGGCGTCATGGCCGGCCTCCTCATCGGCCTCGGCGCGCAGTGGGCCTTCCGCCTCGCCGTCGGGGCGAGCCGCTGGCGCGCCCGCGCCACCGAGCTCGCCGAGGTCGAGAAGCCGGCCATCCCGATCGTGCTCGTCCTGAGCGGCGTGAAGCCCGGCCTCGAGCCGGAGTTCATCCAGTTCCTCCGCTCGCTGCCCCCCGCCGACGCCGCCGCGGCGGTCGAGAAGCTCGCCTCGCAGGCCGAGGAGCGCATCCTCGCCGCCGCCGACGCGGGCGCCGCCTTCCTCCAGGGGAAGCCGCCGCCGGGGTGACGCCCACTCGCGCAGGGCGCCCCGCCTGCCCCCTGCCCCGTCGCTGAACGCCCGCGCGCCGTCGCGGAGGACAGCGCCGCGGCGGCGCCGGTGCACCGAGCGCTCGATCCGCACGCCGTTTCATGGAATGGAGGCCCTCCCGACATGAGACATCCTCTGCAGGCCCGCAGGCCCCCCGGGCGATGGGCGCTCCTCTCGCTGCTCGCCGCCACCTGGTGGCTCGCCGCGCCCCCTGCAGCGGCGCAGGACCCGGCCGCCGGGCAGCCCGGCGCGCCGCCGGAGCCCCCGCCCGCCGCGCAGGCCGCCCCGCAGGCCCCCGCCCCGCAGGCTGACAGCGCACCGCAGGCCGACAGCGCAACGCAGGCCGGCAGCCCGGCGCCGACCGACAGCCCTCCGCCGGCCGACGGCGCGCCGCCGCTGCACGCCGACGGGGCGCCGGCGGCGGACGGAGCCGGCGCAGGCACCCCGCCCTCCAGCGCGGGCGGCGCAGACCAGCGCGTCGAGCGCAGCCCGGCGCGGCGCGACAGGCCGGGGGCCACGAGCAGCCTCTCCGCCCCCTCGAAGAAGCGCCGCGGCGACATCAACCCGTGCATGACGCCCGATCCGGGCTGGGGCGTCTACGACCGGTGGTCCCGCGCGCCCTCGATCGGGCAGATGATCATGCCGCACCGGGGCGGGGTCACGAAGCGCGGCGGCTTCGACGTCCTCATCCACTTCCACGGCCACGAGGCGCTCCGCAAGGAGTTCGTGAAGACGGCCGACGGCGCCGTCCTCGTCGGCATCGATCTGGGGATCGGCTCGGGCGCGTACTCGAGCACGTTCTCGGCGCCCTACGTCTTCGAGCACCTGCTCGACAGCATCGAGCGCGCGGTGGCGAAGAAGACCGGCAAGAAGAAGGTCTACATCCGGAAGCTCGGCCTCTCGGCGTGGAGCGCGGGCTATGGCGCCATCGAGCAGATCCTGCGCCAGAAGGCCGGCAAGCGGGTCGACGCGCTCGTGCTGCTCGACTCGCTGCACGCGGGGTACGCCGACGAGCAGCAGCGCAAGCTCAAGGTCGCGCAGCTCGAGCCGTTCATCGCGTTCGCCCGGCGCGCCGCGGCGGGCGAGGCGTTCATGTTCATGAGCCACTCCTCCATCCTGCCGCCCGGCTACGCGTCGACCGAGGAGACGGCGAGCTTCGTCGTGCAGCAGCTGCGGGGCAAGCCGAGGGGCTCCTCCCGCCGCGACGTGCTCGGCCTCGACATGATCCGGCGCTACGATCGCGGAGACTTCCACCTCCGCGGGTACACCGGCGACGACAAGCCCGACCACTGCGCCCACCTCGGCCTGATGGCGGACGTCATGCGGGTCCACCTCAAGCCGCGGTGGAAGACGCCGCGAGGCCGGCGCTAGATGGGCGGCATCGGCGTCATCATCAACCCCCGCTCGCGCCAGAACCAGGGCGATCCCCGCGCGGCCGTCCGGCTCGCGCGCACGCTCGGCGACCACGGCGTGGTCCGCACCGCGCGCACCCGCGAGGACCTCGCCCGGATCGCGGAGGACTTCAGGAAGCTCTCCATCGACGTGCTCGGCATCTCGGGGGGCGACGGCACGAACCACGTCACCATCACCGGCTTCCTCGACGTCTACGAGGACGAGCCGCTGCCGCCGATCGCCTTCCTGCGCGGCGGGACGATGAACACCGTGGCCAACGCCGTCGGCGTCCCCCGCGGGCGCCCCGACGGCCTGCTCGCCGGGCTCATCGCCCGCTACACCGACCGCGGCCGGCACCCGCTGCGCTGGATCGAGCGCCATGTGATGCACATCGGCGCCCACTACGGCTTCATCTTCGGCACCGGCTGCGTCCACGGGTTCATCGCCGAGTACAACCGCAGCGAGGAGCGGAGCGCGCTCTGGGCCGCGAAGGTCCTCGCCCGCGCGAGCGCCGCCGTGCTCCTCAAGACCGACACCCAGGTCGCCGCGCGCTGGGAGGGCCGCGTCCACTTCGAGGACGGCACGGCCTTCCCGGAGCGCGATTACCTCGCCGTCGCCGCCGGCACCGTCGACCAGATCGGCCTCGGGTTCCGCCCGTTCCACCGCTACGACGAGCGCCCCGAGAGCTTCCACATGCTGGGCATCCACACCTCCGCGCTCGGCTTCGTCAGGAAGCTGCGCGATATCTGGCGAGCGCAGCCGATGGGCGAGGCACACACGTTCGAGAAGATCGCCCGGCGCGCGGTGCTCGAGGCCCGCTCCGGTGTGGTCCGCTATGTGTGCGACGGCGACGTACACGAGCACGTGGGCCCGCTCACGGTGCGCATCGGCCCGCGGGTAAAGATCCTCGTGGAGCATAAATCCGGCCATCGCCCTGTCTCAGCTCGTCGCACGTTGCACGACGTGTGGGCTCCCGGCGGGGGGGGCGCGCGCCGGCGCTGACCGCGCTCCCCTGCGCTGACCGCGCGCTGCTCTGCGCGCGCGGTCAGCGCGAGACCATGGCTGTGGGAGGCCAGCAAAGTTAGAATACCCTCGCTCCATGTCGCCGCGCTCAACCTCCGCGCCCGCACCATCGACGGGCTCGACGCTGCGGGCTGAGGGCGCGAGCCGCTCCTCCCCTTCCTCTGCGGCCTTCCCGCGCGGCAGCGCTCCCGACTCGGGCGACCCGGAGTCGCTCGATCTGGCGCTCCTGTCGTCGCTCCGGCAAGCCAGCGCGCCGTCGCCCGGCCCGGGGCGGTCGACGCGGCGGACCTACCGCGAGGGCGACGTGATCGGCGGCAAGTACCGGCTGCGCTACGTCCTCGGCGAGGGCGGCATGGGGATGGTGTGGCTGGCCCACAACGACGTGCTGAACATCGACGTCGCGCTCAAGTTCATCCGGCGCGAGGTCACCTCCACCGAGGCGACGCTCCGCCTCCAGCAGGAGGCGCGCGCCGCGGCGCGGATCGATCACCCCTCGATCGTCCGGGTGCTCGACTTCGGGGAGTCCGATCACCTCGATCCGTACATCGTGATGGAGGTCCTCCGCGGCGAGCAGCTGGTCGAGGCGATCGAGCGCAGGAAGCGCTTCTCGCCCGCGGCCGCGCTCCGCATCCTGCTGCCGATCGCGAGCGCCCTCGCCGCGGCGCACGACCGCAAGATCGTCCACCGCGATCTCAAGCCCGAGAACATCTTCCTCGTGAAGAACGATCGCGGGGACGTCACCCCCAAGATCGTCGACTTCGGCATCGCCAAGGTGTGGAGCGAGACCGCGGGCGGCGACGTGACCAAGGCGGGCACGGTGCTCGGCAGCCCCGACTACATGTCGCCCGAGCAGGCGCGCGGCATCACCGACGTCGACGGGCAGACGGACATCTGGGCCTTCTCCGTGGTGCTCTACGAGACGATCACGGGCCAGAGGCCGTTCCTCGGCGGCAACTACCACGAGCTCGTGGCGGCGATCCTCGTCAAGGATCCGGTGCCGATCACCGAGCTCGGGGTCGGCGACGCGACGCTGTGGGGCATCATCGAGCGCGGGCTCGCGAAGGAGCGCCCGGAGCGATGGCGAACCATGCGCGACATGGGCGTGGCGCTCGCGCGGTGGGCGACCGAGCACGGGGTCGAGGAGGACGTGGCCGGGACGTCGATCGCCGTCCACTGGCTGAGCGACGGCGGCCAGCGGCGCCTGTCCGAGCGGCCGCCCGCGCGCGCGTCGTCGAGGAGCGGCGCGGACGTGGAGACGGCCGTGCGCGAGGAGAGCGCGCGCGCGGGCGGCGGCCGGCGACGCGCCGCCGTCCTCGCGCTGGCGGCGGTCGCGGCGCTCGTGACGCTCGGCCTCGCGCTGTTCGCCCTGCGCACCGAGACCGCGCGGGACGCCGGCGCCGCGCCGCCCCCGGCGGCGCCGCCCGCCGCGCCGCGCGACCCGTCCGCGCCCGCCGCGGCCGCGCCGCTGCCCGGGCAGGGCGCCGGGAGCCAGGGCAACGCCGGGCCGGAGCGCTCGGCCAAAGCGCTGCCCTCAATCGGCGAGCCGCGCCGCGGGCCCGCGGACAGCGGCGCCGCCGAGCGGGAGCCCGCGGCGGTTCCCCGGAACCCGGGCGCGCGACGGAGCGCGGTCCCGCGGACGAGCTCGAAGACCCCTGGCGCTGCCCTGCCGGTCCCGGCTCGGCCGAACTTCTGAAGCCGCGATGCCGCCGGAGGTGAGACCCGCGCGCGAGACGCGACATCGCGAGCCCACGCTCGGCGCGCGCTGGCCGCTGCTGCTCGCGCTGGCCGTGCTCACCGGCGCCTGCTCGCTGCTCGCGGAGAGCGCCCTCTCCGACAAGCCGCCCGAGGGCGGCGCCGAGACCCCGAACGGCGGCGCGTGCGCGCCGGGCTGCGCGGCGGACGCCTGCTGCGGCGGCGCGTGCGTCGACCTGAGCCAGGACGGAGAGCACTGCGGCGCCTGCGGCAACGCCTGCGGCGCCGGGGAGTCGTGCTGCGGCGGGTCGTGCACCAGCGTGCTGAACGATCCGACGAACTGCGGCGCCTGCGGCGCGCCGTGCCTGCACACGCTGTGCGTGGGCGGCCACTGCTCGTCCGAGTGCGTCTTCGGCTTCGACAACTGCGACGGGAACATCGTCACCAACGGCTGCGAGGTCGACCTCACCAGCGATCCCGAGCGCTGCGGCGGTTGCTCCTTCCGTTGCCCTTCGGGCGCGATCTGCGACGAGGGGCAGTGCGCCTGCGCGCCGCCGCTCCTCGACTGCGACGAGCGCGACGACACGGGGTGCGAGACCGACGGCTCGTCGAACCCCGCGAACTGCGGCGGCTGCGGCATCACCTGCGGGCCGAGCATGGAGTGCCAGGCGGGCGTGTGCGGGTGCCAGCCGGGGTACGACGACTGCAACGGTTCGCCCGATGACGGCTGCGAGTCGACGCTCGGCACGAGCGAGCGCTGCAGGGCCTGCGGCGACACCTGCGCGGACGGCATGACCTGCGACGCGGGCGGCGGCTGCGCCTGCGCGAACGGGCTCCTCGACTGCGACGGCCTGCCCGGCTGCGAGTCGCCCGCGGCCGACCCGGCGACCTGCGGCGCGTGCGGCGCGCAGTGCGCGCCGGAGACGCCGTTCTGCGACGGCACGGCGTGCATGGCCACCTGCGCCGCGGGCCTCGCCGCGTGCGGCTTCTCGTGCGTCGACATGCAGACCAGCCCCAGGCACTGCGGCGCGTGCGGCGTGGCCGCGGGGCCGCACCAGCACTGCGAGGCGGGCGCGCTGGCGTGCGACGCGGGCTTCGCCGACTGCGATCCGGCCGTCCCGGGCTGCGAGTCCGACCTCGCCAGGGATCCGCAGCACTGCGGCGCGTGCGGCACCGTCTGCAAGCCGGGCGCCGCGTGCGCCGCCGGCGCGTGCGCGTGCGGGGGGTTCACGCCGCACGACTGCGGCGCAGACTGCCGCGCCTGCTGCTCGGACGCGGACTGCTCCGATGGCGACGGCTGCACCGCGGACGTGTGCGCCGACGGCGGCACGGTGTGCCGGAGCACGGCCTGCGCCGAAGGACAGCAGTGCTGCAGCCTCGTCGCGTGCCGCCAGTGCTGCACAAGCGCCGACTGCAGCGGCGACGAGATCTGCTCGGGCGGCGCCTGCATCCCGCCCTGCGGCAGCGGCCTCGCGGCGTGCGACGGGGCGTGCGTCAGCCTGGGCTCGGCCGAGCACTGCGGCGCGTGCGGAAACGCGTGCCTGAGCGGGCGCGAGTGCCGCGACGGCGCGTGCACGCCCGCGTGGGTCCTCATGACGAGGATCGGCGCGCCCGCGCCGCGGCAGCTGGCCGCGGCGACCTGGATCGGGAACGCGCTCTTCGTGTGGGGCGGCCGCACGGCGAGCGGGGACGTGGACGACGGGGCGCTCTACGATCCGGCGCGCGACGCGTGGTCGTCGCTGGGCGGCGAGGGCGCTCCCTCGGCCCGCGTGGTCGCCGGCGCGGCGTGGACGGGCTCCCGGGTGCTCGTGTGGGGCGGCGGCACGTTCGCGAACACGTCGGGCCTGTCCACCGGCGGCGCGTACGACCCGGTGGCGCGGACCTGGCGCGCGATGAGCACCACGGACGCCCCCACCGCGCGGCGGTCGCCGTTCGCCGTGTGGACCGGCACGCGCCTCCTGATCTGGGGCGGCACCGCGGGCGGCGCCCCCGCCGCCGGCGGCGCGCTCTACGACCCCGTCGCCGACGCGTGGGCGCCGGTCTCCAGCGCCGGCGCGGCCCCCGCGCGCGACGGCGTCGCGTGGGCCTGGTCGGGCACGGAGCTCTACCTGTTCGGCGGGCGCGCCGGCGAGGCGACCACGAACGAGGGGTACGCCTACAACCCCACGACGGACGTGTGGCGAGCGCTGCCCACCGCGGGCGCGCCGGGCCCGCGGGCCGACGCGTTCGCGGTCTGGATGGGCAACCGGCTGCTCGTCTGGGGCGGCCAGGACAAAGACGACGACATCCTCAGCGACGGCGCGAGCTACGACGCGGCGGCGGGCACCTGGCTCGCCATCGACAACAAGGACGCCCCCTCGCGGCGCAGCCGCAGCGAGCGGCGCACCGGCTGGACCGGGTGGACGGGCGCGCGCGCGCTCATCGCAGGCGGGCGGAGCGACGCGACGTTCAGGAAGGACGGGAAGCTGTACGATCCCATGGCAGGGTGGGGCGCGAGCATGTCGCCCGCGGCCAAGCAGCACAGCTACGGCGTGGGGGTCTGGACGGGGACCGAGCTCATCCTGTGGTCCGGGATCGACGGGCTCTCGCTCGTGGCCGACGGGGAGCGGTTCAGGCCGTGACGCCGCGGCGGACGCGAGCGCTCGCGGGCCCCCTCGCGCTCCTCGTCGCGGCGGCGGGGCTCCTCGCCGCGCCTGCGCCCGCCGCGGCGCAGAGCGCGGCCGACGTCGCGGTCGCGCGCGAGATCTTCATCGAGGGCTCCGAGTTCGCCAAGCAGGGCCGCTGGGAGGAGGCGCGGAAGCAGTACGAGCGCTCGCTCGCGATCAAGCGCGCGCCGATCACGCTCTACAGCCTCGGGGTGGCTCAGCAGCAGACCGGCCAGCTCGTCGAGGCGCTGGAGAGCTTCCGCGCGTTCCTTGTCGAGCCGTCCGCGCCAGCGACGAAGGAGTACGAGAAGCTCGCGCGCCAGGCGGTGCAGGAGCTCGAGCGCCAGATCGCAGCGCTCGATCTGAGGTTCTCCCCGGACGACGTCGCCGGCCTCGCGGTGAAGATCGACGGGGTCGACGTGCCCGTGGCGGCGCTCGATCGGCCGCGGCCGCTCAACCCGGGGGACCACACGGTGACCGCGCGCGCGCCGGGTTACCGCGAGGCGCAGCGGACCGTCGCCGCGGCGCCGGGGAGCCGTGTCGTCATCGTGATGAGCCTGGAGCGCGACGCCGCCATGCTGGACGCGTCCGCCGGGCCGCGGGCGCCCTCGGCGAGCGCGCGGCCGGGTGGCGCGGCGCTCCGCTCCACGCCCGACGCCGCGACGGTCCGCGTCGTGCCGATCGCGCTGCTCGCCGGCGGCCTGGCCACCGTCGCGGCCGGCGTGGCGATCGGCCTCCTCGGCGTCGCGAGCGCGTCGGACGCGCCGACGCGGGACGGGGACACCGCCGACGCCGCGCGCGCCCAGGCGCTCGCGGGCGACCTCGTCGCGGGCGCCGGCCTCATCGCGGCGGGCGCCGGCGTGCTCGTGCTGGTCCTCGATGGCGACCCCGCCGGCGCCCCGCGCAGGCAGGCCTCGCCGCGCGCGGCCCTCGGCCCGCTCCGCCTCACGGTGCGCTTCTGACCTGCCGCGGAGGGCCGGTCGCTACGCCGTCGGCATCTCGCTGCGGTCGAGGCTCACCACCACGAACGCGCCGTAGTTGAGGATCGTGAGCGAGTCCTCGTCCACGATGAGCACGCGGACGCACTGGGGCGGGGATGGAGCGAGCAGGTCGGCGTAGGGGTCGAGCGGCGCCTCGTCCGCGGGCGGCAGCGCGGCGTGCAGGAACGCGTGGAGCCGCGCGCGATGGCCGACGATGACGCTCGCGCCCGGCGGCTCCGCGCAGCCGGGCGCGGCGCTGCGGAAGAACAGCCGGCGCGCCGCCGGAGACACGACGAGGATCGCCGCGTCGGTCACGTCGAGCCCGCTGCACGTGCACAGCTGCTCCACGCGATCGCTCACGGCGTCCTCCACCGTGCGGAACAGCCGCAGCCGCCTCCGCTGTCCCTCGGTGAGGCCCGGCTCCTCGAGGTAGGCCTCGAGACTGCACCCGTGCATGTTCCGCCCGCACCCGTAGGTCATGCCGCCTGCGCCGTGGCGCCGCCTGCCCGCCCGCCTCTGCCAGCCGGGTCGGACAGCCGCCACGCCTCCCCGCATGGGCGCTCATGCACGGGATTAGCCAACGCCCCCGGGCACCGCCGCGCCGCTCCAGGGCAGGGCGCGGTCGCCAGGCTCTCCACGGTCCACGGGCGGCGACCGGGACGCTCGCCGCCCTCGCCCCTGCGCGGCGGGCCGGCGGCTACTGCGCTGCCGGCGTCGCGAACTTCGCCGTGAGCTCGACCTGGGCCACGCTGCGCTGGGCGGCCTGCTGGGCGCTGGCGCCGGGGGGCACGAGGAGCGCCTGGAGCCGCTGCGAGGCGTCGGCGGTGCCCGGCGCGTAGCTCGACGGCGACCAGGTGAACGTGCCCTTTCCAGAGGAGTCGACCCGGTCGATGGTCAGCGTGACCTCGCCGTTCGGGCCCGGCAGCTTGAGATCGGCCCCCTCCGCGTACTGGCGCGTATCCACGCTGAACGAGACGAGATCTCCCTCCACCTTCTCGATCTTGAAGACCCGGTACCGCAGCACCGGCAGCTGCGCGCCCGACACCACGACGCGGTCGGCGACCATCCAGTAGGCCCCCGCGCCGACGGGCTTGTCCGGCAGCGGCGGCGTGAGGAGCGCGATGGCCTCCCCGAGGGCGGCGAGCACCGGCTGGAGCCCGGGATCGGCGTCCTTGGCCAGCTCGGGCCTCTGATTGCTGGCCACGTTCGCCGGCGAGAGATCGTAGCGCAGCGAGCTGCCCTTCAGCTTCGCCAGCGCGTCGGCGAGCTCCTTCGGCGGCCCGCCGACGGACATCGACGCGAGCGTCGCCGACGTGACCTTCGCGGTCACCTTCGTCGGCGCCGCGCCTGCCGCGGGCGCGGCCGCGCCGTCCTTGGGTGGGTCCGCCGGCTTCTCCGCCTTGAGGCTCACGCCGAAATCGAGGTTCGGCATCCCCTGCGGCCCGCCCATGCGCAGCCCGAGCGTGATGGTGAGCTTTTGCTCGGATTTCGGGTCGATCTTCGGGGCGAGCCTGGCCCGCGGCTCGCTGCCGTCGTCGATGACCTCGAGCTTGTAGGGCACGTCCTTCGGGAGCGCGGCGAGCGCTGCTTGCGGCGAGAACACGCCGTTCTCCGGCGGGCCGTCCGCCGCGCTGCCCGGCGGCGACCGCTTCTCGGGGCCGCCCGGCGCCGCCGCCTCGGCGAGCGCTGCGCCGAGCTTGCCGCCGACGACCGGCAGCGCCGGGCCGGCGTCGAGCGCGCCCGCATCGACGGCGACCTGCGCCTTGCCCTTGTCCCCCTCGCAGCCCGCGAGCCCCGCCAGGGCGACCGCCGCAAGCATCGAAGCCATAACCCCGCGCCACCGAGTGTGCATGACCGCGGGTGTAGCCAAAACCCGCGCCGCGTTCCAGCACGCTCTTGCGCCGGCCGTGGAGCCGCCGTCGCGGCGGGGAGCCGCCCGACAGCCTGTCAGCGCCGCCGCGCGGCCTTGAGCCCGCCGATGTGCTCCAGGAGCTCGAGAGGCCGGAACGGCTTCGCGTAGTACGCGGTCGCACCGAGCTCCTCGGCGCGGGCGCGCGACTCGCGGTCGTCGAGGGCGCTGATCACGATGATCGGCAGGCTGGCGGTGGCCGGGTCCGCGCGGAGGCGCGCGCAGACCTCGAAGCCGTCCATGCTCCCGGGGAGCATCAGATCGAGCAGGATCACGTCGAAGGGCTCGGTCAAGGCGCGCTCCATCGCCTCGCGGCCGGTGCCGACGCCGATGACCTCATGGCCGCTCGCGCCGACCAGCGCCTCGATCATGCGCCGGATCGCGTCCTGATCTTCACAGAGAAGGATACGCATGGTCGCGAGCTCACGGAGCGTCGCACCCGCGCCATCGCGCGGTCAAGCGGGAACGCCCCCGCCGGCCCGGTCCGCTCGCGATCGGGCTAGGCGCGGCGAGGGCGGCCGGCGAGGCGCGCGGCGCTGGCGGGCGGACGCAGCGCGAGCTCGATGCCCACGCGCGCCCCGCCGCCCTCGCGGCTCTCGGCGAACGCGCGGCCCCCGTGCGCCTCGGCGATGCGCTTGCACAGCGCCAGGCCCAGGCCGAGCGAGCCGCGCTCGGCGCCGCTCTCGCTTCCCTGCACCCGCTCGCGCCGGAAGAACGGCTCGAAGATGCGCGTCTCCTCCCCGTCCGCGAACCCGGGGCCGCGGTCCTCGACCTCGAAGACCACGCGGCTCGGACCGCCGGGACGGACCCGCAGCCGCTCGGCCCCGCCTGCGTGCGCGCGCGCGTTCTCGAGCAGGTTGGCGAGCGCGCGCGCCAGCAGCGTCGCGTCCGCCGCGAACGCCGGCGTCCCCTCGGCGACCTCCAGCAGCGTCGGGTCCAGCCCGGCGCGCTCCAGCGCGCGGATCGCGGTCTCGGCCGGGTTGAGGCGCGACACGGTGAGGGCCGCGAAATCGATGCGCGAGCTCGCCAGGAGATCGCCGACGAGCGCGTCGATCTCCATGACCTCGCGATCGAGGTCGTCGAGCACGGACACGCTCGGCCCGCCGTTCCCGCGGGCCAGCTCGGTGAGCAGGCGGATCCGGGCGAGCGGCGTGCGGAGCTCGTGCGACACGGCGGCGAGCAGCTCTCGCTGGTCGGCGACCTGGCGCTCGATGCGGCCAGCCATGTCGTTAACCGCCTCGGCGACCACGCCGACCTCGCCCTGGCCGTGGCAGTCGAGCCGGACCCGGCTCGACAGCTTGCCGGCGCCGATCTCGTGGGCGACGTGGGCCAGATCGACGAGCGGGCGGGCAAGGCGGCGCGAGATGAGGCCCGAGGCCCCCCACAGGACGACGCCCACGGCGAGCAGCGGCAGGGCGAGGCGGAGCGACGCGCCGGAGCGGCCGCGCCCGGGGCAGAGGAGCACGGTGCCGAGCGGACCGCCCTCGCCGCGGACCGGCGCGACAAGGGTCTGCGCCCGGCAGGGCTGGCCGTACCGCGCGAGCCTCCGCCCCGTCGCGTCGCGGAGCTCGAGGTCGGTGTCGAAATCCTCGGCGATCACGCGGGCGAGGGCGTCGCGGGCCACGGGATCGGCCCAGACCCGCTGGAACTGGTGGCCCACGAAGGCTCGGGCGCGGGCGTGCTCGTGCCGCCAGCCGGAGTTGCCGACGCGATCGATGGCCCCGACCGTCGCGAACGCGGCGAACGCGGTGATGAGGATGGTCGCGCCGAACCACATGAAGATCCGGCGATGCAGCCGCGCGCTGAGGAAGCGGCCGATCGAGACCTTCCGCCCGTTCTCGCTCAGCCAGGACCGGTAGCGGATCACGCGCGGTCCTTGGCGAGCACGTAGCCGACCCCGCGCACGGTCTTGATGAGCTTCGGCGACCTGGGATCGTCGGCGAGCTTCTGCCGCAAGTGCGAGATGTGCACGTCGACGGTCCGCCCGCCGACGTTGACGTCGCCGCGGCCGGCCTCCTCGAGGAGCGCGTCGCGGGCGACGACGCGGCCGGCGCGCCGCGCGAGGGCCACGAGGATGTCGAACTCGATGCCGGTGAGCTCCGTCGGCTTGCCCGCCACGCTGACCACGCGGCCGGGCACGTCGATGGCGATGTCGCCGGCCACGATCCGCTCGCCGGCGGCGTCGGGCGTGGCGCGCCGGAGCACGGCCCGGAGGCGCGCGAGCAGCTCGCGCGGGCTGAACGGCTTCGCGATGTAGTCGTCGGCGCCGATCTCGAGGCCGACCACGCGATCGGCCTCGTCGCCGCGGGCGGTGAGCATGAGGATCGGCATCGAGCTCTTCTGCCGGATGCGGCGCACGACCTCGATGCCGTCCATGCCGGGCATCATCACGTCGAGGAGGACGGCGTCGAAGGTGCCCGCGGCGAGCGCCGCGAGGCCTCGCGCGCCGTCGCTCGCGACGGTCACCGTGAACCCGTTCTGCTCGAGGTAGCTCGCGAGCAAGGCGTGGAGCCTTGTGTCGTCGTCGATGAGCAGCAGCCGCAGCGCCATGGAGGACCCCGGGGAGCAGGGGCGGCAGCGCGCGGCTGCCGCCTCCCTTGTGTATAGCTCAGCGGCCCGCGCCGGTGTCGGGCTCCGGCGCTCCGGGGCGCGCGGGCGCGGCGCTCCGCCACGAGGAGCGCTCGGCCCCCCGCGCGGCGTCCACGCACAGGGACGCGACGTGACGCTGGAAGGCGTCTCGGCGGGCCTCTGCGCGGCAGCGCAGCGAGGAGAAGCCGGAGGCGTAACCGAAGACGGTGCCGAGGACGAGCAGCGTGATCGTGATCTGGCGTCGCATCATGGTCTCCTCCTTCACGCCCAGTCGCCGTGGGTCCTGTAGGGATCGGCGCGGTGGCCGCGCCCACCGGCCCTGCCGGACGACCACAGGTCGCGGAAGGCGGCCGGCCCGATCTCGATGAGATCCGCGAGCTGCTCGCGCTGGCGATCCTCGAGCACGGCGTGGACCTTGCCGAGCGCGCCGACCGCGGCCTTGCGCAGCGACTCGATGGCGGTGTCGTGCCGCGCGAAGAGCTCGCCGAGGCGCGTCTCGTCGAGGCTCGGGCTCCGCATCGCGGCCGCGACGTCCGCGCGCGTGCTGCGGATCTCGCTGCGGTGCGCGTCCGCGGCGGCGCGGAGCTCGTCGACGGCCGAGACGATGACCTTCTCCTGCGACGGCGTGGTGCCGAGCCGGTCGAAGAGGAACGACAGGAAGAAGCGACGGCGGAAGCCGAAGCCGCCGAAGCCACGCCGACCGAAGGAGCGCGGCCCCGCGCCCCAGTGCCCGCCGCAATCGTACCGGCCGCCGCGCCTCAGGGTCATGATCAGGCCGATCAGACAGGCCGTTCCAACGACGAATCCCAACATGATGAGTACCCTCCGTGAGCGTCTCCGCTGTCGATACGTGCACGGGGCATGTCCGCGCGGCCCCGGTTCGTCCGGACGCGAGCGCGGCCCCGGCCGCAGGTGACCGGAGCCGCAGACGCGCGGCCCCGAGCCACGACGAAGCTGCGCAGGGCGTGTGAAGAATGTGCAGGAACGCGCGTGAAGAAAGATGAAGACAGCCGCGCGGCGCTCGGCGCTGGGCGGCACGGCGCGCCGTGCTGCGGCCGCGCCGTGCTGCGGCGGAGCGGTGCGTCGTGTCGCGCGGGCGGCTTCGCGCCCTCGGACAGCTCTACTTCGCCGGCTCCACCTCGCCGATGTCGTCCAGGTCGTCCAGGTCGGCCTTGGCCTTCTCGTCGCCCGAGACCGCCCACGGATTCGTGCGCTCGCTGTCGGGCGCGGCACCGTCGGCTCCGTCGCCGTCCTCCTCTTCGAGGTCGTCGAGCGACTCGACCCCGGCCGGCGAGGAGCTCGGCGCGGGCGGCGTCGACGCGCGGGGCGCGGGGGGCGCAGGCGGCGTCGACGCACGGGGCGCGGGGGGCGCGGGCGGCGTCGATGCGCGGGGCGCGGGGGGCGCGGGCGGCGTCGACGGGCGCGCCGACGAGGTGCCCGGGTCGCTCGGGAGCCTGCCGCGCGGCGGCTCGGCCACCTGCGACGAGACGAACGCCGCTGCGGCGCCCGCCGCAGCCGACGGCTTCGCCACGATCGCGCTCGGGGACGTGATGCTGCCGGCCGGCCTCGGGCCCGCGGGAGCGCCGCTCGGCGGGCTGCTCACCGAGGGCGGGAGACCTCCCGACGGCGAGCTCGCCGCCTCGGAGGAGGCCCCGCCCGGAGCGGCGCCGGCGGGGAGCTTGGCGGCCTGGCCTAGATCCGACGCGACGCCGGACAAGACGGAGGCAGGCGCCGCCGGCGCCGACGCCGCAAACGCTGGCAGGGGCGCACCGCCCGGCGAGACGGGCGCCGACGCCGCCGGCCTGGACACAGGCGCACCGCCGGACGACACCGACGCCGCCGGAGCGCCGGCCGCCTGCGCTGCCGGCGCGGGCGCGCTGCCCGGCGCGGCGGCGGGCGCGCCGCTGCGGCCTGACGACAGCTCCGCCGGCGCCGCCCTCGGCGTGGCGGCGCGCGGCGTGTCGAAGCGCATCGCCTTCTGCGCGAGCTGCACCACGGGGAGGATCTCGCGCGGCGGGATGTTCGCGGCGATCACGTCCGGCCCGGCGATCGCGAGCTCGCCGTCGGCGTGGAACGGCACGCCCGGGCGCTCGCGCTCCTGGTTGAGCCGCGCGTTGTCGATGGCGACGCGGACCTCGAGCGGGATCCGGGTCTGCCAGAGCCGGCCGTCGATCGCCGTGCGCACGTCCCACGGCGTCAGGATCGGCGTCCTGCCGATGCCCTCGAACGGGCTCCGGTCCGCGAGCAGCGCCTTGAGCAGCCAGGCGACGATCTCCTGGTGCTGCGGCGTGTCCTGATCCCACGGCATCGACTCGCGGAAGAACTGCCAGTAGCCCCCGGCCGGGCCGTACACGGAGAGATCGCGCGGATCGAACGCGGCCTCGAACGCGCGCGGGGTGATGTCGCCCTCGTCGATGACGGAGTCGATGAGCGCGCCCTGGAAGTCCGGCGTCTTGCGGCGGGCGGCCCGCGGCGAGAGGCCGGTGAGGGAGGTCGTGATCTGCTGGCGAACGTCGCCCCGCTCGCGGAACCAGTCCATCCGCTCGACCGCGCCGAACCGCTCGCGCAGCTTGACCGGCGTCCACCACGGCAGATCGAGCTCGCGCAGCCGTGCGATCAGCTCGGCCACGAGCTGCAGCGCCGGCTCGCTCGCGAGGTGCACGCGCGCCTCTCTCTTCAGCGTCTCGTCGTCCTTGCTCTCGGAATCCCGGTGCTGCAGCGATCGCTCCGCCATCGTTCCTCCGTGTTCCCCCGGCCGTTCAGCTAAATACCAGAACCGGATCCGCAACGGCGAGCCCGCGCGCGCGACGGCGGAGCGCGCTCCGGCCCGACGCGCCCGGGCCTCGACGCGAGCGCGCGGCGCGCATCTCCCGCGGACCGCCAGGATGTCGTTCTGCAACGACGCGCGAACGCAGCGGCGAGCAGCGGCCGATCTTCAAGGGCGCCCCCTCTGCGTGGCCGAGGCCAGCGCCCGAGACCACCCGGCTGCGACGCGCGCCGCCTTGGATCTCGGCGCTGGGTCGATCCGGGCTAGGCTCTCGCGGCCATGCAGGAGGACGCGGGAGAGGGCGCGCGCGAACGTGCAGCGCGAGGGTTCGATCGGCTGGACCGCCCCGGGCGCGGGCTCTCGCCCTGGGCGCGCCGCGTCGCGTGGTCCGCCGCCGAGGCGATGCTCTGCGACGAGGACGAGCGCGGCGAGCTCGCCCCGCCGGGCGCCGAGGTGTGCGAACGCGCGGTCGCGGCGCTGGATCTCTCCCTCGGGCAGGCCAGCCCCGAGACGCGGCGCGGCTTCGCGCTGCTGGCCGCGTGCCTCGAGCTGCTGCCGCTCTTCGTGATCGGCGCCTTCGGCCGGATGAGCCGGCTCTCGCTCGGCCGGCGGCTCGCCTACCTCGAGGCGCTGGAGTCGAGCCGCTCCGGGCTCCTCGCGATGCTGCTCGTCGCCTTCAAGGTGCCCATGTGCATCCCCGCCTTCGAGGAGGGCGCGGAGCTCGCGCTGACGGGCCTCGATCGCGAGAGCACCGCGGCGCGGCGCAGGTTGCCCGGGCTCCGCCCGGCCGCGGTCGCTCCCGCCGCGCCGCGCGGGGAGGCGGACGAGGGCCCGCGCGCGCAGCCCGCCGCCACGTCCGGCGCAGGGGGTGACGCGTGACCGGCGCCATCGCGTCGAGCGAGCCGATCGTCCGCGGGCGCGACCTGCCGGCGGGGTTCGACGAGCCGTGCGACGTCGTCGTGGTCGGCTCCGGCGCCGGCGGCGCCGTCGTCGCGGCGCTGCTCGCCGAGGCGGGGCGCCGCGTCATCGTGCTGGAGGAGGGCCCCTACTACCGCCCCGACGACTACCAGCGCTGGAAGCCCAGCGAGTCGCTGCGGCGGCTGTTCCGCGAGGGCGGCATGGTCACGGCGTTCGGCGTGGGCCAGACGCCGATCATCTCGCTCACGCAGGGGCGCGCCGTCGGCGGCTCGTCGGTGGTGACCGGCGGGGTCTGCTTCCGCATCCCGGGCGGCGTCCACGCGCGGTGGGTGCGCGACCTCGGCCTCGACGAGCTGTCGGAGCGAGCGCTCGAGGCGGCGTACGAGAGCGTCGAGCAGCGGCTCGACGTCCGCGAGGTCCCCGAGGCGATGCGCTCCGCGTCGACGGCTCGGTTCGTCGAGGGGGCGAAGCGGCTCGGCATCCCGATGCGCCCGCTCCGCCGCAACACCGGCGACGCGTGCGAGGGGAACGGCCGGTGCAACTTCACCTGCCCCGCCGGGGCGAAGCGCTCGGTCGACGTCGCCTACCTGCCGTCAGCCACCGCGCACGGCGCGCGCGTCGTCGCCGACGCGCTGGTCGAGCGGATCGACGTGAAGCGCGGGCGCGCCGCCGGCGTCGAGGGGAGGCTGCTCGGCGGCGAGCCGGGGGCTCCGCCGCGCCGGTTCCGCGTGCGCGCGAAGGCCGTGGTCGCGGCGTGCGGCACGCTGCACACGCCGCTGCTCCTCCGCACGGCGGGCGCCTTCAAGGCGAGCGGCGCCCTCGGCAACGACGTGACGCTGCACCCCGCGGTGCGCGTGGTCGCGCGGTTCGACGACGCGCTGAACGGCTGGGACGGCGCGCTCCAGAGCGTCTACTCCGACCACTTCGACGCCGAGGGGATCAAGCTCGTCGGCGTCTACTCGGCGGTGAACGTGCTCGCAGCGGGCCTCCCCGGCGTCGGGCCCGCGCTGCGGCGGCGGGTCCGCGCGCTGCCGCGCTGCGCCGTCTTCGGCGCCATGATCCACGACGAGGGCGGCGGCCGCGTCCGCCCCGGCCCCGGCCGCGAGCCGCTCGTCTCGTACGCGATGGCGCCGCGGGATCTCGCGCGGCTGCGCCGCTCGATCACCCTCCTCAGCGAGATGGCGATCGCCGCCGGCGCGCGCGAGGTCTACACCGCGATGATCGGCGAGCCGCCGATCACGTCGATGGACGCCGCGCTCGCGGCCGAGCGCGCGTCCATCGACGCGCGCCGCATCGAGTGCATGGCGTTCCACCCGCTCGGGAGCGCGCGGGTGGCGAACGATCCCCGGCGCGGGATCGTCGACCAGGACGGCGAGTGCTTCGAGCTGCCGGGGCTCTTCGTGGCCGACGGCTCCATCCTCCCCACGAGCATCGGCGTGAACTCGCAGGTGCCGATCATGGCGATGGCGACGCGCATCGCGTGGCGGATGGCCGAGCGTTTCCCGAGGCTCGCGGCGCAGAGCCCCGCGTAGGGGCGCAGGGCGCGGTGCTAGCATGTCGGCGCGGGCCGACAGCCGAGGTTTCAGGATGCAAGCGATGATCGATCTCCGCTCCGACACGGTGACCCGACCGACCGCGGCCATGCGCGCGGCCATGGCGGCGGCCGAGGTCGGCGACGACGTGTACCGGGAGGATCCCACCGTGCGCAGGCTCGAGGAGCGCGTCGCGGAGCTGACGGGCAAGGAAGCCGCGCTGTTCGTGCCGAGCGGGACGATGGGCAACCAGATCGCGCTGCTCTGCCACACGCAGCGCGGCGACGAGGTGATCGCGGGCGAGGGCGCGCACTGCGCGTTCTACGAGAGCGGCGCCGCCCCCGCCTGGAGCGGCGTGCAGTTCGTCTTCGCCGGGCGCGGCGGCCTGTTCAAGGCGGCGGACGTCGAGGACGCGATCAAGCCGCCGCAGTACTACCTGCCGCGCACGCGCGTCGTCGCGATCGAGAACACCCACAACCGCGCCGGCGGGCGGGTCTTCCCGCAGGACGACGTCGTCGCCATCGCGTCCGTCGCGCGCGCGCACGGGCTCGCGCTCCACCTCGACGGGGCGCGCCTCTGGAACGCCGCGGTCGCCTCCGGCCGGACGGTCGCCGAGCTCGCGCGGCCGTTCGACACGGTGAGCGTGTGCTTCTCGAAGGGGCTCGGCGCCCCGGTCGGCTCCGCGCTGTGCGGCGGCGCCGACGTGGCGCGCGCCGCGCTGCGCTTCCGGAAGATGCTCGGCGGCGGCATGCGGCAGGCCGGCGTGCTCGCCGCCGCCGCCCTGTACGCGCTCGCGCACCACCAGGGCCGCATCGCCGAGGACCACGAGGCCGCGCGCGCCATCGCGCGGGCGATGCGCGACGCGGCGCACCGCGCCGCCCGCTCGGCCGGAGCAGAGGCGCCGCCCGCGACGATCGACGAGCCCGAGACGAACATCCTCTACGTCGACGCGCCGGGGATCCCGGCCGAGCGGCTCGTCGACGCCGCGCGGCGGCGCGGCGTGCTCGTCGGGGCGACGGGCAGGAGCACCGTCCGCGCCGTGACCCACCTCGACGTCGCGCCCGAGCAGGTCGCGCCCGCGGCGAGCGCCCTCGCCGAGGCGCTCGCCGAGGTGCTGTCTTCGCCGCGCGATCGCGGCGCCGCGGGTGTGCGCGCGTGAGCCGTCGCATCGCCGCGAACGCCTCCGCCGCGGCGCTCGCCCTCGCGATCGCCGCGCTGCTCGGCCCCGCGTGCGCGCCGGCGCGCGGCGACGCCTACCTCGCCGCGCTGGCCGCCGGTGAGCGCGCCTACCACGCGGGGCGCTACCACGAGGCGGCCCGCTCGTTCGACGGCGCCGCCTCGCGCGCGCTGCGCGTGAAGGACCGCGACGAGGCGCGGCTCATGCAAGCGCGCGCCTTCGAGCGCGCGGAGGCCTGGGGCGAGGCGCGCGCGTCGTACGAGCGGCTGCTCGCCGACTCGCCGCATGGGCCGCGCTCGGTGCGCGCGGAGTTCGAGCTCGCCGATCTCGCGATCGAGCACGGCGACACCGACGCGGGCTTCGCGAGGCTCCTCGCGGCGACGCGTCGACACCCGTCGCACGGGCTCGCGCGCAACGCGCTGAAGCGGCT
Source organism: Sorangium sp. So ce887 (assembly GCF_051521455.1). NCBI lineage: Bacteria > Pseudomonadati > Myxococcota > Polyangiales > Polyangiaceae > Sorangium > Sorangium sp. So ce887. The sequence goes on along the minus strand of NZ_CP150354.1, from coordinate 2,784,983 downwards.
CATCCAGCGCGAGGAGGAGCGCGCCGGCGCGGGCGGCGCGCTCGCGTGGCTGCGGCAACAAGGCCCGTCGTTCCGCGGGACAGCGCTCGATCAGGACGTCGCCTACCACACGGGCCTGCTCCTCGAGCGCAGCGGCGATCGCGAGGGCGCGCTGCGCGCGCTCGTCGCTACCGCGCGCGCGCACCCGTACCCCGCCGGCAACCTGACGGACAACGCGCTGTTCCACGCGGCGGAGCTCGCCGCCTCCCTCGGGCGCCCCGAGGAGGCCATCGGCTACCTGAGGGAGATGCTCGCGCCGCGCGAGTCCGCCGTGACCGGCAGCTACGACCGCGAGAAGTTCGACGACGCGCAGCTGGAGATCGCGCGCCTCTACCGCGACGCGCTCGGCGATCGCGCGGCCGCGCGCCGCGAGCTGCGCAAGCTCTACACGAACCACCCCGCGTCCATCCTGCGCGACGACGCGCTCTGGGCCGAGGCGAAGCTGTGGCGCGAGGAGGGCCGGACCAGGGAAGCGTGCGCCACCGCGGCGTTGATCACCCGGGAGCTCCCCGACTCGCGCTACGCGCGTTGCGCACACGCGATCTGCCCGTCGCTGCCGGCAGCGCAGCGCCCGTGCGCGGACTACATCGTCCGCGAGCTCGACGGCGAAAAGGCCCCTTGACGCGGGGGCGCCGCCCGGCGTGTCGCCGTGGCGGCGGCCCGCCCGCGCTCAGTCCTCCTCGTCGTCCGCGGGCTCGAGCTCGGCGTCGTCGTCCTCCTCGTCGTCATCGTCGGCGAGGTCGTCGTCCTCGGCCTCGTCGACGTCATCGTCGTCCTCGCGCGGCTCGGACTTCAGATCGATGCCGATGTCGCCGAGCTGCGTCTCGAGGAGCTCGAAGAGCTCGTCCACGTCGTCGCCCCCCCACTCGTCGAGCACGTCGGTCAAGAACTCAAAAAAATCACCGCTGTCCAGACGACGCTCGATCTCTTCGACCTGCTCCTCCGAGAACGCTTCGAGGACGTCCTCGCGCAGCGCTTCGGTGTCGCCTTCCTCAACGGCATCCGCCGCAGAGAGGCGGATCTGCTTTACGGCACGCTTGTCGAGGTGAATCTCCATGAAGGTGGCTTCGTTTAGGCGACCCTCGCGGCCGCCGTCAAGCGGCGTATGGCGTTGAGCTCCAAGAGACCGCTCGCCTCCCCTTCCCGTCCCCTCTTTTCCTGGGGCGTGCCTGACGGCCCGTCGAGAGGCCCGGGGCCGGGCGGCCGCCCACGGACCCCGTCGCCCGCGCCGCGGAGGGGCGTTGCCGGCGGCAGATCTCTCGCGTATCTCAAGCAGCTCGTGCGTTTACGACCTCCGCCCGGCGCGCTCCCGGCCGCGACCCTCGCGGCAGGGGCCCTGCTGTCCTTGACAGCGACGGCCGCGCCGCCGGATCGCAAGACCGAGAGCGACCTCCCCCGCGCCGCGCCGGACGTACCCGCCGGCGCCAGCACAGGCGAGGCCGCGGGCGAGAGGATCGACGCCGGCCTCGGCACGCCCACCGAGGCCGCCGCGCAGGGGAACGAGGCCGCCGCCGCGCAGCCGCTGCCGCCTCCCGTCAAGCCGGGCGTCGAGCTCGCCGCCCGGCCGCCGCCGCTGCACGTCGAGTACGTGCAGTACGGCGTCGCCCTCGTGGCGGAGATCAGCCTCGACCCCGGCGCCGTCTGCCCGCGGTCGGGGCCCCTGTACTCGTGCATCCTGGGCAGCGGCGGCGGGCTCGCGATCCGCGGCGGCTACCGCTCGCCGGGCCCCTGGTACTTCGGCGGCGCCTACCAGTTCACCAAGATGGACTCGAGCAACCTCTACCGGCTTGGCATCTTCCAGCAGCTGCGCGCCGAGATGAGGTACCTGCCGGACATCGGCTACCGAGCGGCCCCGTATTTTTCCGCCGGTATCGGCGGCATCGTCTACGGCAACGAGTGGGGCGTCGAGACGGGCGGCGCGCTCATCTTCAGCGGCGTCGGCGTCGAGCTGGAGGTGTCACGCCGCGCCGTCCTCGGCGTCAGCTGCGTCTACCGGCCGGTGCTGATCTCGGGCTGGAAGGACACGGCCAACTACGAGCGGGCCACCGCCATCGCGCAGTTCGTGGGCTTCGAGCTCCTGCTCGAGGTGCGGACCGAGCTCGGTCGGCGCTGAGCGGCTCCCCTGCCGTTCGAGAGAACGCACCGTCTACTTGACTCGACCGTCGCTCCGCGGTCCCCTCGGCAGCGTGATCTGCGATGTGTGCGGTCGCGACAACGCGGGCGATCTGACGTTCTGTCAGGATTGCGGCCGACGGCTCAAGGTGCGCGAGGCACGCGTCGCCCCGCCGACGCCGCCGAGCGGCCTGCCGCAGGTGTCGCTCCCGGCCGTGTCGGCTCCCCCGCAGGGCGACGCGCCGCCGGCGAACGACGCCCGCGCGAGCGCCCGGGCGCCGGGCGCCCGCGGCGTCCCGGGGCGCCTTCGCCCGGAGGCGCCGGTGTTCTCGTTCAGCCCGATCGGCTCGGCGAGGACGGAGCCCGCGATGCCGGCGATGCACGGCCGCGCGGAGATCACCGCCCGTCCGGCGCGCGAGGGCGCCGCGACGCCGGCCGCGGGCGCGCTGGACAGCGCCATCCAGATGGCGCCGGCGCTGCAAGGGCCGAGGATCACGGACCGGGGCGACGCGCCGGTGCCGCCCGCGATGATCGCGACGCCCTCGATCACCGAGGCGCTGCTGGGGCTCTCCTGCCCGAGCTGCGGCGTGGACAGCCCGCCGGGCTACCGCTTCTGCGTGACGTGCGGCGCGCCGCTCCACCGGAAGGACGGCGCCGCGCCGGCGGGCGCACCGCAGCCGGCGAGCGTCGCGTCGAGGAGGGCGAGGGGCGACGAGCCGGACGCCGCGCTCTCCCCTGCCGCGCCGTACGTGGCGCACCCGCCGCTCGAGGAGACAGGGACGACGGCGCGGGGGGTCCAGGACGCCGCGCTCCGGCACGCGCCTCCGCCCGAAGCCGCGCCGCCGCTCGGGCCGCGCGACGAGCGCCCCGGCGGCGGGGACACGCATCGGCAGGGCCCCAGCGCCTCGCCGCCGGGCCGAGCGGCGCCTCCTCCGCTGCCCCCCGTCGCCCTGCCGCCCCCGCGGCTGTCCCCTCCCGCGGCCAGCGGAAGCACCCCCGACAAGATCGTCGGCTCGCCGGTGCTCGACATCGCGTCGTCGCGCCAGACGCCGGCCCCGCCGATCGAGTGTGCGCGCTGCCACGGCCAGTGCCTTTCGGGCACGCGGTTCTGCAAGTACTGCGGGGCGCCGCTCGACGGCGAGCGGCCGGTCTCCGAGCGCCCGTCCCGGGCCGCCGCCGACCGCCCGCAGCCTGCGCCCTCGCCCGTCCCGGAGGTCGGGCGCGCCCCGCCGCGGCCGCCGCAGGGCGACGCCGCCGGGCCGAGCCCGATCGAGACGGGCAGCACGCCGCCGCCCTCCCAGGCGCCGCTCGCTCCGCTGCGGGCGTCCTATTCGGTGCGCCCGCCGGCGTGGGTCCCGGCCGACACGCGGCCGACCCGGGCCCCCGAGGGCAAGCTCATCGTGATCGTCGAAGACGGGACCGAGGGAAAAAGTTTTTCCCTCTCCGGCCCGCAGATCGACATCGGCCGCAGCGAGGGGGATATCGTCCTCGAGGACGACCTGTACGTCTCGCCGCGGCACGCCAGGCTCATTCCGCAGAGCGGGTCCTGGGTTCTCCGTGACCTGGGCAGCGTCAACCGCATCTACCTGCGCATCCGGAAGACGCACCCCCTTCGAGACGGCGACTTGCTCCTCCTGGGCCTCGAGGTGTTACAGTTTCAGACCGTGAACGACGGGGAGCGAGGCCTCGGCCATGCCATCCAGCATGGGACGTTGCTGTTTGGCTCGCCCGCCATCCACCGGCGGGCGAGACTTTGCCAGCGGACGGTGGAGGGCGTGACGCGGGACGTGTACCACCTCTACCGGGATGAGACGGTGATCGGACGGGAGACGGGAGACATCGTGTTCACGGCCGATCCGTTCCTCTCGCGACGCCACGCCGCCATCCGGAGGAACCCGGCCACGGGGGAGTACGCGCTCACCGACCTGGAGTCGTCGAACGGGACGTACGTCGCCATACGCGAGGACGTCAGCCTCCTGGATCGCGATTTCGTGCGCATCGGGCAGCACCTGTTCCGCGTGGATCTCTCCCGATGAGCGACCAGACCGTCCGCGAAACGCCGACCGAGGCGCTGGAAGTCGAGGGGCTCCCGAGCGCGGCGTCGGTAGGGACCGACTCGAGCAGCAACACGGGCAAGGCCCTTGGTGACTCCCCGCACGGCGCCGCGTCGCTCGAGTCCGGCAAGGCGGGGTCTCTGGAAGCAGGCAAGCCCGTGAACTGGAAGCCGCCCACGCCGCCCAAAATGCGCTCGGCCGTGAACGCCGCGCGCGAGCAGAAGGCTGGCATCGCCGTGAAACCCATGAAAGCGCCCAGCGCCCCGAGCCCCGACAAGGTCGGGAGGAAGCTCCCTCCACCGCCGCGGGTGCGGCTCACCGCCGGCGGGCTGCGCGACGACGACGCGGAGGGAAGCGCGACGAGGTCGGACGACCTCGCGGACGCGGCCACCCCCGACGCGCCGCCGGCCGCCGTTCAGGCGCAGGCCGCCCGCGCGGCCCCGGCGCTCGCCGCGTCGCGCAACGACGGCGCGCTCGACGAGACCCCCGCCGTGGAGGCCGCCGTCGGCGACGGCTCGACCGGGCGCCCCCTTGCGGGCGATGCGGCGGCGGGCGGCGGGCCGGCCGAGGGCGCGCAGCGCCCCGACGACATGGACAGCGAGGCAGCAACGCCGGCCGAGCCGCATCGACCCGAGGTCGTGCTGCGGCTGTTCGGCCGGACCGACGTGGGTCAGGTCCGCGAGCACAACGAGGACAACTTCATCGTCGCGGATCTCACCAAGGCGAGCCGCGGCCTGATGGAGATGGACCGCTACCAGGTGGTCGGCGAGCGCGGCGCGCTGCTCGGCGTGTGCGACGGCATGGGAGGCGCCGCGGCCGGCGAGGTCGCGAGCCAGCTCGCGGTCGACATCATCTACCAGCGGATGAGCGCCGGCGGCCCCCCGCAGAACCACGACGAGCTCGCGGCGCGGCTCGTGCAGTCGATCGAGGCCGCGGGCCTCAGGATCTTCAGCGAGGCGAAGCTCGATCGGACCCGGCGGGGGATGGGGACCACCTCGACCATCGCCGCGCTCATGGACGATCACCTGTTCCTCGGCCAGGTCGGCGACAGCCGCGCGTACGTCCTGCGCGGCGATCGGCTCGTGCAGGTGACGCGCGATCAGTCGCTCGTGAACCAGCTCATCGAGGCCGGCCAGCTCACCGAGGAGGAGGCCGAGACGTTCGAGCACAACAACATCATCCTCCAGGCGCTCGGCACGGCGGACTCGGTGCAGGTCGACCTCACCTTCGTGGAGCTCAAGCGGGGCGACACGCTGATGCTCTGCTCCGACGGGCTCTCGGGCATGGTGCGGAACGAGGAGATCCGCGAGGTGCTGCGGACCGTCGACGATCCGATCGAGGCCTGCAAGGTGCTGACGGATCGGGCCAACCAGGCCGGCGGCCACGACAACATCACGGTGGTCGTCGCGAAGTTCGACGGCGACGGGCTCGCCGAGGCGGACCTCGTGGACATCGAGGAGCTCCGCTACCAGAAGTACTCGCTGCCCGAGCACCTCCTGGCCCAGAACGCCGTCGCGTCCGAGCCGGCGCGCAAGGTGAAAGAGCTCGATGAGAAGAAGATCTCGCAGCGCCCCCCCTCACCGAAGTCGTGGCTGACCGGCGCAGACGGCGATCTGGGCGATGACGGCGACGACTACGACCCCGTCATCGCGGCGCTTCCCCCGGACGAAGCGCTGGAGGAGCGCAAGGCCCGCGCGCCCGTCCAGGGCGACGAGCCGATCATGATCCCGACCGACGGCGCGCCGCAGTGGCTCGTGATCTTGATGATCGTGAGCGCCGTCGCGTGCGTTACCATCGCCGGCTACTACCTGCTCCGTTAGGGCGCGCGCAGCGCACGTGCGCGCGCCCCCCACCGCGATGCTGCGCAGCAACGACAAGCGTGGCCGGCCGACTCCGGCCGCCCCGCAGGAAGGGCCCGCCCCGCGACGATCGGACGCGGACGGCCGCGTCGACGTGGAGACCGCGCAGCGCATCATCAGGGATGCCGTCGTGCAGGCGATGCAGCGCGAGGAGAAGGCGCTCGCGCTCGTGCGCGCCAAGGCGGACGAGGCGCAGCGCCGGGTGGCGCGCCACAACCTGCTCCTCGGGCTCGGCGTCGCCGCGGCGCTCGTCGCCGTGGGGGTGGCGGGCGTGGTCGCGTACCGGTCGCGCCGGGCGGCCGACGCGCTCGCGCGCGACGTCGGGCTCGGGGTCGCGCCCGCGGCGCGGCCGTCGGGCGAGATCCCGGAGCAGGTGCTCTCGGGCCGCGCGATCTTCGAGCAGAACCGGCTGGCGCTCTACGTGATGGGCTACAAGGTGGACAACCGCATCGGCGGTTGCTGCTCGGCCTTCGCCATCGCGCCCGATCTGCTCGCCACGAACGCGCACTGCGTCCGCGACTGCCGCGCGCGCGGCGGCACCTCGATCGCCACGCAGAACGACTCGATGGGGAAGACCCGCCTCCGCATCGTCGCGATGTCGGCCCACCCTGCGTACAAGCCCGGGCAGGCGGGGGCCGGCTCGCCGGACGTCGCCCTGCTCCGCATCGACGGCAGGGCGTCGCACACGGTGAAGCTCGCGAACGACGCCGAGCTGCGGGCCATCGGGCCGGGCGACGACGCTTACGTCCTCGGCTTCCCCGGTCGCCTGATGGACCCGCTGAGCCCCTCGGCGACGTTCCTGGAGGGCCGCATCGGGCGGGTGACCGGCATCGACGAGGAGGCGACGACGCCGGACCGCGCCGTCCTCATCCAGCACGATGCGGTCACGCGCGGGGGCAACAGCGGGAGCCCCATCTTCAACCAGTACGGGCACGTGATCGGCATCCATGCGGCGCACATCGACGACGAGAACGACGTGACGATCGACGGGCGCAAGACGACGGTGACGCAGAGCTCGCCGTTCCGGATCGGGATGCGCATCGATCTGCTGAAGGGGGTCCCCGCGCCGTGATGCTGCGCGTCGTGCACACGTTCGGGCGCAACGCCGGGTCCGTGGAGCTCCATGACAGGCGCGTCGTGCGCTTCGGTCGCGCGCCGGACAACGACGTCGTGTTCGACCCGAACCACGATCGCGACGCGAGCAGCCACCACGCCGAGGCGCGCCTCGAGGCTGCGGGCTGGGTGCTCTACGACCTCGACAGCCGCAACGGGACCTACGCGGGCGGGCAACGGATCAAGCGGCACCCGATCGCCTCGGGCGATGAGCTCACCTTCGGCACGAAGGGCCCGCGGGTGCGGCTCGATCTCGTCGAGCGACACGCGCCGGGATCGCCGCATGCGCACGCGCCGCCGCCTCACCCCGCGCCCGCCGCGTATCCCGCGCCCGCTGCGTACCCCGCGCCCACCGGCCATCCCGCGCCCGCTGCGTACCCCGCGCCCACCGGCTATCCCGCGCCCGCGGCGGGCTATCCCTCGCGCGCCGCTGCGTATCCCGCGCCCACCGCGGCCTCCCCGGCACCGGGCGCGGGCTACCCCGCGCCCGCCGCGGCCCACTCCGGGCACGTCGCCGCCGCGCCGCCGGCCGGCACCCGGCGGGTCGGCGAGCGGACGATCGCCATGATGATCTCCTCGGCCGTCTCGGCGGCCACGGGGCGCGCGAAGCCCCGCGGCACCGTCGAGATCAACGCCATGCTCCACAAGGAGGTGCGCGCCGCGACCGCCGGCCAGCGCCGCACGACCTACGTCCTCGCCCTGCTCCTCGTGGTCGCGCTCGCGAGCCTCGCCGGGCTCATCGTCTATAACCGCTCCTCCCACGACGAGATCGGCCAGCTCCGCGCCGAGCTCGCGCGCCTCCCGCCGGAGGACCCGCGGCGCAAGGAGATCGAGCGGCGCCTCGGCACGCTTCACCCCTCGAACGCGAACTTCGGGCGCAACCTCCACGACCGCGTCAGAAAGGGGATCTTCATGCTCGCCTCGGGGCGCGAGGGGTTCTGCACGGCGTTCGCGGTGCGGCCCTCCGTCCTCGTGACGAACGCGCACTGCATCTCCGCGGCCAAGCGCCGCGGCGGCGCGATCGTGGCGCTCGAGAACGAGGGCCGGGGCCAGGTAAGCTTCGCCGTGACCAGCATGCGGCCACACCCCCTGTACCGCGAGATCGCGGACCAGCTCACCCCGGACATCGGGATCGTGTCCATCGCCGGGCGCGCCGCCGCCGTCCTGGAGCTCGCCGCCCGGGAGGAGCTCGCCGCGGCCGGCGCGGGCGACGACGTGTACCTGATCGGCTTCCCCGAGCGCCTCACGGACGCCGCGAACCCCGTCGCCACCTTCCTGGCCGCCAACATCGGCCGGATCACCGGCGCGAACGGGCGGCCCGCGGCCGCGGCCGACGCCTGGCTGATCCAGCACGACGCCCGCAGCACGAGCGGCATGAGCGGGAGCCCCATCTTCAACGGCCAGGGCAAGGTCATCGGCATCAACGCCGGCGGCTACCTGGAGGGCAACGACGAGACGATCTCCGGCCAGAAGACGGAGGTGGTCAAGGCCTCCCCCTACAAGTTCGGGATGCGCATCGACCTGCTCGACGCCATCCTGCGCTGACCCCCGCGCGAGAGACATGCTCCGCCACGCGCTCCGCCGGCTCCTCTGGACGCTCCCCATCCTCGTCGGCGTCTCGCTGCTGACCTTCTTGGTGCTCTCCTTCGTCCCGGATCCCACGGACGATCCGCTCCTCGCCAGCTCGCTCTCCAGCGCGGAGCTCGCGCGGCTCCGCCGTGAGCGCTTCCTCGATCTCCCGCGCTTCATCAACCTGGATCCGCGCGACGTGCGCCTGCGCGCCCTCGCGGCCGCGCAGGCCATCGCGGCCGGCGGCGACGGCGCGGCCGCCGCGGCCGAAGAGCTGCGGCGCCTCGGCGGCGCCGCGCTGCCGCACATCCTGCCGCTCGACGCGCTCGCGCCCGAGCCGCGCACCCGCGTCGCCCTCGCGCTCGGGCCGGTCGCGGCGCGGATGGGCCTGCCGCGCGCCGAAGAGGCCGCCGACCCGGCGCACGCCGTCGCCTTCTGGACGCGGTTCTGGGACGACCGCGGCATCGAGTTCCGGAGCGCGTCGGTCCGCAGCGCGGTGCGGCGCCTGGTCCGCTACGGCTCCGCGTCGCGCGCCTCCGAGCTGCTCGAGCTCGACACGTTCGCCCTGCAGCCGGTGATCGCCGCGCTCCAGCCGCCGCGCGACGCGGCGACGCTCGATCAGGCGCGCGCCCTCGTCGAGGTCGCGGCCCACATCGCGGAGATCGACGACCGCATCGCCCCGGGCGAGGACCTCGCGGAGGCCCGCGCGTGCGTCACGCGGTGGAAGTCCTTCTGGAACGTGTACCGCAGCGACTTCGAGGTGTTCTCCGGCCCGGCGCGGCTCGCGGCGACGGTGCTCGAGACCCGGTACGGCAAGTGGGCGCTCGGCGCGGTCACGCACCGCCTCGGCGTCGCGGCGACCGGCGAGCCGGTGCTCGACGAGCTCGCGCGGCGCGCGCCGGTCACGCTCACGCTCGTGTTCGGGGCGATCGCCCTTGCCTACGCCGTGGCCGTCCCGCTCGGCGCGCTGAGCGCGGCCTCGCGCGGCCGGCGGAGCGACTCCGCCATCGCGGCCGCCGTGCTCATCCTCGCCGTCCTCCCGACCGCCGTCGTGGCCGTGGCCGCCGCGCTGCTCGCGGGCGGCGCGCGGTCGCTGCTCCTGCCGACGTGCCTCATCGCGCTCTCGCTCATCGCCGCGCCGACGCGGCAGCAGCGCGCCGCGCTCGTCGCCGTCCTCACGCAGGACTTCATCCGGGCCGCGCGGGCGCGCGGCGCCGGCACCGCGCGCGCCATCACCGTCCACGGCCTGCGCAACGCCGTGCTCCCGGTCGTGACGCTCGCCGTGCTGGAGCCGCCGATGGCGCTCGGCGGCGCCTTCGTCGTGGAGCGCGTCTTCGAGCTCCACGGGCTCGGCGAGCTCACCCTGCTCGCCGTGCAGGCGCGCGACGTGAGCTGGCTCATGGCCATCTCCATCGGCGCCGCCGGCATCGCGGCGCTCGGCGTGATCGCGACCGATCTCGCCTACGTGCTCGTCGATCCGCGGCTCGGCCCGGCGGTGCTCTCGCGGAGGAGCGGGGCGTGACCCACGCCGCGGCGTTCCTCCGCCGGATGGTCGGCAGCAAGCGGGTCGCCGCGGGCACCGTCCTGCTCGGCGTGCTCGCGCTGCTCGCTATCTTCGCCGAGCTCCTCGCCGCCCCTGCGCCGATCGCCCGGTTCGGATCGGACGGCACCGAGATCCTGCCCGCGGTCACCGAGGCCGCGGAGCTCGAGTCGCTCACCGAGGCCGAGCTCCGGGTGCGCTTCGAGGTGGGCGTCGCGATCTGGCCGCTCATCCGCTATGGCCCGGAGCAGCGCACCGACGCCGGCCCGAACGCGTCGCCCTCGCTCGACCACCCGCTCGGCACGGACTTCGAGAGCCGCGATCTCGCCGCGCGGCTGATCTACGGCGCGCGCACCGCGCTCGGCCTGTCGCTCAGCGCGGTGCTCGTGGGCATGTTCCTCGGCGTCGTGCTCGGCGGGCTCGCCGGCACGCTGCGCGGCGTCTGGAACGACGGCCTCGTCCGCCTCGTCGAGACGGTCGACACCTTCCCGGTGATCCTCGTCGTCGCGATCGTGCGCGCCATCGAGCGCGAGCCCTCCGCGCTGTCGCTGGTGCTCGCGGTCGCCTTCGTCCGCTGGGCGGAGATCGCGCGCCTCGTGCGCGCCGAGGTGCTGCGGGCGTCGAGCGAGGAGTACGTGATGGCCGCGCGCGCGCTCGGCAGCACCCGGCTGCGCGTCTTCTACCGCCACATCCTCCCGAACGCGCTCGGCCCCACGATCGTGAGCTCCGTGCTCGGCGTGGCGTCCGTGGTCCTGCTCGAGGCGGCGATCTCGTTCCTCGGGATGGGCGCGCCCACCCGCGTGGCGTCGTGGGGGGAGACGCTGGGCCAGGCGGCGCGGCACCCGAGCGAGATCCGGCTGCTCGTGTTCCCCGGGCTGCTGCTCCTGGCGACGGTCGGCGGCTCCTACCTCATCGCCGACGCGCTGCGCGACGCCGTCGACGCGCGCACCGTGCGCGCGCGGATGCCGCGCTGAGGGCGCGGGCAGCTGGACGGAGCGCCCGCGGCCGCGGCGCCGCCGTCCGGGGGCGCCCTGCGCCGAGATGGCGCCGAGGTAGCGCCGAGATTTCGCCGAAATCGGCCTCATCTCCGCGATCTCGGCGGCGAGGGCCTCGCGCCACTCGATCTCGATGGAAAGGCCCGCTATGAATTCGCCCGCCATGGCTGTTCCCGAGATCAGCGAGCAGGAGTTCGAGCGCGAGGTGCTCCGCAGCGAGTTGCCCGTGCTCATCGATTTCACCGCCACCTGGTGCGGGCCGTGCAAAACGGTCGCGCCGGAGGTCGACGCCATCGCGCGCGAGCTCGAAGGCAAGGCCAAGGTGGTCAAGGTCGACATCGACCGGTCGAAGCGCATCGCCACCACGCTGCGCATCCAGTCCGTCCCGACGTTCATGGTCTTCCACCGGGGCCGCCCGGTGGCCGCCGAGCAGGGCGTCCTCAACCGCAAGCAGCTCCGCGAGCTCCTCGATCCGTTCCTCCCGCGCGCCGAGGGCGCCATCCGGGCGGTCGAGCTGGCGCAGCTGATCCGCGAGGGTCAGGTGGTCGCCGTCGACACGCGCGAGGGCCCCGCGTACGGCCGCGCCCACATCCCCGGCGCGGTGCACATCCCGATGGACGAGATCGAGGGCCGGCTCGCCGAGCTCCACATGCTGGCCGGCGCGCCGGTCCTCTACTGTCGTTCCGGCGACAAGTCGAAGGATGTGGCGACGAAGCTCGCCCAGGAGGGCGTCCCCGTCGCATTCCTCGAGGGCGGCTTCCTCTTGTGGGAAGCCGAGGCGCTGCCGATCGAGCGCCCGGACTGAGCGCTCCTGCGCGCGTCCAGCCCGGCGAGCGCGGCGCGTCACCGCTCGGTGGCCGGCGGCGTCCGCCGCCTGGCCGCGGCGTCGGCGGCCGGCGGCGTCACCCCTTGGCGGCCGCGAGCGCCGCCGAGAGGACCTCGCGCACTGGCACGCCGTGCGTCTTCGCCGCAGCGGCGCAGTCGTCGAACTCCGGCTTGATCTGCGGCGGGCCGAACGGCCCCTCGCTGATCTTCACCCGGATGGCGCCGTAAGCGGTCTTCACGGTCGTGATCCGCCGTGGCCGCTCCGTGCGGGCGACCGGGATCTTCCGGAGCCCGATGCTGGTCGTCTCGCGGAGCAGCGCCGTCGCGACCGCATCGGCCTGGGGGGCGGCGGCGAGCGCCGCGATCGTCAGCGCGGGCCGCCCTTTCTTCATCGTGATCGGCGCCGCCCACGCGTCGAGCGCGCCTGCCGCGAACAGCGCCTCGATCGCGTGCCCTGCCACCTCGCCCGTGAGGTCGTCGACGTTCGCCTCGATGATCACGTGCGATGCGCTGCCGAGGCTCTCTTCCCCGCCAGAGCGCGTTCCCAGGACGACCCGCAGCAGGTTGGGGCGGTCCGGCAGCTCTCGCTGGCCGGCGCCGAAGCCGATCCGGTCGGGCGCGAACGTCGGCCAGCGCTCGAACCGGGTCGCCAGCGCGGCGATGATGGCCGCGCCGGTGGGCGTGACCAGCTCGGCGTCGAGCTCCACGCCGTAGGTCGGGACGCCACGGAGGCAAGCGACCGCGGCAGGCGGAGGCAGCGGGAGGATCCCGTGCCGCGCCTTGACGAACCCGCGCCCCATGGGCAGCGGCGATCCGACGACCTCCGCCCCGATGTGCGCGATGGCCGCGGCGGCGCCCACGATATCGACGATCGCATCGACGGCGCCGACCTCATGGAAGTGCACGTCTTCCAGGCGGATCCGGTGCACGGCGGCCTCCGCCTCGCCGAGGCGCCGGAAGATCCGGCGCGCCAGCGCGGCGACGGGCGGATCGAGCGGCGCTGCGGCGAGCATGGCGTCGATGGATCCGTAGGTGCGCTCCGGCTGCGGCGTCTCGACGTGCACGTCGAACGAGGTCGCCACGATGCCGCTCCGGTGGGCATGCCCACGGTGCAGGTGGAATCCCTCGATGGGCAGCGCCGCGACGGCGCGCTCGATGACGAGGAGCGGCACCCCGAGATCGAGCAGCGCGGCGATGGTCATGTCGCCCGCGATCCCGCTGAACGCGTCGAAGAACAAGATCTTGCCCGCACCCGCGCCTTCCTCGAGGAGCGGCGTGCGCGGGTGATCATGCCCGTGCTCGTGCGCAGGGTCGTGCTCGTGCTCGTGCTCGTGCTGGTGCGCAGGGTCGTGTCCGTGCGCGTGATCATGCTCGTGCGCAGGGTCGTGTCCGTGCGCATGGCCGTGCGCGTGATCGTGCCCGTGCGCATGGTCGTGCCCGTGATCGTGCCCGTGTCCCATATCTCGCCTGCTCCGTTCGCCGGGCGCCTGCGCTCCGCGGCGCTCCCGCGGTCGCGCTCGTTCCGCGCTCACTCCTTCGGCAACATGCGATGCACCACCATCGCCGCGCCGAAGCCGCTGTCGATGTTGACCACGGCGACGCCGGAGGCGCACGACGTGAGCATGGAGAAGAGCGCGGTGAAGCCGCCCAGCGCCGCGCCGTAGCCGACCGAGGTCGGGACCGCGACGACCGGGGCGGCCACGAGCCCGCCGACCACGCTCGGCAGCGCGCCCTCCATGCCCGCGACCACGATCACGGCGGACGCCTTGCGCAGCTCCTCGAGGCGATGGAGGAAGCGATGCAGCCCCGCGACCCCGACGTCGTACAGCCGCTTCGCTTCGAGCCCCACGGCATGCAGCGTCTCGATGGCCTCCTCGGCGACCGGGAGATCGCTCGTGCCCGCGGTCACGACCGCGACCGGTCCGGCGGCGCGCTTCGGTCTGGGCGCGACCTCGATGCTGCCGGTCCGCGCCAGGGGAACATAGCGAAACGCCGGCAAGAGCAACGCCACCGCCGCGCCCTTCGCGGCGTCGACCCGGGTCACGAGCACGTTCTGCCCGGCCCCCGCGATCTCCTGGGCGATCAGAGCGATCTGCTCCGGCGTCTTCCCTTCGCCGAAGATCACCTCGGGCACGCCCTGCCGGAGCGCGCGGTGGTGATCGACGGTCGCGACGCCCAGGTCCCGGAAAGGCAGGCCTCGGAGCGCCTCCAGCGCCTCCTCGACGGCGAGCTCGCCGGTTCGAACGCGCTCAAGCATCTCCCGGACGAGGCGCGGCTCCATGTGCGCAGCCGCTTAGCGCGGCGGCGCGGCCAGGGCAAACGTTCCGCCCCGTCCGCCCGTCCCGCCCGTCCCCCCCTGGCTGGCCGGGCGAGCGCCTGTACGCCTCCGGAAGCTCGGCGCGCGCGTGCTCCTCGGATGCGGGCCTCACTAAAATCTTCCAGTCTCTTTGCGCAAGAGGGGGCGACAGGACTACTTTCCGCGCCGCGTGCCCGCCTTCGTCGCTCCCCTCGTCGGCTTTGCTCTCGGCGCGCTGCTCGCCTGGTTCAGCGCTGCAGCCCCTCACCGCCCAGGCGCGCGGCGCGCGGCGGAGGCTCGGCTCGCGCCCGGTCCGCGCGATCGGCCGCTCGCCCTCGTCTTCCTGTTCGCCGTCCTCGTCTTCGCCCCGGTCTGCGCCTACTTCCTCGTCTTCGCGCCCGACTGGAGCTTCGCGTACCTCGTCGACACCCGCCGGATCCCGTCCGCCGTCGACCTCGTGCTGCTCCTCCTCGACGTCGCCTCGGTGCCCGCCGGGTTCGCCGCCGCGCAGCGCTTCGCCGCGAGCGCCGGCGGCAGGCCGACCGCGCAGCGATCGGTCCGTGCGCTGGCCATCTTCGCCGGCGCGCCGCTCGCGATCGCCCTGATCGCCGTTGTCGCCCTGTCCCGGCGCCTCGGGATCGACGGCACCTACCGGCAGGTCGAGGGCGACTTCGGCGTCCACCCGGTCGCCGGCGGTCCGCTCGGCTACGCGCTCCTCTGGATGCACACCATGCTCGCCGCCGGATTCGCGGTCACCGTGAGCGCCCTCCTCCGGCGCGAGCCGCCGGGCGGCGGGCAGAAGGCCGAGCCCCCCCTCGGCCCGAGCCCCCGCGCCGTCCGGAGCGAGCCGGCGCCCGCGGTCGATCCGCCCCGGCCTGCCTCGATGCGCCCGCAGCGCCGGCTCGGCCTCGGCAAGGGCGGCCGCTCCAACCGGCCGGGCTGAGACGCATCCCGCGGGCGCGGCCGGCCGCGTCACCGCGTCGACGGAGCCACAGCGGTGGCGCGGCCGGCCGCGTCACCGCGTTGACGGAGCCACCGCGCTCCACCACCCTGTCGCCCCATGTCCGAACGAGCCCGCATGGATCAGCAGATCGCAGAACTGACGGAGCTGGCCGAGCAGGTGGTGACCCGCGCCAGGAAAGGCGGCGCCGACGTCGCGGAGGCGATCGCCCGCTCCGGCTCCGAGCTCACCACCAAGGTGCGCCTCGGCGAGCCCGAGCTCGTCGAGGAGGCCGTCCACAAGGGCCTCGGCATGCGGATCATCAAGAAGCAGCGCGTCGCGCTGACCTCGACCTCCGACCTCACGCCCCGCGGCATCGATCGGTTCGTCGCGGACGCGCTGGAGCTCGCCGACATCTCGCAGGAGGACGAGTTCGCCGGCCCCGCCGATCCGGAGCTCATCGCCAAGGGCAACTTCCCCGCGCTCGATCTCTATGATCCCTCGGGCGGCGAGGTCACGGCCGCGCAGGCCATCGACATCGCGCGCCGGGGCGAGCAGGCCGCGCGCGACGCCGACCCCCGCATCACGAACAGCGAGGGCGCGACGTTCTCGCGGAGCGCGGGCGCCTACGCCCTCGTCCTGTCCGGCGGGTTCCGCGGCGGCATCGCCGGCTCGTACGCGCAGCTCGTCGTCTCTCCGATCGCCGACGACAACGGCGACAAGAAGCGCCGCGGCTTCTACTTCACCGGCCGGCGCCACCTCGCGGACCTGGACGCCCCGGACGCCGTCGGCCGCGAGGCAGCCCGCCGGACGCTGCGCAAGCTCGGCGCCCGCAAGGTGGCGACCTGCGAGGCGCCCGTCGTCTTCGACCCGGACGTCGCCCGCTCGATGCTCGGGCTGCTCGGCAGCTGCATCATGGGCAGCTCGGTCTGGCGCAAGTCGAGCTACCTCGTCGGCCGCGAGGGGACGCGCGTCGCCAGCGATCTCATCACGGTCGTCGACGATCCCCTGATCCCGCGCGCTCCCGGCTCGCGTCCGTTCGACGGCGAGGGCCTCCTGGCCAGGCGCAACGTCGTGGTCGAGCAAGGCATCCTGAAGACCTATCTCTGCGACAGCTACAGCGCCCGGAAGCTCAAGCGCCCCTCGACCGGCAGCGCCTCGCGCGGCGGCGGCGGCGGCGTGGGCCCCTCCACCTCGAACTTCATCCTGCAGCCCACCTCCACGCCGGCGGACGAGATCGTGCGCTCCACGCCGCGCGGGCTGTACGTCACCGAGATGATGGGCTTCGGCTTCAACGCCGTGACCGGCGACTTCTCCCGGGGTGCCTCCGGCTTCTGGATCGAAAATGGTGAGATATCTTACCCAGTTAGCGAGGTCACGATCTCGCTGAACCTCGACGAGCTCTTGCAGCGGATCGACGCCGTCGGAAGCGACCTGGATCTCCGGACGGCGACGTCATCTCCGACCTTCCGGGTCTCGGCCATGACCATCGCCGGAAGCTGAGCCGCTTCCGTTCGAGGAGCCGCGCTCCTCGAGCTCTTCGTTTCCAGCTCATCCAGAAAGCGCAGGAGCGGACTCAACAGCGGGGTTGCGAGCGACCCCTCAACCGGCCCCGGGTTGTGCTGCGGGAGGGGGGGATTCTGTCCTCAGCGGGTCGCTCTGCAGTGCTGCGTCCTTTGGCGGGTCACCTATCCCCGGCCGCGGCCGTCCTCGCCGAGCCTCTCCTGCTGGCGTAGGACGGCCGGGGCCCTCGCTCAGCGCGAGGACCCGCCTGCGACCAGGCTCCGCGGCGGCTCTTCCGAGGCCCCGCCGGCCGCCTGGAGCGGCGCTCCGGGCTGCGCGGCCGCTTCGGGCATCAGGAACGCCTTCAGCTGCTGCGCGTCGTTGCGGCCGATCCTGCCCACGAACGAGGGCAGATTGATCGGCTCGTCCGACAAGGCGACGAACGTCCCCTGGGAGTTCGCTCGGTGGAGCGCCTCGAAGAGAGACGTGACGTCCACGTCGCTGGACACCGCCCGAACGTCGACGATGTACACGTCCGCGGGGTCCGCCCCCGCGAAGATCAGCGCGTCGTACGGGTGGCTCGCGTGCCGGATGGGCACGCCTTCCCCCAGGGATCGCGCCACGTGGGCCATCGTGTCCTTGGTCCCGATGGCCATCATCGACTTGGAGGTCGCCTTGGCGAGCTCCCGGGGCACCGAATAGCCCCATGCACGGAGGAACTCAGCCACATCTGCCGCCTTGAAGCGCAAGTGTCTCCCTGGCGTACGAAAATGGGCAATCCTCCCTCGATCTACCCAGTTATGGATTGTCTTCAAGTCGACCTCGCACAAGGCTGCGAGGTCCGATGCCGTCAACAGCTTTTCACGAACACCAGCCATCGCCGAACTCCACGCGAAAGGCACCTGCCGCACAGCTCGCGTTCACAGCGCGGCAGCGTCTCCTCAGGTGGCGGCCCCCCCCACCCGTCTGTCTACTCGATTGAAACCTAGCTCTCATAGACGGGTCCGTCACCCGCTTTGCTCGAATTTTCTCGGCCCCTCGGAGAGTTTGCCCTGTACGGAGGCAAACTCCCCATCCTTCAGGGGATCTCCTGGTTCATTATGTTCACGCGACCGGGTGTCGGCCAGCTGGTCATGAAAGAGCCAGCCGAACCGTCGGGAGCGCGGGGCCCGACGCGGGCCAGGCTCATCCCCGCTTTCGGCTCGGGCGTGGCGGGCGACCTGGACAAGACTGCACCTCCTCCATCCATCAATTTGAGCGGTTCTCCCGAGTTGGACAGCCCATGGCTACCAAGTCTTGGCACACGGAGCAGGAGCGTGTCGGGAGGAGCCGGAGGATCGAGCTCATCATCGGAGACGAATCCCTCGTTGACGACCAGCGCGTACGCGCCGGGCTCCAGCGAAATAGAGGGGAATTCGGTCGCTCCGCCCACATCGGCAAGGACATACCCTGTAAGCTCAGCTGGGACCCCACCGTCATTGTAGAGCTCGACCCACTCCTGTCCCGGCTCCGGCCCGACGGGATTTGCCAGCACCTCGTTGATGATCACGTGCGGCATGGGCGCGAGCGTCATGGCTGAGAACGTCCGTCGCTCCACGCGCCCGGCGTTATCGACGGTGGCAATGGCGAGCTCCACGGGCGTGAGGGGCGGCAAGGGGGCGAGGACGAACGGCTCGCCCGGCGCCAGGGCGAGGACTTCGTCCAGCCCCTCGCCCGCGATCGCCCAGAGCAGCGGCCCATCCGGCGAACGGACGCGGATCCGATCATCGGCGATCTGAGCGCAACCCGGCCCCAGAGGCACTTCGTCCAGCGCGCACGCCGCCGCCACGGCGGGGAGGGGCTCCGATTCCAGCGCAAACGGACGGGGGTCGAGGCTCACGGCCGCCGGCTCGCCCGGGAACGCGACGGGCGGCCCCACGAGACGCAGCTCGTCCGCTTCGCCTGGCGCCGTGGGGAGCGGATCCCCCTCGAAGCGCAGGCAACGCGCGCCGATGTCGTCGACGGCGCCGCGGCGCAGCTCGCCCGCCGTCCCGCTCGGCTCGAGGGTCACCGCGGCGACCGTCTCCGGGAGGGGCGTATCGCCGCACCACACGCCGAGGCCAAGGCTCGCCCCGACGCCGGGCGGCGGCCAGAGCCGCGGGAGCACCGGCGGTGAGCCTTCCGTCGCGATCTCGATGGTGTGCGAGAAGACAGGGCTGCCGCTCGCGACGGCGTAGGTCTCGCCGGGCGCGAGCGGGGCGAGCGGGGCGACGGTCAGCGAGAGCTCGCCCGGGGGCGTCCCGTTCAGCCAGGCGATCGACGGGACGACGCGCTCCGAGAGCGCCTTTGACAGCTCGCCTTGCTCTATCTGCCGGAGGTGCGCCGCGCCGATCTTGCCGCGGAGGACCAGCGCACGCGCGGGATCGACGCCCTCGAGAGAGGCGCCCGGGAGGCGCACCCGCAGCCGCAGCACCGGAGGCGCTGCATGCAGCGGCGCTTCGGGCTCGATCTGGAGCTCGGGGGCTGCGTCTGCGGGGTCGGCGGTCTCGGGTTCCGCTTCCTCGAAGCGAGGGGGAGCCGCGAGCTCCGGCGCGCAGGACAGGGGCGAGGCCACAAGCGGCGCGAGCGCGAGGGGCAGGGCGCGGAGAGCGCGGGGGGTGCACGAGGGGCGCGTCGGGGGGTGCTGGGTCATGACGCGGAGTTCGGCGGGAGCTCGCCGCCGGTTGCTCGGCGTCGCTTTTTTTTTCGAGGCCGCTACCCTCGCCTCGCATGGCCCCCGAGGACATCAAGAAGCTCCGGCAGGAGCTTGGCTGCACGGCCCGCGAGCTCGCCGGAGCGCTGGGCATCGAGCAGGAGACGGTGCTCGCCTGGGAGCACGGCGACCTCTTTCCAACGAAGCGCTTCGTCGGGAGGATGGAGGAGCTGCGGAGCAAAGGTCCGGAGGCGATCCCCCGCAAGAAGAGGAAGCAGGCGACCGCCTCGCCGCTCCAGCTGCTCTCCGACCCCGAGCTCTGGCGGCTCTTCCGCAAGCTCCTCTCCCACCCCGAGCTGAGGAGCGCCGCGATAAAGCTGGCCGAAGCCTATCCGGACCCGACGGACGCTCCACCGTCGTGAGCGACGGGCCGATGCGCCTGAGGACCAGCAAGAGATGACGATTCAGTCGTCCTCGTCGTCCTCGTCGTCCTCGTCCTCGTCCTCGTCGTCCTCGTCGTCGGCGTCCTCGTCCTCGTCCTCGTCCTCGTCCTCGTCCTCGTCCTCGTCCTCGTCCTCGTCCTCGTCCTCGTCCTCGTCCTCGTCCTCGTCGTCGGCGGCGGCGGCGTCCTCGCCCTCTTCGTCCTTGTCTTCGGCGTCCTCGCCCTCTTCGTCCTTGTCTTCGGCGTCCTCGCCCTCTTCGTCCTCGTCGCCCTCTTCGTCCTCGTCGTCCTCGTCGTCCTCGTCGTCCTCGTCCTCGTCGTCGTCGTCCTCGTCCTCTTCGTCGCGCAGCGCATCCTCCTCGACATCGTTGCCGTGCCGGACAGCGTCCTTCTCGCCAGCCCCGGCATCCGCCCCGACGACCGAGCGCTCCTCACGCACCTCGTTTTCCATCGCTTCCATCGCGACATCTC
This sequence comes from Sorangium sp. So ce887, assembly GCF_051521455.1. Taxonomy (NCBI): domain Bacteria; kingdom Pseudomonadati; phylum Myxococcota; order Polyangiales; family Polyangiaceae; genus Sorangium; species Sorangium sp. So ce887. The sequence continues at coordinate 2,764,554 of NZ_CP150354.1, read as the reverse complement.
CCTCCCGCGGCGCAGTAGGCGACACGCCGACGTCCTCCGGTAGGTCCTCCCCCGCGCTGGTGACGGTCGTCCGGATCGATCCCTCCGCGCCGGCGAAGCTCTCGTGTCCCGCTGTCGCCACCGCCACCTCCGGCGGCTCCTCGCCGAGCTCGCGCTCGTAGGTGCGGCGCGACTCGTCGGTCAGCTCGGTGAACTCGCGCAGCGTCGGCAGCTCGCCGAGCGCCTTGAGGCCGAAGAACTCGAGGAACTGCGCCGTCGTGCCGTACAGCATCGGGCGACCGGGCTCGTCCTTCTTGCCGAGGATCCTCACGAGATCACGCTCCAGGAGCGACTTGAGCGCCGCGCCGGAATCGACGCCGCGGATCTCATCGATCTCGGGCCGCGTGATCGGCTGCCGGTAAGCCACGATCGCGAGCGCCTCGGTCTGGGCGCGAGACATCTTGACCGGCTTCTGATCGGTCACCTCGCGAACGAAGGGCGCAAATGCAGGGCTCGTCCGGAAGACGTACCCTCCGGCGACCTCGTCCAGGCGGAATCCCCGCCCGTCGTACTCCGCGACGAGCTCGGCCAGCAGCTCGCGCACGACGCGGTGCTCTGCGTTCGCCGAGCGCGCGAGCTCGCGGGCCGGCACCGGTCGCTCCGCCACGAAGATGAGCGCCTCCAGCACTCCCTTCAGGTGCTTGCGCGCGACCGCAGAGAGACCGGGCGCAGGCGCCGAGGTCACGCTCCGGGCAGGAACATCGGTGCGGCGCGCCGGATGGCCGAGCTGGGCCCAGGCGCCGGCGCGGAGGCGAGCGGCCGGATCCTGTCGTGCCCCCCTCGGCGCTCGCGGCTCCTTTTTCGCGCCCCTCGGCCGCTTCGTTCCGCCGAGCCACGCGTGCGCCGCCGCCCTCAGCCGTGCCGGCGTGCCCTGCGCGCCCGCTCTCGCCGGCGTGCCCTGCCCGGCCGCCTTCGGCGCCCGCGGCTCCTTTTTCGCGCCCCTCGGCCGCTTCGTTCCGCCGAGCCACGCGTGCGCCGCCGCCCTCAGCCGCGCCGGCGCGCCCTGCCCGGCCGTCTTCGGCGCCCGCGGCTCCTTTTTCGCGCCCCTCGGCCGCTTCGTTCCGCCGAGCCACGCGTGCGCCGCCGCCCTCAGCCGCGCCGGCGTGCCCTGCGCGCCGCCTCTCGCCGACGCGCCTTGCCCGGCCGTCTTCGGCGCCCGCGGCTCCTTTTTCGCACCCCGCGACCGCTTCGTTCCGCCGAGCCACGCGTGCGCCGCCGCCCTCAGCTGCGCCGGCGCGCTCTGTCCTGTCGTCTTCGCCACACGCCGCCGCTTCGCCACGGCATCAGCCACCGTCACGGCCACTCCCTGCGTCCACCTCATCTACCTCGGTCGGCGGCGCTGCGATGTCCTCCGAGGCCGACAGGTCGCTCGGGCCCGCGAGCGCATCGCGCTCCGTCTCCTCCAGAGCGGGGCTGGCTTCGGCTTCCAGAGCGGGGCCGGCTTCGGCTTCCAGAGCGGGGCCGGCTTCGGCTTCCAGAGCGGGGCTGGCTTCGGCTTCCAGAGCGGAGCTGGCTTCGGCTTCCAGAGCGGAGCTGGCTTCGGCTTCCAGAGCGGGGCTGGCTTCAGCTTCCAGAGCGGGGCCGGCTTCGGCTTCCAGAGCGGGGCCGGCTTCGGCTTCCAGAGCGGGGCTGGCTTCGGCTTCCAGAGCGGGGCCGGCTTCTGCTTCCGTCGCAGGCTCGCCCCCTGCGATGTCGTGTGCGCGACTCGCCTCCTCCGCCGGCCCGGCGAGCTCCGGCCCTGCCGGTTCGCCGCTCGATTCCTCGGCTGGCTCGGCCATCTCGGGCCACCCCGGTTCGCCGCTCGGTGCCTCCACAGCCTCCGCCGGCTCCGTTCCCGCCCGTTCCCCGCTCCTCGGCTCGATCGGCTCGACCCCCTCCGGCCATGCCGGCTCGCCGCCCTCCACCTCCGCGGGCTCCGCCACGCCGCCCTCGCCGGCAGCAGGCGGCGCTCCTGCCTCTTCCCCCCCGGCCGTCTCGATCCGCTCCACCACCGGCGCCCCGTCCTCGAGCTCGAAATCTACCGCTGGCGCGCCATCCGCCGCCGAGAGCTGGATGTAGATCGACGCCAGCGTGTCCGTCTGGTGGACCCGGATGAGCCTCAGCTTGCACATCTCGAGCACGGCCAGGAACGTGATGACCAGCTCGAAGCGCGGGATGACTCCCCCCTTCGACACGCTGTCGAGCAGCAGATCCTCGAAGCGCATCGACCGCCGCGCCGAGAGCTTCTCCGTGAGCTCCACCATGCGATCCGTGATGCTGATGCGATCGAAGACGACCTCGTGATCGATCTGGACGTTCGTCCGCTTCAGCACCCGCTCGAAGGCGTCCAGCAGGCTGAAGATCGGCGTCGACGTGAACGGAGCCGGGCCCTGGGGCACCTCGCTCTCGCTCATGCCGCGCGTGAACACATCGCGCCCCAGCGTGCCGCGCTCGGTCAGCTCGGCCGCGGCGACCTTGTACTTCTGGTACTCCAGCAGCCGACGGACGAGCTCCGCCCGCGGATCCTCCTCCTCGCCCGGCATCCCGTCGTCGTCCTGCCCCGCAGGCACGCTCGGCAGCAGCATCTTCGACTTGATGTGCACCAGCGTCGCCGCCATCACGAGATACTCGCTCGAAAGGTCGATCGACAGCGAGCCCATGACCTTCAGGTACTCGAGGTACTTTTCCGTGACGAAGCTCACGGGGATGTCGAGGATGTCGAGCTCGTGCTGCTGGATGAGGTGCAGCAGCAGGTCGAGCGGCCCCTCGAACGAGGGGAGCGTGACGACGTACTCGCCCTCCCGCGGCCCCGCGTCGGCCGCCGCCTCGCGGACCGGCGAGGCGGCGTCGGCGGCCCGCGAGGCGGCGTCGCGGGCCGAGGCGGCGCCCTGGCGGGCGGCGGGCGCAGGGGTGGCGCCCGCGTTGCCGCGCCCTTTGCCGCTGCGCGCCCTTGCCGCGCCCGCCTTGGAACCGCTCACGCCGCGACCGTAATCGCAAGGCGCCGGTCGGTCCACGCCCGAGCGCCCCCGGGCGGCGCGACGCGCCAAAACGCCGCTCCGTGCGAGAATTTATGGCGGGAGCGGTGCTAGGATCAGCGCGGTCGATGAAGCCGTCCCCCGCGAAGAGCTGCCCCTCGTGCGGTGAACGCTACGACGCGGGCGTGCTCTATTGCCCGCTCGACGGCACCCCGCTCGCGAGCTCGCGCAAGAGCGCCTCGTTCAGCGCCGCCGAGCGCGACCCCTACGTGAGCCTCACGCTCGGCGGGCAGATCCAGATCCGCCACCTCATCGGCATCGGCTCGATGGGCCGCGTCTACCGCGCCTTCCAGGCAGGGATCGAGCGCGACGTGGCCGTGAAGGTCCTCCACCGCGAGCTCAGCAGCAACGCCGAGCTCGTGAGCCGCTTCCACTGCGAGGCCAAGATCGCGAGCCGGCTCGTCCACCCGAACGTCGTCCAGGTGCTCATGACCGGGAGCATCCCCGCCACGACCGACGCCCGGATCGGCGGCGAGCTCTACCTCGTCATGGAGCACCTCGACGGCCTCTCGCTGCTCTCCGCGCTCGCCGCCGCCGGGACCGCGGGCGAGAGCGAGGCGCTCCCGCTCCCGAGGGCGCTCCACATCATCCTCCAGGTCTGCGACGCGGTCGGCGAGGCGCACGCGCAGGGCATCGTCCACCGGGATCTCAAGCCCGAGAACATCATGCTCGTCCGCCGCGGCGAGGACCCGGATTACGTGAAGGTGCTCGACTTCGGCATCGCCCGCCTCGACTGGGCCGACAAGGCGATGACCACCCAGGCCGGGCTCATCTTCGGCACCGCCAAGTACATCTCGCCCGAAGGCGCCGAGGGGCAGCGGGTCGGCCCGCCGGCGGACGTCTACTCCATCGCGACGATGCTCTACCAGTGCCTCGCCGGGCGCGCCCCGTTCGAGGGCGACTCCCCCGTCGCGCTGCTCGTCCAGCACACGCACGCCCCGCCGGCGGATCTGCGCAGCATCGCGCGCTCGAGCTACGTGCCCGCGCCCATCGCGCAGCTCGTGATGCAGAACCTCGCCAAGAAGCCATCGGAGCGCGCCCCCGACGCGCGCGCCCTGGGCCGCGACCTCGCCCTCGCCGTGCGCGCGAGCGGCCTCGACCCCGACGAGATCGCCGCCCAGCCGGGGCTCCTGCGCGCCAGCGCGGTCATGAAGCTGGCCTCGAAGTCGCGCACCAAGTCGCTCGACCTCTCCCCCGCCCTCGCCGCCCAGATCGGAGGCATCGCCGCGCCCACGCTGGAGAGCGCCCACGTCAGCGACCTCGATCCGCTCCTCCCGGGGAGCGCGGCAGCGCTCTACGGAGACCCTCCGTCGCCTCGCCACGCGGAGGATCGATCCTCCGTGAGCGACGCAGAGCGGTCCTCGTCGCCCCGATCGAGCGGCGTCGAGCTCTCCTCCGTGAGCGACGCGGACCGCGCCTCGTCGCCCCGATCGAGCGGCGTCGAGCGCTCCTCCTTCAGCAGCGCGGCGGACTTCAGCAGCGCGGCGGACGAGCCCGCGCGGACGCCGGTCGGCCTCGGCATCGACCCCCTGCGCGACTCCGCGCCCGCCCCGTCGACCATGCAGGGCGTCGCGTCCGCGGCGCCGCCGCTCCCCCGCCGCGCGATGATCGCCCGCGCCACCGCTCTCCTCGCGTGCGCCGGCGCGGTGGGGTTCGTCGCGTTCCTCGGCGGGCGGCACCTCGGCGCCTTCGGGGGGCCGGCCGCGCGCGACTCCCTGGAAGGACACGTCGAGCGCGCGCGCGACTGCATGGGCAGGCACGCGTGGGACACCCCGCCCGGCGAGAACGTGAGGGACATCGTCTCGCAGGCGCTCGCGCGGTGGCCCAGGGACGCGCGGCTCGTCGAGCTCCGCCGCGAGTCGTCCGAGCGCATCGTCGCCGACGCCCTCGGGCGGAAGTACGCCGGGGACAGGGCCGGCGCCATCCGCCTGGCCAGGCTCGCGATCGAGCTGCATCCGGAGCTCACCACGGCCCAGCACCTCGTCGCCGAGCTCACGGACCGCCCGCCGGCCGCCACCCCAGAGCCGACCCCCCAGGTCGCCCCGCAGAGCACCGGGCGCCCGACCGCAGGCCCCGACCGCAGGCCGCCGCCGCGCCGGCCCCCGCCGGCCGAGGACCGCGGCGCGCCCCCCGGCCAGCCGCCGGCGCCGGGTCCCCGGGGCGCGCCGGCCCCGCCGCCGGCGCCGAGGGGCTCAGGCGCGCCCGCCAAAACAGGCGCCGCCTCGCCGCCGGCCAGCGACACGCCCGCGCCGGTCTTGCCCCCCTCGCCGCCGCCGCTGCCCACGGACGCCACGTCGCCGCTCCCCTCGTCCACAGGTCCTTGGCTATAATTCAATGAAGGTGAATCCAGGCGGTTGGTACCCGACATCGCGAGCGCCCACCCACGTCCGCGCTGGGGAGGGCGACCGAGCGGCACCGCCGCGCCGAGAGAGCGCCCGACCGAAGCGCGGCGCCGCGGGCGCAGCGTGCGGCGCCGCGCTCGCCCTGCTCCTGCTCGCGGCCCCGGGGCGCGCCGACGAGAGCAGGGCCGCCCGCCGCGCCGCCGCCGCGCGCGAGCGAGATCGCCCCTACACCATGGTGGAGGTGAGCGGCGGCGTGATGACGCTCCCCGGCGCCGACGTCTGCCCGGTCTCGCTGTTCCCCGACACGTGCGAGCAGGGCGAGACGAGCGTCTCCTTCGGCATCCACAATCTCTTCCGCTGGGGCGACATCGGCTTCGGCGCGGGCATCTTCTGGGCGGCGACGCTGAGCACCGACGCCGCGCGCGGCGCGCGCAGCCTCGAGCGCGATCACTCGCGCCGCTACTTCATGCTCGATGGGGTGTTCCGTTACTACGCCCTCCGCACGCTCAAGACGGAGTGGTGGGTCGGCGCGACGCTCGGCGGCGTCGTCGTCAACGACTCCTGGTCGGTCGAGGCCGATCGCAACCCCTACTCGGACACGGCCTACGTCGGCCCGAGGGCGGCGACGATCGGCACCGAAGGGGTCGCCGCGGGGCTCGCGATCGGCGGCGACTGGGCCTTCGCCGAGAACTGGAGCGTCGGGAGCCACCTCCGCTACTCGAGCTGGTTCCTCCCGGAGCAGCGCAAGGTCTCGCCGACCGGCGATCGCGCCTCGCTCTCCGAGCGCGTCGACATGTTCAACATCGGAGTCCTCATCGCGTACCGCGTGGCGCTCTGATCCCGCTGCCCGCGCGATCACCCGGCGGGCATGCCCGTGATCGCCCGGCGGCCGGCAGTTGACGCGACATCGCCAGGTCTGTACGCCTCCTCGGCCGTTCTCATCCAGCGAGGAGCCCCCGATGCCGCTGAATCTCTCGAAGGTCGGCCACACGACCCAGCCCAGCGCCTTCACCGTCAACTGGAAGACCCTGGCCACGTATGCGCTCGGCATCGGCGCCCGGCGCGAGGAGCTCGAGTACCTCTACGAGGGCGCGCCGGGAGGCATGAAGGTCTACCCCACGTTCGGCGTCATCCCCACGCAGAACGCCGTGTTCGAGGCGCTCGAGGTGGCCGGGGCCGAGCTGCCGCTCATCGTCCACGGCGGTCAGACGCTCCGCGTGCACCGGCCGCTCCCGACCAGCGGAACGCTGCTCACGACCGCCACCCTGACGGCCATCTACGATCTCAAGAAGTTCGCGCAGCTGATCGTCGCGACGAAGACGACGCTCGACGATGAGCCGCTCTTCGACACGGTGTGGTCGATCATCGCCCGCGGCGTCGGCGGCTTCGGCGGGCCGCGCCCGCCGCACAGCGAGCCTCCGGCCCCGGTGCCGAAGGACCGCGAGCCCGACTGGGTGGTCGAGCAGGCGACCGCGCCCGAACAAGCGCTGCTGTACCGGCTCTCGGGCGACGAGAACCCGCTCCACGCCGACCCGGAGGTCGCGGCAAAGGCGGGCTTCACGCAGGGCCCCATCCTGCACGGCCTCTGCACGTACGGCTTCGCGGCGCGCGCGATCATCCAGAAGGCGGCGGGCGGCGATGCGAGCCGGCTGCGGGCCTACGGCGCGCAGTTCCGCAAGCCGGTGTGGCCCGGCGACACCCTCATCACGCGGGGCTACGCGCTCGACGGCGGCAAGGTCGCGGTGGTCACCGCCGTCAAGGATCGCCCTGATCCCGTGCTCACGAGCGCGTGGGCGGAGATCGGCTGACGGCCGGCGCGGCCGCGTGCTAAGTGGCGAGGCCCGGATCAGGGAAGCGATATGAGCAAGACGACCGAGAAGGACAGGGCCAAGGACGACGAGGACCTCGACGAGGACGAGTCGACCGACGAAAGCAACGACGACGGGGAGGAGGAAGAAACGAAGGCCACCGCGGTCCGCGGTCGCGGCCACGCTCACGACGACGACGACGACGCGGAGGACGACGGCGTCGTCGCGGAAGATCCGTCCTGGTGGGCGCCGCACGCGGTGCTCAGCGCGCTCGTGCTGATCGGGCTCCTCGGCTTCTTCGGCATGTTCAACAAGACGCCGCTCGCTCGCCTAGCGGCTCCTGTCGCCCCGGAGCCGGACGATCACGCGCACGCGGTCGCCGCGTCTCCCTCGCCCGCGCCCGCGCAGGCGCAGCCCCGCCCGGCGCAGTCAGCGCAGGCGCCCCGGGAGATGTTCGGCGCGAAGCACCTGCTCGTGATGTACACGGGGAGCCGCCGCGCGCCCCCGACCGTCACGCGCACGAAGGACGAGGCGAAGGCCCGCGCGACCGAGGCCATGACGAAGGCCAAGGCCGACCCGAGCAAGTTCACGGACATCGTGAAGGAGTACTCGGACGAGCCGGGCGCCGACAAGCGCGGCGGCGACCTCGGCAAGTTCCCGAAGGGCGCGATGGTCCCGGAGTTCCAGGTGGGCCTCGAGAAGATCAAGGTCGGCCAGGTGAGCGAGCTCGTCGAGACGCCGTTCGGCTTCCACGTCATCCTCCGCACGCAGTGAGCGCGCGGCGCCCCGGCTCGCGGCGCCGATAGCGCCGCAGGCCCCCGGGGCGCTCTGTTCTCCAACCGCGCCGCGGCGCTCAGCGCGCCGGCGCGGTGACGAACTTCTTCAGCCTCGCCGACTTCTCTTCCTTGGGCAGCGTCAGCTTGGCGTGCTCGTCGGCCGTCATGCCGCTGCGGAGCACGCGGGCCTCGTCGCCGACCCCGTAGACGGTCTTGTCGGCGCGGGCGAAGATCCACTCGGTGGCGGGGCCCTCGCCTTCCTTGTGCATGAGGCGCACCGAGCCGTCGCCGATGCCCTTCTCCCGGGCGGCGCCCGGCAGCTTCGCCAGCGTCGACAGCACGTCCTTGGCCTGATCGACGTCGTCGCGCACGATCGCGACCACCCGGTAGCGCTTGTCGACCTCCGTGTAGTAGCCGAACGCGCCGGGCCCCGCGCCGCCGATCCCGAGCACGTCCTTGGTCTCGTAGCGGATCCCGAGCGGGATCATGTTGTCCTTGGGGAGCGCCGCCGCCGCCGGCGGCAGCGACGGCTCGCCGGGCAGCTTCGAGCCCATCTCCTTCACGAGCCCGGGCAGGACCTTCTCGCTCGACGACTTGAGCGCCGCCTCGGCCAGCGCCTCGTCGTTGTACGTGATCTCGGCCAGGTACTGCCCGCGCCAGAGGTACGAGTTCCCGACCCCCATCGCGGCCGCGCCGCCGCCGTCGATCTGGCGCGGCGTCGCCTCGTCGGCGGGGTCGCCGTCGCCCACGATGCGCTTCGTGAACATCCCGTAGGCGCCCTCGGTGGACCCGAACTTCGAGAGGTGCACATCGACGGTCGCCGAGCCCCCGGCGCCGCTCACATACCGCGCCTCGACCACCCGCCGCACGCCGAATCCCTTGTAGATCTCGCACTCCCCGTCGAACATGTCGCAGATGCTGTCGAGCGGCAGAGTCGCCGATTCGCCGAACGTCTTCTCGGCGCCGTTCGGGTCGAGGCAGAACCCGCCCGTCATGCGCGGGAAGAACGGCGCGCTCGCCGCGTCGCCGATCGTCCCGCCTCCCCCGGCGCACGCCGCCGGCTTGGCGGCCGGCGGCGGAGGCGGAGGTGCGCCCATGGGCTCCTCCTTCTTGCTGCAGCCCGCAGACAGCGCGGCGGCGAGCGCGCCCGCGAGCAGCGCGCACCTCCCCGCGCGGAAGCGCCGGGGCCTGGCGCGGCACGCGACAGGCGCGCTGTGGGTGGACGGGACGCTCGATGAACACCTTTCCGGCGGGAATCGCATGGCCCGTTCGCCTTGCACCTTTTTTCATAGCGCCGCAATCGTTAGCGCCCGCCCCGGACCGCTTTGAGAGATTCACCTTGCAATTCCATGGTTTAGCGCGCACCGCCAAAGGCATGCGGCTTGCCTTTCCCGGGCATCTGGTGCGTCCTTTCTCCTATTCGCGACCTCCCCTTCGTGATCCCGATCGAGCGCGGGCTTCGTCGCCGCGAGCGCGCGCGCGGCGCCGTCGCGATGCGCGTGGCTTCACCCTGCCGGAGCTGCTCGCGGTGGTCGTCCTCATCGGCATCCTGGCGGCCGCCGCGTCGCCGAGCTTCGTGAACGGCATGCGCGATCGCCGCGTGAACCGCACCGCGATGGAGATCAGCGGCATCTACCGGCTCGCCCGCTACCAGGCGATCGGGCGCGGGACGGCGGTGCTCGTGCGGTGGACGGCCTCCACGGGGAACTTCCAGGTGCGGCAGGCGCAGGTCCAGGGCACCGCCGCCGGCGCGCTGATCTCGCAGAGCTGCCTCAGCGTCGCCAACTGGATGGATCCGACGACGACCGCCCCCGTCACGACGTTCGGCACCACGGGCATCGAGCTGGCCGCGGTGGAGCTCCGCGATCCCACCGCTCCCGCCGGCGTCGTGCAAGCGGACGCCGACGTCTGCTTCACGCCGCGGGGGCGGACGTACGTGCGCTACAACTTCGGCGCGCAGTTCGTGCCGCTGCTCGGCGCGCTCCGGGTGAACGTGACCAACAGCGGGACCGGCCTCCTGCGCTCGGTCTTCGTCCCGCCGAACGGCGTCGCGAGGCTCGGCCTGTGAGCGCGGCGCGCGCGAGGCGGGCGGCGAGCGGCGGCTACACGCTCATCGAGGTCATGGCGGCGCTCGGCGTGCTCGCGATCGGCGCCACCGGGGTGCTCGCGCTGCAGAAGGCGACGCTCATCAGCAACACGAACGCGCGCAACCTCGTGATCGCCAACAACATCGCCATGACCTGGGCTGAGCGGTTGCGGGTGGACGCGCTCCAGTGGAACGAACCCATGCGGGTCCCCGACCTTGACGGCGACACCGACTGGCTCCGGCTGATCAACGCCTCCCCGTTCCCGGCGAAGGTGACGCCCCCGCCGGACATCGCGCTCGGGGCGGCGCCGAGCGCCGACGTGTTCGGGACCGACATCTTGGCGGGCGACACCACGTCGCAGCCCGCGTTCTGCACGCACGTCCGCCTCCGCCAGTTCAACGACCCCGCGACGGGGACGCGGATCTGGGACAGCCTCATCCGCGCCGAGATCCGCGTCATCTGGGAGCGCAATGGAGACCCGATCAACTGCGCGATCGACCCGGTCAACGTCGATCAGAATCCGGAGCGCTTCGGCGCGGTGTACCTGACGACCGGCATTCTCCGGAACACGAGCGAGGACCGACGATGACGACGAGCCGCCGCCTCTCCCCCGCGCGGGCGCGCGCTTCAGGACAGCGAGGCTTCACGCTCGTGGAGCTGATCGTGGCGATGGCCGCCGGCCTTGTCGTGTCGCTGGCGGCCTTCCTGCTCTCGAAGAACGCGACGCGCTTCTTCCAGAACGAGACGAGGGCCTCCGCCTCGCACCTCGCGGCGACGATCGGGCTGAACCGGCTCGCCGCGGACCTGCAGCGCGCCGCGTACCTCTCGACGCCCAACATCCTCGTCGATCCGGAGGTCTGCCAGGTCCCGGCCGCGCCGCTCGGTCTGACGCGCCTCGCGGGCATCTCGATCCTGCGTCAAGGGTCGACGGTCCTCAACCCGACGGATCTCGGCCAGAGCGTGGCCAACGACATGTGGCCGGACTCCATCGTCATCGGCGGCAGCTTGAGCAGCACCGAGCTCTTCGAGTTCAGGAATATCAGCGACGCCAGCGGCAACCTGATCGTCGAGCTCAATCCGAACAGCGCCGCCGTGCAACGCACGCTCGCGCGAGCGAGCGGCAGCGGGGAGGGTCTGCTCCAGATCTTCGCCCCCAACCGCATCCTGCGCGTCATGGTCCGAGGTCAGACCCAGTTCCAGTATGGGGTGATCGCGAGCGCCAACGTGCAGGGCGCTCCGCCCACCCTCATCGCCATCACCCTCAAGTTGGCTCCCGGCCTGCCGAGGCTGGCGGGGCTCGCTCGGTGCGGCGTGACCCCCGGCGGCAACACAGGCGACGGTGGATGGGTGAACGTCGTCAACCGCGTCCGCTACGAGATCCGGAGCCTCCGCACCGCAGCGACGCCATACGCCCCTCTCGTGGCGCCCATCGCGCCGGCGCAGACCGGCGACAACGGCCGCACCGAGCTCGTACGGGTCGAGCTGGACGATGAAGATCAGCCGATTTCGGGGACGCTCGAGCTCATCGCCGAGTACGCCGTCGATCTCAAGTTCGGGATCTCCACCGCGGTAGAGGGCGGTGCTCCGGGCGTGACAAATCCTACCATCCAGCGGTTTCCGATCACCGCGACCGACAACGCGAACGTGTACGAAATCGCCGCCGAGGACCACACGTTGGTGGGCAGGCGGCCGCAGCGCGTGCGGTCGGTCCAGGTCCGGCTCTCGACCCGCACCCGGGCGCCCGATCGCGACGTCGACCTCCCCGGGGGCCCCGACGGCCGCAGGCGCAGATTCCTGATCCCTGGCATCGTCGCCGGCGTCGACAGTCTGTCGAGCACGGTGCCTGCTGGAGCCCCGCCGGTGTTCGCCCGGATGCGCACGCTCTACGCCGACATCGCCCTCCCGAACCAGGCCTACGTCCCATGGTAAGCGCAAGCATCGCCCGGTCCCGAAGGCGCTCCCGCGAGCGGGGCGCCGCCGTGTTCATCGTCGTGCTGGTCATCACGATGCTCACCGCCATCGGACTGTTCGCGGCCCACGCCGCCACGCTGTCGACCATCGCCAGCGGCCATGAGCGCCGGATGACGCAGACGCATTACCTCGCCGAATATGCGATGCTGCTCGCGATCGCCGAGATCGAGCGACAAGGCGGCCTGGACGGGATGCCCAGCTCGGCCACCTGCTCGGTCATCACCGACCAATGCTGGTCGCTCCTGCCGCACACCTTCAACGCGGCGGAAGACCTCGTGGAGCTGCCCGCGCCCAATTCACCGGGGAGCCTCGGTCGCGCCGCCGTCCAGTGGATCGCCAAGGTGGAGATCACCGACAAGATCAAGCCCGCGATAGGGAATCGCGCCGGCAGCGATCAGGGTGGCCAGAACGCCGTGAACGCCGATTACTGCACGGTCACCATGAACGCGCGGCTCATCGCCTGGCCCGGTAACGCGGCCCTGGCCCTGGCCGCCGAGGGCAGCCAGGAATCCATGTCCGTCGTTGCCGATGTCCTCTGCTCGAAGTGACGAACGGGAGCTCACGATGCGAAACCTGACGAAGGTCCTTGTCACGATGGGCTCCGCGGCGACGGTCAGCCTCCTCGCCGCACGCGCGCGCGCGCAGGCCGTCGATGTCGAGCCACCGCTGCCGAACGTCCTCTTGCTCGTCGACACGTCGGGCTCGATGGAGAAGACGGTGGCGGGCGGAGAGCCGGACTGCAACCCGCTCACGCCCCCCGCCTCGGAGGACCTGAAGAGCCGCTGGACGAAGCTCGTCGAGTCGCTCACCGGCCCGATCCAGGACTTCTCGTGCTACGCGCAGCCCCGCACCCAGTCCGAGTTCATCGACGAGTTCAGCATCGACTCGGAGCCGCCGTACGACGCGAACTACTATATCCCCTTCCATCGCCTGCTCTCCAACGGCTGCACGCCCGGGCCCGGGTCGACCTACGGCAGCGTGGGATGGCACAGGTACGACGATGCGGCCCAGGCCTGCGCGTGGCCCGCGCAGGGGCCCGGCCTGCTGGACGTTTACCGGGACCGGATCCGGTTCTCGCTCATGACGTTCGACACGCTCCCCGACGCGGGCACCGGGCTCGCCGGCGGCGTGCCCAACGCCGCGACCGGCATGCGGGGGATGTGGAGCTACTTCCTCGGGTTCGAGAGCGGCGCAGGCTACCCGGCGCGGGGCAACCCGCCCGACTGCGCCGTCGAGGACGTCGAGGTCGGCGCCAGGAACCCGGCCGCGCCGCTCTGGGAGGGGCCGCTCATCCCCTTCCCGACCTACACCGCCGACATCACCGAGGTGCGCACGCGGAACGATCGCATCCAGAACGCGCTCATCGCGACGCGCCCGTACGGCGCCACGCCGCTCGCGGGGATGCTGTCCGACGCGCGCGACTACGTCCTCAACGAGACCTCGATCTGGGAAGGCCAGCCGCTCGGGCCGCGCGACGATCCGTACATCAGCGGCGGCTGCCGCAAGACCTCGGTCGTGCTCATCTCCGACGGCGAGCCGAACCTCGATCTGCGCCCGACCTGCGCTTCGGGCCCGGGCCCCGGCCCGGAAGGGACGGGCTGCCCCTACGAGGAGCCGCACGTCATCGCGCACGCGCTCAACACCCACGTGAACCCGAACCGGCGCGTGCCGACCTATACCGTCGGGTTCGGCCTCTCCACGGAGGCGGGCACCGACTGCTCGGCGATCTCCTCGTCCGATTTCCAGACCGGCGGCCTCTGCGACAATGCGACCGGCGCGCTCAAGGCGTGCTGCACGCTCTCGCGCATCGCCATCGAGGGCGGGACCGATCGCGGCTACTTCCCGGACGACGCCAACGAGCTGTCCGCCGTGATGTCGCAGATCTTCGCGCGCATCGCCGCGAACTCGACGAGCCGCACCCTCCCCGTCTTCGCCACGGCGGCCACGACCGCGGACAACGGCAGCGATGCCGCGGGGGTCGCCTACCAGTTCGGCGCCTCGTTCAGCCCGCCGCCGGACGGCTCGCTCTGGAGCGGCAACCTCGAGCGCAAGCGCTTCGTCTGCGAGTCGGTGAACGGCGTGATGACGACGCAGCTGGAGGACTTCGACCCCAGCAAGGGCGACGACTTCGCGGCCAACCTCAGCTCGAACGATCGGCCGCGGAGGTTCTTCAGCGTGATCGGCGACCTCGACCCCACCACGCAGGAAATCTGGTCGCAGCGGAGCATCCGCGCCGCGGCCGCCAACGAGGACGGGCTCAGCGACTACACGGGCACGGAGACCGGCGGCGGCGCACCGGCGATCGCGGGGACGTTCGCGGGCGAGCTCCGCAACGCGCCGCGCGCGCTCAACCTCGATCCCAGCGTCGCCGTCCCCCCGCAGTGCTCGGGCGGGCTGCTGGAGAACACCGCCGAGAGCTGCGCCGAGCGCCTCATCGAGTGGGAGATCGGCGAGGCGATGCCCGCGAACGTCGCCTCCCGCGATGGCCACGAGCTCGGCAGCATCTACCACTCCACCCCGGTCGTCGTGGGGCCGCCGCGCGACTACATCCCCGACGATTCGTACAGGCTCTTCGCGGAGCAGCCCGCCCAGGCGAACCGGCCGCTCGTGCTCTACACCGCCACGACCGACGGGCAGCTGCACGCCTTCCAGGTGACGGCGGCGACCGCGATCGACTCGCTCAAGGTGGACCGGGTCCAGAACAACGAGCTCTGGTCCTTCCTGCCGCCCTACGTCCTGCCCCGGCTCCTCCAGACGTTCAACCAGCAATCGATCCTGCTCGACGGCGCGCCCGTCGTGAAGAACGTCGTCTTCGAGCGCACGCCGACGCAGATCAGCGGCGCCAGCGCGACGTGGAGCACGGTGCTGCTCGCCGGCGGCGGCCTCGGCGGCGGCTTCTACTACGCGCTCGACGTGACGAACCCCCACGCGCCGCGGTTCCTCTGGCAGCTCTCCACCGACCGCGCCGGCAACGCGCTGTTCGGCGAGACGACCCCGACGCCGGCCATCGGCATGGTCGAGATGGAATCCGAGGGCGTGATCCGGGAGATCGCGGTCGCCATCCTGCCCGGCGGCTCCGCCCCGCTCGACACGAGCCAGCCCGCGTGCCCCCGGCAGAGCGCGACGTACCCGCTCTTCTATCCGACCGGCAACCTGGCGGTCCGCGACTCGGTCCGGTGCTGGGGCGGCGCGGGCAGCGGCAACCCCGTTGGCCCGGCGCGCTCGCTCACGATCGTCCGGCTCGACACCGGCGAGGTGATCCGCACGTTCCGGGGCCACACCGCCGAGGCGCCGACCTTGGACTCGTCGCTGATCCGGGTTGTCGACTTCGACTCGCCGATCACCGGCATCCCCGTGCCGTTCCCTGCGGGGGTCGGCGAGGTCGCCGAGCGCATCTACGTCGGGGACGCCGACGGGACGCTCTGGCGCGTCAGCCTGTCGAGCACGAACCCGGCGCAGTGGAACGTGTCCCTCGCCTGGGACGCGTACTCGATCGCGGGCGACGCCGCGGCGAGCAGCCAGCCGATCGAGACGACGCCGGTCGTGACCACCGATCCGCTCGGCAACACGGTCATCCTGTTCTCCACCGGCGATCAGGAGGCGTTCACGGCGGGCGGCGGCATCGAGACGCGGGTCTGGTCGATCACCGAGAAGCCGCACAACACGACCCTGCGCTTCACCGAGAACTGGGTCGTGCCCTTCACGAACGGCAAGCGCGTGACCGGGCCCATCTCCCTCTTCAACGGCTGCGCATACTTCGCGACGTTCACGCCCGTGGCGCCCGGGACCTACGCGTGCGCGGACGGGCGCGGCTCGATCTGGGGCGTCGACTACCTGCTCGACACCGAGGTGGAGGGAACCCCGAACCCCTGCCTCGTCGATCCGCTCGATCCGCTCGCGCCTCTCGAACGCGAAGAGCTTCAGGATCCGGGCACGGTCGTCTTCGGCGTCGCCGTGACCCAGAAGCCGACCTGCGTGGACACGGAGGAGTACAACGATCCGTACTTCGGCGTGCAGAAGATCAGCCGGCAGTCCAGCCCGCCCGAGTTCCAGCTCGTGTTCCACACCGGCGCCGCGGGCCAGGAGGACGCCCAGGGGGGCGAGACGCGCACGAGCACGAGGACGCTGCAGCCGCCGCGCAAGGTCGTTAAGATCGACTCGTGGGCGACCCTCGTCGAATGAAGCGCGGCGTCCTGTCGCGCGCCGCCGTGGCGCTCGCCGCCGTGTTCGCGTGCGCGTCGGCCGCGCTCGGCTGCCGCAGCGACGCGGGCGCGCCGGCGCCGGCGCCGCCGCCGAGCGAGGCCGCGGCGCCGAGGCCGCCGGTCGACAAGGCGCTGCCGGGCGAGCTCGCCGAGGGCGTCGAGCAGGCGTTCGGCCTGCCCATCCCGCGGCGCATGAAGGTGCGCGCGCGCTTCTCCGATGCCGTCTTCGCGGTCGGGGAAATCCCGGCCGAGCGGGTGGCCAATTACGTGCGCACCCGCGTGCTCGCCGGCAACGTCGAGACCGGGCCGGCGAAGACGATCTTCTCGCGCGCGACCGTGAAGAGCGCGCCACACCGGATGATCCGCATCGAGGTCGTCTCGCGCGCGCACGTCTCGGAGCTCGTCGTCCGCGACGAGACCCGACCGCCTGCGGAGCGGGGGCTGTCCGTCGAGGAGCGCTGGCGTCGCAACGGGCTCACGCCGGACGGCAAGGTGCTCGATCCCACCCGCCTCGAGTGAGCGCGGCACCGGCGCGGCGTCGGCGGCGGCGGCCTCGACATGGCGCGCCGCGGGGGGCCGCCGCGCCGGTCGACATCCCCGACCTTTCGAAGTAGATCGCGCCCGTGTCGACCAAGCCGCTCCCCACCGCTCCGCTCCGCAGGACCCCGCTCTACGACGAGCACATCAAGCTCGGCGGCCGCATGGTCCCGTTCGCCGGCTGGGAGATGCCGGTCCAGTACAAGGGCGTGACCGAGGAGCACCGGGCGGTGCGCACCGCCGCCGGGCTCTTCGACGTCTCGCACATGGGCGAGATGATCCTGAGCGGCGAGCACGCCGGGCAGGTGGTCGACTACCTCGTCACGAACGACGTCAAGAAGCTGGAGGACGGCCAGGCGCTCTACACGTGCGCGTGCAACGAGGCCGGCACGATCCTCGACGATCTCATCGTTTACCGGATCGACGCGCGGCAGTGGCTCATCGTCTGCAACGCGTCGAACCGCGACAAGATCGCGGCCCACTTCCGGAGCGCGGCGCAGGGCCATTGCAGCTTCGAGGACGCGTCGGACCGCACGGCGATGATGGCGCTCCAGGGGCCGAAGGCGCTCGACATCGTCGCGCTCGCGGGCGGCGACGGCCCGGCGCTGCGCGAGCTGCCGCCGTTCCACTTCCGCGACGCGACGCTCGCCAACGTCCGCTGCACCGTGGCCCGCACCGGCTACACCGGCGAGGACGGCATCGAGATCTTCTGCTCCCTGTCCGACGCGCAGCGGCTCTGGCGCGCGCTCGTCGAGCTCGGCGGCCCGCTCGGCCTCGAGGCGACGGGCCTCGGCGCGCGCGACACGCTCCGCCTGGAGGCGCGCCTGTCGCTGTACGGCAACGACATCGACGAGACGACGAACCCGATCGAGGCGGCCCTCGGCTGGGTGGTGAAGCTCGACAAGGGCGACTTCGTCGGGCGCGCCGCGCTCCAGCGCATCAAGGAGGAGGGGCCCGCGCGCAAGCTGATCGGCTTCGAGATGGTGGGGCGCGGCATCGCGCGCCACGGCTATCCGCTGCTCGACGCCGGCGGCGCGAAGGTCGGCGTCTGCACGAGCGGCAGCCCGGGGCCGACCATCGGCAAGAACGTCGGGCTCGGCTACCTGCCGGTGTCGATGGCCAAGGTGGGGACCGCGTTCCAGGTCGACTGCCGCGGGCGCACGGTCGAGGCGGTCGTGGTCAAGACTCCATTCTACAAGCGGGCCTGACGCGCGGCTGCGCGGGCGCGTGGCGCGTGCGGCGCGTTGACCGAGCGGCCGCGCCGAGACGACCAGAGATCCAGGTTGGTAAGGCAAAGGGAGAAGAAGTCACATGGCGAGCGATGATGTGCGAACGGACCGGCGGTACACGAAGGACCACGAGTGGACCAAGCAGGAGGACGACCGCGTCGTCGTCGGGATCACCGCCTTCGCGGTCGATCAGCTCGGCGACATCACGTTGGTCAACCTCGACGTGAAGCCGGGCGACACGATCACCGCGGGCACGGCCTTCGGCACGATCGAGAGCGTCAAGACGCTGAGCGACCTGTTCGCGCCCGTGAGCGGCAAGGTCACGCGCGTGAACGGCGACCTCGAGAGCCGCCCCGAGCTCGTGAACGAGGACTGCTACGGCAAGGCGTGGATGATCGAGGTCGCGCCCTCGGACCCGGGCGAGCTCGGCGCGCTCATGGACCCCGCCGCCTACGCCGAGCTCCTGAAGACCGCGGCGCACTGAGCGCCGAGCCCCCTCCCGAACACCCTTCCCGCTGCACGACACCATGCGCTACCTGCCCCACACGCCCGAGGAAATCACCGAGATGCTGCAGGCCGTCGGCCTGTCGTCGCTCGAGGAGCTCTACAGCGCGATCCCGAAGGAGGCGCGCCTCACGCGCCCGCTCTCGATGGATCCCGCCCTCGATGAGGCCTCGCTCATGAGGCACCTCGAGGAGCTCGCGCAGAAGAACCGCGCCGGACGCATGCTCTCGTTCCTGGGCGCCGGTGCCTACGAGCACCACTTCCCGCCGGCCGCCGATCAGCTGCTGCTCCGCAGCGAGTTCTACACCGCCTACACGCCGTACCAGCCCGAGGTCTCCCAGGGCACGCTCCAGGTGATCTTCGAGTTCCAGACGATCGTGAGCGAGATCCTCGGGCTGCCGGTCGCCAACGCGTCGATGTACGACGGCGCGAGCGCGGTCGCGGAGGCCGTGCTGATGGCGCGCCGGCTCACGGGGCGCGAGCGCACGGTCCTGTCCGAGGGCGTGCACCCCGACTACGTCGGCACGGTCGAGACGTACGTGCACGGCATCGGGACCGGCAAGGCGTCGCTGGTCCGCGTCGGCGTCGGCCGCGACGGCGCGGCGGACGTCGACGCGCTGACGCGGGCGATCGACGACACGACCGCGTGCGTGGTGGTCGGCTATCCGAATTTCTTCGGCGCCGTGGGCGACATCCGGAGGGTGGCCGAGGCGTGCCACCAGAAGGGCGCGCTGCTTGTCACGGTCACGCTGGATCCGTACGCGCTCGCGCTGCTCGAGTCGCCGGGCGCGCTCGGCGCCGACATCGCGGTGGCGGAGGGCCAGCCCCTCGGGCTGCCGCCGCAGTACGGCGGCCCGAACGTCGGGCTGTTCGCGTGCAGGAACGACCGCAAGTACCTCCAGCAGGTGCCCGGCAGGCTGGTCGGCGAGACGGTCGACAAGCACGGGACCCGGGGGTACGTGCTGACGCTCGCCACGCGCGAGCAGCACATTCGCCGGGAGCGGGCGACGAGCAACATCTGCACGAACAGCGGTCTGTGCGCGACGGCGGTCACGATGCGGATGTGCATGCTCGGCAAGCGCGGCTTCGTCGAGGCGGCGCGGCAGTGCCTCGCGAAGGCGGAGCACCTCAAGCGGGAGATCGCGCGGCTCGACGGGTACGCGTTGCCGCTGCCGGCGCCGACGTTCCACGAGTTCGTCGTGAAGGTCCGCGGCGGCGACGCCGGCAAGCTCACGCGGGCGCTGGCCGAGCAGGGCGTCATCGCGGGGCTCGATCTCGGCCGCATCGACGCCCGGCGGCGGGACGAGCTCCTCGTCGCCGTGACCGAGCGGCACAGCCGCGCGGACCTCGACCGGCTCGTGCAGGCGCTCGCGGGGTTCGCGGGCTGAAGAGGCACACGGCGCGGCGGGGGGGAGCACCGGCCTGTTCGGTGTTCTAGAGCGGGTGCGGTCCGGGGGCCGCGCCGCCGAAGTGAGTCACGATCTGCTGCGCCATCTGCCGCAGGATCGGCCCGCCCGCGCTGCTCACGAGGAGCTCCAGGCCGGGCACCAGCACGACACGCTCCCAGCGTTCCGCCGCGTAGGTCGGCTCGGGCGGCGGAGGCCGGACCGCAGGGGGCGGCGGCACGAGCAGCGCTTCCATGTCGGCGGGGGACATCGTCGCGAGCTTCCGCTTGATCTCGGGCAGCTTGAGCCCGTGCTCGCGGAGCTTCTGGATCGACAGGATCTGGAGCCGATGCTCGCGCAAGTACCGCGTCCCCGGTCCGGCGAACGGCGGCGGCACGAAGAGGTCCCGCTTGTACCAGTAGCGAATGGTGCGCTCGCTCACCCCGGCTTCCTCGGCGATCTCCCCGATGGTGTACCCGTCGTTCCTCGGCATGGGCTGCCTCCTCGGACAGAGCATCGCCTGGGAAAGCGGCAAGCTGCCATGAATCTTGACAGAATCGAGGCCGGGGTTTGCCGGGAATTGGACCTATTTGTGCGGTTATTTTCACATGGGTCGAAGAAAATTGTCACGATAGTGAAGTTAAATTCTCCATCCAGGATGTCCGAAGCCCACGGCGAGACGTTAAACTCTCTATCCAGCCTGTTTGGAGCCGGATTTGTGAAATGAACTGATCCATGCATGCCTTCGAGGCCCGCCGAGTTGGCCTCCGGACCGCAGGAGGTGGCCTTCCAGACCGCCCGACAGGGCTTCCGGAGGGCGACGGTGGCCCTGCTCGGCGGGGCCGGAGCCGCATCATCGGGCCGATCCGCCGGGGTAGGCTCAGGGCGGACCTGCATCCACCAGGTCCGACGGCTTCAGTCCATCCGGTTGACACACGCATATTCCGTTGTACTCCTCTTCGTGCCAGTGACAGAAGACCCCATTAGGAGGCGGACAGCCCATGGAGAAGCACTGCTGGTGATAGAGACACCTGGGGTTGTTCCGGTGTCGATAAAAGAACCATTCCCGCGAGGTGTCACACCCGGTCAAGGCCAGCGCAAGAGCGGCGAGAACTGGATAGATTTGACGGCACATTGCCATCTCGTCTGGCCCTCGAGGCACTCCGGGCCCAGGTTGTGCGCAGGCAGGATCGAGAGCGTGATGGGCCCGGCTCAGGGCGGACCTGCATCCACCAGATCGGATGGCTTCAATCCCAGCCCATTCTCCTGACACACGCAGACTCCTTCCTGTATTCTTTCGTGCGAGACACAGAGGATTCCATTGGGCGGCGGACAGGTCATCGAGAAACACTGCTCGTGGTAGTAACACCTGGGATTGTCCCGGGTTCGATACACGGACCACTCCCGCTCGGCCCGGCACCTGATCGAGGGCAGCTGAGGGCGGCGAGGAAGGCGGCGCATGGCGGCGCCTTCAGCGCGGCGCCTAGCCATCTTTTGCGAAGCTGGCCGTCCGCGAGCCTGTCGAACGGACGAGAGAACGCCCTCCGCAGGCCACACGACGCGGCGAGGTTGTCTGAAAGGATCCTCTGTCCCAGAGACAGGCAGGTGAAGAATACGGCGCGAACGGAAGGCGGCGCCGGCTCACCCCTCCTCGCCGGCACCGCAGGCGGCGGCGATCGTCCGCGCCATGCGCCTCCTCCCCCTTCTTATGGACAACCCTCCGCGCGTGACGCCCGATCACGCGGACGGCAACGAGGACGAACGCCGGGAGGCGAACGGCCAGCGCAGCGACGACTCCCATGACGACCCCTGGCCGCAGGCTAGCCACGCGCCGCTTCACCGGTCAACCGGCTCCTGCCGTGCGCCGCGCGCCCGGTCCTCGACGGCTCGCCTCCCGGCTCGATGGCTCGCCGCCGTCTCGCGAGCGAGGCCCTCGCGCGCCCCTCAGCGCGAGGCGACGTCCCGGCCGCGCTCCTGCGCGGGGAACGGGTTCGGCCACACCGGCAGGAGCGACTGGCGGTACACGGTGAGCCGCAGCAGGTCGATGCCCGCGATGGCGCCGAACGCCACGGCGTCGTCCGTCCCGTAGCTCCCCTGGAGCGACAGGCTGATGCCGAGCGGCGCCCCGAGCGTGAGCGCGCCGGCCACGCCGGTGGAGCCCGCACCCCAGAATCGATGGTAGCCGCCCGCGTCGAGGGCGAAGCCAAGCTGGCCGGCCTGGAAGCCGCGCGTCGCGACGCGGGCGAGCAACGCGAGATCGATGCCGCTGTCGAGGAGGGGGGTCGCGCGCATCAGGCCGCCCACGATGACGGGCGCGTCGGGCGTTGTGCCGACGCCGACGTCGAGCGACAGCGCGCCGTCGAAGACGAGATCGCCGTCTCCCTGCTTCCAGCCGACCGCGCCGGCGCCGACGAAGGTCCACGCGGAGGCGTCCGCGCGCGAGGGCGATGACCAGGCAAGCGGGGTTAGCAGGGCCCCGAGGGCGACGAGACAGGCGATCGGCGAACGCACGCGAGCGAGCTACCACGAAGCGCCGAGCGGCGATAGGTCAGCGCGCGCCGCCCCGCCGCTCGACGATTCGCCGCGCGACGAGCGCCGCCACCTCGGGGTCGAAGAGGAGCGTGTTGTGCCCCCGCGCCTCCATCACGCGCACCTCGCCGCCCGGCAGCGCGTGCGCGATGGGCGAGCGGACAAGCGTGTCGGCGCCCGCGATGATCGACAGGTGCGGGACGCTCGACCGCGCCGTCCCGAGGAGGACACGCCGGAGGAGCGGGCTCGAGGCGTCGAGATCGCGCGCGCCCCCGAAGCCGAGCAGCCCGGCGCGCGGGATGCCGCCGAACGGGCTCGCCATGGAGATGGTCTGCACGATCCGAGGATCGACGACCTCCTGCGCGAAGAAGCGGCACACGATGCCGCCCATGCTGTGGCCGACGAGGTGCAAGCGCGCCCCGTCCGGCAACGCCGAGACAAGGCCCGCGAGGCGCGCCGACAGCTCCTCGACGCCAGGCCCCGGCGCGTACGACATCGTGGCCGTGTGGACCGACCCCGCCGGAGGCCCGGCGCGCGCCGGGCCCCGCCGGCTAGGCGCCCGCGACGTGGCAGCGTGGCGCTCGATCGCCGTCCGCAACGGCCGGAGCACGCCGGCAGACGCGAAGAGCCCGTGCAGGATGATCACCACGTCGTCACCGTCGGACGTCCCGGCGGGGATCACCGGCGCGAGGGTGTCGTACGGCAGGAGGACCGCCTGCCGCGCAAACGAGGCCACCTCCCTGCCTGCGCTCGCCGCGAAGGCCGACGCACGGAACCACCTCACCACGTGGTGGCTCTTACCATGGATCCGTCGCGCGATGCCCCCGCGCCCCCCCGACGCGCTGCGTCCCGGCCGATCACGGCCGCATCAGCCAGACATGGAAGCTGCGGAACGTCCCGAGGAGCGACCGGATCCGGATCCGATCGCCCGGCGCGACGTCGCGCAGCGGCACCCGGATCTCGGACCAGCGGTCCGCCGGGCGCTCGGGCACCTCGACGCGCACCTCGCCGCCGGCGGCGACCGCGACGCCGAGCGCGATCGGGCCGCCCCCGTCGGTGCGCAGCACGAGCACGGCGGATCCCCGGGGGATCGCGGCGACCGAGCCGATCGCGAACGACTGCTCGCGCCCCTCGGGGATGAGCCTGCCCGCGTCGAACCGCGGCGCGCTGTCGGCGCCGTCACCGCCGTCGCCGCCGTCGCCGCCGCCCGGCAACACCGCGCCGATGACCCAGCCGCCGCGCGGCGACGGGAAGGCGTAGCGGTGCGCCCGCTCGTCGACGAGATCGGCGATGTCCACCTCGTCGACGACCCCGTCGCGGCGCTCCCCCGGCGGGGCGAGCGCCGACCAGTCCGCCTCGTAGATCACCTTCTCGTCGGCGGCGCACATCACGTTGTCCTCGATCTTCACCGCGTCGACGCGCCTGCCGAAGACGTCCGCGAGCCCGCCCCACCAGGACGGGTACAGGGCGAAGACGTCCGGCCGCTCGGCGGCGTCGAGCCGCTCGATGAGCTCGACCACGGCCGGCACCCCGTGCACCGAGGCCCGCGCGAACGGCATCCCCCGGTACCCGCCGAGGCCGAGCCCGTCGATCGCGGGGATCCCCGACAGGTACGGGATCGCCCCCGCGTCGCCGAGGAGCACCCGCCGCGGCCGCGGCGCGCGCGCGCCGAGCCGTCGCGCGACCTCGACGTGCTGCCCGGCGATGTTCGCCGAGGCGCGGGCGAAGTGGTCGATCTGCCGCGCGAACCCCCGGGAGGGCGCGGCGAGCGCCGCGAAGGCGAGCGCCGCCGCGACCCCCGCGGCGAGCCGGCCCCGCCGCGCGAGCGCTCCGACCCCGAGCGCCGCGGCGACGAGCAGCATCGCGAGCGACGGGGCGGCGTAGCGGAGGTTCTGGTAGCGCGCCGTCGCGTTGAGCGCGACGAGGAGCAGCGAGCCGTAAGCGCCGATCAAGAGCGGCACGGCGAGGCGCCGCGAGCGCCGGTCGATCGCCGCGATCGCGCCGAGCAGCGGCAAGAGGAGGGCCCAGGAGGGGCCGCCGAGCGCGCTCTCCAGCGCCTGCACCCGGAGCGCGGCGAGGTTCTTGATCACCTCCACCGCCTTCTCGATCGGCGTGGCGTACGGGTTCGCCAGGATGAGCTTGCGCACGGCCCCGGCGGCGCCCCACTCCCCCGTGAACGCGCGGTTCGCGGCGGCGTGCGCGCCGAGGAGCAGCGCGGCGGGCAGCGACGCGCGCGCGAGCGACGCGACCGCGCCGAGCGAGCCCGCCGCGTGGGCGGCGGCGACGGCGAGCGGCGCCGCCAGCGCGACGGCCTCGGGCCGCGTTGCGACGAGCAGCGCGGCGAGGAGCCCGACCCGGAGCTGCTCGGCCGGGCGCCGCGCCGGCGGGGCGAGCTCCACGCGCCGCACCGCGACGAGCGCCCGGCCGAGCACGGCGCCGAGCAGCGCGACCTCCATCCCGGAAAACCAGCTCCAGTCGAGCAGCGGCACGGCCACGACGAAGAGCGGCGCGACCCAGGCGACCCAGCAGGAAGAGGCGGCGCCGGGCCCGGCGCGCGGCTCGAGGAGCCGCCGGAGCGAGCGGCACAGGTCGAGCAGCGCGGCGCAGGCGAGGAGCGCGGCGAAGAGGCCGAGCCAGGGGCCGCGGAAGCCGAGCAGGTACCCGGGCGCGAGGGCGAGGGGGTACGTCAGGCTGGTCCCGCCCGAGGAGTAGCCGTTGCCGGGGATCCACGAGAGCGGGTGGCCCAGGGCCGCGGCGCGGGCGAAGCCGAAGTGGATGTAGACGTCGTCGAGCGGCGCCGGCCAGACGCCGCGCGTCCTGGCGAGCGCGGGCGCGTAGAACGCCGCGGCCGCGCCGACGACCGGGATCGCGGCGCTCGCGTGCCACAGGAGCAGCCGGACCCGGGACGCGCGCCACACGGCCCGGCCGGGTACCACGAAGGGGCCGGGACGGCGCGACGATTCTGGTTAAACTGCGGCCATGGTGCTGAGAGCTGTGGTGGACGAATCGGTGGACGCCGCCCACTGGGAGGCGGTCGAGGAGGCGGCCGAGCTCCTGCAGACGGAGCAGATCCAGGAGGCGCTCGTCGCGCTACGCGACGTGATCAAGGCCTCCCCGTCGAACCCGTACGCGTACAACCTGCTCGGGCAGGCGCTCTACGAGCTCGGCCAGGTCGAGCCGGCGCGCGACGCCTACCGCGCTGCCGTGCGGCTCGCGCCGAGCTTCCTCGGGGCGCGGGTGGCCCTGTCGCACGCGCTCCGGCGCCTCGGCGACGCCGACGGGGCGGTCGCGCAGGCGAAGGAGGCGCTCCGGCGGTTCCCGAAGGACGGCGACGCGATGCACGCGATGGGGCTCGCCTATGCGGCCCACGGGAACCGCGCGCTCGCCCGCAAGCACCTCCAGGGCTTCCTGGAAGCGGGCCCCGAGGTCGAGGCGGCGATGGAGGTGCGCCAGATCCTGGACATGCTCGGCGTCGGGGGCGACGACGAGCCGCTCCAGTTCGAGTAGCCTCTCCCTGCGCGCGCGGCGCGCCCCGGAGGCAAGGAACGCGATGGCGACCACCCCGCACTTCGATCTCATCATCCTCGGAACGGGGCCGGGCGGCGAAGGCGCCGCCATGACGGCCGCGAAGCACGGCAAATCGGTCGCGGCGATCGAACGCTACGCGCGCGTCGGCGGGGGCTGCACCCACTGGGGGACGATCCCGAGCAAGGCGCTGCGCCGCGCGATTTACCACATGAACCTGATCAACCAGAGCCCCATCTACAAGCGGATGGATGTGGTTCCGGAGTACCCGTTCGCCGAGCTCCTCGCGAACGCGAACCGCGTGATCGACGACCAGGTCGATCTGCGCGAGAGCTTCTACGACAGGAACCGCGTCCGGCTCATCCCGGGGCAGGCCCGGTTCGTCGATCCGCACGCGATCGAGGTGGAGAGCGACGGAGGCCAGCGCCGGCGCTTCACGGCCGACAGCTTCGTCATCGCGACCGGCTCGCGCCCGTACCGGCCGGACGACATCGACTTCAGCCACCCGCGCATCTTCGACAGCGACACGCTGCTGCGCATGGATCACACCCCCCGCAGCATCACGATCTTCGGGGCGGGGGTCATCGGCTGCGAGTACGCGTCGATGCTGCGCAACATGCAGATCGCCGTGAACCTGATCAACACGCGCGCGCACCTGCTGGAGTTCCTCGACGACGAGATCACCGACGCGCTCGGGTACCACTTCTGCGACACCGGGATCCGCGTCCTGAACGGCGAGGAGCACGAGAAGGTCGAGGCCACGAAGGAGGGCGTCGTGCTCTCGCTGAAGAGCGGAAAGAAGCTCCGGAGCGAGGCGTTCCTGTGGGCGAACGGGAGGTCGGGCAACACGGTCGATCTCGGCCTGGAGAGCCTCGGCATCACGGCAAACAAGCGCGGTCAGATCGAGGTCAACGAGACCTTCCAGACGAGCCAGCCGCACGTCTACGCGGTCGGCGACGTCGTCGGCTTCCCGGCGCTCGCGAGCGCGAGCTACGATCAGGGCCGGTTCGCGGCCAGCCACCTCTGCGGCCAGGCCGACGAGAAGCTGGTCCGGGACATCCCCACGGGCATCTACACGACGCCGGAGATCTCGTCGCTCGGCAAGACCGAGCGGGAGCTCACGGCGGAGAAGGTGCCTTACGAGGTGGGGAAGTCGACGTTCAAGACGCTCGCCCGCGCGCAGATCACGGGCCAGCAGGTCGGGATGCTGAAGCTCGTCTTCCACCGCGAGACGCTCGCGCTGCTCGGGATCCACTGTTTCGGCGAGAACGCCGCGGAGATCATCCACATCGGACAGGCGATCATGTCGCAGCCTCCGCCGAACAACACGATCCGGTATTTCGTGAACACGACGTTCAACTACCCCACCATGGCCGAGGCCTACCGGGTGGCGGCGCTCGACGGGCTCGGGCGCGTGTTCTGAGGGGAGCACCCCCGGGATCGCCCCGAGGGGCGCTCTGCAAGAGCATGGCGCTCGTCGGGACCGTCCAGCGGGGCAGCGCCGCGCGAGCGGTGGCCTAATTCGCCCCGGAGTGATCCCCATGAAGGCGGGAAGGCAGGAAGATCATTGATCTTTTCTTCTCGCCTTCCCGCCTTCATGTTCAAATCGGGCCACCGCCGCGCGAGCGCGGGGCGCGGCGGTTGCCAGCGCGCGGCGCGGCGGTGATACTCCCCGGAGGAGCACGCTGTCATGGCCGCCGCTGCACCCCTCCTCGCCTCCCCTGCCGAACGCGCGCTCGCGGTCGCGGACGGCTCGGAAGACCAGCTCTTCGTCGTCCACGACGTCTCGTGGGAGGAGTACGAGGCCCTCCTGGCGGTCCTCGGCGACCGTGCGGGCGTGCGGGTGACGTACTGCGAGGGAGTGCTGGAGCTGATGAGCCCGGGCGGACCGCACGAGAGGCGAAAGAAGATCCTGGCCCGCCTCGTCGAGGCCTACGCGGAGGAGGCGGAGCTGCCGCTCAGCGGGTACGGCAGCATGACCCTCCGCAAGCGGCTCGCGGAGCGGGGGGTGGAGCCGGATGAGTGCTACGTGCTCGGAACAGCGGAGGATGGGGAGATCCCGGAGCTCGCGATCGAGGTGATCGAAAAGAGCGGGACGATCGACAAGCTCTCCGTCTATGCGGGGCTCGGCGTGCCCGAGGTCTGGTTCCTGAAGAAGGGGAAGCTCTCCATTCACCTCCTCGGCCCGGAGGGCTACGCCGAGGCGGGGCAAAGCCGGTTCTTGCCGGGGCTCGACGTCGGGGAGCTGACGGAGCTCATGCTGCGCCAGGGGGACCAGACGACGGTGGTGCGCGCGTGGCGAGCGAGGCTCCGGGAGCGGGGCCCGAGGTGAGCTCGGTCCGCTGAGCGGCGAAGCGCCGTCTCGAACGCGGGATCGCGCTCTCGAGCACCGCCGAGGGGGGCTGGCGACCGAGATCGGCGGTCGGTACGAGCGGCGCGCTGGACAGCACGGCCGCAGGAGCACGCGCCCCGCTGGGCTGGCCAGCGCGATACGCCTCCACTAAGCCTGCTGCGTATGACTGCCGTGGTCGCCAGGGTACAGCACGGTCGCATCCAGCTCGACGAGTCGACGGATCTGCCCGACGGCACGGTGATCCAACTCTACATCGTCGATCAAGGCGACGAACTCGACGACGAGGAGCGGCAAGCGCTGGATGACGCGATCGAGGACGCCGCCCGAAGCGTCGCGCGGGGCGAGACGATCGCGGCGGAGGATGTGCTGCGTATCCTCGACGCCGACGGGTGAAGGTGGCGATTCCCCTACGCCCCGCCCCTGCCCCGCGCCGCGCACGCCGCGGCGATCGCCTCCGCCCCGGCCTCCCGCGCCGCGATCTCGCACGCGCGCCACGCCGCGAGCCGCTCCGGCGCCCCCGCGCCGCGGGGCGCGGCCGCGATCCGCGCCGCGACCGAGCGCGCGAAGGCGTCCAGCGCCGCCTCGTCCCCGCGCTCCGACAGGAGCGCGCCCAGCGTGAGCGCCGCGTGCGCGATCTGCCGCTCCGCGCCCGGATACATCGCCTCCGCGAGCACCTCGACGAGCGCCGGGAGGTCGCGGCGCGCCGCCGCCTCGCGCGCCCGCACCTCGGGGGCCGCGGGCTCGGCCCCCGCGACGCCGAGGCGCCGCTCCAGGTAGCCCACCGCCGAGCGGGCGACGCGCTGGAACGAGGCGAGCCCGTCGGTCGGCGCCTCCAGCACGCCGCCCCCGGCGCGCGCCCCCGCGGCGTCGAGGTCGAGCACGATCACGAGATCCTCGCGCTCGCCGATGACCAGGAGGTCGCGCGCCCAGTCGAGCGAGCGCTCCTCCGTGAGCCACGCCGTCGCCCGCGCGAGCTCGCCGAGCGGCAGGATCCGCGTGCCGTCCGGGAGCGCGAGGCCGTCCGTCGCCGCGTAGAGCGCCGCGACGTCCAGCGGCTCGGCCAGCCCGTGGGGCCACGCGCCCGCGTCCGGAGGCGCGGGCCGCGCCTCCACGCCGGGGTGCGCGAGCAGCGCGGCGACGCGCGACGCGAGGTCGCCGGCCGCGCTCACGGCGCCGGCACCCGCCCGCGGGGCGCGGCCGCGAGGTTCTGGAGGAAGCCGTGGGCCTGGGCGGCCGCCGCGGGCACGTCGAAGATCACGAAGTGACCGTCGCTCCCCTCGGCGACCGGCCACTGCGCGAGCACCCCCGAGGCGCGGCCGCCGGCGAGGTTCTCGGCGAGGCCGCCGGGCGGCACCTCGACGGGCGCGGGGCCGCCGAAGCCGTACTCGCGGATCAGACGCTGCGCGGGCGATTGCAGCGGCAAGCCCATCGCCAGCGCGTGCATCTCGATGCCGCGCGGCGGCGCGTACGTGTCGCCGCTGCCGTCCGGGTTGATGCCCTCGGTCATGTAGATGCTCTTCGGCGCAAAGCCGTCGCGGGGCGCGACGAACAGCCGCGCAGCGTAGTGGATCGGGTCGACGACGTCGACGATCGACTGCGCGAGCGAGATCGCGGGGTGGAACTCGTTCACCTCGGCCGTCTCCTCGTCCATGAGCCCGAGGAAGACCGACTTGACGAGCGCCGCGATGCTCGGCGGCGGGTTCGTCTTCTCGAGCAGGGTCACCGACATGACCGCCGAGGCGCCGGAGAGCACCCCGCCCCGCGCCGAGTCGTCCGCCGCGAGGTAGAGCGGGCCGTTCAGCCCGCCCTGGGAGTGCCCGAAGAACAGGATCTTCGACGGGTCGAACCGGATCTCCGCCCCCGTGCTGGAGACGCCGGCGGGCACGGTCATGCGCGACTCGGTGAAGAGGCGCGCCCGCTGCACCTCGTCGAGCGCCGACTGGCGCGCGTTCGTGCGCGCCGCGGCCACGTTCTGCACGTTGAAGAACAGGAACCCGGCCTGCCTCGCGTCCTCTGGCGCCTCCGGACGCGCGCCGTGGAAGATCTGGTCGACGCCCATGACCGCGAGGCACCGCTGCGCGAGCGAAAGGCCGGTGTGGCTGCGGACGTAGGAACGGTAGTCGCCGCCCGTGCCGTGGGCGTAGAGCACGACGGGGTAGCCGGCCTCCGGCATGGGGCAGCGGCCCGCGGCGGGGACCGTGATCGAGAAGCGCAGGTCGAAGTAGCCGGAGATCACCGGCTCGCCGGCCTTGCTCGCGAAGCCGCCGCCGTCCGCGTGGCTCGCGTACGGGGCCCGGCCGCCCTGGTAGCTCGGGGACGGCCCGTAGACGCCGGCGTACTCGTCCCACGACGGCGCGTGCTCCACGAGCCGCCAGAGCGCGGGCCGCGCCTCCGGCGGCGGGACGCTCGCGAGCAGGTGATCGCGCAGCGCGAAGAGCTCCGCGGTCGGGTCGGAGGTGGTGAAGACCGCGAGGTGGACGATGCGTTCGCGGCCGACGCCGGCCGCCTCGATCTCGTCCACCGCCGGAGCGAGCGCGTCCCGCGCGGCCTCGACATCGGCGCCGGCCGGATCGATCCCGAGCGCCTGGCGCAGCTCCGGGCTCGCCTCCACGGGGCCGCCGCCCTCGCCGCGCAGCGCGTCCGTGACGACGAGCGCATACCGGGTCCGCGGCCGCAGCGGGAAGCCCATGACGGGCATGAAGGCGAGGGTGTTCTCGGGCCAGTAGACGCCGGCCTCGCGCCGGAAATGGACCGAGATCTGTCGCCGCTCTCCGCGCGCCGGCGAGCCCGGATCGACGTCGATGAGCTGCACGGCGCCGACGGGGCTCATGGCGAACGCGGGCGTCGCGGGGAGCGAGGAGACGTCGATCGGCCCGGCGAAGCGCATGAACCCCGCCGCCGACGGAGAGAAGCCGTCGAGGACCGAGTCCATCTCGCGGACGTACTCGTCGAGGATCCTGAGCCGCCGCGGGTTGTGGTAGCCGTCGAGCCGCACCGCGCCGCCCTCGCGGCGCAGATCGCTCGGCCACGGCGCGTCGAAGAAGCGCTCTCCGCGGAGGTCGCGGTGCTGCGCCGGCGAGACCCAGATCGACGAGACGCCCGGGCGCGCGTCGCCGCAGCCGAGCGCTGCGACGAGCGACGATGCCGCGGCCACCACCGCCGCGAAGGAGGGACGCATGACGAGATAGTGGCGTACGCACCCGTCGAGATCGACAGGCCGAGCGCACGAAGAAGCAGCCGAACAGGCGCAACGCGATGTGCTTTGCGAAGGCGCTTTGTCGCGGACGCGCTCGCCTCCTCGCGACGCGCTCGCCTATGTCACGGACGCGAACGTGGCAGAGCGCACGGTGCGCCCGCTCCGTTCGCGTTTCAGGTTCTCCGCACAGCCACGTTCCGTCCGCTACGCGACAGGCAATCAGGGCAAGGCGCGCTATCAAAGAATGCGCGCAATCACGGTAGGCAGAGTAAGCAGAGCAGGCAGAGTAAGCAGAGCAGGCAGAGTAAGCAGAGCAGGCAGGGTGGGCCGAGCAACAAGGCGCGCGGGACGGCAAGACGCGGCGCCCCGGCGAGCGGGCGCCGCAGCGAGCCGCGTCGAGGGTGACTTCGGCCTGTGCTTCATATATATATGATTTAGGTGCTCCACATGTCCCTGGAAGGCAAGGTCGCGCTCGTCACGGGTGGGGGTCGCGGCATCGGCCGCGCGATCGCCGAGCGGCTCGCGCAGGGCGGCGCGCGCGTCGCCGTCGCAGGCCGCACGCAGGCCGAGATCGAGGAGACGGCGGCGGCCGTCGGCGGCGTCGCCGTCCGGCTCGACGTCGGGGATCGCGAGGGCGCGCTCGCGGCGCTCGCCGCGCTCGAAGGCCAGGTCGGGCGCGTCGACGTGCTCGTCAACAACGCGGGCGCAGCCGAGAGCGCGCCGTTCGACAGGACCACCGATGCGCTCTGGGACCGCATGCTCGCGGTCAACGTGACCGGCGCCTTCGTGCTGTGCCGCGCCCTGCTCCCGAAGATGATCGCGCGCGGGTTCGGGCGCGTCGTCAACATCGCCTCCACCGCGGGGCTCGCCGGGTGCGCCTACTCGACCGCGTACTGCGCGTCGAAGCACGCCATGATCGGGATGACCCGCGCCATCGCGCTGGAGATCGCCCGGACGCCGGTGACCATCAACTGCGTCTGCCCCGGGTGGGCGAACACGAGGATGGCGGACGAGGCGATCGCCCGCATCGCCGAGAAGACCGGGCGCGGCGAGGAAGCGGCGCGGCGGACGCTCGAGGCGATGTCGCCCCAGGGCCGGATGGTCGAGCCCGAGGAGGTCGCGCTCGTCGTGTCGATGCTCTGCAGCGACGAGGCGCGCAGCATCCACGGCCAGGCGATCCCGGTCGACGGCGGACAGGTGATGCGGTGAAGGGCGGCCTCGAGATCGTGCAGCCGGTCGGGTGGCCGGCGCCGCGCGGCTACGCCAACGGCGTCGTGACGCGCGGCACGACGCTGCACGTCGCGGGGCAGATCGGGTGGGACGCCGCGTCGGGGCAGATCCAGAGCGACGATCTGGCCGAGCAGTTCGCGCAGGCGCTCGACAACGTGCTCGCGGTCGTCGCCGCCGCCGGCGGCGAGCCGGGCGACGTCGCGCGGATGACCGTCTACGTGACCGACCTCGAGGCGTACAGGAGCTCGCGCGCCGCGATCGGCGCCGCGTGGCGAGCGCGGTTCGGCAAGCACTTCCCGGCGATGGCCCTGGTCGGCGTCGCGGGGCTCGTCGAGCCGCGCGCGCTCGTCGAGATCGAGGCCGTCGCGGCGCCCGGCGCGCGCGGCGAGGCCGCGGCGTCCGACGCGCGCGCCGGGGACGAGGGCGGCCTGTGAGGCGCGGGGCGCCGGCGAGGCGACCGCTCGCCGCCCCCCCGCCCGAGAGCGCGCGCGGCGATCAGGCGGCCGTGCGCGCCTGGGTCCGCATCCTCGCGGTCCACAAGCGCGCGCTCGCGGCCATCCGCGAGGACCTGGAGCACGAGATGACCCTCCCGCGCTTCGACCTCCTCGCGAACCTCGTGCGCAGCGACGGGCAGACGCTCGCGTCGCTCTCCCGCAGCATGCTGGTCACGGCGGGCAACCTCACCGGGCTCGTCGATCGCGCGGCGCGCGACGGCATGGTCGAGCGGCGGGCCGACCCGAGCGACCGCCGCGCGTGGCGCGTGCACGTGACCGCCAAGGGGCAGCGCGCGTTCCGCGACGCCGAGCGGCGCCACGCCGCGCGCGTCGCCAAGGTGTTCTCCGGGCTGAGCCAGGCCGAAATCTCCACCCTGACGCGGCTGCTCGACAAGCTGCGCACCACGCTCCGCGCGCCGGACATGCCCGTCCCGTCCCGCCCCGGCAGCAGCCGCGCGCACGCGGAGCGCAGCGCGCGGAGC
Organism: Sorangium sp. So ce887; assembly: GCF_051521455.1. NCBI lineage: Bacteria > Pseudomonadati > Myxococcota > Polyangiales > Polyangiaceae > Sorangium > Sorangium sp. So ce887. Next base: position 2,730,851 of record NZ_CP150354.1, on the reverse strand, counting down.
CCGCCGCGGCGCACGCGAACCAAGCCCTGACCGCGCGAGACACGTCCCAGAGCAGCGCACCGAACAGAGAGCCCCCGATGACCCTCACTCCCCGCTCCTTCCAGCTCGAGGTCAGCCGCGGCGTCGCGGAGATCACGCTGAGCCGCCCCGACCGGCTGAACGCCCTCACCTTCGAGATCTACGGCGAGCTCACGGCCACGTTCCGCTCGCTCGAGCGCTCGGCCGCGCGCGCGGTCGTGCTCACCGGAGAGGGGCGCGGCTTCTGCTCGGGCGGCGACGTCGAGGGGATCATCGCCGAGCTGTTCGCGCGCGACGCGCGGGGGCTGCTCGAGTTCACCCGCGTCACCGGCGCGCTGATCCAGAGCATCTGCGAGCTCCGGCGCCCGGTCATCGCCGCGGTCAACGGGGTCGCCGTCGGCGCGGGCGCGGTGATCGCCGCCGCGTGCGACCTGCGCATCGCCGCGGCGAGCGCCCGCTTCGGGTTCATCTTCCCCAAGGTGGGCCTGTCCGGCGCCGACATGGGCGCCTCCTACCTCCTGCCGCGCATCATCGGCCACGGGCGCGCCGCCGAGCTGCTCTTCTTCGGCGATCTCGTCGGCGCCGACGAGGCGCTCCGCATCGGCCTCGTGAACCGCGTGGTCCCCGACGGCGACGCGCTCCCGTCGGCGCGCGCGTGGGCCGAGCGCCTCGCGCGCGGGCCGGCGTTCGCGCACGCGATCACCAAGCAGATGCTGGAGAGCGAGCGCACGATGCCCCTCGCCGCCGCGATCGAGGCCGAGGCGCAGGCGCAGGCGCTCTGCATGTCGCACCCCGACTTCCGCGAGGCCTACGAGGCGAACAAGGCGAAGCGCCCGCCGCGCTTCGAGGGCGACGCCGCGGCAGCGCCCGAAGACGCGGACGCGGCCCCCACCCCGAGGTCCACCGGCCCGGCGACGCCCCGCACATGAACCGGCTCGCGCTCTCCTCGGCCGATCTCCCGGTCTTCTTCGAGGAGCGCCACGCGGCGCTCGCCGCGCGGCTCACCCCCGAGGCGCTCGCGCCGCTCGCGGGTGCGCGCGACCCCGCCGCCGTGGCGCGCTGCCTCGGCGAGCCGCTCGGGCTCTACGCGCACCTCGTCCCCGCGGCGCTCGGCGGCGCGCCCGGGGGCGCCGGCCTCCCCGCGGACCCGACGGCCGTCGACGTGCGGTCGCTGGTCCTCATCCGCGAGGCGCTCGGCCAGGTCTCTCCGCTCGCCGACGCGATCTTCGCGGTGCAGGGGCTCGGCTCGTACCCGATCGTGCTGGCCGGCAGCGACGCGCAGCGCCGCGCGATCCTGCCCGACGTGCTGTCGGGGCGCCGCATCGGGGCCTTCGCGCTGACCGAGCCCGAGGCGGGCAGCGACGTCGCCTCGCTCCGGACGGAGGCCCGCCGCGAGGGCGACGGGTGGGTCCTCGACGGCGAGAAGGTGCTGATCTCGAACGTCCCGCTCGCGCACCACCTCGTCGTCTTCGCGCGCACGGGCGCCCCGCCGGGCGAAAACGGCGGCGGCGGCGGCGCGGCCGGCGGGCGCGCCGAGATCACGGCGTTCCTCGTCGACAGCGGCGCGCCCGGCGTCGCCTCGGAGCCGCTCCCGATGTCGGTCCCGCACCCCATCGGCCGGCTCCGCTTCGAGGGCTGCCGCGTGCCGGACAGCGCGCGCCTCGGCGAGGTGGGCGGCGGCTTCAAGCTCGCGATGCAGACGCTCGACGCCTTCCGGATCTCGGTCGGCGCGGCGGCGAACGGCATGGCGGCGCGCGCACTCCACGAGGCGATCGCGCACGTCACGCGCCGCAGGCAGTTCGGCGCGCTGCTGTCCGAGCAGCAGATGGTGCGCGCCTACCTCGCCGAGATGGCGACCGAGCTCGACGCGGCCCGCCTCCTCGTGGCCCGCGCGGCCCACAAGCGCGACGCGGGCGGCACGGCCGCGCGCGTCTCGACCGAGGCGGCCATGGCGAAGATGTTCGCCACCGAGGCGGCGCAGCGGATCATCGACCGCGCGGTCCAGCTCCACGGGGGCCTCGGGGTCATCGAGGGGACCGAGGTGGAGCGGCTGTACCGCGAGATCCGGCCGCTGCGCATCTACGAGGGGACGACGGAGATCCAGAAGCTCATCATCGCGAAGGGGATCCTCGAGCGCGCCGCCGCGGAGCGCGCGGAGGACGACCGCGCGCGCGGCGAACGCGGCGAAGAAGGGGCGCGGTAGCGATGTGGAAGCCGCCGGAGAGGATCCGCCACGCCCTGCCCCGCGAGGAGCCCCCGACCGCGGGCGAGGCGGCGGGCGCGCGCCTCTTCTCGCCGCTCCGCCTCGCCTCGGGCCTCGAGCTCGCCGAGCGCTCGTGGGTGCCGGCGATGGTCCCCTGGCGGGCGACGGAGGAGGGGGGCGTCACGCAGGACGTGCTCGACTGGTACGGCCGCTTCGCCGACGGCCAGCCCGGCGCCCTCGTGGTCGAGGCGACCGGCATCCGCGACGTGCCGAGCGGGCCGCTGCTCCGCGCCGGCCATGATCGGTTCGTCCCGGGGCTCCGGGAGCTCGTCCGGACGGTCCGCGCCCGGAGCGCGGGCCGGACGCGCCTGTTCCTCCAGCTCATCGACTTCCTCCGCATCCGCAGGCGCCCGCCGAAGGAGCGGTTCCTGCAACAGTTCCTGGAGATCACCGGCGCGCACCGGCGCGCCCTCGCCGAGGTGCTCAGGGAGCCGCCGCTCCGGGACGCCCCGGAGCTCGAGGTGCGCGCGCGGCTGCTCGCGCTCGACGACGCGCAGATCGAGGCCGTGCTCGCGCCGCGCGAGCTCGAGGCGCTGCGCTTCGGCGAGCGCGAGCGCGTCACCGACGTCGCGCTCGCCCACATCCGCGACCTGCCGCGCTCGCTGCCCGGCCTCTTCGCCGCCGCCGCGGCGAGGGCGCGGGAGGCGGGCTTCGACGGGGTCGAGCTCCACTACGCCCACGCCTACACGATGGCCTCGTTCCTCTCCGCGCTGAACACCCGGACGGACGGCTACGGCGGCGCTCGCGATCGCCGCGCGCGCCTCCCGCTCGAGGTCTACGCGGCCGTGCGCGACGCCGTGTCCTCCCGCTTCACGGTGGGCTGCCGCTTCGTCTGCGACGACGTCATCGCCGGCGGCAACCGGGTCGACGACGCGGCGTTCTTCGCGCTCGCCTTCGCGCGCGCCGGCATGGACTTCCTCTCGCTCTCGACCGGCGGCAAGTTCGAGGACGCGAAGCAGCCCAAGGTCGGCGAGGCCGCGTACCCCTACACCGGCCCGAGCGGGTACGAGTGCATGCCGACGGCGCTCTCGGACGCGGCCGGGCCGTTCGGGCGGCAGGTCCCGAAGCAGGCGCAGATCCGGCGGACCGTGCGCGAGGCCGGCCTCGACACGCCGGTCGTGGTGGCGGGCGGGATCTGCACGTTCGCGCAGGCGGAGGCGATCCTCGCGCGCGGCGAGGCGGACCTCATCGGGGCCGCCCGGCAGACGCTGGCCGATCCGGACTGGTTCCTGAAGGCGCGCCTCGGCCGCGGCGGCGAGGTGCGCCGCTGCATCTACTCCAACTACTGCGAGGCGCTCGACCAGCGGCACCGGCCCGTGACGTGCCAGCTCTGGGATCGCGAGGGGCTCGACGAGCCGGGTGTCGCGACGACGGACGGGGGAAAGCGGCGGCTCACGGCGCCGCCGTGGAGGCGCGAGGAGGCGTGACCATGGACGCACCGACATTTCCTGAAGAGTTCAACCTCGCCGACTACTACCTGTTCGATCGGCTGCGCGAAGGGCTCGGCGACAAGGTCGCCCTGCTCTTCGGCGATCAGCGGCACACCTACGCCGACGTCGCCGGGCAGGTCCGCCGGCTCCGCGCGCACCTCGCGGTCGAGGACGTCGCGCCCGAGCAGCGGGTGCTCATCGTCCTGCACGACTCCCCCGCGTTCGTCTGGGCGTTCTTCGCGGCGCTGCACCACGGCGCCGTCGTGGCGCTGGGCAACCCCGAGGCGCCCGCCGCCGATCTCGCGTACCTCGTCGAGTACACGCGGGCCGCGGCGGTCGTCACGATCCCGCGTGTGGCCGAGTCGATCCAGGACGCGCTCGCCGCCGCGGACCTCCGGACGCTCGTGCTTGTGCCGGAGGTCCCGACCGGCGGCGACCTCGAGGCCGACCTCCCCGCCTCGCCGGCCCTCGATCGGTTGAGGTGCATCTCGCTCCGCAACGCCCTCGCGCAAGGGCGCACCGCGCTCGTGCCGCGGAGCGCCCCGATCGGCCCCCGCCCCACGCGGCGCGACGACATCGCCCTCTGGCTGTTCACGTCCGGCTCGACCGGCAGGAGCAAGGCGGCGGTCCACACGCACCGCGATTTCGCCTTCAACACCGAGTGTTACGCCAAGGCGACCGTGGGCTACCGCGAGGAGGACATCACCGTCTCGGTGCCGCGCCTCTTCTTCGGCTACGCCACGGGCACCAACCTCATGTTCCCGTTCGCCGTCGGCGCGACCGCCGGCCTCTTCGTCGAGCGGCCGACGCCGGAGTCGCTCGCGCGGTACATCGAGCGCTACCGCCCCACCGTCGTCACGAACGTCCCGACGATGATGGGCAAGCTGCTCGAGCACGACGACGCCCGCGCGGCGCGCGGCGAGCCGCGCCTCGACCTCTCCAGCGTCCGCTTCCACCTCTCCGCGGGCGAGGCGCTGCCGTCCGCGCTCCTCGAGCGCTTCCGCGCGCGGTTCCACGCCGACGTCTACGACGGCATCGGCTCCGCCGAGATGTTCCATATCTACTGCACGAACCGCCCCGGCGACGTGCGCCCGGGGTCGCTCGGCCGCGCCGTGGAGGGCTACACGATCAAGATCCTCTCGTCGGACGCTGTCGGTCCGGGCGCGCCGGAGCTCGCGCCGGGCGAGACCGGCGTGATGTGGGTGAAGGGCGACTCGGTCGCGCTCGGCTACTTCCAGGATCGCGAGAAGAGCTGGAGCACCTTCCACGGCCACTGGTGCCGCACCGGGGATCTCTTCCGCATGGATGCCGAGGGCTACCTCTGGTTCAGCGGGCGCGCCGACGAGCTGCTCAAGGTGGGCGGCGTCTGGGTCGCGCCGGTCGAGGTGGAGGAGTGCCTGACCGAGCACCCCGCCGTCAGCCTCGCCGCGGTGATCGGCGCCGAGGAGGCGGGCCTCGTGAAGCCGAAGGCGTTCATCGTGGTCCGCGACGACGCGCGCGGCCGCGTCGCCACCGAGGCGGGGCGGGCCGAGCTCGCCGCGGAGCTCAAGGCGTTCGTGAAGGACCGGCTGAGCAAGCACAAGTATCCGCGATGGGTCGTCTTCGTCGATGACGTCCCCAGGAACGACCGCGGAAAGGTCGATCGCAAGGCCCTCCGGCAGCGCGAGGCCGCCGGCGAGGACCCGGCGGGCCAGTAGCGCATGCAGGCCGCGCCGCGCCTCGCCGAGCTGACGACGGCGGAGCTCGCCGCGCTCCTGTCGGCCGGCGCCCCGTGCGTCGCGCTCGTGCCGGTCGGGTCGGTGGAGCCGCACGGCCCGCACCTGCCGCTCGGGACGGACACGCTCATCGGCGAGGCTGCGGCCGAGCGGGCGGGCCGCCGGCTGTGGGAGCGGGGCGTCGCCGCGCTCCTCGCGCCGCCCGTCGGCTACGGCGTGACCGACTTCGCGGCGGGCTTCGCGGGAGCGATCTCGATCCCGGCGCCCGCGCTCACCGCCTTCCTGCGCGCGGTCGCGGAGGCCTACCTGTCGGCCGGCCTGGCGCACGTCTGCTTCATCAACAACCACCTCGAGCCGGAGCACGACCGCGCGGTGCGCGCCGCCGCGAGCGGCCTGCCCCCGGGTCGCGCGTCGGTGGCCTGCCCGCTCGCGCGCCGCTGGGCGAGGACGCTCTCCGCCGAGTTCCGGAGCGGCGCCTGCCACGCTGGCCGTTACGAGACATCGCTCGTCCTCGCCGCGGCCCCCGCGCTCGTCCGGGACGACATCGCCCGGGACCTGCCGGATCTCGATCTGAGCCTGGCAGAAGGCATCAAAGCAGGGGTGAAGAGCTTCCGCGAGCTGGGTATGGACGCCGCCTACACCGGCGCTCCGCGCGAGGCCTCCGAGGACGAGGGCCGCGCGCTGCTCGATCTCCTCGCGACGATGATCGTCACGGAGGTCGAAGAGGGCCTCTCCACGGCCGCCGGCCACGATCCCGCGCCCGCACAAGGCAACCGGTAGATAGGGCGCGACAGCTCAGGCAACAGACCGGCCGACAGGCAATCTGAGCCGTGAGCCGTGAGCCGTGAGCCGGCAGGTAGGCAAACAGGCAGTCAGGTAGGTGGAGTCCGGCCTCTCTGCTCCTACGCCGCCCGCTCCCGGTCGCTCTGGAGCGGCAAAATCCGCCATCAACCCACGCATGCCACCCACGTGGCACCGGCGAGCTGAGCAGAAGCCGAGGCGATTGAGGAGGTTGAGGAGAACGTGAGCGACATCGCCGAAAGTGCCTCCGCGGCGCTCGACATCCGCGAGGGGTTCGGGCGATACTGTTTAGTTTTGTCCCGACACCACGATTCGTCTCAACAGGTTTTTGGTAGCAAACATCGATTCACAATTGACGGCTTCAGATCAAAGACGTAAAAAGGTATCGTTTTCCTCGCGCGCTGTTTCGACGCCAGAACGATCCGACGGCTGACCTGTTGAAGGTGATGCTTTACGGCGCGCAGGCAGAAGTTGGCTTTGGCAGGCGCGCTCTCTGGCGCTCCTGCGCGACGGCATCACATGGGGCCTCGCGGGCGCAGCTCGCCCGACGACGCGGATCGGAGAGCATCATGAGGAATCGGACGATCGTGAGAGGGTCTCGGCATCTGCTCTTTGCCTCGTTCGCCGCCGCCTCCGGCGCGGCGCTCGCCGGGTGCGTCGGCCCAGAGGACGCGGGCAGCGAGCTGCTCGGTGAGGCGCAGCAGGCGGCGACGGTCTGTGTACATATCCAGCGCGGCGTCGGGACGAGCGTCGTCAAAGACATCTTGATCTATGAGGAGAGCGGCGCCTCGCACAACGGCACCGACATGTATGCCGGCGTGCGCCTCAGCAACGGCACCGCGTACGCTCAGCGTTCCTTGCTGCAGTTCGACCTCTCCTCGATCCCCCCCAACGCCACCATCGTCTCGGCGGACGTCACCCTCTACATCGGCTCCGGCGGTCCCGAGGTGGTCAACGTACACCGGGTGGAGCGGCCCGCCGGGTCCAGCCCGACATGGACCTGGGGCGAGGCCGACGCCTCGGGTATGTGGAGCGGTCTCTCGACGGCATTCAACTCCACGATCGAGGCCAGCTTCTCTCCCAGCACGAGCACCGCCGCTGTTTACAACCTCCACCGCACGTTCAGCGTCACCGGGCTCGTGCAGAGCTGGGTGAACGGTGTCTATCCGAACCACGGGATGATGCTGAGGCAGTCCTCGGGCCGCACTCACATCAGGACGAGCGAGATGCCGGAAGACGCGAAGGCGAAGCGACCGGACCTCTATGTCTGTTACGACAGCGCGACGGGCTCCGGATCGGCCACCTCGACGACCAGCTCCACGTCGGCTTCGAGCACCAGTGCCAGCTCCACGTCGGCTTCGAGCACCAGCGCCAGCTCCACGTCGGCCTCGAGCACCAGCGCCAGCTCCACCACGAGCACCACGACCGCCTCGAGCTCGAGCTCCACCACGACCACGACCAGCGTCTCCACGTCGGGCTCCGGGGGCGCCGGCGGCTCGGGCGGCGCCGGCGGCTCGGGTGGCGCCGGCGGCGCAGGCGGCGGAGGCGGCGGCGTGCCTGGTCTGCCGATCAGCTGCGCCAGCAACACGCCGGGCGCCGGCGAGAACTGCGGCGTGAACGGGAGCGATGACTGCTGCTCGACGCTTCCGGTCCCCGGGGGCACGTTCAACCGGCTCAACAACGCGGGCCTGCCGGCCACGGTCAGCGACTTCTATCTCGACAAGTACACGGTCACGGTGGGGCGCTTCCGGCAGTACCTGGAGCGGACCGGCGGCCCGACGCAGGCCAACCCGCCGGCCGTCGGAGCGGGCGCCCACCCGAAGATCCCGAACAGCGGCTGGGACCCGTCGTGGAACTCGCGGCTCGCGGCCGACACGAGCGGTCTCAAGTCGGCGCTCATCTGCGATCCGTACGGCTGGCCGTCCTGGAGCGACACCCCGGGAGGCAAGGAGCACAAGCCGATCGTCTGCGCGACGTGGTACGAGCTGTTCGGGTTCTGCGCGTGGGACGGCGGCCGGATGCCGACCCAGGCGGAGATCAACTACGTGTCTGCCGGCGGCAACCAGCAGCGCATCTATCCCTGGGGCGGCACGAGCGTCGAGGACATCGAGATCGACGACGCCTCGTGGTGCTGCCAGGGCGACGGGAGCGTCGCTGGCTCCTGCAAGACGTCGTATCCCTCGCTCTACCCGTGCAGCCACACGGACCTCACCGACGTCGGCAAGTTCCCGAACGGCGCCGGGCGGTGGGGCCACCTGGACCTGGCCGGCAATGCGTACAAGGCCACCCGCGACGGATCGGATATCTATCAGCTGCTCACGCCCTGCAACAACTGCTCGCGGCTCGACAACAACTCCGTCGCGCGCTTCATGCATGGCGGCAGCTTCCTGGCCGCCGGGTTCAAGCAGACGACGGACTACCAGGTCTCCTACGCGAGCAACTCGCGCCGCTACTACGTCACGGCCATGTGCGCGCGCGATCTGTGAGCTGAGATCTGTGAGCTGAGGCCCTCCGGGCGCGGGTCCGCCGCGCCCTCACCCCCGCCACCGCCCGTATCCCCGCCGCCGGCCGCCCTGGAGCGCCAGGCGAGCGCCTCCGCCGATAGGCGCTCGCTCGCGGCCCCGCGCGCGCTCGTGGCTCCCCTCTTGAACTTGGCCCTCGCCCGCGCCTCCTGATACGCGCGCTCCATGCGCGTGAGAGGCTTTCTCCTGCTGCCAGCGATTGCGCTCTCGACGCTGAGCGCGAGCTGCCCGCGCCCTGCCTCCGAGCCGACGGCGGCCTCCCAGGCGCCTGCGCCGGCGTCCGCTGTCACCGCGCCGCTCGCCGTGGCGGTGCCCGCCGTCGCTGCCCCGGCGCCCTCCGCCGCCGCGGAGGACGCCGCGCTGACCGGCGCGGGCGCCGTGGTGACGCCGCCGCCCGCGGACGCCGCGGCGCCGGGCGGCGACCCGCTCGCCTTGCCGGCGCTGCCGCCGGAGCTCGTCGATGACGGATCCGACAAGCTGCCCGAGCTGGATCCGCCCCCGGTCACCTCGCCGACGGTGGCCGAGGAGGTCCACGAGCTCGCGAGCATCGCCCGGGAGACGTGGATCTTCGCCGAGCCGCGCTGGACCGGCCGGCGCATCGGGTACCTGCGCGCCGGCGCCGTGGTCGCGCGCCGGCCGGACCCGTCCGGCAGAGAGTCGTGCGCCGGGGGCTGGTACCGCATCGAGCCGAACGGCTATGTCTGCATCGGCGCCAGCGCGACGCTCAACATTCACGACCTCGCGGTCGAGGCCTCGTCGCGCCGTCCTGTCCGCCGGTTCGCTTCGCCCGCCTCACCGGACGTCCGCGGCGAGGTCGCACCGGCGGCTATCCAGACGGGCGATATCGCGCCGGCTGCTATCCAGACGGGTGATACCGCGCCCGCCGCTATCCAGACGGGCGATACCGCGCCCGCCGCTATCCAGACGGGCGATACCGCGCCCGCCGCTATCCAGACGGGCGATATCGCGCCAGGCGCCATGCAGGCGGGCGATACCGCGCCGGAGGCGCGCGACACCACAGCTCTGCTCGGCGGGCTGCCCTACACGTACGTGATGTCGCGCTCCCCCACCCCGCCGCTCTATGCGCGCCTGCCGAGCGAGGATGAGCAGCGCGGCGCCGAGCCCGATCTCGCCGCGCACCTGCTCCGCGCCGCGACCGCCGCGCGCGCGCCGGACTTCGTCGCGCCGCCGCCCCTCGACGCGACCCCCTCGGTCCTGCTCTACGGCCGTCCGGCGCCCGGGCTCGCCGGCGACCGCCGTGCGCCCGACGCGCTCGTCCTGGGCCGCGCCCGGACGCGCTCCGGCTTCGCGCTGCTCTCGACCTTCGAGCACGACGGGCGCCGCTTCGGCCTGACCACCGACCTCGCCGCCCTGCCGCTCGACCGCACCCGCGTCATCCGGCCGAGCGCCTTCTCCGGGCTCCTGCTCCCGGAGGACGTCCCCCTGCCCGTCGCCTTCTCCCGGCGCCGCCACGCCGTGCGCCTCGTCCCGGGCGAGCGCGGCGGCCTCACCCGCACCCCGCTCCGCTTTCGCGAGGCGCTCCCGCTGTCCGGCGCCTCCCGGCGCGTCGGCGGCATCGATTACCTCGAGGCGCGGGACGGCTCGCTCGTCCGCGCCGACGACCTCGTGCGCGTCGACCCGCTCCCCAGGACGCCCGCGTGGGCGGTGCGCGGGCGCAAGTGGATCGACGTCTCCATCCACCAGCAGAGCCTCGTCGCGTACGAGGGCACCCGCCCTGTCTACGTGACCCTTGTCTCGACCGGGGCGGACGGCCTCGGCGACCCCGAGACGACGCGCTCGACGATCCAGGGCCTGTTCCGCATCCACACGAAGCACGTCACGGTCACGATGGATGGCGACGAGGAGGAGGAGGATCCGTTCGATTTCCGCGACGTGCCGTTCGTCCAGTACTTCACCGGGGGCTTCGCGTTCCACGCCGCCTACTGGCACGACGATTTCGGCACCGCGCGCAGCCATGGCTGCGTGAACCTCTCGCCGCTCGACGCCGCCTGGCTGTTCGAGTGGACGACCCCCGAGGTGCCGGCCGACTGGCACGGCGCGCTCTCGCTGCGGAAGGGCACGCTCGTCTCCATCCGTCCGTGAGCCGGCCCATCCGCCCGTGAGCCGCGGCGCTCGCCGGCGCTGTGCCCCTTCCGTCTTCCGCGCCGTTCGAAGGCACGCTACACGCTTGCTCCATGGCCACGCAGGAGCCCGTCTCGCTCGATCAGCTCATGGCGATCGATCCGCTGCTCTCCGACGAGGAGCGCATGATCCGCGACGCCGTCCGTCGCTTCGTGCGCGAGCGGTACCTGCCGCGCGCCGCGAGCCTGTTCGCCCGGGAGGAGTTCGCGACCGACCTCATCCCCGAGATCGCCGCGCTCGGCCTGCTCGGCGGCTCGCTGACCGGCTACGGCTGCGCCGGCATGAACTCGGTCGCTTACGGCCTCGCGCTGCAGGAGCTCGAGTACGGCGACAGCGGCCTGCGCAGCTTCGTCAGCGTCCAGGGCTCTCTCGCGATGTATCCGATCTGGAAATACGGCTCCGAGGAGCAGAAGCAGCGCTGGCTGCCGGGGATGGCCGCCGCCGAGCTGATCGGCTGCTTCGGCCTGACGGAGCCCGACAGCGGCTCGGACCCGAGCTCGATGAAGACGCGCGCCCGGAAGGACGGGAGCTCTTATGTGCTCACGGGCACGAAGATGTGGATCACGAGCGCGCCGATCGCGCACCTCTGCGTGGTGTGGGCCAAGGTGGATGACGGAGGGGCCGAGTCGATCCGCGGCTTCGTGGTGGAGCGAGGGATGAAGGGGCTGGAGACGCCGCTCATCCACGGCAAGATGAGCCTGCGCGCGAGCCCGACCGGCGAGATCGTCCTGAACGAGGTGCGCGTCCCGGAGGAGAACCTGCTGCCGGGGGTGGTCGGCCTGAAGGGCCCGCTCGGCTGCCTGACGCAGGCGCGCTTCGGGATCGCGTGGGGCGCGCTCGGCGCCGCGCGCGCCTGCTACGAGACCGCCGTCTCCTATGCGCGCGAGCGCGTCCAGTTCGGCCAGCCGATCGCGTCGCGGCAGCTCATCCAGGCGGAGCTCGTGGAGATGGCGACCGAGATCGCGAAGGGGCAGATCATGGCGCTGCACTTCGCGCGGCAGAAGGACGCCGGCGGGATCAGCCCGGTGCAGGTCTCCCTGTGCAAGCGGAACAACGTGGCCTGGGCGCTCAAGATCGCGCGGACCGCGCGGAGCGTGCTCGGCGCCAACGGGATCCTGCTCGATTACCCGGTCGTCCGGCACATGCTCAACCTGGAGAGCGTGTACACGTACGAGGGCACCGACGAGGTGCACTGCCTGATCCTCGGGAACGCGATCACGGGGCACAGCGCGTTCTGAGGGGGTAGCCCCGCGCGTCTATCCCGTCTTCCCCGGCGCCTTCCGCCGCAACCCCACCAGGAAGAGCTCCACGCTGTTCGACCGCGTCCCCTCGGGCCGGATGCTCCGGACCTCCTCGCACAGGTTCCGCAGCGCGTCCCGGGCCTTCACGAAGTCCTCGCTCATGAAGATCTTGCCGACGAACGCGCCGCCCGGCGCGAGCAGCGCCTCGGCCACGGCCACGGCGCGCATGAACAGCTCGTAGCTCCGGGCCTGGTCGGCGATCTTGCTGCCGCTCGTCGCGGGCGCCATGTCCGACAGCACCACGTCGTACGGCGCGAACTGCGCCAGCGCCTCGTTCGTCAGCGACAGGGCGTCCCCCTGCACCACCGTCGCCTGCGGGCCGAGCGCCGCGGTGATCGGCGAGAGATCGACCGCGAGCAGCTTGCCCGCCGCGCCGATCCGCTGCGCCGCGTACATCGACCACGAGCCGGGCGCCGCGCCCAGGTCGAGCACGCGCTGGCCGGGGCGGAGCAGCCGCACCCGGCGATCGATCTCCTCGAGCTTGAAGACGCTGCGCGCAGGGTAGCCCTGCGCCTTCGCCGCCTTCGTGAAGGCGTCGGGGCGCTGGTACGGGTTCCTGGACTTCGGCGGCACGGGAGGACCGGAGGGCTCCGCCGGCGGGACGCGCGCGCTCGCTCAGCGGCGCGCGCGTCCCGCCGAGCGGACGGGGCTCAGCCGGCCTTCTTCTTGCCGGTCGGCTGCACCGGCTTGGGGAGACCCTTGCCGCCGCGCTTCTTCACGGCGCCACGGATCGTGACCACCTGGTTCTTCGGGCCGGGGACGGGGCCCTCGATGAGGATGAGGTTGTCCTCGGGGAGGAGCTTCGCGATCTTGAGGTTGAGCGCGCTCACCGTCTCGTCGCCGTAGTGGCCGGGCATCTTCAGGCCGGGCAGCGTGCGGCCGGGGGTCATGTTCGTACCGATCGAGCCGCCGTGGCGGAAGTACTCGTGGGTACCGTGCGAGCTGACCGCGCCGGCGAAGCTCCACCGGCGGATGACGCCGCTGAAGCCGCGGCCGCGCGAGCGGCCCTGCGCGTCCACGCGCTGGCCGACCTCGAAGATCTCGTCGACCTTGAGCGTCTGCCCGAGCTCGTACTTCGCCGCGTGCTCGGGGCTGCAGCGCAGCTCGCGCACGATGCGCTTCGGCGTCTGCCCCGCCTTCTTGAAGGCGCCGGCGAGCGGCTTCGTCGTGTGCCGCTCCGCCCGCTCGCCGAGGCCGAGGATGAGGGCGCTGTAGCCGTCCTTCTCGAGCGTGCGCTTGCCGATGACGACGCAGCCCGCCTGCACGACCGTGCAGCGCAGGACCTCGCCCGTCTCGCTGAAGATCTGCGTCATGCCGATCTTCTTGCCGATGATGCCGGGATGCTGATTCATGATGCGATTGCCTCTTCGCTCCGTCTGGGGTGGCTCGGACTGGCTCCGCGCGCGCAGCGCGCCGCGAGCGTGATCCCCTCGGCACGCCTCTGTACGAGCCGGTTCGGAGCGAAGAACCGGGGCGGTCGCCCGCCGGGTGCGTTGGGGGGCGCAGAGCTTACCCACGGCAAACCCAAAGGGAAGCGAAAGTTTCCGCTTCTGACGTGACCTGGATCACGCATCCGCGTCTCTCGTGAGATTTATCACATTCTCACACAACAGAGGCCACCCGGACATTGTCCGTCTCGACGGACATTTCCTGACTCTCCGCGGCATCGCCGAACCGGGAAGCAGGCCTCAAATTCCGACGTCGGAGGTCGTGGATGACAGACATCATCGCTCACGGTGAGCCGCGCGACGTCGAGCGCCTCATGGAACGTTACTGGTTTCTGCTGAGAGGCGGCGGGCCCGGCGCCGGCGAGGACGGCGCGGGCGTGGCCGGCACACAGGTGGTCCGTGACGGCGAGTTCGTCGTGGTGAGCATCGAGGCGACATGGCTCGGATGGCCCGAGGGGACGCTGCTCTTCAGGTTCAGGTCGGAGTCGGCGCCCTGCGTCGCGTGCGTGGAGCGCGCGGCCGCGTTCGCCCGCCACCGGACGAGGGGCATGCTCGCCGCGAGCGACGTGCGCGAGATGCTCCGCTTCGCCGTGGCCCGCTGCGCCGCCTCGGGCATCGACCTGACCCACACCGGCGCGCCGGCGGCGCGGGAGGCCGGCTCCCCCGGCGAGCCGGGCCGCGCCGAGGCGCCCGCCTCCGGGCCGCGCCGCGCCGCGCGGGACGCGGGCGGCGGCGCGAGGCGCTACGACGCCGAGCTCTGGCTCATCCTCTGACGGTTCCGCGCGGCGCCGCGCCCCGGACGAGGGCGCGGCCGCGTCACGAGCCGACCACGTTGATGGTCGCCTTGACCATCGCCATCCAGCACTGAAGCACCATCTTCCCTTCCTTCTCGGGGGTGACGGCCACCTCGACCTGCGTGTTCAGCGGCAGGTCCTTCTCGATCTTCAGATCCGGAATCGCGATCGCCTTCAGACACTCGCTCTTCGTCGTCCGGGTGAAGCGCAGCACCACCGGCTCCCCCTTCTTCAGCTCGATGGTCGACGGGGAGAAGCCGCTGTCGTTGACGGCGATGTCGACGCGCTTGACGTTCGCCGGCGCGGCGAGCTCGGCGGCCGCCACCACCTTCGTCTCCTCGACGGGCTTGCTGCAAGCGACGCCGGCGAGCGGCGACAGGGAGAGGGCAAGCGCGGCGAGGAGGAGCGGACGACCCATGGTCCGCGCGTTCTTACCCAGCGGAAAAGGGACGTCAAGCCGCCCTCCCCGGCGTCCGCCCGGGGCGCGCTCGAGGCCCGGGCCCCGGGTACGCACGATCAGGCGCAGGCGGGCGCGCCGCGACGACGGCCGGTCAGACGTGGCGGCCCGAGAGGATCTGCAGAATCGACGAGAAGAGATTGATGAAGTTGAGATAGAGGTCGAGCGCGCCGCCGACAGGGTCGTCGTCGTCCGAGTGGAGCAGGCGCGACGTGTTGTAGAGGACGTATCCCCCGAACACGAGGACCGACACGCTGGAGATGGCCAGTCCGAGGAGCGTGCTCCCGAGCAGGACGTTGAGCAGCATGGCGCCGAGGACGACCATGGCGCCCATCACCAGCCCGCTGGCCAGGAACGACAGGTCCTCCTTCGAGAGGAAGACACCGAGCGTGAGGCTGCCGAACGTGAGGACCGTCAGGATGAAGGTGTCCCGCACCGGGGCCGACGACAGGGTGCCGCCGAGGCCCGCGGCGACCTGGGCCATGTAGAGCGCAGGCGCCGTGGTGACGCCGAGGAGGGCCGCCATCCCGAAGAGCGCGAGGACGTTGACGCCGGGGATGCGGCGCACGGCGCGGGCGCCGAACATCACGCCGAACACGACGCCCATCGAGAGGATCGGGTGATCCGCGAAGAGCTCGACCACCGGCGGCATCGCGCGCCCCGGGGCCACCTCGTCCGCGTCCGGCGCCCCGATGTACAGCGCACACATGGCGCCCAGGGAGGACACGACCAGGCTCGCCGTGAAGAGCCCATACACCTTCTTGAGGAAGTCGATCCGCAGCGCCGCTTTCGGGTTGGCCGGTGCCCCCGCCACGTACGACCCCGCCTGGCGTGAACTCATCTGCTGCGCTCCTCCTTCAAGGTGATCGCCGCGGCTGCGCGATCGTCTAGTCGTGCACCATTCGCCACGGACGTGCAACACCGCCGCGGTGAGGCCCCAAAAATGTCCGCCATCCACGAAAAATCACACACCCTCAGGCACCGCGCGCGACGCGAGCGGCGGCGGGGCGTGAACGGCGCGCCGCCGGCCCGAGGCGGACCTCGCACGAGGGGCGCCCCGGCGGGGTGTCGGGTCCGCGAGGCCACCGGCCATCGCGCGGCCTTCGCATCACGCGCCTCCGAGGACGCTTCGCCTTGGTTTCATGCTGCGCCGACGACATGGGCCGCTCGACCCGTCCGGTTGTCGCGCGCAGCACGCTCGTGTACGGAAGGACAAAGGACAGCGCCAGATCACGACGGCGTCGCGCCGGGCCAGGAGGACGAGGGGTCATGAACGTTACGACGATCGCCGTCGCGGAGGTCGAGCCAGCGACGGCGCCCTTGCCGGGGTTCGACAGCGAAGCTGCCGTGCAAAGCCTGCTGGTCGCGCCGATCGAGGCCACCTACCGGCACCGGCTGCCGCTCGTGGGACGAACGGACCTGCACCCGCTCGTCCAGGCGGCCTATACCGCCTTCACCCGGCGCTATCCCCTCGTGATCTCGCCGGACGTGGTCTGGTTCTGCCTGGCGCGCGGCTTCACGCTCCACCTCGCCGCGAACAACGAGCAACGGCGCCGCTTCCTCGCCGAAGATCACCCCTTCGAGCTCGTCGTCGAGCGGCCGGACTTCACCCTCGGCGAGGTGAACCCGTGGCCCGCATTGTTTCCGGACTTTTCCAGGCAGGTTTCGGCGCGGGTCGGCCCGTTGCGGGATCTCGTGGCAAGCAATTTCTCCACCACGGGTCCTGTCGAGCGGGTGTCGTCGGAGCTCACGGTGGCGACCCCGCTCGCGCCGCACTTCGACTGGGAGCCGCCGTCTCCGGGCGATCTCGCGCGCCCGCAGCGCGGCATTCCGCGCGTGTACCTGCTCGGCACCTCCGATGACTGGCGCTGGGTGCGCCAGCGCGTGGCGATGCTCGGCGCCGTCGGGCAGGAGCGCTGGACGCGCGCCCTCCTGCCCGTGCTCGACCAGATCGCCGCCTCGTCCGAGGGGCGCGCCGACAGGGCGTTCTGGCGCGCCTTCTTCAGGTGCGAGCCCCCGGCGGACGAGATCACCGGGTGGATCCACGTGTTGTTTCCTTACCTGCGCGCCTGGCCCAACGACTACTTCGCCCCGAACCCCTATATCGAGACCTGGCACGAGCGATGGCTGAAGGCGGAGGCCCGCAGCGACGCGCTCGCAGGGCTGGGCAACCCGCAGGGGCCCGGGCTCTCCGAGCTGCCGCCCGGGCTGACGAGCGCCCAGCTGCGCTTCGTCGACCGGGGCCGCCGCGCGCACCGCATGGAGTTCATCAGCGGCCTGATCGGCGTCACGCAGGACCCGCACTCGCTCGCGCTCCTCCCCGAGTTCGCGTGGGCCGTCGTGCACCAAGCAGCCGAGTCGATCGCCGAGCGCCCCGCCGCGGCCTCCTGAGCCGCCCACGCATGCCGCCCGCGCATGCCGCCCGCGCATGCGCCATGCGCATGGCGCATGGCAACGGACCGCGCGCCACGCGGAAGGACGCGGCGAGCGGTTCGGCATGGACGGCCGGCTCACCGTGACCTAGGATAGGGCGCTCGCGACGGGGCGACGCCATGCGCCGTTCATCACGCTCGACACGGAGGCTCCAGTGCCCGGAGGCAAGTTCGCTCTCCTCGAAGTACCGGATCTGAATGGCGGACAGCCGTCGTACCTGCGCCTCGGGGCGGCCGCGCCGCTCGGCGAGAGCGCGGGCGACGACCTCGCAGAGCGGATTCAGACCTTCACCGACGACACGCGAAAGCGCGACGGCTCGCCCGACTTCGTGCCCGAAGGCGAGCGCCAGGCCGAGACGGCGAAGCTGCACACGAAGGGCGGCTGGCGCGACCACTCGGACGGCAACCGGATCTCGACGACCGCGGGCGACAAGGTCGAGGTGATCGGGGGGAATTACCGCCTGCTCATCCTCGGCCACGGCGGCGGGAAGACCCAGGCCGGCTGGGACATCTCGGGAGGGCACCTCACCGAGGTGAGCGAGACCTTCGGCGGCGGCACCACCATCGAGTGGGTGCAGAACTACGGCGGGACGTGGAAGGTGGTCGAGACGACCATCAAGGGCGAGGTGCACACCACCTACCACGGCGATGTCTACGACACGTATTACGGCAAGATCAAGCAGAGCCAGACCGGCACGGACACGTTCCCCACGCTGCAGGTCACCGACGACTACCTCGACGACACGAACCCGCCCTCGCCCCAGGCGATCCCCACCGAGAACCCCGAGATCATCGACAAGACGTGGGCGAAGAGCATCTCGTCCTACACCGGCTCGGCGAAGCTGCCGGTGCCCACGATCACGAACGAGACCTGGGCGGAGGTGATGGTCTCGACGACGAACGCCACGTCGATGACCGACGAGACGACCGTCAAGGAAGCGTCGGTCTCCACCATGAAGGCCGAGTCGATCACGTCCTCCACCACGGTCGACGGGACCATGGAGGACACGACCAAGGCGAAGACGATCAGGAACAAGACCACGGCGGACAAGATCATCTCCGAGACCCGCGCCGACACCGAGGACGACATGTACGGCGACGCCGACTCGTACACGCAGGGCAACAGCAAGACCGTCGTCGACGGGATCGAGACCACGATCAACCTCGGCATGGTGAACGAGGTCGTCCTCGGGGCGATGATCGAGACGACGCTCGGCGGGGAGGTGACGTTCACGGCCGGGGGCTCCCTCGACGTGACCATCGGCGCCAAGGTGGAGCTCAGCATGACCGCGAGCGTCGACTTCTCGGTCGGTCCCAAGCTCGAGCTGGGGACCGCCGGGGTGGAGCTCCACCTCAGCAAGACGGAGGTCTCGCTCATGAACAAGGTCCTCTCGCCGTTCAATCTCTTTTTCTGAGGGCGCGAGCGGCGAGCACGACGCTCCACGCTCCCACCGGATGACGGAGCTCCCATGGCCGGCGATGGCAAGTACGGTATCCTCCATGTCCCCGATTTCGGCGACGGCATGTCGTCGTACCTCCGCGTCGGCGCGACCCCGGACGACGACAACACCTGGCGGGACGAGACCGACGGCAACCGGATCACGACCACCCGGGGCGACAAGATCGAGGTCATCGGGGGCACCTACACGATGAAGGTGCTCGGCCGCCGGGCCTTCAAGGCCACCACGGAGGTGGAGGAGGGGCGGATCAAGGAGGGCGGCATCACCTTCCAGGGGCGGAGCGATATCGAGTTCGTGAAGGGCGCCCGCGGCCAGAGGAAGATCCGCGAGACGACCGTGAAGGGCGAGGTGCACTCGACCTACCACGGCGACTCCTTCGAGTACCATTACGGCCCCAAGCTGGTGAGCCGCACCGGCCACGAGGACACGCCGACCCCGATCGAGGATTACCCGTCGGTGATGACGGAGAACCCCACGATGATCGCCAGGACGTGGGCGAAGAGCATCTCGTCCTATACCGGCTCCGCGAAGCTGCCCGTGCCCTCGATCAAGGAAGAGACCTGGGCCGAGACGATGGAGTCGAAGACCCACGTCAAGACGATGACCGATGAGACGACCGTCAAGGGACCGTCGAAAGAGACCATGAAGGCCGGGTCGATCACGTCCACCACCACGGTCGAACAGACCCTCTCGGATACGACCAAGGCCGGGACCATCAGGAACAAGACCACGGCGGACAAGATCATCTCCGAGACGCGCGCCGACACCGAGGACGAGAAGTACGGCGACGCCGACTCCTACACGCAGGGCAACAGCAAGACCGTCGTCGACGGGATCGAGACCACGATCAACCTCGGCGTGGTGAACGAGGTCGTCCTCGGGGCGATGATCGAGGCGACGCTCGGCGGGGAGGCCACGCTGTCGATCGGGGCCACGGTCGACGCGACGCTCGGGCTGGAGGCGTCCATCAGCGTGACCGCGACCCTCGAGGCCAGCGTCGGCCCCAGGCTCTCGATGGGGCCGGCGCGGGAGAAGGTCTCCCTGGACCGGAGCAAGGCCGCGCCCGTCCGCACGAATATCTCGGCGGTCCACCTCATCGTGTGACGCCCGAGGAGCGGCGAGCCCACGAATGGCGAACAAGAACCTCACCCCCTTCCTCTTCGGCAGCAAGGTCACCTCGCGGAGACCGCCCCAGCCGGAGATGACCCTGATCGTCCGGGCGAAATTCACGCTCAGGCCCGGAGCGCCGCTCTCCCTGCCCGAGGGCCACCCGGTGCTCGCGCAGGAGACGCTGCGGGGCAACGTGTTCCACGACGACGATCACGACCAGACGGGCGAGTGCCTCTATCCGAGCGATCTCGCGGACTACAAGCCTCACGCCGACGTGCTCTTGCTCGGCACGTGCCACACGCCGGGCAAGGCGCGCGTGACCGAGTGTCCTGTGCGGTTCGGCGTCGGGTCCTGGTCGAAGATCCTGCGCGTGGTCGGCGAGCGCGTGTGGATGGATGGCCTGCTCGGGCCGGCCATGAGCGATCCGGTGCCGTTCGACCGGATGCCGCTCGGCGATCGGCACAGCTTCGGGGGGCCCGAACACCCGCTGAACCCGGTGGGCAAGGGCCACGGGACGCGCGAGCTCCCCAACGTCGAGGGCGCGGACGATCTCCTGCTGTCGCGCTCGGATCGGCCGGCGCCCGCGGGCTTCGGGCCCCTGTCCCCGAACCGCCCCGACCGGCGCGCGAAGGTCGGGAAGAACTACGGCAAGGCGTACCGCGAGAAGCGCGCGCCGTACTACGCCGACGACCTCGACTGGACCTACTTCAACGCAGCCCGGCCAGACCAGCAGCTCCCCTACCTGCGCGGCGACGAGGAGCTCCTGTTCCAGAACCTCCACCCGGACGCGGAGGTGTTCCGGTCGCGGCTGCCGGGGCTCCGGATCCGCGCCTTCGCGAACGACGCGGAGCGCGGGTTCCGCGAGGTGCCGATGCACCTCGACACGCTCCTCGCCGACCTGGACAAAGAGGCCCTGTTCCTCACCTGGCGAGGCCTCACGGAGGTGGCCGACGACGACCTGTCGCCCGTCACGACGCTCGTCGCCTCCGAGCCGCTCGACGCGCCGCCGCTGCCCGAGGCGCACTACCGGGAGATCCTCGCGCGGTTCGAGGCCGATCCGCTCGAGATCGAGGCGCAGATCTCGCCGGAGCTCAAGGAGGAGTGGAAGGCGCTGCAAGCGCTGCAACGGAAGGGCGACGAGGCGGCGACGCCGCCGGACGCGTCGGGGCTCGACCCGCTGTCGGCGCTGCTCAAGGCGCGGCTCGGCGACGTGGCCAAGCCGCAGCAGGACAAGATTCGCCGGACGATGGCCGCGCTCGCGGGCGTCGCGGTGCCGGGGGGGAAGGTCCTCGGCAGCGTCATCGCGGAGGCGCTGCGCCACCTGCCGAAGGCTTCCCAGGCGCTTCCGCCGCCGATCGCCGAAGCGGCGCCGATGGTGACGGACGCGGCGCTCCGGACGGCCTTCCGGAGGGTCGCGCGGGCCGTGGAAGAGGCGAAGTCGCTGGCGGCCGCGCGCGGAGCGCCGGTCCCGGCGCTCGCGGCGTGGGACAAGCTCGTCGGCGACCCGAAGCTCGCGTCGATGGGCCTCTCGACGGCCCCGCCGCGCACGCCGGGAGAGATCGAGCCGGGGAGCGACCTCTCGGACCAGGACCTGAGCGACAAGGACCTGAGCGGCCGCGACCTGACCGGCGCGAACCTCTCCGGCGCCATCCTCACGGGGGCCAACCTCCGGGGCGCCAAGCTCGTGCGCGCGACGCTGAAGCACGCCGTGCTGTTCGAAGCCGACGTGAGGGAGGCGGACTTCACCGAAGCGGACCTGAGCGGCGCGACCCTGCAGAGCGCCTGGGCCGAGCGCGCCGTCTTCCGCGGCGCCACGCTGGAGGGCACCTCGTTCGACAGCGCGCGGCTCATGGAGGCCGATCTGTCGGGCACGCGGGGGACGCAGCTCGTGCTCTCGCGGGCGGACATGACCGGGGCCACCGCGAAAGGGGCGACGTGGGCCGTGGCGTTCCTGGAGGACACCGTGCTCGAGCGCGCGGACCTGTCCCAGGCCTCGCTCACGCGATCGTTCGTGTCGAAGGTCAAGGCGGCCTCCGCCACGTTCGCGGGCGCCACCCTCACCGGCACGAGCTTCTCCGGCTCGGACCTGACCCGGGCGGTCTTCACGGGCGCGCGGGGCGAAGGGAGCGTGTGGTTGGGCGCGACCCTCACCGGCGCGGATCTCAGCCTCGCCGTGCTGACGAGCGCCCACTTCTCGGAGGCCACCGCCGAAGGGGCGAACTTCTTCGGCGCCAACGTGCGAGGCTCCCGGTTCGACCGGGCCAACCTCACGCGCGCCGATTTCACGCGGGCAAACCTCTTCGACGCCGACCTGCTCAAGGCGAGGGTCCCGGAGGCGAAGTTCGTCGATGCGAACCTCTACGATGCAAAATTCTACCAGACTGCGGGCTCCGGCTGCGATTTCAGGGGGGCGAACCTGAAGAAGTCGACCCTGGAGCGGGATCGATGACGCCGGACGAGCTGAAGGCGCTGGTCCAGGCGGGCGAGCCGCTCGACGGCAGGACGCTCGGCCAGATGGATCTGCGGGGCGCCGACCTCCGCAAGGCCCGGCTGCGCGGCGCGAAGCTCGGCTGGCTGCAGCTCGGGGGCGCGGACCTCTCGGGGGCCGACCTCCGCGGCGCCAAGATCGCCTGGTGCGCGCTCGGCGGCGCGGACCTGTCGGGCGCCGATCTGGAGGGGGCAGCCATCGCCCAGAGCGATCTCTCGGGCGCGAACCTGTCCGGCGCGAACCTCACCGGGGTCAGCCTGGTGCGGGGCCAGCTCGGCGGGGCGAACCTGAGCGGCGCGCGGATCCAGGGGGCGAACCTGGCCGAGTCGAGGCTCGCTGGGGCGGAGCTATCGAGGGCGACGCTGTCGAACGCGCGGCTCGACCTCGCCGACCTGTCGGGCGCGGCGCTCGACGGCGCGACCGTCTCGCACAGCTCGTTCACGAGGGCGGACCTCTCGGGCGCCTCGCTGTCGCAGGCGCGCATCGAGGGCTCGTCGTTCGCCGAGGCCAACCTGGCGCGGGCCGATTTCTCGGGCGCCGAGCTCGACACGGTGGTGTTCCTGAAGGCCGATCTCCGCGAGGCCGTGCTCCCGAAGAAGCTCACGAAGACGGTGTTCGACGGCGCGCGCCTCGGCCAGCTGGACCTCTCCGGTGCGGACCTCGCGGGCGCGGCGCTGGAGGACATGGACTTCGCCGGGGTGAGCTTCGAGAACGCGAACCTCACGCTGTCGTCGCTCCAGGGCACGAACCTCCGGGGCGCGAGCTTCCGGGGGGCGACGCTCGACCAGACGACGCTCGCGAACTGCGATCTCACCGGCGCGGACTTCCGGGGCGCGACGCTGAGGTCGTGCATGCTGTACAGGGCGCAGCTGCCGGGCGCGGACCTGTCGGGCAAGGACCTCGAGATGGTGGTCTTCACCGAGGCCGACCTCTCCGGCGCGAACCTGTCCGGGTCGCGGCTCGTGCGCTGCGTCCTGGAGGGGGCGAACCTCACGGGCGCGGACCTGACCCGCGCGCTCGTCTCGCAGACGTCGCTGCGGTCCGCGCGCGTGGAGGGCATCGTCTTCGAGAAGGCGATCTTCGATTGCGTGGACTTCTCCGGGGTGGACCTGACCCGCACGTCGCTCTCGGGACTGACCATCTCGCGGTGCTTCTTCGCGCTCGGCAACCTCTCGGGGATGGACCTCTCGGGGTGCAACCTGTCGAACTGCGATTTCACGCAGTGCAACCTGGAGCGCACCCGCCTCGAGGGCGCCATCCTGGCCAACGCGAACTTCAAGGAGGCGAACCTGCGGCACGCCACCCTGTCGGGCGCGATGGCCAAGGCCGCCTTCTTCGGCGAGAGCGTCCTCGCCGGCGCCGTGATGACGCAGGCGATGCTCCGCAACGCGATCTTCGTGAAGGCCGATCTCACGGGGGCGAACCTCGCGGGGTCCGATGTCCGCGAGACGGTGTTCACCGAGGCCCGCGCGGCCGGGGCGCTGTTCGTGGGGGTCAAGGCGCATTACGCCGACCTCTCGCACGCGGACATCTCCGGCGCCGACTTCACCGGCGCGGACCTGACCTGGGCGAACCTGCACCATGTCCGCGACGAGAAGACACGCTATCTCGACGCGAACCTCGCCACGGCGAGGCGCACGGACGTGGACCGGCTTGAGGCCGAGGCCTGGATGCCGCCCGAGCGGCGCTCGTAGAGGAGGAGCCATGTCGATGGGAGCCATGAAGGAGAGCGATCGCGCGGCGGCCGTGCGGGTGGATGGGCCGAGGGGCGAGGAGCACGCGCGCGGCGCGGAGGTGCCCAGGATCGGCCTGGCGCGGGCCGGCGTTCCGGCGGCGGACGAGGCGGGCCCGGGCCGGGCCGCGGCGCTGCCGCGGGAGTACCTGGGGCCGGCGCGGGTCACCTCGGCGGAGGCGGGCGCGATCGCGGTGGAGCTGCCGGGCGGCCAGCCGGTCGCGGTCCAGATGGCGCTCGCGCTGCCGTACGAGCCTGCCCTGGACGACACGCTGCTCGTCATCGGCAGGGACGAGGGCTACTACGCCATCGGCGTGCTCCACGGGCGGGGGCGGTCGGTCCTGTCGCTCCAGGGCGACGTGGCGGTGCACGCGCGGGAGGGCGCGCTCTCGCTGTGCGGCGACAAGGGCGTCGAGATCCGGGGGCCGGAGCTCGATGTGCAGGCCGGCAAGATCCGGATGGTGGCCGACGCCATGGTCCAGAAGTTCACGTCGGTGTACCAGCGGGTGAGCGCGCTCCTGAGCGTCCAGGCCAGCGAGTCGCACACGGTGGTGGAGAAGACCTCGTTCACGAAGGCGAAGAACGCCACGATCCTGACCGAGGAGACGGTCACGGTGAACGGCAAGCAGATCCTGCTGGGTTAGGAGGCCGCGCGATGCTCACTGCGAACAACAAAGCCGTCGGCTTGAGCGCCGGTTTTCCGGACGTGTGCCTGTCGCCGGTGCTCGGCCCGTTCCCCTTCCCCAACATCAACCCGAACGGGATGTTGTTCCCGTTCTCGTTCAGCGTGTGGTTATCGATGGCGCCCGCCGTGAACCAGGCGTCGACAAGCCCTCTCACGACGGGCGATCAGGCGGGCACGCTGCACCCGACGTTCATGGGGCCAGCGCGGCACATACTCGGCTATTTCCGGATCCTCATCAACTTCCTTCCGGGGACGATGCTCCTGTCCCTGAGGGTCGGTAACAACTTCAACTGCTTCCTCGGCCTGCAGGTGTTGCCGAGCCGGACCAACGTGTTCTACGCCTACAACGCGGAGAGCGCGGGCGGCGCCCGTCCCGCCGGCGCCCCGGTGCTGGCGGACCTCGATGCGCTTGTCGCTTCGATCCATCCCTGCGGGAGCGCGTCGCCCGTCGAGAGCGCCTGGATCGGGCCGGGGCTCGGCTATCTGCGGATTCGCCGCTTCTCGCTGGACGTGCCCGCCCGGGTCCACACGGCGGTGAGCGCGCTCGAGGCGGAAGGTCTGGAGACGCTCGTGCTCGATCTGCGCGACAACCCCGGAGGGGAGCTCACGGCGTTCCTCGAGCTCGCAGGCGACTTCCTGGAGCCGGGGAGCGTCCTCGCGCGGGCGATCGACGCGGACGGCGACGAGATCGTGTACCGGTCGAGCCACCGGAACCCGTGCCGCGCGCCGCTGTGGATCCTTGTGGACCGCGGGACGGCGTCGGCGGCGGAGCTCTTCGCCGGCTGCCTGCAGTGGCACGGGCGGGCGGTCGTCGCGGGGGAGCGGACGTACGGCAAGGGGACGGCGCTGAAGGTGGTGGAGGATCCGGAGAAGCGCGCGCCGGTGCTCGCGCCGGCGGCGATGATGGTCCTGCCGGGCGGAGAGGCGATCCACGGGACGGGCGTGCGGCCGGACGTCGACCTCGGGGAGGACGAGGCGGTTGCGCCAGAGGGGGCGCGGCCGTCGCTTGTGCAGTTCTTCACCAGGGATAGCGCGGAGCTGCGGCGCGCCTCGGCGGAGCGATCTCGCGCGCGAGGCTGAGGGGAGTCGTCGCCGGAGCTTCGTGCCTGGTTGCGTGATGGGGAAGAGAGAGGATCCATGAGCACAGAGGGCACGGAACCTCTCTTGTTCTTTCCGCTGTGCCCTGTCCGGCCCCGGACATGAGGGCGAACAGGCCGATGGCGACGGCGAGGGGCAGGTGCCCCGGTGGCCGCGAGCTCGCGGCCGGTCCATTTTGGTTGACGCAGTTCATGTGAACGTTCACAATCGCCTCTCCGGGGTTTCTTTCGCTTTGCCCGGGATAGGCCGTCGTGTGCGCCGGGCCCTTCGTCCTCGGGATCGGGATCGGGACCGATCCCACCTCCGCTCGCTCGATCGTTGAAGATGCGAGCAGCGGCGAGGTCGCCGGGGCCGCGCTCGCGCGGTACCGCGCCGGGCGCGAGGTCTCACCTGGGACCCGCACGCGTATCGCGGTCACTCTCACCTCGCCCGACCACAATTAACCTCGCGGAGGCTGCCTTGCGTTCATATGCAGCACAGATCGTTGTTCTCGCTGGATTGAGCCTGATCGGGTGCGGCTCGTCGGGTACAGAGCCCTCCCCGGGAACGGGGAGCACCTCGTCCGGGGCAGGAGCGGGGAGCACGGGCGGCGACGGAACGACCAGCGGGGGGGCGACCAGCGGGGGGGCGACCAGCGGCGGCACGACCGGCAGCGGCGGCACGACCGGCAGCGGCGGCGCGGGCGACGGCGGTGACGGTGGCTCGGGGGGTAGCGCCCCTGCTGTCTGCCCCGAGACCTACTCCAATCCTCTCATCTGGGAAGACCTCCCCGATGTAGAGGTCATTCGCGTCGACGACACCTACTACTATACGGCGTCCACGTTCCACCATTCGCCTGGAGCGCCCCTGCTCCGCTCCTACGATCTTGTCCATTGGGAGTACCTCTCGCACTCCGTTCCCCGGCTGGACTTCGACGCGTCGTACGACCTGAACCGGGATAGATCCTATGTAAACGGCATCTGGGCGTCCACGCTCCAGTATCGGAAGAGCAACGAGACCTTCTACTGGATGGGCTGCATGCACAACGTGGGCGGCGGCTGGGTCTTTACCGCCAAGTCCCCCGAAGGTCCGTGGGAAAAGCACAAAGGTGGCTGCTATTACGACATGGGGCTGTTGGTCGACGACGACGACACCATGTACGTAGCTTACGGAAACGGCACGATCAGCGTGGCCCAGCTGAGCGCAGACGGCTTCAGCCAGGTCAAGAATCAGGCCGTATTCCAGACACCGGATAACATCTCCGGACCGCTGGAGGGCTCTCGCTTCTACAAGATCGACGGAGACTACTACATTTTCGTCACGCAATACGCGAATGGTGAGTATGTGCTGCGATCGACGAACGGACCCTTTGGTCCCTACGAGCTGCGGCCCTTCGCGGTCAAGCTGCCCTACGCCGGCGCTGCGGGCTCCGGTGGAAGCCCGCATCAAGGCGGCATCGTCCAGACGCAAAACGGTGACTGGTACTACATGGCATTCAATGACTCGTTCCCAGGTGGCCGCCTGCCGGTCATGGCCCCGATGACCTGGGCCGACGGCTGGCCCTCGGTCACCCTGGTGGACGGCAAATGGGGTGGAACGTACCCCTTCCCGGACCTGCCTTGCGGCTCGAATCGAGTGAAGCCACCTGCAAACAAGGAGACCTTCGCCGAGGAGACCCTGGGCCACGAGTGGGAGTGGAACCACAACCCCGACAACACAAAGTGGTCCTCCGGGGCTGGGCTGACCCTGCAAACGGCGACGGTGACCGACGATCTCTATGCTGCTCGAAACACGCTGACGCGCCGTATCGAGGGACCCGTCTCGAGCGCGACGATCGAGCTCGACCATGGCAAGATGCAAAACGGCGATGTAGCCGGCCTCGCTGCCCTGCGTGACATGTCGGCGTGGATCGGGATCAAGAAAGCCAACGGGGCAACGCGCGTCGTGATGACCAATGGTGTCAACATGAACACCTCCTGGACCACGACGAGCACGGGCACCGAGGTGGCTGGTGCCGACGTGTCCGGCGACAAGGTCTGGCTGCGCGTGGAGGCCAACGTCCGCACGGATGCCGGCGGCGCGCAAGCGCGCTTCTCCTACAGCACGGACGGCAGCCGATTCACCAGCCTGGGCAACACGCTCAACATGAACAAGAACTGGCAGTATTTCCTTGGGTACCGTTTCGGTATCTTCAACTACGCCACGCAGTCTCTAGGCGGCTCGGTGAACGTCGCCTCCTTCGAGGTAACCAGGCCGTAACAGGCGAGCCAGGCGACTTCGCCCTGACCAGGAGACGGCGAGACGAAGCAAGGGCTGTGTCCATCGAGCGGAGCACGCTCGTCCGGCCTGGCATCTCGTGGACATCGGCGTTCTCCCGGATACGGAGGATCGAAAAGATATCCGCTTCATCACGTCACGGCGCTGCGCGCCTTCTCGGAGACTCCAGATGACCCTCTCGATCGCGATGAACTTGGCTCAAACACATCGTTCTCGATGTGGCTCGCACGAACGGAGCGATGCGGAGCGCCGCAGGTCGCGCCGTTCGACGTGGGCCGCGCGGGTGGCGGCCGTCGCGCTGGCGGCGCTGTTCAGCGGGTGCGCCGATGAGCCGGGAGGAGAGACGTCGACCGGCTCCGGGTCCGGCGGGGGCGCTGCCTCGGGCGTGACCAGCGGGGGCGTGACGAGCGGCGGCGTGACCAGCGGGGGCGCGACGAGCGGCGGCGTGACCAGCGGGGGTGCGACGAGCGGCGGCGTGACCAGCGGGAGCGGTGGAGGCGGGGTCACCACGGGCGGGGCGACGGGCTCGGGCGGCGGCGACGGCGGTGGCGACGCCAGCACCGGTGCCCAGGGCGGTGGCGGCGCGGGAGGAACGGGAGGCGCGGGCGGGTTCACGCCATGCCCGACGAGCGGGCAGCCTTGCAAGATCCTGCCGCTCGGCGACTCCATCACGGACGGGGTCGGCGGGGTGCAGGGCGGTGGCGGCTATCGGATCGAGCTGTTCCGCAAGGCGCGCGCCGCGGGACAGAACATCACGTTCGTCGGCTCTCTGATCAACGGGCCGACGATGGTCGACGGCGCCGCGTTTCCGCGGGCTCACGAGGGACACAGCGGCTGGAGGATCAACCAGATCGCGGGGCTCGTGCCGACACCCGCGCTCGCGGATAGCCCGCACATCGTGCTGCTCATGGCGGGGACCAACGATCTGACCCAGAACGATAACGTTTCCTCGGCGCCGCAGCGCCTGGGAGCGCTCCTGGACAAGATCTTCGCCGCGGCGCCCAACGCGCTCGTGGTCGCGGCGCAGCTCATTCCGGTCACCTTCGCCGATCCCGCGGTGGTCACCTACAATCAGGCGCTGGTGGGGATCGTGGAAGCCAGGGCGTCCGCGGGACAGCACGTGCTGCTTGTGGATATGCACACCGGGTTTCCGGCGTCGGAGCTCCCGGACAGGATCCACCCGAACGGGCCCGGCTACGCGCGCATGGCGGACGTCTGGTACGCGGCGATCGGCGACCTGCTGCCGTGAGGCGACGTCGTGGGCTCGCCTTCCTCAGGAAGGCCTGCCCGAGCGGACGGAACGCCATCCCGCCGTGCGCCGCTCACGGGCGCACGGCGAGGTACACCGTGCTCCAGAGCTGCACCGCGTTCGACTCGTCCTGGTGCGTCCTCTCGGCGCCGAACGGCACCAGCCGGTAACGCCCTTCCTCGACAGCCCAGCTCCAGAGCTCCCGCGTCCTCGCCTCGCTCGAGGCCTGGATCACCTCCCAGAGCGCACGTCGCGCGCGCCCCAGCGCGTCGCGCACGCGGGCCGGCAGGTCGCCGCGACCGAGCTGCCGATCGAGGCCCGCGGCGAGCATCGCCTGCTGCCACGACCAGGTGACCGTGCCGTGGTAGTGGCTGGACGTGAACAGCCCCCAGAGCGCCGGATCCGGCGCGAACGCGGGGTTCGCGACAAGGATGCCCACCGGCGTCCGCAGGCCGGCCGGGAAAGGGCGGAGCAGGCGGCCCGCGATCTCCTCGAGGGCGCCGGGCGGCGGCTCCGTGAACAGGAGGACGAAGCTGTCGTCGGAGTGCATGATGGGAAGGGGCCGGCCCTCCCCGTCGAGCGCGACGGCCGGAAACGAGAGCGTCCCCGAGAGCGACGCGAGCGCCGGCGCGGCGTCCAGGCCCAGCGACGCCGCATAGGCCGAGACGCGCCGCCTCGCCTCGCGCTCCGGCAGCTCCACCCGGAAGAACACGCCCGCGTCCTTCCACGCGCGCGCGAGCCGCTCCGCCCGGCCGGCGCCCTCCCCGTCCGCGCCGAGCAGCGGGCTCGCGAGGAGCCGCGCCGAGGCGCGGAGCGCGGCCGGCACGAGCGCGGCGTTCACGTTGTACGGGATGCGGCCGAACGCGAGGCCCTCCGCGCTGTCGCGCCACTCGCCGACCGACGCTCCCTCCTTGAGCGCGATCAACGCCCTCGGATCCCCCGTCTCGGCGAACGGGGCGGCGAGGCGGAGCACGAGCGACACGTTCCGCGCGAGCGCCTGCGCATACGTGTCGCCGCCCGGCGTCCGGCGCGACAGGAACGCCGCCGCGCGCTCCCGGCCCGGCGCGCTGCCGAGGAGGTACTCGGCGGCCAGCGGCGCGAGGAGGAAGTCGTCGTCGATCATCTTGTAGTCGTAGACGGGCTCGCGCAGCGCCCCGGCGCGGCCCGCCGCGAGGTGCAGGAGCGCCGCGTACTCGCCGATCGCCTCCTCGTGCGCGACCTCCCCGGCCGCGCTCAGCCGATCCAGGACCGAGCCGATGCCCGCCTCGACCACGGCCGGCTCGAGGACCGGCAGGAGCATCCTCACCGCGAGCAAGGTGTCCCGGCCAAAGTACGTAAGGAAGCGCCAGGACCCGGCCAGCAGCTTCTCCCGGTACGCGAGGAAGGCGAGCGCCTGCCGGTGGCGCGGGTCGTCGGCGGCGCGCTCCGTGACGAGCTCGTCGAGGGGCACAGGCGTGAGCGGCGGCTCGTCCGAGAGCGCCGTCACCCGGACCCGGACGCCACCCGGCCCCGCCGCGAGGGCGATCCGCCCGTCCGGCTCCAGCGTGGCCGTCGTGCCGCCCTCCGGCTCGATGAGGAGCTCGAGGTGGTGCTCGCCGTCCCGCGTGGTGCGCCGCACGGCGATCGAGGCGCCGCCCGCCGAGGCGCCGGCCTGGACGTCGCTGCGCAGCCAGGCCGGAAGCTCGGCGTCGCGGCCCACCTCGCGCACGGTGCGGATGCTCCCGAGGACCAGCCGATGGACGCGCAGCGCCGGGGCCGTGCTCGCGAGGAGCGCCGAGACGCCGCGCATCCCGCCGGGCCGCTCCACGCCCGAGAGAGCCCCCTCCACCGAGAGCTCGACAGGCGCCGGCAGCGCGTCGAACCACACAGCGATTCCCATGTTCCCCGCCGGAAAGGCGACGATGAGCCGCGGCGACACGCCCGAGGTCGCCAGGACATGAGCGGCGATATGGCCACGACGGAAGAAGTGGTTGCGAATCCGGCCTTCGTGCAGCTCGAAGGCCAGGAGCTCAGGAGCCGGCGGCGCCGAGGGCGCCTCGCCGTGCGGCGCGCCCGAGACGCAGGAGGCGGCAAGAAGCGTTGACAAGGTGGTTCCCCTCATGAATCGCCCGGTATTCGTGGGCCTCGTGGGCACCGCGAGACCCTAGCTAGCCGGGACGCGCCTGCCAAGGACTAAGGATCTTCCCGTGGCCGCTAGCTTACGCCACCGACGCGATGGCCGCTTATCGCACGTTTTCATTGAAGTATCGCGGGACTCATCAGGACGTCTGGGAGGGCCCGCCCAGGGCTCATCTCCGCGCGGCGCCGCCGAAAGGGAGGCGATGACAAAAGAAAGAGTTCACACCTTTGTTGCCCTGTGATAACCCATCCGAGACATCGGTTGTTGATAGTGAGTTCGCACGCAGGCGAGCAGCCTGCCAACTACCGTCAAGGAAGGGGGCTCGATATGGACGAGAGCATCTCCGGCAAGATCGCCGCCGGCAGCCACGGTTCTGATCGCGCGCAGCTCAGCAACCCGCGAGAGGGCCTGATCTACACGTGGGTTGACGGCAGCCTCGGCGTCGCCGAAGAGGTCGTGCGCGCGGGGTTCGGCCTCCTCGATGACGTGCGCGTCGAGACCCAGGAGCGGCTCGGCGCCACGCTCGACCTGGTGGAGGGCATCAACAGCGGCGTGTTCCGGATCGCGCGCAAGACGCTCGTCCGCATGGACGGCATCAGCGCGCGCGCCCTCACGAACAGCCAGCATGGCTGGCACGCGCTGCTCGGCACGCTCCGCCGCACGTCGCAGAGCGCGGCGGGGCTCGCCTCGGAGACGGCCGTCTCCATCGTGGGCGAGCGCAGGGCGACGCAGCAGCTCATCATGCAGTCGTCGTGAGCTGGGCGCTCACGAACTGCCGCTCGACCAGCCGGCGATAGAGACCGTCCTGGGCGATGAGCGCCGCGTGCGCCCCGCTCTGCACGATCGTCCCCCCATCCATCACGAGCACGCGGTCGGCGCCCATCACCGTCGAGAGCCGGTGAGCGATGATCAACGTCGTTCGCCCCTTCATCAGCGCGTCGAGCGCCCCCTTCACGAGGTGCTCGCTCTCGGCGTCGAGCGCGCTCGTCGCCTCGTCGAGCACGAGCAGCCGAGGGTCCTTGAGCATCGCGCGCGCGATCGCCACGCGCTGCTTCTGCCCGCCGGACAGCTGCACCCCGCGCTCGCCGACGAGCGTGCGATACCCCGCCGGGAACCGCAGAATGAAATCGTGCGCATTCGCCGCGCGCGCCGCCGCCTCGACCTCCGCGTCCGAGGCGCCCTCCCGTCCATAACGGATGTTGTCGGCCACGCTCGCTGCGAAGAGCAGAGGCTCCTGCGCGACAATGCCGATCTGCCGGCGGAGCCAGGTCGGCGAGAGCTCGCGGAGGTCGCGCCCGTCGAGGAGAATGCGGCCCTCGTCAGGGTCGTAGAGCCGCAGGAGCAGCGAGGCGATCGTGGATTTGCCCGCCCCGGACGGCCCGACCAGGGCAATGGCCTCTCCGGGGCGAACGGAGATGTCGATGCCCTTGAGCACCGGTACATCCTTGCGCGTCGGGTAGCTGAACCGCACGCGCTGGAGCTCGAGGCGCCCCTCCACGGCGCCGGGCTGGGCGCCGCCGGCGTCCGCCATCGCCGGCTCGCGGTCGAGGAGGTCGAAGATGCGCTCGGCGGCGCCGGTGGCCTTCATGAAGTCGGCCCAGAGGTCGCTGAGGCCGCCGAGCGCGAAGGCGACGACGATCGTGTAGACGAGGAACGAGGTGAGCCCGCCGAGCGTCATGCGCCCGGCGACGACGAGGTGGCCGCCGTACCAGAGCACGAGGGCGATGGCGCTGTAGCCGGCGAACGTGACCACGCCCATGAAGCTCCCCGAAGCGCGGATGCGCCTCCGGGCGAGGTCGAACGACTCGGCGACCCGGCCGGAGTAGCGCTCCGCCTCGTGCTTCTCGGCGGCGAAGGCCCGGACGGTGCGGATGCCCGAGAGCGCCTCCTCGGCGACCTCGCTGGCGCGGGCGAGCGCGTCCTGGACGCTGCGGGAGAGCCGGCGGACGCGGCGGCCGTAGGCCACCGAGCCCAGCGCCACGAGGGGGACCACGGCGAGCATCAGGAGGGTGAGCCGGGGGGATGTGTAGAAGAGGAACGCGACGCCGCCGATCACGGAGGCGGCGAAGCGCAGGGCCATCGACACGTTCACGCTGACGGCGCTCTGGAGGACCGTGGTGTCCGACGCGAGGCGGTTCGTCAGCTCGCCTGTCCTGTGGTCGTCGAAGAACGCCACCTCCTGCCGGAGGAGGTGCTCGAAGAGCTGCGCCCGCAGCCGCGCCACGACGCGCTCGCCGGCGGTCGAGAAGAGGACGTACCGCAGCGCGACGGCGGCGGCCTGGACGACGATGAGGAGCGCGAGCCAGAGCGCCGCGTCGTCGATCACCTCGACGCCGGTGCCGGGGCCGAGCGCGTCGTCGATGATCTTCCGGATCGCCTGGGGGAGCAGGAGGCTGATGCCGCTGCCGACGCCAAGGAACAGGGTGCCGAGCGCGAGCCTGCCGAGCTCGGGGCGGGCAAGGCGGAGGAGACGTCGGAGGTGCGCTCGGCCGGGGCGGGGGCCGCTGCGTGGGATCTGCATGGGGGGCGCGAGCGTAGCAGGCGGCGCGGAGACGGCCGTCCCGCGGGTCAACGCCGCCTGGCCCCGCGCCCCGGCCTCCCCCGGCGGTAGAGCGCGATGGCCAGCGCGAGCGCCGCGGCGCCGAGGGCGAGGGCGGCGAGGAGCAGGCCCGTCGCGCGAAAGCGGCGCAGCGGCCCCGGGGCGGTCTGCCCCGGGCCCCCCGCCGGCGGCTCGTCGCCAGCGCCCTGTGACCCCGCGCGCGGGACGAGCGCGCGCCGCGCCGCGGCCGCCTCGGCGAGCGCGCGGCGGACGCCGGCGGCGTCGAGCGAGGCGTCCGCCGGGATCAGGGCGCGCAGCGCGGCCCGGGCCTCGAAGAACGGGGCGCCCTCGCTGCTCCACGCGGTGGGCGAGGTGTCGAGCGTCTCGTCGAGCGCGGCCGGGATCACCTCCTTCACGATCGCGTCCACCGCGCCCGGCGACGCCGACCTGGCCAGCGCGATGTAGCCGGCGTCCTGGATCCCGCGGCGAAGGGTCTTCAGGCGCATCGAGGGGAATACGCCGGCGAAGCCGACAGAGCGGGAGGCGAACCTCCCCCGCTGCGTGCCCGGATAGAGCAGCATGCCGTCGCCGAGGCAGGCGTCGCCGTCCCGGTTGTGGAAGTTCTCGGCGACCGTGAACGGGTCGACAGGGCCCTTCCCGCCGCGATTGCCGTCGTGCCAGAACGCCGTCTCCCACAGGAACCAGCGGCCGATCGGGTGCGTCGCCGCGATCCAGCCGTCGGCCATGAGCCCGGTGAGCGGCGCGTCGATCATGAAGGAGCCGGCCCGCGGCAGCGCGCCGTTGTAGACCCAGAGCCGCTTGCCGGCCTCGTGCGCGGCCCGCGCCCACGCGGAGTCGAAGCGGTTGGCGGGCGTGAGCACGAGGTCGACGTCCTGCTCCACCGGGTGAACGTTGCCGCACGAGTGCCCCACGAGGATGCGCGACGACAGGCGCGAGCCGCGGACGAGCCGGCGCCACCCGGGCCCGCGGGGGCTCTCGCACTGCTCGTCGACCGCGTACAGCATCACGTCGTCCACCGCCGGCGGGAGGAGCTCCGCGACGGCCTCGACGCGGCGGAGCGCCTCTTCGGTCGGGTCACCGAAGCCGCCGTAGGCGCCGAGCGCCACCGCGGCGGGCGGGACGCCCTGGCCCGGCCCCCGGTAGCCGCGCTCCCTCGTGTAGAGCGAGCCGTCGATGGCCGCGCGCAGGCGCTCCACCTCGGCGGGGCTCCGGACCGACGCGAAGCCGTCGACGTGGTGCTCGTGGAGCAGCTGCCAGAGCTGCTGCTCGACGGCAGGCCCGTCGCCGACCCGCTCGGCGACGCGGCCCGCCTCGTAAAACGCGATGAAGTCGACCGGGCCGTACGGCAGCGTCGCCGACGCGACATCGAGCCTCAGATCGAGCGACGCGAGCTCGCCGTGCGAGGCCGAGCTCACCACCACCTTGCCCTCGTGAAGGCCGGGGACGGCGCCCTCGGGGACGTGGAGGTCGATCCAGACGGCCCGGGTCTCGCGAGCGCCCACCTCGAGCGGATACGGCGCCCAGGGCGGCGCGAGCTCGACCGGGATGAGGGCGTCGGGCAGGAACCCGAGGTGCCTGTCGTCCGGCGGCCGCGCCGCCGGGCTCCACCCGAGCGACTCCATGGGTCGCTTGTCGGTGCGCGAGCGCTGCTTGATCTCGACGTAGTGCTCGACGAAGCGATCGATCGAGATCGCCTGCGCGGGCACCGGCGGTGCCTTGGAGGGCGCGCCCGCGCCGGCCGCGGGGGCGAGCCCGGAGAGCTCGACCGTGACGCCGCGCACGGGCTCGGCGCCCGCCTCGACGATCACCTGGAAGGCGATGACCTCGGCGCGGAGCGCGCCGAGCCGGATCGGCTCGCCGGGCCGGAAGAGCGCGTTTCCGTCGCCGCGCGAGAGCGGCAGGCCGACGTCCTCCCGGCGGACGCGCGTGCCGTCGTCGGCCACCCAGACGAGCGCGCGCTCCGGCGGCGCCTCGCCGGCGGCGGCGCTCGGAGGCAGGGCGACATGCGACAGCGCGGAGAGCAAAGCAACGTGGAGGAACGAAAGGGATCGCGTCATGGCGCTCGGATTTCCTCGGATTTCCAAGGACAAACGACCGCCGTGATCGGCGGCAGCGCCATCCTAGGAGCTCGGGGCCGAGGTTGACAGCGCGGCCGGGCTCGGGCCATGTCGCGACGTGGATCTGACGAGAGCCGCGCTCCTCGCCGGCGGCGCCGCCGTGGCCGGCGTCATCAACGCGGTGGCCGGGGGCGGCACGCTTGTGTCGTTCCCCGCGGCGATCGCGGCGGGGCTCTCGCCGCTCTCCGCGAACGCGACGAACGCCGTGGCGCTCACGCCCGCGTCGCTCGCGTCGGCGTGGGCGTACCGCCGCGAGCTCACCCGGGATTACCGGGTCCTCGGCGTCCTCTTCCTGCCGTCGCTGCTCGGCGGCATCGTGGGCTCGGCGCTCCTGCTCGTGACGCCGCAGCGCGTGTTCGACGCCGCGGTGCCCGGGCTCGTGCTCGTCGCGACGCTGCTCCTGCTCTGGCAGAACCTGCGCCCGGCGAGGCCCTCGGCGAAGGACGGCACGGGCGCGGGCGCGGGCGCGGCGGAAGACTTCGCCCTGCCCTCGCGGCCGTGGCTCGTGTTCCTGCTCCAGTTCCTCGTGAGCGTCTACGGCGGCTACTTCGGCGCGGGCATCGGCATCATGATGCTGGCGCTGCTCTCGTCGTTCGCAGGCAACGTGGACATCCACCGGATGAACGCGATCAAGACCGTGCTCGCGACCCTGATCAACGGGGTGGCCGCGATCGCGTTCCTGTTCGCGGGCGCGGTCGACCGGGTCGCCACGCCGATCATGATGGCGGCGGCGGTGGTCGGCTCGCTGGCCGGCGCCTCGGTCGCGCGGCGCATCGAGCCGAGGAAGGTGCGGTGGTTCGTGGTCGTGCTCGGGCTCGTGCTCACGGCCAAGCTCGGCTGGGACCGGTTCGGCCCGTCGGCCGAGCTCTCCCGCCCGGCCTCCCCGACATCCGCTGCTCAGACCGTCGAGCGTGGCGCGACGGCGGCGCGGGCCGGCCTCGCGCCCACGAGCAACGGATAGAGCGCCCCCGCGAGCGCGCCGCCGGCGAGCGGGGCCAGCCAGAACAGCCAGAGCTGCGACAGCGCCCACCCGCCGACGAACAGGGCAGGACCGGTCGAGCGCGCCGGGTTCACCGAGACGTTCGTGACCGGGATCCCGATCAGGTGAACGAGCGTGAGCGCGAGGCCGATGGCGATCGGCCAGAACCCGATCGGGGCGCGGAGATCGGTCGCGCCGAGGACCACCATCACGAAGCCGAACGTGAGCACGATCTCGGCCAGGAGGCTCGCCATGAGCGAGTATCCGCCGGGCGAGTGCGCGCCGTAGCCGTTGGCGGCGAAGCCGGCGCTCACGGAGAACCCGGCGGCGCCGCTGGCGATGGCGTAGAGGGTCCCGGCGGCGACGATGGCGCCGGCGACCTGGGCGAGGATGTACGGCAGGAGATCCCTCGCGGGGAAGCGCCCGCCGACCATCAGACCGAGGGTGATGGCGGGGTTGAAGTGAGCGCCCGAGATGTGACCCACCGCGTACGCCATCGTCAACATGGCGAGCCCGAACGCGAGCGCCACGCCCAGGAAGCCGATCCCCAGCCCGGGAACCGCGGACGACAGCACGGCGCTGCCGCAACCGCCGAGCACGAGCCAGAACGTCCCGAGAAATTCCGCGGTCGTACGCCTGGACAACGACACCTCCATCTTCATCTCTCCTGTGGCCGGCTGCCTCCGCGCGGATCGAAGCGCGGCAGCGTCCGCGCCCGGCCGACGAGCCACCTCGACGGTTCAGGCGGACCGCGCATCGACCGGCGTTGCCGCCGAGACGATGCTCCACCTGCGCTTCGTCGACGTTGGATGAGCCCCGGCGCGCCGCGTTGCTGTCGGATCGGGCGGTACCAGGCCTGCCGATCGAGCGCGCCCCTCCAGAGGAAGCGCGCGCGGGGCGCCACATGAACGAGGCTCCCGCCGGTGCCTCCGGCGGGAGCCTCGATCTGCGGGCCATCACCGCAGCGGCCTCGTGGGCTCGGACGATCCTACAGGCCGACGAGCTGAGGCGGGCAGCTGTACGCATTGCCCATGTGGGTGACGTCGGTCTGCTGGCCGGAGAGGCTGTCCCGATCGCCGGAGATCGTGTTGCCGGCGTTCGTGTTCTCCAGGACCACGTAGTTGCCGCCCAGCTCGTGGGCCTGATTCTTCATGTCGTTCACCGCCCCCTTCTGCAAGTTCGAGTTGCTGGTGAATTTTCCGGAGAACGAGCCGCCCTGCTCTCCGACCACCGTCCCGAGGAACCGGCACCCCTGCGGGGCCGGCTGCTTTGTGACGATGATCCTCTCCGCGCCCGGGTTGAGCTCCACGGCGGCGCAGGCAGGCAGGGACAGGGACGACAGGAGAACGAGAGCGAACGCGCGGCAGGTCGGGGTCTTCATCTCAAGCACCTTCTGCCGATGGCTACGGGCGCGCGGCAGCGCTTCTTCCTCGGCGCGCCGCCGGGAGGGTCGCGCGTCGAGAGGTCGTCAGCGGTGCTCGAGCCTCCGCAGCCGGTACGCCCGCCCGTCCCACAGCGAGAACGCGCGCTCGCCGCTCACGAGGACGTCGAACCCGTGGCGGGCCGCGAGCCGCGCGACGTCGGCCGCGTCGCGCGCGGGATCGCCCCGGTACGAGTAGCTCAGGACGACGAGCTCCCCGCCCGGCCGCAGCACCCGGCGCGCCTCCGCGACGTGCCGATCCACGACCGCCGCGCCCGCCGCCACGAGGTACGGGAACGAGTCGACCGCGTACACGAGATCGAAGCGGGCCGACGGCACGTCGCCGAGGTCGACGCCCGACGAGACCGCCAGCACGACGTTCGGCAGCCCCGCGCAGCGCCGCCGCGCGGCCTCGATCATCCGCGGCGCGACGTCGAGCCCCCACGCCTCGCGCACCCGCGGCGCGAGCGCCGCCTCGAAGCGGCCGATCCCGCAGCCGATCTGCAGGATCGCGCGGCCCTCCCCGATCGCGCCCCACCGCTCGAGGAGCTCGACCACCTCCCGCGTCGCCCGCTCGAGGATCTCCGGATCGCCGAGCGAGTACGCCGCGACGCTCGCCTCCTCCGAGCGCGCGCAGAGCTCGTCGAACAGCCGCGCGGCGCGCGCCGGCGCGTCCGCCCCGGCGACGCCCGCGTCCCGGTGCGCGCCCAGCATCTCCGCCACGGTCGCGCACGCGGCGCGCCGCTCGTCCAGGCAGCGGCGCAGCGCCTCGAGGCGCGCCGCGGGCTCCCCCTCCCCCGCCGCCGGCCGCGCGGCCTCGATCGCCCGCGCCACGGCCGCGAGGTCCCCGGCGACGCCGAGCAGCCGCACCAGGCCGACCTCCGAAGACACCTCGCCGGACATCACGGCCCTCACGGCGCCCTCGAGCTCGCCCTGCCCGGCCTCCGGGCCGCTCGGCCGCCCGGCCTCGCGCGCGCCCCGGTGCCGCAGCCGCCGGCGGTACGTCCAGCGATCGACGGCGCCCCACTCGTACTTGTACGGCTCGCGCCCGCGGAGGAAGTCCACGGTCCGCGCGCCCTCGCGCGCCGCGTGCTCGATCGCGCTGGCGAGCATCACGAGCCCCGGGCTGTACCACGCGAGCTCCGGATCGAAGCCGGTGATGTACGACGCGAGCCCGCCCCGCTCGGCCAGCCCGTAAAGCGACGCGATGATCCGCCCGTCGAGCCGCAGGCCGAACAGCCGCAGCGCGCCCCGCGCGCACAGCCCCCGCGCGACGGCGCGGTGGAACGGCCGGAGCGCCTCGTCCAGCACGCCGCCCTCGCCGCGCGAGATCCAGCGCGCCCGGTGGTTCGCGAACAGCGCGTCGAGCAGCTCGTCCACGCTCGCCGCGTCGGCCACGTCGACGCGCAAGGCCCCGGCCCGCGCGAGCCGCTTCCGAGCGCGGC
The DNA here is from genome assembly GCF_051521455.1 of Sorangium sp. So ce887. NCBI lineage: Bacteria > Pseudomonadati > Myxococcota > Polyangiales > Polyangiaceae > Sorangium > Sorangium sp. So ce887. Next base: position 2,690,810 of record NZ_CP150354.1, on the reverse strand, counting down.
TGACGCGCGCGCGCATCCCCGGCGAGAACAGGTCGTCCGGCCCGGCGCCCTCCGGGATCGTCACCCTCGGACACGCCTCGACTTTCTCGACCTCGTCCGACCAGCCGGAGGGCGCCTCGGCCGCGAACAGGGGCGACGATCCGCGCAGGTCGTGGAGATCCGCGACGTCCCAGGCGTCCGCGCGCTCGTCGAGGCAGGCGAACACCGCCTCCGCGACGGCGCGCTCGTACCCGGGCGCGGCCAGGACGTCGTTGTAGTCGGTGATCCCGGCGCCGAGCAGCGCGACGACCCGCTCCTCGCCGGTGCGGTGGATCGCGAGGGGCGCCATGCCGACGAGCCCCTGCTCCGACCGGAAGACAAGGGCCAGCACCGCTTCGGGCCCGAGCTCGCGACACCACGGGATCAGCCACTCCGGCCGCTGGAATGCCGTCGCCGCCGGACAGCGCTCCCACAGCGCGCTCCACGGCTCCCGCAGCGCCTCGAGCTCCTCACGGCGGTCCAGCACCTCAACGTCGAGTCGTTCGCTCACCTGCCCTCCGGGAGGCCGGCTCTCCTCGGCCAGCGCCGCCCGAAGGCGCTCCGCCGAGCTCCCGGCCCCTCTCGGCGCCGTATCCTCGCAGAGGCGAGAGGCCACGCAACCGGCGCGCGCTACCTCGGGGACGGCTCGCCGATCACGCGATAGAGCACCGGGGACGGCCGGTACGGATCGGTGAGCCCGCGCTGCTCCTCGGCCTCAGCCGCCCGCGCGCGCGACGGTGAAGATCAGGTGACGTTGCAGCGGGATCCCCTCCGGCGCGCGACGGCGCTCGAGCTCGGCCGCGAGCGCCGACTTCACCCGCGCCGCGTCCGCAGGAACAAGGCTGGACAGGAAGTTGCCAAACGAGCTGGCCAGGTAGAACGCGATCACGTCGTCCGTGTCCGTGAAGTGGTCGGTGAAGGAGCGGATCTGGAGCTTCGGGTCCTCGAAGCCGGCAAGCAGGAGGGTGCTTTTCAGATCGTCGGAGGTCACCTTGTGGGGCGTGCTGCCGAGCGCCTCCGCGGTGCCGGTCACGCCGAGAGAGGACAGCACGTCCGCGAGCACCCGCTCGAAGTCGTGCGGGCGCTCCCTGGCGGCCGAGCTGATGCCGAGGCGCCCTCCCCGCTTGAGCACGCGGCGCGCCTCGCGCAGCGGGCCGAGCTTCTCGGGGAGCCAGTGGAGCACGCTGTTCAGGAAGACGACATCGAAGCTCCCGGCGGCGAACTGCGAGAGATCCTCGGCCTGGCCGACGCTGGCGCTGAAGTTCGGCCTGCGCTTCCCGTTCGCCAGCGCGACGCGGAGCGGCAGCGGATCGACCCCGGACACCTCACCGGAGGGGCCGACCAGCTCGGCGACATGCGCCCCGAGCCGACCCGTCCCGCACCCGACGTCAAGGACGCTCTCGCCCGGGGATATCTGGAGATCTTCGATGAGCAGCTTCCCGTGGTTGAACTGCCGATCGCTGACGCGATCGTACGTCTCGGCCAGGACAGCTGAATCGAGCGCAAGGCTGACCATCGTGGCTCCTTGTGAGGAGGTGGAGATCGGGAAATGCGGCTCCGAGAGGGAGATCTCCCCCGAGCACCACGTGTCTGTTATCGAGGACAATAGTCCGCCATAGCGGACCGAGCAAGCGCTATCTCGGTCGCTTCGCGCGGTGGAGGCGATGCGCCCGAGGCGCCGTTTTCCGAAGTCGCGCGCGGCGGTCCGCGACGCCGCGGGCGATTGCGGCGGAGCGGGGCAGGATGCGCGGTCGCGGACGGACATGGTAGGGTGCGCGCCTCACTCTTGAACGAGGATTCGCTCATGACCTGGATCGACCAGTACCGCGCGTTGGCCCGCTACAACCTGTGGATGAACGACAGGCTCTTTGCGCTGGTCGGCAAGCTCGATGACGTCGAGCGCAAGCGCGATCGCGGGGCCTTCTTCAGGTCGATCCACGGCACGTTGAACCATCTTTTGCTCGCCGACCGCGTGTGGATGGGGCGCTTCACCGGCGACGTCGAGCGGTTCACCTCGCGCGATGCGAGCGGCAAGGCCATCGAGATCAACGCGATGTCGCAGGAGCTCTATGCGGACTTCGGCGCTCTCTCCCGCGAGCGCGCCAGGACGGACGCCGACATCCTCGCCTGGGTGCACAAGATCGACGAGCGGGCGCTCTCGGGCGACCTGAGCTACACGCGGGGCGGGGCGGTCCACGCCCATCCGCTCTGGTGGGCCGTGGGCCATTTCTTCAATCATCAGACCCATCACCGCGGCCAGGTGACCACCCTGCTCACGCAGATGGGAATCGACCCCGGCGTGACCGATCTGATCGCGATGCTGCGGGACGAGCCCCGCGCGCCCTGACAGGAGCCCCCGTGGCAGGCGGGCGAGGCCGCCCCCGGGTCACCGGGCGGCGCGGCGCCTCGTGCCCTGTCGCACCTGGCCCGCCGCCTTCGCCTCGGCGAGCGGGTTGCGCGCCTCGGCGGCGCGCAGCCGCTCGAAGCGCGCGATCAGGGCGCGGTCGGCGCTCTGCCGCAGCGTCCTCGCCAGCACCACGCTCTTGGCGAGCCGGATGAACCGCAGCCGGTGCGCCGACGTCACGTCCTCCACGTCCCTCCTGCCCGCGCCGGGCCCGAACTCGCGGTCGTACGCCGCCCGCAACCGGTGCTCGCCGCGGAGGCCGAGGGAGTCCGAGAGGCCCTCGAGGGCGGCCCGCTCCGCCGGGCTCGACCACGAGAGGACCCGGGAATAGGGCGTCGCCATGGTCTCGTGATCGGGCTTGTTCACGAAGCGACGCAGGAACACATCGGACGTCGCGACCGGCACATCGCCCGTCGCCTGATGGAGGAGGGCGTACGCGAACGCCTCGTTCATCCCCACGAACCGGTTCTGGTCGAAATCGGCGCCGTGGACGCGCTTCCCGAGGCGATCGACGCCCGAGAGGGCGGCGAAGAAGTAGCTGCTGAAGTCGGTGTAATCCGCCTCGTTGATCTCGGGCGTGCAGCCCGACGCGGGGCGGTCCCGGGTCGCCGCGAAGAACCCCACGACGTCGCGCTCGACGAGCTCGCCGTCGGGCCTGCCGCCCTCGAAGAGGAGGTTCGCGAAGGCGCCGGAGAAGCACTGGGCCATGACGAGGACGACGGGCGTGTCGCCGGGCAGCTCCGCCATGCGGGCGGCGAGGTCGCGCACCGACAGCTCCCCGCCGCCCCAGAGGTCGAACACGTTGTTGTCGAGGTCGCGCCGCGGATCCGGGCTCCCGTGGCCGGCGAAGTACAGGAGCAGCGGGTCGGCCGGGCGCGCTCGGGCGAACCGGCGCCAGATCGCATCGAACCCGGGGCGGGTCGTCGCCCCGTCGATGCGCGGCAGCCTGGGCGCGCGGTAGCGCATGCGGTGGCCGTCGAGGAACTGCACGCTCCGCGTGCCCCGGCGCCCGTCGGCGAAGAGGACGCGCCGCTCCACCGTGGCCGGGAGCAGCGACTGGAAGTACCGGATGTGGCCCTCGATGGCCACCTGGTTCATCGGGGGCCGCGGGCCGCCGCCCACGACGAGGGCGCGCCAGGCCGCGGGCTCGGGCGCGGGCGCCGCCGGCAGGACGTGCTCCTGCGCGGGCGCCGCCGGCAGGACGTGCTCCTGCGCGGGCGGGCGCGCGACCGCGCCCGTGGCGGTGGTCGTGGCCGCGACGAGCGCGGCGACCCGGAGGAGCAGGTGGTAGGCGGTCACTTCCTCGGCCCTCGGCGGCGCGCGATGCGCCGCTCGACTCTAGGTAGCAGAGGAGGAGCCTCTTGGCCTCCTGATGCGGGTCGCCGTACCCGACGCGGCCGAGCCCCCGTCTAGAAGAGCTGCGCGGCCGTGACGAGGAGCGCGAGGAGGAGGAACAACAAACCGATCGCCCCGAACGCCGAGAGGGCCACTTCGGCCCTCTCCGCTCCCAGCAGGAGGCGCTCCGAGAACCGCTCGATGAGAACGACCCGTGCGCGCCATGGCCGGAGCGCCATGCTGGCCCACGCGTCCCGGGCCGCAAGAACGACCCGCTGAAGCTTCATCAGGACGGCATCGACAAGGTAGAGCAGATCTCCAGAGGGGAGCTCCGTACAGACGTGTGGGACTCGGCCCCGCAGCCGTCCGGCAACAGCGGCGATCACGACCCCCGCGAGCACCGGCCAGGCCGCGGACCAGAGCTCGTCCGGGGCAACGAAGACTCCGAAATCCGCCGGCGCAACGGGTGGCCTCACGAGCAGGACGAGGTCAAGCAGGATCAGCGACGCCCAGGGAACCCACAGCCCCGCCCCGGGAACGAGGCGCTCCGCCGAGCGAGGGATCGTGCGACGCAGGAAGTGAACCATCAGAAGCGTGCTGGCGACGGCCGCTAAGGAGAGGAACCAGGGCAGTGACGTGGTTCCCCAGGGTGCCTGCGCCACAACGTTCTTGAGGGAGATCTTCGCGAGGGCCCCGCTGGAGAGCGGCGCCCCCGCGAGGTCCAGGGCCGGCCACAACAGGCCCAGCGCCACGAGGCGCCCCGGCCAGCCGGAGCCCGTCGCCCTGGCGACTCCGGTGCCGAGGAAGAGCGCTCCCTTCGCCAGAGCGTGGTGCATCGCGTAGAAGACGATCGCCGCGCCCACCGCGGCAGCGGCGCCTGGATTCGAGAGGCCGATGCCGAGCGCGGCCGTCACGAAGCCCATTTGACTCACGCTGGAGTAGGCCAAGATCGTCTTCGATTCCCGCTGTGTCAGCCCGACCGCGACGCCGAAGAAAGCCGCCGCGACCCCGGCGACCACGCACACGGATCCGTGGACGGGCAGCGCCACGACGCCGAGGGGCAGGAACCGCAGCCAGCCGAGGACGCCGGCCTTGATCATCGCCCCGCTCAGGACCGCGCTCGCCGGAACCGGCGCCGCCGGATGCGCGAGCGGCAGCCACATGTGCAGGAGAAGCGCTCCAGCCTTGACCCCGAACCCGACGAGAAGCAGGGCGGCCACGAGCTCCCGGCGCGCCGAGGCGGCGACCACGCGAGGGACGTCCTGCAGGCCAACGTTGATGTCGGCGCCGACGATGAGGAGAAACGCCGTCAGGAGCGACATCTCGCCGATGAGCGCCATCACGACGTAGACCCGACCGGCGCGGCGCGCCGCGTCGGTTCCATCGTGCACGATGAGCCCGTACGCGGCGAAGGTCATGAGCGCGTAGAAGAGATAGAAGCTCGCCACGTCCTGGGCGAGCACGAGCCCGAGGTTCCCGCTCAACGTCGCGAGGAAGAAGACCCAGAAACGAGAGCGATGCGGATCGTCCGCCAGGGAGGCGCGCGCAAAGAGGCTGGACACGAGCCACAGGCACGCCGTGAAGAGCAGAAAGCCCCGCGTCACCGTGCCTTGAGACCCGAAGCGCATCCCGAGGACCGCAGCGCTCCAGTCGATGGTCGCGCGACCGTGCAGGCCCACGGCGAGGATCAGCGCCGGCAAGGCGGCCCAGGGGGCGAGCGCCGCCACGAGGGGCCGCGCGGGGCGTATCGTCATCCCTGCCGCGAGGAGCAGGGGGAACGTGAACGCCGCGATCGTCGCCCCGGCAGCGAGGTCGACGAGGGTCACGGCAGGAATTCCCGGGCGGCTATCAACTTCGCCCATGCCAGGGGGCTCAGCGGCGTGCCGGCGAAGACCCCGACCGCGAGGCAGAGCGCCGCCGTGACCAGCGGGGGCAACAGCAGAAACAGCCCCGTCTCCGCGCGGCCCGAGGCCGCCGGCCAGGTCGCCGTCGGCTCCCCGAACCACGCATCGTAGAGGATCGGCAAGAAGTAGGCGGCGTTCAGCAGGCTGCTGACGATCAGGACGCCGAGGACCCACGGCTGGTTCGCCTCGAGCGCGCCCACCCCGAGGTACCACTTCGTCACGAACCCGGCGAGCGGCGGCACGCCGATCATCCCCAGCGCCGCCAGGGTGAACGCGCCCATCGTCAAGGGCATTCGTCGGCCCACGCCGCGCAGCTCGCTCACCCTGTGGAGCCCGAGCTCCTCGGCCAGGTTCCCGGCGCAGAAGAACAGCGTGATCTTCATCAGCCCCTGGTGGACGAGATGAACGATACCACCGATGGTGGACAGCGTGCCGACCGCCGCCACGCCGAGAGTGATGTAGGAGACCTGACTGACGGTCGAATAGGCCAGCCGCGACTTGAGGTCATCCTGCGTGAGGGCCTTGAGAGAGCCATAGAGAATCGTCGTCGCGGCGAGGACCGCGAGAGGTCCGGTGACGCCGAGCTCATGAGCGAGGCGGACCCCGTACACGTCGTACACAACGCGCGTGATCCCGAACGCTCCGGCCTTGACGACGGCGACCGCATGGAGAAGGGCGCTCACCGGGGCAGGAGCGACCATGGCCACGGGCAGCCAGGCATGCAGCGGGAAGAGGGCGGCCTTCACGCCCAGGCCTCCTATCAGGAGCACGAACACGACGATGAGCGCGGACCTGTGTTGCGCCGCGACGGGTTGAGGGAGCGCTCCCCCCTCGGTGAACTCCAGGGATCCCACGAGCGCGTACAGGGACGCCACGCCCGCGAGGAGCAACGCCCCGCCGAAAAACGTGTAGCGAAGGTAGAGATCGCCTGCGCGGAGCGCCTCCCGGGTCCCGCGGTGAACGACGAGCGGGTACGTGGCGAGGGTGAGCATCTCGTAGAAGACGAGGAACGTAAGGAGGTTCCCGGCGAGCGCGACGCCCATCGTCGAGGCGACGCTCAGCGAAAAGAAACCGAAGAAGCGGCTACGGTTCGGCGACCCCTCGAGGTAGCCCACCGCGTACACGGTCGTGACGAGCCACAGGACCGCCGAGAGCGAGACGAAGAGCATGCTGAAAGGGCTGGCACGAAGGAGCAGGTCCGCGCCGGGGAGGAACGGCAGGCGCGTCTCGTAGCGTTGGCCCTGCCCGACACCCCAGACCAGGATGCCCGTGAGCGCGAGCTTCACGAACGCCGAGGCCAGGTTCAGGGTCGTCCGGGTGGTACGCTGCTCCTCGGCCAGCAGGAAGATGATGATCCCGGGCACGAGAGAGCTCAGGACGACCAGGAGGGGAATGGAGTCGTGAAGGCTCATGACGGCAGGCCCACGCGCAGGAGCTCGAGCGGGCCCCACGGCGCGACACCGAGCAGGAGCGCCAGCAGGGCAAGCGCAAGGGCCGCGAGCTCGGCCCCGCGCGGGAGCGGGTGGAGGCGCGCCTCGCGCGGCAGCGGCAGGAACGCGCTGCGCAGGACCCGGAACACGTAGCCAGCGGCGAGCAGCCCGCCTGCCAGGATCACGACGGCCGACCCCCACTGACCGCGATCGATGGCCGCACGAAGGAGCAGCCACTTCCCGACGAACCCACCGCTGGGCGGCATTCCCATCAGGCTGATGCCCGCGAGCGCCAGGGAGACGAAGGTGACCGGGAGGCGGTGGGCCAGGCCTTGCAGTCCATCGAGCTCGTCGTGGCCGAGCGTGCGATGGATCGCGCCGGCTGCCAGGAACATGGAGGCCTTGGCGGCGGCGTGCGAGATCGCGAGGTACACGGCACCCGGCCAGGCGCTCGGGACGCCGAGCGGAAAGACCAGGAAGAGATAGCCTATCTGCGCCACGCTCGAATAGGCGGTGAGCGCCTTCAGTCGTCGCTGCCTCAACGAGAGGAGCGAACCCCAGAGGACGCCCGCGGCGCCGAGCATCCCGAGGACCTGTCCGGCCCGGGGCGCAGCCTCCGCTGGAACGACCTCAAGCCAGATCCTCAAGAGGACGTAGAACGAGCCCTTTCCGACGAGCGCGGCGAGGAACGCGCTGACGGTCGACCCCGCGCTCACGTAGGCGGGTGGGAGCCACGCGTGAAGCGGGAAGAGCGCGGTCTTGAGGCAGAGCCCGACCATCATCAGCGCGAGCGCGGTCCACGTCGTCGGGTCCGGGGCGAGCCGCGCGCCGAGGGTGGTCAGGTCGAGCGTGCCGTACATCCCGTAGAGGATCGCGACGCCGAGCAGGTAAACGAGCGAGCCCGGGAGCGCGAACAGGAGGTAACGCAACCCCGCCTGGAGGGCCTCGCGGTCGCCGCGGAGGGAGATGAGCCCGACCGCCGCCAGCGTCGTCAGCTCGAGCGTGACATACAGGTTGAAGAGGTCGGCCGACACAACGAGGGCGTTGAGGGCCGCCCACGCGGAGAGCCAGAGCGAAAAGAACCCACCTCCAAGGCGAGGGCTGGCCCGCGGATCCCTGATGGCCTGCGCGCAGGTCAGAGCGCCGACGACGCCGACGGCGAGCAGCATCACCGCCGCCAGGCCGTCGGCGCGCAGGTCGATGCCGAGCGACGCGCCCCAGCCGCCTGCAGCGTGGCGAAGCGTTCCGCTCGTGCTGACGGACCCTGCGACCGCGCAGACGGGGCCCAGGGTTCCCAGGATCGCAGCGCCGGCTATCCATCGTTCGCCGCGCGGACCCGAGAGCAAGCACAGCACAGCGCCGATCAGGGGGACCAGGATCGCCCAGGGGAGCGCGGCGCTCATGGCTCATCCGTTTCTCTCTCGATCGAGCCGGAGGGCCGTGTGTCATCCGCCGCGCCGCCGAGGCGCCTCGCCAGGGCCAGCGCCAGGGCCGTCGCGCTCACGGACACCACGATCCCGGTCAGGACGAGCGCGTGGGGCACGGGATCGGGGATGCCGCCGGAAGCCCGCCGCGCCAGCGCCACGAGGAACAGGAACACGCCGCTCCCGACGAGGTTGGCGGCGATGACCTTCCTGACGAGGTCTTCGGAGGAGAAGAGCCCGTACAGCGCCACGGCCAGCACGACGACGCCCGAGAGGGCATAGAGGGTCCACTGGCTCACGCCCTGTCCTCCTCGTGGGCCCGCACCCCCGCTCGATCCGGGTGCCTCATCGGCGGGAAGAACATCGCCAGGACCATGCCGATCGAGATCGTCAGGGCCGATTCGATGCAAAGAATCAGCGCCCCGGCCCATTCGGGCGGGTACTCCAGCACATGCCGACCGGCGAAGAGCGGCGCCCCGGCGGCCGCGAGGAAGACCGCCGGGCCGACGAGCAAGGCGGCTCGCACGACGGTCGAAGACATGCGGAGTGGTGGACCCGTCCCCGCGAGCAGCAGGAGAATCGCCCCCCCGCCGAGGATCGCCCCCGCCTGAAACGCCCCGCCAGGCGCGCGCGCGCCGCTCCAGAGCAGGTAGCCGGCGACCAGGACGATGCCCGGGATGAGCATGCGGAGCAGCACGGGGAGCAAGGGCCCTGCCCGGGTCACGTCGCCGAGCGCGTCCTCCGGCCGAAGCTGCGACTGCACCCCGATCGCCGCCGTGAGCAGGACGAGGATCTCCAGGAGCGTGTCATAACCACGGAAGCTGAGGAGGACCGCGGTGACGGGATAGGACACCCCGGTCGGCGCGAGGTTGGCGAGCACTTCGTCGCTCAGGCCACGGCTCGGGTCTGGCAAGGAGAACACGACCGCACCGAGGAGGAGGGCGAGCGCGGCGAGCAGCAGCGAGAGCGAGGCTCGCTGGTACCGGGGAAGCGGCGGTGGAGCCCGCCGCGCCGGGTCGAGCCACCCGAGCGCGCTCATGAGCAGGGCGCCTGTGAGGCCCGTGCCGACCGCCGCTTCGACGAGGGCGACGTCCGGGGCGCCGAGGCGAGCCCAGCCCACCGCGGAGAGGAGGCCGAAGGCGATGAAGAGCACCACGGCCTCCGGCGGGTCATCGGTCACAAGGACTCGCCACGCAAGGACGGGGAGGGCGCACGCGAGAACTCCGTCCATCGCCCAGTCGACCCCGCTCATGGTCTCCTCCAGGGTCGGAGTCCGCCACGCAACGCGGCCCGCGCGATCATTTGACAGGAGATGCCGCTGGAGAGCAGCACGAGAGCCCAGATGATCCCGATCTTGAGCGCCACCGAGAGCTCGCCGGCCTCCAGCGCGAGGCCCGCCGCGATGAAGCCCAGGCCGAGGTTGTCCGCTTTCGTCAGCGCGTGCAGCCTCGTGTAGACATCCGGAAACCGCAGGAGCCCCACGGTCCCCGCGAAGAAGAAGAACGCGCCCACCACGAAGAGCGCACCGGAAGCGACATCCACGCTCGTCACGAGTCGCCCCCTGTCCACCGCCCGAAGGCGTGATTGACGAACGCCACGACCGTGATCGGCGCGAGGAGGGCGAAGATCAGGGCCACGTTTCGCAGCGCCGACATCCCCTGATCCGCGGCGGCGAGCAGGAGCACGGTCACGCCGGTCGTGCCGAAGAGCTGCGCGACAAGAATGCGATCGGCGAGCGTGGGGCCTCGTGCGATCCTCACGAGGCCAGCAAGGACGTTCAGCAAGAGAAAGACGGCGACGCCGGTCCTCACGTCATGCACTGGGACACTCCAGGCGCTCGCCCAGCGCGCGGGCGATGTGCTCCTCCAGCGCTCGCAGCTGCCGGACAAGCTCATCGCCGCTGTCGACAAGGACATGAATATCGAGATGATCGCCCGCGATATCCACGCTCAACGTCCCGGGCATCACGTTCATCGCTCCGATGAAGAGGTGCCGGGACGGCCCCGCGGGCAGGCGAGGCGGATACCGGATGATCACCGGCGAGATGGGGAGCCGCGGCGCGAGCGCACGGTGGGCGACATCGAGGCCGCCACGAAGCGAGCCGGCGAGGAAGAACCCCATGAATCGCAGCAGGCCGAGCGGGCTCCACCGAGGCCCGCGGGGCGACGGCAAACACACGCTCGTGAAGAGGGCGAGAAGAACCACTGGCACGCCAAAGACAAGCCCGGCTCGATCCCCCTCGGTCAGCGCCCACCATCCGCCGATGAGGACCAACGTTCGGACGGAGACGGATCGCCAGCCCCTTTGTGCGAGTCGCTCCCGGACGTCATGAATCATTCTGGTCTTCGTGGGCCCCTCCTCCTCCACGCTGTCGTCGCCGAGCGGTACGTCTTCGCGGAAGCTAGGGGTGGAGCCCGTGACGTCAACGGGTTTGGCGGTTCCACGGAAGGTTCGACGGAATGAGGAGGAGGACGTTGGACGGCGGACACGGGACGACGCCCGCCTCCAGAGAGAGCGACACGGTATCCAGAGAGCGTGACGCGGTATCCCCAGGCAGCGCGTCGCCGCCCTCCGGCCGGTCGAGCCATCGCACTGTCCGCTCGTCCGGCGCCAGACGCGCTCACGGTCGAGCTCGTCATCGCCTGTCCGGATCATCGCCTGACCCTCTGGCACGCAGATTGCCACTCCTCGCGAGAATCAGCGTACGAGCACGGGAGGGACGATCATGCCGGCCAGTTCATCGAAGACGACCATCGATCACGACGAGATCCGCCAGTGGGCCGAATCGCGCGGAGGCCGCCCGGCGACGGTGAAGAGCACCGAGAAAGACGGGGAGCCTGGCATCCTCCGGATCGATTTCCCCGGCTACAGCGGGGAGGGCTCCCTCGAGGAGATCTCGTGGGAGGACTTCTTCGCCAAGTTCGAGGAGTCGAACCTCGCCTTGGTGTACCAGGAGGAGACGGCGGACGGGGAGCCGAGCAACTTCTCCAAGCTGGTGAGGCGCCCGGACGAGATGGGCGGCAAGAAGGCGAAGCAGGGCAAGTCGAAGTCCAGGAAGGCGGCCTGAGCCCGGAAGGACAGAGTGCGCAGGAGGCTCAGCGCAGGCGCGCCGCCGCGCTCGGCGTGATGTCGAGCGCGCCGGGCGCGCGTTTGCGCTGCCACGCCGAGCCGTGCGCGAGCAGCGTGTCCCGGAGCTCCGCCGGCGCGCCCTGGAGCTCGACCCCGCGCCGGCGGACGACATAGAAGACCTTGCGCGGCAGCTCGGGCAGCGGGCGCGCGACGAGGCCGCGCGGGAGGCGGCAGCAGGCGTTGACCACGGCGATGCCGACGCCGAGCCGGACGAAGTGGAGCATCAGCTCCCAGCCGTTCGCCTCGACCGCCGGCTCCCAGCGGACGCCCGCCGAGAGCAGCGCCTGCGCGAGCAATGCGCGGTGAGGCCGCGAGGGCCCGGGGACGACGAGCCGCGCCCCCTCGAGATCGCGCAGCAGGACGCGGCGTTTGCGGGCGAGCGGGTGCGCGTCGGGGACGACCAGGACCAGCTCGACCTCGGTGAGGCGGTCGGCGGCGAGCCCGTCCGGCGCGCCCTCGAGCGGCGCGACGCCGAGGTGCGCCTCGCCCGTCACGACGGCGTCGAGCGTGGCGTCGCGGTCGCGCGTGAGCAGGCGGAGCGGGGCGACGGCGCGCGCGGTGAAGGCGCGGATCCCCTCGCCGAGCAGGTACAGATACGAGCCCTCGCCGGCGCAGAGCACCACCGGCTCCCGGCTCTCGCCGTTGCGAAGGACGCCGAGGAACGAGCGCGTCCGCTCGCCCACCTCGCGCCCGAAGGCGGCGACGCGCTTGCCGTCGGCCGTGAGCTCCAGCCGCTGCCCGCGCCGCTGGTAGAGCGTGACGCCGAGCGCCTCGCCGAGCTTGCCGATCTGGGCGTGGAGCGCCGGCTGCGAGATGTGGAGCGCCCGCGCCGCGCGGGTGAAGTTGAGGTGCTCGGTGAAGACCACGAAGGCGCCGAGCCAGTCGAGGTTGAGCATGCCGGGACGCTATCGCGAAACGCGATAGCGCATCCAGAAATACTTCTTCCGGAGGATAGCTGGGTGTCTATTCTTCCTTCCGTCCGATGTTCCGATTCCTGGACCGATCAGGATCTCTTCCGGAGCCCGCCCGCGCGGGTCGAGCGGCTCGCGCGCAGTGCGCGGGTCGCGGCTCCGGCCGCACTGCAAAGGATGGAGCTTGACGATGGGCCGCGATCGATTGACCGACACGAGCAAGAAGCTCTCCTGGCTGCTCCGCCACGGGGCGCCCTCGCTGGGCGTCGCCATGGACGAGGCGGGCTGGGTGGCCGTGGACGACGCGCTGAGGGCGCTCGGGATAGGGCGCTCGCAGCTCGACGAGGCGGTGGAGAACAACACGAAGAACCGCCTCGAGATCCGGGGCGACCGGGTGCGCGCCTCGCAAGGGCACTCGCGCGAGGGGATGCCGGTGACGCTCGCCGGCCTGGAGGCGTCGTGGGAGGAGGTCCACGGCGACGCGTCGATCTGGCACGGCACAAGCGTGGACGCGGTCCGGAGCATCGCGCGCGAGGGGATCCGGCCGGCGGCGCGCACGCACGTCCACTGCACCGACGCGCCGGGGAGCGCGGTGGGCAAGCGCGCGAACGTCGCCGTGATGCTCGAGATCAGCCCCGCGCGGCTGAGGGCGCGCGGCGTGCGCGTGTTCCGGAGCCAGAATGGGGTGATCCTGGCGAGGGAGGTGCCGGTGGAGTGCCTCGTGGGGCTGACGCCGATCGTGGCGCGGGCGAAGCGGGAAGCGGAGGCGCTGCGGGCGCTGATCTCCGGAGGATGAGGGCGGCGCTGGCCGGAGAGAGCGAGAGGGCGGAGGCGGGGAGAGGGGGAGAAAGTTGGGGTGCTCAAGCGCTTCGACGAGCGCGTCCTCGCGGAGCGGTGGTCCACCCTGCGCTACGTCTATTGAAACGGACGATTCGTCCGTTATAGTGGACACACCATGACCTCCTCGCTGGTGCAGGCGACCGCCCTCGAACTCCTCGCCCTCTACCGAGCCCGGAGCGCCTCGCCCGTCGAGGTGATGCGGGCCGTCCTCGCCCAGGTGGAGCGCCACGGCGCGCCGCTCAACGCGTTCGTGCTGCTCGACGAGGAGCGCGCCCTCGACGCGGCGCGCGCGTCCGAGGCGCGGTGGGTCCACGGCGCGCCGGCGGGGCGGCTCGACGGGGTGCCCGTCTCGGTGAAGGACCTCTTGCTCACGCGCGGCTGGCCGACCCGGCGCGGCTCGCGCACCGTGGACGCGAGCGGCCCCTGGACCGAGGACGCACCCGCGGTCGCGCGCCTGCGGGAGCACGGGGCGGTGCTCTTCGGGAAGACGACGACCTCGGAGTTCGGCCTGAAGGGCTCGGGCGACAGCCCGCTCACCGGGATCACCCGCAACGCGTGGGACCCCCGGCACACGCCGGGAGGCAGCAGCGCCGGGGCCGTCACCGCGGTGGCGGCGGGGTTCGGCCCGATCGCGGTGGGGACCGACGGCGGCGGCTCGATCCGCGTCCCCAGCGCGTTCTCCGGGGTGGTGGGGCTCAAGCCGACCTTCGGCCGCGTGCCGGCCCACCCGGCGAGCGTGGTCGGCGTGCCCCCGCACGTGGGGCCGATCGCGCGCACGGTCGCCGACGCGGCGCTGCTCCTCGCGGTCCTCTCCGGTCCTGACGACCGCGACCCGTTCCGGGCCCCACCGGCGCCCGTGGACGTGGTGGACGCGATCGACGACGCGCCCTTCGCGGGCGCGCTGCGCCGCGTGCGCATCGGCGTGAGCGCCACGCTCGGCACCATCGAGCCGGCCAGCGAGACGCGGGCCCGCTTCGCCGCGGCGGTGGCGACCCTGCAGGAGCTCGGCGCCGAGGTGGAGGAGGTGGATCCCCCGTTCGCGGACCCAGGGGGCGTGCTGCGGACGCTGTTCACCGCCCGCGCCGCGCACACCGTGCGGGAGCTCGGACCGGAGCAGCGCGCCCTGCTCGATCCCGTGGTGCGGAGCGCGGCCGCCGAAGGAGAGGCGCTCGGCGCGGTGGCGTACCTCGAGGCCGAGCGGCGACGCGCGGAGCTGGCCCTTGCCATGGCCGCGTTCCATCGCCGCTTCGACCTGCTGGTGACGCCCACGTCGGCCGAAGCGGCTCCCCCCATCGAGGGCGGCGGCCCGCTCCCCGCGTCCTTCGCCGGCCCCTTCAGCCTGACGCGCCAGCCGGCCATCAGCGTGCCCATGGGCGTGACCAGCGCCGGCCTGCCGCTCGGGCTCCAGATCGTCGGGCGCCACTTCGAGGACGCGCTGGTGCTGCGCGCCGCGCGCGCCTTCGAGAGCGCCAGCGTCCCGCTCCGGGCGCCGCCGCTGAAAGGGCGCTGAGCGGGCGCGACGGGCGCGCGGCGTCAGCGCATCAGCGCATCAGCGCATCGGCGCATCACCCCGGTCCGCGCAGGCGCCGGACCCGCCGCCTCAGCCGCCGGCGCTCTGGCGCCGCTCGAACCGGGCGAGCAGCGCGCAGCGCAGCGCCGGCCCGCCGAGCTCTTCGCGCCGCGACCAGGAGTCGCCGTTGCAGATCGCCTGGATCACGAGGGAGCAGTGAGCCGGCGTCGGTGTTCGAGGCCGTAATTCCACCCCTTCCGCACCGCGCTGCCCGCCGCCTACCGCTCGTAAATGTACGGGACGGTCGTGCCGAGTCGGACAAAGCCGAGCCGCGACAGGATCGGCTGACTGTCGGGCCGAGCATCGACCTGGAGGTAACGATAACCGCGCTCGGCCGCGAGACGGGTCCTGTACGCGACAAGCGCCCTGTAAACGCCGCGACCACGCCACGCAGGCGCGGTCCCACCGCCCCAGAGGCTGGCGAATTGCGTCCCTCGGTGGAATTCGACCCTGCCAGCGCAGATGGGGACGTCGCCGGCCATCGCGACGACGGCGGCCATCGCCTCGGGCTCCTCTGCCAGCTGGGTCACCAGCCTGCGCTCCAGCGAAGAGTGATCCGTACCGAAGGCCGCCTCGTGCGCCCGGACGATCAGCCGCACGCCCTCGGCATCGGTCACGGGAAGCAGCCGCACGCCTTCGGGCAACACGGCCTCGGTGGGGAGCTCGGCGGTATCGGCGACGAGCAGCGCCTCCTCCGGCTCCGGATGGAAACCGGCAGCGACCAGCCGCTGCCCCAGGTCTGCCGGTCGATCGTGGGTGTAAAGCTTCCACTCGAAGGCACGCCCGAGCGGTGCGAAGCGTGCGATCTGCTCGGCGATCGCGAGGTCCACGGTCGACTCGTCGAGGTCGGACCAGACGATGGTCGCCCAGCTCCCGTCCGAGCCATCCGCCCGTACGGCGTGGCGGGCGAAGCCGGATCGTTCAGTCGCCAGCTCGCCCGAGCGCCCCTGTCTGATCTGCTGGTCAAACAGCGCAAGTACGGAGTCGTGGTCCACGGGGGCACTCCATCACCGAACCATCTCCTTCGCAACAGATCCCGGCCTCGTCCAGGAAACGATGGCTGTCGAGGCCTGGAGCGGGTGCGGGGTGGCGCGGTGCGGGCTCTTGAGGGCGCGGCGGACGCGGAGCGCGCTCGCGGTGCTCGGCTGGACCGCGAGTCGAAGAGCCCTGCGGCGCGTGCTCGCGGGCGCGTGGTGGGCCTGGCGTGCTCGGCCTCGACCAGGTGCGCCTCGGCGGCGAGCTCGCGGTGCGCGGCGGCGGCTCGAAGGGCTCGCCACCCACCGACGACCCCGCGGCGAGCTCGGCGCCCGTGGTGGCGGCGGCGCGCTGGGAACGGGTGCGGGTTCGCGGCGGCGCGCTCGCCGGGGCCGAGGAGCGCGGCACGGGGCACGGGGTCGAGGGCGGCTGGCGAGGCGTCGAGCCGGAGCGGGGTGGCGCGGTATAATACCCGAGTGCCCTCTCGAGGAGCCCCGTGCCCTGACGTCGGGGCACACGGAGGTCACACGGTGTGACGAATCCGGGTCGATGCTCGTAAGCGCGGGGTAGGAAGGCTCGCCAGGCTCGCGCAGGTCGCGTCCGGTCAGCCGGTGGACGGCGACTGCGCCGAGCCCGTGGACGCCCTCCCCGGCCCACCCACGCGACCCGCCGCGCTCGGCACGCCGATGCAGGGACAGCAAGGACGTAATGTAGCCCACGTCACAGTTGACGCCGGCCCTCCGGTGGGAGGAACATCCGGAATCAGGGGAAGGCATGGGGTACGGGCTGAGGGGGAGGGCGAGCGCGCTCGTGCTGTGCGGCTGTGCCTGTGCGCTCGTCAGTAGTGTTCCGGCGCCGGCACAAGCACTCGAGTTCAGCGGCGGCGGCGTGAGCGTGGGCGGGATCCAGGTCGGGATCGAGCCCAGACTTGCGGTGAGTCCCTTCGCCGGGTGGCTCTGGCGCAGCGAGGGGGACTTCCGGCTCGAAGTCCACGACATGCTCAGCATCGTGCCAGGGACAGGCGTAGGGGTCTACGATCGAATGGCCGTCACTCTTGGGTACGCCACGAAGACAACCACCGTCAGCCTCGGGCCGTCCCTGGCGATCTACTCGATGTCGGTGTGTGGTGCCGTGATCTGTGACCGCGTGGTGGGGGTTGCTCCAGGCGGCCGCGCCCAGTCCGACGGGTTCTTCGCCGGGCCTTTGGGCGTATCCACCAGCGCCCATGTGGACTGGGCTGGCGGCAGTAGTCGCGTTCTTCCTGGAAGTCTGGTCGTGATGGTGACCACTGGACCCATTTGGAGATTTGAGGCAAAGTCGAGATGAACAGGATATTTGTTGTTCTGTGCTTCGGTCTCACGGCGTGCAATTACGATGTAGGTGAGTGCTATGTCCGGGGTGAGGGAAACGAAGGCGCCGGCGGCAGCATCATCACGCCGACAGGAGGGGTTGGAGGCTTCGGGTGGCATGTGCCACTGGAGCCGCAAGATCACACGGGCTTCGATGCGGATCCGTGCTCGCAAACCGTGGAATGCACGGTCACGTGGAAGGCGGGGTCGGCTGTTTGCAGTAACCAGGGCGCGGCCGGTAGCTGCACAACGCGGTACCAGGGCGAGCACGCGAGTTTGGACGAAGCCAAGGATCGATGTGAAGAAGCCTCTGGGGTTCGAAACGGCTCCGGAGCGCAGTCGTGCGACGCGTGTCGGTGGGCGACAAGCTCAAGCTCGTCCGACTGCAAAGAGGCATGCAAGGAAAAATGCGATCGGGTATTGGAACTCTGCCGCGACAACTGTCCAAGGCGCGACACGAACTGTCTGAAGAAGTGCATGAACGAGTACAGTCGATGTCTCGTAGACTGCGACAGGAGGTGTAAGTGATGATCGAGCTAACGTTCAGGGTGACCCCCGACGACGGCGAGCCGCGCGATATCCTAGTTCGGATCCACGAACCGACCCGAAACCCTCCGGAGAAAGAGTGGCCTTGGGCTGTCACTGTAGACCTCGATGGGCGCCCATTCACCACATACGGAATGGATCCTCTCAATGCAGTCGAGCACGGAGCCCAGCACGCCGCGATCGTGTTGCGCGGGGTCCATGGCGATGCGCTCGATCCGCCCCTCGAGCCGCGAATGAAGGAGGACGAATGAGCAGCTCGCAGATGCGCCAAGTCTGCCCACAGCCGGAACCGAGGCGTCCTCGGCTTCAGCTCCCGGGGTGTTGCTCGAAGACCGACCGCTCGCCCGGCTGTGAGGGGTAGCAGCGGCTCCGGCCAGCGCGCCTGACCGAGGGCACGGGGGCCGCTGGCTCTTCGGGCGGCATCGACGGACGCTCCGCCGGCTGCTCGTCCTCCCGCCGGGCTCGGCCGCCGCGTCCGCAACGAGCAAGCGAGCGCTCCAGGCCCTTGCCGGTCTCAACGGACAGGGCCGGCAGGTAGCCCGCGTCTTCAGGTACGCCTCGATGTCGTCGGGCAAGACGCTCCGCGTGACCGGCAGGCCGGGGAAACTGCACTTCGCAGGCGACGAGTGCCGCGACGGATAGAGCACGTTCGTCCCGGGCGAGACCAACCCCTGGTTCTCCTTCCCCCCTTACCTGTTCGCCATCCACAGGGCGCCGGCCCGTGCCGATCCGAGCACCGGACGCCTCATCCTCGTCCAGTCTGCGCGCGAGCCCCGCGCGTCCCTGTGGTACCCTCCCGCCCATGGGTACCGCGAACGCCTCCGCCCCTCGACGGCGCTCTGCCCTGCGCCGCGCCCCCGGTGCTGCCCTCCTGCTCGCGGCCTGCGGCCCCGCCCCTACCCTGGGCGACCCGCGCGCGCCGGAGCCGCCGCCCCCCGCCGAGACGGTCTACATCGTCATCCACGATCCGCCCCCGGCGGCAGCCGTGGCCGCCGACGGCTGGGTGCCGGACGAGCCCCGCGGCGAGAGCCCGTTCGAGCGGACGCGCACCTGGATCGGCGATTACGACTGCCCGCAGGGCACGACCGGAATGACGTTCCGGATCCTTCAGGTCAAGGACGACCGGATCAAGGCCGTATTCGACTTCCATCATGCCGCATCCGGCACATCGGGAAAGTACCTCATGATCGGCCGCTACGACCCCGAGACGCGGACCGCGGCCTTCTCGCCCGGCGCCTGGCTCGAGCGCCCTCCCAACTACGTCACCGTGAGCATGAAGGGAGACCTCGCGCTCGATGGCTCGCTCTTCGCCGGGCGCATCGAGCACCCGGAGTGCGGCGCGTTCCGGCTCCGGCCCGCAGGATAGCGCAGGCGCGCCGCGCTCCGCGCGCGACGCGCCTCGGCCCGTCAGGGCGTGCTTGACGGGTCTGCCGGGTCGCTGCCCTCGTCCGCCTCGTCGCCGTCGCGGAAGCCGTCGCCGTCGCGATCGAGGCCGATGCGCTCCCCGGAGCCCGGCGGGGCGCACGTATAGGTCAGCTCGCCGCGTTTGCGCGAAGCCCGATGCCGCAGCGCGGCCCCGGTGATCGGCGGGTCGCAGAGCCGGTTGCCGACGAACAGGCCTGAGCCGACGTAGAGGAAGCCCTCCACTTCATCGCTGTGCAGACCCTTCACCACGAGATCGCACTCGCCCGCGTCGGCCCGCGCGCGCAGGAGATCGATCCGCGGCCCCGCCGCAGCTGCGTTCTGCTTGGTGAGCGTCACCTGCTGTCCCACGATCGGCGCCAGATTGCTGTCGAACGCGAGCAGGAACTGCTCCAGCTCGCGCCTCATCACGTCGCCCTCCGGCCCCGGCGGGAACCCGCCCGGGGTGAGCGGAGACTGGTTGAACCCCATGTCGGGGGTCGCCGAGCTCACGAAGCGGAAGAGCGTGGGCACGCCGCCTTCATTGTTGAAGCCGAAGCCGCGGACCTGATCACCCATGAAATCGTCGCTGCCAGGGAAGAGCTCGTTGTTCGCCATCCCGAACATGCCGACCTTCTGGTACAGATTGCGGAAGTGCGGCGACTTGAAGGCCTCCGTCTCCAGGTCGAAGGTATACCGGCCGTCCCCGCCGAAGAAACCGGGCGCAGCGACGCCGAGCTCCTCGTTCGCGTGGGGGTCGAGCACGTGGCAGGAGACGCAGGTCCCCTCCTCGCTGAAGTCGGACACGTTGTTGAAGAAGAAATCGCGCCCGGCCTGCTGCGCCGGGGTGAGCGAGTTTTCCAGCGCCCGGACCGGGTTGGGCGGGTAAGTGACCTGCAGGATGAAGTCGGCGAACGCCTGCATGTCGGCGTCGGGGATGAACTCGCTCCTCCCCACGAGGTCCGGGAACGCTGCCTGGAACTTCTTGAACGCCGCCACCTCGTCGAACGTCCCGCTGTCCGGGTGGGCGCTCGGCTCCTCGGCGCCCGCGGTGCGATCGCCGCGCCAGTGCATGGGCCCGTGGTTCGCCATCCCCCGGAGGCTCTGCGTCGTCATCGGCCCTTTCATCGGGTGGTGGGTGTCGGGGATCCCGAAGTCCAGCGGGTGTGACTCGAAGGGCCCGGGGATGTCGACGACCACCTCGTCCGGGTTCCCGAGATCCCAGGCCAGGCTGTCGAAATCGCCGTACACGTGGCAGCTCGCGCACGACGAGTCCCCGTGGCTGGACGAGAACGACGCGTCGTAAAGGAACCGGCGACCGGCGACCACGCTCGGCGGCTCGGGGTGATGCATGGGCACGTGCGCGACCTCGGACCTCGTCACCGTGCTGATGACCGAGATCGCGTTATCGAAGCGCGTGATCGTATAAAGACGCCGCTTGGCCTCGTCGAGCAGGAGCCCGGTCGGGCCGCCGCCGGGCACCTGGATCTGGCTGGCGGTGCTCGGCGTGAAGGTGTTGCTCTCGAGGGCGGCGGTGCTGAAGACCCCGATCTTGGACGATCCGATCGTCGCCACGTACAGCGTGCTGCCGTCGCTCGTGACGGCCATCTGCTGCGGCAGGGCGAGGCTCTTCTGGTTCTCGGCGTTCGGGATCGGCGCGCAGCACGCATCGTAGTCGATGTGCTTGTTGAGGTGCCTCGGCGTGACGCTGCCGGCCGGGCCGAGGACGGTGATCCGGCTCTCGTGCAGGTGACCTCGGACGGTCTGGCCGGCGAAGATCCCCGGCCCCTCGAAGCGCTTCTCGTTCCCGGCCTCGGTGTTCGATACGTACACCTTCCCGCTCACCGGGTTGACCGCCATGTTGTAAAGGATGGTGCCGACGCCGGTGTAGACCCCCGCGGCGCCGGGCAGCTGCGCGGGTGGGTTCGCGTTCGCGTTGATCACGAACACGTCCTTGTCGGGCAGCGAGAGCCGGACCAGGTCGTCGAAGGGCCGGTTCAGCTCGTCGACCCAGTGGGCGCCGTTCCACTTGACGATGAGCCCTGTCTCCGGGTGCGGAATGCCCTCGACGTTGGTCGCCGGCCCGGGCACGCCCCCCGCCGCCTCCCCGCCGTTCGGGATCAGGCCCTCGTGGATCGCGGTTGTGCGGTTCCCCGAGTGGAAGGCCGCCGCGTAGACCTTGCTGCCGTCCGGGGTCACCGCCAGCGCCCGCGGGGTGTCGCTGAACAGCGTGATGATCGTGAGCGGCGTGCCCGTGAGCGTCGCGCCGAGGTTGCCGGCGTTGAAGACCCAGACGTCCGCCCGGCCCACGCCTGGGGTGGTGAGCTGGGGATCGAACGGCACGTTCTGGCCCCGGTGGGCCGCCGTGATGAAGGCGCGACCCTTCCCGGGACCGGCGAAGACGATATCGCGCGGCTCGTCGCCCACGAGCAGCGTCCGCACGACCCGGCCGGCATGCGCGCCCTGCGTGAGCTCCACGACGCTCACGCTGTCGGACAGATGGTTGACGACCCAGACCTCGGTATCGCTGCGCGCCGCCACGGCCACCGGCTCGAGGCCGACGGGGATGGAGGCGCGATGCTCGATACCATGGTTCTTGACGCGATATACTTCGAGATGATTGTCAGGGGTGTTGACGGCGAAGAGCAGCTTTCCGTCAGGCGAGAGCGCGAGCGGGCGCACGTGGCCGCTCTCGAAGAGCGTGTAAGGCGACGCCGCCTGGGCCGATCTGCCGGCAGCGAGGCACGCGAGCAGGGTGGAAGTCGTTGCGAGACGGGAGAGGAGTTTGCGCAGAACGGATGGCGAGACCATGAGCCACCTCCGGGAATGAGGGTTTCCTCGGGATGATTAAGACAACGATAAAATGAAAGGTGGGAAGGATCGAGGCTATTCACGGTCCACCCGAATTGCAATATCGCGCCGCGGCTGCGCCAGTAATCGCTACATTCAGTACACTCGCGCCGACATACCTACCGTAGCGTCGCCGCGGGCGCCCGGCAGGGGTCACATTGGCCCAGAAAGAACTCACATGAAGACGGGAAGACGGGAAGATCATTGATCATTTCTCCCGCCTCCCCGCCTTCATGGTCAATTTTGACCACGCCCCGACCGTCTGTACGGTCCGAGGCGCGCGGTGTTCGGTCGTACAGCATCGCGGCGCCGACGAGGTTCATGGTACGGTGCGCCGCATGGAGGGTGGGCTCGCAGGAAGCGCAGCCGTGCGCATGCTGCTGCCGACGCCTCACGGGCCGGCCGAGCGCCGCCCGTACGGCAGGCTCTCCTCACGGCCGCCAGAAGGATCCCTGAGAGACCATGAAGACATCGGCTGTGCGACGCGCCATCGGCTGGCTCACCTTCGCGGCGTCCTGTGTCCTGGTCTCGGCGTGCCAGCCCGAGCCGTCGCGCAGCGACCGCGGCGAGGAGAGGCGCACGCCGCTCCGCTTCAGCCACGGCTACTGGCTCGGGTACTTCCCGCTGTCGATCGCCGAGGAGAAGGGCTTCTTCGACCAGCAGGGCGTTGACGTCGAGCTCCTGTTCAACCCGGATCTGTACGGCATGATCTCCGATTTCACCGCGGGGAAGGTCGACGGCCTGCCATGGACGATGGAGGTCGTCGTGCGCGTCCTCGCGAAGGAGCCGGACGCGCGGGTCGTCCTCTACTCCGGGCAGACGGCGGGCGCCGACGTCATCATGGCGCGGCCGGAGATCGAGAAGATCTCCGACCTGAAGGGGAAGAAGATCGCGGCCAAGACCGGCGCCATGGGCGAGATGCTGGTCGGCGAGATGCTGGAGAGGAACGGCCTCGCCATCGACGACGTGACGCTGGTCAACACGAGCGAGACCGACGTCATCCCGTTCCTGCAAAACGGCACGATCCAGGCTGGGCACACCTGGGAGCCTTACGCGGCGCAGGCGGCGAAAGCCGGCGCCAGGGCGATCTTCTCGAGCAAGGAGACGCCCGGGCTATTCGCCGACTTCACGATCTTCCGCGGCGCGGTGCTGCGCGATCGGCCGGACGACATCCGCGCGTTCATCCGGGCCTGGTTCCAGGCCGTGGAGTACTGGCGGGCCCACCCGCAGGAGGGCAACGAGATCATCGCGAGAGCCCTGAAGATCCCCGCTGGCGATATCAGCACGGATGGGTACGAGTTCTTCTCGCTGGAAGAGGTCCGGCGCAAGTTCGCTCCAGGCAACGATCCCACGTCGCTGGCCCCGCTCGTCAACAAGCACGTGGAGTTTCTCGTGCAGGACGGGCAGCTGGGACGCCGCCCGGACATCCACCAGATCTTCGACTCGTCCTTCCTGCCTCCTGCCACGACGCGCGAGTGAGCGCTGCGAGGCGCCTTCGTGCGCGCCGCGGACAGCGCGCACGCGCCTGAGAGCGCGCCGAGCCGCCCGAGCGCAGACCCATGGAGATTCGACGAACGCAATGAGCCGCGAAATGAAGCAGCAAACCCCTCTGATCACCCTTCGAATGAAGCTGATCGTGGCGCTCTTGACGGTCGCGCTCACGCCGCTCTCGATCCTCACGCTCCTGAACAAGCAGACCAACGAGACGATCCTGACCGAGAACGCCAACCAGGCGCTTGCCGCCGCCGCGTCGCAGGCCGCGACGAGCGTCGACGACTTCATCGAGAGCAACCTGGACGCGGTCCGCGTCGAGGCGCGCCTGCCCGGCCTGACCAATTACTTGATCCTGGGCGACGCGGCCCGGGGGAGCGGGACCGAGGAGCACGCGCTCGCGTCGAGGACGCTGCAAGGGCTCATCCGGAAGGACACGATCAACATTCTCTCCTATGCGCTGCTCGACCACCACGGGCAGAACGTCCTCGACACGGTACAGACGCCCATCGACAAGGACGAGTCCAAGCGGGACTACTTCGTCCGCGCGATGGATACGGGCCTGCCGTACGCCTCGTCGATCGTGTTCGCCGGCGAGGTGCCCCAGCTCGTCTTCAGCAGCGCCGTGCGCGACGCGGCGAACAAGAAGAAGATCATCGGCGTGCTCCGGTGCGTCTACAATGTGTCCGCCGTCCAGCGGATCATCCTGAGCCAGACGCGCCTCCTGGAGGCGTCGGACGCGTTCGCGATCCTCCTCGACGAGCACCACATCCGCCTGGCGCACGGCCGCTCTCCGGAGCGGGTGTTCAAGTCGCTTGTGCCCCTCCCGCCGGACCTTGTCGATCGGCTCAAGGCGGAGCGGCGGCTGCCGGACAAGCCCATCGCGGAGCTGTCGACGAACGTGCAGACT
The DNA here is from genome assembly GCF_051521455.1 of Sorangium sp. So ce887. Lineage (NCBI taxonomy): Bacteria > Pseudomonadati > Myxococcota > Polyangiales > Polyangiaceae > Sorangium > Sorangium sp. So ce887. The sequence goes on along the minus strand of NZ_CP150354.1, from coordinate 2,666,323 downwards.
TTCGACGAGGGCCTGCGCCGCTTCGAGCTCGAGAAGGACCCGACGTCGACGGCGTATCGCTTCCTGCGGGCCCGCGTGGCCGAGACGGACGACGACATGAGCGCGGTGGCCCTCGCGCGCGTGAGCGCCTTCGAGGGCATGAAGAGGCCGCCCTGGACCGTGGCGTTCGCGCGGCCCGAGAGGTCGTTCCTCGAGCCGATCGAGGCCAAGACGACGCGCGACGCGCTGCTCCTCGGCTCGCTGATCGCCGGGATCGTGACGGCGGCCGCCATCGTGATGGCGCAGCTCTTGACGAGCCCCATCACCCGCCTCGCGCAGGCGGCGTCCCAGCTGGCCAGCGGCAAGCTGGACACCGTGGTCGAGGTGCGATCGAACGACGAGATGGGCACGCTGGCGGAGGCCTTCAACCAGATGGCGCGCCAGATCCGGGGGTCGTTCGAGGCGCTCGAGGAGCGGGTCGAGCAGCGCACGGCCGAGCTCAAGGAGGCGAAGGTCGCCGCGGACGCCGCCAACAAGGCGAAGAGCGAGTTCCTGGCCAACATGAGCCACGAGCTCAGGACGCCGCTCAACGGGATCCTGGGCTACGCGCAGATCCTCCGGCGCTCGCAGGGGATGCGCGAGCAGGAGCTGCGCGGGCTCAACATCATCTATCAATCCGGCTCTCACCTGCTCACGTTGATCAACGACGTCCTCGATCTGGCGAAGATCGAGGCGCAGACGATGGAGGTCCATGCGAACGATTTCCACCTCCCCTCGCTCCTGCGCTCGACGTCCGAGATCTGCCGCATACGCGCCGAGGAGAGGGGCATCGCGTTCGTCTACAGGCCCGATCCGGAGCTGCCCGCCGACGTGCGCGCCGACGAGCGGCGGCTGCGGCAGGTGCTGATCAACCTGCTCGGCAACGCCGTGAAGTTCACCGAGAAGGGCAGCGTCACGTTCACGATCAAGCGGCTGGGCGACGGAGAGCGTCCGTCGCAAGGCGCCTCGCCGGACGCCGGCGGCGCGGGCCGCGACGCGCCGCGCAGGGCTCACACGGTGCGCTTCGAGATCGAGGACACCGGGACCGGTATCAGCCCGGAGCAGCTCGACCAGATCTTCCTGCCGTTCAAGCAGGCGAGCGACGGCAAGCGCCGCGTCGAGGGGACGGGGCTCGGGCTCGCGATCAGCCAGCGGATCGTGAAGCTGCTCGGCAGCTCCATCGAGGTGAAGAGCGAGCCCGGCAAGGGCAGCGTCTTCTGGATGGATGTGACGCTCGCCGAGTCGCCCCGGCGAACGCAGGCCTCGGCGTCCGGGTCGAAGGCGACGATCGTCAACTACGAGGGCAGGCGGCGGAAGGTCCTCGTGGTCGACGACCAGCCGGAGAACCGCGCGGTGCTCGTGGAGATGCTGGAGTCCGTCGGGTTCGAGACGTCGGAGGCCACGGACGGCAAGGAGGGCCTCGCGGCGGCGTCGGAGCTCGAGCTCGACCTGGTCATCACGGATCTGGCGATGCCGGAGCTCGACGGCTGGGAAATGATGCGTCTCCTCCGGCAGGTGCCGGCTCGGGCAGGCCTCAAGATCTTCGCGTCGTCCGCGAGCGTCTACCTGTCCGATCAGCACAAGAGCCTGGCGGCCGGCGCCGACGATTTCCTGCCGAAGCCGCTGCAGCTGGAGGAGCTCCTCGAGAAGATCCGGCAGCACCTCGCGCTGGAGTGGATCTACGAGCAGCAGGGCGACCCGGGCGCGACGGGCGAGGGTCCGTTCGGCGCGCCGCCGGGATCGAGCTCACCTGAAGCCGCCGGCGAGGGAGCTCCTCAGGTCCTCCCCTCCGCCGAGGAGCTTCGGCTCCTGCTCGAGCTCGCGCACAAAGGGCTCTTCAATCAGGTCCAGAAGCACCTCGACAAGCTCGAACGGACCGATCCGAAGCTCGCGCCGTTTTCCAGACACCTGCGCCACCTGATGAGGGACTTCAGGATGGACGCGGTAGAAGAGTTCATCAAGGAGCACGTACGCAATTGACGACGCTGGAAGGTTCGCGCTCTGGCCGTGGAGATGGGAGCGATGGCGTCCTGGAGGAGAGGATGATGGATGCGAGTGAAGCCGGGACGATACTCATCGTTGACGACAATCCGAGGAACCTGGGCCTCTTGTCCGATACCCTGACGGACTCAGGCTTCGAGGTCGCGGTGGCGGTGGACGGCGTGCGTGCTCTCCGGCTCGCGCAGGAAGGGCTCCCGGATCTCATCCTGCTCGACGTGAAGATGGAAGGGATCGATGGATTCGAGACCTGCCGCCGGCTGAAGAGCGACCCGACCACGAGCGCGATCCCTGTCATCTTCATGACGGCGAGCACGGACCTGTCCGCCGACAGGTTGAAGGGCCTGAACCTCGGGGCCGTCGACTACCTCGCCAAGCCGTTCCTGGACGAGGAGCTGCTCGCGCGCGTCCGGGTGCACACGAAGCTCAGAAAGCTGACGAAGAGCCTCGCGGCGCAGGTGGACGAGCGCCTCGCGGCGGAGTCGGCGTTGCAGCGGCTCACGCAGGATCTGGAGAGGCGCGTCGGCGAGCGCACCGTCGAGCTGGAGCGGGCGCTCGCGGGGCTCACGCAGGCGCAGGCCCAGATGGCGACCGTCATCCGCGCGGCTCAGGCGGTCTCGGGCGAGATCGTCCTCGATGACCTGCTCGACCAGCTGATGCGCCTCACCCTGGAGCACGCCGACGCGCGGAAGTGCGTCCTCGTCCTCTCGCGCGAGCCCGGGCTGGTCATCGAGGCGCTGATCACGAGGGATCTGGACACGGTCCGGCTCGGGCTCTCGACGCCGCTCCAGGCGGACGCGGATCTCGCCGTGTCGCTCGTGGAAGAGGTCGCGAGGACCCGGGAGTCCGTCTTCCTCTGGGACACGCGCCGCGAGGCTCGCCTCGCCGACGCGCGGTACCTCGAGGGGAAGGAGCCGAGGTCGATCCTCTGCCTGGCCATGATGTATCAGGGCGAGCTGATCGGCGTCCTCTACATCGAGGGCGATGCGAGCCGAGAGCCGCTGTTCGCGGCGCAGCTGGAGACGCTCGGGCTCCTGGCCTCCCAGGCGGCGGTGGCCGTGAAGAACGCCCTGCTCTACGCGAACCTGGCGGAGATGGCGTCCGCGCTCCGCGAGTCGAACGAGCGCCTGGAGACCGAGGTCGCGCACCAGACGGAGGAGCTCCGCCGGACGAACGAGCGCCTGCAGCTGGAGCTCACGGAGCGCGCGCGGGCCGAGGGGGCGCGCGCCGCGCTCCAGGAGGAGGTCATCCAGGCGCAGCACGCCCGGCTCGCGGAGCTCTCGACGCCCCTCATCCCGATCACCGATCACATCATGGTGATGCCGCTCATCGGGACGATCGACGTCGCGCGGGCGCAGCAGGCGCTCGAGGCGGCGCTGAACGGAGTCCAGGCGAACCGGGCGCAGGTCGTCATCATCGATGTCACCGGGGTGACGGTGCTCGACTCGGCGGTCGCGGGCACGCTCATGAGCACGGCGGCGGCGCTGCGGCTGCTCGGGGCAAAGACGGTGATCACCGGCATCCGCGCCGAGCTGGCGCAAACGCTCATCGACCTGGGCGTCGATCTGAGCGCCGTCGTGACCAAGGGGACGCTCAAGAGCGGCATCGGCTACGCGTTGAAGCAGGCCGGCGGCGGCGCGGCGGGCCTGCGAGCCGATGGCGAGGGCGCCCGCAACGGCGTCGCTGCCCTGCGCAAGGACAGGCATTGAGCGACCCGCCGCCGGGGCGCAGGGCGCAGGTGGGGCTGCGCCCGGCGCGCAGCCCGCGCTCAGCGGCCGGCGGACAGCGGCCCTGCCATCGCCGGGCCGGCGAGCGCCGCGCGGTACCCGAGGTAGCGCCCGAACGCGCGCATCGCCTGGTTCCAGTGCTTGGGCTGCTTCGCCCGCATCTCCTTCACGCCGACGTCGGCCAGCGCGTCCCCCACGTCGATCCACCGCGGATCGCCCGTCAGCGCGTAGGCGGCGCCGAACGCGGGCACGATCAGCAGGTTGAGGTCGGCGGTCCCGCTGTCGTCGTACGCGTCGGTCTCGCAGCCCCACAGGTACCTGAACGCGCGCCGGTCCGACGTGATCGCCCGCTCGGCGAGCCAGCCCGCCGCGCGCGCCACAACGTCGCGGATCCGCGGGTCGCCGGTGAGCGCGTGGTAGTCCATGAGCGCGTCGACGAGCAGCGCGGTCATGAACGGCGAGCCGCCGCGCGGGCCGCGCTCGCACTCCGACGGGTCGGCGCGATGGAGGTCGTGCTCGAACGCGCCCGACGCGCCCTGCTGTTGCCACGCCACGGTGCCATCGGCGAGCCCGCGCAGCGCCGAGAGGAGCTCCGGCCGCGGGTCGATGGCGTAATAGCTCGACAGCGTCATCATCGCCCAGGCCATGTTGCGCTCGGTCGTGCGCAGCACGTCCTCCTTCTTCCCGCCGGTGAGCGCGGCAAGGTTCAGCCGGAGCGCCTCGCCCATCGCGAGGACCGCCTCCTTTGCCGCCGGGTCGCCGGTGAGCAGGTAATCGTCGAGCATCCCCTGGCCGAGCATGCGCCTTAGGACCTGCCATGAGAGGGGCGCCGCCGGGGTCCAGTCGGCTTTCTCGCACACGTGGACCGCGAGCCGGCGGTCGGGCGAGAACCGGAGCTCGTGCTGCCGGTACCAGACGGCCTCGGCGCGCGCGCGCCGGTACCGGGCGGCGTCGCCGTGCCGGAGGAAGCGCTGATAGAGCGCGTGCGGGCCGTCGTAGTACGTGCGATGCGCGCCCGAGCAGCTGACGCCGTACGTGTCGTAGGCGGGCGTCATGCGGGCGAGCGCGCGCTCGATGCCGCTCTCGAACCCGGGGAAGCGGCGGTCGTCGATGGCGGGGAGCTGCGGCCCGCACACCCGGCTCGCCGCGTACCACGAGGGCGGCAGCACCGCGGCGATCGGGCCGTCCGGGTTCGGCAGGAGCGCCTCGTCGAGCGCGGTCGGCTGAGCGGCCTGGGGGACCTGCGAGGGCTGGGCGGCCTGGGGGGTCTGGGCGACCTGGGGGGCCGGCGGGCCGGTGCGCTGCGAGGGGGATCCCGGTGGAGGAGCGCCGAAGTCCAGCGTGTAGATCGCGCGCTCTCCCGGCGCGAGCGCGGCGCGGAAGACGAGGAGCGCGCTGCGGATCGAGCGGCCCCGGGGCCAGATAGCGAGCGGCTTCGCGCGGAGCGGGACCGCCGCGCCGCGCCCGTCGCGCAGGCGGATGAGCCGGACGTCACGCAGCGCGCCCGGCGCGAACGGCACGGCGGCCGACACGCCGACCTCCGGCGGCAGCGGCGGCGGCGTCGCTCCCGGCGGGCGCTTCGCGGGCGCGGGCGCGCTCGGGGCGGCGTCGGCGACGAGCAGCAGCGGGACCGATCCCTCGGCCGGCTGCGCCGGGCGCGCCGCAGCGACGTGCGCCTGCAGGACGGCCCGCACGCGCGGCTCCACCCGGCGCGCGACGGGCACCCGGGCGGGCGGCCGGCCGCAGCTTATCCAGAGTAGCGGCGCTGCGAGGAGCAGCGCCACGAGCGGGCGGCGGGCGCCGTGCCTCGCCTTTGCGCGCTGCGCATCCATACGGCCTCTGATGACCGCCGCCCCCCGCGCATCGCGGCAGAGCCACCCGGGGCAGGGCCGGGCCGCGAGGAACCCGGCCGCTCAGGCGCGGAGCGCTTGCCCGGTCGCGCCCGCCGGCTTCCGACGCCCGCCGCCGTCGTCGCTCGGCTCGATTGCCCAGTCCAGGTACTGTTCCGACCAGCGACGGCAACCCCTCGCGCCAACCGCGAGCGAGCCGGATAGCACCGAGGCGCGAATTCCAAGGCCAAGACAACTTCCGAACTGAGCCCAGCGAGAGCGCGGAACAGGTCAAGCCGAACCGCTAAGCACTGCCTACTGCGGGAAGTTGCCCCGGTTCAGCAGAAAAACCGCCATGGCGCCAAGGCCGCCAAGAGGAGAGAAGAAGGGCCGCCCCGGCATTTCTTCTCCTACTCCTCTGGTTTCTTGGCGCTCTTGGCGTCATGGCGGTTCGCTTCGCAGCCCGACTTCCCGCAGTCATGTTAGGAAGAGCCCCGCAGCTGTAGAGCAAAGACGGCTGCTCTGTGGTTCCTTCCCTCACCGTTCGTGCACGACCACGTTCGCGTTGAGGTCCGCGCTCGGTCGACAGCCATGCTCCCGGAGAGAGAGGGAGGGCTCGGGCGGACCCTGCTCCAGCGCGATCTATCCGGCGTCCCCGCGAGCGCCTCTGTCGTGCCAGCAGGCCAGTCCTCCTCGGCCCGCCGCGCCCGCCGCGCCGGGCCCGGATCGACGCAGCCTCGTCGTTCCCTGCGCCGCGAGGGTTGCGTTCGGAGCGCACGGCCACTTCCTGTCTCGTTTCCGACAGCCGCGTGTTTGCCGGGTTCGTCGTCCTCTCCTATCCTATGCGATTCGCTCGCTCGCGCTGCTTACATGCAGCGAGCCGGGACGAAGGGGGGGTTGTAATGAACAGAAATTTTCTGGTCGCGGGGTCGCTCCTCGCGGTCGCAGGGTGTGCTGCGAACGTGGACGATCCCGGCGCGAGCGGATCGGACGGCGCAGACGAAATCGAGGCAGCGCCCGGGCGGCTCCGGGCGGGTGACGTCATCGCGTACGAGGCCGAGACGTCCCACCCGTATGCGGGAGGCTGGAAGCAGGCGATCACGTCGCCGGGGGCCGCGTTCGTGCGCGTGCACTTCACCGGTTTCTCTCTCGCGAAGGGCGATTATGTCACCGTCTCGAGCCCCGACGGATCTCGGTCGTTTCGGTACGAGGACCGCGGCCCGAACGGCGACGGTGATGTCTGGGCGTTTGCCATCGACGGCGAGACAGCGGTCGTCGAGCTGCACAGCAGCACCGGCGGAGGCCACGGATTCTCGATCGCGGACATCGGCCACGGGACGATCGAGCTCGACCCGGATCTCGCGAGCTCCGGCGAGGCGATGCCGCGCAGCGTCCCCCTCGCGTGGCCGCCCCTCGGAGGCACGCCGGAGGTGGTGTGCGCCACGGACGGTCGCGAGGACATCGCGTGCCACTCGGAGCTCGACGCCCAGCAGAGGCCTGTGGCGCGGCTGCTCTTCATGAGCGGCGGGGGCATGTTCGTGTGCACGGGCTGGCTGATCGCCGGGATGAACGACAGCACGCTCATCACCAACAACCACTGCATCAGCACCGAGGGCGAGGCGGACACCCTCGAGGCCCGCTTCGGCTACCAGAGCACGACCTGTGGCGGCTCGAGTCTGGCGGTCTCCGCGAGCTTCGCCGGCGACACTCTCCTCAAGACGAACAGCCGGAACGGCTCCCTCTTCGCAGGCGGCCTCGATTACACGCTGATCACGCTGCAGGGCAGGCCCGAGGCGACCTGGGGCGAGCTCATCCCGACGACGAGGGCGCCCCGCGTCGGCGCCCCCATCAACTTCATCCAGCACCCCGGCGGGAGCCCGAAGAAGGTCGCCTACTGGAAGGATCGGGCACATACCATCCGCTGCCAGATCGACGCGATCGATCAGACCTACTACCGCACGGCCCTGCGATCGCAGACCGGCTACTCGTGCGACAGCGAAGGGGGATCGAGCGGGTCGCCGATCGTCCATGGCGAGACGGGCAAGGTGGTCGCGCTCCACCACCTCGCCAACGTCGGTCTGTTCACCTGCCGGAACGGGGGAACAGAGATGTCCGCGATCTGCACGGACGCAGGCGGGCTCCTCCGCTGCGCGAGCGATTGAGCGAGACGCTCCCCGCCGGCCCCGAACCGCTCCAGCGCCGGCATCTGAGGAGACACCACTACGGGACGGACATCGGCATATCACCGCGTCAGCACGAATGCGACGAGCAACATGATAATCACGGAGACGACGCAAATGTGAGGCGTGAGCGCGGGCAGTCGTACCTTTCGCGTATCACACCCTCGTTGATCTCGTGGGTCCACATCGTGAACAGCTTGCGGGTCGGGACCATTCGGATCGTCAGCCCGATGAGGGAGAACGAGTGCAGGGCGAGCATGGAAGTCAGTGTGAAACCGCGCTGCTGGCCGAACGCGACCATGCCGATACCGCACCCAAAAATGATGAGTGGATATGTCATCCGGAATTTCCGGAGGGGGATCCACATCGCCATGGTGGAGCAGTAGATCACGGTGGCTGCCGCGGCCATCAGCCACAGCCACCCAGCGGCAACGGACGCGAACACGAACGTGGTGTCCTTCCGGGAGAAAGGTGCAGGGGCCGGCGACGAACACCAGCCCCTGCTGGTCAGTTTACGTGACGGTCCCTGTCAGAACAGCGACAGCACCCCGGTGATCGGGGACACGAGATCGTGGGCGAACTGCGTGACCTTCGTGGCCACCTTGGTGCCGCCGAGTGCTCCGATCCACTTGGACTGGCCCAGCGTGACCAGTACCAGGGCGGTACTCGCGGAGGAGGAGGCGAACTTGCTGCTGGTGAACCCGTACTCGATTCCGGTGAAAAGGGTGCTGAGACCGGCGGTCCCGATAGATGTGTACGCGAGCACCCCCGCGAGCTTGGCCGCCGGGGGGAAGGCTAAGCAGTTGAGGCCGAGGATGGCGGAGGCGAACCCGGTGGCGATGCTGACGTAGTTGAACTCAGAGCCCCTCGTCGCCGCGCCCGCGCGCGACCCCAGACAACGACCGCGTCCGACCGTACAAGCGCAACCTCGCCGACGTGTTCGTTTCGAAGGAGGCGCTCCCGCGCGTCCTCGAAACAGCAAGCCAGAGGTGAGGTAGAGGGACGCTACGATAACAAATCCGGGAATATGTTCGCATCGAGTTGCGGAAGTCACCGCCGAAGGCGACGACGCGGCGCTCGTATCTCGGATACCTGAGCCTGCTCGCGCTCGAATTGAAGAACCAGCTCGCCGGGCGTGCGACACAATGAACTTTTCCACCGAAAGAGCGGCACGATTATATGATGTGAACGAATTTTCCACCAATCCAGGTAGCCATTGAGAAGCCATTTCAGAGGCGGGAACTGCCTTGACTGCCTGCTCGCAGGGGGTTGAAACCCCTGGCTCCACGTACGAAGTTCCCTCCGGAGACTACGGTCTCCGTGGCATACATTCAGGCGAAAATTCCCATAGTCCGCGAAGCGGACTTTGTATGTATAGCCCGGTGTTTCAACCCCGGGCGATCGTCCGGCCTCGGCGTTAGGCGTCGTTCTGAGATGGCGCCGGGCTAGTTTGCCCAAATAGGTTTACGGCAAGACGGGAAGACAAGAAGATCATCGACATCTTCTTCCTACCTTCGCACCTTTCCGCATTCCTGTTCAGATTGGCCCGCTGCCGGCGCCCGGGCAGCATTTGCGTTCTCGACAAACGCCCACGTGCGATGCTATCAGCATTGTCGAGCCAGTGCGACTCGGCAAACAAAGCGACCATGGTCATGAACAAGGCAAGCGAGCAGGACCATCATCTCCTGTTCAACCTGATACCGCACTTGGTGTGGATCGGGCGGCCGGATGGTTCCATAGAGCACTGTAATGACAACTGGGTCGAGTACACCGGCGTGGATCCGGCCAAGGGCCCAGGCCGCGGGTGGTGCGAGGCGGTTTCGCCGCGCGATGCGCACCGCACGCGCGCCGCGTGGCAGCACGCTCTGACCACCGGCGATCTCTTCGAAGCGGTCTGCCGCCTGCGCCGTGGCTGCGACAGCTCGAACCGCTGGTTCCTCACCCGCGCCCGGGCGCTTCGCGACGCCGAAGGCCGCGTGGTCCGCTGGATCGGGACATGCACCGATATCCATGACCAGAAGCTCATCGAGAAGGCCCTTCGCGCGAGCGAGGAGCATCTTACCGTGGCTCTGACGGCCGCGGAAATGGGCACCTGGCGCGTGGAGGTCGCCACCGACATCGAGCACCGAGACGCCAACCTGAACCGCATCCTCGGCCTTCGTGCGGTACCGTCCACCCAGGCTCGGCGCGATTTCCTGGCCCGGGTACACCCCGACGACCGCGAGCGCCTGGTCCGAGCCGTGGGGCAGACGCTGGTCGGGGCCGTGTTCGACATGGAGCTCCGCTTCGTCCGGGCCGATGGCGCGAGCCGCTGGGGGCGCTACCGCGGCAAGGTGCTCGCCGACGAAACCAGCAAAGGCCCGCTCATGACCGGCGTCCTGGTCGATATCACCGACCTCAAGCTCGCCGAGGAGCGGGCGCACGACGAGAGCCGTATCAACGAGACTCTCTACCGGCTGGGTGCCTCGTTCGCCCGGGAGCTCGATGAACCCAAGCTGGCCCAGCTCATCCTCGATGAGGCCACGGCCGTCGTCGATGCCACGTGCGGCGCCTTCTTCGTCGTGGACGATGAAGCTTTCCACCGCTTCCGCTCCCATACGTTCTCGGGAGCGGAGCCGAACGCCCTAGCCAGCCTTCCCGCGCAGCAGATCACACAGCTCCTTGCCCAACTGCTCCATGGCTCCGGCGTGAGCCGTTGTGACGACACGCGTGAGGATCAGCGATATGGCGCCTTGGGCCCCGAGCATGCGGGCCATCCCTCCGTGGTCAGCTTTCTGATCGTATCCATCACCAACCGTTCCGGAGATGTCATCGGCATCCTGCTGTTCGGGCATTCTGAGCCCGCGCGCTTCACAGCCCGCCATGAGCGCATCGTGAGAGGCATCGCCACGCAGTCCTCGGTCGCCCTGGAGAACGCCCGCCTCTACCACGCGGTGGTCGCGCGCGAGACCGAGCTCGCCGCCGCCTACGCGATAGCCAAGGCCGCGGATCGTCGCAAGGACGAGTTCTTGGCCATGCTCGGCCACGAACTGCGCAACCCGCTCGCCCCCATCGCCACCGCCGTGGAGCTCATGAGGCTCAAGGGCGTCGTCGACCTGAACAAGGAGCGGGAGGTCATCGAGCGCCAGGTCAAGCACCTCTCGCGCCTGGTCGACGATCTCCTCGACATCTCGCGTCTCGTCCGTGGCAAGATCGAGATCGCCAGTGAGCTGCTCGAGCTCGGCACGGTGGTGACCAAGGCCATCGAGATGACTAGCCCGCTATTGGAGAAGCGGGCGCAGAGGCTCGCTGTGGACGTGCCCGGGCAAGGCCTGCTCGTGCAAGGCGATCCGGTGCGCCTGGTCCAGGTGTTCCAAAACCTGCTCACCAACGCAGCCAAGTACACGCCGCCGCATGGTCATATCACGCTGCACGGATATCGCGAAGGCAACGAAATCGTCGTGCGTATGATCGATAACGGAATGGGCATGTCACAGGCCATACTCGGCTCGGTGTTCGAGCCCTTCGTGCAGGGCGATCGTGCGCTCGATCGCTCCGAGGGCGGGCTGGGCATCGGCCTGTCTCTGGTGCGACGCCTGGTGGGGCTTCATGGCGGTACGGTCCTCGCTTCGAGCGCGGGCCAGGGAAAGGGCAGCGAGTTCGTGGTCCGGTTACCCATGGCCGAGGCCGACAGCGCCGATGGGCAGGTCCGTCCGGCGTTCGTAACGAAGGCCGCTGCCGTGCCCGCGGCCGCGCCGCGGCGCGTGCTCATCGTGGACGATAACGCCGATGCGGCCGCGACGCTGGGTGGTCTCCTGCGACACCTCGGCCACCACGTCGTTGTTGCACACAATGGCCCCGATGCACTCGCGCTGCTGAACAGCGCTCAGCCCGATACGGCGCTCCTCGATATAGGATTGCCGGTCATGAACGGCTACGATCTCGCCAAGCGGATGCGCGAGCGCATAACAGCCGACGAGCTCCTGATCGTGGCCATCTCCGGCTATGGCCAGGAGCACGACCGGGAGCGCAGTCTGGCAGCGGGGTTCGATGATCATCTGGTGAAGCCCGTAGAAACGAACCGATTGCTCGCCGTCTTCGAGCTGGGGCGTGTCCGCGGATGCGACCGGGCGAGGTCGAGCGAAACAGGCTGAAGACATCCGCTGCACCCGTCTGGAGTGCGAGTCGTCCGTCCACAACCGCAAACAGCCATGCACGGACAAGCACGAGAGGCGAAATGCGCCAGCGACCCGCTAGATGAGAGCCAGATGAGCTCCGCGGTAGGGTCGGTCATCGGGTGCTACGAGATCATCCGCCCGCTGGGCCGAGGGGGGATGGGCGAGGTGCTCCTCGCCCGGGACACACGTCTCGGTCGCCTCGTGGCCATCAAACTGCTCACCTGCCCCAGCGAGCAGCGCTTCCTCTCAGAGGCGCGCGTGACGGCCCAGTTCAGCCACGAGAACATCGTCACCATCTACGAGATCGGCCAGCACAATGGCTATCCGTACATGGTGCTCGAATATCTCAAGGGCATGACGCTGCGCCAGTGGGTCGATGAACGCGCCGAGCGCTCCCGGGACGCAGGAGCCGGGCCGTCGGGCACCGACGCCTCCGGACTGCCACCAGGCCGGGCCGCCGAGCTGATGATCCCGGTGGTGCGGGCCATGGTGAGCGCGCACGCGCTGGGCATAGTCCATCGCGATCTCAAGCCCTCGAACATCATGCTGACCGACACCGGTCTCATCAAGGTGCTCGACTTCGGTATCGCCACGCTCCTGGACTTCCCCGAGGCGGGCCGTGAGCCCAGGGACACGCTCGTGGAGCTCGAAGCCTCGCAGACGCAGAGCACCTCCAACCGCCGCGTCGGCAGCATGCCCTATATGTCGCCCGAGCAGTGGAACGCGGGCAGCGTGGATCATCGCGCCGACATCTGGGCCGTGGGCCTCATCCTGGCCGAGCTGGTGCTGGGCCACCATCTGCTGGCGCCGCTGTTCGTGGATAGCCTGCGCGCGGTCGGTGACCTGGATACCGCGATGCCCAGCATGCTCGAGATGCGCCCGGAGCTCGGCAAGCTGAGCTCGATCATCGATCGATGCCTGCTCAAGCGTAAAGAAGACCGGATCGGCACGGCCCGCGAGCTCCTCGAGGAGCTGGAATCGCTCGCCATCGGCCGTCGCCGCGCCCCCGTGCAGGCCGAGGAGCAAGCTCCCCCCTACCTGGGGCTTTCGGCGTTTCAAGAGAGCGACGCGACGCGCTTCTTCGGCCGCACCCGGGTGCTCGGCCAGGCGGTGACGCGCCTTCGCGAGCAGCCGCTGCTGGTCGTCGTGGGGCCCTCGGGCGCGGGCAAATCCTCGTTCGTGCGCGCCGGGCTCATCCCCGCGCTCAAGCAGACCGGGGATGCCTGGATGGCGTTGATTCTCCGGCCCGGGACCCACCCGCTGACCACGGTGGCCGAGCTCTTGCTGGCCCATGGGTGGCAGACCTCGACGGAGAGCGCCGACCCTCGGCTCGCGCAGAGAGCGGAGAGCAGCGACCGCGCCGAGCTTCTGGCGCGTCTGCGCGCCGAGCCCGGGCTCCTTGGCGCGCAGCTCCGCGCGCGCGCCCGCCGCAAGCGCGCGCGCATCCTGCTCTTCATCGACCAGGGCGAGGAGCTCTACACCCTGGCTGCGGCCGATGAGCGCGGGGCGTTCCTCGCCAGCCTGGCCGGTGTGGCCGACGACATGGCCTCGCCCCTGCGGGTGGTGATTGCGCTCCGCTCGGACTTCCTGGACCGAATGACCGAAGCCCACGCGGCCATGGCCGAGTTTGGCCGCGGGCTCATGCTGCTGCCGCCGATGGACCGCGAGGGCCTGCGTGAGGCGCTGATGCGGCCGCTGGACGCCTTGGAGTATCGCTTCGAGTCTCCCGGTCTGGCCGAGGACATGCTCGATACGCTGGAGCACACCGCGGGTGCGCTGCCGCTCTTGCAGTTCACGTCGGCCCGGCTCTGGGAGCGCCGGGATCGCACGCGGCGCCTGCTCACCGACGTGAGCTATCGGCAGATGGGCGGCGTGGCGGGCGCCCTGGCCAGTCATGCCGATACGGTGCTGGGCGCGATGTCACCGAGTGAGCGCAAGCTGGTGCGGACGGTGCTGCTGCGCCTGGTGACCCCGGAGCGCACCCGCGCGCTGGCCAGTGTCGGCGAGCTGCGCGAGCTCGGCGCGGGCCCGGTAGACATGAGCGCGGACATCGATCGCGTGCTGGGGCGCCTCATCGAGGCGCGGCTGCTCACGGCCGAGTCGAGCGGCGAGATCGATGCGACGGTGGAGCTGGTGCACGAGTCGCTCATCACCAGCTGGCCCACGCTGGCGCAGTGGCTGACGGACCACCAGGACGATGCGGCGTTCCTCGCGCGGCTGCGCCACGCAGCCAAGGAGTGGGAGGCCAACGGCCGCGCCGAGGGGCTGCTCTGGCGCGGACAGACGGCCGACGAGGCCCGGCGGTGGCAGGCGAGGTACAGCGGCGGGTTTGCGCCGGCCGAGCAACGCTATCTCCAGGCCGTGCTCGACCTGGCCGAGCGCTCGCGGCAGCAGCGGCGCCGGATCGTGGCCGGCAGTATGGGGCTCCTCGTGCTGGTCACCGCGAGCATGTCGTATCTGGCCTGGCAGATGCGCGTCGAGGCCACCCGGGCGCAGATGGAGGCCGTCCTGGCGCGCGACATGACCCGGCTGGCCGCGGCGCGCGCGAATCAGGACGACCCGACCACCGCGGTGGCCTTGTTGCGCGAGATCGAGAGCCCTGACCCGCCGCGAGGGTGGTCCGAGCTGGCCAAGCATGTCCTCGATGCCGGAGTCGCCCCCACCGTGCTGCTCGGCCACTCCGATGCCGTATTGCAAGTGGCGTGGAGCCCGGAGGGCACGCGCATCGCCTCGGCCTCATGGGACAACACCGTGCGGGTGTGGAACGCCGATGGCTCGGGTGAGCCCCTCGTCCTCCGGGGCCACACCGACGGGGTCGATTCGGTGGCGTGGAGCCCGGACGGCACCCGCATCGTCTCGAGCTCCCACGACAAGACCGTGCGGGTGTGGAACGCCGACGGATCCGGTGCTCCGCGCGTCCTCCGAGGCCACACCGACCAGGTCTGGGCGGTGGCGTGCAGCCCCGATGGCACGCGTATCGTCTCGGGGTCCACGGATGGGACCGTGCGGGTGTGGAACGCTGATGGCTCCGGCGTACCTCTCGTCTTGCCGGGCCATTCCGCCTTGGTCGCTTCCGTGGCGTGGAGCCCGGACGGCACGCGCATCGTCTCGGGCTCGTGGGACAAGATCGTGCGGGTGTGGAACGCCGATGGCTCCGGTCCTCCGCTCCTCCTCCAGGGCCATACCGACAACGTCTACTCGGTGGCGTGGAGCCCGGACAGCACCCGCATCGTCTCGGGCTCGTACGACAAGACCATGCGGGTGTGGAACGCGGATGGCTCCGGCGCACCCCAGGTCTTGCCGGGCCACTCCGACTGGGTCACGTCGGCGAAGTTCAGCCCCGACGGCACCCGCATCGCCTCGAGCTCGTGGGACCACACCCTGCGGGTGTGGAATGCCGACGGCTCCGGGTCTCCGTTCGTCCTCCGGGGTCACGCCGGCGCGGTCTGGTCGGTGGCGTGGAGCCCCGATGGCATGCGCATCGCCTCGAGCTCGTATGACGGCACCGCGCGGGTTTGGAATGCCGATCGCCACAGCGCCCCCCTCATCATGTCAGGCCACTCCGATAACCCCTGGACGGTGGCATGGAGCCCCGATGGCACCCGCGTCGTCTCGGCCTCTTACGACAAGACAGTGCGGGTATGGAGCGCTGACGGCTCCGGCCCTCCCCTTGTCCTCCGCGACCACTCCGACTGCGTCCGGTCGGCGGCGTGGAGCCCCGACAGCACCCGCATCGCCTCGGGCGCGCAGGACAAGACCGTGCGGGTTTGGAATGCCGACGGCTCGGGTAAGCCCCTCGTCCTCGAGGGCCACTCCAGGTGGGTCCAAGGGGTGGCGTGGAGCCCGGACGGCGCCCGCATCGCGTCGGTCGCGAAGGACAGGACCGTACGGGTATGGAATCTGGGTGGCTCCGGGGAGGGGTCGGGTGCGCCCCTCCTACTCCAAGGGTACTCCGAACTCGTCAACAAGCCCCCTGGTGACGACTCGAGCCCGCCCCAAGTCAATTCGGTGGCGTGGAGCCCGGACGGCACCCGCATCGCCTACCCCTCCTGGGAGAACACCGCGTGGGTACGGAATGCCGACGGCTCGGGTGCGCCCCTCGTCCTCCAGGGCCACTCCGACCACGTCTTGTGGGTGGCGTGGAGCCCGGACGGCACCCGCATCGCGTCGGCCTCGAACGACAAGACCGTGCGGGTGTGGAACGCTGACGGCTCCGGTGCTCCGCTCGTCCTCCGGGGTCACTCCGACCAGGTCCTGGGGGTGGCGTGGAGCCCGGACGGCGCCCGTATTGCCTCTAGCTCGCACGATGGGACGGTACGGATATGGAACGCCGATGGCTCGGGTGAGCCCGTCGTCCTCCAAGGCCTCGCCGGCGCGGTTTGGTCGGTGGCGTGGAGCCCGGACGGCACGCGCATCGCTTCCAGCCATGGCGATAAGAGCGTGCGCGTATGGCGCGACCTCCGACCCGTCAACCGGTATGATCCGAGGCTGTGGACCGCGACCACTTACTGCCTGCCAATTGCCGAGCGGCAGCGCTTCCTGGGGACGAGCGAGCAGGTCAGCCAAGAGGAGCATGCCCAGTGCGTGCGACGGGTAAAGCAAGCGTCCGCTCCCTCATCATGAGGCCTCCACGGTGCTGCCCTCTGCCCGATCGCGTCCCTGCGCCGCGGTAGCCTCCGCTCCAGCGCTGCCCTTCTCCGCTCCAGCGCTGCCCTTCTCCGCTCCAGCGCTGCCCTTCTCCGCTTCCGCGCTGCCCTTCTCCGCTTCCGCGCTGCCCTTCTCCGCTCCGCGGTGCCCCCAGGCGCCACAGACCCCCGGTGCCCCCCCGGCGTGGAGCCCCGATCGCCTCGAACCCCGGGGGTCCTCGACCGCCATCGTGATAAGCGTCGCCGCACCATGCAGGCGCCCGACACCGACCCCCCCGCGCCCCCGGCTCCGCCCCAGGACAGCGCCCCCCCGGCCCCCCCGACCGCGGAAGCCCCCGCGCGCCCCGGCCGCGGCGCCGCCGCCTCCCCGCCCCCGCCGCCCCGCCGATGGGCCGTCGGGCTGCTCAGCGCCCTCCACGCCCCCGTCTTCGCCTGGGCCGCGCTCTCCCTCCCCTTCCGGCCGTGGACGCTCTTCGCCGTGGCCACCGCCGCGCTCGCCCTGCTCCACGCCGCGACCGCCGCGCTCTCGCTCCTCCCCCACCCCCTCGCGCCGCGCGCCTTCCGCGCGACGTCCTTCGCCTCGCTCGGCTACCTCGCCTTCCTGAGCTTCGGGCTCCTCTCCTCCGCCGTCTACGTCGCCTCGCTCAACCGCGGCCTCGGCACCGGCATCGCCGCGGCGCTGCTCGCGGTCTGGGCGGTCGTCGCGCTCCTCACGCTGCCGCTCGCCTGCTGGGGCGTCGCCTCGACCGGCGGCCTCCGCCTGCTCCGCCCGAACCGCCGGCCCTCACCCGCGCTCGCCGCGCTCGCCGCGCTGGCGCTCCTGGCCGCCCTCTCGCTGCTCTTCCGCCACCGCGTCGCCAAGGCCGACGTCCTGCCCGTGCCCGGCGGCGCCCCGTCGCGCACCGGGGCGGCGCTGCGCGAGGCGCTCTCGTCCTTCGGCGCGCTCCCCGCCCCGCCGGCCAAGGCGCCGTCGCTCATGACCACGGCGCCGGCCGCGTGCGCCGCGCCCCCGGAGCCCGGCCGCCCCACCCTCGTCGTCACTCACCTCGCCCGCGCGAAGGACTCCGAGCGCGCCGCCGCCGCCACCCGCTGTCTCCAGCCCGTGCCCGGCGAGGACCCCGCTGCGGCGCTGCGCGGCGCGCTCGCCGAGGCGCTGCGCGGCCCCCTCAAGATCGACGTCGTCTCGGCCGTGCAGCCGCTCGACTCCCCCGGCCCGGGCCTCGCGGGGCTGTCGCTGCGCCCCGGGCTCGACGGCGTTTGCCTCGCGGAGCGGTGCCTCCTGCCGTGGCAGCTCATCGCGCTCGACGCGTTCAACACGAACGCGCCGCTCGCCGGTGTCCCCGACTTCCGCTTCGGCGTGGACCTCGCGGTCCTGCGCCGCGCCCTCGGCGAGCCCGAGCCGCCCGGCGGCCACGGCCCCGCCGGCCCCGACGACGCCGCGCTGAGGAGCGGCCTCGCGCGGATCGAGACGCTCAGCTACGCGGTCGACGCCGCGGGCGAGCTCCACCTCCTGTCCCGGATCGGCGAGCCGTCGGTCCCGCTCACCGAGGCGACCGCCCAGCGGGCGGCGGCCGCGGCCCAGCGCTACATCCTCGGCGCGCAGCGGAAGGACGGCATGTTCCGCTACATCGTCGACCCGTTCACCGGGCGCGCCTCGTTCGACGGGTTCTCGATCGCGCGGCAGGCCGGCACCACGCTCGCCCTGTGCGAGCTCGGGAGCGGCGAGGGCGGCGCGCCGGCGCCGCCGGCGCTCGGCAAGGCGGTGCAGCGCTCGCTCGGGCTGCTCGCGAAGCTGGAGCGCAAGGCCGGCGAGGGCGGCGCCGTCGGCGCGCTCTTCTACCCCCCGGACAACCCCGGGAGCGTCGCGAACCTCAACCCCACGGCGCTGAGCCTTGTCGCGTTCCTCTCGTGCCGCGACGTCGTCGGCGACGCGCACGACGCGCTCATCGGGCGGCTCGCCCGCATGGTGCTCGCGACGCAGCGGGACGATGGCGGCTTCGCGCCGCAGCTCGACCTCGAGCGCGTCGCGCCGATCCTCGGCCCGACGCAGCTCTACGAGGGCGGCCAGTCGGTGCTCGCGCTCACGCTGCTCGAGGCGCTCGCCGCCCGCGAGCCGAGGCCCGAGCTCCCGCCCCCCGCCGCGGTGCGCGCCGCCGTCGACCGGGCCATGGACCACTACGCGAACCGCTACTGGGACCATTTCGCGAGTGATTTCGTGTACATGGAAGAGAACTGGCACTGCCTCGCGGCGCGCGCGGCGCTCGGCCACCACCGCCGGGACGACTACGAGCGGTTCTGCCTCGACTACGTGGCGTTCAAGTCGCGGCTCGTGCTCGACGAGGACAGCGAGGTGGCGCCCGATCTCGTGGGCGGATACGGGTTCGGCAACGTGCTGCCGCCGCACAACACGTCGACGGCGGGTTTCGGCGAGGCGCTGGCCGCGGCGATGGCGGTGAAGGAGGGGCGCGGCGAGGATCTCGCGCGGGACCGGGCGCTGATGCAGCGGGTGCTCGGCTTCCTCGTGCGGCAGCAGTGGTCGCCCGCGACCTGCTTCGCCTGCAGCCGCGACGTGATCATCGAGGGCGGCTTCAGCGAGAGCATGGCGTCCCCCCGGATCCGCATCGATTACGTGCAGCACGCCTGGGCCGCGCTCGGCCACGGGGGCAGGATGCTGGGGCTCGTGCCCGGGCGGAGCGCGCCGGCGGCGGGGCCGCTGTGAGCGCGGGCGGAGGCGGAGAGACGGCCGGGAGCGCGGCTGCGGGCGCCGGGGCGGCCGGGAACGCGACCGGGGGCGGGGCGGCTGCGAGCGCGGCCGCGGGCGGGGCGGCTGCGAGCGCGACCGCGGCCGCCGGAGCGCCCCCGGGCGAGGGCGCTCGATGGGGCGAGCGCAAGGCCTACGCGTACGGCGTGACCGCGGGGCTCGTGCTCCTCATGCTCGCTCCGCTGTTCCGCCGCCCTCCCGCCGACAGCTTCCCGCTGTCGACCTACCCGATGTTCTCGTGGGGTCGCCACGACGCGCGCACCGCGGTGGAGCGCGCCATCGGCGTGGACTCCCGGGGCGAGCGGCGGCCGATCCCGCCGCGCCTCGTGGGCAGCGAGGAGGTGCTGCAGGCCAAGGCCACGCTGGCGCAGAGCATCCGCCAGGGCGCCCGCGCGGCGCGCGCGCTCTGCCGCGGTATCGCGGCGCGCGTCGCGGAGCAGGACCGCTACGCGGACGTCGTCAAGATCGAGATCCGGACCGACACCTTCGATGCCGTGGCGTTCTTTGACGGGCAGGAGGCCCCGGTCGACTCGAAGCTCCACGCGACCTGCAAGGTGGGCGCGCGATGATGAGGCGGCTCCTCGACCGGTTCGACCGCGCCTTCTTCGCCGAGGCGCCCGCCGAGCGGCTCGCGATCTTGCGGCTCCTCGTCGGCGGCTTCGCCCTCGTGTACCTCTGCGTCCGCGCGGTGCACCTCCAGCGGGTGGGCCACCTGCCTCCGGGGAGCTTCAGGCCGATCGGCGTCGTCTCGGTGCTGTCCGCGCCGCTCCCTCTCTGGGCGGTGCGCGCCTTGATCGGCGGGGCGATCGCGGCCGGCGCGGCCTTCGTGGCCGGCTACCGGTTCCGCGTCACGGGGCCGCTCTTCAGCGCGCTGCTGCTCTGGGTGCTGACCTACAGGAACTCCTGGGGCATGGTGTTCCACACCGAGAACCTCCTCGTGCTCCACGTCATCGCGCTGAGCCTCGGCGCAGCGGCCGACGCGTTCTCGCTCGACGCGCGGGCCGCGCGCCGCGCGGGCGTCGCCCCGCCGGCGCCGGACGGCCGCTACGGCTGGCCGATCCGGCTGTTCTGCGCGATCACGGTGACTTCGTATTTCATCGCGGGGGTCACCAAGCTCCGGAACAGCGGGCTCGACTGGGCGCTGAGCGACATCCTCCGCAACTACGTCGCTTACGACAACGTGCGGAAGATCGCGCTCGGCGACACCCATTCTCCGCTCGGCGGCGCGCTGGTCCGCTACCGGTTCCTGTTCCCGCCGCTCGCGCTCTGCAGCCTGGCCATGGAGCTCGGCGCGCCGCTCGCGCTGTTCAGCCGGCGCATCGCCGTCGTCTTCTGCGGCGCCGCCTGGCTCTTCCACCTCGGCGTGCTGCTGACGATGGCGATCCTGTTCCCCTACCCGCTGCTGGGCATCGCGTTCGCGGGGTTCTTCGAGCTGGAGAAGCTGCGCGATCTGAGGCGCCCGCGCCGCGCGGGGCCTGCGTCGAGGACGGGAGCTCGCGAGAGGCTCTCGCAGGCGCGAGAGCCCCTCTGAGAGGCGGGAAGGCGGGAAGAAAACCTTATTGATCTTCCTGACTCCCCGTCTTCATGTGAAACCTCTCTGGGCACATGACAGCTCCCCCTCCCGCGCGCCGCCTGCGCCGGTGGCGGGCAGCGCTATCCTCCCGATTGACCCTCTGAGCCATCGGCTGCCGCTGCATGCAGCGACATCGGCGCTGGCGCCCCCCGCGCCGCTACGCTTCTTCGGCGGGCGCGTCGTCGAACGGCTCGCACACGACATAGATCTTCTTCCCGCTCGGATGGATCGCGAGCGTCGCGTAGCGCTCGCACGCGACGCACTCCCGCACGTCCGTCGCCTCCCCTCGACGCGGGCAGCTCACCTGCCGTGGCTCCGCGCCGCCACCTTCGATCTCGAGCCACGCCAGCTTCTCCGGTGCATCCAGACGACAGTTCATCGCGCCCTCCTCCCGCGGCCATCGGCCGATGAAGGGTCTTTTGCAATCACCGAGCCGCGCGAGGGTGCACCGCGGCACAGGCGAGGCGAACCGTCCGGGCCAACTCCCGGTCGCATCTTCTGCCGTGGATCCCGCGTCCCGCCGCCCCCCCTTCCGACCTGCCGGTGCGCATCCGGCGGGCCGAGCGGCCGGTCGGCCTGCCGTGACGCACGCCGTGCGGGGGAGGGCGCACGGCGTGCACCCGCGAGGAGCGCGATCTGCCGCGCACTCTGGGCCTTCACGCCGGCGAGCCGGATGGCGCACCGTTTGCTGTGATGTGCATTGCGGCTCTTCGGAGGGGATCACCATGGCAGACTGGCTCGTCGTGCTGCTGGCGACTGCCGGCGGCGTTGGATCGCTGGTCGTCTGTACAAGACACCTGCTCGCCCGGCGGCATTACCGCGCCTCGGAGGTCACCCTGGTGTGCCCACGGACCGGTACCCCGGCGCGGTGCCAGCTGGTCGCCGACGGGCGCTCGGGGGAGCTCGTCGAGATCACGCGGTGCTCGCTGGCCCCGGGCGGGGTGCCCACGTGCGAGCAGGACTGCGTGAAGCTCCTGAACCTGGGCATCCGGCTCGCACCCGTCGATCCAGCGCGCCGCGGCGAGCACGCCGGCGCTCGCGACGCCGGCGCCGGCGAGCCGCCCGGCCCTGACGCGCCCTGACGCGCGCGGCGCGCAAGGCATGCGCCGCCGCGCAATCCCTGCAGCGCGCAGCGCGCCGCGCGGCCGTCGCCGCCGGGGAGCCTCGATGGAACATGGCGTGCTCTCGACCCGGGATCATGGCTTCCCAGACCCAGACGATCTCGACACGCTCCTCTGGCAATCTGCCGATCGCGCTTCTCCTCCTGGGGAGCGGCGCCCTCTTGTGGATCCGCGCCGCGCTGCGCGACTCGGACGCGCTGGTGCTGCTCCCCGGCGCCGAAGGCTGCCTGACCGCCGGGATCGTCGGCGTGCTGCTCGCGCTGCTGCACGGCATCCCCTACCGGACAGCGCTCCTGTCGATCGCGGCCCCGCTCGTCCTCGTGCAGGTCCTCGCCAGCGAGCTCGCGGGGTCGTCTTTCCTCCCCGTGGTCGGGATCGAGCTCACCGCCCTGGGCCTCTTCGGCCTGCCGCTCTCCCGACTGCCGCGCCGCCGCGCTGCCGCGACCCGTCCCGTCCGCTCGCTGCGCGAGGCGCCCCCGTCGCCCTCGTGAGCCAGCGCCGACATCACTCGTGAGCCAGCGCCGACATCAGAGGACGCGCGGCGGCGCATCACCGGCGTCCGCGCGGCGAACGACGGCCCCGCCCGGGCGGGCAGGGCCCTCGCCGCCGCCGCGGATCAGAACTCGAACTTGTCGAACGAGTTCAGGTCCTTGCACGCGTCGACGAGGCGCGCGGCCACGCCCTTCTCGCCGAGGTGGAGCCAGCCGCGCGGGTCGATGTACTTCTTGTTGGGCTTGTCCTCGCCCTCGGGGTTGCCGAGCTGCGACTTCAGGTAGGCGCCCTTGTCGTCCATGAACTTCTTGATGGGCTGCGTGAAGGCCCACTGCGTGTCCGTGTCGATGTTCATCTTGATGACGCCGTAGGACACCGCCTCGCGGATCTCCTCGCGCGACGAGCCGGAGCCGCCGTGGAACACGAAGTCCACCGGCTTCGCGCCCGTCTTGCGCTCCTTCTGGATCGCGTCCTGGGAGTTCTTCAGGATGGGCGGCCGGAGCTGCACGTTGCCCGGCTTGTAGACGCCGTGCGTGTTGCCGAACGACGCGGCGACCGTGAAGTTGCCGATCGGCTTGAGCGCGTCGTAGGCCGCGAGGACCTCGGCCGGCTGGGTGTACAGCTTGGAGTTGTCGATGCCGCTGTTGTCGACGCCGTCTTCCTCGCCGCCCGTGACGCCGAGCTCGATCTCGAGCGTCATCTTGAGGGCCGCCATCTGCCGCAGGTACTTCTGACAGATCTCGAGGTTCTCATGGAGCGGCTCCTCGGACAGGTCGAGCATGTGCGAGGAGAACAGGGGCTCTCCGTTCTTCTCGAAGAACTTCTTTCCGGCCTCGAGCAAGCCGTCGACCCACGGCAAGAGCTTCTTCGCGGCGTGGTCCGTGTGCAGGATGACCGGCACGCCGTAGGCCTCGGCCAGGTTCCGCACGTAGTGGGCGCCCGCGATCGCGCCCGCGATGGCGGCCTTCTCGCCCTTGTTGTCCAGGAACTTGCCGGCGAAGAAGTGGGCGCCGCCGTTCGAGAACTGGACGATGACGGGGCACTTGGCCTCTCGGGCCGCCTGGAGGGCGGCGACCGTGCTGTGCGAGCCGATCACGTTCACGGCCGGCAGCGCGCACTCCACGCTCTTCATGTACTCGAACAGTTCCTGAAGAGCGGAACCAGTGATCACGCCGGGCTTGAGCTTCAACTTGGACATGGCACCTTGAATCCTTGTTCCTTGCTCGGGTTGCGCTGAGCATGCAACGCGGCAACGGAAAGCGGAAGGGTGGATCGGATCCCCAGGGCGGGCGCGTCGGGTACCATCGCCAAAGCTCCGGGAGCAAGCGGTTTCTCCCGTGCCGCAGCTGCAGACTTGAAGCATCGCGTCACCGCCGGTGACCGGCGCGGGACGAAGCGGCTCCGAAAACCGCCCTGAGATGTCAAGCGCAACCAGCACGCCTGGATGTCACCCGCGCCACGATCGCAAAAAATCGTTCAATTTCAACATGTTAGCACTGACCCAGGGGACGGCTCGCGATTGACGCCGCCGGGGAGGTGGGCCATGGCGGACGCACGCCCTATGACCATCGAATGCGCAACGATCGCGAAAAGGATTCGCACTCGGGCCGCCTGGCTCGGCCTGGTTGCGTCGCTCGTCCCCGGGGTCGCCGGCTGTGGTGATGACGAGCACAGCCCATCCGGCGGCACCGGGGGCGGGCAGAGCGCCGGTGGCGGCGGCCTCGGCGGCGAGGGTGGTTTTGGCGGCGGCCTGGGGGGCAGCGGCGGCCTCGGAGGCAGCGGCGGTCTCGGCGGCGAGGGTGGTTTTGGCGGCGGCCTGGGGGGCAGCGGCGGCCTCGGAGGCAGCGGCGGTCTCGGCGAAGGCGGCCTGGGCGGCGGCGGTGGCGAGCCGGGCGACGAGCATCGTGTCACGTCTCCCGGCGGCGAGCTCGTCGTGACGTTCGATGTTCAGGGCGGAGTCCCCTCCTATTCGGTCGAGCGCGCAGGGAGGGCCATCCTCGCCGACTCCGCGCTCGGCCTCGGTCTCGGCGATCTCGGGTCGCTCGGCCGCGACGTGCGCGTCGCCGGCGCGGATCGGCGGGCCGTGGATTCGACCTGGAACCCGGTGTGGGGCGCCGCCTCCGAGATCCGTGAGCACTACAACGAGCTCACGGTTCATCTGGAGTCGAGCGCTCCGGCGAGGCGCCTCGACATCGTCTTCCGCGTCTTCGACGACGGGCTGGGCCTCCGTTACGTCATCCCCGAGCAGGAAGGCCTCGGCGAGCTCGCCATCACCTCCGAGGACACCGAGTTTCGCTTCGCCTCGGACGGCACCGCCTGGTGGACGCGCGCAGACTTCGAGGGCGACGAGTCGCTGTACAACCGCGGCGCGCTCAGCGCAGTCCAGAATGCCAATACGCCCATGACGGTGCGGCTCGCGGACGACCTCTACGTGGCCCTGCACGAGGCCGATCTCGACGATTACGCCGCCATGACCCTGGAGGCGCTGCCGGACGCGCCCCACGCCTTCCGGAGCGCGCTCGTGCCGGCGCAGAGCGGCCCGGAGAGCACCGCCGTCAAGGCGCGGGTCACGCTGCCCTTCGAGACGCCGTGGCGCACCCTGACCGTCGGCGCCGGCGCGGGGCGCCTCATGGAGTCGCACCTGATCCTCAACCTCAACGACCCGTGCGCCATCTGCGATGGCGACCTGTCCTGGCTGCGGCCGGGCAAGTACATGGGCGTCTGGTGGGAGATCCACAAGGGCCTGTCGACCTGGGAGCCGGGCGAGCACGTCGGCGCCACGACCGAGAACACGCAGCGCCTCATGGACTTCGCGGGCGAGCACGGCATCCCGTACGTCCTCGCCGAGGGCTGGAACCAGGGCTGGGACGGCGGCTGGACCGACATGGATTACACCGCGTCGAACGACCGCTTCGACCTCGAGGAGGTCGTCGCGTACGGGGCGGCGCGCGGGGTCGGCTTCGTCGCGCACATGGAGACCGGCGCCAACGTCGACGGCTTCGAGGACCAGCTGGACGAGGCGTTCGCGCTCTACGAGTCGCTCGGCATCCACGCCATCAAGACAGGATACGTCGGCAACATCCCGGGCCATCACCACTACAGCCAGCGCATGGTGAGCCATTACGCCGAGGTGGCGAGGCGGGCCGCGGACCACGGGATCATGGTCAACGCGCACGAGCCCATCAAGCCGACCGGGGAGGAGCGCACGTATCCCAACTTCATGAGCCGCGAGGGGGTGCGCGGCATGGAGTACGAGGCGTGGAGCGACGGCAACCCCGCCTCGCACACGCTGACGATTCCCTTCACCCGCATGCTCGGGGGCCCGGTCGACTACAACCCCGGGATCTTCGAGATCCTGTGGGCGCCGGAGAAGATCCCCGAGAGCCCCTTCGCCGGGAACCCGCCCGCCCGGGTGCACACGACGCGCGCGCACCAGCTCGCCCTCTACGTCATCCTGCTCAGCGGGCTGCAGATGGTGACCGACATCCCCGAGCACTACGAGGGGCAGCCCGAGCTCGCCTTCATCGAGCAGGTCCCGGTGACCTGGGACGAGACCCGCGTGCTGAACGCCGCGATCGGCGAGCACACGACCGTCGCGCGCCGGAGCGGGAACACCTGGTACCTCGGGAGCGGCACCGACAGCACCGCGCGCGCGCTCCAGATCCCGCTCGATTTCCTCGGCGAGGGGGCCTTCGTCGCCGAGACGTACACGGACGACGCCGAGGCCGACTACGACACGCGCCCGACCCTGGTCGCCCGGAGCCGGTTCCTTGTCACGCCCGCCGACACGCTTGTCGCGGCCATGGAGGCCGGCGGCGGCCAGGCGGTCCGCCTCCGCCCGGCGACCTCCGAGGACACGGCGAGCCTCGAGGTCTACCGGGAGCCGAGCTACGTGGTCGAGGAGGTGGCGCTGCCGGCGAGGGTCGTGGAAGGCGACTTCGTCGCGGTGACCGCCGAGGTGACCAACCTGGGCAACCTCGTCGGCGGCGACACGGTCGCCCTCACCGTGGACGGCGCCCCGGTCGACGCGCGCTTCCTCCGGATCAACGCCGACGAGACGGCGACGGTCGGCTTCGAGATCCGGCTCTCCGCGCGCGGGACGGTCAGCGTGGCCGTGGGCGACGCCGCGCCCGTGACCGTGACGGTCATCTCGCGGGACGAGGCGCCCCCGCCGCCGGCCGACCTGCGCGTCACGGACACGAGCGCCGCGTCGATCGACCTGGCCTGGGCGTCGGTGCCGGGGGCGGTCGCGTACCGCATCTACCGGCACCTCCCCGGCGGGCTCTACGGCGGGACCCCGCACGCCGAGGTGGACGGCGCGCTCACGACGTTCGCGGACACCGGGCTGATCGCCAACCAGACCTATTTCTACATCGTCCGCGCCGTCCACGCGGACGGCACCGAGTCGCCGGCGTCGAACGAGATCGCGCAGGCGGCGATGCCCCGGCGGGTGCCGGTCACGTTCCGCGTCTGGGCTCCGCCGGAGACGCCGTCCCTGGACGCGATCTACGTGCCCGGCAGCATCGACGCGCTCGGCCCGTGGGACCCGGGCCTCGTGCCGATGACGCGCGTGGGCGGCGGGATCTGGGAGACCACGGTCGAGATCCCCGAGGGGACCGAGCTCCAGTACAAGTACGCGCGCGGCGCCTGGGAGCGCGTGGAGTGGTGGGGGAGCATCACCGGGGTCAGGAACCGCGCCGTCGCGATCCCGCTCGACGGCGGCGCCCAGACCGTCGACAACACCTCCACGGCGTGGGACGACGGCGCGGTCGCCGACATCGAGAAGGGGGTGCGCTTCTGGCGGGATCCGCTCGTGTCCGGCACGGCGCCCGCGGACGGCGCCGTGGTCGCGGCGACGCCCGCGATCGAGGTCGGCTTCTCGCGCGACATCGATCCGCAGGGCGCGAGCGGCTACGACGGCTCGGTGCAGGTGGCGCGCGACGGCGAGCCGGTCGCGGGCGCCGTGGCCGAGACCGCGCCGGGCCTCCTGATCTTCACGCCCGCAGCGCCGCTCGCGCCGGGCGCCTACGAGGTGGTGGTGTCCGACGTGAAGAGCGCCCTCGACCTCGACAGCGTGTCGATGCAGGCGCCGTACGTCTTCGGTTTCACGGTAGAATGACCATCTCACGGCAAGATTGCGCTCGCCGCGCCGCCCGTCCGGAGATCCGCATGCAGGCCCAACCCGCGTCGCCCGAAGAGCTCCTCGCCTCCCTCGCGGAGGCCGCACAGGACCTGCTGTTCCCAAGCGAGTCCGATCACCCGCTCGAGCCGTTCCGATCGCGCGGGGACGCGTCGTCGCCGGACGCGCTGCTCGCGGCCGAGGGCCTCGCCGCGGAGACGCCGGTCGAGGTCACGACCGCGAGCGACTTCTTCGCGCCCGTGATCGAGCCGCCCGAGGACGCGGGCGAGGCGGCGCTGGCCGAGGCCGGGCGGTACCGGCGGCTCGCGGAGCTCCTGGAGCGCCACATGACCGACCTTCGCGTCTACCGCGTGGGGCGCGTCGCGATCGACGTCTACGTCCTCGGCCGCCACCCGTCGGGCGCGTGGCTCGGGCTCAAGACGAAGGTCGTCGAGACGTGATCGACGGCGGGCGCGCCGCTCAGCGGCCGCCTGCGGGCCCGTCGTCGGTGCGCGCCTCGAGCGTGCGCTGCACCGCCTCGGGGAGGGCGGTCAGCATGTCGTAGCCCGCGCGCCGCTCGATCTCGTCCACCGTCGTGCGGTACTGCCCCCAGCCCTGCTCCAGGATCCCCGTCTCGTTCGGCATCACCGCCGCGATGACCCGCGTCGCCGGCCCGATGTCGTCCGGCCCTTGCCCCGGCTCGAGGACCACGGCGATCTTGAAGAACGCCTCCGGCACGGCGACGCCCTTGCCGAGGGTGGCCGCGCGCCCGCGCTCGTCGAAGAGGCCGCCGGCGATCACGAACAGCACGCGCCGCTCCTTCTGCGCGAGCTCCTGGCACGCCTCCTCGAGCCGGAGCCACGGACCGGCGTTGAGCTCGTGCCGCTGCGGCAGGATGTTCGTGAGGAGGAACGTCGCCTTGTTGTCGTCGGGGGTTCGCGTCCGCTCCTCGGAGCGGACCATGTGGCCGCGATCGAAGCCGGAGCCGGTGTAGTCGTCGTGCTGCACGCGGTACCATCCGTCCGGCAGCGCCGCGTCGGCGAGGAACTTGCCCCGATGGCGGGGCGTGTCGCCGAACGAGGCGGCGTCGAGCCGCCAGCTGACCCAGTTCGCCACGTTCCTGGAGCGGTTGTACGAGAGGGCATACTGGGGCTTGATCATCAGGTGATCGTCGGACGCCGGCGCCTCGGCCCGGGCGGCCCGCGCCCCCGTGCGGGCCGGCACGCCGAGCTCGAGATGGGCGCTCTGCGCCGGCGGCCGCGGCGAGGGCGCGCCCTTCGGCGGAGCGCCCTTCGGCGGCGAGGGGCCGGTGGATCGGCCCGGCGAGGGGGATGGCCTGGCGGGGCTGTCCTGGCCGAAGTCCAGCCCGAGCCCCTCGAGCCCGCGCTCCAGGCCGCACTTGACCCCCGCCGCGCTGAGCCCGGCCACGACGAGCGCGACGAGCGCGCGCGAACCCCAGGACTTTCGTTGTCGCCTCTTTGAGCCCACGTAAGCGCTTCCGGCTATCTACGGTAGCGATGGCACCAGCGTCCAGCTCGATGCGCGGCCGGTGCCGGGTGATCGCGGCGTCCGCGGCGGCCGGGGCGCTCCTCACCCTGGCCGACGGCGACGCCAGGGCGGAGCCCGCTCAGCGGCAAGCCCCAGCGGCGGCGGCGCAGGCCCCCGCGGCGGCGGCGCAGGCCCCCGCGGCGGCGGCGCAGGCCGCTCAGGTCACGATGCCATCGCCCATCGGCCCCACCGACCCGCCCTACCCGCCCGGCGGCGCCGGCGAGGCGACCGTGGTGCTCCGCCTCACAGTGCACGCCGACGGGACGGTGGGCGCGGTCGAGGTGGAGGGCGAGGAGCCGTTCGCGAGCGCAGCGGCGCGCGCGGCGGCGTCGTGGCGGTTCGAGCCCGCCCGCCGCGACGGGCGGCCCATCGGCGCGCGCATCCTGTTCCGCGTGACGTTCCGCGACCCCCGCCACGCCGCGCCCGCCGCGCCTCCGCCGGCGCCCGCCGGGCCTGCGCCGCCCCCGGAGAGCGCCGCGCCGGCGCCACCCCCGCCGCCGGCCCCGCCGAAGCCCATCGACGTCGTGGTGGTGGGCGAGCGCGCGGCGCCGATGACGACCTCGATGACGCGCGAGGAGGTGCGCCAGATGCCCGGCGCGTTCGGCGACCCGTTCCGCGCGGTCGAGGCGATGCCCGGCGTGACGCCCATCGCCTCCGGCGTGCCGTACTTCTTCGTGCGCGGCGCGCCGCCGGGCAACGTCGGCTACTTCGTCGACGGCGTGCGCGTCCCGCTGCTCTACCACGTGGCGCTCGGCCCCAGCGTGATCCACCCGGCGCTCGTCGAGCGGGTCGCTCTCTACCCAGGCGGCTTCCCGGCGCGCTTCGGGCGCTACACCGGCGGCGTCATCGCCGGCGAGACGAGGGAGCCGTCGCGCCTGTTCCACGGCGAGGCCAACGTCCGGCTGTTCGACGCGGGCGCCATGGTCGAGGCGCCCTGGGCCGACGGCCGCGGCACCGCGCTCGTCGGCGGCCGGTACGCGTACCCGGGCGCGCTCCTCTCGCTCTTCTCGCCCGGCGTGGAGCTCGGGTACTGGGACTACCAGGCGCGCGCCACCTACGATTTCTCGCCGTACGACAGGGTCGGGCTCTTCGCCTTCGGGTCGCACGACTACCTCGCCCAGATCGAGGACGACGGGGAGACCGACGTGGTGCTCGCCGGCGACATCCACCGGCTCGACCTGCGCTACGACAGGTTCTTCGGCCGGGGCGGCCGTCTCCGCCGCGCCGTCACGCTCGGGTACGAGCAGAGCTCGAACCAGGACGGGGAGCGGGCCGGGAGCACACGCCTCCTCGGCACGCGCGTGGAGCTGTCGGCGCCCGTCTCGGAGCAGCTGACCGTGCGCGCCGGCGCCGACGCGCAGCTGGAGCGGTTCGACATCGACATCCGCGAGAACGACGGGGACTTTCCGAGCCGGAACGACCGGGCGCTCGCTCGCCTGTTCACGAGCCGGGAGGACCTCGCCGCCGGGCTCTGGGCCGATGTCGTCGTGCGCCCCGCGCCCGAGCTCGAGGTCGTGCCGGGCGTGCGCGGCGACTTCTTCTCGTCGGGCGGCGAGACCGCGTGGACGGTGGATCCGCGGCTCGCGACGCGGCTGCAGGCGACGCGGAACGTCGCCCTGCTGAGCGCCTTCGGCATGACCCACCAGCCGCCGAGCTTCCTCGGCGCCGTGCCCGGCCTCCAGATCGGCGGCCTGCGCGGCGGCGTGCAGACAGGGCTGCTCGCGAGCGCCGGCGTCGAGCTCCGGCTCCCCGAGGGGATCAAGGCGACGATCTCCGCGTTCCGGAGCGGCTTCTTCGACCTCAGCGACGCCCTCGGCAACCGGCTGCCCGGCACCGACATCGGCCTCGCGCAGCGGGCGGAGCTGCGCGGCACCGGCAGCACCCATGGACTGGAGATCCACGCGCATCGCAGCCTGTCGAAGCGGGTCGGAGGGTTCGTGTCCTACACCCTCTCGCGCTCGGTCCGCCACGTCGGCCGCGAGACCTTCGACTCGGCCTTCGACCGCCGCCACGTGCTCAACGCCGCCGCCGCGGTCGACCTGGGCCGCGGCTGGAAGCTCGGCGGCAGGACGGTGTTCTACAGCGGCATTCCGATGACCCTCGATTACGACCTCTGGGGGAACGACGGCCTGAACGGGCAGCGACCCGATAACGATGACGAGGACCGCCCCGACACCGAGGAAGACATCCGGCGTCGCGAGCAGCTGCGCGAGCAGATCGCCCGGTACGTACGAGGGCTGAGCCTGCCGGAGCGGCTTCCGGCGTTCTTCCGGCTGGACCTGCGGCTCGAGAAGCGATGGGTGCTCAGGGAGGGACGGACCCTCTCGCTCACGGTCGAGGTGCTCAACGCGACGGCCGGCAAAGAGACGCTGCAATACGAGTGCTCGCTCCTGCGCGGCTGCGAGCCGGAGGAGCTCGGGCCCATCGTCATCCCGAGCCTCGGCGGCGAAGCGAGCTTCTGAGCGGCATTGACCTTGCCTCGGTGGAGGTGGAGGTGGAGGTGGAGGTGGAGGCGGCGGACGCGGTGGACCCGGCGCGCGCGGCGCTCGCCGGGGGACCTGAAGAAGCACCCGCGCCGTGGTCGAGGATCCGCGTCATCGCCGGCTCTGGCGAGCTCATCCGCGGGCGACGAATGCAGCATGGCTGCGAAAATCTCATGCCGATGCATGCCCCGGGACGGCGCGTAGACGGCGCCTCCTGGCCATGACGGACAGCGAGGATCCGTGAAGCATGGCAATAAAATTATTGCCAGCACAGCCATCGAAACGAGGACACTGGCTCCGGCATCTGCACGGAACCACGCATCCGCGTCCTCCAGCGGCGCAAATCATTGCGGCATAACGCAACGATTCGTGCAGTGTCCACGCCGCACGACGGGATGCGCGGTTCAGGCGGCTCACACGGAGAACGCAACCAGGACCAAGAGCCTTGATAAATACCGTTAAACAGCGGCACGAGCGGCGTTCGTGCGCTATCTTGGTTGTTCAGACGCTTTCTGGTCCAGTGTTTGCGAGCATTGCGAGGTGGTGCTGGAGCTGAGAGACCACGAGATATCGCACCGCGATAGACGTTGCCTCACCTCCAAACACCCACCGCAACCATGAGGGTCAACTGATGAATTTGTATTCCCGCACACTCGGCACGGTTCTCTTCTCGGCGACGCTCGCGGCCACCTCTCTGCCTGCGAGCCAGGCCGAGGCGTCGTCGTCGAGCCACCATACAAAGGTCGAGCGTCTGGTGTTCCCGGTGACCCTCTCCGACGGCAACACGTACGAGGTGGTCGGCTACCTCTACTATCGCGGCCACACCAAGTATCGCCCCCTTCAGGTGCTCGTCCACGGGCTCACCTACACGCACGCGTACTGGGACATCCCGTCGATGGGCGGACGCGACTATTCCTACGCCCAGCACATGGCCAAGGAGGGATACGCCGTCCTGGCGCTCGACCTGCTCGGGGCCGGGGAGAGCAGCCGCCCGGACGGCGACTTCCTCGACCTGGCCCAGACGGCCGAGAGCGTGCACCAGGTCATCACCGAAATGCGCACCAGCGGTGGGGTCTTCAAGACGCCTTTCAGGCGCATCGCGCTGGTCGGCCACTCGAACGGCGCCATCATCAGCACGCTCGTTCAGAGCATCTACAACGACGCGGACGTCCTCGTCAACACGGGCTTTGCCTTCACGCCGCACCCCATCCCGGTCTCCCCGGAGGCGATCTCGGCGCTGCTGCAGACGCCCTATATCGCGATCCCGCCGGAGATACGCACCGACATCTTCTACGACGCGGCGAACGCGGACCCCGCGCTGATCGACTTCGACAATGCCACCATCGCCGACACCTACACGCGCGGGCAGTTCCTGGGCCTCCTCGCCGTCTCCGGGGACCCCTCGCTCTCCGGCATCCAGGGCGTGACGAGCCCGGTGCTCATCCAGTTCGGCGAGACGGACGAGCTGCAGCCGGCGTCCTATGTGGACTCCGACGCGGCGCTCTACACCGGCGCCCGGCGCGTCACGACCGCGATCGTCCCTCGCACGGGCCATATCCTGAATGGCCATCGCGGCACGCCGGTCGGCTGGCAGCAGATCGACTGCTGGATTCACCGCAACATGGGCTGGTAGCGATCGAGAGGAGGCTCCAGCCGGTCGCGCGCTGCCGGCGCTGCGCGGCGCGTCACCCCCTCCTCCCCCTTCCCGCGTCACCCCCTTCCCCCTTCCTGCGAGGCGCTGCCAGGAGCGGCTCGGCGCTCGCGAGGTGCACCGCCACCTGCGGCGCCTGGCCGGCTTGGCGGCCGCTGCCCGGGCTCTATGCTGCCCTCATGCGCGAACGGCTCGCCAAGACGCTCGGGGAGGTCTTCTGGACCGATCTCCGCGCCCACGCGGCCCGCGATGGGATCATCCTCGTCGCGGCCGACCTCGACCTCCTGGACGTCGGCGAGGCCGTCGCCTCGAACGACGCCGCCGCGGTCCAGGCCTGGATCGCGGCCGGCAAGCTGACCAAGCCGACGGCCGAAGATCTCACGCGCTGGCCGCTCCAGCGCGATCTGCGCTTCGTGTCCCTCGTGGTCGCGCCGTTCGTGCTTGTGCGCCGGCCGGCCCCGCCGCTGCCCTCCTGAGGCGGGCGACGCGGGCCCCCGTCGGGGCGACCGCGCGACCCGCGTCGAGGGGCCTTGTTGCGGCATCCTCGTCCCACGCGCGAGCCCACGTGCCCTCCGGCGCTCGGACGCAGCGGCCCGAGGCGCGCCGCTGTCGCGCCGTGGTATCCTCGCCCGCATGCGCCGGTTCGAGTTCGTGCAGGGGACGAGCGCCAAGTTCTGGATGGCCGACGTGGACGACAGGACGTTCGTCGTCGTCTACGGCCGGCTGGGCACCGCCGGGCAACGCAAGGAGAAGGCGTTCCCCACCGCGGAGGCCGCGGCGCGCGAATGCGAGAAGAAGATCGCGGAGAAGCTCCGGGAGGGGTACCAGGAAGTCGGCGCGCCCGCCGCCGCCGCGCCCGCGCCGAGCGCCGCCCCGCCGCCGGCGAAGATCGAGCTGCCGCCGCGCGTGCGCCCCGGCGACGCCACCGAGGCGCAGCGGAAGGCCGCCGTCCACGCGCTCTCCGCGCTCGCGGCCGCGCGCGGCCGGCGGAGCTGGGCCCTCGGGCGCGCCGTCCGCCGCGCCCGCCGCGCGCTCGAGCCGCTCGGCGGGCTCGATCCCGCGACCGACGCGGCGCTGTCGGCCGCGCTGGACGCGCTCATGGCCCGCGTCGTCGCGCCGAGCGCGGCCGATCGGCTGCCGCTCGTGCGCGCG
Source organism: Sorangium sp. So ce887 (assembly GCF_051521455.1). NCBI lineage: Bacteria > Pseudomonadati > Myxococcota > Polyangiales > Polyangiaceae > Sorangium > Sorangium sp. So ce887. The sequence goes on along the minus strand of NZ_CP150354.1, from coordinate 2,631,868 downwards.
ATCGAGCTGCTCTCGGAGCTCGACGCCGCCGCGTTCGCGCGCGCGGTGCGCGACACCTGGAAGGCCCCGCCCGCGGCCTCGCCGGCCGCCGGCGCGCTCGCGCTCCTGAAGCGGCAGCTCGAGGAGCTCGGCGACCCGGAGCTCGGCCTCCGGCTCGGCGCGCTGCTCGTCGATCGGCCGCACCACGGCTCGATGAGCGCCGAGGCCGGGTGGGCGCTGCGATGGAAAGCGCTCTCGCCCTGCCTCGCCGCGCACCTCGCCCGCAGCGGGCGGTCGCTCGAGGAGCACCTCGCGGGCCTCGACGCAGGCAGCGACCCGCACGTCGCGCAGCGGATCGCCCGGATGCGCGCGGCGTGAGCTGCGCGCGCGTCGGGCTCGCCGCCCGCGCCCCGTGAGCGCCGCCTCGATCCGAGGCGCGCAGCGCGCGGCGCAGACGTAGGCGGATACGCTACACCGAGGGTCGCCGCACCGAGGCGGCGGCGCATCCGTCATCGCCGGATCGACTCGTCCTTGACCTGATCCACAGGGATCGCGATTCTCTCAGCCCATCCCGCAGCGCGAGGGCGACTTGGCGAGCTCACCGAACCCGATCGACATCGCGAACGTCAAGCAGCTCGCCGCGAGCGGCTCGCCCGCCCTGGCCGAGATCCTCGAGGACTACCTCGATCAGCCGGATCCCACGCCGGAGGCGCCGCCCCGCGAGGGCGCGCTCACCTTCGCGGCGTTCCTGCGGCTGCTCTCGATCGCGCAGGGCATGGGCACCCCCGCGCAGCGGCGCGAGCAGGCGACCGACGCGTGGAAGCGCTTCCTCGCGCAGGTCGACGCCGCGCCGCCGCCGCGGCTCGAGCTCGCCGACCTGCTCGTCCGCATCTACGAGGAAGGCACCGACGCCGGGCGCAGCGCGCTGTGCGACGCCGCCAGGAGCGCGCCGCTGGTCTTCGGCGCGTGGGGCGGGCTCAAGCGCATCTACAAGCTGGCCGAGGCGCGCCTCGACGCGGAGCTCTTCGGCGCGCTCGCCTACCGCTTCGACGCCGAGCTCTCGCGCGGCGGGCGGCGCGAGGTCTCGCGCGGGACGCTGATCTACATGCGCCGCCGCGCGTGGCGCTTCCTGCGCGAGCTCGGCCGGAGCATGCCGCAGCTCTACCCGCAGTTCGCGGTCGAGGTCCTCCGCCACTACCCGCCGGACACGACGTTCCGCGGCCTCTGGGTCGCGAACCACATCTGGGCGCACGGCACGGGCAAGTACGACGGGCGCTCGTTCCACGGCGGCGTCCCGCCGAGCGACATGGTGAAGCACCGCGCCTTCGGCGAGGCGTGGAAGCGATCGCCCGATCCGCTGATGCTCCTCCTCTCCACGTGCCAGGCCGATCCTCCGGCCAGGTTCGCGATCCAGGGGCTCAGGAAGGACTTCGCCGAGGCGCTGCGGAGCGTCACGCCCGCGTGGCTCGCGCGCCTCGCGACCCGGCCGCTCGCGAGCGCGCACGACTTCCTCATCGAGACGCTGCTCGGCTCGCCGGAGCTCCACCAGAGCAAGCTGCGGAGCCTCGGGCTGCACGACGCCGCGCTCGCGCTGCTCGACTCCCCGAGCGCGAAGGCGCGCGTGTTCGCGATCGAGTACGCCCGCGCGCACGCGACGGACCTCGACCCGGAGCGCCTCGACGCGCTGCTCGCCTCCGAGCACAAGGACACGCGCGCGTTCGCGGCGTCGGCGCTGCAGGGCAGGAGCCCGCGCGCGCTCGGCCACGCGCTCCTCGGGCGGCTGCTCGAGCGCAGCGAGACCGAGGCCTGGGCCGCCAAGGCGCTGAGCGAGAGCTTCGACCGCGCGGAGCTGCCCGAGCCCTTCCTCGTCGACATGATCTACGGCGAGGGCGCGCAGAAGCGGTGGGCCGCCGCCTACTTCAAGGCGAAGTACAGGCCCGGCGAGCTCGGGGCGGCCTTCTGGATCCGCGTGCTCGACGACCCGCGACACGAGGACGACGACCGCGCGACGGCGATGGCGCTCGACGCGCTCGGCAAGCACCCGGTCGCGACGATCGGGACGCCGTGGCTGCTCGGCGCGCTCACGCGCAAGCGCATCGGGCCCACCGTCGCGACCTGGCTCCAGAAGGCCGACGCCCTGCCCGACCTGACCGCCGAGGGCGTGGAGCGCCTGAAGGGCCTCGTCTTCAGCGCCGAGACGCGCGGGGTCGCGCTGGAGGTGCTCGGCAACCCGAAGATCGTGACCCCGCGGCAGCTCACCCTGCCCTGGCTGCTCGCGCTCGCGCGGCGCGCGGATCCCACGCTGAACGGCTTCGCGCGCCGGTACCTCCTCGCGCACATGAAGCCGCAGGACTTCGACGCGGGGCACGACCCGAGCGGCCGCGGCGACCGCGAGGCGGGCACCGCGAGGCTGTTCGCGCTCGCGCTCGGCGAGAAGGAGCCCGAGCCGATGCGCGCGTTCGCCCAGACCTACCTGCGCTGCCACCACCCGGCGCTCGGGCCCGAGCAGGGCGAGGCCAAGGAGCTCGACCTGAAGCCGGCGCTGAAGCGCGCGGCGTTCACCGCCGAGCGGATCTGGCCCGCGCTCTTCGACAAGCGGGACGACGTCCGGCGCTTCGCCGCGCTGATCACGCGCGCGGAGCTGCGGGCGTGGGGCTACCAGACCCGCGTCTACGAGCTCGCCCACAGCGACGCGAAGGAGGTGCGCAACGTCGCCTTCGACGCGCTCCGCAAGGCCGGCGATCCGTCGGCCGATCCGGCGATGACGCTCACGATCGAGGAGCTCGATCCGGCGCAGGTCTTCGCGCTCACCGAGAGCCTGAAGAAGAGCGCGCGCGAGCTCGGCCTGTCGCTCATCCTCAAGCACTACGCGCGCATCGGGGGCCCGGAGCGCCTCGGCTGGCTGATGCAGAGCGCCGACCGCGAGGTGCGCCTCTTCGCCGTGCGGATGCTCTGGGAGAAGCACCGGCCGCGCGATCTGCCGCCGGGCTGGCAGCCGCGCGGCGCGCGCGGGGAGGCGCGGCCGGCGGCGGAGGCGCCCGAGGACGCAGGGCGGTTCGCGGACGTCGAGGCGCTCCGGACCTTCCTGCGGTACGTGCTCGCCGGCATCCCGGCCGGCAGGTCGCCGGAGCCGGGCGACGACGCGGGCCCGCGGAGGCGCCTCTCCGCGAGCGAGGCCAAGCGGCACGTGATCGAGATCGTGCGGGATCTCGCGGTCGAGGACGCGGCGTTCGCGGCGCTCGTCGCCCCGGTCATCGCCGAGTTCACCGGGTCGATCGCGAAGGGCGAGTGGCAGGCCTGCCTGGCCGCGCTCATGCGGCTCCGGCGCGCGCACCCGGGGCTCGCGATCGAGGGCCTCGCCCCGCCGGGCGCCGGACAGGAGCGCACATGAGCCACGCGATCGGTCACTACGAGAAGGTCCGCGCGCTCGCCGTCGGCCCGCGGCTCCTCGCGGTCGGCGGGGTGCGCGCGCCGGCGCCGGGCGGGGCGCGCGGTACGCCGACTGCGCCGTCGCCCGCCGGCGCGAGCCAGGTGACGCTGTTCGATCACGCCGCGAACAAGCCGGTGCGCTCGATCCAGGTGCCGGCGCACGTGCTCTGCCTCGCGTTCGCGGGCGACCTGCTCGCCGCGGCGTGCTCCGACGGCGCGCTGCGCCTCGTCGCGGGCGGCGCCACGGAGGCGCAGGCGCTCGACGCGCACCCGGGCGGCGCCACGGCGGTCGCGGCGGCGCCGGGCGGCGCGCGCCTCGCGACCGTCGGCGCCGACGGCGCGCTGCGCATCTGGCGCGTCGGCGCGGGCGCCGGGTCCGCTGCCCCGGCGGCCGAGATCGCGTCGTTCGCGCTCTCGACGGCGCCGCTCCGCGCCGTCGCGTTCGACCCTGCCGGCGAGAGGGTCGCGGCCGCGGGCGACGACGGCGTCGTCCGCGTGATCACGCTGTCGACCGGCGCACGCCGCGACATGCCCGGCCACGACGGGCCGGTCGCGGCGCTCGCGTTCACGCCGCGCGACGGGCGGCTCGCGTCGGGCGGCGACGACGGCACCGTGCGGCTCTGGTACCTCATCGGCGACGTCGAGTGCGAGGTGCGCGGCGCGGACGGGAGCGGGCACGCGGGCGGCGTTCGCGCGCTGCTGTGCCTGCCCACCCCGCCGCCGCAGGAGGACGGCAAGGAGGCCGGCGACCGCCTGCTGTCCGCGGGCGCGGACGGCGCGATCCGCATCCTCCGGCTCGAGGACCGGCGCAAGCCGCGCACGCTGGAGACGAGCGCGCTGCCGCTCCATGCGCTCGCGTTCGCGCCGCCCGCCGAGAGCGCCTCCGCGCGCAAAGGGTCGCGCGCAGCCGCGGGCCGCGGCGCAACGGACGCGAAGGACGCGAAGGACGGGCTCGGCGCCCTCTTCGCCGCCGGAGACGGGCGCACCGTGTGGCGCTTCCCGATCGACCCGGCAGGCGCGCCCGCGGACGGCGCCACCGAGCTCGCGCACGGCTTCGATGTCCTCGCCCAGGCGCTCTCCGGGGCGCGGCCGGCCCGCGAGGCCGCCGTCAAGACGCTCGCGGCGCTCGACGAGCCCGAGGCGCTCGAGGCCGCGGCGCGCGCGCTCCGGTCGGACCGCGACGCCGAGGTGCGCGCGCTCGCCGCCCGCGAGCTCGGGGCGCACGGGCGCCGCGGCGCGCGCGCGAAGCTCCGCGAGGCGCTCGACGACGAGCACGCGACCGTCCGCCTGTCCGCGCTGGAGGCGCTCCGCGCGATCGACCGCGACGCGCCGCTCACCCCGCTCCGGGCAGGGCTCGAGGCCCGCGCCGCGGACGTCCAGCGCCGGGCGCTCGTCGAGCTCGGGAAGCTCCACGGCAGCTCGCCGCTCATCCCGGGCCTCATCGCCGACAAGCTCGCCGGCCGCGACGCGTCGGTGCGGCTCACGGCGCTCGATCAGCTCCAGAAGCTCCACCCGGACGGCCCGGAGCCGCTGCGCGCCGCGTTCGAGCGCGGCCCGGCCGACCTCCGGGTCGAGGCGCTCATCCGCGCCGCGCTCGCCGGGTGGCTCTCGGCGCCGTCGTTCGCGCCGATCGCGGCGCGCGCGCTCGACGACGAGGACGCCGAGGTGCGCCGCATCGCGTTCGCGGCGAAGGTGATCGAGCGGCGGGCGCTCGCCCACGCGCTCGAGGCGCGCGACGAGGACCTCGGCCGCGCCGCGCTCGACATCGCGCGGCGCGCGGCCGAGGTGCTGCGGCGCGCCCGCGAGGGCGGCGAGGAGCAGCCGGCGCACGACGCGAAGGCCAAGGCGAAGGCGCCCGACGAGGCGCTCCTCCAGGCCGCGCGCGCCCGGATCCCCGGCGTGGGGAGCCCGGGCGCCGAGCCCGCCGAGGCCGACCTCGAGCCGCTGCTCACCGCGATGGCGTGCCGCACGCCGGACACGGCGGTGCGGGGCGCGCGCGGGCTCGCGCAGCTCGGCGACACGCGCGCCCTCGGCGCGCTGCTGCAGCTCACGCGCGAGCAGGACCCGTCGCTGCGCCAGAAGGCGGCGACCGCGCTCGCCGAGCTCCGGGACACCCGCGCCGAGAAGCGGCTCATCTGGATGCTCGACGACGCGGACGGGGCGGTGCGCGCCGCCGCGCTCGAGGCCTACGCGCGGCTCGAGCCGTCGACCCCGCTCGCCGTGGCCGAGGCGTCGCTCCGCTCATCGCAGGAGGACATCCGCGTCCGCGGGCTCGACCGGCTGGTCGCGCTCGCCGGCGAGGGCAAGGGACCGAGGCCCCCCGAGGCCGAGGCGCTGCTCGCCGACGCGATCGAGGACGAGTCGCCCAAGGTCCGCCGCGAGGCGTTCCGGACGCTCTGGTCGTGGCACGCCTCGGATCCGCAGAAGGCGCTCGACCGCGCCCAGCTCGCGCGCTTCCCCGACCTGCGCCTGCGCGCCGTCGAGGAGCTCAAGGCGCACGGCGAGCAGCCGTGGGCGCTGGAGCGGCTGCACGCGGCGATCGGCGATCGCGACGACGGCGTGGCCCAGGCCGCGTACGAGGCGGTCGTCAAGCTGCGCGGCAAGGACGCCGTGGAGCCGCACCTCGCCGCGATGGCGTCGAGCCACCCGTCGGTCCGGGAGAGCGGCGCGCGCGGGGCCGCGCGCGCGCCGGCGGGCGACGCCGCGCGCAGCGCCCTGAGCCGCCTGCTCGAGGACGACCACCCGGGGCCGCGCACCGCCGCGATCGAGGCGATCGACAAGCTCCTGCCCGGCGAGGCGGGGCCGCTCCACATCGGCCTCCAGTCGAGCTACCTCGACCTCCGGGTGCGCGCGGCCGAGCTCTGCGCCGCGCGGCGCGACGAGCAGCTCATCAATCCAATGCGGGCGCTCCTCGCCGACAAATCCCTCTTCAAGGAGCTCCCGATCCAGCTCCTCGGCCCGCTCCGCGCCCGCGCCGCGAGCGCGCTCGCGACGCTCGGCTCGCCGCGGCTCGTCAAGTACTTCGCCACCGAGCTGCTCAAGGACGACTACCCCGACGTGCGCGAGCAGGCGGCGCGCGGGCTCGCGATGGCCGCCCGCCGCGGCGAGGAGGGCTACCTGCTCGACGCCATGGGCCACGCCGACGTCGCCGTGCGGTCGTGGGCCGCCGACGGGCTCGCGCGGCTCGGCGACGTGCGGGCGCTGCCGGTGCTCACGGGCACGCTGCGCCACGAGCACCCGCCCATCCGCGTCGCGACGATCATGTCGTTCGCGGCGCTCGGGCCCGAGGGCTACGGGGGCATGCTGCAGGGCCTCGAGGACAGCTCGCGCGAGGTCCAGGAGATCGTCTTCGCGATCGTGCTCGCGCGCGATCTCCGGGCCTTCCGCCGCGGCGATCCGCCGGATCTCCTGACGAGCGCGCTCTCGTCGCAGCGCTCCGACGTGCGCTTCGCCGCGGCGCGCGCGCTGGAGCTCCGCACCGATCCGGAGGCGTACCTCGCCCACCTCATCGAGGCGCTGATGCCCCCGCGCCCCGACGCCGCGGCGCAGCCGGACCGGGATCGCGACGGCGCGGGCGAGGGCGACAAGCCCGCCGGCATGAAGGAGTGGCCGCCCGAGGTCGCGCGCGGCCGCGTCCTCGTCGGGCTCGCCGAGGCGCTCGCCGGCGACAACCCCGAGCAGCGGTACGCCGCCGCGCAGGTGCTCCGCATCCGCCGCAAGCCGGTCGAGTACTTCCGCGAGGCGAAGCGGGTGGCCGCGCTGCGCCCCGCGGGCGCGCCCGTCGTGGCGGACACGACCCCGCGCGCCGCGGAGGAGACCGACACGAAGCCGGCGAAGGGGTGGCTCCGCCGCCTCTTCGCGCAGCCCGGGCAGAAGCAGGGCGCCAAGCCGGGCGCCGACGCGGTCCCGGAGAGCGAGCAGCGGCGGCTGCGCTGGCTCGCGTTCGGCGCGTACATGGGCCTCCTCAGGCAGGTCTCGCCGGGCGACGACGAGGCGCACCGGACCCGACGCGACGCCATCGACCGCATCGTCGACGTCTGCGCCAGGGGGCACGTCAGCAGCACGGCGGCGATCCCGCCGCTCGTCCGGGCGCTCGACGACCCGCACCACCTCGTCCGAAGGGCGGCCTTCGCGGGGCTCAAGGCGCTCTTCCCGGAGGGGGCGAGCGAGCCGCTCGCGCTCGGGCTCGCGTCGGCGTCGGCCGACGTCGCGCGGACCGCGCTCGACGAGATCGCGGCGCGCGGCGACGGCGCCCGCCCCGAGATCGTGCGCGCGCTGAGCTCGCCGCTGCCCGACGTGCGCCGCTACGCCTTCGAGCTCCTCGAGCGGCTCTGCCCGAAGGGCAGCCTCGATCCGCTGCTCGCGGCGCTCGGCAGCGAGCACGCCGACCTGCGCCTCGGCGTGCTCGAGCGCCTGGCGTCGTCGAGCGATCCGCGCATCGTGCCGGCCCTGTGCCGCGCGATGGAGAGCGATCACGACGACCTCCGCCTGCGCGCGGCGGAGCTCCTCGCCCGCCGCCGCGACGATCGCGCCGTCGACGTGCTCGCGGCGTTCCTGCGCGAGGGCGCGGCCCCGCCGTCGGCGCCGACGACCGCCCGCGCCCGCGAGGCGCTCGTCGCGCTCGCGAGCGGCGCCGCGGTGCGGGCGCTCGCGGCGCGCATGGACGAGGCCGCCGCGCCGGCGGACCGCATCGCCCTGGCGCGCGCCCTCGGGAGCACGCGGAACCCGGAGGCCACGGGCCCCCTCGCGGCGCGCTTCGACGACGAGGCCGCCGAGGTCCGGAGCGCCGCGTTCAAGGCGTGCCTCGAGATCGTCGACCGGGGGCGCGAGCGCGAGAAGCGCGACACGGCGCGCGCTGTCGCATTCCTGGCCGCCGCCGCGCGCGCGAAGGACCCGGCGCTCCGCCTCGCCGCGGCGCGCGAGCTCGATCTCGGCGACGATCCCGCGCAGAACGACCTGCTCGTCCCGCTCTTCTCGGACCGCGACCTCGCCACGCGCGTCGCGGCCGTCACGTCGTACGCGAAGCGCGTGAAGGGCGATCGACAGGAGCGCTCGCCCTCGGGGCCGCTCGAGGCGGTGCTGCGCGCCGGCGCGCGCGAGCTCGTGCTGCCGGCCGCGGAGGGCGTGGCGGCGAGGGGCCTCGCGTCGGCGCTCCTGCCGCTCCTGCTCGTCGTGCGCGCCGGCGAGCCCGGGGAGCGGGAGCGGGCCTTGCTCGCGCTCGGCACGCTCGGCGACGCCCGCGCGCTGGACGAGCTCGAGGCGGTGGCCGCCGGCGGCACCAAGGACGCGCCGGTCGAAATCACCATGCAGGCCGCCGCCACCGAGGCGCTCGGCCGCATCGCCCCGAAGCTCGAGAGCACCGAGCTCCGCCGGCGCGCCTCGGAGCGCGTCGAGCAGGCGCTCCACGCGGACGCCATCGACCTCCGCGAGTCGGCGGCGAGGGGCGCGCGCTGGATCGGCGGCGAGCGCTCCCGCGTGCTGCTGGAGGAGCTCGTGCGCGCCGGCGACACGCCGGATCGGCTCCGCCTCGTCGCGGTGAGCGAGCTCGGCGAGCTCGGCGATCGCGCGGCCGAGCCCGCCCTCGCGCGCGCGCTCGACGCGCGGAGCGCCGAGGTCCGCAAGGGCGCGCGCAAGGCGCTGGAGAAGCTCTTCCCGGGCGAGCGGACGCGCGTCGAGCTCCTCGCCGTCGCGAGCGAGCATGACGACATCGCGAGCCCGGCGGCGAGCTACCTCGCCGCGGAGGCCGACCCGGCCGAGCTCCTGCCGCGGCTCGCGGCGCTCAAGGATGAGGAGCTCCGGCAGCGCCTCGCCATGGGCCTGCTCCGCCGCGGGTCGCTGCCGGCCGCCGCGCTCCTGCGCATGCTCGAGGACGACCGCGCCCCGGCGCGGCAGGAGGCCGCGCGGCTCATCGCCGCCGGCACCGTGGACGGCGATCGCGGGGCGCTCGCCGGGGCGGTCGCCGCCGCGGCGCAGCGCACGGCGGAGCGCTGGTCGGCGGCGCACGGCGACGCGCGCGACGCCGAGGCCGCGGCGTGGCGCGAGCTCCTCTGGGCCGCGGCGCGCGCCGGCGCGACCGCGATGGCGCCCGCCCTGCGCGCCGTCCTCTCGGACGGCGGCGCCCCGGGCGACGTCCGCCGCGAGGCCGCGCGCGCCCTCGGCGCCCTCGATCTTGCCGCGGGCGGCGCGCGGCCCGCGGGCGCCGTCGAGGCGCTCACGGCCGCCCTCGTGGACATGGACGCCGGCGTCCGCGCCTCGGCGGCGGCCGCGCTCGCCGCGCTCGCGCCGGACGGCTCGGCCGCGCGCGCCGCGGCGGTGCGGCCGTTCGACCCCACAGCCTTCGGCCCGACGGCGCGCGCCGCCTCGCCCGAGGCGCTCTCGGCGCTCGCCGCGAGCGAGCCGGGCAGGCGCCTCGCGCTGCCGGCGATGCTCGCCCGCGGCGAGCTCGCCCCGCTGCTCTCGCTCGCGCAGGGCGAAGGCGGCGACGCCGCGGCGCGCCTCGACGCGATCGCGGCGCTCGGCCGCGCCGGCGGCGAGCGCGCGCTCGAGGCGCTGGCCGCCCTCGCGTTCGACAAGTCCAGGTCCACGGCGGCCGACGTCGCCGTCCGCAAGGCCGCGTACCGGGCGTACCGCCGCGCGAAGCGCCGCGCGGCGAACGAGCGCGCGAGGCGGGCGACCCTCCCGCGCGCGCCCGCCGAGCCCGGGCCCCCCGACGGAGTCAACGCATGACCGCAGCCCTCGCACGTCCGATCCACCTCCGGTACGCCGCGCCGAGCGAGCTCGCCGCCGCCCCGCTCCACTCGAGCGTGCGCCTCTCCCTCGACAGCGCCCGCGGCCCGGTCGGCGTGCGCGGCACGCTCCGCGACGCCGCGCTCTTCCGCGACGCGATGGCCACGCTGGCAGCGCTCCAGGAGAGCGACCTCCGGTACAAGGGCCGGGACCGCACCGCGTACCTCGCCTACCTGATGAAGCAGGGCAAGAAGGCGACGGCGGCGATCTGGGAGGCGCAGAAGGCGTTCCTGGAGGGCGCCCTGGGCGACGCCGGCGCGAGCCAGGGCGACGGCTCAGGGCGACGGCTCCTCCGCGCAGCGGAAGGTCTCCGGCGCGCTCGATCCGGTGCTCACCGTGCACCCGGACGAGGTCTCGATCGAGGTCTTCTCGCGCGACGAGAGCGCCTACGCCCGGCTCGCCTTCTCCAGCGATCTCTTCGAGGGCCGCGAGGCGGCCCACGGCACCGCCTTCGTCGATCTCTCGCCGCGCATCGTCGAGCAGATCGATCGCCTGCGCGTCTACACGAAGGTGGAGCTCGACGCCGGCGCGTCCCGCGCCGCGCGCGACGCCACGCGCGACTCCACGCCGTTCGAGCGCTCGCTCGAGGTCCCGGCCACGTGGCTGCGCGGCTTCCTGCAGGTGCAGTCGGCGGCGACGCTCCCCGCGGTGTCCTGCGAGCTCGCCCCGATCGATCTCTACAACGCCCTCTTCGTGCTCCGCACCCGCAAGGCGAAGAAGCCGCCTCGCGGCCTGCGCTTCGAGCTCGTCCCCGGCAAGCCGCCGCGCCTCCTCCTGGAGCCCTGGGAGATCCTCCTCGAGGCCCACGGCCCCCCGTACGAGGGCCCGCCGCGCGTCGTCCGGACCTTCGGCCGGCAGCGGCTGCTCGCGCTCTCGCGCCTCCTGCCGCACGTGCGCAGCGCCCGCGCCGAGCTCCGGGGCCCCGGGCTGCCCGTCTTCTGGGTGCTCGATCTGGGCCGCGCCACGCTGACCGTCGCGCTCACGGGCTGGAGCGACAGCAGCTGGGCCAGCGCCGCCTCGTTCGACGCCCTCATGCCCTCGGACGAGCAGCGCGGCGGCGGAGCGCGCGCCGCGCTCGACGCGCTCGCGGGGAGCCAGCTCGCCCTGCTCCGCGAGCGCGGGCCGCTCCCGCTCGCGGCGCTCGCGGCCGGCGCCGGCGCCGGGGACGCCCGCGCGGCGCTCCAGCTCGAGTGCCTGCGCGGCCGGGTGCTCTACGACGTCGCGCGCCGCGTCTACCGCCCGCGCGAGCTCTTCGCCGAGCCGGTCGACGAGCGCGAGATCCGCTACAGCTCGCCCCGCGAGGCCGCGGCCCACCGCCTGCTCGGCGCGCCCGGCGCGGTGCGGCCGACCAAGGTGCACGAGATCGCCGGCGAGGGGACCGAGATCCACGGCGAGGTCGCGGACCGGGAGGCGCACCGCGACTTCTCCCCCCGGTTCACGATGGACCTCGAAGGCCGCGTATCGGACGCGTGGTGCAGCTGCCCCGCGTTCCGCCGGAGCGGCCTCCGGGAGGGCCCGTGCGAGCACATGATCGCGCTCCGCGTCGCCTACGCCCGCGAGCGCGCCGAGCGGGACGCCCAGCGCCAGACGGCCGAGGGGAGGTCGCTCATCCGCGCCGAGACGCGCACCTACGTGCGCCGCGAGGCCTCGGGCGCCGAGGTGGTTTACCGTGTCTCGCTGGACGACCGTGTCGTCCACCTCGCGTGGGGCGCGCGCGCCGAGGCGCCTCGCCACCAGCGCATTTGGTTTGACACGGACGGCGAAGCGCGCGACGCGTATTTCAAGCGCCTGGATGCGTTAACATCGTCCGGGTTCGTCGACGCCGACGCGTCGTCTGCGTGAAGAGGGGGAAGGAGGTCAAGAGTCAGATACTCGTCGTGTTGCCAGGAGAGGTTCTGAACGCACCAGCCTCCGCGCCTCGAGCGCAGGAGCGGCGTCGCGCCGCTCTGGAGGAACCGCCAGTCACTCTCCGCAAGGTAGCCTGTTCTTGGTTCTCTTCGGCTAGACCAGCGCTACGGCGCCGGGAGAGCTGAGACAACCTCGAAACCGCCGTTTCTCCCGGCGCCGTAGCGCTGGTCTAGCCGGAGAACCGGTGAGGCTACCGTGCCCCATGAGCAGAAGGTGATGCGCTCGGGGCCTCTCTTGGCGACATGAACCCGCGATCGGCGAAGAGCGATCCTGCCGCGCGCGGGGACTTACCGCCGGCCGCTTCCATCGTGATTCACAGGCACGCTTTCATCGAGACATGACCGCGAAGATCGACGCGAACGTCCAAGCCCGAGCCCCCGTCGTTCTCCCCCTCGCGACGCCGCCCGCCGCCGGCGCGTCGGCCCGCGCCGGCAGCGGCGGCGTCGAGGAGCGCCGGCTCGCCCACGAGGAGCGCGTCGCCCGCTGGAAGGCGATCGCCGAGGCGGGCGGGATCGACGCGTGGGTGAGCGCGGAGCTGACCGCCCGCGGCGCCGTGGCGACCGGCGATCCCAAGGCGATGTCGGACCGGGAGCGCGCCCAGTGGAAGGAGCGCAAGAAGGCCGAGGCCAGGGAGCGCCGCTCGCTGCGCCGCCTCGCGTGGGAGGCGTACCTCGCCACGCACATCAACCACCTCGGCGCGGGCGTGCACTTCCGGGATCGCGCCGGGCCGGACAGCTTCGATGTCCCGGGCCTGAGCGAGCGCGCGCGGTCGCGCGGCCTCCCCGACCTGCCGGGCGCGGGCGAGCTCGCGACTGCGCTCGGGCTGACGATCCCGCGGCTCCGCTGGCTCGCGTACCATCGTGAGGTCGACACGGGCACGCATTACAGGCGCTGGCACATCCCGAAGCGCGACGGCAGCGCGCGCACCATCTCGTCTCCGAAGCGGGATCTCATGCGCGCGCAGCGCTGGGCGCTCCGCAACCTGTTCGAGAAGCTCCCGGTCCACGCCGCCGCGCACGGCTTCCTGGCGAACCGCTCCATCGTCACGAACGCCACCGCGCACGCCGGCGCCGACACGATCGTCAAGGTGGATATCAAGGACTTCTTCCCGACGATCACGTGGCGTCGCGTGCGCGGTCTGCTCCGCAAGGCGGGCATGGCCGAGGGTCCGGCGACGCTCGTCGCGCTCCTCTCCACGGAGGCGCCGCGTGAGGTCGTGCAGTTCCGCGGGCAGACGCTCCACGTGGCCACCGGCCCGCGCGTGCTCCCGCAGGGCGCGCCCACCTCCCCCGCGATCACCAACGCCATCTGCCTGCGCCTCGATCGGCGCGTCTCCGGCCTCGCGCGCAAGCTGGGGCTTCGCTACACGCGGTACGCGGACGATCTCACGCTCTCCTTCCGCGCGCCCGATGCGCCCGGCCTCGCCGGCGCCGCGCGGCCGCGCGCGCCGGTCGGCGCGCTGCTCCGGGGGCTCCGGGAGATCCTGAGCTCGGAGGGCTTCCGGCTGCACCCGAGCAAGACCGTGGTGATGCGCAAGGGCAGCCGGCAGAAGGTGACGGGCCTCGTCGTCAACGGCGCGGGCGAGGCGGTCCCTGCGGCGCGCGTCCCGCGCGAGCGGGTGCGCGCGCTGCGCGCGGCGATCCGCAACCGGGAGCTCGGGAGGCCCGGAAAGGGGGAGACGCTCGCGCAGCTCAAGGGGCTCGCGGCGTTCGTGTACATGACGGATCCGGTCAGGGGGCGCGCGTTCCTCGGGCGCATCGAGGCGCTCGAGCGGAGTCAGCCGGCTCCGTCCGGGGGAGCGGGCTAGGTAGCCTTCGTGGTCGCTGGAGAGGCCTCTCGACGAGCTGCCCGGCCCGAGGCGCCCACGCGGGATCAGCGGTGGACTTGAACGACGGTGTGCCGAGCTCCGCAGCGGATCCTCGCTATCGACCGACGTATCCAGTCCATGCACTGATGGCATGAGCCACGCCTGGCGCCTCGTCGTCCAGGCTCGTCGGTGGTTGGGTGCTCACGATAGGCCCCGCAACCAGCCCCCTGCCGTAAAGCTGCTCCCTCCGTGAGCGCTGCCCTCGTACCAGCTCCGGGCCGGCTTGACGGACATGCTCGATATCGGCGCCCACGTCCATAACCTCAGCTCGTTCGGCGTCGATCTCAAGGTGAACCCGGTCCGCGGCATCTTCGACCTCGCGGTCAACTTCGGCGCGCTGCCGAGCTACAAGGATCTCCAAGAGCCGATCTAACGCGCTGAGCCGACCTCGCGGGCTCAGCTCCCGCTCGAGAAGAGGCGGATCGCGTCCTTCGGGGTGCGCGTCGTGACGAGGCTCGAGAGATCGATGCCCAGCGAGGTCATCGTCTGCGCGGCCGCGGGCTGGATCCCCGTGATCGCGGCGCGCGCGCCGAGCAGGCTTATCGCGCGGACGATGCTGACCAGCCGGTCGGCGGTGCGCGTGTCCATCGCCTCGAGCGCCGAGAGATCGAGCACGACGCTGCGTACTTGCCGCGTCGCGATGCGTTCGAGCAGGCGCTCGGTGAGCATGGCCGTGCGCTCTTCGTCCATGGCGCCGATGAGCGGCACGCCGACGATGCCGTCGGCGACCTCCAGGATGGGCGCGGAGAGCGCCAGGATCTGCCGGTGCTGCGCCTGGATGACGGCGATCCTCCGATCGAGCTCGGCGGCGAGCGCCGACTTCTCATCCGCCTCGCGCCGGGCCGCCGCGGCCATCGTCTGGAGCTCGCGGGCCGAGCTCTGGAGCGCTTCCTGGGCGCGCTGGCGCTCGGTGACATCCACGCTGAAGCAGGCGACCTGCACCTCGCCGCTCCTGCGGACGATCGGCTTCTTGACGGTCTCGTACCAGTGCACCTCGCCGCTCGGCCGCGTCTCCTTCTCCTCGATGACCGCCGGCTGCCGCGTGTCGATGACCTGCCGGTCGACGCTCGCGAACCCTGCGGCCTCATCCGCGCTCGAGGTGAGCTCGTGCTGGGACGCGTGGACGACCTGCTCCGGGGTCATCCCGTAACAGCGCGCGAGGGCGTTGTTCGCCATGACATAGCGGCTGCGCCGGTCCTTGATGAACAGGAGGTTGGGCGCGAGGTCGATGAAGCTGCGCAGGAGCTCCACCTCCTCGGCGAGCTCCTCCTCGCGGCGGCGCTGCGCCGCGCCGTCTTGCGCGCGGGCGTGGACGAAGATGAGCGGCTCTCCCCCGGATCTCGCGCAGCGCAGGAACGTCCAGCGCTGCGGGCTCGCGCCGTCGCCCGCCGCCGCGTCGATCTCGATCCGGCTCTGCGCCCCGTCGAGCACCGCGCGCGCGGCCTCCTCGGCCTGCGGCGCGAGGACCGCCGCCTCCCCGAATGCGCTTCGCCACGCCCCGTTGGCCTCTCGCAGCCGCAGGGTCGCGTCGAGCACGGCGAGCGGCTCAGGAAAAGCATCCAAGTCTGCGCGCATGCACACCTCCCTCGCGGCCGCGTGCGACGCAGCAGGCGCACGTGCCGAGTGCCGCGACCCAAGACAATGCCTGTGCTGCTTGCCGTTGTCTACGGCGCCCGACGGTGCGACGCCTCAAGCACTGGCACCGTCCTGGGCGCTGCAGCTCCCTCAACGTGAGAGACAGGCGGAATCGATCTTGCCTCGAATAGGGGGAGAGACGCTGGAGAGGTATCGCAGGTTGCTTCTACTCCGCTGTATTTCCCCGGTGGGCGGAGCAGTACCAGCGCGGATACGCGGTGGACGAACAAGCAGGCAAACCCGGCTTGTATTCATGACGGAAACCGACCGTTCCCACTGCGTCGCGTCTCAGAGCGTGGGCGCCGGGACGACGCAACCTATGAGCTTGTTCACCCGCTCCGGCGACACGGTGCGTTCTTCGTGGTTCTCGTGATTCGGGGCTTCGGCTGCGGCATGGGCGCGCAGCCAACCGCAGGACCCGAGTCGAATGGCCGGTCGCAATCGCGAACGGGCCGCGTCCACTCCACAGCCTGCGGGGCCGAGACTAGGAGGCGCGCCGGGTGTTGCCGGGAGATCTCGAGCGGGGGCGCAGGCCGCTGTTCGCCGCCCGCTTCGGCTCCGGCGCGTCCGTCCGCGGGAGGAGATCCCCCCCTCCCCACGCCATCACCGCGTCGAGGAAGGCGCGGAGCTGCGGCGGCATGAGCTCCCGCTCCGCGTAGACCACCGCGATGTGCGAGTCCGCCTGGATCGCGCCTGGCAGCACGTGCACGAGGGCGCCGCTCTCGAGGTGCGGGCGCACGACCAGCTGCGGCAAGAGCGCGATGCCGAGGCCCTGGAGCGCGGCGTCGCAGAGCAGGTAGATGTCGTTCGTGAAGAGCGCGCCCTCGACGTGGAACTTACCGCCGGAGGACGGCCAGTGCGTCTGCGGCAGCTCCCCCCGGGCGAAGCCCATGATGCAGCGGTGGCTCCGCAGATCACGGCGCGTGCGCGGCGTGCCGCGGGCCTCGAGGTACGCGGGCGAGGCGACCGCGAGGAGCGGGAGGCGCGCCAGCTTCCGGGCGACGAGGCCAGGCTCGAGCGCGGAGCTCGCGCGGAGCGCGACGTCGTAGCCGCCGCGCTGGAGGTCGACGTACTGGGTCGTGCTGTGGACGTGGAGGCGGACCTCGGGGTACCGCCGCGCAAAATCGCAGATCATCGCGCTGAAGCTCGCGCCCATCATCGGCGGCACCGAGACGCGCAGCTCGCCGCGCACGGCGTCGTCGGCCTTGCGCACGCTCGCCTCGGCGTGGTGGACGGCGTCGAGCACGATACGGGCGTGGCGGTAGAGCGCCTCGCCCGCGTCGGTGAGGGCGAGGCTGCGCGTCGTCCGGCGGAGCAAGCGCACCCCGAGCCGCTCCTCCAGCCGCGCGAGGCGGCGGCTGATGGTGGCGCGAGGGACGCCGAGCTCGGCGGCGGCGCGGGACAGGGATCGGGCCTCCACGGTCTTCGAGAAGGCGAGGAGCTCGGAGCTCTCGAGGGGGTCGTCCATTTGGATCAAATCCTGGCAGGTTCTTCCAACTGTTGATGCATTGTTACAGGCGCGTCCATGCCTCAGGATGCTCGCTCATGAACGACAAGGCACGCACCATCGGTTACTGGATCGCGACGGGTCTCCTCGGCTTGGCCTTCGCCGCAGGCGGGCTCGGCGATCTCGCTGGCTCCCCCCAGGTCGTCGCGGTCATGGCGCACCTCGGCTACCCGGCCTACTTCGCCACCATCCTCGGCGTATGGAAGGTGCTCGGCGCCATCGCCCTTTTCGCCCCGCGCTTCCCGCGCCTCAAGGAGTGGGCGTACGCCGGCATCTTCTTCGATCTCACCGGCGCCGCCGCCTCCCACGCCGCCGTGGGCGACGCCGCCGGCCAGGTGATAACGCCCCTCGTCCTCGTCGCCATCGCCGCCGCCTCCTGGGCGCTGCGCCCCGAGAGCCGCAGGCTCGCGAGCGCCCCGAAGCCCGAGGCCGAGGCCGAGGCCGAGGCGCGCGTCGGCAAGCCCGCGCTCGCGACCTGACGCGGGACCTCACGGAACGACTCGCCCCAACTCGGCCACGTACCACGGAGCAAGCCTTATGAGCGACCAACTCCTCCAGCAGATCTTCCTCGAAGCCCGCACCCACAACGGCTGGCTCGCCGAGCCCATCGACGACGCGACCCTGCATCGCCTCTACGAGGCCCTGCGCCTCGGACCGACCGCGGCCAACAGCGTGCCGGCGCGGATCGTCTTCGTGAAGAGCCCTGATGCCAAGGAGCGCCTGCGCCCCTGCCTCGCGCCGGGCAACGTCGAGAAGACCATGAGCGCGCCCGTCACCGCAATCATCGCCTACGACACGCGCTTTCACGAGAAGATGCCGAAGCTCTTCCCGGCGCGCCCGACGATGGGCGAGGCCCTCGCCGGGATGCCGCCGGAGCAGCGCGACTTCTTCCTCCTGCAGAACGCCTCGCTCCAGTCCGGCTACCTGATCCTCGCGGCCCGCGCGCTCGGGATCGACTGCGGGCCGATGGCCGGATTCGACCGGGAGAAGGTCGACGCCGCATTCTTCGCCGACGTGCCGTGGAAATCGATCCTCCTCATCAACCTGGGCCACGGCGATCCGGCGAGGCTCTACCCGCGCAATCCCCGCCTCGATTTCGAAGAGGCCTGCCGTATCGCGTAGCCGCGGCGCTCGTCGCCCCTGCGGCGTTCGTCGCCGCCAGGCTCCTCGTCCTCGCTGTGGCTTGAATCAGAGCGGCTACTTGAAGATCGAGAGGGGCACGGCGTTCGCCATCGCCTCGTAGCCGGCGTCATTGGGGTGCAGGTGATCGCCGCTGTCGAACGAGGCGAGGATCTTCGCGGGCTGCTCCGGGTCACGCACGGCGGCCTCGAAATCGATGACCTCGTCGTAGGAGGTGTTGCCACGGATCCACGCGTTGACCTCCTGGCGTATGGCCTCCCCCTCGGGCGTATAGTAGGGCGGGAACGCTTCCTCGAACGGCAGGAGCGTGCCGACGAACGCCTTGACCCCCCTCGCTCTCGCCTTGTCGGCGAGCGACTTGAGCCCGTCAATCATCTGGGCGGCGGTCACCTTCTCGGCGGGCCCCGAAAACCACGGCATCCCGATGTCGTTGATCCCGATCAAGACAATGGCATGCGTCACGCCCGGCGTCCCCAGCACGTCGCGCTCGAAGCGCGACACGGCGCTCGGACCGATGTTGTCCCGGAGCAGCCTGTTCCCGCCGAGGCCTTGGTTGACGACCGCGACCCTCCGCGTCTCCGGATCCGCCTGGAGCCGCGCGAAGAGCCGATCCGAGTAGCGCTTGTCGGCGTCGATCGTCGATGCCGAGCCGTCCGTGATCGAGTCGCCGAACGCAACGACGACCTTCTGGGGCTCCGTGGACTCGACGTCGACGCCCGCGAGCCAATACGTGGACGTTATGTTGGTCGGTGACGTCAAGGTCTCGCTCGCCGCCTGGTTTCCCGTGGCGACCGCGTGCGTCGTGAAGGAGAACGGGTGCCACGTCGCAGGCTCCGACGTCGCCGCGCTGTGAATGCTCACGATGAGGCGGTCTCCCGGGCTCACCGCGAGATCCACGCCGTCGCTCACCGCCTCGCTGGCCGGCGGGATCGACGCGCTCGGCTGGCCGGAGAACTGGACCCGCCGGTCGGTGCCCGGCGCCGAGACGAAGGGCGAGGCCTCTTTCGCCACGCGGACCTCGGCGAGCTCCAGAGGCTGGGTCCCGAAGAGGTTCGAGAGCCGCAGCCGGACCCGATCGCCGGAGGCGGTGACGGCGAGCCTCTGGCGCAAGGTCTCGTCGCTGAAGCTACGCGGCGGCATGTCGGGGAACGGCGAATCCGCCCCCTGCATCGTCGTCCCCCACGCGGCGGTCCAGCTCGCGACGGGCACCTCGTCGTCCCCGCCGCAGCCGGCGGCGGCGAGGGCCAACACAAACGCTCCCAGGGTCGCCGGGCGGGTAAATTTCGAACCGATCATCACGCACCTCCTCCACTCACAAGCAGGACCATTCACCTCGGGCTGCGGCTCTTGCCCGCGCCAGGCGCTACGCGGCCCTGGCTTCACTGGGGCGACGAACGACCGCCGGCGGGATCGACAGAGCGAGACATTTTTTTTCGCGCCCCCCCGGCCCTCACGACGCCGCGAGCACGATCTTTGCGCCTGCGCCGTGGACGAGGTGGGTGCCGACCGCGGCGCAGCGGGCACGCAGCGGCTCGATCGTGCGCTCGCTCACGCACACGTTGTAGGTGAGCGGCTCCGCGGGAGGATCCAAAGCCACGCCGATGGGAGCGAAAGCCACGCCCTCGCGCGGGTCGGCGCGCAGCGCTACGCATGGGACGAGGTGCCGAAGATGACCGAGCTCTGGGAGAGCGTGTTCGCGGACAAGCAGATGGTGTGGGGGCCCGAGCCGTGCCGATCGGCGGTCTTCGCGCGGGACTACTTCGCGCGCACGGGCGCGAAGGAGATCCTCGTCCCGGGTATCGGCTACGGCCGGAACGCCAGGCCATTCCTCGAACACGGGATGTCCGTCACGGGGATCGAGATCTCCGGGACGGCGATCGGTCTCGCGCGAACGCAGATGGGTCTCGATATCCCGATTCACCACGGCTCCGTGGCCGACATGCCGTACGACGCTCGCCTGTACGACGGCGTCTTCGCGTACGGGCTCCTCTACCTTCTCGCCCCTCCCGCGCGGGCGAAGCTCCTCCAGGACTGCCATCGCCAGCTGCGGAAGGGCGGAGCGATGATCTTCACCGTCATATCGAAGCAGGCTCCGATGTTCGGTCGGGGGCCAAAGCTCGGAGACGACTGGTACGAGGTCCACCCGGGCGTGACGATGTTCTTCTACGACGCCGAGTCGATCCGGCGGGAGCTCGGTCCGCACGGCGAGCTCGAGCTCTCCGAGATCGACGAACCGACACCGGGTGGCGGCACGTTCCCGTTCATCAACGTGGTGTGCAGGAAGGGGTGAGCACGTGCGCTGCGCGCCAGGCCGCCGGCGCTGGCCGGGGAACGCGCGCCGACGCGGGTGGGCGAGGCGGCAGCGGTGAACGCCGCGGAGATCCGCGTTATCCGGACCAAGACCGGAACGGCGTTGTTCGACTTCATCCTGGAGGACATCCAGCGATTGAAGAAACGGGGCTGGCGCTCCTGGACAGGCCTTGTTGCGGGAAGCCGAGCGGCTCGTGCGGGCCCACGTGATCCGTGAGAAGGAAGACATCGACTATCTCACCTTCCAGGAGCTGCGCGAAGTCGTGCGCACGAACGCGCTGGATGACCAGCTCGTCGGCCAGCGGAAGGACGAGCACGAACGGCATCGGAGGCTGACGCCGCCGCGGGTCATCACTTCCGATGGGGAAATCGTCGCGGGGGCGTACAAACGAGCCGATCTCCCCGCCGGAGCCCTCGTCGGTCTACCGGTCTCCTCAGGCGTGGTCGAGGGACGGGCCCGGGTCCTCCTGGACATCGCCGATGCGGAGCTGGCGGAGGGGGATATCCTGGTCACCGCCTTCACCGACCCCAGCTGGACCCCCTTGTTCGTGTCCATCCAGGGCCTGGTGACCGAGGTGGGCGGGCTGATGACCCATGGCGCGGTGATCGCCCGGGAATACGGCTTGCCGGCCGTCGTCGGCGTGGAGCATGCGACCCGGCTGATCCGAGATGGGCAACGCATCCGCGTGCATGGAACGGAAGGGTACGTCGAGATCCTGTCCTGGCCGGGCCAGCCCGACGGGTAACCGGGCTCGACGAACGGGCAGCTCCGCGGCGGCCCGTTCGCGGGGCGGCGCGCACCTACTTCGCCGGTCCCTCTGCGGCCTTCTGCGCCTTGCGGTAGGCGGCCATCTGCGTCTTCGTCGCCTGAAGGATCTGCGAATACACCGCGTCGCTCCCCGCTGACTCGCACGTCTGCGCGTCGGCCCCGAACAGCGTGTCCTTCATCATTCGGCGGGGCCTCGACTTCGCCTGGGCGACGAAGTTCAGCCCTTTCTCTCGCCAGAGGGCGCAATCCTCTGCCCCGAGGTCTCCGCACATCCGTGCGTCCAGATCCTCACAGACGTTGCACCCCATCGTCAGGGCGCCAACAACACATAACATCAGAACGTTCATCTTCGATTGCATGGAATGACTCACGAGCCGCACTAGGGTTTCAACCGCGCAGGGTACCCCAGGTCCGCCTCCGAGAACAAGGGGGGACGGCGCGACCGCGAACCGCGGAGGATGACGAGCCGCACGCACCTGGGGGTCCGACGTGGTGGCGCTCGGCCGGGCGCTCCGCGAAGCGCTCGCGCGGCCCCGGGACGAGCGCGCGTTCGCCGACACGATCGCGCCCATGGGCGATGATGTCCGCCTTGGTCAGGATGGCTCGAGCTGCCGGTCTTGTTCGCGTTAGAGTGGTCGCCATGGCAACCGACCTCCTGACCTACACGCTCGAAGGCACTACCGCGGTCGTCCGCATGGACGACGGCAAGGCGAACGCCCTGTCCGAGCCGATGATCGATGCTCTGCTCGGGGCCCTCTCGAGGGCCGAAGAGGAGGCGAGCGCGATGGTCATCGCCGGCCGGCCGGATCGGTTCTGCGCCGGCTTCGATCTGCGCGTGATGACGAGCCGTCCGGAGGCCGCGGCGGCGCTGCTCGGGCGCGGCGCCGATCTCCTCATGAAGCTGTACGGGGCGACCCTCCCGCTCGTCATCGCGTGCACCGGCCATGCTCTCGCAGGCGGCGCGCTCCTCCTCCTCGCTGGCGACGTCCGGATCGGGGCCGAAGGTGCGTTTCGCATCGGCCTGAACGAGGTCGCGATCGGGATCCCGGTGCCCGTCCTGGCGATCGCTCTCGCGCGTGATCGCCTCGCGCGCACGGAGCTCGCGCGAGCGACGCTGATGGCGCAGATCTACGCTCCCGACGAGGCCGTACGCGTGGGGTACCTCGACGCGTTGGTGCCACCCGAGGCGGTGCTCGCGCGGGCCAAGGAGGAAGCGGCGAAGCTCTCGAGCCTCGCGCGTCCGGCGTTCAAGGCGACGAAGGCGCGCCTCCGCGGCAAGACGATCGCGCACGTCCACGCGACGCTCCAGGACGATTTGAAAGACCTCATTCAAAGGTGAGATGCCCTGCCTGGCGACGCCGACGGCTCATCACGTCAGGCGAGTCCACGGATAGCCCGCGCAAAGCCATTCCGACCTGCCAAGAGCTCCCCGCCAACGCTCCGGGGACAGGCTAGCGTCGGCCCGCCGCGCGCTCACCTGGCGCATCCGACGAATCGACCATCGCATGCGAACACAGCGGCACTCAGACACATGGTCGCCGTCGGACCTTCCCTGCGCACCATGTGTGACCTGCTGATTCAAGGCGTTGCTGTTGCGGCGCTTCAGATGCATCTCAAGTGTCTTGTGTGCTGGATCGCAGCGGAGCGCGCTGAATTTTCATCTGCCACCGTACTTGTCTATGGTACACGTGGCAGCCGCGAGTCCGCAGGGAGGCGTGCGACGTCGGCCTTCCGCACAGGTGTCTGCGGACAGGGAGAGAACCATGTCGATGGGTGGTAAATCACTGCGCCGAGCGCACGCGTCGCGCTTGGCGCGCGTCTCGAGTGCTGCCTTCGGAGGCGTGCTCGTCACGGCATCTTTCGCGCACGCGCAGAGCCCTGCCGCCGGCGCCGCCCCGGGGACCGCCGCAGCGCCCGCCGCGACCGGGGCAGCCGCAG
Organism: Sorangium sp. So ce887; assembly: GCF_051521455.1. Lineage (NCBI taxonomy): Bacteria > Pseudomonadati > Myxococcota > Polyangiales > Polyangiaceae > Sorangium > Sorangium sp. So ce887. The sequence continues at coordinate 2,608,600 of NZ_CP150354.1, read as the reverse complement.
CATCGCCCGCCGCGACCGGGGCAGCCGCAGCATCGCCCGCCGCGACCGGAGCGGCTGCCGCCACCACGGGAACGGCAGCCGCGGAGCCCGCGACGAGCGGAGAGGCGACCCTCCTCGAGCGGCTCACCGCGGCGGAGAGGGTGGCGGCGGAGGCGAACGAGCGAGCGACGGAGGCGAACGAGCGAGCGGCAGAGCTCGCGAAGCGCCTCTCGACGGTCGAGGAAGCGCAGGTGTCACCGGAGCAAGACGCCAGCACGGACCTCCTCCGGATCTACGGGTTCATCGACGTCGGCGTTCAGCGCACCTGGATCAAGGAGACGATCATCTCGTCCAGTATCCCGCAGGCGAACGCCTTGAACTTCGTCGTCGGGAACTTGAACCTCTACCTCGACGCGCAGCCCCACGAGGACTTTCGCTTCCTCGGGGAGCTGCGGTTCACGACCGCGCCCGCCGGCACGCCGGTCCCGGTGACGCCGCCGCCCGGCGTGACGCGCCGGGTGGGCACGCAGCCGTACGGGAGCATCGACACGACCAAGCTCGACACATCCATGGTCTATGGCGGGCTCGTCTCGATCGAGCGCGCTCACATCGACTGGACGCGCTTCAACCTCTTCAAGCTGCGCGCCGGGCAGTTCTTCACCCCGATCGGCATCTACAACGTCGATCACGGCAGCCCGGTGCTCATCACCGTCGACAACCCCTATTTCATCATATCGAGCCTCTTTCCCACGCGACAGACCGGCGTCATGGCCTACGGCAGCGTGTTCGCGGGCCCGTGGGAGCTCGGATATGACGCGTACGTGAGCAACGGGCGCAACGAGATAGCGCCGTTCGCCTTCGACGACAACCGCGGCTTCGGCGGTCGCCTGCACGCCAGCTACGAGGACCCCGGCAAGCTGACGCTGAAGCTCGGGGCCTCGTTCCTGACGGACAGGGCGCGGGACTGGGTCGCCGACACAAAGCCCGACTCGCCCGAGCCGGACGTCCGCGCGACGTGGGCTTTCCGGGAGTACATCGCGGGGGGAGATGTCTCGCTTGACGTCGGGAAGACGCGCCTCCGGGCGGAGGCGATGGTCGTCCGCGTGATCTACGATCAGGGTGCCCGGCGGGAGGTAGCACCCGGAATGTACGAGGTGGACGCCTGGCGGACCTCGGCTTATCTCCTGGCGGCGCACCGGATGAATTTCTTGAACATGGAACCGTTCATCCTGGGCGCCGCGCTGTACGGGCCGTTCTTCGGGACCGATACCTTGCTGCAGATTGGCGGCGGCCTGAACTTCTACATCACCCCGGACGTCACGCTTCGAACCCAGGTGAGGCAGGTGTTCTTCACCTCCTTGCGCGAGGGGACCGAGACGCCGGATGTTGACACCACGTCCATGATGGCACGTCTGATCTTGGCCTTCTGAGAGAGGTTCGACGCAACGATGAAGCGTTCATCCCTTCTGCTCCTCCTGGCCCTGCTCGGCACGAGCCCGCCCGCCTCGTCCCTCGCCGTCGAGGAAGAGATCGCCGTGGTCGTCAACCAGGCCAACCCTGCGCGAGCGGCGGGGCGCGACACGCTCCGCCCGATCTTCCAGACGACGCGCACGGAGTGGTACGGCCGGTCGGCGAAGCCGTTGAACCTCCCCGACGACTCCTCGCTGCGGCAGCGCTTCGACAGGGCGGTGCTGGGCCTCGATCCCGATGGCGTCGCCCGATACTGGATCGACCGCAAGATCCGCGGCGGCGAGCGGCCGCCGCGCAAGGTGTCGAGTCCGGGCGCCGTCCTCCGCGCGGTGGCCGAGGAAGAGGGCGGCGTCGGGTATGTGGCCGCCAGCGACGTCAACGCCTCCGTCAAGGTGATCGCGCGCATCCGCGACGGCCAGGTCATACCGCCGTGAGCCTGCGGAGAGAGGAACGAATCATGGATATCTACCTGTCTCGCCTCATGCCGCCCACCCGCTCTCGGACCCTCGTCGTCGCGCTCGGCGCCGTCTGCGCGGCGATGCTCGTGGGATGCTGGGATACGGACCCCTGTGATCCGGGCCAGATCGTCGCCTGGAATACGTGCATGGTTCCTTTGCCGCCAACCGGCTCCACGGGCAGTGGTGGAACCACGGGAAGCGGCGGAGCCGGGGACGGCGGCGGCGCCGCTGGCGGCGGTGATGCCGCGGGAAGCGGCGGCGCCGCTGGCGGCGCCGCTGGCGGCGGTGATGCCGCGGGCGGCGGCGGTGCCGCGGGCGGCGGCGGTGCCGCGGGAAGCGGCGGTGCCGCGGGAAGCGGCGGTGCCGCGGGAAGCGGCGGCGCCGCGGGCGGCGGTGGCTCCTGACACCTGACGGTGCCCGTGGAGAAAGTGCGTCGCGCCTTCGAGCTTCCACGTAGCTCCTGCCCTCTGCCGCGCTCGCCTCGCAGCTCCCCCGCGCCTGCCGCAGCCCGTGGCCGCCGTCGCGTGCAATCCCGACACACTTGTTACTCCCGCGGATCGATGGTCGGTCGTAGATATCTCACGACCACCATCCAGCACGTCGTATCGAGAACGTTACGAACGACGATGCTCACCCAAGGGAGAGAAGAGCGATGACGACGCACATCACCGGGACACGTGAAGAGTGGCTGGCCGCGCGGCTCGATCTGCTCAAGGCGGAGAAGGAGCTCACGCGGCGCAGCGACGAGCTCTCGCGGCGGCGTCAGGAGCTGCCGTGGGTCCGGGTCGACAAGGAGTACCGGTTCGAGACCGAGGAAGGCAGCGCCTCGCTGGCAGAGCTCTTCCGAGGGCGCTCGCAGCTCATCGTCTACCATTTCATGTTCGGGCCCGACTACAAGGCGGGTTGCGTGTCCTGCTCGGCGATCGCCGACGGGTTCAACGGCATCGCCGTCCACCTGGCGAACCACGACGTCACGCTTTCGGCGGTGTCGCGGGCGCCGCTCGCGAAGCTCCTGGCGTACAAGCGGCGGATGGGGTGGACGTTCCCCTGGGCGTCCTCGGGCGACGGCCGCTTCAACTTCGACTTCAACGTCGCGTTCACCGAGGAGCAACAGCGCGAGGGGACCGTCGAATACAACTTCGAGCGCGCCGGCCACGCGATGGACGTGACACCGGTCCCGCTGCCCGTCGCCCAGTCCGCGGCCATGACCGGGACCGACGCGCCCACCTACTCGCTCGACCGGCCGGGCCTGAGCGCGTTCGTGCTCGAAGACGGCGTCCTCTACCACACCTATTCCGCCTATGCGCGCGGATTGGACGGTCTCTGGGGCATGTACCAGTGGCTCGACCGCGCCCCCAGAGGGCGCAACGAGACGGGGATCTGGTTCCGCCGCCACGACGAGTACGGCCAGCGCTGAGCCAGGGCGCGGGTGGACAGGGCCGCGGCCGAGGGCGGTCACCGGCAAGACGAGACGCGGATTGTGGTGCGGCGACCACGCACGACCGTCCTGTCCCCCGCGCTACCGTTCTCCCCAGATCCAGTTCCAGTCGTTCAGCTCCTTCCATTGGCGCTTGCTCTGCTGCGCCCTCTCGACCGCCTTTCTCGCCTTGGCCTCGTCGTCCCGCGCCTTCGCTGCGGCCACGCGGGCGTGCTTGGCGTCGATCTCGGCGCGCACCCGGGCCTCCGTCGAGGTGCATTGCTCCAGCTCCTGACCGTTGTTCTGCCGCACCGCCTCCTCCGCCTCGCGGGCGAGCACGGCCTCGTGCTCGGCGCGCTTCGAGGCCTCCTCCGCCTCGCGACGCGCCGCTTCGGCCTCATCGCGCTGCCCTTCCTTCTCCTGATACTCCTGGATCTTTTGAATCATCATCACGTGCGCCATCGCCGAGAGCACCAGCAGCGAAAGCGCGGCGATGACCGCGGTGACGAACCGGCGCCGCCGGCGCCGCTTGTCATTGGCCAGCCGGAGCACCTCCTCCAGGAAGAGCCGCTCCCGCCCCGGCAGCTCCCCCCGGTAGCGCTCGCGAAAGCCGCGCGCCTCGTCCGCCAGATAGTCATGAGCCGTACTCCGTCCTCCTTCCCATGCCGGATGCATTCATCGACGCAGCGGTGGCCGCGGCAGCCCACCATACGCTGAAGGCGCTGTACCCGGGCCAGGCGGACGCGCTCGACAGCAAGCTCGAGAAATACCTGGCGGAGATCCCCGAGAGCGATGCCAAGGAGGACGGTCGCGCGCTGGGCAGCGCTGTCGCCGGCGAGATCCTCGCGGAGCGTGAGTACGACGGGGCAGATTCCCCGATGTCTTACATCCCAGGCGGTGCGCCCGGCCGGCATCGCCCCGATCCTCTCTATCCCGATCAAGGGTTCTTGACCCCCGAATGGGGGGATGTGCGGCCGATCGTTGCGATTCGTCGGGCCGGCACGGATGGAAACCCGTTGACGATAGCTGACAGGAGGTGGACGCCCGTCGGATCCCCGGAAGCAACCAGAGCCCGCCGCGCATGACCCCACCGTTCCCGGCGTACGTGTCTGGGCACTCGAGCTTCGGGGGCCGCCATGCTCCAGGTGTTGACACGTTATTATGGCAAGGATCATGTACCCTTCTGCGTCACGTCCGACGAGTTCAACGGGAGAACGACGGACGCGCCAGGCAATGTCCGCCCCGAGATCAGGCGCTGCTATTCCAGCTTCAGCCAGGCGTCTCAGGAGAACGCGTCGAGCCGCATCTACCTCGGCGTCCACTGGAGGTTCGATGCAGTGGAAGGGATCCGTCAGGGCAAGCGTGTCGGAGACGCCGTGGTGGATAGGGTCCTCCGGCCGCTCCCTTGACGTCTTCGTCGAGAAGTGCGTGACCGGGGCGCCGCCTGGAGGGTCATCCCGTGCTCGAGGAGGTTCGTGGATGAGCCCGTACGGGCGGAGGTCGCGCACGGCCGTCGCACGTTGCACGCGCCATCTTGACGGGCGAGCGCACCCGCGCATTCTGGCAGCCATGTCGCCACGCCGCGCGCCCGTCGCCCCGCTCGCCCTGCTCACCTCCCTCCTCCTCGCCGCCCCCGCCGCGGCGGCCGTCGTGCCGGTCGGCACCACCGACGAGCTCGTCGCCGCGATCGGCGCGGCAAAGGCCGGCGACGAGATCGTCCTCGCCTCGGGCACCTACGCCTTCGACGGCGTCTCCTGCGCGGCCGCAGGCACCGAGGCCGCGCCGATCGTCGTGCGCGCCGCCGAGCCGCTCGGCGCGATCATCGAGCTGTCGGGCCTCGAGGGCTTCAAGGTCAGCGGCCCGAACTGGCACTTCGAGGACCTCGACATCCGCGGCGTCTGCGCCGACGACTCGGACTGCGAGCATGCCTTCCACGTGTTCGGCGCTGCCAGCCGCTTCACCCTCCGCCGCTCGAAAGTGCGGGACTTCAACGCCCAGCTCAAGATCAACGCCGCGCAGGTGGGCGGCGTCTGGACGGCCCCCGACGACGGGGTGATCGAGCGATCGGAGCTGTTCGACAGCCACCCGCGCAGGACCAGCAATCCCGTCACCAAGATCAACATCGACGGCGGCAAGCGCTGGAGCGTGCGCGACAGCTACGTGCACGACTTCCAGAAAGACGGCGGCGACGGTGTCAGCTACGGCGCGTTCATGAAGAGCGGCGGCTCGGACGGGCTCTTCGAGCGCAACCTCGTCGTCGGCACCACCAGCGGCTCGCCGGACGGGGTGCGCATCGGGCTGTCATTCGGCGGCGGCGGCACGGGGGCGCAGTACTGCGCCCCGGCCTACGACCCCGACGTGCCCTGCGAGGTCGAGCACACCGGCGGGGCGATGCGGAACAACATCATCGCGAGCTGCTCGGACGTCGGGATCTATTTGAACCGTGCGACGGACACGCGGCTTCATTTCAATACGCTGATCGCGACGAGCGGGATCGACTTCCGCTTCGCGACGACCAGCGGCGTCGCGCGCGGCAACGTGCTCACGGGCAAGATCCGCGACCGCGACGGGGGCACGCATCAAGAGAGTGACAATCTGGCCGAGGTAGGGCTCGCGATGTTCCAGGCGTGGTACGAAGATCCAGGTCTCGGCGACCTGCGCCTCAGAGGGGATGTGGCGTCGCTCGTCGGCAAGGCGCCCGCCGAGGCCGCGGTGACCGACGACTACTGCGCGCGCGGGCGGCCGGGCAGCGGGAGCTTCACGCTCGGCGCGCTCGAACATTCGCTCGGCGACTGCGCGACGGTGCCCCCGCCGGGGCCCTCGGGCGAAGGGGGCGCGGGCGGCGGCACGACCGGCTCGGGCGGGATGGGCGGCGGCACCGGATCCGCGGGCGGGATGGGCAGCGGCACCGGCTCCGCGGGCGGGGGTGAGGCGAGCGGCGCGGGCGGCACGGGCGCAGGCGCAGGCAGCGGCACCGGCGCGGCCGGCGGGGGCGGCGACGCCTCCAGTGACGGCGAGGGCTGCGGCTGCCGCGTCGCGGGCGTCGGCGGGGATCACACCGTCGGCCTTCTGATGGCGGTCCTCGCTGCGTTCGCCCTCCGGCGACGACAGGCATCGGGATGAAGCCGCCCTGAGGAATCCCCTCATTTTGCAGCCCTTTTCAGCGGGGAAATTGAACAGGTAGGCGGGGAGACAGGGAGTATTTTGAAGATTTCCCTCCCCGTCTCCCACCTCCCTGTGAAGTTTCCGAACAGGTTCCGCGCGAGGCGCCGGATGGCCTCGGCGACCGCGCTCAGCGCGTCCGCTTCAGCGCGGCCTTGAGGACGTGCTCCGCGATCAGGTAGCCGAACCCCTCCCCGTCGATCCGCCGGAGCAGCTGGTCGCGGGCGATCTTGAGCGCCGCCGCGGTGGCGTCGAGGTTCCAGCCGTGCGCGGCGAGCTGCTGGAGGAGCCGCGTGCGCCGCACCTGCCCCGCCGAGAGCCGGTAGGTCTTCGCGTACTCCAGCGTGCCGTCGTCGCGCACGATCGCCTCGCCGATGTGGTTGTCGAGCGCCGGATCGAGCTCGGTCATGAACCGCTGCAGCGAGAACGGCCCCGCCCGGTACACGCGCTCCGCCGCGATCGGCCGGCCGAGGAGGCCCGCGGCCGTGTCCACGTGCAGCGCGCCGGCCTCGGCCCGCGCCCGGCCGAGCGCGGCCCGCAGATCGTCGAGCGAGCCGATCTGCGCCGCGTCGAAGCTGTGCGTGAAGGCCTGGCTGTCGCCGTTGTGGCGGGCCGCGTGGAGCAGCGTCTGCTCGTACGAGTCCTCGATCAGCGTGCGGTGCAGCGCGCGGTAGTCGTCGGGGTGAGACACGACGAACACCGACGCGAGCAGCTCGCCGACGAAGAGCAAGAGGCCGCACTGGCCCTCGTGGATCTCGAAGACGCGCAGCGCGTCCTCCAGGCTCGGGATCGCCCGGCCGGAGAGCGACACCTCCACGCGCGGGTCGAGGCCGTGGGAGATCGCCCGCCGCGAGTACTCGGACCAGGCGATCTCGGGCGCGTTGAAGTGCAGGGCGAGGAAGCCCTCCATCGCGAGGTGCTGCGGCAGGAGGCGCAGGCGGTTCCGCTCGGCCGGGTCCTCGCCGCGCGCCTCGCGCCGGGCCATGCGGTGGAGCAGGTTGACGCCGCGCCACCGCTTGGCGAGCGGGATGCTGTCGGTCGGCGCCCCGAGCGCAGCGCCGTAGGACGCGACGGGCGAGCCGTCGTCGGTCCACCCGACCACGAGCGCGTGCGGCACGTAGGTCGAGCAATAGATCGCGCCGTCGCTGAGATCGACGACCGCCAGGGTGTCGTCGTAGCTGCGGCGGGCGATGCGCAGGTCGTCCCGCGGCGCGGCCCGGAGGAGCGGGACGAGGCGCACGCCCGCGAAGACCTGGGCGTGCGTGGCCGAGAGGCCCCGGAGCGCGAGCGACTGGATCAGGGCCGGCGCCTTGGCCATCAGGACGCCTCGGGCGCCGCGGCGGGCGCCTCCGCCGGCGTCGCGGCAAGCGCCTCCGCCGGCGCCGCGGCGCCGGCGGGCCGGGCGTGGCGCGAGAGCAGGTCCGCCGCGCGCTGCGCGAGGTAGCGCTCGAGCTCGGCGAGCGGCGCCGTCCCCTCGGCGAACCGGGCGAAGCCGAGGACCGTCGGCAGGTCCTCGGCGTCGCGCAGGCCGACCGTCGGGATCGACGGGCCGAGCGCGCGGGGCGCGTAGCGCTCGCTGTCGAACACGGGGTTGATGTGGACGATCGACGTGCGCTGCCCCGGGTCGAGCCGCGCCCGGAAGCACCGGGCGACCTCGGCGGCGGCGCCGGCCGGGTCGTTCTCGAAGCCGTCCGAGACGAGGAGCACGACGTCGGGGCGGAAGGCGAGCGCGTCGAGCAGCGGCGTCGCGAGATCGGTCTGGCCGCGCGCGTCGACGAGGATCTCGTCGGGCGTGGGCGCGGTCCAGAAGGCGCGGTACTCGCGGGCGGCGGCGCGGAGCAGGTAGCTCACGCCGAGCGCGACGGCGAGCGGGCGGCGGCGCTTCTCGCTCGATCCGGACGCCGAGTAGCTCCGGTCGAGCACGGCGGCGACGCGCCCGAGCGCGGCGGGGCTCCGGCGGAGCGCGCGGGCGGCGGCGCGCTCGAGCGCGGCGTGGAGCTCGTCGCGGCGGTCGCGCCGCGTCTTCTCGGGCAGGGAGAGCGCATAGAGGGCGAGGCGGGTGAGCGGGGCGCGGCCGAGGTCGATGGCGAGGTCGACGTCCTCGCGCCCGGCGGTGCGCTGCAGCCGCAGGCGCTCGCCCTCGGTCATGCGCGGCGCGGCGCGGCGCAGGAGCTCGTCGCGCGAGACGCCGCGGGCGGCGGCGAGCCCCTCGGCGACGGTCAGCGGCAGGTCGAAGATCGCCTCCTTCGCGTAACGGGCCTGCCGCGCACGCTCCAGGAGCGGCGTCTCGAACGGCGCGCGCCTCCCGGGCTCGAACAGGAAGGGCCCGAGCTCGCCGGGGAGCCGGAGGTGGGCGTGCGTGGCGAGCGCGCGGACGTGGGCGCGGTACTTGACGGCGTCGAAGGCCGGCTCGGGCCGGCCGGCGAGGTAGTCGCGGATGACGGCGCGCGCGCGGCGGTTGTTCACGCGCCGCTCCCGGAGCTCGCGGAGCGCCCGGAGCGCGCGCTGCGGCGGGAGCTCCCGGAGCGCCGCCGCGATGAGCAGCCCCTCCTCGCGCCGATCGGCGGCGGGCGTCTCGGCGCCGGTCGCGAGGAGGTTCACGGCGATGCGCGCCTGGTTGAAGTGGTTGATGCCGGCGGCGAGCGTGCGCGCGTAGAGGCGGCGGTAGTTGCCGAGGATGTACTCGTGGAGGAACTCGACGGAGACGACCTGCCCGCCCGAGGAGCCGTAGAACTCGGCCTGCCCGGTGCACGCGAAGCAGGCGTTGATGAACATGACCAGGTCCTCGCGCTCGACGCGCTCGGTATGGAAGCGTGCAGGGGGCGCGGGGGGCATACGAAGCGCCGCCCGGGGAATGGTGGGGCGATCAACCTACAACAGTTACCAGACTGGGCTCGGAAATCGCCCCGGAGTCCCACGGGCGGCGAGCGCACGATACCCCGGGAGGGGCGCATCGCGGAACGGGTTGAGCAGGTTTGCTTCACCGGCGCGCTGGGCGGCGCGGGCGCGGCGGCGCGGGCGCGGCGCCGCCGCATCGCACAGGCCCAGGCGAAGGCGCGCGGGCTCCGGCGTCGCCGGCGCGGGTCTACGCCGGCCTACTCCGGCCAGACCTCGATCCAGACGAACAGCACCTGTCCGGCGGCCTGATCGCGGACGGCCACCGGATAGACCGTGCGCGCCCGGAGCGCCTCGACGAGGTGACCGTGGTGGATGGCGAACCTCCCGATGAAGTCGTCGTTGACCAGGTCCCTGTCGATGAGCTCACCGCTCACGTGGACATCCGGCGAGAGCGGCACGCGGCGCCAGGTCGGCGGGCCTTTCCAGCCGGGCGCGCAGGTGTCGCGCTGCCCCGGGCGATCGAGCGCGCGCCTCCCGAGCGACCGGCCGCCCACGAACAGCTCCGCCGAGCCGAAGGGCTCCGGCGGCTCGGTGCCCGCCCCCGCCGCCTCCGCGGCGACCCCGGCCACGCCGGCCGCCGCCGCGGCCGGGTGCGCCGTGCTGAGCAGGTCGCCGATCGCGGTGAGCGCCCCCGCCGGGACCGCGACCATGCCGTCCCACTGGCGCCCGTCCGCCTTGGCCGGGCTGATGACGGCGCCGCCGATGGAGACGCGAACATGGGCCGGCAGCGGCGCTGCCGCCGACTTGCACGCCGCGCAGCCGAGGGCGAGCCCGCACAGCGATGCCGCACCGAGAAGACGTGACGCCATGCCTCGAGAGCGTATCCCGGCGCCCGCGGCGCACCAACGCGGAAGAGCGCGCGCGGGTGACGCGGCGCGGGCTCGTCGTGGGACATGCATGGCCGGGTGCGCAGCGCCTGGTCCCCAAGGCGTGGTCGGCCTTGGCGCTCTACGTGCTTGCTCGCGTCCTTTCCGTCGGCGGCGACGGGCCCGGTAGCGCCGCCATGCCCTCGACCCCTGGATCGCATGACCGGCGTTCCGCTCCTTTTGGCCTCCCTCTTCTACGGCGCCGGCCTCCGTCTGCTTGGGAGCGCCGAGCTCCGCGTGGAGGACCTCGACCTCGAGCACCGCGAGATCCTCGTTTGCGGCGGCAAGGGACAGGAACGATCGAATCACGATGCTGCCGCTCCGCCTGGTCCCCCCGCTCCGCGATGACCTCACGACGGATGGTTGGGCGGAGAGGAAGATAAAGAGAGAGAGATTCACAGGGAGGCGGGGAGGCGGGGAGGCGAGAGCCGGGATCAGTCGTTCGAACCAGCAGCCCCAGCGCCGGCATACCCGTATGTCGACGCGGGACCAGACCCGGTTGCGCAGAATTGACGTCCCCGGGCACCCGCCCGACAAAACCAGCGACCTGGAGGCAGCCGCCCCCGAGCGAGCTCGAACGATGGTCCCCGTCTCTCACCTCTCCTTGTCTGTACTCTCTCTCTCGCCTCCCCGCCTCCCCGCCTCCCTGTACATTCTCTCTTTCTCTGTCTCCAGCCCAACAAGCCGCTGCTGCCGGCGGCCCTGCGCGCCGCGGCAGACCGGCAATCGTTGGCCGAAATCAGGTATCCGGGTGCGGTCCGTCGTCGAGGACCGACAGGTCGAGATCGCGGAGCTGCTCGGGGTCGCCCACGACGTCGATCCGGGCGATCTTCCCCTGCGCGAGCGTGAAGCGGAGCACCCGGAAGAGCCGCCCGTGCGGGGCCACGACGACACCCACCGTGCCGTCCACGAGGGCAGGGCGTGCAAACTTGGCGCCGCGCGCGCCGGAGATCGCCTGCTTGGCCCAGGCGCGCGCGCCGCGGACCTCGTTCCCGGCCGGGGGCGCGGCCGTGGCGTCGGCGCGGATCACGACGTCCGGATCGAGGATCGCCACGAGCGCGTCGAAGTCGCCGCCGCGCAGGGCCGCGAGGAAGGCGTCGACGACCTCGCGCTGGCGGCCGACGTCGGCGTCCGGAGACGGGGGCGCTCCCTGCACGCGGCGGCGGGCGCGGCTCGCGAGCTGCCGCGGCCGGGGAGCGGCCCACGATGGAGGCGATCTCCTCGAAGGGTACCGCGAACAGGTCGTGCAGCACGAACGCGAGCCGCTCGGCGGGGGTCAACGTCTCGAGCACCACGAGCAGCGCGACGCCGACGGAGTCGGCCAGCATCGCCTCGCGCTCGGGGTCGGTCCCGGCCTCGCGGTCCGCGACGGGGTCGGGCGCGGCCATGGGCTCCTCGCGCCGCGCCTTGCGCGCGCGCAGCATGTCGAGGCACACCCGCGCCACGACCGTCCTCAGCCACCCGCCCAGGTTCTCGACGCCGGTCGTGTCGGCACGGCTCAGGTGGAGCCAGGACTCCTGCACGGCGTCCTCCGCCTCGCCCAGGGAGCCGAGCATCCGGTACGCCACCGCCCGCAGGTGGGTCCGGTGGGCCTCGAACCGCTCCGCCAGCCAACGATTTTCATCCATCGGTCACACTCCCTCGTCGCGCTTCGTCATGGCTGTGACGAACGAACCCTGGCCGATGTGACGACGCGAGCGGACGTCCAGCGCCCCGTCGCGGTCTGCGAGCACACCCGAACCCCTCGAGAGGATCACGATCATGCTGAAAGCACGGATGAAGAACCCCGCGATGCTCATCCCCGACGTCATGCAGCCCATCTACGCCCTGGTCGGCGCGGTGAAGAAGAGCGGCGTGCCGGCGCGGACGCTCGAGCTCGTCCACCTGCGAACGAGCCAGATCAACGGGTGCAGCTTCTGCGTCGACATGGGCGCGCGCGAGCTCAAGAAGGCGGGCGAGACCGACGAGCGCATGTTCGCCGTGGCGGTCTGGCGCGAGGCGCCCTATTTCACCGACGCGGAGCGCGCCGCGCTGGCGCTCGCCGAGGCCGCGACGAGGCTGAGCGATCGCGCGGATCCGGTGCCCGACGACGTCTGGGAGGAGGCCGCGAGGCATTACGACGAGCCGGCGCTCGCGGCGCTGATCCTGCACATCGCGCTGGTCAACTGCTTCAATCGCGTCAACGTCACCACGAGGCAGATCGCCGGCTCAATGAAGTGGGAGGCGCGCGCGGACACCCCCTGAGGAGGCGTCCATACGCCCCGATTCTCACCGGCGTTCGCCCCGGGCCTGGGGAGCTCGCCGTGACCGAGCGTCGCTTCGGGCGGCCGTGATCGCCTCTCTCGCCAGCACCCTGAGCCGCGCCGTCGCCCTCGGGGATGATGTGGCGGCGCGGGTCGTTCACGAGGCGATCGGTCGGCTGCTCGGCCTGCCGGTGGCACCGGAGGGACTGGCAGCAGACGACGCTGAACGGCGCCGGCCGCGACGCCTTCATCCAGCTCGTTCGCGCGCCCGCGGAGAAGCGCAACGCGCAGGCGATCGCGGCTTCCGTCGCCGCGACCGATCCGCTTCTCACGCTGCTCGATACCCATCTCGTAGAGCGGCCCTACATGGCCGGCGAGCTGGTGCGCGCCGCCGGCGTGAGCACTGGGACGACGGGCCCGAACGGCGAGCCTCGGCCCGAGTCTCGTCCCCGGCGCATCCCCACGAGGGGGCTGCGCCGGGGACGACCAGGCCGCGGCGCGGCGCTCTACGGCCAGGGCGGGTAGGCGGGCGTGCACATCGAGCACTCGGCCCACATATAGCAGCCGCCCCCGGAGAGCTCCCCTCCTCCAGGCGAGCACGAGTCCAGCGCCTGGCACATTGGAACATCGGACGGGAAGTCGAATGGCGACGGGACCCAGCAGCAATCGGCGCCGAAGCTGAAGCAATCCATCCAGTAACAGCCGGTGCCTTCGTATGTCGGGCAGCCGGTGCACTCGCCCGACGTGCACGCCTGCCCCTCCTGGCAAACGTTGCCGCAGGCGCCGCAGTTGTCCGGATCGTCCTGCAGGTTGGTGCACACCGCCCCGCCGGTCCCGATGCAGCAATCGCTGTCACCGGCCTCGCACACGGCATCTCCGTGCCTGGTCACGTGCTCGAGAGCGGCCGGCGCTCCAATCGTCATGAGCTGCGCGTTCTCCGGGTTCCCGGGCGGAAAATGACAGAGCATGACATCCGGATCCGTCGTCGCCGCGGCGTCCCGCGCGGCCGCGAGCGCCAGGACCAGAATCCCTCCCCGCCCGAGGCGGCTCGATCCATTCACGATCGAATATCTCGGTCGGCGCGTGGTGTCAGTCATACTCCCCCCATTGGTTCGCTCCCCGCCACGATCCCGCGACGCATCGCGGTCGAATCAGACCAGAATATTCGACTCCTGTATAGGTGGCAGCGTTGCGCGTAGCGGGAAATTCGACACCGGATAGACTATCATGGAGCATCGGGGGCAGAAGCGGCTGTCTCAAACGCAATGGCGCGAGGTCGAGGTATGAAGTCCTCGTCCCCCGTGGCGCGCACCGCCACCTCCAGCGCCTCGATGAACCGCGCCGACGGCACCCGCTCTTCGAGGCGATCGGCGAGCGGCTTGACGAGCGCGGCGAGCTCGCCGGACGGCAGGTTTCTCTGCGGCGCGTAACGCAACAAATCGACGACGGTCCTCACCGTGATCGTCGGCACCCGTGTCGAGGGCGGCGCGCCGGCCTCCGAGGAGAGCGTCATCGAACGCCGATGCCCCCGCCGGAGGGTCGCCTTGGCCGGCCACGCGACGTGGACGTCGTTCCACCGCGCGCCCTCGCTGCCTGCGCTCGAGGGAACGCGCGCCGGGTCGCCGCTTGAAACTGAACCGTCCGGACGGTATAGTAATGACATGCCGAGGCCGAGCCAGCGCGACCGCATCCTCGCCGCCGCCGCCGTCGTCGTTCGCCGCGACGGCAGCGATGCGCTGACCCTCGATGCCGTCGCGGCCGAGGCCGGGGTGAGCAAGGGTGGGCTGCTCTATCACTTCGCCTCGAAGGAGGCGCTCGTGGAGGGCCTCGTGGGGGCGCTCGTCGCCGGCTTCGACCGCCGGCTCGCGCAGGTCGAGGACGGCAGGCCGGGCTCCTTCACGCGCGCCTATCTGCACGCCACCGTCGAGGGCGAGGTGCCCGACCGGACCAGCGCCGCGCTGCTCGCGGCCGTCGCGCTCGCGCCCCACCTGATCGAGCCGCTGCGCGAGCGCTACCGTGCGTGGGCGGAGCGGCTCGACCGCGACGGCATCTGTCCGGTCGACGCGCTGCTCGTCCGGCTCGCCGTCGACGGCCTCTGGATGGCGGAGCTGCTCGGGCTGGACGCGCCGCCACCTGAGCGACGGACCGAGGTCATCCGCCGCCTGCGGCAGCTGACCGAGGGGCGTGGGTCGTGACGTCTTCCTCTCGCCGCAAGGCCTTCCTGCGCGCGCTCGCCTGGGCCTCGGTGATCGGCTCGTTTCCGGTCTGGTTCTCGGCGTTCCTCGTCGTGCCCTTCCTCCCGCTCTCGGTCGGGGGGCGCGCCGTCCTCGCCGCCGGGCTCATCGGGGCCGGCGAGGTCATGTTCTGGGGCGCGGGGCTGGTCCTCGGCGCCGAGGCGCTCGCGCGCTTCCGGCCTCCGAAGGTCAACACCGGCCAGAGCTTCCGCGGCAAGCGGGTCGCGGTGGTCGGGGCCACAGGCGGGCTGGGCGAGGCCGTCGTGCGCGCCCTGGTGAGGGAGGGCGCGGAGGTCGTCCTCGTCGCGCGCGACGGCGCGCGCCTCGCCCAGCTCGCGGGGGCGTACGGCGCGGCGCACCACACGGCCGAGCTCGCGGCGCCGCAGCTGCGCGACGTGGCCGCGCGCGTGGGGCCCGTCGACCACGTGGTGTGTGCGACCGGCGTCGACGTGCGGAAGGGGCTGGACGCGCACACCGACCAGGAGGTCGAGCTGGAGCTGGCCGTCGATCTGGCGGGGCCGATCCACGTGGCGCGCGCCTTCCTGCCCCGCTTGCGCCCGGGGGGCGTGATCGCCCTCTTCGGCGGCTTCGGCGACGGGACCCTCGCGCTGCCGTACTACTCGGTCGACGTGGCCGCGCGGGCCGGGCTGGCCGGCTTCTGCAGCGCGGTGAACCGCGAGCTCGCCGCCGAGGGACGGGCCGAGCTCCTCTGCTACGTCGGCCCGGCGCCGGCGGACACGGCGGCCGAGCGCCCCTTCGCAGACCTCTGGCGCCGCGCAGGGAGCACGCTCGCGCCGCCGGAGAAGGTCGCCGACTTCGTGCTGGCCGCCCTGCTCGCGAGGAAGACGAGGGCCGTGATGGGCGCTTCCACGCGGCTCCTGCTGCTGCTGCAGGCGCTCGCCCCGCCCCTCGTCGACCTCGTGATTGCCCGGCGCATCGGGCCGCACCTGCGGCACGCGTTCGGGGCGTCGGGGCGAGGGAACCCGCCCATCGAGGGATCCTGAGACGCCCGACATCGCCACAGGCGGCTTCGACGCTGGCGTGAGGCTCGGCGACATGCTCGACAAGGGCATGATCGCCGTGAGCATCTCGCCAGCAAGAGCGCTCACCTCTGCACGGGATAGATGGAGAGCGACGTGAAGATGCCATGACCACTGGCGCCGATGTGCCGAGCCCCAGCCCCAGATAGAAAAGTTCATCTCAGCGCGATCCAAGCGCTGAAAACGGGCGAGCCTCTTGCGCGACGGCTCTTTTGGCCCCTAGAGTCCGCACCCCTGGAATGACGCGTGCCTCCATGAACCGGGGATGAAGGGAAGAGTGGTCGATGGGTAGACGAACACGGTTGTGGGCCCAGCGCCTCGTTCTGTTCTGTGTCGGGAGCATGGCAATGGCATGCAGCGACGCAGAGCGAACGGACGGACGAGAGCCGGAGAACACCCAGACGGCCCATTCGGCTTTGCTTGCAGCGCAGAGGTCGCAGCTCTTGGCCAGCGACCGGGAGAGCGCAGACCTGTTCGGCTTCTCGAGCGACATCGATGGTGACACCGCGGTCATCGGCGCGCTCGGGAAAGACGGATTCACGGGGGCTGCCTACGTCTTCGTGCGCAGCGGCAGCACGTGGACCGAGCAGGCCAAGCTCTCCGCAAGCGACGGAGCCCCGTGGGACTACTTTGGCCGCTCGGTCTCCGTCTCTGGCGATACGGTGCTGGTCGGCGCCGAGAGCCATGCCGCGAACGGCACGGATGCAGGGGCGGCGTATGTATTCGTTCGCAGCGGCACGACGTGGACCCAGCAGGCCAAGCTCATCGGGAGCGACGTGGGCGTGAGCGACTTCTTTGGCGTGGCCGTGGCGCTCGAGGGAGATACGGCGCTCATCGGCGCGAGCGCAGACGACGATGCGTTCACGGACGCAGGCGCGACGTATGTCTTCACGCGCAGCGGCACAACGTGGACCGAGCAGGACAAGCTGGTCGCCGATGACCCGACGGCGCCTGGTTTCTTCGGCTCGTCGATCGCCCTGTCCGGGAACCGAGCCCTCCTCGGGGCGCCATTCACCGGCACCGGGAAAGCTTACTCATTCGTGCGCACCGGGAGCACCTGGACACAAGAAGACGTGCTCGCGGCCGATGATGGGCAGTCGGACGACTATTTCGGAATCTCCCTCGCCCTCGCGGGGGACAGGGCGATCATCGGGGCCCCCAACGACGACGAGCTCGCCTTCAACTCCGGCGCTGCGTACGTGTTCGCGCGCAGCGGCTCGACATGGGCGCAGGAGGCCAAGCTCACCTCCGAGCGCACGAGCTCATTGAGTGACTTCGGAGCGAAGGTCGCGCTCTCGGGGTCGGGAAACAGAGCCTTCGTGGGAGCGTCTTCAGACAACGATCTCGGCTCCGACGCCGGAGCGGTGCACAGCTTCTTGCGTACCGGCGCCTCGTGGGCAGAAGAAGAGCTCAAGCTGTTCGCCGCGGATGAAGGTCCAGTCGACCTCTTCGGATCCTCCGTCACCGTGTCGGGCAGCACGTTGTTTGTCGGGGCATACTTCTACGATGTCCTCGGCTTCAACGAAGGCACGGCGTATGCCTATACGTTCAGCGACGGCGGCTTCCGATCGATCGAGACGACGATCGACAGCACGACGGTCGCGCTCCCCGAGGGTTGCCTTCCGGGCGATCTGCTCCTCGCCGCGCTCGAAGTCGTCGCCGATCCTCCGGACGTGGCTCCCCCGTCGGGCTTCACGCTCGTGCACGACCAGTCATCGTCCACGAGCGACGGGCCCTTCCACGCCATGGTTTATACGAAAGTCGTGGGATCGAGCGAGCCTACCGAGTACACGTTCGATATTCCGGCGGGCGTCTGGGTCGACATTCACCTCGCCTGCTATTCGGGTGTGAGCAGCGCGGTCGCGTCGGCCGGCGCGAGCGCCGCCGGGCCCTCCATCAGCGCGCCCAGCGTGACGCCCTCGAGCCCCGGCGGGATCCTCGTCACCTTCTTCAGCGGCTACAGCTACGGGACGTGGTCCACGCCGGCCGGGCTGATCCAGCGATCGGACGTCGACAGCAACAGCATTCAAGACCAGGTCATCACGACCGCCAGCGCCACCGGCACGCGCACCGCAACGAGCTCGGGGGTCCCGAATGGCCTGGCAGCCGTCTCGGTGATCTTGCAGTAAATCGCAGCTTTGCGCGGCTCTGGGCGCTGAAGTGACCGCTACGCGGGCTTTCGCGCCCATACGCCGGAGGCCATGGTCGGCTCTGGCAGGTCAGCGGAACCACTGAACCGCTGGCCGGGAGGCCGTCTCTCCAAACGGATGGAAAACTTCCAACTCATTGGCAAGGCGCCACGCGCCCCCCACCGGGGTTGCTACGTTGCCGCCGGACCCGGCGACGCGGAGCGGCTGTTCGGCCGCGAAGCGCGGACGTTCGATCCGTGGCTGGAGCGCCACCCGAAGGTCTTCGCCGAGCTACTCACAACGGGCTGCGACGAGCGCGTAGCCGTCGACACGCAACACGAGGAACAGAACCATGACCTTCACTCTTCCCGAGCTCCCCTACTCCAGAGACGCGCTGGTTCCCCACATCTCGGCCGAGACGCTCGATTTCCACCACGGCAAGCACCACAACGCATACGTCACGAAGCTGAACGAGCTCGTGGCGGCGGACGCGGCGCTCGCGGGCAAGAGCCTCGAGAATCTCGTCCGCACGACGTCCGGCGCGGTCTTCAACCAGGCAGCGCAGGTGTGGAACCACACGTTCTACTGGCACAGCATGAAGCCGCAGGGCGGCGGTGAGCCTCCCGCCGCGCTCCGTGCGGCGATCGAGGAGGCGTTCGGAAGCGTGTCGTCGTTCAAGGAGAAGTTCAGCACCGCGGCCGTCGGTCAGTTCGGCTCGGGCTGGGCCTGGCTGGTGAAGAATAGCTCCGGCAAGCTGGAAATCGTGCAGACGGGCAACGCCGGGTGCCCGCTCACGGAGGGCAAGACGCCGCTGCTCACGTGCGACGTGTGGGAGCACGCGTATTACATCGACTACCGCAATGCCCGGGCGAAGTACGTCGAGGCATGGTGGAACCTGGTGAACTGGGACCACGCCGCCTCAAAGCTGTGACCCACGCGCTCCCGCGAAGGCGGCGTCGAGCTCGAGCGCCCGCCTCCATGGCCAGCCCTCAGGCCCCGAAGGCGATGGCCAGCACGCCCGCAACAAACGACGAGAATCATCCCAACCTGTTCGAATTCGATCCAGAGCACGATCGCGCGCTCGTGTAGGGTGCTCTTCCCACGCCTTCGACGGCGCGGCGAAGGCGAGTCACCATGAGCCACGAAAGGGAGCGGCAGATGATCCTCGTGACCGGAGCGACAGGGAACGTTGGCGGCGCGGTGCTCGAGCAGCTCGTCGAGGCGGGCCAGAAGGTCCGCGCGCTCGTGCGCGACCCGGCCAGGCTGGGCGAGCGCGGCAGCCTGGTCGAGGTCGTGAAGGGCGATCTCGCGAAGCCCGAGACGCTCGACGCCGCGTTCGCGGGCGTGGACAGGGCGTTCGTG
Source organism: Sorangium sp. So ce887 (assembly GCF_051521455.1). NCBI lineage: Bacteria > Pseudomonadati > Myxococcota > Polyangiales > Polyangiaceae > Sorangium > Sorangium sp. So ce887. The sequence continues at coordinate 2,589,342 of NZ_CP150354.1, read as the reverse complement.
GTCTGCGCGGTCGGCGACCTCCCGGCGCTCGCCGGCAACGCGGCCGCCGCGGCGAAGAGGGCGGGCGTCCGGCACATCGTGCTGCTGTCGTCGGCGAGCGCCGTGGACGAGCACGACTACGCGATCGCCCGCTGGCACCGCGAGGCCGAGGCGAAGGTCAAGGCGTCGGGGCTCGCCTGGACGATGCTGCAGCCGGGGGCCTTCGCGACGAACGCGCTCATGTGGGTCGGCTCGATCAAGGCGCAGGGCGCCGTGTACACGGCTACGGGCGACGGCAAGTCGGCGCCGATCGACCAGCGCGACATCGCGGCGGTCGCCGTGAAGGCGCTGACGTCGCCGGGGCACGAGGGCGAGTCGTACGTGCTCACCGGGCCGGAGGCGCTGAGCGCGGCGGAGCAGGTGGCGAAGATCAGCGCCGCGATCGGGAGGCCGCTCAGGTTCGTCGACGTGACCGAGGAGGCCTTGCGCGAGGGAATGGAGAAGGCGGGCCTCCCCGAGGTGTTCATCCGCGCCATCGTCGAGATCCAGGCGCTGGTCAAGGCCGGGCACGGCGAGCGGCCCGCCCCGACGGTCGAGCAGCTCCTCGGGCGCAAGGCGCGGACGTTCGATGAGTGGCTGCAGCGCTACGGGAGAGCGTTCCAGTAGAGCGCAGCGGCGGCGGCGCAGCTGGCGCGGTGAGGACGGCGGACCGAGCAGCTGCGGATACAGGGACATTTGTTGCGAGTGCAGGTTCCCGAACTGGACATATCAATGACTTCATTTGCTATCGTCGGGGCGATATGACGACCCGCTCCCAGACAATCCTCGGCTGGACGCCCACCGTCCTGCTGGCCCTTTTCATGATCTTCGCCTCCGGTCTGGCGAAATTCTTCATCCAGGATGGCACCCCCACCGCCGACTTCATGAAAGCGCTCGGCGTCTGGGACCATCGCTACCTGATCGGCGCGCTCGAGATCATCGCCGCCGTTCTCCTTCTTGTTCCCCGCACCGCCACGCTCGGCTTCGTGATGATGGTCGGCGTGCTCGGCGGCGCGACGGCCACAGGCCTCACGCATGACGTCGAAGGCAACTGGCCGTGGTTCCCGTTCGTCCTCATCCTCGTGATGATGATCGGCGCGTACTTCCGCACGCCGGAGCTCCTCGCCCGCGCGCGGAATCCGGAGTCCGTCCCGAACCCGGGCAAGGCCGGAAAGATCGTCTCGTGGATCTTGACCGTCCTCCTGTCCCTCGCCACCTTGGCGAGCGGCATCCTCCAGCTCATGCCTCCCTCGAACAAGGAAGGCGCGGCGTTCATCGAACGGCTGGGCATCACGGATATCGCCGTGCCGCTCGGCATCACGAAGATCTGCCTCGCGATCCTCTTCCTCATCCCGCGCTCTTCCGTGATCGCCCTCGTGCTCATGGTCGGCTACTTCTCCGGCGCTTTGGCCACGAACATGACCCGCGGCTTCACGCTTCCGGAATACCTGCCGCTGATCATCGTGCTCGTTTTGCTCGGGATCACCGGCTGGATCCGCAACCCCGAGCTTCGGCAGCGCCTGCTCGGGCGCCCCGTGTCCGCCTGAAGATTTCTATCCACCCCGGCGCCTCGCGCGACGAGGGTCGCGACCTCCGTGCTCTGCCCCAGGGTGAGGGACCCGCGGGACGCGCAACGCTGCGCAGACGACTCGGGCCGCCGCCCTCGGCCCCCTGGGCGTCTTCTGCGGCTTCCGCTGAGCCATCGGCAGGGTCCTGAGAACCGTCGGCATCGTGGCATCCGGCGTGGCACGCGTCGCCGCGGCGGTGTTCGACGCGCCTGTCCCTCGTGGGACGCTCCCGCCCGTGGGCTGGCTCCCCATCGGGCTGCCGCTCTACCTGTACGTGTTTCGCAGTGCTGGATCGAGGAGGGGCGGGCCCGCGAGCGGCGTGCTCGCGGGCTGCCGGACCCGGACTGGCCGCCCGGCCCGCACGACGACGCGGCGAGATCGGCGGGCGGACCGCGGACGCTCGACGCGCCGCGGCGGCCAGAGCGCGACGCGGCCGCCGAAGCATCCGATGCGGTTGCAGCGCACCATCTTTTGCGGCAAGACGACGCCGGGAAATTTTTCCTCCGACGAAACGAAGACGCACGAGAACATGCAAATTCCGAGCAGCCTCACGTCGCTGGTCGACGAAGGGCTCATCGACGAGGTTGTGCGGCCGCTGATGAGCGGAAAGGAAGCGGTGGTCTTCCTCGTCCGGTCGGGCGGCGAGCTGCGCGTCGCGAAGGTCTACAAGGAAGCGCAGAACCGCAGCTTCAAGAACCGCGCGGCGTACACCGAGGGCCGCAAGGTGCGCAACAGCCGCGACCAGCGCGCGATGGACAAACGCTCGCGCCACGGCCGGGCTCAGGACGAAGCCGCCTGGCGCTCGACCGAGGTCGACATGATCTACCGCCTGCGCAGCGCAGGCGTCCGCGTGCCGACGCCGTACCACGCGATCGACGGCGTGCTCGTGATGGAGTTGGTCGCCGACGCCGACGGCAGCCCCGCGCCTCGCCTCGCCGAGACGAGCCTCGACCGAGATCAGGCCACGTGGGTCTACCATCGCCTGATCGGCGAGGTCGTGCGGATGTTGTGCGCCGGCGTCGTGCACGGTGATCTGTCGGACTTCAACGTGCTCATGAGCGCCGACGGGCCGGTGATCATCGACTTCCCCCAATCGGTGGACGCCGCGAGTAACCAGAACGCCAGGAAGCTCCTGCTCCGTGACGTCGACAATCTCCATCGCTTCGTCACGCGCTTCGTGCCCGAGCAACGGCGAGCCGCCTATGGCGAGGAGATGTGGGAGCTCTACGCCAACAGCGCGCTCACCCCTGAGACCCGATTGACCGGCCGCCATCGGGTCTCCGAGCGAAGGGTGGATACCCGCGCCGTGCTCGACCTCATCGGCGACGCGAACTACGACGAGCGCAAGCGCCGCGAGCGTCAGGGCATCAGCATGCGGGGAGCGCCGAATGCCGCCCAATCGCCCGCGCCCGCCCCCGAGGCGCCCACGACCGAGGGGCGAACGACCGAGGGGCGAACGACCGAGGGGCGAACGACCGATCCGCGGGACCGACCTCGGCAGGCGGAGAGGCCGGCTGCGCACGCCGGGGATGGGGGCGGGCCAAGGCCGCAGCAACACGGACCAGGGCAAAGGCCGCAAAACGCCGGGCCTGACCGGAGGCAGCAGTACGCGGGCAACGCGCCTGCCCAGAGGCCACCGCAGCACCCATCAGGACAACCGCCGGTGCAGTACGAGGCGAGGCAGCGACCACAGCAGCGTGGGCCAGACCATCGGCCGGCCCAGCATGCGACGGCGCAACGGCCCGCGCAGCACCACGAGGCGTCGCAAAGGCCGCAGCACCACGAGGCGCCGCACAGGCCGCAGCACCACGAGGCGCCGCACAGGCCGCAGCACCACGAGGCGTCGCACAGGCCGCAGCACCATGAGGCGCCGCACAGGCCGCAGCACCACGAGGCGTCGCACAGGCCGCAGCACCACGAGGCGCCGCACAGGCCGCAGCACCACGAGGCGTCGCACAGGCCGCAGCACCACGAGGCGCCGCACAGGCCGCAGCACCACGAGGCGCCGCACAGGCCGCAGCACCACGAGGCGCCGCACAGGCCGCAGCACCACGAGGCGTCGCACAGGCCGCAGCACCACGAGGCGCCGCAAAGGCCGCAGCACCACGAGGCGTCGCACAGGCCGCAGCACCACGAGGCGCCGCAAAGGCCTCAACAGCACCAGGCGACGCAAGGGCCGCCGCAGCAAGGGGAGCCTGAGGCGGCGTCGCGGCCACGCCGCCGTGTCGTCATCTCGGTGAGCACCAGCGATCGGCGTTCGGGCACGCGCCGGAACCCCTGATAGGCCCCGCGTGGGGTCGCCCGCGGCGGGTCCGCGCGTCACCGCGTCTCAGGTGGATTCGGCCTGCCAGCCAGCGGACGACCAGCGCCCCAGGGGCCGCCAGGAAGCCGCGCAGCAGGATCACCCGGACCCGCTGGGCGCCTCGAGGCGCAGCTCCACCCGATGGTCGTCAGGGTCGCCCGTCACCCGCGCGGCGACGCTCGCCTCCTCCCGGGCCGGAGCTCGCCGACAGCCACGGCCGCATCCGCGAGACACGCCTGCTCTCCCGCGGTTCCGGCGACGCCCTCTACGTCGACCGCGCGACCGTCCTGCGCACCGCGCTGGACATGGCCGCCGTCAGCTTCGTCCTCGCCCATAACCACCCCAGCGGCGACCCGACGCCGACCCGCGAGGACGAAGCGATGGCCCTGGAGCTGCGCCACCTCTCGTCGGAGCTGCACGTCCCGCTCACGGCCCACGTCATCTGCGGCCTCGAGCGGAGCGGATGGTGGCGCGCCTGGATGTTGGTCGTGCTGGTTTCGTTGCTGGCGCCGCTGTAACGAGCGGCCGCCGGAATCAGCGACAGCCTCGCGCGCCGAGGCGGGGCGGCCGCGCGAGCCGAGGGGGCCGGGGTCTCTGCGGCGGCCGGGGTCCTCGTGCGCTACGGGTACCCCGCGCTGCCGGTGTCGGCGTGGGTCAGCGCCTCCCAGGTGATCTGCACGTTGGTCACGTCCCTGCTATTGCCGGACTGCCCGCGGATGCGGTCGCGCACCTTGCGGCTCTCGGGCATCGCCTGGCCCTCGCGTCGAACGTAGTGATTGTAGACGAGCTCCCAGATCGGGACGTCCTTGACCTTCAACTCGCCACCGCACAACGAGGCCTCTACCTCCAGCTTGATGTCGGTCGCCGACGGAGACCGGTTCAGGAGCTTCGCCACGTACTCGAAGGACGCCTTGATCCGCTCCTCTTGCTCTCCGTAGAGATCGATGCCCTGGAGCCCCGCCGTCTCTGCCGCGTAGACGGTCGAAGCGAGCCCCATCTGCGTGTGTGGCAGATCGCGGCACGTCTCCTGCGTGTGGCCAGATCGCCCCGTGAAGTCGGACTGGCCGTACCATAGCTCGAGCAGCTTGGCGTCGGTGCTGTACCCCGGCGGGCGCTTCGGCAGCCGGCCGTCGCTCGCCAGGTAAACGTTGTAGGGCACGCGCTCGCGCCACATGGCAACGCCGCGATCGAACAGCGCGCGGTCATCATTGTAAATACCGATGTTGATCATCCCGTCCGCCATCGACAGGTTCCAGTTCGCCTGGTAGCCCCATCCATCGCGGATCTTGGGGACGAGGACGTCGGTGAGCATCCGCCCGAACCGCGCGGCCTCGCTCTCCGGCCATCCAGCTCCGGCGTGGCGGAGGAGCTCGGCCGAGCGCGGGAACAGCTCCGCGAGCCAGGCGGCCTGCAGCGGGCCGTTGTTCTGACCGGGATCGGTGCGCACCTTGGCCGGATCGAAGACGAGCTCCCTCAAGCTCGACGACCAGGCGTTCAGGATGGAGATGGCGCTGTCGGCGTACGCCTGGTTCCCGGTGTAATACCAGATCAGGGTTTGCGTGTACGCCGCGACGGCGTCGTCTCGCGACGCGGTGCAGCCCTGATCGAGCGGGTTCGATCCGTTGCCGCACTTCATCACCTCGACCGGCCGCGGCGTGTACGGGAGCCGCCCGTACCTGGTGCCCTTGGCCTTGTCGAAGTCGCCCTTCCACGGCTGCTGTCCAGCAGCGATCTTGGCCTTCACGAAGTCGAGCTGACCGCGCGACACGAGGACGCCGGGATGCCTGAAGGCCGGAGCGCCGCCGGAGTCCGCCGCCGCGACGCTGGTGTCACCGTCGCCGCTCTCGACCGCCGAGTCGCCGTCCGGCGCCGACTCAGCAGCCCTGTCGAGCGAGCCCCCGCACTCCTCCCCCTCGCAGGCGCCTTCCGACGCGGCCTCCGTGGGGGCCAAGCACGCGCTGGAAGCAGCGACGACGGCAAGCAAAGGAATCATATGGTAACGCATGAAGTGAGTATACGGGCAGCTCGGATCGATGCCAGACGAATACACGCGCTTCATGCTTCTTCACTGCGCTTACAGCATAAAGTTTTCGCGTCCGCCAAGCGTCGTGCTCACGTGGGCTACGCCGGCGTCCTCGCAAGCACAAGCGCGCCTCCTCACCTACACACACGTGAAGGCCGGAGAGCCGTCGCGCTGCTCCGCGTCTTGTCAGAGCCGCTGGCACATGCCCGCGGGTGTGCCGCTGTCAAATCTAGATATGAATGTGCGTCCGATGCCGAATGTTTGCAGTTTGTGCCGTCCACGCTTCCCTGAAAGTCGGCGGTAACCCAACCCGTGTCGTGCTTGGCAAGCACGCGCAACGCCAGCATCCCTGAGCAGGCCGGGGGAGAAACTTGCTGGCCCCGTCGTACAACGTCTCGGCGGCGTCCCCAATGTGCTCTTGCAACCGGCTCCCCGGCCCCTGTTCAACCGACGAGCAGCAAGCTCGCCGGTTCGAGCGGCATCGACCTCACCGAGGCGCGCCGCATTCGTCTCGCTGGCGCGCCGGTGGGCGGACCGCAGCCCGCTGGAACGCGCGCGCTCGCCGCATCAACAGCTGAACTCGGAGGGATCGCATGAAAGCGGTTGTGCACTCGGAGTACGGATCGCCGGACGTTCTTGAGCTCAAGGAAGTGGAAAAACCCGTCCCCGGGGACAATGAGGTCCTGGTAAAAGTACACGCCACGACGGTGACATCCACGGAGACCGCGATGCGGAGGGGCGAACCAGCGTGGGGCAGGGTCATCCTCGGCCTCACGAAGCCGAAGAGAAAAGTACTGGGGCTCGAGTTCGCCGGGGAGATTGAATCAGCAGGAAAGGACGTGAAGCGATTCAGACGAGGTGATCAGGTCTATGGATTCACCGGCTTCGGGCTCGGCGCCCACGCCGAGTACGTTCGCATGCCCGAAGCGGGGTCGCTGGTGGCAAAGCCGGCCAACGTGACCTACGAGGAAGCCGCCGCCGTGGTTGACGGGGCATCGACCGCGCTGTTCTTTCTCCGGGACAAGGCGAACATCCAGAGAGGACAACGGGTCCTCATCCATGGCGCCTCGGGCAGCATCGGCACCTTTGCGGTGCAGATCGCGAAGCACTTCGCGGCGGAAGTTGTCGGCGTATGCAGCGCCAAGAACGTGGAGCTGGTGAAATCCCTGGGAGCCGACAAGGTCATCGATTACACCAAGGAAGACTTCGCCAGGAGCGGCGAGACGTACGACGTCATCTTCGACACCGTGGGCAGGTGCTCGTTCTCGGACTGCAAGAGCGCGCTGAGGCCGAGAGGGCTCTACCTGACAACCGTCGTTTCGCCGCGTTTCCTCCTTCAGATGGGATGGACATGGCTGGCGGGCGGTAGGAAGGCCGGTACCGCGATGTCGGTCGAGAAGACCGAGGGGCTGACCTTCCTCAAAGAGCTCATCGAGACGGGAAAACTGAGGCCGGTCATCGACAGGCGTTATCCACTGGAACAGATCGTCGAGGCCCACCGGTACGTCGACACGGGACGCAAGAAGGGGAACGTGGTCATCACCGTGACATCCGACGACAGGAACTGAAGAAGCGCCGGAGCCGGGCGGCTCGCCGTCGTGCGACGCGAGGGCGTCACTTTCCCATCAGGGATGCGGATCGCGTAAGGTTCTCTATGTCAACCAGCGCGTGCAGCATGGCTGATCTGCGGCACGAGGACTGCGATATAGCTCACCATGAATACGATGCGTCTTTTCTACACTGTTCAGCTTCAGCTTGACGGGGCACAATGCTCGTCATCATGAGGATGGTCTTCCGAGGCGGCGCGGCGTACGGCCCGAACGGACGGTTCGGCGCGTGGGTGGTGAGCGTCGACGCCGGGGGGAGCGTGACGCTCGCGGGCCAGGCGCTCGGGGAGGAGATCCACCGGGGACCGGAGCCCCTGTCGGAGTCGGAGCTGGCGGCGCTCGATCGGTTGCTGGGCGGCGCCGCGGCGGTGGACGCGGCGTCGAAACGAATGGGCGTCCCCGGGGAGACGCAGGTTTGTTTCGACATCGAGACGCCTGCCGGACGCCGCGAGATCCGGCTATGGCAGCGGGAGGCGCAGGAGCGGCCGCCGCTGGTGGGTCTGCTGCGCTGGCTCGACGAGGTGATCCAGGCGCGGACGGGGCGGTTCGCGGCCTTCGGGAGCTGACAGGCAGCGGGGCGCACCATGACGTCGTGAACGGCAGCGGACCTGGCGTACGATGGCGCCGCCATGACAACGCTCGATGTCGCGCCGTCCACAATGGAGCCCGCCCCGCAGGGCAGCGCGGTCGTGCGCGCCGGGGAGCGCCCCGTCGGTGTCCTCATCCTCACCGCGCTGATGTTGCGGGCGCCACGTTCCCGTGATGTCTTTTCCCCAAGAACCCATGACCGAGCCCGGACGATGCTAGCCCAGACAGGTAGCGTCGCGGCGGCGGCGCACGAACCCACCAGCCACGGGAAGGCCCACCTCGGCAAGGCCGTGCTGATCACGACGGCCGTGCTCTGGCTGCTCGACTGGGTCAGCACCAGCAGGTTCGACGCCCGGGAAGCACTGGGGATCGCCGCGTGGGTGTCGGCGGTTCTCGGCGCGCTCACGGTGGTGGCGCACAGACTCGACACGCAGCGCACGCCGGTCTGGCGGCAGCTGCTTGCCCTCGCGCTGACGGCCGGTATCGCCAGTTCGCTGACCCGCCTCGCCCTCCACCTGCTCGTCATGGCGCTGCCCGAGTCCTTCGCCGGAGGCCCGCGGCAGACGTTTGGGGCCACCGCCGTCGTCGGTTTCTTCGACGGTGACGCGCTGTTCGGCTTCTGGGCCCTGCTCGTCGAGCTGCCGCGCCGGATCGGCGCCGAGCGAAGGCTGGCGCAGGAGCGACACGCGCTCCGCCAGGAGGCCGAGCTCGCGCGCATCCGCGCCGCGCTCGAACCTCATTTCGTGCTGAACACCCTCAACACGATCGCAGGCCTCGTGACAGAAGAGCCGCGCGAAGCCCGCAACCTCATCGCGACGCTCGGGGACCTGCTGCGAGACGCCATGCAGGAGTCGCGACGCCACCATCACACGGTGCGCGAGGAAGTGAGCTGGCTCCGGGGCTTCGCTCGGATCCTGGAGTCTCGGCACGTCGGGCGGCTCGCGTTCGAGTGGGACGTGGACCGCTCGGCGGAGGACTGCGTCCTTCCGGCATTGCTGCTGCAACCGCTGCTGGAGAACGCGGTTCATCACGGCGCGCTCCGTCGGGCGGGCCGCGGCCGTGTCGCCCTGCGGATCGCCCACGACGCGGACCGCTTGCGCTGCATCGTCGAGGATGACGGGCCAGGCTTCGACCCGGGCTCCGCCCGCCCCGGGGGCCGGGGGCTGGAGCTGGTGCGGCGCCGCATCGCCCTCGAATCCGCCCACGCTTCGCTGCAGGTCGACGCGAAGCCCGGCCGGACACGCGTCGAGATCGTGTTGCCAAAGAGGACCGCATGAAGCCCCTGTCCGCTCTGATCATCGAAGACGAATGGCCGGCTCGCAACTTCCTGGTAGAGCTGCTGCGCGACACTGGAAGCTTCGGGGACATCGCCGCGGTGACGAGCGTCGAGGATGCCCGAGAGGTGCTCGAGCGCCCTGAGCTCGGCATCGAGGTCGCGTTCGTCGACGTCCGCCTCGTCGATCGGCCCGGGGATCGCTCGGGGCTCGACTTCGCCCGGTCGCTCGCCGACCTGGCGAGCCCCCCGGCGGTGGTGCTCGCCACCGCCTCGGCGCAGTATGCGCTCGACGGGTTCGAGCTGGGCGTCGTCGACTATCTCCTGAAGCCGTTCACGCTCGATCGCATCACGACGTGCGCGGCACGGCTGCTCGAGCGGCGCCGGCCGCCGCCCCATGGCGCCGCGCGGCGGCGCCTGGTCGCCCGGAAGAGCAACAGCCTGGTCTTCCTGGACCTCGATGGCATGTTGGCGTTTCAGACAGTCGATCGCCTCACCTACGTCCACCACGTCGATGGCGTATTCTCGATGGACCTCTCCCTCAACGCGCTCGGGGCGGCCCTGGGCAGCCGCGTTCTACGCGTGCACCGCAACTGGCTCATCGCCCCCGCGCACGCGCAGGGGCTGAGCCGGCTCGCGGGAGAGCTGATCGTCGAAGTCGGCCCCACGCTCCGCGTCCCCGTGTCGCGCGATCGGGCGCGGGAGGTCCGGCAGCAGTTGCTGGAGAACACCGTGGGCATTCGTCAGCCAGGCTGAGCTCGTCCTATCTCGCCGAGAGAACGAATTTGGCCAGCTCGCCCCCAAACTGCTCGATATCGAACGCGTCGGACGCGTTCGTCCCGAGGATTACGCGGCTGTTCGCCTCCGGGCAGTCCGCCGCGTATCCCCCGAAGCCGTAGTCACTGCCCCCGGCGTAGCCGTAAACCGTCTTGCCCTCGAAGGTTCCGCCCGAAAGGTACAGCGTCCGGTAGGCGTCGAGCGCGGCCGGGGCCAGCACGTCCCCGCCCCAGACGGCGACCAGCCACCGCTCCAGATCGGAGACCGTCGTGACCAGCCCGCCGTTGCCGACCAGCGACCACGTGTACGGCCACGCGGCCGGGTCGTTGCTCTCGAACGTCGAGTCGCCGTACCCGAATGCGGTGTCGACCCGTTCCCACACCGGGTCCCCGAAGAAGCCGCTGTGTTGCATCCCGGCCGGCGTCAGGAGCTCGTCGCGCACGTAATCGGTGAACCCTCGCCCCGAAACGGTCTCGACGACGTCGGCCAGCAAAGTATAGCCCGAATTCGAGTAGTCGACCTCGCTTCCCGGCTCGAACCGCAGCTCCTGCGCGAAGATCCGCTGGCGGGCTTCGAGGCGCGCCATGGGCTCGAAGTCTCCCTCGGTGTCGTGGTACTCGTCGAACCCGGCGCTGTGCTGGACGATTTGCAGGACGGTGATCTCGGCTTTGTCGGCCGGCACGTCGTCGAAAAGGGTCGCGAGCGAGTCCGACACGCTGAAATTGCCCTCGCCTTCGAGCTTGAAGATGGCCGCCGCCGTGAGGTCCTTCATGACGGAGCCGAAATCGAACGCGGTGTCGGCGGCGTTGGGCACGCCGTCGTCGCGGTCCGCGAGGCCGTAGCCGCGCGCCAGCACCGTGCCCCCGTCCACCGTGACCAGCACCGATCCGGAGAACCCGGCCATCGCCGCGGCATCGAGGCGGCGCTCCAGCTCGTTGCGGAGGTCGTCAGGCGCGTCCGGCGTACCGGAGCTCGACCCGCATGCGGGGTTCAGAACAACCAGCGCAGTAAGGGCAACTACCATCGACAGAGAATCTCGTCTCGTACGGGATGTCATAGGGCACCCACGTTGCCAGACGAGGTGGCGAGATCGAGCGATGGATGACCAGGCAGGGGTTTTGCCCGACGAGCGGCGGGTTCTCCGGTACGAGGGGCGGCCGCGCCTCCCGCGCCGGGCCCACGCTCAATCGGCGCACATGAGCTGATCGATGATCTTGAAGCTATCGATGATCGTGGCGTACGCGGCCTCGGGGTCGTCGGTCGACGTCGACAGCGACATCACGATGACGCGAGAGCCGTCGTCGCTCGCGGCGTTCCGGGTCGAGTACCCGAGCGTGCCTCCGGCGTGGCTCCAGTACCCTCCACCGCAGCTGGTCGGGATCCACATGATGCCGAGGCCATAATCGGTGCCGGGCGCGATCGGGTCGAAGGCAGGCGCCGGGACCGTCTCGTGGAGCTCCGCCATCTGCTCCGGCTCGAGCAGCGCTCCTTCGGTCAGCCCCCGCCAGAACTTCGCGAGGTCCGCGGTGGTCGTGACGAGGGAGCCGGCGGCGCCGGCCATGGTATGGTTCGCGATCGTGACGTCGATGAGCGGCCCGTCGACCTCGTACTGCTGGTATGCCACGGCGTGCGGGGCAGGCAGATCAGGCTCATCGCCGGGCTCGAACGTGTGGTCGAGGCCGAGCGGATCGAGGATGCGCGCCTCGACCTCCCCGCTCCAGTGGTTTCCGGTGGCACGCTCGATGATCATGCCGGCGAGCACGTAGTTCGTATTGGAGTAGGCCCACTGCGTCCCCGGATCGAAGGTCGGCTTGTGTTCCATGGCGAGCGCCACGAGTTCTTCCGCGTCCATGTGGTCGAGCCGATGCTGCATGTACTCGTCGGCGGAGCGCAGCACGGCCAGGGCCGACTGCGGATCCGGGCCGTCCGGCTCGGCCGGACCGATGTAGTTGTAGATACCGCTCGTGTGCTGAAGCAGCTGGCGGATCGTGATCAGCGAGCCGTCATTGCCGTTGCCCGACACGACGCCGGGCAGCCACCGCTCGACCGTGTCGTCCAGCGACAGCGCTCCCTCAGCGGCGAGCTGCAGCACGACGACGGCGACGAACGTCTTTGTGTTGCTGCCCATCCGGAAGTAGCTGTCGAAGTCGACCGGCGTCTCGCTGTCGAGCTGCGCCACGCCGCTGCGGGCACGGATCCGTCGGTCGCCTTCGAGCATTTCCGCATGCACGGCGACGATGCCGCTCGCTTGAATCCTGTCCACCCCCTCCTGGAGCAGCTTGTCGTATGGCGCGTCGCCCTCCTCGGAAGAGTTGTTCGGGCAACCCGCGACGAGAGATGCCAAGCAGAAGAGCGGAATCGAGAACTTGTTGAGTGCCATGTCCGTGTGTTCCCTCTCGGCTTGGTTCTGTTCAACGGTCTTTACGATTTCGTCGATGTCGCACCATTGCGCAGGTGGATGGCGCGCTGCGGACCGCTGCAGGTGCCTGCGGCGACTTGCGATGCAAGCCGGCCAATCTGCGGGGCTCCCGCTGCACACCGGCCGCCCCGGAGGCGTCGCCGCGGCGCTCCGAGCAGCTCGCGTGTCAATGGCAGACGCGCGCAGCGCCGCCTCGCCCGGACGAGCGGGCGCGACGCGATCCTGCGCGGCCACGGAGGAGGCCAACGAGGCGCCGCTCGCCGCCCGGATCCGGGCAGCTCACGGGACTTGATGCCGGCACCGGGAGCGGTCCTTCAGATTATTTTGTCATGGCGTCCGCGACCCGCTCGCCTTGCCGTCGGGTAGCCGCTTTCGGCCACGTCTCGGATGCACCGAGGCGCAACATTTGAGCGGCATCCAGACGTTTCCTTGCCCGCCGACTTCGCCTTGCATGATCGATGAAGATGGCTGGGCGGTGTGCGGTAGCTTCTAGCTCCGCGTCGTCCAGGGAGGACGCCGCCAACGACGCCCCGCCCGGCGAAGGTGGCGCCTTGAAGAGAAGTTCGCCTCTGGGCATGAACGATCCTCACGAGTCCGGGAACAGACCTCCGGAACCGAGCGGTGCTCTCCAGCCGACGTGACGATGCCTGCCGGCGCGAGCCGCCGGCCCGCGTCGCTGATCCGAGGGAGCCCGCACACGACCAGGAGCCGAGCATGAAATCTACATACCATCGCTTCATTTTTACGAGAACACCGGTCGCCGGCGCAGCAGCGACGAGCTTGCGACGCGTGCTCTCGATGGTCCTCGTCTCGGCGCTGCTCGGGTCCTCGGGCCTGCTCGCAGGCTGCTCCGACGGCGGCGGGGCGCCGGCGGGCACGGACGCCGGCGGCGGCGTGGGGGGCGACGGCGCCGACGGCGGCGCGGGCGGAGGCGAGAGCGGCGGTGGCGGCGAAGACGCCGGCAGCGGCGGTGAAGGAGGCAGCCCGTCGGGCGAGTGCACCGGTGATTCCACGGCCCACGCCAACACCGACCCCGACGATCCCCTGCAGCAGGGCGCCGATCGCCTGGTGAGCGACGACAAGTTCCCCGCCGTTCTGGTGGCCGTCCGCGATCTCGACGAGCGCACGCGTCACTATACCGCGGGTGTCGCCGACCTGGAGACGCAGGCGAAGGTGCCTGTCGACGGGCAGGTGCGCATCGGGAGCAACACCAAGCCCTTCACCGCCGTGGTCGTCCTGCAGCTCGTCGGCGACGGCAAGGTCGACCTCGACGCGCCGATCGAGACGTACCTGCCGGGCCTGGTCCGCGGCGAGGGCATCGACGGCCGCGAGATCACGGTGCGGCAGCTGCTGCAGCACACAAGCGGGCTCCCCGATTTCGTCGGGCTGCTCCTGGGCGACGACCTCTACAAGGCCATTCGCACCTACGTCCAGCCCCGCGCCCTGGTCGACCTGGCGCTGACGCAGCCGGGGAAGGCCCCTGGCAGCGAATGGGCGTACAGCAACACAAACTACATCCTCGCCGGCTTGCTCATCGAGAAGGTCACCGGCCGCCCGCTGAACGAGGAGATCACGACCCGGGTCATCGAGCGCATCGGGCTGCGCCACACCTACGTGCCCGACGTCGGCGAGCAGGGCATCCGGGGGTGCCATCCGAGGGGTTATCACGCGGGGCTCGGTGAGCCGCTGCGCGACGTCACCGAGCTGGACCCTTCCATCGCAGGGGCCTCCGGAGACATGATCTCCACCCCGAGCGACATGAACCGTTTCTTCGCCGCCCTGCTCGGCGGCGAGCTCCTCGAGCCGGCGCAGCTCGAGGAGATGCGCGCCACCGTCGACGCTTCCAGGATGTGGCCCGGCTACCAGTACGGGCTCGGCCTGAGCAGCACCCCCCTGAGCTGCGGCGGCCTCGTCTGGGGCCACGGGGGCGACATCCTCGGCTACGAGACCAGCGGCGGCGTCACCGAGGACGGCCGCGCCGTCACCGTCGCCGTCACCGCGCTGCCCTCCGCCCTGCCCGGCGTGCAGACCATCGAGGATGCCAAAGCCGCCTACGAGAACGTCCTCGCCCTCGTCGACGCCGCCCTGTGCGAGTGAGCCGCGGGCGCGCCCTCGCGCCGGTGGTCACGACAGCCGTGCTGGCATGATCCGGATGCGATGTTTCGAAGAAAATCGTCTCGATTCATGAACGAACCTCGCGAGTCCGGGAACAGAGATACGAATAGGAGCGGCGCTCTCCAATCGACGCAAAAATGCCCGTCGGCGCGAGCCGGCGGCGCGCGCCGGTGAGCCCAGGGCGCCCGCACACGACCAGGAGCCGATCATGAAATCTCTGCACCATTGTCTCACTTCTCCGAGAACGCGCGTTGCCCGCGCAGCCACGACGCGCTCGCGAAGCGCCCTTTCGATGGTTCTTGTCCCGGCGCTGCTCGGATCCTCGGCCCTGCTCGCGGGCTGCCCCGACAACGACGAGGCGCCGGCGAACACCGAGGCCAGCAGCGGCGGCGATGGCGGCAGCGGCGGCGAGCCTGGCAGCGGCGGCGGTGGAGCCTCGGGCGGCAGCTCGGCGGTCGAATGGGGAAGCTGCCCAGGCGACTTCATCTCCGAGTGCGCCACGGTCGCCCTGCCGCTCGATCCATCGAAGCCTGGCGGCGAGACGCTGCCCGTCTTCGTGTCGCGCCACCTCGCGCCGGGCGGCGCGGCGAAGGCGCAGGTCTGGCTCCTGCAAGGTGGCCCCGGCGACTCCGGCAACATGTTCACGGGCTTCATCGAGCAGCTATGGGAGCGCGTGATGCCCGATGTGGACTGGTACGTGCTCGAGCACCGCGGCGTCGGGCTCTCGAGCCGCCTCGAATGCCCGGTCCAGGAGGACCCGAGCTCGGAGGACGGGGCGGAGATCAGCGCGAGCGAGTGGCCCGCCTGCATCCAGGCGTTGAAGGCGCAGTGGGGCGACGATCTCGCGCACTTCACGACGTCAGCCGACGCCGACGATCTCGCGCGCCTCATCGAGCGGACGCGCGAGCACGGCAAGAAGGTGATCCTTTACGGCGCCTCGTACGGGACGGCGCGCGCGCTGCGTTTCTTGCAGAAATACCCCGAGGCGGTCGACGCCGTGATCCTCGACTCGATCGTATCGCCGGGCGCGCAGTACCTGTCCTTGTACGATACGCAGTTCGATCCCGTGATAAAGGACCTGTCCGCGATCTGCGCCGCCGATCCGGTCTGCGGGGCGAAGCTCGGGCCCGATCCCTGGGCGAAGCTCGACGCGCTCTTCGGCAAGCTCACGAAGGGGCACTGCTCGGAGCTCGGCACCGACGTCGCGCTGTTCGCGTCGATCGCCCCGGCCTTCGCGCAGATGCGCAGCCTGCGGACGCACCTCTTCCCGCTCGCTTACCGCATGGACCGCTGCGAGGCGGGCGACGTGCAGGTGGTCGGCCAGTACATGCAGGCGCTGAGCGGCACCTCCTCGCAGACCGACGGCGGCGAGCCGCGGGCCTCGGTCGTCCTGGGGACGCACGTGGCCCTCTCCGAGCTGTGGGAGGAACCGGCCCCGACCTCGGCCGAGCTCCAGGCGCGCTGCGATGCGCAGCACTTCTGCCCGGGGGCAGCGCTGGAGATCGGCCAGCTCCACGATGCCTGGCCGCGGTATCCGCACGACCAGTTCTGGAACGAATGGCCGCGCTCCTCCGTGCCCATCCTGGCGATGAACGGCCTGCTCGACCCGCAGACGCCCATCGGCCCGGCGGAGCTGGCGGCCGACAGGCTGACCGCGCCCCACCAGACGTTCGTGGCGGTGCCCTGGAGCCCGCACGTGGTCACGTTCGAGTCCCCCGTGAAGACCGCCGATGCGGCGCCCTGCGGCACGCAGATGATGGCGAAGTTCATCGCGGATCCCGAGGCCCCTGTCGATACGACGTGCCTCGACGACCTCGTGCCCGTCACGTGGGACGAGGATCCGGCGGTCGTCGAGATACTCTTCGGCACGAAGGACATGTGGGAGAACAGGGCCTCGGTCCCTCCCGCGCCGAGGATGGTGGCGCCGATCGACTGGGCGGCCCTCGCGCGCCTCGCGCGTGAAAGGAGCCTCCGCGTCGAGCGCTGACCCGTATATCCCGTGAACGAAAAAAGCGAGCGCCGGGCGGTCACGATGGCCTCGTCCCGCCGCAGCTGCCCGAGCCGCGCTCCACGAGCGACCACCGTCACCTCGTGCCCCGCCCTCGCGAGCTGGAACGCAAACGTGCTTCCGATCCTGCCAGCGCCCACAATGGCAATCTTCATGATCCACCTCAGAAGTACTGGCCGAGGCTCTCCCTCGTGAGGCTCTACGGCACGCGCAAGCGGGCAGAGCCCGGGGTCCACGTGGGCGCGGGGATCGGCGCGGCGGTGATGCCGCTGCGGCTCGCCGAGCGCGGCCAGCGCGAGGTCGCGATGTTCGAGCTGGGCAGCGAGCCAGGGTCGTTCGACGAGCACCACGCGGAGCTGGTGCCGCACCAGGGGCGCACGCCGTCGCCGGAGATCCTGGCGAGCCGGACGGCGCGGGTGGCGAGGAACCGCGAGCGGCGGGCGCGGCCGGTCGGGCAAGGCAAGGGGAGCGCCGGCGGCGGAGAGCCGTAGCGCTGCGGCGCCCGCGGTCGTCCCTTGTCGCGCGGGGCGTCGTGCCGAGTGGCCCGGGCCCACGCTGAGCTCGGGAGCAGGGTCGAGCTGGATGGCGTGCCGCGGTTCAGCACGCGAGCGCGCCGGCTGAGTGGAATTATGGATGCTCACCGCAGCGCGTACCTCGCCAGTCGAGCGGAGGGCTGGTCGATCCAAGTTGACATCGAGCATGTGAACGCTCACACTGGCGACCGGTCGTTGCGCTTTTGCTTCGCTCCGGATGGGCCGTCATGCGCATCCAGGAGACAGTCCTGAAGTAGCGATCGGTCATGTTGCTCGCGGCTGGGATCGCGGTCCTGGCCAGTCGCGACCCTGGTTGCAGCAACGACCCCAGCGGCGGTGGGACCCCGGTGGAGCCGGCAGCGGCGGGAACCCCGGAAGCGACCCGACGTATCCCGCCCAGCAGCAGGCCTCTCCGGGGGGCTGCACCGTGAACGTCTGGTTGTGCTGTACGGCAACACAAGTGCTCGATGATGTGGTGGCTACTGCTTATCGCACCTTCATGAGGATCAGGCCCGCTCGCGATGCACAATCGGCTTGACGGACATGCCAGCCCGGAACAATAAACACGATTATCGTGCTAACCGGCGCACGCAGAGCAAATTTATTCACTCTGCGCGCATCTCGACATTCGTCCGCAGCGGCAATGTCCAGCGCGGGAGCCTTGAGCGGGCGGCGAGCGACCCCGACCTACGCAAGAGCAGCGTTGAGCAGTGAGAAAATTCCAGTTTCACTTACTTAACAGGACGAGGAGAACAAGATGAGATTCGGAACCAAGCAGAGCTTGCTTGCGGCGGCGACGGGCATCCTCGCCGTGTCGTGCGTCATCGGCCCCGAGGGGGCGTACGACGCCGAGATCGAGGAGGCAGTCTCGCTCGAGGGCGCCATCACGATCGATACGAGCGCGGTCTACACGATCGTCGGCGTCCAGAGTGGAAAATGCGTGCAGGTGGCTGGAGGCAGCACCGCTGATGCAGCGGCCATGCAGATCGCCAGCTGCAACGGCTCGACGCGGCAACAGTTCCGCATGGAATCGGCAGGCGGCGCCTACTATCGCATCCGCAACGTCAACAGCAACCGTTGCATGGACGTCGCGGGCGCCTCCACCAGCGACGGCGCCGCCATCCAGCAATACTCCTGCTGGACCGGGCAAAACCAGCAGTGGTCGTTCACGGACGTCGCCGGCGGCGTCGTGCGCCTCACCGCGCGCCACAGCGGCAAGTCCCTGGACGTCCACGGCCGCGGCACCGCGGACGGCACCGCCGTGATTCAATGGGCGTCGAACGGCGCCACCAATCAGCAATTCCGACTCACGCCCGTGGGCTCGGGAACCGGCGGCACCGGCGGCACCGGCGGCGGGGGCAGCACCAGCGGCACCAGCGGCACCGGCGGCACCGGCGGCACCAGCGGCACCGGCGGCACCGGCGGCACCGGTGGCTCCGGCGGCTCCGGCGGCTCCGGTGGTGGCGGCGGCTCCGGCGGCACGCGCAGCGCCGGCTGCGGCATTCCCACCTCCCTCACCAGCGGTAACCGCACCATCAACGTCAACGGCACCACGCGCCAGTACGTGCTCGACATTCCGGCGAACTACGACCCGAACAGGGCGCATCGGCTGGTGTTCGGCTGGCACTGGCGCGGCGGATCGGCCAACGACGTCGTGAACAACGGGTACTATGGGCTCAAGGCGCTGGCGAACGGCAGCGCGATCTTCGTCTCGCCGAACGGCATCGACAACGGATGGGCCAACACGGGCGGGCGCGACATCGCCTTCGCCCGCGCCATGGTCGACTCCCTCAAAGCCAACCTGTGCGTCGACACGAGCCGCGTCTTCTCGACCGGGTGGAGCTTCGGGGGGATGATGTCGAACGCGATCGGCTGTGATATGCCCGACGTCTTCCGAGCCATCGCGCCGATGTCCGGCGCCCTCTACAGCGGCTGCAACCAGTCCAACACCCAGCCCGTCGCCGTCTGGATGTCGCACGGCCTGTCCGACAGCGTCGTCCCCGTCTCGGCCGGAAGGGCGGCGCTCGACGTCTTCGTGCGCAAGAACGGCTGCAGCACCGAGACGAGCCCCGTAGGCCCCAGCTCGTGCGTCGCCTATCAAGGGTGCCGGGAGGGATACCCGGTGCACCGCTGCGAGTTTGCCGGTGACCACCAGACGCCGAGCTTCGCGAGTTCGGCCATCTGGAACTTCTTCACGCAATTCTGACCTCGCGCCCCGCCGACGCGGCGGCTCGAGCAGCGGCAGACGCGCCCGCCCGAGCCGCCGCGTCGCCCCGCCCCGCCCGTGAGCTGTCGAAGCAGGCGCAAAAAGGCAAGGAAGAGAGGGAAGGGTATTCCTGCAATCCGTTGACCACGCGATGGATACCCTGCTTCAGTCTCACCTCGCCAAAGTTGATCGTCCCCGTTTATTTTCTCTCCGTCTCTCTATCCCGACGAGGATAGGCGCCTCATGGCGGCAGTGAATATTCGATTGTCATATCGGATCTACTATGGCTTCCTGCTCCGCGAGGGATTGCGGGCAGACGGGGAAGGCTAGAGCCGCCCGATCTCGAGCGCGGAGCCGTGGTGCTCGACGAGGTAGCGGGTATCAGACGATGATGAATGATGCTCTGAGAGAATATCTGTCTGAGACAGAGCGGCCGGTGACTGAATCCGTGCTTCGTCGTTTCATGAGAGGAGCTGACTCGCTCGTCACGGCTAACAAAGCGTTCCAGCGGACGCTCGGAGACTCGCGCCGCTGAACGCTGACGTTGGGCCGGCAGAGTGCGGGGACGCAGGCACGATTCCGACAAAGGCGGTAGCGCATCGAAGGGCCCGGCAACGGGGCGGCGAGCGAAGGAGACTCGTTCGGTGCGTATTCCGGGCCGACGTGACGGCCGATTCCGAGCGCACGTGACGGCTCGTTCCGAGGGGACGTGACGGGGCGTTCCGGGCCACCCGACGGGGTGTTCCGACACACCTGACGGCTCGTTCCGACGTGCGTGACGGCTCGTTCCGACGCACGTGACGGCTCGTTCCGAGGGGCGTGACGGACCGTTCCGACGGGGGTGACGGCCCGTACGCGGCGCTCGCGGTCGCAGCCTCATCGCGTACATGAGCCGCCGCACGCACCCGGAGACGGGGTACCGGACGTGCCTCGGCGTGATCCGGCTCGCGGACAAGTACGGACGGGAGCGCGTCGACGCCGCATGCGTCCGCGCGCTCCGCATCGGCAGCCCCACGGCGAAGAGCGTGACCGCGATCCTGAAGAACGGCCTCGACCGCGCGTCGCTGGTCGAGCCGCCGCCCCGGGGGACCCTGGCGCACGAGAACATCCGTGGTGCCGAGTACTTCGACAAGGAGCAGAGGAGTGATCTTGGAAGACCATGTGCGTCGGCCAGTCGCCGTCGGAGTGGCCGTGCACGACCGCCGCGATCCGGCCCTGGCACACGAGCGGTCCGCCGGAGTCCCCGTGGTCGGCGATGCCGGTCACCAGCTGGACGACGATCTGAGAAGAGCTCGCCGCGGTGACCTGCTCGGTCGCCGACCGCTTGGTGCCGCTGGTCGTGACCCCGCCGGTCTCGTGTCGCCCGAAGCCGATGGCCGTGCACACTTCACCCACCGCGGGCAGCGCGCCCTCGTTGATCGGGATCAGCGGGACGCCCCCGATCGGCGCGCTCAGGTGCGCGACCAGCAGGTCGAGCGTCGGGTGGGCGATCTGCTGGTCCACGACGTGGCTGACGAAGCTGGACGCGTCGTTGCCGGTCTTGAACACCATGCCGCTGCCCGCGCAGTGCGCGGCCGTCAGCACCCAGCTCGGCCCGATCAACGTGCCAGAGCACAGGCCGCCGCCGGACAGGACCTCTCCGACGGAGGGAAAGACGGTCTCGATCTGGCCGCCCTGGATCGGCTCCGACGCGCTCGCGACGTCCTCGGAATCCGGCGGCTCGCCATCTCCGATGCAATCGACGCCGACCGTCGCACACAGAACAATGCCAAACGAAACACCGAGATGTCGTGAGTTCAACTACTTGTCTTTCTCGTGATCGAGATCGTGATTCGGAGGGACGCCCGGACTGGCGCTGCGGATAAGGAGTCGCGATGAATCGAATCACGCACCATCATCCGACCTGCCGTGCAGCCGGGCGAAAAGGTACTGCGCTGCCGCATTGCAGCTCCCGTGCCAGCCGCGGGAGCCTCAAAGTCGTGGCCCGCCGCGCAGCGATAGCCGCCGGACCCCCTCGCGCGGGGCTCTAGGCGGGGAACCCGCGCGGCGCGACCGGCACGCGGGGCGCCGTGTGCCAGTCGCGCTGGCGCCCCGAAAGGAGGCCTATCGCGGCCCGGCGGCGAAGCGATACTGGCACGGGGCTGGCACTGCACGGCGGGTGTGTCGCCCTCCCGAGAGCGTGGCGGGCGTCGCTCGGGTTCGCCAACGAATAGGCGGGCTGGCTCTTCGAGGAGCCGAAGGTACCCAGTTCCGGTAAGCGCCTTCGCCGTTCAAGCACGCCCCTTCGCCGTTATAGGCCGTGACCTACAACGAGGTCCCCCTCACACGCCCGAGCTTCCTCGCGCTGCGATCCGGCTTGATTTGCCTACGCGCCGCTGCGATCCGGCTTGATTTGCCTACGCGCCGGCTTTACCGGGGGCGACCCTCGTACCGGCCAGCGGGGCGCTCGAGGCTCGCGGCCTCGTGCACTTTCTCTGGCACATCGAGGCCGCTGGCATGCCCCCGCTCGACGGGATGGATGTGGGCTTCGCCGACGGAGCGGGCGCTCTGACGTTGATCGCGGGGTTCTTCGGCCCTTTCTCGCCGCCTTGAGTCCTGGCATGAGAGGCTGCCTTCACCACCCGGGCAGATTATGTGAAGGTTGCGCGTACCCTACGGCATTCAGTCATCGGCCTCGCGCATGCCGCACGCCCAGCTCAGGGCGCTCTCGGAGCAACCCCGATGGCGGCATGCCACAGGCCACCACAAGGAGAACTGATGCATCGAACTATCGGCGTTGCGGGCACCTTGGCGCTCTTGTTGTCCGCTGCTTGCACCATCATCACGGCGGATGAGGGCGAGCCGGCGGGCCCTGGCGGCGGGGATACCTCGGGTGTCGGTGGGGCCGGCCCCTCTTCAAGCGGCTCGGGCTCCGGCGGCGCGGGCGGCTCGGCCGGCTCGGGCGGCTCCGGCGGCGCGGGCGGCTCCGGCACCGGAGCCGCCGGCGGGGGCGATCCCTCCTCGGGAGGCGGAGGCGCCGGCGGCTCGGGGGCGGAGGAGCCCTGGAGCAAGGCTTTCGGCGACGTGGACATGCGCACCTCGGAGTCCGCCGTCGGCGTCGCCACCGACGGCGAAGGCAACATCGCCTTGCTGGCGTCCACCCCCGAGCCCATCGACTTCGGCGGGGGGCTCCTGTCCGCAGGAGGCAGCGCTTACACAGCATCCCTGGCGAAGCTCGACCGCGCAGGGAATCACCTCTGGAGCACGAGGTTCGAGGTATCGGACGGCCTCCTGGTGGCGCAAGACCTCGTGATCGATGCCTCGGGCAACATCATCGTCGCGGTGTCGGCCACCGGGACGAGCGTCGACCTCGGCGGAGGAGCCGTGGCCCTGCCCGGATCCGGCTGGAACACCGTCGTCGCCAAGTTCGACGCCGCCGGGAACACGCTGTGGAGCGAGGCGTTCAGCAACGTGTACACGCGAGCCGTCGCCGTCGACGCCGCGGGGGACGTCGTCCTCGCGGGAGGGTGTGAAGCGGACGCCGATCTCGGCGGCGGTGCGCTCGGGAGCACAGGCGCATGCGCGGCGAAGGTGGACGCAGCCGGCCATCACGTCTGGAGCCGGCACGTCAGCGGCCCGAGCCTCAGGGACCTGGCTTGCGATGCGATGGGCAACATCGTCCTGGCGGGATACGTCGGCTACATCGAGGGCGCGACCATCGATGATCCCGGAACGGCGGACGTTTACGTCGCAAAGCTCGATTCCGCCGGCAACGACCTCTGGAGCGAAACCTTCGGTGGTGAGACCGTGCAGATCGCTAACAGCGTCGCGATCGATGGATCGGGTGACATCGTCCTTGCAGGGACCTTCTTTGGCAGCCTTGATTTCGGCGGCGGTCCCCTGGTGAGCGCCGGCGGGCGAGCTTACGACCCTCACTGGGAGGGCACGCTGCAGTGGGGCGGCGATATCTTCCTTGCCAAGCTCGACGGCGCGGGCGACTTCGTCTGGAGCAGGAGCTACGGCGACGCTGGCGTGCAGGCGCCCTGGGGCGTCGCGGCCGCGGGGGACGGCAGCATCGCGCTCACGGGCGGCGTCCTTGGCGTCGTCGACTTCGGCACCGGCCCGCTGACCGCGAGCAGCTCGTATGGAGACGTGTTCGCGGCGAAGCTCGACGCCACGGGCAACACGCTGTGGAGCAGGCTCTATGGCGGTGGGCCCCAGCAAGTGGGCCAGGCCGTCGCGCTCGGCCCTGCGGGGCACGTGATCGTCTCGGGGGTATTCCACGAGAAGATCGACTTCGGGTTCGGCCTGCACGAGACCAGCGCCGAAGAGTACGAGCAAAGCGACATCTTCCTGGCAAAGCTCGACGGCCTCTGACCTGCTGCAGGGCTCGCTCAAGCGCGCCTTCGCTGACGGGACTGTCGCGGTGGACATGGATCCGCTCTCGCTCTTGTGCCGCCTCGCGGCCAGCGTCCCGCCGCCGCGCTTTCACACCGTCAAGTACGCGGACGTGCTCGCGTCGGCGAGTCCATGGCGCAAGCGCATCGGACCGCGCCCTGCGAAGCCAGAAGAGTCTACGAAGGCGGACGATGACGCCGCTCCGAAACGCAAGCGTGGCGGCTATCGGGCGGTCGACAAACCGCGCCGAGCTCTTGCGCCGCACATTTGCGATCGATGTCCTCGAGTCCCCAGCTTGCAAGGGGCGGATGAAGCTCGTCGCCATGGTGACCGAGCCAAGGAACATCGCCCGCTTCCTCTCCGCGCTCGGCGAGCCGACCGACGTCCCAGCTCGCTCTCCTAACCGAGGGCCGCCGTACTGGAGGAGCACCGTTCTGCGCAAGGCGCCCGGTGACGCCGCATAGCGTCTCGCGACGCGCCTCCCGGGCCAGACCAACGCCCGGACGGACACGTGCGCCCACGGCACGCCGATGCGCCCCGTAGCGCGCTCGGCGCCGCCCGGACCACGCTCCGCTCTTTCGACCCAGGACCGAGCCATCACGACGCTCGCGGTCCCACCCTTTCGGTTTGCTGCGCTACACTTCTTCGCGCTGCGCTCCGGCTTCTTTTACCTACGCGCTGCTACCAGGCATAGCGCACCCACACCCGTCGTCGTCGGGGATTAGGTAGTCCAACCGCCTGCTGGCCCCGTACCCCCGCGGCGGGGGGCGCGGTGGCCCGGCGAGGCGGGGTGGCGGCGCCGAGCCGCATTCCGCTGTCACTGCAAATGGTCGCAAATTTCTGAATCAAAGTCGGCTCGCGACGGAGCACGCGCTCGATCTCCTCTTGCACGACGCCGACTCGCGCGTTAGATACTGAACCACATGGTTCAGTATTCGAGTGCCCGCCTCGATGCTTCCTTCGCCGCGCTTTCCGACGCGACCCGGCGCGGCGTTCTGGAGCAGCTCGGACGAGCCGACGCTTCGATCACGGACCTCGCCGAGAAGTTTCACATGACCCTCACGGGCATGAAGAAGCACGTCGGCGTCCTCGAGCAGGCCGGGCTCGTCACCACCGAGAAGGTCGGCCGCGTGCGTACCTGCAAGCTCGGCCCGCGCCGGCTCGACGAAGAGACGGCGTGGATCGAGAGGTACCGCCAGCTCTGGGCCGCACGCTTCGACGAGCTGGACAAGGTCATCGAGGAGCTGAAACGAAAGGAGAACGTCGATGGACGCAAGTAAAGAGAGTGAGCCCCAATTGACGAGTAATCGCACGACGGTGGAACCGAAGTCCGATCGCGAGATCGTCGTCACACGGACCTTCGATGCCCCGGCGCGCATCGTGTTCCAGGCGTGGACCACGCCGGAGCTGTTCAGGCGGTGGTGGATACCGAAGTCGATGCCCGTGCCTCTACTTTCCTACGAAGCGGATATTCGCGCCGGCGGCAGCTACCGCCTGGTCTTTGGTCACGATGCCGCGCAGCCGATGGCGTTCTTCGGCACGTACCTCGAAGTGACACCGCATTCGCGCATCGTGTGGACGAACGACGAAGCGGGCGACGATGGCGCCGTCACGACCGTGACCCTCGAGGAAAAAGGCGGCAAGACGCTGCAGGTGCTGCACGAGCTCTATCGATCGAAGCAAGCGCGCGACGCCGCCCTGGCCTCGGGCGCGTACAGCGGGATGGGCGAGACGTTCGAGCAGCTCGATGAGCTTCTCGTCACGCTTGGTACGACGGCGCGATCGTCCTGAAGCCATCGCGCGGGAGGGGCGCCGGGGAGCGTAGGGACAAGTGGAGCTGAACACCGGGCGGCGGACGCGCCCGAGCGAGGGGCGCCAAGCTCGTCGCACCGAGCAAGGTGGCGACCGACGCGGGGGCCGTGACGACGGCAACGGGGCGCAAGCGTCCGAAGCAGCGGGGACATTCGAGCGCATCGATCGCAAAGGTGCGCGCGAGCAACGCGGCCCATTCGAGGCGTGCGTCGTTCGCCGCCCGGGGGGCTCGAGGCGGCGAATGCGTGCGCGGCGCGCGGGGCCGCGGCAGCGTGTCGTCGTCTTCGCGTGGAAGGCAGGGAGCTCGAGGAAACAGCGACCGTTGCGGCGGACGACGGCAGGCCGTCGTGCTCGCTGGGGTGAGGGTACGCGACGGCACGACGAGCGGGCGCCAGGCGTGATTGGGCGCGAACACGCCGTGAAAGCGCACCAGCGGCTGCCAAGGCGGAGGCACCAACGCACAAAGACGCGCCAGGCACTCGACGGGTGTCATGACCCGATGCGTTTGGCCGCGCCGGTTCGGCGCCTTGAGCCGGTAGGCGATGCGCCCGTCCGCCAGTTCCGAGAAGCGCTCGAGCGCGAAGGGTGGCCGAGCGCCGTAGCGAAAGAGTCGTTCCTGCCCCTCGCGGTCGTGGGCGGCAAGACGTACGCCCATCGGACGGGCCGCTTATTTTCCGGCGACCGCTCGTCATCGGCCGGTTTTTCCGGCGGGATTTCTGACGCGCGGAGCCAGGCTGCCGGCCGGCGCACGCGTCGCTCACCCCCGGCTCATCCGCGCGATCGCCTCGGCCAGCGCGCCGTCGTCCGCGCCCACGGCATCGCCCGAGAGCGCCGCCTCGGCAGCCGCGAGCGCCGCGTCGCGGAGGCGGTAGAGCGCCGGCTCCGGGATGCGCTCGCGCGCGGCGAGGACGCCCGGCGGGACGCCGCGCAGCATCTCCAGGACCAGCCCGAGGCGGCGGCGGGCCTCGGGCGGCGGCGGCGCGCCGAGGCCGAGCCGCCGCCGCGTGGCCTCCGGCGCGGCGGCGAGGCGGCGCGAGGCCGCGTCGGCGACCTGGGCGGCCAGCGCGTGGTACGCGGGCGGCGACGGGAGCCGCGCCTCCATCCAGACGAGCAGCCGCACGAACTCGCGCGCGCCGCCCTCGAACGCCCGGCGGCCGTGGAGCATGCGCCGGTTGTCGACGACCAGGATGTCCGCCGGGCCGAGCGCGAGCTCGATCACCTCGCGCCGCGACGCCTCGATGAACGGCGCGAGCCGCGCGGCGATCGCGTCCCCCGGCGGCATGACCGGCGCGTGCGTCAGCGCGAGGGCGCCGTCGCGGAGCGACACCGTGGGCCCGAAGAAGTCCCCGAAGACGAACGGGATGCGCCGGTACACCGTGAAGAGCGCGCGGAAGAGCTCGGGATCGGCGCGCTCGATCGTCGAGAGCAGCGCCCACCCGTCGAGCAGGAGGCAGCCGCCGCCGCGCTCCGCGGGCCGGACGCAGGCCATGATCTGCACGGCCGGCGGCGCACCCGCGAAGCACTGGCTGTCGGTGTGGAGCGGCGCCGCCGCGGAGCTCGCGGCGAACGACCTGCCCCCCGGCACCGCCTTGATCGGCTGCCGCTCGACCAGGAGCGGCCTCGCCCCGAGGAGCCGCTCGGCGAAGCTCCACGGCGCCCGCGCCGCCTCCTCGGGGGCCAGCGCGACGTCGCCGCGGAGGACCGAGAAGCCGCGCGCCGCGAGCTCGTCGAGGAGCCTCGCCGGACCGCGCTCCGCGCCCGGCCAGATCCATCGCTCGCTCATGGTCGCGCCGCACGCGGGCGCTCACATGGCAAAATCATCATATCTATCCAATAGATACATACTTGATAACCGCACCGTCCACCCCGCTCACGCATCGAGGAAGCGGGCCTCCCGGAACCCGGCCCGGAGCAGATCGCGCGGGACGGGCACGACCCGGAGCAGCGGCGCGCCCTCGGGCACCTCGATCGGCGCCCCGATCCGGCGCACGTGGAACACCGCCGGGGTCGCGAAGAAGACGTCGGTCGCGACCACGCCGCGCATCACGTCGTAGCCCTCGCCGTGGATGCCATCGAGCAGGCTCGACCAGCCCGGCGGTGTCCGGAGGAAGGCCCACGGCTTCACGAAGAAGTGCGGCTCGCCCGGCGGATGGGGCGTGAAGTACTTCGTCAGGTACCAGAGCGCCCCGCGGTTCGCGGCGATGAAGTCCTCGCCGAAGACCCGGGCGAAGGTGCGCTCCACCGCGGCCGCCCCCTCGGCCAGGCGCGGCGCCTCCGGCGCGACGGCGAGCGTGTGCCCGTCGAACGTCGCGCGGAACGGGACGGCGTTCCTCACCACGAGGGAAGCGAGCCGCCGAGCCCCCCCGCGCCACGGGACCGGATCCGGCCCGGCCGCCGTCGTGACCTCGGTCACCTCGGCGATCTCGGGCGCCGCCGGCCCGGCGACCACCAGCCGCACGCGCGCCGGTCCCCCGCTCCCCTCGCCTGCGCTCCCCTCGCCCGCGCTCCCCTCGCCCCCGCTCCCCTCGCCCGCGCTCCCCTTCCGCTCGCCCGCCTCGCCTCCCACGAGGCGCCGGTACTTGCGGGTCACCTCGCCCTTCTTCGCCGCGAAGTACCTCGCGTCATAGAACTCCGCGTGCGCCCGCCCCACCTCGGGATCGTCCGCCAGCGCGCAGGCCTCGATCTGCACGTCGGGGCGCACCGGCGCGATGCAGCCGATCTCGCCCTCGAGCCGCAGGCTCCGGGGCGCCTCGTCGCGGACGCGCAGCTCGACCACCAGCGGGACGAAGGCGCTGTCGTCGGCGAGGTACGCCTCGCTCACCTCGATCAGCACGTTGCGGCGGTTGGCCGCGCCCGCGACCCGCAGCCAGACACCAGGGTCCGGGCGCACCAGCAGCCCGGTCCACAGCCGCAGGCGGGGCCGCCCCAGACCCGTCCGGCACGTCCACGCGAGGCCGCCGCGCAGCGCCCGGTGCCACGCCCCCTCCGGCGCCAGGAAGCCCTGCGACACAAGCCGGGGCAGCGCGGCGCGGTGGGCGCGGAGCAGCGCCTCGCGGTGCTCGCCCGCCGGCTCGGCGCGGAGCGACCCGAGGCGCCGCTGCACCTCGATCGGCCACGCCAGCGTGATCTGATGCCCGAACGCGTTGCCCTCGAGCAGCGGCACGCACGCCTTGGCCACCCGGAGCGGCACCGCGCCGTCGAGGTCGCCGGTGCGCCGGGTGAGCCGGCACAGGCCGAGGGCGTCGAGCACCTCGAAGCAGGCGTCACCCGCCGCAGCCACCGCCACCGCCGCAGCCGCCGCCGCCACCGCAGCCGCCGCCGCCGCTGCAGCTCGACGAGCTGCAGCCCGAGCCGCCGGACGAGCCGCCGTTCGTCGAGACAACGACGGGCGGCGTGATCGCGTAGACCATCGGCCCGAAGAGCGGCGACATCGCGAGCGCCGCCGTGCCGGTCGCGGCCACCGTCAGGCCGATGTCCACCGCCTCCCGGCGGCGGCCGCCGGCGACGTCGGCGCGGAGCGAGACCGTCGAGTCCTCGACCCACTCGAGGTAGGCCGCCTTCGTGGCGCTGTAGACGCTCGCGCTCCTCGCCACGAGCCACGTCGCGAAGAGGAGCGCGATCATCTCCACCACCAGGAACGTGTGGGGCCGGTTGAGCTCCTCCGCGCGGAGAACACGGATCAGCCCAACGCCGAGCAGGCCGATGCCCACCGCCCAGACCACGGCCGAGAGCGTCGCCACGGTCCCCCGCGGGCGGATCATCCCGGCGGCGGCGAGCTCCTCGCGGATCTCCTGCTCGAGGGTGGCCGCGATCCGCTCGGAGGCGGAGCGCACCTGCTCCACCGAGAGCGCCGCGTTCGGGTCGCCGCCCGGTCGGAGCGAGGTGAGCAGGTTGAAGAACGCCGAGAGCACCCTGTCTCGCGGCGGGGCGCCGCCCAGCACCTGGAACGACTCCGGCTGGCCCGTCGCGCCGCCGGCGGGGACGAGCCACCCCGCGGCCATCGCGACGGCGATCAGCGTGGCCGCGACGCCCTTGTTCTCTTCCCGGAGGTACGCGATCGCCCAGTACTCATCCGGCTGCGGGATCCAGCCCACCGAGAGCCGCTGCCGCTGCGGCGGCTGCGCCGCGTGGAAGCGATAGGGCGTGCCCGCCGCGGCCGCCGGCGCGCCGCCCGGCAGCCCCGAACGATCGAGCGACGCGCCGATCGCCTTTCGCGCCAGCACGGCGAAGAAGAGGCCGGCCGCCGAGAGCACGAAGTAGAAGAGCAAGAACTCCGGCCCCGACTCCATGTTGAACGGGAAGAAGTCGAAGATCTCGTGGATCATCACGCCGCCTCCTCGTGCTCGAGCCGATCGACGTCGTCGACCGCGCGCGCGAGCAGCGCCGCCAGCGCCTCGTAGGCCGCGCCCGGCGCCTCGTGGACTCGCTCCAGCGGGGCGACGTCGGCGCCGAGCAGCTTGCCCGCGCCGGCGAGCACCGCGCCGAGATCGTCGTCCACGTCGATCCCGCGCAGGCCGAGCAGCGCGTGCAGCGGGGCGCGGATCTGCTTCACCTTGCGGAAGACCGCGCCCCGCAGGGCGTCGTCCGAGCCCATCCCGTCCACCACCGCGCGCCGGAGCCGGATCTGCGCCTCGCGGAGCTCCTGCTCGACGCGCAGGCGGCGGTTCTTCCCGTCGATCACCAGCGCCGAGAACGGGTCGCGGCCGACGAGGAGCACGTGGCACCGGCGGATGTCGTCGTAGAGCAGCGGGAACACGTCCGCGGCCCGCGGGATCTCGGCCGCGGTGAGGATCATCGCCTCGACGCGGGCCGCGTAGCGCGCGAGCCGGAGCGCGTTGGCGATCGCGTCGAGGCTCTCCCGGGACGCTTCCTTGAGCACCACCATGAGGTCCACGTCGCTCTGGCCGTCGCGGTAGCCGCCCCGCGCCGCGCTGCCGTAGACGAGCAGGCATTCCAGCGCGTCGCCGAGCACCCGCTCCAGGCTCTCCTGGAGCTCGACGAGCCGCGCCTGCACCGGCGCCGGCAACCTGGACACGGCGCTCCCCGTGGCGATCGATCCTTCTTTCATAGGCTATCTTCGCGGCTCGACCAGCCGGACGTCGGCGCTCGAGCCCATCCCCTTGATCGCCCAGATTACCCGACCTCCCGGCAAGCGTTCCCGCCGAATGAACGGCAGGAGCCTGGGCCGCACGCTCCCGTCGCCCGCCGGCCCGACGAAGCGGGCGCGGAGGAGCAGGCGATCGACGATCGCCTCGGGCGCGAGGCGATCGTCGGCCTCCGCCGCGGCGGCGATCCGGAGCGCGTCGGCGACCGCGGTCAGGCGCGGGGCCCGCGGCGACGCCTCGACGCACCGGGCCCCGAGGCGCGCGGCCGCCTCGCGGTGCGACGCGAGGCGCGGCAGCAACGGGAGCGCGTCGTCGACGCGCTTGCGCTGGAGGATCGCGCGCGATCGCGCGACCTCCTCGGCCGCAAACGGCCGCACATCGGCCGGCGACGGCTCGATCGGGGCGGTGAGCAGCTCGGCCACGCGCGCCTGGACCGCGGCGAGCGCCGGGGCCTCGGCGGGCGGCTCGCCGGTGGAAATTTGCAACGGCGCGGCGCGGGAGACGGGCGGCGCAGGACGGGGCGGCGCGGCCCGGGCGAGCTCGCGGGTGGTCGCGAGCTCGGCGGCGAGGGCGGCGAAGGGCGGGAAGTCGCCGTCGCGCTCGAGGAGGATCGGGACCGGCCCGGTGCGCGCGAGGACCGCGGCGAGCAGGGCGAAGACGGGCGCGGGGACGGGGTGGGCGTGCGTGTCGAAGTAGAAGCCGTGCTCGCGGGCGCCGCCGGCGATGTGGATCATCGCCACGCGATCGAGCGGATACGAGCGGACGAGCGCTCCGGGATCGACGCCGGCGTTGACGGCGTTCGCGTAGACGTTGCCGACGTCGAGGAGGAGGTCGCAGCCGGTGCGGGCGACGACCTCGGCGTAGAAGCTCCCTTCCTCGAGGGCGTCGTCGGGGAAGCGGAGCGTGCGCGCGGCGTTCTCGAGCAGGAGGGGGATGTCCGGGAGCGCCCGCCGGGCGGCGGCGACGTTCCGCGCCACGACGCGGGCCGCCTCGAGCGTGTACGGCAGGGCGGTGAGGTGCCCGATCTCGTGGCCGCCGCCGCGCACGAAGGCGACGTGCTCGCTCACGACGGGGGCCGCGAGCTCCCGGCAGAGCGCCCCGAGGCGGCGGGCGCGATCGAGGTCGACGCCCGCGGCGCTGCCGAGCGAGAGCTTCACGCCGTGGGGCACCACCGGCCAGATGCGCGCGATGGCCGAGGCCTCGCGCCGCGCGGCTGGACTGGAGAAGCAGGCCTCGGCCACGACCTCGACGAAGTCCACGGCGGCTGGCGCGGCGAGCAGATCGGCGGCGATCTCGGGGCGGAATCCGATCCCGACGGCGCAGGCGGCGCCGGCGGGGCCGGCGAAGACGAGGGGCGAGCTGGGGGAGCGTTCGAGCACTCGAGGACCCCGCCCAGTTTGCCCTGGCGGAGGGGTTCGCGACAGCGCGGAATCGGCTAGGAGGGGAGAGCACCCCATGCAGGAGTCAGCAACGATGCGCGTGGCGATCCTCGACGACTACCAGGGCGTGGCGCTCCGGATGGCCGACTGGCAAAGCCTCCATCCGGCGGCGGAGGTGCAGGCCTTCGCCGACCACCTCGACGATCTCGACACCCTGGCCGAGCGGCTGCGCCCCTTCGACGGCGCGGTGCTCATGCGCGAGCGCACGCCGTTTCCGCGCGCGCTGCTCGAGAGGCTGCCGCGCTTGCGGCTGCTGGTCACGGCCGGCATGCGCAACGCGTCGATCGATCTCGCGGCGGCGACCGCGCGCGGGGTCCAGGTCTCGGGCACCGACATGCTGCCCTACCCGACGGCGGAGCTGACCTGGGGGCTGATCCTCGCCCTCGTCCGGCACATCCCGCGCGAGGACCGCGCCGCGCGCGAGGGTCGCTGGCAGACGACGCTCGGCCTCGGCCTGAAGGGCAAGACGCTCGGGCTCCTCGGGCTCGGCCGGCTCGGCGGCCAGGTGGCGAAGGTGGGCAACGCCTTTGGCATGGAGGTGATCGCCTGGAGCCAGAACCTCACCGCCGAGCGCGCCGCGGAGGCGGGCGCGCGCCTCGTGCCGAAAGACGAGCTCTTCGGCCGCGCGGACGTGGTGAGCATCCACCTCGTGCTGAGCCCGCGGACCCGCGGGCTGGTCGGCGCCGCCGAGCTCGGGCTGATGAAGCCCGCGGCCTTCCTTGTCAACACCTCGCGCGGCCCCATCGTGGATGAGGCGGCGCTCCTCGCCGCCCTGCGCGAGCGGCGCATCGCCGGCGCGGGGCTCGACGTCTTCGAGCCCGAGCCGCTGCCCGAGGGTCATCCGCTGCTCGCCCTCGACAACACGGTGATCACACCGCACCTCGGCCATGTCACCGAGGAGGGCTATCGCCTGCTCTACGGCCAGGCGGTCGAGAACATCCGCGCATTCCTCGACGGCAAGGCGCTCCGTCCCCTGAATCAGCTGGCCACAGCGCCCTCACCCCCCTGAGGGTGCCGATGGCCGGCGTGCTCTGCGGCTGAGAGGCGCTCAGAGGAACTGGCTGCTCCATTTGCGGAACGTCATGATGCTTTTTTCCCCGGCGCACAGGACGGGCTGAGGGCGATAGATCTTGTTCTCCCAGATCGGGATGTCCTCCTCGATCTGCCGGCACACCTCGGCGGCGAGGGCCTGGCTGAGGCGCTCTGCGCCGTCCTTGCGCAGCCAGAAGGCGACGCGGACGTCGATGAGCTCGTCGTCGATCGGGGTGACCGTGTTCACGAAGAGGAGCTCGACGATCCCGGTGAAGCGGATCGTCCCGTATCCCATGCCGTGGCCTTCCCAGGTGATCGTGCCGTCGACCACCTGGCCGCCCGGGCCCTTCTGCTTCACCGCCGAACGGGATCGGATGATGTGGCCCTCGAACTCGACCTCGGTCCGGGGAGGCGCCGGCATGCTGTGCACAACGACGAAGTGGGCTGGATCCACGATGTTCTCGAGCGTCTCCTGGACGTGCGTCCGGATCCTCCAGCGCTTGCTCATGCCCGGGGACCACTCGGTCGACCGCGCCTCCGGGAGCGGCGGGATCTCGAACGCGGGAGGCTCTCCGCCGAGGGCGTGGTGGACAAGGATCACGCCGTCGAGCTCCCGCACTTCCCAGCAGCGGATCCTCGCCTTCGGGGGGATCGTGTCCGCGTAGGGGATACGCACGCACATTCCCTGGCCGGAGATCACCCATCCGTGGAACGGGCACCGGATCCCGCCCTGCTCGACGCGGCCTCCCACCCCGAGGTGGGCGCCCATATGGGGGCAGTGGGCGTCGAGGACACGGGCCTCGCCATCCTGCGTCCGGAACAGCACAAGATCCTGCCCGAAGCAACGGAGCGGGAGGGGGCCGCCCGTCGACAGCTCCTCCGAAGACGCGACCTGAAACCAGCCTTTCGGGAACGGCTGAAGGGGGATTCGAGCGCTCACGTGGGTCTCCTCGGCTCCGCGTCTGTCGGGGTCGCCCGGGCGCTCGTGCAGCGCCCGGGGATGGGGTCGGGTCGTGCCGGCGGTCGCGGCATGAGCTCACCATCTTACGAGACCCGGGCGCGTCGAGGTACTGCCAACCTGGCTCCTGCGGGCCTCGCGCGCCGGAGCGGGCGGTCGTGCTCCAGCGTACATCGCGTGTCCGCCGCCTGACCTTGCCCGCCCGCGAGTTCTCGGTCGATCGCCGCCCGCGGGATCCCCGCGGTTCACCGCCCGCGGCGCATTCCCTGTCAGCGCGTCGCCGAGAGCTGCTCCAGTCCTTCTTCCACGCCGACGACGGGCACATACCCGAGCTCGGCGCGGGCGCGGCCGGTCTTCACAGTCACGGAGCGCGACATCCTGGAGACGGCGAAGCGGGTGATCGGCGGCGTCCGGCGGACGCCGAGGAGGCGCCATGCGCCCTCGATCGCGGTCGCGAGCGGGAGGGCGACGGCGCTCGGGACGCTGCGCCGTCGGGTGAATCGCCTTGTTGGGCCGCAGCTATCAACCGTCAGGAGAGCACTTCCGTGGCGGTCTTCGCCCCGAGGACGTTATCAATCCAGCGGTCGAGGGTCGCGATGTCCGTGCATGCCTGGATGCGCGCGCTCTCGCTCTCCGTGAGCACGATCCCTGTACGGGCAAGCAGCCGCAGCAGCGTGCCCCTCTTGCCCTCACGTAGGCCCTCGAGCTTACCGCGATCGATGAGCTTCTGTACGAACGGGGGAAGAGTCGCCTCACCTTCGATCTGCCGTTCCATGACCAACGCCTCCAGAGCCCGCCGCATGGGCTCGCGCAACCCGTTCCAGATGAGCTGAAAGTAGACCATCGCGTGCTCCTGGTCGAGCCGGCCGAGGGCAACGAGCGCCGCCTGGATCACGGTGAGCCCGTTCGGCCCGTTGCCGTGCGCCACCGCCGAGAGCACGGCGAGCTCAGCCTCCTGCTCCGCGTCGGCTGGGTCGGTGATCTCGGGTACGACGGCCGGTCCGAGCACCAGCGGCTCGACATTGCCGAGACCCAGGCCGAGGTCGATGTTCTCCGCCGCCCAGGCAGCCACGCCGGCGTCCGGTGCGATCACGAGGACGACCGTGCCGCAGCGCTTCCTGGCGCGCACGCCCGCGACGTACGCTGGCCACGAGAACGTCTTGTCCGGGTCCACGTCGCGCTGGACCTCGATGACGATCGCCAGCACGAGCGTGCCGCTCGCGTCTCGAAGCTCGAGCACCAGGTCAGCGCGGAACTCCACCGGGAGGAGCTGGTCGAGCGACGACTCGACAACCGCGACCGAGGCGTGCGGCGGCACCTCGACGTGGAAGAGCGTCACGAGCAAGCGGGGCGCGAGTTCCGGGTGCTCACGGAACATCTCGACGAGGGCGTTGTGCTCGAGCGTCGGCATGACGCTCGGCCTCGAGCACACCCCATGCCGACATCAAACGACGGGAGAACGCGAGGCGAGAGCCAATTCAGGGGTGGCGGCGCCATGGCGGAGCGGCGCTGAGATACGTGGTCATCTCGCTTTCGGCCGAGGGTTTTGAGCCGCGAAATACTCACGGAGCCACCTCATCCTTGAGCTCTCAGCCCAGCCCATCGCGGCCATGGCACGCTCGATGGCGTCAAATCGCGCCTGGTCGACAGGAAGATCGAGGTCGCCGATCCAGTCAATGACGTGCTCCATGGCGAGCCCCCACTCCCCATACCGGTGAACCCAGTCGTGCGCATCGCGAAAGAGTCTTGGGGGGAGCACGTCCTTGAAGGACTCAAGAGCGACGGCGCACAGCGCACGGATGGCGTCTTTCGTCATCCTGCACCCAACCTACTCTTGGGCAGCAACTCCAGGACGACACGGGCCACGCTGGTTCCCTGGATCCGAGCGCGACGGTCAACGCACCGGCTCGTACTCGAATGTGGCTGTTGAACCGACGGTCACGTCATACGAATCACCCAGCACTCGGAGCCGGTAGAGCGCGGCATGCTCAGCGTCCCACACCAGCAACCCGAGTCCGATGCGGTACGACTCGTCACTCTCATGGATCGTTGTCCCGCTCAGGTATGCGATCGGGGTCCAACTCGAGCAGCCGGCCGCGTCGGTCGGGATGTCCGCCAGCGCCGCATAGGACGTTCCCCTCTCACAGATTGACTCGGCCGCAGTAGACCGAAGAGAAATCACCCTCGACGATTGGATACCAAGGTCTCCGGCATCAGACACGGCGCCATCTAAAAGGCGCACGTAATTACCGGTCCCGATATCCTGCGCCGTCAAGGTAACCGTCTTTGGCCACATGCCTGCATCTGAGGATGATGTCGAGCCCGCGTCGTCCCCTGCAGAGGATCCTGTCGAGCCCGCGTCATCCCCCACGATTGCGTATCCTCCGCACCCCACTGTCACTGCCAGCAGCGTGAGGCATGCTCCAGCGCACAGTCGCCTACCGTATGTTCTCGACCGAGGTCTCATCGTCGGCATCTCCGTGGTCCAGTATGTACGCCACGCCTTGCAACCCGGCGACGAGGAGAGCGCTGGCAGCGCCGCCGCGCGGGCCCGCGCGACGGCTGCTCAGGGGCGGCGTGGCTCAACAGAGGAAGTTGAGGACGTCCTCGTTGAACTTTTCGGGGTTCTCGAGCCACATGAAGTGGCTGCCCCCCTCCTCGGCGCTGAAGATGATGAGCTCGGCGCCGGGGATCTGGTCGGCGACCCACTGCTGGGAGATGGGGTTGAAGATGCTCACCTCGCCTCCGATGACGAGGGTGGGCACGTCGATCCGCGGGATCACGCCCCTCCAGTCCTGCGCGGCCTGGTCCACGAGCAGCTTGGCGGCATACTCGCGCGGGAGCTTCAGGTTCTCCTCGACGACGAGGGCGAGCTGATCCGCCGGATAGCCGGGGCTGAACATGCTGGCCAGGAGGCCCTGGGTCGTGGGGATCCCGTGCGGGCCGCGCAGGGCGGCAGCCGTGTCGTAGAGCGATTGCGGGGTGAACACGGCCCCTGCCTCGGCCGCCTCTTCCGCGGACCCGTCGGGCCAGGCCGTCAGCGACGGGCCCACGTCGACAAGGATCAAGCGGTCCAGGGACTGTCCCCCGTAGTTGTCCCAGTAGCTGTAGAGCACGCCGCACCCCATCGAGTGTCCGAGGGCGGTGACGTGCTTGAGCCTCATCCCGCGGATGAACTCGTAGAGATCCCTGCTGAAGCGCGCCATGCGGTAGCCGTGGTCGACCTTCTCCGACTCGCCGTGGCCGCGCCAGTCGAGCACGAAGACGTGGTAATGCCGCGCGAAGGCGAGGATCTGCTCCCTGTACATCGCCGCCGACTGGGACCACCCCGGCAGCAGGAGCAGCGGCTCGCCTCTGCCCGCCTCCAGGTAGTTGAGCGCGACCCCGTCGTCTGTCGTGAAGGTCCTGGAGCGGATGCGCGGCGCGGCGGACGCCTCTCCACCGAGCAGGTGCGCGACGGCCAGGCCCGCGCCGAGGCCCACGGCTTGCTTCAACACCTGGCGACGGGTACGGTCCGAGCTGGACGGAGGTGCTCCTCGCTTCTTGTCGGTCATGACTCTTGATCTCCACTGCAGGCCGCGCGAGCACGAGGCTGTCCCCCGGACACAGCGCCGCCACGGCTGAAAGAAAGCAACCCGACGCGACCGCAACGGTCGTCGGGATTGACGACCATGACCGGCGCGCCACCGAGCAAGCTGCACATGAGCGGGCGGCCGCGGCAAGCATGTAAACGCTATTTACAAAAAAACGTAAGCAAATCTCCGACACCGGCGCTTTCCGGCGTTCACCCGCGCTGATTGCACGTCATTTACACGTGGTGTCAGGCCATGAACCGGACGCAGTAGATCGGCGGAAGATGGCTGGAGATCGCCTGCCAGGAGTTGCCTTCATCCTCGGTGATCCAGAGAGCGCGAAGAACGAGCCCCCGGCCACCGCGCCGAGGAAGCCGCCGAAGTGGAAGAACTTCAAGCCCTGGAGCGACTCCGCGGTGCTCATGCCCGTGAAGGACAGCACCGTGGGCAGCAGGTTCACGTAGGAATACAGCGTGAGCGTGTTGGGCGCGAACGCGGCCCAGAGCAGCAGCGTGGTGGAGCGATACGTGGGGTCGAGCAGCGTGGCGAGCCAGTGGCTGGGCGCCGCCGGCGACGCCCGGAGGGGGGCACCCGGTCAGCCGCCGCGTCCCCACGCGTGCGCCGGGGCGAGCCGCGCCTCGAACCAGCAGAACGTCTCGCGCACGTGGAACGCGCCGCCGTCGCCGTGCTGCTCGGCGAACCGCGAGAGCGCCGCGGGCTCGATGGCCCGCGGGTCGAACCGGTCGTGCGTCGTCGCCTTCCACCACGTGAGCAGCGCGTCGAGCGTCGGATACACGTGTGTCCCCTGCTGCTCCTCCAGGCGGCTCAGCTGCAGGCCGGCGCCCTCGACGTGGTGCGCGATCGCCGCGGCGTCCTCGAAGGCGAAGTCCCGGAGGATCTTCTCCCCCGAAGGGTCCGCGAGCCGCGAGAGCTCCCCGATGAGCACGGGGAGCGACGAGACGCACTGGACGAGGATGCGCCCCGCGGGGTGGATCAGGCCGCGCATCAGGCCGAGGACCGCCCGCTTGTCGCGGATCCAGTGGAACACGAAGTTCGAGAGGACGAGATCGAAGGGGCGGTCCAGGGCGACCTCGCCGAGGGTCTCGGCCGCCCCCACGTGGAACTCCAGGTTGGGCGCGCCGGCGGTGTGGCGGGCGAGCGCGATCCGCGCCTCGTCCGGATCGACCCCGACGACGCGCCCGTCGGGGCCCACGAGCTCGGCGAGCTGCTGCGTGAGGCCGCCTGTGCCGCAGCCGAGGTCGAGCACGAGCTCGCCCCGCCGCACGCCGGCGAGCTCGATGAGGCGCTCGCCGCGCCCCTTCTGCCAGAGGCTACCTCTCCGGTAAGCCTGCGCGACACGGGAGCTGGTCATGGCTGGCGTCCTTGCGTCGGCGCCACCGTGGAGGTCCCGAGGAAGGTCACATCTCATGTCGCAGCCCCGCGATCGAAGCGCACGGCGACGAGGTAGCCGGAGCCCCTGACCACGTTCGCGGAGTGCGGGACGCCCGGCGGGATCCAGATGCTGGTGCTGGTCGTGACGTGGTGGACGCTGGAGCCGAGCTCGATGCGGTATTCGAGGCCCGTGGGGTCGGGGAGGATCAGGTTGATCTCCGGGCCGTCGTGGGTGTGCAGCGCGGTGTAGTCCCGGCGCGCCGGCTCGGCGCTGTCCACGCGGTGGACCGCCAGGTGAACCGGGAATCCCGCGGCGAAGAACCTCCGGATACACTCGACGTCCTGATGAAACGCGACCGCGGACAGCGGGCTCGGCACGTTGGCGCAGAGGACCGCCTCGTCGAACCGCTCCTCGGCAGAGATGGACCTCGTGAGGAGGTTGAGGGTCGTGATCGGTATCGGCGCAGACATCATGATGCTTCGTTCCCCGGGGCGATGGCGCGGCCACCCCGCCCGCCCGTGTGTGTTGCGAGCCAGCGGGCAATCAGCAAGGCGCATGCCGCCCGGCGCCCCTCGCCGGCGTGACATCCATTGATGCCGACGAAGCGCGCCGACGCGGCAACTCCGGCCGAAGTGGGCGAACCGCGGCGCACGTCGGGCCGAGGGCTCGACCTCTGCGCCGGGCGAGCCACCGTGACATGTCACGGCCGAGGGCGTGACATGTCACGGCCGAGGGCGTGACATGTCACGCTCCGACCGTGACGTCGCGCGCCGCCGGGTGGCCGGGTGCGTAGGCTCGAAGAAATGCGCGCACCCCCTCGACGAGGAGCTCACGCATGCGGGCGTCATCCGTGGCGATCGCTGGTCCGAACGCGTTGGCGGCGAGCAAGAAGGTCAGCGCGATGAAATGATCGGCCGCCAGCCGGGGGTTCGGCGCGTCGAGCAGCCCTGCACGCGCAAATTCGGCGAACCGCTCCGCGATCGCCTCTTCCGGAGCGTTCATCATCCAGTGGTCGCGGCCGCGCAGCTGGGGCAGATGAACGGACTCCATCGTTACCAGTCGCATGAGGGCGAGGTAGTCCACCGAGCCGAGCATCTCGGTCACCATCCGCACCGAGAAGGTGATCAGGGCGTCCTGCAGGTCCGCGACGTGCGTCAAGCTGTCCTCGATGGCCCGTCGGATCGCCGCCATGAGCAGCTCACCTGCGGACTCGACGACGGCCAGCAAGAGAGCCTGCTTGTCGCCGAAGTAGTCATACACCGTCCTCTTGGAGACACCGGCGCGAGCGGCGACAGCATCGACGCTCGAGCGGTCGAACCCGTCGGCCAGGAACAGCTCCCGGGCCGCCACGAGAATGGCGGATCGCTTTTGCGCGGACCCTTCACGAAGAGCCTTTTGTGCGCCGGTGGAGGACATGCACCTCCAAGTATAGCCGAGTTCGGCCTCTTTTACCCTGGTCATTCTACACTACACGGTGTAGTGTAGCTCGTGTCAGAGCTCCCCGGGCCGAGTTGACCGCGGTTGGCAGCTGCTTGCCCTGCCTCATGGCAGCGGGCGGGTCGTGCCGATCTCTCGAGGACGGGCCCTCCGCCGCTGCGAGCTCACACCGAAGGAAGGCGGACACATGACGACTTCGCGGAACAAGAAGATCCTGATCTCCGGCGCGAGCATCGCCGGCCCCGTGCTCGCGTACTGGCTTCACAGGTACGGCTTTCAGGTCACGGTGGTGGAGAAGGCTTCCGCTGTGCGCAGCGGCGGCTACCCCATCGACATCCGGGGCACCGCGGTCGACGTCGTGAAGCGCATGGGCGTGCTATCGCGCATCGCAGCCGCGCACATCGATACACGCAAACTGACGTTCGTCGATGGCGACGGCGCGCTCGTCGGGTCGATCCGGCCCGAGGCGCTCACCGGCGGCAAGGAAGGCCGGGATCTGGAGGTGCCTCGCGGAGAGCTCACGACGGTGCTTTACGACGCCGTCCGAGATGACGTCGAGTTCCGCTTCAACGACTCCATCGCCGCCTTGAACGAGCACGGCGGCGGCGTCGATGTGCACTTCCAGAGCGGCCTGCAACGCTCCTTCGATCGGGTCATCGGCGCTGACGGATTGCATTCGAACACACGCCGGCTCACCTTCGGGCCCGAGGCGCAGTACCACCGTTATCTCGGGTACTGCTTTGCAGGTTTCACCGTCCCCAACACCCTCGGGCTCTCTCACGAGGGGTTCGTCAGCAACACGCCCGGGAAGGCCGCCGTGCTGTTCGCGGCCGGCGACAGCGATCGCCTGCACGCCTTCCTGACCTTCGCCCGTCCCCAGCCCCCCTTCTCGGAGTTCGCCGACATCGAGGCGCAGCGAAGGTTGGCCGCCAGTGTCTTCGCCGGCGCCCGCTGGGAAGTCCCGCGGATGATCGCCGCTCTGCAGGAGGCCACCGATGTCTACTTCGACGTCGTCAGCCAGATCCACATGCCTCGATGGTCGAAGGGAAGGGTCGCCCTGGTGGGAGATGCGGCCCACGCTCCGTCGTTCTTGTCGGGCCAAGGCACGAGCATCGCCATGGTCGGCGCCTATGTCCTGGCCGGGGAGCTGGCTACCCATTCCGACCCCGAAGCCGCCTTCGCCTCCTACGAGCGCGTCGTCAGGCCGTTCGTCGAGGTGAACCAGTCGCTCGCCAGCGACGGCGGCGCCAGTCTCATCCCCGCCACATCGCGAGCGCTGTGGCTCCGGAATCAAGCGCTCCGGATGGCACCATGGCTGGCGCGCACGGGCCTCCCCGGTCGCAAGGGCCGGAAGGCCTCGACGGCGCTCACCCTCCCCCTCTATGGTGTCTAGGCCAGAGCGCTGGGCCCGTGCTCCAGCGGAAACCCCGTTCTGCCGGCCGGATCGTGCGTCGGCGCGCCCTGACTCGAGGCGCGAAGCGCGCGCTCAGTTCACGTCAACGTAGAAGTCGACGCTCTTCAGGTTCGTGATCGGGCCCTCCCAGATCTCGAACCCGACGGCGACCGCGTTCACCGTGTCGCCGGGCACGCTGAGGCCGCGCGTCTCGGCGTCGCGCACGAAGTCCATCACGTCGAACTCGATCTCGTAGCTGTCGTTCCCTTCGGCGCGCACCCAGTTCACGATCGGCAGGCCGTTCACCATGCCGTTCCAGATGTTCCACGTGCCGGGGACGTTCGCGACCGTCACGCCCTGGTGCGCGGAGTTCGGCTGCCCGGCGGGCTGATAGCTCGGCGGATCGCGCAGCCACACCATGAGGTAGCCGCGGAGCTGCGTGCC
This sequence comes from Sorangium sp. So ce887, assembly GCF_051521455.1. NCBI lineage: Bacteria > Pseudomonadati > Myxococcota > Polyangiales > Polyangiaceae > Sorangium > Sorangium sp. So ce887. Next base: position 2,546,943 of record NZ_CP150354.1, on the reverse strand, counting down.
GTTGCCCATCCAGATGTCGTACGCGGCGTTGTACTCGCCCTCATTGCCATTTTTGGCCCAGCGCCAGCCGGTGCGCAGGCTCGTGATGGATGCGCTCGGCGCCGGCAAGCCGCAGTCTGGCACCTCCCTCACCGAGTAGCGGCCGCAAAAGACGGTCGGGTACGAGGCGGGCTGCCCCATGGAGCCGGCCGTGCCGCTCATGCTCTCGACCGTGAACGACGTGCCCTCCCACGAGACGGTGTGGCTGCCGAAGCCGGGGCCCCAGCCGTTGGTGATGAGCACGTACGGCGTGTCGTCGCGCGAGACGAGGCCCGTTTCGTACCGCTCGCTCGAGTTGCCGGAGCCTTCCATGGTGCCGGTGCCGAGCTCGGAGCCCGGGTTCGTGGTGCCGCCCGTGCCGGCGCTGCCTCCCGCGTCGCCGCTGCCTCCCGCGCCGCCGCCGCCCACGCCTGCCGTGGTGCCGCTGCTGCCGCCCGCACCGCCGGTGCCGCCGCTGGTTCCGCCGGTGCCGACCGTGGTCGAGGCGCCGCTCCCGCCCGCGCCGCTCCCGCCCGCGCCGCTGCCCGCCGAGCCGTTCGCGCCCGGCTGCCCGCCGGATCCCGCCGCACCGCCGGGGTCTCCGTCGTCCGACGATCCAGAGCAACCGGCGGCGAGGGTCGCCGTCAGCGTGAGCAGTGCGAAAGACTCGGCCAAGGAACGCGCGCGCATGGTGCGGAACATATACACTTGGACACCGGCGCACGGTGGTGCGCCGTGCCGCCGAGCGCAAAAAAGCAGCGCGCGATTTGAACAATTGCAGCAACAGCGATGGCGTCGCCGGTCCACGAAACTAGGCCACGTCGTCCCGGCGGCGCGAGCATGCGGCCGGGACGATGAAATCCTCACCCTGGGATCGGCTGAACCACGACGGCTCGCCATCGCGGCCGCCGCACCCCGCGACGCTGGCGCAGCCGATGGCTTTGCCGCCGCACCCCGCGACGGCGATGCAGCCGAAGGCCTTACCGCCGCATCCGGCGACGGCGATGCAGCCGAAGGCCTTGCCGCCGCATCCGGCGACGGTGGTGCAGCCAAAGGCGCTGCATCCGGCGAGGGTGCCGGGGCGCACGCTCCGCACGTCGGGGACGGTCCAGCCCATGGAAGACTCAGGTCCTCAGAGAAGCCACGAGCTGTACGAATCGATGCTGCGCACCGAGGAGGGAAAGGACCTCCATAAAGAGGCCGATAGCGCGTGTCCCTATGGTGGATATGGCATCAAATTCTCCGACGGGCCCACGCAGACACTCGGAACGAACATCAACATTTGCGTCGCCGACGGCTCACCTACCGATATCCTCTACGACATCGTCCAGGAGCTCTGGAACATGGCGAATCGCGCGAAGTTCAGAGCTCTGCGAGAGCACCCCCCGCAGCACAAGGGGCGCCCGGATGGTCTACAGCACGCGGTCAACATGGAGCTGCTCGAGAGGGGCGCGGTGCGCATCTACAAGGCGATCGCGGCGCAGTTGAAGCTGCCGCTCAACGTGTTCGTTCAAAGAACCGACGGCATGACCTCGTGGGATTACATAAATTACATGGCTGAATTCAACAGAGAGCATCTATTGCAATATGCCCGAGAGGTGAACAAGAATTTCGACCAAGAAGTCAGAAACTGGAGCGGTGAGGACAAGTGAGCCATCGCGCTTCGTTGCGCGGGAGCATCCCGCTTCTGGACGCCCAGAGCAGGCCGAACGTACGTCCCACGTGTCCTGTGCCGACGACGCCGATTTTCACGTCCACACTCCCTTCGAGCGATCGATCGCTCCGGAAACCGCTTCTCATCTGCACCCCCGAGTGCGCCCACCGGTCCCGGTGAGAGGGGCTCAGAACGTGCAGGTCGGCGTGGGGCCGGCGGTGAAGGGCTCCCAGCGGACGTCCTCGATCGCCATGTCCATCGGCGAATCCGAGTAGATGAGGAAGGGCGTGTTGACGTTGGTGATGTCGAGCCCGTTGTCCGTCAGGCACTTCAGCGGGACGGAGACCTCGTGCCACTGCCCGTCCGCGATGGAGGTCAGCGTGTCGGCGATGTTGATGTCGCCGAAGCAGGGATACACGCAGTGGGCCGACAGCGTGACCAGCGTGCTGAGGGGCGGAGCATCGACGCGCGCCCGGAAGACGATCGAGGTCTCCGAGTTGTAGTAGGGCGACAGATCGACCCCGGGCGCGCCCGCCGAGACCTGCGCGTAGATCTGGCCCGTCGCGCTCCAGGTCACCTGCTTGGCGCTGCCCTGGATCTCGCCGTCGACCGTGCTCACGCTGACCTCGCCGCCGGGCAGGGTGGCCCCCATGCCCACGTCAATGCCGCCCCAGTTCGAGGGGCCGCCGATGCGCAGCACGTAATCGCCCTTCTCCTCGCCATCCACGAAGATCTCGAGCGGCTCGTTCGTGGTGCCGGCCATCCCCGGGTCCGGGGCCGCGCAGCCGTGGCCCGTGGAGACCTCGGGCAGATCGTCGCCGAGCACGTCGGCGTCGGCGGTCATGAGGCCATAGCCATACGGGAAGAGCGGCTGCTCGCCGTCTCCCTTGTTGATGGGCGTCTGGCAGTCGGCCGAGGGCCACGAGAACGACAGCTTGCCCTGGAACTCGTGATCGCCGAAGAGCACGTCGGCGACGCCGCCGCCCTCGCTGCCCGGCAGCCAGGCCGCCACGAACGCGTCCGACCGGTTGATCTCCTTGTTGGTGTGGAGCGGGCGGCCCGACACGAACACCGTCACGATGGGCACATTCGGCGCCTGGGCGCGGATGGTGTCGATGACGGCGAGGTCCTCGGGGTGGACGTTGGCGTGCTCGAGCGTCTCGAACTTGCCGATGTCGCCCTGGCCCTCGGCGTAGGGCGTCTCGCCGATGACCACGATCGCGGCGTCGAAGGTGTCGGCCGCGGCGGTGCCGTCGGGGCTCAGGGTCGCGGTGCCGTTCATCCCGGCGCCCGTGATCGTCTCGTTGACGCCGGTGTAGATGGACTGCGCGTTCGGGAAATCGGCGTTGGTGTTGCCGGTGCCCTGCCAGGTCAGCGTCCAGCCGCCGGACTGGTTCTGGATGTTGTCCGCGGTCTTGCCGGCCACGAGGACGTCCATCGACTTGCTGAGCGGCAGGACGCCGCCCTTGTTCTTGAGCAGGACGAGCGACTTGCGCACGGCCTCGCGCGCCACGGCCCGGTGCTCCGGCGCGGCGAGGAGCGTGGCGTCGCCGGCGACCGACCGGGTCGAGGGGGCGCCCTTGTTCGCCCTGGGGCCGAAGAGGCCGGCCCGCATCTTCACGCGCAGGATCCGGGTCACCGCGTCGTCGATGCGGGCCATCGGGATCTCGCCGCTCTGCACCTGGGCGATGGTGTTCTCGATGAACGCCATCCAGTCGTTGGGCACCATGATCATGTCCACCCCGGCGTTGATCGCCGCGGCGCACTGCGCGTTGTTACAACCCGGGAGCTGGCCGTGCCCGTTCCAGTCGCCGACGACGAAGCCGGTGAAGCCGAGCTGGCCCTTGAGGATGTCGGTGAGCAGGTACTGATGGCCGTGCATCTTGTCGCCGTTCCAGCTGCTGAACGACGCCATCACGGTCTGCGCGCCCGCCTCGAGCGCGGAGAGGTAGCCCTGGGCGTGGATGTCGCGCAGATCCTCCTCGGAGCAGATGGTGTTGCCCTGGTCCTTGCCCTGCTCGGTCCCGCCGTCGCCCATGAAGTGCTTGGCGGTCGCGACCACGTGCGTGCCGCCGAACAGGTCCGCGGTGTCCGCCGGCCGGCCCTGCAGGCCCCGGACCATCCGGCCCGCGTAGCTCTTCACGATCTCCGGATCCTCGGAGTAGCCCTCGTAGGAGCGGCCCCACCGGTCGTCCCGCACCACGGCGAGCGTGGGGGCGAAGGCCCAGTCGAGCCCGGTGACGGCGACCTCGGTGGCGGTGATGGCGCCGATCTCCTCGATGAGATCGGGATCGTTCATGGCGCCGAGCCCGATGTTCTGGGGGAACAGCGTCGCGCCGATCACGTTGTTGTGGCCGTGCACCGCGTCCACGCCCCAGATGACGGGGATGCCGAGGTGCTCGCCGGGCGCGCCGCTCGTGTCGGTGGAGGCCGTGTAATAGGCGTCCGCGAGGGTGACCCAGTCGGCCACGGCCGCGTGCTTGGAGCCGCCCGGCCAGGAGCCGCCGCCGTTCAGCACCGAACCGATGTGATACTCCCGGACCTGGTCCGGCGTGATCGCCAGGATCTCGGGCTGGACCATCTGGCCGACCTTCTGCGCCGCGCTCATCTGCGCGAGCAACTCGGTGACGGCGTCCTCGATCTCGGGGTCGAGCGGGATCTCGCTCGTCACCATCGGCCATTCGACCGACGCGGTCTCGCCGCCCGCGCCGCCGCCACCGCCGGTGCCCGTGGTCGTGCCCGCGCCCGAGCCGCCCTCGCCGCCGCCGCCGCCGGTGCCCGTGGTCGTGCCGGCGCCCGAGCCGCCCTCGCCGCCGCCGCCGCCGGTGCCGGCGGTCGTGCCCGCGCCCGAGCCGCCCTCGCCGCCGCCGCCGCCGGTGCCGGCGGTCGCGCCCGCGCCCGAGCCGCCCTCGCCGCCGCCGCCGCCGGTGCCGGCGGTCGAGCCGCCCTCGCCGCCGCCGCCGGTGCCCGTGGTCGTGCCCGCGCCCGAGCCGCCCTCGCCGCCGCCGCCGACCGTGGTCGTGCCCGCGCCCGCGCCGCCCTCGCCCCCGCCGGTGGTCGTGCCCGCGCCGGAGCCGCCCCCGCCGCCGGTCCCCGTCGTGGCGCCGCCGCCCGACCCGCCCGCCCCCGTTGGGTCAGCCGGGGGATCTGTGGAGTCGTCCCCGCAGGCGGGAACAGGGATGGTCAGGGCTGCGAGCAGCAGCCATTGGGCGTACCGGTTCCAATGCTTCATGCCAGCACCGGAGCATCGTCCCGGCGCAGTCGGGCGTCAAATTTATACCCCCGCAGGCTGTGGAGTGAAGGCTGCCTCATCGTCGATGCATGGATAAGCTGTTGATATAGCGTCATTTTCCAGGGAGAGCGGCTCGTGTGGAACGAACTCGGTCACCTGCGAACGGGCGAGGTCGATCAGGTCCTGGAGCACGCCGTCGGGCGGATGCTCCGTTACCTCCGGCGGCACGGGCATCGCGAGATCGAGCACGACGTCGAGGAGGACAACGAGCCCGAGGCCGCGCTCTGTGCCTCCACCGTCTCGGGACGAGAGCCGCCCGCCGGCCCGCAATGGCTCCGCGGGCTCTCGTCGTATTGTCCGAGCGCGCTCGCTTACGACAAGCCGCTGTGCGCTGCGCTCGATGGCTTCACCTTGCACGCAGCGACGCGCGCCGGTGCGCACCATGCCGCGGCGAGGGAGGCGCTGCTGCGCTACGTGCTGCGACCCCCGATCGCAAACGAGCGCGTCGAGCCGCAGCAGGACGGCCTGGTGCGGCTCTCGCTCAAGCGCGCCTTCGCTGACGGGACTGTCGCGGTGGACATGGATCCGCTCTCGCTCCTGTGCCGCCTCGCGGCCAGCGTCCCGCCGCCACGCTTTCACACCGTCAAGTACGCGGGCGTGCTCGCCTCGGCAAGTCCATGGCGCAAGCGCATCGGACCGCGCCCTGCGAAGCCAGAAGAGTCTACGAAGGCGGACGATGACGCCGCTCCGAAACGCAAGCGTGGCGGCAATCGGGCGGTCGACAAACCGCGCCGAGCTCTTGCGCCGCACATGTGCGATCGATGTCCTCGAGGGCCCAACTTGCAAGGGGCGGATGAAGCTCGTCGCCCTGGTGACCGAGCCCCGGAACATCGTCCGCTTCCTCTGCGCGCTCGGCGAGCCGACCGATGTTCCAGCACGCTCTCCCAACCGCGGGCCACCGTACTGGAAAAGCACCGTTCTGCGCCGCAAGGCGCTCGGTGACGCCGGTATCGCATCCTCGGCCATGTGCTGGAGAAGGTCGGCGGGGGCTCGCTGCAGAGCCTGATGAAGACCTACATCTTCGATCCGCTGGACATGTCGAGCACGTCGTACCGGCCGATGCTCCACATGCCGGCGAAGAGCTATCGCTTCGTCGGCACGGCCTGGTCGAGCGCGCGCGGGCGCTATCTGCGGGGCGAGGTCCAGGACGAGACCGACTACGACATCGAGGAGAACACGGGCACGGCCGAGCATGGGCACCTCACCGGGTGTGACGGCCTGTTCTCGACGGCGGAGGATCTGGCGAAGTTCGCGCAGATGCTCCTGAACCGGGGCGTACACGTCCGGGGCCTCGACTTGCTCTGCAACCCTATCCTCTCCCTCTGTCCTGCCGAGCGGGTGATGTCGCGGTCCTGGGTGGAGCGCATGATGACGGTGCAGACCGGGAAGCTCGGGCTCCCGGCGCCGGCCGCGACGTTCGCGCGGAACCTGTTCTATTCGGGCAAGGGGTACGGGTTGGAGATGTACGATCCGGGCGCGTGGCCCGGCGGCGATCACACGTCGACCGTCGCCTATAGCAAGACCGGCGGCGCGGGGACGCTCCTCGTCATCGACCCCGATCCGGCGCGCGACCTGATGATCATCCTGCTCACGAACCACGGGCTCCCGAGCTACGATCACCTGGGGATCGACGAGGACCAGATGCTATACTGGGACGATTTCGACGCGATGTTCGGCTCTATCCGCGCGGAAGAGGTCAACGACGCGGTCAACCTGTCGCTGATGGACGTCCCGTGACGGGATCCATGCCGGCCTCGCGCTCCGCCGGCGATCGCGGCGGGCGCCGGAGTTGCGTCGCGCTCCCGCCTCGCTGAACGACGAACACAACGAAGCTCACCGGGGGGCGCGGCACCGGAATTGCCCCGCCTTCGGCGCGCTTTGCGCCGGGTGCGCTGCGATGGGGCGCATCGATGATCTCGCCCGGAAGGCTGGTAAACGGGCGGACCTCGGCGTAGATTCGCCTGGTATGGGCGTTGCTTGGCGGTTGCTGCGCGACGTGCCGGCGTTCGGCTGGTCACGTTGGGCCGTGATGCGGGCGGCGCACCGTCCGGCTGCATGCCGAGGAGAAGGCATGTGGTCATCTATCTGATGCCGTCTCGTCGAGGGACGGCGGTGAGGCGCTGGGAATGAAGAAGATCGCAAGGTTTCCTTTCGCAATGATCGCAGCGGCGCTCGTTGGCTGTGTCGCCGATGCTCCGGAGAGCGCGGTATCGGACGCCGTAGGAGGGGAGGAGCTTCGGACGGCGGAGTCGGCGCTGACGAGCGCCACCGCTGGGACTGTCACGGGCCTCGTCGGTCGCTGGAGGAGGAGCGGCTCGTCCATTTGCTCCGCCGTGTTCCTACCGGACGCCTTGGGCTCGGGGGGCGATTCAACCTGGGTCCTGACGAACCAGCACTGCGTCTCGGACACGGATCCGACCGTCTACTCGGTGGTATCGACCACCGGCCTCACCGCGAGCGTGGACAAGATCTACTGGCACCCGATCGCCGAATCGAACCTCGGCAGCGTCGGGAACCACGGGAAGGTCGATATCGTGCTCGCTCACCTCGCGAGCACCGTGGACCTGAACGGCCCTCCGATGAGCCTCTCATCCACCAGGGGAACCCGGGACGTGTTCCAGGAGAGCGCGAGGATGAACGGGGGCTGGACGTTCGCGTTCGCCACGGGGGGGGAGGCCGTGCCGGATCCTACCTATTCCACGCGGATTACGGTGGATATCGATGTGGAAGGCGGTGACTCTGGCAGCCCCATCTGGCGGGAGGCTCAATCGGGCGGCACGTGGGTGCTCGAGGGGATTCTCTCGCTGACCAGCGGCAGCGCGAATCACCCTTCTGGCTTCAATGCATGGCTCATGGACGCGTTCGCGTGTGGGGCGTTCGACACCAGCGAGCCTGACCCCGCCTTCTGCACCCCCGGGTGCAAGTGCGGCGCCGGAGAGGGCGACTGCGATTCGAACAGCGATTGCCAAACCGGGCTTGTCTGCGGCAACAACAACGGAGCCCTCGTGGGCCTGCCTGACGACTACGACCTGTGCGTCGAGTCGACCAGCCGCCAGTCGAGCAGCACGAGCGGATACTGCGATTCGATCGGCGGCTGTCAGATTTACGAAGGGGACTGCGACACCCATGCCGATTGCCAGGGCGACCTCGTGTGTCGTCCGAACATCGGGTACGCGATCGGCGAGAGCGACACGACCGACGTGTGCGATCTGCCGCGGATGCCTGGGACGATGGTGTTCAACAACGACAAGGATGATACCTCCGGCCGGTGCACGGTGGACGAGCCTTGCGGGCTCGGGGACGGCGACTGCGATTCCAGCAATCACGCGACCTGTCGCGGCTTCCTGAAGTGCAAGGCGAACGTCGGCTCTCACTTCGGCTATGCGACCAACTTGGTCGACGTCTGCGTCCACCCGGACTTCTACTAGACAGCGCGGCGCTCGGCCGTACCGGACACAGCGAAAGTGAACAGAAAGGACGCCAAGAGACACGTGAAAATCGCTCCTCTTGGCGTCCTTGGCGCCTCGACTGTTCAATCCTCTCCGACGCCGAGCGCGGCGCGGCCTTCACGTGGCCGAAGGCGCGGGGGGAGCGGCGCGCGGGGCGGCGGCGACCGCCGGGGCAGGGGCTCCGCTCACCACGAGGTGAATGAACTGCAGCTTCGCCACGGCGACGCGCGGCAGCACGAACGGGTAGAAGTCGTGCTGGCCCATGCTGCGCGACATCTCGTTGAGCACCGCCGTCAGCCGAACCCAGGCGTTGACGAAGCCGAGGAAGCTCTTGGCCTCCCGATCGTCCGGCCGCCACAGCGCGTCGGCGCCCCAGGGATCGGCGTCCATCTCCACCTCGTCGGCGTCGATGCCGAAGCTGAGCGCGGTGTCCACGGTGTCCATCATGTGGAGATAGTGGGCCTAGCACTCCGGCAGATGGACCCCGACCTCCAGCGGAACCTCGACCACGTTCACCGCGAGGCCGCCGCGCGACGTCTCCTTGTACTTCGACTCCATGTCCGCGCCCGTGTCGCGCATCGTCTTGATCACCTTGTCCAGGCTCACGAAGTGCGCGCCGTCGCCGTGCAGCGCCAGGCGCGCAGCGCTGATCGCCTTGATCGCGGCCATCGCATTGCGCTCGATGCACGGCACCTGGACGAGCCCGCCCACCGGATCGCACGTGAGCCCGAGGTTGTGCTCCATCGCGATCTCGGCCGCGTTCTCCGCCTGCGCCGGGGTGCCGCCCAGCCCCTCGGCCAGCGCGCCAGCGGCCATCGAGCACGCGGAGCCCACCTCGCCCTGACACCCCACCTCCGCTCCGCTGATCGACGCGTTCTCCTTGTAGAGAAGGCCGATCGCGCCCGCCGTCAGCAGGAACCGGACGACCCCCTCGTCCGTCGACGTCGGCACGAAGCGCCGGTAATAGTGCAGGACCGCCGGGATGATCCCCGCCGCGCCGTTGGTCGGCGCCGTCACGACGCGGCCACCGGCGGCGTTCTCCTCGCTCACCGCGAGGGCGTAGAGGCTCACCCAGTCCATCGCCGTCAGCGGATCCCGCAGGCCCGCCTCGGGGCTCTCGATGAGCTTGCGATACAGGGCCGGCGCGCGGCGCGTCACCTTGAGGCCGCCCGGCAACACGCCCTCTGCCCGGAAGCCGCGCCGCACGCACTCCTGCATCACCCCCCAGATCCGCAGGAGCCCCGCCCGGATCTCCGCCTCGGGACGGAAGACCTTCTCGTTCTCCAGCATGATCTGGCTGATCGACAGACCGCCCGCCGCGCACGCCGCGAGCAGCTCCGCGGCGCTGTGAAACGGATACGGGAGCGGCGTCGCGTCCTGCTCGATCGGACTCTCCCCCTTCGCCGCGGCCTCGTTCACCACGAAGCCGCCGCCCACCGAGTAATACACGCGCGCGCGCAGCGGTTCGCCGCCCTGGTCCAGCGCCGTGAAGCGCATGCCGTTCGGATGAAATGGCAAGCTGCGGTGCAGGAAGGCCAGATGCCCCTTCACCTCGAAGCCGATCTCGTGCCGGGCGAGCAGCGACAGCCGGCCGCTCTGCCGCACGCCCTCGACGATCTCGCCCGCACGCTCGACATCCACGCCGTCCGGCGTCTCGCCCATGAGCCCGAGGATCACGGCCTTGTCGCTGCCGTGGCCGCGGCCCGTGGCGCCGAGCGAGCCGAACAGCTCCACCCGGACCGCCGCGGTGCGGCCGAGCAGCCCCGACGCATCGAGATCCACCGCGAACATGCGCGCCGCGCGCATCGGCCCGACCGTGTGCGAGCTGCTCGGCCCGATGCCGATCTTGAAGAGGTCGAAAATGGTGACTGCCATGGATGCTGGAACGCCGGAGAGCCCTCGCCGGAGGGCCTGTCGACGCCCGCGGACACTACGGGATGGCGACGGCCACCGCCACTGTCGCGCCAGCGCGGCGCAGGGCAGCACACCGAACGCAGCGGCGGCGAGCGGGCGCAGGCCGGCGCGCCCGAGGAGCCCGGGAGAAAACGCCCGGCGCGCCCGACACCCGCCGGCGTGGCGCCCCCGTCCCGATGGTATACTCGGCCCGTCTTCCCTCACTTCCCTCACCCTCCGAGATGGGACCCCCATGCGCCATGTCCCGACCCTGCTCCTCGCCGCTTCCCTGCTCGCCCCCGCCGCCGCGCGGGGCGACGGCCCGGCCCCCGCGCCCTCGCCAGCGCAGGGCACCCAGGCCAGGCCGCCAGCGCTGGAGGTGACGATCGACCGGTCCAAGGTGGACCTCAAGGGCCGCCAGATCGAGGTCAAGCTGTCGCGCGCCGCCGCCAAGGTGCGCATCAAGGTCGTCGGCCAGTCGGGCGCCGTCCTCGCCGAGGAGGAGAAGCCGTTCGGCGGGGCCGCCGCCGGCACGCCGCTCGCCGTGACCTGGACGCCCTCGAGCGACGAGACCGTCGCGCGCATCGAGGTGTACGGCCACGACACCCAGGGCTACTGGGCAGGGGTCGCGATCATCCCATGGAACGTGAGCATCCCCCACGAAGAGGTGCAGTTCGAGACCAACTCCGACATCATCCGGGCGCCCGAGGTGCCCAAGCTGGAGGCGAGCCTCCAGAAGATCTCGGAGATCGTCGCGAAGACGAGCGAGCTCGGCAAGCTCACCCTGTTCATCGCCGGCCACACGGACACGGTGGGCAGCGTGGAGCACAACCTCGCCCTGTCGCGGCGGCGCGCCCGCGCGATCGCCGCCTGGTTCAAGGGCCGCGGCCTGAAGCTCCCGGTGGCCTTCGAGGGGCTCGGCGAGTCGGCGCCGCTCGTGAAGACAGCGGACCAGACGGACGAGCCGCGCAACCGCCGCGTCGACTACATCCTGTCGATCGAGCCGCCGCGGCTGCCGTCGGGCGAGGCGTCCTGGAAGGCGCTCTGAGGCGAGCGGGCTCCTGATGAAGACCACCGTTCTCGCCGTGGGGACCCGGGGCGACGTCCAGCCCGCCATCGCGCTCGGCAAGGCGCTCTCCGCCCGCGGCCACGCCGTCCGCGTCCTCGCCGGCAAGAGCTTCCACGGCTGGATCGAGGCGCACGGGCTCACGGCGACGCCGGCCAGCGTCGACACGGTCGACATCATGGAGAGCGACCTCGGCAAGGCGTGGGTGTCGCGCGGCACCGATCCCCTGGCCCAGCCGCGGATCCTGCAGCAGATCATCGATCGCTTCGGCGCGGCGATGGCCGAGGACGCCCTGCGCGCCTGCGAGGGCGCCGAGCTCATCCTGAGCAGCTTCACCTCGGACTCGTACGCGGCGTCGATCGCCGAGGCGTCCGGCGCGGTGCAGATCAGCATGCCGCTCCAGCCCTCGATCCTGGCCACGCGCCACGGGCCGACCGCGGTCGTCGCCCCCGTCCCGCGCCGCGACAGCCTGCTCAACCTCTTCGTCGGCAAGCTCCTGATCGAGCCGACGGTGTGGCGCTGGTACGGCGGCGTGACCAACCGCGTGCGCAAGCAGCTCGGCCTGCCGCCGCAGGACCGGCGGGGGTACCTGGCCGCGCTGCGCCGCATGCTGGTCGTCCACGGCTACAGCGCCCACGTCGTCCCGCACCCCCCGGACTGGCCGCCGAGCTTCCACACGACGGGCTACTGGTTCCTCGACGAGGGCGGAGGATACCGGCCGCCCGAGGCGCTCGAGCGGTTCCTCGCGGCGGGCGAGCCGCCGGTCGCCCTCGGCTTCGGCAGCATGACGTCCCACGATCCCGGCGCCACCACCCGGCTCCTCGTCGACGCGGTCGTGCGGAGCGGCCGGCGCGCGGTCCTGCTCTCGGGCTGGGCCGGGCTCGGCGACACAGCGCTGCCCGACTCGATGCTGCGGATCGACGCCGTGCCGCACGACTGGCTCTATCCGCGCGTGGCCGCCGCGGTGATCCACGGGGGCGCCGGCACCGTGGCCGCGTGCCTGCGCGCCGGGCGGCCCTCGGTGGTCGTCCCGCACCTCGGGGACCAGCTCTTCTGGGGGCGGCGCGTCGAGGAGCTCGGCGTCGGCCCGCGCGCCATCCCGCGGCCGCGCCTCACCGCCGAGTCGCTCGCGACCGCGATCCACGCCGCCGCGACCGACCCCGGCATGCAGCAGCGCGCCGAGGAGCTCGGCCGCAAGATCCGCGGCGAGGACGGCGTGGCGACGGCGATCGGCCACATCGAGCGGCACCTCGCGGCGCGGGCGTGACGTACGCGTCGTGCTCGGCGAGGCGCTCGCCGAGCACGATCTCATCTACGTCTCTTCATCATCGTCTCTTCGTCCTCTCTCACCCCAGCACGCCCGGCTTGCCCCCGGAGGCCCGGCAGCGCAAGGGAGTCGGCGATGGCGCAGGACAAGGCGTTCGCTCTGTGGCTCGTCCCCGGCGGCGCGCCGCGGGCGTGGCTCGCGGAGCTCATCGAGGCGCTGGCCCGGGAGACCGGAGGGCCGGAGTTCGCGCCGCACCTCACCCTGGTCGGCGGGCTGCGCGGCGACGGCAGCGCGCTGGCCGCGCAGCTCCGCAGGCTCGAGGACGCGCTCGGCCCCGTGGAGCTCCGGATGCAGGGCCCCGCCACCGGCACCTCCCGGCACAAGTGCGTGTTCCTCGACGTCGCGCCCACCGAGCCGCTCGCTGCGCTGCGCCGCGCCGCCCAGGCCGCGCTCGGCGCCGGCGAGAGCCCCTTTCGCCCGCATGTGAGCCTCGTCTACGGCGACCTGCCGGAAGGCCGCCGCCGGGCCCTCGCCGCAGATCCGCGGGTGCTGGCGCTCGGAAACGACGCGTGGTGGGCAGAGCGGCTCGAGCTGTGGGCCGTGGATGGGCCGACCGAGCGCTGGCGCTGCGTCGAGGGCGTCGCGCTGGAGCGCCCGTGAGCGCCTCGCCGCCGCGGGCACCGAGCATCGAGCCGCCCAAGACGTGTTCGGGCACACAGCTTCACCCGGTTGGAGTAATTCACAGGGATTTTGCGTCCTGCGCGCCCAATGCGGCTCTCCGAAGTATGTGATCCCCCGGATCTCGGCTAGCCTAGAGCCCATGGCGGCGGCTCCCGTTGCGGTGGGTGATGTGCTGGCGGGCAAATACCGCGTGGAGCAGGTCGTTGGTGCAGGCGCGATGGGCACGATCGTCGCCGCGTGGCACATAGAGCTCGATCAGCGCGTCGCGATGAAGTTCCTGCATGCGCCCGGCGTCGAGGGCGGCGACCCGGCGGAGCGGTTCCGGCGCGAGGCGCGCGCGCTGGCCAGGATCAAGAGCGAGCACGTGGCGCGCGTCCTGGATGTCGGTTCGCTGCAGGACGGAATGCCCTACATGGTGATGGAGTTCCTGGACGGGAACAACCTCTCCGAGGAGATCCGCGGGCGAGGTCCGCTGCCCGTGGTGGAGGCGGTCGCGTACATCCTCCAGGCGATCGAGGTCATGGCCGAGGCGCACGCCGCGGGCATCGTGCACCGCGATCTCAAGCCGGCCAACCTGTTCCTCGCGCGCCGGCCCGACGGCGGGCGGATCCTCAAGGTCCTCGACTTCGGTATCTCCAAATCGCTGCTCGGCGGCTCGCGCGACGAGCTGGCCCTGACCAAGACAGCGTCCCTCCTCGGGTCACCGCTCTACATGTCCCCGGAGCAGGTGCGCTGTGCCAAGGACGTGGACGCGCGCACCGACATCTGGGCTCTCGGCGTCATCGTGTACGAGATGCTGACCGGGCGGACTCCCTACAACGGCGACTCCGTGCCGCAGCTCTTCGCGTCCCTGCTCCACGAGGTGCCCCCCACGATGGCTCAGCTCCGCCCCGACATCCCGCGCGAGCTGGATACGGTGGTGATGCACTGCCTCGCCAAGGAACTCGAGCACCGGTGGAGGAACGTCGGTGATCTGGCGTATGCGCTCCTCGGGTTCGGTCCAGCCGGGGGCCACGTGCACGTCGAGCGCGCGCGCCGCGTGCTCGGGCTCTCGGACACCGGGCTGCCGCGGCTCAGCCAGCCCGGCGTGACGTTCGGCCCACCCGGCGCGCCGTTCGGCCCGCCCGGCGCGCTGACCGGAGGCGCGCAGCCCGGGGCGCGCCTGTCGGTGCCGCACGGCGGGCCGTCCCACGCGGCGTCCGTGGAGATGGGTCCCACGGTGAGCTCGTGGAGCCAGGCGGGCCAGCCGCTGCAAGCAGGGCGCAAGAGCGCGTTCGTTGGCCTGGCCCTCGCGTCCGTCGCCGCCCTCGCCGCCGGCGCCGCGATCTCGCTCGGCGCGGTGCTCTTCCTGCGCTCCGGGGGTACAGCCGACGACGCACAGGCCCCCGCGCCCGCGGCGACGCTGCCGCCGGAGACCGCAGCGCCGGAGCAGGCGCGCGAAGCGCCGGAGCCAGCGCGTGAAGCGCCGGAGCCAGCGCGCGAAGCCGCTCCCGGCGCCGCGAGCGCCGCCGCGCCCGAGGCGGCCCCCGCGCCGGCGCCGCCCGCGCCTGCCAGCGGCGGCCTGGCCGCGCCACCGCCGGCGGCGTCCTCCAGCCCGCCTGCGCCTCCCGCCGCCCCGCCGGCGAGCGCCGTGACCCGGCCCGCCGAGCGCCCGAAGCCAGACCCGGGAGCGCGCCCGGAGCCGCGTCGGAGCAACGAGATCAGCGACTTCGGCGGGCGGCGCTGAGCGCGGCGCCCGCGTCCACCGGACAGCGGCCCTCGGGCCCTGTCACGGACAGCTTGGAGGAGAGTACAGGACGAATGAGATGGCATCAGCGAAGCATCGCACTCCCCGCCTGCCTGGGTCTGTGCGCGGCGTTGATCTCCGGGGCGCTCCCCGCGCGGGCGGAGCCGAGCGCCTCCGAGAAGGCAACGGCGGAGGCGCTCTTCGACGCGGCGCTCGATCTGATGAAGGAGGGGCGCAGCGCGGAGGCGTGCCCGAGGCTGGAGCAGAGCCACCGCATCGACCCGGGGATCGGCACGCTCCTCTACCTGGCCGAGTGCTACGAGAACACAGGCCGCACGGCGAGCGCCTGGGCCACGTTCCGCCAGGCCGCGTCGGAGTCGAAGGCCGCAGGGCAGGCCGATCGCGCCCGCAAGGCGCAGGCGAGGGCGGCCCGGCTGGAGCCGAGCCTGTCCAAGCTGAGCATCAGCGTCGCGCCGGAGAACACGTCAATCCAGGGGTTCTCGGTGCGCTCCTCCGGAAAGCCCGTCGAACAGGCGGTCTTCGGCATCGCGATCCCGGTGGATCCGGGCGAGATCACGATCGAGGCGAGCGCGCCGGGGCATGAGGCCTGGACGACGACCGTGAAGCTGGGGAGCAACAAGGCCGCGGCGAACGTCGATGTGCCGCCGCTCAAGCGGGTCGAGGGACCGCCACCCACGCCGGTCGAGCCGCCGCCCAGCGAGGCGGGTGGCCCTGCGCCGCCGCCCGCGCGCGGCGCGCCGGCGGCACCGGCGCCGGCCCCGGCGGCGGGGTCGTCGGGCGACACGATGCGCCTGATCGGCCTCGTCGTGGGCGGCGCGGGCGTCGTCGGGCTCGGCGTCGGGACGTTCTTCGGCGTGAAGGCCATCTCGAAGAACGGCGACGCGGAGGGCTACTGCAAGGGCGGCAGCACGTGCGAGGATCCGCGCGGCGTCACGCTGACCGAGGAGGCCAGCAGCGCCGCCACCGTCTCGAACATCGCGTTCGGGCTCGGGGCGGCCGCGGTCGTCGGCGGCGCCGTGCTGGCGTTCGTCGTGGCGCCGACGCAGTCGTCGCGCGTTCAGGTGGGGCCGATCGTGGACGCGCGCAACGTCGGGCTGCGCGTCGGAGGGACCTTCGAATGAGGCGCATGATCGGGCTCCTGTCGCTCGTCCTGCTCACCCCGCCGGCGCTCGTCGGCTGGCTCGGCTGCCACGCCATCGCCGGCATCGAGGACCGCACCTACGTTCCACCCGAGGAGCAGGTGGAGCCTACCCCCGTGAGCGAGGCGTGCGCGTCGTACTGCGCCGACGTGATGGCGAACTGCACGGGCGAGCACCAGGCCTACTCCACGCTGGACACCTGCCACGGCGTGTGCGCGGCGCTCCCGCCGGGCGATCCCCTGGAGCCGGTGGACAACACGCTCGCCTGCCGCGCCCGCCAGGCGGGTCTGGCGGGGCTCACCGGCGAGCCCGCGGCGCACTGTCCGGCGGCGGGCCCGGGCGGCGACGGGGTCTGCGGGAGCAACTGCGAGAGCTACTGCACGCTGCAGGCGGCGGCGTGCTCGCCCGAGCTCGACACGCACGAGGCGTGCATCGCCAAGTGCGCGGGGCTCCCGGACGCCGAGGGGTTTGACGTCATCGCAAACCACGAGGGTGACACGCTGCAGTGCCGCCTCGTGCACGTGAGCTCCGCGACGGTCGACCCCGACGAGCACTGCGTTCATGCGAGCCTGATGCCGGTGGAGCCGTGCGCCGAGCCGGCAGGGACGGAGCCGACCTGCGAGGGCTACTGCCAGGTCGTCATGATCTCGTGCGAGGGCGACCTGGCCGTCTACGAGTCCACCGAGCAGTGCCTCGCCGTCTGTGCGGCGCTCCCGCCCGGCGGCACGGAGCACCGGACCGAGAACACCGTGGGCTGCCGCCAGTACCACGCCTACAGCGCCATGCTGGCTCCGGACACCCACTGCGGGCACGCTGGGCCGGGCGGCGACGGCCATTGCGGGACCGACAGCGACGCCACGACCACGGGCAACTGCGCGTCGTACTGCACGCTGCTCGAGGCGGCCTGCAATGACGCCTTCTACGAGCTGTTCGGCGGGGACCGGGCCGCGTGCGAGCTCGATTGCGGCGCGGTGTCGGGAGCGGGCCACGACTCCGGCTACGCCGTCGCGAGCGCCGAGGGCGACACGCTCGCCTGCCGGCTGCTCCATGTCAGCCGCGCGTTCGAGGATCCGAGCGTGTGCGCCGCGGCCGTCGGCGACGCCCCCTGCCAGTGACGGACGGCGGCGATCGCCGCGTCGACGGCTGCTTCAGCGGCGACTCAGAATCTGCCCCCCAGCGCGACACGGACCGTCGCGAGCTTGCCCTGCTCCAGACCGAACCCGAGCGGCTCGTCCAGCGCCACGAGCAGCCCGGCCCGGAAGTACAGGCCCGACGTGGGCGGCTCCACCCCGACGAAGGGCTCGGCCGCGAGTTGGAGCTTGTCGGTCTCCATGAGCGGGAACGCGGCCTGGAGCCGCGCGCCGACCCCGAACCCGCCCACGCTGCGCAGCTCCGCCTCGTTGCTCTGCTCGATGAAGAGCTCCGTGTCGCCGCTGTCCGTGGGGATGGCCAGCATCGTCACGAGATCGCTCCGCACATAGAACGCCTCGATCGGGCGCAGCTCGATGCCGCCGCGGACCCGCAGCGGGACGTGCTCCAGGAGCGCCCGCTGCGAGTCGAAGTACCCCCGCACGGCCAGCGCCGCCGCCGCGGCCGCCTTCGTGTCGTCGGACGGATCCTGCGTGATGGGGATGGAGGCCGAGAGCCCGCCGATGAGCATCATCATGGGGAAAATGCTCGCGGAGTAGTGGAGTCCTATCGAGGGATTGCCGAAGAAGAACCCCGCGAGCTCCGGCGCGACGGTCGCCGCGTCGTGCTCCGCCGGGCCGGGTGCGCTCGCCTGGGTGCTCCCGTACGCAAAAGGCAGCTCGGCGTCGAGGTGGAGCCCCGCGACGAGCTTGATCTGGGCGACCACCGCGAAGGACGCCACGAAGGAGCTCCCCTCCACGCCGTCGCTCGTCCCGTCGCCGCTCGCGGTTTCCCGGCCGGGGAGGTTCGCCTCGATGGTGCGGGTGAGCACGTCCGCCTCCATGCCGAGACGGAAGCCATGGGACTTCGCCCACTGCCCTTCCGCGACGGTCTCGTCCGCGAGCGCCGGCGCGGTGAGCGAGAGCACGAGAGAGAGGGCGGCGAGGGACGATGCAGGCTGGCGCATGCGGATAAGGGTATCGACTTTTCCGGACCGGGGCCATCCAGCGGAACCATGGAACAGGCAGCCCAGAGCAGGGGCCACGACCCGGGCGCCGGCTCCTCTGCAGACTCCGCGGGTGCATGGTTCGAGCAAGAGCATAACGACGTGCCGCAGCGCGAAACCAGAATTTAACGCCAAGGCGGCAAGGCCACGATGCACCTCGATCGCCGCGTCGACGGCGATCCTGGCCATCTCATTCTCGTCCATTCCCTCGCCGTCGTTTTGCGCCTTGGTGCGTTGGCGTTGAATTCTGGCTGGGGTTTTCGAACGTACGGGTAGGCGGAGATCGCCCTCTACCACGCGCTCGGCGACCTGCCAGAGCCGCCCTGGCTCACCCACAGGCTCTACTGACCCGGGTTTCGCTCTCTCGATGTTCGAACAAGCGACTTGGGCGCCGCGGGAGCTGACGGAGCCGCAGGCGGGGACTCGACGCTGTTCGTCGCCGCGGGCGCGGCGGAAGGAGCATGGAGGATAGGAAGTCCAGAGGCCATTCGAAAGTCAAGCCTCTCGTAGCGGCCATGCCAGTCAACCCGTTGTACAGCGGTGCTGCATACAAGGATTGACATAAGGCACCTGTTATGCGAACCGACGCCCTCGCTGAAAAAGCGATGCTATATCAATAGCTTACCCACGCATCGAAGGGGCTGCCTTCGCCCGCAGCACAGCCTGCGGGAGTTCGTCCAATCGGCCTCGCTTCGCCCCGGGCAGGACGATACTACCCTCGCCCGGCGTGCGGGCGCCCAACGACATCACGGCGCCGCCTCCCGCCGCGATCCAGCACCCTCCGGCGAGCGCGCGCACGAGCCTCGGCTACGGCATCGTCTTGGCCGTCGTCAACGGCCGCCGCGCATCGATTGGGCGTCCCTCTTCCGCCGCGTCTTTTTCGAGGACGTGCTCGCGTGTGTCCGTGCGGTGGGCGCCGGCGGATCATCGCCGACATCTCCGAGCACGAGGCCATCGTGGCGATCTTGACCCATGTGGGCATCTCGACCGAGCCGCCGCCCATCGCGAGGGCCAGAGACCCACCGTTCGACGCGGTGTGAGCCTCTCGGCCTCGTCCCTCGGCGCGCCGCCCGCGCGTGCCGGAGGCCCACCTCTGCCCGCTGCTCGACCAACTGCGAGCCGCGCACTCCTTCTTGGGTCTTTTCGTGCCCCGGGGCTCCCGGCTCGACAGCACGCCTTGACGTCCCGCCCGGTTCTACCTCGCGTAATCCGGCCGGCTCGTCCTATCCTCCCCGCTCCCGTCGCCGTCGTCGGCCCAGCAGGCGTCGTTCGTGGTGTGCTCGACCAGCTCGGCGTCCCCGGTGTCGAGCGGGGCGCGCCGGAACTCCTCGTGCTGGGTGAACTTCGCCAGCACCACCTCGCGCATGATGTCGTCTTTCACCTGCTCCCGGTCGGGGCGCAGCGGGCGGCTCCGCTGCCGGCCCATGCGGGCGCCATGCCGGGGCAGGAGGCGTTGCGGATCTCCTCCTCGTGGCCCGTGCCGGCGAACTTCTGGGCCTGGGAGTAGTGCTCGCTCGTGGGCCACTCCTTGCCCTTGAGCGTGACGGGATGGCGCGAGAAGTTGGAGAAGGTACCGTGAGCGTCGACAGCACGCGCATCCTCGGGGCACGGGGCTCGAGGTGTTCATGCCCCACGCGGACGGCAGCAAGCCAACCTTTGACATCCACGACGCGAACTCCTGCGCGATCCTCCAACAGGGGCCGGTCACGAGCGCCGACACCGGGCGGTTGGACGCGCATGATGACCGCTCGGAACGTCATGCGTATCCAGATCAGATCGCGCCGCTCAATCACACCGCCCGATGGGCTCGTCACAGTTGTCCGGGCCGCAGCCCGTCGGGTAGACCAGCCCGTCGACGCAGGTCAGGACCATCTGGCACATCATGTTCGGATCGCAGCACTTGCCGATGGGCTCGTCGCAGTTGTCCGGACCGCAGCCCGTCGGGTAGACCAGCCCGTCGACGCACGTCAGGACCTGCTTGCAGATGAGGTTCGGATCGCAGTCCGCGAGCGCCTGGGCCTCCTCGCCGACCTCCTCGGCCGGGATGGGCTCGTCGACCTGCGGTGCGCAGGCGCCCAGCAGGAGGCTGAACGCGACAGGGAACATGGCTGAAGGAAAAGTACGCATGATATATCTCCTCAGGGGCTAGGAACACAGGCCGAAGAGCCCGCTCGCGATCGATTCCAGCAATGGATGTGCCGCGGGGCGGGCGGCCGAATCACTAGAGAATTTCGCTACTGCGCAGATTGCGCAGCGCGAATCGAGCTGAATCGGCGCGATTTGTCGAGGTGCCTCGATGCGAGGCACCTCGACCCCTGACCTGGGATCTCTCGTCCGCGGCTCACTTCAGCTCGTAGACGTCGACCTTGTCCTCCATCACGTGGGGCACGAGGACGCGTCCGCGCCTCGTGTCGTAGCCGATATCCGTGGGCGTCTTCTGCTCGGGAATCGCGATCTCGAAGGTTCCGCCGAGCTTCCCGCGAAGCACCGCCGACGCTTCGTGGCTGGTCACGAGGAGCAAGTCTCCGACGGAGACCAGGCCGTCGAGGCGGCCGCCGGGCGCGGTGTTGGTCACGTCCTGCTTGGCGCCCTTCTCGTCGAGGCGGAAGACCTCGGGAGCGCCGCTCGAGCAAACGACGAGCCCCTTGTCCGTCCACGCGATGCCGTTCGGCATGTGCATGTCGGTGGTCTTCGCCAGCAGCTTGGCCTTGCCCTTCTCGATGACGTACATGGCGTCGCTCGACGTCGCCTCCAGGTTGCCGGTCGCGCCGATCTTGAAGCCGGAGTCGGACACGTAGACCTTGCCGTCCGGAGCCGCCGCGACGTCGTTCAGCAACGTCGCGCCGGGGATGGCGATCTCACCCGTCGGCGCCCCGGTCTTGAGGTCGAACATCCGGACGGTCGTGAGGTCGGCGACGTAGAGCACGCCCTTCACGATCGCCGAGCCCGTCGGCGCGTCGAGCTTGACCTTGTTCTTGCCGCCCTCGATCCACTTCAGGTTCGTCACCTGACCGTCGGGCGAGAGGACGGAGATGAAGCCGTTGTTGTCCTTGTCGTTCGGATTGCCGTTGACGTTCGAAACGAGGTAGCGGTCGTTGTCCGCGTCGTAGAGCACGCTCTCCGGCTTGGCGAAGCCGGTATACCTGGCGACCGGGCTCGGCGCGGCGAGCTTGGGCGACTTGGGCGCCGCGGGAGCTGGCGGAGCCGCAGGTGGGGACTCGACGCTGTTCGTCGCCGCGTGCGCGGCGGAAGGAGCGGAAGCCGCCGGTGCCAGCGCGTGCGGAGGAGTCTCGCCCCCGCAGGAAGCCATCGCGGCAGCAACGGCGACGGACGTGAACGTGCCGAGGAATCGCGCCATGGAGGCTAGGAAGTCCAGACGCCTTTCGAAAGTCAAGCCTCTTCTACAGGGGGTTCCCCTCGTCGTCCCATGTGGAGAATCCGGGCGCGTCCGGGCGAGGAGCCTTCACCACGCAGAAGCGCTGGCCGGTCGGCGCATCGAGCACCCACCACGTCCCGGCCTGCGTGACCCGCTTGGCGCCGAGCCGCTCGAGGCGGCGCACCTCGGCCTCGATGTCGTCGGTCTCGATGTCGAGGTGCACGCGGCTCCCGTGCTTCACGCCCTGCACCTCGACCACAAGATCGCGCTCCGCGGCGTCCAGGCGGACGTAGGCCTCGCCGTCGCGGCCACGCGATCGCATCCCGAGCGCCGCGCTCCAGAAGCTCGCGGCGCCATCGAGATCGTCGGTACGGCAGTCGATGATGAACCCGGCCAGGCGGCTCTTGTGCATGCGCTTCTTTACCACGGCGTGGAGGCGATGCGAGGGGGCGGGCATCCCCCTCGCCGGGCCTCACGAAGGCCGTTGCGCGCCGCGACGTGGGTCGAGGGCATGCATCGTCTCCCCCCGGATGGCTCGGGTTGGCTGCCGGCTCCCGGCGGGGCCACCGGCGGCTCCGACCCCGGGCAGCTCTGCTATAGACAGCCTCTATGGCCAGCACCGACGCACAGCCCCCGAACGGCGACTACCTGGACCGGTTGATGCGAAGGAGCTCCTTCGAAGCCCTGTGGCCCTTGTTCGCAAAGGCGACAAAGCCCGCCAAGGAAATGACCGAGAGCTACTCTGCCCTCTGCCACCTTCGGCCCCTCCTGCCAAAGGGCCGCCCATGTCGCGTCATTCACGTCGGGGACGGGGCCCACGCGAGGACCGGAGCCCTCTTTTCGCTGAAGAGCGAGGCGGACAACATCAGCGTCGATCCTCTGCTCAACGTGGGCTTGGTGGAGGCGTGGCGCGATCGCTTCGGGGTCCGGCGCCTGGCGTGGCTCAAGGCCAGCATCGACGACGTCGCGGATCAGCTCAATGCCCTGCCCCCGATGCCGGTGTTCGTCACGTTCGTCCACGCCCACGTGCACATGGACAGGGTGCTCGATCGGCTGCGCTGGGACGCGGCCTTCACCCTCGCTTGTTGCTTACCCGGCCACCAGCTCACGCGGACGCGCGTACCGCTCAAGGAGGGCATGGATCCGAGCGTGCTGTCCACGGGACGCCAGTACCAGGTGGTGGTGAACCCCGACGCCTCGGTATCCTAGCCTCTCCGGGCCACTTCGTCGGTCGGGCGAACGGTGAAGGTCCGCTGCAATCTTGCGCCCCGAGCGCCATGTGCTCTCTGTCAAAGGCACTTTTCGGGTGCAGAAGCCGCTGACCGTTCGACGAGACTCCGCTAATGAGAAAGTCCTGAGGCCACGGGGATGCCGCACGCGCCTCCCTGAAGTGGCATCACGTCGTCATGCGCAAGACAGCACCCCCCGAAGCCGCACGCACCTGGTTGAAAATTCAAGCGCTCGTCGCGTCGCTCGCCGCACTCACCGTGGCCGTGTCGTGCTCCCCGCGCGATCCGAGCCCTCCCGTGGACGCCACGGCAGCGGGGAGCGGTGGCCAGGGGGGAAGCGGAGGCAGCGCGACCGCGGGATCGGGTGGCGGATCGTCGACGTCGAGCGGCGGCGCGCTGGGCGGGGGCGGGGGCGGGGGCGGGGGCTCGCCGAGCGAGCCACGCCCCACGGTGACCGCCGATCCGGGCACGGAGCTCGTCAGGATCGACACGGACGTGCTCCACCAATCTTTCGAGGGCTGGGGCACGAGCTTGTGCTGGTGGGCCCATCACGTGGGCGGATGGGACGAAGCCAAGCGCAATGCCGTGGTCGAAGCGGTCGTCGATCCGGTGCGTGGCCTCGGCTACAACATCTTCCGCTACAACATCGGTGGAGGAGAGAATCCGTCCCACGAGCACATGGAGCGGCATCGCGAGATGCCGGGGTTCCAGGACGCCGACGGGACCTTCACGTGGGAGAACGACGCCAACCAGCGCGCCATCCTCTTGCGCATTGCAGAGCGCGGAGAGAATCTGATCTTCGAGGCGTTCTCCAATTCTCCCCCGTACTGGATGACGAGCAGCGGCTGCGCCTCGGGCAGTCGCACGGGCGGAGACAACCTCAAAGCGGACCACTACGACGACTTCGCCCACTACCTCACGGAGGTCGTGCGTCACTACAGGGACGAGCACGCGATCACCTTTCGCACGCTGGAGCCGTTGAACGAGCCTTACGCCAACTGGTGGAAATCGAACGGCTCCCAGGAAGGTTGCCACTTCGACCGGGCGAGTCAGGAGAAGATCATCCAGGAGGTCGCCAAACAGCTCACCAGCAAGGGCCTCGGCGATACGGTGGTCAGCGCATCGGACGAAAACAGCATGGATGATGCCGTCCAGAACCTCCGCGCGTTCGGCTCGGGGACGCTCGCCGCTTTCCAGCAGATCAACGTCCACTCCTACGCGGGCAGCCGGCGCAAGGAGCTCCGGCAGCTGGCGACCGAGCTCGGCAAGCGGCTGTGGCAATCTGAATCGGGGCCGCTCGGGCAGAGCCTGAGCGACGACACGGACGCGGCGCTGTTCATGGCGGAGCGCATCATCCGGGATCTGCGTGAGCTCAGGCCGGAGGCCTGGGTGGATTGGCAGTCGGGCGATCCGGCGCGCAGCTGGGCGAGCTTCACGCTGAACGACGGCGAGCAGTCCTACACCCCCATCAAGCGCTTTTACATGCATGCCGGCTTCAGTCGTTACATCCGGCCCGGCGCAACCATCGTCGACGTCGACAGCGAGGACATGGTGGCTGCGGTCAGCGCCGACGGCAGCTCTCTCACGCTCGTGGTCCGCAACGGCGATCGCAGCGCAAGCCGCGGCTATACGCTCGATCTCACCCGGCTCCCCACGGTCGGCCGCGCGGCGGAGGTGCACCGCACCTCGCGCACGGAGGACCTCGAGCGGCTCCCCGACATGGCGATCGAGGACTATCGCCTGGCGGTCACGATCCCGGCCTTTTCCATCACCACCTTCGTCATCCCGATGCCTTGATTTCCCCCTGAAGGGACCTGCCTCGGGCCCCTCGCACGCATGACCGCCTCGCGCGGCGCCCGCGTGCGCGCCGATGCGCAATGTGAGCCGCAATTTCAGCTGGTGCGGTGCTCGTTCGTGTCCGAGAGGCCCGCGCAGCTCATCCAGGGGGTGCCCGCGGTCACGTGGGCGCTCCACGTCATCGCCGGCCGTTCGTTTTTGGCCGCGGGCAACAGCGATAGTGCTTGCTGCGCCCGGCCGCGTAGCGGGGCTGGACGGCGTCCTGCACCGCCGGCGCCTCGCTCCCGCCGGCCGCCCAAGCCCGTGACGTCGAGGATCACGATGTGCGCCGTTGGGTGCTCGACTCCCTGCAAGATCGTGTGCAGCACGGCGCTCGAAGTCGATGACGACGACGCCTCGTGAGACCAGAGCCCGCCGCCCTCGGGTACCCGGACGCCACCTCCGCCCCCGCGCGTCTCCGCGGTGCCGCCTACAGCGATCCGTCGCGTTGCGCTCCGCATGGAAGCTCTCTATGCTCTGTCCATGCGGTGGTCACAGCGATTGCTTGCAATTTCCGTCGTGAGCTATCTCGGCTGTGAAGCGAGCGACCCGGAGGCAAGCGTCAGCGCCGGCGGTACGGATGTTTGGGACGTCTCGAGCGGCACCGGAGGCTCGGGCGGCACCGGAGGCTCGGGCGACGCCCGGGACCCGAGCTTCGGTGCGGGCATCCATGCGGAGGAAAAGTTCGATCCCATCCCGCTCGAGGGCCTCACGCCCTGCGCAGAGCGCCCGGTGTTCTGCGAAGCTGGAGACACTTCCGCAGACGCCGCGACGAAGCACCTGCTGGAGATCGGCAAGGATTGCGTCATCGCTCTTGGCTTTCCGTGCGGCCCTGAGATCGCGGTCAAGTTCGATGAGATGGGCTGCGCCGTCGGAACACAGAATCCTGACGACATCGACGCGAGGGCGGCGTCGTGCGTCATCGAGGCCATCACGGCGGAGCGATGGGCTTGCGCCACGGGCATGGTCGTGCGCGCGGGCGCCTGGACTTGTGAATGACCGGCGCTCGTCTCGACACGCCGCCCCGGGCTCATGACCGTTCGTCCTCGTGGCACACTCCGTAGCAATCCATGACGGATTGCGCCACCGCGCTCGTGCGCCAGATGCGCCATCCAGCGGTTCTGTTCAACTCCGCCCTGGCGCGCCGGTTGCTTTGCCTCGACCGAATGAACCAGACCTCACCCGTCGTTGCGCTTGCATTCATGTCTCTCGTCCCCCTCTGCATGACGCTCGCGTGCGGGCCCGATGAGACTTCTCCACCCGGCACCACGAGCAACAGCGGCGAGCCGACGAGCCCAGAGCAGCCGTCCGCCTGCGAGCCCCGACAGGCCGGGATCTCGGCTGATTTCGAGCTCATCGTCGAGGATTGGCCGGACGAGAGATCCGATGCCTACGATTACATCATGGCGGCGCCATGTCAGGTGGAGGAAGCCAGCCCGACAACACGCTACCTTGCCTGCACGGACGAAGACGGCGCCGTGCACGGCGTGACGATCACGCTCCCCGGTCCCCACATCATCGGTGCCGTTCCCGAGAGCGGTCCCGTGTTCGTGCGGGCGGCGCGCTACACGGATTACAGTCCTGTCGTTGACTACCAATGGTTCGAGGTGCGCGCCGGCTCCGACGTCACGGGCGCGCTGCTCGCGGGCGGCGTCCGAGGTCCCAACCTGATACCCTATTCGCCCGTCGAGAGCTATTTTGCGCCGATCAGGATGGCGATGGGCGCCGAAGAAGGATGCCCCGAAGAGACCCAGAATGTATGCGTGAGCCACCGCAGAGCACGGATCGACTTCTGGATCGACGAGCTGCCAGCCGGCTCGGTCCTCGACGGGCACGAAGGTGAGCTGGGCGCGAGCGGGGCATATCGTGCGATCGTGGGCGCGAGCGTGGACCACTCCATGATAGGCGACTCGAACTTGTGCACCGGTGACGACCCGGATTACCTTGACGATTTTCGCATCCTGATCGGAGCAAGAGCGCCCGAGGGATCCGACGGCACCCCGCTGGTGCTGGACTGAGCGTGGGCGTCCACAGTCCGAGCCTGCAGGGCAAGCGGCCGTACTGGCCCTCGGCGATGCTGCGCCGGTCGAGTTTGCCCGACGCTCAGGCCCATCCTGTCGCGTCGCTACCGGTCCTGCGTGGCTGGGCGCCGGCGCGCATGGGCCGACTCACCCCCAGGTGACGCGCTACTCCCGCCAGCGCTCGAGGAGCTCGCGGGCGGAGCCGCCGCGCTCGAGGCGGGCGCGCGTCACGGCGCCGCCGGGGGCGATGTCGATGATGAACTCGAGCGTCGGGTCGCCGCGGAGGTGATAGCGGAGGTCGGCGACGCGCACGGTGGTCCCGCCTCCCTCGGCGGGGGCGTGGCGGACCACGGGGAAGCGAGCCCAGGCGAGCGCCTCGCGCACGGTGGGGACGGCCATGACGTGGGCGGGGACAGGGCCGCTGGGCGCGCGCGCGACCCGGCGCTCCTCGATCGGCGCGCCGCCGAACAGGGCGACCGTGCCGGCGGCGTAAGCGTCCTCATGCGTCGCGATGAAGCGCCATGTCGTCACGCCGAGCATCGCGGGGAAGACGGCGACGCGTTGCGCCTCGGGGTGGGCGGCGGCGACGCGGGCGACGAGGACCTGCTGCGCCGCGATCCGGCCGCCGACGTACACGGCGGCGACGGCGGCGCCGGCGAGGATTGCGCGCCGCCAGCGCGCCGGCCGGCGCCACGCGACGAGCGCGCCGAGAGCGAGCGGCAGCGTGACGAGCGGGTCGAGCACGCCGGTCCAGTCGAGCGTCAGGCGCGCGTCGGAGAGCGGGAGCAGCAGGCGCGTCCCCCACCCGGTCCAGAGATCCGGCAAGAGGTGCGCGAGAGCGACCGAGAGCACGCTGAAGGCGTAGACCGGGCCGATCCGCGCCCGCCGCCCGAGGACGAGCCAGGCGATCCCGGCCGCCACCGCCGCCACCATCGGCGCGAAGAGGAGCGCGTGCGACGGCCCCCGGTGCGCGCGCAGCGTGCGCAGCACCGCGTCCCCCGCCGGCCAGAGGTAATCGAGATCCGGCAGCTCGGCGGCGATCACGCACGCGAGGAGCACGGTCCGGTCGGTCGGCGACGCGCGCCCCTGGCCGGGCGTGACGTCGGGGCGACGAATCGCGCCGACCGCCAGCCCGAAGAGCCCGTGCGTGAGCGAGTCCATGCCCGTCGCTAGCTATCTCCTGGAGCCGGGCGAGGGCAAGGCCATCCCGCGCGACGAACACCCTTTCCGAGGGCCGGGCCGATCGGCAAGACCGCCTCGCGACCAGGGGCGAACTGGATGGGATGAGGCCTCATAGGAACGTGGCGTCCGCAAGGTCGATCCTGCTGGTTCCCGCACCTGCCGACCGTGGCCGCGCAACCGGACACGTCGGAGGAGCTCGGCGGTCGCCCGGCGAGGGTGGCACCGTGCTCGCGCGCCTCCAGGCGCTTCGCCCCGCTGCGCGGGCGCCTTGGGCGGCCTGGACCCGCGCTGCGCGCGGTGCCTGCACGGTGGCGTGGGCGACGGCGGAGGGGCGCTCCGCTTGAGGCTCGAGCTGATGTGTTACGCGAGATTCGTCGCTTCGCGATCTCTCGCCATCATGGCGGCGCCCCCGACGTCATTCGGTATCCCAGTCGCAGCGTAGGAAATGGCGCTGCTGCCGGAAGATCAATACCGCGTGCCTGCCGCGAATGCCGATATGAAACTGCCGCCTGTCAGCGTCCGCGCGCTTGCGAAGTGCAAGTACTTGCTGTCCGGCCATGCGCCAGAAGGTCGGCTCCAGGTAGGCTGGGGCTGGTTCGTCCTGCTCCGAGTAGGCGATCGCGACGAGCTCGCCCTCGCCGCCGTAGTTGACGATCAGCGTGACGCGCGTATTCGAACAATGAATGCTGTACGTTGCCTGAGCGAGGCGCGGCCAAGCCAGTACTCCGAAAGCAACGAGGAGCGCGCTGAGCAGCTGATTCACGGGTCGCAAGTCATCAAGCTCCGTGCCGCAGATCGATGACGCAATTCACGCGCGCGGACGGCTCGCCGCGTGCGTGAGCAGCCACCGCCCGTGGCGAAGCAACCACGCGTCCGCCGCGGTCGGTGAAGCCGAAGTCGACCGCACCGAGGGAGAAGGCAGCCCAAACGGCGCCTGGGACCTCCATGGCCCAGACGAGGTCGCGCCGGAGCGACTCGGGGTGCTCCTCGGCGCTTCGGGGCGCCGCAGGAGCCCGGCGTACCAGCTGCCGGTGGCTGTCTTGGCCGCATACCATGCGCTGCGCGAGGAGGAGGAAGAGCCCCCGAGACAGCCCGAAGCCGTCCCGGCGCCCTCGCCCTGGGCGGGCGGCACGCCGTGAACCCGCCCCGGTGGGCTGGCGCCTCCACCAAAAGATGGGTCGCACCCATCTCCGCGCTGGACGTGCCTCCACCAAAAGATGGGTCGCACCCGTCTCCCGGTGAACGCACCTCCAAGAAAACATGGGTCGCACCCATCTCCCGGTGGACGCGCCTCCAAGAAAAGATGGGTCGCACCCATCTCCCGGTGGACGTGCCTCCAAGAAAAGATGGGTCGCACCCATCTCCCGGTGGACACGCCTCCAAAAAAAGATGGGTCGCACCCGTCTCCCGGTGGACGCGCCTCCAAGAAAAGATGGGTCGCACCCATCTCCCGGTGGACACGCCTCCAAAAAAAGATGGGTCGCACCCATCTCCCGGTGGACACGCCTCCAAAAAAAGATGGGTCGCTGCCAACCGTTCCACCGCGCCGCCGTCCCCATCCGCGAGCGCACGTACTCGATCGCCCGCTCGCGCGGCTCGCTGCGCGCGAACAGCGCCGCGAATCGCGCAGGAAATCCCTCAACCCAAGACAGCCCGCGCCCCGCGCGCCGCCCTCACGGCGGCGCGATGAACCCCGCCGGCCCCGCCACGGCGGGGGACCGGTCGCCCCGGTAGCGCTCGAGCAGCGCGCGCCGGTCCTCCGTCCACCCGTTCTTCGGCGACGCCGCCTGCACGAGCGCCTCCAGCGCGAGCCGGCGCAGCCGCGGATCGTCGCTCCCCCGCAGCGCTTCCTCGAGGGGCGACGGGTACACGCAGCCCTGCACCGCCGCCATCGCCGCGACCATCGCGTCGTGGTGCAGGAGATCCCGCCGGCCGAGCTCGGAGAGCGCCTGCCCGAGCTCCCGCCACTGCAGCAGGCGGGCCGCGAGACCGAGGTACTGGGGCACGGCCAGGGCGTCCGCCTTCAGCACGGCGAGGAGCCCCTCGCCGACCGCCAGGTGGTGCCGCGCGGCATAGGCGCCGAGCCGCGCCGAGAGCACCGGCAGGAACGCCACGAGGTGGCGACGCCTCGGCGAGAGCTCCCGGAGCCGCGCCACGACGGCCGCGACCTCGTCCGGCTGCATCCGGGCGAGCACGGCCGCCAGCGCCTCGGACGCCTCCTCGGGCGCCGGCGCGTCCAGGTGCGCGAGCAGCCGGAGGAAGAGCGCGCGCTGCTCGTCCCGGAGCGGCAGCTGCGCGGCGCGCCGGAGCAGGTCGAGCCGCGCCTCCGGCTCCGCCCGCCCGAGGATCGCGGCGAGCAGGCCCACGACGCGCTGCTCGGCCTCGGTCGAGAGCCTGCCGAGCGGGAGGTCCGCGAGCTTCGAGGCCACGATCCAGTCGGGATCCTGGACGGCGCGGCCAAAGACGTCCCAGGTCTCGGGCTTGTCGAGGTGGTCCCAGAGCGCCCGGAGCAGCGCGATCCGCACGTCGCGGTGGGTCTTCGGGCCGTCCAGCCGGAGCAGGTCCCGGTGGGCGTCGTCGCCGCCCATCTCGCCAAGCAGGCGCACGACCTCCTTGGCCACGGTCACCTTCGTGGTCGGCACCGCCCGGAGCTCGGCGAGCACCCGGTCCCGGGGCATCTCGGCGAACGCCTTCCGGAGCGCGTAGATGGCCCACCGCGCGCGGTCGTCGCCCAGGCACTCGATCAGGACGGGCACGCCCTGGCCGGCGTCGAGCCACGGCAGGCCCCGGATGGCCATCTCGCGCAGCGGCGGCCTCGGATCCGCGGCGAACGGGGTGATCGCCGAGGCGTCGACGTACGCGAGCCGGACCAGCGCGGAGACGGCGAACCGCAGCGTGGGGACGTCGCACGCCTCGTCCGCGAGCAGCGCGCGCAGGCCGGCCGCGTACCGCTCCTGCTGCCGCGCCGTCCAGCGGCCGTGGCCCGCGCCGAAGTCGAGCACCCAGCGCGTCCGGCCCGTCGCGAACCTGCCCGTCATGGGCCGGCCGTCCAGCAGCGGGTCGAGGAGATCCTGGCGCTTCCAGCTCACGTGCCGGGCGACGTCGCCGATCAGGACGAAGCTCGCGTCGTCGCGCAGGAGCGCGGGCACGAGCCGCGCGAACCGCGGCCGATCGTGGGCGCGGAGGAGCGCCAGCGCGCCGGCCGCGACGCCGGCGAACGGGAGCTCGCGGGACAGCCGCTCGAGCGCCTCGAGCAGCGGCACGACGACCCCGAGGCGGATGCCGAGGCTGTGGGCGAGCGAGAGCACCGCCCCCGCCCGCTCGCGGGTGCACCACGCGCCCGCGAGCTGCGCGAGCGCGGGGGTGAGCCGCTCGGCCTCGGCCCTCGTCAGCCCCTCCCCGAGCCCCGCCGTCGAGACCGAGCCGCGCACGGCGAGGATCCGCGCGATCCAGCGGGCGCCCCACGCGCCGTCGACGCGGAACAGCCGCACCACGAGCCGCTCCACGGCCGAGGCCGTGGCCTGGGACAGATCCGCGGCGTCGAGCGCGTCCTGCGCCACGGCGCCCACCGCCTCGAGGTGCTCCGGCCCGAAGCGGGCGAGCGGGAGCGCGGCGAGGGCGCCGATCATCGCGCGCCGCACCGGATCCTGCTCGAACTTGCGGGCGCGCACGGTCGCGAGGGCGTCCGCGAGCGCGCCCCGATCGTGCAGGACGCTCGCGAGGAGCAGCGCCTGCGCCTTCGCGCGCTCGTCGCCCTCGGGGTGCCCGAGGAGCGGCGCAAGGACCGTCCTGGCCTCGGCGAACGGCAGGAGGCGCGCGTAGCTCATCCGCCGGTCCGGCCTGGCGACGAGCGCGGGGCAGTCGACGAGGTGCCGCCGCGCCTCGCGCTCGCGCAGGTCGGCGGGCAGGGCGTCGAGCACCTCGGGCGCGATCGAGCCGTCGGCGGCCTGCGCGGCGCGCGACCAGCGCTCGAAGGCTCGCTCCCGGATCGCCTGCTCCTCGGCGGACTCGGCCGTCACGTAGCGGAACAGGAAGGCGCCGAAGCCCCCTCGCCCGCCGAGGAGGAAGGCCCGGAGGACCGCCCTCTGGTCGTCGGGACGCAGCCGCAGGAACCACCGCGGGCCCCGCTTCCCGTCGCTCAGGGTGCCCCAGGCGTTGCGGATGAGGTAGTCGAGGCGCTCGGCGCCGAGGGCCGGCGCGCCCTTGTCGAAGCTCACGACCGCGAAGGCGCCGGGCGGCCGCGCGGGGCGGCCGCTCTCGTGGCGCGCCTTGAGGAGGTCGAACGTGGCGGCCGGGCGCGCGCGGGCCAGCACGCCGAGGGGGCCGGCGAGGAACGAGGGCTCCTCGCCGAGGTCGAAGAGGGCCCGGATCAGCGGGAGCGCCGCGTCGGGCGCGCGCCGGGCGAGCGGGACGAGCAGCGGCGCGAGGCGGTAGCGCAGCCGGACGTCGAGCGTTCGGGAGCGCGCGATCGCCTCCCCGAACCAGCGCGCCGCCGCCGCGGGGTGCCTGCCGGCCAGCCGCGCGAGGCAGTGCGGACCGCCCGCCTCGTCGAGGGCGTGCCGGTGCGCCGAGACGAGCGGCTCGGAGCCGAACGGGAGCAGATCCACGATCGCCGGATCGCGCCCCTGCTGGATGCGCGCGCCGAGGAAGGCGTCCACGACCCCCTGGCGCTTGCGGCGGGCGAGCTGGGCCACCGTGCGCCGGAGGGCGCGCCGCTCGACGAGGGCGCCGAGCGCCGCGAGCGCCTGCGCGTCGTCGCAGAAGCGGGCCACCATGCGGCCCGCGCGCCGCCGGACGAGGCGGGACGGGTCCGACACGGCCGCGACGACGCGCGCGCCGTCTCCCGAGCCGTACACGGCCATGAGCGCGAGGAGGCGCTCGTAGGCCTGATCGCTGCCCGAGAGCGCGCCGAGGAGCGCCGCGGCATCAGCGTCGCCGCGCGCGGCGGCGCCGCCCAGCGCCACGGCGCGGCGGACGCGGTCGTAGTGGGCAAGCGGCTCGACCTCGGCCAGGAAGGAAGCGATGTCCATGGCGGCGATCCTACCGCCGCGAGGCGCGATCAGGGCAAGGTCGAACGCTCCGCCGCTCCGGGGCCAGGTGCTTTCAAGGCGTTCCCTGGCGCCCGGCGCGCGTCAATTCACGACGGGTACGAACTCCTCGCACGCCTCTTCGATCGCCGTGAGGGCGTTCGTGAGGCCGTCCTCGAGGTGCCCCTCGCAAAGATCCCAGAAGAAGCCACGGTTGTCGGCGGCGAAGGTGTCCACGAGCCGCTGCATGTCCTCGGCCTCGTTCGCGTCCCCATAGGCCCCCTCGCAATCGGTCCTCCCGCCGATGCCGAGGAACACGACGTTCTTTGCGTCGCCCTTCACGGCGACGAGCCGATCGTGGATCGCTTGCGGCTGCTGGCTCGGGACGGGCTGCTCGTCCTCATCGGTGATCGCCACCACCACGAGCAGCGCATCGTCGCGGAGGAAGCCCGCGTTCTCCTCGTTCGAGAACGGCGGCTCCAGCGAGGCGGCGACGGAGGACACGGGCTGCTCGTCGTCGTTGTTGCCGCTGCACTGGACATCGTCCGAGTAAACATCTGCGACGCACTCGAACTCGGCGAGGAGGTCGGTGCTCGAGCTCTCCATCCACGACTTTCCGCTCTGGAACGAACACTCGCCCGCGACGCCGCGCGTGTGGAAATTTGCGGGCTGCGGGCAGGCGTCCAGCACGGCCGCGCGGAAGTCCTGGATGCCGCTGATATCGAGCAGCGCCTGCGCGAAGGCCGGGAACACGACCTCGCGCATCGATTGCTTTTCCTCATTCATGCTCGAGGAGTTGTCGACCGCGAACACGACATCGACGTGCTCGCACCCCGAGCCGGTCGGGCCGTTGCCCCCTGTCCCACCGCTCGCTCCGTTGGCCCCGTTGCCGATGGGACCACCCCCCTGCCCGAAGATGTCACCCCCCTGCCCGAAGACGTCACCCCCCTGCCCTTGGCCTCCGGCGCCCGGGCCTCCGGCGCCCGGCGAGCCGCTGTCCTGGTTTGTGCCCGCGCCCCCGCCGCACCCCACGAGACCCATCGTCCCTGCGCAGAGCGCCGCGCACCATGCCCTGAGCTCCATTCCTCACTCCTTACTTTTTCGGGGCGCCATGCCCTACCCATTCGTTGCAAGGTCCCATGCGATACCGATCGCCGGAACGATGATCGTATCATGCGCGCAGCGCTGGCTCCAGGGGATCGGCCAAGGCCGAGGCCGACGAGCGCTCCTGCCGGGCCTTTGCGCAGACGGAAGAGGGGGATCTCTTCACGCGCTTCACGCGCTTCACGCGCCTCACGCGCTTCACCCGCTTCATCTCCTGAACCGATGAGCTCGACGATCCATGAGCGCAACCGTCGCGCGGTATCGCAGGGCACCAGCACCACCGCGGCGGAGAATTCCTCGCCCGCGTACGTCCTGACGCCCGCGAGCCTCAACGGCATGAAATGCAAGGACACCGGCGACACAAAGGGCTCTTGGTCTTCAAGCCGTCCATGTACAAATCGCAGCGTGTTGCGTCCTGCGATCCGGCGGCGGCGGGCGACAGCTGCGTGGCGCGCGCCAAGGTCTTTTGCTGCAAGTCCTACCGAGCCAGCTCGGACACCCGCCGCCCCTACGTTCGCACGGGAAAGCGGTAGGCTCGAGAAGGCCCTGTTCGTCGCCCGGCGCTAGTCCCATCGCTCCGAGAGGACGGCCCGCATCCGGTCGATCCTGAGCGCTCGCTCGAGGGCGCGGCCCTCGAAGGCGCTGAGGAGGGCGGGCAGCGCCTGCCGGGCCAGCGCCAGCAGCGCGCGGCGGCGGACCTCGGGCTCGAGCCTGCCCTCGGTGACAATCTGGCTGAAGGCGAGGGCGAGGATCGCCTCGTCGCGCATGAGCAGGCTGTACTCGTCGTCCTCGCCGAGGGCCTGGACCTCGGCCGCGTCCACGGCGTTCCAGTGGGCGTTGTCGACCTCCCAGCGGGCGAGGAGCGCGTCGAGGAGCTCGATGGGGCTCGCCTTCGGGTGCTCGTCGCGGAAGTCGCGGAACGCGGTGAGCGTGTCGTGCGCCGTCTCGTTGCCGAAGGGGGCGGTCACGTCGGTGAGCGACCAGAAGAACGGGTCGGCGAGCGCGGCGGCCGCGCGGGGGTGGCAGTCGTCGGGGGAAAGGTCGGGGAGATCGGGCGCTTCGGTCATGGAGAAGGGCTTTCCGTCGGGTGAGGCGCGTGCGCGCGGCGCCCCTACCTTACCGCGCCCGGGCGCCGCGGGTGGCCGCGGCGCGCACCTCCACCATCACTTCCCCTCACTTCCAGCGCCACTTGCCCCGGCCCTTTCCCTTCCCCTTGCCCTTGTGGACGACGATGACCCGGCGGCCGTCGTCGTCATCGTCGTCGTGCACGATCACCGTGGGCTTGACGTTGACCTTCACAGCCCACGCGGTGGCCACCAGGATGGCGATCACCGGCGCGCTCGGGCCGACCACGATCACCGAGCCCGGACGGTAGCCGCAGAGGACCACGTCCGTGTGCCCGCCCTCCTTGAGCACCACCGTGATCTTGGTCGGGTTGACCTTCACGTTCAGCTTGCCCGTGAAGTAAAGCCGATCGGGCCCGGGCGCGAGCACGATGACGTCGGGGCCCGACGCCGTGTGGATGGCCAGCTTGATCTCGCGCTCGCCGATCGCGACCGGCTTGAGGTTGAGATCGAGCACGTAGACGCGCACGTCGCCCGTCTCCTTGTCGGCGACGATCTCCACGATGTCGTCCCCGACGGGCTGGAGCACACCCCCGTTCGGGCCCTTCATGCCGTCGATCTTGGTCGCCTGGCTCTCCTTGGCGCTCTCCTGGAGCTCCCGGGTCCCGCCGCGCGGCACGTGCAGCACCCCCGTGAACGGCTCGCCCTTGACCTTGAACTCGTAGCTCACCTCGGTCAGGTCGTCCTCGAGCGGCGGGATCTTGGCGAGCAGGACACCGCCCGATCTGGGCTCCGGCACGAGCTGCGCCGTCACGGGGGCGCCGTCCTTGCCAGGCACCTTGACCGTGAGGTTGCCCGACACGCCCTCCTCGATCGGCTTCCCCTCGCGGTCCTTCACGAGCACCGTCACCTTGCCGTCCTGGGCCACGGTCATGACCACGGAGCCGGGCTCGTGCTGCTCCACGAGCGCCCAGTTGTCCTCGAGGCTCTCCGCCGTGATCTGCGGCGACTTGCTGCAGGCGGGCGAGACGAGCGCCGTGGAGGCAACCGCGAGCGAGAAGAGCACCGAGCGGAGACAACCCTGGATTCTCATACATCCCTCTTTGGCAAAGCCTTGATCGAGCGCTTCAACGACGACCTCACACCTGCTTGCGGGTCACGGACCAGATGAAGCCGTCGTACCAGAAGTGCATCAGGGCGACGGTCTGCGTGAGCGACCAGAGCGCGCGGTCGTCCGCCGGCGCGAGCTCGGCCCAGACCCCGTACGCGAGGACGCCCCCGAGAAAGGCGGCTACCGCGATCGCCTTGCCGGCCCGGAGCGCGTCGAGGCGCAGCCGCCGGCGGAGGCGGCCGCCCTCCGACCACCAGACGAGCGCGAGGTATTGCACCGCGTGGAACAGGTTCATGATGAAGAAGGCCTGTCCCCAGGGGTTGAACCCCCACGCGTAGATGGAGCAGAGCCCCGTGCTCGCGAACAGCCACACCTTGGGGAACGACACGCGGTAGCCCCGCCTGTACAGGGAGCGGTAAGCGAGCGCGTAATAGACAAGGAACAAGGTGCCTGCGGCGATGACGGCCCGGCTGATGGCGCGATGGTGCGAGTCCATCCGCGCCGGGACAGCGGTGAAGAAGGCGGCGCCCACGTCCTCGAAGGCGTCGAAGCTCTGGACGTGAAGGAGCATCGTCGCGCCGGCCAGGATGGGGCCGACGTAGAGGATCAGGTTGAGCCAGAGATCCAGCCGGCGGCCGAGCGCCGGCGCGTTCCCGGCGCGCGTGTCGTAGATGCGCCCGAGGCCGAACGTCTGGAGCGCCGAGTGGTAGACGTCCCAGAGCACCACGAGGACCGAGACGCAGGCGACGGCCCACATGGACAGCATCATCGCGGCGAACAGGGCGACCGGCGCCACGAGGAAGCGGAGCCGGTACTGCCGGAAGATGTCCGAGTTGCCGTGGCTCCGGAGGAGCACCGCGGCGAGGTGGCCGTGAATGAGCGTCCCGATGAAGAGCCCCGCCCACGTGACCTTCTCCCCGTGAAGCCGGAACCGCGCGTCGGTGAACGGCGTCCCGGCGATCAGCGCGCCGGCGGCCAGCGCGACGAGCGGCGGGAGCAGGAAGAAGGCCCAGTCGTACCAGGGACCGACGATGTAAACCGCCCTGCCCGCGGCGAGGAGCGCCGGAGACGCGGGCTCGGCCCGGGCGCTCATGCGGGACGCTCGACCGGAGCGGGCCGCGGCTCCGGAGCTGCCTGCGAGAAGCCGATCGTCCACCCTTGCACACCGAGATAGTCGACGAGGGACACCAGGAAGAGATTCACCCCCAGCATCTCCAGCGACTCTTCCACGAAGTCGATGAGCGCGTAAACGAGGTTGTTGCTGCCGGCCTGCTCGGTCCAGTACCCGAGCGGCAGCTCCAGGGCGAGGGCGCCGGTGACGTAGAGGCTGCCGGCGAGCAAAAACCGGTTCCTGGTGCCGCGCGGGAGGTGCGCGAGGAACCCGAGGTACGCGATCCCGAACGCCGCCACCACGACGGCCGCCGGGATCACCCAGCTGAAATACAGGACCCCGCCCAGATCGAGCCAGGAGCTCGCCGCTTCATGGATCTCCACGACCTCATCGAGCGAGATGTACAGGAACGCCGCGGCGAGCCCCCACCAGTGCTTCACGAATTGGCCCGCGCGGCGGGCGCCGACGGCGATCGCCGCGAGGGTGAGAGAGCACGCGAATAAAAGACACGATGTGTACCACGTGGGCACATTCTGCTCGTAGCTCAGCGAGAGCAGCGGGACGACGCCGCTGCGGCTACTCAATCGGAGGATCGGCTTGAGCACCTCGACGGCGAGCCCGGCGCCCGCGACGGCCGCCATCAAGGCGAACAGCGCAGTTTGCAGCCTGGCTCTCGGGAGGATGATCTGCATCGACCAAGGAACAGTTACGCGATCCCATCCGCCGCGGTCAATGCGGCTGGCACCCGGCCACGCGGCGCAGGCGCGGCCCGGCGAGCGGACTCAGGATAGCTCACGGGCATCCGATCCGCGCAAGACGGTCAGAGCCAACTGGCGCCTGTCGTTGCGTTCGCCCCTGGGGTCGCGCAGCGCCGCAGGACGCGCGCGCTCAGGGAGCGCGGTAGGACGCGATCTGGCCTTCGAAGCGGTAGTCGCCGCCGTTGGTCCAGAACACGTCCTGACCTTCCGGGGCGATGACGCGCCAGGCGAAGTGCTGGCCGAGCGCGAGCACGACGGTCGTGTTGCCCTCGAGGTCGTGCGCGTTGACGCTGCGGTTCCGGCTCATGTCCGTCGAGAACAGCGTCGAGCCCCGGACGGCCAGCCCCGCCATCGA
The DNA here is from genome assembly GCF_051521455.1 of Sorangium sp. So ce887. Taxonomy (NCBI): domain Bacteria; kingdom Pseudomonadati; phylum Myxococcota; order Polyangiales; family Polyangiaceae; genus Sorangium; species Sorangium sp. So ce887. Next base: position 2,508,429 of record NZ_CP150354.1, on the reverse strand, counting down.
GCCCCCCTGATGGATCAGCGTCTTTGCCCCACCGGCGATCGGCGCCTTGAACACGCCGCCGTCGCCGGCGTTGGCCCAGTAAACGAACTCCGCGTCCACCGCGATCCCGGTCGGCTCGGCCTCGTTGTCGGCGATGACCGTCACCTCCCCGCCCGACTTCGCCACCCGGTAGACCTTGTTGGTCGATGAGCCGCCGGTCCAGTAGATGTGCTCTGCGTCCTGCGCCAGGTGCTCCGGCTTGCCGGCGTCGGACGCGAGGACGACGGGCTCGCCGCCGTCGAGCGCCATCCTGTAGATGTTGTGTCCGTCGCCGTCGCCGAAATAGAGCGACGACGCGTCGCCGATGAGGCTCAGCAGGTAGCCGACCTCGACCAGCGTCTCCATCTCCAGGGTCGATTTGTTGACGCGCCGGATCGCCGAAGGGATGACCGGATCGTTGTCGCCGCCGCTCGCCCAGTACACGTCGGCGTCGTTGACCCACAGCGCCGTGGGGTCCGGATCCGCCGGGGTCATCGCCTCCGCCTCGGCGGTGCCCCTCTTGACGCGATAGATGAAGCCGTCGTTCGAGTCCGCAGGCGCGGTGTCCTCGGTGCCGCCGCTCGCAAAATAGAGGTAGGCGTCGTCGGCGGCGATCGCCTTCGGGAAATAGTGCTGACTCGCCATCGCCGTCGGCGGGATCATCCCGGCGTAGAAGCTGGAGAGATGCGAGGTCTCGGTGATGACGCCGGCGGGAGAGGCGTCGTGACGCTCCATCTGGGTGAAGTCCTCGGAGCCGGTCGGTGCGGTGAAACCATAGGCGTCGAGGAACGTGTTTTCCCCGAGCTCGGCCTCGAGCTCGACCGTGATCGGCAGCGTGAGCGTGACCGGCTTATCGAACGTCTGCCCCTCCGGGCCGAGGACATACAGGGGCCCCACGGCGCCCTCGCGCGTGACCTCGACGCGCTCGATGGTGAGCTCCGTCGCGGCGCCGACTGCGCCCGGCGGCACTTCGATCTTGAAGCCGTCCTCCGCGGTGAAGATGCCACCCTCAGCGTCGACCGAGAACTGCGGGCTCGCCCCCGGCGTGGCGTCGTTGTCCGCGTCCGTCCCCCCGCACGACGCGCTGCCCAGCACGGTCGCCGCGCACGCCAACACCACGATTGAGGATCTTCTCATCGTCTCGCCTCTCCGCCCTCTCTGCGGGCGGTCGTCGCCGCCCCACCCGCAATGGTTGTCTTGGGCGTGCAGTCGCGCCCCGACTCGCCGGCGGCTCAGGAATCGGCGCGATGGAGGCGACCGGGCGGTGGTGGTCCGATTCGAAGAGGAAGGGAGGAAGAAAAGACGAACGATCTTCCTATCTTGCGGCCTTCATGCGAGTTCTTTCTGAGCCCACGGAACCACGACCGACCGGGCCGCGCGGCCGCTCGGAAGGCGGTATGCGACCTGGTGTGGTGAGCTCCGCGCGCGGCGCGACAGGCCGCTGCCCGCCCTTCAGCGGCCGGGGAGCGGCAGCCCGGCGTGCGCCGAGAGCCGGGCCATCGCGAGCTTCGCGGCGACGAGCGCCTCCTCCGGCGTGCGGCCCGTGGCCGAGAGGTGGCCCATCTTGCGGCCGGGGCGGGCGATCCGCTTGCCGTAGAGGTGGAGCCGGACGCCCGGGATCTCCAGCGCGGCCTCGAAGGCCGGCGACGCGCCGTCCAGCCAGACGTCGCCGAGCAGGTTGACGATCGCGGCGGGGCGGACGACCTCGGTCGAGCCGAGCGGCAGATCGCAGACGGCGCGGACCGCCTGCTCGAACTGGCTCGTCGCGCAGGCGACCTCGGACGCGTGGTAGCTGTTGTGGGGCCGCGGGGCGAGCTCGTTGATGAGCAGGCGGCCGTCCCGGAGCAGGAAGAGCTCGACCACGAGCAGGCCCTCGACGCGCAGGCCGACCGCGAGATCGAGCGCGATCTGCACCGCCTGCCCGGTCACCGAGGCCGAGAGCGGGCCGGGCAGCAGCGACCAGTCGAGGATCTGGTCGCGGTGGTGGTTCAGGGCCGGCGGGTAGACCGCCAGCTTGCCGCTCGGGCTCCGCGCGACGAGCACCGACAGCTCGGCCTCGAGATCGAGCGCCTGCTCGACCACGCAGCGCTGGCCGCCCAGCGACCCGAAGAGCGCCGCCGCCTCGCTCCCGACGTCGCCGTCGCCCGGCGACGCGCCCCCCGAGAGCCGCAGCTGCCCCTTGCCGTCGTACCCGCCGACGCACGACTTCACGAAGCACGCCCCGCCCATGGCGCGCGTCGCATCGAGGAGCTGCGCGCTCGTCGCGACCTCGCGGAAGGGGCCCACCGGGAAGCCGTTGCTCGACAGCCAGCTCTTCTGGACGCCGCGGTCCTGCACCATGGCCAGCACGTCGGCCGACGGGCGCACCGGCGCGAGCCGGGCGGCGGCCGCGAGCGCCTCCGTGGAGATCTTCTCGATCTCGAGCGTCACGACGTCGCACTGCGACGCGAGCTCGGCCGCCTGCGCTGCGTCATCGAACGAGGCGACGAGGCAGCGATCGAGCACCGAGCGGGCCGGGCAGTCCGGGTCCGGGTCGAGGGCGTGGACCTTGTACCCGAGCGTGCGGGCGGCGAGCGCCGTCATGCGGCCGAGCTGACCGCCGCCGAGAATACCGAGCGTAGAGCCGGGAGCGATGGGCATTTCCGGAGGACCTAGGGCGAGGCGGGTGGAGGAGGGGGGTTAAACGATGACCGCGTCGCGGAGGACCGCCGCCTCCTGGGCGCTGCGGAACGCGGCGAGGCGCTCGCGGAGCTCGGGGTGCTTGCCCGACAGGACCGCCGCCGCGAACAGGGCGGCGTTGGCGGCGCCGGGCTTGCCGATCGCCATCGTGGCGACGGGGACCCCCTTCGGCATCTGGACGATCGAGAGCAGCGCGTCCATGCCGTTCAGCGCCGTGGCGGGGATGGGCACGCCGATGACCGGGAGCACCGTCTTCGCGGCGACCATCCCGGGCAGGTGGGCGGCGCCGCCCGCGGCGGCGATGATCACCTCGATCCCGCGCCCTTCAGCCGTGCTCGCGTACTCGAACATCCGGTCCGGCGTGCGGTGCGCCGAGACGACGCGCACCTCGTGCGGGATGCCGAGCTGCGTGAGCAGCTCGCTCGTCACGGCGAGGTGCTCGTAGTCGCTCTTGCCCCCCATGATCACGCCGACCCAGGGCCTCTCGGTCGAGCTCGCTCCCATTTCCGTCGGGGCCCGGCCCTCGCCGGCCCCTCGCTGCGCCATCGTGCTCATCGTTCCACCGATCGCCGACTCATCGATCCATCCATCAACCAACCGAGGCGCGGTGCCCCGGTCAGCGCGTGAGCTGCTCCAGCAGGCTCAGGCTCTCGCGCTCCTCCTCGCCGATCTCGCCGTCGGACGAGATCATCTCGCGCGCGGCCGCCAGGAAGAGCTGCCGGTGCGCGCGGGGGATCTGCATCGGATCGACGTCGTCGGCCACGGGCGGCACATCGAGCCAGCTGCGCACCTCCTTGGCCTCCTCCTCGTCGAGCTGGAGCCGCAGGATCATCTTGCGCACGAACTCGCGCTCCTGCTCGCGCACCTGGAGGTCGGCCCAGGCGAACGAACAGATGAACCGCATCAGCTGGAGGCGTTCTTGCCGAGAGAGCTTGTCGAGCATGGGCGAAGACTCTAGCCCGGATCAGCCGGCGTTTTGTGTGGAAATCGGCTCGCGGTCCGCCGTAAGGGGATCCCCGGCGCGTTCGCCTTCGCCTTCGCCTTCCCGCGCTCGCGCTCCCGCGCTCCCGCGTCTTCCCTGACGCGCGGCTCAGCGGCTCAGCGGCTCAGCGGCTCAGCGGCTCAGCGGCTCAGCGGCTCAGCGGCTCGGCGGCTCCGGCGGCTCGCCCGCTGCGCCCGCTGGTCGCGGCTCAGCGGTACGGGCGAGCGACGCGCGGGCCGCGCAGGAGCGCCGAGAGGTGCAGCTGCGCGTCGAGCAGGTCGCGCAGGGTGGCGGGGTCCTCGAGCGGGGCCGGCACCGTGATCACGATGGCATGCGGGGCGATGCGCAGCGCGTGCGTGCGGGCCCGCAGGCGCTTCACCGCCTCGCGCGCCCGGGGCGAGGCCGCGCGCAGCTGCTCGGGGTCGTCGGGATCGAGCGCCGCATCCAGGGGCGGATCGAGCACCAGCGTGACCTCGGAGCGCTCGGGGTGCGGGCCTCGCTCGAAGCACGTGTCGATGTGGAACGTGGCGCCGTCGAGCTGCGCGTCGCGGATGCGCATGCGGCCGACCTCGAAGCGGCCGTGGACCTCGGCCGCGAACTGCTCCCAGGCCGGGCGCATCCCCGCCATGGGCGTGGGCGGCGGGATGCGCGCGGACGCGGCGCGGATCTCGGCCGCCAGCGCGGCGAGGTGCTCCAGGAACGCGCCGAGCCAGGGCTGGTCGTGGCCGGGCGTGCGGGACCGGACCGACACGTGCTCGTCGTCGAGCCGGACGTCGTCGAAGGCGAGCAGCGCCCGGCGCAGCGGCCCGGCGACGACGGCGCGGACCTGGCCGGGGTCGCGCCCGCGCACGCGGTAGCGACGGCCGAAGCCCTCGTCGTCCTCGGACGCGAGCGCGAGCAGGAAGCGCTTCACGCCGACCTCCAGGTCGAGCCCCCACGACGGCCAGCGCAGCTCGCCGACGATCGCGCCGCTCGACGAGGAGCCCGCGTCGATCCACACGGACGCCGCGCAGCCGGCGAGCGCGCCCGAGAGGCGCAGCTCCAGCGGGTCGAGCGACAGGCCGTGGCGCGCGCCGACCGTGCCCCAGACCCCGCGCCACCGCCCCGAGCCGATCTGCCGGCGCATCGCGCCGAGGCCGGGCGGTCGATCGAAGACGCCGAGCACGAGCGGCGTCGTGTGGACGACGCCGTCCGAGCGCGCGAGCTCGACGCGCACCTCGAGCCCCCAGAGGAGGGCGACCCACCCGGCGTCGAACGACGGCGCGACGGACCGGGGGATCCGGAACCGGAAGGGCAGCTCCCGCCCCTCGTCGCGGCTGTCCGCGCGGCGGAAGGCGGTGAAGCGGTGCGCCTCGGTCGCGCGGTTCGACGCGGCGGGGTCGACGCTGAGGAGCCGCTCGACGCCGACCAGCGAGATCTCGATCCCGCGCACGCTGCGGCCCTGCACGTTGCCGAGCGCCACCGCCCCCGAGATCTCGTCGCCCGGCGCGAAGACCTGATCGTCGAGCGAGACCTCGATGAAGGGGCTGTCGCCGCGCGCCGTGGTGCCCGCGACCGGCGACCGGGCCGGGCGCGTGACGGGGCGCGGCGTGACGAGCACCTCGTACGACTCCTGGACGTCGAGCCACCACGGGATCGCGATGGAGAGCGTGATGCCGTAGCGGATCTCGGCGCGCGTGCCGAGGTACGAGCAGGGCGCGTCGGCCGGGAGCGGGAAGCTCGCGCGGTAGCGTTGCTCGCCCTCCGGGAGCGTCGTCTCTCCCGCGAGGCGGGCGACGAGCGAGAGGAAGTGGGGCGGCACGAGGACGCGCTCCTCGACGCGGGCGACCTGCATGCCCTCCAGGTGGAGCTCGATCGAGTCGACCGGCGTCCTCCCGCGGCTGCGGAGCACGAGCTCGACCTGGACGACGTCGCCCGGGTGGACGGTCCTGGACATCCGGAGCTCGACGTCGGGTCGGCTGCGCATGGAGAGCGGCTCAGCGCGGCGGGCGCGGGCTCACTTCACGAGCGGCGCCGGGACGGCGAGGCGGAGCGGCCCTCGGGGAGCGCCGCGCTCGAAGACCTCGCCGCGCCGGTCGGCGACGCCGAGGCGCATGAGGCCGTCCGCGCGCACGAGCGCGAAGGGGGCGCGCGGGACCGGCGCGTCGCGGGCCGAGCCGCCCCGGCCCGCGTCGAACGGGACGACGAAGACCGCGACGTCCTCGGCGCCCGAGGGGGGCGCGCGGGGCGGGGCGGCGTGGGCGCAGCGCACCGCGACCGAGGCGTTCCTGTCCTCGCCGGCGCAGCGGGCGAGCGCGCGGCGATCGGCGTCGGCGCCGCCCTGCGCGAGGTGATCGGCGGCGGCGAGGCGGACCGCCTCGGCGGGGTCCCGCGCGAGCAGGTCCCGGGCCGCGGCGCCGTCGCAGCGCGCCCGGGCGACCGTGAGGCCGGCGAGCGCGTTGGCGCGCACGTAGGGGCGCGCGTCGGCGAGCGCCCCGCAGAGCGCCGCGGCCGCGCGGGCGGGCTGGCCGGCGCGGCCCGCGATGCGCCCGATCGCGCCCGCCGCGTTGCCCGCCACGGCGGCGTCGGGGTCCTTGAGGAGCGGCTGGAGCAGCGGCAAGGCGTCCCTGTCCCCCACCGCGCCGAGCGACCAGACGGCGTTGGCGCGGACGCCCGGATCCGGATCGCCCGCGAGGTTGCGGAGCGCGGCGGCGGCCTCCGGGTGCCCGGCGAGCGCCTCGGCGATCTTGCGGCGGTCGTCGATGGGCGCCGCCGAGGCCATCCGCGCGAGCGCGGCGCCCGCGGCCTGCCCGGGCATGCGGCCGAGCCCTTCCAGCAGCGCGTCGCGCGCGGCGTCCGGGGCGCTCGCGATGGCCGCCGCGACGTCGTGGGCGAGGCCCTTGCCGCTGCCGTCCTTCGGGTCGTCCGCCACGCGCGACAGCGCGCCCGAGAGGGCGATGCCGAGGGCGCCTCGGTCCTGCTCGGCGGCGACGGTGAGGCGCTGGAGCAGCGCGCGCGCGATCGTGGGGCCGGCGACGCGGGAGAGCGCGACGGCTGCCCGGAGGCGCACGTCGGCCGACTCGTCGTCGAGCGCCTCGAGGAGCGCGGCGTCCACGGCGGCGCCGAGCTTCCCGGCGGCGCGCGCCGCGCCGAGCGCCTCGATCACGGCGAGGCGGAGCGGCGCGGAGCGGGCCTTCGCGAGCGGCAGGAGCACCTCCTGCGCGCGCGGCGAGCCGGTGCGCCCGAGGAGCTGGACGAGGGCGAGCTTCTCGTCGGGCGGGGTGGCCGGGTCGATCAGCAGGGCCCGCGCGGGGTCGACGGCGCGCCCGTCGGGCCGCGCGGGATCGAGCAGCGCGGTCGCGGCGCGGATCGCCTCGCGGCGGACCGAGGGGTCGACGTCGCCGAGCAGCTCGAGCACGCTGGGCAGCGCCGCGGGGTCGCCGAGCGCCCCGAGGGCGCGGAGCCCGTGCCGGAGCGGGACGACGCCCCGCTGCATCCCCCGGACGATCGCGGGCAGCCCTTCCCTGGCCTTGAGCTCACCGAGCACGAGGGCGGCGCCCGCGGCGGTGTTGGCCGACGGCGCGGCCGCGAGCGCGGCGACGAGCGCGGGGAGGGCGGTGCCCTTCGGAGCGCTCGCGCCACCGCCGGGCGGAGCCGCCGGCGCGGGGGCCGCAGCCGGAGCGGGGGCCGCAGCCGGAGCGGGCGTCACCGCCGGCTTCCCGGCGCTGACGAGGGCGTCGCGGACCGCGGACCGCGGCGCCGCGGGGTCGTCCTTCGCGAGCGCCGCGAGCAGCACCTTCACCGCCGCGTCGGAGCCGATGCGGCCGAGCGCCCGGAGCGCCGCCTCCCGCACGTCGTTGCTCGAGGTGCCGCTGTCGGTCGGGCGCGCTCCGAGGAACGCGCCCGTGCCTGCCGGCGACGCCTCGACGAGATCGGCGATCGCGGACGTCGCCTCGTCCGAGCGCAGCCGGCCGAGGGCGCTCACCGCCTCGACGCGGACGTCCTGGGATGCGTCCTGGAGCGCGAGGATGAGCGCGCTGACGGCCCGCGCATCGCCGAGCTCTCCGAGCGCCCGCGCCGTGGCCCGGCGGACCTCCGGGACCGAGTCCTGCACCTTGCCGATGAGCGGCACGACGGCGCGCGTGTCGCCGATCCGGCCGAGCGCACGCACGACCTCCGCGCGCACCTCCGGCGCGGTGTCGTCGAGGTGGCCAAGCAGCGGCGAGACGGCGTCCGGGAGCCCCGCCGCGCCCATGGCGGCCGCGGCGGCGAGGCGGACGTGCGGGTCGGGATCGCCGAGCACCCGGCCGAGGGCGACGACGGATCGATCCGTGGGCGCCACGCGGATCACGTCGCAGGCCGCGAGCCGCAGGCGCGCGTCGCCCTCGCCGAGCCACTCGATCACGAGGTCTCCTGCGCGCGGCATCCGGAAGCGCACGGCCGCCCCGGCGAGGTACAGCCGCACCTCGACGTCCGGGTCGCTCATGCCCTTCTGGATCAGCCCGATCGCCGTCTCCGGGGCGAGCTCGCCGACGCGGGTGGCGGCGAGGCGCCGCTCCGAGACGTCGCCCGACGTGAGCGCGCGCGCGATCTGCTCCGGCACGTTCGGCCAGAGGAACGCGGCGGCGTCCCCCGGCGGCGCGAGCGCGGCGGCCGAGGCGGCGACGACGAGCAGGACCTGCGGGAGCCGGCGCAGCGGAGAGACGGTACGGCGCACGACCCGAGCGTAGTACAGCGAGCGCGGCCGCGTCATGGCCGTTCCAGGCGGCTCGAGCGCCGAGGGCGAGGCGCCGGGCGGACGGGTGCGCTGGAGGGAGGGCGTTTCCGCGCCCCGGGGAGCGCCACCCCCCCGGAGCGCTCCCGGAACCGTCCTCGCCGTGCAACAGTCCACCGAGGTGCCCACATGACCCCCTTTTCCGTTCTCGACCTGGCTCCGATCGTCCAGGGTGGAGATGCCGCCCAGGCCTTCCGCAACACGCTCGACCTCGCCCGCCACGCCGAGCGGCTCGGCTATCGCCGCTACTGGCTGGCCGAGCACCACAACATGGGCGGCGTGGCCAGCGCCGCGACGTCGGTCGTGATCGCGCACGTGGCCGGCGGCACCTCGACGATCCGCGTCGGCGCGGGCGGGATCATGCTGCCGAACCACGCGCCGCTCATGATCGCCGAGCAGTTCGGCACGCTGGCGTCGCTCTTTCCCGGGCGCATCGATCTGGGCCTCGGGCGGGCTCCCGGGTCCGACCCGGCGACCGCCCGCGCGCTAAGGCGCAACCTGTCCGGAGACGCCGATAGCTTCCCTCAGGACGTCCTGGAGCTGATGGGCTACTTCCGCCCGGCGGAGCCTGGCCAGCTGGTGCAGGCCGTGCCCGGCGCCGGCCTGAACGTGCCGATCTGGATCCTCGGCTCCAGCCTCTTCGGCGCGCAGCTCGCTGCGGCGCTGGGCCTCCCTTACGCCTTCGCCTCGCACTTCGCGCCGGGCCAGATGGCGCAGGCGATCGCGCTGTACCGCCGGGAGTTCCGCCCCTCGGATCAGCTCGCGCAGCCGGTTGTCATGCTGGGGGTCAACGTGTTCGCCGCCGACACCGACGAGGAGGGTCGACGGCTGGGGACCTCGCTTCAGCAGGCCTTCGTCAACCTGCGCCGCGGCCGCCCGGGGCCCCTGCCGCCGCCGGTCGACGACTTCGAGCGCCAGCTGAGCCCGCTGGACCGCGCTGGCCTCGAGCAGATGCTGGCCTGCACGATCGCGGGCTCGCCCGAGGCCGTGCGGCGGGGGCTGGACGCCTTCATCACCCGCACCCGCGCCGACGAGCTCATGGTGAGCTCACCGATCTTCGATCACGCGGCGCGCGTGCGCTCGCTCGAGCTCACCGCGCAGGCGCGCGACGAGCTCGCCCGGGCCGGCTGAAGCCCCTCGCCGGCGGCGCGGGCTCGTGCTGGGCTCGACGCCTCACCCCGGGTCGATCCGATAGATACGCCCCGTGTTGAACATCACCACATAGATCTCCCCGGCGGCGTCCTCGCCGAACGAGGCCGGGAGACCGTTCGGGCTCAACGCGGTGGTGAGCTCGGCCCGATCGGTCGCGGCCTTGCCGTCCCACACGAAGGAGAAGAAGCGCCCTGTCACGTAATCGGCATACAGATAGCGGCCGCGCAGGCACGGGATCTTCGCCCCGCGATAGACGTAGCCGCCGACGATCGAGCCCGCCTCGCTGCGGGGGTGCTCGACCGCGGGCGGGACCCCGCGCGGCTTGCACGCCGCGCCCGGTGGATAGCAATGGGCGCCCTCCATCGCTTCCCAGCCGTAATCGTTCCTGCCCTGGCCAGGGCGCTCCACAAGGATCTCCTCCCAGCTCTTCTGACCGACATCGCCGATGTACAGGTCCCCCGTGAGCCGGTCGAAGCTGAACCGCCACGGGTTCCGGAGCCCGTAATCCCAGATCATCGGATCTCCGCTGCTCATGTTGCCCGCCGGCGCTTTCCCCGGCTGCTCGACGTCGATCCGGAGGATCTTGCCGAGCTTCGAGGTGAGATCGGCCGCCGGGCTCGGCGATCGCGCGGAGTCGCCGATGGCGGCGTAGAGGTGGCCGTCCTTGCCGAAGGCCAGCATGCCGCCGACATGGTTCCAGGCGCCGTGCTTCACGTCGACGAGCGACCGGACCGGCTCGGGATGGGCGGCGTCGGCGCCCTGCGCCGCGCGCTTCCACTCCTCGATCACCACGTTGCCGCGCGGGGCCGACGAGTAATGGAGCCAGAAGCGCCCGTTCCTCGCGTAGTCCGGGTGGAAGGCGAGCCCGAGCAGGCCGCCCTCCGCGTTCGGCGCCGGAAAGAACACGCGCGATCGCACGTCGAGGAAGGGCGCCGGCTGGACCGCGCCGTCCTTGACGAGCCGGAGCGTCCCCGCTTTCTCGAGCACCACGAGCCGCGCCGGATCGCCGGGCGGCCCGGCGACATACGTCGGCTGGTCGAACCCGCTCGCCACCAGCGTGAGCTTCAGCGGCGGGACGCCGCCGCACTTCGCCGGACGAGCGAGCTCCGCCGCGTTCGCCGGCGGCGGCGCAGGCGCGCCTTCCGCGGCGGGCGCGCCCTTCGTGGCGGCCGCGCCCTCCGCCGCGGCGGGCGCCGGACCGGGGGTCGCCGCGCTCGCCTGCGCCGGCGGCGCGGCCGCGTTCCCTGCCGCGGCCTGGCCGGCGGCGCCGCCCTCGCGAGGTCCTTCGGGCGGCCCAGCGACCTGCACACGCCTGTCGCAGGCGGCTACACTGCCCGCGAGCAGGAGGCACAAGGCGGTCCGATGGAACGCGCACGCTCTCGTCACACAGGCAGCGCGCCCCGCGGCGCGGCGGTGGATCGGTCTCTCGGACAAGCGGACACCTCCGTCTCCACCTTCATCATGACCGGCCATCCATGGCAAGCCGTGGTCGCGTCGCTGCTGCTCGCGAGCTGCGGCGGTTGCAGCGCGCAGGAGACGCCCCGGGCCGATCGCCTCCCCGCGCCCGACCGGCTCGGCGCACACGCCGGAACGGCCGCGCGCGGCGCCGGAGCGGACGAGCGCGGCGCCGGAGCGGACGAGCGCCCAGCCGCGAGCGCGCCCACCGCGCTCCGGGATCCGCCGCATCCGCCGCCCTGCAAGGACGGGGACGAGGATCCTCACGATCTCCGCTGCACCGGCCTCTACAGCGACTTCGGCGCGCGCTCGCTCGCGGGGGGCGTCCGCGAGTTCAGGCCGGCGTTCGAGCTCTGGAGCGACGGCGCCGAGAAGACGCGCTGGATCTACCTCCCTCCGGGCTCGACCATCGATGTCTCCAGGATGAACGACTGGATTTTCCCTGTCGGCACCAGGCTGTGGAAGGAGTTCCGGAACCCCGCCTCCGGCGCGAGCCGCCGCCTCGAGACGAGGCTCCTCTGGAAGACCGCGGAGGATCGCTGGACGCGCGCCACCTATGTCTGGTCGGAGGACGGCGCGAGCGCGCTGCAGGTGAAGGCCGGTGTTCCCCACGTGCCCGGCGCGGACGGCTATGTGATCCCGGCGCAGGTCGACTGCATCCGCTGCCACGCGGGCAAGACCGATAACCCGCTCGGCTTCGAGGCGATCCAGCTCGCCGCGCGGGGAGCAGGCGGACTGACGTACGCCGAGCTGGTCCAGCGCGGCCTGCTCTCGCCGGCGTCCGGACGCCCGCTGCCCAGCGCGGCCGCGCTCGAGGTGCCCGGGACCGAGACGGAGCGGCGCGCGCTCGGTCTGCTCCACGCGAACTGCGGTGTCTCGTGCCACCATCCGTTCGGCGTCGCCACGCACTTCGAGATGCGCCTCAACATCGATGCTGCCGGCCAGGTGGGCGATGTGCGCGGCACGCGCGTCTACCAGACGGCGATCAACCAGCCAGCGAAGCTCCGCCCGTCCGGGGCGCCGCCGGAAGCACGCTATTACCGGCTGAGGCCCCGCGATCCGGATCGCAGTACGCTGCTCCGCGCCATCTCCCGGCGCGACGCGCCCGGCGCAACGCCCGAGCAGATGCCGCCGCTCGCGACCCGCCGCGTCGACGAGGAGGCCGTCGCCGCGGTCCGCGCCTGGATCGAGGCGATGACCCCCGCCACCGGCTACCCGCCTGCCGCGCCCTGACGGGCCGCGCGCTGCAAGAGTCCGCGCCGGCCCCGGGTGGCTGCCCGCAGCCGGAAGCCCTATCCTCCCGCCATGCCGCCCGCCGCTCTGAAGAAGGCGCCCGCCACGGTCGCCGACCTCCTCGCCATCCCGGAGCCCGAGCGCTTCCACGAGATCATCGATGGCGACCTCGTGCGCAAGGCGATGCCGAGCCCGCGTCACGGCAGCTCGCAGGCGCGCCTCACCATCCGGCTCGGCGGCCCGTACGATCGCCGCCCCGGCGGACCGTGGCCCGGCGGATGGCGCTTCCTGACCGAGACCGAGGTGCAGTTCGAAATCCGCGAGGTCTACCGCCCGGATATCGCCGGTTGGCGCCGGGAGCGGCTGCCCGAGCTCCCAAGGGAAAGTCCCATCCTGGTGCGACCGGACTGGGTCTGCGAGATCCTCTCGCCCTCGAACGAACGCAACGACGTCGTGAAGAAGATGCGCGCTTACAGGCGCTCGGGCGTACCTCACTACTGGCTCATCGATCCGGTCGCCGAGACGCTCATCGTCTATCGCTGGACGGAGGACGGCTATCTCCTGGTCCTGGACGCTCAGGGTGAGGAGCGCATCCACGCCGAGCCCTTCGAGGCCGTCGAGTTCTCGGTGCATGGCCTGCTCGACGGCGACGACGACGCCTGACGAACACGGACGAGCGTCCAGCCTGACCCCTGCGGAGCCCCTGCCGCGCGCGGTCGCCAGCCATCTCCCGGCCGCCCGACCGGCGCCGTCCGAGGCGCCGGCCCGAAGGGCGCGCCGGAAGCCGGTGAAGGGGGCGCGCCGGAAACGCCCTCGCCCGCGCGCCGGGCCGTGGTGATCGCGGCCGCCGGGCTTCATGCTCCCGGCGGTCGCAGCGCCCCGCGGCCTCGGCCGACGCCGCGCTCGCCGCGCGCACGGCACCGGCGGATGCCCCGCCCCTGCCCGAGGAGCGCCCACGACCACGACCGGGGGGAGCACGTCACGTGAAGCAGCCGAAAGAGATCAAGAAGGCAGAGGGCAAGCTCGGGGTCCTGCTGCCGGGGCTGGGCGCCGTCTCCACGACGACCATCGCCGGCACCCTGCTCGCGCGGCGCGGGCTCGCGGCGCCGATCGGGTCGCTCACGCAAATGGGCACGATCCGGCTCGGCCGGCGCACCGACCACCGCGCGCCCAGGATCAAGGATTTCCTGCCGCTCGCGACGCTCGATCAGCTTGTGTTCGGCGCGTGGGACATCTTCCCCGACAACGCCTATGAGGCGGCGCGCCACGCGGACGTGCTGGAGCGCCGCCACCTCGACGCCGTCCGCGAGGAGCTCGAGCGCATCCGGCCGATGCCCGCCGCGTTCTACCCGCAGTACGTGCGGCGCCTCCACGGCACCCATGTGAAGAAGGGCGCGAGCAAGGCCGAGATGGTGGAGCAGCTCCGGGAAGATCTCCGCGCCTTCCTGCGCGACAGCGGCGCGGCGCGCGCCGTCGCCGTCTGGTGCGGCTCGACCGAGGTCCACATCGCGCCTGCGGAGGTCCACCAGTCGATAGCGCGCTTCGAGGCAGGGCTCGCCGAGGACCACCCGGCGATCTCGAGCTCCCAGCTCTACGCCTGGGCCTGCCTGAAGGAGCGCATCCCGTTCGCGAACGGCGCCCCGAACCTGACCGTCGACTTCCCGGCCGCGTGGGAGCTCGCGCGGAAGCAGGAGGTCCCCATCGCCGGCAAGGACTTCAAGACCGGCCAGACCCTGATGAAGACGGTGATCGCCCCGGGTCTCAAGGCGAGGATGCTCGGCGTCACGGGGTGGTTCTCGACGAATATCCTCGGCAACCGCGACGGCGAGGTGCTCGACGATCCGGAGTCGTTCCGATCGAAGGAGGTCTCGAAGCTCGGGGTGCTCGAGCACATCCTCCAGCCGCACGTCTATGGCGAGCTCTACGGCAAGCTCTTCCACAAGGTGCGGATCGAGTATTACCCTCCTCGTGGCGACGCCAAGGAGGGCTGGGACAACATCGATCTCGTCGGCTGGCTCGGCTACCCGATGCAGATGAAGATCAACTTCCTCTGCCGCGACTCGATCCTGGCCGCGCCGATCGTGCTCGACCTCTCGCTCCTCCTGGATCTCGCGCAGCGCGCTGGGCTGCGCGGCACGCAGGAGTGGCTGAGCTTCTACTGGAAGAGCCCGATGACCGCGCCGGCCCTGTACCCGGAGCACGACCTCTTCATCCAGTCGATGAAGCTCAAGAACACGATGCGCTGGCTCATGGGGGAGGACCTCATCACCCACCTGGGCAACGAGTATTACGACTGATCGCGGGCAGCGCAGGGGCGCGCGGCGTGCCCGGCGGTCCCGGCGAGCGGGGGACGCGCGCTGGCGAGCGCGCGCCCCCCAACCCGCTGTTCAGGGCGCGAAGGACACGTCGAGCGTGTACGGCCCAGCGTCGTCCAGGGACCAGAAGCCGTCGACGAAGAGGAACAGGGGAGCGCCGCCGGTCACGTCGAGCACGAGCGTCTCGTCCTCGCCTGCCCCTCCCCTGTCCTCGCACGTGAGCTCGGAGCTCGCCCACAGGCAGCTCGACCTCACGAACAGGGCCTGATCGGTGGCGGACGACAGCACGAGCGTGAGCGTGCCGTCCGCCGGGGGCGTGAACCAGTACACGTCCTCACGCGTGTTCGGCAGGGTGCAATCGCTCGTGAAGGCGATCGTGCCCGTCTGCGTGTCGCCGGTGTTCACCCCGAGCACGGCCTCCCGCGCGCCCTCGCAGGCCGAGGAGCAGTCGTCGGCGCAGGCGCCGAAGCCCTCGGCGTCGTCGCACTGCTCGGGCCGCGTCAGGGTGCCGTCCCCGCAGACCGCCGGCGTGAACGTGGAGCGCAGGGTGTACGGGCCCTCGTCGCCCGGCTCCTCCGCGTCGACGACGAGGCTCACCGACTCGCCGGCGCTCAGGACGATCTCGAGCGACTCGGGGATCCCGCCGTAGGCGCCGTCGGCGCAATCAAGCTCGGTGTCTGGGTCCTCGCACACGCCGCGGGAGTAAAGCCCGTGGTCGGTGTCCGACTCGAGCACGACCGAGAGCGTGCCCGACTGTTCCTCGGGCGCCACGAACAGGTACACGTCCTCGCGGCCAGCGCCCGTGCAGTAGGCATCGAACGCGTTCGCGCCGAGCGAGGTATCGCCCGAGATCTCCGGCAGCGCGGGCGGCGCGGCCGCGCAGGCCTCCGCGACGAGCGCGGCGCACGGTTCGTCGCAATCGTCGTCGTCGCAGTCGACGTCCGCGTCGCGGTCGTTGTCCTCGCCGTCGGCGCAGCTCGCCTCGTAGATCCTGCAGAGGCCGGTGCTCACGTTGCACCTGCCGCGCGTCGGGCAGTGCGCGTCCTCCGTGCACGCCGGTCGGCAGCTCAGCGTCCCGTCGGCGGCGGGTGCGCAGGCATAGCCGGGGCGGCAATCGCTCGAGGTGGTGCACGCCCCGTAGCAGAGGTGCCCGTTAGAGCCGGATGCGATGCAGACGCCATTGCCGGGACAGGTGCCGCCGGTGTGCTCGCACGAGCTGATGCAGTAGCCGGCGGGCCATCCGTTGAAGTCCTCCCGGCTGCAGAAGCTCCCTGCGCACATCGCGTCGTCGGTGCAGGCGGCGCCGTCGGGCAGGTTGACACTTCCGCCTGAGCCACCGACGCCGCCTGAGCCAGCGTCACCTCCCGAGCCGCCGGCGCCGCCACTACTGCCGCCCGAACCGCCGGCACCGCCCGCGCCGCCAGCACCGCCGCCCGTGCCGCCAGCACCGCCGCCCGAACCGCCCGTGTCGCCAGCACCGCCGCCCGTGCCGCCAGCACCGCCCGCGCCGCCAATACCGCCACCCGAACCGCCGGAGCCGCCCGCGCCGCCAATACCGCCGCCGGAGCCGCCCGCGCCGCCAGCACCGCCGCCCGTGCCGCCAGCACCGCCGCCCGTGCCGCCAGCACCGCCCGCGCCGCCAATACCGCCACCCGAACCGCCGGAGCCGCCCGCGCCGCCAATACCGCCGCCCGTGCCGCCAGCACCGCCGCCCGAACCGCCCGTGCCGCCAGCACCGCCGCCCGTGCCCCCAGCACCGCCCGCGCCGCCAGCACCGCCCACGCCGCCAGCACCGCCCGCGCCGCCAATACCGCCACCCGAACCGCCGGAGCCGCCCGCGCCGCCAGTACCGCCGCCGGAGCCGCCGTCACCGCCCTGACCTCCACCCCCCGTCGCGCCGGCGCCGCCGCCGCCGCCCGTCCCTGTGCCCGAGCTCGCGCCGCCGCCATCGTCCCCGCATGCCGCGGCGCTCGCCGTCAGCCCCATCATGAGAAGGCACGTCGTCCATCGCAGATTCATTCGATCGCTCCAGGGAAAGGGCAGACTCGCTCGTCGATGACGCGGCGTGGCTACTCCACCCGCGCGGCGCCATCTTCGGTGCAACCTCCTTTCATGTGAAGCCCCCACAGGCGCCGTTTCCGGAGTCCGTGGGGGCCCGCGCGGGGTGGCGGCCCAATCTGCCCCGGAGTGAACCCCATGAAGGCGGGAAGGCAGGAAGATCATTGATCTTTTCTTCCCGCCTCCCCGCCTTCATGTTCAAATCCGGCCACCACCTCGCGCGGCGTGGTCGCCCGCGGCCGGGGACGTCACTGCCAGCGCAGGTGCACGTCGACGACCACGCCCGTCCGGGTCGAGGTCCCCTCCGCGAACGTGAACGCGGCGCGCTCGATCTCGCAGTTGCCGCGCCCGTCGCAGCGCCGCTCGCGCCCGTACGACAGCTCGATCGCGACCAGCCCGCGCGACGAGAGCGGCTGGAGCTCGCCGGCGCTCGAGGCGCGGTTCGCGTCGCTGTCGCTCCAGAGCACGAGCCGCGGCCACGCCTCGTCTCGCGCCGTGATCCGGCCGTCTCCATCGGAGTCGAGCTCGCGGAGCGCGGTGAACCCGTTCTCCGCGCGGGCGCCGCTCGCGAGCACCGTCGCCGAGCCGAACAGCTCCGCGCCGCCGTCGATCGCCCCGTTGCCGTCCCGATCGAACGCGAGCCAGGGCGTCGCCGCTGTGGGCCAATCGGTGGCGATCGTGGCGCCGAGCCCGCTCAGATCGAAGGCGCCGGTCATCGAGGTCAGGTACTCGACAGGCCGCTGATCGAACGAGAGCACGAGCGGCGTGCTGCTGCTGCTCGACTGGCACCCAGTCCAGGTCGGCACCCCCTGCACGTCCTCGCACAGCTCGAAGCCGCCCGCCTCGTGAACGGTGCAATTCCGGCTTTCGCCGATCGTGCACTCGGCCCCGGCGTCCTCGCCTTCGGACGCGCCCTCGCCGCTCCCCTCATCGCTCCCCTCGCCGTCATCGGAGCCCTCCTCGCCTTCGAGCGCGCTCTCGTCTCGCCCTTCGCCTTCCGCGGAGATCACCTATCCGACGCATCCGGCACCGAACGGCACCGCCGCGAGGAGGAGAGAGAAGGAGAGAGACCCCAGGGAAGCAGAGCGAATCAGGGAGGGCTGTGTCTTCATGGCACAACCCTGGAGCAAGCCCTGCGCCAGCCCCTCTCCGCCCACACAGATCGCTGTTTTCCCGGCAATCGAAGGAGCCGCGAGCCCCGCGGTTCCCCCCGGGCTTGCCAGTATGTGCCGTGGGCACGGCAGGGAGTTGTGCCAGAAGGGTCGCGCCTCGAGCTGCAGCATCAGCGCAGGGTGCATGAGATCCCGGATCGGCCAGAATCGCCAGCGAGGACACAGGAGCATTCCAGCGCGCGAGGGTGCGCGGACGGATGGAGTCGCAGGTCAGCGGCGCTCCTCCAGCGTCCTCGCGCGTCCTCGCGCGCTACCCTCGCGGCGGCGCGTAGAAGTCCACGATCCGGATCGGCTCGGTCAGCCGCACCCGCACGCGCGAGCGTTCGCCGCGAACGTCGCCGCCGATCTGGAAGCTCGTCGCCGGGTCCATCTCGATCGTGACCTCGTCGACGAAGTAGTCGAACACCGTCTCCAGGTCGTCGAACTCCCCGCTCCAGATGCTCGAGAAGTTCCGCACGAACGTGAACGGCGAGATCATCGACACGCGCAGCTGCATCCGGTCCTGGCGATCGTCCGCGTACGGGAACATCCGGAAGCCGAAGCCGTAATAGGGGATCGTCGACAGCGCCGCGATCTTCGCCGGCCCCTCGTAGATGATGCCGCCCTTCTTGATGGGCGCCCCGAGGATCGTCCCCTTCTCGCCGACGCGGATCGCGTCGTTGCCCTCGTTGATGATGCGGCAGTGCGGCGTGCGCCGCACGAGGTAGCTCGGGATCGTCCGCGTCGTCGCGGCGATGGCGTACGCCACCGGCCCCGGCGCGAGCCGCTTCAGCGGGCCGCGCGCGAGCGCCGACTTCACCGCGTTGTAGTCGCGCAGCATCACCGCATCGATCCCGAAGCCGCAGAACGGCGACAGGATGTCCTCGGCCTCGACCAGCCGCAGGTTCCGGCTCCCGGCCTCGGCGCGCAGCCGCTGGAGGTCCACCGCGAGCCCAGGCTTCGCGCCCGCGCCCGCGGACGCGCCGAGCACCCAGGCCAGCGAGTTGCCCGTCCCCAGGCGGAGCAGCCCGAACCGCGGCAGCGGCAGCCCGCGCCGCTTCGCCTCGTTCACCACCGCCGTCACCACCACGGTGAACGTCCCATCGCCCCCGCCCGTGAGGATCGTGCCGTAGCCCCGGTCAACCAGGATCCGCGCGATGCCCTCGCTCTCCTCCACCCGCCGCGACACGAATAGATCCCCGGTGTCAAGGATTTGATCGAGCGTCTCGATCACCTCCGCCGTCACGCTCTTGGCGTTGCCGTTCACCACCACGGCAATCCGGTGGCTCGCCGCGCCCCGCGGCACGTCGCTCGGACGACGCGGCGCATCAGCGGCCACGGCCTGGGAGACGTCATCGGAGCCGCGACCGGCGGGCGGAGAGGTCATGGACCGCGATCTACCACGACCGACCGCTGCGCTTGCAGATCGCGCGGGCGGGCCGAAGCCGAAGGCGACGCGCAGAGGCCGATGCGGGGGCAATGCATGCGCAGAAGCCGCAGAAGCCGCAGAAGCCGCAGAAGCCGACGCCGGCCGGTGGATCGAAGCGTCGAGCCCGCCGGGAGCTTGCTGTAGTCCAACGTGACCAGAACACCGCTCGCGGGCGACCTCCCGCTTTTCGGGAGACGCCCAAGCATGCGATGCTCATGGGTTTTGGCTCTCGGGCCGATCTTGGGTCATGCTGACCCTAGGTAAAGCGAGAGCCTCCCCGAAACTTAGTGGACGGGGAGGTCGATTTTTTGGTAAGGCGACGACCTGTCGAACCAATTGGGCTTGACAGCCGTGCGGGTCTTTACCCCCGCGCGGGCGGCGCGCGCTTGGGGCGAAGGGCCGCGACGATCTCGTACCCAGCGGGGGACGCAGCGACATGCCGAAGATCACAAAGCAGGGCAGCTCCGAGAAGACGGGCACGAAGAAGAAGGCCTCTTCGAGCGCCAAGGGGGGCGCTGAAGCTCAGCTTGCGAAACCCTTGAATCCGGTAATCAAGGAAGACTCGAAATCTTCGTCAAGCGCTTCGAAGCGTAAGCTCGGCCTCCGCGGCGCTGCGCCCTGGGCTGCCCGGCACGCCGCGAAGCACGCCGCCGAGGCGCGGGCCCGGGCCGCCGAGCCGGCGCCTCCCGGCAGCGCCCGCGCGACGATCCGCGTGCCCAGCGGCGCGGAGGAGATCAAGGCGAAGATCGCCGAGCTCCACAACCAGACCCAGAAGATCCGGACGCTCCGCAAGCGGCTCGACAAGGGGTTCTTCGATATCGGGGTGGTGCTCGCCGAGATCCAGCAGCAGGAGCTGTATCAGGCGAAGGGCTACGGCTCGTTCGAGGCGTTCCTCGAGCGCGAGATCGACCTCGGCAAGCAGACGTCGCTGCGCCTCATCAAGGTCGCCCACGTCTTCCAGCGCGAGGTGGCCCTCGACTACGGCATGGACCGGCTGTTCGTCGCGCTCGCCGCCCTCGAGGGCGACGCGGTCCCCAAGCCGGCCCCCTCCGCGATCCCCTCCGCTCCCGGCTCGAAGCCCCCCCTCCCCCTCAAGCCCCCCATGCGTATCGTCGGCTGAACGCCGCTCGGTCTCGGTAGGACCCGATCAGATGCCGGCGCCGCGGGGCGGGGTGGAGCCGGTGGGAGGGCGGGAGACGGGCTCGGGGGTGAAGCGGGGGAGCCGCACGCGGACCGTCGCGCCCTCGGCGGCGCGCGTGTTGACCTCCACACGGCCCGTGTGCTGATCGACGATCTTCCGGACGATCGCGAGGCCGAGGCCGGTGCCCGCCGCCTTCGTGGTGAAGAACGGATCGAAGATTTCCGCGAGGATCGTCGGGTCGATCCCGGGACCGGTGTCCGCGATCGACAGCCAGACCTCGTGCGCGTCCCCCGAGGCACACGCGCGCAAGACCCCGCCGTCGGGCATGACGTCGAGGGCGTTGACGACGAGGTTCAGGACCACCTGCTTGAGCTTCTCCACGTCGCCGAGCGCGAAGCAGTCGTCGGCCAGGTCGCGGACGACCTCGACCCGGTGGCTCGCCAGCGCCTCCTCCTCGAGGTCGAGCACGTCGCGGACGACCCGGGCCAGGTCGACAGGCTCGCGGTGGGGCGCGCGAGGGCGGGCGAGCTCAAGGAACTCGCCGAGGAGCCGGCCCAGGCGGCCGATCTCCGCCTCGACGATGCCGACCCGCCGCTTCATGGGCTCGCGGATCGCCTCGTCGGAGAGACGGTCGATGCCGCGGCTGAGCAGGTGGAGCTCCAGGACCGCGGCGTTCAAGGGGTTCCGGATCTCGTGCGCGAGCCCGAGGGCGAGCGGGGCCATGGCGTTCAGGGCCTCGGCGTCGGCGGCGCGCCGCTCGAGGGCGCGCCGCTCGGTCACGTCGATGCCGATGCCATAGACGAGGTCGGTCCGGCCGCCGCGCGCGCCGCTGCGGACGCCGGAGAGGTGCCAGCGCACCCGGCGGATCGCGCCGACCGCGTCCCGGACGCCGACCTCGACCTCGGCGGCGGCGTCGCCCTCGACGACCCCCTGGAACGACTGGTTGAACCGGCGCTGCTCGGTCTCGTCGACAAGCGTCTCGCAGAACGGCATGCTGAGCGCGGCGTCGCCGCCCACCCCGGTCAGCGCGGACAGGCGCGGGTTGAAGAGGGCGACGCGACCCTCGGCGTTCAGGCCGAGGATGAGCACGTCCGCCGCGTCGACGATCGCCCGGTACCGCCGCTCGAGCTCCTCCCGCTCCCGCTTCAGCGAGATCTTCTCGATCGCCTGGGCCACCGTGGAGATGAGCTCCTCGGGGCGGAACGACTTGAGGATGAAGGCGAAGGCGCCGGCCCGGAGCGCGGCCATCGCGGCGTCCACGGTCGCGAAGCCGGTCACGAGGACGATCTCGCCGTGGGGGGCGGCGGCGCGGAGCGGGGCGATGAGCTCGAGGCCGCTCGCGTCCGGGAGCTTGACGTCGACGACCGCGACGTCGAAGCCGTCGCGGCGGGCGGCGGCGAGCCCCTGCTTGCCGTCCGGCGCGAGGGCGACCTCCACGTCGAGCTCGCGCGCGCCCTCCAGGACCTCGCGAAGATTTCTGGCGAGGCTCGTGTTGTCGTCGACGATCAGGATTCGAGCGCGCACGTGGGATCTCCTGGCCGAGCGGTCGGGCGGGCGGCCCGATGCACGGGGCGGCCTTCCGCTTTGGGGCCTTTCCTCAGTTCTATGCTATGAGCCGCCACCATGCGTTCTGTGAGCCGCCACCATGCGTTTCGTTGATCGGTGCCGTCTGAAGGTCATCGCGGGGGATGGCGGCAATGGAGCGATCGCATTCCGGCGCGAGAAGTACATCCCCTTCGGCGGCCCAGCGGGCGGCGACGGCGGCCGCGGCGGGGACGTCGTCTTCGTGGGTGACGAAGGCCTGTCCACGCTACTCGACTTCACCTACGCGCGCACGCTCGAGGCCGACCGGGGCGAGCACGGGATGGGGAGCGACTGCCACGGGCACGCCGGCGCCGACCGGGTCGAGAAGCTCGCGGTGGGGACGCAGATCTTCGACGCGGAGAGCGGCGAGCTGATCGCCGACATGACCGAGCACGGCCAGCGGATCGTCGTCGCCCGCGGGGGCAAGGGGGGCCGCGGCAACCTGCACTTCAAGTCGTCGCACGACCGGGCCCCCCGGCGCTCCGAGCCCGGGGAGCCGGGCGAGGTCCGCGAGCTCCGCCTGGAGCTGAAGGTGCTCGCCGACGTCGGCCTGCTCGGCTTCCCCAACGCCGGCAAGAGCACCTTCGTCGCGGCCGTCTCGGCGGCCCGGCCGAAGATCGGCGACTATCCCTTCACGACGCTCACCCCGACGCTCGGCATGGTCGAGATCGGCGGCGGCGGGCGGGCGGGCGGGTCGAGCTTCGTCATCGCGGACATCCCGGGGCTGATCCCCGGCGCGAGCGAGGGCGTCGGGCTCGGCATCCAGTTCCTGAAGCACGTCGAGCGGACGCGGGCGCTCCTCCACCTCGTGACGCTCGATCCCGGCGAGGGCCGCGAGCCGCTCGCCGACTACCGGGCGCTCCGCAAGGAGCTCAAGAAGTTCAGCCCGGCGATCGCGGATCGCCCCGAGATCGTCGCCCTGACCAAGGCCGACCTGACCGAGGTGCGCGAGGCGTACCCGATGCTCAAGGCGCGGTTCGCGAAGGCGAAGGTGAAGCTCCACCTCGTCAGCGCCGCGACAGGCGAGGGCGTACCCGAGCTCATCAACGAGCTCACGCCCTTCGTGCGCAAGCGCGAGGCGTGATCGCCTCAGCGGGGGTGTTCTCTCCGCGCAGATCACACGGTGTCCTCACGTGGGCTCACCGTTCACATCGGTCGTGAAGCCGCGCGAGCGCGCCCCGCCTGGACAGGCGAGCGAAGTTGGAGTCCACTTGTCGTTTCGGACTCACGCGTCCTTTCACGAGAGGAAGCCCGATGCGCTGGTCGACCTTCAGCAAACCGTCTGCTCTTGCGTGGTGTGTGGCCCTCTTGGCGGCGCTCGGCGCGGGCGGGACGGCGCGCGCCGACGTCGTGCAACCGAACGGCACCGTCGTTCCTGCGGTCCCTGGACGATTGAGCGACCTGATCAACGGGTCGGCGAACAACGACGGCATCGACGAGATGATCGACGTCGTGGCCGACGCCGCGGTGGAGCCGCAGGTGTTCTCGCCGCTCTGCGAGTTCAGCGGCAAGTACATCGCCAAGGGAGGCGGCGCCAACTTCGCCGTCGGCTGGTACAACGTCGACGACAGCCGCGCGAGCGGCGACCCGCCGCTGTACGTTCCTGTGGACACCGGAGGCAGCCTCAACACACCGGCGCCGGAGAGCGATATCCAGATCCTCTTTCCCTTCTCGACCGCCCTGCCGCCCGCCGCGATGCGCGAGCTGACGGCGGTCTCGATCCGGGAGAGCCCCGCGTACGCCGGCGGCACCATCGGCTTCGTGCTGATCCCCAACCCGAACGGCACCGGCACCGGGAACGCCACGCAATACCATTACACCGAGCACCGGTTCAACGTGGAGTGTACGGCGTGCGCGACCCCGGGCCCGTGGTACTCGGATCTCATCTACAGGTCGAACGAGCTCCTCAACACGTTTTACCTGGGCTTCGAGGATCTCGACTTCCTGAACGCGGCCGGCGCGGCAGGGGTGAACGGCAACGATCTCGACTACGAGGACTTCCTGTTCCGCTTCTCCGGCATCACGTGCCCCGAGGCCGGCCAGCCGTGCGAGGTCGACGAGAACATCGGCGCGTGCCGCCTCGGGATCTCCGACTGCGACGCGCAGGGACAGGTGATCTGCACTCCCTTCGTCCTGCCCGGCAGCCAGGCCGAGCAGTGCGACGGCGTCGACAACGATTGCGATGACGTCATCGACGAGGAGGCGCCCTGTCCGGAGAACCAGGTGTGCAACCGCGGCCGCTGCGTGGACCACTGCGGGTCTGCGGAGTTCCCGTGCGAGAATGGGCTCGTGTGCCACGAGGGCCTGTGCGTCGAGACGGCCTGCGTCGACGTGACGTGCGAGGTGGGCGAGGTGTGTCACGGGGGCGAGTGCCGCGCTCCGTGTGACGGTGTGGTGTGCCCGCACGACCAGGTCTGTCGCGCCGGGCGCTGCATCGACCCGTGTCAGGACGTCGTGTGCAACTCCGGCCAGGTGTGCGAAGGGGGCGTGTGCGTGCTCCAGTGCAACTGCCGCGGGTGCCCGACGAACGAGCGCTGCGACATGGAGGGCGGGCGATGCGTCGAGGCGGCGTGCGCCGACGTCGCGTGCGAGGCCGGCACCTATTGCCGGGAGGGCGCGTGCGTCGACGTCTGCGACGGGGTCGCGTGCCCCGCGGGCGAGCGGTGCGAGGCGGGCACGTGCGTCCACGAGCCGCCGCCGCCCACCGCCACGTCGGTCGGCGCGGGGCTCGACCCCGTCTCGTCGTCCGGCGCGGGCGACGCCGCGTCGGGTTCGGGCGGGGCCTCCGCTTCCGGCTCGGGCGGGGCGCCGTCCACCGGCTCGGGCGCCGGCGCCTCCGGGAGCGGCGAGTCGTCGGGCTGCGGCTGCCGCCTCGGCGCCGACACGCCCTCTGCGGGCGGGGTCGCCGCCTTGCTCCTCGCCGCCGGACTCGGGTTCCGCCGCGGGGTACGCCGCCGGCCGGCCCGCGGGCAGCGCCCCGCGCGCGGCGGCGGTGAGATGAGCTGAAGAACCCCAAGGGCGCGCGCCGGAGAGCGCGCGGAGAGATCGGGCGGGCCGCGGCGTCAGGCGATCACGGGGCGCCGGACGTCGCGCCGAAGATCTCGACGTCGTCGATCACGATGGCGCCCGAGTCGACCTTGCCCCGGCCGAGGAAGCCGTTCGCGCCGACGCCGTTCATCTCCGGGCTGAAGGCGAGGCCGATGATCGACGCGAGCACGTCGTTCACGTCGTCGCCGGGGTCGAGCCCCTGGTCGATGGCCCAGCCGGGGAGCGCGATGTCGGCGAACCTGAGCTCGATGAGCGCCGGCTCGGCGCCGAGCCGCACGTCCCAGCCGTGGCGGACGCCGGAGATCCCGTTGCTCTGCGCGGGGCTCTCGACGTCGACGCGCAGCCAGCGCGCCGCGTCGGCGCGCGCCCAGAAGCGGACGCCCTCGAGCGGCGTCACGTCGACCGAGCCCTCGGCGACGGGCGCCGTGAAGTACACATACTGCCCCCAGGCGGACGCCTCGTCGCGGAAATCGAAGCTCAGGAGCAGGCTCTGCGCGCCGTTCAGCGGCGCGTCCTGCGTGATGCCCTGCACGGCGCCGGACGCGCTGTTGGTGGCGAGCACCGTGCCGACGTACAGCTCGATCGTGTCCGCGACCTCGAAGTCGTTGATCCCCGTCGCGGTGAACGAGAAGGGCACGAGGGGCGTGCTGCTGGCGAACCGGCTCAGGCGCTCGCGCAGGATCGGCACCTCGTCCTCGAGGCGCTCGACCGCCAGCTCCCACGCGGCGAGGCCGGGTCCGAACGGGTCCTCCTCGACGGCAGCGCGGATCAGCGCCGCGTGCTTCTCCACCTGCTCTTCGAGCCGCCCCTCGCTGAACGGCCCGTCGAGCAGCGCCTGGAGCGCGGCCTGATAGCCCGCTGCGTCCTGGCTCAAGGCGCCGAGCAGCGCGTCGCAGCCCGGCACGCGCACCCGCTCGGCGCCCATGAACACCGGGAGCACGGTGGGGCAGGTCGCCGGCGTCTCGGTCCAGCGGGGCACGTGGCCAAAGTAGGTGCTGGCGCCGAGGGTCAGGTCGAGATCCCACGGAATCAGGTGGAACTTGCCCGAGGAGGGCTCGTCGTAGAGGTAGAAATTGTGGTTGTTAGCGCCACCCGCGCTGTCGACGTAGAAGGTCGTGACCCCGTCCCAGTTCACGATCGCCTCGTCGACGGCCATGTAGCGCTGCAGTTGCTCGATGTCCGCCCACTGCGACAGCGCGGCGAGGCGCTCGTCGCCCTCGGCGGACGCGAGGGCGGTCGAGAACGCGACCACGCGCTCGTGCGTGGCCTCGTCCTCGTTCGTCTCGAGCCGCTCCGCGTAGTAGCTGGCGTCGTCCGTGACCGGCCACGCTTCCTTGTAGAGATCACCGTCCGGCCCCTCGCGAAAGTGGCTCTCCAGGAAGCGGCCGTCCACTTCTTCGACCATCGAGAAGAGCCCCTGCGACTCACCGTTCACGTGCAGCGTGGCCCACGCGCTCCTCGGGGCCGCGACGCCCATCTCCCGGTACAGGCCGTAGGCGATCCGCTCGTGGAGCTGGGTGGGGTCCCGGACCATCGAATGGAAGTTCAGGCGCTTCTGCGCGTAGAAGCGCTGGCCGTCGACGTACTCGTCGAACTTCACCTTCATGCTGAGCTTCGGGCAGGTGAGGTTCCCCTCCGCGTCGAAGCACATCTCCAGGGTGCCATAACCGCCCTTGAAGCGCAGGCCGACGACGCCCAGGCTCTTGCCCTTGTAGCAAGCCTCGGCCTCCACGTACTCCTCGTCGCGGGCGTTCTTCTTGAGCTCGGCCCAGCGCTCGTCCGGAAGGCGGAAGTCGAAGCGCGGGACCTCGTCCCCCGCGTACAGCTCGTCCGCGTCGCGGTCGGCCAGCGTGGGGTCGGACGGCTCGCAAGGCGGCATCGGGGTCTGCCCGCCGGCCCCGCCGTCGCTCGTGCCGCCTCCCCCGCCGTCGCTCGTGCCGCCTCCCCCGCCGGTGCCCGCTCCGCCGGTGCCCGCCCCGCCCGAGCCTCCCGGCCCAGCGCCGCCGCTCCCGCCCTCATCGTCCCCGCAGCCCGCGCCCACCGCGGCAGCCGCCAGTACAAGCAAAGTCCAATACCCAAGCTTCATGCAATGCTCCTTCACCGGCGGCGAGGGCCATCGTACCCCTCGCGCCGTTCGACACCTGATGTTCGCACGTGCGCTGGCCCGGAGCTCGCGGTTCACCCGCGATGCTGCGGAGCGCTCGCGGCCGCGACGAGGGCCGGCGCCGCGGCCTCGACGGCCAGGCACGCCTCGAACCCCTCGCGGTAGCTCGGATAGAGCAGCGTCATGCCGAGGGCGCGCTTGATCTTCGCGTTGTCCACGGCGCGGTCGTGGCGGAGCGTCTCGTGAAGATCCTCCCGCGGCGCGCCGGCCGGCAGCTCCAGGCCGAGCCGCGCGCAGAGCCAGCGGACGACCTCGATCTGCGGCACGGGCGTGTCGTCCGCGACCACGAAGGCCTCGCCGGGCGCGGCGCGCGCGAGGGCCGCGAGCGCGAGGCGCGCGAGGTCCTCGACGTGGATGCGCGAGACGACGTTCCTGCCCTGCCGATCGCCCTCGCCGGTCATGCGGAAGTCGCCGCGCAGCAGCCGCTGGTGCAGCCCGCGGCCCGGGCCGTAGATGCCCGCGGCGCGCAGCGCCACGGCGCCGCGCTCGCGGTACACGGCCTCGGCCGCGAGGCGCGCCGCGGCGCGCGGGCCGTCGGCCGACGTGGGCGTCGCCTCGTCGATGCGCCCCGAAGCGTCGCCGTACACGGCGGTCGACGACACGTACGCGATCGCGCGCGCGCGGCGGAGCGACGGCGCGATCGCGGCGTCGGTCGCGCCGTCGGGCGGGAAGGCGACGAGCACGTCCGCGCCGTCCGCCACGAGCCGGTCGACGGCCTCGGCGGTGAGCGCCGGCAGGACGCTCACCTCGATGCCGGCCTGCGCGAGCTCAGCGGCGCGCTCGGCGGAGCGCGTCGTCGCGACGACGCGGCCGCCAGACGTCCGCCGCAGGCCGGCGACCACCGCGCCGGTGAAGCCGCAGCCGAGGACGAGGAGCGGGGGAGAGGGATCGAGCATGATCTGGGCGACCCTTCTACCAGCAAAGAGAGGGGATCCCACGGATGGTCGAGGGCCAGCGCCGCCTCTGGTAGCCTGGTCGGCGCAGAGCGGGCGGCCGAGACGCAGCGTGCTCGCCGCCGCAGCGACGCTCCTCAGCGCATGGCGGTCAACGTTTTCATCTCCTACGCCCCCGCGGATCGGTCGCACCTCGAAGCGCTCGAGGCGCACCTCGCCGCCCTCAAGCGGCAAGGCCTGGTGAGCACGTGGCACCGCGGCCGGATCGGCGCCGGCGCGGCGCGCGAGGAGTCGAGCGCGGCGGAGCTCTCCGCCGCCGAGGTGGTGCTGCTGCTGGTGAGCGAGGCGTTCCTCGCCTCGGACAGCTGCTACGAGCGGGAGCTCGGCAGCGCGCTCGAGCGGCATCGCCGGGGGGCGGCGCGCGTGGTGCCCATCCTGGTGCGCGCGTGCGACTGGGAGGGCACCGCGCTGGCGGAGCTCCAGGCGCTGCCGCGGGACGGCGGGGCGGTGACGAGCTGGGCCAACCCGGATGAAGCCTGGAGGGACGTGGTCCAGGACATCCGCGCGGCGCTGGAGGAAGCCGCCGTGAGCGCGCGGCCGGAGGCGGGACCCGCCAGGGCAGCGCTGACGAGCGCGCTCGCGGCGACCCTGCGCGAGGCCGAGGAGGCGATCCGCGCGATCGACAAGCAGATCGCCGCGGCGCAGAAGCGGCGGGTGAGACTGAAGGCCGCCAGCGCGAGCACCGCGGAGGTGGACCAGGAGATCGTCGACCTCCGGCGCAAGCGCCGGGAAGGCGGCCAGCTCCACGTCGGCGAGGAGCTCAGCGAGGGCCGGTACCTGCTGCTCGAGCGGATCGGCCGCGGGGGGTTCGCGACCGTGTGGCGCGCGCTCGACGCGGGGCGGGGAGATCAGCCGGTGGCGATCAAGGTGCTGCACCCAAACCTCGCGGGCGACGAGGGGCGGCGCGAGCGGTTCTTCCGGGGGGCGCGCGCGATGGCGGAGCTCGACCACCCCGGCGTGGTGCGCATCCTGGAGCCGAAGGGCGAGGACGGCGGCTGGCACTACTTCGTGATGGAGCTCGTCCACGGCGAGGACGTGCACAGCGCGGTCATCGGCAAGCGGCTGCCGGGAGAGCGGGTGATTCCGATGCTCCTCCGCGCCGGAGACGCGATCTCGTTCGCCCACGGGCGAGGGCTGGTGCACCGGGACGTGAAGCCGGCGAACATCCTGCTCGATGCGGAGGGAGTGCCGCGGATCACGGACTTCGATCTCGTCTGGGCGCGCGACACGACCGGGGGCACGAGGAGCGGCGCGCTGGGGACCTTCCTCTACGCGGCGCCCGAGCTCATGCACCGCCCGCAGGACGCGGACGCGCGCGCGGACGTGTACGGGCTCGGTATGACGGCCGTGTTCTGCCTGCACGGGGGGGAGCTGCCGCCGATCATGATGCGGTATCCGGGGCGGGTGCTCGAGCGGCTGCCGTGCAGCGATGCCGTGCGGAAGGTGCTCGAGCGGGCGATCGAGTTCGAGGCGTCGGAGCGTTATCCGGATGTGGCGGCGTTCTGCGAGGCCCTGCGCGGCGCCGCAGACGACGGTGAGGGCGGGCCGGGGCGAGAGGGGCTGAAGAGCGCGCGGCCAGCAGAGGGCGGCGGGGATCACCCCCCCGGCTTTCTCGTGTACCGGTGCTTCACCCCGCGCGGGAAGTACTCCGGATCTCCCGCCGCCCTCAGCGTCACCCGCGGCGCGCGCTTCCCGGCCGGCACGTAGCTCCTGAACTCGCTGTTCAGCCGGACGAGGTGCTCCTCGATCGACAGCGCCGCCGCCTCGCGCCGCGCCTCGCTCTCCCCCTCCCCCGGCGCGAGCTCGACCACCACCGAGAGAAACGCGTCCCTGTCCGCGCCCTCGCGGACCTCCAGCACGAACTTCCCGGTCACCCACTCCTTCACGCCGGGCTGCTCGATGCCCACGACCACGTTCTCCGGATAGATGTTCGCCCCGAAGTACGACACCGTGAAATCCGAGCGCCCGAACACGTAGACGAACGGCAGCTCGCGGGCCCCGCGCTCCCCGTCGAGCTCCCGCCGCGGATCGAAGCCGAAGCCGGAGAGCGCCGCCATCAGGTCCGCGTGCGAATAGACGCCCCCGCTGTCGAGGATCGCATAACGGACGAGCGGGATGCCGTTCTCGCCCGAGAAGAGGAGCATCCCCTCGCGCTGCTCGAAGAACCGCACCGCCGGGTCGTACTGCACGAGCGTGGGGAGCCGGTCCTGCCCGAAGAGGGCGCGCGCGGCGTCCGGCCTCCCGGCGAGGAACCTGCGGATCGCGATGCTGAGCGGCGTCTCGTTGCCCAGCACGCCCGCGTCCGCCGTCCCGTACAGCGACGCCGAATCGTAGCAGGGCGACGTCGACCCGACGCGCTCGCCGACCAGGCTCCGCCACTCCTCGCTGAACACCTCGCCGGCCGTCACGAGCTTGATCCGGAGAGGCGCCCAGTCGATCCCGCGCGCCCGCCCCGTGTCGATCACGTCCTTCAGGAAGGGCGGATATCCGAGCAGGACCACCTGTTCGAACGCCGGCCCCAGATCCAGGACGACACGGAAGATCTCGTCCGGGTTGTTGCCCGGCGTGACGACCGTGATCGGATACCCCTTCGCCGCCAGGTGACGGCAGCACGCGGCGGTGTACATCCCGCCGACCCACGAGCCGAGCGCGAAGCACACGACCGCGAGCGTGCGGCGCGCGTCGGCCCGGAAGCTGTCGTGAAACACCTGCTCGAAGCGCCGGGCGACCGGGAGCTCGTCCGTGACGAAGCGCGGCCAGAACGTCGGCTTGCCCGTCGAGCCCGACGAGACGGCGACCATGTCGCAGGACTCGACGCGCCCGCCCCGGCACAGATCCGCGATCGGATGCCGGAGCACGTAGTTCTGCTTCGTGATCACGGGAAGCGCCGCGAAATCCGCGGGGGTCCGGACAGCCGCCGGATCCACGCCGTGCTCGTCGAGGAAGCGGCGATACGCAGGGACGGCCGCGGCGACCTCGTGGAACAGCGAGAGCGCGCCGGCCGCCGGATCGACCTCGCGATGCCGCGACAGCGCCGCGTCGAGCGGCGTGCTCAGGAAAGCGTCGATGGCCGCCAAGACCCGCCTGGGTTGCACATCCTGCATCGCGAGCTCTCCCCTCCTTCCGACGTTTCACGCCGAGGCGCGCAGGCAGCGCACGACCTCCCGGCCCTCTCGCCTTCCGCGGGCTCAGCTTACCTCTTATCTCACGTTGCGCCGGCGTTCCCCGCCCCCGCCCCGGCGGCGAGCGCCGCCGCGAGCGACACCTCCTCGGCGCGCCGCTCGTAGCCCGGCGGCGGCTCGGACGGCGGGTTCGCGAGCAGCGACGTGATCACCGTCTCGAGCCAGCGCCGGAGCGGCGTGTGCTGGAAGCCGAGCTCCGCCCTGGCCTTCGCGGGATCCAGCTCCGACATCCAGCGATCGCTGAACGGCGACATCGCGACCGGGTCGATGCCGCGGGCCCGGAGCGCGGCCGAGGAGATCGGCGCGAGGCGCGCCGGTGCGCCGAGCAGCTCGGCGACGAGCGCGAGCAGCTCCGAGAGCGTCGGCGTCTCCTCCATGCAGAGGTTGTACGCCTCGCCGAAGGTCGACGGCACGAGGAGCAGCTTCGCGATCGCCCTCACGACGTCGCCGCTGTACACGTGCCGCACGGGGTTCCTGCCGCCGTCCGGGACGAGCAGCGGGCCGGCGTCGAGCACGCGCGCGATGTAGCGCTCGAGGCGGCGGTAGGGGTCGCGCGTCCCGTTCACCATCGGGAGGCGCAGCACGGTCGCGGGAAAGCGGTCGTCCCGCCAGGCGGCCGCGAGCACCTCCTCGGCGCCTCGCTTGTCCATGCCGTAGGCCCACGCCGCGCGATCTTCCGCGCCCGCGGGCTCCGGGAGCAGCGGGCCGTCGTAGTCGCGCTCGCGCGACGGCCGCGGGCACCCCTCGCGGACGAGGTACACCGAGCCGGTGCTGATCATCACGTAGTGGCCGACGCGCCCGCCGCCGAGCGCCAGGGCCGCCGCGCGGCCGTCCGCGGCCGTGTACGCGGTGAAGTCCACCGCGGCGTCGAACTCGCGGCCTCCGAGCGCCTGCGCGAGATCGCCGGCCGCCCGGTCGCAGCGGACCCGCGCGACGCGATCGCCGAACAGGTCGGGCGTCGCGCCGCGGTTCACGAGGGTGACCTGGTGGCCCGCGGCGAGCAGGCGATAGACCAGGAAATGACCCATGAATCGAGTGCCGCCGAGCACGAGGACGCGCATGCGCGGCAACCTATCACCGCCGCTCGCAAGGATCGCTCATGAGGAGCGGCACGATCGCGGCGCGGGCGGACGCCGGGCGGCCTCTCGCGCGAGCCGGGATCAGGCCGCGCCCCGGTCGTGCTAGATAGCGGACCGTGCCGTTCTCCCACATCCTTGGCCAGGACACCGCGGTCGGCACGCTCGTGCGCGCGCTCGAGGCGGGTCGCGTGCACCACGCCTACCGCTTCGAGGGCCCGGCCGGCGTCGGCAAGGAGCTCGCGGCCGTCGCGCTCTCGCAGGCGCTCGTCTGCACCGGGGGCGACCCGCTCGGCTGCGGCCGCTGCGACGCGTGCCGGCGCGCGGCCGGGCGCGCCGCGGGGCGCCCCGCCTCGCCGCTGCACCCCGACGTGCAGATCGTGGCGAAGAACTTCTACCCCGCCGCCGTCATCGGCCGGAGCCGCGACGAGCTGACCGAGATCTCGGTCGACCAGGTCCGCGCCATCGTGCTCGCGCACGCCGCCTACACGCCGCACGAGGGGCGCGCGCGGGTGTTCATCGTCCGCGACGCCGAGGACCTCAGCGTCGGCGCCGCGAACGCGTTCCTCAAGACGCTCGAGGAGCCGCGGCCCGGCACCCACTTCGTCCTGCTGACCTCGCGCGGCGATCGCCTGCTCAACACGATCCGCTCGCGCACCCTGCCCGTGCGCTTCGCCCCGCTCTCCGAGCCGATCGTCCGCGGCATCCTCCGCGATCACGGCGTGCCCGAGGCGCGCCACGACCTCGCCGTGGAGCTCGCCGCGGGCAGCGCCTCCGCGGCGCTCGAGCTCGCGGACGAGGAGCAGACCGCCTCGCGCGACGCCTTCGTGAAGAGCGCCCTCGCGGCCGCGGCCGCCCGGGACCTCGGTCCCGCCGTCGCGTTCGCGGAGTCGGTGGATCGCGACAAGGGCGCCCTCAAGGACGACCTCCGCGCGCTCAACGCGGCGCTCGCCCGCGAGGCCCGCGCCACGGTCGCGGCCGATCCGCGCCGCGCCGTCGTCTCGGCCAGGCGCTACGCGGCCGTCTCCCGCGCCGTGGCGCAGCTCGAGCGCAACGCCTCGCCGAGCCTGGCGATGGCCTCGCTGATCGCGGAGCTGCGCAGCGTCATCGGCTGAGGGACACGGCTATCGCCCCGCAGGGCAGGCCCGCGTCAGCCCTCGCCGCCGCCGACCGGCCGCTCGTCTCCGCCCGCCGCGTCAGCCCTCGCCGCCGCCGCCCAGCCGCTCGTATCCGCCGTCCTCGATGCGCCGCCCGGCCCAGGCGTGGATGCGCCCCTCGCTCGCGATCACCACGGCCGCGTCGTCCCCGCCGCCCTCGTACAGCGCGATGATCCCCGCGTGGCCCAGCGAGGGCGCGCCCTGCCCCAGGCGCTCCAGCGCCGCCGGCAGCCGCGCCCGCCGCCGCAGGGTCATGCCCGCGATCTCGAGCGTCGCCGGCGGCTCCTCCGGCGAGTCGACGGCCGCGGGCGCGAGCCACAGGATCTCGCGCCGCGGCGCGGGGAAGGCCGCCACCGCCCCCTGCGCCGCGCCCTCGGGCGCGAGGAACACCGCGGCGACGATCTCGCCCCGCTCGCGCGCCACGATCGCGCCCGAGAGCCAGCGCTCCTCGATCCCGGCCAGGACCACGTCGCCGAGCGCGAACGGCAGCTCGTCCCACGGCGCGTCCTCGGGGGACGCCGCCGGCGCGGCGCGCTCTTTCTCGCCGCCGTCCTCTCCCGCCGCCTCCCGCTCGCGGCGCGCCGCCATGAAGCCCACGGTCGCGGCCACCGCCGCGGCGGCCGCCGCGAGCAGCGCCAGGCTCATCGCGCGCCCCCTCCGGGCGGCGCCGCGGCCGCGGCCGCCGGCGCGAGGGCCTCCTTGAGCGCCCGCGCCCGCGCGCTCACCTCGTCGAGGGCGCGCGACGTCGGCGCGCCCTGCTCCGGCAGCAGCGCGGCGATGATCGCCGCGGCGGAGCAGAGCGGGCCCACGTCGCGCGCCCTCTCCAGCGAGATCCCGCCGATCGCCACGACCGGCAGCCCGGGCCGCGCCCGCTCGACCAGCGCGCGCAGCGACGCGAGCCCCTCGAGACCGACCTCGGCGTCCGGGCGCTCCTTGCTCGAGGTCGTGAAGATGGGTCCGATCGCGACGTAATCGAGGTGCTCGGGCGGCCCCTGCAGCGCGGCCTCGAGCTGCGCGCGCGTGTGCGTGGAGAGCCCGACGCGCAGCGCGACGCCGGCGCGCTGCGCGAGCGTGTGCACGGCGGACACCGGGAGATCGTCCTGGCCGACGTGCACCCCGTCGCAGCGCGCCAGCACCGCGAGATCCGCCCGGTCGTTCGCGAACAGCGGCACGCCCGCGCGCGCCGCGAGCGGCCGGATCGCGCGGAGGAGCGAGAGCGTGCCTGCCGTCCCGCCCCGCTTGTCGCGGAGCTGGAGGGCCGCGGGGCGCGCGTCGAGGACGGCCTCGGCGAACGCCGCCGGATCGAGCCCGCGACGCGCGAGCGAGTCGGTGTCGACGATGGCGTACAGACCGCGCATGACCACGCTTCGAGCGATGGGGGAGAGCGGCCGGGCCCTCCGAGGGAGGCCAGGCGCGCCGGCTACGCTAAGGTTGACGCCCCCAGAAAGAAAGCGGAAGCGTTCGCTCCCGAACGGATCCTCCATGCGCACACGTCTCGCCCGGATCGCCTGTCTGTTCGTGTCGGCCGCATCGGCCGCATCGGCCGCATCGGCCGCCGTGGCCGTTCTGGGGCTCGCGTCGAGCCCTGCGCTCGCGGAAGAGAAATCGGGTCCCGCGCAGCCGGGAGAGAAGCCGAGCTCCGCCGTGCCGGCAGGGAGCCCGAAGGCCGACGCCGCCGCGCCGGCTGGCAGGGCCAACGCCGCCGCGCCCAGGGCGGGCGCGAAGAAGAAGGCGTCCGAGCCCCCGCCCCTGCCGCCGGCGCCGGCGCGCGTCTGGCTCATCGCGCCGTCTTTTCGGGGGCCGTGGACGCTGCGGATCGACAACGACGGGGAGCGCCCCATGCGCATCCCGGCGGACGTGCGGCTGCTGCGCTTCGAGATCGACACGCTGAACAAGCGCACGAAGAAGACGGTCCGCTGCGCCGCCCCTGCGGGGCTCAAGCCGAGCGGCTTTCCGGAGCGGCGCGCGCTCCTGCTCGCGCCCGGCCAGTCGTACATGGAGCATTTCGATCCGCGCCTGCTCTGCTTCGGCAAGGACGCAGCTGCGCTCGCCGGCGGCTCGGTGGTGAGGGCGTGGTACGGCTGGGGCCCGCCGCCCAAGTGGTCGAGAAAGGCGCCCTCGCCGCCGTTCGCCGTGGAGTCGACGGACGATCCGCCGGCGTTCGCCCCGGCGACCGGGCTCGCCGCGCCCACCGTCGTGCTGAGCTACGGCCTGCCCCGCAAGGAAGCCGCCGCGGACGACCCGGACGGCGCCGCGCCGCCCTCTCCGGCAGGCGAGCAGGCGCAGCCGTCGGCCGACGCGGCGGCTCGGCCTGAGGCCGACAAGACCACTCGGCCCGCGGGCGACAAGACCGCTCAAGCCGCCGCGGACAGGCCAGCCGGCGAGGCCGCTGCACCGGGGGCACCGTCGCACAGGGATCACGCCGCCGGCTCGCCAGGCGGGCTGATCGTGGACGCCAACGCGCCTCGCCTGGAGCTCACGAGCGAGCCCTGGTCCGACGCGGCGAGCCCTCGCTCGATCGTCGTCCGGGTCAGCGCGAGGAACGCCGGCAAGCGCCCCATGACCGTGGCCGTCCGGCCGCGGATGCTCGAGTTCTACGTCGCCGGTCCGAACGGCACGACCGTGTGCGAGGCGTCCCCGCCGATGGGGGCGATCCCGCGCGACCTGTACCGAACGCTGAAGCCCGGCGCGTCGGTCGACCTCTCGCTCCTCCTGCGGGAGGTCTGCCCCGACGACACGTTCGCCCGCGAGGGCCTCTACCGGGTCACGGCCACGCTGCACGCGAACGAGCCGGGCACCCAGCTCGGCCTGGACGCGTACACCGCCATCGTCCCCGCCACGAACTCGACGCTCCTCCGCGTGAAGAGCGCGCCGGAGCCGTTCTACGCGGCCGCGCCGCGGCCCGTGCCGACGCCGAAGCCCGATGAGGGCCAGGCGCCGGAACGGGACAATGAAAAGGATGACGATGCGAAGGCCGAGTGATCCCTGAAAAGGCTGGCCCGCGCGTCGGCGCGGCGCCAACCTAGAAGGTTTCGCTCTCCTCTCGGTGTCCTGGTGGTCTTCTTTCTCCTCCGGCTCGCCGTCCCCGCCGCGGCCGCGCCTCGCGCTAGACCGGGAGGATCCCCCGCTTCTTCTCCGGCCGCTCCACCCGCTTCTTCCGCGCGAGCTCGAGCCCCCACGCGATCGCCCTGCGCGTGTCCCGCGGATCGATCACGTCGTCGATGAGCCCCCACCCGGCGACCTTCATCACATCGATGTTCTTCTGGATCGCCTCGACCATCCCCTGCTTCACCTCGGCGGACGGCGGCGTGTCCCCGAACATCTTCTTCGCCGCGATCCCGAGCATGCCCTCCGGCCCCATCACGCTGATCTCCGCGGTCGGCCAGCCGACGATGAGGTCCGGCTCGTACGCGCGCCCGCACATCACGTAATAACCGGCGCCGTACGCCTTGCGCACGACCACCGTGATCTTCGGCACGGTGGCCGCGGCCATGACGTGCAGCATCTTCGCCCCGTGGCGGATGATCCCCTCGTGCTCGACCTTCGAGCCGATCATGAAGCCCGGCACGTCCTGCAGGAACACGAGCGGGAGGTTGAACGCGTCGCAGATCTGCATGAAGCGCGCGGCCTTGTCCGCCGCGTCCACGTCGAGGATGCCGCCCATCTGGGTCGGCTGGTTCGCCACGATGCCGACCGGCTGGCCGCCGATGCGCGAAAGGCAGGTGATGATCGAGCGCGCCCACCGCGGCTTCAGGTCGAGCCGATCGCCGTGATCGACGATCGCGTCGATCAGCTTCAGCATGTCGTAAGCGCGCCGCGGGCTCTCGGGCAACAGGTCGAGCAGCGACTCCTCCCGCCGCTCGATCGGATCGGTGACCGGCAGGCGCGGCGGCTCCTCGTCGCAGCTCGACGGGAAGAACGAGAGGTACCGCTTCACCGCGGCGACGCACTCGGCGTCGCTCGCGACCTCCGCGTCGCCCACGCCGCTCTTCGTCGCGTGCACCTTGCTGCCGCCGAGCTCCTGCTCGGAGATGTCCTCGCCGGTCATCGCGCGCACGAGCGCTGGGCCGCCGAGCGCCATCGAGCCGATGTCCTTGACCATCGGCACGAAGTCCGCGAGCCCCGGGATGTACGCGGTGCCCGCGGCGCCTGGCCCCACCATGGCGGCCACCTGCGGCACCACGCCGCTCATGTGCACCTGCTCGCGGAACAGGTGCCCCGTGCCGGCGAACAGCGAGATGCTGTCCGGGTGCATCGAGCCGGGATCGATGCGCGCCCCGCCCGAGTCGATGAACCACACCATCGGCCAGCGGCCGCGGAGCGCCATCTGCCGCAGCCGGGTCACCTTCTCCTCGCCGGTGTGCCCGATGCTGCCGCCCTTCACGGTGAAGTCGTACGCCGCCGCGCACACCATCCGCCCGTCGACCTTGCCGAACCCGCACACCACCGCGTCGGCCGGCGGCCGATCCTTCCCGTCCGCTCCGGCCGCGATCCCCATCTGCGTGCCGTGCATCCCGACCTCGAAGTGCACGCCGTCGTCGAAGAACGCGGCGAGCCGCTCCCGCGCCGTCATCTTCCCGCGGGCGTGCTGCTTCGCCACCCGCTCCTCGCCGCCCATCCGCCGCACCTGCTCCCGGCGGGCCTCGAGGTCCTTCACGAGCTCACGCATGTTCACAGGCCACCTCATCCTGCGGCCCCGCTCTCCGCCGCGCGCTTCGCCTTCGTGGCGCGCGCCGGAGAGCGGGGCCGCCTCAACCGAGAGCCAGCGAGCGCCGCGGACTGCGACGCTCTCCCGTCCCCCGCAAAGCTCTCCCGCGCCCGGCGCGCCTACCTGCCCGACCAGCGGGGCTGCCGCTTCTCCAGGAAGGCCATGAGCCCCTCGCGCGCGTCGTCCGTCGCGAGGCAGCCGGCGAGCCGCTCGCGCAGGAGCGGCAGCGCCGACTCGAGATCGAGGTCGTCCTGCGCCGCGAACGCCTCCAGACCGAGCCGCACCGCGATCGGGCTCTTCGCGGCGAGGGTGGACGTCACCTCGTCGACCGCGGCGTCGAGCGCCCCCGGCTCCACCGCCTTGTTGAGGAGGCCGCACTGCGCGGCCTCGTCGGCGTCGAGGCGTTGCCCGAGGAGCATCATCTCCAGCAGCTTGCGGCGGCTCACGTGCCGCTGGAGCACCGCCATGATCATCATCGGGAACAGGCCCACGTTGATCTCCGGCGTCCCGAGCTTCGCGCCGCGGGCGCCGATCGCGACGTGCGACGCCGCGACGAGCCCGAGCCCGCCGCCCAGCGCGTGCCCGTTCACCCGCGCCACGATCGGCTTGCCCGCGTTCGCCATGGCGAGCAGCAGATCCGCGTAATCGCCCTTCACCTCGGGCTGTGGCGCCCCCTCCGCCCCCGAGAGCTGCGCGAAGTCGCCCCCGGCGCAGAACGCGTCGCCCGCGCCGGTCAGCACCACGCAGCGCACCGCCACGTCGGCCATGCCGGCCTCCAGGGCGTGGAGGAGCTCGCTCACCATCGCCGGCCCGATCGCGTTCTTGCGCCACGGGTTGTTCAGCGTGAGCCGAAGGACCCCCCCCGCGGAGGCGGCCTGGATGACCGTGTACGCGCCCGCCGTCACGACGCCGCACCCTCCACTGGGCCGACCGCGCCGTCGCCTCGCAGCCCCAGGATCTGCCGGGCTTCCTCGACGGTCGCCGGCCTGCGCCCGACGTCGCGCACCATGCGCACGGCCACCTCGCAGAGCTCGCCATTGCTGCGCGCCATCTCGCCGCTCGGCAGGTAGAAGTGGTCCTCTAGCCCGCACCGCACGTTGCCGCCGAGCACGAGCGCCGCCGCCAGCATCCTCCACTGCCCGTGGCTGATCCCGATCACCTCCCACTCCGAGCCGGGCGGCATGATCTTGGTCTGGAGCTGGAGCGACTCCACGTGCGCCGGGATGCCGCCCAGCACGTTGACGATGAACGAGAACTGCAGCGGGGGCTTGAGCAGGCCCATGTCGATGAGCGGCCACACGCCCTGGGTGTGCCCTGTATCGAAGCACTCGAGCTCGGGCTTCGTCCCCGCCTCGTTCATGACGGCGAGCAGCTTGCCGATCTTCGCGTACGTGTTGGGAAACACCATATCGAAGTCGAAGCTCTTCCGTGCGCGCGAGTACTTCGAGTAGTTCATGGTGCCCATATTGAGGGCGGCGATCTCCGGGCGGCTCTCGCGGATATAGGTGCACTGCTCGCTGACGTCCTCGAGCAGGGTGCCCGACGAGAAGTTCAGGATCACCGGGCAGCGCCGCCGCACCTCTTCCTTGATCTTCG
Organism: Sorangium sp. So ce887; assembly: GCF_051521455.1. Classification (NCBI taxonomy): domain Bacteria; kingdom Pseudomonadati; phylum Myxococcota; order Polyangiales; family Polyangiaceae; genus Sorangium; species Sorangium sp. So ce887. Next base: position 2,468,595 of record NZ_CP150354.1, on the reverse strand, counting down.
CGAACACAGCTGGCGAGAACGTCGGCGACCCGTCGTCGTTGCGCGCGTGGATGTGCACCGCCGCCGCCCCTGCGTCGTGGGCCCGCTTCGCCTCCTCGGCGATCTCGACCGGCGTGTACGGGATCGCGGGGCACTGCTTGCGGCTGGCGAGCACGCCTGACAGCGCGCAGGTCACCACGCAGATATCGGGATCTCGCTCGTCTGGCTCCCTCGGTTCCCCGGTGAACGTCGGCTTCTCTCTCATGCCCCCTGCCTCCCTTTCACGTCCTGTCGCCGCCGTCGCTCTTCTTCTGCCCGTCCTGGGCGACCCGCGCGACCACCTGCCGCTGTAGCTTCGTCAAGATCCGGAGCAGATCACGCAGATCGGTCGAGCTCAGGCTCAGCAGCGCGCTCCGGAAGATCTCCATCGGCTCCACCTGGATCTCGCGGGCGAGCCGCGCCCCCTTCTCGCTGAGCCGGATGTGCACGACCCGCCGGTCGGCTTTCGAGCGCTCGCGCCGGACGAGCCCTTCCCGCTCCATCCGATCGACGATCCCCGTCACCGTGCTGTTCTGTGCCCGGATGCGCTCCGACAGCGTGGACAGCGACAGATCTTGAAATGACTCGAGCAGCTTGAGGATGGTGAGCTGGGGTCCGGTGAGGCCGAACCCGCTCGCCATGCCCTTCGTGAGCCGGCGCGACTCCGTGTAGAGATAGATGATCATCTCCACGATGGCGTCGATCTCCGGCCTCTCTGGCTGCGGCAGGGTCGCGGTCACGATGCTTCGTGTACGAAATATTCGCTCCCGCAGGGCGCGTCAAGCGCGAGCGCCCACGCTCCACCCCTGCCGAGCGAGCGCATCCGTCCTCTCCCTCCCCCTCCCCCCTCCCCTCTACCGCTTCGCCCTCTACCGCTTCGCCCTCTGCCGCCGCTTCCCTCGCCGCCCGTCCGCCTGGATCTCCCGGATGCACCACCGCAGCGCCTCCTGGAGGTCCCGGTGCACCTGGACCGACGAGAGCTCGATCCCGAGCGACGACGCCGTCTGCGCCACCTGGGGCTGGACGCCGGCCACGACGCCTTGAGCGCCGAGCAGCTCGATCGTCTGCAGCATGCTGAGGAGGTGCTGCGCCGTCGTGGAGTCGACCTGTTCGACCCCTGTCACCTCGACGATCGCGTACCGCGACTTCGTCTCGACGATCGTGTGCAGCAGCTTCTCCGTGATCTCGGACGCTCGGTGTCGATCGATGCTCCCCACGAGCGGCAGCACGAGCACGCTGTTCCAGACCTGGATGATCGGCGTCGACAGCGTCTCGATCGCGGACTCCTGCCGCTCGATCACCGCCCGCAGCGACTCCTGCTGCTCGACCACCGCGCGGAGCGACTCCTCGGCGCGCATGCGTTCCAGCGTGATCGCGAACATCTCGCCGACGACCTGGAGCAGCGCCCGCACGCTCTTGTCCCACGCGCGGATCGAGCGCACCGCGTCGATCCCCACGACCCCCACGAGCCGCCCCGCGTACGCCGCGGGCATCCGGACGAGCGAAGCGATCCCGAGCTCCGTGAAGGCTTTCCGCTCGCTCGCGGCCTCATCCGGCAGGTCGGCCACGCGCGGCACGTCGCACACCTCGAGGCGGCACAGCCTCTCGACGAGCCACGGATACTCATCCCTGGAGATGACGGCCCGCTCCGCGAGCAGCGACGGGACCCCTTCGGCGCACCACTCGTGCGTGCTCAGGAACCGCCGCCCGTCCTCCGAGAGCAGGAACAGGCTCGTCCGGTCGGCGCGCAGCGTCTTGCCGAGCTCCGCGAGCGCCGACTGAAAGCCGCGGTCGATGTCCGCGAGCTTCACATTGATGAAATGGGCCGAGATCGACGCGACCAGCATCTTGGTCTCGATCCGCTGCATCAGCGCCCGCTCGACGCGCTTCTGCTTGCCCACGTTGCGCGCCCAGGCGTAGATGAGCCCCTCGCTGGGCACCGAGAGCATCGACCAGGACAGCCAGACGTAGAGGCCGCTCCTGCTCCTGCACCGGTTCTCCATCCCGAGCGTGACGGGCTCCTCCCGGAGCCGATCCAACTGCTCCCGGGTCGCGGGGAGGTCGTCCTGGTGTATGAGATCGAGGAGGTTCCGGCCGACGAGCTCCTCGGCCCGCAGGCCAAGCGTACGCTCCCAGGCCCCGCTCACGCGCAGGAACGCCCCGTCGACCCGCAGAACACAGAGCGGATCGGGACAGACAGCGAAGAACCTCTCCACGTCCGCTTCGTTCGCAGGTGCGTGCATCGCCGGTCGCCTTAGCCAGCCCACACCCCGCGGCTACGGCTCCTTGACGTCCTCAAACGTCGTCCTCGCGGCCACGTGCTCCTCGTTCAGGTTGAGCAGGATCGGCAGGGTCTCGTGCTGCCAGTCGTCGTCGAGGATCCGACGCACGGTCACCCGCCCGGGCACCAGGTTGTACACGGCGTCCACGATGTCCATGATGACGTAGAAGCCGTTCGAGTTGCAGAACCGCATCTTCACGAAGTCCATCACCGTGGACGTGATCGGATGCTGCGGGAGGACTCGCGCCAGCTCGTCGAGGTAGCTGGACAGGTACCGGTACGGGTTGTCGATCCGGATAGCGCCCTCGAAGGTCAAGACGAGGCGGTTCTCGTCATCGAGCCGGGCGACCGACTGAAAGACGCTCAGCCCGCCATCCGTGATTTCTCCATAGCTGAGAGCCTTCATACGCGACCTTTCGTGGAAAACATACGCAGCCTTTTCAAGGGAAAGTAGCCTGGACGACGAGAATTCCATCGACGTACTGCGTCGAGAGATGGAATTTGTTCTCAGCGGTCAGCCGAATGAGGCCGAGCCCGCCCCTGCGTCGGTCGTTGCGCCGCTCGCGCACCGTCCTGGCAAAGAGCTCCCTCGGGTCCTCCGCGGCGAAGATCTCGTCGAATACCGCCTTGACGGTTCGGTACTCTTCCGGCGTAACGCGGTTGGAAACCTTGATGAGTAGCCGGTCTGGGTCGATGCTCAGATCGAGACGTACCTCGCTGTCACGCTCGGTCCCGTGCTGGATCACGTTGGTGACCAGCTCGGTGACGACCACGTTGACCTTCTGGCAGATCCGTCTGGGATAAAACCTCACCAGCAGCGCGTCCAGAAAGTTCGCAAGCAGGCCGGCCACGTCGCCCGTGATGTGATCGACCGGAGATATATATATCGATGCACCGACCGACGTCTGCGAATGATTCTTATCGGGCTTCATCAGGCGCACCTTCGCAGGATGATCAGTGTGATGTCGTCCGCGTCCGCCACTCGGAACCGCGTGTAGTCCTCGATGCACCGGTCGAGGATCACCTGCACCGGCTCCTCGCTGTGCTTGACCACGATTTCGTTGAGACGTTGCACGGAATATATCTCCCCGCTCGCGTCCTGCGCCTCGAACATCCCGTCTGTGTACAAGGCGAGGACGTCATCCTCCTCGAACGGCAGCTCGAACTCGTGAAACGGCTTGATACGCAGACCGATGAAGTTGCTCACCCGATTGAACGAGCGCGGCGTACCGCGACGGACCAGGAGCCCGTACCCTCCGCCCGAGACGTAGCGGAGGAATCGGTCCGTAAACATGACGAAGTTCACCGTCGCGTACCGGCGAACCTCCCGGAGGAACGAGTAGGCGCTCCGGTTCACCCAATCCACGATCGCCCCTGGGCTGTCGAGCCGCTTGGTGGCGTGGGCGAACTGGGCCTTCAGAAACGCCATGATGAGCGCCGACGATACGCCGTGACCCGAGATATCGTAGACACCGATCGCGTGGCGCTCGCCGGGGAGATAGAAGAAGTCGTAATAGTCCCCTCCCACCTGCGCGAGCTGCTTGTGGAAGATGGCCATGTCGAACGACGAGGCGATGGTCCCGCTCGCCTCCGGCAGCAGGGCGCGCTGAACCTGCCGCGCCACCGCGAGGTCGTCGTCGATGGCCCGGTTGTACCCTTCGAGCTCGTTCTCGATGCTGGTCGCGTGCTCCAGGATGGCCTCGTGCACCAGGGAGAGGTCGTCGAAGTCGAGCTTCAGCTTATCGACGTACTCCAAGAGTGCGCTGCAGCGCTCCATGAAGTCGGTGAAGTTACCCTCCTCGCGCAGCAGTGTGTTCCACGCTTGCCGCTCCTTCACGATCGCCCTGATGGCATCCAGATTGCTCTGCTTCTGTATGAAGCCTCTGGAATGCATCGAGCTGAGGTCCTTAGGTGCAGTCATGGCTCGACCTGGACGCGATTCGGGTTGGACGGACGATCCCATCCGATCTCAATCACAGAGTATCATCTCGAAGTTCTGGTTGAACTTCTTGAGGTTGGGCAGCGACTTCCCCTGCCACGGGATGGACTTCGACCCGCGGACGATGAGCTGGAGCTCACCCTTCTTGCGGGTGGCGATCGCGAACTTGTAGAGGACGTTGATCCCCGAGCTGTTCAGGAAGTTCAGCGCCCTGACGTCGAGCGTGATGGTGGGTGGGTTCGTGGCCAGGACCTTGTCGAGCAGCTCCTCGATGGGAGCGTACTCGGTGGTGCCGCCAAGACGAAGGATGCCTTCCAGGTACACCACCACCTCGGAGGGATCGTACCAAACCCGGTAGTTACCACCTTTGATTTCCATTCTCGACCTTTCGTTCAAAATAGGAATCCTGGCCATCGTCTTGATGCTGAAGCTGTTGACCGAGATCGGGTCCAGCTTCCATCCAAGACTGACACCGTAGTCGTTCATGATGATCAGATAGCCGAGCCCCGACCCGGCGTTCTCTGCGTCCTCGGCGTTCGCCTCCGCCTGCCTCCGCAGGAGCTCCCCTGGGTCCTCCTGCGTGAGCTCGAGCAGCTTCTCGCGCAGCGAAGGGACAGCGGCGTTCGTGATCTGGTTGCTGACGAGGCACACCAGGTCCTCGCGCCCGATGCCGACGGTCACGGTGATGTCACCGTGCTGGTTGAACTTGACGGCGTTCTCAACAAGCTCGTTCAGAACGTAACCGATGGCGCCTGAGACTTCGTCTCGGCTGATGAGCCTGTCCTCGCCGTCGATCTCCGGAAAGAGCTCTCCGAAGTACTCGGCCATGAAATTCGCCGTCAGGTTACACAGGCTCCATCTCACCGCGAACGAGTCGGGGTACAACGTCAGCGACATATGTTCGCTGAACGAATCGTCTAAAGAGTAGACGCCGATGATTTCGCTCATGGTAATGCCCAGTCTCCCCCTTGCTCATACCCTCTTAATGACAAGTACCGTAATGTCATCATGGATTTTGTTGTAGCCAACGTGCGCCAAGACATCCTCGATGATAGCGTCCTTGATCTCCCTCGAGGTTCTTTCGTGGTTCCGCGAGATCACGTGACACAGCCGGTCGATGCCGTATTGCTCCTCTGAAGAGTCCTCCGCCTCGGTGATACCGTCGCTGAAGAGCGTCACGACGTCCCCGGGCTCGAGCGTCACCTCGATGCTGCTGATGAAGTCGCTGATATCCAGATCGATGCCGATCGGCAAGCCGAGCCCCATGGTCTCGATGCGATCGAGGGTGCCGTCCTTCCGGACGATGATCAGGTCCTCGTGCTGACCGGTGAACTGGAGCTGCCCGTCGCTGTAGTCGAGCAGGGTCAGCGACAGGTTCTTGTCCGAGCGGATCCGCTGGATGTTCTGGTAGATGACCTTGTTGACGATGCTCAGGAACTTCTTCGGGTCCCGCTCGTCGGCGGCGAGCAGCGTCCGGACGGCCGTCTGCACCATCAGCATCAAGACGCCGCTCTCCAGGCCGTGGCCGGTGACGTCGCCGATGCCCATCTTCACGAGTCCGCCGCTCTGGAGCACGTCGTAGTAGTCGCCGCCGACCTCGTCGGCCGGGGCCATGTAGCCGGCGATGTCGAGCCCCGGGATCTCCTGGAGCTCGCTCGGCGCCGGCAGCACCATCAGCTGGAGCTGGCGAGCGACGTTCAGCTCGGCGCCGAGGCGGATGTTCTCCTGCGCGAGCTTCGAGTTCAGCTCGCTGATCTCCTCGTTCGCCTTCTCGAGGGCCATCGTCCGCTCGCTGACGAGCTCCTCCAGGTTCGCCGTGTACCGCTCGATGTCGGACGCCATCGCGTTGAAGGTCATGCCGAGCCGCCCGATCTCATCCTGGCTGTCGATGTTGACCCTCATCGAGTAGTCCTTGTTCATCAGCCGGTGCGCCGCCTCGGAGAGATCGACGAGGTTGGCCGTGATCCTCCGCGCGACCCAGGCGATGCCCACCAGCACGGCGAACAGGCTCAGCACGACGACGATGATCTGCTGGCCCAGGATGTTCTTCGCCGTCGACTGGATGGCGCGCTGGGCCGTGTGCACCGTGGAGAAGAGCTCGGACTCGGGCACCACGAACCCGAGCACCCAGTATTCCATCCCGATGGGCTTCTCACCCCGGTAGAAGTTCATCCCGGGCAGGCGCCGCAGGACGATGACGTAGGGCGTGGCCGGCTCGTTGGGCGCCCGCTGGATCGAGACCCGGTGGAAGACCGGCTTCTCGCTCGACGGCATCGCGATCTTCGCGACCTCGGGGTACTGGCTCTGGCTGAGGAGCCGCTTGACCTCCTTCACGCCCTCGTTCTGCCCGTCGCGCGTGCCGATCCCGAGGACCTTCTCCCCCTCGCTGTTGATCGCGAGCACGTTCGAGTCGGACATCGACATGAACGCGAAGCCCGAGGACTTGATGTGCACGTGCCGGATGAGGGCCACCGCCTGATCCAGCGTGACGTCGATCGCGACCGCCCCTGCGCAGTCCGCCCGGTCCTTCGTCCAGAGAGGATTGAAGAACGTGACGATATTGCCGCCGGTCGCCGCGTCGATGTAAGGAGGATAACCGGTCACGTCGGTCTTCGCGACCGGCTTGCTGCTGGGATCCGTCAACCACCGCTGCCATCCCTCGTAGATGCCGGGGAAGAAGGAGTCCCAGAAGTTCTTGTCCGTGTGCCCCGGATAGAGCCTATCGAACGTCTGCGCCATCTCGAGCCAGGGCGTGAGGCGCATGATGGGTCGCTCTTTCGACCCCACGTAGTACACCTGGAGCTTCTCGCTCCCGTTCTTCCAGATGGCGGGGCCGAACAGATCGAAGATGGCGTTCTTCTTGACGTCCTTCAGGATCTCCGGCTTGATCGAGCCGTCCGGCTGGAGCATGTAGTGCCACACGCTCATCACGGACTGCTCGCCCGGCTTGTTCTGGGTCCACTTCCCGTTGGGATCGACCTGGAAATCGTCCCTGAAGAAGGGCGATTGGTCGGGGAGGTTGCCTATCGCCTCCGCGGCGTCCGGGTTGTCGATCAGCGTCTGGAAGATCGACGCCGTCATCCGGAGCTCGGAGAACGTCTGCTCGAACAGGAGGTCGAGCCGGAGCGCCGTCGTCTCGATGTAGTTCTCGAGGTACTCGTCGTTCGCGCGGGCCATACCGCCGTAGACCTCGGCGCTGGCCTCCTGCTCCAGGCGTGTAACGTTGTAGAGGGCCGTCCCCGCGCTCGAAGCCAGAGCGATGAGAACGCCGAGCGAGGCCACGAGCATGAACTTCGTGCGGAAGCGCCCGGAGGACCTCTCGACGATCCATTGAACGATCGAAAACTTCTTGCGCTCCTTAGCTTCCATATGTCGGCTCGCGGCGCCTCATCGGCTCCTCCAGTTCACTCAAGCTATCGCATCAGCCGTTCTGGCTTACGCCCGGAGCCGGCGAGAATCGGCCAGTTCGCATACCCCTTGTCGCTCAGGATCGCAGAGACATGGGCCCGGAGCCCGATGCCAATCTCCTCGAAGATCACCGGATCAGCGCTCGCCGACGCCGCGACGTCGCCGCAGAATTTGATCCAGCTCTCTACGACCTTCGCGAAGTGGTTCGGGTCGGTGTTCATGTTGTTGATGTCGATGAGATCGCTGCGGATGTCCTCGAGGCCCGCGCTCGCGAGCAGCTCGCGGGTCCTCACGCCGATGTCGAAGTCCATCCCGACCATCCGGCTCAGCTCGAGGTACCGCCGGTACCCCATGCGGATGAGGTCCTGATCCGGAAAGCCGGTGACGCACGCGAGCATCTCGTTCGTGATGTAGACGCGGCCGCCGGGCTTGCAGATCCGGCAGAGCTCCTTCATCAGCTGGTCCGGCATGTGGAAGACCTGGATGGCGAGCCGGCAGGACACGAAATCGAAGGCGTCGTCGGGGATCAGGAGCGCGGCGGCGTCGCCGTACTGATACTCGATGTTCTCGATCCCGAGGCTCCGCGCGTGCGCCTGGGCGTGCTTCAGGAATGCCCTGGAGTGGTCGACGGCGGTGACGTACTCCGGCTTGTACTCCGCGTTGAGCCGGACCGCGAAATCCCCGAGCCCGCAGCCGATGTCGGCGACCTTCATGCCCGGACGCAGGCCGTGCCGGTGGAGCAGCTTGCGCTCGTGGTTGTATACGATCTTCTCCTGGGTCCGCAGGACCCGGACGAAATCCTCATCCTCGATGACGCTCTGGATCGGGTAGAGGGCCTTATCGTACACCTCCACAGAGACGTTGGGATAGAGCTCCTCCATCACCTGGAACTTGCGCATCGCCCAGGGGATGACGCTCGAGATGATGAGGCGGATCTTGAGGTTCGGTCGCTCTTCCACGGCCCACCGGACGAACCGGTTGATCTCGAGGAAGGCGACGTTGTTCATGTACTTGAGGCGCTTGAAGTCGAGGGTCAGCTCGCCTGTCGCGTTCTTCGCGGCGGTCTCCAGCGTCCCCCGGATCGCCCGCATCTGGTCGCCCACGAACGGCCGGAGCATGCCGGCGAGGGCGACCTCCTGGTCGTCCTGGTCGACCCGCATGTTGAAGGTCACCGATGAGCGCCAGGATGGCAGGCTCCCCGATGAAGACGACGGCGGGACAGCGTTCTCAGGGTAGATTGAAGCACTCATTTTCATCTACCTCAGTAAACGGCAGCTCGATGTTCAGTGTCAGCGAGGTCCCGTTCTTGGGTTCAGTAAGGCTTAGCGTCGAACCGTACACCACCGCGAGCTCCAGCAGACCTAGAGTCGTAACATCGTTGTCGGGCACGTCGTGCTCGAGCTGCTCTCGGTACCAGGCCATCGGATCCGGCTGATTGAGCAGCTGGACGGCGTGCTTGTAGAACGCCAGATTCTCGCTGCTGGCGGGCACCTCAGCCGTCACGATGATGCGACCGTGGTTCCTCTGGAAGGTGATGATGATGTCGCCCGACGGCTCGTGATTGCGATAGATCGCTTCAAGCAGCTCGTTGAAGAAGGTCGACAGCAGCGTCGCATAGCGCTCCGGGTCGTCCTCGTTTGCGCTCGCGTATCGCGCGAGGAAGTTCGCCATCTGATGGCAGTGGCTCCAGCGCTTGCTGAAGCCAGTGACCGAGAAGTTGGCTGAGATGATCGTGCCGCTCGGCGCCATGACCGGCGGTGGTCGCAGCGTCGGGGCTACATCGGTCGGCTTCGAAACGGACATCAAGGCCTCGGGGTTGGTTTGCGAGAGGAGGCAGGACGCAGAGTACCTGGAGTCTGGGTGCCGCGTCGAGTGCATCGCGCTCCCGTTCGAGGTCGCCATGGTGAACTCGGACGAGCACAGCGCTAACGAGGACTGCCTTGAAGATGCCCGGATTGCTACAGGATCGAGACAATAATGTGATATAAATCACACTCGATCGTTGCTGAACATTTGAGCCTGTAGAGAAAGGTACCCGTCCGCTGCGCCTCTGGGGGTCCGGACCGCTACCTCCGCAGTTGCCCGGGCTCAGCGCCCTGTGGGAAGACCGCGGCGCGGGTGCTCGTCGGCCCATTTGTCCACAAGTCGAGGCGCGCGCGCCGTGCAGCGGCGACGTAGAATTCGCCGCTGCGCGCACCGGCCACAGATCTTGGCAGGCGGCGCCTGCTGCCGTCGAAGCCCTCGAGAACACCGTCAAGGGAGGTAATCGAAAGCGCGTCGGTCCTGTCAACACTTTCATGCCATCGCCCGGCACTGCGGAGATGACTCAAGGCGTGTGGTCGCGAGTCGCTACGGAAGTGTGCGGACCTCGGTGGGGCGACCTACCCAGTGCAGGCGGGCGAGGAGCGCGGAGGCGAATGGCCCTCTCCGGCGGGTGGTTTCACAGCGACGTACGGATCCGGGCGCGCGCGCCCCGCGGTCCGGCCTCGCGAGAGCGCGCGCGGCCGCGGGCGACGCGCGTTCCGTGAGCTCGCTTGGCCCGCCAACTCGCTCTCTCCGCCGACCGCGGCGAGCGCTGGAGGCCAGGCGCGCGCTCGACGACGATTGCGCTTGACACGCGCCCGCGCGACAGAAGCGGCGAATAGGCGGCTGTCACCGCGGCGCGGCGCCGCGCCGCTCGATCGCGTCGAGCTCGTCCATCACGGCCTTCACGCGCGGATCCGTGGGATCCACCGCGCGCGCCTTCTCGTACGCTGCGCGCGCGTCCTTCAGCTGGCCCGACTGCGCCAGCGCGTTGCCCAGGTTGATCCAGGCGCTGCCGAGCTTGTCGTCGAGCCGCAGCGCCTCGCGGTAGAGCGCGGTCGCCCTGGGCAGGTCGCCGCGGAGGTGGTGCGCATACCCGAGGTTCGATCGGTACGTTGCGCGCGTCGGGTCGCGGGCCACGGCCGCCTCGAGGTACGGGACGGCGCGCGCCGGATCGTTCGCGGCGAGGAGCGCCGTCCCGAGATCGTTTTGCAGGCGCGCGTCGGCCGGCGCGAGCTTCGCGGCGCGCTCGTAGGCGCGGATCGCGTCCGCCGTCTTCCCCGCGGCGAGCAGCGCTGTCCCGAGGTTCGCCTGCCGCTCGGCGTCGCCGGGGGCGAGCTCGGCGGACCGCGTGAGCTCGCGGACGGCGTCCTGCAGGTTGCCGAGCGCGAGGTGAGCGACGCCGAGCGCGGAGCGGGCCTCGGCGTCGCTCGGCGCGAGCTCCGCGGCCCGCGCGAGCTCGGAGAGCGCCGCTTCGGCGCGGCCGAGGACGAGGAGGGCGCGGCCGAGCTCGAGGTGCGCCGGCGCGTGGCCGGGATCGAGCTTCACCGCGCGCTTCAGCTCCGGAACCGCGGCGAGCAGCGTCCTGTCGCCCGGCGCTCCGTTGTAATCGGAGGACACCCCCGCCCTGGCGATCGCCGCGCGCTGGGCCCCCACGATCGCCGCGGGGTCTTTCCTGTCGAGCAGCGCGGCCGCGCGATAGGCCTTCTCCGCGGCGGCGAAATCACCTCCCGCGTAGGCGGCGTCGCCCTCCTCGAGCTTCCTGTCCGCCGGCGTGCCGGTGCCGCGCGCGACGCGCGGAGGAGGGCTCGCCGCCGCGGCCTCGCTGGTGGACGGCGCGTCGAGCGGGACGCCCGAGCCGATCGCCGGCGCTCCCGCCGCGCTCGCGGCGGACGCGCTCCCCGCCGGCGGCGCGGCAGGCACGGGCGGCGACGCGGGCGGGTCGAGCGAGGCCGATCGCGCGGGCGCCTCCGCCGGCTGCCGCGCCGCCGGCGCGCCGGCGCAGCCGGCGAGCGCGAGCAGGACCGCGAGCCGGCGGATCGATCCGCAGGAGCTCACAGCTTGTACGGGGTCATCGCGTGCTCCTTGCCGTCGTACCGGAGCAGCACAGGCTTGTTGTCCATCTTCGTCGCCACGCCGACCGGCCGCTTCCAGCACCGGACGAGCGCCATGAGCGTCTCGCGCGCGTAGTCGGCGCGCAGGTCGAAGCCGCCGTGCACGTGCTCGAGCAGGAGCTCGCCGCGGTTGCCGTAGTTGGCGTCGACGACGCGGATGTAGGGGTCGCCGAAGTTCGTGAGCTGGAAGAGGAGCTTCTCCTTCACCTCCTTGAACTCGCGGCTCTCGATCTCGAACCTGTCGTTCCGCCCCGAGAAGCCGAACGTGTACATCTTCTGATCGATGATGAACTCCGGCGTCAGGAACTCGTCGATGAAGGTCACGTCGTTGTAGAGCGCGCGCACCTGGAAGATCTTCTCGCGGCCGAGGCCGAGCCGCATGTCCCAGGTGCGCTTCGCGTCGAGGTCGGTGCACTCCTCCCATTCGCGGCCGAAGCGGCCCTTGTTCCACCGCTCCTCGATGTAGCGATAGAGCTCCACGCCGACCTTGTAGGGGTTGAACCGCCCCGGCGCCGTCGCCATGACACCGGCGTTGTTCTCGGCGTAGTCGATGATCTCCGACGCATCGAGGACCTTCTCGGTCATCATCCTCGAGTGCCAGTACGAGGCCCACCCCTCGTTCATGATCTTCGTCTGGCGCTGGGGCACGAAGTAGTAGGCCTCCTCGCGGATGATCTCGAGCACGTCGCGCTCCCACCGATCGAGCGGCGCGTGGTCGAGCAGGAACTTGAGCACGTCGCGCTCCGGGCGCTCCGGGACCTTGCGATCCGGCTTCTTCTGGTCCTGCCGCTTCTTTTTCTGCGCCGCGAGGATCTCCTCCGGGTTGATGAAGGAGTCCATGTACTCCTTGGCGCGGAGCTTGTAGGTGTCCATCGGCTCCTCCGTGGGCTCCTCTTCCTCCCTGGGCGCCGGGCGGCCGGTGAACGGGGCCCACGGGTCGATCAGGTTCTCGAGCGAGAGGCAGTGGTCGACGAACGCCTCGACCTTGTTGATGCCGTGGCGCTCGATGTGGCGCGACACGCGGGCGCCGTGGTTCGCCATCTTGTCGATCCACTTGCGGTCCGGATCATAGGACTCGCTCTTGCGCACGGGGTCGACGAGCGGGCCGCGATAGTCGAGATCGGTGGACCGGAAGCAGAAGTTGTTCTTGAAGAAGTCGACGTGCGCGTACACGTGCGCCATCACGAGCTTCTGGTCGGTGAGCGAGTTGCCCTCGAGCAGGTAGGCGTACGAAGGGTTGTTGTTGATGACCATCTCGTAGATCTTCGAGAGGCCATACTCGTAGCTCTTCGACAGCTGCTCGTACTCCATGCCGAACCGCCAGTGCGGATAGCGGCTCGGGAAGCCGCCGTACGCGGCGATCTCGTTCATCTGGTCGTACGTCAGCATCTCGAAGATGACCGGGAAGAAGTCGAGCCCGAAGTCCCGGGCGATCTTCTCGATGCGCTCCTTCTCGGTGCGCAGGTACCGGGGGAGCGCGGTGTTCAACGCGAACTTGCTCATACCGCTCTACTTCCCCTTCCCCAGGAAATCCTTGATGCTGCCCACGATGGCGTCCTTGTCCCTGATCTCGCTCACCACGACCCGGTCGTCATGCGAGAAGTGCTCCTTCAGATCCTTGATGAACTGGCCAGAGCCGTACGGGCTCTCGACCTGCCCGTAGGCGAACATGTTGACCCGCGGCAGGAGCTGGTTCTTGAGCACGTCCACGCAGGAGAGCGTGTCGTCCATCGACCAGTTGTCGCCGTCGGAGAAGTGGAACGGATAGATGTTCCACTCGTGCGGCGGGTAGTCGTTGTCGATGATCTGAGAGCAGAGCTTGTAGGCGCTCGAGATCATCGTGCCGCCGGACTCGCGCGTGTGGAAGAACGTGTCCCGGTCGACCTCGCGGGCGATCGCGTCGTGGATGATGAAGCGCGACTCGAGGCCCTTGTACTGGCGCGTCAGCCACGCATCGATCCAGAACGACTCGATACGCACGATCTCCTTCTGCTCGTCGCCCATCGAGCCGGAGACGTCCATCATGTAGATGATGACCGCGTTCGCGACGGGCTCGGTGATCGTCTTCCACGAGCGGTACCGCTTGTCGTCCGGGATGGGGACGACCACAGGCGCCGTCGGGCGGAACGTCCCGCTCGAGATCATCCGCTTCAGCGCCTCGCGGTACGTCCGCTTGAAGTGACGCAGCGACTCCGGGCCGACCCGGCGGATGCCCGAGTAGCGGTCGTGGGCGTTCGAGATCTTGCTCTTGCCCTTGTCCATGATGTCGGGCAGCTCGAGCTCCTCGCCGAGGATGCCGGCGAGCTCCTCGAGCGTGACGTCGACCTCGAGGAGGTGGTCGCCCTCGCCGCTGCCCGCCTGCCCCTGCCCGGGCTGCTTGTCGTCCGAGCCTCCCACAGGATCGCCGGGGTTGCCCTCGCCCTGCCCCACGCCACCGCGCTGCTTGTCGCCGAAGCGGAAGCGCGGGATGTCGATCTGCGGAATGGGAATCGAGACGAGGTCCTTTCCCTTTCGCCCGATGAGCTCGCCCTGCGAAATGTACTTGCGCAGGTTCTCGCGGATGCGGCCGCGAACGATCTGACGGAAGCGCCCGTGATCCTGGTCGATCTTCAACGACACGCTGGCGAGTGTAGCATCGGAAGCGGCCCCGGGTCCGAACGTTCGGCAGGCCGCCGAGGTCTCCCGCACCGCCGTCTTGCGCTCCCCCCACCGCCGTCCCCTACCGCTCCGTCCCGCCACGCTTCACGCCGCTTTCCCCACGTCACGCCCGCCCGTCATGGACTGCGCCCGTGATAGCCTCGAGCCCGTGCTTTCCCGAGCGCCCGCCCTGCTCCTGGTGGTCCTTCTCGCCCTCGCGGCTCCGGCCCTGGGCTGCGGCTCCCGCGAGCAGCTCGTCGGGCTGTCCGAGCTCGCGGACGCAGGGGGCGCCCCCGACGCACGTCCGGACGCGACGGTGTGCCGGGAGGACGGGCTCCCCTGCCGGGGCGCGGCCGACTGCTGCAGCGCCGCGTGCGCGCGGGGGATCTGTGGCGGCGGCAGCTGCGCGCAGGACGGCGCGCCGTGCGACGCCCCGGGCGACTGCTGCACGGGGCTGTGCACCGAGGGGATCTGCGGGCAGGGCTGCTCGGCCGATGGCTCCTGCGCCGAGGCGTGCTCGCCCGATGGCTCCGGCTGCAACGCGGGCGCGGACTGCTGTTCCGGGCGCTGCAACGCGGGTGTCTGCGGCGGGTGCAGCCCCGACGGGGAGGCGTGCGGCGCGGCCGACGCGTGCTGCTCCGGCGTCTGCGACGAGGGCGTCTGCGGGGGCGTGGCCTGCTCGCACGAGCCCTGCGCGATCGGCGCGCCGCTCGCGGCGGACTGCGGCGGCTGCGAGGCGGAGGTCTGCCGGTTCGACCCGTTCTGCTGCAGCGCCAGCTGGGACGAGAGCTGCGTCGGCGAGGCCACGGAGATCTGCGGACTGACCTGCGGCGCGTGCGCCGGAGACGGCAGCGCCTGCGCATCCGACGCGGCATGCTGCAGCGGCGCGTGCGATCCGGTCTCCGGGTGCGTGACCGAGTGCACGCCCGACGGCCGGCCGTGCGTGGGCTCGGACGAGTGCTGCGAAGACGACTGCCAGAACGGCCTCTGCGGCGGCCCCGCCTGCCCGTCCGACGGGACCGCGTGCGGGGGCTGCGTGGCCGAGAGCTGCTGCGCGCAGCTCAACCAGTGCCTCACCAGCCTCGCCTGCGCCGAGGACGTGGCGTGCTTCTTCGGCTGCCTCGACGAGGGGAACGGCCCCGCGGTCTGCGGGTTCGAGTGCATGAACAGCCCCGAGACGTTCCAGCTGCTGCGCTGCGTGGGCAGGAGCTGCGGCGGCGGCACCTGCTTCTGAGGGACGATGCGAGGGGCGATCGTGCGAGGGGCGATGGGAAAGATGTCCGCGCTGGCGTGGGGTCCGGTGCTCGCCGCGCTGCTCGCGGCGCCGGCGGCGCCCCTCGCGGAGGCCGCGCCGCCGCGGGCGCCGCCGGAGGAGGCCGCGCCGCGCGATCTCGCGGTGGTCGGCCTGCTCGTCGATCTCGAGAAGATGGTCGAGGTGCAGCAGTCGCTCGGCTGGACGATCGATCGGTACGAGCTCGACGAGATCATGTCGCCGGCGCTGATGAGCGTGTGCTCGGCGACCGCGGAGACGCGCGCCGCCGCGCTCGCCGCGCTCGACCGGCAGATCCTCGAGCTCGGCGGGCCCGTCGAGGAGGCGTTCCGGCGCGGCGGGGACGATCTCGACGAGGTCGCGGATCTCCTGTTCGCGACGCGGGTGCGCGCGCTCCTCGCCGAGGCGGTGCGCCGCGCGCGCGGCGCCGGCGATGCGCCGGCCGAGTGCCCGTTCTGGCTCCGCCCGTCCCCGGCCTTCCGGGGGCGCGAGACCGACGCCTACCGGACCACGCTCAACGTGGAAGGGGGCGGCATCGTGGTCCTCGAGGGCGCGGCCGGCCGGGTCCTCCCCGGCGCCGGCGGCTCGGCGCGGATGCTGCTCGGCAACGGGCTCGACGAGCGCTGGACGTTCCTGGCCGGCGGCGAGTTCGGCGGCACGGCGCAGCTCGAGCAGACGGAGACCAAGACCCGCTTCCCCATCAGCTTCGTCGCCGCGTTGCCGATGGTGCTGCGGTACCACGCCCGCACCTGGCACTACGAAGGCGAGCTCGCCTCGCTCGCGTACTTCACCCAGGACGACCTCCGCTTGAGCCCGGGGCTGCGCGCCGGCGCGCTGGTCGGCGTCTCCTCCCTGCGGATGCGGGGCGTCATGCCGTGGGCCGGTCTCGGCATCGCGGTCGAGCACGTGCTCGAGACCCACCGGCGCCCCGCCCAGTGGAACCTCAAGGGCGGCATCCGCGTCGGCTTCGACTGGGATTTCTGAGCGCTTCCGAGCGGGTCTCCGGCGCCGATCCGCCGCATGCCTGACGCGCAATAGGCGCTTTCGCCGGGGTGGGCTACAGCGATTCCTGATTTCGATTCCGGTACTTCCCGCCGACTTTCCGACCGGGAAAGAGGAAAGGCTGTGGCACCATGAGTCCACGAGCGAGCTCATGTCGAGAGAGCTCGGGGGGAGGGCTCAATGCCGAGAGGCGAGACAGCGAAGGATACGTCCAAGCAGCGGAAGCGGGTCGGGGGCGGCGAGCGCGAACAGGATTCGCCTGCGACGTCCCAGGGCGAGGCCGGTCGGACGGCGCCGGGCAGGCGGACCAAGGCCGCGGCCAGCGGCGCGAGGACCAAGGCCGCGGCCAGCGGCGCAAGGACCAAGGCCGCGGCCAGCGGCGCGAGGAAGACCGCGAGCCCGACCCGGCGCGCGACCCAGGCCGGGAAGGGGGCGCGCAAAGCAGGAGCAGGCGCCGCCGCGCGGCCGGGCACGGCGCGCACCACGGCGGGGGCAAAGGCGGGGGCGAAGCCGAGGACGGGCAGCGCGGCGAGGAAGGCGGCCGCCGGCCAGACGAGCGGGCCGCGGAGCGCCGCGGCCAAGAAGGCGGCTGCTACGAGGAAGCGGGCCGCCGCCGGCGGGGCGGCGGGGCGCGCCCGGGGCACTGCCGGGCCGGCGGCGGCCGGCGGGCGAAAGACGGCGCGCAAGGCGGCGAGCACCAAGCGGGCGGCACCGCAGCGCGCCGGCGCGGCGAGGCAGCCGCCTGCCGGCGGGCGCGGTGGAGCCCGGCGGACGAGGTCAGCGCAGCCGGGCGCGCAGAGGGCCGGCCAGAAGCGCGCGACCGCCGGAAGGCGGTCGGCCAGCTGAGCCGCAGCGTCGGGCGCGCCGCGCGTCGCGGAGCGCCCGCCTGCATTTTCCCTACAACAGCAGATCCCAGCGGTGCCCGGTCAGGGCTGCGACGGCGACGGCTCGCCGACCATGAGGACCACCCAGGTGGCGGTCAGGAAGTGGTACGCCGTCCCGCCGAGCCCCGACAGCGTCGCCCCCCCGCGCGCGCGTCTCGCGCAGAGCGGGCAGCCCGCGTCACCGCGCCGGCCAGCGAGGTACCGGCGCGAGGACGGCGGCAGGGACGCAGGACAGACTTGAACTTCATCGCCCTCCATCGCTCCGCACACCCCCCCCATCCCGCTCTGCGGCGGAAGCGCCTCCGTGCGCCCGGTGCCCTGCAACGTCTCGAGAGACCGCGGCGCGCGGCCGCCTTCGCGAGGCCCGCGCTCGATGGTCCCACATGCAGCCGCTGGCGTAGGGCGATGCTGGACCATCGTAGGAATGCTCCTTCGGGCGAGCCGAAACCAGCGACCCAGGCTCGGGAGTGGCGCCGCACTGCGGCTGAGATTCAGCCTAGCAGGATCCCCGGGCCATGCATGGATGACATTCCGTATGTGCGTGGTGCTTCCCACCGCGACAGCCTCTTGTCTTTGCTGTCGTCGTCCTTGCCGTCTTGCTCTGCTCAATCGCTGTCGCTGCGCAACGCGGCGAGGCAGAGCGGCGGAATGGCTGGCAGCGTGAGCCTCCGGCCGATCGCGCGCAATGTGAGAACCGACGCTCCAGGGCTCACGGTCTCGCGCGTCAGACGCAGCGGATTGAAGCAGGGTGTTCCGGAGAAACGCTCAGGCGTGGCCCGATGACGACCGACGCTCGGTCGCGGGCGCGGGGCGCCCACTTCCCGCGTTCCCGCGCGTGGCCAAGCATCGTTTGCGGCAGCTCGGGAGGGGGACGACGTCTATCGGGAGAACGCTGATGTCCGTCATGCAGCCCTGGCAGAGGGCTCCGGGGCCGGCCCACGGAGGAGAGCGGGCGGGCGGAGTCAAACCGGGGGCGTCACTGCGGAATGGGGACCTGCGGCTCCTCGTCGTCGGGCACGATGCAGGACGACAGGTCGAACAGCATGAAGAGCAGCGCCTTCTCCTGAGGCGTCAGCTCCTCCTCGGAGCACCCCTCCGGGAAGGGCGGGCCGGTGACGTCGCCCGCGGAGACATGGATGTCCGTGAACACGAGGCGCCCGCACTGCTGATCTTCGTCGACGCCGATGGGCGTGTTGAACGTGAAGTACTGGACCCCGGCCGGCTCAGGCTCGTTGTAATAGATCCACCGGGTCGAGGTGCCCTCGACCACGTCGTTCACCGTGTGCTGCGCCCCGTTGATCACGATCTCGCCGGGCGCGGTCGACGCGCCGACGTTGACGAGCCAGTCCGCCAGGGCTTGCCCCTTCGGAAGCGTGGTGTCCACGAGCGCCGTGAGGGGGCTCACCGGGTCCTCGTTGAAGTTGTCCCAGACCGCCGTGCTCGGGAACGGCGCCGGCCCCCGCTTCAGCCAGACGTTGTGCCAGTGGGACGCGAACACGCGCCCGCCCATCGAGGTGTAATCGAGCATGGCCTGGCGCGCCGTCTCCGGCTTGTCTTCGACGTGCGGATCGGCCTCGCAGGCGAGGATCACCATGTCGTACTGGCGCAGGCTGT
The DNA here is from genome assembly GCF_051521455.1 of Sorangium sp. So ce887. NCBI lineage: Bacteria > Pseudomonadati > Myxococcota > Polyangiales > Polyangiaceae > Sorangium > Sorangium sp. So ce887. The sequence goes on along the minus strand of NZ_CP150354.1, from coordinate 2,449,625 downwards.
CGACGGTCCCCCAGAGGCTCGTGGCCGGCGTGAGCTCCACACCTTGATTGAGGCCGTCCGCGTACCGCGTCGTCACGGGGTGCCCCTCGTCGCCACGACCGGCAAACAGGTTGATCCGCCCCGTCCCGGTCTCCGGAGTGAACTCGCTCTCGTCGATCCCGAGCTTGCGCAGCAAGCACTCGAGCGGATCGGCGCCGCCCGTCGTGAGCGCGATCCTCGGGATGTGCCCCTCCGCCTGGCTGCGCGGCAGCCGGATGGTCCCGGCATCCGTCGCGGTGTCCTTGCATCTCTCGACCACCGGGAGCTTGATCTCGCGCCGCCACTTGCCCACCTGGACGACGAGCGGGATGCTCTCGCCGACCGGCACGTCCTCCAGGACGAAGCTCCCTTTCGTGTCGGTCAGCGCCGTCACGAGGGGCGAGCCCGAGAGCGTCGCGCTGCACTGATCGCAGGTCGCGCCGTCGGTGAGCGGATCGAGCGGCGCATTCGGAACGTAGACAATCACGTTGTAGAGGGGCAGTTTGCCCGAGGGGTCGTAGACGGTGCCGCTCACCGTGGTCTTCGCCCCGTTCTCGCATTGGACCTGCTGGCATTCGAGGCCCTCGCACGAGCCGTTGCCGTTGCCCCCCAGGCCGCCCCCGCCGACATTCGCCAGGAAGCCGCCGAAGCCGCTGCCGACGCCGCCTCCGTCTCCTCCCTCGCCGCCAGGCCCCGCGCCGCCGGATGCCGGGGTCGCCGTGCCTCCCGTATCGCCGCAGGAGCAGCCAGCGATGACGCCCGGCGCTACAGCGATCGCAGCCATCAAGACTCCCGCCTTGCCCGACCAAGTCAACATTTCGAGCCTCCCGGGCGATGCGAGCAAAGGTACCCTGCTGCCGCCCAGTCTCTATCGTAGGCCAGAGCGTAGAAATCGGGAAGTATGTCCAGCAAAGAGCAGGGATGAAGCGATAGTAGATTAGGGTGAGCCCTGATACTCCTGACTACCGCCTCCGCGCAGGACGCGCGCATCTCGGCGTCGGACGGAGCGAACAGCGGATCTCCGCGCCTGCGACATGTGCGCGACACGATCACACGAAGATCGACGCGTGGGTGATTGTGATGGAGCACGCCGCTCCAGCGGCTGCGCGCAATCGCGCCGCGAGCGAGGGACGCCGCGGGCGCTGCCGGAGCTGGCCGCGCGCGCCGGCGGCTGTCCGGGGCCGCTCGATCCCGACCGCCGATTATTGCGGATCGACCCGCGTCAGCCCGAACCAGAGCACGACGTGCCACCGCTCGTGCCATTTCAACAGCGCCGGCCCGATCGCGACCCCGGTCGACACGGTCCGCAGCTCGTCCTTGAACGCGCTCACGGGCCAGGGATTGCCGAACGCCTTCTCGCCGTAGGTCAGCGCGAGCGTCGGCTCGCCGTCGAGCTCCGAGGGCACGAGCTGCGCCTTGAAGCGGCACACCTTGCTCCCGAGGACCACGTTCGTGCCGGAGTTGCCTCCATGGTCGAACTCATTCCCTTTCCAGGGCATCCAGCTCGACGCGAGCGCCCTGATCAGCGGGCGGGTCGCCAGGTGAACCCCGGCCGTCGGCTGCAGGGCGAGCAGGCGCCCTCGCGGCGTGTCGCCGAGCTCCGCCGGATCCGCCGGCGTCCCTGTGCCGTAGATCTGCCTCAACGCATCCGGGTGCGCGCCGATGAGGCTGTCGAGGGAGGTCACCTGGGTGAAGCGACGGCGCCCGTTCGCCGCGCCTGCGTTCTTCTCGCTCTGAGTGTTCATCGGATCGCCTGACATTCCACCGCGCCCGGTCGAGGGTCAACGGCAACCATCAGCGCGCGTCGCCCGGCGCGCTCGCCTCCCCCCCGGACGCCGCGCTCGGCGCCGCGCCGGGCGCGACGATGGCCTCGTACGCACGGCGGACGCGCTCGGTGATCGCGCCGTAGCGCGCGAGCAGCTCCCTCGCGGCCTCGGCCGCGGTGCGGCCCCGGATGCCCGTCCGCCGCGCGAGGAGCGGGACCCCGGGCGCGTTCTCCTCGAGCAGCTGCGAGGCGTCCGCGTGCACGATGCGGATCCGCTGCTCCAGCTTGCGCAGGAACGCGTGGCCTTCCCGGAAGATCTCGGCGTGCGCGGCCGAGAGGTACCCGGCCGAGGCGAGCGCGTCGATGGCCGCGAGCGTCTCGGTGGTCCTGACGCGCGGGTCGGCGCCGTGGCGGATCTGCAGGAGCTGCACCGCGAACTCGATGTCCGCGAGGCCGCCCCGCCCGAGCTTGAAGTCGCGGCGACCGCGGCGCTCGTGCGAGAGCTCGCGCTCCATGCGCAGCCGGAGACGGTGGATCTCCTCGGCGATCCGATCGAAGTCGTCCGCCTGGAGGTACGCGGCCTCGTGCGCGATCGCCATCGCTTCCGCGCCGAGCCCGGGATCGCCGGCCGACGCGCGCGCCCGGATGAGCGCGAGGCGCTCCCAGATCGCCGCGCGGATGTGCCGCGCGGGCGACGGCTCCGGCTCCGCGGGCGCCGGGGCCGCCCCGTCCACGGGGCGGATGCCGTGGTAGCGAGCGAACGAGTCGATGGACGTGACGAGCAGCCCCTGGCTGCCCGACGGGCGCAGGCGCGTGTCGAGCTCGTAGCCGGGGCCCGCCGCGTGCGACATCGAGATGAGCCGGATGATCTGCCGCGCGCGCCGCGCGTAGTAGGTGCCTGGATCCGAGCCGGGCCCCTGATCGCCGGACGGCGCGCACGTCGGATCGAACAGGAAGAAGACGTCCAGGTCCGAGCCGTAGCCGATCTCGCGCCCCCCGAGCTTGCCCATCGCGATCACGGCGAGCCCTCGCACCGGCTCCCCGGGCGGCGTCCCCAGCGCGAAGCGCGTCGCGGCCTCGAGCGACGCGTCGGCCAGATCCGAGAGCGCGAGCGTCGCCTCGCGCGTGCCGACCTCGCCGCTCAGGTCCGCGAGGCCGACCTCTATCGTGACGCGCGCCTTCGCGCGCCGGAGCGCGGCGATGAGCGCCTCCTCCGGATCGTCGTCCGGCGCGGCCTCGCTGAGGCTCTCCTCGATCGTGTGCCTGATGACGTCGGCGCTCGGCGCGCCGCGCGCGAACAGGACGACGTCGACGAGCTCGGGGTACCTGACCATGGCGTCGCCGATGAACGCGCTCGACCCGAGCGCCTCGACGAGCCTGCGGAGCGCGCGCGGATCGTCGCCGAGCATGCGCGCATAGACGGCGGAGTGCCTGATGCGGGAGAAGCACAGCCGGAGGAAGCGCGCGGCCTGCTCCGGATCGGCGGCGTCGACGACCGCGGCGAGCAGCGTCTCCGCGAGCGACGAGGACGCCTCGCGGCTGCGGGCGCCCAGCAGGCCATCCGGGTGGCGCGAGAGCTCGAACAGATCGTCGGCGACGTCGCGGAACCGCGCGGTCAGCGAGGCGTTCGCGCCCGGCTCGGGCGGCGCGCCGGCGGGCTGCGCGGCGAGCTCGGCCGCCGCGACGTCGGCGGCGGCCTCCGGCTCTCCCCCGGCGCCGCCGAGGACGAGCACGGCGTGCTTCGCGAGCGCCTCGGCGAAGGCGTCGCGATCGCCGTGGTCGAGCGCGGCCATCGCCTCGATCCACCGCGACGGCCGGGAGCTCCCCTTCGGCAGGAGCGACAGGAGCCGGGCCTTGATCCGGCTCCGGCGCTGCGCTGTGTCGGCGAGGAACGCCGCGGCGTCCTTGAAGCGCAGCGTCCGGGCGAGGCGCTCGATCTCCGCCTCGCTGTCGGGGAGCAGGTGCGTCTGCAGCCCGGTAGCGGACTGGACCGCGTGCTCCGCGCGCCGGAGCGCGAGGTAGCCCTCCACGAGCTCCCGCCCTTCCCGGTCGGTCACGTACCCGAGCGCGCGCATGCGCCTGAGGCCGTCGAGCATGCCCTGCGCGCGCGCCCGGGGCACCCGCCCTCCCCAGATGAGCTGCAGGATTTGCACGAAGAACTCCGCCTCGCGGATCCCGCCGGGGCCGAGCTTCAGGTCGCGCGACGCGTCGTGCGAGAGCTCCGCGCGGGCGCGCTCGACGAGCTCGATCATGTCGACGGCGAGCAGCGGATCGACCTGGCGCCGCCACACGAACGGGCCGAGCACCCCGAGCGCCTCGGCGCCGAAGTCGAGATCGCCGGCGATCTCGCGGGCGCGGAGCAGCGCGGCGCGCTCCCAGAGGCGGCCGAACGACTCGTAGTAGCGCTCGGCGGCGGCCAGCGAGTTGACGAGCGGGCCGCTCCGCCCCTCCGGGCGAAGCCGGAGATCCACGCGCCAGACGAACCCGTCCTCCGTGACCTCCTCGAGCGTCGCCGTGAGGCGGCGCGCGACGCGGGCCCAGAAGTCGTGCAGGGTGATCGAGACGGCGCGGTCGCCGGAGGGGCCCACGTGCCCTTCGTCGGTGTCGTAGAGGTAGATCAGGTCCACGTCGGAGCCCGCGTTGAGCTCGTCGCCGCCGAGCTTCCCCATGCCGAGGACGACGAACTTCGAGCGCGCGCCGGTCGCGGTGCGCGGCTCTCCGAACCGCGCGGTCACGGCCGAGACGGCCTCCGCGAGCGCGACCTCGATGGTGGCCTCGGCGAGCGCGGTGAGCTCACGCGCGGTGACGTCGATGTCCGCGCCCCCCGCCGACGGCGGGAGCATCTCGCGCAGCGCGATGCGGATCCGCTCCTCGCGCGCGATGCGCCGGAGCTCCCGCCGGACGCGAGCGGCGTCCGAGACGTCGCCGATGCGGCCATGGATCCGCGCCAGGTAGGTGGCGCGGTCGCGGGCCGTCTGGTGCCCCTCCGCCGCGAGCCGCTCCGCGAACTCCGGATTTGCCTCGATGATCGCGCCGATCGCGGGGTAGGCGGCCGTGAGGAGCGCCGCGATGGCGAAGGCCATCGTCCCGGGGTGCAGGCGGGGCGCCAGCCGCGCCGTGCGGTCCTTCACGCGTTGCTCATCGATCGCGTTCGCGATCTCCAGGAGCCTCGAGACCTGTTGCATGGCGGGAGGCTAGCAAGACCGTGGGGGCGCGAACGCCGGTTCCGCAGCGCCCGACCGCCAGTTTATCGCCGCCGGGCGTCGCCTCGCGCCTTGGCGGCGTCGCTCTCAGATCCTATGCTCGCCGGGTGCGATTGCTCTGCGTTTCGGATATCCACGGCCACGCCGACGCGCTCGCGGCGGTCCTGGCCACCGCCGAGCGCCGAGGCTACACCCAGCTCCTGGTCGCCGGAGATCTCTGCTTTCCCGGCCCGAAGCCGCTCGAGACGTGGCGCCGGCTGACGCAGGCCAAGGCGGTTTGCGTACAGGGCGTATCGGATCGCGCCCTGGCGACGCTGGACATCGACAAGGTCAGGCCGCGGAGCGAGCACGAGCGGGCGCGGCTCGATCGTCTGGCCCAGACGCGCACCGAGCTGGGCGAGCTGATCCTTGCGCGGCTAGCGCGGCTCGCCCCGACGCACCGCCTGCCGCTCGAGGACGGCGGCGAGCTCGTCCTGGTCCACGGCTCCCCTGCGGATCCGCTGGAGCCGATCTCGCACGACATGACGGACGAGGAGGTGCTCTCCCTCCTCGGCGACGACCCGGCGGATGTCGTGATCTGTGGTGGCTCCCACGTTCCGTTCGACCGGATGGTGGGTGGCGTGCGCATCATCAACGTCGGTTCAGTGGGTGAGGCGCCGTGCTCGGTGCGGAGCGACGTCGACCGGATGCGCGGCGGGGCGCGTCCTGCCGGCGAGCTTGTGCGCAGCGGGACCGTCTCCACCTACGGGGCGGGGCACGCCGATGCGACGTTCGTCGAGCTCCGGGCGGGCGAGCTCTGGGTCGAGCAGCTCGTGGTGCCGCTCGGCAGGGCGGCCTGAGCGCTCCGATGAGCGGGAGCGCCGCGCGCGAGACGTTGGAAACGCGGGCGGAGCTCGTCGCGCATCCTACCAGGCAAGGAACATCGTCTGTGCCATGCCCTCCCGCTTGAACCTATATCAAGGATTTAGGATCATCCTCAGGGAGCATGGGCAACTACTCCCCCGACGATGACTTCGAGGCCACGCGGGTGGCCAACGTTGGGGAACTCCAGAAGGAGCTCCCGGCGCGCTCGCCGAAGGATCGCGCCTACCTCATCGTGCTCGCCGGCTCGAACGTCGGCGAGATGTACCGGGTCGAGGGCGCCGAGATCGTGATCGGCCGGGCCGCGGGGACGACGATCCGGCTGAACGACGACGGCATCTCGCGGCGCCACGCCCGCCTTCTCCAGATGGACAGCCAGGTGCTCATCGAGGATCTCAACAGCTCCAACGGGACGCTGGTGAACGGCGAGCACGTGACGCGCCTCGCCCTGCACGACGGCGACAAGATCCGCCTGGGCTCGACGACGGTCCTCAAGTTCACCTACCACGACCACCTGGACGAGTCGTTTCAGCAGCAGATGTACGACGCCGCGCTGCGGGACGCGCTCACGAAGGCGTTCAACAAGAAGTACTTCCTGGACCGGCTGGAGAGCGAGGTCTCGTATGCGCGGCGGCACAGCGCGCACCTGTCGCTGCTCATGTTCGACGTCGATCATTTCAAGAGGATCAACGACACCTTCGGGCACCTCGCCGGCGACTACGTCCTTGCGAGGATCGCCAAGATCGCGAGCAACACGGTGCGGACCGAGGACGTGTTCGCGCGCTACGGCGGTGAGGAGTTCGGCATCCTGTGCCGCGGCGTGACGCTGGAGAACGCGGGCATCCTCGGCGAGCGGCTGCGCCTCCTCATCGAGGGGTCGCTCTTCGAGCACGAGGGCGTCCGCGTGCCGACGACGATCAGCGTCGGCGTCGCGGCGCACCCCGTGGTCCCGGTGCAGAGCGGCGTCGAGCTCATCGCCGCGGCTGACGAGGCGCTCTACGAGGCGAAGCGCACCGGCCGCAACCGCGTGCTCCTGAAGTTCGGCCCGAAGCCCTGAGCCTGGCGCGGGGCTCGCGGCGACGCCGGCCGCCGCGGGGAGCGCCGCGCTGCCCGGGCCGCCTGACCGGCGGCGAGTGCGCCGCGGCCCCGGCTGGCGGCGCAGGGCCGGCGCGGGCGGCAGGCGCCGGGCCTCAGTCGATCTTGAGGAGCTCCTTGACCTTGGCGATGACCTGCGGCGCCTGGATGGGCTTCGTGATGTACGCGTTCGCGCCGAGCTGCAGCGCGCGCTGGCGATCCTCCTGAGACCCCTCGGTGGTGATGATGATGATCGGGGTGTCCTTGTGGACCGGATCGGTGCGCACGCGCTTGACGAGCTTGAGCCCGTCCATGATCGGCATGTTGATGTCGGTGATGATCACGTCGTACTTGGTCGAGGCGAGCTTGCGGAGACCGTCGACGCCATCGTCCGCCTCGGTGACGCGGAGGTTCTTCACGCGCGCCAGCGCGAAGACCAAGAGCTGCCGCATCATGGGCGAGTCTTCAACGATCAGACACGAGTACTCGGCCATGATCAGTCCTCCAGGTCCAGGAATGCCTGGACGCCGGGCACCTTCCGGCCGGCGTCGGTGAAGAGCCGCGCGTTGATGAGGGCGGGGGCGGCCTGGGCCCCGAGGAGCTTGAAGAGCTCGGTGTCCACGTTCACGAACTCCGTCTTTTGCGGGAGCGTGCTGAAGATCGCGATGACACCCACGGTGCGCCCGTTGAAGTCGAGCGGGATCACTGCTGCCGGCTCCTCGATGCTCCCCTTGGAGACGTCCTTGGCCTCGTCGAAGAAGATTTCCCCCTTCGAGAATGCCTGGCCTGCGATGCCTTCGGTCACCGGCATGCGCACAATCTCCTCGACGGCCACACCTTCGCTCGCGATCGAGACGAGCTCCTTACCATCAGGAGACGCCAGGTACACGGAGAAGGCGCCCGCCCCGAGGAACTGCGCCAGGAGCTCCTTCAGGTTGCGGAGGACATGGCGCACGTTGCGCGCCGCGTGCAGCTGCGAGAGGGCGACGTACAGGTTCGCGAGGTTCGCGAGCTCCCCCTCCGCCTCCGAGTAGCGGCTGTTGAAGCGGTCCGAGGCCGCCACCATCCGCACCGACTGCGTCACGAGGTCGCGCTTCTCCTGCTCGAGCTCCTCGATCTTGCGGAGCAGGTCACGGATGGCCGAGTCGCTCGCGAGGTGCGCGCGCAGCTTACCGTTCTCCGATTCGAGCTCGGTGATCTTGTCACGAAGGCGCTCGTTCTCGCGGAGGAGCTCCTCGGTCAGCTGCGCCCCCTTGCGGAAGAACTGCTGAATGAAGGCATCACGCTCCTTCTTCAGGTCCTCGGGGGGACGATCGCTCGGACGCCCTTTTTTCTCCGTCATTTTATCCCGGGGTTCTCCAGAGCTTCGGACCGTATCATGCGGGGCTGACCGGACGGAAGCGTCGAGCGCGGGCCGCCGGCGCCGCCCGGACCCGCCGCCGAGGGGGCGAGCGCCCGGCGCCTCGCGGCCCCAGCCGCGGTCAACGGTGTCGGCTCGGGCGCGCTCGCCCTACCTCGGGGACCGGACCCCCGCCTTCCCGGCCCGCCCACCCCCGCCTCCACGACTACGCCTTCTCCATCTGCTTCAGTAACTTGGTCCACTGGCGCAGCTCCCGCCCGAGCAGCGCAGGAGTCTTCCGGAGCGACGCGACGTCGCGCGCCCCGACGAGCAGCATGACCGCCCGGAGCTCCGCCTCGATGCTCTCCAGGTACCGCACCGCGGCGTCTCGTCCTCCCGAGACGAAGGCCTGGAGCACCGGACGAGCGATCCCGGCCGCATGCGCGCCGAGCGCGAGCGCCCGAGCGATGTCAAGGCCGCTCGTGATGCCCCCGGTCGCGATGACCGTCTTGAAGCGAGGACGGATGGTGCGGGCGATGAGCACCGACGCGGCCGTCGGGACGCCCCACTCGCGCAGCGCCTCGCCGAGGGAGCGGGCTGCGCCGCTGGCGCGCGCCGTCTCGACCGCGACCCACGATGTTCCTCCGGCGCCGGAGACGTCCAGGTTGCGGACGCCCGCCTTGACCAGGCGGTACGCGGTTCCGGGGCCGATCCCGCAGCCGGTCTCCTTCGCGACGACCGGCACGCTGAGTCCATTCGCCAGTCGGCTCATCGCCTCCAGCGCGCCGGTGAAGTCGCGGTCGCCGCCCGGCTGGACCAGCTCCATCGCGGGGTTCATGTGGACGCAGAGCGCGTCGGCGCCGACCTGGGCCACGAGCTCGGCGACCGCCTCCGTCGACAGCGACCGCGCCTGCACGGCGCCGATGTTCCCGAGGACGAGCGTCGTCGGGGCGTGCTCGCGGACCTCGTACGAGGCGGAGGCGTCGCCGTTCAGCATCGCCCGCTGACTCCCGAGGCCGAAGCCGTACCCGCGCTCCTCGGCGATCTGCGACAGCTCCCGGTTGATCGCCTGCGCGCGCTCCGTCCCGCCGGTCATGGCGGCGATCAGGAGCGGAGCGCGGAGCCGCTTGCCGAGCAGCAGCACCGAGGTATCGATCGCGTCGAGGGAGAGCTCCGGCAGCGCGTCGTGGATCAGCTCGACCTGTTCCAGCAGCGTGGTCTTGGCCCGGAATCCGACATCACCCGTCGCGCAGAGCTCGATGTGGTCGGCTTTCCTCTCGGAGATGTCGTTCGCCTCTTCCGTCATGGGGGCACAACTTTACGCGGTCGCTGACCGCCGTCGAAAAGGAAGTGGCATGGACAAAAAATCGCCAAAAATCGCGCCCCGTGGCCCGCGCCGGCGTCCGCCCCCCCTCCCCTTGCACCTACCGCGCGACCGGCGGGCGGCCGTGGCATAAACTAGCCACATGGACCTCCCGGACGAGTCCCAGATCCGCTGGATCCTTCGCACGACCTCCACGCTCCTCCAGCACGGTGCAGAGCCGGTGCGGGGGCTGGTGCAACCGACGGCCGAGTTCTTCCCCGATCCGTACGACGGCTCCCCCAAGACGGTGGCCGCCCTGATGCTGCGGGTGCAGGAGCACGCCGGGCTCCAGGATCTCCCGGTGGAGCTCGCGGTGGTCAGCCCGGAGGGGCAGGCCAGCACCGTGAGCTGCTCGAGCGGTGCCTGCGGCGGGATGGCGCTGGAGACGAAGCTCGAGCGGGTGGCCCGGCGCGACGACGGCGGCTACCGGGTCGCCGTCTCCGCGGGCGAGCTCCGCAACCCGACGGTGCTCACGACGGCGTTCGTGCGCGCGGTGTCGTTCATGTTCCTGAGCGAGGCCGGCACGTTCGACGCGCTCGTGCCGCCGGACCGCGAGCCCGCCGTCGATCTCGCCGCCGTGCTGCTCGGCTTCGGCGTGCTCGCGACGAACGGCTCGTACCTGTACGCGAAGGGCTGCGGCGGCGTGCAGGTGCACTCGGCGACCAAGATGCCGGTCGACGAGCTCGCGCTCGCGCTCGCCATTCACTGCCGGCTGCACGACGTGCCCGACCGGACCGCCGCGCGGCACCTCGACGTGACGCCGCGCGCCCACTTCGACGAGTCGGCGGTCTGGGCCAGCTCCAACATCGCGCTCGTCCGCATGCTGCGCTCCGCCCCGGATCGTATCGCCGCGGACGACTACGCGATCGGCGAGTCGAGGAGCTGGCTGGCCCGCGCGCTCGGCTTCGGCAAGCGCCGGCCGGCGCGGACGGCGGAGGACGACCTGCGCGAGCTCGAGCGAGAGCTCGCGGCCGGCGCGGCGAAGACGCGATCGCTCGATGAGGGCAAGGCCAAGAAGCTTGCGGAGATCCGTGCTCTCGTGGACGAGAGCCTGGGGAGCTGAATGAGCGTACGACTCTGGGACAAAGGGGGCGCGACCGACGCCCAAATGCTGCGTTACACCTCGCGCGACGACTGGCAGCTCGATCAGCGCCTGCTCGCCTACGACCTGCGGGCCACGATCGCGCACGTCCGCGGGCTCGCGCGGATCGGCGTGCTCAGCGAGACGGAGCGGGACGCGCTCGTCCGCGAGCTCGAGGTGCTCGCAGCGCAGAACGAGGCCGGCGAGCTCCGGCTCACCGAGGACGACGAGGACGGTCACAGCGCGATCGAGGCCGCGCTGGTCGCCCGCATCGGCGATGCGGGCAAGAAGGTGCACACCGGCCGGAGCCGCAACGACCAGGTGCTCGTCGCGATGCGCCTCTACGAGCGTGACGCCCTGGACGAGCTCGGCGAGCACGCGACGGCCGGCGCCCGCGCGCTGCTCGATCTCGCCCGGCGCGAGGCGGAGACGCCGATGCCCGGCTACACGCACCTGCAGCGGGCGGTGCCGTCGTCCGTCGGCTACTGGGCCGCTTCCTTCGTCGAGGGGCTCACCGACGCGGTCGATGTCATCCGCGCGACGCGGGCGCTCGTCGACCGCTGCCCGCTCGGCGGCGCCGCCGGCTTCGGCGTGAACCTGCCGCTCGATCGCGCCGGCGTCGCGCGCGAGCTCGGGTTCGCCGGCGTGGCATTGAACCCGCTGGCCTCCCAGACGTCGCGCGGCATCATCGAGGCGCAGATCCTCGCGGCCGCGTGGCAGGTCGTCGCCGTGATCCGCCGGCTCGCGTGGGATCTCAGCCTGTTCGCGATGAGCGAGCTCGCGTTCATCCGGCTCCCGGAGGCGTTCACCACCGGCTCCTCGATCATGCCGCAGAAGCGCAACCCGGACGTCGTCGAGCTCATGCGCGCGGCCTGCTCCGTCGTGCAGGGGGCGCTCGCCGAGGTGCAGTCCCTCGTGGCGCTCCCGTCTGGCTACCACCGCGATCTGCAGCTCACGAAGGGCCCCACGATGCGCGGCCTCGACGAGGCGCTCGCGACCTCGCGCCTCTTGCCGCGGCTCGTCGAGGGGCTCGCGTTCGACCGCGAGCGCATGGCCCGCGCGATCACGCCCGAGTGCTTCGCGACCGATCGAGCCGTCGAGCTCGCCGTGCAGGGCATCCCGTTCCGCGAGGCCTACCGGAATGTCGCGGCCGAGATCGCGACGCTCCCCGCCGGCGACGCCGCGGCGAGTCTTCGCGCGCGCGTGTCGCTCGGCGCCCCAGGCAACCTCGCGCTCGACGACCTCGCCCGCAGGCTGGAGCGGCAGGCGCGCTAGGCGGTCGCTTTAGCGGTGCTTGCGGAGCTCGCGGACTGCGCCTGTGTCTGCCACCAGCACGAGGGTGGCCATGTCGAGGAAGAGCCCGGTGTCGACGACGCCGGGGATCTTGCGGATGCGGGCGTCGACCGCTGCGGGCGCGTCCATCGGGCCGAACGCGGTGTCGAGGATCCAGTTGTGGTTGTCGGTCTGCAAGGGGTACCCGTCCGCGTTCTTGCGGATCGCCGGCTTGCCCCCGAGCGCAGTCAGGTGCCGCGCGGCCGACGTGCTGGCGAAGGGCACGACCTCGACCGGGATGGGCACGCGTGAGCCGAGCTTCTCGACGAGCTTCTCGGGGGTCACGAGGATGATGAACTCCGCGGCCTCGTAGGCCACCACGCGCTCGCGGAGGAGCGCGCCGCCGAGGCCCTTGATGAGCCCGAGATCGGGCGCCACCTCGTCGGCGCCGTCCACGGCGACGTCGAGGCGCTCGACCTCGTCGAACGGCACCATCGGGATGTTCTCGCGGCGGGCGAGCGCCGCCGAGCGCTCCGACGTGGCGACGCCCCGGATCTGGAGGCCGCCGCGGACGCGCTCACCGAGGCGGCGGAGGAAGGCCTCGGCCGCGCGCCCGGTGCCGAGCCCGAGCAGCATCCCGCTGTCCACGCGCGCGAGCGCGGCGACGGCGATTCGATCGAGGTCGGAGGGGTCCGGTCCCGCGGTGCTCATGCGCTGCTCATCGGCCATCAAGGCCGTCAGCGCAACGGGATTTTGTCGAGCTCGTCGAGCGGTCCCGGGCAGAGGGGCCGGAGCCGGCAGCCTTTGCACTCGGCGCCCGTCCAGATCGCCTCGAACGTCGCCTGCATCTCGTCGAGCAGGAGGTCGTCGTCCGTGAGCACGCCCGCCTCGAAGTTCCTCCGCCCCTCGCCCTTCGCCCCGAGCCCGGCGCCGGTGAGGTTCGCGGAGCCGAGGTACAGGAGCGCACCGTCGACGGCGATCATCTTCAGGTGGACGCGCGGGCAGCGCCGCATCGCGATCGGCGACCGGGGCCGGCGGCGGAGCTCGGCGCGGAAGGCGCGCGACGGGACGCCGGCGTGCAGCAGGCGCAGCTCGACGCCGCGGGCGGCGAGCGCGTCGAGCAGCTCGAGGAAGGACATGTACCGGCCGCGCGCCCGGGCCCTCGATCCGATGGGCGCCTCGACGCGCAGCTCCTTCACGTTGGCCGTCGCGATCCACACCGAGACGCGGGCGTTCGCGACGGCGCCCATCACGAGCGCGTCGTAGTGCGCCCTGTCGCGGAGGAGCGTCAGCTCGACCCGGCGCTTGAGCTGGGTCCGCGGCGTCGCCTCTCCGGTGCGCGCCCGGGCGCGCGGGCGCGCCGGCCGCGCGCTCACACCCGTTGACCGGCGCCGGCAGGCGCCTGCTCGAGATCGAGGTGGGCGCTGAGCAGGGCCCGGACGTCCTCCGGCATCGGGACCGACGCCAGCTGTACCAGGTCGGTGGTGACCACCGTGTGCCGGAGCTCGGCCGCAAGAACACCGTCGTGGGTGCGGACCATGCGGTACCGGAGCGTGGCGCTCCGCCTGCCGATGCGGACGACCGACGTCTCGATGCGGAGCGTCTCGCCGTAACGCACCGGCGCCGCGTAGTCGACCTCGACCCGCACCGCCGGCAGCCCGATCCGCCGCTGGAGGATGAGCCCGGCGTAGCCTCCCTCGAGCGGCGCGAAGAAGCGCTCCATCGCCTCGTGCGCGTAGTTGAGGAAGCGCGCAAAGAAGACGATGTTCGCGGCGTCGACGTCCTCGAACTTGATCGGGCGATCGAGCGAGACCATCGCGGCTAGGAGAGGTCCTCGGCGAGCTTCTCCAGGGTCGCTCTCCCGAGCGGCGCCTTCACCGCGTAGCGCGGGTGCGCGATCGCGAGCGACACCGTCGCCTTCTTTGCCTTGATCCCGGCCTGCGCCTCGGCCGGGAGATCCACCTTGAGGTAGTGCACCGCCGTCGTGCGGTCCTCCAGGATGGCCTCGTCGCGCTTGCCGCGCGCCCGCGCGGCGATGCCGTCGACCTCGATCGACACCGTGTCCTCTAGCCCGACCAGATCGACGAGCATCTGATCGCGCAGCGCCCGGTCCGGGATCTCGACGAAGAGCGTCAGGCTGAGCTGTCCCTCTCCCGGGATGAGATCGTTGTACGTCTCGATCTCGTGGAGGATGCCGCTCTCGCTCGTGATGCGCTCGGTGCGGAGCATCTCCTGGATCTGGAAGAGCACGGAGTCGCGGTTCTCGAACACCGCGGTCATGTGGTCTCCGATCCGCACGCGGCGGGGCCGCTTCTCCTCGATGATGCGGCTGCGGAATCGCTCCCGGATCGCCTCGTATTCGCCGATCCCGAGCACCTCGTTGCGATCGATGCGACGCATGACGGCTCCTCTCTTCGACGTCTCGTTTACGTCTCCCGTACGTCTCCCGTACGTCTCCTTCACGACTTCGGACCGAGATACGGCGTCGGCCCGAGCCCGTACGCGTGGGCGAGCGCCTCGACCGGGTGCAGCACCTGCGCGCCGTTCTCCTTGACCATCCTGAGACCGGCGAGCGTGCAGTCGCTGACGATGACGTCCGCATCCGCGACGCCGCGCACGAGCTTCGATGCGTACTTGCGGCCGGTCTCGTAGTGGGCCGCCTTCATCCCCCACGTGCCGTCCACGGCCGAGCACTGCTCGATGACGCGCACCTCGGTGTCGGGCACGACGCCGAGCACCCTGGCGCCCGGGAAGCCGATCTTCTGGGCGCGCAGGTGGCACGCAGCGTGGTACGCGATCGTGCCGAGCCCCTTCTTGAACTCGCGGTTGAGCTTCTTCTCGCGCCCGAGCTGGACCAGGAACTCCATCATGTCGAGCGTCGCGGCCGCGACCTCGCGCGCCTCCGCCGTCTGCAGGTACTCCGGCCACTCCTTCTTCATCGTGTAGCCGCACGTCGGGCCGACCACGACGATCTTCCTGCCCATGCGGACGTGCGGGAGCAGGAGCTCGACGTTCTGCTTCACCTTCGCGGTGAAGGCCTCGAGATCGCCGCCGTCGAGGTTCGGCATCCCGCAGCACGTCAGCGCGCCCGCCGGGGCGTCCTGCGGATCGTCCGCGGAGGTGCAGCCGGGCACGTGCACCGCGTAGCCGTTGTGCTCGAGGACGCGGACCGCTGCCTCGGGGACACCGGGCGTGTTGTACTCGCCGTAGCAGGTCGCGAAGAGCACCACGGCGCCTTGCTTGCCGGCGTCCGGCGCGGCGCTGTGCTCCACGAACCACGACGAGAACGGCTTGCGCGCCATCTCCGGGAGCGGGAACTCCGACGAGATCCCGGTCACCTTCTCCTGCACCTTGCGCAGCAGGCGGCTCGCCTGCACGAGGTTCGCTAGCGGCGCGGCCGGGCCGGAGCCCAGCGCGCCGATCAGCTGCGGCTCGCCGAGGATCCGGTCCACCAGCGGGATGCCCTCCCGCTGGGCGCGCACCGCGCGCTCGCGCGCGAGCGCGCGCGGGAAGTCCAGGAGCTCGTAGGCGTGCTCGTCGGCGGTGTACGGGCACTTGATGTAACAGAGCTTGCACTGCCAGCACTCGTCGCCGATGGCCTTGAAGTCGTCGTAGGCGAGGGCCTCGGCGCCCTCGGCGACGCCGGAGTCGATGTCCCTGTCGACGCGGGCGAAGAGCTCGGGGAACGAGCCGCAGTACCCGACGCACATGCGGCACTCGTGACAGATCTGGAAGGTCCGCCGCAGCTCTGCCTCGAGGTCGCGGGGATCGAGATATCGCTCGTCGTTCGGCGATGTCGCCGGCGGACGGTCTGGTGCACGCCGAATGACGCTCACGGGTCGGTTCCTCTCAACATCCTCTGGAAATACGAGACGATGGGGCGGCTCGCCGCGTGGCGCGGCACCGGACGGCGACGGCGCATGCGCCCCGGGTCGAGCCGCCGACGGCTCGGCGCGATCCGGGGCGCTCGCGCTCTCTCATGGGTCGAGCTCAGAAGTCGAGCGACTGCAGCGCCTTCTGGAAGCGCCCGGCGTGAGACTTCTCGGCCTTGGCGAGCGTCTCGAACCACTCGGCGATGTCGTCGAAGCCCTCGGCGCGGGCCTCCTTGGCGAAGCCCGGGTACATCGTCTCGTACTCGTGGGTCTCGCCGGCGACGGCGGCCTTCAGGTTCTTCTCCGTGTTGCCGATCGGCAGACCGGTCGCCGGGTCGCCGGCCTGCCGGAGGTAGTCGAGGTGGCCGTGCGCGTGGCCCGTCTCGCCGTCCGCCGTGTCCTTGAAGAGGCCCGCGACATCGGGGCGACCTTCGACGTCGGCGACCTTTGCGAAGTACAGGTAGCGGCGGTTGGCCTGCGACTCGCCGGCGAACGCGTCCTTCAGGTTCTGGTGCGTCTTCGTGCCCGTAAGCTGCTTGGTGGTCATGGTGTTCGCTCTCCTTGGTTGAACGGCTGGGACAATGGATCCCTGGTGCCCGCAGGTCAGCTCGGCGGCGCGGAGGCTCCGCTAGCCATGTTCAGGGCGCCGCGCCCGTCGAGCCCCTGCGGGGCGGAGTCGATTATTTTCCTGGCTGCGCCCGGCATTGCGCGCCTCTGCGTGCGCGCTCTCGTCTTGCCTGCCCTTCGCGCAGGCAGCGCAGAGCCCCCGGTAGATCCGCTCGACGGCGCGGACCTCGAAGCCGGGCGCGGCCGTGAGCGGCGCGGGGACGATCTCGTCCGAGCGCTCGGCCAACAGCTCGCTCGGCTCGCACGGCACGTCGCGGACGAGCCCGCAGCGGTCGCAGACGGCGTGATGGTGCGCATCCATGTTCGGATCGAAGCGCGAGGCGCCGGGCGACAGCGACAGCGCGACGCACAGCCCCGCCGACGCCAGCGCATCCAGCGTGTTGTACACGGTGGCGAAGCTCATCGTCGGCAACGCCGGCCGGAGCCGCTCGAACAGCTCCTGTGCGGTCGGGTGCGTCGGATCGGCCGCGAGCTCGCGCACGATCGCCAGGCGCTGCGGCGTCAGCTTGAGCCCCGAGGATCGCACGCACGCCAGCATGGACGCGACCCGGGCATCCTCCTCGATCCCCTCGCGCTCGAGGCTGCCCGCGCGCCACCGACCCTCGCGGGGCGCAGACCCCTTGACGGCAGGTGTTCGCGGGGTGGCCACGGCGAGAGTGATACTTAGAAAGTTTCTCAGTTGCAAGTTCTAACAATCACCGGCAGATGAGCCTGGTAAATCCAGGTCGAATCAGGCACATCTGTCGCATCGACCGCGGACGACGCGCCGCCGCGTCGCGCTCCGTGCCTGGGGGGATGGCTCTTGCGAGGCCAGAAAGCCTCTGCCATAGTGCGCGCCCCGCGCTGCCGGGCCCCCGCCGGCTTGCATTTCGCCCGCCAACTGGGCCAAGTTTTTTCCCAGCTAAAGAGGACGCTTCGAGACATGCCGACCGACGCCATTCAGTGCAAACCGCTCGAGGTCGCCGTGGGCGACAAGGGCATCGAGCGCGCCATCAAACACCTCAAGAGGAAGATGGCCGCCGAGGGGATCCTCCGCGAGCTGAAGCGGCGCCGGCACTACATGAAGCCGTCCGTGAAGCGGCGGAAGAAGGCCTCCGAGGCCGCTCGCCGCCGCCGGAAGCGGTCGAAGATGGACATGGTCGCCTAGCGCGAACGTCCCTCGCGCAAGGGCAACCGGCCAAGACGCAGAAGACGCGCGCGGACGCTTGAATCAAGCCTCCGCGGCGTGCTCTGCGTCTTGTCATTTTGTCCAGCGACCGCCTTGACGACGTGATGTGACTCGGGCTGCGCGCGTCC
Source organism: Sorangium sp. So ce887 (assembly GCF_051521455.1). Taxonomy (NCBI): domain Bacteria; kingdom Pseudomonadati; phylum Myxococcota; order Polyangiales; family Polyangiaceae; genus Sorangium; species Sorangium sp. So ce887. Next base: position 2,431,854 of record NZ_CP150354.1, on the reverse strand, counting down.
ATGCGGCGCCGGCGCGAAGGCAACGCGCGTGGCGTGCCCCGGCTCCCTGAGGTCTCGATGCGCGCCGTCGTGGTCACGACGTCCTATCCGCTCAGCGACGAGGATCCTTCGGGCCACTTCGTGCGGTCGTCGGCGCAGGCGCTCGCGCGCAGCGGCGCCGAGGTTCACGTGATCGCCGCCGGGGGCTCGGTCCTCGACCCGCCCTCGCGGGACGGCGCCCTCGTCGTCCATCGGGCAGGCGGGGGCGCGCTGTTCGCGTGGCCTGGCGCCGTGGCGCGCGCGCGCGAGTCGCCGATCCGGCTGCTCTCCGCGGCTCCGTTCGCGGCCGCCGTGCTCGCTCGGCTCCGTCAGCTCGGGCCGGTCGACCGCGCCGTAGCGCACTGGATCGTCCCGTGCGCGTGGCCGCTCCTGCTCGCCCTGCCGCGCGCGCCGCTCGAGGTGCACGCGCACGGCGCCGACGTGCGGCTCCTGCTCCGCGCGCCGCGCGCCGCGCGCGCGGCGGTGGTGGGCGCGCTCCTCCGCCGCGACGCGCGCTTCGTCTTCGCCGCGCGCGCGCTGCGCGACGCGCTCGCGGGCGCGCTCCCTCCGGAGCAGGCGCGCGCGCTGGCCCTGGCCTCGCGCGTCGCGCCGCCCGCGATCGATCTGCCGCTCGTCGCCGAGCGCGCGGGCGCGCTCCGGAGCGAGCTCGTGCAGCGCCCCGGCGAGCGCCTCGCCGTCGTGGCGTGCCGACTGATCCCGACGAAGCGGGTCGAGCTCGCGATCGAGGCGGCGCGCGCGGCGGACGCCGGGTTGCGGCTCGTCATCGTCGGCGACGGTCCGGAGCGCGCCGCGCTTGAGCGCATCGCGCGCCGCGGCGCCCCCGCCGCGGCGCGCTCGCGCGGCGCCGGCAGCGTGGACAGCGCCGCGGGCAGCGCGGCGGTGCGCTTCACGGGCACGCTCCCGCGAAGCGAGGCGCTCGCGTGGATCGGCGCGGCGGACGTGCTGCTGCACCCGTCATCGCACGAGGCCGCCCCCACGGTGATCCGCGAGGCGCGCGCGCTCGGCGTGCCCGTCATCGCGTGCGACGCGGGCGACGTGGTCGCGTGGGCCAGGGACGACGACGGAATCCTCGTGGCGGAAGGCACGGCAGAGAGCCTCGCAGCCGCGCTCCGCGCCATCCCACCGCGCCGCTCGGATCGCGCGCCCGCGCGTTCGCGCTGAAAGCAGCGGCCTCCTCGCCGAGCAAGCCGCGGCGCGCCCCCGGCTCCGGCCAGCGCCGGACGCCCCGTCTGCGATCCACGACGCGATGCCCTTGCAATTCTCAAGGCTTCGATTAGGGTCCGCCTCGCTCCGCACCGAAACGTGGCGGCGGGGTGGCTCGGGGCGTAGCGCAGCCTGGTTAGCGCACTTGACTGGGGGTCAAGGGGTCGGTGGTTCGAATCCACTCGCCCCGACTGGTCCGGCGGAGAAGATTCTCCGGCGGACCTTTCGGCTTTGTAGGGCTCAATTGCTTGTCGACCGTGGAGCGCCGGGCAGCGGCGGCGTGGCCCCGTCATCGCGTCCCGGGGTCGCTCACGTCACCCGGCACCCGGGGGCTCACCGCGTCATCAGGCGAGCAGAGGCGATGAGACGGGCGTGACGGGCCGATCCGGCTCGCCGGCGAGCTCGTCCTCGATGCTGATCATGGCCGCCAGCACCACGTGGTCGCTGAAGGGGAAGCCGACCACCTGCACCCCGACGGGCAGCCCCTCGCTCTTCGCATCGACCTCGGCGGCCCGCTTCTCCAGCCGGTCGCGCGGCCGCTCGCGGCGCGCCTCGCCTCCGCGCACGCGGGTCACCGGGACGACGCCCGCCGGGAACTGCGTGAGGTTCCAGAGCATCGCGGAGCTACCCGCGAGGACGAAGTCGCGCGACGCGGCGTGCGGCAGCGCCGGCGTGGCGTACGGCGGGCAGAGCAACAGATCGAGCGACTCGGCGCGCATCGCCGACGCGATCGCGGCGCGCGCCTCGCGAAGCGCGTGCGTGGCGCGCCAGAGCTCGGCGACGGACTTCGGCCCCGTGACCTCGAGGAGACGCTGGAGCCGCCGCTCGCCCGCGAGCCCGGCGACGCGCGCGGCGGCGCGACGCGCGAACGGCGGGAGCGACGCCATCGTGCGGAGCGAGCGGAGCGAGACGTCGATGTCGCCCGCGTCGCCGCCCAGCTCGCCGCCCTGGAGGAGCGACAGCGCCGTCGCGCCGCCGTCCGCCGAGAGCGCGGCGAAGTACCCGTAGACCGCGTCGGGGATGCCGGGCGGCGTGAACGGCACCACCGTGGCGCCCCGCGCGCGCAGGGCCGACGCGGCCTTCACGACGGCGCGGGCGACGGCGGACGAGGAGGGGACGAGCCCGTCATCGCAGTAGAACCCGACGCGCAGCCGCGCCACCTCGACGCTCGCCGGCTCGGTGAACGGGAAGGGCGGCACGCGCACGTCCAGCTCGGCCATGACCGCGGGGTCGAGCTCGGACATGACGAGCGCGATGTCGCGCGCGCTCCTCGCCATCGGCCCGACCTGCGAGCGGATCGCCTCCTGCCCGAGCAGCGCCGAGTTGCTCCCCAGGTTGGTCCAGCGGTCGAGCGTGGGCTTCATGCCGACGATGCCGCAGCAATGCGCGGGGACGCGGATGCTGCCGCCGATGTCCGTGCCGATGCCGAGCGGCGACATCCCCGCTGCGACGGCGGCGGCCTCGCCGCCGGACGAGCCGCCCGGGCTGTGATCGAGGCTCCACGGGTTCGCCGTCTGGCCGAAGAGCGGGTTGCGCGTCTCGTTGTACAGGAGCAGCTGCGAGACGTTCGTGCGCCCGAGGATCACGGCCCCCGCGCGGCGGAGCAGCGCGGTGACGCCCGCGTCGCCGGCGGCCCGGTGGCCCCTGCGGGACGCGACGCCGAGCGTGGAGGCCATGCCGGCCATGTCGAGCGACTCCTTCACGGTGATCGGGAGCCCGTGGAGCGGGCCGCGGTTCTCCCCGCGACGGCGCTCGCCGTCGAGCCCGCGCGCGGCCGCGAGCGCCTCGTCGTGGAGCACCTGAGTGAACGCGCGGAGCCGCGGATCGAGCGCCTCGATGCGCGAGAGGTGCGCCCGCGTGACCTCCTCGGAGCTGACCTCGCGCGCGGCCAGGAGCGAGGAGAGCACGGTCGCGGAGAGGCGGGTCGGATCGGTCGCGCTCACGGTGAATCGACGAGTATCACAGGTCCCCGCGCTCGAAGGGTTGCTAGGCTCCGGGGCCCCGCGCCGTTCGCGGGGGAAGCGCCAGAGCCATGCAACCGCTGCCGATCGATCCGATCCTCCCCGATCTCTGCTCCACCCTGCGCGCGCGCCCGAGCGTGGTGCTCGAGGCGCCGCCCGGCGCAGGCAAGACGACGCGCGTGCCGCGCGCGCTGCTCGACGCCGGCTTCGCGGAGCGCGGCGAGATCCTGGTGCTCGAACCGCGGCGGCTGGCCGCGCGCCTCTCGGCGCGGCGCGTGGCCGAAGAGCTCGGCGAGCGCGTGGGCGAGACGGTGGGCTACACGATGCGCTTCGAAGAGGCCGCCGGCCCGGCGACGCGGATCCGCTTCGTGACCGAGGGCGTGCTGACGCGGCGGCTCCTGGTCGATCGCGAGCTCCGTGGCGTCAGCGCCGTGGTGCTCGACGAGTTCCACGAGCGGCACCTCACGGGCGACGTCGCGCTGGCGCTGCTCCGGCGGCTGCAGCGCGGCGCGCGGCCCGATCTCCGCCTCATCGTGATGTCCGCGACGCTCGACGCCGGGCCGATCGCGGCGTTCCTCGGCGCGCCCGAGGCCCCGGCGGCCGGGGCCGGCGACGCCCACGGCGCGCCGGCGACCGAGGCCCCGCGCTGCGCGACCCTGCGCGCCGAGGGGCGGATGTTCGACGTCGCGATCGAGCACCTGCCGGCCGCCCGCGCGAGCACGTCGACCCACGCCGCAGGCGACCGCCGCGCTCCGGCGCACTGGGGCGACAGGACGCTCGAGAGCCTGGTCGCCTCGTCGGTGCGTCAGCTCATCGAGGAGGGGCTCGACGGCGACGTGCTGGTGTTCCTGCCAGGCTCCGCGGAGATCCGCCGGTCGATGGAGGCGTGCGCGCCCCTCGCGAAGAGCGAGGATCTGCTGCTCCTGCCGCTGCACGGCTCGCTGTCGCCGGCGGAGCAGGACCGCGCGGTGCGCCCCGCGGACCGGCGCAAGATCATCCTCTCGACCAACGTGGCCGAGACCTCCGTGACCATCGATGGCGTCGTGGCGGTCGTCGACAGCGGCCTCGCGCGCGTGGCCGCGTACGCGCCCTGGTCGGGGCTGCCGACGCTCCGCGTCGCGCCCATCGCCCGCGCCTCCGCGGCGCAACGAGCGGGGCGCGCCGGACGGACGCGGCCCGGCCGCTGCCTCCGGCTCTACACGCGCGGAGACCTCGCCGCGCGGCCGGAGCACGAGGCGCCCGAGATCCGCCGGCTCGATCTCGCGGAGACGGTGCTCGATCTCTGCGCCGCGGGCGTCACGGATCTCGAGGGGTTCGGGTGGCTGGAGGCGCCGCCTGCTGCCGGGCTCGCCGCGGCCGAGGCGCTGCTCGTGCGACTCGGCGCGCTCGACGAGGGGCGGCGCATGACCCCGACCGGCCGGCGAATGCTGCGCTTCCCGGCGCACCCGCGGCAGGCGCGGATGATCGTCGAGGCCGAGCGGCGCGGCGTCGCCGACGACGGGTGCACGCTCGCGGCGCTCGTCGCGGAGCGCGACGTCGGCGCGCCCGCAGGCCCACGCGAGGGCCGCGCGCGGAGGAGCGACGCGCGGCACAGCTCCGATCTGCTCGCCGCGCTCCAGACCTTCGAGGAGGCGGACCGCGCGCGCTTCGCCGCCGACCGCCTGCGGTGGCTGGGCGTCGACCCGGCGCGCACGCTGGCGGTCGAGCGGACGCGCAAGCAGCTCTCGCGGCTCGCCGACCACCGGAGCGCGGCGCCGCCGGAGACGCTGGAGGCGCGCGAGATCGCGCAGCGCATCGCGATCCTCTCCGGCTACCCCGACCGGGTGGGGCGACTCCGCCGCCCGGCCAACGCTTCGGGGCGGAGCGGGCGCGAGGTCGTGCTCGCCGCCGGCGGGACGGCCGCGCTCTCCGAGGCGAGCGTGATCGACGAGGTCGACCTCGTCGTCGCGGTCGACATTGAGGAGCGCAGCGAGGGGCGCTCGGCGCGCACGGTCGTCCGGTCGGCGAGCGCGATCGAGGCCGACTGGCTGCTCGACCTCTTCACCGACGCGATCCGGGACACGACGGAGGCGACGTGGAACGCGGCCGCGGAGCGCGTCGAGGTCGTGCGCCGGCTCTCGTACGACGGCCTCGTGCTCGACGAGGCGCGGCCGGCCGCGGGCGCGGGCGGCCCGCTCTCGGAGGCGGCGGCGCGGGAGCTCGCCGCGCAGGCGAAGGCGAAGGGGTGGCGGGCGTTCGTGAAGGGCGACGCGCTCGAGGGCTGGCTCCTGCGGGTCGCGTTCGTGCGCGCGCACTGCCCGGACGCCGGGCTGCCCGACGTGGGCGAGGAGGCGGTGCTCGCCGCGCTCGAGGCGCTCTGCGAAGGGCGCAGGAGCTTCGCAGAGCTCCGCGACGCGGACCTCGCGGGCGCCGTGCACGCCTCGCTGAGCCCCGCGAAGGCGCGGGCGCTCGCCGAGCTCGCCCCCGAGTCGATCGTCCTGCCCGGCGGCCGGCGGGCGCGCCTCGAGTACGTGGCGGGCGCGCCGCCGTCGCTCGCGTCGCGGCTACAGGACTTCTTCGGCATGGCGGAGGGGCCGCGCGTCGCCGGCGGACGGGTGCCCGTGGTGCTGCACCTCTGCGCGCCGAACCAGCGCCCCGTGCAGGTCACGACCGACCTCTCGGGGTTCTGGGCGCGCCATTACCCGGCCATCGCCAAGGAGCTCCGCCGCCGCTACCCGAAGCACGCGTGGCCGGACGACCCGGCGCACGCCGCGCCGCCGTCGCGCGCGCCGCTCCGCAAGGCGTGAATCAGGCGTGAATCAGCGCACGAGCGCCGCGGTCCTCGCTGTCTCGGCGGCCGTGCGCAGGAGCATGCGCACGATCCCCTCGCCGAGGGGCAGCGTGAACCCGACGTCGCTCTCGCGCTGCGCGACCTGCATCGGGGGGACCGAGCCGTAGCCGAAGCCCCACGACGAGAGCAGGCTCGCGATCCTGGCGATCTGCTCGAGGTTGCGGAGCGCGACGGCGCCGTTCGCCGCGCTCTGCGGGTCCGTGTACGTGAGGGCGCCAGCGAAGTTGACCCCGGGCGGCTGGAAGTTGCCGATGACGCGCACGTACTGGAGGCCCGAGAGGAACGGGAGCTGGCCTGCCGCCGACGCGACCGCAGGCTGGCTCGAGAGGTCGCCGGCCAAGGCGAACGACGCGCTCTTCGTGCCGAGCAGCTCGACCATCCACGAGGGCACGGAGCGCTGCAGCTTGCTGAAGCGGAGCCGGTCGAGGGCCCGCCGCAACCCGGTCTCGTTGCCGGTGAGGATCGTGTGCGGCGTGAGCACGACGAACCCGACGTTGCCGGCCGTGAAGAGATCGTTGTCCGCGTAACGCGTCTTCACGAGCGGCGCGCCGATGACGGTGACCGTCCTGGCGTCGGCGGAGCGGCGGATCGCGTCGACGTCGAAGTTCCCCTGCATGACGGCGCAGAAGTCCGCGCCCTGCATCGCATAGAGGCCGCCGTAGATCTTCACGATGTCGCGCGCCGGGACGAAGTTCGACTCCGGGCCCAGCGGGAGCAGGCTCGTGATGAGCTGGTTGACCTCGCCCCCCAGGCCGGAGGTGAACATCGCCGCCGCGTCGAGATAGCCGAGCATCACCACGCCGCTCGGCAGGACGGCCAGGGGATCCCGATCGATCGCCGTCGCGTCGATCTTCTCTCCGCCGACCAGCGCGAGGCTGTCGTCCGCGCCCCCGCACCCGGCGAGCGCCGGGACGGCGGACGCGGCGATCGCGAGAGCGACCGCGGCGCGGCGCAGAGCGGCGGCGCCCCGGGAATGCAGCAGCGTCCGCACCATCGTGTTCGTCATCAAGGTCGCTCGTGCGGCGGGTCGGGGCGCTCCAGCGGGAAGGAGCCGATGATCTTCAGCATCTTGGTCTCGCGCTTCACGCCCTCGAGCGCCGCGACGAGCGCGCGATCGGTCGTGTGGCCGCTGACCTCGACGTAGAAGACGTAGTCCCAGCCCTCGCCGGGGACGGGGCGGGAGTGGACCCGGCGGAGGTTGCAGCTCCGCTCCTTGAAGTGCTGGAGGATGTCGTGGAGCGCGCCCGGGCGGTCGTGGACGCTGAAGAGGAGCGCCGTGGCGTCGTGGCCCGAGCGCGGGGCGGGGAGCCGCGACAGCACCGCGTAGCGGATCCGGAGCTCCCCCTCGTCGCCGACGTTCTCGCGGGCGACCCGGAGCTCCTGCGCGCCGGAGAAGCCGCGGGGGACGATGGCGGCGCTGCCATCGCCCTCGGCCGCGAGATCCCAGGCGGCCTGCGGGCACCGGACGTCGAGCACCAGCGCGCGCGGGTGCTGGAGCTCGAGGTAGTTCACGCAGGCCACGTGGTCCTGCGGCGAGGCGTACACCCGCTCGACGTCGGCGAGGTTGCCAGTCCGGTTCACGAGGTCGAGCGCCTGCACCAGCTGGCGCTCGCCGACCACCTTGAGGTCGGCGCCGCCGATCGCCTGGATGGTCGGGAAGATCGGCCCCTCCTTGAACGACTCGTAGGGGACCACGGCGAAGTCCGCGCGCGAGCGCGCGACCTCCTCGATGGAGGCGATGGGGCTGTCCGCGCGGACGAACTCGCCGCCGACCCCGAAGTGATCGTGCGCCGCGGTCCAGCCATAGTCGCCCTCGGCGCCCAGGTACGCGACCCGGGGCGCGACCTCGAAGGCGCGCGAGGCCGCGTCGATGGCGACGAAGATCCGCCGCACCGCGCGCTGCGGGAACGGCGGCGTCACGGCGCGCTCGAGCGCCTGGATGTGGGCGGCGTCGGCCGTGGGGGCGAACCGGGCCGTGCCCGTCCTCAGCTTGGCAAGCTCGTGCGCGATGCGCGCCCGGCGCTCGACGCTTCGTAGGATTTCTTGATCCAGCTCTGTGAGCTGCCGGCGGAGCTCCTCAAGTCGCTTTCTCTCATCCATCCTGGCCACCCTAGCACCGCCCCCGGCGCACGTGGACACGCAGCGCTCCGGGCGCAGCTCCACGGCGCCACGCCGCGCACGGCTGGCCACACCTCGTCGCGGATCGCCGGGGTGGCGTCAGGCCGCCGCGGAGGCGGAACCGGAACCGGAACCGGAGCCGGAACCGGACGAGGCGCCGGTGTCGCTCTTGGTGCTGTCGCTCGTCGCCGACTTGGTGCTGTCGCTCGTCGCCAAGGAGCTGCCCGAGCCGGCGTCGGAGCCCGTCCCCGCAGATCCTGAGGAGCTGCCCGTGTCGCTCTCCGACTTCGCGGGCGGCTTGTTCGAGCCCGAGGCATAGAGGTCGGAGTACCAGCCGCTGCCCTTGAGAATGAAGCCCGTGCCGCGCGAGATCTGCCGCCGGGCCGTCGCGTTGTGGCACGACGGGCAATCGGAGAGCGCCGCCTCCTTGATGGACTGCTCGGCCTCCCATTCATGCGCGCAAGATGTGCAGGCGTACTCGTAAGTGGGCATGGCGTTTCTACTCCTCAGAACAACGCGAGGGATATGGCCATGTTAGCCACCTGTCAAGGCGGCTGCCAAGAGCGGCCGTTGCGTTTCCGACACAGTCATCGAACCGCACACGCGCCGCCGCGCCGCCGCCGCCACGCCCTGAGCTGGGCAAGACCTGGTCCTTCATGTGCGCGTGAGGAGGCGGGATCCGGTCTTGCCGCGCGGCGCCAGCCCACGTAGACCCCGGGGAAAGCCAGATGTGACGGTACGTGGCGTGCTGTGACGATACGTTAAGCTCGCCTGGCCGGTCCCGGGGACGTCATGCGCATTCGGAAGCTCGAGATCAGCGGGTTCAAATCGTTCGTCGACCGGACGGTGGTCCATTTCGACACGGACGTGGTGGGCATCGTCGGTCCGAACGGCTGTGGCAAGTCCAACATCGTCGACGCGATCCGGTGGGCCATCGGCGAGCAGAGCGCGAAGCACCTGCGCGGCAAGTCGATGTCGGACGTCATCTTCAACGGCTCCGAGACCCGCGCGCAGCACGGGATGGCCGAGGTGACGCTCACCTTCGACAACAGCGAGCCGACGGGGGCGTCGCAGCTCCCGCTGGAGTACCGGGACTACGCCGAAATCGCGGTGACGCGCCGGCTCTTCCGCGACGGGACGAGCGAGTACCTCATCAACAAGACCCAGGTCCGGCTCAAGGACGTGACGGACCTCTTCCTCGGCACCGGCGTCGGGACGAAGGCCTACTCCATCATCGAGCAGGGCAAGATCGGGCTCATCGTCTCGGCACGCCCGGAGGACCGGCGGATGCTCATCGAGGAGGCCGCCGGCATCACGAAGTATAAGGCCAGGAAGAAGCAGGCCGAGCAGAAGATGGACCAGACGCGGCAGAACCTGCTCCGCGTGGGGGACATCGTCTCCGAGATCCAGCGGAACCTCGCGTCCCTGAAGCGTCAGGCCGCGAAGGCCGAGCGGTACGTGAACTACCGCAAGGAGCTGGAGGACCTCGTGCTCCACGAGGCGTCGCACAAGCTCCTCGAGATCACGGTGCTCACGCAGCACGAGTCGATCGGCAGGGCCGAGCACGCCGAGCGCGGGCAGGCGGCCCGGGCCGCGCTCGCCGCGCGCGAGGCCGAGATCGAGGTCACCCGGCTCGAGGCCCTCTCGTGCGAGGAGCGGGCCGAGCGGGCGCAGAACGAGGCGTTCGCGGCCGACAACCAGGTGCGCACCCACGAGGCCGAGATCGCGCGGGCGCGCGACCGGATGCGGCACCTGGAAGAGCGGCTCGTCACCGCGGCCAAGGAGCAGGGAGAGCTCGAGAAGACGGTCGCGGAGCTCACGGCCGAGAAGGAGCAGCTCGAGGCGCAGCTCGCCGGCGTCGACGAAGAGGAGGCGCGCGAGAGCGAGCTCGCGCTCGAGCAGCACGAGCGGCTCGAGGAGCTGCGGCACGGCGAGCGCACCGCCGAGCACGAGGTCGCCGCGCTGCGCCGGCGGGCCGCCGAGGCCACCGCGGCGGTCGCGGCCGCCGAGGCGTCGCTCACCGGGTTCGACCGGCGCATGACGGAGATGAGCCAGCGGCGCGCGAAGCTCGAGGACGAGATCGGCCGGCTGATGTACGAGTCGGAGGAGCTCGAGCGGCGGCGCTCGTCGCTGACGCGGAACGTGGCCGAGCTCGCCGACGGGAAGCGGATCTCCGCGGAGGAGCGGTCGCGCCTCGACGTGGAGATGAAGACGCTGCGGGAGCAGGCGGTCGCGAGCGACCGCACTGTGGAGCACGCGAAGAACGAGCTCGGGCAGCGGCGCAACCGGCTCCGCGCGCTCGAGGAGCTGCACGCGCGGCTGGAGGGCGTCGGCGCCGGGGTGAAGAACCTCCTCAAGACCAAGGATCCGGCGCTGCTCGGGCTCGTGGCCGACCGGATCGAGGCGCCGGCCGAGCTGACCGCGGCCTTCGCGGGGCTGCTCGGCGATCGGCTGCAGTGCGCGGTCGTGAGCGACGTCGAGCGCGGGATCGCGCTGCTCGCCGATCTGTCGAAGAACAACCGCGGGCGGGCCAGCGTGATCGCGACGCGGCCTTCGTTCGTGGCCGGCGCCGCGCGGCGGCCGCCCCGCGGCGAGGGGGTGCTCGGGCCGCTCGTGGACCGGCTCGTCTTCGCGCCCGAGGACGAGGCGCTGGCGCGCGCGCTCGTGGGGGACGCGGTGGTCGTCGCGTCCGCCGAGGTGGCGGCGCGGCTCGCGGCCGAGGGCGCGGGGTGCACGCTCGTGACGCTCGACGGCACGGTCCTCCGCGAGGACGGCGTGGTGAGCGGCGGCTCGGGCGACGCGGTCGCGGCCGGGATGATCGAGCAGAAGCGGGAGATGCGCGCGCTGCACGAGTTCGTCGCGACCAAGTCGGACGAGGTGACGGCGCTGCTCGACGCGCAGCAGAAGCTCCGCCTGCGGATCACCGAGGTGGGGACGGCGCTGGAGCGGGCGCGGAGCGAGGCGCACGAAGGAGAGCTCGCGCTCGTGACGGCCGAGAAGGACCTCCGCCGCGCGGAGGAGCAGCTCGCCGCGGCGCAGAAGCGCGAGGGCGTGGTGCGATCCGAGCTCGAGGACCTCGCGGACAACCTCGACGCCGGCGGGAGCGAGCAGCAGGCGGCGCGCGACAAGCTCGCGGCCGGGCGCGCGACGCGCGAGGCGGCGGCGGCCGGCCTCGATCACGCCGAGCAGGTGGCGGCCGAGTGGCGCGAGCGCGTGCTCGGGCAGCAGTCGGTCGTGACCGAGCGGAAGGTGAAGCTCGCGCGCGTGCGCGAGCGCGCCGCGGCGGCGCGGGGCACGGTCGAGCGGCTCACGCGGTCGTGCACCGAGCTCCGAGGCCGGATCGCCCGGCTCGACCAGGAGCGGACGGAGAGCGCGGTCTCCGCCGGGAAGGCCGCGGCGACGATCGTCATGGCGCGCGAGGCCCTGGTCTGCGCCGTCGCCGACGCGCACGCGGCGCAGGCCACGCTGACCGAGGCGCGGCGCGCGCTGGACGAGGCGCGGCAGGCGCACGCGGGGCGCGAGGCCGACCTGCGCGGGCTGCGCCAGGAGCTCGCCGCGGTGTCGGAGCAGCTCCGCAAGCACGAGCTCGCGCTGGAGCGGCTGCGCGTCGAGCACACCCACCTCATCGAGGGGGTGCGCGAGCGCTTCCGCGGGCTGGAGCTCGCCCGCGTCGTCGGCGACTACCACAAGCGGCCGCCGGTCGACGCCTCGCACCGCTCGCGCATCCAGGAGCTGACGGAGCTGCTCGACCGCATGGGCCCCGTCAACCTGGACGCCGTGCGCGAGCACGCCGAGGCCGAGGAGCGGTACACGTACTACTCGACCCAGAAGGCCGACCTCGAGAAGGCGATCGACGACCTCGAGAAGGCGATCGCCCAGATGAACCGCGAGTCGAAGCGGCTCTTCAAGACGACGTACGACGGCATCAACGCGCGCTTCAAGGCGCTCTTCCCCAAGATGTTCCGCGGCGGACAGGCGGAGCTCAGGCTGACGAACCCCGACGACATGCTGGAGACGGGGATCGAGATCCTGGCGCAGCCGCCGGGGAAGAAGCTCGGGAACATCGAGCTCATGAGCGGCGGCGAGAAGGCGCTCACCGCCGTGTCGCTCATCTTCGCGATCTTCCAGTTCAAGCCGTCGCCCTTCTGCATCCTCGACGAGGTCGACGCGCCGCTCGATGAGGCGAACGTGACCCGCTACAACGAGGCGATCCGGAGCATGACGAGCCACTCGCAGTTCATCCTCATCACGCACATCAAGCGCACGATGCAGTCGGTCGACGTGCTCTACGGCGTGACGATGCAGGAGCCCGGCGTGTCGAAGCTCGTCAGCGTGCGGATCAACGAGACGGCGAAGCGCCCGGAGCGCGAGGCGGCGCCGGCGGCGGCGGTGGCGTGAGCGCGGGGCCTGGCTCGGGCGGGGCGGCCGGGCGGCGCCTGTCGCGCGGCGCCTCGGGGCTCCGGCACCTCCGCTGGGCCCGCGAGGTGCTGGCCACGCTCGAGGCCCACGTCGAGCACAACCCGGCGCTCGACGACGCCGATCGCGAGGCGCTGCGGGGCGAGGCGCGCGCGCTCGCGGCGGCGGTGCAGGCCCTCAGCGGGGCCGTGAAGCCGTACCGGGATTTCCTCGAGCGGACGCGGGTGTGCTACCGCGGGCGCGTGCGCGTAGCGGAGCACCTGGTCCGGGGATCCGGCGCGGGCGGCGCGGACGAGGCGGCGCGCGCCCGCCTCGAGGAAGCGCTGGCGGAGCTCGCCGCGATCGAGGAGACGCAGCGCCGGCCGCTCAGGGCGGAGCTCTCGGCGGAGATCGATCGGCTCCGCGAGGCGATGGCGCGGATGGACGCGCGCCTCGCGGAGCGGCTCTCCGGGGAGCTCGTCGAGAGCCTGTACCCGCCGCTCACGGACGACGCGTCGAGGGTCGCCGACGACGGCGATCCGGACGACGACGCGACGGCGAGCCCTCGCTAGCGCCGCGCGACCGGCGAGCCGACCGCAGGAGCCGCGACGGGCCAGCCGATCGCCGGGCGAACGGCGCGAAAGCGGCCAGCGACGCGGCAAGGTGCGCGGCAGGCGCCGGGGGAGGGATCACCATGCCTGCACGCCGGGATGGAGATGCGGTAAAGGGTCCACGAAGGACACGGAGAGGACGTCGATGGGCTGCGCGGAGTCGGTCGCCTTCCTGCTTCTCCGCGGGCGCGCCGCGGCGAGCGAGCGATTCGAAGCGCTGATCCGACGCCATGTGCCGGACGTCGCCGTCGTCTTCGATCCCGAGCGCGCGCTGGAGCGGTGCCTGGGCGAGCCGCCGCCGGTGCTCGCCGTCGACTGGAGCGACCCGGCCGGCGCCGCGGCGTTCTGCGGCCGCGTGCGGGCGCAGCCCGGCGGCGAGGCGGTGTTCCTCCTCGCGATGACCGAGCGCGACGCGGACCTCGATGGGATCCTCGCGGCGAGCGCGAGCGATTTCCTGCTCGTGAGCAACGAGGGCGAGGGCGCTCGGGCGCGGCTCGCCGTCGCCCGCGAGCGCGCCGCGCGCGATGCCGCCGCGCGCCACGCGCTCGCGCAGACGCAGGCCCGCCTCGTCCTCGCCGGCCGCATGGCGAGCGTCGGCACGCTCGCCGCCGGGGTCGCCCACGAGATCAACAACCCCCTCGCGTTCGTCATCGCGAACGTCGACGCGACCCTCCGGCGCATCGGCTCGATGGAGCGGCGGAGCAGCGCTCCGCGCAGCAGACCGTGGGCCCGCCCTCACGCCGACGGCCGCGGGACATCGAGCGAGCTCTCCGAGGTGCTGAGCCTCCTGGAGGACGCCCGCGAGGGCGCAGAGCGGGTGCGGCTCATCGTGCGCGATCTCCACAGCTTCTCGCGCGCCGAAGAGGACCGCCGCGGGCCGGTCGACCCCCGGCGGGTGCTCGACTCCTGCGTTCACATGGCGATGAATGAGATCCGGCACCGCGCCCGCGTCGTCCGGAGCTTCCAGGACGTGCCGCCCGTCGAGGCGAACGAGCCGCGGCTCGCGCAGGTCTTCCTGAACCTCATCGTGAACGCTGCGCAGGCCATCCCCGAAGGGCTCGCCGAGCAGAACGTGATCGAGCTCTCCACGCGCTGCGATGCCGCGGGGTGGGTCGTCGTCGAGGTGCGCGACACCGGCGCCGGGATCGCGCCCGGATCGCTCGGGCGGATCTTCGAGCCGTTCTACACGAGCAAGGAAGCGGGCGAAGGGCTCGGCCTCGGGCTCGCGATCTGCCACGCCATCGTCGCGGCGCTGGGGGGTCGGATCGAGGTGGAGAGCCGCCATGGCGAGGGGAGCACGTTCCGCGTCATCCTCCCCGCCGCCACGGGCAGCGAGGCGCGCGCCCCGGCGGCCGCCGGCTCCGGCGCGTCGAGCGGGCGGCGCGAGAACGGCAGGCCCGCCGCGGCCGCGCCGGAGGCGGCGCCGCGACAGCGGGTCCTCATCATCGACGATGAGCCGATGCTCACGCGCGCCATCGCGGGGACGCTCGAGCCGCGGCACGAGACGACCGCCACCGCGAGCGCGCGCGACGCGCTCACCCGGATCCGCGCCGGGGAGCGCTACGACGCCATCCTGTGCGACCTCATGATGCCCGATATGACGGGGATGGATTTCTACGCATCGCTCGCCGAGCACGCACCCGAGCAGCAGCGCCGGGTCGTGTTCCTGACCGGCGGCGCCTTCACGGAGCGCAGCAAGGCGTTCCTGCAGCAGGTCAACGCCCGGCTGCTCCTGAAGCCGTTCGACGCGGCGACGCTGCTCTCGCTGGTCGACGAGGTCGTCTCCGCACCCTGACGCGCGCTGGGCTCCTCACGCGCCGCCGACCGCTCGTCCTGCGCCCTCCGGGGAGCGCGCCTTCTCGCGCCCTCAGTGATAGTCGCGCGATCGGAGCGTGACCTCCTCGCCGCTCGGCAGCTCCAGCCGCTCCAGCTCGCGCGCGACCACATGGATCACCTCCCCCTGCCGCTCGACCCGCCCGGCGACGAGCAAGAGCGCGGCGTGCCGCGCCACCTGGTAGTGATCTGCGAAGACCTGTTTCTGGACGATGACGTTGATCACGCCGGTCTCGTCCTCGAGTGTCACGAACGTCACGCCGCTCGCGGTCGCCGGCCGCTGGCGGCCGACCACCATCCCGGCGACCCGCACGCTCTCCCCGTTGCGCGCCGCCTTGATCTCCTCGGCGGTCCGCACGCGCCCGGCCCCGCGCCGCCGCTTGAGCGCCGGCCGCAGGTGCCGCATCGGGTGGTCGTGCAGCGACAGGCCCACGCGCCCGTAATCCAGCGCCAGCTGCTCCAGCGGCCTGAGCGGCGGAAGCCCGACGTCCTTGTCCCGCTCGATCGGCACGCCCTCGAACAACCCCTCCACGCGGGGCGCGCGCGCCCGCCAGAGCGCCTCTCTCCGGGCGGGCACCAGCGCGGCGAGCGCGCCCGCTTCGGCGAGCGCTTCCACCTCGTTCTTCTTCAGCTCTGTGCGCGTCACGAGATCCGGGAGGCTCGTGAACGGCGCCTCCTCTCGCGCGGCCACGATCGCGGCCCCAGCCGCCTCCCCGAGCCCCTTCACGAGGCGCATGCCGAGCCGCAGCGCCGGCCCCGCCGAGGGCTCGGCGCCGGGCTCGAGGGTCGCGTCCCACGCGCTCTGCGCCACGCACACCGGCCGCACGTCGACGCCGTGCCGCTGCGCGTCCTGCACAAGCGCCGACGGGCTGTAGAACCCCATCGGCTGCGCGTTGAGCAGCGCGCAGGTGAACGCCACCGGGTGGTGCACCTTGAGCCAGGCCGACGCGTACACAAGCAGCGCGAAGCTCGCCGCGTGCGACTCAGGGAAGCCGTACTCGCCGAAGCCCTGGATCTGCTGGTAGAGCATCTCCCCGAACCTCGCCGAGATCCCCCGCTCGGCGAAGCCCTGGATGAGCCGCCCGCGGTGACGCTCCAGGCGCCCGTGCTTCTTCCACGCCGCCATGTCGCGGCGCAGCTGATCGGCCTCGCCCGGCGTGTAGCCCGCGCCGACCATCGCGATCTGCATCACCTGCTCCTGGAAGAGCGGCACGCCGAGCGTGCGCTCCAGGATGGGATCCAGGCACGGGTGCGGCGACACCGGCGGCTCTTGCCCCGTCCGCCGGCGCAGGTAGGGGTGCACCATCCCGCCCTGGATGGGCCCGGGACGCACGATCGCCACCTCGATCACCAGATCGTAGAACTTGCTCGGCTTCAGCCGCGGGAGCATCGCCATCTGGGCGCGGCTCTCTATCTGGAACACCCCCACCGTGTCGGCCCGGCCGATCGCCTCGTAGACGGCCGGGTCCTCCGGCGGGATCTGCGCGAGCGCCGCGATCGGATCGAACGCGGCGCCTCGGCCTGCACGGACCGAGAGATCCGCGGACGCGGGGTCACGAGCCGCATGAGCCGAGGGGCCCGCGAGCTCGGCGTACCGGTCCGCGTGGATCAAGGCGAGCGCCTTGCGGATCGCCGTCAGCATGCCGAGGGCCAGGACGTCGATCTTGAAGAAGCCGAGATCGTCGAGGTCGTCCTTGTCCCACGGGATCACCGTGCGGCCCTCCATCCGCGCAGGCTCGACCGGGGCCACCTTGTGCAGCGGCTCCGACGACAGCACGAAGCCGCCGACGTGGATCGAGAGGTGGCGCGGGAAGCCCTCCAGCGCGCTCGCCATCAGGACGGTTTGCCGGACGCGCACGTCGTCCGGATCGAGGCCCGCCTCGCTCACCCGCTGCTCGGTGATGTCCGCCTCGTGGTGGAGCACGAGGCCGCTCAGCCTGTCGACCTGATCCGCCGAGAAACCGAACGCCTTGCCCACCTCGCGCAGCGCGCTCTTGCCGCGGTAGGCGATCACCTCCGAGACCATCGCCGCCCGGTCGCGGCCGTACATCTCGTAGATCGCCTGGATCACCTCCTCCCGGCGCTCGTGCTCGAAATCGACGTCGATGTCCGGCGGCTCGTTGCGCTCCTCCGACAGGAAGCGCTCGAAGAGCAGGTTGGACCGGGCCGGATCCACCGCCGTCACGCCGAGCACGAAGCACACCGCGCTGTTCGCCGCGCTCCCGCGGCCCTGGCAGAGGATCTGCCGCGCGCGGGCGATCTTCACGACCTGCTGCACGCTGAGGAAGTAGGGGGCCACGCCGAGCTTCGCGATCAGGGCGAGCTCCTTCTCGATCTGCGCGCGCACCTGCGGCGGCGTCCCCTCCGGGTAGCGGTCGCGGCAGCCCTCCTCGGTGAGGCGGCGCAGCGCCTGATCCGACGTCTCCCCCGGCATGCAGAGGGCGTCGCTCGGGAAGCTGTAGCGGAGCTCGGCCAGCGAGAAGCGGCAGCGGGACGCGACCTCCACCGTGCGCGCGACCCAGGCCGGATGATCGCGGAACAGCGCCGCCATCTGCGCGCCGGACCGCACGTACGCCTCCGCGTTCGGCGCGATCCGCGTCCCGGCTTGATCGAGCGTGGTCTTGGTCCGGATGCACGTGAGCACGTCGGCGAGCGGCTTGCGCGACGGGTGATGGTAGAGCGGGCGCGCGGTCGGCACCACGCAGGGGCCGTAGCGCCGCTCCGCCGCGAGGGCCGCCGCGACGCGCTCGCCGTCGCGGCGGTCGAGGTGCTTCCAGGTCGCGACGAGCGCGCGCTCGCCGAACGCGTCGCGCAGCGCGCCGATGAGTGCGCCGGAGACGGCCGCGGGCACGAGCGGATCGAGCGGCACGATCGCGGAGAGGCCCCGCGGCGCCGCCGCGATCGCCTCCGCCGAGAGGCTCGCCGTACCCTTCTCGCAATCGGCGTGCGCGATCGTGAGCAGCCGGCAGAGGTTCGCGTAACCCTCGCTGTCCTCGACCAGGAGGACCACCGAGGGCTGGACCTCCGGCGCGCGCTCGGCGCGTGGCGCGACGCGCTCGACCGCCGAGCGCGGCGCGCCGATCGTCAGCTCGGCCCCGACGATCACCCGCTGCTCGATCTTCTTCGCCGCCGTGTGCGCGCGGACGCTGCCGTAGATCCCGTCGCGATCGCAGAGCGCGAGCCCCTCGAGGCCGAGCTCCTTGGCGCGGTGCACGAGCTCCTCGGGGTGCGAGGCGCCCTCGAGGAACGAGAAGCAGGAGCGGCCGCACAGCTCCGCGAACGGCACCGAGGCGCCGGCGCTCACTCGCACCACCCCTGCAGGAAGGCCTCGCCCGTCGCGCGGTCGACGTAGATCCACGCCTCACCGCAGGAGCTCGCGCTCGCGCCGTCGCGGGGAGGGCGCAGCTCGCCGAGGCGCGCCGGGGCGGCCCTGCCGGACGGAGAGCCCGAGACCAGCCAGGCGCGCGCGTAATCGCGCGAGGCCGGCGTGGGCGTCCACCACTCCACCGCGTCGATCCGCATCACGAAGGAGAGCCGCTCGATCGCGTAGAGGTGCCGGTCGACCGCCACGATCGCCCCGCGCCCCACGCGGCCGAGCGGGATCGGCTGCGCGAGGAGCCGCGCGGGCTCCGGCGCCGGCGCGTCGGCCCCCTCCACGCGCTCGCCCGCGGCCGCCCCCTGCTCCGCCGCGGCCCGATCCCCCGCGGCGCGCGCGCGGGCAGCGGCGGACGCGCGCGCCGTGGCCGCCTCGTCCGCGACCGGCACGAGCCGCGAGCGCGCCTCGGGGCGGTGCGCATCGGCGATCTCCAGGACGCCCACCCGCTCCGCGCCGATCTCGGCCGAGAGCTCGGCCAGGAGCGCCGGCAGGCTGTCCGGATCGGCCGATCGGTCGCGCGACAGATCGAGCTGCACCCGGCGGGCGCGCGCGATGCGGGAGGCGATGAGGTGAACCCCCACCGCGGGCGCCGCGAGCTCGATCCGATCGAGCTTCGCCCTGAGCGGGCGGAGCAGGTCGCCCGCGTCCGAGAGGGGCACCGGCATGTCGACGTGGAAGCGCAGCGAAGGGCCGCGCTCCTCGTCTTCCAGGAGCGCGGCGACGTCGTCCTCGCGATCGCCGAGGCGGAGCCGCGCGATCGAGCGATCGTAGGCGATCGCCACGTTGAGCCGACCGCACGCCTCGCCGCGCGCGGCGAGCCGCGACGCGATCCGCGACGTCATGCCGCGCAGCACGAACAGGAGCGACTCGGCGCTCTCGACCGGCTCGTCGAAGAGCACCTCCTCCTCGATCAACCGGGGCACCTCGTACGGCAGGAGCGGCACGGGATCGCGGCCGGCGAGGAGCTCCATCACCTCGGCCGTCCGCGGGCCCAGCCGCGCCGCCGCCTGCGCCCGCGGCAGGCGCGCGAGATCCTCGACGCGGAGCACGCCGAGCCGGACGAGGAAGCTCGCCACCTCGCGCTCGACCGGGAGCGCCTGCACCGGCAGGGGCCCGATCGCCTGCGCCCCCTTGCCCGGCGGCGCGATCGGCGCCTCCGCCCCTGCCCCGCCGTCCGCGTGCGCGCCGAAGCGCGCCAGCGCCTGCGCGAGCCGCGGCCCGTCGGCGATCGCGAGCCGCGCCCGGTGGCCGAGCGCCGCCACGCGCTCGCCGAGATCGCCGAGCAGCGCCTCCTCGCCGCCGACGAGGTGCGACGCCCCGGTGATGTCGAGCCACACCGTGTCGTACGGGCCGTCGCCCCAGGGGCTCCGCGCCGCGCTCGCAGCGCGCTCACCAGCGCGGCCCGCCCGCGGCGCCCCCGCGCGCGCGCCGGCGCGCGCGGGGGCGCCCTGCTCGCCGAGCTGGATCGCCGCCGTCGCCCCGAGCCCGAGCGCCACCTCGGCGACCCGGCCGAGCGCCGCGTCCATCTCGGTGAACGTCACCCGGTGGATCGCGAGGTGCGCGACAAGCGCCGCCGCCTCGACGACCTTCTGCCCCGGCCTCACCCCGTACCGCCTCGCCTCGTCGTCGACGACGTCGATCACCGCCACCGGCGCCGCCGGCTCGCGCTCTGACCGCGCGCCGAGCGCCGCCCGGCGCTCCTCCTCGCCCCCGATGATCACCGCGAGCGGCGCCTTCCCGCTCGGTGAGACCGGTCCACGCTGCTTCACCAGCTCGCACGCGAGCTGCGGGAGCACGACCGCCACAATGCGCCTCGCCGCCATCGCCTCTCCTCCTTCACGCCCGCGACAGCGCGGGCCGCGTCTCGCTTCCCGCCGCCCGCTCCGCCTTCTCCCTCGATCGCTCCCCGAGCACCACCGGTGTCGGCGAGGTCACGCGCCCGCGGCGATCCTTGGCGACGCGGACCATCAACCGCCCCTCGGCGACCTGCTCGAGCTCCAGCCGCATCGCGACCGGCAGCGGCATCGGCCGCGCCGCCTGGCGATCGGTGAGGAGCAGGATCGTCCCGTCGCTCCCCTCGGTCGCCAGGGCGAGCTTGCGCACCACATTGACCCACCGCGCGAGGTCCTCCTCGCGGCGCCCCGCCGCGGGCGCACCCCGCTCCCCTTTCCCCGCGCCCTGACCGAAGGCCCCCGGGACCCCGGCCACGTCGATCACGAGCACCGCGAACGCCCGGCTCATCGCCATCCGGACCGCGACCTTGGCGAGCATCTCCACGGGGGGCCGCGCCACGAGCAGCCGGCTCAGGTCGACCCCCGCGCGCGCGACCGCCGGCGCGAAGAGCGAGCCGCTCGGGTCGATCCACGCGCACCACGCGCCCGCCGTCGCGCTCGTCCCGCGCAGCCGCGCCTCCACCTGCGCCGACGCGCACGCAGAGAGGGCGAGCGAGGTGGAGCGCCCCAGCCCCCGCGGCGCGGCGAGCTCCACGACCCCCCCGCGCGGAAGACCCCCTTCCGGGAGCGCGTCGTTGATTTCCTGTATACTGAGCGGCAGCGTCTTGGCGCGCGCTTCGAACTCGGGAAGGGTGTGGCGCAGGAGGTCCCGGGCGAGAGGGGCGGCAAGAGCGGCGGGCGACATACTGAACATGGTAACAGTGCCCTCGCGAAGCTGCCAACTTTGCTGGACGAACAAAGTCCTACCTGTGCCCGTCGCGTTCCCCTTTCGCCCTTCAGGACGGCGGAATGCCCTCGTCGGCGATCTGTGATCGGCAGGGTGACAGGACGGCGGGGTTGAGGGGAATGCCCGTCCTGGGTTCTTCAATAAGTTCGGCCCGCGGCCTGTCGACCTGGGGACCGTCGAGGGGTGGCACGGCGCTCCTGTTGGCGCGCTGGCGGAGCATCTACCGCTTCGGCGTCAATGCGGCGGAGCGGCCGCTCCGGGGACAGCGGCCGCTCCGGGGACGTCCCCGATGTAACGGGAGCTCGGCCGGATGAGCCGCCCCACGCGCCGCTGCTCGTCGATGTGGGCGCACCAGCCGGCGACCCTCCCCACCGCGAAGGTCGGCGAGAAGAGCGCGCGCGGCAGCCCGAGCGCGTCGAGCAGCACCGCCGTGTAGAACTCGACGTTCGCGCGCAGCGGGCGCTCCGGGTGTCGCGCGCGGAGGGCCGCCTCCGCCGCCCGCTCGACCGCGCGCGCCAGCGCGAGCCGGGCGCCTTGCGCCCCGCCGGCCGTCCGCCCGAGCCGCTCGATCGCCCGCTCGAGCACCGCCGCCCGCGGATCCCTCACCCGGTAGATCCGGTGCCCCATGCCCATGATCCGCCGCCGCGCCGCGAGCTCCGCCTGGATCCAGCGCTCGGCGCTGCCCGGGGACGGCGCACCGCCCTCGCCCGCCGCCCCGATGGCGTCGAGCATGTCGAGCACCGGCCCCGGCGCGCCGCCGTGGAGCGGCCCCTTCAGCGCGCCGATCGCCGCGACCACCGCCGAGATCGCGTCCGACCCCGTCGAGGTGACCACGCGCGCGGCGAAGGTGGACGCGTTCATGCCGTGATCCGAGACCGTCACGAGGTACGTATCGAGCTCGCGCGCCTCGGCCTCGCTCGCCGCCGCGCCGCGCACCATGCGCAGGTAGTCGGCCGAGAGCCGGAGCGCCGGATCGGGCGCGATCGGCTCCTCGCCCGCGCAGCGCCGCGACCAGGCCGCCGCGAACGTCGCGACCGCCCCGGCGATCGCCGCGGGCGGGGCGTCGCCCCGGTGGTGCGCGACCGCGGCGCGGAGCGCGTCCATGCCGTCGCCCGCGTCGAGCGCGTCCCCGAGCCGCCCGAGCAGCGCGAAGGCCCGCGTCCGCCCCTCGGCGATCGCTCCCCGGAGCGACTCCCGCGCAGGCGCCGACGGCAACGCGCCGCCCC
This sequence comes from Sorangium sp. So ce887, assembly GCF_051521455.1. Lineage (NCBI taxonomy): Bacteria > Pseudomonadati > Myxococcota > Polyangiales > Polyangiaceae > Sorangium > Sorangium sp. So ce887. The sequence continues at coordinate 2,409,583 of NZ_CP150354.1, read as the reverse complement.
AGAGCAGCCCGCACGCGTCCTCGAAGGTCACCCCGCCGTCGCCGGCGAGCGCCTCGACGTCGTGGCCGGCGAGGGTGAGCCTCCCCCGCTCCCCGTCCACCTCCGAGAGCCGCGTCTCCGCCACCACAACACCCTCCAGGCCGCTCGCGAGCGGCGCCGCCATGTCCCTCATTCCGATCACCTCCACCGAGGACATGTTGGGCATCGCATGGGGTTGATCAACCTTGATTGTACAATCAACCATGCACGCTATCGAAGCGCGTCGAGGATGCCGCCGGGCGCGGGTCGCCCAGCCCGCGCCTCCCCGGCTCGGGCGCGGCGCACGGTGGGCGCTCGCGGGCGGCGGCCAGGCGGCGCGCGGCCCGCGCCTGCGCGAAGAATCCCGGCGAGGACCGGGGAAGCCGGTGCTAGGAGGGACACAGGCGCCCGGCGATCCGCGGGCCGCGCCTCAGGCACCGGTGGACAGGATCTGGAGCTGACGTTGATGGGCCCTCATGGTTGATCTACCTGAATCGGAGCAGCGGCCCTCCGCGTACGTGACCGGCGCCGAGGCGGCGGAGCTGCTCGGCGTGAAGCGGGAGACGCTCTATGCGTACGCGAGCCGCGGCGTGCTCCGGGGCGTGCCCGGCGGGCGAGGGCGCGCGCGGCTCTACCTGAGGGCGGACATCGAGCGGCTCAGGGCGCGGCATGACGCGCGCGCCGGCCACGGCCCGGTCGCCGCCGAGGCGCTCCGGTGGGGCGAGCCGGTGCTCGAGTCGGCGCTCACCGCGATCGGCCCGCGCGGGCCCGTCTACCGGGGCAAGGAGGCGGTCGCGCTGGCGCTCGAGGACGTGCCGTTCGAGGCGGTCGCCGAGCTCCTGTGGACCGGCGAGCTGCCGGCGGAGGGCGCGCCGGCGGCGCGACCCGGTCGGCTGGGCGTCCGCCCGGCGAAGCTCGCGGCGCTCCTGCCGGAGGGCGCGCCGCCGTTCACCGCGCTCGCGCTCGTGGTGCCCGCGCTCGGCGCGCACGACGCGACCCGCCACGTGGGCGCGCCCTCGGGCGACGGGCGCATCCCCACGAGCGACGCGGAGCGCGCGCGGGCGCGGGCGCTCGTGCGATCGCTCGCGGCGCTCGTCGGCCTCGGGCGGGAGGCGGGCAGGGCGACCGCCGCCCTCGAGGCCGAGGGGACGGCGCGGCGCCTGCTCGTCGCCCTCGGCGCGAACCCCACGAAGAAGGCGGAGCGCGCCGTGAACCGGGCGCTGCTGGTCTCGGCCGATCACGAGCTGAACGCCTCGACGTTCGCGGTCCGGGTGGCCGCCTCCACCGGGGCCGACCTCTACGCCTGCGTCAGCGCCGGGCTCGCGGCGCTCTCCGGCCCGAGGCACGGCGGCGTCAGCGACCGGGTGGAGGCCCTGGTCGCCGAAGCAAGCCGGCCCGAGCGCGCCGCCGCCGCGGTCCACGAGCGGCTGCGCCGCGGCGAGCCCATCGCCGGCTTCGGGCACCGGCTCTACCCCGAGGGCGACCCCCGCGCCCGGGCGCTGCTCGACACGGCCCGGGCGCTCGCGCCGCAGAGCGCGGCGCTGCGCACGGTGCTCGCGCTCGTCGACGCGCTGCGCGACGCCGGCCACGACCCGCCGTCGCTCGACGTCGGCCTCGTCGCGATCGCTGCAGCGCTCGGCCTGCCGGCCGGCTCGGCGGCGGCGCTCTTCGCGGTGGGGCGCGCCGCGGGGTGGATCGCCCACGCGTTCGAGCAGCGGGAGGCCGGGTACATGCTGCGGCCCCGCGCCCGGTACACCGGGCCCTGATCGCCGCGCGCCCGCGCTCTAAAAATCGACCTGCATGCCGAGCTCGACCACCCGGTTGGGCGGCAGACCGAAGTACGCCGTGGCCGGCCGCGCGTTCCGCGAGATGAACGCGAACAGCCACTTCCGCCACCGGGACATCTTCGAGCTCCCCGTCGTCAGCAGCGTCTCCCGACCGAGATAGTAGCTCGTCCGCCCGAGATCGATGTGGAGCCCGTGCCGCTTGCACCCCTCCAGCACCGACGGGGCGTTCGGCGTCTGCATGAAGCCGTAGCACGCCGTCACCTGGTAGATGCCTTCGCCCCGCGGGATCACCGTCATGCGCCGCTCCGCCGGCACCTCCGGCACGTTCAGCGCCTGGATCGAGAGGAGCACAACCTGCTCGTGCAGCACCTGGTTGTGCTTCACGTGGTGCAGCAGGATCGGCGGCGTGCCCTCCGGGCTCGACGCCATGAAGACCGCCGTCCCGCGCACCCGGTGCGGCTTCACGCGCTTCACGTCCTCGAGGAACGTGTCGAGCGGCAAGATCACCGACTTGATCGCCGCGGCGAGGTGCTTGCGCCCCGTCTTCCACGTCGTCATCACCGTGAAGGTCGCCGCCCCCATCACGATGGGCACCCAGCCCCCGTGGAAGAACTTGGCGCTGTTCGCCGCGAAGAACGCGAGATCGATCACCAGGAAGAGCCCGGCCAGCGGGAGCGACTTCCAGACCGGCCAGCCCCACGTCTTCCGCGTGACCACGTAGTAGACCACCGTCGTGATCCCCATCGTGCCCGTGACGGCGATGCCGTACGCGGCCGCGAGCGCGCTCGAGCTCTTGAAGACGAGCACCAGCACGAGGCACGAGATCAGGAGCCCGCTGTTCACCTCGGGGATGTAGATCTGCCCGGCCTCGTCCTTCGAGGTGTGGATCACCGTGACGCGCGGGAAGTACCCGAGCTGCACCGCCTGCTGCGTCAGCGAGAAGGCACCGGAGATGAGCGCCTGGGACGCCACGACCGTCGCCGCGGTCGCGATCGCCACCGTGGGGTAGAGCGCCCACGACGGGACCAGCGCGTAGAACGGGTTCGCCGCGGCGGCCGGGTCCTCGAGGAGCTTGGCGCCCTGGCCGAAGTAGTTGATGAGCAGCCCCGGCCAGACGATTGTGTACCAGGTGTACTTGATCGGCCTGCGGCCGAAATGACCCATATCGGCGTACAGCGCCTCGCCGCCCGTGATGCAGAGGACGACCGCGCCGAGGATCAGGAAGCCGTGCACGTTGTTCTCGACGAAGAAGCTCACCGCGTAGGTCGGTGAGACAGCCCGGAGCACGCCGGGGCTGTGGAGGATCTCCTTGGCCCCGAGCAGCGTGAGCGCCACGAACCACACGAGCGTCACCGGCCCGAAGATCGTCCCGACGCCGGCCGTGCCGCGCTTCTGCACGAGAAACACGGCGAGCAGCACGACGCACGTGATCGGCACGACGGCGGGCTTCAGCGTCGACGTCGCGACCTCGAGGCCCTCCACCGCCGAGAGCACCGAGATCGCTGGCGTGATCACGCCGTCGCCGTAGAGGAGCGCGGCGCCGAAGAGGACGAGGAGCACGAGGAGGCCGCGACCCTCGCCCTTGCGCTCGCTGCTCGGGACGAGCGCGAGCAGCGCGAGGATGCCGCCCGCCCCCTCGTTGTCAGCCCGCGTGATGAACGTCACGTATTTGACGGTCACCACCATCATCAGCGACCAGAACATCAGCGAGAGCACGCCGAGCACGTTCTGCGGCGTCGGAGCGACGTGATGCGGGCTGATCGGGCTGAAGCACTCCTTCATCGCGTAGAGGGGGCTCGTCCCGATGTCGCCGTAGACGACCCCGAGCGCCGCGAGCATCAGCGGCCACGTCTTCTTCGGGCTCGATCCGCGAGCACCCTCGGCCGACGCAGACGCCGCGGGGCGCTCTGCGCCCGGGGCCGGTTGTGGGCTTGTCGTCATGGGGCGCGAATCCTACTCCATCGCGAGCGCCCCCCGCGAGGAGGCGGGGCGCGCCGTCTCAGCCGAGCGCGCGCGCCGCCGCGGTGAGATCGTCGATGAAGCGGGAGAGCTCGGCTTGCCTGGAAGCCTCGTCCGGCATGCGCAGGATCGACGCGGGGTGCACGGTCGCCAGCGTGCGCGGCGCGAGCGGCGAGGCGACGATCCGGCCGCGATCGCGCGTGACCCGGAACGAGCTGCCGAGCAGCGCCTGCGCCGCCGTCGCGCCGAGGCACACCACGATCGCCGGCTGCACCGCCGCGATCTCCGCGGCGAGCCAGGGAAGGCACGCGCGGATCTCGCGCGCGTCCGGCTTCTTGTGGATGCGGCGCTTGCCGCGCGGCTCCCACTTGAAGTGCTTGACCACGTTGGTCACATACGCCCGGCGCCGATCGATCCCCGCCGCCTCGAGCGCGCGGTCGAGCAGCTGCCCCGCCGGGCCCACGAACGGCTTACCGGCCAGATCCTCCTTGTCGCCCGGTTGCTCGCCGACGAGGAGCACGTCCGAGCGCGCCGCGCCCTCGCCGAACACCGTCTGCGTCCCCCGCTCCCAGAGCGGGCACGCCCGGCAGCCCGCGGCGGCTTCGCGCAGGCGCGGCAACGAAGGATCGCTGGGGACCAGGGCCGCCGCCGTCGCCTCGCCGGCACCGGCGTCGCGCCCTGCGGCATTTCGTCTCGCCACGGTCGCCATGGATTCCCCTGGAGCATCGCGCGTGCCACCGCGCGGCGGCGCGCTCGAACGCGCGGCGCCGCGCTCGAACGCGCCGCGTCGCGAGGAAGCGCGGCCGAGCCGTCTTGACGGCTCCGGGTGGCCTTCCCATAGTGCCCAGGTCCCTCGAATTGACCCACCAGTCATAATGCCCCGCCTCGCCGATCGCCGCGCCAGGATCGAGTTGCTCCGCGCCGCCGAGGCGGCCTTCACCGAGCGCGGCCTGACCGCGGCGAGGGTCGAGGACATCACCGAGCGGGCCGGCGTCTCGAAGGGCGCTTTCTACCTGCACTTCCACAGCAAGGACGACTGCTTCAAGCAGATCGTCGAGACCTTCATCGCGCGGCTCGCGGGGTGCGTGGAGCTGCCGCTCATCGCCATCGAGGGCGTCGATCGAGCCCCGCTGAGCGAGTACTTCAAGCGGCTCCTCGCCCACGACATCGAGGTGCTCGAGTTCTGCTGGCAGAACCGGGCGCTCCTCAAGATGATGCAAGCAGGCGGCGGCGGGGCCCCCTACGCCTACCTGATCGACGAGTTCGCCCAGCGCGTCGCGTGCCTCGTGGAGAGCCGCGTCCGGTACGCGATCGACATCGGCCTCTACCGGCGCGACCTCGATCCGAGCGTCATCGCGGCGCTCATCTCGGGCGCCTTCGATCGCCTGGTCCGCAAGCTCATCGACGCGCCCTCCAGGCCAGATATCGCCGACTGGTGTGCGCAGGTGCTCCAGCTCTTCATGCACGGCCTGCTCACCCCGGAGGCGCGCGCCGTCGCTGACCTGTCGGTCACGGAAGCGCCGCCGCGCAGCGCGCGGCAGACCGCCGGCTCGGCTCCTGCATCAGGCCCGAGCCGCGAGCGCCGGCGCTCGAAGGCCAAGACGACCTGAGGCGCGCGCCACCTGCCCGCGGCCCTCGGCGACGGCTGCGGTGCGCGCCGACCACGGCCCGTCGTCAACCGGCGACGGTGAGCCGAGCCCGCCGTCGACCGCCACGGCGCCGGAAGTAGGGAATTACCTGAGCCAGCACGCGGATCCCCGGTTCAAACACGGCCAATGTACAGGAAATCCCTGACCAGTGATTCCTCATTGCCCTAGCGGTCGGTCGAGCTGCAGCTGAGGTAGAGCTAACAGTCAACCGGGACTTCGGCCTCGGGACATGAGGGGAGGATCGGGGAGTCGGAGGGGAACCGCCCGGGCGACCCGGAGGAGCGCAGCCTTGGGGGGAGCGGTCCTGATCGTTCAACCGCGCCATGGTGACCATCGCGCGCTCTGTCCGATAACAGGCGCTCTCCGGGCGGTTCTCCGCAGGGGAACGGGGCTGTCGAGGGGGGCTGTATGAGCACACGATCGGGTTGCGACAGACGGTTGATCCAGGAGCTGATCCGGCAGACGTGCCGTTCGCTCCAGTGGCGCGCCGACACGGAGACGTCGATCGCGGACAGGATCGAGGTCGCCCTCGCCGAGCACGCGCTCCACGTCTCCACCCCCGACGTCGACCTGCGCGTCCGGCTGACCCGGGACTTCGCGCTCGCCATCGCGATACGCGTGCTCACCTTCGGCGATGACGCCGAGGAGTCCCTGTGCAAAGCCCTCTTTCAGGACAGGTCGCTCATGGCGGAGCTCGTGAAGTCAGAGTGGCAGCTCGTGCGCACCGCCTGCAGAACGGCCGAGCGGACCGCCGGAAGGCTGGTGCTGCTCACGACGGTACCTGAGGCGTGAGGCGGAGCGCAGGACGCGCCCCCAGAGCTCGCGCGGAGGGCTCACGGCGGCAGACCGGCGGGAACGTGACACAGCGGCGTACTCGCATCCTCGACCCGGCGCCACGACGAGCTGGCCCCTGGAAGCTGCTGTCAAGAAGAGCGAGGAACACCGCATGACGCGGCCAGGCCCACGAGGCGATGCAGATGGCGCCCCAGACCACCTACAGCATCTACGTTCGCTTCCGGGGCAGGCGGCTCGCGCTCATGAAGCACATCCGCTCGCTCGAGACGGCGCGCGCCTCGTTGCGGGCCCTGCGAGCCGAGCGGTTCCACGACGCGGATCAGGTGTTCCTCGTCAACGACGCGACGAAGCAGGTTGTCGACGAGCGGGGGTGGGAAGACGGCCGGGAGCCCAGCGCGGACCGGGAGCTCAGCGTCAACCTCCGAATAGGGGTCGATGACCAGCACGGGGAGCGCGCGCATGAGGCGGGGAGTCAGGCGGATCGAGCGCTGCGGGAGGCGCACGAGGCCCCCGCGCCGTGCGCGGCGCCCGCCGAGCACGAGGCGCGGGCCGAGGACAAGGCGCGGCGCGAGCCGCCGGAGAGGAGGTTGCCGAAGGTCGAGAGCCCGGAACCCCCGCGCACACGTCTGCGCCGCGCGATGGCCGCAGCCCAGGTCGCCCGGGCGCGCCACGACGCCGCGCTGGAAGCCATGACCAGGCTCCAGCCCAGCGGGAAGATGGATGAGAAGACGCTGGTGAGGCTCAACGACTCCGCTCGCATGGCGTCCGACCGATCGGCGCACGTCATCGAGCAGATCGAGCAACTCCTGAAGCGCCTGGAAGGGGCGCGCTGAGCAAGATGGGGTGGTCGCCAGGCGCCGTGTCCGGCGCTCCGCACCGGCAAGAGCAGGCACGTTGACCGATCGCTCGCAGCAACCCTGGCTTCGACCCTGTCAGATCCCGCGGCAGCGAGACGCATGAGAGAGCGCTTAACCGTTCAAGCCAACAATGCCGGAACAGAAGAAGCCACGCCGGACGCAATTCAGTGCACCGGGCCACAGCGACGCCGCGCCCCATGCCGGCAGGGCGGCTGCGCCGAGGCGCGCGCCGGACCCGCTTCAGGACGCCGACGAGGAGGCCGCGGCGGGCGAGCCGCGCTCCGGGAACGAGCGGCGCTTTCCGGTCGTCTGCGTCGTCGCGTCGGCCGGTGGACGCGGCGCGATCGCGGAGCTCCTCCGGCGGATGCCGAGCAGGGACACGAGCCTCTCCCTCGTGCTGAGCTACAGCGCAGATCCTGGGGAGATCCCGGTCCTCGAGCTCGCGGCGCAGAGCAGCCCGCTCCCCGTGACCGAGCTTCGACGAGGGGCGAGGCTCATGCCAGGTCACGTCCATGTCCTGCCCCCGGATACACATGCGACGCTCGACGGTGTGCGCGTCGAGCTCGCGCCGCGCGGCGAGGGCGGCCCGAGCCCTGCCGATACTTTCCTGCGCTCGCTCGCGATCGAGCTGGGGTCGAGCGCGGTGGGCGTCGTGCTGTCCGGCGTCGGGAGCGAAGGTGCCCTCGGGCTCAAGGATGTGAAGGCGGAGGGCGGTGTCACGTTCGCGGAAGATCCGCGCACCGCCGAGCGGCCGGCGCTCCCGCGCAACGCCATCGCGGCCGGAGGCGTCGACTTCCCCCTCGGCGTCGAGGCGATCGCGGCGGAGCTCGTGAGGATGGGCCGCCCCGGTCGCGCGCTCACCCCGTGGCTCGCGCAGGGCGCATCCCTAGGGGTGGACCCGGATCTCGGCAAGCTCTTCAGGCTGCTTCACGCCGCGATGGGCGTGGACTTCAGCCACTATAAAAAGAGCACGCTGAAGCGCCGCATCCAGCGTCGAATGACGCTCCACAAGCTCGCTGCCCTGCAGGAGTACCTCGATCAACTGAGAGCGGACCCGGACGAGCTCGAGCATCTCTACCAGGAGCTCCTCATCAAGGTGACCACGTTCTTTCGCGATCCGGGCGCCTTCGCCGCGCTGAAGACCCACGTGTTCCCGGTGCTCATGCACAAGAGGCCGCAGGATTCCCCTGTTCGCCTCTGGGTGCCGGGCTGCTCGACGGGCGAGGAGGTTTACTCTCTCGCGATCTCGCTGCTCGAGTTCCTCGAAGCCGACGCGAGCGACAACGCGGTCCAGATCTTCGGCACCGACCTGAGCGAGGCCGCCATCCAGCAGGCGCGCGCCGGGATCTACGTCGATAGCATCTCGTTCGACGTCTCGCCCGGCCGGCTGCGCCGCTTCTTCGTCAGGGTGCACGGTGGCTTCCAGGTCAACAAAGCGGTCCGCGACCTGTGCATCTTCTCGCGCCACAACGCCGCGGCCGACCCGCCCCTCGCGAAGCTCGATCTCATCAGCTGTCGCAACCTGATGATCTACCTGGAGCCGAGCCTGCAGCGCCGGCTGCTGCACACCTTCCACCAGGCCCTCAAGCCCACGGGCTTCTTGCTCCTCGGCTCCTCCGAGAGCATCAGCACGATGTCCGACCTGTTCGGGGTCGTGGACAGGACCCACAGGATCTTCTGCAAGCGCGCCACCTCCGAGGGGACCTGCTCGCCCGGCCTCCCCGCCGCGCCCGCGCCCGCGCTGGAGCCCGCGCCCGCGCTGGAGCCCGCGCCCGCGCTGGAGCCCGCGCCCGCGCTGGAGCCCGCGCCCGCGCTGGAGCCCGCGCCCGCGCTGGAGCCCGCGCCCGCGCTGGAGCCCGCGCCCGCGCTGGAGCCCGCGCCCGCGCTGGAGAAGGAGAAGCCACGGAGCGCCGAGGGGCTCATCATGGACGCGGTGCGCCAGGAGGCCGACGCCATCGTCATGGCGCGCTACGCCCCCGCCGGCGTGGTGATCGACGAGGAGATGCAGATCGTCCAGTTCCGGGGCAAGACAGGGCCCTACCTCGAGCCGGCGCCGGGCGACGCCAGCCTGCACCTCTTCAAGATGGCCCGGGAGGGGCTCCTGCTCAGCCTCCGGGCTGCCATCGACGCATCGATGAACTCGGGCGCGATGGCCCGCAAGGAGCAGATCAAGGTCCGGCAGGGAGACAGGCGCCGGGACGTTGACGTCGAGGTGTGGCCGCTCAAGGTGCGGCTCCCGCAGGGGCGCTGTTTCCTCGTCGTCTTCTCCGAGTCGGGCGGGCCCTGGCTGGATCGGCCGGGCGACGATCCGGCCCAGAGCGATCCCCGGAAGGATCTGGAGATCGCCCAGCTCCGCAGGGAGCTCGTGACCACGAGGGAGTACCTCCAGTCGCTCATCGATGAGCTGGAGGCAACGAACGAGGAGCTCCTCTGCACGAACGAGGAGCTCCTCGCGAGCAACGACGAGCTGCACCGGATGAACGACGCGCTCGAGTCCGCCCACGAAGAGCTCCGGTCGACGAACCAGGAGCTGACGGCCATCAACGAGGAGCTCTGCAGCAGCAACGTCGCGCTCGGGCTCGCCAACGACGATCTGCGCAACCTCCTCGGCAGCATGAACATCCCGGTCCTGATGCTCGACGCCGACCTCCGGATCCGCCGCGTCGCCGGCGCGGCCGACAAGCTGCTCGGCCTCGTCGCGAGCGACGTGGGCAGGTCGATCCTCGAGGTGAAGCCGAGGAGCGCGGCCGACATCGCGCCCGTCGTCGCCGAGGTGCTCGACACGAGGAGCACCGTCGAGCGGCAGGTCGAGGATCGCGAGGGGCGCCTCTATCTCATGCGAGCGCGTCCCTTCCGGACCACCGGGAACGAGGTGGACGGCGCGGTGATCTGCTGGCTGGAAAGCGACGCGCCGAGGCGCGCCGGGCGCGAGCTCGCGGGCGCGCGCGATCGCATCTCCGCCGTCTTCGAGGTGCTGCGCCACCCGTTCCTCCTGCTCGACGGCGAGCTCCGGATCCGCGCGGCGACCCGGCGGTACTGCGAGCTGTTGATGGTCCCGCTCGGGGACATCGAGGGGCGGCCCCTCTCGGCCATCGACGCCGGGTGGAACACCCCGCAGCTGGAGCAGCGGCTCCGGGACGTCCTCCGCCGCAGCACCGCGCTCGTCGACTTCCGCCTCGAGGCCGTGCTCGCGCACGCCGGGCGGCGGACGCTGTCGTTCTCCGCCTTCCGGCTCCAGGCCGACGAGGGCGAGCTCCCGGCGCTGCTGCTCGTCGTCGAGGACAGGACGGGGCCCGAGAAGGACGAGCCCCCTCCGGCGGGGCTACGACCAGCGCGCCGCGCCGGCCCTGACTGACGCGCTCACCGCCGCCGCGCCCGCCAGTCCCCCGAGTCGATGCGGGGACACCCCAGCGCCTGGCCCGCGGGCATCAGGTACGCCTCGCAGGGCGCGCCCCCGTCGAGCAGGATCGGCTCGCGCCGGAAGAGATCGGGGCAGCCCTCGTAGACGTCGAGCGAGGCGAGCGTCTCCCGATCCGGCTCGTAGAGCTCCCCGAGGACGGCGTTCGAGCCCCCGCGCACGAGCGCCGGGTAGGCGCCGAGGTCGGCGAGCTCGAACGACCGGGCGGTGCGGGCGACCCCGAGGTAGCACGCGCGCCCGAGCAGCCCGTGCGAGCGCTCGCCCCGCATCAGCGTGCCGTAGACGAACAGGGGCACGGCGCCGTCACCGGCAGTGCTGTTCGACCGCGGCGAGCAGCTGCTCGAGGTTGATCGGCTTCTTGAGGAACTGCGCGGCGCCGAGCGAGGACACGAACTCGTCGCGGCCTGTCGCCGAGATGATCACCACCGGGATCGACGCGAGCTCCGGGTCCTTCTTCTGCTCTGCCCTGAACTGCCAGCCATCCATGATGGGCATCATGAGATCGAGCAGGATGAGGCCAGGCCTGGGATCCGTTCGAAGCGCGCTGAGCGCCTCGCCGCCGTGCGCCGCCGACGCGACGGCGTAGCCCTCCTCTTGCAGGAGCTCGGCGAGGGTCTCTCGAATATCCGGATCATCATCGACAACGAGGATCCTCTTCAAGGGAGTGGCAGGCACGGTGCATCAACCACTATGCGAAAGCCTGACGTCACGGCGAAACAGGGAAAGCCCTGAATCCCTGCTCGGGGTCCGCTTGATCAGGCCTGTTCTGCGAGGAAGGGGGCGCATGAAGGTCTCTCTGCGGCAATGGGCGCCGCGGGGGCATCTCGGAGCGGAGCCTGCTCGATCGACGCCCCTCACGCCGTGGACCCGCGCGGAGTCAACGGTCCTCAAGCCGGACAGGTCAGGCAGGAGGGGTTCGGGCGTGCGCATCGTGCTCGATCGTCGGCGGTCGAGCCCGATGTTACAGCAGGGTCGCGCTCCGGCGAAGCCGCTCTCTGTCCGATCTGCGGCCTGCCAGGGTGAGCATCGCGCGGCTCGGTCGCGCTCCACCACGTCATGAGCCTGCGATCGTACCACCGGCGCGGTGGTGCGCAGCAGCGCGGCTCACCGGAACAGCGGCGCGAGACGCGCGGCGTGGATGCGTGGATCGAACGGGCAGCGTCAGCCTTCCTGGCCCGCGGAGCCGAGCACCACCTTCGAAAGGGTGCTCAGCAGCACATCGATGTCCACCGGCTTCGGGATGAGCGCGGCCGCGTGCAGCCGCTCGGCGATCGCCTGCATCTCGTGGGGCAGGCGAGCCGAGAAGATCATGAGGGGAGAGGGCGTGCCGAGCCCCGCGATCTCGGAGACGAACCGGTCCGTCGTCATGCCCGGCATCGTCAGATCGAGGAGAACGGCGTGGAAGCGTCGCTCCGCGAGCGCGTCGAGCACCGCGCGCGCGGTCGCGGTCAGCTCGACCTCGTACCCTTCCAGCGTCAGGAGCTCCTGCAGCATTGCCGCAGTGTCAACGTCGTCCTCTGCAACCAGGATCACGTGCTTGCCACACATGGCTCCCCTCGGCTTTCCTCGGAAACGGGGGCCGCTCCGCAGGGCGGCGCGCCCTCTTTCCCCCACGCACGGAGGAGCGACGCGTCGACGCGACGCGAGCCCCCACTGGCCAGCAGCCGGCGCAGCGCAGGCCCGCTCGATGACGATGACCGACCCGGCGTGACGAATCACCCGGGCGAACGGATCTGCGCAGTTCAGAGCGCTCGCCGCGGCGCGCTACGTCCACGCCACGAAGCGCGCAACCCGACAGACCGCCGCACTCCGGCGATCCGGTACGTTCCTTTCCCCCTCTTTCGCCCCGGGCACTATGAAAGCCCGGACGCGCTCCGGATGCAACTCCGGACGCGAGCGCCGGACGTAAGCCTGGGCGTAACCCCGCACGCCCTCGGAGCGGACGGGAGCGGGAGCAAACAGAGAGCGCGAACGGACTCCCCGACGGGCGAGACACCCTGGTAGACTCCCATGGATGCCTGGCGAACGCCGCGTCGCGCTACTCGCGATGGAGTCAACCATGCCGGACGGTGGGGGAGCGCCGTTCAGCCATGGAATCCGTCGTGTCGAAGCTTCTTTGCTCGCCGATCCGGAGCTCGCCGGCGTGCCGATCCATGGGATCGACGCGCAGACGAGGGATCTCGACGCGTGGGTCGCGGAGGTCGAGACCGTGGACGCGGACGTGATCGGCCTCGCCGCGCACGTCTGGTCCTTTCCCACGTTCATCGAGGTCGCGCGCCACCTCCAGCGCAACCGGCCGGGGCGCACGATCGTCCTCTGCGGTCCCCTCGCGCGCCCCGCGATGTTCGCGCTCGCGCCCTGGCGCGACGCCGCCGCCAGCATCGACGCCCTCGTGTACGGCAACGAGCTCACGTTCCGGAACATCGTCCGCCTGAGCGAGCGCTCCTCCGAGGCGCTGCGCACCGTGCCCGGGCTGCACGTCTTCACGGCCGACGGCTGGGTCTCCACGGGCGAAGCGCCTCACGTGGCGCCCGACGAGCTCCCCTCGCCGATCCGGATGAAGCTGCTCCCGACCGATCGCATCGTCCCGATCGAGATCTGCCGCGGCGGCGTCATGAGCTGCCCGACGTGCGGCGTCTCGACGGGCGACGCCGGCGCCGGCGCCTTCTCGGAGGCCTACCTCGTCGAGGAGCTGAGCGCGCTCCGCGACGCCGGCGCTCCGGGCGCGCAGGTCGTGGACGCCCCGCTCAACCTGAACGCTGAGGCGTTCCGGAACCTCGTGGCCGCGGAGAAGCAGGTCGGCTTCTTCAAGCAGGCGACGCTGATGGCGTCGCTCGATCCGGAGCACGTGCACGACGAGCACCTCGAGTTCCTCCGAGGCGCCGCGCGCGTGTCCCTCGAGGCGCGGCTGCCGCCGCTCAACAAGGACACCGGCGACGGTACGCAGCGCCCCTTCCGGGAGTCGAAGTTCGCGAAGGTGATCGAGGAGCTCTCGACCTTCACGGACATCGAGGTGGACATCCTCCTCGGCCTGCCTGGCGACGGCCCCGTCACGTTCCGCCGCACGCTCGAGCGCGCGCGCGAGCTGCCGTGCAAGGTCCGCATCTTCCACAGCCTCGTCCTTCCGGACGACCTCATGACCCGCGCGCCCGCGTCGTTCGAGCTCCGCTTCGACCCGTTCACGCTGATGATGCGCTCGTGCCTCGGCTGGTCCGAGGACGCGCTCTCCCGCGAGCGCAGCCGCCTCATCGAGATGGCGTACCGCGAGGGCGGGGAGATCACGCCGGACATGTGGTCGTTCCCCGGGCCGCGCGAGATGCGGCGGCCGGCGATGCCGCTCGGCAGCGGCGTGGTCCCCCCGGGCGGGGAGATCCGGGTCGAGGGCGCGACGACGCTCGCGCCGGCGGGGCAGGATCTGCAGCGCGTGCTCGAGCTCGGGATCAAGGAGGCCACCTCCGGCGGGTGGACCTTCGTGGAGGCCTCCGCGCGCCCGGGCGAGATCGTCGTCATCATGAAGACGCGCGACGGCGCGCTGGTCGTCGAGATGCGCCCCGCCTCGCCCACGGAGAACGCCTACAAGGTCGTGGACGGCGTCGCGTTCGGCTACCGCTCGCCGCGCGGCGTGAAGATGAGCGACGGCGCGCTGCGCCTGCTCGATCGCGTCCTCCAGCGCCTCCACGCGCCGGCGCGCACGGCGCTCGGCCTGTCGACGCAGGACGGCGGACCCGGCTCGGCGCGGGTGCGGCGCTTCCGCGCGACGCCCTCCTGACGCCGCGACGCTACTGCGCTCCTTCGCGATCCGTGCTCTGCCAGGCGGCGGGCGCCAGCGCCGCGTCGGCCCGAGGCGGTATCGATGCGATGGGGCGGGGCGCCGAGAGGAGCTGCTGCCGGAGCGCCTCCAGGAGCGCTGGCGGGAGTTCCTGGTGGTCCACGATGTAGGGGTGGACCTGGCGGCTCTTGCCCCGGATGCTCAGGGCGCCGGTCGGCTGCGCCGGGACGCAGTCGTCGAGGTTCGCGTACGTCGCCTGGCAGATGATGATCTTGGAGCCGAGCTCCTTGTTGAACTGCTCGAGGCGCGAGGCCGTGTTTACCGTATCTCCGATGCAGGTGTACTCCATTCGCTGGAGCGACCCGATGTTGCCGGAGATGACGGTGCCGGTCGCGATCCCGACGCCCATCTTGATCTCGCCGCCGCCGAGGAGCTGCCGCTGGTTCATGCGCTCGAGGGCCTGCACCATCTCGATCGCCGCGATCACGGCGCGCTTCGGCGCGTCCTCGACCGAGAGCGGCGCGCCGAACACCGCCATCAAGCCGTCGCCGATGTACTTGTCGAGGGTGCCCCCGTAGCGGAACACGATGTCGACCATCGCCGTGAAGTACTCGTTCAGGAACGAGACCACGACCTCCGGCTCGACCGACTCGGTGAGCGGCGTGAAGTTGCGGATGTCGGTGAACATCACCGAGACGTGCCGGCGCGTGCCGCCCAGCTTGAGCCGCCCCGGGTCGGAGAGGACGAAGTCGACGAGGTCCTTCGAGAGGTACCGGCCGAGCTCCTGCTTCTCGCGCTCGAGCCGGAGGCGGGCCAGGGACTCGATCTCGGCGCGGAGGACCAGGTTGCGCG
This sequence comes from Sorangium sp. So ce887, assembly GCF_051521455.1. NCBI lineage: Bacteria > Pseudomonadati > Myxococcota > Polyangiales > Polyangiaceae > Sorangium > Sorangium sp. So ce887. Next base: position 2,394,479 of record NZ_CP150354.1, on the reverse strand, counting down.
ACATCCGCGCGATGATGCCGGCGACGACGCCCGGGAGCGCGATGAAGAGGACCTGCTGGCACTGGTCCGCGATGTTGATGGCGTTCTGTCCGTAGACGGACACCGGGCTGATCGGGATCGCGCCGGAGTGGACCGTGATCGCGAGCACGACCGAGTTGAAGAGGGCCGACAGCCCCGCCGAGTACAGGCACGCCGCGAGGCTGTAGCGGAAGCCCGACATCAGGTTCCAGAGCACGTAGACGGTCGCGAGGTAGCTCGAGAAGTACTCGATCATCCCCGAGTGGTTCCTCGCCGTCGCCAGCGCTGTGAGCGTCAGGAGCGCGAGGTCGACGAAGATGCTCACGTACTTGAGCCAGCCCGCGTAGGCGCCGGGACGCAGCCGGAAGAACGCGTAGAGCAGGAGCGAGAAGGCGAGGTACCCGCCGATCTGGATCGCGAAGACCTGGTTCGCGGCCGGCGTGTTGACCGTCCACACGTGCGTGAACGTGTAGGCGGAGAGCAGCGCGAACACGAACCGGACGTGGTTCACGATCTGCTCTCCGCGCATCTCTTGCGCCTGGAGGATCCGCACGATCTCCGTCGATTTCTCGATGTTCATGCGCGCCGCTCTCCTCCGCGCCGCCGCCTGGACCACGCCGCGGCGAACCCGCGCGCGCACAGCGCGGTCGTCAGCGCCCTGCCGTGGTGGTGCCCCTCGCGGCCGTGCTTCATCGGCACCCGGTAGAGCGGCTCGGCCGGCCAGGAGCCGTCCACGAGCTGGTGCTCGCCGAGGTAACGCAGCCCCCGCTCCACCATCAGCGGGTCCGGCGACGACGTCATCGCCGCCCCCTCGAGGCACGCAGCCGTGCGGAGCGGCGTCCCGAAGCCGCCGTCGAGCCGCTGCGCTCCGAGCATCCGCGACAGGGTCGCGGCCTCGACCGCGGCGACCTCGGTGGCCCACCGCGCCTCCCCTGCCCGCTCCCGGTAGAGGCGCGCGAAGCGGAGGAACGCGAGGTCCGTGTACGACGCGTCGTAGAAGCAGGCGCCCTCGATGCCGCCCTCCGAGGCGCCGTCGAGCACGCGCCGCACGTTGGCGTCGATGAGCCGCGCGAACCGCTCCGCGTCGAACGACAGCAGGCCCGCGAGCAGGTTCAACCGGACCGCCGCGCAGTCGTCGCCGGCCCACGCCGCGCCCGGCGTGGTTGGCCCCGCAGGCCCGCGGTAGAACCAGGTCGGCACGACGCCATCCTCGCCCACGTTGGTCAGCATGACCTCGACCCACGTCTCGGCGCGGTCCCGGGCGGCGCCCGTCTCGGCGACCAGCTCGAGCATGATCGAGAGGTCGTCGGCGTCCGGCGGGAGATCGCGGAACGCGCCGAAGTAGCGGAGCTCTCCGGCCGGGATCTCGTCGAGCAGCGCCGCGGCGTCGGCGCGGACGTCGCGTCCGACCTCCCCGATCTCGATCAGCGCCTTCAGGATCGTCGCCCGCACGAACCAGTGCCCGATCGGCCGCTCGCGCGACCCGAGCACGCCGAAGCGCTGCACTTCCCAGGACTCCGACCACGGCGCCGCCTCCACGAGAAACGCGACCGCCGCCTGCAGATCGGCGCTCGCGTCCTCGCGCGGCGCCCGGTCGCCCTGCGGCCGCGATGGCCCGAGCGCCGCGCCGGCGTCGAGGAGATCGCGGAACGACATCAGCCCCTCGAAGAAGCGGAGGCGCTCGCCGAGGGCGTCGACAAGCTCGCGCTGGGCCTCGGCGAGGCCGCGCTCGGTCGGGCGCGATCGAGGCGAGCTGGCCGCCGCCTCGCGGGCCGACGCGAGCGTGCCGCGCATGCGCGCGGCGAGCGCGGCCCGGTAGGGGCGGGTCGCGAGCAGGCCATGGATCTCGCGGCGGCGCACGGGGGACGCGCGCTCGCCCGAGAGCGCGCGGAGCAGCGGAGGAGCGAGATCCGCGCCGCGCAACCAGAGCGCGAGGAGCGGCGTGAGCGTCGGCGCTGCCAGGTCCGGCGCGGCCGGATCGAGCCAGAGGCGCACGAGCCCGTCGAGCAGCGCGAGCGGCTCGGCCACGGCCTCTGCGAAGCGGCGCGCGGGCGCGAGATCGTCGCCTGCAACGAGCGCGATCGCCGTCCAGAGGGCGACGACCTCGCGCGAGGCGGCGGCGTCGGCGCGCCCCGCCGCGGCGTCCGGCCCGGCGCCCGCGACCACCGGGTTGCGGCGCCACGAAGCCTCCGCGAGCTCGGCCAGGTCGAGGAGCCAGCGGCGCGCGCGCGCCTCGTCCGCGTGACGCGCGAGGAGACGCGCCGCGAGCGCGCCCCGCGCGAGCGCGTCCGGAGCGCCCTCGACGCCGCCGGCAGCCGCCGCGGCGATCGCCACGGCGACATCGCCGGCCGCGGCGAGCGAAGACACGCGGCCGCAAAGCCGGAGCGCCCAGCTGGCCCACGGGATGCGGTGACCCGGCGGAGCGCCCACGCCGCGCGCGAGCGCGAGCGCCCCCCATGCCGTGTCACCGCGCCGGAGCGCCCCCGCGGACAGCAGCGCCGACCAGGAGCGCTCGCACACCACCCTGTCGTCCGGCTCGATCCAGGGCCAGACGTCGGTCGCCCCTGAGGCAGGGGACAGCGTCACATACCGACTCCGCCGTCACGCGCCGCGGTCGCGATGGCCGCATCGACCGCTTCGGGCGTCGAGGTCGCGGCGTCGCGGATGCGCTGGAGCGTCTCCGGTCCGACCTCGTACCCCTCCGCCTCGATGGTGCGCTCAGGAGCGGCAAGGAGCTGCTGGCGGAAGCTCGAATCCACAACGGCACGACCGATGAGCTCTGCCTCTGTTTTCTTCGACGTCACGACTCCTCGCTTTCTAGCTCGGGAGGCTAGGAGACCTCCAAACGGCTAGCAAGTACAAGCAGGCGCATCCGCGCGTGCCCGCGTCCGCGGCGCACCGCGCCCGCGCGCCGGTTCAGCGCGGCGCGCCGCCGTTCGCGACGGGCTCGCCGGTGAGCGCGCCGAAGAACGCGAGGAATACGCGCCGCTGGATCTCGGTCATGTACTGCCCGCGCTTCTTGCAGAAGCGCGCGGCTTCCGGCAGCCCGAGCGCCCTGGCGGCGACCTCGGCGCGAGCGAGCTCACAACGCGCCTCCTCCAGGATGGCGTCGAAGCCGCCACGCGCGAACAGCTGCGCGCGCAGGGCCGTCGCGCCGCGCCCCGCCGGATCGTGACGCAGCTCGCCTCCGGCGAGGGCGGCGCCGCTCGGCTGAGGCTGTCCTTCATCCCTCGCCTCGACCTGCGCTCCGAGCCGAGCGAGCACGTACGTCGCGTTCCCGAGCGCGCGATCCTTCTCGGCGTGCAGCAGGTCCGCGAACAGCTGGTGCGCTGCGGCGAGCGCCGAGACGAACTCCTCGAGGGCCGCGAGGTGCTCGGCCTGCGACAGCGCGAACAGGGCCGCGGCCGCCGGGAGCACGAGCGGGCGCGAGCGGGCGAGCACCCGCCGGAACGTGGCGGCGTCGCGCGGACCTCCGCCCCGGTGCAGCCGCCGCTCGAGGAGCATCGCCTCGCCGTATCCCAGCCAGACCTCCTCGAAGAGGCCCCAGAACGGGCTCCCGCCGGGCAGCGAGCGAGCGAGCAGCGCCTGGTGGCGAGCGAACAACGCCCCGGACAGGAGCACCGCCGCGCCGGGCTCGCCGACCCCTTCGTCCAGCAGGTCGTCTTCGATGCGGACGTGCAGGTACCCGACCGCCGCCGCCTCGGCGAGATCGACAGCGAGCGGCGGAAGCGCCCGCGATCCGGCGTCCGGATCGGGCGCCGGCCCGCCGGGCCGCGTCGTGACCCAGAGCGGCAGCTCGAGCACCGGAAGCGCCGTCGGGTGGGAGAAGTAGCCCTCGCCCGGCTCGCCCTCGAGGAGCCTGAGGCGCGCGGCGAGCGCGTCGAACAGCGCGCCGAGCTCGCTCCCGAGCCGGCCTCGGAACGACGTGAGTCGCCTCAGCACCTCGGCCTCGAGCCGCGGTACGACGTCGCCGACGTCGCCCTGCGCGCTCTCGTCTCCTCCCCCTGTGCGGCTGTCCTCGCTCATCCCACCTCTGGCCGGGGCGCGGCGGCGCCGCCTCGTGCGACGCTAGCACGAGCAGACTCGCCCTAGGGGCGGGCGCAGCCGACTTTGCCGGGAGCGCCGCCCGTGCGACACTCGGTGACTTCACGAGATCGAAAGCCATGATCGACTCTGAGCGTTTCGCCGAGCGTCACGGGGACATCACGACCGACGCGCGCGCTGACGTCCTCGATTTCCGCGACACCCTCTATCGTCCGACGATGATCGAGGTGCCTCCGGTCATGCCACCGGAGCGCTTCATGGATTACGGCGTGCCCGTGCTCGACCAGGGCAGGAACAACGGCTGTACCGGCTTCACGGTCGCCACCGTGGCCCACTTCCTGCTGCGCAAGCGCAAGGTCTCCCCGGAGTACGGCCTCGTGAGCCAGAACATGGTGTACACGATGGCGCGCCGATACGACGAGTACCCGGGCGAGGACGACGCGAGGGGCTCCAGCCTGAGGGGCGCCATGAAGGGTTGGCACAAACACGGTATTTGCTCTTGTGAGCAGTGGCCGTGGGACCCGAACGATCTCCACGGCACGCTCACGCCGGAGCGCGCCGCGGACGCGATGCTCCGGCCGCTCGGCCTGTATCAAAGGGTGAACCACAAGGACCTCCCGGCGATGCACAACGCCCTCGCGGAGGTCGGGATCATCGCGGCCTCGGCGCTCATCCCGTTCAACGGCTGGTATTACGGGACGCAGAAGAACGGCATCATCCCGCCGGTCGACAAGACGAACCCGTTCATCGCGCCCTGGGGCGGCCATGCCTTCACGATCGTGGGGTATGACGCGGAGGGCTTCTGGCTCCAGAACTCCTGGGGCCCCGGCTGGGGCAAGAGCGGCTTCGGGCGGCTCTGTTACGACGACTGGCTCCAGTACGGCTTCGACGCGTGGGTCGGGCGGCTCGGCGTCCCCATCCGCCTGAGCCAGCCGCGCTCGCTGCGCCCGCTCACGTCCGCGAGCCGCACGTTCGCCAGCCTGCGGCCGCACCTCATCAGCGTCGACATGCACGGTCAGCTCCAGCAGCGCGGGGCCTACGGCACGTCCTCGGAGGACGTCCGCATCATCATGGAAGAAGACTTCCTGAGCGCGACCGAGGGCTGGAGGCGCCGCCGGCTCCTGCTCGTCGCGGGCGGCGGGCTCCGCCGGCAGATCGACGCCATCAACCGGATGTCGCGCCTCCGGCCGAAGCTGCTCGGCCACGAGATCTATCCCCTGGAGCTCCTCTGGGACACCGACCACTACCCGCGCCTCCTCGAGATCCTCCACCGCGCCACGGAGGGCCGCCGCCACGACGGCTATGATCCCCGGGCGTTCGGGTTCATGATCGATCGGCGCGACGACGCCCTGGAGCCGCTCGTCCGGCGCATGGGCGGCAAGGCCGAGTGGGATCGCATGAAGCTCGCCGCGGGCGACGCGACGATGGACGCCGATCACGGCGGCCTCCGCGAGATGATCGGCCGCCTCGCGTCGCTGATGGACAGGGACCCGAGGATCGAGCTCCACCTGGTCGCCCACTCCAGCGGCACGTTCCTGCTCGCGCCGCTGGTCCAGCTGGTCACCTCGGAGAAGGGCAGGAAGATCGAGGGCGGTCCGATGCGGGGTCAGCTCGGGCTCGGGCTCCCGATCGATTCGCTCTCCCTGCTCGCTCCGGCGAGCGCCATCGACGCGTTCCGCGACACGTACATGCCGTCGATCAAGAGCGGCATGGTCCGCCGGTTCGCCCTGTTCACGCTCACGGACGAGGCGGAGCTCCAGGACCACTGCGAGGTGTACGGCAGGTCGCTCCTCTACCTGGTCTCGAACGCGCTCGAGCGGCGCCCGCGGGTGCCCGGCACGAGCGGCGTCTCGCTGCTCGGCATGGAGGCGGGGCTCCTCGACCCGGAGAACGCCGACGTCCTCACGCTCCTCACGGAGAACAGGGAGGATCGGCCCACCGTGTTTCCGCGGGCGGAGTGGATCAAGGGGCCCAACACGAGGCCCCCTCCCCACGGCTCGGAGGCGCGACGGCACGAGGACTTCGAGAACGACGCGACCACGTGGAAATCCGTCATCGCCCGCATCCTCAACCAGCCGTTCGCCGATCACCTGCCGCCGATGTCGGCGCGAGATCCGTGGTGAGCGCGCGCTTTTCACCCCTCCGGGCGGCGCCGCTCCACTGAGGTCATCCCGCGGAGGACCGGGGCGCCGAGCCGCTCGGACCCGAGCGGCGGCGCGATCGCTCCGCTCAGGAGGATGGCAAACGAGGCCCGGATCTCCTCGCCAAAGTTGATCCGGAAAAGGCCCATCTCAGGCCGGCTGCGGATATCGCGGATCACGTCGCTGGGGTCGCAGACCTGGCGCATGCCGATGAGCAGGGCATACATGCGGACGAGGATCGGGCCGCCCTGCCCGGGCGTGAGCGACGGCAGGCACCGCTCGAGCAGCGCTCCGGTGCGCTCGACGTGAGCGAGGAGCGAAAGCTTGAAGCGGAGGGCGGCCTCGTAGCTGACGTTCTGCTCGAGGACGCTGTGGAGGATGGAGAGCAAGCGCGTCATCGCGTCGCGCGCCACCAGGGTCGTCGACAGGATCGAGGCGATGCCGGCCGCGGCATCCGGGGTGGACGCCGCGGACGCGCCGCGGCGCGCTCGCGAGGGCCGGGGGCGCGCCGCGGTCGCCTCGCCCTGGGACGCGCCGAAATGCGTCAGGCGGAACTCCACCTCATGGAACCACTTCGCGAGCTCTTGATCCACGACCGCGAGGAAGAGCTCCTCTTTGGTGGTGAAATAGAGGTAGAGGGTGCCCTTTGCGAGCCTGGTGCGCTCGGCGACCTGAGCCATGGTGACCTCGATAAACGGGGTCTCCTGGAACAGCTGCCAGGCTGCGTCGATGATGAGCCGCCGTCGCTCCTCCTTCTGTTCCTCCTTCCTCGCTCTTCGCGTCGAGCTCATAGGCTTACCGGTTTACGCTGTCTCCAGAAGCGCCGCAATGCAGACGCCGTGGTCGACACCCGCGCGAATTCGAGTTGACGGAAGCGCCACGAGCGCCCGACGCGCGCTCGCTCAGCCATTGCTTATGGCAGGGTAGCCGCGCTCATCACATTTCACCGGATACGGTCACACCGAACCCGTGCAGGCCGAGGAACATCGGGGCGATACCCGAGCGCGCCACCCGCTCGACGGTCCTTGAGAGCGTTCGCGCGATCCGCGCCGCGAACCCGCCTGAGCTGTCGGGCGCGCCCCGCGCGCCGGGCGGCGCGGCGGCGCGCAATGCGCGCGGCGCCGGCAGCGCGAAGAGGCCAGCGCCGTCGGCCTCGGGCCGAGCGAAGCAGAGAGGAGAAAAGAGCAGGGTCGCCGCCGCGACAACCACCATACCCTTCACGATCGCTGAACCAGCGCTCATCCCGACACCCACGTGAAACCTAGCGCTGTCACCGGCGCATGTCGTGGGCAGTAAGGCGGCAAAATAATGCTGTCACCACACGACCTTGGACTCTCAACGTGGAGAGTCGCGCCTCGGGCGACATCCCGCCTCCGCGGGCTGCGCCCAGTCGGGCTCTCCCCGCATCGCGAGGTCTCAGCCCGCGGTCGCCATCGCCAGGGCCCGATGGATCACGCGGAGCGCGACGTCGGCGAGACCATAGGCCGGCAGCTCGGGGACTGGCACGAGGGCCACCTCGGAGGCGTCGTCGCCTGGAGCGAGGACACCTCCGGTCGACTCGCACAGGTAATCGAGGATCACGTAGTGATACGGAATCTCTACGATCTCCACGACCTCCACGAGCGGGCCGACGCGGATCTCGAGGCCCGTCTCCTCGCGGATCTCGCGGGCGACAGCGTCTGCGAGCCGCTCTCCTGGCTCCACGCGACCGCCGGGGAGCGACCATGCGCCCTCGAGCGGGGGGTGAGCGCGACGGACGAGGAGCACGCAGGGCGCACCGGACGCGTCCGGGCGGCGCTCGATCACGACGGCGCCGACCGCCACGCGCGGGGGCTCCGGGGCGCGTTCCGGCGCATCCCTCACGGGGCGGCCGTCTCGGTGCGGCCGGCCTTGCAGCGGACGTCGCCCGGCGTCGCGACCGCGAGCTCGTAGTCGCCGAGCGCAAAGTCGCCGGGGATGATCACGGCCCCGTCGTAGCGGCCTCGCTCATCGGTCGACAGCGAGCCGATCGCCACGCCCTGCGGCGCGGCGTTCCCCGTCAGGATCACGTCGACGCGGACGTGCCCGCACGGCGCCCCGTCGCTGCTGACCTGCCCCTGCAGGTGGAGAGGAAAGCCGCGGCGGATGTCCTTGTCCAGCGCGGTCACGACCACGTCGGTGCGCTCCGCGCGCCCGGCCGCGTCGCTCGTGGACGTGGGCGCCGGCGGTGGAGGCGGCGGCGGCGCGGCGGCGCTGCTACCGGAAGCGCCCGGGCCGGGCGGCCCCTGCTGCATCTGCTCGGCGCGCGTCCGCTCGGCGAGATCCTGGCCCGAGTCGCGCTGCTCCGGCCAGCTGTAGGGGTCCGGCGGCGGCACGTAGGGCGGGCGGCTCGGATCGACCTCTTGGTCCATGTTGAGGGCGGCGCCCCCGAGATCGATGCGGTGCCAGAGCGAGCCGTCGAAGACCTCGACCCAGGCGTGCGCCTCGTTGACGACCATCCGCGCGGGGATCCCGATGTGCAGGGCCGTGACGAGGAACGCGAAGGCGCGGTGGCGGCACACGCCTTTTCGCGAGAGCGCGAGGTCGAGGTAGATATCGCCGTTCCCCTTGGGCGGGTCGTCCGACGGGGTGAACGACCGGAAGTACTCGACCATCTTCTGCACGACGTCGCGCGGCCGCATCGTGGGCGAGATGCCGATCGCCTGGGCGACCTGCCGGAACGCCGCCTCGTGCGACGCCTCCTGCGGCGTGCGGTACTGCGCGAGCTTGCCCCAGTCGACGTCGGCGAAATCGCTGCCGAAGGTCGCGCGCGCGATCGCGAGCTGCACGACCAGCCGGACGCGCGCGCTCTTCGTGCCGCGCACGAACCAGTTGTCGGCGCCGTCGCGCAGCACGACGACCGGTGTGTCGGGGTTCACGTGCATGCGCACGAGCCGCGTGTCCGGCCCGACCGTCGGGATCCGGACCGGCTCGTTCGGCACGAGATCGACCGAAATGTCCCCGTAGAACGCCTCGTCGCCCGCCGCGACCGAGCCGTCGGCCTTGAGGGTCTTCAGGCTTCGATCGCGGACGACGAGCGAGTAGTCCGCCCTCACCGCGTCGTAGGCTTGCAGCCGCTTGAACGGCGCGGTCGCCGGGGAGAACGGATCGTCGTAGCGCTCGACGTTCGGCCGGCGGGTGTCTCGATCCGGCTCGTAGGACGCCTCGGGACCGGCGTCGGACCCGACGTTGCTGTAGACCTGCTGCTGGTTCGACGGCGGGCGCTGCGGATCGGGCGCCGTGGCCAGGCCGCTCGGCGTCTGGATCGCCGCCGGGAGCCCTCCGTCGAGCGTCGTCGTGGCGAGCGAGACGTCCTCCGCCGGGTCCGGCGCGATGAACTCGTGCAGGAGCGACACCTGCGCGTCCGCGAGCGGCGACACGGCGCAGGCGAGCGCGAGCACGAGCAGGCTGCGCGCCCAGCCGCCGAGCCGGCGCCGGGACGCGGAGACAGCGGGCGGACGAGCAGGGCGCAGGCGCGCGGCCGGAGAGGACATCAGGGGGCTGTTATGAAACCAGAAACCCCGGCGATGTTCCACGCCGGCTGGTCCGTCCGCGCCCTCGTCACCGGCTTTCACCGTCGGCGAGCGCCGGCCACGGTCAGACGCCGATCAGCGCCGGTGCTGCGCGGCATCGGCGTGGTGGCGCCGCGGCTGCGGGGCGGAGCGGAGCCGGTCGATCGCCTCGGTGGATTCCCCGCGCGCGGTCAGCTCGGCGGCCAGCACGTCGAGGGCGGGCTGGAAGATGTCCGTCCGCGCGAAGCGGCCGGCGCGGCCGCCGGCCAGCCTCGGCAGGACGGCGACGATGCGGCGCATGCCGTCGGCGTAGCGGCGGGAGATGGCCAGCCGCTCGATGAGCGGCTCGAGGAAGTCGGCGACCGCCGCGGCGCGGTCGCGGACCCCGTCGCAGGCTTCCTTCATCGGCTCGAGGAGCAGGAGCGTCCAGAGCACCGTGTCGTCGAGCGGCCGGTCCGCGGCGGTGCGCCGGTCGACGTAGTCGAGCACGCGCCAGACGCGCTGGCCCGGGCCGTCGTCGCCGCGATCGTCGTAGAGCAGCGCCGAGACCTCCGGCAAGAGGACGTCGAGCACCCCCGTCTCCCACGCGAGGTAGATGGTGCGGCGCGCCTGGCCGCCGCGCAGCAGGCGCAGGATCTCCTCCGAGAGGCGCGGGCGCGCCGCGAGCGCGAGCGCGTCGCGGCAGTAGACGACCGCATCGTAGACGTCCGGGGTGATCGCGAAGCCCAGCCGGCCGGCGAACTTGAGGGCGCGCAGGATGCGGATCGGATCCTCGCGGAAGCGCGTCTCCGGGTCGCCGATCGTGTGGACCACCTGGCGGCGCACGTCATCCATGCCGCCGACCCAGTCGAGGATCTGCCGCGCCTCCACGTCGTAGAAGAGCGCGTTGATCCGGAAGTCGCGGCGGACGGCGTCCTCGTGCGCGACGCCGAACGCGTTGTCGCTCCGGATGAGCAGCTCGCTCCCGTCCTCGGAGTCCTCCTTCGGGTTGCGGCGGAAGGTCGCCACCTCGATGACCTTCCCGCCCTGAAAGAGGACGTGCACCAGGCGAAACCGCCGGCCGATGATGCGCGAGTTGCGGAACAGCTCGCGGACCTCCTCCGGCCGGGCGCTTGTGGCGACGTCGAAATCCTTCGGGCGGCGATCGAGCAGCAAATCTCGCACACAGCCGCCTACCAAGTAGGCCTGATAGCCATGGCGGACGAGACGACGCACGACTTTCTGGACGTCTGGATCGATCCGCGCCTCGTCGAAAATGACCTGGTAGCGACGCGGGGTGGGGATGTCTTCGTCGACGAACTCGACGCGGAACGGATCGGCGTCGAGGACGCCTGTGTCCGTCGGCATAGGCTCGCCTTCGGGCCCCGCGCGTAGCCCGGGGGCGCTGCGGCTCTCATACATCGGGAGTTCGGCCTCTTGAATCGCCGCTGTTCCGTTATCGGGAGATGGGGTCGCGCGACCCATAGTGAGTAACCGAGAAAGCACCAGGCAGCGCCTGGAGGGAGTGGAGGACGACTGGCGCGCGATGGTGGGATTCCAGGACTCCCTGGAGAGCCGACCCGCGCAGATGAGGCCCGCGTCCGCGGACCTCCGAACCGTGCCGGCTCGCTCGCCTCGGCCTGCATCGGCCTGACGAGCGGATCCGGCTGTCGCCCGGAACAAGAGATGCTAACGGCCGTCTAGCAGGGCTTCGCCGTGAGAGCAAAGCCGAGGCGCAGGGGGACCGACGGAAGTCTCCGGAGCGAGCGGGCTTCACGGCTTGGTACCCCAGTGCCCGATCCCGGGGGCCGGCGGCGGGGCTGCGTCCGGCTGGGCGGCAAGCGGCGCCCCGGCGCTGGCCTCCGGCGTCGCGAGCAGCGCCTGCCGCAGCTCCGCCATCGAGGGAAACCGGCCGCGCGGATCCTTCACGAGCGCCTTGCGCACAACGGCGTCGAGCTCGCGCGAGATGAGGAGCCCTGGGTGCAGCCGGTGCAGCGGCGGCGGCGGCTCGCGCCCGTGCTTCTCCGCGATCGCCGGGTACGGGCCCTGGAACGGCACACGGCCCGCGAGCATCTCGTAGAGCACGATGCCCAGGGAGTAGACGTCGGCGGCGGGCGCCGCCGGAGCGCCCTGCGCCTGCTCGGGCGCCATGTACTCCGGCGTCCCGACGACCCGGGGGAGCCGCGCGCCTTCGCCCTGGCCCTCGATGAACGAGAACCCGAAGTCGAGCAGCTTGACGAGCTCGCGCCCGTCGGCAGCGTGCACGAGGAACACGTTCTCCGGCTTCACGTCGCGGTGGATCACGCCGGCGCGGTGCGCGGCCTCGAGGCCCGCGGCGAGGTCGGCGGCGATCCGGACCGCTCGCGCGGGGACGAGCCAGTGCGTGAAGCTCAGCGTGTCGGCGAGATCGAGGCCGACGAGCAGCTCCATCGCGAAGCACGGCGTATCGCCGGCGCGCTCGAGCGCCTCGACGCCGAGGACGTTGGGGTGGCGGACGCGCGACGCGGCGCCGGCCTCTCGCTCGAACCGCGCAACGACCAGCGGATCGTCGCGGAGCTCCGCCCGGAGGACCTTGACCGCGACGCGCGACGGCGCGGCCTCCTGGGGCCTGCCGATGCGATCGGCGAGGTAGACGTGCCCGACCCCGCCGCTGCCGAGCAGCTGCACGACGCGGTACTTGTTGCAGAGGAGCCTGCCCACGAGCGCTTCGGCGGCGACGCGAGCAGGAGGCATGGGATCGAGCGTAGCGCAGTCGCGCCCGCCGAAGGGCAAAGGCGCGCAGAGGCAGCGCAGAAGAGAGCGCAGCCCGGCCCGACGCAGCAGGAGGTTCGCGCCCGCACCGACCGACGGCCGCGCGCGACCTCTTGCGAGGAGCCCAGGCCGGCGCGCTCGCTCCCGCCGACCGGGCTGGCTCCGCCGGAGGACGAGCACGCAAGGGATGACGCGCAAAGTCATCCGGTGCCGCGCACGAGCCTGGCGGAGCCTGCTGGGACCGCCATCGAGCGCCGGGGGGGGGGACAGGTCGCGCGCCGAACGAGGCAGCGCGCGGCGTGCGCTCCGGCAACGCGGCACGCGGCGAGCTGCCCGTCCGGACGCAGAAGCGCGCGGATCGCTTGAGCGCCGACGAGGAGACGGCCACGCTTAGCGGCGCATGACCGACGATCGTCGATTCTCCTCCCCGAGCCCGCTCGACGTGGAGGCCGAGCTGGCTCCTGCGACGGCGAGCTCCCCAGGACCGAGCGCTGCAGCCGCCTCGCGTCCGCCTCCGCTTCGCTGGAAGAAGAACCTCGCGCTCTTTTGCCTGACGGTCGTCTCGGTGTTCGTCGCCGGCACCCTCTGGGCTCCGATCAGTCCGGAGGACGACAGCGTGCTCGCCCTCGTGAAGGCGCTGCCGCAGACGTGGCCGTTCGCGGTGCCTTTCCTGTCGATCCTCCTGGCGCACGAGTTCGGGCACTACTTCGCGGCGCGCGCGCACGGGGTCGAGGCGTCGCTCCCCTACTTCATCCCGCTCCCGATCGTCAGCCCGCTCGGCACGATGGGCGCGGTGATCTCGATGAAGGGCAGGATCAAATCGCGGAACGCGCTGCTCGACATCGGCGCCTCCGGACCGCTGGCCGGCCTGGTGGTGGCGCTCCCGGTCCTCGTCGTGGGCCTGATGCAGTCGGAGGTGCACGCCACGTCGGGACCCGCGCTGCAGGAGGGGCGGAGCCTGCTCTACCTCCTGCTGAGGCGGCTCGCTGTCGGCCCGATCCCGGAGAGCCACGACGTCTTCCTCGGCCCCGCGGCGATGGCCGGGTGGGCCGGGCTGCTCATCACGGCGTTCAACCTCTTCCCGGTCGGCCAGCTCGACGGCGGGCACGTCGCCTACGCGCTGTTCGGCAAGCAGCAGGACCGCTACAGCCGCGCCGCGCATTTCCTGATGCTCGCGCTCTTCGTCGGTAACGTCGTCTACTTCACCCGGCACTTCATCGCCGACGGGCTCTCCGACGCGCTCCGCGCCGGGGTCGCCAACGGGATGCCGTGGCTCACGTGGTTCGGCGTGGTCTACCTGATGCTGCGGATGGGCGGGCGGGAGCACCCTCCCACGGAGCCTGGCGAGCTGTCGCCGGCGCGCAAGGCGATCGCGGTGGTGACGCTGCTCCTCTTCGTGCTGCTGCTGATGCCGACCCCGTTCGGGACCTACTGAGCGCGCCGGCGCTCAGGGCTTCGCGGCGCCGAACTTCGCCCGCAGCGCGTCGCAGACGACGGCGGGCGCGTAGTGGCTGACGTCGCCGCCGTGGCTCGCGATCTCGCGCACGAGCGACGCCGAGACGAAGCCGTAGTGGGTGCGCGTCGGCAGGAACACGGTGTCGACGCCGGGGAGCATGTCCGCGTTCGCGTGGGCGATCTGCAGCTCGTACTCGAAGTCGGTCGCCGCGCGCAGGCCGCGGACGATCACCCGCGCGCCGACCCGCTGGCAGTACTGGATGAGCAGCCCCTCGAACGAGTCGATCCGCGCGTTCGTCACCTCGCTCGTGGTCTGGCGCAGCAGCTCCAGCCGCTCCGAGTAGGTGAAGAGCGGGTGCTTCGTCGGATGCCGGCCGACCGCGACGATCACCTGATCGAACAGCTTCGACGCCCGCTCGATCAGGTCGAGGTGACCGAACGTGATCGGATCGAAGCTCCCCGCATAAACCGCCAGCAGTTCCTTGGGCATGGCGCTCACTGGTCCGGCGTCCGCTTGGGAGCAGCCGCAGGCGGGGGCGACTTCGGCGCGGCCGCGGGCGAGGCCGGCGCGGGGGACGGCGGCGCCTGGGGCGCAGGCGAGCCTATCGCGCCAGCGGGGCCGGCCCCATCCGCAGGGGCGGCGGGGGCCTGCCCTTCGTTCGAGGGCGCCGGCTCGCTGCCCTGGAGCACCTTGTTCATGGCGGTGTCGTCCTCGATCCACATGAGCCGACCCCCGTCGCCGAAGGTGACGCGGAAGTAGGCGAGCAGCCCCGCGCCGATCACGCCGTCCAGATCGAGCTGGAGCTGCTTCTCGACCGCCTGGAGCGGCGCCCCGTACACGCCCGGGACCTTGGGGATCTCCAGCGCGCCGAGCCGCAGCATCGGCACGACGCCCTGCTTCAGCTTCTGCTCCGGATCCTGCTCGACCCGCTTCAGCCCGTCGGCCTCGAAGCCGGCCTTCTTCCAGCCCTCCTTGTCGAGCGCGATCGGGAACGTCATCGACGTGTCGATGAGCATCGGCCCCTGCACCGTCTTGTCGGGCCCGAGGCTGCTGCGCAGCACCATGCCGCCGCCCTTGATGAAGGCCACGTCGACGCGCGTCGCGTCGGGCGGCGCCGGCGGGGAGAAGCTGCGCACGACGAACTGCCGGCCGCCGTAGTCGATGGTCGCGTTGAGGTGCCGGATCAGGTTCACCCCGAGCAGCGCCTTGATCGGCGCGCCGATCTGCTTCGAGATGCCCGAGAGGTCCTGCGTGAGCGCCGGGACGTCGTTGACCTCGATCTTCCTGCCGAAGCGGAGGGAGACCCAGCTCGGCTCCTTGCGCGTGCTGCTGTCGAGGACCACCTCGCCGGTGCCGGTCGACACCATCGCGAGCGCCGACTCGCCGTCGATCTCGACCGGGACGACGAAGAACGGAGCCGCGGGGTTGACGTGGGGCATCTCGATCGCCGCCAGGAGCCCGCCCGAGAGCGTGAACGGCACGCGCCCCGCCCCGCGCCGCGCCAGCTTCGCGATCGACTTCGCCCAGTCGTCGACCACCTCCGGATCGTCGAGCATCGCCTCGAGCTCGTCGGCGGCGGCGTCGAGGTCGCCCTTGTACCAGAGCGCGCGCCCGCGGAGCCCGGCGGCCTCGGAGCCGGCGACGCCCTTGAGGAGGCGCAGCGCTTCGGCGTAGTCGAGCCGGGCCAGCGCGATGCGCCCCGCGAGCAGGCGTGTCTCGGTGTCGGCCGGGGCGATCGTCAGCGCCTTCGCGACCGCATCACGCGCGTTGTCGACGTCGGCGGACTGAAACTCCTGTCGAGCGCGGGCGAGCCACTTCTCCGCCGCCGGCGGGCGGGCGGACTCCGGGCCGATCATCGTCGAGCACGACGCGAGGAGGGTCGCGGTCAGCAAGCCGCCGAGGCGAACAGCGAGGGAGCTTCTCGTCGGCGCGTTTCGATTCGAATGGATTCGCACGTGGATCTCAGGCCCTTTGCGGCGTGCCGTCCGGGCCGAGTTCTCCCGGTGAAATCGGCTCGATCGCCAGGATGCGATCGGCCCGTAGCTCCCGGCGGCTGCGCGACGGGAGCAGATAGCCGAGAACCCGGGGTGGGTCGAGGTCCGTTCGCACCCCCGTTACCCGTACCACGAGCTCCTCCTGCCCACGGCGCGCCGGCCGGTACCGCACCCGCACGGTGGCGGCATGCTCGGCCGCGTGCACCGCCGCTGCGACCAGCTCCGGGCGCGCGTGGCGCTCGCCGATCCGGACGTGCCACAGGTCGCGCGGCGTGCGCGGGGCGAGGACCTCCACGACCTTGCGGAACACGGCGCGCAGGGCGTGCACGTCGTCCTCGGCGCGGTGGGCGCGCTCGCGGTGCACGCCGAGCTCCCGGCAAAGGGAGGCGAGGCTGTGGCTCGGAAGGGCGAAGGCCCGGCGGGAGAGGACGAGCGTGTCGAGGTAGTGCGGGACGCGCTTCGCCCTCCCCGCCCGTGCAAGCTCCGCCTCCAGGAACGCGACGTCCCACGCGGCCGCGTGGGCGACGAGCACCGCGCCCTCTGTCACCTGATCGATGCGATCGCAGAGCTCGGCGAACGTGGGCGCGCCCGCGAGGTGCTGCGGATCGATGCCGTGCACGTGCGCGTTGCCGAACACGCCCGGCTCGGGCCGCACGAGCGACGTGATTGCGTCCTCGCACGTGTCCCCCCGCATCCGCTCGGCGCAGACCTCGATCACGCGGTCGCTCTCTGGGCGGAGGCCCGTCATCTCGAGATCGAGGAACACGAGCGGCGCGCGCTCGATCGGATCGTCCCAGGGCGAACCGGCGGGCGGCTCTGCGCCGGTCGCCCGCTCCGGCCCCGCACCTTCGCGCTGCTCCGTCATCCGACCTGCTTCCCCACCACGGCGGCTCGACCCCGGAGACGACCGTCCCTCGACATGGACGCGTCTTAGCGAAACCGGCGCCCGACCGAAAGCGGTCCGCGGCGCGAGGCGCCCCCCCGGCCCGCAAGGCACGGGCGCCGGCCTCCAGGCCCCGTGCGGGCCGCGGGGCCTGGAGACGGCGCCCGAGCGTCGGCGGAGCGGGCGCGGTGCTCGAGGCGAGGCCCCGAGGCGCGCGCGGCGTGGCGGCGGAGTTCCAGCAGAATTTCCGCGGTGCAGCACCGGATGTTCAAGGGAGCTTTCGTTGCTACACTCCCCAGCGTGCCGGACGGGGTAGCTACAGTCCCGGGGGGCTCTCCTCACGAGGAGCTCGATCTCGGCGACGGGTCTTCAGGGTTTCACCGCGAGCGCAGGACCGAGCCGCTCGCTCTTCCCGTCCTCGTGGTGAACCGCTTCTTCCAGCCTGTGCAGATCACGACGGCGCGTCGTGCTTTCCTGCTGCTCTTCGGCGGCGCCGCTCTCGCCATCGATGAGCTCGGCGAGCTCCACGATTTCTCGACCTGGCGAAGCTTGCCGGTGCGGGACAAGGACGACGGCCTCCCTGTGGTCGGCGGCTCGCTCCGCGTGCCGCGCGTCCTGCACCTCCGCCGCTACGAGCGCATGCGGCGCCCGACGATCCGGCTCACGCGAAAGAACGTGATGCTGCGCGACGCGCACCAGTGCCAGTACTGCGCGCGCCGCCCGCCCGTCCGCGATCTCAACATCGACCACGTGCTCCCTCGGTCGCGCGGCGGTGAGGATTCCTGGGAGAACCTCGTGACCGCCTGCCGCACGTGCAACCTCCGCAAGGGCTGGCGCACGCCGGACGAGGCCAGCATGCGGCTCATCCGTCAGCCGCTGCCGCCGCGGTGGTCGGCGACCATGCAGATCCTGCTCGGCTTGCCGCACTCGTTCGACGAGTGGAACCCCTTCCTCAAGGCCGGCTGACCGCCCCCGCGCGGGCCTCGCCGCGACGGCCGACGGAGGCTGGCGCCGACGAGGCGATCCGTCACGGGATCACGGTGAGTCGCCCCTGCTCATCGCAGGTGGCGACCCCTCTCCACCCCTCTTCGGTGCAGAGGAAGAAATCGATGCAGCCGGTCCAGCACGCGGCATCCGCGCATGTCTCGGCGGCTTCCGCCGGGCAATCCGGCTGCTGCAGCGCGGGCGTGCAGCCCCGCGCCTCGCCGCTGCGGTCGAGCGTCACGCTCTCGCACGCGCCGTCCGTTCCGCCGCCCGCGCCCGCGTCCAGCGGAGGATCGCCCGGTCGATCGCAGCGGGCGACCTCCGTCCAGGCGCCATCGAGGCAATCGTGGAGGGCGCGGCAAGCCGCGTCGTCGCAGCTCCCCCCTCGGCCGATCGGGCACCCTCCCTGGGGGATCTCCCCGCACAGCTGCGGCTCGGCGATGGGATCGCAGCCTGCCGGTGCAGCGGCGGCGATGGCGGCGCCAGCGATGAATGACAGCGGAATCTTCAAGGCGGCCGTGAGGAGACCTCGGATTGCCGGCGCGCGGGGGAGAAAAACACAAGGCGCCTCGCCTCCGCTCATCCGAACCGTTTAGTATGCGCGCCATGCGTCCCTGCGCCACTGCCAGCGCCGTGTTCACCGGAGTCCTCCTCGCCGCGACGCTGTCGCTGTCCGGCGCCTGCTCGAGCGGCACCGCGCCGCCCTCGCCGCCGGACAGCGCGTCGCTCGGCGCATCGCCTGCGCCGGCATCGCAGCCGGCCACCGCCGCAGACCCGGGCGTCGCAGACCCGGGCGCCGCGGCCCCGGGCGCCACCGACCCGGGCGCTGCCGCGCCGGCGCAGCCGGACAAGCCAGCGGCTCGTAAGAAGGCGCCCGAGACGGTCGAGGACTGCAAGGTGATCGCCTCCGAGATCACGAACGAGCCGCCCGAGGGCGGCGTCGTGATGAACAACGCGATGACCTCCGCCGACGCGGGCTCGAGCGATCGCCTGCAGCCGCTCGTCGACGCGATCAAGGCGAGGCGTGACGGCTTTCGCTGCTGCTTCGATCTCTACGCCCGCAAGCACCCGGGCGCGCAGGGCAGGGTCACGTGGCAGCTCAAGCTGAAGCCCGACGGCACCTTCGAGGAGGCGACCATCGTGCGCGACAAGAGCGACGTGACCGCGCCGCAGGTCGAGTCCTGCATGGCGGAGCTCGCGAAGTCGACCACCTGGGCGCGGTCGCCGAGCGGCAAGGAGACCGTGCTGACCTACCCTTTCGACTTCAAGCGACGCAACTACTAGCAGCGCGCCGCCGCCGAGGAGCACGTCTGTGTCGAGCGACGCTTCGGGGATCCTGCGCGGCTCGGGCTACCCCGGCCGCAACGCCTACGCCGAGCTGCTCCGCGACACGCGCGGCCTGCGGCGGGAGCAGCAGCAAGCCCGCGAGGCGTGGTTCGCGCGCCTCGCGGCCGACAAGAAGGACGAGACGCTCTTCGAGCTCGAGATCCTCCTGAAGGGCGTCGCCTGTTTCGCGAACCCGCGGAACCACCCCGGCGCCGGGCAGCGCCAGACGATCGTCAGCCACGACTTCCACGAGCACCTCCAGCACGCGCGCGACGGCATGGCGCGCGTGGTCCAGCTGACGCGCGCCATGCTCGGCGATCGCGACCGCGCCTTCGTCTTCCAGCGCTACCTGGAGACGGTGATGCCGGAGGACACCGCGCGCACGCGGCTCCTGCACGCGACGATGGCGCAGGAGTCGCCCGAGTCCAGCCTCTTCGTGCTGCGGCACGGGTTCACGAACCTCATCGAGGTCGCGGGCGGGCTTCTCCGGCTGCCGCGGATCAGCTTCAGGCTCTTCTACGCCCACCTCGCGACAGCGATGCGCGAGATCGCCCAGAGCACGTTCTTCAACCCGCTCCACGCGCTCGAGTTTCGCCCGGAGTTCGATCGCATCGCGTCGACGCAGGTGCTCGAGCTGATCCATCGCGTGCCCGGCGAGCAGGCGCACCGCCTCGTGGCGCTCACGTTTCTCGCGCTGTTCAGGATGCTCCGGTACCTCCGGCTGCTCGACGCCATCGCGCTCGATCACTCGGATCACCGTGTCGCCGGTCGCGGGTACCTCGTGCTCGCGGTCTTGCGCAGCGACGCCCGCGCGCTCTCGAACTACCTCCGGCGCCGCGCGGGCGCGCTGCTCGCGGACAGCTACGAGCGCGATCTCCTGCGCGTGCCCGCCAGCGACATCGTCGCGCGCCACGACGAGCTCGCCGCCGAGGGCCACCGCCTGCTCTCCACGAAGGCCGCCCTGACCGGGCTCGCCGCGAACCTGCGGCTCGAGATGCGCCGCGCCTTCGAGCACGACCTGCCGCCCGCCGACGCGCTGGTGAGCGAGTCCGAGTACCGCGTCCGCCTCCGCGCCGTCGCGCACGGCCTCCGCCCCGCGCTGCAGAACGCGATCCTGTTCATCGGCAGGTCGCTCGGCGCGAAGCTCGAGGAGGGCCGCGTCTTCGACGATCAGGCCGCGCGGCGGTCGACGAGCGATCGCCTCCGGCGCGACGTGTGGATGTTCGCCCAGATCGCGCGCGCGTTCGCGAGCAAGGCGCGCACCACCGGCCCGGCGCCCGATCGATGGACGGGCATCGCGAGCTTCGCGTTCGTCCGCGAGTTTCTCTCGTACTTCCGGGCGATGGGCTACCCGCTGCTCAGGGTGGGCGACTATCCTCGCGTCGACGCGTTCATCTCGGCGATGACGGCGCTCGAGGAGAGCGACCTGCTCGATCCACAGCGGCTCGACGCCGCCATCCGCGAATGCGAGGCGTTCTTCGAGTTCCTGATGAAGCTCTTCGAGCAGATCTCGAAGCGCGAGGATCTCGCCGGCGTCCCGTTCGATCGCAAGGGCGCCACGCGCGCGCTCCGGCTCTACCTCGGCGAGCGCACCTGAGCGCGCGCCGAGCGCATCTGGCGGCGCCGCGCCGCCGCTCAATCACCGAGAGCTCGACCGCCGCCCGCGGCACCTGAAGGCCTCGCCGCAGTCCGCGCCGGGCGGGACACGCGCGCGTTGCACGCCGGTCCAGCTCCGCGCCGAGCGGTGGGCAGCGAGCTGCGCTCGCCGCGTCGATGCCGGTCGCCGCGATCGCGGGCGGCGGTGCATCGCGGGGACATCGTCCACACCGCGCGCCCGACCGCCTGGCTCGGCGCCGGATCCGCGGCGTCATCACCCCCCGAGCATTTTATATGACGGATTGTCTCGTCGCGGCCGGTGGGCCCGCGCGCGGCGCCTCGAGCTGTTGAGAAACGCGAGGCGCGCCTTCTGCGCCTTATTCCGACTCGTCGGACGGCCCGGCGCTCGCGGGAGCGGGCGCCGGCGTGCTCTTGCGCGTGCCGCGGGTGCTCGCGCCCTTGGCCGGAGCTCGCTTGGCAGCGGCGCGTCCGCCTCGGGGCGCGGCCGCCTTCTTCGGAGCGGCCGCGCGCTTGCCGGCGGCCTTCGCCTTGCGCTTCGGAGCGGCCTTCTTGGCGGCGGGCTTCTTGGCGGCCGCGCGCTTCGGGGTCTTCTTGGCGGCGGCGCGCTTCGGGGCGGCCTTCTTCGCTGCCTTCCGCGCCGGCTTCTTTGCGACCTTCCCGGCCTTCGCGGCGGCCGGCTTCTTGGCCGACTTCGTCACCTTCTTCGCAGGCTTCTTCGCGGTCTTCTTAGCAGCCATTGGAAATCCTCCTGCATTCGCCCCGGCACGGCGGACATCGCCCAACGTCGTCGCCGCTACAATTTACTCACCGAGGCAACAGATGTTGCACGACGTATATTGCCACGCATGGTGATGGTCAAGGAAAATCTTGCAGGGCCTAAACCGATGTATCCCATGTGTTCCAGGCAAACTGGTCCGCAAGCGTTGCGAGGGTAAACGCCGGATCAGGCCATGGTGAAAACAACCAGACCGCACTGGACAACAGATTTTCGTTGACAATCTACAAAACGTCTGTTTTGGCCCTCCGCGCTCCTTCCCGGCGATCGCGCGCCCGCACGGCGCGGCGATCAGCGCCTGAGAGCTCATGGTCGCACGGAGCACCAGCGTTGCGCAGGCTCTAGAGAGCCTTGTGCGGCGCCATTCGCCTCGCTACGGTCGCGCCGCCTGCGCGGCGCCCCTCATGGCCGAGCGCCGCGCGGCTCTAGGAGGAAAGGTATGTTGGTTCGTCGCTCGACGTCGTGGGTGCTCCTGGGCGCAACGCTCCTCGCCGGCTCGGGGGCGCTCGGATGCGGCTACTCGGAGGAGGAGATGCAGGCGAAGGTCCGTGAGATCGAGGGCCTGAAGACCCAGCTGAGCGCCGAGCAGGCGCAGAACAAGAAAGCCAAGAGCGAGATCGACGAGGCGGCCGCCCGGATCGAGCAGCTCAAGTCCCAGCTCAAGGCCGCGGGCGTCGACATCTCCAACCTGAACGCGAACCTCGAGCAGCAGGCCCGGGCGCTCGAGGACTTCCGCCGCCGCGCCCAGCAGCTCGAGGACATCAAGAAGCGCTTCGAGGTCCTGCGGGACAAGCTCCAGGCCCTCACGAAGCTCGGGCTCAACGTGACCGTCCGCAACAACCGGATGGTCATCCAGCTGCCCGGCGACGTCCTCTTCGACTCGGGCCGGGAGACGCTGAAGAAGGAGGGCCTCGACATCCTGCTCAAGGTGGCCGAGGTCATCCGCAACGACGCCGGGCTGTCGACGCGCTCGTTCCAGGTCGCCGGGCATACGGACAACGCGCCGCTCGCCGGCGGCCGCTTCAAGGACAACTGGGGGCTCAGCGTCATGCGCGCCCGCGAGGTGCTGGCGTTCCTGCTCCAGCCCCAGGACAAGGGCGGCGGCGGGCTCAAGCCCGAGCGGTGGAGCGCCTCGGGCTACGGCGACACCGATCCGGTGAAGGCCAACGACACCCCGGAGAACAAGCAGGCCAACCGGCGCTGCGAGCTCGTGGTGCTGCCGAACGTCGAGGAGATGCTCGACCTGAAGACGCTCACCCAGTGAGGCCTTGCGGATGAGCGTCGCGGCCATCGACATCGGGACCAACTCGGTCCTCCTGCTCATCGCCGAGCGCCGCGGGGGTGAGCTCGTCGCGCTCGTCGAGCGCGCGACCATCACCCGGCTCGGCCAGGGGGTCGACGCGGCGCGCGCGCTCGCGCCCGAGGCCGTGGAGCGGACGCTCGCTTGCCTCGCCCGGTACGGCGAGGAGCTCAGGTCGCTGGGGGTCGAGCGCGTGGACGCCGTCGGGACCAGCGCGATGCGCGACGCCGCCGGGGGGGAGGAGTTCATCGCCCGCGCCCGCGGGCTCATCGGCGTCGCGCCGCGCGTCATCTCCGGGCCGGAGGAGGCGGAGCTCACGTACGCCGGCGCGCTGACGGGGCTCGACCTGCCGGCCCAGGGGCCCAGGATCGTGTTCGACGTGGGCGGCGGCAGCACCGAGATCATCGTCGGCAGCGCCGGCGGGGCGGTGGAGGGGGCGGTGAGCCTCGACATCGGGAGCGTCCGGCTGACCGAGCGTCACATCCGGGCGGATCCGCCGGCCGGGGAGGAACTCGAGGCCGTCCGCGCGGACGCCCGGGCCGCCCTGGCGACGGTCCCCGCCGTGCCCCTGCTCGCCGCGCCCACCCTGGTCGGCGTCGCGGGGACGGTGACGACCCTCGCCGCGCTCGTGCGCGACGTCGTCCCCTACGACGGCGCTCGCGTGCACGGCGGCCGGGTATCCGGGGCGGAGGTCGTGGCCATCACGTCCCGTCTCGCCTCGCTGCCGCTCGCCGAGCGCAGGCAGCTGCCCGCCCTGGATCCGGCGCGCGCCGACGTCATCGTGGCGGGCAGCGTGCTCATCGAGGAGATCCTCGCGTGGGCCTCGCGGCTCGCCGGCGCGCCCGTCGATCTCATCGCCTCGGATCGCGGCGTCCGCTGGGGGTTGGCCGAGCGGCTCTGCACCGTCTGAGTCCCCTGGCTCGTTTGAAGCCTGGACGGATATAACTCCAGGCGCCGTTGTGTCCGCCACATTTTCGACCCATCCCACTCAGGTCAGGTCCGCCGCCTCTCCCGGAGAGGCCCGCTCTGCCCTAAGCTAGGCGGCGTCAGCCAGCGTGCATCCCCGCGGATGCCCCATCGGTACACCCTGTGACCCCGCCCGATCCTGAGCTAAAAACCAGAGCGATCACGCCACGATGGGTCAACCACGGGGATTTTCGTTGACGTATCTGGGCCGGCTCACTAGAGTGCGCGCGCCTGGCGCAAACCGGCCCTTTCTCAAGAGGGCCGTTCCCCCAACCTCAATCCCTTCCGCCCGGAACCGTCCGCTTCTACCGCCGCCGCTCAAGATTCCACTGTGCACGCCGGAGCACCGGCCCCTCGCGGGTCATGGCGGTGGTGCTCTCGCTTCGGCTTCTCGCACAGCGGTCTCGAGAGATGGCTCATGGCTCTTTTCTAGGAATGCGCGACGGTGTGTGTCGGTTCTGCGGGTCCAGGTTCAACCGCATGTTCAACGTACGCGTCCCGAAGAGGATTTCGGGAGGCAGACGAGAAAATAAAGAGACGGCGGGGTGGAAGGCAAAGGAGACGATATGCAGGCTCGTTCGGAGATCCAGTTCAAGGTGGGCGACAAAGCCGTCTACCCGGCCCAAGGCGTTGCCGAGGTGGTCAACATCGAGGAGAAGGACATCGCCGGGAATCGCCAGCGATTCTACGTTCTCCGCATCTTGGACACGGATCGAAAGATCATGGTTCCCGTCAGCAACGCGAGCGCGGTCGGCCTTCGCCAGGTCATTTCTGAACAGGAAATCCGGGAAATCTTCGACATCCTCCGCGAGCGCACCATCGCGTTCGACAACCAGACCTGGAACCGCCGCTACCGCGGTTTCATGGACAAGATCAAGACGGGCTCGATTTACGACGTCGCGGAGGTGCTCCGCGACCTCTACCGCCTGAAGACGGACAAGCAACTCTCGTTCGGTGAGCGCCGCATGCTCGACACCGCCCGGACGCTGATCGTCAAGGAGATCGCGATCGCCCGGGGCCAGACGGAAGAGCAGGTGAAGACCGAGATCGAGGCGATCTTTCTCGCCAACTGAGGCGTTACCTCATGGCTAGCGGCCCTGCGGCCGCTGCCGATGGAGGCCGGCACTGCCGGCCTCCGGGCTTTTGTGGACCCGAGATCCCATCCAGAGGGCTCGGGACGTCGCGCCTCGGTCCGCACCGCCGGTGGCGGAACGGGCGCGCTCAGAGATCGCTGCCTGGCCGCTTCTGGACGGGAGGGAGCGACGGCAGCGCAAGATCGACGCGCCACCCTGCGTCCTCGTAGACGCAAGGCACCTGAACGCGCTCGCCTGGGAGCAGGCCGGCGACGTCCACCAGGGCGTGGGCGCCGGCGATCTGGGCAATGTACCGCTGCGGCTCGAAGCGCAGGATGAAGCGGGACGGCGTGATCATCGCCTCGGGCGCGATCGCCTTGCCGGTCGCCGCGCTGTAGCGCTGCGCGCGCGCGGCCAGGTTGTCCCGAGCGCGCCGGGACAGGAGCTCGAAGGCGGCCTTGGCATCCACCGGGTCGCCATGCAGCTGCCGCAGGCGCGCGACGAGCTCCCGGACGGCGCCGTCGGGCGTGCCGTTCGGAGGCCGCCGGGTGCATCCGGCGGAGGCGAGCGCCGCGACCGAGAGCGCGACGGCCACGCCGACCCGAACGAAGCGCGCGGCAGCCCGTCCGCCGTCGTGTCGCGCGCGCTGCCGGTGCATGTTCATGTCCCCGTCCCTTAGAACGACGCCCCGCCGCAGTCCACCGCGCGCGGGCGCCTGGATCCACCGCGCGCGGGCGTCACCTCCGGCGTGACCTCGCCGCGGACCACGCGCTCACCCCGGCGCGGCGCCCGCGAGCGCGCCCACCTGACGGAGCGCCTCGTAGAGGACGATGGCCACCGCGTTGGCCAGGTTGAGAGAGCGCACCGGGCCCAGCGTGGGGATGCCGAACACGTCGTCGGGCATGCGGGCGAGGAGGTCGGGGTCGAGGCCCACGCTCTCCTTGCCGAAGACGAGGGCGTCGCCCGGCCGGAAGTCCGCGTCGAGGTAGCTCCGTTGCGCCACCGCGCTGAACAGGCGCAGCCGCGCGTTCGGGTGCCGGTGGCGGAAGTGGGCGATGTCAAGGTGCTGCTCGAGCGTGACCAGATGCCAGTAATCGAGCCCCGCGCGGCGGACGCTCCGCTCGTCGATGCGGAACCCCAGCCTCCCGAGCAGGTGCAAGGGGCTCTGCGTCGCAGCCGAGAGCCGCGCGATGTTGCCTGTGTTCTGCGGGATCTCCGGCTCGACCAGCACGATCCGGAACGGCGGATCGAGCGGCGCCGCGCGGAGCCGGGGGCGACCATCATTGAGCACGTCCTCTCTTTCCGCGACGCGCCCGCGCGCCGCAACCCCCGAGCGGGGGATCGCGCCTGCGACCTGGCTCGCCACCGCCGCCCGATCGGGTGCCGGCCCACGCGGCAGCGCGCAAAACGCGATCGGAACCGGCCGAGGTACCTCTGTTCGCTTGACGGCTGTACGAGCGGACACGTAGCCTCCCGCCTCGGAGACACGGAATGCGCGCATCGTGCTGGATCGCCTCGGCTATTACCCTCGCAGGGGTCGCGTCGTCCTCGCTGGCCGCCGCAGACTCCATGGACCCGGCGCTCGCGCGGCTCGTGCGCGACCCGGCTCAGGGCGCCGGTGCCGCGGCCGTTCCCTGCCGCCTCGTGGGGCCGGACCATGGCGTCTACTACAACCCCGCGTCGCGCTATCAGCGCTGCCAGACCGACGACGCGGCGTTCGCGAAGCTCATCGCGCAGTACGGCTTCGCGGTGGCGCCGTCGGCGATGCACTCGGCGCGGACCACGGGCTACGGCGGCTTCGAGATCGGCGTCGAGGCCGACTACACAAAGATTGACAGCGACGCGGACTACTGGCGGCGCGGCACGCAGGGACCGCAGGATCCGTCGAGCGGGAACTTCTCGATCGAGAACCGGAGCCCGGACTCCTTCCTGCAGCACTACTCCCTCAAGGTGCGCAAGGGCTTTCCGTTCGGGCTCGAGCTGACCGGCGCGGTCGGGTTCCTGGCCAACACCAGCATCGTGAGCGGGGGCGCCGACGTGCGCTGGGCGCTGTTCGAGGGGTTCCGCCGAGGGATCCCCGCAATCTTCCCGGAGTTCGCCGTCGGCGGCAGCGTCCGGACGGTCACCGGGACCGAGGAGTTCCAGTTGACGGTCGCCGGCTTCGACGCGCAGATCTCGAAGCCTCTGCCGATCGGCGGCACGGTCGTCGTCACCCCGTACGCGGGCTACCAGTGGATCCACATCTTCGGCGACTCGGGGCTGATCGATCTCACCCCGAACACCGACGCCGTGAACTACTGCAACTTCGGCGGGCTGAATTCGCCCGCGAACCCCGTGCGGGGACAGGACGGCGAAACGCTCCCCCACGACGGTCAGCCGGTTTGCGACGGCGGCTCCCAGGCCGACTTCAACAACACCGTCGTGTTCGACGCCGTGCGCATGACACGCCACCGGCTCCATTTCGGCGCGCAGCTGCGGTTCCAGATGGTCAAGCTCGGCGCGCACTTCATCACCGACGTCGTGAGCCCCGAGGACGCGAACCAGGGATCGACCCACGAGATCAACGGCGAGAACAAGTTCGCCGAGCTCGCGTCGCAGTGGACCCTGGCGCTCGATCTCGGCGCCGTGTTCTGAGGCCACGCACCGCCGGGACGCCTGGCAGGCGCTTCCGGCGCGGCGCCGCTCCCCCAGCGTAGGCCCGCCTCGACCGGCGCGGGCCGAGGGCCCGCGGGCGGAGCTCCACCGCCTCAGCGCTTCGAGCTCAGATCGGGCAGCGAATAGCCGAGCTCGGCGAGGAGCGCCCGGAACGCTCGGTCCTCGTTCCGCGCCACGGTCAGGTGTTCCATGAACTTCTTGAAGTTGCCCTGAGCGGCCGCGTCGGCCGCGCGCTCGCTGTTCTCGAGCACGAGCAGGAGATGCGGGTGCGCCCTGGAGACGGAGGCAGGGCACTCCATCTTGCTCGCCACCCGGGCGCGCGCCTCGGCGAGCGCGTGCACCACCATGATGAGCTCCTTGTCATGGGTGCGCGGCAACAGCATGTCGCCTTCCCTGCGCGCCTCGGCGAGGAGCAGGCTCGCCCTGTCCAGGTAGCTCCCGGCCCAGGCCGGCAACGCGACGAAGAGCGAGCAGAGCGCGAAGGTGAAGGCAAGAAACAGGTGACGGATCATCGACTGGGTCCTCGGTCGTTCACGGATTGCTCGGAGGATACCCCGCCGGCAGGCGGGGCACCCCTGCCCTCGGGCGTGCCTTGCAGCGCCTCGGCGGGCATCCGTTCATCGGATGCGGTCGCGAGCTCCGGCGCGGCGCACGCCACGAGCGCGGCGCGCGCGGCCGCCTGCTCCGCGAGCTTCTTCGACCGGCCCCGGCCGGTGCCGATGACCCTGCCATCGACCTCCACGGCGACGAGGAACGCGCGGTCATGGTCCGGCCCCTCCGTGCCCATCAGCCGGTAGCGCGGCGACGCCGCGCCGCGCGCCTGCACGCGCTCCTGCAGCTCGCTCTTCGCGTCGCGCCCGAGCATGCTGCCGCTCGCGAGCTGGGCGAGCGGGCTCGCGACGATCTTCCGGCTCAGCGCGCGGGCGCTCTCGAAGCCGCGATCGAGGTACAGGGCCGCGACGAGCGCCTCGGCGGCGTCGGCGAGCACGTTCGTCTGGTCGCGCTCCCCGGCGACCTCAGCGCCGCGTCCGACCCGGAGCGCCGCGCCGAGCTCGATCCCTCGCGCCCACGCCGCGAGCGCGTCCGTGTTGACAAGCGCCGAGCGCATCATCGAGAGCTCCCCCTCCCGCGCGCCTGGAAATCGCTCCATCAAGAGCTCCGTCACGCAGAGCCCGAGCACGGCGTCCCCCAGGAACTCGAGGCGCTGGTTGTCCACGCGCCGGCCGCCTCGCTGCTCGTTCGAGAAGCTCGGGTGCGTCAGCGCCTCCTCGAGGTGCGGCAGATCCCCCTCCAGCCCCAGATCCAGACGTTGCAGCAGCTCGCTCGGGAGCATCCCCAGCACCTTGCCCACGCGCGGAGTCAGCCCGCGCTCAGACGGTCGGTCAGCTCGGCCAGCTCTAGGTCGAGCGCCGTCAGACCGCCAGCGTCATGCGTGGACCACGCGACCCGCACCTTGCCCCACGACAGCTCGATGTCGGGGTGATGGTCGCGCCGCTCGGCCAGGAGGGCGACCCGCATCACGAAGCCCACGCTGGCCCCGTAATCCGGAAACGAGTAACTCCGCTCAATCCGCTCGCCCGCCTGCGCCCAGCCCGGGTGAGCAGCAACGAACCCGGCGATCTCATCGCCCGAGAGCCGATCACGCTTGCCCATGAGGCGCAACTATGAGCTAAGCCCCGCCCCGGTGGAACCCCGGAATGCGGACCCCAGCCCCGCGCGCGCCGCTCGACGCGCGCTCGCCCGCCGTGCGCTATACCTCCCGCCGCGATGACCGGGCTTTACGCCTGCCCCTTCTGCCGGGAGATGTTCGAGGCAAGAGAGGCCCCCACCTGCCCCGCCTGCGGCCTCCGGCTGGAGGCGCTCTCGAAGCTCCCCCCCTCCTACGACGCGCTCCACGAGGAGCCCGACGAGCCGCTTCCGCCGCACATGGAGCCGCTCCCATGGAGCTACGCCGGGCGCGGCAGGGGGGTCCTGCTCGCGCTCGCCGTCCTCGGCCTCGCGGCGTTCTTCTCGCCGTGGATCCACGAGACGGCCCCGGAGCTCCGCGACCTCAGCGGCTTCGAGCTCGCGCGCAGGCTCGGGTGGATGTGGGCCCCCGCGGTCGCGTTCTTCGTGATGATCCCGCTCGTGCTGACGCGGCGGTCGATCCACAAGATGCGCGGCGCCCGCGTGGCCGTCGCGTTCCTCGCCGCGGTCGCCCTCACGACCGTCGCGATGCGCCTGCTGTTCACGCCGGCCAGCACGCTGCTCCGTCCAGTCCGCTTCACGTGGGGCTACGGGCTCTACGCGACCGGGGCGATCGCGCTCCTCGCGCTGGTGACCGCAGCGCTCTTCGGAGGAAGGAGCGACGACCTCCCCACGGGAAGGCGGCGGCGGGGCGACGAGGTGCTGCACTGAGCTCGCAGAGCGCGCAGCGCATGTGAACCATGGCCGACCTCCAGCGTCGCGACGCTCTCCGCTCCGAGCGCGACGCCGATCCCGATCCGCGAGGATCACGCCGCGCAGCCAGGCAGGAAGAGCGTGCTCAGGGGCATCTCGGGTCGACAGGCCAGCTCGTGCGACGTAACCTTGGTGGGAGTAGCCTCTGCCCGCTCCTCGAAGGTGCGCAATGGCCAAAAGATCTGCCAGCGTACGCCGTGAGCTCGCGCGGGACGACGAGGTGTTCGACGTCCCCGCAGCGGTGCTCTGCGCGTGCTGCGGCCAGCCCGATTGCGCCGGGTGCTCCGCTGCAAGCGACGAGGGCTCGGGGGTCGTCGCGATCATCCCCTGGGAGCGCCCGATCGACGGGGTCTGGTCGCGGCTCTGGGCCACCTCGAAGGCGACCACGCTGGGGGCCGAGACGTTCTTCGCGGCGATCCCCGACGGCGCGATCTCGGCGGCCATGCGGTTCGCCCTGCTGGCGGAGACGCTCGCGATCCTCTCGATGATCGTCGCGCTCCTGCCCATCGCCGCGCTGGCGCTGCCGGGCCTGACGCTGGAGCTCGCCCGGAACCCGGCCGCGCGCGCGAGCGCCCTCCAGTGGCTCGCGCTCGGCGTCCCCGGCCTCACCGTGTGGATGGTGCTCGCGCACGCCTTGCACGGAGCCGCGCTCGACCTCGGCGCGCGCCGCCAAGGCGCGCGGCCAGAGCGACGGCGCGCGCTCCGCTTCGGGCTCTACGCGTGCGGCTGGGACCTCATGGCCGGCCCGCTCGGCGCGCTGGTCATGCTCGTCACCGGCGGCGTCAAGGGCGCCGAGCAGGCCCTGTCGGCCTCGCTCCGGGTGCCGGGCAAGGCCTCCACAGCGCTGCTCCTCGGCGTCTATGCGCTCCACCCCGGCGCCGCAGAGCGCGCTCGGCGCGCCGGAAGCCTCGCCGCGCTCGCGCTCACCATCGCCTCCGGCTTCGCCGCCATCGCGCTCGCCGTCGCCTTGAACTGACGCTCACCCCACGATCGACGGCGGTGATCCGGGGGCGTCGGCTCCGCCCTCCATGCGAGGTCGCCGTCCTCAGCGCATGTCGTTGCGCGGCACGGGCGAAGGCGGGGGCGCGCCCGGGCGGCGGCTGCTCGCGAGGGTGCCCGGGCGCTTCAGCGGCTGCAGATCGCCCGTCGAGGTGACGTCGAGGAGGTCGACGAGTTCGGGCGCGTGACCCGATACGTCCTGCGCCCGCAGGCGATCGAGGAGCTGCTTCAGCTGCGCCTCTGCCTTGCCATGCGCGAGGATCTGGCGGATCGACGGCGCTTCCTGCTCCAGCGAGCGGCTCACGGGCCTCCTGCTCTGCCGCCGCCACAGCACGGCGAAGCGATCGCCCTCCGGCACCGGCTCGGGCACGAGCTCCGCGTCCTTCACCCGGGCGACGGCCTCCAGGAGCCCCGGGGCGACCTTGAGCCCCGGCTCGGTCGTGGTGCCGTCGGACGTCACGAAGCCGAGATCGCCGCCGCGCATGCTGGTCGCCTTGTCGAGCGACTTCTCGCGCGCGATGTCCTTGAACCGCTGGGGCGACGGGTCCTTCTTGAGCTCGGCCAGGATCGCCTCGGCCTCCTCGCGCGTCGCGACGAGGATGCGCCAGAGCGCCACCATCGCCGGGGAGCTGAACTTGTCGCGGTGGGCCTCGTAGTAGGCGCGGATCTCCTCGTCCGTCACCGGGGAGCTCGAGGCCGCCTCCGCCTGGATCCGCTGCAGCAGCGCGGCGCGCAGGACGCCGCGGATGCGATCCTGCACGTCGGCGCGCTCGGTGAGCTTCTGCGCGGCGGCCCCCTGGACGAGGAGCAGCTCCCGCACGAGGACCTGACTCACGAAGTTCTTCCGGATCTCTTCCGGGGTACGCCCGAGGCTCTGGAGCTGAAACGGCGGGATCTGCGCGATCCTGCGCTCGACCTCCGGCGCCGTGATCACCCTGTCGCCGACGCGCGCCACCACCGCGTCGGCCGCGGCGCCGGCCGCTGGCTGGGCCTGCGCGCGGAGCGACAGGCCGGTCGACGCCGCGCACACGGCCGCCACGGCGGCCGCGGCGAGGGAGAGCTTCACCGTTCTCGCGCGCATCGGAGCGGGTTATCCCCGCGCCGGCGGGCAGGGTCAAGCCGCGCCGCGGCGCGCTGTCTCGGCGGACACGCCGCCCTGCGCTCCGCGCTCGCCGCTCCGCAGCACGCCCGCCTTCCGCAGGGCGTGCGCGTCGAGCCCGACGAACCGGTACACGTCCGCGGAGAAGCCGTAGGCGCGGTGGAGGTGCCGCAGGCCCTCGACGAGCTCGGCGGTCACCTCGACCGGGGGCGGCGGCGGGTATGCCTTGCGGATCGAGGCGAGCGGCTCGCCCAGCTCGAGGAGCTCCTCGACCCGCGACAGCACGTCGATCGGCTTGAGCGCCCGCTTGCCGCGCCGCGCGACGCCCTCGGCCAGCTCCGCGAGCAGGCGCCGGCGCCGGCGCTCGGTGCGGCCGTCCCCGGCGCGTCCGCCGCCGCCCAGGAGCAGCTCGTTGAACCGGCGCGCCGCACGGCGCTTCTCGACCGCATCGGGGCTTCCCCGGCGGTTCTGCACATCGCCATCCCGCTTGGCTGGACGGGGCGCTTTGGTGGACCCGGCCCTGACGGCCGGCGAGCTCTTCGTCTTCACGATCCTCGGCAGGAGCACAGCGGCGCGCGAGGAGCCGGTATTCCCCGGCACATCTTCGTGCTGCCCCCGCAGTATAAACAGCTCATCCCTCCGCTTCGAAGAAAGCGGCGAGCGCACGGCCGCGCTCGCGCCGCCCGGAGCGGGAGCGTCAGCCTCCGCCCTCACACCACGCGATGGCCGTCCCAACGGCCGCGATCAACCAGGCCGGCCACGTCGCGCGCGCGAAGCCGGCGAGGTCCGACAGGACGCCGCGCCGCGCGCGCCGCGCGGCTTCGGCGTGGCCGATCCGGCGCAGCTGCTCGCGCTCGATCTGCGCATGCTCCTCGTCGTCGACCGGATCGCTGCCGGCCAGGTGGTGCAGGTGGTGGATCACCTCGTGATCGATCGTCTCGGTGATCTCGGCGTCGACGTCGAACCCGGGGTCATCTCGGACTTCCGATCGAAACGTCCGGTAGAAGATCCGGATCTCCGGAGGGCGGGCGATCCCGAGCTCGTCCGCGGGCGTCCCGGGCGTGTAGCAGCCGAGCAGCGGCTCGCCTCCGTCGTCGCAGGCCGGCACCCCCGCATCGATGAAGAGATCGATGTTCCGCACGCCGCGGGCCTTGTAGATGCGCTCGGCCGCCGCGCGAACGCGCGCCTCGAAGGCGTCGAGATCCGGGAAGGCGCCCGCGCTCCCCGCCCCGGCGCCGGGCTCCGCGGCATCGTCCGCGCCTGCGTCGGGAGCGCGGAGCGGCGCGCGCGCGAGCTCGCGCTCGAGAGGCACATCGAGATCGTTGCGGGCGCCGCAGCCCTGGCAGCGGTGGACCGCGACGAGCCGCGCGGGGTAACGCGCCTCGTGGTAGAGGTCGACGATCGCCGCCCACGCCTCGTCCGGAGCCCTGACGAGCGCGTCGGCGATCACCGGGGCGCGCCGCTCGCGGCCGAGCGCCGCGATCCCCATGGCCACGACCAGCGACGGCGTGATGCGGAGCGCGCCCTCGCCGGACAGGCGCAGCAGCGGCATCGCCTCCTCGACGGTCCGCTCGGCGAACCGCACGCCGCGGCAGACGGCGCGACCCACGCGCAACGCCGGGATCGGGTGCACCACGTCGAAACCGAACGGGCGATCGAGCTCGGGGTCATCGAGCTCGCCGTCGGTGAAGGGCCCGATCTCGAGCAGGCTCGACGGGGCGACCTCGAACGGGGCGCCGCAGTTCTCGCAGGTGTACGCGCCCGGCTCCTCGGGGACGACGCCGGCCGACGCGAGGAGCGCGCGCAGGACATGGGCGTCGGCGAGCGGCAGGTCGAGCGGATCCAGCGGCGCGCCGCGCGCGTCGGCCAGGACCGACGGGCCCGCGAGGACCTGCACGTCGCGCGCGCACCTGCCGACGGAGGAACGCTCGTCGCCGCCGCGTCCGCCGGGAGCGCCGAAGACGGTCTCGGCCTGGGCGCGCGCGGCGGCGTCCGACAGGTGCGCCACAGTGCCGGAGGGGAGGTGAACCTGAGCGGGGAGCCGGTGTTGCGCGGACCTCTGCATCGCTCGGCGGCCTATAAAGAAACGCGAGCGCGCCTTCCAGCACGGCGCGGCCTCGTCTGGCCTGGTGCTCCGCCGCGGGCAGCTGTCGTCAGGGGTCCTCGGTCACCGGCGAGCCGCCGGAGGCGCCCTCGTCGGTCGGAGCGGGCGAGCCCCACGCTTCGCGCCCCCTGTCGGCGCCGGGACCCCTGTCGGCGCCGGAGGGCTCGCGCGCCGCGCGGCCGCCGTCGATTCCGGCGGCGCTGGCGAGCTCGGCTGCGACCGCGGCGGAGAGCGAGCCTCCGGTGAGCGGAGACGCTCCCGCCACGACGGACACGGGCGACGGCTCCGACGACAAGCGATCGCGGCGGCGACCTCGACCGAGCACCGGCGCACGCTCGCCGTCGCCGGCCGGATCCGGCGCGGCGGCGCCCACGCGATGCACGGTGGCGCGGAGCTGCATGCGCCCGAGCGACAGGCTCGCCGCGCTGGCGGGCGGCACGCTCGACGAGGGCTCCGCGCTCACCGGGATGCCCTTCCCGAAATCGAGATAACGGGTGATGGCCAGGGCGTAGATGAGCTTGCGCACGGTCGGCTCCGGCGCGATCCCGGACCGGACGAGCGCCGCGAGCGAGGGCGTGGCGCTGCTCTGGAGCACGTCGAGCACGGCGAGCTCGCTCTCGCCGAAACCGAAGCGACCCGGCTCGAGGGCGGGGTGCAGGCGGAGGGGCACCGACCCGATCCGCTCCAGGGTCCGCTCTAGCCGCGTCGAGCGCTCGCCGTGGTCGCGCAGCCCTGCCCAGAGGAGCGCGAGCGGATCGACCTTCGCCGGATCGCCCCCCCAGTCGGCGAGCACGTCGAGGCCGTTGAAGTAGCGGTACTTCGTCTCCGGAGGCAGGTCGAAGAGGCGCACCATCCGCCGCACGAACTGGACCTGGGCGAGCCAGTCGATGGTCGGGGCGTCGAGGCACCCCGACAGCAGCAGCACGTCGCCCAGGAGGCCCCTGGTCGCGAGCGCGTCCCTCAGGATCTCCGCGGAGATCACCCCCTCCTCGAGCAGGATCTCTCCGAGCCGGGCGTAGTCGTCGCTCGGACGGAGCTTGACCGGGGACCCCCGGACGATCCGCAGGGTGTGCTCGGCGCCCGTGGGCTCCAGCAGGATGAGCGCGCCGGTCAGCCGATGATCGACGGCATAGACGAAGAGGTGAGCGAACGGCGTCCGCTCCAGATCTCCTTCCGCCGTCACGGGACCGTCGGCAGACATTCTACGCCAAGGTACCATAGCGCACGCGCGCCGGAGCCCATTTCTCCACGCCGGACGGCGGAGGCGCGGCGGGCGTCGGCCACGGCGGTTCCGCGCTACGGTGGCAAGCATGCCGCGCGGACATGTGCTGGTGCTCGACGACGAGCGGGCGATCTTGACGACACTCCAGAAGGCCCTGTCGCTCGAGGGCTACACGGTCGACGTCGCCGGCGGCGTCGGGGTGGCCGAGGAGAAGCTCGCGAAGCGGAGCTATGACATCGCGCTCTTCGACGTCTCGCTGCCCGACGGCGACGGCGTAGAGCTGCTCAAGCGGATACGCGCTGCGGGCTCGGAGCTGCCGGTCGTGATGATGAGCGGCCACGCGACCGTCGACGCCGCCGTCCGCGCGACGCGGCTCGGCGCGATCGACTTCCTGGAGAAGCCGCTGTCGACCGATCGGCTGCTGCTCGTGCTCGAGAACACCCTGCGCCTCATCCGCGCCGAGGCCGAGGCGAAGGCGCTCCGGACGCAGACCGGCCAGGTGGGCGAGCTCATCGGGGAGAGCCGCGCGATGCTCGATCTGCGCGAGCAGATCGCGCGCGCGGCGAAGGCGACCGCGACGGTGTTCGTGACGGGCGAGCGCGGCACCGGGAAGGAGCTCGTCGCGCGCGCGATCCACGGCGCGTCGAAGCGGGCGCGCGGACCGCTGGAGAAGATGAACTGCGCCGCGGTCCCGAGCGAGCTCATCGAGAGCGAGATGTTCGGCCACGAGGCGGGGGCGTTCACGGGCGCGACGAAGCAGCGACGAGGGAAGTTCGAGCGCGCGAGCGGCGGAACGCTGTTCCTCGACGAGGTCGGGGACATGCCGCTCGCGATGCAGGCGAAGCTGCTCAGGGTGCTGCAGGAGCGCGAGATCGAGCGCGTGGGCGGGAACGAGACGCTCAAGGTCGACGTGCGCGTGGTGGCGGCGACGAACCGCGACATCGAGGCCGCGTGCCGCGAGGGGCAGTTCCGGCCGGACCTCCACGACCGGCTGAACGTGCTGCCGCTGTCGCTGCCGCCGCTCCGGGCGCGGCGCGAGGACGTGCCGCAGCTCGCGCGGCATTTCCTCGCGATCGCGACGCAGGCGAACGATCGGCCCGGGATGGCGTTCACGGAGGGCGGGATGAGGATGCTCGTCGCCTACAGCTTCCCGGGGAACGTGCGGGAGCTGCGCAACATCATCGAGCGGCTGGTGATCCTGACGCCCGATGAGACGATCGACGAGGGCGACGTGAAGGTCTGCCTCGGAGGGCAGCAGGCCGCGATGAAGGGCGGAATCTTCCGGCCGGGGGTGCCGTTCCGGGTGCTCGCGGAGGAGGCGGAGCGGACCATCCTGGAGGAGGCGCTCGTCCATCACGGAGGGCAGATGGCCGCGACGGCGCGGGGGCTCGGGCTCGAGCGGAGCCACCTCTACAAGAAGTGCAAGGCGCTCGGGTTGCGCGGGGACAAGGCAGAGGCCGAGGACGAGTAGCCCTGGCGGCTACACGGCAGACGAGATCGTTTCCGGTCCGCCGAGGGCAGCCAGCTGCCTCCCCCAGACCGTTTCCGGTCCCCCGAGGGCAGCCAGCTGCCCCCCAGGTCTCGACGGCGCGACGGCCGCGCTGTCGATCACCTCAGTCCGGCATCGCCCGCGGCGCGGGCGGCGACGCGCCCCTCATCGCCTTCTGATACTCCAGCGCCTGCTTCGCGTAGTCGTCCCGCTTCATCTTCGCGTACGCCTTGGCGAGCTCCCCGTAGATCTCGGCCGCGTCCCCGGCCTTCGGCCCGGACAGGAGCGCGCTGTTCAGCTCGTAGACCGCCGAGACATGCCGCCCCGTGCGCGCCAGCGCTCGCGCATAGAGCCGGTGGATCTCCGGGTTCGCCACGTCGACGTAGATCGCGCTCTCGCCGACCTTGCGCGCCTCCTCCCACGCGCCGCGCTCCACGAGCAGCCGGAGGAGCCGACGCCAGACCCGGCGATCGTGCTGATCGAGGAGCGCGAGCCGGCGCAGCGCCGAGAGCTCGCCCGCCGCGTCCTTCTGCCGGCGCGCGAGGTCGCAGAGGCCCTGGAGCGGCTCGGCCTGCGTGGGATCCAGGCGCGACGCCGCCTCGAGGTTCGCCTTCATCCTCGCCGCGTCCTTCTTCAGCTCGGCGAGATCGGCCAGCTTCATCCGCACGACGTAGCCGTCGTGGCCGTCGGCGATCATCTTGCTCAGCAGCCTCGCCGCCTCGTCGGGCTTCTTCTCGGCGAACGCCGCGCGCACCTTGAGGTAGCTCGCGTCGGGCTGCTTCGGGTCCACCCGGAGCGCCTCGGCGAGCACCGCCTCCGCCTCCTGTCGCTGCCCGTCCTTCTCCAGCGCCAGCGCGAGCTCGACGAGCCGCTTCGCGTCCTTCGGCGCGCGCGCCGCTGCCTTGCGCGCCTCGTCGAGCGGCGGCGCCTGCAGGTCGGGGACGTACTGCTTCTCGTAGCGCTCGAGGCGGGGCTTCAGCCACGCGCGGAAGCGCCGATCCAGCTCCTCGGCGCCGATGCCGAGCGACTCCTTCACGACGTCGGGCGTCCGCTTGCCCGCG
This sequence comes from Sorangium sp. So ce887, assembly GCF_051521455.1. NCBI lineage: Bacteria > Pseudomonadati > Myxococcota > Polyangiales > Polyangiaceae > Sorangium > Sorangium sp. So ce887. The sequence continues at coordinate 2,356,574 of NZ_CP150354.1, read as the reverse complement.
GCCCACCGGGGCAGCATCGACACGACCTTCGGGAAGCCGAACTCCTCGACCATGAAGACCACGATCTGGCTCGCCGCGAAGTAGGCCATCGTCACGTCCTCGATGTCGTCGACGTGCGTGAAGGCCCGGTTGAACCCCTCGACCCCCGGGATCCTCCCGCCCTTCAGGGCGGCGAACAGCGCCGGATCCTCCTCGCGGTGCCACTCCGGCCGCCGCACGATCGTCTCGTACTCGCTGAGCCCCTCGGTGAACCAGCGCGGGACGTGGTTCTTCGAGAGCTGGATCGCGAAGACGTGCCCGAGCTCGTGCCACAGCACGTTCCCCCAGTTGAACTCCGCCGCCGCCGGGCTCAGCGCGGCGAGCGTCTGGCCGAAGCAGACGCCCTGGATGCCCACGTTGGGCAGGCCGCTCGTCCTGACGCTGAAGTTCTCCGTCGACGCGTAGAGCTCGATCGAGACCGGCACCTTCGGCGTGAAGCCGTAGCGCTTCACCATCGAGCCCCAGGCCTCCTCGAGCATCCGCGGCACGTACCGCTCCAGGATCGCCCGCTCTTGCTTGTGGTAGCGGACGCGGAACGTCTGTCCCTCCACGGTCACATACTGGGTAGCGATGTCCTTCTCGAAGAGGTTCAGCGTGTTGAAGACCCGCACGTTGAAGCGGTCCTTGTCCCACGCCTTCTGGAGCGCCTGGAGGCCGCCCTTCTCGTCGCCGGCGCGGATCAGGTTCAGCCCGAGCGTGGCGTACGCCTTCGCGTCGTTCGGATCGACCTGCGCCGCCTCCCCCATCATCTTGACGATGTCGTCGTAGCGGTGCTCCCACTCCGCGAACTCGCCGACGATCTGGAAGAACCGCGAGAACTCCGGGTTCAGGCCGAGCACCTTCGCCTTGAGGGCCTCGAAGCCGGCCGCGTCGTCGGCGAGGAAGCGGCCCGCCGCCTTGATCGAGAGCAGCTCCAGGTCGCTCGGGTTCACCTTGAGCCCGCGGTCCGCGGCGGCGTCCGCGGCGCCGATGTCCATGTCGCGAAGCGCGAGCCCGGCGCGCACGAAATAGGCCTGCGCGAGGTTCGGGTTCACCGAGAGCGCCTGCGCGATCTCGCTGTCGGCGCCGCCGAAGTCCAGCGCGCTGTCGAGCTTAACCCGCGCCATCGCGACGCGGGCCACCGGGTCCTTCGGGGCGAGCTTGAGCGCCTCCTTCAGCACCTGCCCGGCGTGGCCGGGGTCGTACTTGTCGAGGAACAGCTCGGCCCGCCAGAGCAACGTCTCGACCCGCTGCTTGCCCCCGACCTTCTCGGCCGCGTTGAACGCGTCGTTCGCGTCGCGCGCGCTCCGGAGCAGGTGCGCCGCGCGCCCGACCAGGGACAGCCCCTCCGCGTCGTCCGCGGTGATCTTGTCGTCGTTGTAGTCGTCGATGATCGTCATCAGCGGCGCGCGCGCCTCGCCGCGCTTGCCCGATCGGATCAGGAGCTCGCCGAGCAGGAGCCGCGCGCGGCGGGCCTCGTCCTCCCGCTCGACCTCGCGCGCCGCCGCGATCGCCTCGGCCATCTTCCCGCGGCGCGCGAGCGCCTCGGCCCGGAGCGGCGCGGCGGCGATCCTCGCCTCCTTGCCGAGCGCGGCGGCCGCCTTCGCCGTCTTCGCCGCGTCGTCGTAACGGCCGGTGAGCAGCTCGATCCGCGCCTTCGTGAGCAGCGCCCCGGCGCGCTCCGTCCCGCCCTGGAGGGCGAGGACGACCTTCTCGGCGCCCGCGTAGTCGCCTTGCGCGAGGAGCGCCTCCGCGCGCGCGAGCGAGGAAGGCGGCTCGGCGGACGCAGGAGCCTGGGCCGCGCAGGCGGCGGCAACGAGGAGAGCGGCGAGAGAGCGGCGGATCGAGTGGCTTCGCATGGGACCCCGTGCACAACCGTGCGCCATCGTTCGCAGTCGGATGAACCCGCACGTAACCGTGCGGGTTCACTCGGAGTTGGCTGCTGGAAAGGCGGCGCCCGGTCGAGCCGGGCAAGGCCATCCTAGCCGAGAGGAGGAGGGCCGAGCATGAGCGAGCGGCCGAGGGCGCGCCAGGGCTCGCTCCCGCGCGATCGTGGTATGCGGGGAACCATGGCAAGCAGGCTCGCAGGGCAGGTCGTTCTGATCACGGGCGCGTCGTCGGGCATCGGCGAGGCGCTCGCGCGGGAGGTCGCCCGGCGCGGCGGCCGGGTCGTCCTCGCGGCGCGGCGGACCGAGCGACTCGAGGCGCTCGCGAGCGAGGTCCGGGCGTCCGGCGGCGAGGCGATCGCGGCCCAGTGCGACGTCACGCGCGACGGCGACGTGGAGCGCGCCGTCGAGCAGGCGCGCGTGGCGTTCGGGCGCCTCGACATCGCCATCGCGAACGCCGGGTTCGGCGTGACGGGCCGCGTCGAGGACCTCTCGCTCGACGACTTCCGACGGCAGCTCGAGACGAACGTCTTCGGCGCGCTGCGCACCGTGAAGGCCGCGCTGCCGGAGCTCAAGCGATCGCGCGGCGGCGTCGCGCTCATCGGCAGCGCGAGCGGCTACGTCGCGTTCCCCACGATGGGCGCCTACACCATGAGCAAGTTCGCGGTGCGCGCCCTCGCCGAGACACTGCGCGGCGAGCTCCACGCCGAGGGCGTGGCGGTCACGCACATCGCGCCGGGGTTCATCGAGAGCGAAATCCGTCGTATCGACAACGCGGGCAAGCTCCGCGACGGCGCCCCGGAGCCGGTGCCGCGCTGGCTCGTCATGCCGACGAAGGCGGCGGCACGGCAGATCATGGACGCCATCGTCGCGCGCCGCGCCGAGGCGATCGTCACCGGCCACGCGAAGCTCGGGGTGTCCCTCGCGAGGCACGCCCCCGGGCTGCTCAACGCGGCCATCGCGAGGCTCCCGCGCAGGAGCAGAAGCGCAGGCCGCTGAAACGCGGCCGTCGCGAGGCTCCCGCGCAGGAGCAGAGGCGCAGGCCGCTGAGCCGGCGCAGGCCCGCCTACGGCGCGGCCGTCCCGAGCTCGCGCCGGACGAGCGCCTCCAGGGCGTCGATGAAGCGCGGCCGCGCGTTCACGGCCGGCGCCCGCTCCAGGCGAGCGAGGCCTGCGTCCCGCGCGACGACGTGCGCCTCCACGTCGAGATCGTAGAGGGTCTCGACGTGATCCGCGACGAAGCCGATCGGCGCGATGAGCGCCTCGCGCGCGCCGCGCGCGGCGAGCGCCTCGAACGTCGACCGGAGATCCGGGCCGAGCCAGGCGTCACCGGTCATGCCCTGGCTCTGGAAGGCGACGAGCACCGGGTTGCCCCGGGAGGCGACGCGGCGCTCCACCTCGGCGGCCATCGCGCGGAACTGGCGCTCGTACGGATCGCCCGCGGAGAGGATCCGCTGCGGCAGGCTGTGGGCCGAGAGGATCACCGCCACCTTCGCCCGGCTCTCCTCGGGGAAGCGCGCGAGCGCCTCGTCGATCACCTCGACGAAGGCGTCGATCAGCGCCGACTCGAGCCCCCACGCCGGCACGCACCGGACCTCCATGCCGCCTTGCCTGGCGGCCGCGTCGCGGACCACGGCGTGGTAGACGTCGACGGACTGCGGCGCGAGCGGCAGCGAGATGATGCGCCGCACGCCGCTTCCGTGGAGCGATCCGAGCACCTCCTCGGGATACGGGTGCCAGAGACGCCCCGCGATCGCGACCGGGAGACCGAGCCGCGCGGCGAGCGCGTCCGCCTGGGCCTGCGTGAGGCGCAGCAGCGGCGAGCCGCCGATCCTCTGGAAGCGGCGCCGCACCTCCTCGATCAGCTCCGGCGGGGCCGGCCGGCCGCGGCGGATGTTGGAGAGGAACGCGGGCAGATCGTCGAGCCGCTCGACGGTGCCGTGGCAGCTGAGGAGGACGGCGGTGGTCACGGCGGCACTCTACATCGCCTCCGAGAGCGAGCAGCGCCAACGTCGCAGGCGCGCGGTGGCAGCGTCGCCGGTCGCTGGCAGCGGCTCACTCCGCGTCCCAGACGACGACGACGCGATCGTGGCCGATGAGCCCGTTCTCCTTGCGGGCGAGGTGCTGCGCGAAGACCCGATCGCCCGCGGCGTAGACCCGCACCTCCATGAACGCCAGCCCGTCGTCGGTCTCGATGCCGTCCAGGATCTCCGTCGCGTCGAGCTGGCGCTCCCAGCCCGAGACCGGATCGCGGAAGAGCTCGTTCTTGAGCCGCTCCAGGATCGCCTGCCTCCCGGTGGTGACGTTGGGGTGGGCCGGGGGATGTCGGCTGCTCACCTCCTCGATCACCGCGTCCTCGGCGTAGAGCTGGGAGAGGGCCTCGATGTCCTGGCCCTTCAGCGCGCGGGTGATCTCCGCGAGCAGTCCATCGCTCCCCCGCTGGGCCCAAGGTCGCGTCCGCGCCGAACCTTCCATACCTGCTTGCATGGGACGCGGCGGTGGGGGCGTCGAGCCCAGGAGGGCCGTGCCCGCGACGGCGGCGTGGAGGGCCGAGCTCGTCGGGTTGCGGTCCCCCGTCCTGGCGAGATCGTGCGACGGGCGACGAGTTGCAGCGTCCGGACGGACGTGGTGAATAGGAAGGATCATGACGCAGCGCCGCACGGTCGTGCTCGCAGATCTCCATCTCGTGCGCCAGACGCCGGGCGACGTGACCGCCGATCTCGCCCGGTTCGTGGCGGCCCATCCGGGAGCCCGCATCGTGATCGCGGGCGATCTGTTCGATCTCTCCTCCGAGTCGCCCTGGATGCCGCGGCCGCGCGCGCTGCGCGAGGCGCTCTTCGCGCACCCGACCGCGCGGGCGGCGCTCGCCGAGCACCTCGACCGGGGCGGCGAGCTCTGGCTCGCGGGGGGCAATCACGACGCCGAGGTCGGAGCGCCCGACTTTCCGCAAGCGCTGGCGGAGGCGCTCGAGGCGACCGGCGAGGCCCGGTCGCGGATCCGGACGACGCCCTGGTTCTTTCGCGAGGGGGCGATCCATATCGAGCACGGGCACCTGTACGATCCGGACAACGCCCCTGCTCACCCGCTCGTGGTCGGCGAGCGCAGCCTCGGCGTTCACTTCGTCGAGGAGTTCATCGCGCCGACCGGAGCGCACCGCTACCTGCAGGCGAACGACCAGACGCCGCTCAGCCTGTTCGTCTCGGCGTTCACCTGGTACGGCCCCCGCGCGCCCCACGTCATCTACCGCTACTTCCACGCGGCGATCGGCGCGATGTTGAAGAGCGGGCCGCTCTACCGCGCGCGAGGCGAAGCGACGGTGGGGGCCGCGGTCGTCGAGCGCTTCGCGCACGAGCTCGGGGTGCCGCGCGCGATGGCCGACGAGCTCCTCGGGCTCGCGGCGACGCCGACGCTCGAGAGCGCGGCGAGCACGTTCACGCGGCTGTACTTCGATCGCGTGATCGCGACGCTGTCGATGGGCGCCGGGCTCGCGGCGCTCGGGCTGCGCGCGCGGGGGACCGGCGCCGCGGCGCTCGGGCTGGGCGCGCTGCTGATGGGCGTGAGCTGGGCGAACGGACACAACCGCTACGCCGGAACGGTCGCGGAGCGGCTGGCCGAGAGCGCCGGCCACGTGGCGAGGACGACCGGCGCGAAGCTGGTCGTCTTCGGTCACACGCACCGCGAAGCGCTCGGCGACGGGTACGCGAACACCGGCAGCTTCTCGTTCCCGCGCACCGCGCCCGGCAGGCCGTACGTGGAGATCGAGGGGCCTCCGGACGCGCCGCGCGCGGTGAGCCGCTTCTGGAAAGCCGTGGCCTGAGACCCTAGCCGCCGCTCGCGTGCGCGGTGAGCGCGCCCTCCACCAGATCGAGCGCGATCGGGACGTCCTCGTCCGGGATCGGGGTACCGCCGAGCATCGCGGCGAGCAGGCGCTCCCGCGGCTCCGGCCGCAGCAGGAGAGGGCCGCCGCCGCACGCCCGGCACACGAGGCCGCCGCGCGCCGGGTCGACCTGGGCGGACTGCGTCGCGTCGCAAGCGCGCCCGCACCGGACGCACTGCGCGAGCTCGAGACCCCAGCCGAAGGCGGCCAGCAGGCGCAGGCCGGTCTCCGCCAGCAGCGCCTGCGGGGGCGCCGGGGACACCTCGTCGAGGCGGTCGAGGAGCTGGTTCAGCTCCTGCCACGCCGCGCGCTCGGCGGTGTGCGGCGGCGCGATCTCGCGCACCCAGCGCAGCGCGCGTCCGGCCACCTCGAGGCGCCCGAGATCCCCCGCGAGCCGCAGGCGCGGGCGCTCGATCGCGGCCTCGGTGAGCTGCGCCAGCTCGGCGCCGGGGCGGATCTCCAGGGTCACGCGGAGCAGGTGCATCGGCTCGAGCGCCGGGAAGCGCTTCGTCGAGCGGCGCGCGCCGCGCGCGGTGGCAGAGAGGAGCCCGCCCTGCTCGGTGAAGAGCCCGACCAGGAGATCGGCTTCACCGAAGGGGACACGCCGGACCAGGAGCGCCTCGGTGCGGAGCCGCTCCGTCCGCGGGCGAACGGATCGGGGCATGGCAGGTGTTGGAAGGGGACGGCGGGTTGCAGCGCGAGCCGCGGCGAGCGCGCGGCGAAAATTTGGCCCTCAGGTCGAGAGGGCGGTACGAGCCCGCGAGAGGGTGCCCTCCGACAGCTCCGGCGGCATGTCATGGCCGCGGGGTCGAAGCACGATGCTGAGCGCCAGCGTGAACAGGATGAGCAGCAACACGAACGCGATCGCGACCCCGAACCGCCTGCTCTGGGTGCGGCGCGCGGGCGCTGCGATCGGCAGCGGCGTCACAAGCGCGATCCGGCGGCTCGCCGTGTACCGGGCCAGCACCTCCTCCATCGGGAGCGAGACGGCGCGGGCATACGCCTTCAGGAACCCGCGAACGAACACCTCGCCGGGCAGGTCATCGAAGTGATCTGCCTCGATCCGTTCGATGGAGATCACGGGGATGCGCGTGGCGCGGGCGACCTCCTCCACGCTCATGGCTCGGGCCTCACGCGTGCGTCTCAGGTAGCGTCCGATCGACTCCATCCCATTCCACCCATCGTCATTCGGTCGTCACTCTACTCACCCCGAGAACCGTTGCTCAACCCCTCATCGCGCCCCGACATCCTTCTCGGAGAGAGCGGCGCCGAGGGTTTATTGCAACGTCTGTAACTGTGCAGCGCAGCGCTGCCCTACCGCCGTCCTCTCATCGATCTCGCGGCACCGCTCGAGATCGGCGCGCGCGTCGTCCACAAGCCCCCTCTTCTCGGCGACGCGGGCGCGCGCGTCAAACGCGTCCTGCAGCCGCCGGCACTCCGGCTGGTCGGTCTCGACCGCCCTGGTGAACGCTTCGCGCGCCAGATCGAGCTCGCCCCGCTTCTCATAGGCGAGGCCGAGCCGGTACTGCCCAACGCAGAAGAGCGGCTGCGCCGCGACGGCGCGGCGTAGCGCGTCGATCGCCTCGTCGTTGCTGCCCTTGAGCAGGTACGCCCAGCCCAGGTTGCCCCACGACTTCTCCGGCGAAGCGTAGAGGATGTCCTCGGTGAGCGGCTTGAGCACCGTGATCGCCTCGTCGTAGCGCCGCTGGTGCACGAGGATGACCCCCAGCGCGTTCTTCGCGTCCCGCATCTCGGGGTTCGCCTCGAGGGCCCGCCGCGCCATCTTCTCGGCGCTGTCGAAGCGGCAGTCGCTCGACTGAGCGTCGCCCGCGCAGAAGCCGAGCAGGAGCAGGGCGCCGAGATAGGCCGCCTCCGCGTTGTCCTCGTCGAGCGCGAGCGCCTGCTCGATGTGCGCGAGCGCCTCGCGCAGGCGGCCGTGCTGGAACGCATCGCGCGCGAGGTCATACTCCGCGATCGACCGCGTCTCGTCCGCCTGCGCCCCAGGCTGCGCGCCGCCGCACGCCGCGAGCGTGAACGACGCAACCGACGCAACCGACGCCACTGACGCAACCGACAACAGCGAGCAGAGCGACGAGACAACAGCCGCGCCGCGGATGCACCCCGCGCGGGTCGCTGCTGTCATGTGTCGCTGCGATGTCATGTGCGATCTTGAATCCGCTGCTGAGCAATGCCGCAGCGCGGCAACACGTCAGGGCGGGAGGTCGACTGCCCTGCGGGGACCCCTGAGTAAACCAGGCCGCTGGTCACGTCAACCCGCGAATCTGCCCTGAAGACGCGGCGCGTCCTCGTGATCGCGATTCCGCTTCCAGCAGATGTCAGGTCGACTTAGGATGACGGAGCAGGCCATTCCTGGCCGTCACTGTTCGCCACGGATCTCGTCCTTGACGCCGAGTAGGCTGAACAGTCGCCGCAGAGCGTCGATGTCGGGGATCTCGAGGCGCTCGTCGGCGACGCGCAGGTACTGGCCCTCGCGGAGCTGCTGCACCGCGCGCTTCACGGTATCCACGTCGAGACCGACGCGGGTGGACAGCTCCATCGGCGAGATCGCGAACGAGGCGCCGTTCGAGGAGGTGCCGCTCGCGGCGCGCGACTGCTGCGCGAGCTTGAGCAGCGCGTTCACCACCTTCGATTGCGTGTCGTTGAGCATCATGATCTCGATCTGGTCCTCCGCGTCGCGGAGCCGACCCACGAGCTGCTTGATGATGCGCAGGGCGACGGCCGGGTTGCGCTCGACGAGGTTCTGCAGCGTGCCGTGATCGAGCGCGAGCGCGACGCCGCGGGACAGCGCGATCGCCGTCGACCAGCGCGCCGCGCCGCCGAGGAGCGCGGACTCGCCGAACAGGTCGCCGGGCTTCAGGACCATCAGGCTGCGCTCGGCGCCGCGGACCTTCTTGATGAGCCGGATCCGCCCCTCCTCCAGGAGATACGCCTCGGTCCCGGGCTCGCCCTCGCGGAAGATGACGTCGCCCGCCTCGAACGGGCGGCCGAACCGAGCGCGGAGCCGCTCGAGATCAGGCGCCGAGTCCACCGGCTCCACGTGGGCGGCGAGCTCGTCGGGCGCATCGAGCGCTGCAGGGGGGCTGGAGCGAGGACGCGCAGGCGCCGCCGCGGCGGCGGGCAGCGGCGCGCGCTCCGCGTCGCCGGGGCCCGAGGCCTCGCCCTCCGCGTCGGATGCGACGCCGTCCCCTTCAGACGAGCTGGTCATCGGGGCGCAGTGTATCCCAGCTCGGCTGGCTTCGCGTCCGGCGCGCGCACATAGAGCGGCTCGAGGAGCGCCGGGTCGTGCTCGGCGGCCGCTCGCCCGCGCTCTCCGCCCGCAGCGGCGGCCCGGAGCCGGTCGATCGCAAGGCGCCCGATGAATGCGGCGTCGGGGAAATCGAGCGCCTCGCCCCGGACTGCGAGCGGCCGGAGCGCCTCGATCTCCCCAGCGACCGCGCCGACGACGACGATCCGACGCCCCGCGGCGAGCGATGCCACCGCGTCGAAGGCCGCGTCGCGCGGCAGGTGTCGCGGCGACATCTCCGGCGCCCCTGCGGGCCGGTCGAAGGCGGCGAGGAAGACCTCCCCCTTCTTGGCGTCGATCAGCGGGACCAGCAGGTCGCCGGGGGCCGCCGCGCCTCCGGCGAAGGCGGCGGCGGCCATCGCCTCGAGCGACGTGACGCCAGCGACCGGGACATCGAGCGCCAGCGCGACGCCCTTGGCCGCCGCCACCGCCACACGGACCCCGGTGAACGAGCCGGGCCCCACGTCGCAGCCGAGCGCCTCGATCGCCGCGGCCGGGATGCCTGCCGCGGCGAGCACCTCGTCGATGGCGCCGAAGATGCGCTCCGCGTGCCCGTGCAGGTCAGCGTACGTCGTCGCGGCGAGCAGGCGTGCGCCTGCGCCCGACGCCGCCGCGCGCTCACCGCCGGAGAGGGCGCCGCCTCGAGGCGCGGCCGCCTCGGCGGAACCGTCCAGGTCCGCTGCGTCCAGGAGCGCGACGCTGCCGCGCGGGGTCGATGTCGAGAGGGCGAGGAGCTTCAAGGCGCGCTCGGGAACGTTGCAGACGCGATGCTGTCTGGCAGAACCACGGGCCACGGGCAACGAGCTTCAGCGAGGTGCTGGGAGTCGCGGCCCCTTCGACCGGGCCCAGGCGCGGAGTGCGAGCCGATGCGCGATCAACGAGCGATGCTGCCGGCGCTCCTGGTATCGGCGCTCGTCCACCTGGGCGCGTGGGGGTCCGCGCGGCTGTCGCCGGAGACGCCAGAGAGCGATTCCGCCGTGCCCACGGCGGAGCGCGAGCCCATCGATCTCTGGACCGGGACCACCGCTGCGCTGCCAGGCAGCGGGGGTTCAACGCCCCCGGTCGACGCTCGCACCGGACCGGAGAGCGCCCCGGCGGCGCACGCTCCCGTAGACGCCACGCGGCCTCCAGCGCCCGCGGAGCGCCACGCAGCGGGCGGCGAGCCGCCGCCGCCCGCGACGGCCGCGCCGCGCGTCCAGGCGGCGCCTCGGCCGAAGACGGGGCCTCGACCCAGGGCAGCGTCTCGGCCCGCAGACGAGCGCCGGGAGCCCGCGGCGAACGAGACCGCCGGCGACACGGCGCGCTCCGCCACCCCGCGGACGAGCGACGGCGCGGGCGAGGCCGGCCAGGGCGACTTCGGGGCGGCCGGCGCCAGCGCGGTGCGCAACCTCGGGCGCGCTTTCACGAGGGCCATTCCTCCTGCGTGCCAGGCGGACCCGATCTGGGCAACGCTGCCGCTGGGGAGCGCCGGCAAGGCGCGCTTCGTGATCGACATCGACGAGGCCGGGCACATCGCGTCGTGGCGTCCGGAGGGGGAAGAGCCGCCCGAGCGGCACCTCGGCAACCTGGCGAAGCGGACGGTCGCGCTGCTCGGCCGCGGGACGTTCGCCGTGGGCCGCGGCGCCGTGACGGCCGGGAAACAGACGCTGGAGGTCAGCGCCGTGATCCGCGCCGGCGCGGATCACGGCGAGACAGGCGCGCCGGCCGATCTGGCGTGGCGCTTCGAAGGCGGCCGCGGCAAGGCGTCGTTCGCTCAGCCCGGCGGCCGCCTGGTGGAGGTCGTCGTCCAGGTGGTGCGCACGGAGGCCGCGCGAGGCGCGCCTCCCGGCTGAGCGCGCCGCGCCGCCCTGTCCAGGCCAGGTCGCCGCGTCGCCCGCCTGTACGCGGCCAGGCCAGGTCACCGCGTCGCTCGCCTGCGCGCGGGGCGCCCTCCAGCGCGTGGTCCTGGCGCTCCTTGCGGTCTGCCGTCGAAGCTCTACGTGCGGCGCGTGGGACGGCTCCGCGCTGCCGCATGGGCGTGTGTCGGGTGGCTCGGCGCCGCGCCGCTCGCTGCGTGCGACAACCGGGCGGCCGCGCTCGTACCCCCGGCGGCGCCGCGCGAGGAGGCGAGCGCGCCGTGCTCGATCCCGCGCGAGGAGGCGCCGCCCGCGCCGCCGGCGGCCGGCGCCACGATGACCTTGCCTGCGCTGATCGAGCGCGCGCGGCCCGTGGTGGTGACCGTCGCCACCCTGCGGGCGACCTCGCTGCCGGGCGGGCGCGCGACGCCCATCTACCCCTTCGGCGGCGGTGTGCCGCGGGTGGAGCGGGCGATCGGATCGGGGTTCGTGATCGCCACGGAGGGGCTCGTGCTGACGAGCGATCACGTGATCGGCGACGCGTTCGGCATCGAGGTGCAGCTCTCGGACGAGCGCGCCTTCGAGGCGACGGTGGTCGGGCGCGATCCGATGCTCGACGTGGCGCTGCTGAAGCTGCGCGGGGCGGGGTCGCTGCGCGTCGCGTCCCTCGGATCGAGCGCGCCGATCCGGCTTGGCGACGACGTCATCGTGATCGGCAACCCGTTCGGGCTCGGACCGACGGTGACCCGGGGCATCATCAGCGCGACGTCGAGGCCGATGGGCGCGGGGAGCCTCGACGGCTTCCTCCAGACCGACGCCGCCATCAACCCCGGCAACAGCGGCGGGCCGCTCTTCAACGCGGCGGGACAGGTGATCGGCATCGCGACGGCGATCCACGAAGGCGGCCGCGGCATCAGCTTCGCCGTGCCGATCGACGAGGTCCTGGAGATCCTCCCCGAGCTGCGGGAGACCGGCCGCGTGGACCGCGGGCGAATCGGGATCAGCTTCCAGGAGGTGTCCTCGCAGCTCGCGCGGGTGCTCCGGCTGCCCGCCCGGATGGGCGCGCTGATCACCGAGGTCGAGCCGGAGAGCCCCGGGTCGCGCCTGGGCTTCAAGCCCGGCGACGTGATCACGTCGGTCGAGGGGCGCCGCGTCGATCACGCCCGCGAGCTCGCGCGCGCGCTCCGGCGCTCCAAGCCCGGCGACGAGGTGAAGCTCACCTACAAGCGCGACGGCGCGGACCGGCGCGCCACGGTGAAGCTCGAGCGGTCGGCCCGGCACGATGCGTGGCCGAGCCGGCGCGTGCCGGGCGACCGCGCCCACGGGGACGCCGAGGAGCCGCCGCTCGGCGTGCTGGCGGGCGACGCGCTCGAAGGAGCGCGCATCGAGTCGATCGCGCCGCAAAGCCCGGCGGCTGGCCACCTCGAGGTCGGCGACGTGGTGCTCGATCTGAACGGCGCGCCGGTGCGGGACGGGGCCGATCTGACCGCGCGCCTGCGCGCGGTCGGGCGCCAGGATCTGCTGCTCCGGGTGCGGCGCAACGGGGCGACCCGGTACCTCGCTGTCCCGGCGCGCTGAGCGAGCGCCGCTCCGGCGAGGTCGGTCCGGCGCGCCGAGGCGGGCTACATGCCCGCGATGGACGCTGCTACGGTACGCCGCATGGGAGCTTCGGCAGGCGCGATGTGCCCGATTTGCCGCAAGTCGGCGGGGCCCAGGCCCGAGAACCCGGCCTTTCCGTTCTGCTCGGCCCAGTGCAAGCTGGTGGACCTCGGCCGCTGGCTCGACGGCGGCTACCGGGTGCCGGGCCCACCCGTCTCCTCGACAGAAGATGCCGAGGCGCTGGAGTCGATGGGACGGACAGGCGGGCTCGACAGCAATATCCAGGAAGAGGACGAATGATCGCTCGCCGCGCGCTGTGCCTGCTCACGGTTCTCACGTCAACCGCCGCGGCGTCCACCGCCGCGGCACAGCAGGGCCAGCCGGCGCCGGGGACGTCGCTGAGCGGTGCCAGCGCCGCCTCGCCCACCGGTGCCGCACCCTCGCAGCCGAACCCGTACGATCCGTCGATGCAAGCCGGAGGCCTTTCGCCGCCCCCTCCGATGGCGATGCCCGAGCCGGAGCCCGTGTCGCCCGACGGCGGCACCGAGCGGCGCCTCGACGAGGCAAAGAGAGAGGACTCAGGACGAGGTCTCGAGATCGTCTGGTTGAACGTCGAGGGAGGCTACGAGAACGTCGGCCTCCAGACGTTCAACATCGACGAGGACGAGCTCACGGCCGGGTTCATCTCGAGCTCGGCGAACGGCGGCGTCCTCGGCGCCGGTGTCGGCGTCCGGCTCCTGTACTTCACGCTGGGCGCGCGCGGGCGGGTCGGGTTCTTCAGCGACTGGCAGCTCTTCAGCGCCGGCGGCGAGATCGGCATGCACCTCCCGCTCGGCCGGCTCGACCCGCACGTCGATCTGGGCTTCGGCTACGCCGGCCTGGGCAGCTTCAAGAGCGCGGTGAGCGGCGCGGCCGACGCCATCGCGATCCGCGGCTTCTACGGGAGGATCTCCGGTGGGCTCGACCTCTACCTGTCGCCGGTCTTCTCGATCGGCGCGAACGCGAGCTGGGAGCTCCTGGCGCTGACCAGGCCGGGCCTCTCGTCGGCGGAGATCGACCGGATCAAGGGCGAAGCCGCCACCACACCGCAGCAGGCCAAGGCCGATCTGCTGGCGGCCGAGGGCTCCAGCGTGGGCTCGGCGCTCGCCCTGACCGCTGTCGCCGGGCTCCACTTCTAGCCGCCGCGAAACCGGCTCCGCCGCCTCGCCCCCCGCGCCATGAACGCTGTCTCCGTGCTCCTCTGGTTCGCCACCGTCGCCGCGCCGGTCGGAGGGCTCGCCGCGCTCCTCCTCGGGTCACAGCGCCTCTATGGGAGGCGCCGGTTCGTGGTGGGGACCGCGCTGCTCGGCGCGCTCGCGTTCGTGCCGGCGCTGCTGATCGAGAGCTTCCTCCAGCGCTGGCAAGGCCTCGACAAGAACGCCAGCACGCTCGATGCCGTGACGCTCGTCTACCTCTTCGTGGTCGCGGCGCCGCTGGAGCAGGGGCTGAAGGTGGCGGCCGTCGCGCCGATCGCCCGGCTGCGCGCCGTGGACGAGCCCTTCGATGGGCTCGTCTACGCGGCTGCTGCGGCGCTCGGGTTCGTGTCGGCCCACAACGCCGTGTACCTGTGGGGCCGGCCCCTCTCGTCGATCGACATCGTGCGGGCCCTGCTCGCCGTGCCGGCGCACCTCTCCTTCGCCTCGCTCTGGGGCTACGCGCTGGGTCGCGAGCGCAAGCGGCCGCTGGGCGGGCGTCGCTTCAACGCCGCGTGGCTCGGCGCGATGCTGCTCAACGGCGCCTACGACTACATCGTCTTCGCGTGCCGCCCGGTCGCGCTCGTCCTCGCGGCGCCGATGCTCCTCGGCATCGGCTCCGTGACCTTCCTCGCCGCGCGCGACCTGCTCCGCCGGAGCGCGTTGCCCCACAGCTCGCAGCGCAGGGAGCGCCGCTTCCTTCCGCACATCGCGCCGCCGTCGCTCGGAACGATGCGCGAGGCGCTGAGGCGCACGGAGCGACCGGTGACGCTCACCTGGATCGCCTTCGGCGCGCTCGTCACGGTCGGGGTCATGACGACCACGCTCGCCCTCGCGATCGCGCTCGGCCACCGCTTCGGCGTCGACTTCGCGGCGGTGGACCGGGGCGACGCCACGACCGCCGCGGCAGCGCCGCTCCTGCTGCTTGTCGCGGGGGCGATCGCGGCCTTCCCCTTCGCCGGCTACCTCGTCGCCCGGGCCTCGTCGACGAGCAGCCTCCTCGAGCCGGCCGCCTCCGCGGCGCTCGCCATCCTGGGCACCCTGGTGCTGCTCGGCCTCGCAGCGCCCGTCGCCGTCGTGTTCGCGACCGCGGTCGCCCCCATCGCCTTCAGCCTCGCCTGCGCGGGCGCCTGGATCGGCACGACGCGCTGAGCCCGGCGCGCTCTCGCGCCGCGCGCCCGAGCCCCTGCCGGACTCCGGGCCGCCGCATTGCGGCAAGATGCGCGCGGCCCTGACCGCGTCTCCCCTGGCGCTCTCCCCCGCCCCCGGCGGTCCGCCTGGCGCGGACCGGTTCTCGCACGACCTGCGCTACGCGGTCGCCGCCTTCGCCGCCGGCTGGTTCTTCGCTACCTCGTCCTGGAACCTGCGGAGCAGCTCCTGCGCCGCGGGCGAGAGGTTCCGCGGCACCTCGACCTGGATGAGCACCTGGAGCGTGCCGCGGCCGCGGCCGTCGATCCGGGGCGCTCCCTTGCCCTTGACCGAGATCACCTCGCCGGGCTGGACGCCCGCCGGGATCTCGACGTCGACCGCCGTGTCGTCCGGCAGGTCGATCTTGACCGTGCTGCCGAGCGCCGCGTCGACGAAGGGGATCGGCACCCGCGTGATGAGGTCGAGGCCGTCGCGCTCGAAGCGCTCGTCCGCGGCGAGATCGACGTCGACGTACAGATCGCCGGGCGGCGCGCCCTGGGCGCCCGGCATGCCCTGACCGGGCACCCGCAGCCGCTGGCCGCCATCGATGCCGGCCGGGAAGTTCACCACGACCTTCCGCGTCTTCTCGACGGCACCGAACCCCTTGCAGATGGCGCACGGCGTCTTGATGACCGACCCCTCGCCCGAGCACTCGGGGCAGGTCTGGGTGAACATGACGAAGCCGCGCGAGGTCGAGACCTGACCGGCGCCGCCGCACGTACCGCACGGCTTGCGCTTGGTCCCCGGCTTCGCGCCCGAGCCGGAGCACTCCTCGCACGCCACCGGCGTGCGAAGGACGACCTCCCGCTTGCAGCCGAGCAGGGCGTCGCGCAGCGAGAGCCGCTGCTGAACCCGGATGTCCTGGCCGCGCGCCGGCCCGCGCCGCCGGCGCTGCCCGCCGCCGAAGCCGCCGAAGAACTCCGAGAAGATGTCCTGGAAGTGGGAGAAGATGTCGCTGTCGGCCCCGCCGCCCATCCCCTCGAGGCCGGCGTGCCCGAACTGGTCGTACCGCCTGCGCTTCTCCTCGTCGGAGAGGACCTGGTACGCCTCGGTGGCCTCTTTGAAGCGAGACTCCGCCGATGCATCGCCGGGATTTCGGTCCGGGTGATACTTCAACGCAGCCTGACGATAGGCCTTGCGAATGTCGTCAGGCGTCGCGTCTCGCGCGAGGCCAAGAACTTCGTAGAAGTCGCGCTTTTCACTCATGAATGATGGACCGCCGCGTCGATCCTGCCCGACAGGGGGCATAGGCGCCGGCAGACCATAAGTCCTCGCCCGCGCCTGTCAACGCGTAATACAGCGTGAACGCCCACGATGGGCTGTGCGTCGCGAGGTCTTCCGTGCAGACCGCGGCGCTGCTACTGGCCGCGGCGCTGGAACGCGGGCGTGTCCCAGTCGGAGTCGAGCGGCGGGACGAAGCTCGCGCGGTCGCGCGGGCCGCCGCCGCCGCCCGCCGACTGCACCTGCGGCGCGGGCCGGCGGGTGGTCGGGTACGCGACCTCTTCATGACGGTGCGGCTGGCGCTGCGTCATGGGAGGAGCGCTCGGGGCGGAGCGGGCCGACATCGGCCCGGCCGCTGCGGCGAGCGACGCGCCGATGGAGTGCGCGGTGGCGCGGGGCTGCGCGGCGCTCGCGTACTGCTGGGGGACCTCGGCGACGAGGTGATCGAAGCCGGTCGCGATGACCGTGACCTTGATCATCTCGCCCATGTTCTCGTCGATCGTCGCGCCGAAGATGATGTTCGCGTCCTCGTGCGCCTGCTCCTGCACGAGCGTCGCGGCCTCCTCGATCTCGCGCATCCGCATGTCGGGGCCGCCGACGATGTTGATGAGCACGCCCGTCGCGCCCTCGACCGAGATGTCGTCGAGCAGCGGCGAGCTGACCGCCATCTCGGCGGCGAGCCGAGCGCGGCCCTGACCCTTCGCGCAGCCGGTGCCCATGAGCGCGCGGCCCATGTTGGACATGACCGTCTTCACGTCCGCGAAGTCGACGTTCACGATCCCGTTCTGCGTGATGAGATCGCTGATGCCCTTGATCGCCTGGTAGAGGACCTCATCCGCCTTGCGGAACGCCTCGACGAACGAGAGGTCCTCGTCGCCCAGCGAGAGGAGCTTCTGGTTCGGGATCGTGATCAGCGTGTCGACGTGCTCCGTGAGCATCGCGAGGCCGAGCTCGGCGCGGCGCGAGCGCTGCTTGCCCTCGAAGAAGAACGGCTTCGTCACGACGCCGACGGTGAGGCAGCCCTCCTCGCGCGCGAGCTGCGCGATGACCGGCGCGGCGCCCGTGCCGGTGCCGCCGCCCATCCCCGCGGTGACGAACACCATGTCCGCGCCCTGGATGCACTCCTTCACGCGGGTCACGTCCTCGAGCGCCGCCTTGCGCCCCTTCTCGGGATCGGCGCCCGCGCCGAGCCCCCGCGTGACGCTCGCCCCGATGTGGAGCTTGGTCGGAGCCAGGCTCGCGCCGAGCGCCTGAGCGTCCGTGTTGACGACGATGAACTCCACGCCCTCGAGGCCGAAGTTGATCATCGTGTTGACTGCATTGCCGCCAGAACCGCCACAACCGATGACCTTGATCCGGGCGTCGTACCCGGTGTGTTCGTCGGCAAACTCGATGGAGAAACTCATGAACTCCTCCCGGGGATGTACAGCTAGCCGCTCGGCCCGGCGCCGACCCTCGCGGTGGTCGAGCGGCACGGAACCCTAATGCGCGAGGACGTCCTCGCTCCGGACGGCGTTCCGAGGGGCGCCTCTTCCCCTTCGAACACCGTTTTTCAAACCCTCTTAACTTTGGTTTCAAGAGGGAACGCCGGTGCGTTCTCCGACCCTCTCAAACCCAATTCTCTAACAACTTTCTCTTGCTACGTCATGCCTAGAATGCTGCTCGGAGCCAGTTCCAGAACCTCCCGCTCGACCTCTTTTCAATCGACATTTCTTCGATGACTTCACGGCGCGACTCGCGCTCTCGGAGCTTCTCGCGGCGGCTCTCCGCGCGGCCGGCGTGGCCGACCTCGAGCTTCACCGGCGCGAGCGCGCGCGCCTGCGCGAGCGCGTTGGCGCCGTACTGGACGAGGCCCACGCCGGTCGCGTACTGCGGGCCGGCCACGAGCTGCGTGATGCCCCGCACGCCGACCGGCACGCCGAGGCGCACCGGCATCCCGAGGATCTCCTCGGCGAACTCCGTCATGCCTTCCATCAGGACGCCGCCGCCGGTGAGCACCGCGCCGGCCGAGAGCTGCTCCAGCATCCCGGTGTCCTCGATCCGCTTGCGGATGACGGCGAAGATCTCCTCGACGCGCGGCTCGATGATGTCCGACAGGACGCGGCGCGACGCCTTGCGCGGCAGGTGCCCGCCGACGCCGGGGACCTCGATCTCCTCCTCGTCGCCGACCATGCGGCCGAGGGCGCAGCCGGCGTTGCGCTTCAGGCGCTCGGCCTCACCCATCGGCGTGCGAAGCCCGGCGGCGATGTCCGCGGTCACGTTGTTGCCGCCCGCCGGGATCACGCTGGCGTGCGCGATGCCGCCGTCCACGTAAAGGAGCAGATCGGTCGTGCCGCCGCCGATGTCGATGATGGCGACGCCGATCTCCTTCTCGTCCTCGGAGAGCACCGCCTCGGCGCTGGCCAGCGGCTCCAGCACGACGTCGGCCACGGTGAGGCCGCAGCGCTCCGCGCAGCGGACGACGTTCTGCACGCACGAGGTCGCGGCGGTGATGAGGTTCACCTTGACCCCGAGCCGGACGCCGCTCATGCCGACCGGATCGCGGATGCCGTCCTGGTTGTCGACCATGAACTCGCGCGGCAAGACGTGCATGATCTGGCGATCGGCGTCGACCGGGATGGCCCGCGCGCCCTCGAGGACCCGCTCGACGTCGAGCCGGGTGACCTCGCCGCCGGAGATCGCAGCGACGCCGTCGGACTGCTGGCAGCGGATGTGGCTGCCCGCGACGCCGGCATAGACGGTGCGGATCTCGACACCCGCCATCGTCTGCGCGGCCTCGATCGCCTCGGCGATCGAGCGGACCGTCCAGTCGATGTTGCTCACGACGCCCTTTCGCAGGCCGCGGCACGGGACGTTGCCCACCCCGAGGATGGTGATCCCATCCGCGTCGATCTCGCCCACGACCGCCGAGACCTTGGTCGTCCCGATGTCCAGGCCGACGACGATCTCAGTAGTCTCCATCCGGCTCTTCATTGCGTGCACCACCTCATGCGGGGACGAGCCCCATGCGCGTGTCAGGCGGGCACGACGCTGCCATGAGCCAGCAGAACCGGCCAAATTTTGCTCGGCGATCACCGACGCAGAGAGCGGGCGCGACGGCGGTCATTTCATCCTCACCACGACGCGCTCGGGGTGCGCGTCGTTGTCCAGGAAGATCACCGACGCGCTCGCCTTCCGCTGGGCGAGCTCGGTGAGCACCCGCGCCGCCTGGCCGACCTTGTCGCGGTAAGGCGGCTGGCCGAGGTGGAGCGCGATCCCCTCCTTGCCGATGGTGATGACGACCGACCCGTCCCGCTCGACGTGGAGCTCCTGGATCGGATAGCGGCGAGCGAGGCCGGCGCGCTCCATGTCCTCGACCACGTCGAGCAGGCGCCGCACCGCGATGACGACGCCGGCGCGATCCCGCGCCACCTGCTCGCCGGTGATCCCCGTGACGATCGGGAGATCGACCGGATCGTCCTCGGCGAGCTCCTTGAAGAGCTCGCCGTCGCGCGTCGCGAGGTAGAGATCGCCGCCGATCGCGACCAGGGCTTGCGCCTCCCGCTCGACGACGCTGACGTGGATCGTCGAGGGGAGCTTGCGGATGACCGTCGCCTTCTCGATCCAGGGATCGGTGGAGATCGAGGCGCTGGCGAGCTCGAGGTCGAGCGTGAAGATGTTCTTGCCGACCTCGATGCCGCCGGAGCTCGCCACCTGCTCGGCGGTGCGGCGCTGGACGCCGTCGACGAGCACCGTGCGCACGGCGAAGCGCGGGCTCGACACGATGTAGCGCCGCGCGCCCCACGCGACCGCGGTCGAGGCAATGAGCACGACGGCGGCGCCCGCGAGGAGCTGGAGCGCGCGGAAGTGGCGCGACATCGGCCGCGCAGGGCGCGTCTCTTTGGGCGAGCCGCCCTTCACCGGCGGGCGCGGCGGGCGCACGGAGACGCTGGTCGCGGGCGGGGCCGGTGACTCGTGCGATGACGGGGTCGCCGCGCGCACGCGCGCGTTCTTCGGCGCCCGCACCGGGGCCACAGGCTCCGGCTTCGAGCCGCGCGCGGACGCCGCCCGACCAGGCGGCGCCGCGGGCACCGGCGTCGACGCGCGACGACGGTTCGGCGGCGGGGCGCTCGGGCGCTCGGTCATGAGCTGCCCTCCTGCGGCGGGATCTTCGCCTCGAGCCGCGCCTTCAGCTCCCGCACGCAGGCGTTCACGTCGCCCGCGCCGAGCGCGATGACCACGTCGCCCGGCCGGACGATCTGCTCGAGGGCCTCCGGGAGGTCGGCCTTGTCCGCAACGAAGCGCGCGTCGTGGTGGCCGTGCTCCCGGATCGACTGGACGAGGCGCTCGGCGGTGACGCCGGGGATCGGCGCCTCGCCGGCGGGGTAGATGTCCGTCACGAGCAGCACGTCGGCCTGGTTGAAGGCGCGCGTGAACTCGTCGTAGAGATCGCGCGTGCGGGTGTGCCGGTGCGGCTGGAAGGCCACGACGATGCGGTGGTCCTCGCCGGGGAACGCGCGCCGGGCCGCGTCGACGGTGGCGCGGATCTCGGCCGGGTGGTGGCCATAGTCGTCGACCAGCGTGACGCCGCCGATGGATCCGACGACGGAGAAGCGGCGCGCGACGCCGCCGAACGTGGCGAGCGCCTGCTTGGTGACGTCGAGCGGCACCTCGAGCTCGTCCGCGACCGCGATCGTGGCGAGGCAGTTCAGGACGTTGTGCGCGCCCGGCATCTTCACCGTGAAGCCGCCGAGCGGCTCCCCCCGGCGGTACGCGTTGAAGCTCGTCTCGAGGCCGCGGAACTGGATGCCGCGCGCGGAGTAATCCGACTGCGGCGAGACGCCGTACGTCACGTGGCGGCGCGGGATGCGCGGGAGCAGATCCTGGACGTGCGGATGGTCGAGGCAGAGCACGGCGAGCCCGTAGAACGGCACGCGCGCGGCAAACTCGACGAAGGCGTCCTTGATGCGCTCGTGCGTGCCGTAGTGGTCGAGGTGCTCGGCGTCGATGTTGGTGACGACCGCGATCGTCGGGGTGAGCCGCAGGAACGAGCCGTCGCTCTCGTCGGCCTCGGCGACGAGCAGGTCGCCGGCGCCGAGCCGCGCGTTCGTGCCGAGCGCCGCCATCTTGCCGCCGACGACGACGGTGGGATCGAGGCCGGCGGCGCGCAGGACCGTGGCGACGAGGGAGGTCGTGGTGGTCTTGCCGTGCGAGCCCGCGATCGCGACGCCGTACTTCACCCGCATCAGCTCGGCGAGCATCTCCGCCCGCCCGATCGCCGGGATCCCGAGCGCGCGCGCCTCGGTGAGCTCGGGGTTGTCGGGCCGGACGGCGCTCGAGTAGACGACGACGTCGACGCCGCAGACGTTCTCGGCGCGGTGGCCGATGTCGATCCGGACGCCGAGCGACGTGAGCCGCCGCGTCGTCGAGCTCTCCTTGAGGTCCGAGCCGGAGACCTCGAACTCGAGCGAGCGCAGGATCTCGGCGAGGCCGCTCATCCCGACGCCCCCGATGCCGACGAAGTGAACGTGGCGAACGCGACCGCGGAACATCAGCCTGCCTCCTCCCGACCGAGGGCAGCACCGAGCGGCGCGGCCTCGTTCATCGCGGCGCGGCGCGGCGCCTCCCCTGCGCGCTCCGCGCGACCGCCGAGGACGGGGAAGCGCAGCGCGCGGTGGCGCGGAGCTCGCGCGAGCTCGAGCAGATCGGCGGCGACGCGCGCCGCGGCGTCCGGCGTGGCGAAGGCCGCCGCGGCGTCCGCCATGCGGGCGCGGAGCGCCGGAGCCGCCGCGAGGCGGGCGATCTCGCCGGCGAGGCGCGCCTCGGTGGCGTCAGCCTGGGCGATGGCCACCGCGGCGGAGGCCCGCTCGAGGGACTGCGCGTTCTTCAGCTGGTGATCGTCGGCCGCGAACGGGTAGGGGATCAAGATCGAGGGGCGCCCGACGGCGCAGAGCTCGGCGAGCGTCGACGCGCCCGCGCGGGCGATCACGACGTCGGCCGCGGCGAGCGCCTCCGCCACGTCGTCGATGAACGGGACGACGCGCGCGCGCCCGGAGAGGCCGAGCTCGGCGTAGAGCGACCGGACGGCGGCCTCGCGGTCCCTGCCCGTCTGGTGCACCACGTCGAGGTCGACGCCGCGCTCGCGGCCCTGGGCGATCGCGCGCGGGACAATGTCGTTCAGGGCGAGCGCGCCCTGACTGCCGCCGAGCACGAGCAGGCGGAGCTTGCCCTCGCGCGGCGCGTATGGCGCGCGGGCGAAGGCGCGACGGAGCGGGACGCCGAAGAGACGCACCGTGCTCGGACGCAGCGCGCGCGCCGTCTCCGGGAAGGCGACGTACGCGCGATCGACGATGGGCGAGAGGAGCCGGTTCGAGAGCCCGAGGACGCTGTTCGGCTCCAGGATCGCGACCGGCACGCCGAGCGAGCGCGCCGCGAGGGAGACCGGTCCGCCCGCGTACCCGCCGAGCGAGAGCACCACGCGGGCGTCGAGCCGCTCGACGAGCCGCCTCGCCTCCGGGAGCACGCGGCCCGCGCAGACGGCGCCGCGCACGAAGCCGGAGAGGCCGCCCCCGCGGAGCGGCAGGACGTGGAGTAGCTCGAGGGTGTCGCCGCGCTCGCGCATGACGCGCGCCTCGATGCCGCGCGCGGTGCCGACGTAGACGACGCGCGCTCCGTCGTCGCGCGCCGCGGCGCGGACGGCGTCGCCCACGGCGACCATCGGGAAGACGTGGCCGCCGGTGCCGCCTCCGGCGATCAGGACGGTCACCATGCGCCGCCCTCCTCGGCCGACGCGACGACCACGGCCGAGGCGCTCGGCGCGTTCGGGACGGGCGAAGCGCCCGCCGCGCCGCGCAGCTGGGAGGCCACCGGGGTCCGCGATCGGCTGATGCTGAGCAGGATGCCCGCGGCCGCGGCGTTCACGAGCAGCGACGAGCCGCCGTAGCTGAGGAACGGCAGCGTGAGCCCCTTCGTGGGGAGGATCGCCATCGCCACCGCGAGGTTCGTCATCGCCTGCACGCCGAAGAGCGTCGCGATGCCGAACGCCATGAAGCTGCCGTAGTCGTCGTCGGCCTCGAGGGCGATCTTCACGCCCCGCGAGACGATGACGAGGTACGCCGCGCAGAGGCCGACGATGCCGACGAAGCCGAGCTCCTCGCCGACGATCGCCGACACGAAATCGGTGTGCGCCTCCGGCAGGTAGAGCACCTGCAGCCCCCGCCCGAGGCCGAGGCCGAAGAGCCCCCCGGAGCCGAAGCTCATGACCGACTGGAACGGCTGGTACGCCAGGTCGGCGCGGTTGTTGTCCATGTCGATCCACGCGAGGTAGCGCGCGTAGCGGTAGCCGCTGAAGCGCACGAGCGCGGCGCCGGCGAGCGCCAGCAGCATGGAGAACGCGGCGATGTACGGGACGCGCGCGCCCGCCACGAACAGCAGCGTGAAGGTCAGGAAGAGCAGCACGACCGCGCTGCCGAAGTCGGGCTGCTTGAGGCAGAGGAGCATCAGGATCCCGACCACGAGGAGGTGCGGTAGGAAGCCGACGGAGAACGACCTGATGCGGTCGGCCTTCTTGGAGAGCGAGTAGGCGAGCCAGAGGACGATCCCGAGCTTCGCCACCTCGGCCGGCTGCACGTGGACCGGGCCGAGCGCGATCCAACGGTAGGCGTTGCCCGCCTTGTGGCCGAGCCCCGCCACGCAGGCGACGAGCATCGCGGTCACGACGATGAGCACCGGGTACGTGAGGACCTTGAGCCGGCGATGATCGATGCGGCTCGTGATCCACATCGTGGCGATCGAGAGGACCGCGTAGATGGCCTGGCGCTTGAGGAAGAACTGCGCGTCCTTGTAGCGCACCGTCGCCTCGACCGCGCTCGCGCTGTAGACCATCACCACGCCGAAGCCGATGAGCGCCGTGACGACCGCCGCGAGGAGGGCGTCGACGGGCCCCGAGGGGCTCGATCGCCCCTTCCAGAACGCCTCGGCGACCGCCGCGACCGCGCCCGGCGCCGACTTGTCCTGCTCCGAGGGACCGATGTGCCGGTTCTTGGGCGCGTCGCCGCGCGCGCCGAGCCTGTCGCTCCACGACATCACGACGCCACCTCCCCGGCAGCCCCGCCGGCAGGTCGCTGGAGCTCGCCGACCGCGCGGACGAAGGCGTCGCCGCGATCCTTGTAGTCGCGGAACATGTCGAAGCTGGAGCACGCGGGGCTGAGCAGCACCGCGTCGCCCGGCCGGGCGAGCGCCCGCGCGGCGAGGACCGCTGCATCCATCGAGCCGGCCCGCGCGATCGGCAAGACGCCGTCTGCCGCGGCGGCGATGCGGTCCGCCGCCTCGCCGAGGACGACGAGGGCGCGCCCCCGCTCGCGCAGCGCGGCCACGAGCGGCGCGTAGTCGCCGAGCTTGTCGCGCCCGCCCGCGATCAGCACGGCCTTCGCCTCGCGCAGGCCGGTGAGCGCGGCGACCGAGGCGCCGACGTTGGTCCCCTTGGAGTCGTCGTAGTAGCGGACGCCCTCGACGTCCGCGACGAGCGCGGTCCGGTGCGGGAGCCCCTCGAAGCGCGCGAGCGCGTCGGCGATGGCCGACGCGGGGGCGCCGAGCGCGGCGGCCAGCGCGACGGAGGCGCAGGCGTTCGCGAGGTTGTGCGCGCCCGTGAGCCGGACGCGATCCAGCGGGTAGCTCGCGCCGGTGACGCGGTCGACGATCGCGCCGCCCGGGGCGCTGACGTCGGCGCGAGCGTCGCGCGCGCTGAACGTCACGACGCGGGCGCGCCCGCGCGCCGCCTGGCCGGCGGCGAGCTCGTCGCCGAAGGGCACGACCGCGACATCCTCCGGCGTCATGCGCTCGAACGGGTTGCCCTTCGCGTCGGCGTACGCCGCGAAGCTCGGGTAGCGATCGAGGTGATCGTCCGTGATGTTCAGCAGGGCATGGGCGCGGGCGTGCAGCGTCGGGACGCGCTCCGCCTGGTAGCTCGAGATCTCGAGGACGAGCACATCCCACGCCTCCCCGACGACCTCGGCGAGGGGGGTCCCGAAGTTGCCGCCGACGAAGGTGCGGAGGCCGGCCCGCTCGAGCATCGCGCCCGTGAGCGCCGTCGTGGTGCTCTTTCCGTTGGTCCCGCCGACCAGCACGATCGGCGCCGACACGAAGCGCGACGCGAGCTCGAGTTCGCCGATGACCTCGCGCCCGGAGCGCGCGACCGCGTCGAGCGCGGGGAACGACGGCACGCCCGGCGAGACGACCACGAGGTCGGCGCCGTCGAACAGCGCCGGGTCGTGCCCGCCCGGCGCGAGGACAGCGCCCTCCGCCTCGAGGGACGCCGCCGCGGCGGAGAGCCGCTCGCGCGGCGCGCCGTCGTTCGCGATCACGCGCGCGCCGCGCTCCAGCAGGAGGCGCGCAGCCGCGACACCGCTCCGGCCGAGCCCGACGATGATCACTGTTCGCCCGCGGACGTCCATCATGCCCTCAGCGCAGCTTCATCGACGCCAGGGAGACCAGCGCCAGGAGGATGGAGATGATCCAGAAGCGGACGATGATCTTGGGCTCCGCCCACCCCTTCTTCTCGTAGTGGTGGTGGATCGGCGCCATCAAGAAGACGCGCTTGCCGGTGAGCTTGAACGAGAGGACCTGCGTGATGACGCTGACCGTCTCGATGAAGAAGATGCCCCCGAGGATGATCGACAGGAGCTCGTTCTTTGTGAAGACGGCGAGCATCCCGAGCCCGCCCCCGAGGGCGAGCGACCCGACGTCCCCCATGAAGACCTGCGCGGGGTACGTGTTGTACCAAAGGAAGCCGATCCCCGCGCCGATGACCGAGCCGCAGTACACCGACAGCTCGCCGGCCGACGCGATCGCCGGGATGTCGAGGTAAGTCGCGAGCGAGAAGTTCGCGATGGAGGCGCCGACGATGTACGCGAGGATGAGGTACGTCCCCGCGTTGATGATCACCGGGCCGATCGCGAGGCCGTCGAGGCCGTCGGTGAGGTTCACGGCGTTCGACGTCGCGACCACGACGAAGACGGCGAACGGGACGTAGGCCCAGAGCGGCAGCTCGATCGGGAACTTCGAGAACGCGACGAACGGGATCGAGAGCCGCGTCCTGATCTCCACCCAGTCCGGCGGGAGCTTGGACGCGAGCAGGAACGTGTACGCCACGGCCGCGCCGCCGATGAGCACCTGGCCGATGAGCTTGTAGCGGCCCGGCAGGCCGCCGCTGCTCCGCCGCTTGATCTTGAGGAAGTCGTCCAGGTAGCCGATGACGCCGTAGCCCGCGGTCACCGCCGTCGTCGCGAGGACGAACGGGTTCCTGAGGTCGGCCCACAGCACGGTGGGGAGCAGCAGCGAGAGCAGGATGAGCGCGCCGCCCATCGTCGGCGTGCCCGCCTTGATCTTGTGCGTCTCCGGCCCCTCGGCGCGGACCACCTGCCCGATCTGCTTGCGCCGGAGCTCGCGGATGAACCACGGCGCGAGCACGAACGTCAGCACCATGGCGGTCATCGTCGCCATGATCGTGCGGAACGGGATGTAGCGCAGGACGTTGAGCCAGCTCAGCCAGCCGTAGTGGAACTTGAGCGGGTAGAAGAGCTCGTAGATCATCCCGCACCTCCGTGCGGCTGCCGCTCGGCCTGGACCCGAGCGCGGCGGGCGGCGAGCGCGCGGCGCGCCTCGTCGCGGTCGTCGAACGGCAGCGTGACACCGCCGATGATCTGGTACGGCTCGTGGCCCTTGCCCGCGATGAGGACCAGATCCCCGGGCTCGGCGTCGAGCACCGCGCGCTCGATCGCGCGCGCTCGATCGAGCTCGACGACGACGCGCGCGCGCCCGGCGGCGAGGCCCGGCAGGATGGCGCCGGCGATCGCGCGCGGATCCTCGCTCCGCGGGTTGTCGTTGGTCACGATGGCGACGTCGGCGGCGAGGCTGACCGCCTCGCCCATCTGCGGCCGCTTCAGCGGATCGCGGTCGCCGCCGCACCCGAAGACGCAGCAGATGCGCCCGCCGCCGAGGGCGCGGACGCTCGCGAGCACGCGGGCGAGCGCGTCCGGCGTGTGGGCATAGTCGACGAGCACGATCACATCGTCGACGCCCGGCGTGTCGCAGCGCTCCATGCGGCCCGCGACCTGGATCGGCGACGAGAGCGCCGCGGCGGCGTCGTCGACGTCGAACCCGAGCAGGTAGGCCACGGCGAGGGCGGCCAGCAGGTTCGACGCGTTGTACGCGCCGAGCAGGTGGGAGCGGATGGTGACCTCGCCGGCGGGCGTGCGGGCGCGGAGGAAGATGCCGCGCGCGTCGTGCGCGAGCTCGACGGGGGCGATCTCGGCCGCGTCCGGGCCGGCGCCCACCTCCGTCGAGTAGCGCGCGAGCGTCGCCGCCGCCGGACGCGAGAGCCCGCCCGGGGCGATCCTCTGGACGAGCTGCCTCCCGAACGGATCGTCGACGTTGATGACCGCGGCGCCGGGGCCGAGATCCACGAACAGGCGCGCCTTCGCCTCCGCGTACGCCTCCATCGTGCCGTGGTAATCGAGGTGATCCTGGGTGAGGTTCGTGAAGACCGCGATCCGGAAGCGGACCGCGTCGACGCGCTTCGCGGCGAGCGCGATCGACGAGACCTCCATCGCGAGGTGCGTCGCGCCGCGGTCGACCATCGCGGCGGCGACGCGCGCGAGCTCGTCCGCCTCGGGGCTCGTGTGCGAGGCGTGGACGTCGAGATCGTCGAAGCGGTAGCCGAGCGTCCCGACGATCCCGGCCCGACCGCCGCACCGGTCGATGCAGGCCTGCACGAGGTGGGCCGTCGTCGTCTTGCCGTTCGTTCCGGTGATGCCGACGACCTCGAGCGTGAAGGCCGGGTGTCCGTAGGCCACCGCGGCCGCCAGGGCGAGCGCGAGCGGCACGTCGGGCACCTCGACGCGGGCGGCGCCGAGCGTGTCGGCCGTGCTCCCGCGCGCGAGGATGACCGCCCGCGCGCCGCGCGCGACGGCCTCGGGGATGAAGTGCTCGCCGTGCACCCGCGCGCCCGCGCGCGCGACGAAGATGTCCCCCTGCCCCACCTTGCGCGAGTCGAGGTGCACGCCCGTCACGAGCAGCTCCGCGGCGCCGGCGGGAGAGAGCGCGGCGCCCGGGATCTCGCGCAGCACATCGCCGAGACGAAGCGCGAGCTCGACCTCGGCCACGCCGGCCTCGTTGGGGTCGCGCGCTGTCATGTGGGGGGCTCGAAGATCAGCTTCAGGGGCGATCCCTTGGGCAGCACGGTCCCGGGCGGGGGCTCCTGGCGCGTGAGCCTCCCCGTGCCCTCGACGCTCGGGTCGAGCCCGAGCGTCGCCGCGCTCCTCACCGCCTCGCGCTGCGGCAGGCCGGTGAGATCGGGGACGCGCAGCTCCCCCGTCTTGAGCGGCGCCGACGGCGTGACCACCCCCGCCGAGATCGGCGCCGCCGCGGCGCGCGCCTCGCTCAGCACCTGGTAGGTGTTCGCCGCGATGTCCTCGCCCGACTGCTCGGCGACCTCCGACAGCTTCATCGGCACGCTCCCGCGCGGGGTAACGCCCAGGTAGCGCAGCGCCATCTCGCCGATCCGCCGGAAGACGGGCGCCGCGACCGAGCCGCCGCCGTAGGTGCCGCCCAGGGGCTCGTCCAGCACCACCGCGATGGCGAGCCGCGGCCGCTCGGCCGGGACGAACCCGACGAATGACGCCACGTAGTGGGTGTCCGTGTACTTGCCCGTCGCGGGATCGATCTTCTGCGCCGTGCCCGTCTTGCCCGCGACGCGGAAGCCCGGGATGGCCGCCTCGACGCCGGTCCCGTCGCCCTCCGTCACCGCGACGAGCATCTCCGACACCATCCGCGCGATCGACGAGGGGACCGCGTCGCGGCGCACGCGCGGCGACGGCTCCGACAGCGTGACGCCTGTGCCGTCGGTGATCCGCTTGATCAGGATGGGCTCGAGCAGCCGCCCGCGGTTGGCGATCGCCGCCGCGGCCATGGCGAGCTGCAGCGTGGTCACGCTGATCCCCTGGCCGAACGCGGCCGACGCCGTCTCGACCTGCACCCAGGGGCGGCCGCGCGGCCGGAGCACGCCCACGGACTCGCCCGGCAGCGGCACGCCGGTCAGGTCCCCGAAGCCGAACCGGCGGAAGCCCTCGTAGAGCCGCTGCTCGCCGAGCCCGAGCGCGATCTTCGCCGTGCCGATGTTGGACGACTGGCTGAGGATCTGCGGCAGCGTCAGCCACTTGTGCACGTGCGTGTCGTGGATCACGACGTTGTCGATCGCCATGTTCCCCTCCTCGCAGTAGATGGTCGCGCTCGGAGCGACGCTCTTCGCCGCGAGCGCGCTCGCGATGGCGAACATCTTCACCGTGGAGCCGGGCTCGAAGCGATCGACGACGCAGCGGTTGCGCCGCGACCCCGGATCGCTCTGCGAGTAGTCGTTCGGGTTGAACCCCGGGGAGCTCGCCATGGCGAGGACCTCGCCGTTCTCGGGGTTGACGACCACGATCGAGCCGCCGATCGCCTCGTAGGTCTTCATCGCCGCCTCGAGCTCGCGCTCGGCGGTGAACTGGATGCCCTTGTCGATCGTGAGGTGGACGTTGTGCCCTGCGAGCGCCTGCTCGTCCTCGATCCCCTCGGAGAAGATGAGCCGGCCCGATCGATCCCGGAGCCCGCGCACCTCCGATGCGTTGCCGCGGAGCTCGTGCTCCAGGCTGAGCTCGATCCCCTCCTTGCCCTCGCCGTCGGTGGCGACGAAGCCGAGCAGCGGGCCGGCGAGCTCGCGGTTCGGGTAGAAGCGGCGCCCCTCGCCCTCGATCACGAGCCCGCGCACCGGGTAGCGCTGCGTCCGGTCCCCGAGCGCGCGGACGCGCTCGACCTCCTGCTCGGAGACGCGGCGCTTGAGCCAGGCGAAGCGGCGCCGCCGGCTGAGCTTCTCCACGACGTCCTCGGCCGGCAGCGAGAGCGCCTGCGCGATGCGCTCGGCGTACTGCTGGATCCGCATCGGGACGTACTGCTCGTCGACGCCACGGAGCATCTCGACCGCGTCCACGGAGACGCTGGGCACCTCCACGCTCTCCGCGAGCGGCGCGCCGTTCCGGTCGTAGATGGTGCCGCGCTTCGGCGTGATGTGGAGCCGCCGCTGGCGCTGCCGCTCCGCGAGGTCGTACCACGCGTCGCCGTCCTCGACCTCGATGCGGTAGGCGCCGTTCACGACGCCGCCCAGGCCGAGCGCCATCAGGCCGCAGAGCAGCCCCATGCGGATGCGGATCCACCGCGCGCGCCGGGGGTCGAGGTTCCTCATTCCCGGCGCCCCCCGCTCGGCGGCGCGCTGCCGGCCTCCCCGCTCGTCGGATCGCGCTCGGGCGGCGCCGTGTAGCCCCGCACCGGGATGACCCGCTCGGGCGGGGGCGGCGTCATGCCGAGCAGCGAGCGGGCGACCATCTCCACGCGCTGCGGCGTCTCGTAGCTGGCCGCCTCGAGCGAGAGCACCCGCTTGACCTCGCGCAGCCGCGCCTGCTCGGCGCGCGCCCGACCGAGCCGGTAGCCGAGGTCGACCGTGCGCCCCCTCAGGGCCAGGTGCACGACGAACGCCGCCACCGTCGCGGCCACCGCGAGCGTCCAGAGCACGAGGAACGGGCGCTGCTGCGTCACGCGAGCGCCTCGCCGGAGACCCGCTGCGCGGCGCGGAGCTTCGCGCTGCGGGCCCTCGGGTTGTCGGCGATCTCGTCGTCGCCCGCGGTCACCGGCTTCTTCGTGAGCGGCTGCCAGACCTCGGGCTCGCGCAGCGCGCGCTTGACGATGCGGTCCTCGAGCGAGTGGAACGAGATCACGGCGAGCACGCCGCCGGGCGCGATGATCCTGGGCGCCGACTCGAGCAGCGCCTCGAGCTCGTCGAGCTCTCCGTTCACGGCGATGCGCAGCGCCTGGAACGTACGCGTCGCCGGATCGACGCCGCCGATGCGCGCCGGCCCGACCGCGCGCACCACGGCCCGCCGCAGGTCGAGCGTCGTCTCGAGCTCGCCGCTCTCGGCCGCCTGCTTGATACAGCGGGCGACCCGCCGGCTGCGGCGCTCCTCGCCGTAGCGGTAGATGAGGTCCGCGAGCTCCTCGTCGCTGAGCCGCTCGATGAGCTCGAGCGCCGTCTCGCCGCGGCTCGGGTCCATCCGCATGTCGAGCGGCCCCTCGGCGCGGAAGCTCATGCCGCGGGCCGGGTCGTCGAGCTGCATGGAGCTCACGCCGATGTCGGCCACGAGCCCGTCCACCTGCGGGACGCCGAGGGCGGCGAGGTGCCGCTCGATCTCGGAGAACGCGCCGTGAACGTAAGTCACCCGCTCCCCCATCCGGGCGAGCCGGGCGCGCGCGATGGCGAGGGCGCGCTCGTCGCGATCGATCCCGATGACCCGGGTGCCGGGCGTCTCGAGGATCGTCGCGGTGTGGCCGCCGGCGCCGAGCGTCGCGTCGACGTAGACGCCCTGGCTGACCGGCGAGAGGGCGGCGAGCACCTCGCGGCCGAGGACGGAGACGTGCTGCTCGCCGCGCGGGCGCGGCGGCGGAGGGGGCAGGTGCATGGGGACTACATTGACGACGTTCATAGGCGGAACTGCTCCGCGATTGCTGTCTTGAAGCTCTGAAGCTCGACCTCGCTCATCTGCTGAGCGGCCTTCCACCGCTCCGTCGACCAGAGCTCGATCGTCTGTCCCATCCCCGCCCACAGCACGTCTTTCGTGAGGCTCGCGTGCTCGCGGAGCGACGGCGGGATGAGGATCCGGCCCTGCTTGTCGAGGTCGCACTCGACAGCCGCGGAGAGATAGCGACGCCGGAATGCGACCACGTTGGAATCGAACTGCGGCAACGCTGCAATTTTAGCCTCCAGCTCCTCCCAGGCCTTCATCGGATACGCGTGCAGGCAGGGGTCGAAGAGGGCCGGGGTGATGACCATGCGCAGGTCGTTCGCGGCCGCGAGCACATCGCGAAAGCGCGAAGGGAGGCTCGTGCGCCCCTTCGCGTCGATCGCGTGCTCGAAGTGACCGCGAAACATCGTGCTCATCGACCCCAGCTCCGGCTGGCCTGTCCCGCCGAGGGCTTGGCGCCGCGTTGCTCCACCGGGCGCACGCCGCGTCGTGACATTCTCTGCCACTTCTTCCCACGAAGCTCCGCCACGCTACGGAGGGAGGTGACGAGTGTCAACAGTTTGGGAGATTTCTGGACCTCATCCGCCACCTATGTAGGACACCTACCCCCAAGGTAATACCCCACAAAACAGCGCGAAATCTCGCGATCCGGCGGCAGACCCAGGTCCGTGGGAGGAAGTGGGGGGCCGCTCGATGGTAAGGGCGACCGCCGCAGGCGGACGCTGGCAAGGCGGAAAGGAAGCGAGGCGGATCGCCGCCCTGGGCGCATGACGTCGCGCCCCGACAGGCGGGTCTACGCCGGATTACCGGACGGGCTCAGCGAGCCGGTTGCCCGGGAGGAGGTCCGGCGGGGAGGCGTGCGGTGGAGGAGAGTGGGGGCCCGCGCGGTGGGGGAGAGTGGGGACGCGCGCCGCCGCGGCGGTCAGCCGTGGGGGGTCACGTGGGTCTGGACCCACTCCACGATGCTCTTCAGGGTGGTCCCGGGGGTGAAGACGCCCTTCACGCCGGCGTCCTGGAGGCGCGCGATGTCCTCGTCCGGGATGATGCCCCCGCCGAACACCACGATGTCGTCGGCGCCGTGCTTGCGGAGGGCCTCGAGGACGGCGGGGAAGAGGGTGTTGTGCGCTCCGGACATGATCGACAGCCCCACGGCGTCGACGTCCTCCTGCACGGCGGCAGAGGCGATCATGTCGGGGGTCTGGTGCAAGCCCGTGTAGATCACCTCGAAGCCCGCATCGCGGAGCGCCCGGGCGACGACCTTGGCGCCGCGGTCGTGGCCGTCCAGGCCGGGCTTCGCCACGAGGATGCGGACTTTGCGCTCTGCCATGATCGCGTCGATTACCGCCTGCCCGGGCAGGCGTAAAGCGCAGCGCCCCGGCGACGTGGGCCTCCCCTCCCCAGGGAGCGTGTGCTCACTGGGCGGCGAAGACGAACGGAATGGTCACGGGCGTGGAGCCCGAGGACGGGGGAAACCGCCAGGACTTGATCCGCGAGCCGATACAGCTCGCCAGGCCGGGGTAGTCCTTCTCCGAGCCGCCGGCCGAGACGGACTGGACGGCGCCCGTGGCGCCGATGACCACGGAAGCCGAGACGCGGGCGGTGGTGGATGCGTTGCGGTCGCGCGCGTCGAGGGCGGGCTGCCAGCAGTGGCGCCGGACGCTGGGCCGGTTCGCCTCGACGACGCCGGCGATCTCCCCTTGAGAGAGCTGGCTCAAGCCGGAGCCGGCGCCCTGGCTGCCCGGCCCTGACGTCGGGCCGGGGACCGCGGCGCCGAACCCGGATCGGTCGAGCGGAGCAGCGGTCGCGGAAGCGACGGGCTTCTCCGGCTGGGGGCGCTGGCTCGCCACGGCGCCCGGCTTGCCGGGCGAGGCGGGCTCCGGTCTGGCAGACGTCGTTTCGGCCGTCGGAGGCGTCTCCGGCTCGATGCTCGGCGGCGGCGGAGGGGCGGCCGTGGGCAGGTCGGCCGGGTGGCTCGGCGGCGGGGTCACGACCTGCACTTGGGCCTGCTGCGGCTTGGGCGACAGCAGGACATAGGCGGAGACGCCGCCGAACGCCGCTGCCATGGCGATGAAGGCGTAGGCGAGCGGGCTCATGCCCGAGCGCCGCCTCGGCGCGACCGTCTCCACGAGGCTGCCCGGGTTGGCCACGAGGGGGGCGGGCTCCGCGGAGGAAAGGCCACCGGCCGGCGCCGACGTCACAGCCGGCGGGCCGCCTGCGCGGGCCGTTGTCGAGGGCGAGCCGCCGAGGGCAAGGCCGCCTGCGCCACGAGCGACGTCGGCCGAGACGGGCGGCGCCAGCTCGGATCTCGGCGCGGGGACGACGGCAGCCGCCGGCCCGGCCGCAAACGGATCGGCCAGCACCTCGATCGGCGCCGCGCCCGCGGCGTGGGCCCGCGCGGCGCCCCCAGAAGCGTCGGGCCACGCGGCCGGCGCGCTCGCAGCGGGTGTCCCTGCCGCGGAGAAGGCAGCGACCGAGCCGACGCCCACCGACGACCGCTCGCTCAGGCCGGGAGGCTCCGGCTCGCGCGTCGTCGAGCGCACGGGCGCGGCCGCAGCGAGCGGAGGGACCCTCGCCGACGAGGGCGCCTTCGTCGAGGGCGGGACCTGCTGTTGGCTGACAGAGAAGCCCGTGCTGCTGGTGCGGCGCGCGGGCGCGGACACGCGGGTGGACTGGGCCTGGGTGACGATCTCGAGCAGCTCCGGGAAGTTCTTGAGGGGCAGCCACTCGTCGAAGCCCTCGCGCCAGACGAGCGAGTCGCCGTCCACCGCGCCGGCCAGCGCCTTCTCGCGGATGACGGCGAGCCGCACCGGGCCGAGCGGGACGCCGCCGACCCCGACGTACCAGTCCTCGCTCGTCGTCGTGTGCGCGGCCGGCGTCTTCCCGAGCGGCCGGTCGTTGGACATCGATCGCGTGAACACGCTGGCGGCCCCCGCCGGCGGCATGGGCTCCGCCCGGGCGGCGGGCGCCGGCTGAGCGGCCCGCGCCGCAGCGGGCGCCGGCTGAGCGGCCCGCGCCGCAGCGGGTGCCGGCGGCGCAGGCGCCGGGCGCGGGCTCGACACCGGTCCGGGCGCGGCGCGCGGCGCCACCGGAGGTCGAGGCGCGCCCCCCGGGCGCGGGAGGGCCTGCGATGCCGGCCGGGGCGGCGACGGCGCGGCGCCGTGGCCCAGGGCCGAAGCCGGCGGCGGCCTCGGGACGCTCGCGCCACCGGCGCCGGCTCCGGCGGGCGGCGCCTCGTCGCTCGGAGGGGCGATCTGCGCGTCGTCGCCCGCCGCGCGCGGCGGCTCGACCGGGAGAGCCCGCGCCACGGAGCTCTCGGTGACGCTCGCGCTCACCTGAATGAGGTGCCCGCATCGCCGGCACTGCATCCGCACCATCTTGCCGGCGACCTTCTCGTCGCCGATCTGGTACTTGGCCTTGCAGTTATCGCAGATGAATTTCATCCAAGGACGCGCCTGCCGGTGGAATCGGCGCAGTCTACGACAGCTTGGCCCCGGACGACATGGGGTAGGCGGTCAGAGCAACCCGAGCAGATGCTCCTTGATGGATTGCCGCGTCGGGTCATCGGGCGCGACGCCCAGGGCGCGCTCCCACGTCTCGATGGCTTTGTTGCGGAACCCGGCCTTCTGGTAGAGCACGGCGAGGTTCTTCAGCGCGGGGAAGTGCTTGCCGTTGATGTGCAGCGCCGTCTCCAGCTCCTGGATGGCGTCGTAGAGCTGGCCCTGCTTGCCGTAGAGCAGGCCGAGGTGGAAGTGCAGCCGGTAGGCGAGCGGATCGATCGCCGTGCCCTCGCGCAGGTGCCGCACGGCTTTATCGAAATCGCCCGCGCGGTACGCCGCGATCCCCGCGGCGAGGAGGCGCTCCGCCTCTGCCGAAATCCGGTCCTGATCCCCGCGGATCGAGCGCGCCTGGAGCGCGTTCTCCACGGCGGCGACGACATCGGCGACGCGGAACGGCTTCTCGATGTAGGCCTCCACGCCGTAGCTCGACTTCAGGTCCTCCGCGAAGCGCCACCCGCGGTAGACGGCCGAGATCATGATGATCGGGATGTGGCCGTAGCGCTGCGTGCCCTTCATGCGGCGGGCGATGTCGAAGCCATGCACCTCGGGCAACATGGCATCGAGGATCATCACGTCGGGCGGATGCTCCTTGACCATGCGCAGGGCGAGGAGCCCGCGGTCGGCCTCCTCGACGCGGTACCCGCGCTCCTCGAAGATGCGGCGGAGCAGCTTCCGGATCTCGGGCTCGTCGTCGACGACCAGGATCGTGGTCTGATCGCCCTGCGGCGCCTTGCTCGCGCCCGGGAGCGACTCGACCACGGACAGGTCGCGGTCGGCGGTGCCGAAATCCGTGTCCGTGAGCTCGTCGGCTGCCGCTGCCCTCCGCATGGCGTCGTCGACGACGAGCGGCGGCCCCGCCGAGGACATGCGGCCCGGCGAAGCGGCGGCGCGCGGGCTCGGTTCGTCGGTGAGATCGGCGAACGAGATCTCCGCCTCGTCGCGCGAGCGCTCCGGCGCGGATCGCGCCGGCGGCGGGGCGCTGGGCGCAGGAGGGGGATGGGCCACTATCGCCGGCGGCACGGCGGACGCAGACCGGCGCGCCGCAGGCTGCGCAGGGGCGGGCGCGGGCGGCGCTTCGGGAGCAGATGCCGCCGCGGCGCCGAGCCCGGCCCGCTTCAGCACCTCGGGCGGGCACTTGGCGCCGACGTAGAACGGCTCGCCCTGCTCCTTCATGTCGTAGGCGGCCGCGATGGTCCGCACGAGGGGGCCCGCGAGCGCGATGTACGGGAAGACGCGCTTGCCGGTCACGAACTCGAGCTCGTCGATCACCTTCTTGTCGGCGGGCGCGGCCATGGCCACGAGGATGCGGTCCTCGCGGACGAGCACGGGCAGGAGCTTGTGCTTCGCGGCGATCTCGCGGGGCAGGATCGAGAGGTCGCTCAGCTTGATGCAGACCTGGTTGAGATCGATGCCAGGAACACCGCTCTGCTCGGAGAGGGCCTTCAGCGCAGCGACCTCGGAGACGGTGCCGCTCTCGATGAGGTTCGTGGCGAGGGGAACCCCCTTCGCACGCGCATCGAGGAGCGCTTGTTCGAGCTGGGGCTGGGTGACCGCCCTTTGCTGGAGGAGGATGCGTCCGAGCGGCTTCTTGTTGGCGTCTTGCGTCATTCCGCGGGCCGAGTCCGAAGGCTAGTGGACGAGGAAAGCGCGGGCAAGCACGCGACCCGCGCGCGAAGGCGGCCGTTCGGCTGGCACGACCGGCTCGGGCTCGTGCGCCGGCGGCTCGGGCCTACGGCCTGGTCGAGCGCGGCCGAGGCGTCGCCCGGCGCACGCAGATGCGAGCGCGCGGCGCGGCGGAGGCGAGAGCTCACCATCCGCCCATGTTACTCCGGAACCCTCCGGGCAGCGCGGACGTTGCGCCCGCCGCGCGATCCCCGCCGCGCCCGCGTCGGGAGCGCGTCGAAGAGGCCATGGAGACGATGTAGGGCCCCTCGATCACTCGGTCACATCGGGCGCGCCGAGCCACGCGCGGGCGAACGCCGCGTACCGCCCCTCGGCGATGGCCGCGCGCGCTTCGCGCATCAGGCGGCCATACAGGTGGAGGTTGTGCTCCGTCAGCAGGCGCAGCACGAGGATCTCGCCCGCCATGTAGAGGTGCCTCAGGTACGCGCGGCTGTACCCCCCGACGCAGGTCGGGCAGGCGCAGGTCGGGTCGAGCGGAGATCGGTCGTCCTTGTAGCGCGCCTGCTTGATGACGATCTTGCCGTGCTGCGTGAGCGCCTGCCCGTTGCGAGCGTTCCGGGTGGGGAG
The DNA here is from genome assembly GCF_051521455.1 of Sorangium sp. So ce887. Classification (NCBI taxonomy): domain Bacteria; kingdom Pseudomonadati; phylum Myxococcota; order Polyangiales; family Polyangiaceae; genus Sorangium; species Sorangium sp. So ce887. Next base: position 2,319,024 of record NZ_CP150354.1, on the reverse strand, counting down.
CACGCAATCGAACATGTCGACCCCGGCGCCGACGGCGTGAATGAGGTCGAGCGGCGTCCCGACGCCCATGAGATAGCGGGGGCGCGAAGGGTCGAGGTGCGGCGCGATCTGCGCGACGACCTCGTGCATCAGCGGGATCGGCTCGCCCACGGAGAAGCCGCCCAGGGCGAGCCCGTCGAACGGCAAGGCGCCGAGCTCGTCCGCGTGCGCCGTGCGGAGCGCGGCCGAGGTGCCGCCCTGCACGATGCCGAAGAGCGCCTGGGTGGATCGCTTGGCGGCGAGGCAGCGCTTCCCCCAGCGCGTCGTCAGGCGGCAGGCCTCCTCGACCTCCGCGTGCGGCGCGCCGCCGGGCGGGCACACGTCGAGCTGCATCGCGATGTCGGCCCCGAGCAGCCCCTGCACCTCCATCGCGACCTCGGGCGTGAGCGCCTTGCGGGCGCCGTCGAGGTGCGAGCGGAACACGAAGCCGTCCTCCGTGAGGGTGCGCCGCTCGGCGAGCGAGAAGGCCTGGAAGCCGCCGGAGTCCGTGAGCATCGCGTGCGGCCAGCGGGTGAACGCGTGCAGGCCGCCGAGCTGCGCGACGAGCTCGGGGCCCGGGCGGAGCCACAGGTGGTACGTGTTGCCGAGGACGATCCTCGCGCCGGTCGCGGCCACCTCGCCGGGGGCCAGCGTCTTCACGCTGCCCTGGGTGCCGACCGGCATGAACGTCGGGGTCAGCACGTCGCCATGCGGCGTGGAGAGCACGCCCGTACGGGCATGACCGTCCCGCGCGAGCTCGGAGAAGGCGAAGCCAGGCGTCCGGCTCATGACGTGCTCGCTCCGGAGATCAGCATGGCGTCGCCGTACGAGTAGAAGCGGTAGCCGGCGTCGATCGCCGCGCGGTACGCGAGGAGCGCGCGCTCGCGGCCGGCGAAGGCGAACACAAGCGCGAGCAGCGTCGAGCGCGGCAGGTGGAAGTTCGTCAGCAAGGCGTCGACGACCTGGAACCGGTAGCCGGGCTGGATCAAGAGGCGCGTCTCCCCGGACTGCGCCCGCACGAGGCCCGCGCGCGCCGGGTCGGCCGCGGTCTCGAGCGCGCGCACCACGGTGGTGCCGATCGCGATCACCGGCGCCCCGCGCTTGCGCGCGGCCGCGACCGCGCCGGCGGTCGCCTCGGGGACCGAGTAGACCTCGGCGTGCATCGGGTGCAGGTCGAGATCGTCGACCGTGACCGGCTGGAACGTGCCGAGGCCGACGTGCAGCGTGACGCTCGCGATCTCGACCCCGTTCGCGCGGAGCCGCTCGACGAGGCCGGGCGAGAGGTGGAGGCCCGCCGTGGGCGCAGCGACCGCGCCCGGGACGCGGGCGAAGATGGTCTGGTACCGCTCGCGATCGGACGCGTCGTCGCCCCGGCCGAGATAGGGAGGGAGCGGGACGTGCCCGTAGGCCTCGATCGCAGCCGCGACGGACAGCCCTGCCGGCGAGGAGAGCTGCACCGTGAGCACCCCGTCCTCTGCGCGCTCCAGCACCTCGGCGACCAGCGCCCCGTCGCGCTCGAGATCGAGCACCGCGCCCGGGCGGATCGGCTTGGACGCGCGTCCCATCGCTCGCCAGCGCTCGGGGTGCGCCGCGCCCTCGCGGGGCCCGCCGGCGAGCTCGCGGGGCCCGCCGGCGGGGTCCTCCCCCCCGGCCGGCGCCTCGTCCAGCCGGTGCAGCAGGAAGAGCTCCACCTGCCCACCGGTGCCACGCTTCTTACCAAACAGCCGGGCGGGCACGACCTTCGTGTCATTGACGACGACGAGCGCGCCGCGCTCGACGTACCGGCCGAGATCGCGGATCGCGGCGTGCTCGACGTCGCCGGCCCCGCGGCCGCGGTCGACCAGGAGGAGCCTGGCGCCGTCCCGCTCCTCGGGGGGCCGCGACGCGATGAGCGCTTCAGGGAGTTCGTAGTCGAGCAGCTCGCAGCGCACGCCGCGCTACTAGCACGACACGGGCGTGAGCACGTTCGTCTTGGCGCGGAGGAAGCGACAGATCTCGCCCACCTTGTACGGCTTCGGGACGAAGGCCACGGCGCCGCAGTCGGCGCGCTCGACCTGGCGCGCGGAGAGGTGATACGCGCTGGAAAGCACGACCCGCACCCTCGGGAACGCATGCCGGATGTGACGCGCGAGCTCCAGGCCGTTCAGATCCGGCATCATCAGGTCGATCATCGCCACGTCGACCGGGGAAGAGCCGAGGACGCGGTTCGCATCCTGGAACGAGGCGGCGAACACGACCTCGAACCCCTCGACGCTTAGCCCAGCTGAAAGGGCGCGACGCTGGGAATTCTCATCGTCCACGATCAGCATGCGGGCCATTAAGCGTCCTCCTGCGGCGAGCGCCGCCAACCATGACTACGCCTATCGGTCTAGGACCTAGCAACTACCGGGCCAAGCTGACAAATTATCGAGTTGCTGTTATCGACGCCGAAGTGAAACAGAAGCGCACAGTCTACATCGGCTGACCCATTGCACTAAGGCAAATCCCGACGCCCTTACATTGCAAAGATGCAAGCCAACGTGGGCTAGCTACCCTGATTTACTACCGAGTCAGGGGTGTTGCTCAGCCCGGTCGTACGTGCTGGTCGGACCCCGGGCAGGCGCGCGCAGGCGCAGGCCGGCTGAGCCCGGTGAGCAGCAGAGGGCTCCACCAGGTGAGCACAGGCATGCTCGGCCGTGTCTGCCGGCGCCTGCTGTATCCCGAGGGAACGCCCTGCCGAGCCGGGTCGTCAGGAACGGCGGAGGGCCGGCTGAGGAGGCGCCGGCTCAGCCCGGGGGGTACGTGATCGCCAGGCGGGTCATCTTGCGCCACAGGGTGGTCGCGCTGATCCCGAGCACCTCGGCGGCGCGCTCCCGGCTGCCGTCGCACTCCCGCAGCGCGGCCTCGATCGCCTGGCGCTCGGCGCAGTCGACAACGTCGGCGAGCAGCCTGCCGCCGCCTTCGGGCGCCCGCGTGGGCAGCAACGAGGCGGGCAGTACGTCGTCGACGCTGATGACGCCGCCGCCCGAGAGCGCCACCGCCTGCTCCACCATGTTCTCGAGCTCGCGAATGTTGCCCGGGAAGTCGTACTGCGTCAGCGCCTCGACGACGCCGTCCGCGGCGCGCGCGCGACAGGTCATCTTCCGGTTGTACTTCTCCAGGAAGAACTCCCAGAGGATCGGGATGTCCTCGCGCCTCGAGCGCAGCGGCGGGAGCACGAAGCGCGCGACGTTCAGCCGGTAATAGAGGTCCTGGCGGAACCGCTTCTCCGAGACCGCGGCCAGGAGCTCCTGGTTCGTCGCGGCGATGATGCGCACGTCGACGTTGATGGGCTTGTTCTCGCCCACCCGGCGGATCTCGTTCTCCTGGATCGCGCGGAGCAGCTTCGCCTGGAAGGTGAGCGGGGTCTCGGCGATCTCGTCGAAGAAGAACGTGCCCCCGTCGGCCTCCTCGAACAGCCCCTTCCTCGCCGAGATCGCGCCCGTGAACGAGCCGCGCGCGTGGCCGAACAGCTCGCTCTCGAGGAGCGTCTCGCTGATGGCGGCGCAGTTCACCGGGACGAACGGGCGATCCGCGCGCTTGCTGTTGGCGTGGATGGCCTTGGCGACCAGCTCCTTGCCGGTGCCGCTCTCGCCGGTGATGAGCACCGTCGCGTCGGTCGGCGCGACCTTCACGATCCGGCCCAGCACCTCGCGGACCGCCTGCGAGCGGCCCACGATGTTCTCGAACCGGTAGCGCTCCTTGAACTCGCTGGCGAGCAGCTGCACCTCCCCGGTGAGCTTCCGGTTCTGGATCGCGCGCTCCACCTTCACGAGCAGCTCCTGCTCCGAGAACGGCTTCTGGATGTAGTCGAACGCGCCGAGCCGCATCGCCTCGACCGCGCTCTCGATGGTGCCGTACGCGGTCATCACGATGACCTCGGTGTTCGCGTTCGACTCCTTCACCGCGCGCAGGACGCCGATGCCGTCGAAGCCGCCCATCCGCAGGTCGGTGAGCACGGCGTCGTACGCGCCCTTGGCGCCCAGGTCGGCTCCCTGGCTGCCGTCGGCCGCTTCATCGACCTCGTACCCCGCGCCACGCAGCATCATCGCGAGCGTGGTCCGCATGTTCCGCTGGTCATCGACGACAAGAATCTTCGACATGGATTTCCCCCGCCGCGCTCATCCTCCTCGCGGGACGGGCGCGGCGCGACGAGCACGACCGACGCGCCGAGCTGGCGCGTAACCGCGCGAGCGCGGTCGTCCGCGGCGTCTTGGACATGCGTCCAGCGTATCGTACGTCAAGCGCGGCCCCCGCCGCCAGGAGGCGCGCGGGGTGCGCCGTCGGCGCGGGGCGAGCCCCACCCTACCCTACTCGCGGATCTGCTGGGACAGGTAGGCCGTCTCGCCAAGCTTCTCGATCAGACCGATTTGCGTCTCGAGCCAGTCGATGTGCTCCTCCTCGGACTCGAGGATCTTGGCGAGGAGCTCCTCGGAGGTGCGATCTCCCTTGTCGCGGCAGAGGACGATCGCCGCGTTGAGCCGCTTGACCGCCTGGTACTCGAGCTGAAGGTCGCTCTTGAGCTGCTCCGGCACGGTCTGCCCGATGTGAAGGGTGTCCAGGCGCTGCAGGTTGGGCAGCCCCTCCAGGAAGAGGATGCGATCGATGATCGCGTCGGCGTGCTTCATCTCGTCGATCGACTCGGCGCGGCCGTGCGCAGCGAGCGTGACGAAGCCCCAGTGCGCGCACATCTTCGCGTGCAGGAAGTACTGGTTGATGGCGACGAGCTCTCCCGCGAGCACCTCGTTCAACACGTCGACGATGTCTTTCGCACCCTTCATCGGACCCTCTCGCGCTCGTGCCTGTCGTGCTCGCCCCGCCTCTGCAGGCAAGGGTGCGCCGGCTGGAGCGCCAGCGCCCAGGTCAAATGCGCAAGGTCAGCGGAAGTGCGCAAGAAATTTCTAAGAAAACGGGCGGCGGCCCCCGCCGGCTCCAGGAAATCGGAGCGCAGCGGGGCGATCCCGAGAATCAGGCGGCGCTGGAGACCGGCGCCATCGCCAGGCGGCGCGGCGCGGCGACGGGCGGGGAGGCGCCCTCGTCATCACCGATGAGCTTGGCGATCGTGGGCTGGCAGGAGCCGCACCGCGTACCGGCGCCCGTGCACTCCATCACCTCTGCCACGGAACAAGCCCCCTCGTTCATCGCTTCGCGAATCTCTCGATCACAGACGCCCATGCAGAGGCAGACGTACATGCAGACCCCCGGCTCCGTTAACGGGTAGATTGATATTGAACATAGCTTTCAATATCGACGCGTCAAGCGAGAATGTTTCGTGGGCGGATCGCCGGGGTGGCTCGTGGTCCGGAGCGGGGCGAGAACGCAGGGACGCGGTGGGTACGCAGGGACGCGGTGGGTACGCAGGGACGCGGACGCCGCCGCGGCGTCACATCGTGAGGCCGCCGTCGACGTCGATGCAGCGGCCGTTGAAGTACTCGCACTCGATCACGAAGCGCACGGCCTGCCAGATGTCCTCGGGCACGCCGATGCGGCCGACCGGGATCATGGCGACCAGGGCGTCGCGCGCCTTCTGGTGCATGCCCTGCGTCATGGGGGTCTCGATCATGCCGGGCGCGACCGCGCCGACGCGGATGCCGAACGGCGCGAACTCGAGCGCCCACGTCTTCGTGTTCGCCGCGAGCGCGCTCTTCGCGGCGGTGTAGTTCGACTGACCGCGGTTGCCGTGGCGCGCGATGGAGCTGATGTTGACGATGACGCCCTTCTGCTCGGTCTCGACCATCTTCGCGACGACCTCGCGGACCATGAGCGTGGCGCCCGTCAGGTTGACGTCGATGACGGCCTGCCACTGCGCCGCGCTCAGCTTGACGACCGCGCCCGTCTGGCGGTCCTTCTTGACCAGGAGGCCGTCCCGCAGGATGCCGGCGTTGTTCACGAGGCCGTTCAGGCCGCCCATCGCCCCGTGCGCGAAGCGGACGAACGCCTCGACCTCCGCCTCCACCGCCACGTTGAAGGGCCGCGCGTGGATCTTCCCGGGGAGCCCCTGGCTCGCCTCGACCAGCGACGCGAGCCCCTCCTCGTTCACGTCGCCCGCGGCGACCTGGCCCCCGAGCTCCGCGAGCCGCAGCGCATAGTGACGACCCAGCCCCTGGGCGGCGCCTGTGACGACAAACCTCGTGTCCTCGAGTCGCATGATCGCATTCCTCCAGGGATCGCTCCCGACCGGTGTCTCGAAGGCGCGTCTACCACGGCGCTGCCACGAGGCGGCGGTCGACCCCGCGGCGCGCCGCGCTCCCCCCGCGCCGCGCGCGGTAGCCGCTTGCGCCGGGTCGCATCGATGTTATTCAGCGCCCATGAGGTCGATCGCACTCGCCGCCGCCGTGTGCGCCGGCACCCTGACGCTCGCACCGGCCTGTAACCGCGCGCCCCCCGTCCCCGAAACCTCCGACCCGACCGGCAAGGATCTGGTCGTCGGCGCCGTGGTCGCGGCCACCGAGAAGGTCGGAGGGATCCGCATCTACAAGATCGTCGAAGTGGAGGACCTGCCCCCGCCGTTCGGGCGAGACCTGCACATGATCGCCTACGATCCCAAGGTGCAGACCTTCCAGGAGGCCGCGGAGCTCCGCCGCAAAGGAGAGCTGACCGTCGCGATGGACCACCTGATGGTCCGGCTCGTGAACTTCATGCCGCGCGACCACCGCGTGATCAGCAACGAGCCGGTCAGCGACGACGAGCGGGCCCCGTATCTCCGCTCGGTCAAGAGCCAGCAGCGCTGACGGCGGTCCGTCGAAGGGGCGCGACGCGCCCGCGCCTCGGCGCGCGTCAGCGCATGGTGCGGAGCAGCTCGCCCAGCCGCTCGATGGCCTGGGTGTGCAGGCGGCTCGCCCAGCTCTTGCTGATCCCGAGATCCTGCGCGATCTGATCGAAGCGCTCGTCGTCGAAGTAGTGGCGCTCGACGAGGGCGCGCTCGCGCTCGGGGAGCTCGCGCACGGCGTGCCGCACGGCCTGCGCGAGCTCGGCGCGCGAGGCGCGCTCCTCGGGGCTGTCGGCGGCGTCCGGGACCGCGGCGACGTCGCCCTGGGCCGAGAGCAGGCCGAGCGCCATCGCGGCCGCGTGCCCGGCGAGCAGGCCACCGAGCCGCGCGGCGTAGGCCTCCTGCGTGGCAGGCGCGTCGGCGTCGTCGTCCGCGCCGCGCCCCTCCGCGAACCGCGCCGACGCAGCGAGCGCGCTGGCCCGCGCGGCCGCGGATCGCCAGCGCGTCTCCCGCCGGATGCCGTCGAAGATCGCCCAGCGGATCTTCCTCTTGGCGTACGCCTCGAACGTGGATCGGCTTGGATCGTGCGTCCGCACCACATCGAGCAGCGCCGGGTGCCCGAGCGCGACGAGGTCCTCGACCGGGATGCGGCGGCCCAGACGGCGCGCGATGCGCTTCGCGACGAGCCGGAGCAGGTCGAGTCCCTCGGCGACCAGCCGGTCTTCCGCAGTGCGCACCGCTAACCCGCCTTGGCGCGCCCCGCTGCGCCGAGCACCCCGAAAGCCCGCTCGCCGCTCTCGTCGACCTCGCGCGGTTGCGCGCGCCGGAGGAGGCGGATCGCCTCCTCGTCGTGCAGCAAGACCTCCGCGAGCTGCTCGCGCATCCACGCGACCTCTTGCGCCGGCAGGCGACCCACGTAAGGCGCCACGGCGGCGTCGACCTGAGCGGCGATCCAGGGGTCGTCGAGGGGCGAAACGTCCATGCGGGGCCACATTATATCTGCATCGAGCGCGCCGTCATCCGGCGCGCGCCGCGGAGGCGTCACTTGGCCGGCGGCGGCGCGTTGAGGCAGGCCTCGAACGCCCTGACGCTCCGCGCGTCGAACGCGCACTTGAGCGACCTCGGGTCCACGTGCTTGCCGACGTTCTGCTCGCACGCCTGCGCATACTGCTCCCCGAGGGTGGCCGCGACGGCGTCGATCTTCTTCTCGGTCTCGCCCCGCTGCTCCGGCGTCAGCTTGGCGCTCAGCGCCGCGACCTGCTCGGTGCGCGTGAGCGCCGTGAGCTGCTTGCCGAGATCCACGCAGTCGCCATGCATGAGCGCATAGTCGTCGGGCACCGAGCCGTCGCGCCGCGGCGCCGCCGGCGCTGCGGACGGCGGCGTCGCAGCGGGCTCCGCCTCCGGCGCCTCGACGCCCAGGGCGGCCTCCGGCGTGGGCTCGGCGCCCGGCGCGGGCTCCTCCGGCCGCGCGGGCTCGGGCTGCTCGGCCGGAGGTGGCGGAGCCCCGCCGCACCCGAACAGCAACATCGTCAACGGACCCGTGATCAAGAAAAGAGCTCTCCCCATGCGACCAGGGTTGATCGGTTCGTGCCGTGCGTCCATGCCGCGCCGGGCGCGCTCGGCGCGGCTCATGGGTCGAGCCCTCCCACGGCTCGCCTCCGACGGTGCACTGGCCGCCTTGGCAGGCTCCGTGCAGGGCGCACCGTGGCGACGGGTCGTGCCTGCGGGCGACGTCCCCTGTCCGCGCGGAGGCGAGCCATGCGGTCGCTCTGGATTGTTCTCGTCCTGGTGCTCGGCTCGGCGCTGCTGCTTCAGGTGGTGGTGGCGTCCGACAGCCGCATTCCGTACGCGCGCTTCCGCTCGCTCGCGGAGAGCGGAGAGCTCGCCGAGGTCGAGATCCGGGACGGCGTGTACATCGGGCGAACGGCGCCCAGCCTGAGCGCGAGCGCGCCGCGGAGCTACCGCACGGGGCGCATCGAGCCGACCGAGAAGGATCTGCTCGCCGACCTCGACCGGCGCGGAATCCCGTACACGCGCGTCGCGGACGAGCGGGGGCTGCTGCCGTACCTCTGGCTGGCGCTGCCGCTCGCCGCGCTGGTCGCGATGGTCCACCTGGTGTCGCGGCGGGCGGCGGCGGCAGGGAACGTGTCGAGCGCCGCGACCGCGTTCGGCAAGAACAAGGCACGGCTCTACGAGGAGCGGGGGGCGACGGCGACGTTCCGCGACGTCGCGGGCAGCGCCGAGGCGAAGACCGAGCTCGGCGAGATCGTCGACTTCCTCAAGGCGCCCGAGCGCTACGAGAAGCTCGGCGGCCGGATGCCCAGGGGGGTGCTCCTGGTGGGGCCGCCCGGCACGGGCAAGACGCTGCTGGCGCGGGCGATCGCGGGAGAGGCGAGCGTCCCCTTCTTCAGCGCGTGCGGGTCGGAGTTCGTGGAGATGTTCGTCGGCGTCGGCGCCGCGCGCGTGCGCGACCTCTTCTCCCAGGCGCGCGAGAAGGGGACCTGCCTCGTGTTCATCGACGAGCTCGACGCGGTCGGCAAGGCCCGCGGCATCGGCGGCTCCGTCGGCGGCCATGACGAGCGCGAGCAGACGCTCAACCAGCTCCTGACCGAGATGGACGGGTTCGACGCGCGCACGGCGATGATCGTGCTCGCCGCGACGAACCGCCCCGAGATCCTCGATCCGGCGCTCCTCAGGGCGGGGCGGTTCGACCGCCGGGTGCACGTCGACAGGCCCGACCTCGCCGAGCGGAGGGAGATCCTCGCGGTGCACGGGAGGAAGGTGGTGCTCGATGCGGACGTGGACCTCGACGCCGTGGCCGCGCAGACCGCGGGGCTCGTCGGGGCCGACCTCGCGAACATCGTCAACGAGGCGGCGCTGCTCGCGGCGCGGCGCAGGGCGGCCGCGGTGAGGCAGAGCGACATGGAGGCCGCGATCGAGCGCGGGATCGCGGGGATCGAGCGGCGGGGCCGGCGGCTCGGAGCGCGCGAGAAGCTCGTGGTCGCCTACCACGAGGTGGGGCACGCGCTGACCGCCACGCTGCTGCCGACGCAGGACCCGGTGCGCAAGGTGTCGATCGTGCCGCGCGGGGCGGGGGCGCTCGGGTACACGATGCAGCAGCCGCGCGAGGACCGTTACCTGTGGAGCCGGCAGGAGATCCTCGACCGGCTCGTCGTGCTGCTCGGCGGGCGCGCCGCCGAGGCGGAGGCCGTCGGAGACCTGTCGACCGGCGCGCAGGACGACCTGCTCAACGCGACGGAGCTCGCGCGCCGCATGGTGCGCGAGCTCGGGATGGGCCAGGGGGTTGGGCTCTCGGCGCTGGAGCCTCGCCGGCCGCTGTCGTTCCTGGGCGAGTCGCGGGGCGCGCCCTCACCGGGCGCGGGGCGGGAGTGCAGCGACGCGACCGCGCGCGAGGTCGACGCGGAGGTCGCGCGGATCCTCGCGGACGCGGAGGCGCGGGCGCGCGCGATGATCCAAGGGCGCCGCGCGACGCTCGAGCGCATCGCCGCGAGGCTGTACGAGGTCGAGACCCTGAGCGGCGACGAGATCAGGGCGATGATGACGAGCGGCGAAGCGTAGGGCCGCGGCGCTCGGTCGACGCTCAGTCGACGCTCAGCAGGGCGCGGGACAGGTCGAAGCCCTCGGCGTCGTGGTGATAGACGACGCTGAGCACGCGGCCGCGGACGAGCTCCCTCGGCACCGCCCCCATCGCCCGGCTGTCGAGCGAGGCGGCGCGGTTGTCGCCCATCACGAAGAGGTGGTCCGGAGGCACGACGACCGGCCCGAACGCGGCGAGGTCGGGCTCGCCCGCCGCGTGCGTGACCGATCCGAGGTGCTCCACCCGCGTGCCGTCCCCGAGCTGCTCGATCGCCTGCGCCGCGCCGTCGACGTACAGCAAGCCTCGCCGGAGCATCACCGTCTGCCCAGGGAGCGCGATCACGCGCTTGACGAGGAGGGTGGAGCCGCCGCGCGGATCCGCGAAGAGCACCACGTCGCCGGCGCTCGGACCGCTGCGCTCGAACAGGTAGCGATCCGTGAGCGGGACGCGGACCCCGTAGGCGACCTTGTCGACAAGGATGCGATCGCCCGGGGCGATCGTCGGCCACATCGAGCCCGTGGGCACATGGTACTGGTCCGCGAGGGTCGAGCGACCCAGCGTGAGGATCACGAGGGCCGCGAGGACCTTGAGGAGGCTCCGGGCGAGCGGCGCGACCGTCCGGTAGGCGCGCCGCGCGAACGCGCGATCGGATCGGGGCACGAACAGGCCGGCCTTGACGGGCTGGAGGCACGCTGTCGCAACCTCCACCGCCGGCCCGGGGGAGCTGGGTTCGCTCATCGCTGGCGGGGCTAGCATCCGCGCTGGAGACAGGCCAGCTTCGCTGCATGCACGGGTGTACTTCGTCGACTGCATCGTTCTCCCAGGATCTAGGCCGCCTCACACTCTGCGGATCAATGTCGCGTCATCCGGTATCGACAGGGGCCGCCATGCACCTCGCCGGCTACCGCGCGCTGGGGATCGAATTTACCTATATCCCTTTTGCGGTGACCGATGTTGAGGGCGCGACGCGCGGGATGCGGGCGCTCGGGATCCGCGGCCTGGGTGTGTCGATGCCCTACAAGCAGGCGGTAATTCCATTGCTGGACGAGATCGATCCCGTCGCCGCGCGGATCGGCGCGGTGAACACCATCGTCAACGACGACGGGCGCCTCCGGGGCTACAATACCGACTGGATCGGCGCGGTGCGGGCGCTCGAGGAGGTGACGCCGCTCGGAGGCGCGCGGGTACTGCTCCTCGGCGCGGGCGGCGCGGCGCGCGCGGTCGCGTTCGGGCTCGCGGAGCGCGGCGCCCGCGTCACGGTCGCGAACCGCGATCTCGAGAAGGCGCGGCAGCTCGCGGCGGCGGTCGGCGGCGCGGCCGCGCCCCTCGACGGGGAGGCGCTCTCGCCCGACCACGACGTCCTCGTCAACGCGACGTCGCGCGGCATGGCCGAGGTCGACCCGCGGAGCCCTGTCCCGGAGGAGGCGTTGCGGGAGGGTCTCCTGGTGATGGACATCGTGTACAAGCCGATGATCACGGAGCTCGTGGAGGCAGCGCGGCGGCGCGGGGCCACCGCCGTTCACGGCGGGAGGATGCTCCTCCACCAGGCAGCAGAGCAGTTCCGGCTCTACACAGGGCGGGAGCCGCCGCTCGACGTCATGGACGAGGCGCTCCGCGCTCAGCTCGGCTGACGCGCGCAGCCCACCGGGCCGACTCCGCTGTCCGGCCCACCGGCGCGGCCCGGCGGCGCGGCACGCGACGACCGCTGTTGTAGGCCTCGAGCGCCGCATCCGGAGCAATGGCCAAGCGCGAGCGCCACGCGTAGGCTTAACCCGATGATCTCGTTTGAAATACGCGCAGCCGTGACCGGCGACGAGGAGCAGCTCCTCTATGTCGCGCGCCACCTGAACTCGGTCAACCTGCCGAACAACCGTGACGCAATCCACGAGATCGTCGCCGAGAGCCACAGGAGCTTCAGCGGGGCGATCCAGGACCCCCGTCTCCGCCAATACGTGTTTGTGCTCGTCGACCGGACGAAGGGCGACAAGGGCATGATCGTCGGCACCTCGATGATCATCGCGCAGCTCGGCCGGCGCGGCATCCCGTACATCTTCTTCGACGTGTTCGACGAGGAGAAGTACTCGGCCACGATCGACAAGCACTTCCATCATACCGTGCTGCGCATCGGCTACTCGTACAACGGCCCCACGGAGATCGGCGGACTCGTGCTCATGCCAGACTACCGGCAGGGGCCCGAGCGGCTCGGCACGATGATCTCGTATGTTCGCTTCCTCTACATGGCCGCTCGCCCCGACCTGTTCCAGGAGGAGATCCTCGCCGAGCTGATGCCCCCGCTCGAGCCGGATGGAACAAGCCACCTCTGGGAAGCGCTCGGGCGCAAGTTCACCGACATGAGCTATGCCGAAGCAGACCTCCTCTCCAAGAAGAACAAGGAGTTCATCAAGGGGCTCTTCCCGGAGGGGACCATCTACGCTTCGCTGCTGCCCGAGGACGCGCAGCGCGTGATCGGAAAGGTGGGGTCGCAGACCCGGGGGGTGGAGAAGCTCCTGCGCCGCATCGGCTTCCGCTACGCCCACAGGGTCGACCCGTTCGACGGGGGGCCGCACTTCACCGCCCGCATGGACGAGATCTCGCTCGTGAGCGACACGCGCCGGGCAAAGGCAGGCCGCCCGTTCGCGCCGAGCCCGTCGGACCCGAAGGGCATCGTCGCGATCGAGCACCCGGACACCCCCTATTTCCGCGCGGTCGCCGCGCACTTCCGCGACGAGGGTGAGCGCGGCCTGGCGATCGCCGAGGACGCCTGGGACCACCTCGCGCTTCAGCCCCGCGCGCCGATCTGGGCCCTGCCCATGCCGTGATCGGCGACGCCTGCGCGCTTCGTCCGGAACGCGCAGGACCGAGCGGGCCGGGCCACCTTGCATTTGACCATTCTGTTGCTACAGAATTAACAGAAACTTTCGCAAGGGGTTCGGACGACCATGACCCTGGGATTGGACCTCGATTTCAGGCGCTGGCCCGCGCTGGAGCGGAGGGGGCGCTGGGCCGGGACGGCGCAGCAGGCGGAGGGCGGCGCCGAGAGCGCGCCTCGGACAGGGGGCGGCGCGGGTAAGGGGCCCACGCTCTCGGAGCGGGAGCTGCGCATCGCCGCCGCGCTCGCCGAGGCGGCGATGCCGGCCGGCCGCTTCCTCGAGGGCGCCGGCGCGGCGACCGCCACCCGCCTCGCGGCCTGGCTCTCCTCGATCCCGCCGCACCTCGCGCAGGGGCTGCGCGCGGCGCTGTGGGCCATCGAGCTCGCCCCGGTGCCGATGCGGCTCAGGCCGCTGTCGGCGCTGCCGCTCGAGGAGCGGATGGAGGTGCTCCGCAGCTTCGAGCAGAGCCGGGCGCTGGCGCTGCGCTCGCTGCTCCGCGCCGTGCTCACGCCGCTCAGGTTCATCCACTACGACCAGCCCGAGATGTTCGAGCACGTCGGCTGCCGCTACGAGCTGCCCACGGTGCGCGACGAGGCGCCCCGGTGGCTCTCGCAGGTGACGAACGGGCGCGAGGTCGAGGAGGACCTGGAGCTCGAGTGCGAGGTGCTCGTGATCGGCACCGGGGCCGGCGGAGCGGCCGCCGCCTACGAGCTCGCGTCGCGGGGACACGCGGTGCTCATGATCGAGGAGGGCGACTACCACCGCCGCTCGAGCTTCACCGGGCGGCCCGCGCGGGCGTACCGGGAGATGTACCGCGACCACGGGCTCGACATGGCGATCGGCAACGTGGGCATCCCGGTGTTCGCGGGGCGCGCCGTCGGAGGGAGCACCGTGATCAACTCCGGCACCTGCTACAGGGCTCCGGAGAGCACCTTCGCTTCGTGGCGGGGCGGCATGGGGATGCCGGCGGAGTTCTCGTCCGACGGGCTCGCCCCCTACTACGAGCGCGTCGAGCGCATGCTCCAGGTCGCCCCCGCCGATCCGCTGCACCTCGGGGCGATCGGGCCGATCGTCCGGCGCGGCGCGGAGCGGCTCGGCCTCCGCCACGGGGCGCTCCAGCGCAACGCGCCGGAGTGCGATGGGCAGGGGATCTGCTGCTTCGGCTGCCCCACCGGGGCCAAGCGCTCGACCGACGTGAGCTACGTGCCCGAGGCGCTGAAGCGGGGCGCGCAGCTCATCACGGCGGCGCGCGTCAGCACGATCGACATCGTGGCGGGCCGCGCGCGCGGGGCGACGGCTGTGCTCGGCGGCGATGCGAGGGCCGGCGGTCGCGCGCCGAGCGACGCCAGGCGGCGGAGGCCGCGGCTCGTGGTCAGGGCGGAGGCCGTCGTGGTGGCGGGCGGCGCGCTGATGACGCCGCTGCTGCTGCGCCGGAGCGGGGCATGCCTCTCGAGCGGCATGCTGGGGAAGAACCTGTCGATCCACCCGGCGTCGAAGGTGATGGCGCTCTTCGATGAGCGAATCGACCAGTGGCAAGGCATCCCGCAGGGCTACCAGATCGATCACTTCGCCGATGAAGGGCTGATGTTCGAGGGAGGCTCGCTCCCGTTCGACGTCGCCGCGCTGGCCGTGCCCTGGACGGGGCATCGCTACACGGAGCTCATGGAGCGATACCCGCACCTCGCGACCTTCGGGTTCATGATCAAGGACACGAGCCGCGGCGAGGTGAGGCCCGGGCTCGGCGGTACGCCGCTCGTGCTCTACACGATGAACCAGGAGGACGTCGCGAAGATGCAGCGCGGGATCGAGACGCTCTGCGAGGTGTTCCTGGCCGCGGGGGCGCGGCGGGTCCTGCCGCTCGTCGCCGGCTGCGACGAGGTGAACGGCCCCGCGGACCTGGAGCGGCTCAAGGCGCGGCAGATCAAGGCAGGGGACCTCGACGTGGCCGCGTTCCACCCGCTCGGGACGTGCCGTATCGGGGTCGATCCGCGGTCGTCGTGCCTCGGGCCGGACCACCAGGCGCACGACGTCGCCGGCCTCTACGTGTGCGACGGGAGCGCGATCCCGTCGTCGCTCGGCGTGAACCCGCAGATGACCATCATGGCCATGTCGCTGCGCGCAGCCGAGCTCCTGAGCGAGCGCCTATCCGGCTGAGCCGCCGCGGTACCCGGTGGCCGCGGCGCGCTCGCTGCCGATGCGGTCGCTCTCGATGGCCCCGTCGCGCATGGTCACCACGCGCGGCATCGACTCGGCGAAGCTGAGGTTGTGCGTCACCACGACGATCGTGGTGCCGTGCTTGCTGTTCATCTCGAAGAACAGCTGGTGGATCGAGTCGCTCGTCGCGGTATCGAGGTTCCCGGTCGGCTCGTCGGCGAGGAGGAGCTTCGGCGACAGGACGAGCGCCCGCGCCAGGGCCACCCGCTGCTGCTCGCCGCCCGACAGCTCCCCGGGCCGGTGCGTCGCGCGCTCCGCGAGCCCGACCTCGGCGAGCAACGAGCGCGCGAGCGGCTCCATATCGCGGCGGGTCTTCCCCTGGATGAGGCCCGGCATCATCACGTTCTCGACCGCGTTGAACTCGGGGAGCAGGTGGTGGAACTGGAAGACGAAGCCGATCATCCGGTTCCGGATCGCCGCGAGCCTCGAGCTCGGGAGGCCGGTGAGCTCGTCGCTGCCGAGGCGGATGCGACCGCTCGTCGGGAGGTCCAGCGTGCCGATGCAGTGGAGGAACGTGCTCTTGCCGGCCCCGGAGGGGCCCACGAACGCCACGACCTCGCCCTGGTTGATGACGATATCGATGCCGCAGAGCACGTGGAGCTCGCGCCCCATGTGAACGAACGTCTTGCGGAGATCTTCGACGACGACGAGCGGAGTGGACATGGAGGGATTACTCGTAACGGAGCCCGTCGACCGGAGAGAGCTTCGAGGCGGCGCGGGCCGGGTAGAGGGTGGCGATGGTGCAGATGAGCAGCGCCGCCGCCGCGACCATCGCATAGTCGGAGCCGTTCACGTTCACGGGCAGCCGGTCGATGTAATAGACGTCCGGATCGAGCCGGACGCCGAACCAGGACAGGCCCGTGCAGGCGGCGAGCGCGGTGCCGACACCGTAGACGGTGCCGATGGCGCCGATGATGACGCCCTCCAGCATGAACACGCGCATCACCGCGTTGTCCGAGGCGCCGAGCGCCTTCAGGACGGCGATCTCCTTGCCCTTCTCCGTCACCATGAGGAGCAGCGTGCAGACGATGCAGAAGCTCGCGACCGCGATGGCGATGGACAGGATGATGAACGTCGCGATCTTCTCCAGCTTGAGCGCGCTGAAGAGGTTCTTGTTCATCTCCATCCAGTCGCGGACGCGGAGCTTCGGAGGCGGCTTGCCGCCCTCCGGCGGCGCCTCGTCCAGCGCAGCGCTCGCGGCGATCGCCGCCTCGACGGCCGGCCGGACCTCCTGCACCCGCTCGGGATCCGGGACCCGGATGTCGATGTGGGTGATCTTGTCCTCGAGGCTGAAGAACTTCTGCGCCTCTTCCATCAAGACGTACGCGTGCGTGACGTCGTACTCGTACATGCCGCTATAGAAGATCGCCGCGACGCGGAACCTGCGGGAGCGCGGCATCACGCCGGTGGGGCCGAGCTCGCCCATGGGTGACAGGAGGGTCACCTCGTCCCCGACGAGCACGTGGAGCGACTTCGCGAGCTCCCGGCCGATGATGACGCCCGGGTACATGCGCGTCTGCTGCTTCAGGTAGTCGCGCACCGACGGGTCGACGTCCGGCGGCTGGCGGAAGTCCGGCCCCTTGAAGTACGGCTCCCCGCCCGGGCCCCGGCCGATGATCTCCTCGGGGGGCAGGCTCGTCAGCTTCTCGGGATCACGCAGGTAGTCGAAGCTGCCGACCTCGATGTTCTTGGCGAGGTCGATGACCTGTCCGATGGTGTCCGGATCGATGCCGCGGACGAGGGCGCCGGCGGTGTTCGAGGCGCTGGAGCCCATCGCCTCGCCGGCCACGACGGGCGTCGCGGCGGCTCCATAGGGCGCGAGCGCGACGCGCACCTGGGTGAGCTTGTCGTCCCAGTCGCCGAAGCCGCCGGGGCGGCTGACGTCGACGACCATGTGCGCGTTGTTGCCGAGGATCTTGCGCTTCAGGTCGGCGCCGAAGCCGCCCATGATGCTCGTCACCGAGCACAGGGCGCACGAGCTGACGCCGACCCCGGCCATCGACAGGACCGAGATGACCGTGAGGAAGCCGCTCTTCGAGGCGCGCACGTGGCGCGCGCCCACGTAGGGCACGAAGCTCCGGCGCTCGAGCGCGTCGAGGATGATCGGCAGGAGCGCCGAGAGCACGAAGAACAGGAAGATGACGCTCGAGACGAGCGCGGTGAAGCGGATGATCTGATCGGTGGCGTTGACCGACGCGAGCCGCCCCGTGGGCATCCTGGACGTGAGCGACGCGGTGACCCCGAACGTCACGCCCACGAGCGCGCCCCACCACCAGACGAGCGCGCGATACAGCCCCTTGCGGACAGGGCGGCTCCCGGCGACCAGATAGCCCACGCCCACGCCGGACAGGAGGCCTCCGAGGATCCACTTGGAGGTCGGCTGGATGGGCAGGACCGCGCCCCAGAGGACGACGATCGCGAGCGCGGCGAGAAGGGACATCGCGCCGAGCGCCCTGAGCCCCGCGCGGACCCTGGACCCCCTCCTGCCGGAGAGCCACCAGGCGTTATCCGTATCCGTTCCGGCCCGGAACAGCCGGAGGACCCCCCCGAGGATCAGCGCGGCGACGACCTTCGCGATCTTCTCGGAGTTGCTGGAGAAGACGGCGCCGATGAGCGCGAGGCCCTTCGAGTGCCCGCTGGACGTGATGAGCGTGAGCGCGAGCAGGCTGGCGCCCGCGAGCGCGACCACGAGCCCGATGCGCGCGACGACGGGGCGCCGCGGCTCCAGCTCGCCCTTCTTGTCGAAGCGGGTGCTGCCGCGCCATACGAGCAAGAGGACACCCAGCGCCACGGCCGCGAGGAGCGCGACCTGCAAGGGTCTGGAGAGCTCGATCACGCGTCGGTCTCGGGGCGGAGGAGGGGGAACAGGATGACGTCGCGGATCGACGTCGCGCCGGTGAGGAGCATCGCCAGGCGATCGATCCCCATGCCGAAGCCCGCCGTCGGCGGGAGGCCGTGCTCCAGGGCGCGGACGTAGTCGGCGTCGTAATCCATCGTCTCCTCCTCGCCCCGCGACTTCTTGGCGACCTGCGCGCGGAAGCGCGCGTCCTGGTCCTCCGGATCGTTGAGCTCGCTGAAGGCGTTGCAGAGCTCACGGCCCTCGATGAAGAGCTCGAAGCGATCGACCAGCGCAGGATCGCTGTCCTTCTTGCGCGCGAGCGGGGAGACCTCGAAGGGATAGTCGATGATGAAGACGGGGACGCTCTTGTCGCCCGCCTCGGTGCGGTAGTCCTTCGTGAGGAACGGCTCGACCACGTACTCGTAGGCGCAGAAGACGAGCTCCCCGGGCGACTCGCACTTCTTCGCGCCCGAGCGGAAGTTCGTCCAGTCGATCTCGCGCCCGCTCGCCTTCGCGGCCTTCGCCCACTCCTTGATCGGGGCGTCGTCCGCGGCGACGCGCTGCGGGACGTCGGCCGGGAGCCCCGCCTTCGCCAGGGCGCGGGCGATCCCCTCGGCCATGGGGACGCGCGCGAAGCGATCGAGCGAGAACGCGCGCCCGGCCGCCCAGGCGGCGTGCTCGGCCGGGAGGCGCTCGGCGAGGCGGGCGTCGACGTGGCGGAGCATCGCCTCGGTCGCGTCCATCAGGGTCTCGTACGTCGCGTACGCCTGGTAGTACTCGAGCATCGTGAACTCGGGGTTGTGCCGCGTCGACAGCCCCTCGTTCCGGTAGCAGCGCGCGATCTCGTAGACGCGCTCGAAGCCGCCGACCACGAGCCGCTTCAGGAAGAGCTCGGGCGCGATGCGCATGAAGAGCTCGAGGTCGAGCGCGTTGTGGTGGGTCTTGAACGGCTTCGCGGCCGCGCCGCCGACGAGCGTGTGCATCGTCGGGGTCTCGACCTCGAGGAAGCCGCGCGCGTCGAGGAACTCGCGCAGCGCGGCGACGATCGCGCTGCGGGCGCGGAAGACCCCCGCGACGTGCGGGTTGGCGACGAGGTCGACGTACCGCATGCGGTAGCGCGACTCGACGTCCTTGAAGCTCGTCTTGGTCGGCAGCGGGCGGTAGGCCTTCGTGAGCAGCCGGAGGCGCCCTGCGCGGATCGAGAGCTCCCCCTTCTGCGTGGCCATCGCGACGCCGTGGGCCTCGACGAAGTCGCCGAGATCGATCTCCTCCAGCCGCTCGAAATCGGCGAGGCTCCCCTGCTCGCAGATGAGCTGGAGCTCGCCGGTCCGGTCGCGCAGCCGCACGAACGTGACGCCGCCGAACGAGCGCACGAAGAGGACCCGGCCCGCGACGCGGAACGGGAGCGGCTCGACGCGCGCCGGGTCGTAGCGATCCGCGGCGGGCCGGTCCGGCGCCGCGCCCTCCGGCCTGGGCTCGGCCGCGGCCCGCGCCCCGTCGAAGCGGGCGCGGACGGCCGCGAGCTCGACGAGCGGCTCGCCCGCCGTGACGTCGTTGGCGAACGGGTTCTCGCCGCGGGCGCGGAGGCGCGCCGCCTTCGCCTTGCGGGTGGCGATCAGCGTCTCCTCGGCGCGCGCGGCCTCGGCGGCGTCCTTCGCTAGCCGCTCGGTCTTTCTGTCGTTCGGTCTGTCTTTTTGCTGGCTCACAGAGCGTCGTCCTGCGCGACCGAGCCGCCCTTCTTGAGCGAGCCGCCGGCCGCGGCGAGCAGATAAGCCTCGATGAAGCCATCGAGATCGCCGTCGAGGACGGCGTCCACGTCGGTGGCGTCGGTGGAGGTGCGGACGTCCTTGACGAGCCTGTAAGGCGCGAGGACGTAGTTCCTGATCTGGCTGCCGAAGTTGATGGCGCTCTTCCCGGCGTTGTAGGCCTGGACCTCGGCCTCCCGCTTCTGGAGCTCCATCTCGTACAGCTTCGCCTTGAGGACCTTCATCGCCATCGCGCGGTTCTGGTGCTGGCTGCGCTCGGCGCGGCACACGATGTTGAGGCCGGTCGGGAGGTGGCGCAGGCGAACGGCGGTCTCCACCTTGTTCACGTTCTGCCCGCCCTTGCCGCCGGCGCGCATCGTCGTGATCTCGATGTCCTTCTCGTTGACCTGGATGTTGATCTCGTCGTCGCTGTCCGGGGTGACCTCGACGGCGGCGAACGCGGTCTGGCGCGTGTGATCGGCGTTGAACGGGCTCATCCGCACCAGACGGTGGACGCCGGCCTCGGAGCGCAGGTAGCCGTAGGCGGCGTCGCCGGTCACCGTGAAGGTGACGGCGTCGATGCCGGCCTCGTCGCCGTCCTGGTAGTCGATGATCTCCGTCTTGTAGCCCCGGCGCTCGCAGAAGCGCAGGTACATGCGGAGGAGCATGGACGCCCAGTCCTTCGCGTCGGTGCCGCCGGCGCCCGGGTGGATGCTGACGATGGCGTTGCCGCGGTCGGCGGGGCCGGACAGCATGCGATCGAGCTCGACCTTGCGCAGGCGCGCCGCGATGGCGTCGGCCTGCGTGTCGGCGTCGGCGATGACGCCCTCGTCGCCCTCGGCCGCGCCGAGCTCCAGGTACTCCGCGAGATCCTCGATCTCGCGGCCGAGCTTCTGCGCCAGATCGAGCTTCGACTCGACCTGGGTGCGCTTGCGGAGGACGGCTTGGGCCTTTTCCTGATCGTTCCAGAACCCGGGCGACAGCGTCGTCTGGGTCAGATCCTGGAGCATCCGTTCGAGCTTAGGGACGTCAAAGATGCCCCCTTAGCGCCTCAAAGCGCCGTTTGATGTCCAGGACTTTCTCGCGGGTCTCGGAGAGCATGGCCGGGGATCTATTCGATCTTGGCGGCGATCGCCAGGAGAGACCGCCCCGCGCGCGCGGACCGCGGCAGCCCGCGCCGGGGCGCG
Organism: Sorangium sp. So ce887; assembly: GCF_051521455.1. Lineage (NCBI taxonomy): Bacteria > Pseudomonadati > Myxococcota > Polyangiales > Polyangiaceae > Sorangium > Sorangium sp. So ce887. Next base: position 2,297,826 of record NZ_CP150354.1, on the reverse strand, counting down.
GTGGCGAGGCCGCGGGTTGACGCAGCGCACGCAGCGCACGCAGCACGGGGGCCGCGATGCACGCCGGCTCAAGCTGGGGTCGGACCGGGGACAGATCTCCGGGCGACGCGGCGGATCGCGGGTCAGATAGGCTGAGCTCTCGACGCCTGGCGCTGCCCCTGAACCGCCTCCCGGATGGTCCTCATGGAGACGGGGGGAGGAGGCGCCGAGCTGCTCAGCGCTCCGTCGAGGTAGCGACCCAGGAGCTCGGTCAAGGCGATGGCGGTGATCGCGTTGGAGAAGAGACCGGCGACCGGGACGAGGCCGAGCGTGAAGTTGGCGAAGAGCCGCACGGCAGCTCCGCCCCAGATGATCTTGCTCACCTGCAGCCACGGAGCCCCGAGGAGCGGCGCGCCCCGCGCCCGCGTCAGCGACACAGAAAAGTAGTAATGAATGGGAACCACGATCAGCTCATCTGCGCCGGGAATGGGCTGCGTGACGAAGCTCGTCACTGCGGTGATGACAGAATACTTGTTGGTCATCCGGCGGATCTTCGGTTCCATCAGCTGTATATACGGCGCGGAGCCAGCCACCGGGAGGCCCGGACGAGCCCGTCCGGCTCGCGGCGCGACGCGCGAAGTCGAGGACGAATCGCGCTCGACCAGAACGAAGCACGGGAGTCGGGGCGCCGCCTTCGAGAGAGAGAGCGACGAAGTGAGATCCGCCGGAGCACGGTAGAACGATCTGCGGCTCGAACCAGAGCGAGCTCCGGAAACACCGTTTCGCGCTCTCCGCGTCCTGGCGGCCTCTCCAGCGCCGCCGGCGCTACGGATCCAGCCCTTCCCTGCAAGCGACCCTGAGCTCGGCGAGCTCGGCGACGAGCGACTCCCGCTCGCTCCGCCACGCCGGAGACGCGTCCTCGGCGTCACGGCGGCGGAGGTGCTCGCGCGCCTCGTCCCAGAGCGGGCGCGGTGGATCCAGCGGGGGCACGCGCCGGCGCACGGCGTCCGTCAGGCGGAGCACGCGCTCGACGCGGGACAGCGCCTCGCCGAGCGGCACCTCGCCGGCCTTGCAGCGCCGGAGCAGGCCGCACTCGTAGCTGCTGCACACGGCGAAGCGCGTCTCGTAGACGGTGCACCTCCGGTCGAGGTGGCAGGGGCACGGCAGCCTGAAGGCGTCGTGGTACTGGTTGCACGCGAGCGGCAGGCGCAGCTTCTCGGCGAGCGGGAGCTCCTGCTCCTCGAGCGGCGCGACGTCGAAGAGCAGCCCCGTGCAGCACAGGCCGCACGCGGTGCACAGGTCCGAGCCGCTCGGCCGCGCCTCGGGGGTCTCGCTCGCGGGGGGAGAGCTCACCCGCCTCGATTGGCACGCTCGCGACCGCGCGTCGAGCCGCGACGCGGGCGGGCGAGGCACGTCCAAGGCGCGCTCAGGTCGCGTCGTCGAGGACGAGCTCGCGCAGGTGGTCGAGCCCGACGGACCCGGAGCCGATCACCTTGGCGTGAAACGCCTTCAGATCGAAGGCCTCGCCCTGCCGGCGCCGCAGCGCCTCGCGCAGCTCCAGGACGACCCGCTCGCCGACCTTGTAGGAGATCGCCTGCCCCGGCCAGCCGAGATAGCGCGTCGCCTCGCTGTGCGCGTGCTCCGGCGCGAGGAAGGCCCGGCGGTGGAGGTACTCGACCGCGGTCTCGTAGCGCCACGGCTCCCCGGCGTGGAGCGGGGCGTGCCGGGGGATCGGCAGCTCGAGGTGCATGCCGATGTCGAGGACGACGCGGTAGGCGCGCGTGAGCTTGCCCGAGAGCATCCCGAGCACGTAGTCGGGGCGCTCGAAATAGCCGAGCTCGTACATCAGCTGCTCGGCATAGAGCGCCCACCCCTCGGCGTAACCGGAGCACGTCACAAGGAAGCGGTGGAGCCGGCTCAGCCGGTCGTCGAGGTGCACCTGAAGCGCGCACTGCAGGTGATGGCCGGGGAATCCCTCGTGGTACGCCGTGGTGATCTCCTCGTAGAGAGGGAACTCCTGCTTCGCGCCAGGGGCGTACCAGACGGTGCCGGGCCGCTTGAAGCCGTCGCTCGGGGGCACGTAGTACGCACCGAGCGCGCCGCCCGGCGGGGCCAGCTTCACCTCGATGTGACGGATGGGCGCGGGGATGTCGAAATGGACGCCGTCGAGCTCGGCGAGCGCCTTCCGCTGGCGCTCGGACATGATCCGGAGAAACTCGTCGGCGCTGTGCGCGCACCGGGCGGGATCGGTCTTGAGCAGCTCGATCACCTCGGGCAACGACGCGCCGGGAAGGATCTCGCCAGCGAGGCGCTCCATCCGGGCCTCGATGTCGTGCACCTCGGACCACCCCCAGGCGTAGGTCTCGATCGGATCGATGCTCGCGCCGAGGAAGCGGCGCGCCAGGCGCAGGTAGCGCTCCTCGCCCACCGCATCCGCGGCGCGCGCGCTCGGCAGGTAGGTCTGCTCCAGGTAGCCAGCGAGCGCCCCGAACGCGGCGCGCGCCCGCTCGGCCCCGGCGGCGAGGCGCGCACGGCCGGCGTCCGTGGCGCAGCCGGAGGCCTCGTAGGCGGCCGGCAACGTGAGGAAGAACGACGCCTCGCCCACCTGATAGCGGGCCTGCTCGATGACGGCGCGCGCCTGGCGGCGCGCGACGACCTGGCCTGCCCGGCGCCCCTCCTCCAGCGACGCCCGGTAGCTGTCGCAGGCCTGCGGGAGGCCTTCGAGGCGCGACGCGATGGCCTCCCAGCCGGCGGCGCTGCGCACGTCCATGAGGTCGAAGACCATCCGGAGGTGCTGGAACGCCGACTCGATGTTGTTGAGGTCGCGCAGGTGTTCGCCGTGGCGGAAATCGTCGAGCCGCTCGTCCAGGTGATCGGCCATCACACGGCGTGCGAGGCGACCCCACCGCGCCTCCGCCCCGCGCCCAGGCGGCGGCAGCGACCGGAGCCTCTCCTGGAAGGACGCGACCGTCGAAGCCCAGGACGCCGCGCCGCTCGGGCTCCAGTCGTTCCAGGCGCCGTCGTCGCAGGGGATGCCCGCCAGGGTGGCATGGGCAGGACATTGTGCGGCGAAGGCGTCGACGAACTCGTCGCTGAGGGCGAAGATCGGATCGCGCGCGTCGTGGTCTTGGCTCACCGCGACAGCATAGGCGGCCACGCCGGGATTTTCTCCGTGCACGCGAGACGATCCGTCGGGTCTTCGTTACGCTTGCTGGAGGGAGGCCGCTCACGGGGCGGCCCCGGGGAGCGACATGAACCACCGCAGCCTGCCAGGCGAGCTCCATGACGACGACGGGCGCTCCAGCGCCGCTCCTCCCCCCCATCCCCGGCCCCAGCGGCGGCCCCGCTGGCCGCGCCTCTCCGGGCTGCTCGCAGCGGCGGCGCTCGCGGCGCTCGGCTGCGGCGCCGGCTCAGGCGGCCAGCCGGCGAGCACGGCGTCGCAGCCCGCCGCGATGACCCCGGCCCAGATCGCGGCGCGCGCCACGCCGGCGGTCGTCACGATCCGCGGCGACGGCTCGCTGGGGGCGGGCTTCCTCGTCCGCGAGGACGGCTGGATCGCGACGAACTACCACGTCATCGCCGGGATCTCGGATCTCAAGGTGGTCCTCTGGGATCAGAGCGAGCACCCGGTGCTCGAGGTGCTCGCGTTCGACGAGGACCGGGATCTCGCGATCGTCCGGATCCACGCGCCGCGGAGGCTCCCGCTGCTGTCCCTGGGCGACAGCCGCGCGGTCCGCCCCGGTGACCCGGTCGTGGCGATCGGCCATCCGCTCGGCCTGGCGGACACCGTGTCGAACGGCCTCGTGAGCGCGGTCCGCGTGGTCGATCCCGCGCTGACGCTGCTGCAGATCTCCGCGCCGATCGCGCCGGGCTCCTCGGGCGGACCGCTGTTCAACGAGCGCGGCGAGGTGATCGGCGTCGCCGCCGCGGTCGCGACGCAGGGGCAGAACCTCAACTTCGGCGTGCCCGCCGACTACCTCAAGAAGCTGCTCGTGCACCCCGACCCCGTCCCGCTCTCGACGTTCGCGGCCGAGACGGCCGACGAGGAGCAAGCGCTGCCGGCGGTCAAGCGCGCGGTGCCCCACCACCGGCTCGCGGTCCTCCGCGGCTGCACCGAGGGCGACCTCCTCGTGCTGGCGCGGACGATGGACGGCGCGATCCAGGTCGGCTCGCCCCTCTACAACCAGGGGGATTTCGCGTCCTGCTATCACATCTACGAGGGCGCCTCGTTCGACATGGAGCGCCGGCTCGGCCCCGCGTGCAGGGGCCCGAAGCAGGCGCTCGCCGAGGGCCGCCGCAAGGCCGCCAGGCTCGACGACAACGCCGCCCAGGCCTGGGCAATGCGCGACGCGTTCGACGGTCTGCTGGATGTGATCCTGCGCAAGGTGAACGGCGACGCGGGCTGAGCGGCGACGCGTCGCGATCGCTCCGGGGGCCGGGCGCGGCGCGCCGCGGCCCCGGAGCGCGGCCAGGCGGCGCGGCTAGTCGAGGTGGGCCCCCGCCGGACGGCCCCCCTCGTGCGCGATCGCGGCGCGCGCCGCGGCGCCGTGAGGCCCCGCCGCGACGCCCGCGTCCCCCGCCGGAGCGACGCCGCCCTCCCCCGCCCCGCGCGGCGCGCCCTGGTCGTCGCTGCCCCGCATGAAGGGCAGGACCCGCTTCAACCACGACGACATGTCGTCGAACAGCGAGTAGGCGACCGGGGTCGCGAGCAGCGTCAGGAGGAGCGCCAGCGTCTGCCCGCCGATGATCACGAACCCGGTCGCGCGGTTCGTGCCCGAGCCCGCGCCGCTCGAGGCCACGAGCGGGATCATGCCGGCCACGAACGCGAGCGTGGTCATCAGGATGGGCCGGAGCCTGTCGCGGTTCGCCTCCAGGATGGCCTGCGCGCGCGGCAAGCCGTGCTCGCGCAGCTTGATCGTGTGATCGATCTGGAGGATCGAGTTCTTCTTCACGACGCCGAACAGCACGACGATGCCGAGCAGCGAGAAGATGTTGAGCGACTGCCGGAAGATGATGACCGCAATGAACGCGAACGGCACCGTCAGCGGCAGCGACAGGAGGATCGTGATCGGGTGCAGCCACGACTCGAACTGCGCGGCGAGCACGAGGTACATGAAGACCAGCGACAGGAGCAGGGCGACCAGGAAGCTCTTCATCATCTTGACGAGCTCCTTCGACGCGCCGACGGGGCCGGCGGAGTAGCCGGACGCCAGGTTCAGCTGCGACGCGGCCTTGTCGAGCTCCTGGACGACCGTCTGCTGCGAGTAGCCCGCCTCGAGGTTGGCGGTCAGCATGACCTGCCGCTGGCGGTTGTAGCGCTCGATGCGCGACGGCCCTGTCCCCTCGGCGAACGTCACCACGTTGTCGAGCGTGACCGCGCCGAGCTTCGTCGACGGCACCGTGATCTTCGCGAGGCCCTCCTTGTCGGAGCGGAAGCTCGGCAGCGCGCGCGCGCGCACCTCGTACTGCTCCCCGCCCTCGTTGTAGGTCGACACCTTGTACCCGCCGACCAGGAGGCGCAGGGTGGTGGCCACGTCGCCGACCTGGACGCCGAGATCGGCGGCCTTCTTGCGGTCGATGAGCACGCGGATCTCCGGCTTGCCGACGAGCAGCGACGTGTCCGGATCGACGACGCCCGGCATCGCCTTGAGCTTCTGGAGCAGCGTGTCGGAGTACTGGCCGATCCGCTGGAGGTCGGGGCCCTGCACCTGGTACGCGATCTGGGTGCTCTGGCCGCCGGAGAAGGCGGGCACGGGGCCGATGTTCGCCCGGAGCTTCTCCGCATCGAACTTCGGCTGGAGCTCGCGCCGGGCGCGATCGATGAGGTCCTGCTGCGACAGCTCGCGATCGTCCGCGGTCTTGAGCTTCACGTAGATGTTGGCGAGGTTCGGCGTCTTCTGCGGATCGTCGCCGATCGTCGTCAGCGTGTAGAGCACGCCCGGGAGCTTCTCGAGGTCCGAGGCGAGCCGCGCGGCGATGACGCGCGTCCCGTCGAGGCTCACGCCCTCGGGCGCGCGCATGCTGACCTGGAACTGCGACTCGTCCTCGATCGGGAGGAAGTTGAACTTCGCGAGGCCGCCCAGCACCGGGATCGAGAGCAGCGCGAGGACCGAGGCGAGCACGATCACCCAGCGGTGCGCCATCGACCAGCGGAGGAGCGCCATGTAGCCGCGCTCGATCGGCCCGTAGAAGCGCGACTCCTTGGAGCTGCCGGCGTCGTGCTTCTCCGGCTTCCTCAGCCACCGCGCCGACAGCATCGGCGTCAGCGTGAAGCTCACGATCAGCGAGACCAGGATCGAGAACGCCATGGTGAGGCCGAACGAGTTCAGGAAGCGGCCGACGATGCCGCTCATGAACGCGACGGGGACGAACACCGCGACCAGCGAGAGCGTCGTCGCGAGCACCGCGGGGCCGATCTCCCGCGTGCCCTGGAGCGCCGCCTCCCACGGGCTCGCGCCCTTCTCCTCGATCCAGCGGTAGCAGTTCTCGAGGACGACGATCGCGTCGTCGATCACGATGCCGACCGCCAGCGTCAGCGCGAGGAGCGTGATCCCGTTGAGCGTGAAGCCCGCCACCTTCATCAGGGCGAACGTGGAGATGATGCTCGTCGGGATGGCGATCGCGGAGATGAGCGTGCTGCGGACGTTCGCGAGGAAGAGCGCGACGATGATCGCGGCGAGCACCGCGCCGAGCACCAGGTGCTCCTTGACGGCGTTGACCGAGTTCTTGATGAACTCCGACTGGTCGCGCGCGATGACGATCTGGTAGCCCGGGGGCAGGCGCTTCTCGACCTCGCTGATCCGCGCCTTCAGCCCGTCGATGACCTCGACGGTGTTCGTCCCGCTTTGCTTGCGGATGCTGAGGAGCACGGCGGGATCGAGGCCGCGAAAGCCGGCGGACTCCGGCTCCGCCATGCCGTCCTGGACCTCGGCGACGTCGCCGAGCCGGACGGAGTAACCGTCGCGGTCCACGAGCACGATGTCCGCCATCTGCTCGACCGACTGCACGCGGCCGCGCGTCCGCAGGGTCAGCGCCCTGCCGCCCTGCTCGATCCGGCCGGCGGGGATCTCGACGTTCTGGCTCGCCAGCGCCTGGGTCACCACGCCGCCGGTCAGCGCGTACTTCTCGAGCTTCTCCGGATCGATCCAGATGTTGATCTGGCGGCTCCGGCCGCCGATGAGCAGCACCTGGCCGACGCCGGCGAGCGACTCCAGCTCGCGCCGCAGCGTCTTGTCGGCGAACTCGGTCACCTCGCGGACGCTCGCCTTCGGCGACGAGACGGCGAGCGTGAGGATCGGGGCGGCGTCCGGATCCAGCTTGCCCACGATCGGCGGGTCGATGCCCTCCGGGAGCTCCGCGAGGATGCCCTCGACCTTGTCGCGGACCTCCTGCGCGGCCACGTCGACGTCCTTCTCGAGCTGGAAGGAGATCATGACCTGGCTCAGCCCCTCGACCGACGCGGAGCGCAGCTCGTCGATGCCGCTGATGGTGTTGACCGCCGACTCGATCTTGTCCGAGAGCTCCGTCTCCACCTCCTCGGGCGCCGCGCCGGGGAGGATCGTCGTCACGACGATGAACGGGAACTCGACCTTGGGGAACCGGTCCACGCCGAGGCCGAAGTAGGAGAACGCCCCGAGCACGGTCAGGAGCAAGACGATCACCGAGGCGAACACCGGCCTACGGATGCAGATTGCCGCGAGCCATTGCATGGTCGCTACCTTTCCTAAGTAATGAGATGCGCGTGCGCTCGGCTCACTGCGCCGCCGCGACCTCGATGCCGTCCGCCAGCTCGCTCACCTTGTCGATCGCGACCTCATCCCCCTCGGCGAGCGGACCGATGACCTCGACGAGGTCGTCGATCTTGCGGCCGGTCTTGATCAGCCGCTCCGTCACGCGATCGCCGGTTCTCACGAACACGCGCGCGCTCGTCCCGGAGGTGCCGACCGCCGACTCGGGCACGAGGAGCGCCGTTCTTGACTCGCCGGTCAGCGCCAGCTGCCCCTGCGCGAAGAGGCCGGGCCGGAGCTTCCCCTCGCTGTTGTCGAACTCGGCCTCGACGGGCAGCGTGCGCGAGGAGGCCCTGAGGCTCGCGCCGATCCGCTTCACGACGCCCGGGAACGTGCGATCGGGGAAGGCGGCGACCGAGACCTTGACCGGCTTGCCGATCTCGATGGCCGCGATGTCCCCTTCGGGTACGTCGATCTGGAGCCGCAGCGGGTTGTCGCGGACCACGACCGCCACCACGCGGCCCGGGCTCGCGAACTCGCCGACGCTGATCCGTTTCTCGGCGACGGCGCCGTCGAACGGCGCCCGCACCGTCGTGTCGGACACCGACTTCGAGGCGAGCCCCGCCTGCGCCTGCGCCGACGTGAGCGAAGCGACGGTCGCGCGGATGCCGTTGACCGCGGCCTCGTACTGCGCGGCCGCGTTCTGGGCCTGCGTGCGCGCCGAGTCCCAGGTCGACTGGGCGACGGCGCCCTGATCGAAGAGCTGCTTCACGCGATCCGCCTCGGACTTCGCGAGCTCCATGCTCTGCTTCGCGGCCCGGACCTCCGGCACCTGGTCGGGATCGATGCCCTTCGGCGACGCGCCCTCCTGCAGCGCGAGCTTGGCCCGGGCTTGCGCCACGGCGGCGGAGGCCGCCTGCGACTGGAGCGCGGCGTTGCGCGCGTCGAGCACGACGAGCGGATCGCCCTTCTTGACCCGGGAGCCCACGTCGACCGCGACGCTCACGACCGAGCCGGCGACCTGGGTCGCCACCTCGCTGCGCTCGTCGGCGACGAGGGTGCCGCTGACGTCGAGCGTCTGCGCGAGCGGTCGCGCGGTCACCTTCCCGAAGCGCACGGCAGGCTTCTCGCGAGGCGCGGCGGTGTCGCGCGCCGCCGACGGCTGCGCGTCCGCGTCCGCGCGGCGGCAAGCGGTCAGCGTGGGCAGCGCGAGCGCCGCGAGCAGCGCCGCGACGGCGGCGGCGCGGGAGTGGATCGAGGCGGCGCTACGAGCGCCGAAGGCCCTTCGAGCGATACGGTGCTCGGGTCCGCAAGGAGGATGTGTCATGGGGAGTTCGCCCGGTTCTTTGCCAGCGCCTGCCGGTGCGGTCCAGGAGCAAAGCTGGCGGACACCACAGTAGGGTGCTGACCGGCCGGTCATCAAGGGGGTGCTCCGGGCAATGTCTCCGTCCCTCTCGCACTTTATGCCGCCATGGCCGAGGAAAACGTGCCGCAGGCCATGGTCAAGGCTGCGCCGGCAGACGCTCGGCAATGAAACGACCCGGTGAATCACCGGTCATCATCCAGAAAATCGGCGCCGAGCGCCGAGCCGCCGCGTGGATGCGCCCTCCGTGGCGCCGCGATTCCGCGACCTCAGCCTCAGCGACCTGCGCGAGCGCAATGGTGCTGCGCAACGGGGCGGGCGGCCAGCTGCCACGACAAATTCCGTCACAGAATATTTCAGTACGAGTAGATTCCCTGTTTGCGGGAGCTGCTCAGTCCCTCGCCGTCGCCGGAGATGTCCGGACACGGGGCGACAGGGTGGGAACGCGACTCATCGCCACGGGTCGAAGGCGTCCTGGAGCGCAGGGCCCGTGAGCTCGGCGAGGAAAGGGTCGAGCCTGCAGAGCGCGTCGAGCCAGGCGACGTCGGCGGGAGCGGCCGTGGGTTGCTGGGCCAGGCTCGCGAGCCGGCGGGCACGGGCCGCGTGGGCGCGGGCGCGCGCCTCCGCATAGGGAACCATCTCGCCGGCGGACATCATGAACGCCCAGTCGCTCGACTGGAGGAGGAGGAGCTCGCGGATCGCCTGGTCCAGCGCGCGGCCGGGCAGGCCGCCCGCGCCGCGGCAGCGCGAGAGCGCCCCGAGCACCGCGCGCTCGGCGTGATGGGCGTGCCGCCACAGGGGCGCCGCGCTCGGGCCCGTCCAGAACGCGCCGAACCCGCCTTCGCCCCACGTCGAGGCGGCGGGCGCGACGACCTCCACGGGCGGGTGGCGCTCGAGGTACGCGCCGAGCGCGATCGGGACGGCGCGGTCCGAGGCCGCGAGGCGGCGCAGGGCGTGCTCGAGAAACTCGGGCCCTTCGAGCCACCAGTGGCCGAAGAGCTCGGCGTCGTACGGGGCCACGAGGATGGGCGGGGCCGGCGCGCCGCAGCTCGACGCGAGCGCCGCCTCGCGGCGGGCCACGAACTCCGCGGCGTGGGCGCGCGCCTGCGCCGACGCGCGGGCCGGGTCGTAGGGCGCCTTGTCGGGGCCAGGCCCTGTCACGCGATGGAGCTTGAGGCCGGTCATGAGCCGGGTGCCGCCGGGACCGATCTCGCCGTCGAGCTCGCGCTCGGGGAGGTCGAGCCCGACGTCGCGGTAGAACTCGCGGTAGACCGGGTGGCCCGGGTAGCCGGCGTCGCGCGACCAGACCTCGCGCGCGCTGTCGCGATCGCGCCCGAAGCACGCGACGCCGGCCGGCGAGAGCACGGGGACCGAGGCGCCGGCGGACGGAGGCGGAGCGGCGAGCGTGAGGGCGTGGGCGTCGAGCACGGTGAAGCGGACGCCGGCCGCCGCGAGATCGGCGTCGATGCCGGGCGCGTAAGCGCACTCGGGCAGCCAGAAGCCGCGCGGCTCGGGCGCGCCGGCGAGGGCCGCGAAGGCGCGGCGGCCGAGCCGGAGCTGCGCCCGGATGGACGCCGGCGTGGGGAGCAGGCCGGGCAGGTAGGCGTGCGTCGCGGCCGTGGTGAGGAGCTCGACGCGGCCCGCCCCGGCGTGGCGCAAGAGGGCGCCCGGGAGATCGCCGCCCAGCGCCTCCCAGGCGCTCGCCGCGTCAGCGAGCCGCGCGCGGTAGAGCGCGGCGGCCGCCGCGAAGCCGCTCCCGGCGAAGCGGGCCTCGACCCGGGCGGCGAGCGCGGCGAGACGGCGGAGGTGATCCTCGAACCGGCGAAGGAGGAGCTCGTCGCGCAGCATCGCGAGGAGCGACGGCGAGACGGAGAGGGTCAGCGGGGCGACGACGCGATCGGCAGCGAGGCGATCGAGGACGCCGAGCAAGGGGAGGTAGCACTCCCAGAGCGCCTCGAAGAACCAGCGCTCCTCCAGCGAGCGGGCGTGCTCGGGGTGGCGCACGTACGGCAGGTGGGCGTGGAGGACGAGGGCGACGTAGCCCGGCATGAGCGCTGGGCGGCGGGAGACCGCCGGCAGGTCCGGTCTCGCACGGGCGCGCCGGCGTGGGAAGCGCGGGGCGAACGCTCCTCAGCCTTGCTTGAGCTCCACCCCGAGATCCTCTCCCAGACGCGCAGCTTCGCGCGCGTCTCCGGGCCACGCGAGGCGCCGCTCCGCCCGCCGCAGCCGGGAGCCGTCGGGCTCGGCGAGGAACGCCCGCAGCCAGAGCGCGTCGCCGTCACGCATCGCGTAGGCGGCCACGGGCGTCCGGCAGCTGCCTTCCACGGCCGCCATCACGGCTCGCTCCGCCGTGACGCAGACGGTGGTCTCGCGATCCGCGAGCGCCGCCAGGACGTCGCGCACGTCGGCGTCCTCCGCGCGGCACTCGATGCCGAGCGCCCCCTGGCCGATGGCCGGCAGCGACACCTCGGGCGACAGGACCTCGGTGGCGCGGCCCTCGATGCCGAGCCGCTTCAGGCCGGCGAGCGCCAGCACCACGGCGTCGAACGACCCGTCGAACACCTTGCGGAGGCGGGTGTCGACGTTGCCGCGGACCGGCTCGATCACGAGATCCGGGCGCGCCTCGCGCAGCGCGACCGCCCGGCGGAGGCTCGAGGTGCCGACCCGGGCGCCCGCCGGCAGCTCCGCGAGCGGAGCGCCGCTCCGGGTGACGAGCACGTCGCGAGGATCCTCCCGCGCGGGGATGCAGGCGAGGCAGAGCGCCGGGGCGATCTCGGCGGGGACGTCCTTGATCGAGTGGACCGCGAAATCGGCGCGCCGGTCGAGCAGCGCCTCCTCGAGCTCCTTGATGAACAACCCCTTGCCGCCGATGTCCTGGAGCGAGCGATCCTGCGTCTTGTCGCCCGAGGTCACCACCTCGAGCTCGCGGAGGGTGAGATCGGGCACCGCCGCCTCGAGGGAACGAGCGAAGGCGCGGGACTGGGCGAGGGCGAGCGCCGAGCGGCGCGTGGCGAGGGTGAGCTCCATGGGGTCACGCTCCCTTTAACCCAGCTGCGCGCACGGCCGCGGCTGGATTCGCCACGGCCATGACGCCGGCCTCGGCGGCCTGGGGGCGCGCGCCGGGCTGCCGGGCGTAGAGGCCGTTGTCCTCCGCGGCCTGAGGGCACGGCTCGGCCTGCCGGGGCGATGCGCCGTTGCGAGCGCCGGAGGCGGGCGGCGCTGCCCCGCGGGCAGACCGCGGCGTGGGAGGGCCGTCCGCGGCGCCACGCAGCTCCCCCTCGACGAGCGCCGCGGCGCCGCTCTCGGCCGGCGCGCCGTCGATGTCGAAGAGCTCGCGGAGCGAGTCGACGTGCTCCGCTACGCGGGGATCGCTGGCCATGGCGCGGAGGCGGGTGGTGGGCACGTGGAGCAGCTTGTTCGTGGCGGCGTCGACCATCAGCGCGAGGGCCTGGCGCTCGGCCGGGCCGAGGTGACGGAGCTTGCCGGCGAGGCTGCGCTCGACCTCGGCCACGAGGATGGAGCGGGTGCGGGTCCGCAAGCCCACGATCGCGGGCGTCAGGGCGCGCTCGAGCGTCCACGCCTCGAAGGCGTGCGCCTCGTCCGCGACGATCGCCTCGGCCCGCGCCGCCTCGGCGGCGCGCCCCTCGACGGACTGCGCCACGATCTGCGAGAGGTCGTCGACGTCGTAGAGATACACGCTGTCGAGCTTGTTGACGGCAGGGTCGATGTCGCGCGGGACCGCGATGTCGATGAGGAACAGGCTCCTGCCCCTCCTGGCCTTGCGGGCCCGGCGGACGAGGTCGGGCGAGACCACGTAGCTCGGGCTCGAGGTCGACGAGATCACGATGTCGGCGTCGATGACGGCGCGCTCGAGCTCGGCCCAGGGGCGGGGCTCGCCGCCGACCTCGCGCGCGAGCGCGGCCGCGCGATCCAGGCTCCGGTTGACCACGACGAGGCGGGCGCCGGCGCGGACGAGGAGCTTCGAGGCGGCCTCGGCCATCTCACCGGCGCCGATGAGCAGCGCCGTGTGGCCGGCGAGCTCCGCGAAGATCTGGCGGGCGAGGTCGATCGCGACGCTGGAGACCGAGACCTGGCCCGCGCCGATCGCCGTCTCGGTGCGCACGCGCTTGCCGACCTTGATCGCCCGGTGGGCCGCTCGGCCGAGCTTGACGCCGAGGGTCCTCGCCCCGCGGGCGATCTCGATGGCCTCCTTCATCTGCCCGAGGATCTGCGGCTCGCCGACGACCATCGAGTCGAGCGAGGCGGCGACGCGGAAGAGGTGGAGGACGGCGTCGCTGCCGACGCGGCCGGCGAGGTGGCCGCGGACGCCATCGCCGCCGATGCCGACGAGCACCGCCACGGCGGCGCGGAGCGCCTCGTTCTCGAGCGGGAGCTCGTCGTCGGGCGGAGGCGAGGCGCTGCCGGGGCGGGGCAGCGCGGGCGCTTGCTGCCGCGGTGAGGCGTAGACCTCGACGCGGTTGCAGGTGGAGAGCACGAGCGCCTCCCCGATGGCGGGGTGCGCGGTGAGGCGCGCGAGCACCTCGGGGAGCTGGTCCCGCCCGATCGCGAGCCGCTCGCGCACCTCGATGGGCGCGCTCTTGTGGGAGAGCCCGACGAAGATCACCGGCGCTAACCTCCGAGCCCCGCGGCGGGGCGGACGAGATAGATGACGAGCACCGCCGCGGCGCAGGCGAGCCCCGCGATGGTGCCGTACGCCGCGCGGCGGCCGCGCCAGCCCGCGGCGGCGCGCAGGAGCAGCACGAGCGCGACGAGGAGCCACGTGGCGTAGCCGAAGATGGCGCGCATCACCTCGTCGGTGTTGCCCAGCTCGAGCTGGTGCGCCCAGTACGTCCCCGTGACGATGCCGAGCGTCAGCAAGGGGAAGCCGGCGCTCAGGAAGCGGTGGACGGCGCGATCGAGGGTGTCGAGCGGCGGGAGGCTGCCCATGCGCTCGACGTGCCGCTTCCGCTTGAGCCGCTTCTCCTGGACGAGGTAGAGCGCGGCGGAGGCGCCGGCGAGGAGGAAGAGGGCGATCCCGAGCAGGTTCGCCATGACGTGGGCCGCGATGAACAGCGGGCTGAGCTTCGGCTCGGGGTGCGGCTTTCCGAGGAAGAAGGTGCCGAGCAGGAAGGCGAGCCCGAGCGGTCCGATGAGGAGGCCGAGCGCGTCGATGCGGAAGCGGCGGCGGGCGATGAGATAAACGGCGATCGCGAGGAGCGACGCGACCGAAAGCATGAAGTGAACCGAGTGGACCGGGCAGACGCGCGCGACGAAGCTGGCGATCGTGACGTAGGTCGCGTGTCCGAGGGCGCCCAGGCCGAGCAGCAGGGGCGCGTGCCGCGAAACGGATACGACGACGGCAGAGCTCGGCCGCGCGGTGGGGTCGTGAACGTGCACCCGCCCGCCAAGGAGGCCCGCGAGGTCGCCCGCGGAGGGGAGCCGCGTGCGGCTCCGGGCGACGTCGAAGAAGAACAGGGCGCTGGCGGCACCGTAGAACAGCAGCGCGAGCGCAAAGCTGATCCCGGAGGTGACCTCGGGCATGGCCCCCGTTATAGCGTGCCTCACCGGGGATGGCCCGCCGGCCTCGAAGGCGGAGGCGTACTCTCGTCGGAGCTGACCCGATAGCGCGGAAGAGCCGGTTCATGCGCGGACGGGAGCCCCCGACCGCCGGCGCACCGCTGCGTCAGGGGCGCCGGTGCGCCCCGATCATGGACACCGATGCGCCCCCGACCGAGGCGCCGATGCGACGTGATGCGGTGTCGCTACATCTCGCTCGTCAGGAACGCGGCGAGGAGCTCTTCGTCGCTCGTCAGGCTGCTGTTCGTCGCGATCGACGCCGTCGCGGCCTTGCGGTGCTCGGCGAACGTGCCCACCGGCGCGCCGATGAACCCCGGGATCACGTCGTAGGCGTTGTCGCCGATGATCATGGACCCCTCGAGGATCTCCGCGCCGAGCTCCCGCAGGAACGCGCGCGTCTTGACCCTGCCGAGGACCTCGTGGATGTCCGCCGAGCCCGTCACCTCGCGGAGGACGCGGATCGCCTCGATGATCTTGTAGCGGCGGCCCTCGGTCTTGATCAGAAGCTCGTCGTTGTTCAGATCGACGCGGTCGCTCGCGATCCAGTCGTCGAGCGCGGCCTGCGGAAAGAACACGCGGTTCTTCATCGCGCGCAGTCTACTCAAAAACAGGCCCGAGCGGTTGGACCGCGATGCCGGCGGCAAGGGATGGCCCCGGGCCAGGCACGCGTCAGGCCGGAGGGGGCACCCTGGGCGGAGGCACCGAGTCCCGCGGCAGGCCGCGGAGGCGCGCCGGCAGGTGCCAGAGCGACTCGAAGATCCCGAGCAGCACGTAGAAGCCAAGCAGCCACACGAGCACGAACGCAGGCTGCAGCTGCGTCGAGATCACCGCGCTCGACCCGACCGCGAACGCGACGAAGAGCACCGTCCGGACGTTGAGCCGGAGATCCTTGAACGAGCGGAACCGGATCGTCGAGACCATCAGCAGCGACAGGATCGTCGTTGTCACGAGGATCGCCGAGGCGTAGCGCTCGCCGCCGATCTCGCCGGCGGCCGCGTGGTTCGCCACCACGATCGAGACCAGGATCCCCGCCGCGCCCGGGATCGGCAGGCCGACGATGTACTTCGAGGGCTTCGCGGGCTTGCCCGCCTCGCCCATGGAAAGGACGTTGAAGCGCGCCAGCCGGACCGCGCCGCACGCCGTGAAGATGAACGCTACGAGCAGCCCCGCGAGATCGAAGCGGTGCAGCGTCCACTGGTACACGAGCATCGACGGCGCCACGCCGAACGAAACGATATCGGCCAGCGAGTCGATCTGCAGGCCAAAGGCGCTCTGGGTCTTCGTCATCCGCGCGACACGCCCGTCGAGGGTGTCGAAGAACATCGCGAAGACGATCAGCAGGGCGGCGCGGTAAAAGTCATCCTCCGACTGCGCGGTCGCCGAGCGCCGGATCGAGTCGAAGCCGCAGAATATCGATGAGAGCGTGATCAGGTTCGGAAGCAGGAACAGCGTCTTCCTGAGCTCGAACCGCCGTCGCTTCCGGATCATGCCGCCTCCCTTCAGGCAGGCCAGGCTATCGCCGCAGAGACCACCAACGCAAGCGCCGAAGCGCAGACGCGAGCCGCTATAAGGTTACCGCAAGCCAGGATCCGGGATCGTTTCATCGTACGATCTGCTTCGTTTCATTCATCCTTTTTGGGCCGTCGCTCTCAGCCATCGGGGCGCGCCGTGGCCGGCTCGCTCCATACCGCCTCCGGGACCTTCGCGCCCGGATCGAAGCGGCAGGCCATCGGGCGGAGCTCGACGGCCGTGCCGCCCGCGCCGCTCGCGCCCGACGAGCTCGCTGCGGCCCGGAACAGCCACGACCGCGCGAGATCGCCGGGGAGGATCGCGGACAGGGGAGCCCGCCCGATCGCCCGCGCGTCCCAGCCGGCGACGCACGGCGCGGCCGGCGTGCCGTGGAGCACCGTGGAGGCGGTCAGGAGCACCATCACCTCGGGCGCGCCGGAGGGGCCAGCGGCGTCGGTGACGACGACGGGGTGGCGCGTGCCCGGGAACAGGGCCTCGCTGCCCAGGAAAAGCGGCGCCTCGTGGCGCGCGGTCGCCGCGCGATCGGCGGCAGCGCACGGGCGCGGCACGTCGCCGAGATCGAACGGCGTCGGCAACGGCTGCGCAGGGCCGAGCGTTCCGTCTCCACGGAAGGGCTGGAAGACGGCCCAGGCGATCGCATGCCCTGGATCGGCGACCAGCGTCGTGACGCCGATCGACTTGCCAGCATAGGTCCAGTCGGTGTGCACGACCCGATCGCGGCCCGCGGGAGGCGCGACGGTCACGGCGTCGATCGCCCACGCGGCGCCTGGGCCCGGTGAGGTGGACGCGCCGGCAGAGGGCGCCGGGGCCGGGCGGTGGGCGAGCAGCATCCCCGTCACCGGGCCGCTCGACGCCTGCCGGACCATCCCCACGCCGACGGGCCGGCCGTCCGCGAAGACGGCGTCGGCACGCACGTCGAGGCTGCCGTGGAGGCCCGACGCGGGCCAGGACGGGAAGTCGAAGCGCTGGAGCTTGCCGGACGGCTCGTAGAAGAACGTGAGCGCCGAGTGCGCGCTGCCGGAGTGCGGGCGGACGAAGAGCCCGCCCAGCGAGACCGACAGGAGCGCGGGATCGAAGAAATCCTCGGGAGGCGGCGCGCGGCGCGGGGCCGCGCCTTGAGGGCCGGGCTGAGGGCGCGCGCCCGCCGGCGGCTGGCGCGCGGCGTCCGGAGCGACCTTCACGTCGCCGAGCTCGAACGGGCCGGCGTCGGGGATCACGCCGCGGCCCGAGGTGCCGTCCATCCAGTTCTCCCAGGCGACCTCGACGTTGCGCATCGGCGCGCCGGGCTTCGCCGCGCCGCCGGGGATCCGCACGCGCGCCGCGGCGTAGCCCTCCATCTGCAGGGTGAGGTTGGTCGCCACCCGCGCTCTCCCGGCCCCCGCCGGCACCGCGGGGAACAGCGGTCGCGTGATGACGCGCGCCTCGCCGGCGCCGGACTCGGGGAGCACCGCGGAGACGACGTCGATGGCGCCGCTCGGGGCGCGCGTGAGCAACGACCAGACCGACCGGCCGCGCAGGAGCTCGTCGCCGTCGGGCAGGCCGAGGCCGCTCGAGTCGACGTGGTCGATGCGCGTCCACTTCGAGGACGGCAGCGTCTCGCAGACGATGGGCGCGCGCACGGCAGGCTGGGCGCGCGGCGCAGGCTCAGGCGCGCGCGGCGGCGCGCCCTCGGCCTGGCCGCCCCAGCCGACGCGGGTCGCGACGTCGCCGAAGAGGCAGCCGCTCGCGCCGCAGGCGATCGGGGCCTGGGAGAGCTCGCGCGAGAGCGCCGGAATCTCCGGGAGCTCCGCCCAGGTCACGCCGCCGTCGAGCGACTCCCAGAGCGCCGCGACGTCCTCGCCGCCAGCGCGCGACGACCGCGCCGCCAGCGCGACCACGCGCCGCCCGAAGCCGGCGAGCGCCGCGGCGTCCGCCGGCGTGGCCGCCACCGTGAGCACCCGGCCGTCGTCGTCGGCGGTCAGGTACGTGAGCGAGCCGCGGTCCGAGAGCAGCAGGCCGACGGTGCCGTCGTCCGCGGGGCGCAGCGCGCTCTCCTCGACGATCTCGAGCCCCTCGGGCGACGCGCCGTCGCCCGGCCCGCCCTCGGCGTCCTCCTCCTCGTCCTCGGCGCCGTCGCCCCGGGGCGCCGGCGACGCCGCGGCGGTCGTGTCGAGCGAGCGCGGCGCGAAGGTCTCGCCGCCGTCGTGCGAGACGAACAGCGCAAGGCGCTCGTCCTTGCCGCGGTAACCGAGGAAGTAGGCGGAGCGCCCGTCCGCCGAGAACGCGGGCAGCACGGCGGGGGCGCCGAGCGTGGGGGCCGCCGCGAGGGCCACCGCGTCGCGCTCGTCGCTTTCGCCCTCGCGGGTCAGGAGCAGCGGCGCGGTCGGCTTGCAGCTGTCCGCGCCGTCGCTCGGCTTGCAGACGCCGGTCAGGAGCGCCGCGCCCTCGGGCGCCACCGCGACGCCGACCTGGTCGATGTCGGGCGTCTCCAGCGTGGCGGCCGGCGACCACGCGCCGCCGCCGTCCTCGCTGCGGAGCACCCGCGCCACGATGCGGTCGCCGTCCGGCTCGGAGCACACCGCGACGATGCGCCGGCCGCTCGCGCCGAGCTTGATGCTCCCGCACTCGCCCGTGCCCGGCAGGGGCGCTTCCTTGAGCGGGCCGTCGATGGGGCCGCTCGCGAGGAGCCACGGCGCGCCGGCGTCGTCCGGGCGCACCGCCTCGACGTAGCGGTCGCCGGTGATCGCCGCCCGCCCGAACCCCATCGAGGAGGCGGACGGGGCGCGCGGGGCCGCGATGGCGAGCTCGACGTCGGCGCGCGGGAGCGTCGCCGCGCTGCGCGAGAACGCCGGCGCGCGCCGCGGATCCCAGGTCGCCGACGCGAGGAGCCCCTCGGCGAGGAGCTCGCCGCCGAGGACGCCGACCCGCGAGAGGCCCATCGTCGGGAGCGGCGCGCGCGCCCAGGTGACCCCGCCGTCCTCGCTCGCGAACAGCGCCTCGGGCAGCGCGAGCGCGAGCGCGCGGCCGCCCTCGGCCATGGCGACGCCGAAGGCGCGCGGCAGAGCCCCGGTCTGCGCCGCGGCGCCGTCGAGCAGGACCGGCTTCCACCCGAGCTCCTCGCGCCACCGGAGCACGCCGCCGCCCCGGGTCACCCCGATCAGCGAGCCGCCGGCGCCCGCGAGCTGCGCGAGCGGCTCCGGCGGGGACAGCGCCCGCGTGAACTGGCCGAGCGGCGAGGAGGCCTCGTAGATCGCCCCGCTCGCGCCGACGAACCCCCAGGAGGCCGGCGAGCGCCGCACGATCGCGGTGAGCTCCTCGGGCGCGGGCGAGGCGCTGGTCCTGCCCTGCCCCGCGCAGCGGCCGGGCTGCGCGCCGGCGCCCGGCGGCGGCGCGGACGCGCGGGGATCGGGCGTCACCGTCCAGCGCTGGCCGCCCTGGGCCACGACGACGCAGCCGGAGCCGGCGAACGGCGCCCACGCGACCGCGGCCTCGGGCGGCGCCGGGTGATAGCTCCAGCGCGCCGGCGAGGCGTAGGCCGCGCCCGCGATGTCCGCCGAGGGGAGCGCGGCCGCGGCGGGGCGGGCCGGCTGCGCGGGGGCGCTGGAGCAGCCCGCGAGCGCGCACGCCGACGCCAGGGCGATCGGCGCGCGAGTCCGCGACGGCGGCGCGGTCATTCGACCCAGCGGGCCACGAACAGGTTGGTCTCGCCGGGCTTCGCGCCGTACCGGTTCGAGGCGAAGACGACGTGCTCGCCGGTCGGCGAGAACATCGGGAAGCTGTCGAAGCCGTCGTAGAACGTCACGCGCTCGACGGGCGGCACGCCGTCCGGCCCCGGCGGCGCCTCGGAGTCGACGAGGTAGAGGTCGAAGTTCGGGATGCCCCGGGCGCCCTGCGGGGTGCTGAAATCCGAGGCGAAGAGGAGCCGCCGGGAGTCCGGCAGGAAGTAGGGCGCGAAATTGGCGCGGCCGTTCCGCGTCACCGCGCGCGGGTTCTGCCCGTCGGCGCTCGCGACGAAGATCTCGAGCGCGCTGGGGCGCACGAGCCCCTTGGCGAGCAGCGCGCGGTAGTCGTCGAGTGCCGCGCCGGTCGGGCGGCTCGCCCGCCAGACAAGCTTGGTCGAATCGGGCGAGAAGAAGGCGCCGCCGTCGTAGCCGGGCGTGCTCGTGATGCGCTGGACATCGGAGCCGTCGAGCTTCGCGGTGTAGAGCTCGATGTCCCCGTCGCGCGTGCTCGTGAACACGAGGCGCGAGCCGTCGAACGCGACGGTCGCCTCGGCGTCGTAGCCCTTGCCCTGGATGAGGGGGCGGAGATCCGAGCCGTCGGCGTTCGCGGTGTAGATCTCGAACTCGTCGAGCGGCCACACGTACCCCTGCGAGTGGTCGGGCTTCGGCGGGCACGCCTCGCCGGCGGCGTGCGTGGAGGCGAAGAGGACGCGCGGCTGCGCCGGGGCCGGGGGCGCCGGGAAGAGGAAATAGCCGCAGGTCGTCTTGCCCTGGCCGTTCGAGACCCGGCGGATCTCGCCGCTCTCCAGGTCGATGACGTACTGCTGATCGCACTTGTTGCCGTCGCGGGTCGACTGGAAAACGAGCTTCCTGCCGTCGGGTGACCAGTAGGCCTCGGCGTTCTCGCCGCCGAAGGTGAGCTGCCGGAGGTCGGCGAGGTGCTTCTCGCGCGGGTCGGCGGCGACGCTCTTGCCGGCGCGGATGCGGAACGGGAGCCACTCGGGCTTCGCCGTGGTCGTCGCCTCGGGGATCTGGCCGAGGGGCTCCTTGGGCCGGGGTTCCGGGGAGGCGCAGGCGGCGAGGAGCAGACAGGCGAGCAGGGCGGGCGGCCTTCGGTTCATGGCGGCGCGACTCTAGTACGAAAGCGGGGAGCCGTCGCGGGAGAGACGCCCGCCGCGAATGGGCCGGGCCGAGGCGGGAGAGAGACGACGATGCCCGCAGATCACGGCGTGAGTGCCGCGCTGGCCAGCCTCGTCCTTGTTCAGGAGGTCAGGGACCGGCGCGCGCGGCTACTGCCGGTAGATCGTCACCGTCGTCGGCATCTTGTGGCCGCCGCCGGCGCAGTTCCGGAAGCTGCCGTCCGACGCCGGCGCGCCGCAGTGCGCGTCGCACCCGCCGAGGACGTCGACGACGCAGTCCTGCGTGTCCACGCCCGCCCCGCCGCACACGCGGCGGATGAGCGTCGCCCCGGGCGACCTGCACGCGAACCGGAGCTGCTCCGGCGCGAAGAGATCGCCGAAGTAGGCCCCCTCCCGGTGAGGGAAGGACTCCCGCTCGGCGGGATCCGCGTCAAGGGCCTTGTTCTGGCCACGCATCGAGATGGGGAGGCTCTCCCCGAGGTGGTTGACCCTGGCCAGCATGCAGGCCGACACCCAGCCCTGACATCGTGCGTTGCAGTGCCCGCGCGCCCTGCCCCACTGGGGCGAAAGACCGACGTCCCCCTCGAATACGTGAGTCTCGCCGTCCAGCGAGACCTCCACGGACTGCCCCGCAGGGAGCGCGCAGCCCGCCACGTAGGTCAGGAACTCGCGGGCCAGGGGATCCCGCAGCGCGCTCATGACATCACTGCTGCTCGCGATCGCGGCGCTCGTCAGCGGGTTGCCCGTGAGCGCCCCCGTCGCGAGCCTGTCCGTCGTGAGCGCGCTGGCCGTGAGCGCGTTATTCGTGAACGCGTTCCGCGTGAACACCGCTTGCGCCGCCGTCTCGCTGTCCTCCTCGACAGGATCGGCTTCATTGATACAGGCCGGCAAGCAGACACTCACCAGGCCCAGGAACGAGATCGCGAGTACGATACGATTTCGCATAGCCCCCTCAACACAAATGAAACACGCATCGGGAATTTCCTCAACGCATTTTCAGGAGAAAACTTAAGATTCTGCGCCTGCGGTGAGCTCGCGAAAGCAGCGAGAGAGCGGCCGATCAGGCGCGCTCGTGGGCGGCGCGCGGACCCCGGGAGAGCCGCTGGCAGGGAGTCCTACGTACGGCGGATCGCAACGTCACGAAGCATCGCTGTCGCCGAGCCACCGCGCCGCGAGCGCGAGCGTCTCGCCGTTGTCGAGCGACGAGAGGAACTGAGCCCGGTAGCGAGGATTCGAGATCTGCCCGGCGCGGGAGAGCACGCTGTGGCGCGCCCGCGCGATCGCGGCGATCGCTTCATCGTGCCTGCCGCTCGCGAAGAGGGCCTCGGCCCGGACGAGCCGGATCAGCGACTCGCCCTCCTCGACCGCGCCGAGCGACTCCAGGAGGGAGAGCGCCTCGCCGGACAGCGCGAGCGCCTCGTCGGCGCGGCCCCTCCGGAGCAGCACGCGCGCGGAGAGGGCCCACGCCGCGGCGCGCAGCGGCGGCGCGCTCTGCAGGAGCTCCGCGGCCGCGCGGGCCTCGGCCTCCGCGGCGGCGAGGTCGCCGCCGAGCAGCGCCGCCTTCGCCAGGTAGGCGCGGGCGACCCCCTCGGCCCGCGGATCGCCCAGCCGCTGGAACGTCGCGATCGCCTCCGCCTCGACCCGTCGCCCCTCGTCGAGATCGCCGCGGGCGATCATCACGTTGCCGAGGTTGCTGCGGGCGAACGCGGCCAGATCCGTGAGCTCCATCTGCTCCGCGGCGCGCAGCGCGGCGCGCAGCGCGGCCTCGGCCCCCTCGTAGTCGCCGAGCTCCATGGTGATGGCGCCCAGGTTCACCCGCAGCGAGCAGGCGTTGCGCCGGTCGCCGCTCCGCTCGAACACCGCGAGCGCCGCCTCGATGCCCTCCAGGCAGGCCCCGGGGTCGCCGGAGGTCATCGCGCGGATGGCGCGCGCCTCGTAGAGCCTGGCGAGCACCTCGACGTCGAGCGCTCGGCCCTCCCCCTCGCTGCGCTCGAGCGCGGCGATGATCCCGTCCGCGGCGGCGTAACGGCCGCCGAAGACGAGCCAGAGGGCCCCCTCGACGAGCGCGATGTCCCTCCGGGTCAGCGCGCCCTCGCGGGGCGACGCGCCCCGCGCCGTCACCACCCAGGACTCGACGCGATCGAGGGCCCCCTGCTTGCCAGCGGACATCACCACCTCGGTCACGGCGGAGTACCAGGACGGCGAGCCCGGCTCGAACAGCGCGATCGCCTCGAGCGCGCGCTGCTCGGCCAAGGCGAAATCGCCGCGCCACACGCGGGCCTCCGACTCGACGAGGAGCAGCCCGCCCGCCTCCGCCCCGGCGGCGCCGCACGCGCGGCCGCGCTCGGCGTGGCGGATCGCGGCGAGGAGGTCGTTGCCGCGCAGGGCCTGCTCCGCCGCGCGCCGGTACCACGCCGCCGCCCGCCCCGGCTCGGCGCCGCGCTCGAAGTGCTCCGCGAGCTCCGCCGCGTCGCCCTTCCCCTCCCCTTCCAGCCACTCGCCCGCCAGCCGGTGGCCGAGCTGCCGGTCGTAGTCGGTCAGCGCCCCGTACGCCGCCTCGCGCACGAGGCCGTGCCGGAAGCTGTGCTCGGGCTCTGTCGTGCCCGCCTCGCCCGGCAGGTCGAGATCGAGCGCCGCGGCCTCGCACGCCGGCGACGCGTCGCGCTCGGGCCCGTCGCCGAGCACCGCGCGCGGCGGGGAGGAAGAGCCGGCGGAGGAGGGGCCCTCGCCGCGCGCGCCGCCCCGACCCGGCTGCCGCCTCGCGACGATCACCTCGCGCTCGACGAGCTCGGCGAGCCGGTCCGCCACCTCGGCGTCGGCGCCGCCGAGCAGCGCGGCGACGCCGGCGGGCCGGAAGCTCTGGCCGAAGACGCTCGCCGCCCTGAGCACACGCCGCGCCTCGGGGTCGAGCGCCTCGAGCCGCGCCTGCACCATCGCCAGCACCGTCTCCGGCAGCGCGGCGCCTCGCCCCTCGGCCGCGGCGCGGATCTGCTCTTCCAGGAAGAAGGCGTTGCCGTCGGCGCGCTCGACCAGCGTGGCGACGACCTCGTCGGTGACCGCGTTGCCGAGCGCCTGGCGCACGAGCCGCTCGCTGGCGCGGCGCGAGAGCCCCGTGAGCTCGACCTCCTGCACGCCGCGGCCGGCCCATAGCTTCGGGAACATCTCGCGCACCTCGGGCCGGCCGAGCGCCAGCACCATGAACGGCGCGTCGCGCAGGTTGCGGAGGGCGCTGTTGATCATGGTCACCGTGGGCAGGTCGCCCCAGTGCAGGTCCTCGAGCACGAGCAGCACCGGCTGCGCCGCGCACTCGGCGCGCAGGAACTCCTCCCAGGCGAGGTGCAGCTGATCGCCCATGAGCACGGAGCTCCGGCGCGCCACCCGGAGCGCCTCGCTCTCCTCGTCCGGGAAGGGCGCGCCCACGAGCTCGCCGAGGAACGGCGCGAGGCGGGCGCCGTGCGCGCCGTGGCCACCGACGCGCTCGCGGATCTTGCGCTGCACCGCCGCGGCCAGCGCGCCGTCGGCGACGCCGAGCGCGCGCCGGAGCACCTGCGCCAGGAGGCCGAAGGCGGCGCCGGCGCTCATCGGATCGCCGCGCGCGATCCAGACCTCCATCGGCTCGCCCCGCGCCCGGAGGCGCCGGAGCAGCTCGGTGCGCAGGCGCGATTTGCCCAGGCCGGCGGGGGCCGTGACCAGCACCGCGGACGGGGTCTGCTCCTCGATGCACTGGACGAAGGTCGCCTCCAGGAGGGACAGCTCGCGGTCGCGGCCCACGCACGGCGTCGGCTTGCCGAGCAGGCGCGGCACGACCTCGAGGTCGTCGCGCTCGCCGCGCAGGAGGTGGCCGGCGTGATCCGATGCGAGATCGAACCGCGCGCCGAGCAGGCCGGCCGTGACCTCGTCGATGCGGACGACGCCGGGCCGCGCCGCGTCGCCGGCGAGGAGCGCGGCGGCCTGATCGATGAGGTTGCCGATGGGGGAGCGGGCGGTGAGCTCGGTGCGCCCCGAGACCAGCGCGACCGGCGCGCCGCCGAGCAGCACCTGCATCGCGAGCGCGCACCGCGCCCCCCGGGCGGCGAGATCGGTCGGCGCGACGGCGCCGGACAGCACGACGACGGGGGAGCGCGACTCGATGATCTCGAGGCGGCCCTGGTGGCGCTCGGCCAGGGCGCTGAGCGCGCGCACCCGGAGCGCGTCCTCGCCCTCGGACCGGGTCGCGTCGCTGTCGAGCGCGCCGTCGCGGGCGAGGAGGAGGCAGATCATCCGTCGCTCGCCGGTCGTGAGCTCGGGGGCGGGGCCGCCGATCGGCGAGGGGAGGCCGCGCCGCGAGCCGGGCGCGACATCGCCGAGCGACGCGAGCTCGGCGGCCACGGCCGCGCCGTCGCGAGGGCGGTCGCGCGGGGCCTTGGCGAGCATGCGGGTGACGAGGTCGTCGAGCGCGGCGGGCACCTCGCCGCGGAGCTCCCGGAGCCGCGGCGGATCCTCGAGGAGGACCTTCACGAGCACGGAGAGGCCGTCGTTGCCGACGAACGGGGGCCGGCCGGTGAGACAGCGGTAGAGGACGCAGCCGAGGGCGAAGACGTCGGCGCGGGCGTCGATGGTGAGCTCGCCGCGCGCCTGCTCGGGGGCCATGTAGCCGGGGGTGCCGAGCATCACGCCCGGCATGGTGAGCTCCTGGCCCGCCTCCGCGACGCGCGCGACGCCGAAGTCGAGCAGGGTGACCTCGTCGACGGAGCCGCCGACGAGCAGGAGGTTGCTCGGCTTGAGGTCGCGGTGGACGATGCCGAGCCGGTGGAGGGCGCCGAGCGTGGCGGCGACGCGCGCGCCGAGCGCGAGGCTCTCGGTCACGGTGAGCGGCTCGCGGAGGAAGCGCTCGGCGAGCGTCTCGCCGGCGAGCCACTGCATGGCGAGGAAGAGGTCGCCGCCCTCGGTCGTGCCGTGGGCGACGTACCCGACGATCCCGGGGTGATGGAGCGTGGCGAGCGCCTGGGCTTCCCGGACGAAGCGGAGCATCTCCTGGGGGCCCTTGCGCTGGAGGATCTTCACGGCGACCGGCGAGCCGGTGAGCCGGTCGCGGGCGCGGAAGACCTGCGCCATGCCGCCGGCGGTCGCGTGGCCCTCGATCTCGAAGCGGTTGCCGACGACGTCACCTGCGCGCATCAGCGGTACCCCCGCGGCGGCTCCGGAGCCGCAGCGCTCGCCAGTGCGGTGCGTCGGAACCCATCGCAGTGGCCGAGGATATCCAGAACCGCGCCGCTTCCAGGCAGCAATTTATCTTGTAAGCAAGGCAACCGTTGCGAGGTACCGGGGAAGGTTTGTCGCGGGGCGATGGAAAGGTGTGCAGGACATTGTGCTCCGTACCACAACGCGTGTCCGGAGCGGTCATTCCCGCGAGCGTCCGTCCTCGGCTCCCGAGAGGGCCTCATCGACCGGGCTCACCCAGGCGCGCTTTCGTCGAAGGAGGCTGCCCCAGCGCGTGCACGGGCGCGGCGCCGGCAGGGCCCAGGATGAAGCCGTGATAGGGCTTCTCCGGCTCCCGGCCGGCGGGGTCCTGATAGGACATCACCGTGACGAAGAGAAAGAGCTTGTCCTCGAGGGCGGCAGATAAGAAGTTCCGGAACAAGCGCGTCACGTCATTGAAGACGTCGTTCAGGTCGCCGGACTGGATGGGCGTGTCGTACTCGTCCGCTCCGCGCAGGGGACTGTCTCCGCCCGCGTCCTGGGGGTAAAGCCCTCCGCCGGACGGCACGGGGCGCCTGCCGAGCTCACCCGCCCGGCGCGCCGCGGCGCCCGGACCGCGCCCCTTCCTGGAGGCGCTGCCGCCGCTCCGCGTGGCCCGCCGCGCACCGCCGGTCTACCCTACCCCCGTGCGATCCCTTGTTCTGGCCGGCTGCCTCGCGGTCCTGATCCCCGCAGCCGCGACGCTCGCGGTCCCGCACGCCGCGGCCGCGGATTTCGATCCCTCCGGCCGCGGCAAGCGGCCCAGGCCCAAGGCCCCGAAGCCCGGCGGCGGCAAGCCGGGCCCCGCCGCGCGGCCGCAGCCCGGACCGCGGCCGCAGCCCGGACCGCGGCCGCAGACGAAGCCCGAGGCAGGCGAGAGCGGCGACGCGAAGCGGGACGGGCCGTCGAGCGACGCGCTGATCGCACGCTACACGGCCATCGTCATGAGCCAGCCGAGCGCGCCGTTCCCGCTCCAGCGCCTCGCCCAGCTCTACCGCGAGCGCGACGGGAACCTGAAGAAGCTCGTCGAGGAGTTCGAGCGCCGCGCCGCGCAGCCCGGCGAAGGCGCCTGGGCCTCCAAGGTGGTGCTCGCCGGCATCTACAAGCAGGACGGGCGCTACGACGACGCCATCAAGACGTACGAGGCCGCCATCGCGGACCGGCCGGCGGACCCGGCGGCGATGATGGCGCTCGCCCAGCTCGAGGCGGACCGCGGCGACAAGGCCCGCGCGCGGGCGCACTACGAGAAGGCGCTGCCGCTGCTCAAGGTCACCGCGGACGTCGAGCAGACCCGGCGCACGCTGCTCGCGCTCTGCCTCGACCTCTCGGACTTCGACGCGGCCAAGGCGCAGCACGATGCGCTCGTGAAGAACGCGCAGGGCTCGCTCTTCGTGAAGGCGGAGCTCGGGCGCGAGCTCTCCGCGCGCGGACACCACGCGCGCGCCGAGGCCGAGTTCCGCGAGCTCGTGAAGGCCGCGACCGGCGACAACCGGGCGCTCGCGCCGGCGCTGCGCGACCTCGGGCAGGCGCTCGCCAGGCAGAAGAAGATGGACGAGGCGCTCGCCGTGCTGAAGCGGGCGCTCGCCATCGCCGGCAACGCCGCGGGGGTGCGGGCCGAGATCCTCCTCATCATGACCGACGCGTTCCGCGCCGAGGGGAAGCTCGCGGAGCTCATCACCCTCCTCGAGGCCGAGAAGGGGCAGGACTTCCAGCGGCTCTCGACCCTGGGCGCGCTGTACGAGGAGACCGGCGACGTCGACAAGGCGATCGCGATCTACAGGAGGGCGCTCGCGCTCGACGGCAAGCACATCGACACGCGGCTCCGGCTCGTCCACCTGCTCCAGACCGCCGGCGAGCTCGACACCGCGATCCGCGAGTACGAGCTCCTGATCAAGGCGGCCCCGAACAACGCCGACTTCGTGTTCGAGCTGTGCGAGACGCTCATCCAGCGGGGCGATCGGCCCAAGGCGCTCGCGCTGCTCACCCAGCTCGAGGGGCGCGTCGCGGACGAGCCCGAGACGCTCGCGGCCATCGCCGACTTCTACGAGCGGGTCGAGGAGAAGGACCGCGCCCTCAAGGTGCTCCAGCGGCTCGCCGGGGCCGCGGGCGGCGATCCGAGCCACCTCGTCGACCTGGGCGATCGGTACTTCCAGGCGGGCGACAAGAAGAAGGCGCTGGAGACCTGGGCGCGCATCAAGCAGGTCGTGCCGAGCCGGGCGCGCGCCGCGGCCACCCTCGGCGAGGTGTACCTCGACCACGACATGGCGGCCGAGGCGCTCGCCGCGCTTCGGGAGGCCGCGCAGCTCGAGCCCGCGAACGCCCGCTACAAGAAGGCGCTGGCGATCGCGCTGGAGCGCACCGCGAGCTCGCTCGGCAACGCCGCGCCGCGCTACGGGGAGGCGCGCGAGCTCTGGGAGCAGCTGCTCGCCGGCGCGGGCAACGACAAGCTGCTCGCGCGCGAGGCGCGCGCCCACATCGTCAGCCTCTGGTCGCTGACCCACGAGCTGCCGGGCCGCGTCGGGCCGCTCGGCGCGCGCTTCAACGCGACCCCGCCCGACCTGGAAGCGGGGCGGCTGCTCGCCGAGGTGCAGCGCAAGCTGCACCGGCTGCCCGACGCCGAGGCCACGCTGCGGAAGCTCGTCCAGGCCGCGCCGGGCGACGAGGACTCGCTCCTCGCGCTGGAGCGCGTGCTCGTGCTCCAGCAGAACCTCCTCGGCGCCATCGACGTGCTGGGCAAGCTCGTCGAGGTGAACCCGAAGCGGGCCCGCGAGTTCTACCAGCGCATGGCGCAGTACGCCGCGGAGCTCTACCGCGACGACGACGCGATCCGGTACGCCGCGCGCGCCGTCGAGCTGTCGCCCGAGGACGCGAGCGGCCACCAGAAGCTCGGCGACATGTACCGGAGGCGGCAGGATTTCCCGCGCGCCATCGCCGAGTACCGGCAGGCGCTCACGAAGAACGACCGGCTGTTCCCCGTCTACTTCGACCTGGCCGAGCTGCTGCTCACCGCGGGGCAGGCCGACGAGGCCGACCGGCTCTTCCGGCGGGTGGTGCGGGCGTCGAACGACGAGGAGCTCGTCGCGCGCGCGGCGCGGATGTCGATGCAGGTGAACCTCGGCAGGAGCTCGCTCGAGGTGCTCGAGCGCGAGCTCCTGCCGGTCGCGGTCGGCAACCCGCAGAAGCCGCTCTACCGGCGGCTGCTCGTGGAGCTGTACGGGGCGATGACCTTCCCCCTGATGCAGAAGGTCCGCGCCGACGACCGCGCGACGAGCGCGCCCGCGCGGGCCGAGCTCGCGAAGATCGGCGCGCGCGCGGTGAAGCCGCTGCTCGACGCGCTCGCCGACGAGAAGGAGTCGCAGCAGAAGATCGCGATCGAGGTGCTGGCCTACGTCGAGAACAAGAGCGCCGGGCCGGCGCTCTACAACTTCGCGATCGGGCAGGCGGACAAGGGCCTGCGCGCCCGCGCGATGATCGCGTGCGGCGCGCTGCGCGACCCGGCGATGCTGCAGCGCTACGAGCAGATGCTCGCGCCGAGGGATGCGGCCGCGAGCGTGCTGCCGAACGACGCGGTCGCGGTCGCGGCGACCTGGGGCGTGGCCCGGCTCGCGGCCGGCGGCGGCCGGCCCGCGGCGGCGAAGGCGGAGGCGCTGCTCGCGCGGCTCCTGTCATCGCCGGCGCCGGAGGTGCGGGCCATCGCGGCGATCGGCCTCGGGCTGACGCACGACCGGAGGCACGCGGCGGCGCTGTCCGCGGTCGCGCGGGCGCCCGAGGCCGGCTCCATGCCGCGCGCGGCCGCGGTCCGCGCGCTGGGCGAGCTCGGGGGCGGCGGCGAGGGGCCCGCGCTGTTCATGTCGCTCGCCGACTCCAGCGAGCCGGAGCTCCGCCGCGCGGCGCTGATCACGCTCGCGCGGCTCGGCGGCGGCGGCGCCGGCGAGGCCGACGCGTCCGCCTCGCCGGGGCCCGCCCAGGCGATCGCGGCCGGCGCGTTCTCGTCGGATGAGGGGCTGCGCGCCGCCGCGGTGTCGGCGGCGGTCGCGCTCACGCGGCGGGAGTACCCGCGCGCGCGCGAGCCGCTGCCCGTGCCGGACGGGGCGCTGACGGTGAAGGACGTGCTCGCGGGGCTCGATCCGGATCCGCCCGGCCCGGAGGACCGCGCGGCGGCGCTCGTGGCGCTCGGCCCGGCGCTCCAGAAGGCGGCGGTCGCCGCGGTCGCGACGTCGCCGGAGCGGGCGCTTGTCGTCGCGGACGCGATCCTGTCGCGCGGCGCGGGCGTGCCCGGCGACGCGGGCGGCGAACGCGGCGCCGCCGGGGGCGGGGCGGCGCTCGGGCTCGCGCCGTTCACGGAGGCGCGCGCGGAGCTCGCCCCGGAGCTGAAGCGGCAGGTGGAGGCGGCGGTGGAGGGGGTCGCGGCCGCGGTCGTGAGCGGGTTCGTGGCGCTCGTGCGGCACCCGGCGATCGAGGTGCGCACGCGCGCGGTGGAGCTGCTCGCGACCCGGCCCGAGCCCGAGGCGCAGGCCGCGGTGGTCGACGCGCTCGGCGATCCGGAGGAGAGCGTGCGGCGGGCGGCGCTCGCGGCGCTCGGCGCGGTCCGGCACGAGCCGACGATCGCGGCCGTCTCGGAGCTCCTGCGGACCTCGCCCAGCTGGCCGCTCCGCGTGCGCGCGGCGGAGGCCCTGGGCCGGCTGGGCGCGCCGGCCGGCGGCAGGTCGGGTCAGGTCGCCGGGACGCTCGGCGCCGCGGCCCGCTCCGACGCGTACGCCCTGGTGCGCGAGGCGGCGGCGCGCGCCCTCGCCTCGGCGGATCGCGCGGCGGCGGCGCCGGTGCTGAAGCAGCTCGCGGCGCGCGACCCCGAGCCGCGCGTGCGCCAGGCCGCGGCCGAGCTGATGCGGAGCGCCGCGCCTTGAGCTGCGCCGCTCTGCCCGGGCCGCGGCGCGTCGCGCTGCGGCTCGCGCCGCTCGCCCTGGCCGGCTCCCTGAGCGCGGGCGCGGCGGCCGGCTGCGACGACGTGAGCCGGTTCTCGACGGCCGACGGCGAGGCCTACTGCGGCGCGATCACGCTGGGCGGCGCGTTCCGCGCGGGCCTGAGCCCGCGGGTGCAGATGCGGCTGTCGCTCGACGCGGACGCGCTCGACGGGCCCGAGCCGCCGGGCGCGCTGTGGACCTACGAGGCGCCCGACGGGGCCACGCCGGAGCGGCGCCTCCTCGACGGCGCGCCGCTGCGGCCGATCGGCGCGCTCGCCCACGATCCGCTGTCGCGGCTGGAGCTCGGCGAGGGCCGGGAGCGCAACGCGATCTACGCTGTCAGCGCGTCGGATCCGGAGGTGGAGCCGCTGCTCGCGATCCTGTCGCTGCGCACGGACGGGTCGGTCGAGGTCCGCCTGCTCCGGCCGGGCCGGGAGCCGCTCGCGTCGGGCGAGGCGCCGGGGGAGGGACAGCGGCAGGTGTTCGGCAACTTCAGGCTGACGCGGCGGACGGGAACATGCGGGTTCTAGGGATCGAGACATCGTGCGATGAGACGGCGGCGGCGGTGGTGACCGAGGGGGGCGACGTCCTCTCGGACGTCGTGCGCAGCCAGGTGGCGCTGCACGCGCCGTACGGGGGTGTCGTGCCCGAGATCGCGGCGCGCGATCACGCGCGCGCGGTGGTCCCGGTGGTGCGCGAGGCGCTGGCGCGCGCAGGCATGACCGTGGCGGACCTCGACGGCGTCGCGGTGACGTCGCGGCCGGGCCTCGCGGGGGCGTTGCTCGTCGGCATGCAGGCCGCGAAGGGGCTCGCGTGGGCGGCGGGCAAGCCGCTCGTCGGCGTCGATCACCTCGTGGGGCACCTGCTCGCGGTGTTCCTGCGGCGGGACGGCGCGCCGCTGCTGCCCTCGCCGGAGCCGCGGCCGTCGTTCCCGTACGTCGCGCTGCTCGCCTCGGGCGGGCACACGGCGATCTACCGGGTGGACGGGCCTGCGATCGGCGCGATCCGCGAGCTCGGCGCGACGCGCGACGACGCGGCGGGCGAGGCGTTCGACAAGGTGGCGAAGCTGCTCGGCCTCGGGTATCCGGGCGGCCCGGTGGTCGACCGGCTCGCGGCCACGGGGGACGCGGCGGCCGCGGCGGAGGCGGTGCCGGCGCTGATGGCGCGGAAGGAGTCGCTCGAGTTCAGCTTCTCGGGCATCAAGAGCTCTGTGGCGCGCCACGTGGCGAAGCGGGGGCGGCCGGAGGGCCAGGCGCTCCACGACCTGTGCGCGGCGTTCCAGGGCGCGGTGGTCGACGCGCTCGTGCAGAAGACCGTGCGGGCCGCGCGCGCCGAGGGCGTCGAGCGGGTGGTCCTCGGGGGGGGCGTCGCGGCGAACCGGGGCCTCCGGGCGAGGATGGCGGCGGCGTGCGAGCGGCGCGGGCTTGCGCTGTTCATCCCGCCGTTCGCGAGCTGCACGGACAACGGGGCGATGATCGCGTATGCGGGCGCGCTGCGGCTCGCGGCCGGGGAGCGGGACGCGCTGGATCTCGCGCCGGAGACGAGGACGGCGCTGCCGCGGGTGACGCGGAAGGGCGGCGGCGTGAGGTGAGCGGGGCAGGCCGGTAGCGGGACATCGCGGGGAGCGGGCTGCGGCGACGAGGGCGCAGGGCACTCGTCTGTGGGGCGCGGTGGCGCGTGTGGGGCCATGGCGGGCGGTGGCGGGCGGTGGCGGGCGGTGAATGAGCGGCTCGTGCCGAGGATTACCTCGCACTTGTCCGCTGCGGCGAGCCGTGGTCTGATGAGAGCTCAGGACTCAGGCCGGCCCGCGCTGGCCGTTTTCCGGCCGCACGGGACAGGACAGCTTGGGAGAGCCGCCCGGCGGGGCGCGAGGGTTGTGAGCCATGCAGGTTGTTCTACCGATTGTGCTCGGGTTGATTGCGGTGGCGTGCGGCGCAGGCGCCGTGTTCCTGCTGATGCAGGTGATGCCGTTGAAGCGGCAGCTGAAGGACGCGAACCAGCACATCGAGGCGCTCCGGCAGGCCAAGGGCCAGCTGGAGCAGGTGCGGGCGCAGTACGCTCAGCTCCAGCAGTCGCTCGACATGGCGCGGGGCGAGGACCGGCAGAAGGTCGACTGGCTCGACGCTCAGCAGAAGGAGATCGACTGGTACAAGAGCGAGCTCGAGAGCCGGCCGAAGATCACGCAGAAGCGGTACAAGATCCTGACGCTTGGCATCAAGTGGACCGGCAAGACGTCGCTCACGCTCAAGTGGGCGAATCCGCTCGTGGATCTCGGCACGCTGCAGGGCACGAAGATCGAGCGTTACGAGCGGACGGTGAGCCACGTGCAGACGAAAGAGGTCTTGACGGAGCACGTGTTCGAGGTCGGCGACTGGGGCGGCGAGCACATCGTGGACGCGCAACAGGAGCTCATCATGGAGGAGATCCACGGGCTCCTGATGGTGGTGGATCTGGCAGGCAAGGACGGGCAGAAGCTCGAGCCGTCGCGGATCCAGGAGCAGCTCCGGGAGTTTCAGCCGCAGTCGCTGCAGTTCTTCTTCAGCCCGAAGACGCTGGCGTCGTGCAAGGCGGTGGTGCTGTTCATCAACAAGTCCGATGTTCTGTCCGGGACGCCTGCCGAGGTGGAGAAGGAGGCGCGCGGGTATTACAAGCCGCTCATCGACAGCCTGGAGCGGTACAAGAACCACATCGATATCCGGGTGCTTGTCGGTTCGGCCAGCTACGGGCACAGCACGCACCATCTGTTCTCGCATTTCGTGGAGCGCATCCTCCCGAAGAACGCGTACGACCCGCAGCTGCTCCAGCGGATGAAGCAGGACATGGGGCCGAATCCGGCGCTGTCGCGGACCGCGCAGCTCCCTGCCCCGCAGATGCCGCAGCAGGTCAGGCCCAATGTACGGTAGCGAGGGCGCCTCGGGGTATGTGATCCCGCGGTATCGCGCGCCTGCGGAGGCGTCGTGGTATCACGTGCTGCACGGGAACATCCCTGGGCATCAGATTGATTTCATGTACTGCCCCGAGGTGCCCCAGGGGGCGCTCACGACGACGCATTTCAGCCACCTGGCGCGGCTGATGAAGTACATCGAGCCGGCGACGGGGGCGACGCATGCGTTCGCGATCGGCAACCTGTCGCGCGACGACACGCAGCATGAGCCGGGGCACGGCGCGGTGGGGCTCATCTTCGGGTTCCGGATCGGCGGCGCGATCGATCACGCCGGCCGTGGGAATCCGCCGTTCGCGCACGGTCTCGTCGCGGTGGATCGGGACCTCGGTTACACGTCGCTCTTGGAGGCGTCGGCGACGTTCTACCGGCATGTGATGAACGCGACGGAGGTCAACTCGTCGGCGGGCATGTTCTACCGCGAGTACGCGGGCGCGGTGCGCGAGGCGCCGGAGCGGGTGGCGCACGTGCTGGAGCGGTATGTCGAGGAGTTCGGGGATCTGCCGTACCTGCGGCGGAGCAGCGCGACGTGGGACTGGGTGGCCGACGAGGGGGCGCTGCCAAAGCGCGTCGTGATCGTGCACAAGCACGATGAGCCGTTCGGCGCGATCGCGCATGCGGCGGCGAAGATCGCGATGGTGCTGTACCGGTCGAACATCAAGTGGACGTCGATCACGAGCGGGCGCGAGGCGGATATCCCGGGTGGGGTCTCGGTGCGGTTCGTGAGGGAGCGCGACATGACGATGGAGGATCGGCACGGGGTGCTGATCCGGATCGAGGACCTCGCGGAGGACGAGGGGGAGATCGCGCGCAAGGTGTTCGGGGCGCGGCCGCAGGGCGAGCAGGAGGACAACAAGCCGCAGTTCGGGGGTTGGCGCGAGCGGTACGCGGCGCAGCAGGGAGGGACGGGGCCGCTGGGGGTGCCAGCGCATGGCGTGGGGGGCGCGATGCCGGGGGGCGCGCTGCAGGAGCGCCGGGTGTCGGCGTCGACGCCGCCGTCGCAGCGGGGTGTGGGGCCCGGGTGGAACGACGCGCATGCGCCGGGAAGGCCGGGCGGCGGGAGGGTGGAGGCCGGAGCCGGCGTGGGGGGGGCGGCGGGAGGGCCGGTGTCGCAACCGGCATCGCAGCAAGTTGGACCGAAGGGGACGCTGGTCATCGACGCGGAGAAGCTGCTGGGGAGCGCGGTGCTGACGGCGGGGGTCGAGGCCGGGGGCACGGGGCCCGTGCGGATGGGCCAGGCGGGCCCGGGGAATGCCGCCCCGGCGCAGGCGGCGGGCGGCGTTGCGGGGCGCGCGGCGGGCGGCGGGGCATGGAGCGCGCCGGCGGCGCCGCTGCCGCCGTTGCCGGTCGTCGGCGCGGAGGAGCGCGACGAGATCCCGGTCATCGTGGACAAGCCGGCGTCGTCGCGGAAGTGGATCTTGGCCGTCGCGGGGCTCGGCTTCGCGGTCGTGGCGGGCATGGTCGCGGTGCTGGTATCGCAGCGGGCCCCCGGGGTGGGGACTGCAGCGCCGGACGCGCCGGGGGCGGGCGTGGCGCCGCCCGCGGGGAACGCAGCGCAGCCAGGGCCGAGCGCCGAGGCCGGCGCGGCGGCGGCGGGCTCGCCTTCCACGACGGCGCGGCCGGAGGCGACGGCGCGGCCGGAGGCGACGGCGAAGCCGCAGGCGGGGCAGGAGCAGCCGCAGCAGGGTGAGGAGCCGAAGACGCAACAATCGGGGCGGACCAGGAACACCAAGGGAGGTGGGGCCGCGACGGGGCGCTTTGAAGCGAAGCCCAGGGGGGGTAAGGTGCCGCCGTCGCGCACCTCCGAGCCGCCTCTCCCCGAAGGGAAGCCAGACTTCTGATGACTCCGACGATGACGAAGCGTCCGCTGCTGTGGAGCTGGAGCGTGGCCGTGGCGTTGATGGCGCAAGCGGCGGGCGCACAGCAGCCAGCCACAGCGGCCGCGGCTGGTGAGAGCGACGCGCTGACGGACAAGGCGCGACAGCTTTACGAAGAGGGGAGACAGGCGGCAGCGGCAGGGAAGTGGGCCGATGCGCGCGCGTCGTTCCTCGCGGCGTGGGCGATCAAGCCGCACTACCAGATCGCCTCGAATCTGGGAGTGTCCTGCCTGATGCTGGGCAGGAATCGTGAGGCCGCGGAGTACCTGACGCGGTACCTCCGCGAGGCGCCTGCCACGAAGGTGAAAGAGCGGCAGAGCGCGGAGGCCTCGCTGAAGGAGGCGCTCGCAAAGGTCGCATCCGTCACGGTGCAGGTGGCGCCGCAAGGGGCGGAGGTGACGGTCGACGGGGCGGCCGTGGGCAAGGCGCCGCTTCCGGATCGGGTGTTTTTCGATCCGGGCAAGCACGAGATCGGTGCGAAGCTCGAGGGGTACGTGCCTGCGACGCGTCCCATCGTGGCGGTGGCGGGCCGTACGGAGACGGTGGTGGTGCAGCTCGAGCGCGCGCCGGCCCCTGGCGTAGGAGTGCGCCCCTTCGTGGTGGCGCCGGGGGCGCCGGCGGCGCCGCGCGCTGATCTGCGGACGCCGGTGCTCATCGCAGGCGGGATTGCGGCGGGTGCCGGCATCGCGACGGGCGTGGTCTTCGCGGTGCTCGCCGGCGGACGAGCCGATGATGCGGAAGTGGTCAGGAAGGAGCTGCGCACTCGATGGAACGGCGAGAAGCTGTGCCCCGAGGGGGACGTTCCGAAGTGCAGCGACCTCAAAGACGCCGTGTATGACGAGATCGAACTCGGCAACGTCGCATTCTGGAGCCTCGTGGCGGGCGGAACGGTCGGGGTCGGCACGCTGGTCTACGGGCTTGTGACGATGAAAGCTGAGCCTCCGAAGACGGTCACGGGCACACGCGTGGAGCCGCTCCTCGGACCAGGCGTGGCCGGGCTTTCGTTCAGCGGAAGGTTTTGAGCTTACGCACTTCGAAGGGAGAAGGCCGTACTATGCGTCGTCGCGCCCATCTTGCTGCTGTGATCTTCCTGGGGACGATGGCCATGGGAGCGATAGGACCTCGATGCAACGTCACCTGCGAAGACATACCGGAGGAGCTACAGGATGACTGCCGCTCGGGCGGAACGGCAGGAGGGACGCCGGATCCCTCGCCGCAGTGTGTGCCAGGAGCGGGCGAAGGCTGGGAGGCGGACGGGTCGTGTGGGATCTTCGTGAGGGCGACTGGGGACGATAAAAACTCCGGGACGCCGGACGCGCCGGTCCAGTCGTTGGAACAAGCCATCGCCCTCGCGACCGCTCGCACCGATCCCAAGACGAAGAACGTGTATGCCTGCGCCGAGACGTTCAACGAGGTGATCGAGATCCAGGCAGACGTGACGCTGTTGGGTGGACTCGACTGCGAGAACGGCTGGCGATGGATAGGCGAGCAGACCCGGACGACGCTGACGGCCGATCCTGGGGCAATC
Source organism: Sorangium sp. So ce887 (assembly GCF_051521455.1). Taxonomy (NCBI): domain Bacteria; kingdom Pseudomonadati; phylum Myxococcota; order Polyangiales; family Polyangiaceae; genus Sorangium; species Sorangium sp. So ce887. Next base: position 2,260,286 of record NZ_CP150354.1, on the reverse strand, counting down.
CCCCTCACCATGCACGAGGACATAGCAGTTCGGATCGAGGACTTCGATGTCGTTGCGAGCTCCATTCCCCAGGACGATCCGGCGATGCTCGGAGCGTCGTCCATCGCGGCGGTTGCCGATGGCGTCACAGTTTCGCTTGCGCGCTGCACGATTGCGGCAGGTGATGGCGCGCAAGGCGCTACTGGACGCCAGTACACAGACAATGCCAAGTCCGGTGAAGATGGGAACCCAGGTCTTGAGGCGTGCATGCCAGGTTCTACCCCCGGGGGCGAGGAAGAATACAATGATTGCGATGATGGCGTCGAGGACTCCATCGGCGGCAGCGGCGGATTAGGACAGACGAGCAGCGGTGCCCCAGGCATCAGGGGCACGCCTGGTGGGTCCGACAATGGCGGAACCGGGCAGGCGTCAACTGCGAACCTCTGCACCAACGGCGACGATGGCGCACCTGGCGTTCCCGGCATGCCGGGCGCGGGCGCTGGGGCCACGGATCTCGGGACCCTTTCACGAAACGGTTACACCGGCGTACCCGGTCAGAACGGCACCTTCGGGGTGACCGCGCAGGGTGGCGGTGGCGGCGGTGGCGCTCGCGGTATTCCCAACGTTGCCAACCCCATGCCGGCGCGCACCTGCCCCGGCGTTGTCAAGGGAGTCGGCGGCGCCAGCGGCGGCTCGGGCGGCTCGGGCGGCTGCGGTGGCAAAGGCGGCCTCGGGGGCGCCCCCGGCGGCGCGAGCATCGCGCTGGTCAGCCTCTACTCTACCCTCGAGTTCCACGGCGTCACCCTGAAGACAGGCCGCGGCGGCGGCGGGGGTAACGGCGGGCCAGGACAGCGCGGCGGCGACGGGAGTCCGGGAGGCGCAGGCGGCAAGCCGCCGGCTGACTCCTCCGGCCTTGACGACGCCTGCGCGGGCGGCCGCGGCGGCCGCGGCGGTAACGGCGGCATCGGCGGCGGCGGCCGCGGCGGTCATTCGATCGGCCTCGCCTATCTCGGCACGCCACCGCCGATGGACGCGAACGAACTCAGCTTCGACCTCGGCGACGCTGGTCTCGGCGGCGAGGGTGACGAGAACGCCCCTGTGCACGACGGCGCCCCCGGAGCCGCCGAACCGACGCTCGATTTCACCCCCCCGTGACGCCGTAGCCCCCTCGATGGCCCCGAACGACTCTCGCGCTCCCGCAATGGTCGCGCGATCGCCGCCGGCGTCGCCCGGCACGGCCCACCTCCCGAGGCGCCACCTCTCCGCCGAGCGCGGCGCATCTGAGCTGTCAGCGCCCCCGGCCTCCGCGGTGCGCCGGATCAGCGGTCTGCCACGTACCCGCGCAGGGTGAGTCCGCGCACCCACCCCATCGCCGCCTGCCCCGCGCCGCCCTCCCCCAGCCGTCCCCACCAGATCCTCCCCAGCTCACCCCCGCCCCATTCCTCGCCTGCCCCGGATCCGCTAGGCTCCTCCCAGCCTCCCTCCCGACCCCCCATGCACCTCGGCGCCGGCTCCGTCCTCGTCGGCGAGTACCGCCTCGAGCGCCCGCTCTCCCGCGGCGGCATGGGCTCGGTCTGGGTCGCGCACCACCTCCAGCTTGGCACGCCGGTCGCCGTCAAGTTCATGGACCCGGCCTACGCCAACTCTCCGGCGTTCCGCACCCGCTTCGAGCGCGAGGCGCGCGTGGCCGCCCAGCTCAGGACCCCGCACGTCGTGAAGGTGCAGGACTTCGGCTTTCACGAGGGCGTCCCCTACCTCGTCATGGAGCTCGTCCAGGGCGAGGACATCCATGCGCGCCTCCTGCGCCGCGGTCGGCGTGACCCTCGGAGCGTACTATGGCGCGCAGGCCGAGCTTGCCTCCTCCGCAGCTGCCCCGGCGACCGACGAGCTCGCGGTCTCCGGCCCGGGGCAGGCCACCCGTGCGACGCCGTCCGACGACCCCGCGACACGTCCCTCGCCGCCGTCGGGCGCTGCGCCTCTCGTCGAGCCGTCCGCGCCGGTGACGGACGCGGCTGCAGAACCCTCCGCGCAGGACCCCACGCCCCCCAGCGCGCCAGCTGCCGAGCCCCCCCAACGCGCCAGCATCCGACAGCGCCAGCGCCCCGGCTGCCCGTCCTACGAGCACGCCGACGGTCGATCGCAGCCCGCCCGCAGCAGAGACCGGCAAGCAACCTCCGGGCCACCCCACGGCCGACAACCCCGCCCCCCAGCGATCACCGCCGCCGCCATCACGGCCCAGCCCGCCGCAGCCCTCGAGGAAAACGAAGCCAACGTGGGGGATCTGAGGACGAGCTCAAGGACGGAAGCAGCCGTCTCCGGTGCTCCGGGGCGCGCCTCTCCGTCGATGAAACCGCGGTTCAACGCCCCCTGGGACGCAAGGACGGCCTTGGGACGTTGCGGAGCTGCTGCACTATCACGCCCTGGCTGAAACGGGTTCATCAACGCTTCCGAAATCGCGCAGAAGCGGTACGGTTCGAATTCCAGGGTCGGCAAGGTGCTGATGTCCCCTTGCTCCCGACGCAGCTCCTTTGATGAAGCAATGCCCGACCGATCATGACGACGAAGCGCCCGCTGCTGTGGACCATGAGCGTAGCCATCGCCTTGCTGGCGCCCGCCGCCGAGGCACAACCGGCGGCCCCCCGGGCCGAGGCGCAGGAGAGCGACGCGCTGACGGACAGGGCGCGCCAGCTCTTCGAGGACGGGGTGAAGGCGGCCAACGCGGGGAAGTGGGCCGATGCGCACGCGGCGTTCCTCGCGGCGTGGGGCCTCAAGCCGCACTACCAGATCGCCTCGAACCTGGGCGTGGCCTGCCTCCGGGTGGGCAAGCCGCGCGACGCGGCCGAGCACCTCACCCGCTACCTCCGCGAGGCGCCCGCGACGAAGGTCCAGGAGCGGCAGCGGGCGGAGGCGTCGCTGCTGGAGGCGCGGGCGCAGGTCGCGGCCGTCACGGTGGAGGTCGCACCGGGCGGGGCCGAGGTGACGGTCGACGGGGCGATCGTCGGGCGAGCGCCGCTCGCGGATCCCGTGTTCCTCGATCCGGGCCGGCATGACGTGGGAGCGAAGCTCGACGGGTATACGCCGCAGGCGCGGCCGGTCGACGCGACCGCGGGGGGCACGGAGACGGTGGTCCTCGCGCTGCAGCGCCTTCCGGCACCCGACGCGAGGCGTGCCGGCGCTGAACGGAGCGTCTTGCCGGCGCCCGGGGTGTCACTGGACGGAAGGAGGACGGCGGTGCTCGTCGGGGGTGGGGTCGCGACCGGCGTCGGCGCGGCCGCGGGCGTGCTCTTCACGGTGCTGGCGAGCAACCGGGCCGGAGATGCCGAGGCGCTGCGGACGACGCTGCTCGCCGGAGATCGGAACCAATGCACAACCCGGCCCGCACCAGCGGCGTGCACTGAGCAGGACCAGGCGGTCCACGAGAGCCGGCTGTACAGCAACGTGGCGTTCTGGAGCTTCGCGGGGGCCGGGACGGTCGGCCTCGGGACGCTGCTTTATGCCCTCGTGAGCGGCCCTGACGCCCGCGTGCAGGTGACGCCCACGGTGGGAATCAACGACGTGGGGCTCTCGGTGGGCGGGATGTTCTGACGACGGTGACTTCAGGATGATGGAGAATGGCTGATGCCTCGGATTGCTCGTACCCCCGCGCTGTTCGTCCTCGGCACGATGGCCGCCAGCCTCGGTCTGGCGGGCTGCTTCCCGTTCCCGCTCAATGACGATTGCGAGCACAAGCCCCTACGCTGTGAAGCGAATCAGGGCGGGGCAGGGGGAGACGGAGGCGTGGGCGCCGGTGGGACCGGCGGCGCAGGGACCGGCGGCGCAGCAGGGAGCGGAGGTGCTGCGGGGACCGGGGGTGAAGGGGGAGGGCCGACGCCCGTGGTGTGCGTGCCCAGCGACGGGCCGGGCTGGACCGCGGACGCGACCTGCGGCGTGTTCGTGTCGGCCACGGCGAGCGACGGGGGTGACGGGACCCCGGACGCGCCGGTGAAGACCCTCGCGGAGGCCCTCCAGCTCGCCGCGCAGATCGAGGACACGCAGGCGCGGCGCGTGTACGCGTGCGATGAGACGTTCGAGGAACCGCTCACGGTAACGGCGGGCGTGACCCTCTACGGTGGCCTCGATTGCGACGCACATTGGCAGTGGGGGGAGGCGAAGAAGACCACCCTCACGGCGCCGCCCGGGGTTGTGCCGCTGACGATGCGCGCCGAAGGCGAGACAGTGCGCCTGGAGGACCTTCATGTCATCGCTCCGTCGATCGCTGCGATGGCCGACGCCGGGACCTCGGCCATCGCAGCGATCGCCGAGCGCTGCGCGGTCGACGTGGTTCGGTGCACCTTCGAGGCGGGCGATGCGGCGCCCGGTGCCCGGGCGGCGGCCCCTCCGCAGCCCGCGCGTCCCCCCCAGGGCAACGCGGGGAACCCTGCATGCTCGGCGACAATCGTATCGACTGTTTCGCCGCTGCCCGAGACCTGCGGCACAGCGGACCCCTCCGACGACTCGAGCGGCGGGCGGGGCGGGCATGGCTTCCAGGACCGCGGGACCTATGGCATCACCGGTTCTCCCGGCGCGGAGGACAATCCCAATGGTGGCGAATACCTTGTTGCAGGCGGGACGTGTACCCAGGGCGGGCCAGGCAGAGCGGGTGACAGCGGCGCACCAGGCCCAGGGGCACTCGGCATCGGCCAGCTCTCCAGCGCCGGCTACACCGGGTCGCCCGGCAGAGATGGCCAACACGGAAAGACCGCCCAGGGCGGCGGAGGTGGCGGCAGCACCCGCGGAAACAGCGAATGCCCTGGTACTACCGAGCAGGGCGGTGCCAGCGGCGGCAACGGCGGCGCTGGCGGCTGCGGCGGCGCTGGCGGCAGGGGCGGCTCTCCCGGTGGGTCGAGCATCGCCCTGGTGAGCGTCAACGCAACCCTCACGTTCCGTGATGGCGTCCAGCTGATCGCCCGGGATGGCGGCAGGGGGGGCGACGGTGCCGCCGGCCAGGACGGCGGACCTGGCGCGCATGGCGGGCCGGGCGGGAGGGGTTCGCCCGATGCCTTCGTGGCCAACGGCTGCGACGGCGGGCAGGGCGGCCAGGGAGGCTCCGGCGGCCGGGGCGGCGGCGGGCAGGGCGGCCATTCCCTCGGCCTCGCCTTCCTGGGCACGCCGGACACCATCCCGTCCCTCGAGGGCGTCACGGTCCAACTCGGCCTCCCCGGCACCGGCGGCGCTGGCAGCGATGACCAGAACCGCGGCGACGCAGGCAAGGCCAGCGGCATCCTCGACTTCTCGCCTCCGCAGCGCGCTCCGGCGCCATGAGGCGCTGCCGGCGCCGCGGCCGAGGTCTGCCCCTCGCCCGCGCGGAGGTCCGACGGCCCTCTGCGAGACGCTGAAATTCGAGGCACTCCTAAACGTTTCGTGGGTGTTCGGCATGCCTGGTGGTCCGGCGCGCTCGTCGCCCTGCTCCCGAAAGCGATCGCCAACGCATCCGCATGGCGCGGATCGCTCGAGCGGTTGTCTCGAATGGCGCGGCCGCCCTCCTTGCGCATCGCCGTGCTCGATGCCGAAGAAGGCCCGCTCTCGAGTGTGCTCGGGCCGGAGGGCGCGCGATTCTCGTTCGACCTCGATGAGCTCTTCGATTTCGTCGAACAGCAGTCAGACCGGAAGTCGGAAGGCCCCCCGGTCCCGCCCGGTCCAGCCCTGACGCCGCAGCAGCGCGCGGACTTCGAGCAGGCGACCGGCCGCACCATGCCCGCGCCCGAGACGGCTGCCGCCCTCCAGGCGTGCTTCCTGGAGGGCGCGCGCGCCGCCGCAAAGAACGACTTCAAGGCGACGGCCGAGGCCTATCGCCGCGCTCGCGACCTGTGCCACGGCGAGGGCCTCGCGGCCCAGGAGGCCGGGGCGACGTTCGCTCTCGGCAGCGCCTACCTGGCTGCGGGCGCCCGTCCCATGGCGCAGGCCACCTATGGCCAGGCGGCGTTGCTCGCCGCGCAGCAGCAGCTGTGGAGCATTGCATGCCAGGCCAAGCTCGGCGAGGCGGGCGTGGGATGGATGGGGAGCGACTTCGTGCGCGCGGCCCGCGCGTACGCCGAGGCAGCCTCGCTGGGCCGAGCGCGGGGACATCGCCCAGCTCCGCATCGAGGCGCTGCGGATGGAGGGCCTATGCCATCAGCACCGCGGCGCCGAAGCCGAAGCGACGCAGGCATGGCGCAGAGCCATCGACGCGGGCACGGCCGCGGAAGAACCGGCGCGCCGCGCGAGCACCTTTCGCGAGGTGGTAACGACTCTCGCGGACCTGCTCGAGCGGCGCGGCCTCCGGCCGCAGGCAATGCACCTCCGTGCCCTTCTGGACACCATGGACGTCCAGGAGCCCAAGGGGCACGCCTGATCAGACAAGCAGCAGCGGTGCGTCGAGCTCGTCCCGGGGGTGGACGGGAAGATCGACGATGGCCGGCCAAGACCCAAAAATCGCCAAGCTCGGGTCTGCTGCCCTTTGTCGGTCTGTCGCTGATCCCCGGAAGGCCCTCGTTGCTACCCAGGACCTTCGTCTTTCCGGTCGCGGTAGGGACGGCCCTTCGTCGCCATGCTGGCCGACTCGGGCCGCCCCCCGCACAGATCCCAGCGTACGCTGCTAACGCACTGGGCTCTTGCCTCGGGTACGGACGTCGAAGCGCTTCTGGGGCCAGGGATGCAGGACGCGGGGGATCCACCGGGCGGCCAGTCGCACGCCGATCGCGCAGGCCCAGCGCGGTGGAGGCGCATGAGGGCGCAGCGCACAGGGCGCACGTCGCGGCGAGCTCGAGAGCGACGCCGTGGTGCGACGGGCGTCAAGGAGACGGGCAGGCTGCTCAGAACGGTCGATGCGGCGCGGTTTTCCCGCCCGCATCATGGCCATCGCCGCCTGGTGCTGCGCCTCGGCGGCCTTCCCTCGCATCACAAGCGTCCCACGAAGCGTCACCATGGGTCCGGCGCCGGCAGCTGGGGCTCCGGCGCTCGTGCCCGGCGCCGTTCCTACTTGCGAGGCCTGCGCGGTCGCCAGCGCGCTCTGCACTATCGGCGCGCTCTGCACCACCGACTGGGCGCCCTGCATCGCGTGCGCGCTCTTCACCACCGGTGCGCTCTTCACCACCGACTGCACACCGTGCATCGCGTGCGCCCCCTGCACCCCCGCCGCCGCGCCCTGCCTCACCCCCTGCGCGCCCTGCCTCGCCGCCGTCTTCCCACCGCCGTTCTCTGCCGCCGGTGCCCCCGGCGGCGCCAGCGGCACCGTCGTCTCGATCTCCTCTGCGCCGACCGCGCTCCCCTGCCCTCGCGCCGGAGCCACCACCGTCTCCTGATCCGCCGTGCTCCCCAGCGGCGGCCTCCCGCGCTCCGCCTCCCCCGCGCCCTCCCCCCGGAGGGCCCCCGCCTCGCCCGCCGCCGACGCGACGAACGCCGCGAGCTCCCGCGCCACCTCCGCCGCGGTCCCGAACCGCTCCTGCCGCTCCCTGCGCAGGCACCGGTCGACGATCCTCACGAGCCGCTCGTCCACGCGCCGCAAGTAGCGAGATACCTTCGGGATCTCGCCCGACAGGATCTGCGACAGCAGCTGCGGTCCCTCGCCCTGAAAGGGCCGCACGCCGGTGAGCATCTCGAACAGCATCACCCCGAGCGACCAGAGATCCGCCCGCGCATCGAGGTCCTCGTCCGCGCGCAGCTGCTCCGGGCTCATGTAGACCGGCGAGCCCACCACATCGAGCGTCGATGTCACCCCGCTCGCCGCCGCGAGGCTCTTCGCCACCCCGAAGTCGAGCACCTTGACCACGAAATCGCCCGCCTCGGGTGGCCGGTGCAGGAACACGTTCGCCGGCTTGAGGTCGCGGTGCACGATCTGCACGGCGTGCGCCGCGGCGAGCGCGCCCGCCACGTCATGCGCGATCCGGGCGGCCAGCGGCGCCTCCAGACGGCGCCGCGCCTCGAGCAGCGCGGCCACGCTGTCGCCCACGAGCAGCTCCATGATGAGGCACGGCTCGCCGCCCTCGGTGCGGGCCACATCGATCACGTCGACGATGTTCGGATGCTGGAGCGCGCCGCACGACTGCGCCTCGCGGAGGAGCCGCTTGCGCAGCGACGGATCAGGACGGGCGATCACCTTGAGCGCCACCTCGCGCCCCGTGGCCTCGTTCCTCGCGGCCCAGACGACCCCCATCGCGCCCTGCCCGATCTTGCGGCTCAGGCGGTACTTCCGCGCGAGCAGCATGCCCGGAAGGAGCTTGTACGCCTCCATCGGTTCCGACATATGCCCCCCGGGTCGCGCCGTCAGCCCACCGCGGGCTTACCATCGCTCCAGCGCGACCGGAATCACGGAACCCGCACCTCGGCGGTCGACGCTGCTCAGGGCGCGTACGGATCCCGCTTCCTCTCGCTCTCCCGCAGGCAGTTGGTCCGCATGAACCCCGTCTTACCCGCGCAGGGATCCACCTTGGGCCGCTTGGCAGCGGGCTGCTGCGGAGGGGGCGGCGCAGCCATTTTCCCAGGCGCCTTGCCCCCGGGCTGCGCGGCAACGGCGCTCCGCGGCGCAGACGGCGCCGCTGGCGCCGCCTTCACCGGCGCCGCTGGCGCCGCCTTCACCGGCGCTGCCGCCGCTGGCGCCGCCGCCGTGACGGCCGTCGCCGCTGCGGCCGGAGCGCTCGGCGCCGGTGACGCCGATGCGTCCGCCTCCGCGTGCCCCGAGTCGCTCGCCGCGCCCGCATCCGCGTCCGCATCGCCCTCGATCGGCTCAGCCACGGCCGGAGCTTGCGGTGCAGGCGCCGCCGGCGGAGGCAGCGTCTCAGCCGGCCTGACGACGCTGACCGCGCTCTCGACCCCGGCCTCGATCGACGCGTCAGGCTCCGCGGACACGTCGCGGCTCTCGGGCGCGCGCAGGGCGAAGAAGAGCACCGCTCCCACGAGGCCGGCGGCGAAGGCAGCCAGCAACGCCAGGATCGCACCGGGGACCTGGATCCTCGCCGGGCGCCGCTGCTGTTCCGGCGGCGGCATCGGCGGCGGCGTCGCGCGCGCTGCCCACGGCGACGGCTGCGCTGCCGCCCGACCCGCCCCCGGGCCCGCCACGAGCGGCGCGATCGTCGAGCTCCCCGATCTGCCCGGCTCGTCCTGCCCCCATGTCGGCGAGGCGCGCGCCCCCGCGTCCGCGCCCACCATGACCTCCGGATCGAGCTTCTGGGTCAGCTCAGCGTTCCACACCGGCTCGGCCCCGGCGCTCGCCCCCGGCGCCGGCGGCATCCCCACCGGCACCACGCTCGCCCCCAGCGCCGGCGGCATCCCCGCCGGCACCGCGCTCGCCCCCAGCGCCGGCGGCCCCCCCGCCGGCACCCCGCTCGCCCTCGGCGCCGGCATCTCCGCCGGCGCCCCGCTCGCCCTCGGCGCCGGCGGCCCCCCCACCGGCACCACGCTCGCCCCCGCCGGCACCCCGCTCGCCCCCAGCGCCGGCGGCACCCCCGCCGGCACCACGCTCGCCCCCAGCGCCGGCGGCATCCCCGCCGGCACCACGCTCGCCCCCAGCGCCGGCGGCATCCCCGCCGGGGCCGCGTTGCCGCCTCCACCCCCGCCGCCCACGGCGGCGCCCGCCCTCGCGCCCGCGGCCGTGTACCCATCGAGGAGGTCCGCCACCTCCGCCGCCGACCCGATCCGCTCGTCCCGGTGGCGCGCCATGCACCGCGCCACGAGCTCCACGAGCCCCGTGTCCACCCGCCGCACATACCGGGAGATCTTCGGTATCTCGCCCGTCAAGATGCCGGTGAAGACCGCCCTCGCGTCCCCGTGGAACGGCCGCATGCCCGTCAGCATCTCGAACAGCACCACGCCGAGCGACCAGATATCGGCCCGGTGGTCGACGCTCGGATCGGCCCTCACCTGCTCCGGGCTCATGTAGAGCGGCGATCCCACCGCGCCGCCCGTCGCCGTGCGGATGCCGTCATTCACGGAGAGGTTCTTCGCGACCCCGAAATCGAGCACCTTCACCACTGGCTCGTCCGCGTCCGGCTCGCGGTGCAGGAAGATGTTCGCCGGCTTCAGATCGCGGTGGACGATGTGCGCCGCGTGGACCGCGGCGAGGCCCCTCGCCACGTCGCGCCCGATCGCCGCCGCGACGTCCGCGTCGAGCCGACGCCTGCGCTGGAGCAGCTCCGCGAGCGTCTCTCCCGTGAGCAGCTGCATCACGAGGAAGGGCTCGCCGAAGTCGGTCTCGCCCATGTCGTACACGTCGATGACGTTGCCGTGCCGCAACGCCCCGCCATTCCGCCCTTCCCGCTGCAGCCGCCGCCGGAGCTCGGGATCCGGACGGTGAATGAGCTTCAGCGCCACCTCGCGCGACGTGGACAGGTTGAGCGCCGCCCACACCACCCCCATGGAGCCCTCGCCCAGCCGCCTCACCAGCTTGTACTTCTCGGCGATCACCAGGCCGGCAGCGATGTGCGTGAAGGACTTGGACATCGAGCTCAACAGGGACGGTCGAGGCGCCGCACCGAGGCGCACAAGGTATCGTTATCTACCGCCGAACGAAAGGGCGTCATCACAAGGTAACGTGCGCTCCACCGCGACCTCCCGGGCTCTCCGCCCCGGCGCGCAACAGGAGGTACCCCGCGGCCATGCCGATCCCCACGAGGAGCACCGCCGCGAGCACCGCCAGCGCGATCCACGCGATCCGCGACCGGGCAAGCTCAGGCGACGATCGCTCCGGCGCGCGGAGCGGCCCGAGCGGCACGGTGACGCCCACCGGCGGCGGCGCCGGCGCGGGCCCCTTCGCGATGGCACCGGCCGCAGACGCCTGCGCGGCGCCGAACGCCTGCCGATGAACGGACGCCTCCGTCGGTGAGAGCTTGACGGTCCCGTTCTCTCCCAGCAGGGGATTGCTCGCCCTCGGCATCCGCGGCGTCTGCGCCGCCGGGCTCCCGCTCGCCGGAGGCGTGGGCGCCGGCGATGCGCCCGTTCCGCGCGGCGGCGGCGCCGGCGATGCGCCCGATCCATGCGGCGATAACGCCGGCGAGCTCCCGCGTCCGTGCGGGAGCTGCAGAGACGACACCGACACCGGAAGCGGCGTCGTGGTCGCCGGCAATGGCCCTGGCGCTGCCCCGCCCCACGGCCCTCGCCCCGGCTGCTGCGGCACGTCGTACCGCAGGTCCGGCGACGATCCCGGCGACGACGCGCTGCGCGGCTGCGCCGACGGCCTGACGAACGACTCGAGCGCAGCGGCCACATCCGCCGCCGAGCGCGGCCGCTCCTCGCGATCGCGCCGGAGACACTGCGCCACGATCGCATCGAGCCCAGGGTCGACCTGCCAGACGATCTGGGAGACCGTCGGGATCTCACCCTGCAACACGTTTCTCAGGAGCTCGTGTGCCCTGCCCTGGATCGGCCGCCGGCTGGTGAGCATCTCGAACATCAACACGCCGAGCGCCCAGAGATCGGCGCGCGTGTCGATATCGCCCTGCGCCCGCACCTGCTCCGGGCTCATGTAGGCGGGCGAGCCGATGAGGATGCCTGTCGCGGTGCGTATCTGATCGGGCCCCGTGAGGAACTTGCTCACGCCGAAGTCGAGTATCTTGACGACGTAATTGCTCTCGCCAGGCTCGGTGTGGAGAAAGATGTTGGACGGCTTCAGGTCCCGGTGGATGATGCCGCGCTCGTGCGCCGCGGAGAGGCCGCGCGCGATGTCACGGGCGATGCGCGAGGCCTCGGGGATCTCCAGCTTTCGCTTGCGCTTGAGCAAGGAGGAGAGCGTCTCGCCGGACAGCAGGGGCATGACCAGGAACGGATCGCCGTTCTCGGTCGCGTCAGCATCGTAGATATCAACGATGTTCCGGTGGCTCACCGCGCCGCAGGCCCGCGCCTCCCGGAGGAGCCGGACGCGGAGCTCCGGGTCGGGCCGAACGAGCAGCTTGAGCGCCACCTCGCGCGAGGTGGCCTCGTTGTGCGCGGCCCAGACGACCCCCATCGCCCCCTCGCCGATCCGACGGAGCAGCCGGTATTTGCCGCAAACGAGCGCACCTGGCGGCGGCGCGGCAGGAGGCGAGGGAGAGGGCATGGATGGGCTCGCGTTAAGGACGGACGCAGAGACAGGTCGGACGCAGAGACAGGTCGGACGCGCTCGGAGAGCGATTGTCGCAGGTGAGGTAGCGTACCGTCAACTAAAGGCGCGTGCCCGGGTGGCGGGGCGCAGGAGCACGAGGTCGGATCCGGCGCGCTCCTGCGCGGCCTGCGCTCAGCACGCCGGCGCGTCACCGGCGCATCGCTTCTTGCGAGCACCGGTGCGAGCGACCGCGGTGTCAGCGCGGGAGAAGCGGCGCCAGACCCCGGAGCATCAAGCCTACTTTCTTAACTTCGCCATGCACTTTTGCTTCTCCATGAACTTGAGACCAGCGCACGGATTCGAGGGGGGTCTGGCGGTCTGCGCTGTCGCCGGCGGGGGCGAGCTCGGTACCGTGCGCGGCTTCGCGCTGCTCGCCGTCGCCGGCGTGCCGCCTGCCGCTGTGCCGGCGCCCGTCGCGCTGCCCGCGCTGCCGCCCGTCGCTGTACCGGCGCTGCCGCTCGCGACTGTCCCGGCGCTGCTCACCGGAGCGGCGCTCTGCGCCGCCGCCGGCTCGGACGGGGCTTTCACCGCGGAGCCCGCCGGCGCTCCCGCAGGCTGCTCCGGGAGCCGGTCGTCCTGCGGCCGAGCGCCGCCGCCCTCCGGCTTCCCCTCGTCTCTCCCCGGGGTGATCCCGGGCAGCATCGTGCTCCCGGACGGCGCCGGCGCGGCGGGCGCCGTCTCGTGCGACCGCAACGCGATGAGCACCCCCACGAGGATCAGCGACAGCGCGGCAGCCGCGATCGCCAGCGTCGCGGCCGTCCGCTTGCGCTTCAGATCGTCGCCCTGCGGCGCGGCCTCCTGAGTCCCCTGGGCCCTGTACGCCCCGGTCTGATGGACCGCCGGGTGGTTCGAGACGAGCGGGGTCGTCGACGAGCTCCCCGCCTGCTGCGGCACGCCCGTGCCCGTGGTTGCGCCCGGCCTGGAGTCCGACGGCCTGGAGTCCGACGGCCTGGAGTCCGACGGCCTGGAGTCCGAGGCGCTCGCGCCCGCCTCCGGCGCGAGCTTCACCGTCGACTCCGGGATCCGGCTCGACGACGCGCCGACGCTGCCGTGGGCCGGCGCGCTCGCAAGCCCGATGCCGCCCGGCCCTGCGTTTCCCTCCGGCATCGACGGCGAGGCCATGCGCACCGTCATTCCCCAGGCCCCGCGCTCCGGGAGCGCCCCCGGCGCGGCCTGCGCCGGCGCAGCCTGCACCGGCTGCGCCCAGCTCGCGTGGGACTGCCTTGACGCTCCGGCCGGCGAAGGCAACGGCGTCAACAGCGCAGCCGCCGGGTGTCCCGCCGGGTGCTGCCCCGATCCCGCGCGCGGCTTGCCAGCCCCGGCCGCCTCCGCGCTCCCCCGCGTGATTGGCAGGGTCGCCACATCCTCTTCCCACAGAGCGGGACCCGCCGACGCCGCGGCGATGTGCTGCCCTGAGCTCCCCGCGCGTCGAGGCGACGCAACCACCGCCTGCCCCGCATACGCCACCTGGCTCGGGCCGGCCGCCTGCCCCGCAGCCACCGGCCCCGCAGCCACCTGCCCCGACCGCTGCGACGGCAACCCGCCCGCCCCCGGCGGCTCCTGCAACAGGATCGGAGCCCGCCGCCCACCACCGAGCAACGCCAGCGGCAGCGCTCCCGCGCCCACGTCGACCCCCGCCGACCCGGGTTGCGCCCCCGACCCGGGTTGCGCCCCCGACCCGAGTTGCGCCCCCGACCCGGGTTGCGCCCCCGACCCGGGTTGCGCCCCCGACCCGGGTTGCGCCCCCGACCCGGATTGCGACCCGGGTTGCGCCCCCGACCCGGGTTGCGCCACTCCGGCCTGCGCCCCCTGCCAGCCGCCGTCCACGCCCTCGCCCGGAAGCAGCCCCTGCCCCTCCGGCGACGTCTGCCGCCACGCCGCGTCCATGCCGGAGCCGACGCCCCGCGCCGCGTACCGATCGAGCTGCGCCGCGACCTCCGCCGCCGAGCCGATCCGGTCCGCGCGGTCCCGCCGCATGCAGCAGGCGATCAGGTCGACGAGCCCCTGGTCCACCCGCCGCAGGTACTTGGACACGGTGGGGATCTCGCCCGTCAGGATCCCCATGAACACCGCCTGCGCGTCCCCCTGGAACGGCCGCATGCCGGTCAGCATCTCGAACAGCACAACGCCGAGCGCCCAGAGATCGGCGCGATGATCGACGTTCGGTTCGGCCCTCACCTGCTCCGGGCTCATGTAGAGCGGCGACCCCACCGCACCGCCCATCACCGTGTGCAGGCCGTCGTTGACCGAGAGGTTCTTCGCGACGCCGAAATCGAGCACCTTCACCACCGGCTCGTCCATGTCCGGCTCGCGGTGCAGGAAGATGTTCGCCGGCTTCAGATCGCGGTGGATGATGTGCATCGCGTGCGCCGCCGCGAGACCCCGGGCCACGTCGCGCCCGATCGACGCCGCGACCGGCGGGTCGAGCCGGCGCCGCCGCGCGAGCAGCTCGGCCACGGTCTCCCCCGTGAGCAGCTGCATCACGAGGAACGGCTCCCCGGCCTCGGTCTCGCCCATGTCGTACACGTCGATGACGTTCCGGTGCCGCAGCGCCCCGCAGTTGCGCGCCTCGCGCTGCAACCGCAGCCGGAACTCGGTCTCGGGGCGGTGGATCAGCTTCAGCGCCACCTCGCGGGCGGTCGCCACGTTCACCGCCGACCAGACGACGCCCATGGCCCCCTCGCCGATCTGGCGCACGAGCCGGTACTTCCTGTCGATCAGCACGCCGGATGCGAGCCATGTCGAACTCGTCGGCGATGACATCAGCGGCTTTCCGGCAGCGCGGCGCGCCCCACCCTCACGGAGCACGCCCGGACGGACGCGGCCAGCGGCGCGAGGCGAGCCGAGACATGCCTCCGGCACCCCCACTGCCCAGCGCTCGCCTCGCCCGATCCCTCATGCGCCTGCTCCCGCACGACGTAACATCCGATCCCCAGGTCCACGGGACGCGCCTCCTGCGCGAGCCATCCTACAGCACTTCTCCTCGGCGCGATACGTTCTCTGCAACGGAGAACGGACGACAAAAGACGGACCAGGAATGCGGGAGAAGCCTGATTCGCTCGTGCCAGGCTCGGATCCACGATCGCCGCCCACGATTGCTGCCACACCCGGCGAACGACTCGAGGAAAGCGAGGCGCACATGGGCGACACAACCATCATGAAGGTCTCCTCCGGCCGCTCCCCGAGAGGCCAGATGGGGCAAAAATACCTGGCTTCCGGAATCCAGGTCTCGATGCGACTCTGGGAGCGAGAGCCGCCGGGCGACGCCAAACAGCCCACCGTGCGCGATTACGAGACGGTGGGGTTCGTCATCGAGGGGCGAGCCGAGCTGCACATCGAGGGGCAGATGGTGCGCCTGGAGCCGGGCGACTCCTGGACGGTGCCTAAAGGCACATCGCATTTTTACAAAATCATCGAACCTTTCACCGCGGTGGAAGCGACGAGCCCGCCAGCCAGCGTCCACGGACGCGACGAGACCTGAAGAGGCTTTCGGGCAAAGCCTGACCACGACGCCGGCTGTCTTGCCTTCCGGGAGGCCTTCCGGGAGGCCTTCCGGGAGGAGCTCACCAGGGCCGCAGGGCCACTCGACTCACAGCGCGGTGCCGGCGCCGGCCGCGGGCTTCTCCCTGGCCTGCGCCCCCTTGGCGTCCTGCGCTCCCTTGGCGCGCCCCGCCGGCTTCTTCTCGTCTGCGCCGCCCGGCGCCGGTTTCTTGTCGCCCTCGGCGGTCTTCTTCTCTTCCGGCGTCGCTCCGGCCTGATCGCCCGCGCCCGCCGTACCGGCGCCGCCGGGCTTGTCGCCCGCGCCCGCCTCGGCCTTCTCGGCCCGCGCCGGCTTCGTCTCGCCCGCCTCGGCCTTCTCGGCCCGCGCCGGCTTCGTCTCGCCCGCCTCGGCCTTCTCGGCCCGCGCCGGCTTCGTCTCGCCCGCCTCGGCCTTCGCTCCGTCGGCCCGCGCCGGCTTCGTCTCGCCCGCCTCGGCCTTCTCGGCCCGCGCCGGCTTCGTCTCGCCCGCAGCCGCCGCAGCGCCTCCCGGCGTGCTGCTCCCGTCCCTGGCGACGGCCCCCTCGCGGCCGTCCTTCCCGGCGCTCGCGCGCGCGGCCTCGGCGGGCGCCGCGGGCTCCATCCGCACCGCCGGCTTCACCGGCTCGGCTGCGGCCGCCTTGTCGCCGTCGTCCACCACGCCCGCCGCCTGGGCCGACGCCACGCGGACCTCGTCCTCGCGCGGTTCGACCGGCGCCGGATCGTCCGGCCGCGAGGCCGGCACGTACACAACGAGCCGATCCCCGGGCATCAGCGGGCTCCGCCGCGAGCGCTGGTTGATCCGCTCCAGGCTGCCGACGCTCAGGCCGTAGCGGCTCGCGAGCTCGCTGAACGTATCCCCCTCCCGCACCGCGATCTCGATGCGCTTCCGCCCCTTCAGCGCCTCGAAGTGGGCGAAGAAATCCTCCGAGCCGACCTCCAGGACGCGCGCGCCAGCCTCGTCGAGCAGGAACACCCCGTCGTAGCGGTGCGACCTCGGGACGAACAGCTGGAGCGTCATCCCCTCGTGCAGCGACGCCCCGGGCGCCAGCGTGTTCCAGCGGCAGATCTCGTCGGGCGTCACCGACATCACCGCCGCGAGATCCCGGAGCGCATCGCCCGCGACCACGCGGTAGAACACGCGCCGGCGACCCTCGTAGGAGAAGCGCTGCGCCGGGACCACCACGACCGGCTTCGCCTCCGAGGAGAGCGGCGCGCCGTTCGCGAGCAGGTGCTCCGCGGCCGCCACGCCCACGCCCTCCGCCGCCGGGACGAACAGCAGCGCCCCCGGGCGCACCGGCTCGCCGGGCCGCAGGCCGTTCAGCGTCTGCAGCGTCCACCGCGTCGTCCCCCGGAACGTCGCGATGTCGTCGAGCGACTCGCCCCAGCGGACCAGGTAGCGCTCGAGCTTCGGCTCGCGCTCCAGGAGCTTCGGCATCGACTTCGCCGCGCGCGCCCCCGCGCCCGCAGGCACCCGGACCTCCCAGCGCGCCAGCTCCTTCGCGTCCACCGGCAAGGGCGGCGTGCGCTTCGCCACGAGCTGCGGGTTCAGCGCCTCGATCTCCGGCGCCCCAGCCCCCGCCGCGGCCGCGACCGACTGCAGCGATATCCCGGAGCCGAGCGAGATCTTGTCGAACGTCACCGCCGGATCGAGCTCGACATCGTCGCAGCCGAACACCTTCAGGTTCCGCGCCACGATCGCGATCGCGAGGATCTTCGGCACGTAGAGCGCCGTCTCGAGCGGCATCCCCGCCTCGAGCCGCGACAGCTCCCAGAAGTCGTTCGTGTTGTACTTCCGGATCGACGCGAGCAGCCCGCCGTACCCCATGTTGTACGCCGCGAACGCGAGCTCCCAGCCGCCGAAGCGCCGCCGCAGATCCGAGAGGTACCGCGCCGCCGCGAGGGTGGAGCGCTCTGGATCCAGCCGCTCGTCGACCCATCGGTCGACGGTGAGGCCGTAGATGCGCGCGCCCTCGGGCATGAACTGCCAGAGGCCGGCGGCGCCCGCCGGCGAGTGGATGGTCGGGTCGAAGCCGCTCTCGACGAGCGAGAGCCAGAGCAGGTCCTCCGGGAGCCCCTGCTCGCGAAGGACGCGGCGGATGGCGGCGCCGTAGCGGCCGCTCTTCTTGATCCACGTGACCACGGCGGAGCGGCCGCGCGGGTCGTCCTTGTAGTACTCGAGGTAGCGCACGACCCGGCCGTCCCAGCGCACCGGGATCTCGGGCAGATCGAGCTGCCGCAGCCAGGAGATGTCGCGGGTCTCCTCGGCCATCGCCGGCGCGACGGGCAGCCCCGAGGGCGGCAGGCCGGAGGCCTCGATGCGCGGCTCGCCCGCGCCGAGGAGGAGCGTGCCGTCGACCGGCCACGCGGGCCCGGCGCTCGGGGTCGCGCCGGGAAACAGAGCCAGATCGATGTCGCGCATCGTGCGGAGCTCGGGCGACTCGGCGACGCTCGCCCCCGCCGGCGTCGCGGTGCCCGCGATGACCCGCCGCGCGGCTGCGTCCGGCACGCCGGGCTCCCCCGCCTTGCGCGGGATCTTTGTCGCGCCCTTCTTCGGCGCCTTCGATCGCGCCGCCGGCTTCGCCGGCGTCTTGGCGGCCACGCGCTTCGCGCCGTCCTTCTCGCTCGACGCGGCGGCGGGCCTGGCCGGCGCCGGCTTCTCCGCCCTGGCCTCGCCGGCCTTCTTCGCCTCCGGCCGGTCCGCCTTGCCGTCGGCCGCCCCGTCCTTCTTTGCCTCGGCCTTCGCCGGCTCGGCCGCAGCCTCCGGAGGCGCGGCGAGGCCGTCGAGAGCGACGCCCGAGAGGGCGGCCATCCAGCCAAGACAAACAAGCCTGCGTGCGGCGCGTAGGATCCGCATGTCAGGGACCGACCTGTCTCACGATGCGCCCGAGGGGTCAACTTTGGCAGTCAGGCGAAACGGCCGCGAACCTCCAGAAGTCGGGGGCTGGAGCACACACAGCACCGGCGGGGGTCCCCCGCGCCGGTCGCTCTAGGAGAGCAGCGCGATGAAGTCGCCGACCGCCGTGAACGGAAGGCTCTCGTTCACGACCCCCGCGCGCACCGCGGCCCCCGGCATGCCGTAGACCACCGCCGAGTCCTCGCTCTCGGCCACCACCGTGCCCCCGGCCGCGCGGATCGCCCGCGCACCGTTCACCCCATCATCCCCCATCCCCGTCAGGATGATGCCCACCGCGCGGCTGCCGCCCACCTGCGCCACGCTCCTGAACAGCCGATCCGCGCTCGGCACGTACCGATCGCCGGGCGCCGGCGCTCCCACCCGGATCCGGATGTCGCCGCTCAACCCGACCCCGCTGCCAGGCGTCACCGCGATCTCCATGCACATCCTCCCGGGACATACGTAGGCCTTGCGGCTCAGCACCTGCTCGCCGTTCTGCGCCTCCACCACGCGGAGCCCGCCCTTGCGATCGAGCCGCTCCGCGAACGTGCGGGTGAACTTGTCCGGCATGTGCTGCGCGATGAAGATCGCGCCGGGGAAGCGATCCGGGATGCGGTTGAAGATCTCCAGGAGCGCCGTGGGACCGCCGGTCGACGAGCCGACCGCCACGAGGTGGCGCAGCGAGACCCCGAGCCGCGACGCCTCCTGCACCGGACGCTGCAACGCAGGCTGCGACGCCCGGGCCGGAGCCACGGCCGCCGGCATCGGAGACCGGGGCCGGAGGTAGCGCACAAGCAGGACCTTCTGGATGATCTCCCTGCGGATCTGCGCGTCCGCCGTGAACTGCCGGTCCGGCTTCGCCACGAAGTCCACGGCGCCGAGCTCGAGCGCCTTGAAGACGTTCTCCTTGTGGCTGTAGCTCGAGACGATGATCACCGGCGTGGGCTGCCTCGCCATCAGGATGCGGAGGAAGGTGAAGCCGTCCATGCGCGGCATCTCGAGGTCGAGCGTGATCGCATCCGGCCTCAGCTGGGCGGCCTGACGGAGCGCGTCGTCGCCGTCTCCGGCCTTGCCCACGACCTCGATCTCGTCGCTTCCGCTCAAGATCTCGGCGATGTTGCGCCGGTTGTACGCGGAGTCGTCGACGACGAGCACGCGCAGGGGAGCGAATGTCATGAGCGCAAAACCTTCCGCCGGAGGTTCATTCTACTCCACCCGGAGCGCCATGGGACCACCCGTCGCCCGTACAGCCTCGACTTCGTCGGCGCCTCATCCGCCCTCCTCCCCGCCCCCCCGCTCCGGGAAGGTCTCCGCGAGCCCCAGACGCAGCGTGGCCGCCGGCTTCCGGTACACGAGATCCTCCCGCAGGTGCACGATCTCGAACGCGGTCGTGACGTTCAGGAGCGACTCGGAGTGGCCCAGCAGGAGGAACCCGCCGGGCGAGAGGCGCTCGTAGAAGATGTCGATCACCCGGCGCCGCGACTCCTCGTCCAGGTAGATGAGGACGTTGCGGCAGAAGATGACGTCCACCCGCCCGACCACCGCCGCGCGCGACGAGTCGAGCAGGTTCAGGTGGCCAAACTGGCAGAGCGAGCGCAGCTCGTCCGCCACGTGGAACCCGTCCGGCCGCTCCGTGAAGTAGCGCCGCTTCAGCTCGGGCGGCGCCACGCGGAACGACGAGGCGCCGTAGATCCCCTTGCGCGCGGCGACCACGCAGCGGCGCGAGATGTCGCTGCCGAAGATCCGGACCTCGCCGCGATCCGCGGCGCCCGACTCCCGCGCCGTGATCGCGATCGAGTAGACCTCCTCGCCCGTCGAACAGCCCGCGCTCCAGATGGACAGCCGGCCCTTGGCGCCCCCCGCCTTGACGATCATCGGCACGATCTCGGTCATGAGGGCGCGCAGCTGGTAGTCCTCGCGGAAGAAATACGTCTCGTTGACCGTGATGAGCTCTATCGCCTCGTCGAGCTCGGCGCGCGCGCGGCTGTGGGAGCGCAGGTACTCGTGGTACTGCGCGAACGACGAGAGCCCGAGCACCACGACCCGCTCGCGAAGCCGGCGCTCCATCGACGTGCGCGCCTCGGGACCGAACTGGAGCCCGCAGTGCTTGTTGAACAGGTCGCGCAGCCTCTGGAACTCATCAGGCAAGAGGCGGATTTCGTCGTCCCGCCGCCGGTTCACAGCACCTTCCCCGAAGGCGGGCCGCCGGACATCCCCGAGGGGGACGTCGAGCCCTCGCCACCCTCCATCGAAGCCGGCGCGCCCGGCCGCTCCCCCGCCTCGCCCCACGGTGGATCCGAGCGAAACGGGGCGCCCCCCTGCGCCGCCGCCGAGATGAGCTCCGGCTCCCCCGACGCGCGCACCAGCCCGAGCAGCTCGCGGGCGCGCGTCCGCTCGTCGCCCGCCCGATCCGCGAGCGAGGCGTACAGGCGGCCGAGCGCCCGCGCCGCCGCGAGCCGGACCTCCCGCTCCTCGTCCGCCAGCGAGAGGCTCAGCACCTCGAGCGCCGAGACGCCCGCCGCCGCCGCGATCGCGGTCACGGCCGCGCGGCGCGCGTGCACGTCCCCCACCGACGCGGCGCTCGTGAGGAACGCGATCTCCTCAGGATCCGCCGTGCCGAGCGCCTCGATCACGATCGCCGCCGCGAGGTGGGTCTCCTCCACCTGCATCAGCGGGCGCGCCAGCGCGCGCGCCGGCTCGGGGTACCGCTCCGACAGCCCCGCGAGCGCGCACTCCGCGGCGCGCGCGACCGGCAGCGAGATCGCGCGCGTCTGCGACACGACCCGCGAGAAGTCGTCCGCGGTGCCGATCTTCGCGAGGCCGTAGAGCGCGCTGGTCGCCACGAGCGTCGAGGGGCTCTTGACCGACCTCCGCACCGCGCCGAGCAGCTCGTCGAGCGTCGGATCGGCGGCCGGCTGCGGTGGATGCGCCAGCGCGCCCTCGCGCCCGCGCTGCTCCGCGATCGCCACGGCGCCGTCGATGAGCGCGGCCGTCGCGTCGTCGAGGCCCTCCCAGAGATCCGGATCGGGATCGATGTGCCGATCGAGGTAGGCGAGCACCGCGGGCAGCGCCTCCCCGCCGAGCTGCCCGAGCGCGCGCTGCGCCGTCTCGACGAGCGCGGGCTCGATCATGGCCTGCACCGCGGCGTCGGCCGCGCCAGGCGCGCGCGCCATCGCCGCGAGCAGGAGCGCCTGCGCGCGCCCGCTCACCGGATCCACGCCGACGCCGCGCCACGACGGGGGCTCCGCGCCGGCGGAGCCCGGCGCGGCGGACGCGGCCTGCACGAGGCGGGCGCCCACCTCCTGCGGAGCCGCGCGCAGCGCGTCGACCACGTGCGACGCGAGCGGCCCCTCGACGAGCCGCGCGAGCGCCCGGACGAGCTGCGCGAACGCGCCGCCCCGCGCCGTCGCGAGCGCCGCGGAGAGCGCCCGCGGCGCCTCCGGGCTCTCCGCGAGCGCCGCGGCGACCAGCGCCGCCGAGCGGAGGATCGGGTCGTCGATGAGCAGCGACAGCACCCGCCACGGCACCGGCGCCTCGAGCCCGTTCAGCCCGTTCAGCGCGGTCAGCCGCACGAAGCGATCCCGATCGCCGAGCCGCTCGTACAGGATGTCCGTCACCCGCTCGCGCGCGATGAGCCCCATCCCGGCGATCGCCTCGATCGCGCTCTGGCGCAGGTTGTCGTCCTTCTCCGCGAGCGCCGCGTAGAGCGCGTCGAGCGCCGCCGGGTCGCGCGTGCGGCCGAGCGCGTCGACGACGAGCTTGCGCTCGTCCCCCGTGAGCTCGCCGAGCGCCGCGACGAGCGCCGGCGTGGCGTCGCCGCCGCAGTAGCCGAGCACCTCGATGGCCGCGTTCCTGAGGCCGACGTCGTCGCTCTCCCGCAGCGCGCCGAGCACCGCCCCGACGAGGAGCTGCGCGGCGGACGGCCGCTCGCCCTCGGCGCCCTGCGGCGGCGCCGCCTGGATCAGCCGGTGGCACGCGTAGGTCGCCTCCTTCCGGACGCGCCAGTCGGGATCGCCGAGCGCGCGCAGCAGGAGCGGCAGGGCCTCCGTGACGTCCGCCCTGCCGAGCCGCGCGGCCGCCTGGCGGCGCTCCTCGGCGTCGTCCGCGGCGAGCGCCGCGGCGATGGCCGCGATCGGCATCGGCGTGCTCCGCACGCTGGGCGCGATGGACTCGGGCTCGGTCGGCCAGGGGCCCGCGTCGCTCACGCGCGGCCCGCCGTACGGGCCGAGATCGTCGAAGGCGCGGCTCACGGGGCCTCCAGGAGGGCGCCCGACGCGGCGAGCGCGAGCGCGAGCGCGATGAAGCGCCCGACGTCGAGCACGAAGATCATCCGCTCGTCGTGGGTCGTCACCCCCACGATGCCGCGCAGATCGCCGCTGCCGCCCACCGGCGGCGTCGGCCGGTAGTCGCCGCTCGTCCCGAAGACCTCCGTCACGGCGTCGACGACGAGCCCCACCGTGTGCGTCCCCACGTCGACAAGGATCCACTTGGTGCTGCGGCTCGGCTCGACCGGAGGCAGCCCGAAGCGCACGCGGAGCTCGATCACCGGCACCACCTCGCCGCGGTGGTTCGCGACGCCGGAGACCTCGGGGGGCGTGTGCGGCAGCATGGTCACCTCGAGCGGATTCACGATCTCGCGCACCCGCGTGATGTCGATCGCGTATTGCACGTCGCCGACCACAAAGCCGACGAGGCTCTTCTGCGGGTCGGGACGGCTGCGCTCTCCAGTCAACGGCATCTGAGCCTCCGAGCGTCCGGGCTCTACGAGCCGCCCGGGCGCGGACGATTCGTCCGTTAGGACGCGAGTATGGCCTGCAGGTCGAGCAGGATGATGACGCGCGGCTGCGCCTCGCCCTGGGTGCCATCCGACGCGCTCGCCCCGTGCATGGGCCGGGCGATGCCGGCGATGTAGCCCGCGACGTCCCCCCCGAGCGCCGTCGCGGCGTGCTCGATCTCGGCGTCGGCGAGCCGGTAGACCTGCTGGACCTCGTCGACGAACAGCCCGAGCGTCTCGCCGTTCGCCGCGTCGACGAGCAGGATGCGCGCCCGCCGCTGCGGCGCCCCCTCGTGCAGCCGCATCCGCCGCCGCAGATCGATGACGGTCACGAGCTGCCCGCGCACGCTGACGATGCCCATCGTCGAGTCCGGCGCGCGCGGCACCGGCGTGAGCGGGGGCGGCTTCAGGATCTCGCGCACGAGCGAGACGGGCGCGGCGTAGGTGTCGCCCGCGAGCGAGAACGCGAGGTACTCGGTCCGCGGCCCGCTCGCCTGCGCGCGCGAGTTCCTCTTCGAGACGGGGATCCGGGCGGTCCTTCGGGAGAGGTTAGCCATGGGTGCTCCGCGGGTCATTGCGCTGCCGGTCGCCGCCGCCGTGGAGGATCTCCTCGATGAGCGCCGGGGCGTCGATGACGAGCGCGATGCGCTGGTCGCCGAGCTCCGTGGCGCCGGAGAAGCCGCGCACCGAGGCGAGCGACGGGCCGAGCGCCTTGATCACGACGTCCTGCTGGCCGATGAGCGTGCTCACGACGAGCCCCAGCCTGCGCGCGCCGACCGACGCCACGACGATGTACTTGCGCTTGTTCCCCCCCTGGAGCCCGAGCGTCCCGCGGCCGCCATCACCGCGGCGCCCGCCGGACAAGGCGGCGCGGGCCGCCGAGCCGCCGCGCGCCCCGCCGAGCAGGCCGGCGATGCGCGCGCTGAGCTCCTCCTCCTCGTTCAGGCCGAAGAGCCGCGCCAGGTAGCAGAGCTGGAGCGTGCTGTTGCGCAGCGTGATCATCTCGCGGCCGTCGATCTGGCGCACCGTGGCCTCGTCGAGCGCGACCGCCTCCTGCACGTTCGTGAGCGGGATCGCGAACAGCCGGTCGGCGACGCGGACGATGAGCGCGCTGATGATCGCCAGCGTGATCGGCAGCGTCACCGTCATCTTGGTGCCGATGCCGGGCTCGCTGTGCACGTCGATGACGCCGCCGAGCTTGCTGATGTTCGTCTTCACGACGTCCATCCCGACGCCGCGCCCCGAGATCTCGCTCACGTCGGTCTTCGTCGAGATGCCGGGCTGGAAGATGAGGTTCAGGACCTCGCGGTAGCTCGTGGTCCGCGCGTCCTCGGGGGTCATGACCCCGCGGCGCAGGGCGGCGTCGAGCAGCCTGTCGACGTCGATGCCCTTGCCGTCGTCCTCGATCTCGATGACGACGTGGTTGCCCTTCTGGAAGGCGTTCAGCGCGATCGTGCCGACCGCCGGCTTGCCCACCGCCTCGCGCACGCTCTTCGACTCGATGCCGTGGTCGATGGCGTTGCGCATCATGTGCATGAGCGGGTCGCTGAGCTCCTCGACGATGAGCTTGTCGACCTCGGTCTCGGCGCCCGTGATGACGAGGTTCACGAGCTTGTCGGCGTCGCGGCTGATCTGGCGCACGACGCGGGCGAGCTTGTCGAAGACCTGCCCGAGCGGGACCATCCGGACCTCGAGGATGCCCGCCTGCATCTGGGCGAGGTGCCGGTCGAACGTGCGCTGGAGCCGGTGGAGGTCGAGGGAGAGCTCGCGCTCGGTCGGCGCCGACCGGAGGCGCTCGACGAGGCGGCCGAGCGCCGATCGGACGAGGGCCAGCTCGCCGACGATGTTCATCAGCCGGTCGAGCTTGTGGATGTCGACCCGCACCGTCTGGGCGACCGAGCGGATGGAGCTGAGCTCCCCCTTGCGGTTGCGCGCGCTCGACGGCGGGCTCGCCGCCATCGAGCCGGTCAGGTCGACCGCCCGCGACACGCCCGTCGGCACGCCGCCCCGGAGCGCCGCCGACATCGACGGCATCCCCGGCGGGGCGACCCGGCCGTGCCCGTTGTTGTTGCGCCGCGGGATCTCCTCGACCGCGGCGCCGGCCTGGTGCAGGGCGCGCTGGAGCTCCTCGAGCGGCGCGCGCGAGGCCATCAGGATGTCGAGCTCGATCGAGTCCTGGTCCGCGCCCGCGCCGGTCGGCAGGTAGGTGATGATCTCGCCGTAGGGCTTCGCGGTGATCTTCAGGTCGTCGAGGGCCTGGTCGATCGTGGCGAGGTGGAACTGCACGCGGAGCCGGAACAGGGTCATCCCGCTCGCGATGTTCGTGCGCAGCCGGTGCTCCTCGTACTCGGTGAGCACGGAGAGCAGCCCTGGATCGAGGTCGTAGTTGTCGTCCGGGAGGCCGGCCGCGCTCGGGCCGGCGTCCTGGTGGAGCTGGCGGAGGAGGTCGTCGACCTCGGGCATGGGCGCGTCGCGCCCGTCCTTCTCGTTCTGGAGGATGCGCCCGTAGAGCTCGACGCTGCGGAACAGGAGATCGAGGACGGACGCGCTGATCTCGATGCGGCCGAGGCGCAGGTTGTCGAGCAGCTCCTCGAGCTCGTGCGACAGGGTGGCCATCCGGGTGGCGCCGAAGAGCCCGGCGAGACCCTTCAGGGTGTGCACGGCGCGGAAGACGTCGTTGATGACGTCGGGGTCGACCTTGTTGGTCCGCACCGCCTCGTCGAGCGCGAGGAGATCGCGCCCGAGCCCCTCGACGATCTCCTGCGCTTCCGAGAAGAACTCTTCGCGCGCCCGATCGCCGCTGTCGACCATCAGCCGCCGCCTCCCTCGTCGGAGCCGGGCTGCTTGGTGCGGGTCACCGGCCCCGGGGCGCGAGCGGGCGGAGGGGATCCGCTCTCCTCGGCGCCGTCTTCGCGGTCGGCCGGCAGCGGGGCATCGGTGTCGGCGTGCTGGGCCCGCCCGTCCAGGCAGGCGATCACCGCGTCGCGGAGGGCCTCGGGCGTGAACGGCTTCGGGAGGAAGAGGTCGGCGCCGAGGCGGAGCCCGCGCTGGACGTCGCGCTCGGTCGCCTGCGTCGAGATGATGAGGATGCCGACGCGCCGGTAGCGCTCGCTCTGCCGGACGAAGCGGATGAGCTCGAGCCCGTTGATGTCGGGCATGTTGATGTCGGTGATGACGAGGTCGAACGCGCCGCGCGGCAGGAGGCGGAGCGCGTCGAAGCCGTTCATCGCCTCGACGACGTCGACGTCGCCCGCGAGCCCCAGCACGCAGTCCTCGAGCGTCGAGCGTACATACGCTCGCATTGCCGGCGAGTCCTCGACGATCAGGATGCGTGCCATGTCCGCGATAGGGTAACGGAAATCCGCCGGGGGAGAGCAACTCGCTGACGGCCCGACGGCGGCGCGCGCTCCGGCTCCTGCCGCGCCGCGCGCCGGCCTGCCTATGTACGGCGGTCTCCTTCCCGGTGTAAACCAGCGCGAGCGCCCTTCCGGCGCGGACCGGCGACGCGTCCGCGCGGCGGCCTCCCCGGGAAGGGCCAGCGCTGCCCGCCTGCGGGCGCGGGCGCGGCCGCGCCCGGCCGTCGGGCGGGCCGCCTGCAGCAGTGAATTGACAGCGCAGCGTCCGATGCGCGCTAATCGCGCCGTGAAAATTCTCCTTTGTTCACCAGCGTTCCGGATCCTGCTCGCCGCCCTGTTCGCTCTCTCGAGCGTGGCCTGCGGCGGCGGGCTGCGGGTCAACCGGATCAACTCCGCCCAGAAGAAGCCGAACAACGTCTGGGTGTTCTTCAGCGTCGATGCCGGCGAGGACGAGCCGGTGGGCGGCCTCACGGCCGAGGACTTCGAGATCTACGAGGACGGCGACCTCGTCTCGAAGTTCGAGAGCAAGCAGACCATCCAGAACCCCGAGGTCGCGGCGGTCATGTACACGATGCTGCTCGTCGACATGAGCGGCAGCATCACCGAGTCGGGTCAGGCTGACGCGCTCGTCGACGCCGCGCAGTCGTTCAGCGATCGGGTGGGCAAGAGCCAGAAGGTCGGCGTCTACGCGTTCGACGGCGAGGTAAAGATCCACTCGGTCGTCCCGTTCACCGAGGCGCAAGGCTCCGTCCAGGGCGGGCTCGAGGGGCTCCGGAGCTACAAGCCCAAGGACTCGTCGACGAACCTCCACGGCGGCGTGGTCGAGGGCGTCCGGGAGCTCAAGAAGCAGCTCGACAAGGACCGGCGGCCGCTCAAGTTCGGCACGCTCGTCGTCTTCTCGGACGGCACCGATCGCGCGAACCGCGTGAGCCGCGACGACATGCTGAAGGAGCTCAACAAGGAAGACTACGAGAACTACCAGATCTTCGTCGTCGGCGTCGGCGCCGAGATCGAGAAGGCGAGGCTCGACGAGATCGGGCGCGACGGGACCGAGCTCGCGGCGGACCAGGCCAAGGTCAAGGAGTCGTTCGAGAAGATCGCGGCGAAGATCGAGGCGCACATGAAGCGCTTCTACCTGCTGTCGTACTGCACGCCGGCGCGCGCGGGGGAGCACGAGGTGGAGATCAAGGCGATCCAGAAGGATCCGTCGGCCTCGGGGTCGCTCACGTGGAAGTTCAACGCCGACGGCTTCGGGCCGCCGCCGGAGTGCGATCCCAACACGCCGCCGTCGTTCGATCTGAAGGCGACCACGCCGGTGGAGGAAGGGAACGGAGGCGGGGGAGCGAAGGCGAACTTCAAGGCCAGCGCCGGCGTGAAGGTCGAGGCGAAGTGAAGTGAAGAAGGGCGCCGCGGCCGCTCTCGACGGCCGCGGCGCGGTTCCTTCGGCGGCTAGCGCGGCACCTCGGGGACGAACTCGGCGCCGAGGCGGAAGATCAGGAAGTCCTTTGTGACGTTGCCGCTGCCGCTGGGCCACAGGAACGGGCTGCCGGTGCTGCGGTCCGGCTCCCACTCGTACCACATCCACCGAGCCTCCTCGTCGATGCCGCAGACGACAGAGAACTCGTTGCCGGGCTCCGGGATCGAGCGTTCCGTGTCGTTGGTTTCTCCGAACACGACATGGCCGTTCGCGGACGCCTCGGTGGTCACCCAGCCAGCGCTGGTCGTCTGGGGGTCGAGATCGCCGCCGTTGCAGCGCGCGATATGCTGGTTGACGGTCTCCAGCGTCGGCCCGAGCGAGCCGAGGTCGTAGTCCTCGCCGGTCGCGCAGACCTCCCACGCGCCGTTGCCGGTGAAGACGGGCTCGGCCCCCTCACGGAAGAACTGGCCGATCACGCCCTGCGTCGTGAGCTTGTCCGCGTACGTGATGATGTAGAGGTAGTGTCCAGCGTTCGCGGACGCCGCCGGCACGGTGTACGACTCGGGTCCATTGCCGATAGGACAGGAGAAGATCGCCTGGGCGAGGTTGTTCTCGATCCCGCCGAAATAGCTCAGGAGCTCGTCGCCGCTCCCGTAGCCGAAGCCGTACGCGTTGTCGGCCGTGATGATCACGCTCACCGCGCTCGAGAGCTCGGTTCCCCCGCCGCCGCCGGCGATCTCCCCGGGACCGTCCTCGCCGCCCGCGCCCCCGGTACCAGCGCCGGCGCCGGCGCCGGCGCCGCCGGGATCGGTGCCAGCATCCGAGCACCCGGACGCATGAAGCGCGACAGCAAAAGCCAAGGCTGAAGCTGAAACAAGACGTAGGTTCATTGCACAAGGATCGGCGAAGTCGCGCCCTGCGTAAAGGCTCGCCGGGGCGCGAGATCACGCCGTCCCGGCGTCGCGCACGATTTTGTCGCTGACCTCGCGGGCGGGGGCGCCCGCAGGCGCGCGGGGGCAGGTCAGGGCACGATCTCTCGCACGCTGCCCTTCTTGTACAGGAGCCCATCGGGGCCTACCCCGTCGCTCCGGAAGTAGACGGTGATGTTGGGCTTGCCCGTCTCCGATCCCGGGCGGGTCGGCTCCCCGGTGAGCCGCATCGCGGGATCGATGCCCGGCTGGCAGGGCTCGCCCCCCACGCCGAAATCGGTCCCCTGGTCGACGTGCTCGTGGATCTTCACCCAGGCGCCGCCGTCCGCGCCGTCGGTCTCATCGATCCAGAGCTCCTGCTTCACATCGCCGTTCGGCAGGTCGTAGACGAGCTGCTTGTACCCGATCCAGACCTGCTCCGGCATGCCGCCCTCCCAGTACGTCCGGCTGAGGATGGCCACCGAGGCGGGGTGATTCGTCTCCTTCTCGAAATCGATCTTGCCGTCATAGCGCATGCGCGCAGCGATCCCGCGCGTGTCGCACTTGTTGTCGTCCTCGTCGCCGATCGTGCCGTGGTTGGTGCGCGTCATGGCGACGAGGCCTCCGTAGGGCGTCCCGTCGTCGGCGGCGCGCAGGAAATACATCGTCACCTCGACGTCGCGCCACGGGTCCTCGAGCGCGGGGTCGTGCACGTACATCCGCGGAACGTCGCCGCTGATCTTGAGGATGCCCTGGCCGTCGGTGTCATACGAGGCGTCGCCGTGGTCGGCGTCGAACCACGCGTCTTCCGGGTCGATCCCTGAAAACGTGCGCGCAGCCCCGTTGTCCCAGCTCGAGAACCACGCCTTGCCGGAGGGCAGCGTGGGCCGCAGCATCGCGATCCCGAACCTGTCGAGCTGGCCCGCCTCCCCTCCCCCGGCGCCGGTCGAGCTGGACACCTCGGCGCTGCTCGACCCGGACGAGGCCTCGCCGGCGCCGCCGAGGCCACCGCCGCCAAGGCCACCACCGCCGCCGGAACCGCCGCTGCCACCGAGGCCACCTGCGCCGGGCGGGCTGCCCGCCGCGGGAACGCCATCGTCGGCGCAACCCGCGCTGCTCAGGGCGACAGCCGACATGACCGAGACCGCGATCGTCAAAGAGACGCGCATGCCTCCGGAATAACACAGCCTCATCGAGGCGGGCGAGCTCGGAATTGAACCACAGAGAGGCACAGAGGACACAGAATATAAAGAACGAGAGAGCTGGCCCCCCTCTCACTCCTCACTCTTATCTCCCGAGGAATCCTCTCAAATTTTTCGGAAAATTCACAGGGAGGCGGGGAGGCGGGGAGTAAAATCTCAGAAAACTCCCCGCCTCCCCGCCTCCCTGTTCAATTTCCCGCTGTAAACGGGCATTAAATGAGGGAATTCCCCAGTCCTAACTCCTCTGTGCCCTCTGTGTCTCTGTGGCTCAATTCTCCATTTTCATGCCTCGACCGCTCGCCGTTACAGCGGGATTGCGGCTTCCAGGTGTCTGCCCCATGAGATCACGCGAGCATCGCCTTACCAGGCGGTGCGCCAAGGGGGGAATCATGAAGAATACGCTCGTCGCGCTGGTCCTCGGCGCGCTCTCGTTGTCTACCCTGCTGTCCAGCAGCGATGTTGCGGAAGCTCAACGACGGCCGCCGGAGGGCTCCTATCTCAGGACGTGCAGGAGCGTCCGGGTCGAACGAGGCGCGCTGTCCGCGATGTGCAGGGACCGAAGGGGGAACTACATCAGGACACGCATGGTCGACTTCCGGCGGTGCGGAGGAGACATCGAGAACGACAACGGCCGGCTCCGCTGCGCCCGTCGCCGCTGACGCACGCCGCAGCCGGACAGGGCGCCCGCCGCGCGGTGGGCGCCCTCAGCGGCGAGGGAGCGGGGCCCCCGGCGCGATCCGGCCTTCCTCGACGGCGACCACGTACGGCGGCAGGCGGCCCGCCCGCACCGCGCGGACGTCGGCGCGCATCGTCGCCGCGTCGGGATAACGCTCGACCTTGTGGAACGCGAGGGCACGATCCACGACGTCGCACACCTCGGAGGGCACGTCCGGCGCACACAGCGCGAGCGACGGCGCCCGCTCCGTCGCCGCGGCGATGAGCAGGCGCGCGTCGGCGACGTCGCCGTGGATCGCGCGGCCCGAAAGCAGGCGAAACATCGTGGCGCCCAGGCCGAAGACATCGGTCCGGCCGTCGATCTCGCGGACCCTCCCCGTCGCCTGCTCGGGCGCCATGTACTCGCTCGTGCCGAGCGCCACCCCCGTCTTCGTGGCCGTCTTCTCCGGCAGCTCCCCCATCCCGAAAGGAAGCGGATCGAGCACGCGCGCGATCCCGAAATCGAGCACCTTCACCCGCCCATCGTTTCCGATGTGCAGATTTTCAGGCTTGATGTCCCGGTGAACCACGCCGTGCGCGTGCGCCACGACCAGCACGTCGAGGACCCGCTCGGCCAGCGTCAGCACCTCGCCCACCGGGAGCCTCCCCACCCGGGCCATGCGGTCGAAGACCGTCTCGCCCTCGAGCGCCTCCATCGCGAGGTATGCGGCGCCGTCGTCCGCGATGCCCGCCTCCAGCACGAGCGGCAGCCCCTCGCAGAGCGGGCCGACAGCGGCCAGGGCGCTGCCGATCGGGCCCTCGCGCAGGAAGCGCTTCCGGAGCTCCTCGATCTGGCTCAGGGACGGGTGCAGGACCTTCACCGCCGCGACACAGCCGTCAGCGCGCCGGCCGAGGAAGACGCTCGCCATCCCGCCGCCCCCGAGCACGCGCTCCACCCTCCAGGTGCCGATCCGGGTGCCGATGCGCTGCGCCGCAAGCTCCTCGTCGTCGTCCATCATCGCGTGCGCGGAGACTACCAAACCGCCCGCTGGACCGATCGGGAAAGCCCCGCCGGCGCCCTGGCCCCCCGGAGGAGCCCCCGTTACTCCTTCCGCGGCTTCCACGGGTCGTCCTGATAAAGATAGTTCGGCTTCAGGATCTTGTTCTCCATGTTGGTGTGGAACACCCCCATGGTCGACGCCGACATCGGCGGCACGATCCACGTCCAGTCCGCATAGACCGGGCGCTCGCACTGCCGCTCCTGCTGCTCGAACTTCTTGAAGTACTCCGACAGCGTGTGGTGGTCGAGCATCCGCACCTTCGCCTGACGGAACGAGTGCAGCACCGCGAGGTTCAGCTCGACCAGCGCTGCGTCCTGCCACAGCGTGTCGCTGCGCGACCGGTCCAGCCCGAGGCGATCCGCGATGAGCGGCAGCTGGTTGTATCGCGTCACGTCGCTCAGGTTGCGCGCGCCGATCTCGGTCCCCATGTAGAAGCCGTTGAACGGCGCCGCCGTGTAGTGGATCCCGCCGAGGTCGAGGGCCAGGTTGCTCACCGCCGGCAGCGCATGCCACCTCAGCCCGAGCTCGGCGAACCACGCATGGCGCGGGTGCTCGATCGGGACCTCGAGCACCCGCTCCCGCGGCACCTCGAACCACCGCGGCCGGGCGTCGCCGATCTGGAGGATCAACGGCAGCAGATCGAACCGCGTCCGCTCCCCGCCCGGCCACCCCAGCGCGAGGGCCTGCTCCGTCAGCTCCACGTTCGCCGGATCGCCAAGGATGCCCCCGTCCGGGAGCCGGTAGCCCGCGTAGCGGGCGATCTGCCCGTTCCAGATGCGGATCCGCGGCTCCCCCGGCCTGAACACCGACATGGTCGCCCGGATGTCGCCCCCGTTGGTCGCGAGATCGAGGTGCTCGAGCAGCGCCTGGAAGATCTCCTCCTCCGTCTTCAGGTGCCGCAGATCGCGCACGTGGAGCGTCGACCAGAAGAACCGCCCGATGCAGCGCGAGCTGTTGCGCCACGCCAGCCGCGCCCCGTAGGCGAGCTCGTCGGGGAGGTGCGTGTAGGTCCCGTGCTTCTCCAGGCTCGCCCGCACCTCCTGCCAGCGCTCGTCCACGGCGGAGGGCACCCCGAGCTCCGCGTAGCACTGGCGCAGGAACGCCTCGGCCTCGATCGGCACCGCCGCGGGCGCGGTCGGGGTCAGGTGAAACGACCCGTGCTCGACCGGACAGACCCCGCCTGCCACGCGGACAGCGCCGGCCCGCCGGAGCGGCGTCGGGCGGATCGCTCCGGCGGCGTCGACGTTCGAGGTGAACAGCTCCCGCTCGATGGCGTCCTGCGGCCAGCCCGCCGCGCGCAGGTGCTCGAGCGCGTCGCGCATGAAGGCCTCGGGCCCGCACACGAGCGCCCGCGAGCCCGGCCGGTAAGGGTACAGCTCGGCCACGTGCTCCCGGGACAGCCGCCCCTCCGCCTGCGTCGCGCGCAGGCGGAACGCGACGCCGGGCGTGCGGGCAGCGACCGCGCGCAGCTCCTCCTCGAAATAGAGGAAGTCCGCGGCGCGCGACGCCGACCAGTCCAGCAGGAAGCCCCGCGCGTCAGGGCGGCCAGCCCTCCCGTCGAGCGCCCGCAGCATCGCCATGGCCGGCGTGACGCCGATCCCGCCCGCGAGGAACACAACCCGCTCCACGGGCGGCGCCGGAAGGACGAAGCTGCCCCGCGGCGCCGAGGCGCGCAGCAGCGAGGCCCCGGCGCGCTCGCACAGCCACCGGGAGAAGACCCCGAGCTCCTCGCGCTTCACCGTGATCTCGTAGTCGCCTCCCGCGCGCGCGGGCGCCGAGAGCGTGTACGCGCGCGCCACCCAGCGCCGATCGAGGTAGCCCTGCACGAGCACGTGCTGCCCGGGAATGGACGCCGCCGGCGCGCCGCCGATCGGCGACAGCGCGATCTGGAAGATCCCGGGAGAGAGCTCCCGCGCGCCCTTCACCTCCGCCTGCACAAGGCTCGACCCGCCCAACATCTCCTCGATCGCCGGGACGCAACCGCCGCAGATCTGCCCCGCCCGCGTCCGCTCGGACAGCTCGGCCAGCGTCGCGCACCCGGCCTCGACGAAACCCGTGATCTGCCCGCGCTTGATCCCGGCGCAGTTGCACACGACCTCGTTCGGCTCGAACAGCGCCGCGGGCTGCTCGAGGTTCAGCTCGCCGAGCTCCCGGAACGTCGTGAGCTGCCAGCCGGGCAGCGGGGCGCGCGCCATGAGCAACCGCATCGCGGACGGGAGATCCTGCCACTCGCCCTCGATGTGCAGCCCCGCGAGCTGCCCGTCCGACACGAGCAGCGCGCGGCGCCTGTCGCGGTCCCCGCACGTCACCCACCGGAGGCTCACGGGGGGCGCGTCGAGCCACCGCGCCGAGACGCCGCTCCCGTCGAGCGCGCGGGAGAGCGAGAGGATCCGGCCGCCGCTGTCCACGATCGTCGCGACCGCCACCTCCTTGCCGGCCAGCGCGCCCATCGCGGCCCCATCCTCGACGATCGTCTCGCGCCGGGAGAGGAGCCCCTGCCCGGGGAGCAGGTGGACGTTGACGTAGTCGAGCGCGTGCCGCTCGGCCCACACGTCGACGCCCACGGGCGGGAGATCGAGCCAGGCGTCGCCGGCCCCGCGGGCCTCCTCGGGGATCCCTTCCGCGGCCACGCTCGCCCACCCCTCGATCAGCGCCTCGGCCGCCGCCCGTCGCAGGCCCGCCTGGACCAGCGTCGCGACGGCCCTGTCCGCCGGCGTGTCCACGTACCGGATCTCGAAGGTGTCCTCGCGGAGCAGCTGCTGGACCAGGTTGTCGAGCCGCCCCCGTAACCCGGCGGTGAACTCCTCGAAATCGAGCCTCCCGTCGCCGGTCGTGTCCGCGGCCAGGAGCAGCGCCCTCGCCTCGTCGGTCGGGACACCGAGGCCGGTGAGGTAGGGCAGGAGCTCGTCCTCGCTGAGCGCACGGTTGCGGTCGCGATCGATCTCCTCGAACCTCCGCCACGCGAAGCGCTCGCTCGTCAGCGCGGCCCGGACGGCGCTGGAGAGCGCCGCCGCCACCTGAGCGCCGGTGCACGCGGCCGGGCCGCAGACGACCGGCGCCTGGGCGCCGGGCTGCTCGAGCGCGCGGATCGCCATGCGGGCCACGTCGGCCGGCGCGACCCAGGGCAGCGCGCCATTTCCGAGCGGCAACGGCAGCGTGCGACGGAGCCGGATCTCCTCGCGCCAGAGGTTGAGCGCGCTGAGCAAGGGGCCGTGCCACACGGCCGTCACCCTGGCGCCGGAGGCGCGCACAAATGCCTCAGCGTCGCGGATCTGCTGCCCCACCCGGCTCGACGGAGGAAGGTACGGGCCCACCCAGAGGAGGTGCGACGCGCCCACCTCCCTGGCCGAGGCGACGAATGTCCGCGCGGCCACATGGGGATAGGCGAGATCCGCGGTGCTCATCACGAGCGCGATGGTCGGCTCCGCGGGCTCGATCGGCAGGGATTGGAGGAAGGAGGCGAGGTCGTTCTTCGGCTCGGAGCAGACGATTTTGAGGAAGCTCATGGTGCTCGGCAGGGGCAACCGCGGAGGGGCGAAGCTCGCCCTCCCGCGCGCCGGTCGACGTCGATGGATGCGCGCAGACGCGCGGATCCCGCCGCCCAGGATACGGCGCATCGCCCGGCGACCCGAAAGGCGAAACGTCGGCTCGATGCATCACGCCCGAAACGCCAGATCGACGCGTCGCACACCGCCGCGTCAAGTCGTCGAATCATGCGAGGCGTCGGGGGATCCCGCATTCTGTGTGAAGCTTATCCCTGTGCGCGTAACAAACTGCCCCATGGGGCAGTTTGGCGCGGCGGTCAGCTCTCTCACCCTGTCGGGCGATGACGCTGATGTGGCCACCGCTCGCCGGCCCGCTCCGGATAGCCACTGACCAGGACCGAGGATCTGGCGCGCTCGCCCGGGTCTTCTACAGGACGGTAGCCGCTGGATTCGCCGGAAATGCCGGGAGAAGCGGCGCGACGGACGAGCACGCCTGGGGCGGCCGTGCGCGCTCGAGCTCCCTTTCGGAGTGCCTCTCACCCCCTCGAGACTGTGTACGACTGCGAACTGGACATACGGGCACGATCCTTGAATTCGCTCGCTCAGCGCAGCCATGAAGACCCTTACTTCAGATCGGCCCCTGGCGATGGTGAGCAAGCAGACGCGGTCGTCGGCCGCGTGCCGTCCCGCGGACTCGGCCGCCCGTCACGCCATCCTGAAGGGGGTGACGATGAAGCCGGAGAGCGTCGCGGAGGCGCTTGTCGCGCTGGAGACGGTCGCCGCGCGGCTGCGCGAGAGGAACGACCCGCGGGCGGTGTTCCCCGACGTCTACGCCGTGATCACGCGCCGCGTGAAGGAGGCGATCGCCGACGGCACGGACCGGCGGTTCCTCGAGCCCGCGTGGATCTCGCGCCTCGCGGGGATCTTCTGCGAGTACTACCTGAAGGCCCTCGCGGCGTCGCTGGATGGGCGCTCCACGGAGGTCGAGGCGTGGGACGTCGCCTTCTCCTGCAGCCGCGCGAGCGGCACGGCGGCGGGAGCGCACGCGCTGCTCGGCATCAACGCGCACATCAACTACGACCTGGCCCTCGGGCTCTACCGGAACATCGTCCAGCACGGCGCCGCGCAGGACGCCCGGCTTCTCGGCCGCTACCGGCACGACCACGACCTTGTGAATGAAATTCTCGCGGCGGCGATGCCGGAGATCTTCGCGATCCTGAGCGATCGTTATGGCTGCCCGCTCGCCCGCGTCGCGACCGTGACCAAGGAAGTGCAGCGCGCCGCGTCCAGCGTCGTGCTCTTCATGCTCAAGGGCTGGCGCGATCGGGTCTGGGCCGACCTGCTCTCCTTGCTCGGGACGCTCGAGACGACCCAGGAGACGGGCAAGCGCGCAGTGACTGCCCGGATGAACCAGCACGCGGGCAAGGTCGCTCGCACGGTCGCGGCGGGCAACGGGGCGCTGCGCGTGGGGGCCCCGCTCGTCCGGAGCGCCGCCCTCACGCTGGCGCTGGCTGCCTGACGCGGGCCACCCCCGCGAGCTGGCCGCAGGCGCCGCCCACGTCGCGCCCCCGCGGCCGCCGCACCAGCGTGGTCACGCCGTGAGCGGCCAGCCGTGCCACGAAGGCGTCGAGCCGCTCCGCGGACGGCGGGCGCAGCGCCGGATCCGGGCCGGGGTTGCAGGGGATGACGTTCACGCGGCACCGGAGCCCGGTGACGTACGCCGCGAGGAGATCCGCGTCCTCCGGGGCATCGTTGAACCGATCGAAGAGCACGTACTCGAACAGGACGCGCCGGCCGGGCGGCATCGACCTCGCGAGCGCCTCCTTCAGCGCCGCCATCGAGAAGCGCGCATTGACCGGCATGATCGCCTGCCTGCGGGCGTCGTCCGGGGCGTTCAGGCTGACGGCGAGCTCGGCCCGCGCCTCGCGGAAGAACGGCTCGATCTTGTCCACGACCCCGACGGTGCTCACGGTCACGTGCGACGGCGCGAACCGGAACGCCCGCGGGTCGGTGAGCAGGCGGATGGCCTTCAGCACCTCGCCGAGGTTGTCGAACGGCTCCCCCATTCCCATGAAAACGAGGTTCCGGAGCGGCGCGCCGCGGCGATCCGCGGCGAGCGCCTGCGCGATCCGGACCTGATCGACGATCTCGCCGGCGGCGAGCTGGCGCGCGAGCCCGAGCCGCCCCGTCTCGCAGAACGCGCAGGCCCGGGCGCAGCCGACCTGGCTCGAGACGCAGAGGGTGGTGCGGGCCGGCCCCGGGATGAGCACCGACTCGATGAGCGCGCCGTCGCGCGCGCGCAGGACCAGCCGGAGCGTGTCGTCCTCCGACGGCGCCTGCTCGGCGATCTCGAGCGACAGCCCCGGATCGAGCGCGAGCAGCGCCTCGTGCGCCCACGCCCCGACCTCCAGGGCGGCGAGCGCGCCCGCGTCCCACGCCGGCGCGGGCCGCGGCGCGCCCGGCTCCGCGCCGAAGGCGTGGCGCACCACCTTGCCGGCCACCGCGCGCGCCGCGGACGCGGTGCCGCCGGCCTGGCGGAGGAGCTCCGCGAGCGAGGCGGCGTCGTGGTCGGCGAGCCGCGCGCCGGCGCGCGCGCTCCTCCGGATCAGCGGGCGCGCCGCGACCTGCGCCGGCGCCGGCGGGTCGCCGGCGCGGAGGCCCGGCGCGCTCTCTTCGGGGATTTCCGGAACCCGCATGCGCACCAGCTAGCACGCCGCGCGCGGCGCCGCGCGGCCCGGCGCTCGCCGCCCCGCGCCCCCCGCGCCCCCCGCGCCCCCCGCGATGCCCGCGCCCGGACGGCCGCCGGCTGAAACCGCCCGCCGAGCACCCCGGTCGATCCCCCCGGCGCCGGGGGGTCCGCCGCTGCAGGTCGTCACACGGTTGTCAACGACGACCCGCGCACTGGACCCCGGTACCCCCTCGACTCCCCGCAACGTGGATGAAATCTGGGCGCTGTCTGGGGTCATCGGGTGGCCAATCTGTGGACAAGCATGTGGACTTCCAAACCCGGCTCAGACGCGTGATTTTTGGGTTGCAGATCGGTTCCGGAGGAGGGAGTTTAGCGCCCGGAAGTCCTGCGGCGCGTCGAGCCGCGGAGTGCCCGAGATCGCAGAAAAAATCGGTGGCATCGGTGTGGGCGGCGCGTCCATGCCCGGGCTGGCGTTGGCCAGCGCCGGCGCTTGGAGGAGCTGCCGCCCCGCGAGCAGTGCAGGACCCGGCAGCTCCCTGAAGATGTCAGGGGCTGCGTGTGGGTACTCCACATGCTGGGAACAACCTGTGGATTATTTGTCCGTGCTGCGCCTGCCGTGCAGCGGAGCTCGGGTGGCCGGTACGCCGCGGGCTCCGGAGTTTTTGTAGCGCTCGCGGTCACACCGGTGGGCTACGTTGCGGGCCGATGCCCGTACGGAACGGCTCCGCCCGCTACGCGCCGCGCGCGCTGATCGCGATCGCGGCGGGGAGCGTCTCCGGAGGGCTCATCGCGGGCGCGGCGGCCGCGCAGGCGCCTTCCCGGGACGCGCAGGCGGAGGCGGCCCTGAACGAGGCGATGGGGGTCGACTACCTCGAGACCCGGTTCGATCAGGCGGAGCGCAAGCTGCGGGCCGCCATCGACGCCTGCGGCGCGTCGGATTGCTCGCCTGCGGTCAAGGCCAGGCTGTTCGTCGCGCTCGGCTCCGTGCTCGCCCTGGGCAAAAAGGAGCTGGGGGGCGCGCGCGACGCGTTCGCGGACGCCCTGCGCATCGATCCGTCGGCGCAGCTGAACCCGGATCTCGCAACCCCGGAGGTCTCGTCCGCGTTCGAGCAGGCGCGCGCCGCGACCGGCGTCGGGGCGTCCGCGGCGGCCGGGACGCAGCTCAAGATTGCGCCGCCGCCCGAGCAGGTCATCCGCACGCCCGTCCCTATCTATGTCGAGGTTTCGGACGAGCTGCTGCCCAGCGTGACGCAGGTGACCGTCTGGTACCTCGCGCCCGGCGAGCGCGCGTACCGCCCGCTCGTCATGAAGAAGCTGCGCGGCCAGGGGTTCGGCATCAACGTGCCGTGCGCCGCGCTCGGAACGGAGGGGACGCTCCGCTATCACGTCGCGGCCGTCGACGAGGACGGCGCGATCCTCGCGAGCGCCGGCGAGCGCGACGCGCCGCTCTCCACGCAGATCAGGGCGCACATCGCGTCGGCGCCGCCCCGCTGGCCCGGGCACGCGCCGCCGGCGATGTGCGCGGCGCCGGAGCAGGAGCGGCCGCGGCAGTGCATCGACGACCGGCAGTGCAACCGCGGGCTCACCTGTGTCCGCGGCGCGTGCGCCGCGACGAGATCTGCAGAGGAGGCCGCGCCCGACGTCCGGCGGAGCTGGGTCGGGCTCACCTTCTCGCCCGACGTCGCGCTGTTCTCCGGCCGTGACGTGTGCTCCCTCGCGTCGCAGGAGCGCGACAACTTCGTCTGCGTGCGCGGCGACGGGACCCGGTACGACGGCGCGCCCACGCCGGGCGTCGCGAACGACGTGAACCTCGGCTTCGCGCTCGCGACGTCGCGGGTGGCGCTCGCCTACGATCGGCTGGTCCTCGACAACCTCACGGTCGGCGGGCGCGTCGGCTTCGCGGCCGGCGGCACGACGGACGGCGGCGCCGCGTTCCTGCCGCTCCACCTCGAGGCGCGCGCGCAATACTTCCTCATGGCGCGGCCGTTCGAGCAGCTCGGCGCCCGTCCCTTCGTGCTCGCCGCGGCCGGGGTCGCGCAGGTCGACGCCGAGGTCGACGTGAAGGTCCTCGAGGACGCGGCCGCGTGCGGGGCCGATCCTGCCAGCATCGAGAGCCCGTGCACGAGGCCCGGCCAGAGCGGGAGGATCGAGGAGCGCCAGCAGACGCTCGCCGCGACCAGGCAAGCGGGCCAGGGGTTCGCGTCGCTCGGCGTGGGCGTTGCTTATGCGCCGCTCGAGGCCGTATCGCTGAACCTCGCGCTCCGCGCGAGCCTCACCTTTCCCGCCATGACCACCGTCCTCTCCCCCGAGGTCGGTCTCTCCCTGGGGTTCTGAATGGCCGACACCTCGGATATGCGCCGGGGCGCAACGCCCCCTGGCGCGCTGCGCAACCCGAAAATCGACGCGGCGATCGAGCGCGCCGTGCAGCTCGGCGATCCGGCCGAGCTGCTCGCGCTGCTCGATCGCAGCTCCGGGCTCCCTGCCCGGCGCAGCGGGGGGCGCGCGCCCGGCCCCGACCTCGGGCCGAACGCCCCCTTGCCGCGCGTGAACCTGGATCTCGCGCGGGCGGTCGGCGCAGCGATCGCGGATCGCGGCGCGCCGGCCGAGCCGCTCGTGCGGGCGCTCTGCTCGAGCACCGAGGAGTACGCGCTCATCGTGGCGGCGCAGGCGCTCTCGGCGCTCGCCGCGCGCGGGGCGCCGGCCGCCGGCGCGGCGGGCGCGGGGCGTCCGTCACGGGCGCGCGGCGCTCGGGGCGGGCTTGATCCGCTCGACGAGCTCGGGCAGCTGGCCGAGGATCCGCGGCGCGTCGTGCGCGACGGGGTCGTGGCGGCGCTCCGCGCGGTCATCGCGGCGCGCGGCGACGCGCTGGTCGGCGAGCTCTCGTCCTGGACCGACGGTTACCTGCAGGCGTACGTCGCGCTCGAGGCGCTCGCCGAGCGCACGCTCCTCGCCGGGCTCTCGGCGGGCGCGGAGGTGGTCGCGCGGCTCGAGGAGGCGTTCGCGATCTCGGACCGCTCGCCGCGCGCCGACGAGCGGCTGCAGGGGCTGCGCCTCCTCCGGCAGGGGATGCCCTCGCAGATCGCGGCGCTCGCGGGGCGCTTCCCCGAGGTCGTGCGCTGGCTCGAGGAGAAGACGCAGGCGGAGCGCCCCGAGTCGCGCGACGTCGTGGCGCAGGCGATCGCGGCGCTCCGGAAGGGGTCCTTCTCGGACGCGGAGGCCGCCCGGCTCGCCGCGGCGCTCTCGGCGAGCGCGCCGCCGCCGCGCTATCTGGCGCGCATCGTCCAGGGGACGCGCAAGCGGAGCAAGGGGCGGAGGTAGACGGGCGGCGGGGCCTGCGTGCTGCGGCGGCTACCGCCTGGCTCAGGCGGCCTGCTGCGACCCCTCCGGCGCTCCGGCGTCCCCTTGCTGCCCCTTGGCGGCCTCGGCGAACAGGAACTGCAGCGCCCCCGGCGCGCGCCTGCGCCACGCGTCCTCGCAGTGGGTCCCGTCCTCGTCCGGGCAGAAGAGCAGGTCGGCCTCGCCGTAGCCCCGCTGGCGCAGGTGCTCCACGAGCCGCGCCGCGTCGCGCAGCACCGAGCCGTCGTCCTCCCGAGCGCCGGCGTCGACGTACAGCCGCGAGCTCGCCGGGACGGCCTGCGATGCGATGACGTCGAAGATCTTCCGCTCCGCGAACCAGAGCGACGGCGACATGCAGAGCGCGGCCCCGAGCACGTCGGGGTGGCGGAAATGGGCGTAGAGCGCCGCGAGGCCCCCCATCGACGAGCCGCCGATCGCCGTGCCGGCCGGGTCGCGCCGCACCGCGAAGCGCTCCTGTACAGCCGGCACGATCTCGGAGGTGATCCAGCCGAGGAAGTCGTCGAGCCTCCCGTCGCTGCCGTCGCCCGGGAACGGCGACAGCTCGGTCAGCCGCTCGCTCCCGCCGTGATCGATCCCCACGAGGACCGGCGCCACGAGGCCTCGATCCGAGAGATCGCGCACCGCCTCGTGCAGGCGCCATCCGCCGCTGTAGGAGGGGTCGTCGTGAAAGACGTTCTGCCCATCGAACAGGAAGAGCACAGGTGATGGCCCTGCGTGCGCACCCTCGCTGGGCAGGTAGACCCGGACGTTGCGCTCGCCGTGGAAGCCGGGAATTCGATAGGGACCGAGGAGATAGATGATGTGTTCCGCCATGAGATTTCGAGGCGGAGGACCGGCGCAGCTCGTTTGTCTTGAGGACGCCACCGTTCCGCCGACCGGTGCCCATAGCAATGGCCGGGCCGCCCTCGGTTGCCGCTCTCCGCCTGCAGCGCGAGGCGCGGCCCGGGCCTCCTCCGGCCCGGACCGCGCCCAGACCGCGCAGCGCCGCTGTGACAGAACACCTCACGCGTGACAGGCTGCTCCGAGCAGGCGGCTGCCGCGGCGGGGGCTCGGCGCTAGTTGCAGCTCGCGTCCGAGGTGCCGCCGAACACCGTGGTCCAGTAGGACCCGTAGGTCCCGCCTCCGGTCGCCCGCCCGATGCCGATGACCTTGAAGGCAGACCCGAGCATGTTCTTGTTGTGACCGTCCGAGTTCTTCCACTGATCGAACGTCCTCTGCGCCGTCGAGTTGCCGGCGGCGATGTTCTCGGCCATGGCGGTCCTTTCGGCGGACGCATAACAGGCGTTGGCCGCGCGGGTCCACGGCGACCGGCCGTCCTGGCTCGTGTGGTCGAAGTAGTTGTGATCGCGCATGTCCTCGCTGTGGCCCTGGGCGGCGCGGCTCAGCGCGGTGCAGCCCGAGAGCGCCCCGAGGCCCTTCTCGGCGCGATACTGGTTGATGATGGAAAGAAACGCCTGCTCCTCGGTATCGAGCGGCGTCGTGCTGGGCCCGGCGCCGCTGCACGTCGAGCACTCGCCGCAATCGCTCGAGCAGCTCGAGCAGTCCTCGCCCGCGCCGCAAACCCCGTTCCCGCAAACCTCGCCGCCACCGCTCGTCGAGCCGCCCTCACCCGTCGAGCCGCCCTCACCCGTCGAGCCGCCACCGCTCGTCGAGCCGCCCTCGCCCGTCGAGCCGCCCTCACCCGTCGAGCCGCCCTCGCCGCCGTCCGGCTCCGAGGGGGCGCACGCGACCTGAACGTAC
This sequence comes from Sorangium sp. So ce887, assembly GCF_051521455.1. Taxonomy (NCBI): domain Bacteria; kingdom Pseudomonadati; phylum Myxococcota; order Polyangiales; family Polyangiaceae; genus Sorangium; species Sorangium sp. So ce887. The sequence goes on along the minus strand of NZ_CP150354.1, from coordinate 2,217,164 downwards.
ATCTTCTTCGTGGTCCGCCTGCACGGATCGCCGAAGGTCGCGTTGTTCGCCGTCACGGTGCAGCTCGACTGCCCGAGGCACGCGCGCTCCACCACCGCCTTCGACGTCGACGCGTTGCACGAGGTCGCGCGGAAGCTGCCGCAGACCCCGCGAGGTGTGCCATAGCTCGCGAACTCGACCGCCGTGATGACCTCCCCGGCCGGACACGAGAGCGAGATGTCCGCGCCCTCCCGAGCGGTATCGCAGACCGCCCCCTCGACCGGCTCGGACGCCTCCTCGGACTGCTCCTGCTCGACTTCGGTCGAGCCGAGACAGCCGACCACAGAACAGCCAGCGATGAAGGTGAGGACAAGCGTCCGGTGCAAAGCGCTCATATGCATGCTCCTTGTCTGTAAGTCCGTCTGAGCTCGGCCCGCCCCGGCACCGCGGCTCGCGCCAGCAGGTACGCCGGGGCACGCGACGCCTCGACGGGCCACCCAGTACAGCGTTATTCAGGGGGCGAAGTCGCGCTCAGCGCGTTCCCACGCAGCGCAGCGCCTCCCTTCGATTCGCTGACAACACGGTGTCACCTGACCGCTGGCATGTCCAGATGCGAAACACTCCCATGCGCCTGATTTGCCGCTGAATCACTGAATCTTTTCATGACCCGTGGAACCGGCCCTCGCAGGGCTCGATGAGACGGGATTTCTTCAACAGGTCCGGTGTACGACATGGCGCCAGATGGACACCCCATCTCCCTTGAGCCGAAGGGTGGGTTTCCGTAGGCCGAGCGGAGACCAAGCCAGCGCTCTGTCGATGCCGAAATATCGAGTCAACGAGACCACGACTGACCTGCTCGACAGCCTGCGCCTCCAGCGCTCGACGCTCGGCTGGAACGGCCTTGTCCGGGCCGCACGCTCGCCATCGCGGCCTGTCGGGGCGCTGGGCTGAGCCAGGATCGGTCGGCGGTTGCTCGGCCGCTGGAGGTCTCGTCTGGAGCTCGGTGTGCTCGTCCCGGGCGAGCTGCGCACGTCAGACTTTGAAAGCCCCCTGACATCTGGAGGCGCCCCCCATTCATCGCGGCGTCACAGCGCGCCCATGAGGGCCCTCGCCCGCTCCCGTCCACGGCAGAGCCTGCCTCGCGCCTCGTGCCGCGCGAGCGCGAGGTGGCACACGCGGCACAAGCAACGCGAGCAACGCCAACAACGCAAGCAACAGAAAGACCGCCCGATCACGCGCCGCGGGGCCGCACCCTCGCCGGCTCCTGTGCTATGACCGCCCTCCATGCGCCTCAAGGACCGCGTTGTCTTCATCACCGGAGCTTCCCGCGGGATCGGCCGGACCATCGCCCTCGCCTGCGCGCGGGAGGGTGCGGATATCGTCGTCGCCGCGAAGACGGACGTCGCCGAGAACCCGCGCCTCCCGGGCACGATCCACGACGTCGCCCGCGAGGTCGAGCAGCTCGGCCGCCGCGCGCTGCCCATCAAGCTCGATGTGCGCGACGACGAGGCCTCGAGGGGCGCCGTCGCCGCGGCCGTCGAGCGCTTCGGGCGCGTCGACGCGCTCATCAACAACGCGGGAGCGCTCTGGTGGGCCGACGTCGTGGACACCCCCATGAAGAAGTTCGACCTCATCATGGGCATCAACGTGCGCGCGTCGTTCGCCCTCTCGCAGGCCGTCCTCCCCCACATGATCGCGCAGAAGTACGGCCATATCATCATGATGTCGCCCCCCGTCGAGGCCGACGCCTGCGCCCACCACGGCGCCTATGCGGTCTCGAAGTTCGGCATGACGATGATCGCCCACGCGGTCGCGGGCGAGTACGCCGAGCACAACATCACGGCCCACGCCCTCTGGCCCGCGACCGCGATCGAGAGCTTCGCCACCATGAACTTCGGCCTCGGCGGCCCGGAGCTCTGGCGCAAGGCCGACATCCTCGCCGACGCGACGCTCGCGCTGCTCTCGCGCGAGCCGTCGGCCCGGCGCGGCAAGGCGTGGATCGACGAGGCCCTGCTCCGCGAGGAGGGCGTCACCGATTTCTCCAGGTACCAGTGCGTGCCCGGCGTCGAGCCGCCGCACTTCCCCTTCAGCGCGATCCCCAAGGCGACCACCACCACGAAATGAGGCGCGACGCGTGAGCCGCGACGACGACAACGAGACGCGCCCCGGTGGCGGCGGCGGGATCGATCCCGGGCCGGAGCTCGCCGCGGTCTTCGACGACCTCGAGACGCTGCTCAAGAACGGCGACGTGATCGCCGCGCTCACGTCGCGCGGGATCAACGGGAGCCTCGCGCTGCTCGCCGCCGACGCGCTCCGCGCCTACCTCGCGGGCCGCAAGGCCGAGGCGGCCGAGGACTTCGCGACCGTCGCCGAGGAGATCCGCGGCCGGCTCGCCGCGAGCGCCGAGGGGTCGGGCACGGACGCAGGATCGCAGGGGGAGCCGTCAAGCTCGAACGGGAGGCGCTGAATGAGCACGAGCTTCGAAGCAGAACAGACGTCGCAGCAGGGGAGTGACGGCGCGCGGCCGACGCCGCCGTGGGCGCCGGCCGAGGCCATCTCCGGCGCGGACTACTCGGCCGTCGAGCTCGCGCAGAGCGACGACCGCGTGTTCCTCCTCGAGCAGCGCGAGCTGCCCGAGCGCGAGCGCTACCTGACCCTCGCCGACGCCGCCGGCATCGCCGAGGCCATCCGGACGATGGCGGTCCGCGGCGCCCCGGCGATCGGCATCGCCGCCGCGTACGGGATGGCGCTCGCCGCGCGCGCCGCCCGGGGCGAGGGCGCCACCGGCTACCTCGCCGCCATGCGCGCCGCGGCGGAGCACCTCGCCTCCGCCCGGCCCACCGCCGTGAACCTCGGGTGGGCCGTGCGGCGCATGCTCGCCGAGGCCCTGCAGCACGCGGGGCGCCGCGGGGAGGAGCGCGCGCGGGAGCTCGCCGCGCTCGCGCGCGAGATCCACCGGGAAGACGTCGTCGCCTGCCACCAGATAGGCCGCGCCGGCGCCGCCCGCCTGCCCGAGTCGGGCACGGTCCTCACGCACTGCAACGCCGGCGCGCTCGCGACCGGCGGCTACGGCACGGCGCTCGGCATCATCCGGGCCGCCATCGCCGAGGGCAAGAACATCGGCGTGCTCGCGTGCGAGACCCGCCCGTACCTCCAGGGCGCCCGCCTCACGGCCTGGGAGCTCCAGCGCGATGGCATCCCCGTCGAGGTGATCTCCGACTCGATGGCCGCGTGGTTCATGCAGAAGGGCGAGGTCGGCGCCGTCGTCGTCGGGGCCGACCGCATCGCGCGGAACGGCGACGTCGCGAACAAGATCGGCACCTACGGCCTCGCCTGCCTGGCGCGCCACCACGGCGTCCCGTTCTACGTGGCCGCCCCGTGGAGCACGCTCGACCTCGCGACCGACACCGGCGCGTCGATCCCGATCGAGGAGCGGAGCAGCGACGAGGTCGCCGTCGTCGGCGGTCGCCGCATCATCCCGGCCGGGGTGCCCGCCCGCCACCCCGCCTTCGACGTCACCCCCTCGGAGCTCATCACCGCCATCTTCACCGAGCGCGGCAAGCTGACGTCGCGCGAGATCAGCCGCTCCGTGCCGCCGGCCGGCTGACGCCGTCCGCCTCCCCCTCGCCCCCACCCGCCGCATGGGCTAAGGACACCCCTGATGGCGCAGTTCTCGCCCAAGCCTGAATGGCTCAAGGTCCGCGCTCCTGGAGGCGACACCTACCACCACCTCAAGGAAACGTTCCGCAAGCTCGATCTCCACACGGTCTGCGAGGAGGCGCGCTGCCCGAACGTCGGCGAGTGCTGGCGCGAGGGGACCGCGACGGTGATGCTCCTCGGCGACGTGTGCACGCGCGGCTGCCGCTTCTGCGCGGTCACGACCGGCGACCCGCGCGGCGCGGTCGACGTGCGCGAGCCGGAGCACGTGGCCCGCGCCATCGCCCGGCTCTCGCTCCAGTACGTCGTGATGACGATGGTCAACCGCGACGACCTGCTCGACGGCGGCGCCGATCACGTCGCCCGCACGGTGAGCCGCCTGCACGCGCTCCGCCCCGACCTGCTCATCGAGACGCTGGTCGGCGACTTCCAGGGCCACATGAGCGCCGTCGACGCGGTGGTCGACGCCGGGCCCGACGTCTTCGCCCACAACGTGGAGGTCGTCCGCCGCATCACGCGCGCCATCCGCGACGTCCGCTCGAGCTACGACCAGTCGCTCGCCGTGCTCCGGCGCGCGAAGGACCGCCAGCGGCGCATGGCCGCGGACGCGGCCGAGCGCGGCGCGCCGGCGCCGCGGCGGCTCACGAAGAGCTCGATCATGGTCGGCATCGGCGAGACCGACGACGAGGTGCTGGAGGCGCTCCGCGACCTGCGCGCGGCGGGGGTCGACATCGTGACGCTCGGCCAGTACCTGCGCCCCTCGTCGAAGCACGCGCCCGTGCAGCGCTTCGTCGAGCCGGACACGTTCGCCGCGTTCGCGCGGGCGGCGCTCGAGATGGGCTTCCTCTACGCCGCCAGCGCGCCGCTCGTGCGGTCGAGCTACAAGGCCGCCGAGGTCTTCGTCCGCAGCCTCATCGACCGCGACCCGGCGGAGCTGTCCGCCGGCGCCCCGGCGGGCGCGGCCCCCGCGGGCGCGGCGCACGTCGAGGCGCTCCTGGAGGAGCGGCTCGCCGTGGCGCGCCGCGAGGCCGCCCGCCTCTCTGCAGAGCTCGCCCCCGACGAGCCCTTCCCTCCCGATGGCCCGGCGGCGGCGTCGGCCAGCCCCGCGCGGCTCGTCCCCGCGGCCTCTCTCGTCCGCAGGTAGCGCCGCCCCGCCCCCGGGACGGCCGCCACCGCGCCGGCCACCGCAAGCGCCTTGACGCTTCCCGGCGATTGGCCGAGCGTGGAAGACGGCAGGAGGGTCAGAGACCACGATGTCCGCTCCCATCGATAGGCGCCCCCGCGGCATCGCTCCCGGCGCCCCGCGCACCGGCACACAGACGCCCCGCGCGCGCGTGGCATCCATCCTCTCCCAGGCCGCGCGGGCCTACAGCGCGCGGCCTCCGATCGAGGACATCACGATGCCCACCGGCTTCGATCCGGCCGCGGTGGCGCTCTTCGAGACGATCATCGAGGCCGCGTTCCTCGTCGCGAACGCCGACGGCCACTTCGATGAGGCGGAGCGCAAGCGCTTCCAGGCGATCGTCGTGGACGCTTGCCAGAACCTCGTCCACGAAAAGCAGCTCGAGGCGCTGCTCGCCGACCTCGGCGAGATGCTCGCCGAGGACGGGATGGAGAAGCGCATCACCATGGTCGCCCGCACGATCGGGCGGACCGAGCATCAGCGCGAGGTGCTCCGCGTGGCGGCGTTCATGGCGACCGCCTCGGGCGGCGTGGACGCGCAGGAGCACGGCGTGCTCGAGCAGCTCGCGCGCGGGTTCAAGCTCGACGTGGCCGCGGTCGACGAGGCGCTCGCGCAGGCGTCCGAGCCCGGGAACGTCTAGCCGGGACATCCGCACCACGGCGTGCGGTGTGGGACGCGCGACGAGATCGCACGCCGGGTTCGGCCTCGCCGCGGCGAGTCAAACCCGCGACGAGATCGCTGCGACGAGTCAACGACGCGCGTGAAGTGAATGAGCGAACGGCGCGTCTCGGCACTGGTCTCGGGCAGCGCCTTTGATTAGTGTCCCCGCGAGCCGATGAGCACCGCGACGTACTCCACCGACCGCCCGCCCAACGTCTCAGGGGCAAGCCTGGAGCCGCAGGCTGCCGTCGCCCGGCACCCGCTCGACACGTGTGCCGACGACGTGATCAAGGTCCTGCGCGACGACGGCTCGCTCGATCCCGCGCACGATCCGAAGCTCGCCCCGTCGGAGGTGATCACCCTCTACAGGGCCATGGTGCGGGTGCGCCAGCTCGACGAGCGCCTCGTGGCGCTGCAGCGGCAAGGGCGCATCGGGTTCCACATCGGCTCGCTCGGCGAGGAGGCGGCGGTCCTCGGCAGCGTCTCCGCGACGCGGCCTCAGGACTGGGTGTTCCCGTGCTACCGCGAGTTCGGCGCCGCGCTCTGGCGGGGGCTGCCGCTCCAGCGGTACATCGACAACATGTTCGGCAACGCGAACGACACGGTGAAGGGGCGGCAGATGCCGGACCACTACACCTACCGCGAGGGGCACTTCGGCTCGGTGAGCTCGCCCATCGGCACGCAGATCACGCAGGCCGTCGGCTTCGCGTGGGCCGCGAAGCTGAGGCGCGACGAGCTCGCCACGCTCGTGTACTTCGGCGACGGCGCGACGAGCTCGTCCGACTTCCACAGCGCCCTGAACTTCGCGGGCGTGTTCAAGGTGCCGGTCGTCTTCTTCTGCCGCAACAACGGCTGGGCGATCAGCGTGCCGACCGAGCGCCAGACGTCGAGCAACACGTTCGCGTCCAAGGGCGTCGCGTACGGCGTCCCCGCGGTGCGGGTCGACGGCAACGACCTGTTCGCGGTGGTGAAGGTGGCGCGCGACGCGATCGCGCGCGCCGCGCGCGGCGAGGGCGCGACGCTCATCGAGGCGATGACGTACCGCCTGTCGGGCCACTCGACGAGCGACGATCCCAAGGCGTACCGCCCCGACGCGTGGCTCGACCCGTGGCGCCGGCTCGACCCGATCGAGCGGCTGCGGCGGCACCTCGAGCGCACCCAGGGCTGGACCGAGGCGCAGGATCGCGAGATCGAGGTGGCGGTCGACGCGGAGGTCAAGGCCTGCATCGCGGTCTCGGAGAAGGTGGCGCCGCCGTCGCTCGACTCGATGTTCGAGGACGTCTATGCGGAGCCGCCCTGGCACCTCGTCGAGCAGCGGGAGCAGCTCAAGGCGGGCCCGAGGCCCAAGGGCCACGGAGGCCGCTAGGCCGCGCGGGCGCGGCGTGGACGGCGTTGTCGGGCGGGGGCGGCTCGCCGGGCAGCGCCGACGGCCGGGGTGGCGCCGCTGCCCGCGATCGACGGGGTCCCCAGGGGAGCGGGGGCGCCTGTGAGGTTGCACTCCCACCTTCTGGCCGAGAGACGGAGACGAAGAGCATGCCTCAGATGAACATGGTCCAGGCGATCAACGACGCGCTACGCCACGAGATGCGGCGGGACTCGCGGGTCGTCGTGCTCGGCGAGGATGTCGGCAAGGTCGGCGGGGTGTTCCGCGTCACCCAAGGCCTGTTCGACGAGTTCGGGGACGACCGGGTGATCGACACGCCGCTCTCGGAGAACGGGATCGTGGGGGCGGCGATCGGGATGGCGCTCTACGGGCTCGTGCCGATCCCGGAGATCCAGTTCGCCGATTTCATCTATCCCGCGTACGACCAGATCGTGTCCGAGCTGGCGAAGTACCGCTACCGCTCGGGCGGCGAGTACCCGTCGAAGCTCGTCATCCGCACGCCGGTGGGCGGCGGCATCCGCGGCGGGCACTACCACTCGCAGTCGCCCGAGGCGCAGTTCATCCACGTGCCGGGCCTGAAGGTCGTGTGCCCGTCGAACCCGGCCGACGCGAAGGGGCTCCTGCTCTCGTCGATCCGGGATCCCGATCCGGTGCTGTTCTTCGAGCCGAAGCGCATCTACCGCGCGGCGAAGGGGGACGTCCCTGACGGCGACTACACGGTCCCGCTCGGCCAGGCGAAGGTGGTCCGGCCGGGCTGGCACGTGACGCTCGTGGTCTGGGGGGCGATGCTCTACGAGGCGCTCGACGCGGCGAACCAGGCGGCCGCGCAGGGCATCGAGTGCGAGGTGATCGACCTGCGCACGCTGTGGCCGCTCGACATCGACACGGTGATCGAGTCGGTGAAGCGGACGGGCCGGTTCATCGTGGTGCACGAGGCGCCGAAGAGCTGCGGCCTCGGGGCCGAGCTCGTCGCGCTGGTCAACGAGAAGGCGTTCCTCCACCTGGAGGCGCCGCCGCTCAGGATCACGGGCTTCGACACGCCCTTCCCCTACACCCTCGAGAACGAGTACCTCCCGCTCTCGCATCGTATCCTTCCGGCGATCCTCGAGATGGCGAGGTACTGACGCATGGGCAAGTACGAGTTCAGGCTTCCGGACATCGGCGAGGGTGTCATGGAGGGGGAGATCGTGACCTGGCTTGTGTCGCCGGGCGACGTGGTCGCCGAGGACCAGCCGATGGTCGAGGTGATGACCGACAAGGCGACGGTGACGATCACGTCGCCGCGCTCGGGCCGGATCGTGGAGACGCGGGGCGAGGTGGGCGGGGTGGTCCCTGTCCACTCGGTGCTCGTTGTGTTCGACCTCGACGACCGCTCGGCGACCGCGTCGCCCGCGTCGGGGACGGGGATGCGGCAATCCGCGGCGAACACGGGCCCCGCGGAGCCTGCGGCGACGGCGGTCGGCGACATCAAGGAGGACCTGCCGGGGATGAACCTCGTGGCGCCGACGCGGCCTGCGTGGGCGAACGGCAGCATGGGCGCCGGCCAGGCGGCCTACTTCAACGACAAGCCGCTCGCGACGCCGGCGACGCGCAAGCTGGCGCGCGACCTCGGGGTCGACCTGCGGCGCGTGCCGCCGACCGGCCCGGGGGGCCGCGTGACGAAGGACGACGTGCGGGCGCTGGAGGCGCCCGAGGGGGCCGAGGCGACGCCGGTGCTGTCCGAGGTGGCGCCGAGGCGGCCGGCGGGCGCGGCGGGCATGGCGGGCGAGCTGCTGGAGGAAGAGGACCGCGGGCGCGCGGCGGTCCGGCCCGAGGGGGAGCGCGGCCGCGGGCTGCCGGCGGCGCCGGGCGACGAGCGCATCCCGCTGCGCGGCGTGCGCAAGCGGATCTTCGAGGGGATGTCGCGGTCGAAGCACACGGCGGCGCACTTCACCTTCGTCGAGGAGTGCGACGTCTCGGCGCTGAAGGAGCGCCGCGCGCGCCTGCGCCCGCTGGCCGAGAAGGAGGGCGTCAAGCTGACGTTCCTGCCCTTCTTCGTGAAGGCCGTGGTCGCCGCGCTCAAGAAGCACCCGACGCTGAACAGCGCCTTCGACGAGGCGGCGCAGGAGATCGTCGTCCGAAAGAGCTACCATATCGGCATCGCCTCCGCGACCGAGGCCGGGCTCATCGTGCCTGTCGTGCGCGACGCGGATCGCCGGAGCGTCCTCGGGATCGCGAAGGAGATCGCGCGGCTCGGCGAGGACACGAAGTCGGGGCGGGTGAAGCCGGAGGATCTCGGCGGCTCGACGTTCACGATCACGTCGCTCGGCCAGCAAGGGGGGCTGTTCGCGACGCCGATCCTGAACTTCCCCGAGGTCGCGATCCTCGGGATCCACCAGATGAAGCAGAAGCCGGTGGTGCGCGACGGGCAGATCGTGATCGGCGAGGTGATGCTGCTGTCGCTGTCGTTCGACCACCGGATCATCGACGGTCACGTGGGGGCGGCTTTTGCGTACGAGATCATCGGGTATCTGGAGGATCCGGATCGGCTCTTCCTCGAGATGAGCTGAGCCGAGCGAGAGGCCCGGCCGCCGGACCTGGGCTCGGTCCCGGCGGCGGGCGCCAAGACCTGCGCCGCGCCGTCGCCCTCCTGCGCAGCCCCGGCGCCCCTGCTGCGCAGCCCCGGCGCCCCTGCTGCGCAGCCCCCGCGCCCTCCTGCGCAGCCCCGGCGCCCCTGCTGCGCAGCCCCCGCGCGCTCCTGCGCGGCCCCGGCGCCCCTGCTGCGCAGCCCCCGTGCCCTCCTCGCGGCCCCGGCGCCCCTGCTGCGCAGCCCCGGCGCGCTCCTGCGCGGCCCCGGCGCCCTCCTGCGCGGCCCCGGCGCCTCGGCTGCGCAGCCACGTGGGTGTCCTGTGTCACAATTGCTTGGCTCCTGCGCGGCCCCGGCACCGTCCTGCGCGCCCCTGTGGGCGTCGTGTGCAGCCCTGGTTCGACGCCTGCGCACCGCCGCCACCCCTGCTGCGCCGCCTCAGCGCCCTCCTGCGCACGCATCGGCGTCAACTGCGCAACATTTTCCCCTCCTGCGCACCCCTCCGCGGGAACCACGGAGCTGCTTGCGACGTGAGCGCCGCGCTCTCCTTTTCTGGCCAGAGTCCCTGGTGTGCCGATACTGGGGAACCCCCTCATTTTGTGCCCGTATACAGCGGGGAATTGAACAGGGAGGCGGGGAGGCGGGGAGTTTTTCTGAGATTTTACTCCCCGCCTCCCCGCCTCCCTGTGAATTTTCCCAAAAATTTGAGGGGATTCCTCAGGTGCCGATACGCTTGTCGGATCATCCGCCCTTCCGTCCAGAGGGGCGCTGACCCCCGACAAGGAGGCGACGGTTCGTCATGGCACCGAAGGCACCCATCCTCGCGTCCTCCACGACCAGGAAGGCCCCCCGGAAGCGCGCTTCGAGCGACGCGGACGGCGCACCGCCGCCGTCCCGCGGCGCGGCGGCCTACACGCTGAGCGCGGCTCGAGAGGCCGAGCTGCTCCGAGAGGCGGAGTCGCTTGGCGAGAACACGCTCTTGTTCCCGGGCAAGCTCGCTCGGCGCGTCATCTGGTCGAGCCGCATTCTGGATGCCCCTGGCTGGGCGGTTACGGGCCACCGTGAGCTACGGTGGCGTTGGAGCGCCTTGACGACCCGCGCCCAACGATGACATTATATCTAGAACGCTCAGTGGATTGGAGCAGGGAATGGCTCGACGAGGACGGCTGAACATCGACGATACTCCCAAACCCGGCGCTGGCGGCGATGGAGGGATCTCTCGAGGGAATACGGATCCGTTCGAAGGGAAGGACTCATTCGACGGTGAGACGTTCGATGGGCTCACTCTGGAACGGGCGGACCTGAGCGGCCGAGATTTCTGTGATTGTGTGTTCCGGCGTTCGAAGCTCGGCGAGAGCCGCTGGACGCGCGCGCGGCTCGAGAACTGCGTGTTCGAGAGCTGCGATTTGACCAAAGCCGACCTCACCATGCTCTCGCTGCGCGGCGTGGCGTTCAACTCCTGCAAGTTGATGGGCATCAACTGGACGAACATCACGAAATACCCCGACGTGTCGTTCGAGGATTGCGACATGCGATACGTCATCATGGATTCGCTCGCGCTGCGCAAGACGCGCTTCGAGCGGTGCGCGATCACCGAGTCGGTCTTCGCCGCGACGGACCTCGTCGGGGCCGTGTTCGAGGAGTGCCGCTTCGCGGGGACACGCTTCGAGGATTGCGACCTTGGAAACGCGCAGTTCCCTCGGTCCCAGGATCTGTTCATCGATCCGGCGAAGAACCGCGTGAAGGGCGCCCGCATTCCGCTCGAAGCGGCGATCCTCCTCGCGGCCTCGTTCGGCATGCACGTGCTCGGCTTCACGGAAAAGGACAGCCGATGACGGCCCGAGCGGTTACTCCGCAGCGAGGCGCCTCGCGAGCGCTCCCCGCGCGACGTGGAGCGCCCTGGTGCGCCATTTGTACACCGTGCTGAGGGGTATCTCTCTCGTCTCCGCGATCTCCTTCATGGAGATCTCGAAGAGGTCGCGCTGGACCAGCACCGAACGCAGCTCGAACGGCAGCTCCAGGACGAGTGATCTCAGCACGTTCCGCCGCTCCTCGGCGAGGAGGTGATCGAGGGCCGTCGCGCTGCCGCTGGCCTTGCGCAGCTCCTCCGGATCCGTGAGCACCTCGCGCCGGTGAGAGGCCTTCGCGTGGTAGTGCGCGGCCAGGTTCACCGCAATGCCGTTCAGCCACCGCGCCACGGAGCCGCGCGCCGGGTCGTGGCGGCCAAAGCTCGTCCACGCCGCGAGGAACACTTCCTGGCTCAGGTCGTGTCGATCGCGCTCCGGCACGCGGAGCTTCCCGAGCCACCGGTGGACGCGCCGGATCGTCTCCGCCTGAAAGAGGGTGCTGAAGGCATGCTCACGGCCGATGTCCGCCCCAGGCTTCCCCCCGTTGTACGGAGATCCCGGCGGCACCGTCGTCCGCGGCGCGACGCGAGGCGCGCTGGACGCGACCGGACGAGCCGTCCTGTCGTGCCGCGCCACAGGGGCCGACTCCTCGGCGAAGCTGCGTGATCCGATGGAATGCACGATCGCCCCTCGCGGCGGCAGCGCCGGAAACTCCATGGCTCGCCTCCAGGTGAAACGTGAATGCTCCGTGAGGATCCTCGCTCGCGCGCGGACAAGCCCGCTCACGAGGCGCTCAATCCCCCGCTGGCTGCGACCACGAACCACGGTGGTGCAGCGCGACCTTCGTCACGAAGGCCGCCTCGCGCTCGGACATGGCCTACCGCGCGGCCTTCACCTGAGCCGGTCGAGCAGCGCTTCGCGCTCCGCCGAAAGGCGCCCGCGCGGGAATCTCCGTCCGTGCTCCTCCAGCAGGCGTCGCGCCTCGACGAGCGACACGATGTCACCGGCCTCCACGGCTGTCCGCGCGCGGGCGACCAGATCTCGTTCGCGGGATCCGCCCGCCGGGCGCTGCCTCGCTGGCCGGCCTACCGGCGCGGCGGGGGCGAGAGAGGCCTTGACCGGCGCTCCATGCGCCGAGCGGGCGGGCGTGGACGTGGCCTCCGCAGGCTCGCTCGCGGCCTGCGCGCTCGGCGGCGCGATCGCGGTCGAGACCAGGGCAGCCCTGGGGCTCTGGACGGGCCCGGCCGGCTCGGCGTGGCTCGTGACCAGCACGGCGAGCGCCGCCGCAAAGGCGATGACCATCCCGTTCGCCATCGAGCGCGTGGGGCCGTCTCGCCACGGCCGGCGCCGCGCGCAGAGCCAGGGCGGGAACAGGACCGCGCGCAGCCGGCGAGCGCCGCGGTCTCGGTGCCTCGCTTCCCACCGGGCCGCCGCCTCTTCGAACTCCTCCCAGGCCCGGCGCAGGCGACTTCGCGCGGTCTCCAGCGGGATCTCCCGCTCTCGGGCGACGTCGGCGATCGGCCGCTCGAGGAGCTCGCACGCGATGAAGACCCCGCGGCCCCGCTCGCCGATCTGCTCGATGAGCTGCCGCACGAGGGCCGCCTCCTGGCGAGCGATGGCGTGCTCCTCGGGGCTCGGACGCTCATCGCGGAGCGCCGTCTCATCAAAGCCCGTGAGCGCCTCCTCGCGCCTGCGCGCTCGCCGGCGGTGATCGCGGGCCGTGTTCAGCACGACGCTGTCGCGAAAGGCGCCTGGGTTCCCGGCCGCTCGGACCTGCTCTCGCCTCTCCCACAACCGGATCATCGCGTCCTGCATGACGTCCTCGAGATCCCGGGTGGGCACTCCGACATAGGCGAGGAGCGACTTCGCGCGCGCGGGCGGAGGAGGGGTCGGCGTTGCTCGGTCCACGATCCAGCAGACGATCCGAGCCCGGTCCGAAGGTTCAACAATCGACCGAGCCCCGGGAAGAGGGTGGGACAGACGGCGCCACCGTACGCGTTCGCGAAGAGGGGGAACATGAGGCCGGCGAGGGTCCCTCCCCTCGGATCGCAGCGCTGCCCGCCGGGGGAGCTGCTCCGATGCCCGGCGACGCCATGGCCGCCTTCCTCATTCCGCCCTCGTGAGCCCCCTGGTGGAATCAAGACACAAAGACATTCCTTCATCGATGCTCCAATTCTCTTTCGTTCATCGATCCGGTGACGATTCTGGCCGTCCTGAACGCGGTCGGGAACGAGAATTCCCGGCGGTTCCGGGAAACGGCGCGTTGACATGGGCCCGCGCGAAAGAGTACTCAGGGTGGCGTGCGTCACGCGCTCTGCTCCTTCTTGCCGTGCGTCTTCATGGGAGTCGTCGCGGTGGTGGAGGGCGTGGCGAGCGCAAGCGAGGCCCATGCGGTCTCGGGTCCGCGCGAAACATCGATCCTGGCGAGCTCGCTGCGCCGTGCTCGGGAGGCGCGCGATGCGGGGCGGTGGGTCGAGGCCGAGGCGGCGTACGAGCTCTCGCTGAAGGCGGCCGACGCGGCGTGGACGACCGACGCGGAGCGCGCCGAGATCGCCGCGGAGCTCGGGCTGTGCGAGCTCGCGCTGGGCAGGTATCGAGACGCGGCCGACCACCTGGCGCAGAGCTTGAGGCACCGTGACGCGCTCCGCAGCGGGCTGGCGGAGCGGGCCGAAGAGGGATTGAAGAAGGCCGAGCGCCGGGTGGTGACGTTCTACCTGGGTGTGAATCCACCGGACGCCGAGGTCCTTGTCGATGGAAAGACGCTGGGTCGCCCGGCGCCGACGTACGAGCTGTTCCTGGAGCCGGGGCACCACACCGTGCGGGCGCGGCTGGATGGCCACGCCGAGGTGGTGAGCGCGTTCGAGGGGCAGGCAGGCAAGGACAGCTCGCTGACGCTGAAGCTGCGTCGCGCGCCGGAGCGCGGCGCGCCGCAGGCGGCCGGCGGCGGCCCGGTGCGGGCGGCGGATCCGACGGCGCGGCCGGCGGCGCGGCCGGCGGTCCCCGTGACGGAGCTGCGGATCGGGGGCGCGGCGCTGGCGACGGCCGCGCTGGGGGCGGGCGCGGTGCTCCTGCTGCGGGCCGATGTGCTCGACGGCAACCTGGCCGAGCGGGACGTGGTGCGCCGCCGGCGAGGCTGGACGTCGACGACCTGCTGGTGGCCGAACGCTCCCTCGGCGTGCACGGAGATCCGCAAGAAGGTGGCCGAGCGGGATCGGTTCGCCACGCTCGGCAATGTGGCGCTGGCGACGGGGGCCGTGTTCGGGGTCGCGACGGCGGCGTCGTTCCTCGCGGAGGGATGGCTCCTGGGCGACACGCCGGCCCGTGAGGTCGTCCAGGTGGTCCCGAGCGCGGCGGGAACGCAGGCCGGGCTCGTTCTTCAGGGCGTCTGGTGAGGCGAAGCGGGGCGATGGGGATGCGCGGGACGCGAGGTCGAGGAGCGCTGCGTTCGGTCGCGGTGATCGCGCTCTGTTGCGCGAGCGCCGCGGGGGGCGCCGGGTGTTCCTATGCCGCGGACTGCGCGGCGACCTACAGCTGCGAGCCGCTCCCCGGCGAGACGCCGCCCGTGCTGCCGGCGTCACCGTGCGATGGCGATCCCGCGACGAGCCCGGCGAAGGACGGGTGCGGGGTGTTCGTCGCGCGGCGCGGGGACGACGCGAGCGACGGGACGAGGGAGGCGCCCGTCAGGACGCTGCGGCGCGCGGTGGAGAAGGCCGCGGAGCCCGGGGGGACGCGGCGGGTGTACGCCTGCGCGGAGGATTTCGCGGAGGCGGTCGTACTGCCGTCGGGCGTCGCGATCTGGGGCGGGCGGGACTGCGCCGCCGAGGCGTGGACCTGGGGCGGCGTGGAGAGCTTCACCGGGATCGCGCCGGAGCCGGAGCGGGTGCCGCTCACCGTGGAGGCGCGCCAGGCGAGCATGACGTCGGCGGTGTTCGGGGTGCGGCTCGTGGCGGCGGACGCGATCCGGCCCGGCGGGTCGTCCATCGGGATGATCGTGCGCGAGGGCGCCGCGGTGGACGTGGTGTCGAGCGAGATCCTGGCGGGGAATGGCGCGGATGGGGCGGATGGGGAGAGCGCTCCCCAGGACACGCCGTGGCGGGCGCCGGATGGGGTGGGTGGCCAAAAGGGGGGGGATGGGTGCCTGGCGGACTGGACCGAGGGCGCTCCGCCCGCGGTGACCGTGTGCGAGGACGGCACGACGTCGATCGGCGGTGCGGGCGGCGAGGGCGACGTCGCTGCGGGCGGCGACGGCGCGGAAGGCGTACCGGCGCCTGGCGTGGCACCGGGGTCTGGCTCGGTGGACGATGGTGAAGGGGGAAAAGGCGGGGCGATGACCTGTACGCCCGGCGAGTGGGGCGACGATGGCGAGCCCGGCGCGAACGGGGTCGGTGCCGGGAAGGGAGTGGAGGACCGGCTCAAGTACGGAAGCATCAGCGCGCGCGGCTGGCAGGGGTTCTCGGGACAGGACGGCCAGAACGGGCGGATCGGCCAAGGGGGCGGCGGTGGGGGCGGCGTCGGAACGAACGGGCAGTGCCGCCCAGTGGATCCGCAAGGCGGACCGTCCGGCGGCTCGGGCGGGGCCGGCGGCTGCGGAGGGCGCGGTGGCCAAGGCGGTGGCTACGGAGGCGGCAGCTTCGGGATCATCGCGCTGCATGCTCACGTCCTGGTGGACAGGACCGCTATGATCACCGGCGATGGAGGTCGCGGCGGCAACGGGGGGCGGGGGCAAGAGGGTGGCTGGGGCGGGCCAGCGGGCCCCCGTGGAGCTATCGCCCCCGCGGCCTACTTTGCATGCGACGGGGGTTGGGGTGGCGCCGGAGGCAAAGGCGGCCATGGCGGCGGAGGGCTCGGGGGCGTATCCATCACCATCGCGCTCGTGGACAGCAGCGTTCACCTCACGGAGAGCGCAAACTGGGCCTGGGGAGCCTCTGGTGCCGGCGGAGTCGGAGGCGATCCGAACGACGATAACGCCAAAGCGGAGAACGGCCAGACCGCCGTCCTCTGGGAGTTCCCCGAGCTGATTGTGCCGCCCCAATGAGGCCGTTCGCACGGGAATGATCAGGGAGAGAGGATCATGAAGATCACAGCCGCTGCATGGATCGTGCTGCTGTCCTCTCCGGCCGCCCTGGGGTGCGGAGCGGAGCCGTTCGGCCCACCGTGCGCGGAGGGGGGCACCTGCGACCCAGAGCCCGCGGCCTCGGAGGAGGAGTGTCTCGAGGGGCTCGCCGCGCTGCGCGTGCAGGCCGGGTGCGGGGTGTTCGCGAGCCGGTCGTTTGGAGACGACAGCAATCCCGGCACGATGGAGAAACCGGTGAAGACGCTCGCCCGTGCGGTCGCGCTCGCGCCGCGTGCTCGCGGGCGGGTGTTCGCCTGCACCGACTCTTACGCCGAGGGCATCACGTTGCGCTCCGGCATCGATCTGTGGGGCGGGTTCGCTTGCTGGTCGAGATGGAGACACTACACGGAAGGGGTGACCAACAAGCCGGCGATCCTCTATTCACCAAACGAGGGGGGTCCCCCGATCACCGTGGTGGCAGCGCAGGACGACGGCGCGGGGGCCACCGACGGCATATCGACGATCGTGGACATGCAAGTGCAGCACGAGCGCAGATTGCAGCCGGATCGCTCTTCCATCGCGATGAGGCTCCAGCCGGGCGCGAACGTGGAGGTGCTTCGAAGCGTGATCCAGGCGGACAGGGGAGGAGGAGGCAAGCACGGCGAGGATGCGGTCTACGTTAATCCGCAGCCAGCGTACGGGGAGATCGGAGCGATCGGCAGGGACGCTTGCTCGGCAGCGACCGTGGCCGGCGCGCCCGCCGTGACGACCGTGTGCGGAGACATGGTGTCGACGGGCGGCAAAGGGGGCGACGGGACCCCGGACCGCGGTGGCGATGCCGAGGACGGCAAGCCGCTGCCGGCCCCGAACTCCAGGGACGTAGGCCTAGGCGGCGCGGGCGGGAAAGACGGCGCCCGGTGCGAGGACGGCCGCCGTGGGGGAGACGGCGTGCCGGGCGCGCCCGGCGTCGCCGGCCAGGGTGGACGCCTCACCGAGGCCGGGTGGGAAGGCGTGCCTGGCAGCCAGGGCGGCACGGGAGCGCCTGGCCAGGGGGGCGGCGGCGGCGGCGGCGCGCCGGGCGGCCGGAGCGCCTGCGGCAACGCGGCGCTGGGAGGAGGATCGGGCGGCTCGGGCGGCGGCGGCGGCTGCGGCGGCTCGGGCGGCCGCGGCGGCGGCGCGGGCGGCGCGAGCATCGCGATCTTCGCCCATGCCGGCAGCAAGCTGACGCTGCGGGAAACGCGCGTCATCACGGGCACGGGCGGCGGTGGAGGCCAGGGGGGTCGAGGCCAGTTCGGCGGGCAGGGTGTGCAAGGAGGCCCGCCGGGGCAGGCGCCGGAATTGGGGGGCGAATACGCCTGCCGAGGCGGCTACGGCGGCGGAGGCGGCAAGGGCGGCTACGGCGGCGGGGGCGCCGGCGGGCCCTCGATCGGCATCGCCTATGCCGACGACGAGCAGCTCACCCTGGATCGCGTCACGTTCGAGATCGGCCCAGGGGGCCCGGGTGGCATCGCGGATGTGCTCGACGAGACGCGCGACACGGCAAACCGAGGCAGCGACGGCTTCGCCGCCGAGACGATGCGCTTCTCGCCGTAGGGTCTGCGCCCGGGATTGCCGCCCCCGACTGCTCCCCCTTGCCCGATCGGGAGCAGGGGAGGACGAGCGAGCTGGGCTTGAGCTTGTTGCGCGCGAGCGGTCATCGTGCAACGAGAGCCGTTCGACCGCCGACAGCACCGTCAGCTGTGGCGAGCCGAGTTACGTAAAGTGTACCTCGTACATCGAAGCGACATACTCAGGCGCGATCAGCGTCGTACGCGACAGCATTTCCGATGGACACCGGTGGTGCGATTTGCAATCTCGGCAGCTGCTCCAGCATCTTTTCGCCTCCCGCACGCCATAGAAATGCCTTCTCGCCCACCCAACGCTTTGCCGCTCAGCTGCCGGCGAAGCCGGTCAGCTGCAGCGGCTTGTTGGGCCGCTCTTACCCGCGGCCCGTCTTCTTTCCTCGTTGCTGCGAGGTCGGTTTCGCAACATCTCTGGGATCGCCGAACTCATCGTTGAGTGCTTGAGCCTCTTTCGCGAGTCGGCGCACAGCTGTTGGCTTCATGGAGTCTCCTTCACGGAGCTCGATCGTCGCCATTTCGTATTTGCCGCTCGGCTTCAGACGCGGCTCGGTTTCACGTAGGCGCTTGCCTCGCCAGAACCCGAACAGGACCCTCTCCTCCTCCGCGCGAATCAGCAATACAGGCCCGTTGCACAGGTAAACAAGGTGGCCCCACTTGATCACCTCCTCAAGCTGAGGCGCAGAGAGAACCGCCTTGCGTAGTCCGCTCACGCACTCGCGCCGCCAGCCGTCGAGTGCTGCGACATAGTCATCGGGGGTCGTGAACTTGGTTCCCTTCATCTTGATTCTCACTCGGCCGCGAAGCCGTTCGAGGAGTCGGTCCAACGCCCTGGCGATATTGGGCCGCATCCGTCGACTCTCAGGAGAGCACTTCGGCGGCAGTCTTCGCCCCAAGGACGTTATCGATCCAGCGGTCGAGGGTCGCAATGTCCGTGCACGCCTGGATGCGCGCGCTCTCGTTCTCGCTTAGCACGATCCCTGCACGCGCGAGCAGCCGCAACAGCGTATCCCTCTTGCCTCGAGCTTGCCCTCACGCATGCCCTCGAGCTTGCCCTCACGCGTGCCCTCACGCGTGCCCTCGAGCTTGCCGCGATCGATGAGCTTCTGCACGAACGGGGGAAAAGTCGCCTCGCCTTCGATCTGCCGTTCCATGACCAACGCCTCCAGAGCTTGCCGCATGGGCTCACGCAACCCGTTCCAGATGAGCTGAAAGTAGACCATCGCGTCCGCCGGGTCGAGCCGGCCGACGTGGCCGAGGCCCAGGCCGAGATCGATGTTCTCCGCCGCCCAGGCAGCCACGCCGGCGTCTGGTGCGATCACGAGGACGATCGTGCGGCAGCGCTTCCTGGCGCGCACGCCCGCGACGTACGCCGGCCACGAGAACGTCTTGTCCGGGTCCACGTCGCGCTGGACCTCGATGACGATCGCCAGCACGAGCGTGCCGCTCGCGTCTCGAAGCTCAAGCACCAGGTCAGCGCGGAACTCCACCGGGATGAGCTGGTCGAGCGACGACTCGACAACCGCGACCGAGGCGTGCGGCGGCACCTCGACGTGGAAGAGCGTCGCGAGCAAGCGGGGCGCGAGCGCCGGGTCCTCACGGAACATCTCGACGAGGGCGTTGTGCTCGAGCGTCGGCATGGCGGTCGGCCTCGAGGACAGCCCATGCCGACACGAAACGACGGGAAAACGCGAGGAGAGAGCCAGCTCAGGGATGGCGGCGCCATGGCGGAGGGGGCGGCGACCACTCCCCACTCCACGGCACGACGGCCCAACGTATGGCGTTCAGCTGCTGGAGGCATAGCGAAGCCGAAGGCTGAACGACAAGCCAGTCAGTTGCAACGCCTTGTTGGGCACCATCAGTCGCTCTGTGCTGTCAGTTCGATCTTGTTGCCGTCAGGATCGCGGAGCAGGGCTCGAGGCGGCCAGGCGTTGCTGTCGAACTTGGCAACGAAGTCACCGAGAGCGCGCGCGGCTCCAACGGCTCCATCGAGGTGGGGCACGACAAAGCCCAGTCGGATGGGCGTGCCCGGCGTCGTGTCCGCCGGGTAAAGCTCCAGAACCGTTTCGCCCAGTAGAGTGGAATAGTGAGGCGGTCCTGAACCGTGCTGCTCAGGGTTGAATGAGAGGCCAAGGGCTTCATAGAACTGCTTCGAAAGTTCGAGATTCGCGCACCGGAGAACGACCAGGGTCAGACCAAGCACCGGACGTTTCTTGGCAGCCACCGTTTGCCAGACGCGTTCGATGTCGAGATTCGCTCGAAATTCCGGGCATGCCCGATACTGGAGGTCCGGCTCGTCTCGCTTCTCAAGGAAGCCGAGACCCTCTGTGCCAACGTCGGGTGAGACAAGCTCCCCCTGGAAATCTGTGGTGAGAGGGCGGAGAATGGACCTGACTCGTGCCGAAGCCTTCCCATCTCCGATCCGTCGATCCTACCCCCGCCCCAGCGGCGCAGGGCGCTGCTCCCCGCCCGAGTGGCGTCGCCGTCGAGACTGTGCCGAAGCGGGGCAAGAGGCGGAAGTTCTCGGCGGCGGAGAAGCTGCGCATCGTTCGCGAGGCGGCCGCGTGCACCCAGCGCGGGGACATCGAGGCGCTGCTGCGCCGCGAGGGCATCTACAGCTCCCTCCTGACGGCCTGGCGCAAGCAGCTCGCCCTCCACGGCAGCGAGGCTCTCGCGGGGCGCAAGCCCGGCCGCAAGCCGAAGCACGACGCGAAGGACCGGCGCATCGCCGAACTCGAGAAGCGCTCGGCGCGGCTCGAGGAGAAGCTCGCGCTCGCTGAGAAGCTCATCGACCTCCAAAAAAAAGTCTCTGCCATTCTGGGCATCAACCTCACGAACGACGAAGAGCGCTGATGGACGTCATCGAAGAGCTCGATGACCCGCACGTCCCCATCTCCCAGGCGTGTGCGGCACTCGGCGTCAGCCGCGCCACGCTCTACCGGCAGACTCAGCCCGCGAAGCCGTCCGCGCTGACCGGGCCCGCTCCGAGCCCACGCCGGCTCAGCGACCCCGAGCGGCAAGCCGTGCTCGACGTGCTGCACAGCGAGGAGTTCGTCGACCAGCCCCCGCCGGAGGTCTACGCGACGCTGCTGTCGCGCGGCGTCTACCTCGCCTCCATCCGCACCATGTACCGGCTGCTCGCCGCCTCCGGCGAGAGCGGGGAGCGGCGCGCCCAGCGTGGACCGATGACGCATGCCAAGCCAACGCTTACCGCCACGGCTCCCAACCAGATCTGGACGTGGGACATCACCAAGTTGCGCGGGTCGCTGCCTGGGGTCTTCTACTGCCTGTATGTCGTCCTCGACCTGTTCAGTCGCATGACCGTTGGCTGGCTGCTCGCCGAGCGCGAGAGCGCGGAGCTTGCCGAGCACCTCTTCGCAGAGACCGTCGCCCGCCACGGCGTCGAGCCCGGCTCGCTCACGGTGCACGCCGACCGCGGCTCCGCGATGCGGTCGGAGGGGCTCGCTCAGCTCCTCGGCTCGCTCGGCGTCGTTCGTAGCTTCAGCCGGCCTCACGTCAGCGACGACAACGCCTTCTCCGAGTCGCAGTTCAAGACGCTCAAGTACCAGCCAGACTATCCGGACCGCTTTGCCTCGCTGGCTCATGCACGAGCGTGGTGCCAGGAGTTCTTCAGCTGGTATAACGACCTTCATCAGCATTCTGGACTTGCGCTCTTCACACCTGCTGATGTATTCTACGGCCGAGTCGAAGATATCGCGGCTCGGCGCCAGGTCGCCCTGGACACGGCCTACGCCGCGCATCCGGAACGCTTCCCGAACGGGCCGCCCGTCGTGCGCAGGCCGCCCGCTTCGGTAGCCATCAACCCGCTGTCCGTTGACGATGCTGCCGGAGAGGCCGCGGCGCCCACGCACACGGGCACGACCAGCGCCGCGCCCGAACCTGGCGCCACGCCCACCGCCGTGCCGCGGCCGCTCCGACCTCGACCGGATGCTGCCCAGAGCCGGAACCCGCCCCTCAGCGCGATCCACTCATAGGATTCTCGTCTGGCCTGTCTCAAACCTGTTGGCATTCTCCGAGAACAGTCAACCGATCGAGCAAGACGATCAACTCGTTCCCGAGCGGATTGTTGGACCAGTACACCCACTTGGCGTCGCGCATCGCCGACTGGTCGGGCATGAGCCCGACACTGCATGCAAGCACATGCATTGCGACGTCGACGTCGGTCCAATCTGAAAGGATGGCTGCTAGCGTCGTCCCGCTCATGTCTGCCCAACTATCAGTCGATTGGTCAACCGAAGCCGCCGGACCAGGTCTGTCTAGATCGTCGCCGTTTGTGACATCCCTCGCGGAAAGTCTCACGGATCGGCTCTGCGCCGCAAGGCCCAGATGCTGTCCAGCGCCATAGGGCAGATCCGTCCAGCACCGGCGACAACCGCCGTCTTTCCTGGGGGCCGGGGGCGCCTGGAAGGGGCGCGGCGGACGCGCAGCCGGAGGCGTCGTGCCGCGTCGCGCCGCGTCCCACCTGGGTGACACGGCGCGGCCGCCTCATCGGGAGGTTGCCGGACACAACCCGGTCCGTTCACACCCTTGGACCGAAGGGGCCGTCGAGGGGGCTGCGGACGGCCAGGCCGCCGCGGTTCAGCACGTGGGTGGAGATCCTCGTCGTGCTCACGTCGCGGTGGCCGAGGAGTTCCTGGATCGTGCGGATGTCGTAGCCGGCTTCCAGCAGGTGCCTGGCGAAGGCGTGACGCAGGGTGTGGCAGCTCGCGCGCCTCGATCGACCGGCGGCGAGGGCGGCCTCGCGCACCACGCGCTGGCGCACCATTCTCGTGCAGAAGATGCCGCCGGAGCTGACCTGTCTCCCTGTCGCGATAGCGGCGCGTCGCGGGGAAGACCCATGGCCAGGGACATTCCCGGCCGGCGTTCGGATACCTGCGGTCCAGGGCGTCGGGGAGGGCCACCCAGCCGGCGCCAGCCGCGACATCGGCGGCGTGCTGGGCGCGCACGGCGGTGAGGTGATCGCGGAGCGGGGGGACGAGGCGGAGCGGCAGCCTCGTGATTCGATCCTTCCCGCCCTTGCCGTCGCGAACGAGGCTCTCGCGGCGATCGAGGTCGAGGCCCTTCACGCGGAGCTCGGCGCATTCAAGCAGACGGAGGCCGGCGCCGTGGAGGAGGGAGGCCATGCGTCGCGGAACGCCGGTCATGCGATCCAGGAGAGCGCTCACCTCGGTCGGCATGAGCACCGCGGGGCGCTTTGCGCGGGTGAAATCGGTGAACGCGCTTGATCGCGGGCGACTCCCGGCCGCGATCGACGGGGTCCGCCGGGCGCTCACGCTCGATCCGGACGAGCCGCGTGCGCACGCGTTGCTCGCCGTTGCCTCTTGCGGCTGAAATGGCTCGGGGCGGCGCTCATCGAGGCGCAGACGGCGCGCCGGCTGTCCCCCGAGGCGCCGCTCACGCATATGGTCCTCGGCCGCGTCCTGCTCGCGCACCGGAGCCGAGCGAGGCGCGGGAGCATGTTGCCACGGCCCGTGGCCTCGCTCCATCGGACCCCGCGCCCCGCCGCTGCCTCGCCGCCGTGGAGCGGTACCCTGATCGCGACGATCGCGCCGTCGAGTTCCTGACCCAGGCGCTCGATCTGGCCCCGGAGGACGTCGGGACGCTCGTCGCCCTCGGCGATGCGCACCTCGCGCGCGGCCGCGTCGACGACGCCGAGCGCTGGGCGCGCGCCGCGCTGGAGGCCGAGCCTGAGCACGCCGACGCGCTCGTCCTCATGGGGCATGTGCTCCTCCGGCGCGGGGACGTGAGCAGCGCGCGCGAGCACGCGGTCCGGGCGCTCCGCACCGACGTGAGCGATCTGGACGCGCTGAGACTCCTCGCCGCCATCAAGGCGCGCGAGAGCTTGCTCCTCGGCCTCTGGTTCCGGGTGAGCTCGATGCTCGCGGGGCTCGGTCCGAGCGCGATGCGCGTCCTCCTCGCCGCGGATGTCGCCCCAGGACCAGCCTTTGCGGTGGACGCTCCCCGCGGCGGGAACGTGCACCGCGGAGGCCCGCCGGGGCGGGCGCCGGCCATGGGGGGCGAGTACGCCTGCCGAGGAGGCTACGGTGGCTGGGGCGGCACGGGCGGCTACGGCGGCGGGGGCTCCGGCGGGCCCTCGGTCGGCATCGCCTATGCCGACGACGAGCAGCTCAGCCTGGATCGCGTCACGTTCGAGATCGGCCCAGGGGGCCCGGGCGGCATCGCGGATGTCGAGGACGAGACGCACGACAAGGCGAACCGAGGCAGCGACGGCTTCGCCGCCGATACGATGCGCTTCGCGCCGTAGGTAACGCGCGGGCTCGCCGGCCCCTCCCCTACCTGGTCAAGAGGCGGACAGGACGAGCGACCTGGGCTTGAGCTTGTTGCGCGCGAGCGGTCATCGAGCAACGAGAGCCATCCGACCGCCGACCGCACCGAGACCCGTATCGACGCAGGGCAGCGGGCGTAGCTGGACCATCTCCTATCACATCATAGAGCCCCCCAGGAACCGCTCGGAGAACGCTCCTGTGACATCCGCCAATCATTTGCACGCCCAGAGCATCGGCACCGCGTAGGCACGCAGCAGGTCATCCGAAGTGATCAGCGTTGCACCCTCCATCTGAGCTTGCGCCATCAGCATTCGATCGAAAGGGTCGCGATGGTGCAGTGGATAGGATGTCGCCGTCCAAACGTGCGCCGCTTCAATGGCCAGCTCTCGCACCGTCGGATAGCTGAGCCACCACGCTCGAAGCTGCTCCGGCGGCAGGCTACCCTCCAGGCGTCCGAGGGCGTGCTTGATCGCAAGCTCCCACCAGGAGGCGACCGATAGGAGTATCTGCGCGCCGGGGTCCTGGAGCGCATCCACGACCTCCGACCTCAAGCGTTCGGGCTGAGCGGCAAACCAGACCACGACGTGCGTATCGAGAAGCCACTTCAAGGCCCGTCTCCCTCGAATGCTCGCCGAACGTCGTCAGGAAGAGGGGCGTCGAAGTCGTCTTTGAGCTGGATTTGTCCACGCAAGCCACCTGCAACCGGGGCGACGGATGCCTGCGGCTGCGCCTCGCCGAGCGCGATGATCTCGACGCGCTGACCGCGGAGCGGCGAAAGGGCTGGCAGAGCACGAACGACCGTGTCATCCACCATCACATGCATCTTGAGGGCTTGCATGCTCCTAGCATGCGCCAGCGGACGCCGAAGGTCCATCCTTCGCATGCGGACAGACGGAGGGTGCCGGTAGGACCGTGAGGCGAAGGCGGCGCAGGCGGGGGTGAGCCGGGCGTTCGTTCTCTCGCTCGAGGTCCATCGGGAGGCCCGGCTCTTGGATGCCCGGCTCTCGTCGAGGGGCGGCAGCGCGGCTCGGCCCGACCGCATCCCCTGGCCACCGGATGTGGCGTGCCGGTCGCTGGCCTCCTCAGAGAGACGCGCCACGGTCGCGACCTGCTGCCGGTTCCAACCATCGCGCCGCGCTTTCCGTCTCGCCATCATGAGCGCGGACCGCCGTTGCGTGGAGGGAGCCGCCATGGGCACCTCCGCGGCTCGTCTGCCCAGCAAGCGGGAAGGCTACCTATCGGCGCAAGACCATGCGGAGCAGATCGCGGAGCGGATGCACATCAGCCTCAGGCCCAACGCCTGAATCAAGCCGCGCCGCGAAGCGGCGTCGGCTTGAATGAATTGTTAGGCCACGGCATGTGCGAACGATTCAAGACGACCGCAGCTCTTACAACGGTAAGTGACTACAGGTAGCGCCTTGTTGCCGGATTGAACGGCAGAGAACCGCCAAAATGAGGTATTGGGAGCACCGCTCGCCCATTCGGCCTGACTGGTGATGTCACCGTCACCCCGGTCGAGCATGAAGCCTTTCTCTAGCTCTCCGTCACATCTAATGCATCTATCCATGGTAACACCGATATGTTTAGAGCGGCCTAACTATCAGTCGATTGGTCAACCGAAGCCGCCGGACCAGGTCTGTCTAGATCGTCGCCGTTTGTGACCTCCCTCGCGGAAAGTCTCACGGATCGGCTCTGCGCCGCAAGGCCCAGATGCTGTCCAGCGCCATAGGGCAGATCCGTCCAGCACCGGCGACAGCCGCCGTCTTTCCGGGGGGGCCGGGGGCGCCTGGAAGGGGCGCGGCGGACGCGCAGCCGGAGGCGTCGTGCCGCATCGCGCCGCATCGCGCTTGGGTAACACGGTGCGGCCGCCTCATCAGGATGTTGCCGGACACAACCCGGTCCGTTCACAACCTCGGACCAAAGGGGCCGTCGAGGGGGCTGCGGACGGCCAGGCTGCCGCGGTTCAGCACGTGGGTGTAGATCCTCGTCGTGCTCACGTCGCGGTGGCCGAGGAATTCCTGGATCGTGCGGATGTCATAGCCGGCTTCCAGCAGGTGCATGGCGAAGGCGTGACGCAGGGTGTGGCAGCTCGCGCGCCTCGATCGACCGGCGGCGAGGGCGGCCTCTCGCACCACGCGCTGGCGCACCATTCTCGTGCAGAGGATGCCGCCGGAGCTGACCTGTCTCCCTGTCGCGATAGGGGCGCGTCGCGGGGAAGACCCATGGCCAGGGACATTCCCGGCCGGCGTTCGGATACCTGCTTCCCATGGCGTCGGGGAGGGCCACCCAGCCGGCGCCGGCCGCGACCTCGGCGGCGTGCTGGGCGCGCACGGCGGTGAGGTGATGGCGGAACGGGGGGACCAGGCAGAGCGGCAGCCTCGTGATTCGATCCTTCCCGCCCTTGCCGTCGCGAACGAGGCTCTCCCGGCGCTCGAGGTCGAGGTCCTTCCCTCTCAATCAGCCCCGCGAGCGAGCGCACGAGCTCCGGGGAGGCGGTTCTGACCTGGAGAGGAGGCTGACCGCGCGCACCCCTGTCTCACCACGCTGGCGAGCCCCCCTGATGTCGGATGACGTCCGCCGTAAGGCCTCTCGCCTTCGCGCGACATCGCGCCTCTCCGCTCGCCCCATGGGCCTTGGCCAGCGCCTTTCGTTCTGGCAGTCTCTGCTGGTCTCCTCGAGGCGGTGTCTTCACCGGCGCGATGCGCCCGCTCGCGCAGCAAGGGCGGCGACTCCCGTCAGGCTCCGCGGGCTCGCAGGAGGCGAGAGCTGGGGGGCATGCGAACGAACATCGTCATCGAGAGCGCGATACGCCGTACCGCCGTGCTCCTCGCGATCTCCGCGCTCGGCGCGTGCAGCGCCGAGACGCCGCCTTACGAGGGGCTGCCGCTGCGCGACGCGCTGAGCGCCGCGCCGGAGGTCCTCGCGGCCTTGCCCGAGGAGGCCCTCCACGACGTCGCGGTGCGGCTGGAGGAGGCGCACCGCGCGCAGGAAGAGGAGACGGCGATCCCCGGCGCCGAGATCGCGAGCGTCCCGGCGCTGGTCCGCAGCGCGGACGCGGCGCGGGAGGAGCTCGGGGAGGACGCGATCGTCCTCGGCGCGCTGGAGCCGTCCGCGGAGGGGTTCGTGCTCCGCTCCCTCGCGGCGGAGCGCGGGTCCGACGGGCCGCTCGCCCGGCCCGTCCTCGCGGGGCAGCCGGCGTCGCCGGAGACCGCAGGGCTCGAGGACGCGGCGCTCGACGGCCGGGCCGGCGAGATCGTGGCGGATCTCGCGCGGCGCGCGGGCGCGCGCGACCTCATCCGCGTCACCGGGCTGCCGGCGGGCGTGGTCGCCCAGGATCGCGCGGTGTACGTCAACGCCGCGTGGCTGGTCGCGCTGAGCGCCCTCTCGCCCTCGGACGCGCCCCCGCCCTCCGGCCCCCCGGGCGGCGCCGTCGCGCTGCCCGAGCTCCCCCGGATCGAGCCGAAGTCGGTGCGCGCCAACCCGTATCACCTCCCCGGCTCGATCGCCGAGTGCGCCGCCGGCGTGCGGGACGTGTGCACCTGCGCCCCGGCCGGGTCCTGCGAGCACGAGCGCACCGACCCGCAGTTCGCCGACGCGCAGGCGGAGTGCGCGTGGGTCAACGCCGACGCGCTGAACGCCGAGGCGCTCTGCGTGCTCGCGCTGATGAGCATCGAGGGGGTGAAAGAGTGCGTCCTCTCCGCGGGCAGCGGCGCGTGCGCCGCGCTGCCGATCGCGGGCCGCGACGGCGCGCTCGCCTTCGCCACGGACGCGGGCTGCATGGCCGTGCTCGATCGCTGTCTCCAGTACGGCAAGCCGACCGTGTCGTCCGGCATCCCGACCAGCGCGCCGAGCAGCTCGACCGGATCGAGCGACTGCGGCAGCTGCGGCGGCGGCTGCTCGGGCTGCAACGAGGACGTCGCCGGCTGCAACGAGAACTGCAGCGATTGCAACCAGAACTGCAGCGATTGCAACCAGAACTGCAGCGATTGCAACGAGAACTGCAGCGATTGCAACCAGGACTGCAGGAACGCCAAGGACGGTGATCCGTCGACGACCTGCCGCCTGAGCGCCGGCCGGCGCGACCTGGAAGGAGGTCGCCCGGGCGCGCCCGGGCCCCTGGGCCCTGCGTTCTGGCTGCTCGTGCCCGCGGGCTACATGCTGCTGCGCATCCGGAGGCGGGCGTGAGCGGGGCGGTGATGCTCTGGCTGGAGCGCCACGGCCTGCCGCCGTGGCTCTCGCCGACCTACGCGGTGATGGTCGCGGTCGCGGGGCTCCTCGGGTCGATGGCGTTCTTCTGGCTTGTGCGCCGGGACCGGGGCGACGTCGGGGTCGAGGGCCGCGCGCTCCTCGGC
The DNA here is from genome assembly GCF_051521455.1 of Sorangium sp. So ce887. Classification (NCBI taxonomy): domain Bacteria; kingdom Pseudomonadati; phylum Myxococcota; order Polyangiales; family Polyangiaceae; genus Sorangium; species Sorangium sp. So ce887. The sequence continues at coordinate 2,188,556 of NZ_CP150354.1, read as the reverse complement.
GGCTACGTCGCCGCGCTCCTCGGCGGCTACGTGTTCGAGGCGCTGCGCGCCGCGCCCGAGGCGCTCGCGCGGGGCTCGTGGGGCCCGGTGCTCCATGCCGGACGGGCCGCGTACGGAGGCCTCATCGCGGGCGTGCTCGTCGCCGGCGTGGTCCTGCTCCGCCGCGGCGCGCCCGTGCTCCCGTTCCTCGACCGGCTCGTGCCTGGCCTCGGGATCACCTACGCCTGCGTGCGCACGGGGTGCTTCCTCGCGGGGTGCGACTACGGCCGCGTCACGGCGGGCGCGCTGGGGGTCCGGTTTCCCGCCGGCAGCCCCGCGGCGGCGGACCACGCTGCGGCCGGCTGGGTGCCCCTGGGAGCGCCGAGCCTGCCCGTGCACGCCACGCAGCTCTACGAGGCGGCGCTCGGGGTGCTGGCGAGCGCGATCGCCGCCCTCTGGCTCGTCCGGGGGCACCGGGACGGCCGGGCGTTCGGGACCTGGCTCGCGCTCTACGCCGCCGGCCGGTTCTTCATCGAGCTCCTCCGCGGGGACGCCGGGCGCGGCGTGTACGCGGGGCTCAGCACCGGCCAGCTCGTCTCGCTGGCGCTCTTGCTGGGCCTCGCGGCGGCCGTCCTGCGCGCGCGCCGGGTCCGCGGCCCCCGCGGCGCTGCCGCCGCGGCCCCCGCGCTGATGGCGCTCGCGTCGCTGAGCCTCGCCGCGGGCGAGGCCGCGGCCCAGCCGGCGCCCCCCACGTCGCCCGCGGCAGCGAAGCCCACGGCCGCGAGCTCGGCACCGCCTGCCCCGACCCCACCGCCGGCACGGGCGCCCTATCCGTACCCGCCGCCACCGGCAGGCGGGTATCCGGCGCCCTACCCGTACCCGCCTCCCCCGCCAGGCGGGTATCCCGCGCCCTACCCGTATGCGCCGCCCCCGGCAGGCGGATACCCCGCGCCCTACCCGTACCCGCCGCCACCGGCAGGCGGATATCCGGCGCCCTACCCGTACCCGCCTCCCCCGCCAGGCGGGTATCCGGCGCCCTATCCGTACCCGCCGCCCCCGGCAGGCGGGTATCCCGCGCCCTACCCGTACCCGCCGCCCCCGGCGGGCGGATATCCCGCGTCTCCCCCGCCCTCGCCTGCGGCCGCCGCACAGCCGCCTGGGCGCTCGCCGGAGACGCCCCCGGAGCCCGCCGCCGAGCAGCCCGCGACAGGCCACCAGGCGGAGGCCAACGCGCGCCGGATGGCGCTCTCGCTCGGGATCTCCGGCTACTTCGTCCCGGGTCGCTTCGCGGTCAAGGACGGGATGTCCGTGGATCTCGACGTCGTCGCGCGCCTCCCCTTGAGCGAGACGCGCCGCTTCGAGATCGGCGTCGAGCTCCGGAGCATCTCGACGACCGACGTCCACCAGATTGCGGTCGGCGTCCCGCTCCGGCTCGTGATGGGCGTCGGCTCGCATGTCGAGATGTCGGTCGGGATCACGCCGGGCTATCACCGCATCTTCTTCGACTCACCCTACTTCGAGAGCGTCGGCGCCTTTGGCGGCCGCTTCGCGTGGGGGATACAGTTCCCGATCACGCCGCACCTGTTCGTCGGCCTCTCTCCGGTGAACTTCCTCTTGCTCGCGTCGGGCGACGTGGATGCGCTCGTGGCCTACGAGCCCGGGCTCTGGGTCGGCGCCGGACTGCTGTGATGGATGTCGCCGGCGCTTCCGGCAGCGGCTCGAGGTGAGCCGAGCACGCCCGCTGTCACGGCCGGGAGGCGCCTGCCTCCGGCTCGTCCTCGTCGCCGAACAGGAGCCCGACCCGGAGCTCCAGCGCCTCGAACGGCTCCGCGCGCGCCGGCGCGCCCGCGCCGGCGCTCAGGGTGAACAGGTAGCCTTCGTGCGCCCAGCGATACACGATCAGGATCCGATTGGCCGGATCGAGGACCCAGTAATGGCCGACGCCGGCCGTGTGGTAGATGGTCCGCTTGTCGCCAAGGTCGCGGGCGGCGGTCGAGGAAGAGAGCACCTCGGCGACCCAGTCGGGGCGCTCGGCAACCGCGCCGCCCGGGGGTGCCTTGGGGAGTGCGGGGACGCGGTCGCGCCGCCAGCCGGCGAGGTCGGGCCGCACCCCCTCGCCGGCGAGCTCGAGGTCGACCTCGGTCGAGAGCCGCCAGCCGCCGGGCCGCCCGCCCTCGCCCAGCCGGCCGTCGAACGCGTCCAGGAAGGCGCCCAGCTTGCGCTGCGCGCGTCCGTGCTCCGGGCTCGGGAGCGCCTTGTAGACGAGCCGGCCGTGGAGCAGCTCTGCTCCCCGATCGTCGGGCTCGGCGAGCCAGTCCGCGAGGGTGGCGCGCTCGGGCTGCAGCGTCCGGACTGCCGGAAGGGTGACGGACATGCAGGGAGGCTAGCGCCGTCTCGCGGCGGTCGCACAGCGCAGGCTCGGGTGGTGCAGGCATTTGAACATGAAGGCGGGGAGGCGGGAAGAAAACTCTAATGATCTTCCTGACTTACCGACTTCATGGGAGACCTCGCTGGGCACGTGACTGCACCCCCCAGGCTTGCCCCCCGTTACCCCGGCTCCACCGCGATCTCGTCGAACCGCTCCGCCACCGGATGCCGGCTCTCCGGTTCCCGCGCCGTCCCCGGCCGGATCAGCTGCACCGTGCGCGCCCCTGCCGCCGCCGCCGCGTCGAGCTCGGCCACCACGTCGGACAGGAACAGCACCTCTCCCGGGCGCAGCCCGAGCGCCTCCGCGATCCGCTGGTAAGCGCCCGCCTCCCGCTTCGGCCCGGTCGTCGTGTCGAAGAACGCCGTGAAGAGGCCTGTCAGGTCCCCCGAGGTCGTGTGCCGGAACAGGAGCTTCTGCGCCTCGACCGACCCGGAGCTGAACACGGCGAGCGTCACCCCGAGGTCCCGCCACCGCCGCAGCGCCGGCTCCACGTCCGCGTACACGTGGCTCCGGAGCCCCCCCGACTCGTAGGCGCGGCGCCAGATCTTCCCCTGCAGCGACTTCAGCGTGGTCTCCTTGCGATCCTCGTCGATCCACGCGAGCAGCGCCGCCGCGAGCTCGCCGTCGCTCACCGCCTGCTCGCCCGCGCCCCGCTCGCGCGCCACCGCGCTCCGGGCGGCCTCGACCTCCGGGCTCCCGGCGTGGGCCGACACGTACGCGGCCAGATCCCGGCGCGCCACCGGGAACAGCGTCTCGTGGACGAAGCGCACGTCGGTCGTGGTCCCCTCGATGTCGACGAGCACCGCGCGCGCAGGGATCGCCGCCACGCTCACGCCGAAAGCCGCGGGAAGCGCGACGCGATGTCCGACCCGGTGTGCTCGGCGACCCACCCCCTCGGGTCCGAGAACCACCGGATGCAGGTGAACGAGGGCGCCGGCCCCATGTCGAACCAGTGCCGCGTCCCGGCCGGAACGCTGATGAGATCGCCCTTCTCGACGAGGAACGAGAGCACGCGCTCCCCCTGGTGGATGCAGAACAGCCCTCGCCCCTCGACGAAGAAGCGCGCCTCGTCCTCGGAATGGATGTGCTCGTCCAGGAACTTCCGCCGGATCTCCGCGTGATTCGGGGTGCTCGGCGAGACCGAGATCACGTCCGCCGTCACGAACCCGCACGCATCGGAGAGCTCCTTCACCGGGCCGGCGTACGCCTCGAGCACCTGCTCCGGCGCCGCCGAAGGCGGCAGCGGGCGCTCGGCGGCCCAGCGATCGAAGCGGATCTGCGACGCGGCGGCGACGCGGACGATGTCCTCGAACGTCGTGTGCTCCTCGGCCCTCGTGGGATCGTTCTCCCGGTAAACCCGCAGCAGGCTCATGAGATCCTCCCTTCCAGAAGCGCACAGTCGAGCATGAACTCCAGCGCCTCGATATGCTGGATCGTGTCGGCGATGTCCGAGCCCCACGTGTAGAGCCCGTGGCCCGCGATGAGGTAGCCGTGCACCGGCGGGTGCGCCGACATGAACGCCTCGACGTCCTCGGCCAGCTTCTGGATGTCCTGCGTGTTGACGAAGACGGGGAGGAGCACCGCGCGGTCGTGCGTCGCCACCCCGGAGAGCGCCTTCGCCACCTCGTAGCCCGCGAGGGTCACGTATCCCTCGTGCGCGCACCGGCGCGAGAGCACCGTCGCGGCCCGCGAGTGGGTGTGCGCGACGGCGCCGATCGCGCTGGAGCGCCGGTAGAGCTGGCAGTGCAGCGCCGTCTCGGCCGAGGGGCGGCCCGCGGACGGTCCTGTCAGGCGGCCTTCCGCGTTGACGACCACGATGTCCGACTGGCCGAGCGCGCCCTTGGGCCGCCCGGACGCCGTGATCGCGAAGGTGTCTTCGCTGAGCCGGGCGGAAAAATTGCCGCTCGTGGCCGGCGTCCAGCCGCGCTCGTGGCACCAGCGGGACAGCTCGATGAGCCCGGCGGCGACCGAGGAGAACGAGGCAAACGACATCCCGCGCACGCTCACCGCGCGACCATACCAAAGCGAGCGCTGTCAATCAACGCGCCCCCCGGCGGCGCGCGCCGCGGCGCCCGGCGATCGCCGCGCCGATCGCGCCGCCGCCCGCGCGCATCACGAGGTCGGCAGGCGGCCTTCCGCGCGCCGTCCAGCGCGGTCGCGCGCGCCGCGGAGCAGGCCGGCCCAGAACCCGAGCCCGTGCGCGGCGTGCAACGTGGGGAAGATGGCGCAGAGCCAGGGGAAATCGCGGGGCGAGGCGCGCAGCGCGAGCCGGAGCGACGCCGCGATCACGAGCGCGGCGTAGGCGAGCGACGCGAGCGCGAGCGCGGGGCGGACGGACGGCAGGAGCGCGGACGCGAGCGCGAGCAGCGCGAGGGCCGTCACGAGGAAGAACGGCAGCATCGGCCGGAGCGACAGGAGCCTCCGGCGGCGGAGCAGCGTGCGGGCGCGCCCCTTGCCGTAGGCGAAATACTGCCGCGCGAGCGCCGGGAGGGACGAGCGCGGATAGTAGTACGCGACGATCTCCCGGGACAGGTAGACCGCGCCGCCGGCCTCGATGATGCGCTGGTTGAGCTCGGCGTCCTCGTTGGTGATCGCGGCCGGGTCGTAGAGGCCGGCGATCTCGAACGCCTCGCGCCGGAAGGCCCCGTTGAAGACGGACTCGACGAATCCCTCGCGCGACGGGTCGCGGTAGGCCGAGCCGCCCACGCCGAGGGGGCTCGAGAGCGCAGCGCAGAGCGCCCGCTGAAAGCCGTTCCTGTGGCGCGGCCGCGCCGCGCCGCCCGCGTTGAGCGCGCCGGTCCTCCGGAGCGCGGCGACCGACGCGGCCACGTAGTCGCCGGCGTAGTCGGCGTGCGCGTCCATCCGGACGATCACGTCGCCTCGCGATCGGCGAATACCGAGGTTCATCGCCGCGGCCTGGATCCGGGCTGGGTTGTGGAGGAGCGTCACGCGCGGGTCCTCCGCCGCGACGCGGGCGACGATCTCGCGCGTCCTGTCGCTCGAGCCGCCGTCGACGACGAAGATCTCGAGAAGATCGGGTGGATAACGCTGCTTCAGGGCACAGCGGAGGACGTCCTCGATGTAGCGCTCCTCGTTGTAACAGGGAATGATGATGCTGCACCGCGGCCGCTCGGCGAGCGGGCGCAGCGAGAGGCGCCCGCAGAGGGGCGCGCCCGCCGACCGATCCATGAACTCCCCCGCGTCTCTCGCGGGTCGAACCGACCCGCCGCTGGACTGAGCGAGACGCGGATACAAGCGCGGGGCCAGGAGGTGTTGGCGGGGTCGACCGGTGCAAACTGCACTGCGCGCGAGGGCCGGGATCGCGGGTGAGCAGGCCGCTGGGCTCGGGCTGCACACCGGCGGGCGAGGTCATGCCGAGCTGCCCCGCCGCCCGAAGAGCGAAGAGGCCCTGTTCGTCGCGCGCGGCGGGGACGGACGGATGTCCGAGCTCCACACCGGCGGGACCGCCGGCGCCGGAGATGAGGATGAAACGCGCGGACCGGCTCGACCTGAACCGTCAGCTTCTTTCGCGCCCAGAGGTGCTAGAGCGACAAACGGGCTGAAACCCCGAAAAAAGCAGGAATTTTCACAGGGAGGCGAGGAGGCGGGGAGCGAGAGACGGCGAGAGGGAGAGATTCTTTTTTTTCTTCCTCCCCGCCTCCTCGCCTCCCTGTGAAAATTCTCGGGATTTCAACATGATTGGTGTTCTAGCTTGAAGCGTCGTAGTTGAGATTCTGGCCGAGCCAGCGCTCGACCTCAGCGACGGTCATGCCCTTGCGCACGTGGTAGTCGACCACCTGGTCACGATCGATCTTTCCCAGGCTGAAGTACCGGGCCTGCGGGTGCGCGAAATACAGGCCGCTCACGCTGGAGCCGGGCCACATCGCGAACGACTCGGTGATCTGGATGCCGGTGTTCTTCTCGACGTCGAGCAGCCGCCAGAGCGTGCCCTTCTCGGTGTGATCCGGGCACGCAGGGTACCCCGCCGCGGGCCTGATGCCGCGGTATTTCTCCTCGATGAGCTCGCTCTTGGTCAGGTCCTCCTGCCGGCCATAGCCCCACTCGTCGCGCACCCGCTTGTGAAGGCACTCGGCGAACGCCTCGGCCAGGCGATCCGCGATCGCCTCGGCCATGATGGCGTTGTAGTCGTCGTAGCTCGCCCTGAACCGCTCGCACAGCGCCTTCAGGCCGATCCCGGAGGTCACCGCGAAGCCGGCGATGTGGTCCGGGAGGCCCGTCTCCTTGGGCGCGATGAAATCCACGAGCGACCGGTTCGGCTCGCCGTTCTCCTTCGCCGTCTGCTGGCGCAGGAAGTGAAATCGATCGAGCACCGCCTTGCGCGTCCCGTCCGTGTAAACCTCCACGTCGTCGCCCACGGCGCTCGCGGCGAAGAAGCCATACACGCCGCGCGCCGTCAGCAGCTTCTCCTCGATGATCCTGTCGAGCAGCGCGTTCGCCTCGGAGAAGAGCTGGCGCGCTTGCTCGCCGTATTTGGCGTGCTCCAGGATCCGCGGATAGACGCCCTTCAGCTCCCACGTGTGAAAGAACGGCGTCCAGTCGATGTACTCGCGCAAGGTGGCGAGCGGGAAGTCCTCGAGCACGCGCGCGCCGGTGAACTCGGGCACCGGCAGGTCCTCGGCGCGCCATTCGATCCGCGTCCGGTTCGCGCGCGCGGCCTCGATGGGGACCAGCTTGTGCTTCGGCGCCCTGTGAATCTGCCGGAGCCTCTCGTACTCGGCGCGGTGCTGGGCGACGAACGCCGGCTTGCCCTCCTCGCTCAGGAGGCTCGTCGTGACGGGCACGGCGCGGCTCGCGTCGACCACATGCACGACCGGCTCGCTGTAATGCGGGGCCACCTTCACGGCGGTGTGCGCCTTGCTGGTCGTCGCCCCGCCGATCAAGAGCGGCAGCTTGAAGTTCTGCCGCTCCATCTCGCGGGCGACGTGGATCATCTCGTCGAGCGACGGCGTGATCAGCCCGCTCAGGCCGATCAGATCCGCCTTCTCCTGCCTGGCGCGCTCGAGGATCTTCTCGCACGGGACCATGACGCCCATGTCGATCACCTCGTAATTGTTGCACGCGAGCACGACGCCCACGATGTTCTTGCCGATGTCGTGGACATCGCCCTTCACCGTGGCGAGGACGATCTTCCCCTGCGCCTTCACGTCCTGTCCAGCGGCGGCCATCGCCGCCTTCTCCGCCTCCATGAACGGCGTGAGGTACGCGACGGCCTTCTTCATCACGCGCGCCGATTTCACCACCTGCGGCAGGAACATCTTGCCGGCGCCGAAGAGATCTCCGACGACGCCCATTCCATCCATCAGCGGGCCCTCGATCACGGAGAGCGGGCGACCGAGCTTGGCGCGCGCGTCCTCGGTGTCGACATCGATGTACGTGTCGATGCCCTTGACCAGCGCGTACGACAGCCGCTCCTCGACGGTGCCTTTGCGCCACTCCTCTTCTTTCTTCTCGGTCGCGGTGGCGCCGGCGCTCTTGGCCTTCAGCGCTTCGCCGAAATCGACCAGCCGCTCCGTGGCGTCCGGACGCCGGTTGAGCAGGACGTCCTCGACGAGCTCGCGGAGCTCCGGCTCGATCTCCTCGTACACCTCGAGCATGCCCGCGTTGACGATGCCCATGTCCATGCCGGCCTGGATGGCATGGTAGAGGAACGCCGAGTGCATGGCCTCGCGCACCCGGTTGTTGCCGCGAAAGCTGAACGAGATGTTCGACACGCCGCCGCTGACCTTGGCGTGCGGCAGGTTCCCCTTGATCCAGCGGGTGGCCTCGATGAAGTCGACGGCGTAGTTGTTGTGCTCCTCCATGCCGGTGGCGACCGTGAGGATGTTCGGATCGAAGATGATGTCCTCGGGAGGAAACCCCACCTCGTCGACGAGGATGTCATACGCGCGCTTGCAGATCCGGATCTTGTCCTCGTAGGTGGCGGCCTGCCCCTGCTCGTCGAAGGCCATGACCACGACGGCGGCGCCGTACTTGAGGATGGTCCTCGCGTTCTCGCGGAACTTCGCCTCACCCTCCTTGAGGGAGATGGAGTTCACGATGCCCTTGCCTTGCATGCACCTGAGGCCTGCCTCGATGACCTCCCATTTCGACGAGTCCACCATGAACGGGACCTTCGCCACCTCGGGCTCGCTGGCCAGGAGCAGCAAGAAGCGCGTCATCGCGGAGACGCCGTCGATCATGCCCTCGTCCATGCAGATATCGATGACGTTGGCGCCGTTCTCGACCTGCTGGCGCGCCACGCTCACCGCTTCTTCGAACTTCCCTTCCTTGATGAGCTTCGCGAACTTCGGCGACCCGGAGACGTTTGTGCGCTCGCCCAGGATCATGTAAACGCCGGGCTGCTGCGTGAACGGCTGCGAGCCGGACAGGCGCAGGGGGAGCGGCGGGCCGGACGAGGGCGCGCCGCCGGGCGAGGTGTCAGGGGAGGCCTTGGGGGTGAGGGCGCGCGGGGGCTTGCCGGCGAGCGCCTTGGCGATGGCCGCGATGTGCTCGGGCGTGTTGCCGCAGCAGCCGCCGGCGATGTTGAGGAGGCCCGCCTCCACGAAGCCGCTGATGTGGCGCGCCATGTCCGGCGGCTCCAGATCGAAGCCCGTGGGCGAGAGCGGGTTGGGCAGGCCGGCGTTCGGGTAGCAGGAGATCGCGGCGCTGGACTTCTCCGAGAGCTCGGACAGGAACGGATACATCAGGTCCGGGCCGAGCGAGCAGTTCAGCCCGACGGCGAGCGGGTTCACGTGCTTCACCGCGGTCCAGAATGCCTCGACCGTCTGCGCCGAGATCATCGTCTCTCCGCCGCGCCCGACCGCCGCCGAGATCATCACCGGCAGGGTCTTGCCGTCCTTGTCGAACACCTCTCGAATGGCGACGAGCGCGGCCTTCGCGTTGAGCGAGTCGAAGATGGTCTCGACGAGCAGCACGTCGGAGCCGCCGGCGATCAAGGCGCGGATCTGGTGGACGTACGCTTCCTTCACCTGATCGAACGTCACGACGCGGAAACCGGAGTCGTCGGCGTCCGGGGAGTTGGACAGGGAGACGGTGAGCGGGCCGATGGCGCCCGCGACGAACCGCTGCCGCCCGTCGACGTTCGCCACGCGATCCGCCCACTCGCGGCACTGCCGCGCGGACTGTTCGTTGATCTCCCAGGAGAGGTCGTTGAGGAACGGGTCGTCGATGATCCTTTGATAAAAGGCTGGATCTTTCCGCCCGCCGTGCTCCCGCGGGTCGTCCACGAAGAACTCGCTCTGGGTGATGCTCGTCGCGCCGAAGGTGTTCGTCTCGATGATGTCCGCGCCGGCCTCGAGGAACCGCCGGTGGATATCGCAGATCATCTCCGGCTGCGTGAGCGTGAACAGATCGCCGTTGTTCAGCAGGTCTTTCTTCGAATCCGCGAATCGCTTGCCCCGGATGTCCGCCTCCTTCATCCCGTAGGTGCGGATGGTCGTCCCCATCGCCCCGTCGATGATGGCGATGCGGCGCTGGAGGAGCTTCTGGAGTGGATGAAGGGGAGGCGTGGGGTTGTTGGACATCATGATCAGCCTCGCTTGGCGCTCTTGGAGGGATCCGGGGTCGGCTTGTCGGCGATGGCGAGCACGACCTGAAAATGTGGCTTCTTCGCCTCGCGGCAGGCGACGTCGGACACGACGACATCGAGCCTCGCGCGGGTGAGCATGGCGCGGAGGTCGGAGGGCGAGAAGCCGGGGTGGCGCTCGCCGTAGGGCGCGGTGACCTCCCGCTGCTGGTGCGCGTCGAGCGACAGGATCACCAGCCGTCCGCCTGGGCGGAGCACGCGGGCGCACTCTTCCAGCGCCTGCGGCGGCTGCTCGGCGTAGGTCAGCGTGTGAAACACGAGGACCGAGTCGAAGGAGGCCTTTCGGAACGGCAGATCGTGGACATCGGCGACCTGGACGCGGACGTGGGGCTGGGTCGAGAATCGCTCTTTCGCGGCCGCGATCATCCGGCTGCTCGAGTCGATGCAGGTGAGCGAGCGGCAGTAAGGCGCGAGCGAGCCGGCCGCCGCGCCGTCGCCCGAGCCGACGTCGAGGACGTCGCCGAGGCGGAGCAACGCGGCGATGCCGACCGCGAGCGACTGCCAGGTGCGGCCCGGGGAGTAGTGTCTCTCCATCTCGCCGGCGAAGGACTCCGGGAGGCCACCGCGCCGCTCGGCGTCGAGCTCCAGGAGGCGCCGCTGGTCGCCTTCCAGGGTCGGGTCGGCCGATTTCGTGGCCTCATCGAGGAGGGCCTTCGCGGTCCCGGGCAGGGTATCGACCGCGAGCGCATAGAACGACTGCGGCCCCTGGCGCCTGTCGCGGACGAACCCTGCCTCGCGGAGCCGCCCGAGGTGCGTCGAGACGCGCGACTGCGCGATGCCCGTCACGCGAACCAGATCCGTCACCCGCAGCTCGCGCTCGCGGAGGAGCACGCACAGCCGTATCCGGCTCTCGTCCCCGAGGAGGCTCAGCGTCTCGATGTACTCGGAAAGACCCATGTATCCCTGTATCTAGATGCGCGAATGCAATAGAACCCCCGCCTGTCGGAGTCAAGCGCGCCGGCACCCGAGGAGCACCGAACGCAGGCCGCCGAGCGGAGCCCGGGACACGGGCAGGACGATTCCGCAGGGGCGACCCCTCGCGATCCGTCGGATCCTCCGGGATTTTGGGAGAGCAGGACCCAGGCGCTCGCTCGGACCCTGCGGCCAGCGCCCTTACCACGTCGCGCGGCCTCGTACCACCTGGCCCGGGCTCCTGTCGGGCACACGTTGGCCAGCCGATTCGCCGCGTTCCTGGTTTTCACGAACGATTCCTGGGGCACGGCTTGAACTTCTCTCGCGTTGACGGACTCGATGGCAGGTGCCTTGTGCTCGGGCGCCGGCGCCGGGGTGAGCGCCTCGCCGGCATCGCCGACGACGAGCAACAAGGGATGCGAGCGCCAGCACGAGGCCCGACGTGACGAGCAGGCAGCAGTGAGCGGGTTGACGCCTTCAGCATGTCGATCCACGGCTCCTTGGCGCGAATTTTCTTGTATAACGCCATGTCGTCTGTCATAACGGACGAATGCATCCTTTCCTCGTAGCCACGCGGACGCTCGGTGCCCGCCCGGGGGCCCCAGGCGCGTGCTGCCGAACGAGCACCTGTCGTTCTTGCTGTAGTTAGCCGCATGCGCCGCGGCGCGAGCTGCGGCGAGGAGAACAGCGAGGCAGCGCACCCGCGTCCACGGCGACGCGTCACGCTGCCGTTCGTCGTGACGGCCGAGCCACGGGGCTCATCACCGTCAGAGTCCGCCCTTCTCGTGGCGCGCCCGGCCGAGCTTTTGTCGGTGCGCGAACCGAGGCGTCCCTTCGGGAGGACGGCGGAACCTCGCTTCCGACGACGTTCGACTCCGGCATGCGGCGCTTCCAGCACTCCCCAAGGAGACAGGTATGAAGCGGTTCTTCGAACGTCACCGGTGGATTGGTTCGGCGCTCGCGAGCGGGCCCTGGTTGTTCGCCACGCTACTCGGCCCGATCGGCTGCGAGAGCGACGACGACGCGGGCAGCGGTGGCAGCGCCGGTCGGACCGGCAGCTCGAGCGGCGGGTCGGGCGGTTCCACGAGCAGCACCGGCAACGCCACGGGCGGCGCCGGCGGCGGAGGCAGCTCCGGCGAAGCTGGCGCGGCGGGCGAAGGCGCCGGCGGTGCTGCGGGCTCGGGCGGCGCTGCCGGGGCCGGCGGTGCTGCGGGCTCGGGCGGCGCTGCCGGGGCCGGCGGTGCTGCGGGCTCGGGCGGCGCTGCCGGGGCCGGAGGTGCTGCGGGCTCGGGCGGTGCGGGCGGGGGCGGAGGTGCTGCGGGCGGGGGCGGTACGGGCGGGGGCGGTACGGGCGCCGAGTTGCCCAACATCGTCACGATCGTGGCCGACGATCTCGGCTTCTCGGACCTCGGCGCGTTCGGCGGCGAGATCAGCACCCCGAACCTCGATACACTCGCCGCCGAAGGCCGCATCCTCACCGGGCACCGCTCCGGATCGCTGTGCGCGCCGACCCGCGCGATGCTGGTCTCCGGCACCTATAGCCACTCCGTCGGGCTGGGCCGCATGGGCGGTGGCAGTGGACCGCAAGCAGGGCAGCCCGGCTACGAGGGCCACCTGACCGGCAACGCGCTGTCCGTGGCCGAGCTCCTGAAAGACGCCGGTTACCATACGTACATCGCCGGCAAGTGGCACCTCGGCGACGAGGAGGATCAGAGTCCGGCGGCGCGCGGCTTCGAGAAATCGTACGTCCTGCTCGGCGGCGTGGCGACGTTCTTCAACGAGTACCTCGACCCACCGACGACCGCGCAGACTCGGCTCTATCGCGAGGACGGTGTGTACACGCAGCCGCCGCGCGGCTTCTACGCGACCGAGCTCTACACGGACAAGCTCATCCAGTACATCGAGAGCAACCGCGCCGACGGCAAGCCGTTCTTCGCGTTCGCGACGTACACCACGCCGCACTGGCCGCTTCAGGCTCCGCCCGAGTACATCGACAGGTACCGCGGCCGCTACGACGCGGGCTACGACGCCATCCGCGAGCAGCGCCTCGAGCGGCTCAAGAGCCGCGGCGTCATCCCCGAATCGTTCACGCCGAATCCCCGCTTGCCGAGCGGCGGCAGCAACCCGAAGACCTGGGAAGAGCTGGCGCCGGAGGAGAGGATCTACGAAGCGCGGCGCATGGAGATCTACGCCGCCATGGTCGAGAACCTCGACGCCAACATCGGCAGGTTGATCCAGTACCTCAAGCGGGTCGGCGAGTACGAGAACACCTTCATCTTCTTCCAGTCCGACAACGGCGCGGAAGGCGGCAGTCGCGAGGGCTTCGCCGCCAGCGACCCGAGCCGCTCCGGGCCGGTGGTGAACACACTCGAGAACCTCGGTCGACCGGGTTCGTACATCGGCGTCGGCCCCCGCTGGGCCGAGGTGAGCGCCACGCCGTTCCGGCTGTGGAAGAGCTACACGACCGAAGGCGGCATCGCCGTTCCGGCCATCGCACGGCTGCCGGGACAGCACCAGGCCAAGCCGCAGTTCGACGGAACCACGCACGTGATCGATTTTCTGCCGACCGTGCTCGAGCTGGCCGGTGTGCCCGATCCGGGGAGCACCTACAAGGACAGGGCCGTCGAGCCGATCAGCGGGCACTCGATCCTGCCGGCGCTCGAAGATCGGGCGACCAGCGTGCGCGCGCCCGGTGAGAGGTTGATCTGGGAGCATGGCAACCACCGCTACGTGATCCGCGACAACTGGAAGCTGCTGTGGCTCGGCGCGCCTCATGGCCCGACGCCGCGCGCCTGGACGCTGTACGATCTGGCCACCGACCGCGGCGAGATCAACGACGTATCCGCGGCTCATCCGGAGGTGGCGGCCGAGCTCGCCGCCGCGTGGACGCAGTACGCGACCGACCGCGGAGTCATCCTCACCGAGTAACCGCGCCCCCTGCCGCGCGCGAGACCCGGGCGTCTCTGCACGACCCGAGTCTCGCGGCGGTGCTTGCCTCCGCTCCGCTCATGGCCGATTCCCGACTCGTTCGTTGGTGGCCCCTCGCCGTCCTGACCCTGGCGCTCGCCGCGGTCGTGGTCTGGCGCGCGCCCACGAGCACATCCTCCCTCACGCCAGCCGACGCCTCCACGGCGAGCGCTCCGGGGGCGAAACCCGGGGCGGCGCACGGCGACGCCGCGGAGGCCTCGTCGGGTACCGCAAAGCGGGTGAGCCCGGCGGAGGACTCGCCAGAGCGCGCAGCGGCCGGCTTCGTCGGCAGCGACCGCTGCGCACCGTGCCACGCCGAAGAGCACGCCGCGTGGCAGGGGTCCCAGCACGCGCGGGCCATGCAGCACGCGAGCGCCGCCACCGTGCTCGGGAACTTCGGGGGGGCGCGCCTGCGTTACGCTGGGCTGGTCCACCGCTTCGATTATCAGGACGGAAGATACTGGGTCACCACGGACGGCCCCGATGGCCAGCTGCACCGCTACGAGGTGTTGTACACCTTCGGCGTCGAACCGCTCCAGCAGTACCTCGTTGCCGGCCCGGGCGGACGCTTGCAGGTGCTGCCGTTTGCGTGGGACTCGCGCCCCCAAGCACGCGGTGGGCAGCGCTGGTACCACCTGCAGGAGCGCGACAGCGTTCGCGCCGGCGACGTGCTGCACTGGACCGCCGCCAGCCAGAACTGGAATCACATGTGCGCCGAGTGCCACTCGACGCACGTCACGAAAGGGTACGACGCGGCCGCTGATCACTTTACCACCACCTGGTCCGAGATCAGCGTCGGGTGCGAAGGCTGCCACGGCGGCGGCGCGCGCCACCTCGACTGGACCCAGGCTCGGACGCCGGACCCCTCGAAGGGCCTCGACGTGCGCTTCGACGAGCGTCAGGGCGCCACGTGGACACGGCTGCCCAGCGGCACCGCGCAGCGTGGCAAGAGCCCCTCGAGCGGCACCGAAAGTGCCACGTGCGCGTTCTGCCACAGCCGCCGGGAGACCCTCTCGCAGCCGCTCCGGCACGGCGCCCCGCTGCTCGACAGCGTCGCGCTCGAGCTGCTGACCGCGCCCTCCTACACGCCCGACGGCGTGATGAGCGACGAAGTCTTCACCTACGGCTCGTTCCAGCAGAGCAAGATGGCGCACGCCGGCGTGACGTGCAGCGACTGCCACGAGCCGCACGCCGGCCGTCTGCGCGCCGAGGGCAACGGCCTGTGCGCGTCCTGCCACGAACCGGCGCGCTTCGATGTCCCCGAGCATCACCACCACGCCGCGAACGGCAGCGTCACGCCCAGCGGGCCCGCCGCTCCGCGCTGCGTCGACTGCCACATGCCGGCGCGCACGTACATGGGCGTCGACGTCCGTCACGATCACGGCTTCCGGGTGCCTCGGCCGGATCTCTCGGTCCGCCTCGGGATCCCGAACACATGCACCGACTGCCACGCGCAAAAGCCCGCGAGCTGGGCCGCCGACGCCGTGCGAGCCTGGCTCGGCCGCCCCGCGCAGAGCTACCAGACAACCACCGAGGTCTTCGCTCTCGCGCGTACCGCGCCCGGCGACCCGGCCGTCGCCGCCGAGCTCCAGCGGCTCGCGACCGACCGCGCCAACCCCGCCATCGCGCGCGCCACCGCGCTCGCCTCGCTGCGCGCCGCCCCGACGGCCGCGTCGCTCGCCGTCCTCCGCTCGGCGCTCGCCGATCCCGACCCGCTGCTACGGCGCGCTGCGCTCAGCGCATTGGAGAGCTACGACCCTCGTCGCATCGCGGCCGTCGCCGCGCCGCTCCTCGCCGATCCCGTGCGCGGTGTGCGCGTCGAAGCCGCGCGCGTGCTTGCGGGCGTCGACCTCGGCGCCTTGCCCGAGCGCGCCGCGCAGGATCTGGACGGAGCGTTGCGCGAGTACATCGCCACGCAAACCCTCCACGCCGATCGAGCCGAAGCCCAGAACAACCTGGGCCTCATCTTCACCCGCACGGGCAAGCCGCGCGACGCCGAGCAGGCCTACCTCGCCGCGCTTCGCATCGAGCCCGGCTACGTCCCCACCTACGTGAACCTCGCCGACCTCTATCGCGAGCTCGGTCGCGACGCGGACGGCGTCGCGCTGCTTCGGCGCGGCATCACCCGCCTCCCCGAGCAGGCCGAGTTGCTCCACTCGCTGGGCCTCGCCCTGGTCCGGCAAGGCCACCAGGACCAAGCGCTCGAGCCGCTGAAACGCGCCGCCGAGCTCGCGCCCGAGCAGGCTCGCTTCCAGACCGTCTACCAAGCCGCGCTGACCGCCTTGCGGTCATCCACCCCGGCGGCTCACGCCCAGCCTCCTCTCGGGCGGCCATGAGCTCCTGGTCGCTCGCCTGCGCGGCGCGCGGCCACTGCTGCCGCCCCGCGCCGCACGTTAGCGCCCGCGGCGCACGACCCGCGCGATCTTGCGCGACAGCACGTCCGGCGCCACCGGATACCGCGCCACATCGGCGGCACCCGCCGCGACGAGCGCGTTCATCCTGTCCGAGGAGAGCCCCGCCGCGCACACGACAGCGCGCAGGCCGGGCGCCGCGCGGCCGAGCGCCTCGAGCAGCGCGCACGCGGCGTCCACGTCGGCGCCGGCGTCGATCACCGCCACGCCGAGCCCCGACGCGACGAGCGCGGCGGCGTCGGGCACCTCGGCCAGGTGGATCCGCTGCGCGTCGAGCCCGATCTCGCACGCCTCGCTCAGCCCCTGGCCCGCCGGCGCGAGCCGGAGCAGCGCGACGGCGTGCTCCGGGACCGGCGCGAGCCGCGCGGTCTCGCCGTCCGGCCAGGGCTGCGCGCGCTCGCCCCGCCCCCCGAGCGGCTCGTCCGCCTTGCGCTCGGGCAGCCGCCGCGCCTCCGCCTCCCGCGACATCGCCTCATCGAGCCGCGCCCGCGCCGCCGCGGCGCTCTCCGGGCGCCGCTCCGGCAGCTTCGACAGGAGGTCCAGCCGGAGCCGCTCCAGGAGCGGCGGGACCGGCGGCGCCCCGGGCGGACGGATCAGCGGCGGCGGGATCGAGAACATGTGCATCGCCATGAGCTCCACCGCAGGGAGACCGCAGAACGGCGGCGTGCCTTGCAACAGTGACGTAAGAATACAGCCACACGCGTAAAGATCGGAGCTCGGGCCCACGACGAGCGAGCGGCACTGCTCGGGGCTCATGTACTCCGGCGTGCCCGCGACCATGTCCTTCGAGGTGAGCGTCGGGCCGGCGTCGAGCGGATCGTCGAGGTGCGCCAGGCCGAAATCGACGACCTTGGCGACGAGCTCGCCGTCCTGCTCCGCGAGCAGCACGTTCTCCGGCTTGAGGTCGCGGTGCACGATGCCGGACGCGTGCGCGGCGCCCACGCCCTCGAGGATGCCCGCGAAGATGGCCGCCGCCTCGGCGAGGCCCAGCAGCTCGCGCGGCGCCCGGAGCCGCGCGGCGAGCGACTGCCCCTTGAGCAGCTCCATCACGAGGTAGATCAGCTCGTCGCCGTCGTCCTCGTCGCCGCCGAGGTCGAGCACCTTGACCACGTTCCGGTGCACGAGCCTGGAGGCGGCGCGCGCCTCGCGGAGGAACCGCCGCCGGCTCTCCGGGAGCATCGCGATGTGCGGGTGCATCGTCTTCACCGCGACCGGGACGCCGAGCAGGACGTGCTCCGCCTCGTAGACCTCCCCCATCCCGCCCGCGCCGAGCAGCCGCACGAGGTTGTACTTGCCGCCAAGGACCCGCCCGACGCCCATCCGCTGCGACGGGCCCGCTTCGGGCACGTCCGAGGGGAGCGTCTCCGCGCCCGCCAGGCGGCCGGTGGACAGGTGAGGATCGGGCGCCGGCCGGGTGCCCAGCCCCCGCCCGCCCTTCAGCACGGTGCGGCCGGCGTCCCCGTCCGGCGGCCGGCGCGCGCCGTCGTCGGCGCTCACGGCGAGGCCTCGCGGAAGCCCACCGCGATCTGCGCCGTCACCGGGCCCTCGCCCGCCTCGCGCCAGGGGCTCACCCGCACCGAGAGCGCCCCGAACAGCGCGCCGCCCGCCTCGGCGCCCGCCGACAGGCCGGCGAACCCGTCGTTCGCCGCGTCGTCCCGCTGGACGAGGTGCAGATCCAGCGCGCTGTGCAGCCGGAGCCACGACGCGGCGTCGGCCGCCACGCCCGCCAGGAGGAAGCCCTGCGCCGCCGACGGGGTCAGCTCACCGCCGCCCGCTGCGCCGCCGTCGCCGCCCTCGCCGCCCGCGGCGCGGAGGCGCGCGCCGAGGTCGACCACCCACGTCAGCCGGCCCGCCGCGCCGCCGAGCGCGATCCCGGGCTCGATGCGGACAGGCGGGCTCCCGTCGGCCAGGGGCACGCCGAGGCGGAGCGTGGGGCCGAGCTCGAGCTCCGAGCGCCCGAGGCGCAGGGCGCGGTAGCGCGCGCCGATCCAGCCGGCGCTGCCCACCCCCTCGCCGTCGCCGGCGGGGTTCGAGCGCAGCGAGATGTCGAACCCCAGCGGTCCGACGGCGCCGCTCGCGCGCACCTGCCCCGCAGCGACCCAGCCGCCGCCGGAGCGCACCGCGGCCGCGCCGACGGCGACCACGGCGGGCGGCGTGGGCGCGAGCCAGAGCACGTCCGCCGCCACGGACACCGGCAGGAGCGGGAGGTACGCGCCCAGCACGGGCGCGGCCGGGGGCGCCGGGGACGCCCGCGGCGGCGCTCGCGCCGGCCCCGGCGCGGCGGGCAGCTCGGCGTCGCTCGTGCCGAGCACACCGCCGCGGCCGTCCGCCACGTCGATCCGGACACGCAGCGGCTCGCCAGGGCGCATCGCCTCCCGGGGCAGCGGGATCCGCGCGATCAGCGCTCCGCCGCGCTCGCCGCCGGTCAGCGCGGCGGAGCGCACCCCGCCCGGCAGGTGGGCGAAGATCCGCGGCGCCACCCGCTGCGCGACGTCGATCCCCGCGAGCCCTTCGAGCTCCACCCGCGCCTCGAGCGCCTGCCCGTCCGCCGTCGCCACGCGCGCAGCCCGGACCGCCGCGCCCACCTTCGTGTACCGGACCGGGAGCGACGTCACCGCCGCGGGCGCGGCGCTGCCCCGCTCGCGCAGCCGGAGCTCGCGCGGGGCGCGCTGGAGGAGGTCGATGCGCTCGGGGATCGGGCCGAACGGCCCGTCGTCGAGCGAAAGCTCGAGCGCGGGGGTCGGCGTGAGCTCGATGACCCCGTACGGGTTCGCGGTGATCTCCCGCGCCGCCGGGGCGACGCCCCCCGAGACCCGCGCGGCGACGAGGTGGAACGTGCGCACCGCGCCCACCCCCAGGTACTCCTCCCGATCGATGACCCGGACCCGAAGGAAATAGGCGCCGGCCGGCATCTTCTCCGCGCGGAAGGACACGACGTCCGGCTTCACCTCCTCGCGGACGATGAGGTCGTTGAGCTCCGGGTCGCGCGCGACCTCGACGCGGTAGCCGGCCGCCCCGGGCGCGGGCTGCCACGACGCCGACAGGACGCCGAGCCCCCCCGGCGCGAGCGCGACAGGCGCGGCGTCCGCGGTCGTCCACGCCGGCGGCGGCGGCAGCGGGCGCGGGCGCGCGGGCGGCGACCTGTCCGCGAACCGGGTACCATGATCCTTCGGGACCACGACGGAGGTGCCGCCCGAGCTGACGCCCGCCTTGCCGTCGAACACAGCGACCGTGGTGCGCTCCCCGCGCCGCTGCACCACGGTGTCCCGCGACGACGCGCTCACCCGGCCGCCCCCGCCCGTGGCGACCTCGACCGACTGGCCGCGCAGCGCGGCGAGCGCGGCCTTCACCTCGCCGTCCGCGAGCTCGACGGCCGCCGGCGGCGTCTTCGATACCCGGGTTCGGCTCGCCGTACCGTAGATGACGACGAGCGTATTGGGCGCGAGCAACACCCGAGTCCGATCCACAAACTCGATATCTGCCCGCCCCTCATCCAGCGTGTTGACGCTCGAGTTCGTGAGGAGCGGCATCCCCGGCGTCGCGGGCGACCAGCCTTCGCCCGCCGGGCGCGCGCGCACGTCCGGGTGCATCGACCGGATCTTCGCGTCGGGGATCGACGTCACCTCGGCGGGGAGGACGAGCGTGAGCCCCTCCGCGAGCGCCGTGCCCGGGCCGCACGCAACGCGGTTATATCGCTGGATCAGCCCAACGTGCCTGGGCGAGCCGTAGAGGACATCTGCGATGTGATCGCACGTCTCTCCTCCCTGCACGCCCCATTGGATGACCGCCTCTGGATATCCGGGCGTCGGCTCTGCGGCGCTCGACGCGCCGACGTAGCCAACGTGGCTGGCGCAGCCGAGGAGCACCGCGACAGCGACGGACTGGCCATTTGACGGTGCCACGCCCGCGGCACGCTACCGGATCGAGATCGGCGTTGCAAGAGACCAGGCAATGGGATACGAGCTGACCGATGGCGTATTGGTCGGCGCGCGTCATCGCGCCCCTCCTGGCCTCCCCGCTCCTCGTCGCCGCCGCCTCGGCTTCCATGCCGGCCGCGGCGCAGGAGGCCACCGCGCTCGACAGGCTCGCTCCCGCGCCCGCGGGCGACGGGTTGTCCACCGTCCCTTCTGCCGGCGTATCCGGCGAGCTCCGGCCGGCGGTCGGACTGCTACTTTCCTATTCATATCAACCGCTCAGCCTGCGCGGGACAGCGCCTGCAGGCGCTGTGACGTGGGTGGACCGGCAGGCGATCCTCCATGCGCTCGCGAGCGTCGAGCTCCTGCGCCGGGTCAAGCTCGACCTCGACGTGCCGTTCGTGCTGGACCAGGGCGGCGCGTCCGGCGCGCTCGGGGACGTCCGCGTCACGGCGCCCGCCGGCGGCGCCGCCGTCGCCGATCTCCAGGCCGGCGGCAGGGTGACGCTCCTGCCCCAGGAGGGGCTCCGGCCGGCGGCGGCGCTCGGGCTCTCCGTCTGGCTGCCGACCGGCGACGCGTCGGCGTTCGCCGGCGCGGGCGCCGTGCGCTACGCGCCGCGGGTGATCGTGGGGGCGGAGCACCCGGGCTTCCTCTGGGCGGCCTCGGCGGGGGGCCGGTTCCAGCCGGCCTCGGCGGACAGCCTGACGGGCAGCGAGGTCTTCTTCACCGCGGGCGCCGGCGTCCGCAGAGGCCCGCTGCAGCTCGGGTCGGAGCTCTCCGTGTGGGCCGCCGCCGGCGAGGCGTCGGCGCTCCGGGTCCCGGGCCGCGCGGGGGCGGAGCTCCTGCTCACCGCGCGCTGGTCGCTGGGCCCGCTCACGCTGGACGCGGGCGCCGGCCCCGGCTTCGGGCGGCTGCCCGGCACGCCGAAGGCGCGCTTCTTCGCGGCGCTCGGCATCGCCGCCGACGTCCTGCCGGCGGCGGCCCCCGCCGCCTCTCGGGCCCCCGCGGCCGCGCCTGCGGGGGCGGGCGGCGACCGGGGCGCCGCGCGGGCGCCGGCTCCGGTCGCCGATCTCGACGGGGACTCGGTCCCCGACGCGGAGGACGCGTGCCCCCGGGTCATCGGCGAGGCGCGCCCGCCGGCCGCGGCCGCGGGCGCGCGGACGGCGTTCCGGCGCGGCTGCCCGCCGGACCGGGACCAAGACGGGATCTACGACGTCGACGATCGCTGCCCGGACGTGCCGGGCGTGAGCAGCGCCGCCGCGGACGGCGCCCCCGGGAGCGCGGGGTCGCGGCCCACGTCGAAGCACGGCTGCCCTGCGGACACGGACGGCGACGGCATCCCCAACGCGACGGACGCCTGCCCCTACGAGCGCGGCAAGCCGAGCGAGGACCGCGCGACGCACGGCTGCCCGTTCGCGGTGCGCATCGAGGGCTCGCAGATCGTCATCCTGCAGCAGGTCCAGTTCCCGACCGGCAGGGCCGAGATCGAGCCGGAGAGCTTCGAGCTGCTCTCCGAGGTCGCGGCGGTCCTCGAGGAGCACCCCGAGATCGCCCGGGTCGCGGTCGACGGCCACACGGACAACCAGGGCAACGCTCAGGCGAACCTGAAGCTCTCGCAGCGCCGCGCGCTCGCCGTTGTCGCGTGGCTCACGGCGCACGGCATCGACGCCCGCCGCCTCGAGGCGCGCGGCTTCGGCGCGCGCCGGCCCATCGCCGACAACCGCGCCCCCGACGGCCGGGCCAGGAACCGCCGGGTGGAGTTCCAGATCCGCAAGCGCACGGACGAGGGCGCGGCCGGCTGGAAGGACGGCCCGCTTGAGTGATCCGACGCGCGACGCGGCCGGAGCGCGGCCCTCGCCGCCACCGGCCGCGGGTGGGAATGACCGCATCACCCGGCCGCGCGCCGAGGCCTCCTCGTGAGGGCGCTCTCGCTCAAGACGAAGGCGATCGCGCTGTTCGCGGGGGTCGCGCTCGTCCCCGTGGCCGTCGCCGTGACGCTCCTCGCCGACGTGAACCGGCGCGCCGTGCGGACGTCCGAGGAGAGCTTGCAGGCGGCGGTCCTCTCCGAGGTGGCCTCGGCCTCGATCCAGCACGTCCGGGACGTCGAGAGCGACGCGGTCGCGGCGGCGGCCATCTTCGGCCATGCCGCGGGCGGCGCGATCCGGGACGAGGACGCTGTCGCGTCGGTGCGCGCCCTCGTCGCGACGCGCGCGCTGATCGACGCGGTGCGGCTGGAGGTGCCCGACGCGGGGATCAGCACCGTGATCCGCAAGGCGTCGTCCGGCGCGGACGTCCCCGCGGCGCCGGCTGCGCTGCGCCGGCTCGCGGACGAGCGCGGGGTCGGCTTCGGCGTGGTCGGGCCGGCCCGCGGCCTCCTCGTGGCCCGCGTGCGCCCCTCCGGCGACGCGGGCGCAGACCCGGCCGGCGCGCCGCCGCCTTCCCCGCGCGGCCCTGCCGGCTACGTGGTCGCGGAGGTGGCGCTCGACGCGCTCGGCCGCGATCTCGCGGCGATCGCCGAGCGCCGCTTCGGCGGCCGCGAGGTGCGCCTGCTCATCGCGGGCCACGATCGCCGGGCGATCGCGGCGTTCGGGGTGCCGGGCGCCGCGCCGGGCAGCGACGTCTCCGCCTTGCCGCTCTGGGGCAAGCTCCCGCCGGGCGCGGTGTGGACCGACAAGATCAGCGTGCTCAGCCCGCACGACGAGGGTGGCCAGCGGATGATCGGCGCCATCGAGACGCTGCCCGACCTCGGCTGGGCGGTCGCGATCTGGCGTCCGGAGCCGGTGGCCTTCGCGGCGCTCGACGAGATGCGGCGCCGCGGCCTCGCGGTCGCCGCCGGCGCGCTCGTCCTCGCGCTCGTCCTCGCGGTCTTCACCGCCCGCCATGTCACGGGCCCGATCCTCCACCTCGTCGCGCAGGCGCGGCTCATCGGCGCCCGGCGCTGGCGCGAGATCGCGCTCGGCGAGGGGCGGCGCGACGAGATCGGCGAGCTCGCGGCCTCGCTCGGCCGCATGGCCGAGGATCTCGAGCAGGGCGAGGCGGAGATCGCCCGGGAGGCGAAGCTCCGCGGCGATCTCGGCCGGTTCATGGACAGGGCCGTCGTCGACGCGATCGTGCGGGGCGAGCACCCGCTCGCGCTCGGCGGCAAGCGCGCGGCCGTGTCGGTGCTCTTCGCCGACGTGGTCGGCTTCACGCCGCTCGCCGAGTCGCGCGACCCCGAGCGCATGGTCGCGCTCCTCAACGAGCTCTTCTCGATGCTCACCGAGATCGTGTTCCGGCACGGGGGCACGGTCGACAAGTTCATCGGCGACTGCGTCATGGCCGTCTGGGGCGCCCCGCTCGCGCAGGCGGATCACGCGCGCCGCGCGCTCGCGGCGGCGGAGGACATGATGCGCTTCCTCGAGACGGCGAACGAGGAGTGGCGCGAGAAATACGATATCGAGATCCGCCTCGGCGTCGGCGTGAACTCCGGAGAGGCGATCGTCGGCAACATCGGCTCCGACAAGCGGATGGAATACACGGTGATCGGCGACGTGGTGAACGTGGCCTCGCGGCTCGAGGCCATCGCGGCGCCGAACCAGGTGCTGGTCTCCGGGGCGACCAGGGCCCTCGCCGGCGACGCCTTCCCCCTGCGCGCGCTGGGCGAGCGCAACCTCACGGGCCGCCAGACGACAACGGCCGTCTACGCGCTCGATCCGGACTGAAGGACCGGACTCGATCCCTCACGATCCGCCGATCGGCAGCTCGACCGTGAACGTCGCGCCCTGCCCCGGCGCGCTGCTCACACGAATGGTCCCGCGGTGCGCCTCGATGATCTGGCGGGTGATGTACAGGCCAAGCCCGAGGCCTCCGAAGCTCCGGATCGAGACGACGCGCTCGAAGCGATCGAAGATCCGGTCCTGCACCTCGCGCGCGATGCCGATGCCATGGTCCTCAACCCGGAGCTCGGCGAGCGCTCCTCGGCGCTGAACGCTCACGGTGATCGGCTTTCCTTTCCCATACTTCACCGCGTTCGCGAGCAGGTTGACGACCACCTGCTCTATCCGGAACCGATCCCAGCGGCCGATGACTGCCTCGCTCGCGCAGAGCGACAGGCGTGATTCCACGGAGGAGGGATCCTGGCAGAACCCCTCCGCGGCGTCGCTCGCCAGCGACGAGAGATCGACGTCCTCCAGCTGCAGCGCGAGCTGCCCCGCGCTGATCCGCGACACGTCGAGCAGGTCGTCGACCAGCTTGGTGAGCCGCTCCAGCTGGTGGTTCGATATCTCCAGGAGCTTGTAGAAGCTCTGCGTCTTGGGGTGCGCCGCGAGCGCCGGATCCACGAGGTGCCGCCGGAGCAGCTGCAGGTGCAGGCGGAGCGGCGTGAGCGGCGTCTTCAGCTCATGGGAGGCGATGGAGAGGAACTCGTCCCGGATCCGAAGCGCCTCTTGCGCCTCGCGGAGCAGGCGCTCGCGCTCCTTCTCCGCCTCGACCCGCTCGGTGATGTCCGTGCAGATCCCGCACACGCCGTGCACCACCCCCGACGCGTCGAAGAGCGGGACCTTGAGGGAGATGTACGTGTGCACGCCGTCGGGCTGCGGCAGCGTCATTTCCATCTGCACCGGGGCGCGGGCCGCCATCGCCTTGAGATCGCTCGCCCGGAACAGCTCGGCGACCTCCCCGGGGAGCGCCTGGTCGCCCGTCGTGCCGATCAGATCCGCAACCGGGATGCCCCACACCTCCGCGAACCGGCGGTTGAGCGTGAGGATGCGGCGCTCGGCATCCTTGGCGTAGACGATCGCCGTCGTGTTGTCGACGATGGCACGGAGCAGCTCCTCGCTCCGCCGCCGCGGCTCGTCTGCTGCCCTCTTCTCGGTGACATCGGCGAGGAAGCCCTGGTAATGGCGGATCCGCCCCGTGGCGTCGCGCTCGATCGCGGTCCGGTCATCGACCCATCGGACGCGCCCGTCCCCGCAGACAACACGATACTCCTGCTCGAAGCGGTCGCGACCAGCCGCCCCGCAGGCGGCGATCTCGCCCATCACGCGCTCCCGGTCGTCCGGGTGAACCAACGACGAGAACGTCACCGCCCCCGAGAGGAGGTCACATGGCCGATGGCCAAGCACGGCCGCCACGTTGTCGGACACATACGTGGCGACGAGCTCGGGCCCGGGCATCCAGCGAAAAAGCACGGCTGGGCTGCTCCCGACGATGAGCGCGGCCTGCTCGAGATCCGCAACCAGCATCGCGTTCTGGAGCGAGATGGCCGCTTGCGCGATCAGCAGCTCGATCGCCGTCAGCTTGTTCGGCGTGAACGCCCCGGCGAGGAGCTCGTTCTCGAGATACAAGACGGCGGCGATCTCGGTCCGCCCCGGGATGGGTAAGCACAGGACCGACCTCGGGCTCACAGCGACGAGGTAAGGGTCGTCGGAGAAGAGACCCCGCCCGCTCGCGTCACGCAGGAGCACGCGCTCGCGGCTCCTCCGAACGTGGAGGATGACCGACACGGGGGCCATCGCGGCCGAGAGCTCTCGGTCCTCGAGCACGACCTGAGCCTCGCCTGGTCCCGAGCGCGCCTCCGCCGCGACGCGAAGTTCGTCGTTGCGGGCGAGGATCAGCACACCCCTCTGCGCGCCGGCCTGCTGGACGATGGTGCGCACCAGGGCTTCGAGCAGGCGCGAGAGGACGATCTCTCTGGAGATGGCCTGCGACGCCTGGAGCACGGCCATGAGGTCGAGCTGCTCCGCCCGCGCCACGACGGCAGCCGTCGACTGGCCGGGCCTGGGTTCGAGGAGGTGCGGGGAGCGCTGCTCGGACTGAGCCACCTCGTCGTCCAGCGTCTCCGTGATGGTGTAGCTCTCTATCATGGCATCCGACATGGCATTCGAAGGCTGAGCTCTTCAGTCCGGCGTCTCGGTCAAGGCGGCATCATGCAGGCGGTGTCAAGCCTGCTGGGTCGCTCGCTCGTCGCGCGGCGTTCAGCCGCAGTCGTTCAGCCGCAGTACTGATGGACGACGTCGAGGAGCGCGTCCAGGCTGATTGGCTTGCTCAGCACGCCCTGAGCAGGCAGTGCTCCCGCCTTGTCGGGAAAGGCCGTCAAGACCAGGATCGGGATCGCCGAGAACCGATAATCCTGCATGACGGCGGCGATAAACTCCCATCCGTTCATTATCGGCATCATCAGGTCGACCAGGATGACGCCGGGCCGCGGCGCCCGTTCGAGCGCTTCGAGCGCCGCCCTGCCGTGCTCCGCCGTATGGACCTCGTAGCCCTCGAGCTCCAGCGTCATCTGGAGGGTCTCCCGGATTGCCTCCTCATCATCG
Source organism: Sorangium sp. So ce887 (assembly GCF_051521455.1). Lineage (NCBI taxonomy): Bacteria > Pseudomonadati > Myxococcota > Polyangiales > Polyangiaceae > Sorangium > Sorangium sp. So ce887. Next base: position 2,162,040 of record NZ_CP150354.1, on the reverse strand, counting down.
ACGATGAGCACGGTCTTGAGTTGCATGATATTCCCTCCCGTGGGGCATAGGCCGGCCTGGGGTGCCGGCGCGATCCGTCCTTTTATAGATCGGGCCGGGCAGGCCAGACCTCCCGCGCGACGAGGAGTGAACTTGGGCGGCGACGTGCTGATGGGCGGGCAGCCCCGCGTCGCTGGAGAGGGAGCGCTGCGGCGCGGGCGATCAGTCGTCAACCGCGTTGATGATGCCGTCGAAGAACTCGGCGCAGCCGATGCTGTCGAGCATCCGGGCCCAGCCGATGTCGTCGAACGGCTGCGGCAGGCCGTGGTTGGTCAGGAGGACGCCGATGATCTCCAGATCCGGGTCGACCCACATGAACGTGCCGGCGCCGCCCGCCTTGCCGTAGGAGCGCGGCGACAGCCGCATGCCGCCGTTCGAGAAGCGCCTCGTCCAGAGCTCCCAGCCGAGGCCCTTCGGGGTGTAGAGCAGGTTGTTGATGGGCGAGGTGTCGGTCGCCGCCGCCGTCACCTGGGGCGTGTTGTTCTTCTTCATCTTGCGGACCAGATCGGGCCGCAGGACCTCGGCGCCCCCGTAGGCGCCGCCGTTCAGGATCATCTGGCAGAACACGGCGATGTCCCTCGCCGTGGAGAAGACGCCGTCGCAGCCGGTGACGCCGCCCAGCGCGAAGTCCTGCTCGTCCTGCACGTCGCCGCGGACGACGCAGTCCCGGATGCTCGAGTACCCCGTGGCCGCGATGCGCTCGACGAGCGCCGGGGGCGGGCAGTACATCGTGTCGTTCATGCCGAGAGGACCCCAGATGCACCCGCCCGCGACGGTATCGAGATCTTCCCCCGCGGCGGCCTCGATCATGCAACCGAGGAGGCGGTACGTGAGATCGCTGTAAAGCACCGACGTACCCGTCGGGTACTCGAGCGGCGTCTCGGCCATCAGCGACCACACGGCCTCGGCGTCCGGCTCGTCGAGGAACTGGTTGTCCATCGGCAGACCGGCCGAGTAACGGAGCATGTCATGGACGGTGACGGCCCCCTTTCCGTTGGCGGCGAACTCCGGCAGGTAGCTGGCCACCGGATCGCTCAGTTGGATCACCCCCTCCTGCACGAGCGCGAGCGCCGACGCGGCCGTCGAGAGCACCTTGGTCATCGACTGCAGGTCGAAGATTGTGTCGAGTGTCACCGGCTCGTCGGCGCCGGCGACCTTGCTGCCGAAGGCCCGGTGACCTACGATGACTCCGTGCCGCGCGATCAGCGCCGTGGCGCCCGGGAACAGGGCGTCGTTGACCCGGCGCTGGATCCGCGCGAAGACGTCCTCCAGCCGTTCGGAGCTCATGCTCACGTCCTCGGGCTGCCCCGCGGTGAGCGTCGTGCAGGTGCTGCCTCTCCACGGGTTCGAGCCGAGCGCGGGCGCCGCGGCGGCGACCGCGGCGACCTGGGTCATCCCTTGCAAGAACTGCCTGCGGTTGAACGCTCGTCGTTGTTCGGTCATGGCGCTTCCCAACCTTGCTTTCATGAAGAACGAATGATTCCACGGCGGCGCCCGGGCAGGGCCCGGAGCGTATTCAACGTGGGCGTCTGACGCGAGGAATCGCAACTTGCACGCCAGCGCTGCCTGCTTTCTCTCCTTCGAGCCCGATCGCCGACAAGATCGAAGTTCTCGCTGCCTCTTCAGCCCCGCGGCTGCGCGCGTCGCCTCCAATTGAGTTGGCACGGCGGGAATCGAAGCGCAATCGATTGCGGGAAGACGCAAGCGGATGTGCGCTCCCCTCGACATCCAGGACGACCCCGGACGAGCGTGGACGAATGCACGGCACGTTTCCGACCCCGCTTCGCGGCGGGGTGACCGGCCACGGACACGGCATTCGAGCGTCGCTCCTCCGGCGCTGCCGCGCCGCTCGACGGCCCGTCCGGGAGGCTCGATCGCCGCGGACGGCACCTCTCGAGGTGCGCCACACGACATCTGACGGCCAGCGCGAGAGGAGACCTCCGCGCGCGCTCGGTCGAGGGCGGCCCCGCGATCTGCCCGCTACCCCGTCCGCCGCGCTCATCGCCGGTTCCGATTTGTCTCGTGCCAAACAGCTCTCGCAAGTCGATTGGATCGATTGGAGAGCAGCATCACCGATTCGTTGCCATAGCAAGATATCGACGGTGCTACCCTGTCGCGAAGCCGCCGCGCGCCGCGCTACCCTCATGTCCTTTCGCCCCTCAGGACGGGCGGGTGGCCCGCCCGCTCCGAGCCCCCGGCTCCGCGGGCCAGCGGTGCGCCCCGACCGAGCCGCACCAGCGACCGCCGGCGCTCCGCTGTCGCGTCTGCATGCCCCAGCATGCAACCGCATGCTCCAGCATGCAACTGCATGCTCCAGCATGCAACAGAGCTCCCGCGGAGATACGACCGCAGAGGATTCTTTCCGCATTGCAACCGAAGCGTCGCGTCCATGCTGCAGCGCGCCCGAGCGGATGGCGGTCATCCATTGCGGGTGCTCCTCGGCGCGCGCTGCCCGCGGGACCTCCCCGAGCGATCTCGAATTTCGCCCCACGATCCCCGGCTCCGGCTGCCGCTCACAGCGGAGGTCGAGACGACCGCTGAGCCCGCCCATCGCGCGACAATGGCAGAAGCGCGCTACGACGAAAGAGCCCACGCGGCTCCGCGTGCGCTGTTGTATCTTGTCTCAACGTCACAGCCCCGGTGAGGCACATTTGTCGCCCGGACAACAGAGCCATTGAACTAGTTCATGGTTCTGCTGTCCTGACGTCGACTCTGGAGTTGGCATCAACCGTGAATAAGCTCCAATGCGAGGGCCGACTGGCTCTTCCAGGGGGCGCGTGAGCTCCGGGACGGCATGAGCGAACATTGATTTGCAGCGCGCAGGGCGCTTCGCAGCAGCGCGCCGCGCGGGAGGGCTTCGTTATCGGAGCCCGCTCGATACAACATGGCTGCACCGAAACCGGCGTGAGAGCGCCGGCTGACGACCCTAGGTCGAGATCGATCGAAGCGGATGCGCCCCCGACGGGGCCGCCCGAGCGCGCGATCGATCGATGGGACTCGCGACTGGCTCATGACGAACCGGTGCTCTGCGCTCGTCGAACGTTCAAAGTAAACCACGAACCTGTTACCCGAGGATAAGCAAACATGAAGTCGATCAAGTCTCGCGTTCTGTCCGGCGTTGGCGCTGCTCTCGTTGCTCTCAGCCTGTCGACCACCGCGCTGGCGTCGTGGTCCACCCCGGCTCCCACCGACGTGCCGGACTACACGAGCGTGACCAGCGCCGTCGGCCTCATCACCGCCCAGATCACGGACATCATCGCGCTGGTCGGCGTGAACGCCGAGGACATCAAGGTCGTATATCTCGAGGATATCCTGTCGGGCGACGAGCTCGTGAACGTGAACAACACGCTGAACAACCTGCTCGTGAAGCTTCAGCTCGTCAGCCTTCAGAACTCACTGAACGGGATCGACATCCTCAACAACGTGAAGATCGGCGACATCCTCAGCGACAACGACGTCGACCTCAAGGATGTCGTCGCCGTCAAGGTCTTCGACGACGGCAAGGTCCTCGTCTTCAGCAAGTAGGACGACGACATCGACGGCGCGGAGCGCCGGCATCACGAGATCGAAGCCCGGGAGGCGCGCTGCCTCCCGGGCTTTGCTCGGTCAAAGTGACCGACCACCAGGTCATCTTGACCGGCCAGCGCGGCGCTCCATCCCGCGCCGCGGCCGTGAAATCCGGCGCTCGCCGCCTGGCCTCCGGGGTGCTCTCGGATGCGCCCGTGGTCCGCTCGCCCGCGGCAGCCCTCGAGGGGGCTGCCCGGCCGAGGGGCCCGGGAGGCAACTGCGATGCATCATCGGATGGACGTGCTCTCACCCGAGTTTCGAGCGAATCCGTATCCCTGCTACGCCGAGCTGCGCCGCGCGGCGCCGGTCTGCCAGGTCGAGCCCGGCGGGATGTGGGCCGTGAGCCGGTACGAGGACGTGCTCTTCGTCCTCAAGAGCCCTGAGCTCTTCTCGTCGCACGGCTTCAAGGCGGCGTGGCAGCCGCCCTGGGTGGGTTACAACCCGCTCGCCAGCTCGATGCTCGCCCTCGACCCGCCGGCGCACACGCGGCTGCGCGGGCTCATCCACCGGGCGTTCGGGGCGCGCACCGTGGCCCGGCTCGCGCCGCAGGTCCGCGCCGTCGCCGAGGAGCTCGCGGGCACCCTCGCGGGAGAGCTCGACTTCATCGACGCCTTCGCGATGCCGCTGCCGGCCTTCGTCATCGGCGAGGTGCTCGGGCTCGACCACGGGCTCCGCAGGCACTTCAAGCGATGGGCCGACGACATCCTCTCGGTCACGCCCGGGCCGGAGCCCCCCGCCCACGCCGAGCGCATCCGGACGACGATCGCGGAGCTGACCGGGTACCTGAGGGACGTCGTCGCGGCGCGCCGCCGCGCCCCGGCGGACGACACCGTGAGCGACCTGATCCGCGCCGAGGCCGACGGACAGGCGCTGACGGACACCGAGATCGTCGACTTCCTCGTCCTCCTCTTGCTGGGCGGGCTGGAGACGACAACCCACCTGCTCGGCAATGCGCTCCTCTTCCTCGCCGATCACCCGGACATGATGCGACGCCTGCGCGCCGCGCCCGACCTCGTCCCGCTCTTCCTCGAGGAGGTGCTCCGGTACGATGGTCCGAGCCAGTCCGTCCCCCGGCTGACCACCCGGGAGGTCGAGCTCGCCGGGGCGACGCTGCCGCCCGGGGCGCTGGTGCTCGCGCTCGTCGCCTCGGCCAACCGGGACGAGCGACAGTACCCCGAGCCGGACCGGTTCGATCTGCACCGCGGCTCCCACGGCGGGCTCCAGTTCGGACACGGCATTCACTTCTGCATCGGCGCGGCGCTGGCCCGCATGGAGGCCCGCGCGGCGCTCGAAGCGCTGATTGCGCGCTTCCCCCGGGTCGAGCGCGGCCCCGGCGAGATCGTCTACAATCGCACGCTCACCGTGCGCGGCCCGGTCGCCCTGCCGCTGCGGTTCATCGCCGGGCCGGCGTGACGCGCGCAGACGAGGGTGACGGAGGCGCGCCACCCGCTCTCGACGGTCGCGGCAAGTCGCGGCAAGTCGCGGCAAAAGCCTCCCGCGCCTGCTCATCTTGACAGAGGGCGCGCTCGCGCTATCCTCGGCACACCGGTCAGGAACAGGATCCGTCATTCCACCGACCGCCGAGTCATGACGGGCCGCGCAAGCGCCAGGCGACGATAGACTCAAGGATGTCCCCGAGCCTCCCTGGCCGGGGATGATGAGGTCGCGCCATGCGAAAGGCGGAAATCGACGCTCTGGTGCGCGCGCACCGGGGCCGTGCCCGTCCCGTCGCGTTCTTTCATGTGCTTCGCCAGCCGGCGCTCGATCCGGACGATCATGCCTTCTTGTCCGAGCACATCGAGGAGCTCGGGACATCCGATCTCCTGCGCTGGAGGGCGCGGTGCGAGAGCGGCTTCAGCGGGCCAGTGATCCAGCAGCTCGCCCGGCTCGCGATCCGGGATCCCGCGCACTTCCAGCACGAGGTGCTGGGCGTGCCGCGCCTCACGCTCGACGAGGAGGAGTGGATCGAGCTCTCGGATCTCGTGCGCGGCAAGGTCCCGGCGGGGATCTACGAGCGCGTGCTCGCGCGCTGCAAGCGCGAGCCCGTGCAGTGGGCCCCGGGGTTCGTCTTCTCGCCCAGGGTCTACCGGGGGCTGCCACCGCTCCTCGACGGCGACGAGCTCGACGGCCTCGGCGCGGAGCGCCCCGCGCTGCGCGATCTGCCGGTCGCGAAGATCCTCGCGGCGCGGCGGGCGGGGGTGCTGTCGCTCGACGACGGCGCGCTGGCCGCCCTGGCGATGGAGCGCGCGCGCGGCTCGGACGAGGACTGGAGCGTCGATATCCCCCATTTCCCCGCGGTGCTGCGGGACGCGATCCTCGAGAAGGCGCGGCGGACGCCGCGGGGGGCAGAGCGGGCGAACCTGCTCGGCTGGCTGGAGGCGCACGGCGTGGCGAGGGCCGCGCTGATGGATATCGCGCTCGGGTCGATCCGGGCGGGGGGCGACGCGTATCCCCTGCTCCCGTGGCTCGCGCGCCAGCTGACGACGCGGGCCGCCTGGGACAAGCACGGTCTGGAGACGCTCTCTGCGCTGATGTCGAGGCGCGCCTTCTCGGAGATAGGCGAGCTCGTGACGTTCGCGTGGAGCGACGCCGGCCAGGGCGGCAAGGAGGTCTCGCGCGGCTTCCTGGAGGCGATCCAGGTCGCCTTCGCGCTGGTCCTCCTCGGGATGGCGCGGGAGGCGCTCGCGGCGGGCCGAAAGGCAGGCGCGACGGCGGCGCTCTCGGCGCTCGCGTGCCTCGACCCGCCGTCGCGCGTGAGCCGCGCGGTCCACGAGCTCCGGCGGGTCCCGGGCGCGAGCGAGGATCAGGATGTCGTGGAGCTCATCGCGGTGAACGAGCGCCTCGTGAAGCACAGCGACGCACGCGACGCCTCTCTGGAGGGGTTCGTGGCCGCCCTTCACGCGATCGCCGACGCGTCCTGCTGAGCGCCGCCGGCGCCCCGCCGCTCGGGGCGGCGGCCGTGGCAACAGAGCGGCTCGCGGCCGGCGGCCCGTGACGTAGCGCGGAGGGCGGCCGCCGGGGCGCGGCGCGCCCGCGAGCCGGGCGCGCCGCGCTCGATGCGGCGATTCGTGAGGGGGAGCGGCCGTCGCTCTCCCTTCCAGCGTGGGGGCCGACCGCCGCCTCCCTTCCATCGCGAGGGCGGGCGGTCGCGCTCCTTTGCCATGCGGCGACGGGCCGTGGCCTTCGCTTCCCATGCGACGGCCGCCTGTCGCCTTCGCTTCCAATGCGGGGACCGGCCTTGCCTCCCCTCGAACGTCGACTCTGGAGGAGCACGCCGATGGCGTTCATCAATTATGCGAGCCGGGAGATCTACTGCAAGATCGTCTATTACGGGCCCGGGCTTTGTGGGAAGACGACGAACCTTCAATATGTGTACGACCGGACCGTGCCGAACGCCAAGGGGCGGCTCATCTCGCTCAAGACCGAGAGCGATCGCACGCTGTTCTTCGATTTTCTGCCGCTCGATCTCGGGGGCCTTTCGGGCTTCCGGACGCGCCTTCAGCTCTACACGGTGCCGGGCCAGATCTTCTACAGGGCGAGCCGGAAGCTGATCCTGAAGGGGCTGGATGGCGTCGTGTTCGTGGCGGACTCGCAGCGCGCCCGGCTCGACGCCAACCTCGAGTCGATGACCGACCTGTGGGACAACCTCGCCGAAGAGGGCCGCTCGCCCGGGCGGCTGCCGTTCGTGATCCAGTACAACAAGCGGGATCTCGACGGGATCGCCGATATCGCGGAGCTCCGCGGGCTCCTCAACCCGGGCGGAGCGCCCGAGTTCGAGGCCGCGGCGGCGAGCGGCCGCGGGGTCTTCGACACCCTGAGGGCGATCGCGAAGCTCGCCCTCAAGGAGATGAATCGCGGGCGCCGCTGAGGCGCACCGGCAGGGAGACCGGCAGGGAAACCGACACGCCGCTCGCCCTGCAGGAGCGCTCGGCCGCGATTTTCTCTTGACGATCTCCCAGGTAGCTGAAACCGTGATGCGCATTGTGGGCGAGCCGTCAACAGCAGCGCACAGCGGGCCCGTTACCCCCTTGACCGAGCGCGTTCCTCCGAGCTCCGCGGGAGACGCAGGCGGTCCTCGTCGACGCAACCCACCACTCCGTCAGGAGATCCTCCAGATGAAATCCGAACGCGCACTCCAGCACGCAAGCTCTGCCATCGTTCTCATGTCCATCGCCCTCTTCTCGACGGGGTGCTTCTCGCTGCTCACCGCCGCGGCCGCTTCCGACGACGCCAAGGCGCGGGAAGCGCAGGAAGCGCAGAAGGAGAAGAAGGAAGCTCCCCCGATCCCCGCGCCCGGCAAGATTCACGACGAGACGCTCGCGCAGCAGCTCGTGGACAAGATGACGTCCAAGGGGACCATCACGGCCGCCAAGGTGATCTTCTCCGACGACGAGTGGCGGATCGAGCGCAACGAGAACAGCGGGATCGTGACGGGCCGCGTGGCGAACGCCACCGTGATCTACAAGAAAAAAGACGGCAAGTGCACCCAGGACCCGTCGATGCTGCGCCAGGAGTTCGTCGGCAACGAGTTCGTCGGCCCTGGCGAGTGGGCCCTGATGATGACCGACAAGTACGAGATCCCGTGTGAGAAGGGCGGCCTGTAGCGCGGTGCTCGGACGAGCGTGAGGTGAGCCGCCAGGGCGCCGAGGACGCCGGGAGAAGAGCGCTGAGCTCTCCTTTCGCCCTCGGCGCCCTGGCTTTTTGTTGTCCCCGGGTCGCCGCCAGGCGACGCCCGGCTTGCGCGCCGGCGCGCGGTCCTTGAGCGAGCCCCTGCCCAGGTTGAGCAAGCCCTCGCGCATCGCGCCCGGTCGGCGTCCGGACGCCGCGCAGCGCGGGCCTCGCTCTCTCGCCTTTTCGCCGGCGCGACGCGCCCGAGGGGGCCAGGCACATCGATTGCGATGGCCCGGCACGCTCGCCCGAACGCCCCGCTCCGGGGACGGCTCGGGCAGGGCCCAATCGAGGGATCGACCATGAGCGACGTAGAGACGAAGGCGCTTTTTCTTGGGTTTGCCGCCGTGCTGGCCGGGTGCGGGGCCGAGGCGAGCGAGGAGACCGCCGGCCAGGAGATCGCGCAAGGGCAACAGGCGCTGTACGGGGACCTGAACACGAGCTCGTGCACGCTCGCGCAGCGCGACGTCCTCGTGGAGGCGCACCAGGCCGGCCGCCAGATCGCGATGACCCGGGAGTTCGACGCCTGCCTGCGCCACCGGATGATGGAGTGGTACAAGCCCTGTTACGAGGGCAGCGACGATCCGTTCGCGAACCAGCCGAGGAGCACGCAGTACACAAAGGCGCGCGACATCATGCGGAGCGGCAACATGGCCGACGTGACCGTCACGTGCGCCGACCTGACCGAGCGCGCCGGCGAGGCGCAGTACGATCATTACGGCGACTCCCACGAGCGGGTGAGCCTCGACAGGGGCTACCTCGACGGCGTGGCCGTCTCCGGGCTGAACGACTACGAGCGCGCCGACGTCGCGGGCTTCCTCTGGCACGAGTCGATGCACCAGCAGGACTACCGCCATGACAGCTGCGGTTATCCAGAAGGCGAGTACGAGCGGGGCTTCCACAGCGTGCCCTACATCGCCGATCGCTGCATGCGCTCGGCGGGCATCCTCGGCCGAGCCATCGTCAGCACGGACGACGGCCGCGCCCAGGAGCTCGGGATCGGCCGGCATCGCGCGAGCCTGGGGCACCTCGCCGGCGTGGGCGACAACAGCATCGCGCGCATCCGCCTGCCGCCCGCGAGCCGCCTGCGGTACTGCGCCGACGAGGGCTCCGGAGGGACCGGCATCAACTGCACGACCTTCGAGAACCCCACCATCGAGTACGGGGGCGCGCACGAGGTGCTCGCCGGGTACAAAAACGCGATCTCGTTCGTCGAGCTCGAGCCGATGGCGCTGCTCTTCAGCCAGCAGGACTACCGCGGCAGCGTGTCGGCCTTCCGCTACGGGGAGCACCGCGCCAACACGGGGAATTTCGCCGGGGTCGGCAACGACCAGGCGCGCTCGATCTACGTCCCTCCGGGCGCGCGGGTGCGCGTGTGCACGGACGAGGGCGGGACGAGCGGACACGGGTTCGGGACGTGCCGGTTCTACGATGAGCCGACGCCCGCGAGCCTGCTCGCCGGCGTCTCGTACGCGGAGGTCGTGCCCGTGGTGACGGCCTTCACGGAGAGAGATCTCTATGGCACACGCGTGAGCTTCGGGGCCGGTCGCTGGGCCGGCGCGGCGCTCAGCGCCATCGGCGACAACCGCATCGTGTCGCTCGTCGTGCCCCAGTCGCTCACGGCGCGCGCGTGCAGCGACGCGGGCAGCGGCAACACCGGCGCAGGCGCGTGCCAGAACCACACGCGCACCACGTTCGATCTCGGCACCGGCCTCGCGGGCGCGGTCTCCTTCCTGGAGGTCACTCCCGCGCCCCTGGGCACGTCCACGCTCAGCGTGGTCCGCGCTCCCGGCAGCGGCGCGGGCCGCGTGGTGAGCACCCCGCTCAACATCGATTGCACCTCGAGCTGCTCGGCCGCGTTCCCGACGCGCAGCGAGGTGTTCCTCCTGGCCTCGTCGGCGGGCCACGACGTCGTGTTCACCGGCTGCGACAGCGTCCTCGGCGATGCCTGCTTCGTCACGATGATGGGCGCGAAGTCGGTGACGGTGAAGTTCGTGCCGAACAACTCGGACGGCTGCTACGACTCGTGCCTCGACCTCTGCCAGGAGGACGGCCAGCTCACGCCGAGTCAGTGCGCGCAGTCATGTAACGCCGAGTGCCTGTAGCCGCGGCTGGCTTCCTCGCCCGCTCGGCGGGCGCCCGGCCCCGTGCGCCGCGTCCGCCGCGCCGACGCGACGCTTCGCCTGGACTCTGCGTGGCGCGAGGCGCGAGGCGCGCGAGAGAAAGCCTGCACGCGCGCGGGAAATACAGTACACCCCCCGGATGGTAGAGACGTGCGGGATCTGCGGCGGCGACGGTCGGATCGCCAACTCGTTTGGAAATACGACCACGTGCCCGAGCTGCCACGGCTCCGGCCGGCGGTCCGACGAGGGAGGCCTCCGCGACGTCACCAAGACGAAGGCCTCGCACCACCGCCCGACGAACGTGGCCGCCGTCGTCGAGAAGCAGACGTGGCCCGCGACCTTCGAAGGCGGCCAGCTCGCGAACGAGGTGAAGGCCTGCGCGACCGTCTCCAACGACACGAAGGCGAAGCTGACGCGCGAGATCATCGAGCACGAGGGCAGCCACGGCAAGTGCACGCAAACCTTCATCAAGAAGATCCGCAAGCAGATCCGCCCGCCGGCGCCCTGACCCCCGGCGCAGACCGCGGGGGCGGGTGCAGGTCGAGCCCCCGCTGACGTCAGGCGTCGCGCAGGACGCCGGCAGCCAGGCGCGCCGGCGGCGCTCCCAGGGGCACCTACTGGACATTTGTCCACATGCTGTGGATTTCTTGTGGGTCGCCCGCGCCTCCATGTCGCCTCGGACCGTGGTCTGCCTGCTGCCCGGTCCGGCTTTTCGGGAAGAATCCACGGATCCGGAGCAGACAGGGCAGCGCCACGGATGTGGGTGGGCGAGCACGGTCGCTCGTTTGCGCGAGAGCTGCAAAGAACGTCGAGAGGATGTCGGGAGTTCGCTGGTGACGTAGGTCGCGTGGACACCCGCTGTCATCGAGATGGTGCGGGAGGATCACGCATTCTCGTGCGCCGCAAAAACTCTGATCTACCGAGAAGCGCATAGCTTTTTGGAACTCTGGTGACTGGATCCGAGCTGCTCGAGCAACCTGGAGATCGTTCCTTGATCCTCGGTCGCCGGGACCTTCTGTCCAATGAATCGACGGCCGCGGAGAAAAAGGACCTTTCGCGGATCGCCTCGTGCGCCGCGTGCTTTGAAAGGATTTTTCCATGCGAGCTTGCATATCGGCAGCAACGGCCACCGCCCTCGTGCTCCTCGGAGCGTGCGTCGTGGAAGACGCGTACGGGCCTGAAGGAGAGATCGAGCAACAAGAGGCCTGGAATCAGCCGCTGACGGGCGACGGGCTGACCGCAACGCTGACGTATGGGTCGGACTGGGGGACCGGGTACTGCGCCGACGTCAAGATCCAGAACACGGGAACGACGGCGACGACGACCTGGCAGGTCGCCACCCACATGAACGGGTCGTCCGTGGCGAACGCCTGGAACGCCGCCACGCGCATGAGCGGGTCGCAGCTGATCGCGACGCCCGCGGACCACAACGCGAGCCTGGCCCCGGGTGCATCGACGAGCTTCGGCTTCTGCGCCACGGCGAGCGGCCCCACGCAGCGCGCAGCGCTCGCGAGCGTGACGGCGGGCGGGTCCGGCAGCAGCAGCAGCAGCAGCGCCAGCAGCAGCAGCAGCGCCAGCAGCGGCGCCGGTGGCAGCGGCGGCGCCAGCAGCGCCAGCAGCAGCAGCAGCAGCGCCAGCAGCGGCGCCGGCGGCAGCGGCGGCGCCAGCAGCAGCAGCAGCGCCAGCAGTGGCGCCGGCGGCAGCGGCGGCAGCGGCGGCAGCGGCGGCAGCGGTGGCTCCGGCGGCGCCGCCCCGAGCGGCCACTACCAGATGGAGGACCTCGATCGCGGCGTGGTCGCCATCAAGGTGTCCAGCGGCGTCTACGTCGGGTGGAGGATGTTGGGTTACGAATACGACCCGACGACCCCGAGCGCGATATCGTACGACGTGTACCGGAACGGCACGCGCATCGCGAACGTCACGAACAGCACCAATTACCTCGACACCGCCGGCGCCACCTCATCGACCTATGCAATCAAGGCCGTGGTGGGCGGCGCCGCGCAGGCGACCTCGCCCGCCGTCGCCACCTGGGGCCAGAACTATCTCCGCATCCCGCTCGAAAAGCCCGCGAACGGAACGACGCCATCGAAGTGCGACAACGCGGGCGAGAGCTACTCGTACTCCGCCAACGACGCGAGCACTGGAGACGTCGACGGCGACGGACAGTACGAGATCCTCCTGAAGTGGGATCCCTCGAACGCCAAGGACAACTCCCAGGCCGGCTGCACAGGGCCCGTCTACCTCGACGCCTACAAGCTCGACGGGCGGCGGCTGTGGCGCATCGACCTCGGGAGGAACATCCGGGCTGGCGCGCACTACACGCAGTTCGTGGTGTACGACTTCGACGGCGACGGGAGCGCGGAGGTCGCGGTGAAGACCGCTCCAGGCACGCGCGACGGGACGGGCGCAACGCTGCGCCGAGGGCCCGCCGCCTCCGACGACGACGCGGCGGACTACAGGAACGCCGCGGGATACGTGCTCAGCGGCCCCGAGTACCTGACCGTGTTCGCCGGAAACAACGGCGCGGAGCTCGCGACCGTCGCCTTCGACGTGCCCCGCGGGACGGTCTCTTCGTGGGGGGACTCGTACGGCAACCGGGTCGACCGGTTCCTCGCGAGCGCCGCCTTCGTGAGCGACCTCGGGAGAGGACAGGACGCGAGCGGCAGGCCGGCGATCCTGATGGCCCGCGGCTACTACACGCGAGCCACGATCACCGCCTGGAGCTTCCGCGACGGGAGCCTCAGCCAGATCTGGAAGGCCGATAGCAACGCGAACACCGCCTATACGGGCCAAGGTGCCCACTCGATGGTGGTGGCCGACGTCGACGCCGACGGCGCGCAGGAGGTGATCTACGGGGCCTCCACGATCGACAGCAACGGCACCCGGAAGTGCTCGACCGCGCTCGGACACGGCGACGCGCTGCACGTCAGCGACTTCGTCCTCTCTCGTCCGGGGCTCGAGGTGTTCATGCCCCACGAGGACGGCAGCAAGCCGACCTTCGACCTCCACGACGCGAACTCGTGCGCGATCCTCAAGCAGGGGCCGGTCACGGGAGCCGACACGGGGCGCGGCGTGGCGGGCGACGTGCTCGCGAGCAACCCCGGCGCCGAGATGTGGACCAACTCCACGGGAGGGCTCCTGTCCGCCACAAGCGGGTCGAACGTCGGGAGCCAGCCTGCTTCGGCCAACTTCCTGATCTGGTGGGACGCGGACGAGCTGCGCGAGCTGCAGAACAACACGTCGATCACCAAGTACGGCGGAGGCTCGCTGCTCAGCTGCAGCCAGTGCGCGTCGAGCAACGGCACGAAGTCGACGCCGACGCTCACGGCCGACCTGCTCGGCGACTGGCGGGAAGAGATCATGTGGCACGAGTCGGACAGCTCGGCGCTGCGGCTGTACACCACGACGAACGTGACGGCGCGGCGGATCTACACGCTGATGCACGACCCGCAGTACCGCATGCAGATCACCTCGGAGCAGACCGCCTACAACCAGCCGCCTCACCCGAGCTTCCACATCGGCGGCGGCATGGCGGCGCCCCCCAGGCCCGATATCCACGTCCGGTGACGCGGACCGCGGCGGACGCACAGAACGCCGGGAGGTCAATCCCGGTACTGCGCGAGCAGCAGGCCGGCGTCCGCGGCGCCGTCGGCGACGAAGCCCGCCATGGTGCGGGCGCCGGTCTCGTTGAAATGGGTGCCGTCGACCGACCCGTCCGCCCGGACGAGGAAGAAGTCCTCGCCCGCCGCCACGCACCCGATCGAGTTCAGATGGGCGAGCGTCTTCTCGTTGAGGTCGATGACGGGCACGTCCAGCTCGGCCCCGAGCTCCCGCATCGCCTGCGCATACGCGCCCACGCCGTTGCCGAAACTATGGCTGTCGCCGGTGCACGATCGCCGCGGGGGCGGGGTGACAAGCACCGGGTTGGCGGCCTGCGCCTGCGCGCCCATGATGTACTGCGTGAGGTAAGATTTGAAGTCCGTCGCGGGGTCGAGGTAGTACGGAATCGTGGCGCCGTCGTGCTCGTACGTCGCGGTCTTGTTGCTGTCGTTGGTGCCGAACTGCACAAGCAAGTAGTCGCCGCTCTGGATGTCCTCGAGGAGCTCGGTCAGGCGGTCCTCGTCGATGAACCGGCGCGCGGTCCGGCCGCCGATGGCCCGGTTCTCGACGTGCACCCGCGCGTCGAAGAACTCTCCCAGCATCTGACCCCAGCCCGCCTGATGAATGGAGCTGTTCACGTACGTCTGAACGGTCGAGTCGCCGGCGATATACACCGAGATGTCCGGCAGCGCGGCGCTCCCGCCGCCGCCATCGGAGCCGCCTGAGGCGCTCGTGGATCCGCCGGCTGCGCCGCCGCCGCCGCCGTCAGCCGAGCCACCGTCGCCTGAGCCACCTCCGCCCGCGCCGCCCACCCCCGTGACGCCGGCGCCTGGTTCGCTGCTCGCGCCGCCCGCGCCGCTGCTGCTGCTGCTGCTGCTGCTGCTGCTCTGCGCGGGGGGCCGGTCATCGACGTCTGCTGGGCCGCAGCCGCCGGACGCGAGGCCGGTGACGAGAGAAGAAAGCACGAGGGTCAAGAAGATGGGGTGAGTTCGCATGACGGGCTCCTGATGGAAAATAACCTACGAACGAGCATGCTTTGGGCGCGCCGTCAGAGCTCGATGCCGACGAGCACACCTGGCCGGAGCCGGTAACGCGCAAGCACGGTCTCGGCCCCCTGCTCGAGCGACAGCTCGTAGCGGACGCGCGCGGGGTCGAGCTCGACGAAGAGCTCCGTGAACAGCCGGAGATCCCGGCTCAGCGGCAGCTTGACCACCGAGCCGGCCACCAGCACGAGCGCGTTCGAGGCGCTCGCATCCGCGGGGACGAACGCCGACGGCCCCGCGCTGCCCGGCCTCGGCGCCGCGTCCACATGATCGATGCCCGCGCCGAGCCGCACGCCGACCTCGAGCGGCGTCACGCCCGTGGCAAGGGAGTAAAGCCAGCAGGCGTCCGCCCGGAGCGCGATCGTGCGGAGATCGAGGCCGATGCGCGGCTCCTCGTAACGGCGCTCGAACTGGTACTGGAAGCGCGTGTCGAGGGCGAGCCGGTGCTTCCCCCAGCTCCCGCCGAGCGCCACGCGCACGCCGGGGCCGTGCGTCAGGCCGACCTCGGCCGAGTGGGTCGTCACGCCGTAGAAAGCCCCGAGCTCCAGCGCCCGCCGGCGCGCCGGCGCCGCCGCGGGGACCGGCGCGCCGGCGGGCACCTCAGGGGGCGTCGTCTGGCGGAGGATGAGCGCGCGCGCCTGCTCCCGATCGAGCGAAGCGCGCGCGTCCACGCGCAGCGACCGCAGCGATAGCTCCACGACCTGCGCCACGGACTCGCGGTCGAGCTCGTCGAAGCGGCCCGAGAGCTCGATCGAGCGCACCAGGAAGCGATCGGCCACGGGATCCGTGAAGTAGAGCGCGGCGCGGCGCGGGTCGCTCACGTCGATCCAGCACGAGAGGGCCACGCCGGAGGAGGCCCGCGTCGCGAAGAGCGCCGTCGCGTTGAACCGCGGCGCGGTCCGGAAGCGGACCGCGAACGCCGAGAGCGCCTCGGACTCGAGCGCCGTCCGGATCGCGCCGAGGTTGTCCGCAGCGCCCGTGAGCACGATTTCCACCACCGGTGCTCCGGACACCGGTGCTCCGGACACCGGTGCTCCGGACACCGGTGCTCCGGACACAGGCGCTCCGGACACAGGCGCTCCGGGCGACCCGGACGACGCCGCTGCCGTCCCGTCGCTCGCCAGGGCGCGCGCCGCGGAGAGCGCGATGGCCGCGGCGACCGCGAGCCAGACCGTCGCCCGCTTCGTGATCACCCTCCGAGCTCGGCTAGACGGCGACGGGCGTGCTCGACGTACGGCGAGCCCGGATGCTCCCGGAGCAGGCGCCGCCAGCTCTGGGCCTCCTCGGCGGGGCGGCCGAGCGCACGCAAGGCGCGCCCGCGGCCGTAGAGCGCCTCGACCGCCAGCGGCCGCGAGCCGGCCACGCCGAGGTACCGGTCGAACTGCGCGAGCGCCGCGGCGGGCGAGCCGGTGTTGAGGAGCAGGCTGCCCAGCGACACGAGGGAGAGCGTGGCCTCGGGCGACGTCGCGAAGCGCTTCTGGAGCGAGCGATAGAGCTCGATGGCGCGCCGGGAGCTCCCGGCGCGCCGCGCGTCGTTGGCCTCCCGGAAGAGCTGCTCCGCCGTCGAGGCGGCGGAGGACGACGCTGCCGCGCTCGGCCCGCGCGAGGCGTCGCGCGGCCTCGGCGCAGGCGCCGCGAGCTCCGGCAGCGCCGCTCCGGAGGGCGCCGGCGCGCTCGACGGCGCCGGCAGCGCCGCTCCGGAGGGCGCCGGCTCGCCGGCAGGCAGAACGGCCTGGGGGAGCGCGACCGCGCGCGGACGGGACATCACCGCGCGCACCGACGGCTCCAGCAGGCGGGCGATCGGCCCTGACGCCGTCTCCGGGTGCCGGCGGACGAGCGCCGTGGCCGCGACGGCCACGCCGCAGGCGAGGACGGCGGCCGCGGCGTAGAGCCAGACGCTGCGCCGCCATCCGGCCCCGCGCCGCCCGGCGAGACCGCCCGCGAGTTGCGCATCGTCGTCTCCGCGCCGGACATCGTTGTCGGGTCGCACGGCCGCGCTCGCGGGCCACATCGGCGCGCCGTCGCGCCCCGCGGCCGCGCTCGCGGGCCACACCGGCGCGCCGTCGCGCCGCAGATCGATCGCCACCCCGCCGATCGCGGCGCTCGCGATCCGCGCGAGGAGCTCCGCGTCCCCGGGCTCCGCCGCGCCGGCGGCATCGAAATCCTGCGCGAGCTCCCAGGTGATCCGGCATGACTCGCAGGAGCCGAGGTGGGCGTCGAAGGCGAGCCGGTCGGGCTCGGTCGCGACGCCGCGGCGCACCCGGATGAGGAGCTCGTTCCGGCAATCCGCGCTCATGATTCCCTCTCCCGGAAGAGCTCGGCCAGCTTCGCGTTGTTGGCGAGCGCGCGCTTCAGCGCCTCCTTGCCGAGCCGGAGACGGCTCCAGACCGTGTTCGGAGAGACGCGGGCGAGCGCCGCGATCTCGTCGACCGTGTAGCCGAGCACGAAATGAAGGGCGAGCGCCTCCGCTGTCGACTCCGGCATCCTGTCGAGCACCTCGAGCACCATCTCACGCCGCCGGTTGGAGACCGTCTCGGCGAACGGCGACGCGCCGCGCTCGTCCGGCGCGATCTCGATCGGCGCGTCCGGCTCGTCGAAGCGCGCGCGCATGCGGAGGCGACGGCGCGCGCCGAGCGCGGTCATCACGGCGATGCGGTTCGCGAAATGGAGCACGGTACACTCCGCGCGGAAGGAGGGCAGCGCCTGGAGCAGCGCGAGCACGGCTTCCTGGGTTACATCTTCGACGTCAGGGTGATGAGGGCCGAGCACCTTCCTCACGCTCCGCAGCATGGCCCCGCCGAGCTCGGTGATGAGCGTGCGGATGGCCGCGGGGTCGCGCGCCGCCGCGGCCCGAGCGAGCCCGAGCAGGTCGTCCGCCCTCGGAGGTGCTCCCTCCGGCGGCGCGGTGAGATCGGTCGCGGGCTTTCGCACGTTGAAGACGATGCACGAGGGCAGAAGTCTGGGTCAAGGCACACTTGGATGCGTTCTATGGACAGCGGCCTCGCCGCTCCGCGTCGACGCCGCGAAACGCGCGAGATCGCATGTCAGGGCCCGCCGGAGCGCGGCCAACCGTCGCTGTCCCACACGAGCTCCGAGATCCGCAGCGTGGGGGCGCCGTTCGCTTGGGCATCGTAGGCGTGATAGATGTTGTAGGCCCGATCGTCGGCGAACAGGACGGCGTTGTGCCCGGGCCCTCGCCACCGGCTGCCGCCTTCCACGAGGAGGGTGCCGCCGCCGGACATCATCTCTCTGCCCTCCTTGTCCACGTACGGGCCGGTGATGCTCGTCGAACGCCCCACGGCCATCTTGTACGTGCTGTCGGTCCCGCGGCAGCAGCTGTCGAACGAGACGAACAGGTAATAGAAGCCGCAGCGCCGGACGATGAACGGCGCCTCGATCGCCCCTCCGGCGTCGGGGCGCGAGGCGAGGGCGTGCAGCTCCGCGTCGGCCCGCTCCCCCGACAAGGTGAGCTTCACCATCTTGATGCCGGTCCAGAAGCTCCCGAACGCGAGCCACGGCGTCCCCGCCTCATCGATCACGACGTTGGGGTCGATCGCGTTCCAGTCGTCTCGCCTCCCGTCGTTCGAACAAAGGGTGGCGCCGCGGTCCGTCCAGGGCTCTCTGGCGTCGAGCGACGCCTTGGTCGCGTGCCCGATGCACGACTTGTTGCTGCCGAACGTGGAGGCGGAATAGTACAGATGATAGGTGTCCCCGAAGCGCGAGATATCGGGCGCCCACAGATCCTTCACGCCCTGCACCTTGGCTTCCAGCCAGGCGGGCTTCGTGTCGAACACCCGACCGGCATCCTCCCAGTCGATGAGGTTCGAGGAGATCTTCATGGGGATCCTGTCCCCCGTCTGGAACAGGTAGGTCCGGTCGCCCGCCTGGATGGCCACCGGGTCGTGGGTCCCCAGGTTCCCGGACAGGCGCAGCGCCTCGGGTGGGCTCGCCGGGTCGTGGAGCGCGTCGGCGCACCGGTCGCCGGCCCCGCCGGCCCCGCCGGTCCCCCCCGCGCCGCCGGTCGCCCCCGCGCCGCCGGTCCCCCCCGCGCCGCCGGTCGCCCCCGCGCCGCCGGCCCCTCCCCCGCCGCCGATGCCGGCCGTCGCGCCGGCATCACCTCCCGCGCCGCTGCTCGCCGTGGTGGTGGAAGCGGTCGTCGTGGTGGTGGCGCCGGTGGCGCCGCTGTCCTGCCCCCCTGAGCCGGAGCCCGATCCCGGAGTCTCCGAGCCGCAATGCAGCGAGGCGGCGACGCTGATCAGGCCCCACGCGCGCGCAGACACCCATCGTAACCGCATCCGGCGAAGCATGAAGCGCATCTGGAACTCCTGAAGCTCTCTTGGCGGAGCGTTCGTCGGTGTACTGCCTGCGGAGGTCAGCGCACGCACCTCGCGTGCTCCCCCGGGACCAGGCGTCTCGCAGCAACACCGCACGCTCTACCAGAGCGCCGGTGAGGCTGGCTCCCTGTCCTGTCCTCGAACGTCATCGGGAGCCTGTCGTTCCTCGTTTCCCACGTGGATCGGAGCGCCCGCAATCAATCACGGATTGCGCGAATTTCTCGTGGCCGGCTCAGAGCATTCTCTTGCAGCGGTAAATTTATGCGAGGAAAGGATATCACGGCTCCACGCGGTCGTGCGCCTGTGCCGTGGAGGGGTCGCCTGTGCGGGCGTCTCCTCCAGCGCCGCCCGCGTGCGCCGCGCTGGGCTCCGGGGCCATCTCCGCGATGCGCGGGGCCTGAGCCTGCGGGGTTACGGCGCGACGCGGTGGGCTTCGTAGATGTCGGCCACGCTGGTCCGTGTCGACGCGAAGAACAGGACGGAGCCGTCCGGTGAGAGGTGCGGATCGGTCTCGCGCTCCCCGGGGAGGTTCACCGGCTCCTCGAGCGGCGCTGCCTCCTCGAACGCCGCTTCGGCGCTTGCCCGCCGTGCCCAGAACAGGTCTCCCCCTCCCGCGCG
Organism: Sorangium sp. So ce887; assembly: GCF_051521455.1. Lineage (NCBI taxonomy): Bacteria > Pseudomonadati > Myxococcota > Polyangiales > Polyangiaceae > Sorangium > Sorangium sp. So ce887. The sequence goes on along the minus strand of NZ_CP150354.1, from coordinate 2,142,048 downwards.
GCTCGCTCGGAACAGGATCTGCTTGCCGTCGTCGAACAGGAACGGTCCGCCCTCGTCGCCTGGGCCGTCCAGCCCGGCGAGCGGGACGAGCGCGCCCCAGTCGTCCTCCGGGCGTTCGCGCGATGCGATCGCGAGGTACGTCTCCGCGTCCGCGGGCGTGACACCGGCCACGACGTGGAGCCCTGGGGGATCGACGTGAGGGCCCATCACCGTGGCGCCCTCGACGGCGAGGGCGTCCACGTGCACCGGCTCCCCCCACGGGTCGTCCCGGCTGGCGCGCTCGGCGAGCCAGGTGCCCTGCGGCTCGCGCCCGCTGTAGAACCAGATCCGGAGCCCATCCCCGGAGACGCAGGGGGTATCCTCGATGCTCTCGGCCAGGTTGATGTTCTCCACGACGTGCGGCGCGTCCCAGGGCGAGCCCACCCCTGCCCGCCGCGACGTCCAGATGTCCCGGTTCCCGTCGCGATCGGACATGAAATAGATCTCGAGCAGATCGTCCGTGAGGGTCGGGTCCTCTTCCCTTTCGCTGCTGTTGATCTCCGTCACCGCCGTCGGCGCCTCGAACCTCGGCCGCTCTGGCGCGCCCGCGCCGCCTCCGCCCTGCCCCGGCGCGAGCGCACCGATCACGATGTGCTGGTCCTCGCACCCCGCCCCGCCGAGCGCGAGCCACAGCCCCGCCGCCCCTGCGATCCTGCGAAACCCGCTCATCCTATCTCCGCTCACACCCAGAACCCCGCTCTTCCCCCTACTCCCCCCTTCACAACGGAAGGCCCCGTGAGGGGGAGCTCGTCGGCGCCACGGCCTTGTCGTCCGCCGTCTGAAGGGGCACATGGGGAAACCACAGCGCCACGACGAAGCCGATCAGGCCCATGGCCGCGATGATCCAGAACACCGTCGTGAGCCCCGACGTGAGCGCCTCCCCGAGGTGCTGCAGAATCAGCGGATCGAGCCCCTGCGCCCCCTCCGCCGTGAGCATCCTGCTCGCGGCGTCCGCGGGGATCGACGGGTCCTTCGCGAGCTGGGCCGTCAGCACGCCGCCCATGACGCCCACCGCCACCACGCCGCCGAGCAGCCGGGAGAACATCGTGCTCGCCGTGGCGATCCCGCGCTGATCCCACGCGACGCTGCTCTGCACCGCGATGAGCAGCGCGACGTTGGACAGCCCCATGCCCACGCCGAAGACCAGCGTCGTCGCGCGGAGCATCAGCGGCGTGTCGTGCGCCCCGCCGATCGCGAGCGCGAGCCCCGCCGCCGCCGTCACGCCGAGGCCGACCCAGATGAGCGGGCGGAACCCGACCCGGGGGATGAGCCGCCCGCCGATCGCGCTCGCGACCGGCCAGCCGATCAGCATCGGGGCGATGGCGCTCCCGGCGTCCGTGGGGGTGCCGCGGAGCACCCCCTGCACGAAGAGCGGCACGAACGTGATCGTACCCATCATCGCGCCGCCCAGGATCGCGCCGGCCACGTTGGAGATGAGCATCACCGGGCGCCGGAAGAGCGGCAGCGGGAGCATCGGCTCAGGCGCCCGGCGCTCGACGGCGAGGAACGCGGCGAACAGCGCCACCGCCGCGATCGAGGCGAACACCGTCATCGCCCCGCCGAGCCTCCCCGTGGCGAGGAGCAGCGCGACCACGCCCGCGGACAGGAGCCCGGCGCCGAGGAAGTCGAGCTCGTGACGTCGCCTGTCGATCCGCTCGTGGAACGCGCTCGCCACGAGCGCGATGGACGCGATGCCGAACGGGATGTTGATGTAGAAGACCCAGCGCCAGGAGAAGTAGTGCACGATGAGCCCGCCGAGCATGGGACCGGTGATGCCGAACAGCCCCCACGCGGCCCCGAAGACGCCCTGGATGCGCGCGCGCTCGTTGAGATCGAAGATGTCGCCCGAGATGGTCATCGCCATCGGCTGCATGGCCCCGGCGCCGGCCCCCTGGAGGGCGCGGAAGGCGATGAGCTGCGGCATCGACTGCGCCGCGCCGCTCGCGATCGAGCCGATCAGGAACACGACGATGCCGACGAGCATGACCGGCTTGCGGCCGTAGATATCCGAGAGCTTGCCGCAGATCGGCACCAGCACCGACGAGGTGAGCAGGTAGGCGGTGGTGACCCATGCGTACTGGTGAATGCCGCCGAGATCGCCGATCACCGTGGGCATCGCGGTGGCCACAACCGTCGATTCGAGGGCGGCCATGGCGAGGGACAGGATCAGCCCGACGACGGTGAGGGCGCGGTGGGTCTTGCGTTCTGAAGCCATGCAGGTGGCGGAAGATGTGGTGTGGACGAGGCGGCGCGGCAAGCGTGACGCCGCGCGGCGCCGCTCGTCGAGGCGCAGGACGCGGAGGGCGGGCGTCGATCCGCGCAGCGCCCGCCCGCCCGCCTACCTGCGCCCTTGCGCCTGCATTCCCAGCGCTCGCCGCATCGCGGCCGTGATCTTCTGGCGGACCTCCCCGTAGCCGGCCCACGGGTCCGCCGGGAGCGCAGCCAGGCGCTCGGGCAGGTTCCTGAGCGTGAATCGGTCCGAGCGCATCTCGGGACCGAGCTCCTCCCAGGAGAGCGGCGCAGACACCGGCGCCCCCGGCCGGGCGCGCGTCGAGTACGCGGCCACCGACGTCGCGCCCCTCGTGTTGCGCAGGTAGTCGATGAAGATCTTCCCCTTCCGCTGCGCCTTCGAGACCGCGATCGTGAACCCCTTCGGGTCGCGCCGCGCGATGTCCCCCGCCAGCGCCTTCGTGAACGCGAGGCACTCGTCCCACCCGCTCGACGGCGCGAGCGGCACCACGATGTGGAACCCCTTCCCGCCCGTCGTCTTCACGAAGCTCAGGAGGCCGAGCTCGGCCAGGCGCTCCCTGAGCAGGAGGGCGGCCGCGATCACGCGCTCCCAGGCCACCGAGGGATCCGGGTCGAGATCGAACACCACCCGATCCGGCTTCTCCAGCCGCGAGGTCGTCGAGTTCCACGTGTGGATCTCCAGGATCCCCATCTGCGCGAGCGACACCAGCGCTTCGGCCGAGTCCGCGACGAGGTACTCGCCCGTCTTCGTCTTCTCCTGGATCGTCACGCGCCGGAGCGCGGACGTCCCCCGCACCTGCGCGTGCTTCACGTAGACGCACTCGCTCTCCGCGCCCTCCGGGCAGCGCACAAGCGTGAGCGGCCTGTCCTTCACGAGCGGCACCATCCAGTCGGCGACCGACTCGTAATAGAGAGCGAGCTCGCGCTTCGTGATCCCCTGCGCTGGATACAGCACCCTGTCCGGGTGCGACAGGCGCACCCCGGCGACCGAGGCGCCCTCGCTCTCCTCCGCGTCCCGCGCCGGGCGCGCGCGCCCCCCGCCCTTCTTCCTCGGCGCGGCGCGCTCGCTCCCCCTCGGCGCCGCCGCCTTCCTCTTCTTCCCCTTCTCCCCTGCCGGCGCGCTGCCGCACGCCGCGCGGACCCAGCCCGGACCGCGGCCGGGCACATAGGGCGCGTCCATCCGCTTGGACACGATCCCCTTCACCGACAGCTGGCACCCTTTCTCGACGACCTCCTCCCACGACCCCTCGACGTGATCGCCGTAGCGCAGCGCGCCCCCGCCCCGGCTCGATGAGCGGAGCAGCCGCTGCAAGGCCTGCTTCCGCGCCGAGAGCGGGGACGCCATGAGATCGTGGCCCTCCAGGTACAGGAGATCGAAGACGAAATAGACGAGCTCGCCCTCCCGGGGAGCGGCCTTCGCGCTGGACGGCGGCGGGGCCGTGGTGCCGTCGCGCAGGAGCACCGCCACCTCGCCGTCGAGCAGCGCGCTCTTCAGCCCGAGCCCCGCGATCGCCGCGGCGATGGGCTCGAAACGGCCCTTCGGGTCCTTCCCTTTCTCGTCCACGAGCCGCACGCGCCCGTCCTCGACCCAGGCCATGATCCGTCGGCCGTCGACCTGGATCTCGTGCAGCCACCCCTCGCCCTCCGGCGCCCCCCTCGGCTTCCGCTCCGTCTTGCTCGCCGGGAGCCGCTCGGGCAGCTGCGGCCGCACCTTCTGCGGCATCGCCGCCTCGCGCGCGCCCTCCACCCGCCCCGCGACGCGCGCCCAGCCGCCCTCGCCCTCCGCTCCTCGCCCGCCTGCCGCCGCCTGCGCCGTCCTGTGTTCCTTCTCCGCCCGGTTCGAGCGCCACACCCGGTCCCTGGCGGCAGCGATCTCGTCGAGCTGCCTCCCGGTCGCCACGCTCTCGGGCCGGGCCTCCACGACGCTGTACTCCTTCGTGGCGCGGGCCTCCGCGTCGTTCTCCTTGATGAGAAGCCAGCGCCTCCCCTCGTCGTCGTCCCGCCCGCGGGTCCTCACGAGGGTGAAGCCGCCGCGGAGCTTCTCGCCCCGCAGGACGAACTTCAGCTTTCCGGCGTGATAGCCCCTGTGGGGGTCCTCGAGCGGCACCCACGTGCCCCGGTCCCACAGGAGCACTGTCCCGCCCCCGTACTGTCCTCTCGGAATGATGCCCTCGAAATCGCCGTACTCGAGCGGGTGATCCTCGGTGTGCATGGCGAGCCGCTTGACCTCGGGATCGAGGCTCGGCCCCTTCGGTACAGACCAGCTCTTGAGGACGCCCTCGAGCTCGAGGCGGAAGTCGTAATGCAGGTGCGAGGCGGCGTGCTTCTGGAGGATGAAGGTCCGCTCCTCGGCATCGGCGGGCGCGGCAGTGAGCTCTTGTCCCCGCGGCTCGGGCGTGAGGGAGAAGTCGCGTTTGCGCCAGTACTCGCGCAGTCCCATGCGCTAGGGTTAGCAGAGGGCTGCGCCTGCTGCAGCCGAGCCGCTGAGGACGCCCGGACCGGGTTCCCGCCCACGTCCTCGAGCCACGAATTCGAGCGGGTGACGGAGAAAATAGATCGCATGTCCGGAATGGAAGTCCCCTCGAGGGAGGGTAGGCTGATGGCGACCCTCGAGCGCCTGCTCGATCTCCCCGCAGCCGACCTCCAGCAATCGCTGAACCAGGCGAGTGAGCTCCTTTGCAGCGCGCTCGACGCCGACAAGATCGACGTCTTCCTCTTCGAGCCGAGCAGGAAGACGCTGCGCGCCCTGGGGACGAGCAACACGCCCCTGGGCCGGCTCCAGCAAGCGCTCGGCCTCGACGTCCAGGCCGTGGCCAACGGCGGCTCGATCGCCGGCGTCTTCACGACCGGCGAGCCCTACATCACCGGGCACGCGGACCGGGAGCCCGGCGAGGTCCCCGGTGTGATCCACGAGCTCGGGGTCCGGTCGCACATCGCGGTCCCGCTCGTCGTCGAGGGCGAGCGGCGGGGGGTCGTCTCCGCGCAGTCCCCGCGGCCGGAGTTCTTCACCGAGGGAGATCTCCGCTTCCTGGGCACGGTCTCGCGCTGGATCGGCGCGCTGACGCACCGGGCGGAGCTCGTCGAGCAGGTCACCACGGCTGCGGTCGCGCAGGGCCGGCGCCAGGCCGCCGAGGAGCTGATCACCGTGCTGGCGCACGACCTGCGGAACTACCTTGGGCCGCTCATGAGCCGCCTCGATCTGCTCCACGGGCGCGCGGAGCTCGACGCCCGGGACGAGGATCTGCGCGACCTCGGCCGGGCGAGCGACTCGGTCGCTCGGCTCGGCCAGCTCATCTCGGACCTGCTGGACGTCGGGCGCCTCGAGCAAGGGCTCTTCGAGATCGTGCCGGCGACCGTGGATCTCGTTGCCCTGGCGCAGGAGACCGCGCGGACGCTCGGGTCCCCCGGCGTCGAGATCCGCGTCGAGGGCCCGCCGGAGCTCGTCGTCGTGGCGGACAAGGCGCGCGTCCGGCAGGCGCTCGACAACCTCGTCAGCAACGCGATCAAGCACTCGCCCAGGGGGAAGTGGGTCCTCATCAAGCTCAGCAGCGACCTGCGCTCGGGAAAGGAGCACGCCCACATCGACGTGATCGACCACGGATCCGGCGTCCCGCCGGAGCTCCTCCCCAGGATCTTCGACCGCTTCGTCAGCGGCGGGAAAGCGTCGGGGATCGGCCTCGGGCTCTACCTGGCCAGCAGGATCGCCGCCGCCCACGGCGCCACGTTGACCGTGAACTCCCCTCCGGGCGACGGCGCGACATTCCGGCTGAGCTTGCCTGTGAGCGGACCACCTGACCACGCGAGAGGGGCGTGACCGGGGTGTGAGCCAGACACCGCTCAGGCTGCCCAGCGCTGCGCGAGCTTCCGCGATCACCTTGCAACCCCGGGCGCGCTCCACATACAGTCCAGCAACTAGCGAATGGCAGACGACGGGCTGGGGGAAACCGGGCGGCTCAGGGCAGAGATCGCGGCGCTGCAGGCGCGTATCCAGGAGCTGGAGGGAGCACTGGCGGAGCGGTCCTACGGCCCCGTGGCAGAGGGAGCAGCGCGGCGCGACGCGGCGAGCGCGGACGCTCACGCCGCGCTCGCCACGCTCGCGTGGCTGCACACGCCGGAGCCAGCGCTGATCCACTGGCGCCCCGATGGCACGGTGACGCGCTGGAACGATGGTGCCGAGCGCGTCTTCGGCTGGAGCGAGGGCGAGGCCGTCGGTCGCACGCTCTGGGACCTCGTGGCCGCAGATCCCGTGTCCCCCGACGCCGTGCGCGCGCTCATGCTCGACTGGGCGGAGAACCGGTTCGCCTCGGTCACGAGCGAGGGCAGGACGAAAGACGGGCAGGCGCGCAGCTGCCGGTGGACCCACGGGGTGCTGCGCGACGACCGCGGCGCCGCGCGTGAGATCGCGGCGATCGTCGAGGACGCCAGCGACGCGCCGTGGAGCGAGCACACGCTGCTCGGGCGGCTTCAGCTGCTCCTTCAGCTGGTGGACCACTCGCGCAACTCCATCTTCGTCAAGGACACCGACGGACGCTATATCTTCACCAACCGCGCTCACGCGGAGGTCTATCAGAGGCACATCGTCGATATCATCGGCAAGAGGGAACATGAGTTGAGCCCCCTGGCCCCCGAGGCCATCGATGAGGTCGTGGCGCGAGAGCGCGATGTGCTCGCCGGGCGGAAGGCGATGCAGTACGACGAGGTCCTGAGGTTCGGCGACACGAGCATTCATTTCTCGACGGTCAAATTCCCCATCCTCGACGGGCGAGGCGAGCCGATCGGCCTCGGCGGCATCGTCACAAATAACACGTCGCTGAGGCATGCGGAGGCCGACCGGGCCGTGCTTCAGGAGAAGATCATCGTCGCCCAGCAGGCCGCCCTCCGGGAGCTGTCCACCCCGCTCATCCCGATCGCCGACCGGGTGGTGGCGATGACGCTGGTAGGGACGATCGACACCGCGCGCGCAGCGCAGATCATGGAGACGCTGCTCGCCGGCATCAGCCATCACGGCGCCCACACGGCGATCCTGGACGTCACCGGCGTGCGCGAGGTCGACACGCACGTCGCGGACGCGCTGACGCGGACGGCGCACGCCGGCCAGCTGCTCGGCACCCGCGTGGTGCTCACCGGCGTTCGCCCGGAGGTGGCGCAGACGCTGGTCACGCTCGGCGTGGACCTGTCCGGCATCACCACGCTGGGCACTCTGCAAAGCGGCATCGCATACGCCCTCCGCCACACGGAGCGCTCGCGACAAGGGCGCTGAATCCGTCAGAAAGAGCAGGAGCTCCTCCGTCGGCGCGGCAGGCCTGCGCCGCAACGCGTCGGTGTGGCTGGGGTCGGTGACGCGAGCATGAGGCTCGAAGGCGCGGTCATGCCGCGCCACCAGCTCCGCTCCCCGCCAGACGCGGACCTCCCGCTCGCCGACGATCGCCGCGCGCCAGTTTGTGATTGACGCCGGGCATGTGAACGCTCACAGTGGGCGCTGCGGATATTCTTTTGCCCTGCCCTGGATAGGCCGTCATGCGCACCGGGCCCTGCGCCCTCATGCGCGTTCACCTTGAACGGTCGCGCCATGGCTCCAGACGAGGCGCACGCAGGGGGGAGGAGCAGCAGTTGGGCTCGGCTGGGATGACATCAGGGCGCACGCCAAGGCGGAACGCCTGGCAACCACCTGTCTGCCAATTTCGCCATCGTCGGCCTGAAGCGAGCGCTTCGCGCTGGCGTGACGCGACCCGAGAGGCCTCGTGCACGACGAAAAGAAAGCCGTCAGGCGCTTCAATTTCTTCGGCTTGCTCTCGAGCGTCGCGCTGCTTTCATGCAGCGAAGATACCGGCGACGCGGCACAAGCTGCCGGTGGCGGGCAGCTCGGGCGTGTCAGCCACCAGCGGGGCGACGACCAGCGTAGCGCGACTGGATCATCGAGCAAAACAGCAAGGCGGGCAGCGCCTACGAGGGCAAGATCGACGTGAAGCATGCCGCTTCCATGGGCTACTCGGTCGGCGGTACCGCCGCCGTGGAAATCGGTGGTCATGAGGCCGTGGCCACCGTCGTCTCGATCCACGGACACGTCGCGACAGCGGCCCTGCACGGGCCCATGCTGCAGACCAGCGGAACGCAGGACACGATCGGGCTGCCGATCAAGGGATGTAAGAAAGGAAGAAAGGAACCTTGTAAGAAATACACTCCCCAAACCCGTACTCATGGAATGCGGACGCGACGCACTGATTCGCGGCGTTCTCGTCAATGCCGTACCGGATCTGATCGCCCCAGGGAGGCGCTTCCTTGGCGGCCTTGTCGAGCGTGACGCTTCCAGATCGCGTGCGACCGTTCTCTTCTTCTGGGAGGAGCGCCTTTTCTCCCCTGCAGAAGGCTGTTTATCCCTCCGAATCTTGAATCAGCCGATCACGCGTCCTTCTGAGATCCACTCCGATGGGCAGCTCGCTCCCGCGCCGCCGCGTGGAGCGCAGATTCGTGAAGTCGGCTCGACACCCACTCCAAGGAGTCTCTATGAAATCAAGCAGTCTCTTTCTCAGTGTGAGCGCTCTCAGCGTGCTCATCGTCGCATGTTCGAGCGATGACGGCGGATCTGGCACGGCCTCTGGCTCGACCTCGGGCGGAGCGTCGGCCGGCACTGGGGGCGCTTCGAGCGGAATGTCTTCGGGGGGTGCCCAGAGCACAGGCGGAGATGCCTCGATCGGAGCTGCCTCGGGCGGAGGTGGTTCGGGGGGTGTGCCGAACGGAACCGGGGGAGGCACGACGAGCGGCTCGGGCAGCGGCGGTGATGGCACGGGTGGCTGGCCCGAAGGAGCCATTCCCATGGGGAACGCGCCTGTGCCGAGCGCGGGGTGCGGCAAGGCAACCACGTTGACGACCAAGGAGTATACGATCTCGAGTTCGGGCCAGAATCGCGTGTACTACGTCGATATGCCCAGCAACTACGACATGAACAAGCCCTACCGGCTGTTCTACACCTCACACTGGATCGGCAGCCGCTGGCAAGACGTCGAGGGGCAAGACTTCTACTTTCTCAAACCGCAGATGGAGGCCGACGGAGAGCAAGCCATTTTCGTGGCCCCCTCCTCGGACGGTGCAACGTGGCAAGAGAAGGACCACGCGCTGTTCGACGACATCATGGCGCTCATGAATGAAAGTGTCTGCTACGACACGACCCGCGTGTTCGCGACCGGCTTCAGTTTCGGAGGGATGATCACCTATTCGCTGTCGACGAACCATCAAGCGGAAATCCGTGCGGCCGTGGGCATCGCCCCGGCCAACTACAACATCTGGTTGCCTGAAAAGACACGTAAGCCCATTGCTTGGATGCACACGACGGGCATGAGCGACGGGACTTGCCCCTGGGTGAACAACGAATCTCAAAAAAGAGGAGCCAAGTTCATTGCCCTCGAAAAAGCCGAAGACAACGGCTGCACGATTCCGAACGACATCCCGACTTCAAACGGCGCGTACAGCTGCTACGATTTCCAGGATTGCGATCCGGAACATCCGACACGGGTGTGCACCTTCGGCGGCGGGCACACGAACATCGACGGCAATCCGAATTGGATTCCCATCGAGTCGTGGAAGTTCTTCAAGCAGTTCTGACCGACGTCCTCGCCGCGGACGGGACCCTCGCCCGCGCGTAGCGCCGCGCTCGGGGCGTCTCGCCTGCAGGGGAGCTGACCCTGCGCAGGCGCGACGCCGAAGCCTGCTGTCCGGACTGTGGATGCGGGTCGAATCGCATCCAGAGCCGCTATCGGCGCACCCTGGCCGATCTGCCCTGTCAGGGGGTGCCTGTCCGACTGCAGGTGCAGGTCCGGCGGTTCCGGTGCAAGCAGCCCAACTGCCAGCGCGCGATCTTCACCGAGCGGCTCCCTGCGTTGGCTCCGCCGGACGCGCGTCCTTGTCGTTCGCGGCGGACTAAGATATTGTGTCGTTCATGGCCTTTCTTCAAGTCTGCCGCTCTGCAGCCACGTCTTGGTTCAATCTCACGACCCCCTTGTTGATGCTCGTTGCGCTGGGGTGCTCCTCGGAGAGCAACACGAGCGGGAACGCCGGAGGCAGCAGCGGAGGCACGGACACGAGCGGCGCCGGCGCGGGCGATGCCGGCATGGGCGGTGCCGGCACGGGCGGTGCCGGCATGGGCGGTGCCGGCACGGGCGGTGCCGGTACGGGCGGTGACGGCATGGGCGGTGACGGCACGGGGGGAACCGGGGGCTCCGGCGGGACCGGCGGATCGGCGACGCCGGCGGAGGCCGCAGCCATGGTCTCCGACATGGGCATCGGAGCCAACATCGGCAACACGCTGGAGAACACCACCGAGTGGGAGACGGGCTGGGGCCAGCCGCTGATCACGCAGGCGTTCATCAACGGCATGGCCAGCCATGGCATCAAGACGGTGCGCGTGCCCGTGGCCTGGGACACCTACGCCGTCAACGGCACGATCGACGCTACAAAGATGGCCCGAGTCAAGGAGGTGGTGGGCTGGATCGAGACCGCCGGCATGTACTCGATCGTGAACATCCACTGGGACGGGGGCTGGATTTACAACGAGGCCAACGCCGACAAGCACAAGCTCACCGACGACGTCAAAAGCAAGTTCGCGTCCTACTGGACCCAGATCGCAACGGCCTTCAGCGGCGTCGGTCACAAGCTGATCTTCGAGGGGATGAACGAGGAGGGAAACTACTGGGTCAACGGCGTTCGCGACGGGGGGACGCCGGACTATGCCGCCCTGAACGAGATGAACCAGCTCTTCGTCACCACCGTGCGCGAGAAGGGCGGGTACAACACGAGCCGCGCCCTGCTCATCGCCGGCTTCGTGACGGACATCGACAGGACCTGTGTGAGCGATTTCAAGGTGCCGACCGATCCGGCCGGCACGAAGAGCCTCTTCCTCTCGATCCACTACTACACGCCCTACACCTTCTGCGGCCTCGACACGGTGGAGACCTGGGGCTCTCCCAAGACGACGTGGGGCACGGATCCCGAGAAGGCCGAGCTGAAGAGCCTGTTCGACAAGCTTGGCGCGTTCAGCGCTCAGCGGAGCATCCCGATCATCCTCGGCGAGTTCGCCGTCACGCCGGGCCAGAACTACCCCCGTGAGCCGGCCTCGCGGAGGCTGTGGATGCAGTCGGTGGTGGAGGCGGCGCAGTCTCGCGGTATCGTTCCTGTGCTGTGGGACACGGGGTCGGAGATCAAGCGCACGGACGGCTCTTTCTCGACGGAGTGGCAGGCCGTCATAGACGCCGTCGACCCTTAGCACGACCTCGCGCTCGCCGACGATCGTCGCGCGCCAGTTTTTGATTGACGCCGGCCATGTGAGCGCTCACATTGAGCGCTCCGGATATTCTTGCGCCTTGCCCTGGATAGGCCGTCATGCGCAGCGGGCCCTGCGTGCTCATGCGCGTTCACCTTGACGGTCGCGCCATGGCTCCAGACGAGGCGCACGCAGGGGGAAAAGGAGCAGCAGTCGGGCTCGGCTGGGATGACGTCAGGGCGCACGCCAAGTGCGGAACGCCTGGCAACCACCTGTCTGCCAATTTCGCCATCGTCGGCCTGAAGCGAGCGTTTCGCGCTGGCGTGACGTAACCAGAGAGGCCTCGTGTACAACGAAAAGAAAGCCATCAGGCGCTTCAATGTCTTCTGCTTGCTCTCGAGCGTCGCGCTGCTGGCGTGCAGCGAAGGTAGCGGCGACGAGGCACAAGCTGCCGGTGCGGGCAGCTCGGGCGTGTCAGCCACCAGCGGGGCGTCGACCAGCGTAACCGCTGGGTCAGGCGGCGCCGCCAGTGGCAGCGGCGGCGCCGACATCAGCGACGGTGGAATGGGCGGGGCAGGCGCGAGCGCGGGCGCGGGCGCGGGCGGAGCAGGTGACGGCGGCGATGCAGCGGGCGGGGCCGGTGGTTCGCCGCTCCCGCCGATCACGGATTACTCGGCCGAGGGTCCGTTCGCGACGACTGTGGAGCGGAGCTCGGGGCCCAGCGGAAACCACACGATCTTCAGGCCTGAACGCCTGGGTGATGACGGCTTCTTGCACGCGCCGATCATCTTTGGACCCGGGATCAATACGCAGGTGACCAGCTACACGGATCTCCTGACGAACTTCGCTTCTCACGGCTTCGTGGTGGTTGGAGCCAATCTCCTCACGGGCGGTCCCAACGCCCCGAGCAACCGCGAGGCCATGCTGGAGGGGCTCGACTGGATCATCGAGCAAAACAGCAAGGCGGGCAGCGTCTACCAGGGCAAGATCGACGTGAAGCATGCCGTTTCCATGGGCTACTCGGTCGGCGGTACCGCCGCCGTGGAGCTCGGCGGTCATGAGGCCGTGGCCACCGTCGTCTCGATCCACGGCCACGTCGCGACAGCGGCCCTGCACGGGCCCATGCTGCAGACCAGCGGAACGCAGGACACGATCGGGCTGCCAATGCAGCAAAAGACCTACGACATGTCCCAGACCCAGACGTTCCTGGCGACGGTGATGGGCGCGGATCATGGGTACATCACGCGCGACGTGGGGGGCGTCCAGCGGCCGGCGATCGTGGCCTGGCTCCGTTACTGGATCTACAACGACACCGGTGGGAAGCACTATTTCTACGGCGATGATTGCGTGATGTGCACCTCACCCTGGGTGAATCCCCAGCGCAAGAGCTGGGAATGACCTCGCGTCAAGTCGGATGTCAACGGAGGAGCGCACCCATGTCATCCAGTGTTGGCTCTGTGGGCGACGATCGCATTCACCATCACTCGCGCTGGCTGCGACCGATCTGGGGCGGCTTGGGCCTCTGCGCCGCTCTCAGCCTCGGCTGTAGCGACAGCGGCCACGCTGGCGGATCAGCCGCCGGTGAAACCTCCGCGAGTGGCTCCGGCGGTGGCGCTGCTTCCGGTGGCACGAGCAGCGGCGATGCAGCCGGCAGCGGCGGAGCGGGCGCGGGTGGAGCGGGCTCGGGCGGAACGGGCGGAACGGGCGGCGCGGGCGGCGCGGGCGGCGCGGGCGGCGCGGGCGGCGCGGGCGGTGCCGGCACAGCCGGGGCCGGCGGCAGCGGAGGTGGAGACGGAGGTGACGTGATGAAGTCGGCCGGCTGCGGCAAGATGCGCACGCTTCAGAACGGCGCTGGCGCCGTGCTGAGCGGCGGGAAGAGCCGCAAGTACGCCCTGCGCGTTCCCGACGATTACGATAACAGCCACCCGTACCGGCTCATTCTCTCCTTCCACGGGGCTACGGGCGACAGCAGCCAGGTTGCTCCCTCGTACTTCGGGCTCTGGTCGCTCTCCGAAGGGAGCACCATCTTCATCGCGCCCGACGCGGTCGGCGGGTTCTGGTCAGCCGACGACGATGTGACCTTCGTCGACGACATCCTCGAGCAGGTCACAGACGATCTCTGCATCGATACCTCGCGCATCGAGCTCGAAGGCTTCAGCCAGGGCGGCGCCATGGCGTGGACGCTGGCCTGCGCGCGTCCGAACGTTTACCGCGCCGCGGTGGTCCACTCCGGCGGCGGTGTCGCCCGGCCCGCGAGCTGTCAGCCGGTCGCCTTCATGTCTTCGCTCGGTCAGCAGGAGAGCGGCGGAGCCGGACAAACCTCCAACAGCGACTTCTTCGCCAAGCAAAATGGATGCACGGTGGAGACCTTGGCCAAGGCGCCCAGAGGTGGCCACGCCTGCTCAGACTACAAGGGCTGCTCGGCGGGTCACCCCACCCGCTGGTGTGATTACGACGGCGGTCATACTCCGTCGCCGAACGACGCCGGGCAGAACATGTCGTGGATGCCCCAGGAAGTCTGGACTTTCCTGAGTCAATTCTAGAGCGGTTTTCATAATAGCGGATTTTATCGAGACAGCGAAGCACTTGGGCATCGCGCTCCGACTGCTCATTCCCATGCCCGCGAGACAGAGCGGTGCTGGCTTGCGTACCAGGTTAGCATTGGTGTAGCATCTCTGCCCGATGGACCAATTCCAAAGTCACGTCCTCGGGCTCGCATCGCTCTCGTTGGCGCTGCTCGCTGCGCTGCCTGCGCGCGGGGCATCGCTGCAAAAGGTCAACCAGAGCGAATGGGGGGTGGACGGCCTCCCCAGCTACGTCAACTCGTACATTTACGTGCCTGACACGCTGGCGACCAAGCCTCCCATCGTGGTCGCTCCCCATCATTGCCAGGGAACGGGCCCGGGGACGTTCGGCGAGATGTCGAGCCTGGTTTCTATAGCGAACACCAGTGGCTTCATCATGATCTTCCCGGAGGCCACCGGGCAGAACTGCTGGGACGCGGGATCGACGAGATCGCTCAAACACGACGGTGGTGGCGACACCGGAGCCATCGTCCAGATGGTAAAATACACGCTCGCGAAGTACGACGGCGATGCGGGCCGCGTGTACTCGGTTGGCGGGTCATCGGGCGGCATCATGACCGAGGCGCTGTTGGGTGTGTACCCCGACGTGTTCATGGCCGGCGTGTCGCTGATGGGCGTTCCGTGTGGCTGCTGGGCCGAGGGCTACAACGACGTCACCGGGACGGGGAGCAATGCCCAGTGGAGCGGGCCCTGCGGGGGCGGCAACGTCACGAAGACCGGGCAGCAATGGGGAGACCTCGTTCGTTCGTACTATCCCGGTTACACCGGCCATCGCCCGCGCCTGCAGCATTGGCATGGCACCGCCGACACGATCCTCAGCTACAAGAACATGGCTGAAGACGTGAAAGAGTGGACGAACCTCCTGGGTTTGAACGAAACCCCGGATGAGACCGACGCTCCGAGGACCGGAACCACGCGCCAGTCCTGGAAGAGCTCTTGCGGCTACACGGTCTACGAGACCTTTTCGATGGACGGCGTCGGGCATGCTGTGCCGTTCGACGGACCCGCCGTCGCCGCCTATTTCGGCCTCGACAAGGCCGGTGGTCAGGATCCAGAGACGGCGGCTTGTCCCGGTGCTGTTCCCGGTGGTGGCGACACCGGTGGTGCGGGTGGCGCGGCCGGAACCGGTGGTGCCGGTGGCGCGGTCGGAGCCGGAGGCGCGGGAGGCGCGGCCGGAGCCGGAGGTGCGGGCGGGGTGACGGAGGGTGGCGCTGGCGGCAGCGCAGGCAGCGGTGGCGCGATTGGCACCGGGTCCGGGGGGGCGAACGGGCAAGACGCCAGCGCGGGAACTGGCGGCTCGACGGGAGGAGAGAGCTCGAGCTCCGGCTGCAGCTGCGCCCTGGGCAACGACGCGAGAGACTCTGGCGCCCAAGCGGGGCTCCTCGTCGCGGCACTGGGATTGCTGCTCGGTCGCTCGAAGCGCCGCCCGCGCTGAGCGCACAGGATGAAACCTACCGGCATGACCCCGTTCCGGGGACACGGTACATGGCGCGCCCGCTCTGACGGGCCGAACTGCCCTGTCTGAGTTCGACCTCGGGCACCGACTGCCGGTTGCCGACCGGCCAAGCCGCCAGTCCCGTGCGACGAAGACCCCGCCCCGGCGCCAGCACGGACGGTGCGGCCGAGAGCGGCCCGTCGGGGCCGCGCTGGGCCACGCTCGAGCCGAGCCCGCTCGGCGTGAGCGCCCCCTCGAGCCCGGTGAGCGCGAAGCCGAAGTTGCCGGGCGGCCGGAGCAGCTCTTGAGCCGGAGGGCGTTCCTTTGCATGATGGGAGCGTATGTTTCCGGCGGGGGTAAACAGCGTTGCAATGACCAGCCTTCCCGTCGATCCCTTCACCTGGCGCCGCGTCGAGCTGCTCCAGCGCATCCTCGACACCGTGCCCGATCCCCTTTTTGTCAAGGACCGGGCGCATCGCTGGGTCGCCGTCAACGAGGGGTATTGTAAGCTCGTCGGGTACCCGCGGGAGGAGCTCATCGGCAAGGACGACAGGGGGTTCTGGCCCGCCGAGCAGGTCGAAGTCTTCTGGGAGCACGACGATCTCGTCGTGAACACGGGCGAGCACGACGAGAACCCGGAGGTGGTCACCGGCGCCGACCGCGTCGAGCGGACGATGTGGACACGCAAGTACCCCATGCGCGACGACGCCGGGCAGGTGGTCGGGCTCTGCGGCATCATCACGGACATCACGAACATGAAGGGCAAGCTCGTCGCGGCCGAGCGGCTCGAGGCTGAAAATCGCGCGCAGCTCGGGATCATCGAGGCGCAGCGCACGCTGCTCGAAAAGCTCGCGGTGCCGGTCGTGCGCATCTGGCAGGGCATCTTGCTCCTGCCGCTCGTCGGCGCGCTGAACCAGGAGCGGGCCGCGCAGGTCACCGAGAGCGTCCTCGCCGCGATAGGCGACGCTTCCGCGCGCTTCGTGATCATCGACGTGACGGGCGTCCCGCTCGTCGACACCATGGCCGCCGAGGCCCTGCTGCGCACCGTGCAAGCCGCGGCATTGCTCGGCTGCGAGAGCGTGCTGGTCGGCATGGGCCCCGCCGCGGCGCAGACCCTGGTCGGGCTCGACGTCGACCTCGGCCGCATCACGACGCGCGGCAGCCTCGAGCGCGGGCTCGAGTATGCGCTCGGCCGCCTGTCCTACCGGATCGTTGCAGCGAGAAAGGTGGCCACCGCCGGGGAGCGGTGACCTTGCGGGTCCGTCCGCGCCCGGCCGGCGGGCAGGGTCCAGCCGCTTGCCGGCCGTTCGCAGCGATCAGTCACCGGATCGCGAGCGCCTACCGGCGCCGACGCCGGAGAACGAGCGCAGCAGGGATCAGCCAGAGAGCGGCGGCGAGTCCGCCTTTCCCAGTGCTCGCGCCCGTCCGGCAGGAGCACGAGCCGCCTGGGTCGGCGTCCGCCGCGCCGTTCCCACCGGAGGATCCGGCGCTGCCGCCGCTGCCCGAGCCAGCGGTGACCGAGCCGCCGCTGCCCGAGGTCGTGCCCCCGGCGTCGGCGCTGCCGCCGCTGCCCGAGGTCGTGCCCCCAGCGCCGGCGCTGTCACCGCCGCCGCCCGTTCCCTGGCCCGAGCCGCCGGCACCGCCTCCGCCGTCCCCGCCATCCGGCATGGTGGGTCCGGTAAACCGCCACCAGTTGAACTTGAAGAGGTCGCCGTTGCCACCGACGAACTTCAGGAACAAGTCGTGTTTCCCGCTGCCCCCGCTGACCGCACAGGTCTTGGTGGTCCAGGACGACGCGCCCGAGACGTCACACGTCCCGAGCAGCGTGCCGGTCTCACTGTCGAGGTGGAGCTCGATCTTCGCGTTGCTGGCTGCGGACGATACCCGAGCCTCGAAGGAGGTCACGCCGTCCAGGAAATCGACGTCCTTCACCTTGATGTAGTCGCCATTGCTGATGGACGTGACGTTCATGCCGGCGCCGGTGTCGGTGCACACCTCGGTCTTGAGCCCGGACGAGAAGGCGATGGTCTCGGCCTCGACTTGGCTGAACGGATCCAGCGTGGCGACGGCGGACGGTCCCTTCGTGGACATCGAGATTTTCGGAATGCTGCCGTCGGCGCCGTACGTGAACTCCTCCACGCAGACCGAGCGCTTGAAGTCACCGCCGCCCGGCAATGCGTTGTTGTGATAGAAAAAGTACGAGTGCCCCTTGTAGTCGACGATGCCGGCGTGATTGGTGTAGGTTCGGCCAGCGTCCATGACGTCGCCGCGGACGGTCCAGGGCCCGGTCGGACTGTTGCTGGTCGCGTAGCTGATCTTCTCGGTCCCGGCGATGGCGGCGTAGACCATGTAGTACAGCGACCCTCGCTTGTGGAGCCACGGCCCCTCGGTGAAGCCACTCAACGGCACGTTGGTGATGCTTCCCGAGGTGCTGATCATGTCCGAGTTCAGCTTCACGTGCCGGAGGGTGCCATTCCCCCAGTACATGTGGGCCTGTCCATCGTCGTCGACGAACACCGTCGGGTCGATGTTGCCGGAGCCGGTCGCGGCCAGCTCCTTTCCCAGCGGGTCCATGAACGGGCCTGCCACATTGTCCGATACGCCCACGCCGATCCTCGCGCCGGTGGCGTTGTTCAGCGGCACGTATAGATAGTACTTGCCGTTCCTGGCGATCCCCTGCGGCGCCCACGCATCGCCGGTTCCCCAGCTGAAGGTTTTGTAGCTCGCGGGCGAGCCGTGGTCCGTCCAGTTGACCATGTCCGTGGTGGAGTACAACCTCCAGTCGTTCATGGTGTAGAAGTTGTTCACCGACACGTCCTCGTCGTGGGACGTGTAGAGGTACAACCTGCCTTCGTGCACCATGGGAGCGGGGTCGGCCGTGTAGAAGGTCTGCACGATCGGGTTGTCCGCCCGAGCGGGGGACGGAATCGCGGCGACGATGGCCAGCGCCATCGCCGACAGGGTCATTCTTCTTGCTCGGTACCACGTTGTGTTCAAGCGCACGTTGAATCCTCTCGCGAGCGGAATTGCTGGCGCCCCGCACCCCTGGTGCTGACTCGACGGAGGCGCCATCAGATGAGAGGATAGCCCGCGCAAAGGCACGCAGGACGACCCCTCAGGGCAAAGCACAAGTATACCCCTTTCGAAATGTGAACGATCACATTTCTTGTGTCAAACCCAATCGACCGGCCCGAGCGGGATCCTCGAGCCCGGAGGGAGGACAACGCTGGCGGGCTCCTCCGGAGCGCCGGGCCACGGGAGGGGGGGTGGGCGCCGGACCGCGGTGATCGCCGGCCCGATGCGCTCGATGCCGACCTGCGCACGGACGGCTGGCGCTCGACGCCGCAGGCGGCCGGCGCCCTGGGTATCGCCTCTCGTGCGCGGCGACTCGAGCGCGCGCTCCGGCCAAGAGCTCGCCCCATCATCGGCCGATTTGGATTTACGTCGCCTATGTGAACGGTCACATAGCCGAGCTGCGATGGGGGTCGCGCTTGCCCTTCACCGGATCAGGAGACGCCGGATGTTGCGCCCTTGCGGCCTCTCCTCTCGCTTGCATGCCGCGCTCTTCCCGCTTGCTCCTCGGCGGATTCGGCGGGTGCCGCGATCTGTTGAATGTAGCGCGCGCCCGGACGGCCGAGGTGGTTCGCGCTGCCTTCGACCCGTAGGTTCGCGATGGCGCGGCCCGCTTCACCGCGGCCTGCTGGCTCGTAAGCGCGCGCGCCTGACCGCTTGAAACACCGATCGCGTTGATCAAGCGAGAACTCAACCGCCAAGGCACCAAAGACGCCAAGAATTGGATTCTCTTCTTTGCGCTCTCGGCGTCCTGGCGACTCGAAGCTCTGCGCTTTTCAGGCGGTTTCAGCCCGTTCGTCGCGCTGGACGCTCAGGCCGCCAGCACTTCCCGGACCCGGGTCTCGAACTCCGTCCAGTGGGACCGCACTGACTCGACGAGGTGTTCGCGGTAGGGTACGAGGTCGTTCCAGTATTCGCCTGTCGCGGGCTCGTAGCGGTATGCGGGCCACCAGGCGCTGGAGGCGAGCTTGTGCTTCTTGAGGACGCCGGCCTCTCCGAAGGCCGCACGAAGCTTCCTCGACAGCTCCTTGCCGCCGTCGATGTCGAAATCCACCCATACGCCTGTGAACGCGCAAGCAGGAGAGGTCGTGAAGTTCAAACGTCTCGACTTGTTCCACTCCAGGCCGATCCCGACCCTGGGGACGCGCTCGCCTTCGCGCGACACGAACCATTCTGGCAAGACCAGCAGGATCTTCGGCCAGTCTTCGTCTTCCTCCATGAATTTGTAAACCTCCACGTCTGGAGAGAGCTCGTAGGCAAGCTCGACGATCCCATCTGCGCACGAGCATAGAAACGCGTGCGCGAGGTCGGCGGCGGACTCGCGGAGGGCGGCCAACTCCTCGATGAGCGCCTGATGCCGGAGGTAGAATACGGCACGCGGATCGTCGATGCGGTTCATTGGAACTCCCTCTCCAGGGTGGCGAGATAGTTGGAGGCGGCCTCGCGCCCATGCGCCGTCGCGTCCTTGCCCGGCGCCGAGGCGAGCGCGTCGCGGAGCATCGCCGCGATATCGGCGTAGCTCATCGGCTTGAACGCCTCCCGCGCGCCGCCCGTGGCTGTCACGGGCGCTCGTCCGGATGGCGACAGGAAGATGAACAGCGCACCTGGGTCTCGACAGAAACTCTCGTAAAGGCGATCGCATTGCTGGGGCTGTTCACGGGCATCGACCTTGTTCGCGATCACGAGGTAGAGCCCAGGCCCAGCGACGACGACATCGGCGCGGGCGTTGCCCCGGCTCACCTCGAGCGCGGGCCGGGCGCGGTCCAGCTCGGCCGGCGGATCGGCTGTGCAGCGGCGGAGCAACGCCTCGAGGAAGCCAGAGCCGAAGCCATGTCGACCCTGGGGATCGAGCAGCCATGCCAGCAGCGTAGCGTGATACGGCTCCTGCCGGCTCTGCCCGAGGATGCTCAGGAGGTCGTCCCGTCCGCCTATCCAGTGGCCATCTCTCAGGAGCGCCTCTTGCTCGGCGCGGATCTCGGCGAGCTTTGCATCCCACACGGCAACCTGCGCCACGTGGTTCTCGTGCTCCCTTGCCACGATGGCGCGCGATTCCGCGTCGAGGCCGGCGACCCCGGGCTCGTCTGCATCAGGCGCTGACACGAAGATTGTCATCTACCTCGCTCCTCCTTCCTGTGCTCTCCACGGGCCGCTGGACCGCCCAATGAATAGGTGGCCATGGCGGGTGGCGACCGGTCGGCCTGCGGTGCGATCAGGTTACGCCCGCGCCGGATCAACAGTCAACGCCGAGCGCTTCGCGTAACGCCGCACGGACGCTGGAGCCAGGGCGAGGGGGTCAGCCCATGGCGGCGGCCGGCCTACCCCGACGGCTGTCGCTTCGCCCGCGGGCTGCGCGGCGGCCTCCCGCGCGTCACCTCGGGCAGCGTGGCGCGGCGCAGCAGGACGCCGGGCTCGACGGCGAGCGCGTCGGCGAGCCGGACCAGGACCAGACAGAGCGAGGAGTCGGCGAAGGTGCCAAGGAAAGCGGCGCGGCGAAGGGTGAGCCGGTAGCGGAAACGGTTGTCAAGCGACAGTAACTTTTACTGACGCTCTACACCCCATAACTCCAGTCGTTGGGCCGGAAGAGTGCGGGGACGCAGGCACGATCCCGAAACAGGCGGCAGCGCATCGAAGGGCCCGGCAACAGGGCGGCGAGCGCAGGAGAATCCCTCGGCGCTGCGCCGCCAGGCCAGGCGTCGACCCCGATCGGTGATGCCGCGGGCCCTTCACCGCGGGCGACGCGACGGCAGAGGGCGCCCCGTTGGACCACACCGGAGCCGCCCTCCGCGGCGAAACAGGCGAAAACCATGGAAATCTCTACTGTTTCCGGCGACCGCTCGTCATCGACCGGTTTCTCTGGCGGGACTCTTCCGCGGGGGTGAACCGTCGCGATCCGTCCCCGGGGATTCAGGGAGGGCGTGACGACGGATCGCACCCCCTCGGGTGGCATGGACCCAACCCGGGCCCAACCGCCGAGCCCTGGGCCCGGGGAGCTCGCGACGGTCGATCCATCGCCTCGGGCCGCTGTGGTTACGTCGCTCGCCGGCACTCTGAGCCGAGCCGTCGCCCTCGGGGACGCGGAGGCAGCCCGGGTCGTGCACGAGGCGATCGGTCAGCTGCTCGGGCTGCCGGTGGCACCGGAGGGGTGAGCAAGCTTGGGCCGAACGTCGAGCCCGCCGCTCGCGTCGACTCGCTGCCGGCGGGGTGTCGAAATTCGCGGCGAAAACGCGCCCTCACCGCGTGGCGTGCGGCGTGCGGTGTCGGCGCCGTGCGGCCAGCGCGGCTCGCACCACGGGAGCCATCACGACGCTCGCGGTCCCACCCTTTCGGTTTGCTGCGCTACACTTCTTCGCGCTGCGATCCGGCTTCTTTTACCTACGCGCCGATGGCTCGAACGAAGGGGGAAAAGCTTGGCGAGGCGAAGGCGCAGGCTTCGCCCGGCGAAGAGCTCGTTGACGAGCGCCCCACATCGGGCACGAAGCGAAGCGAACTCGCTGCGCGGCTGCAGTCATTGGTCGCAACAGAGAGGCAGTCCACCTGGGCACCGAGCAGCTGGACCGCGCGCCTCGCCTCCGGGGTGGACAAAGCCGCGCGGCGACGGCGAGGGGGACATCCGCAAGGCCGGCAGCCGGCAGACAGACCTCCCCGACTGCCCAGTCTTGGGACCATCGGGAACGTGTTGACAGTTGATGCACAACTTGTCACAATGTCTTCATGCAAGCGACGACGACAGACGACGAGGCGGCCGCCCGCCGCGCGAGGATCCTGACCGCCGCGCGCTGGTGCTTCCTCAACTTCGGCTTCACGAAGACGGCCTTCGAGGACATCGCCAAGCGCGCCGGCCTCTCGCGCACGCTGCTCTACCGGATCTTCAAGGACAAAGAAGACATCTACCGGGCCGTATTCGTGGACTGGCTGGTCTCTCGGCACCCCGCCGCGAAGGAGGCGGCGAACGGCCCGGGGAGCGCCTATGAGCGCTTGCTCAGCGTCTGCCGTCTGCTGGCGATCGAGCCCTGGGCTGAGATGGTCGGGGCACCGATGGGGAGCGATTTCATCGAGGCGTGCGAGCGCATCGATCCCGAGAGCGAGGCACTTTATCGCAAGATCACGCTCGAGTGCGTGGGCGCCATCTTGGGCGATGAGGAGAGCGCCAAGGTCTTCCTCCTCGCGCTCGACGGGTTGCTCTCGGACCGACCGTCGATGGAGGTGCTGGAGCAGCGGACGCAGCTCCTCGCAGCGCGCTTCGCTCCTCGTTCGTCGAAGAAAGGAGCGCGGTCATGACAGCGTCACCTGAAATCCAAGAGATCGTCATTATAACCGGTGCGTCTACCGGCATCGGCGCGGCCACGGCACGCGAGCTGGCTCGGCGGGGGTTCCACGTCCTCGCGGGTGTCCGGCGCGACCGGGACGCCGACGCAATCCGGGGGCCAGGTATAGAGCCGCTGATCCTCGACATCACCAACCCGGACCACATCCGGGCGCTGGCGACTCGGGTGCACGGGGACCCGCAGGGCCGGGCAGTGCGGGCCCTGGTAAACAACGCCGCCATGGCGGTCAACGCACCGGTCGAGGTCTTCGCGATCGACGAGTGGCGACGCCTGTTCGAGGTCAACCTCTTCGGCCACATCGCCGTTACGCAGACACTCCTGCCGGCCCTGATCCGCAGCAAGGGTCGCGTGGTCAACATCAGCTCCGTGGGCGGCAAGGTCGCCATGGCCACCTATGGTCCGTACGCAGGCACGAAGTTCGCGCTCGAAGCGGTCAGTGACTCCTTGCGACGCGAAATCGCCCCGCTGGGCGTCCAGGTGGTCGTGGTCGAACCGGGCGCCGTGCGAACGGAGATGCCCGGCCGGGCGATCGCCAGCGCCCATGAGGTGGCGTCGACCATGACGCCTGAGCAAAGCCAGCGCTACGGCGGGCTGGTGCAAGCCATCATCGCGCAGACCGCCTACCACACCAAGTCGGGCCTGCCGGCTGACGCTGCGGCCAAGGTGATCGCCAAGGCAGTGACGGCGCGCAAGCCGCGCACTCGCTACACCGTCGGCCGCGAGGCCGCACTCCTCACCTTGGTGCGCATCCTGCCCGACCGGATACTCGACCTCCTCTTTGCCGCTGCTCTGCGTCCCCACTTTCCCAAGGAGAGCAAGTGAGCACCCGAACCTCGACATCCTTCTCTGCGACCTGTCGCGGATGGCCGACGTGAGGCGCGCCGCCGTGGAGTTCAAGGCCAAGCACGATCGGCTCGACGTCCTCGTGAACAACGCGGGCGCCACCTTCAAGAAGCCGACGATAGGGCCCGACGGGTTCGAGCTGACGTTCGCGCTAGACCACCTCGCGTACTTCCTGTTCACGACCTCGCTGCTTGCCCTCATCCGCAAGACCCCCGGCGCGCGCGTCGTGTCGACCTCAAGCTCCATGCAGGCGCGCGGAGAACTCGACCTCGCGAAGACGCCGACCTCGCCGGAGGCGGCGTCGCTCAAGGGCGAGTACATCTCGAAGCGACGGCCGGCGACCCCGCAGAAGCAGGCGATGGATCCGAAGCTCGCGGCCGACCTATGGACGTCGAGCGAGAAGCTCGGCGCCGAGGCGGCGGCTCGGGCGGCGAGAGGCAACGCATGAGGTTTCATGGTCTTCGTCTGGAACGAGTTCGTTCGTCGAGGCAGTTCGACGGCGACGTCTTTCGTAACCCGCTGGGTCCGTGGAGGGCGTCGACGACCGGAGTCCTTCCGATGCTCCCCGAGCTCCTCTTCGGGGGGGCTCGACGTAGACCGAAAGCTCCCTTGCCGACGACGCGCCCCCACGAAGCATGGGGTCGTCCGGTCAGCTCCGGGCTCCGCACGACGTGGCTCGGCCACAGCACCGTGCTCATCGAGATCGACGGCTATCGAGTCCTGACCGATCCCGTCTTCGGCGAGCGGGCATCCCCGGTCTCCTTCGCGGGCCCGAAGCGCTTTCACTCCGTGCCGGCAGGGCTCGGAGAGCTACCTCCGCTCGATGCCGTGGTGCTCTCCCATGACCACTACGACCACCTGTGTGCGACCACGATCGCCGGTCTCGCTCGCATGCCGGCGATCCCGATCGTCACGCCGCTTGGGGTGGGGTCGCACCTCGAGCGGCTGGGAATTGCGCCAGAGCGCATTCACGAGCTCGACTGGGGTGAATCATGCGACGTTCGCGGGTTGCGCTTCATCGCGACCCAAGCCAGCACTACTCAGGTCGCAGCCTGAGCGACCGGGACGCGACCCTCTGGTCGTCATGGGTCATCCAGTCAGATCGGCACAAGGTCTTCTTCTCGGGCGACACGGGGCTGACCGAACAGTTCCGCGAGACGGGCCAGATGTACGGGCCGTTCGACCTCGTCATGCTCGAGATCGGCGCGTTCCACCCAGGCTTTGAGGCCATTCACCTGGGGCCCGAGAACGCGCTCAACGTGTTGCAGATGCTGGGCGGCGGGACCTTGCTGCCGGTGCACTGGGGTACCTTCGATCTTGCGCTCCACGCGTGGGATGAGCCTGCGGAGACGCTCGTGCGACTCGCGGCCGAACAGGGCCTACGGGTTGTCACACCGAGCCTCGGTCAGGTCGTCGAACCCTCGCAGCTCGATGCCCCAACGCCGTGGTGGCGAGACCTCAAGTCGAGGGAGGCGCCTCTCCGCCCCTTGGCCGAGCAGCTTCAACCGCACCCGTAACAGCTACGGGTGACCCGATGTCCAACTCAACCAATGTTTCATCGAGAACTGCGGCTGCCCTGGACGAAGCGACAGTAACTTTTACTGACGCTCTACACCCCATGACTCCAGTCGTTGGGCCGGAAGAGTGCGGGGACGCAGGCACGATCCCGAAACAGGCGGCAGCGCATCGAAGGGCCCGGCAACAGGGCGGCGAGCGCAGGAGAATCCCTCGGCGCTGCGCCGCCAGGCCAGGCGTCGACCCCGATCGGTGATGCCGCGGGCCCTTCACCGCGGGCGACGCGACGGCAGAGGGCGCCCCGTTGGGCCACACCGGAGCCGTCCTCGGCGGCGAAACAGGGAAAAACCATGGAAGTCTCTACTGTTTCCGGCGACCGCTCGTCATCGACCGGTTTCTCTGGCGGGATTTCTGGCGGACGGAGCTAGGCGGCGCCGCGGATCATGGCGGCGCTCTTCGCCCCGGCGCGCAGCCCGATGTCCTTCATGATGCGGGCCGCGAGGCCGGGCGCGATCCGCTGGAGCACGAGCAGGCTGCGGTTGGAGGCGCCCGCGAGGAAGCTGCGCCTGTCCCGGCGGAGCGTCTCGACGAGCTGCTCGGCCACCCACTCGGGCGCGAAGACCTGCGGCCCCTCAAGTGGCCAGTCGTTGCCGGCGGCGGTGCTCGTGTGCGGGGGGGCAAACACGGTCACCCGGACGCCGCGCCCCTCGAGCTCGCCGCGCAGCGACTCGGAGAAGGCGACGACCGCCGCCTTCGCCGCGGAGTACGCGGCGGCGGCCGGCATCGGGACCCACGCCACCGTCGAGGCGATGTTCACGACCGTGCCCGAGCCCTGCGCCAGCATCGCCGGCAGGACAGCCCGCGTGACACGCTCCATCCCGAACACGTGGACGTCGAACATCGCGCGCGTGAACGCCGCGTCCGTCGACTCCCAGAGAGACATCTTGCCGCCGTTGCCAGCGTTGTTGATGACGACATCGATACGGCCGAACCGCTCCAGGATCGACGCCACCGCCGCCCCGACCGAGGCGTCGGACGTGACGTCCATCTCGACGGCCAGGGCCCTCCCTCCCCCGCGGACGATGCTGTCGGCCTCCGCCGACAGCCTGGCCATCGACCGCGCGGCGAGGACCACGAGGGCGCCCTCGCGGGCGAGCGCCCTCGCGCCCGCGAGCCCGATGCCCAGGGAAGCGCCCGTCACGATGATCACTTTGTCTTTCGGTTCCATCTCTTCTGCCCTCCTCGTTCCGCCGACAGCTCGCAGCGGGCGCGCTCGAGCCACCGGAGCTCCGCGTCGCACCACGCGATCCCGTGCTCGATGCTCAGGCGCCATATGTCGTGCTCGCGCGCCGATCGCGCGAGCGCGAAGATCCGCTCGTCCTCGAGCCTCTCCTCGTAATCGACCCTCGTCGCCTCGATCTCGCGGGCGTACCTCGCCAGGAGCTCGTCGAGCTTCTTCGGCGGCACCTGCGCCGCGAACACGAGCTTGAGCAAGAGCGGGTGCCGCAGCAGGAGCGGCTCGAGCGGCTCCTCGAGCCACGCCTTGAGCGCTGCCCGGCCGGGCTCCGTGAGAGAGTACACCTTCCGGTCCGGCTTGCCGTCCCCGGGCATCGTCGTGGCCTCGACGAGCCCCTCGCGCTCCAGCGCGTGCAGCTCCCGGTAGATCTGGCTCTGGGTCACGGACCAGAACGACCGCACCGACCCGTCGAACCGCTGTTTCAGCGTGTAGCCGCTCGTCGGCTCGAGCGAGAGGAAGCCCAGGATGGCGCCGCGGAGAGACATGACACCCGAACCATAAGACACACGTGGCATATATGCAATGTGATTTATCAGCGCGGGCGCCGCTCGACGCCGCGCGACCCCTCGACGCCGCGCGCCGTGGCGGCCGCCGCGGGCTCGGCTACACCGCGCGGATGCTCCGCCGACTCCTCGCCTGGCTCGACCGCGCGCTCTCGCCCCGCGCGCCCGCGTCACCCGACATCGACACCGTCGCCGACGTCGAGCCGGCGGAGGTCGAGCCGCCCGGAGCGCCGGGCGGCGACGACGTCGTGGTCATGCCGATCGAGGACGCGATCGACCTGCACACGTTCGCCCCGCGCGACGTCGCCTCGGTGGTCGAGGAGTACCTCCACGAGGCGCAGCGGCGCGGCTTCTGCGAGGTGCGGATCATCCACGGCCGCGGCAAGGGCGTGCAGCGCCGCATCGTGCAGGGCGTCCTCTCGCGCCACCCCGCCGTCGACGGCTTCCGCGACGCCCCGGCCTCGCGCGGCGGGTGGGGCGCGACCGTCGTGTGGCTCAAGGCCGCGGGCGGCGACGTCTCGCCGTGAGGCGTCAGCAAGGCCACCTGGAACGACCGCGGGCTCCCGCGTAAGATGGCGCGCATGTCGCGTCCCCCCGCCACGCCCGACGACCCCGGCCCGACCAGCCTCGCGGCCGCCACCGAGCCCCGCATGAAGGCCGAGGTGGTGGCGGTGCCCCGCATCGAGCTGTGCGTCGAGCGCGAGGGGGGCAAGCCCGCGAGCCGGGCGATGGTGCTCGACGGCGACTTCATCCGCATCGGCTCCCACCAGAGCAACGATCTCGTCCTCGCCGACCGCGCCGTCTCGCGCTTCCACTGCATCCTCGAGCGCGTGAAGTCGACGTTCCGGCTGACGGACGTCGGCTCGCTCAACGGGACCACCATCGCCGGCGTCCGCGTGCGGGACGCCGACGCCCTCCTGCCGGAGTGCCGCATCGAGCTCGGCGAGTCGGTCGTGCGCATCCGCGACGCCGACGCCGTCGCCGAGACCGAGCTCGCGCGCGCCGTCAGCTTCGGCGCGCTCCAGGGCGTGTCGGTGCCCATGCGGCGCCTGTTCCACATCCTCGATCGCGTGGCGAAGAGCGCGCCCGACGTGCTCATCGAGGGCGAGAACGGCACGGGCAAGGAGGTCATCGCCACCGAGCTCGTCCAGCGCGGCGCCCGCGCCGACAAGCCGCTCGTCATCGTCGACTGCGGCGCCATCTCGCCGAGCCTCATCGAGAGCGAGCTGTTCGGCCACGTGCGCGGCTCGTTCACGGGCGCCTCGCGCGACCGCGCCGGCGCCTTCGAGGAGGCCGACGGCGGCACCGTCTTCCTCGACGAGATCGGCGAGCTGCCGCTGGAGATGCAGCCGAAGCTGCTCCGCGCCCTCGCCTCGCGCGAGGTGCGCAGGCTCGGCGAGAGCCGGGTGCGCAAGGTCGATATCCGGGTGATCGCCGCCACGAACCGGCGCCTCGAGCGCGAGGTGAACAGCGGTCGATTCCGCGAGGACCTCTATTACCGCCTCTCGGTGCTCACCGTGCGCGTCCCGCCGCTCCGGGAGCGCAAGGAGGACATCGGCCTCCTCGTCCACAGCTTTCTGAACGAGCTCGGCGCCGCCGACAAGGTGGGCCTCTTTTCGCCCGAGGTCATCGAGGAGATGAAGCGCTACGACTGGCCCGGCAACGTGCGGGAGCTGAGAAACTATGTCGAGCGCCGCGTCGTGCTCGGCGAGGGCGCCGCCATGGGGGCGACCGCGCCGTCCGAGCGCAGCTCCACGCCGCCGGGCTCCAGGTCGCCGGGCTCCGCGTCTCCGGACGCCGCGCGCGAGGCGCCGGCCGCGAACATCGAGATGCCCTTCAAGGAGGCGAAGGAGGCCATCATCGACAGGTTCGAGCGGGACTACCTCGCCGCGCTGCTCGAGTGGTCGAACGGCAACGTGAGCCGCGCCGCGCGCAAGGCGGGGCTCGACCGGATGTACCTCCACCGCCTCCTCCAGCGCCACGGGCTCCGCCGCGCCGCCGCCCTCGACTGAGAAGTGTCGCGCCTCACCGATCGGGGCGACCCCGCGGCCGCCCCCCGCGATAGGACAGGGCGCCGCCGCCCCGCCCATGTCACAGTCGCGGCGAAATGGCGCGATCCGTTCGTGTGCGCAACCTCGCAAAATCTCTAAACATTTCTGAAACAGAGCTGCTCGTCTGGCTCGCGGATCAAGCGCCTGCGGCGGACATCCGGCATCCGGCGGACTTCCTCCCCCCGGAGACGGTGGAGCGGGCGCAGCAGGCCCTCGCCCGGCCTCCGCCACCGGCGCCGGCGCCGGAGCCGGTCGAGCGCCGCTGCGCCGAGTGCGCGAAGCTCCCCGCGAAGGCGGGGCTCCGCGTGGTCGAGGTCGGCGCCGACGCAGTTTGCGACATGTGCGGCAGCTCTGCGAACAAGCGGGCGGCGCTCACGATGATCGGGGCGTTCCATGCGCGGGGGCTCCGGAGGTTGCTCGTGGTCGGCGGAGGGCCGGGCACGGCCGAGGACCTGCGGCAGCTGCTCGCGGGCGAGGTCGACATCCGCATCGTGGACGGCGAAGGCCACCGCAACGCGACGAAGGCCGACGCCGATCTCCGCTGGGCCGACGTGGTCGCGGTCTGGAGCTCGACGATCCTCTCGCACAAGGTCTCGAAGCTCTACACCGACCAGCGCGCCGCGTTCCGCGACAAGCTCGTCACCGTGCCGAGGCGCGGCGTGGCCGCGCTCTGCATGGCGGTGACCGAGAAGGTGGGTAGTGCTCCTGTCTGACCACGCTCCCGATCCCGTGCGACGAGGCGCGGGGCGGGAGCGCCCCGGCTCCCTCTATCCGGCGCCTGCCTCGCCGGTCCCGCCCTCGTCGGGCCAGCTGCTCTTGTGGTCGGCGCTCGACTCGGGGTTCAGCGGCTTGCTCCCGTCGAGCACGCCAGGGATCGCCTCGTTGGGCGATCCGCCCCCGCGCGGCATATCGACGGGCTCCGGCGCCGCGTCGCCCTCGTCGACGTCCTGGCCGCGCGCCGCCGGCTCGCGCGCGCCCGGGGCGCCCTCGCCCTGCGGCGGCGCCGCCGGGGGCGCGGGCGCTCCACCCTGCCCCGCTGCGCTCGGGTCGCCCACGGTCCCCTCCGAAATACCGCCGTAGCCGGGCGGGCTCGCGGCGGGACTGTCGGGACTTCGTCCTTGCATCGGGCGCTCGTCTTGAGCCATGGCGTGTCTCCTTCGATGGCGAGGTGGAGCAATGGACATGCCACTTCGAAGCGGAGACGGGCGTGGCGCCGCTCGACCGGCTATCACCCCGGGCGGCTGTGGAGCCGCACGCGACGGCGGGTGCGCCGCGCGTGGGGCACCCAGCCGCGGAAGTGCCAGCGCGCGGACATGGCGAGTCCGCGGATCCACTCGTCTGCGCCGTAGGCCACCCAGACGCCGACGAGCCCCCAGCCGAGGTAGACGCCGAGCAGCCAGGACAGCCCGACGGCCACGGCGAACATCGAGAAGACGCCGAACGCGACCGGGAAGCGCGCGTCGCCGGCGGCGCGGAGGCCGTTGATGACGACCAGGTTGATCGTGCGGCCCGGCTCGACAAGGAGGGTGAGCCAGAGCAGCTTGGAGCCGGTGGCGATCACCTCCGGATCGCTCGTGAACAGGCCGAGCAGGTGGGGGCCGATCAGCGCGATCGCGAGCACCAGGGCCACGCACACGCAGAACCCGACCAACAGGCCGCCGCGCACCTGGCGATCGGCGCCGTGCAGCTCGCCGGCGCCGATGTGGTGCCCGACCACGATCTCGGTCCCGAAGCCGAGCGCCAGGCCGAACAGGAGCAGGAAGTGCACGATCTGCATCGTGTACGTATGCGTGGTGAGCGCCGTCTGCCCCATGTTGGCGACCATGGCGAGGATGATCATGAAGCTGATGCGATAGACCACGTTCTCGCCCGCCCCCGGCAGGCCGATGTGCAGCATCTCGCGGAGGCGATCGGGGCGGATGCGCCAGAAGTCCTCGAAGGTCGGGCGGATCCGGAGGCGCACGATCCACAGCTGCCGGTGCATCCAGACGGAGCACGCGCGCGCGATCACCGCGGCGAGCGCGAGCCCGTTCATGCCGAGCCCAGGCCACCCGGCGACACCGAACATGAGCGGCAGGCTGAGCGAGAGCTGGATGACGTACATGACGACGATGAGGCGCAGCGTGTCGCGGGTGTACGTGTGCGCGCGCAGCACCGCGCCGAGCGAGAAAGTCACCGCGTCGAACGCCAGCATCACGCCGACCGCGATCAGATACGGCTGCGCGATCGGGAACAGGGAGGGCGGCAGGCGCATCAGCTCGAGCAGGGGCCTCGCGCCGATCGCGATGACGGCGCAGCTGAAGACCCCGAGCCACAGGTTGGCCGCGAGCGACGCCCGCGCGACCAGCTCGGCGCCGGCGCGGTCGCGCGCGCCGAGGTACTGAGTGACCACCACGCTCGCGCCGACGCTGACGAAGCGAAAGGTGATCATGAAGGTCAACATGATCTGGTTGGACAGCCCGTACGCCGCGGCGGCCTCATCCGAGAGGCGGCTGACCAGCCACACGCCGAACACCCCGACGAGCATGTGCAGCAGGTGCTCGCTGAAGATGGGCCAGGTGATCTCGAGCAGGCGGGGGCGAGGAAGAGAAGGAGCAGGAAGGACTGATTGCAAAGCGCCGCATCCTACTCTGCCGGGGTGCCTCTCGCCATGGCGGAACACGGCCGGAGGGGCGCCGGCCCCGGCGCGGTCCGCCGCGCCGGCAGCGAGGACGGGGCGCGGTCATCGGGTCGTCGCGCCGCAGCCCCGTGGCGCTGTGGTCCACGGGACGGCGGCCGGGGCCGCTGTCGCCCCTCTCCTCACGATCCGCTCGGGTCGCGTCGCAGCGGCCGAGCGGCGGTCGAGGCGCCGGACGGCTCGGCGCCGCGCTCTCGCGGCGACGTGAGGAGAGGCGAGAGCGCGGCGAGACGGCAAAACGTGTCCGCGCTCGCCTCCTTGCAGGGTTGTCCCTTCCCGGCTCCCCCTCGTCTCGATTACCCTCGGAATGGGCAGAGCGGGGCACCCTCGCGCCTCCGCGCCCGGAGGTGTCGAATGCTGAAATTGCATAGCAGCGCCGGATGGCTCCTGGCCGCGGCGGCCATGGCGCCGGCCGCGATTGCCGGGTGCTCGTGCGGCGATCCCATCGGGACGAGCGCGAGCACGTCCGGCGGCGGCGGCGGCGGCGGCGGCGCCGGCCAGGGCGCAGGGGGCGGCTTCGGGGGGACCCCATTCCTGGCGGGGAGCGGCGGCTCCAGCGTCGGGAGCGGCGGGTGCGAGGGGCTCGAATGCCAGCAGGTCGCCTGTCCGGCCGGCGGCAAGACCACCGTGAGCGGCACCGTGTACGAGCCCGCGGGCAATCTCCCGCTGTACAACGTGATCGTTTACGTCCCGAACAGGGAGCTCGATCCGATCACCGACGGGGCGAGCTGCGATCAGTGCAACGTGACGCTCTCGGGAGATCCGATCGCGACCGCGCTGACGGACACGAAGGGGCGGTTCGTGCTGGAGGACGTGCCGGTCGGCGAGGACATCCCGCTGGTCGTCCAGCTCGGCAAATGGCGGCGCCAGATCACGCTGCCGAGGGTCGAGGCGTGCGTCGACAACCCGACCGTGGACAAGGAGGTCCGGCTGCCGCGCAGCAAGTCGGAGGGCCATCTCCCGAGGATCGCGCTGACGACCGGCGGCATGGACGTGCTGGAGTGCCTCCTCTACAAGATGGGTATCGATGCGTCGGAGTTCACGCCGGAGACGGGCGACGGGCGGGTGAACCTGTTCGTCGGGCGCGCCATCGAGGGCGACAGCGCGACGGGCCGGTACCGCGACGGGCTGAACGACGGCGCGGCCTTCTCCCCTGCGCGCGAGTTCTGGAGCTCGCTCGACAACCTGCAGCAGTACGACATGGTGATCCTGTCGTGCGAAGGGTCGGCGTTCGTGGCCGACAAGCCGGAGACGGCGCGGCGGGCGATGTTCGACTACGCCTCCGCGGGAGGTCGCGTGTTCGCGTCGCACTGGCACAACACCTGGCTGCGGCTCGGGCCGGAGCGGTTCCCGGACACGGCAGAATGGGACGAGGAGAGCGACCCCGACAACGGGCTCCCCGTGCTGGTGGACACCACATTCCCGAAGGGCATGGCGCTCCGGGACTGGCTCGTCACCGTGGAGGCGTCGGCCGTGCCCGGGCAGATCGAGATCAACGATCCGCAGCACTGGGTCAACTCGGTGAACGAGGAGATCGCGACGCGGTGGCTCTACAACGACGCCGATCCGGAGTTCGACGCGCGTGCGGGGGTGAAGTACTTCACGTTCAACACGCCGATCGGCTCCCCGGAAGAACAGCAGTGCGGCCGGTTCGTGTACACGGACATCCACGTGGCGGCGAGCGACGTCGCCGGGGCGCCGTTCCCGAGCGGGTGCGAGGACCGCGACGGGGAGATCCATGGGCTGACGGCCCAGGAGAAGGCGCTGCTCTTCATGCTGTTCGACCTGTCGGCCTGCATCACGCCGGACGACGAGCCGCCGCCTGTGCCCGTGCCGAGGTGACGGCTCTTTTGACGCCCTGCGCATGGATGGGCGGTTGCCCAGGGTGGTCGCCCGACCACCGAGGGGAGCACCGTAGCCTGCGTGGATCTCCGCGGGGAAGACAGCTCGCGCAGGCCACAGACGAGGGGCGGCAGCGACCGAGCCGTGGGTCCAGCGGACTGGCATGTATCTTGCGGAAAATTTCAATTGCTTGCACACCGCAGCTCGGGCACATCGGCGCCCGTGAAGGCTTCGCCTCACGCCCTCGCTGGTGGCTGACGGCGGCCCGCCCTCGAGAGTTGCACGCGGCAGCATTGTGCTTTGGATCACATCATCAAACTAAGTCTTTACTGTTTACTTTTATCGCGCAGAGGGCTTGCCATGGCGCTGGACTGCCCTTTTAATGCCGCGCCATACGGTGACTTCCCTTGGAGGACAAGATGAAGAGCGTTTCGCTTCGCGGTGTGCTTGGCAGGTCGAAGTGGTCATTCGGTCTTGCCGCGGTTGCGTTGCAAGCAGCCGTGCTGGTCGGCTGCGGTGACGCGTCGACAAACGACGGCGCGGGCGGCGCCGGCGGCGCGGGCGGCGGTGACACGACGACGGGAACCTCGGGGACCTCGGCGACCTCGGGGACCTCGGCGACCTCGGCGACCTCCGGGACCTCGGCGACCTCGGCGACCTCCGGGACCTCGGCGAGCTCGACCACGACGGGGACCGGGGTGACCTCGTCGACGACGAGCACGGGCTCCGGGGTGGTGCCCACGGACGGAACGCCGGTCGAGCGTCACGGCCAGCTCAAGGTGAAGGACGGCAACATCGTCGGTGAGCACGGCGTCCCGGTCCAGCTCAAAGGCATGAGCCTGTTCTGGAGCCAGTGGAGCAACTACTACAACGCGAGCGTCGTCAACTCGGTCGCAGACAACTGGAACGCGACCGTCATCCGCGCGGCGATGGGCATCGAGGGGCGAGAGGGCTACCTCGCGAACATGGGACCCGAGAAGGCGAAGGCGAAGGTCATCGCCGATGCGGCGATCGCGAAGGGCGTCTACGTGATCCTCGACTGGCACGATCACAACGCGCAAGACCACCTGGAGCAGGCGAGGAGCTACTTCCGCGAGGTGGCGCAGACCTACAAGAACGTGCCCAACGTGATCTTCGAGGTCTTCAACGAGCCGCTCAACACGAACAACTGGGGCACCGTGAAGGCGTACGCCGAGACGGTGATCGCCGACATCCGCGGCCAGGGCGCCAACAACCTCATCATCGTCGGCTCGCCGAACTGGTCGCAGGACGCGGACATCGCCGCGGACAACCCCATCAACGACCCGAACGTGGCGTACACCCTTCACTTCTACGCCACGACGCACAGGGAGGCTCTGCGGGAAAAGGCCCAGCGCGCGATCGACAAAGGGCTGGCGCTGTTCGTGACCGAGTGGGGGACCTGCGCCGCCGACGGCAACGGCGCGCTCGATTTCGCGCAGGCGGGGACCTGGCTCGACTTCCTGGACAAGCACAACATCGGCTGGGCCAACTGGTCGCTGGGCGACAAGGACGAGGCGTGCTCCGCGCTCAAGCCCAATGCCAACACCATGGGCAACTGGACCGACAACGACCTCACCGAGTCGGGCAAGTGGGTGAAGGCGAAGATCGCCGAGTGATCCGCGCGCCGGTCCCCGGGCGCTCGCCCTCGACAGCGAGACGCAGGCGCCGGAGGACGGCTCCGCTCCTCCGGTGAGGCCGCCGGCGCGCCTGCCGAGCGCGAGCTCGCCGCGCCGATCACCCGCGCTCTCGTTTGCTCTCCACGGACAGGGGCTGCCCGGCACAGAAGGGGCACTGGTCGCCCGAGCTCCAGTCGTCGTCCTCGAGGCCGAGCGCCCGGAGCTGCTCGAGCTCCCACGCGCGCGCCTCGGGCGAAAGCGAGGCGGAACAGGTGGACTTGTGATCTCTCGGGCGACTCGACATGGACGGTCCCGTTCGGTTGTGCTCCGGAGAGCGATTCCTGGATTTATCGCGCGCAGCCGTGCGACGCCCGCGAAATCGGCCGAGCCACGACGAGTCTGTCCATCGTTGAGGCGAACGGAAAAGACCTCTGGAGGACGGTCCATCGGCAAACATCGGCAAACCGACAGCTCGGCCCGGAAGCCCGGAGCTGGGCTGTGCCGGGTCCGGGCTCAGCCCCACCGTGGGCCCCCGTGGAGGGAGCCGGCGCCCTTCAGCGAAGCGCCCCCGCGCGCAGCCGCTCCGCCACCTCGCGGCGTCGCAGCTTGCCGCTCGTCGTCTTGGGCAGCTCGCCCGGCGGGAGCAGGACGACCTGGTCGATGGTGACGCCGTTCGCCCGCAGCGCCTCGCGCACGCGCTCGGTGAGGCCGGCGTGCTCGGCGACCTCGACGCGCGTCTCGGCGACCACATAGACCGCCTCGGTCTGGCGCTCCTCGAGGAAAATCCCCACCGCGACCACGCATCCGGCCCGGATGCCGTCGACCCGGGACGCGATCTCCTCGATCACGGCGGGGATCATCGTGTGCCCGCCCTTGATGATCACCTCCTTCTTCCGGCCGGTGACGAACAGCGTTCCGCGATCGACGAACCCGAGATCGCCCGTGCGCAGCCAACCGCCCACGAGCGCCTCGGCCGTCGCCTCGGGGTCGTTGAAATACCCCTCCATCACGGTCTCCGAGCGCACCTCGATCTCCCCCACCGTGCGCTCCGGGACGGGGCTCTGCCCGGCGTCCACGATCCGGAGCTCGGTGTGCGGGATCGGTCTGCCGAGGCCGACGAGCTCCAGCGACAGAGGTCCCGGCGCGGCCTCCTCGACCCGGCCCTCGCGCTCGAGCAGGCCGCGATCCACCGTGAGGAAGCGCGGCGCGGCGAGCAGCTCGGGGAAGGTCACGGCGACCGTCGCCTCGGCCAGCCCGTAGACAGGGAAGAACGCCTCGAGGCGGAAGCCGCAGGGCGCGAACGCCTCGGCGAAGCGGCGGAGCAAGGCGGGGGAGATCGGCTCGGCGCCGACCATCGCGCACCGCCACGCGCCGAGGTCGAGCCCCGCCTCGACGGCGCGACGGGCGAGCCCGATGCAGATGGAATAGGCGCTCGGCGGCCCCAGCGAGATGGCGCCCCGGAGGCTCGACATCTCCGAGAGCCACGAGAACGGCCGCGTCCGGAACTCGAGCGGCGAGAGCATGTGCACGGGAAAGTCGTTGAAGAGCGGGAAGAGCAGCCCGCCGACCAGCCCCATGTCGTGGTGGAGCGGCAGCCACGAGACGCCCCCCGCCCCCTCGCCGCGCACCGGGAGGCGCTGGCTCATCGCGTCGAGGTGCAGCATGAGCCGCTCGTGCGGGATGACCACGCCGCGCGGGTGCCCGGTGCTGCCGCTCGTGAGCTGGATGAGCGCCGGGCCGGGCGCGCGCTCCGGATCCGGCAGCGAGGCGGCGAGGGGCGCGTCGAGCAGCGGCTCGGCGGCGAGCTGCAGGAGGTCGTCCGCGCCGCCCTCGCCCTGCGCAAAGCCGAGCAGCGCGGACGAGACCACGAGCGCGCGGGCGCCGACGCGGGCGGCCGTCCGCCGGAGCTCGCCGAGGAACGCCGCGACGTCGGTGAGCCGGTAAGGCACCCCGACCTGGATCGGCACCGCGCCGAGCACCCAGACGCCGAAGAGGCACGGCACCGCCACCTCGACGTCCGTCACGAGCAGGAGCACGCGGTCGCCCGGGCGAACCCCCGCGGCGAGCAGGCCCGAGGCCGCCGCGCACGCGCGTCGCCAGTACTCCGCCCACGACCAGCCGACGAACTCGCCCTGCTGCTTGTGGTAGAAGCCGAACCGTTCCGGCGTCGCCTCGGCCCGCGCCCTGAGCAGGCCGGCGACCGTCCGCGCAGCGAGCGCGCGGCTCACGGCCCGCGCCCCGGCTCGGGAGAGGGCGCGACGCCGAGGCGCTCGCGGCCGCCGGCCTTCGTCGCCACGATCATGTACTCGAGCGCGGTGCGCCGCGCGAACGAGAGCCGGCCCACGGTCATGTACGTCTGGAGCAGCCGCGAGAAGCCGGGCGCGCGCGCGTCGATCCGGGCGCGGTTCGAGCGCACGTTGTCGATCCATCGGGCGACCGTGTGCACGTACGAGCTCGTGAGATCCTCGACGCGCCGGACATCGAGGCCGGCCTGCTCGATCATCCCGAGCTCCTCGGCGAGCGAGATCAGGCGGCAGTAGCCGAGCGCCTGGACGAAGATGTACTGCGTGGCAGCGCTCTCCCGGTCGCCGCGGGCGCGCGCCGGGAAATAGCAGTCGGAGATGAGCAGCCTGCCGCCCGGGCGCAGCGCGGCGGCGATCTTCTTGTGGATCCGCTCGCGGTTGTGCATGTGCACGATGCTGCCCACGAAGAGCACGGCGTCGAGCGACTCGGGCTCGAGGTCGACGTCCTCGATATGGGCGAGGTCGATGCGGACCCGCGAGGCGATGCCCACCCGGTCGGCGCGGCGGAGCGCCTCCTGCCGCTGCTTGTCGCTCAGCGTGACGCCCTGGAAGCTCCCGCCGGTGTGCTCGGCAAGATAGATGAGGTTCGAGCCCCAGCCGCACCCCACGTCGAGGACGCGCTCGCCGGGGTGGATGTCGAGCTCGCGGCGGACCCAGTCGTACTTCCGCTCCTGCGCCGTCTCGAGGCTCTCCCCGGGATCGAGGAAGATGCCCGTCGCATAGGCCAGGCGGCTGTCGAGGACCATGGAGAAGATCTCCGGGTCGTTCTGGTAATGGGCGGCGACCTCCCGCCGCTCGTGCTCCCGCTGCTCCTCGGGCGTCCGGGAGGCGGCCTCGCGCTCGGCGCGCGTGCGCGGCGCGATCACGGCGCCCCTCCCCGGCCGCCCCGCGCCGCGAGCTGCGCCTCGACGAAGGCGATCACGTCACCGA
The DNA here is from genome assembly GCF_051521455.1 of Sorangium sp. So ce887. Classification (NCBI taxonomy): domain Bacteria; kingdom Pseudomonadati; phylum Myxococcota; order Polyangiales; family Polyangiaceae; genus Sorangium; species Sorangium sp. So ce887. The sequence goes on along the minus strand of NZ_CP150354.1, from coordinate 2,103,491 downwards.
CCGTGCTGATCTGCGCCTGATCGGGCGCCGCGAAATCGGGCGCCACGATCTGGAATCGCTCCTCCAATGCCACGTTGACCTCGATGAGCGCCAGCGAATCCACGCCGAGGCCGTTCTCGAGAGACAGGTCGGGAGTCACGGCATCGACGCTCATCCCACATCGCTCTGCAATGATGGCGCGGACCTCGCGGGCGATCTCCGGATCTCCCCCGCCCGCCGCCTGCGGCTGCTTCTGTAGCGCCGCCTCGCTCTTCTTCATCGCGCTCTCCAGTTCAGGTTTCGGCGCGCGCGACCTTCAGCGCGCCGGCGCGAGAGGTACTCCATGCCAGCGCCGGTCACGGCCGTAATGGGCAGTACCATGACTGCCATTCGCCGTCCATGCAGGACGAGCCCGCTCGCTCGCAGGCCCGGCGCGAGCGGCTCAATCGCCGAAATCGCCGTCGATCCCGCCGCCGTCATCGAGCCCGCCGCCGTCATCGCCCCACGGTTCGCCGCCTTCCGGCCCGTCGCCCTCGTCGCCGGCACCCGGGTCGTCGCCGACGCGATCGGCGTTGTTCAAGAGGCCAGGATCCGCGGCGGCCTCCTGCGCGGTGCCGAGCGGCGTGCCCGCCGGGCTCACGAAGAGCACGTGGGGAGGCGACATCATGTGCATGAACGAGGAGATGAGCATCACGTCCAGCATCATTCCGAGCGGGCTGGGAGGGTAATAGGCCACGAACGGGTCGTAGGCGGGGTGCGTGGGGTTCGCCGGTTGCCCTCCGGCAGCCGCGCCGTCGCCCTGGGGCGCGTGCACGACGCGCGCCTCGGCGTGGCGCTGCTCGACGCGCGCCTCCGGAATCGACGTCTTCAGGGCGCCCTCGAGCCGCCCGACGAAGGACTCGAACTGCATCCGCGCCGTCTCGAACAGCGCCGGATCCTTCGCGAGGGGCTCGACGCGGCGGCGGTAGTCCTCCGCGGACTCGCCGGCGCGCGGCTCGAGATCCCGCACGCGCCCGCCGACGGACACGATCCCCGCCGGCTCGTCCTCGGCGTGCTCGGTGCGGGCGCGCGTCTCGATGACGAGGTGCAGCCCCGCCTCCTCGTGCTCGGCGGCGAATTTGAGCTCGCTGAAGCCGCGCCCGAACACGGCGGAGTGCTCGGACAGCGCGAGCACGAGATCGGGGAGATCGTCCGGCTTCCCGTCGGTGTCCTGGAAGATGACGGTATCGTCGATGACCAGCGAGAGGGCGTTGCCGATCCCGAGCTGGACGAGCGCCCGCCGCACCTGGTCGATCACGGCGGTGGCCTCCAGCTCGACGCGCATGCGATCCGTGTCGAGGTCCACCCTGGCGCCGAAGCCGCGCTTCAGCTTCTCCCACAGGGTGGGGTCGCGCTGGATGAGGCTGCCCTTGAGCGAAACGTGGATCTGTCCGATGAGCCGCATGCGCGCTACTTAGCACCGGAGCGCCGCCGGAGGGCCGCCGACGCAGCAGGCGGCGCCGATAACACGCCGGCCGGCCGCGCTTTGCAAAGGCGGCCCGAGGCGGCGCAGGGGCGAGGACGTCCCTGGGCCAGCTGGCCAGACCCCCGACGGGCCGGCCTAGCCGAACGTGAAGCGCTGCGCGACGCGCTTGTACGCCTGCTCGACGACGCGGCGGGCGTGGTGAATGGCATTGGAGTGCGGGAACTGCAGCGAGGGAGGCTCGCTGTCGTCCGCGTTGGGCGCATCGGGCGCCGCGTCCGCGAGCCGGCGCGCGAGGGCGCCCACGGTGTCGACCTCGAAATCCTTCGAGTTCTCCTCGAGGAAGCGGCAGAGCCCGCGGAGCCGCTCCATGTTGAGCCGGTTCAGGTAGCCACGGCGCGCCTCCGCCGAGTCGAGGAAGTAGAACTCGAACGAGTGGGTCACAAGCGTGACCTCCTTGACCCCGAGCGCGCGGTAGCGGAGGAGACAGTGCTTGATCTCGTCGAGCGTCACCGCCGTGATCTGAAGGTGCCTGAAGCGCTTCGTCGGCTCGATGAAGTTCGTGACCGGCAGCTCGTACACCCCCCGCTCGGGCGTCTCGAAGAGGCCGAGCCGCGCGCCGGGATACTGCATCTTGCAGTTCTTGTTGAAGTAACAGGGGTTGTAGTTGCTGCTCAGCACGAGCCCCGCCAGCTTCATCGCGCGCCAGGTGTCGTTGCTCGCGCCGAAGTTGCCGGCGCGGTAGCCGAGCAGCTCGCTCGCCGGGACGCCCGCGCGCACGAGCAGGTCGCGCCCCTCGAGCAGCAGCCGCGCCTGCTCCTCGACCGGATAGTCGGCGATGTCGTCCGAGACGCGGGCCTCGCCCCGGGTGTGCCAGTCGGCGCGCCGCTGCACGGGGTGCACGTGCAGCTGCACGTCGTGGCCCCGGCTGTGCAGCGCCTGGCACACGTTCGTGAGCCCGTCCATCCCGAAGCTGTACGAGCCGATCGCCTCGACGAAGAACGTCCCGCGCTGACCGCACGCCTCGAGCTCGCGCATGATGAGCTCGATGCCGAGCGGCTCGCGCTGGTTGACGAAGCGGCCCCAGATGCGGAGGTCGTAGCCCATCGCGGGAGATTTGCTGTCGCCCGTGATGCGCTCTTCGGCGCACTCCACGTCCACGGTAATGTATACCCGCGTCCTCCCGTCAGCCATCGCCTGCTCCTCCCTCACCACGCTTCTGAAGCACCATCGTGATCGTCGGGGCCACGAAGCCCACGTGCATCCCGAGCGGACCGAGCAGCCGGTTCGCCGCGGAGAAGGCCCTGAGCCGCGGCCCGGACATGCCCATCTTGGCCTTCAGGTCGACGATCAACCGGCCCCGATCCTGCTGCGAGATATCCGCATAGTCGCCGAACCCGCGCCGGAGCTGCCAGGGAAATACGCTGTAGAGCGACTTGCCCGGGAACAGCGGGTGCAAGGGGCGAGGCACGTAGTTCATCAGGACGCGGCGGCTGTGGAGCTCGACCGGCCAGAGGCGGTTGCTCGTGCCCAGGATGACGATGAACCCCCACGGCCCGACCACCCGGTCGATCTCGCGCTGGACGGCGGGCAGGAGCCCGGGCGGGACGTACTCGAGCACGCTGTTGCAGGAGACGAGCTCGAACTCCTCGTTCGCGAACGGAAGCGAGGTCGTGTCGGGGACGTGAAGGACGCGCACCCTGTCCGACACCCCGTGGCGCTCGGCGTTCAGCTGGGTCAGCTCGACGTACGTGGGGTCGATATCGATCGCCGTCACGTCCGCGCCCAGGGTCGCGAGGACGACCGCCGTCCCGCCCAGGTGGCAGCCGAACTCGAGCACCTTCTTGCCGCGGACCGAGGTGAAGAGATCGTCGTAGGCGTGGCGGCTGTGCCACCACTCCCAGTCGACATACCCCCCCACGAAGGTGTCGTCCGGATCCCAGCCGTGGCGCTGGACGCACTCGCGGAAGCGGCGGTCGGCGTCTGCGTCCCGGACAGCTGGCGGCGAGATGACGTTCGGACTGGGATCGCTCATCGGGGAAGGATCAAGCGTCGGGCGTTCCCACGGACCGCATGGGCGCCCTGTAGATGGCGACCAGGTAGGGGGAAAACCAGGGGTTCGTCTCGCCCGGGACCACCCGACGCGCGAGCGCCTGGAGCGGCCGGACGAGCTTCCAGATGACACGCCGCGCCAGGAGCGGCGCCTCGTCGTCCAACCAGAAATCGAAGTGGCCGCCTGTGTAACGGGCCTGGACGATCTCGGCGCCGTTGCGGCGGGCGGCGGCCTCGAGGAACGGCAGGTTCATGATGCGGGTGTTGTGGCCGTTCAGGTTCTTGCGATCGAACAGCCAGTGGAGCGCCCTCTGCCCGCCGGCAAAGTTCGGCATGGCCACCACCACGGTGCCTCCCGGCTTCACCATCTCGAAGTGCCGATCCACGACCGACCCCGCGTCATCGAAGTGCTCGATGAACCCGAAGGAAGCTACAATATCGAACTTTTCCTCGGGCTTCCAGGAGAAGAAGTCCCCCTTCTCGATCTTGCCGACCTTGATGCCGCGCTTCGTGAGCTCGTCTGCGACGACGGTCGGGTCGCAGGCGTAGTCGAGGCCGTGGGCCGTGAACCCGAGGCGCCCGCAGAAGTCGGCGAGGATGCGGCCCGGCGCACACCCGATCTCGAGGAACGACAAACCTTCTCCGCGCGGCAGGAAGGGAGCGATGTCGTCGTAGAGCTCGCAGCCGCCGCCCATGTCCTCGGCCCCGGCGTAGCCCTTCCAATGGTTCTCCCAGTAATCCTGTGACGTGAGCTTCAACGTCGCCTCCTCGTTGCCATGACGGAAGGGACGGCTCCACGCCGAGCCTCCTCGGAGGACCACATTGGACCCGCCGCGGTGCGGAGGATCCAATGCGACCCGTGTTGTGACCCGTGTGCCATCCAGCTGCGCGAATCCTAGAAGACCGGGAGGCCCACGCGCAAGCCGACCTTCCGCCTTCTTCCCACGCCGCCGTCCATCGGGCTACCCGGGCCAGCTGGGTGGCCAGCCGGGCCGCGCGGGGCGCGGGGTCGCGTGCCCTCGACGCTTCGCCCCGCGGGCCGCGCTCACGCCGCCGGCGCTAGGAGGCAGCCCCCTTCTGCAGGCGCTCGCGGAGCAGGACCTCGAGCGCAGCGAGCGCCTTCGCGAAGCCGTCGATGCCCTCGCTGAGCTTGTCGTTCGCCATCCGGTCGGCGCTGTGCATCGCGCGGAAGGTCGCCTCATCCATCGTGATCTTCTCGATGTGCTGGGCGCGCGCCGCGTCCGGGTCGAGCTTCCTCGGCAGCTCGCCGCGCGCGGAGGCGAGCTCGGCGAGCAGCTTCGGCGAGATCGTCAGGAGATCGCAGCCGGCGAGCTCCTTGATCTCGTCGAGGTTGCGGAAGCTCGCGCCCATCACCTCGGTCTTGTAGCCGTGCTTCTTGTAGTAGTTGTAGATCTTCGTGACCGAGACGACCCCGGGGTCCTCGGCGGGCGCGTAGCTCGCGCGGCCCGTGTCCTTCAGGTACCAGTCGAGGATGCGCCCGACGAACGGCGAGATGAGCGTCACGCCCGCCTCGGCGCACGCGATCGCCTGGTGCAGCCCGAAGAGCAGCGTGAGGTTGCAGTGGATGCCCTCCTTCTCGAGGACCTCCGCCGCGCGGATGCCCTCCCACGTCGAGGCGATCTTGATGAGGACGCGCTCGCGCGAGACGCCGGCCTCCTCGTAGAGGCGCACGATGCGCCGGCCCTTCTCGAGGGTCGCCTGGGTGTCGTAGGAGAGGCGCGCGTCGACCTCGGTCGAGACGCGGCCGGGGATGATCTTCAGGATGCGCAAGCCGAAATCGACGGCGAGCCGGTCGAAGGCGAGGCTCACGGCGTCGCCCGGCTCCTTGCCCTGGCCCGCCTCCTTCTGTGCCCAGGCGAGCGCGCCGCTCACGATGTCGGCGTACTCGGACATCTGGGCGGCCGCGGTGATGAGCGACGGGTTCGTCGTCGCGTCTTGCGGGCGGAACTTCTCGATCGAGTTGATGTCGCCGGTGTCGGCGACGACGACGGTGTACGCCTTGAGGCGCTCCAGCAGGTTCTGGTCCATGGCGCCATTGTACGAGCAGCCAGGCAGGACGCTTCAAAGCTTTCGTGGCCTTCGTGCGGGGGCCCTCCCCTGCCGCTGGATGCACGGCCGGCGGTGGCTTATGGACAGCGCCCCGTGGAGCCGCCCCCCAACGCCGTCGTGCAGCCGCCCCCCAACGCCGTCGCGCAGGGCGTCCTGTCCGCCTATGACGATCGCCTGGCCGTCCTGCGCGCCGAGGCCGGCGCGCTCGAGCGCCGGTCGAGGACGTTCTCGCTGCTGCGCGGGGTCTCGTTCGTGGCCGCGGCCGTGGCCGGGGGGTACGCGCTCTTCGGCGACGTGCCGCGGTGGGTCGCGTACGCCGCCGGGGCGGTGACCGCGGTGTTCCTCGGGCTGCTCGTGGCGCACGCGCGCCTCGTCACCCGGATGACGGAGCTCGAGCAGCGCATCGGCCTCTACGTGCGCGGCAAGCGGCGCGTCGCCGGCGATTTCGCCGATTTTCCCGAGCGGGGCGACCGCTTCGGCGCGGCGGACCACGATTACGCGGGCGATCTCGACGTGTTCGGGCAGGCGTCGCTGTTCCAGCTGCTCGACGTGGCCCAGACCGGCGAGGGCGAGGCCACGCTCGCGGCCTGGCTCACGGAGCCCTCTCCCGCGGCCGGCGTGGCGGCGCGGCAGGAGGCGGTGCGCGAGCTCGCCGGCCTCGGCGCGTTCCGGGAGGATCTCGCCGTGGTGGGCATCCAGGCGGGGGCGCGCGGTCGCGAGGCCGGGCCGCTGATCGCGTGGGCCGAGGCGCCCCCGTCGCTGCTCGGCGCCGAGGCGCGCGTCGGCGGCCTGCCGACAAGCGCGCTCCTGACCGCGGCGAAGGTGCTCGTGCCGCTGACGCTCGCGCTGCTCGCGGCGCCGCAGATCGTCCCGGTGGAGCAGCTCGGGTTGCTCCGCCACGCCTGGCTCCTGCCGTTCGCGGCCCAGCTCCTCGTGCTGCTCCTGCTGCGGCCCGCGATCGAGCCGATCCTCACCGCGGCGTCGTCGCGCGAGGCGCCGTTCGCGCGGTACCGGCCGCTCCTCGCGCGCATCGAGCAGCAGGCGTTCTCGTCGGCGCTCCTGAGCGAGCTCAAGGCCGAGCTCGCCGGCCCCTCGGGGGCGCTCGCCTCGCGCGAGATGACCGCGCTCGAGACGCGGGTGGGCTACTCGGACCTGCGTCACAGCGGGCTCATCCATCTCGTCGCCGACATCTTCCTGCTCTGGGACGTGTGGTGCGCGCTCGCCCTGGAGCGGTGGAAGCTGCGCGCGGGCCGGCACGTCAAGGCGTGGATGCGGACGCTCGGGCATGTCGAGGCGCTCGCGAGCCTCGCGACGTTCGCGCACGAGAACCCCGACTACGCCTACCCCGAGGTGAAGGACGGCGAGCCGCGCTTCACGGCGACGGGGCTCGGCCACCCGCTCCTGCCGCGCGACCGCCGGGTGACGAACGACGTCTCGCTGGAGGGCGCGGGCGCCGCGCTGCTCGTGACGGGCTCGAACATGTCGGGCAAGAGCACGCTGCTGCGCGCGGTCGGGGTGAACGCCGTGCTCGCCCTCGCGGGCGCGCCGGTCTGTGCGTCGTCGCTGTCGCTGTGGCCGGTCCGCGTCCGGACGAGCATGCGGATCAAGGACTCGCTCGAGCAAGGCGTCTCGCACTTCTACGCCGAGCTGACCCGCCTGAAGCGCGTCGTCGACGGCGTGAACGGCGGCGAGCCGGTGCTGTTCCTGCTCGACGAGATCCTCCACGGAACGAACGCGCGCGAGCGCCAGATCGGCGCCAGGGCGGTCGTGAGGCACATCGTGGAGCGGGGGGCCATCGGCGCGGTGTCGTCCCACGACATGGGGATCTCCGTGCTGGAGCAGGAGACCGCGGGCCGCGTGCGCAACATGCACTTCGAGGAGCTCGTGGTCGATGACCGGATGACGTTCGACTACAAGCTGAAGCCCGGCGTCGTGACGAGCGCGAACGCGCTGCGGCTCATGAAGATCGTGGGGATCGATCTCGACTTCTCGGAGAGCGAGCGCGCGCCGGCGACGGCTGCCGCGCCGGCGACGGCCGCCGCGCCGGAGATGGCGGCGGCGCGGGAATAAGCGCGGCGCGCGGCCGCGTTGGGGGCGCCATGCTCTTTCTGCCTTCCTCCTGCCTCGCGCGGCGCGCCGTCGCGGCCGCGCGTCCCCTCCTCGGCTGCGCTCTCCCGGCGCTCCTCGCGGCGGCGAGCGCCTGCGCCACGGCGCCGCCGCCGCCAGCGCCACCTCCGCCGCCACCGCCGGGCAGCGAAGCGACGCCGCCGCCCGCCGCCCCGGGGCAGGGCGCGCCGGCGGCCGCGCCGGCGGCCGCGCCGGAGGCGGACGCGGCCGCCGCGGCGCCCGCGGCGAGGACCGAGGTCGACGAGGGCGGGGCGGCGCTCCTCCGCGCGGAGGGCGTGGACGGCGCGTTCGTCCTCTTCGACGCCGCGCGGGGCGTCACCCGCGTCGTGAACCCGGATCGCGCGGCGGCGCGGTACGTCCCCGCCTCGACCTTCAAGATCCCGAACACGCTCATCGGCCTGGAGACCGGGGTCATCCCGGATGAGCGCTTCTCGCTGCGGTGGGACGGCGTGAAGCGCAGCATCCCCGACTGGAACCGCGATCACGATCTCGCGTCGGCGATGAAGCACTCGGTCGTCTGGTTCTACCAGGAGGTCGCGCGCCGGATCGGGCCCGAGCGCATGCAGGCGCACCTCGACGCGTTCGGCTACGGCAACCGCGACATCTCGGGCGGCATCGACAGGTTCTGGCTGACCGGAGGGCTCCGCATCTCGCCGCACGAGCAGATCGACTTCCTGCGGCGGCTCCACGCCGGCTCGTTGCCCTGCTCGGCGAGGAGCCTGGACATCGTGAAGCGGCTCATCGTGCTGGAGCAGACGCCGGCGTACACGCTGCGCGGCAAGACGGGGATGGAGGTCGACGAGCGATCGAGCACCGGCTGGCTGGTCGGTTACGTCGAGCGCGGGGCGGACACCTACGTCTACGCGACCGTGCTCCTCGGCAAGAGCAGCGACAGCAAGCGGATCATGCCGCTACGTCGCAGCCTGACCCGTGCCCTGCTCAAGCGGCACGGCGCGCTCCCCGAGGACGCCTGACGCGGGCGGCGCGCCGGGAGCCGCCGGCCCGGGCGCGCCCGCTGGCCTCGCGAGCACCTCCCGCGCGAACGCGGCGACCCGCTCGGCGAAGCGGCGCGGGTCGTCGACGTGCGGGCAGTGGCCGACGCCTTCGGGCTCCTCGATCTCCGCGTGCGGCGGGAGGTGCCGCCGGTAGTACTCGAGGTTGCCGCCCGGCATGAGGCGGTCCGAGCGGCCCCAGATCAGCAGGATCGGCATCGACAGGGACCGCAGCTGCTCGGGCGTGAACGCGTGGTCGCACCGGGTCGAGCTCGTGAAGGAGACGATGGTCTCGCGCGAGAACATCCGCACGACGTCGCCGGCGACCAGCGGCGTGAACCACGGCACGCGGTGGTAAAGGCGCGCGAAGAACGCGTGCGCGTCGGCCCGCGACCGCAGCTTGAACGTGCCGAGCAGCTGCGCGAGCTCGTCCTGCTCCATGCAGGCGCCGGCCGGCGACGCGAGCACCAGCGCGCGCACGCGGTCCGGGGAGCTCAGGGCGTAGCTCACCGCGACCGCGCCGCCGAGGGAGTTGCCGACGACGACGGCCGGCTCGTCGAGCTCGCGGTCGAGCAGCTCGTTCATGGCGGTGGTGAGGCACTCCGGCGTGAACGCCGACGCGGGCGTCGCGCTCCACCCGTGCCCCGGCGCCTCCGCGGCGATGACGCGGCGGGCGCGCCGCCGCAGGCGCTGGAGCACCGGCGCGTACGGGAGCGCCGAGGAGCCGATGCCGTGGAGCAGGACCACGGTCGGGAGCGGGCCCGTGCCCGGAGCATCGTAGAGGTGCAGCCGGCAGACCGACGTGTCGACCCAGCGGCTCTGCACCCCGGATCGGTTCAGCGCCCTCTTGGCGAGTCGCTCGGCCAGCGGGAGGATGCCCATACGCCGGGAATAGCAGATCGGGAGGGTTCCCGCGCGGACGGAGGTGCGGGCGGGCGCGCGAGGCGGAGCCGCCCGCTCGCCGGCGGACAGCGGACCGCGCGCGGCGCGCGGCGCGGCCGGGGGCGCGCCCGATTTCCGTTGAGCTCCATGGAGATCCGCGCAACATCTCCCCCGTGCGATCGCTGCTCCTCGCCGCCGCCCTGTCCCTTGTCGCGTGCTCGCGCCCCGAGCCGCCGACGCTCAGGCCCGAGGTCGCTGCGGTGACCGCCGTCACGGCCCAGGGCATCGATCTCCGGGTCCAGATCCAGGCGTACAACCCGAACAGCATCGATCTCACGACGCGCTCGATGAAGGCGACCGTGCTGCTCGACGGCAAGATCGACGTCGGCACGGTCACCGTGCCCACGCCGCTCAAGCTGGCCGCGAAGAAGTGGACGCGGATCGACGCGCCGCTCTCGGTGAAGTGGCAGGATCTCACCAGCATCGCCACGCTGGCGGCGCAGAGCCGGGGTGTGCCGTATCAGGTGAACGGCACCGTCGCGATCGGCGGGGAGACGCTCAACGTGGACTTACCGTTCCGCCTCGCGGGGACGATCACGCAGGAGCAGCTCGTCACGGTGCTCGGGAACTCGCTGCCGGGCCTGCCCCTCCCCGGCCTGCGCTGAGGCGCCCGTGCCCGTCGACGAGGCCATCGATCCACGGTGCTCGCCACGGTGCTCGCCGCGCGCTCGCGGTCGCTCGATGAGCCCGTGCTCGCCGCCGGGTAGCGCAGCCCCATGTCCGGCGGCCTGATCTTCCACGACGGCGGCGGCGGGTCCGTCGCGCGCTGCGGGCGCTGCGGCGCCGAGGCAGCGGGGCCGTGCGCGCGCTGCCACACGCCCGTGTGCGGCGACTGCTGCGTGCTCACCGAGGGCGGCGCGCGCGTCTGGGCGATCTGCCTCGCGTGCGAGGATCGCGGCGGCCGCTCGCTCCGCCGGGGCTGGGCGACGGTCCTCGGGTGGATCGCGCTGCCGATCGCGGCGCTCGCGCTGCTCGTCGGGTTGCTCGAGTGGCTGCGCAGGTGATGGAGAGAGCGGAGGCGTCATGTTCAGCGTGAAGCAGATCGAAGGTGCGATCCCCACCGTGGAGCTCGCCGACAGCGGCGCCTCGAGCCGCGCCGTGCTCGCGCCGTCGCGCGGCGGGATCCTGGCGGAGCTGACCCTCGGCGGGCGCGAGCTGCTCTACCTCGATCGCGCCACCTTCGAGGATCGCAGCGCCAACGTGCGCGGCGGCAACCCCGTGCTCTTCCCATCCCCGGGCAAGCTCGCCGGCGACGCCTGGTCGTCCTCCGGCGCGCACGGCCAGATGCGGCAGCACGGCTTCGCCCGCACCCTGCCCTGGTCGCTCGACGACCACGGGACCGCCGCGCCCGGCGGCGCCTACGCCCGGCTCGCGCTGCGCTCCAGCGAGGCGACGCGCGCGCAGTACCCCTGGGATTTCCGCACCGAGCTCACCTACACGCTGCGCGGCACGGCGCTCCGGATCGATGTCCGCGTGACCAACGAGAGCGATGAGGGCGCGCCGCCGATGCCCTTCGGGGTCGGGTTCCACCCCTACTTCGCCGTCTCGCAAGCCGACAAGCCCGGGGCCTCGATCGAGACGCGGGCGACGCGCGCGTTCGACAACACAACGAAGCAGGAAGTGCCCTTCTCCGGCCTCGACCTGACCCGGCCCGAGGTCGATCTCCACCTGCTCGACCACGGCTCGACCGAGAGCGCGCTCTCGATCGAGGGCCCCCCGGCCGCGCGCATCGCGGTCCGCGGATCGCCCGAGTTCACCCACTGGGTCGTGTGGACCCTGCAAGGCAAGGACTTCGTCTGCCTCGAACCCTGGACCTGCCCCGGCAACGCCCTCAACACCGGAGAGCGCCTGATCCACCTGCCGTCGCGGCAGACGCAGGCGCTGTGGATCGAGCTCTCCACCTGAGGCGCCCGCGGCCGCGCCTCCTCCGCAACCCCCCCTCGCGACCTTCGTGAAGGGCCGGCGGCCCGAGCGGCGTCCGCTCCGCTGGGCTCGGAGGCTTCGCGGTTGACGGCGGGACGGAAACGTCATGGAATTCCGGCCATGACTTCAACAGCTCACCTTACCGCACATCGTACCCTTCTTGCTCGCTGCCGAGCGCTGCTCGGGCGGCGGTCGCGCTTCCTGCTTTCCGCCTTGCCCGCCGCCGCGCTGGCCGTGACCGTCACGACGGGCGCCTCGGCGGCGCCGGTCTGGACCGGAGACTTCGAGACGGGCGACCTGTCCCAGTGGACAACGTCGCTGAACGGCGAGCGCATCTCGGTGGTGACGTCGCCTGTCCTGCAGGGCACGCGGGCCGGGCAGATCCAGCTCACCAACGACGCCGTGTGGCCCAACAACGGCATCAAACGCGTCGAGCTGAACCACAAGCCCGCTGCCGGGCGCACGGCCGAGGGCGACGATACGTATTTCGCCTGGAGCTTCTATCTCCCCGAGGCGCTCGCGGCGGACCCGCCGACGCAGATCGGGTACTGGGAGTCGGACCAGACCTACAATCAGGTGATGTCGTTCGAGGTCGTGGGACAGAAGATCAGCTTCGCCACCCGCAAGCCCGCGAACAAGGTGCACTGGGAGGCGGCTTCCGCGGTGACGCCCGGCGTGTGGCACCGCATCGCGCTGCACATCAAGTGGTCGACGAACGCGAGCCAGGGCTCCGTCGACGTGTGGTTCGACGGCGAGCAGGTCGTCACCGGGGGCCAGGCGCAGACCCTCGCCGACGGCAACGCGCACTTCACGCAGATCGGCCTGCTGCGCAACCCGGCCGAGTTCAGGGACAGCCCCATCATCGTCCTCGATGACGCCGTGGAGGGGGACACCCTCGAGGACGTCCGTCCCGCACTGCCCTCCTCCGGGGAAGGCGGCGCCGGGGGCGCGGGCGGCGGGGGGACGGGCGGGAACGAGAGCGTCGGCGGCGCGGGCGGCGCGGGCGGCGCGACGAGCGGCAGCGGCGGCGCAGGCGGCGGCGCCGCGAGCGGCTCCGTCACGTCGACCTCCGCGGGCGCGACCTCCGGTGCCGGCGCCACCGGCACCGGCGCGGGGACCGGCGGCTCGGACGAGGGCGCGGACGAGGAGGGCGACGACGGCGGCTGCAGCTGCCGCGCCGCCGGCTCGCCGGCGGGCCCCGCGCCGCTGGCCGTCGCCGGGCTCGTCGTCGCGCTCGCGTTCGCGCGGCGGCGCGAGCGGCGCTGAGCCGGCGCGAGCGGCGCTGAGCCGGCGCGAGCGGCGCTGAGCCGGCGCGAGCGGCGCTGAGCCGGCGCGAGCGGCGCCGCGCGGGCCACGAGCTCGGCCGCGCCTCACAAAATTGATTTTTGAATCAATTTTGTTTATCCACACATTGACATTGTTGATCGTCGGGCGATAATAACCTCGTCCCGTGGCAAGATTTGTCGTTCGATGCCCGAGCTGCGACGGCGAGCTGCGCGCGACGCGGCTCGGCTGCCAGGCCTGTGGAACCAACCTGGATGGTCAGTTCGAGATCCCGGCGCTGCTCCAGCTGTCGCCGGACGATCTCGCCTTCGTGACCGCCTTCGTGCGGTCGTCGGGGAGCCTGAAGGCGATGTCTCAGCTTCTTCAGATCAGCTACCCGACGGTGCGCAACCGGCTCGACGAGATCATCGGCCGGCTGGAAGCGCTGGAGCAGGACGTTCAGCAGCGCCGGCACGAGATCCTGGATGCGCTCGAGCATGGGCGGCTCTCCGCGAAGGAGGCGGAGGAGGCGCTGAGAAAGGTGGGGCTATGATGATGACCACGCCCGACGAGAGGGTGCGCGCGCTCGTACGCGACCGCGTGATCAAGCCTGCGGAGGGCGAGCGGCTGCTGGCGACGCTGTCGCCGCGGCCTCCCCGGACCGGATGGCGGCTCGCGCTGGATCCGTTCGAGCGCTTCGGCGGGGAAGCCGCGGCCGTGGCAGGGCTCGCGGTCGCTGCGCTGAGCGTCGCCGTCACGCGGCTCGGCGTTCGCTTCGACGGCTTCCTCGATCTGCACACGGCGCCACAGGTCATCCCGTACACGACGGCGCTCCTGGAGCAGGTCGTCGTGTGGCCCCTGCCCGCCCTGCTCTTCTGGGCGTACGCGCGGCTCCTGCGGTGCCGCGTGCGGATCGTCGATTTCTTCGGCGTGATCGGGCTCTCGCGCGCGCCGCTCGCGCTCGCGGCGATCGCGCTCGGCCTGCTCGCCCCGGAGCCGCCGGCGGGCGCGCCCAGGCTCACGCCCGAGCTGGCCGTGTCCGCCGTCCTGGCCACGCTGTGCCTCGTGTGGTTCCTGACGCTCCTGACCCAGGGCTTCAAGAACGCCTCCGGGCTGCGGGGCGCTCGGCTGATTGCAGGGCTCATCGGCCTCGTGCTCGTCTCGGAGATCGTCTCGAAGGTCGCGCTCGCGCACCTCGGCTGACTCCATCCATTCCATCGCGCGCCGCCCGGTTCACGCGGCGCGCGCCCAGCGATGCTCGCTCGGCCGCGAAGACGCACCGGTGCGCCCTCGCGGCGCGGCTCTCTCCCTTGCTTCTCGGAGGATCGTCATGTCACTGCGCTCGAATCTCCCGGTCCCGGCGCGCCGCGCCGTGTTCGTCCTGTCGTGTGCGGCCGCGCTCGCGTGGTCGCCCTTCGGCGCAGGCTGCGGAGCCGGAGAGGGCGAGTCGTCTCCCGGCGGAGACGGCGCGCTCCCGGGCGCGACAGACCCGGCGCCGAACGAGCCGAACGAGCCGAACGAGCCGAACGAGCCGAACGAGCCGGCGTGTCCGGAGGCGGCCAGCGTCGACCTCCTGGTGGAGAACGCGCGCGGCACGCTGTCGGGCACGCTCGAGGTGCCGGCCGGGTGCGGGCCTTTTCCCTCGGTGGTGATCCTCCCTGGCTCGGGGCCGACGGATCGGGACGGCAACCAGGCCGCCGGGGGCATCCTTTCGGACATGTACAAGCTCCTCGCGGAAGGCCTCCGGGACAGGGGCATCGCGTCGATCCGCTACGACAAGGCCGGGATCGGCGGGAGCGTCTCCGCCGCGCCCCGCACCGAGCAGGAGATGCGCTTCGAGATGGGCGCCGACGACGCGGGCCTGTGGGTGAAGGCGCTCCGCGACGACGGGAGGTTCGCGACGGTCACGGTCGTGGGGCACAGCGAGGGCTCGTTGCTCGGAATGCTTGTCGCCCAGGCGGTCGAGATCGACGGCTACGTCTCGATCGCCGGCGCGGGCCGGCCCATCGGCGATGTGTTGCGCGCTCAGCTCTCCGGCCTGCCGGACGAGGATCGCGAGAAGGCGTACGCGATCCTCGACCGGCTCGAGGAGGGCGAGCTCGTGGAGGATGTCCCGCAAACGGAGCTGTTCCTGAGCCTGTTTCGCCCGAGCGTGCAGCCGTACATCATCTCCTGGATGAAGCTCGACCCCGCGGTGGAGCTCAAGGCCGTGACCGCGCCGGTCCTCCTGCTGCAAGGGACGACCGATATCCAGGTCCAGGTGCAGGACGCCGAGCTGCTCGCCGGCGCGCGGCCGGACGCGGCGCTCGTCCTCATCGAGGGGATGAGCCACACGCTCAAGGAAGCGACGCTCTCGAATGCGTCGCAGAACGCGGCGTATACCGATCCGAGCCTGCCCGTCGTTCCGCGCGTGCTCGATGAGCTCGAAGCGTTCCTGCCGGCGGGGTGACGCGGCGAGCCCGATCGATCAGCGACTGGCAACAACGCGCTTCGAGCGTGGTTCCGTCCGGATCCTGGAAGTAGAACCAGCGCACGGACGGATCCTCGAGCCACAGGACGACAGGAGCGACGTGGCGAGGAAGAATGTTACCGCGGGGCAGGACAATCGAAACTTCATGTGACCTCCGGCTCGGGCTGTGGATGTCTTTGTGGAACGTGGGGGGTCCAGCCCTTGGTTGCCCGGCGGCGGCGCCCACGGCCGGCGGCCTCTGCGGGTCGATCTCGACCTCGTCGTCCCCGCGTCCACAGCAGCCCGCACCGCGGCCGCCTTCGCGCCGGACGGCTCCCGCGTCCGTGCTGCTCGATCCGCGGCTCGAGCTCGACTTGGCGGCCTCTGCGGAGCCCAGCGTGGCAGGCAGCGGGTGAGCGGTCCGGCGCGCTGCTTGCAATTGCAAAGGAGCGCGCATGAGATAATTCGATATCACTGCGTGTTTGAGCCCATCACGCGCGGTGATTTCATGTGCGAGATGCGCGCGGACGACTACAATGCCGTCGCGCGGCCGGGATAACCCGGCGAGCACAGCCGTGATCAAGAGATCACCGGCAGGGAATGACGAACTTACACCAAGAAGCGGCGGAGCTCGTGGGCGTCTTTTGATTCACTTATCCATCTTGAGCAGAACCCCGCGAATCCGCTGAGCTGACATGGAGAACCTTAATGCGTACCAATCGCTTACTTGTCTACATCTCTGCTTCGTTGGCATGCAGCCTGCTCGCCTGCAGCGCTGGACCTCGCAACGATGAGAATAGCGATTCTTTGAGCTCCGGACTGGTGAGCCCGGACGGCACGATGACGGCGGAGATCACGGTGCCGTCGGACTGGGGAAACGGGTACTGCGCGAGCGTGACGATAAGGAACACGGGCAGCAGCGAGACGACCGCCTGGGGCCTGGTCATCGGGCTCAACGGCTCCACGTTGAACCACGCGTGGAATGCGCGCATCACCGAGTCGAACGGGCAGATGAACGCCGTCAATGAGGGCTACAACGGAACGCTGGCGGTGGGCGCCTCGACGATGTGGGGGTTCTGCGCGAGCGGCACCGGGAGGCCCACGATCGTATCGGTCGACGGCAGCGGAGGCTCGGACGCCAGCACGAGCACGTCGGCGAGCAGCAGCGCTGGGTCGGGCGGCGCCACGGGGACCGGCGGCAGCGGTGGCGAGGGCGGCGGGAGCACCACCGTGGGCACCGGAGGCGAGGGTGGCGGCACCACGACGGGCGCAGGCGGCGAGGGCGGCGGCACCACCACCGCGGGCACCGGAGGCGAGGGCGGCGGCACCACCACCGCGGGCACCGGAGGCGAAGGCGGCGGCACCACCACCGCGGGCACCGGAGGCGAAGGCGGCGGCACCACCACCGCGGGCGCCGGGGGAGAAGGCGGCGGCACCACCACCACCACCGGCACGGGCGCAGGCGGCGCGCCTCCGCTCGATCCGAACTGCGGCCCGGACTCCGCGACCTTCGCCGATGTGGCGCCGATCCTGGAGAGGAGCTGCTCAAACCAGTTCTGTCACGGGAGCCCCACGTCGCCGTCCGCCGGGCTCGACCTCCGCACGATGGTGGCGGTCGGCTCGCTCGTCGATCAGGACGCCGCCTCCTGCTCCCGCGAGCAGGCGCTGGTCGTGCCGTTCATGCCGAGCAGCAGCTATCTCATGAACAAGCTGAAGGATGTCGGCCTGTGCGACCCTGACGAGAGCAAGATGCCCCCGGGCTCGTCGCTGCCCGACGCCGAGATCAAGACGATCAACGACTGGATCTGCGCGGGCGCCCCCACCGACTGAGCTCTGCTCAGCCCAGGACAGCCCGCAGCACACCCCGCTGGCAGCGCGTGCACGGTCCATCCGCGCGTTCGGCGCCTTCCCGTGGATCGCCCCGCCCGGGGCGGATCTCGGACTCACGGCGCCGGGCGCGAGCGGCCGCCGAGGGCGGCAGCTTCTGGTCTGCAACGAGACCGGTCGCAACTCGCCCAAGACGAATTTTGCGCTCGCCACCTTCTTGAGCTCATCGACAAGCGGGCGGCTCTTCGCCAGCCCGGCCTCTCGTCGGGCCCTCATGGCAGGCCATGAATGTTCTGTCCATGCCGAGCAACGAAGCTGAGATGGCCATAGATCTTGTGCGTCTCCGATCAGCGCCACCCAGAATAAACCTCGGTATCTCGACCGCCTTGACCATCGTATCTGCCCTCGCCTCCACGGCGTGCGGGCCAATGGTGGGCGGAGGCGCGACAGGGGACGGCGGCGACACCAGCGCGGACGGTGGTACCACGCCATGCACTCGCCATGCACTCGACTTTCTCGGCGCAGATGACTGCCAACCCGCGGGTGGCAGCAGCGGCGCGGCCGCCAGTGGCGGCCCAGACGGCGGCGGCGGCCCAGACGGCGGCGGCGCCAGCGGCGGCACAGACGGCGGCGGCGGCAGCGGCGGCACAGACGGCGGCGGCGGCGCCAGCGTCGGAAGCGGCGGCAGCGACGGCGGGGCGGGCGGCAGCGGCGGCGGCAGCGGCGGCGGCGGCGGCGGCGGCGGCGGCTGCACGCCGGGCTCGGTCCTCGCCTGCTACACTGGCCCCGCCGGGACCCCTGGCATCGGGCCGTGCGCCACCGGGACGCAGACCTGTCGCTCCGATGGCCTCGGCTACGGCCCCTGTACAGGCGAGGTGATACCCGCTGCAGAGCTCTGCGTCACGCCGGTGGACGAGAGCTGCGACGGCGTGCCCCATTGCCCCCGGGTCCCGCCGTGGGCGCGGGGATACGGCGGCCCCGGCCACGACAGCGGCCTGTCCATCGTGAGCGACGCCTCGGGCAACTACTACGTCTCGGGTGACTTCGAAGGGACCGTCGACTTCGGCGCCGGCCCTCTCACCAGCGCAGGGCAATCCGACATCTTCCTCCTCAAGCTCGACCCCTCCGGCTCGCTGATCTGGAGCAAGCGCTTCGGGACCGAGTACGACGATGAGAGCGCCACCATGACCGTCGCCGAGAGCGGGGACATTCTCCTCGTTGGCCTCTACGGCGGCATGACGTTTCCTTGGGTACCAGGCCCAGATTTCGGAGGAAAGCCTCTCGCGCCCCCCAACGCTCAGTACTTCCCCGGCGCCGCGCTCTTCGTGGCCCAGTTCGATTCCGAAGGCAACCACATCTGGAGCAACGGGTTCCAGGCCGACCAGTCCGGCGCCTACCCCGTGAAGGTAGCGCAAGCCGCCGTCGATGGCGCCGGCAATGTGTACATGCTCTACAGTCTCGCCTATGATCCCTCCCTTCCTCCCCATGCCACCTATCTGGCAAAGGTGAGCGCCGGCGGTGCCGCCCTCTCCTGGCAAGAGCCTCTGTCAGGAGACGACATCAGCGGGGCAGCAAGCCTCGCGATCGACAGCGCCGGCAACGTGCTCGTGGCGACCGAGCGCCCGGTTACCGAGCTGCACCCCGATCCGCTCGAGCTCACCGTCTCCAAGTTCGCCCCGACAGGCGCCCTGCTGTGGCGACGCTCGTTCGCGTCCAGCTCGACCGGCGGATCCGTCGCGGCAGCGGCCTCGGTCGTGGTCAACGCGGCGGACGAGGTCCTCGTGACGGGATTCACCGACGGGACCGTCGACTTCGGCGGCGGTGCGCTCCCCGAGGGGCCGGTGCTCCTGAAGCTAGATGCAGCAGGTCAGCATCTCTTCAGCCGATCGGTTCGCTTCGGCGACGAGATCACCCTTGCCCCTGACGGTGGCATGCTCGTCGCCGGTCACGGCCTTGCCCGCCTCGACGCGAGCGGGACGGAGATCGGATCGATCAGCTTTGATCCTCTCGTGGAGGACATCGCGATCTCTCCGAATGGCACGGCGGCAGTCGCCGGGAGCATGCTCGCGTCGGTGGACTTCGGGACCGGCCCGATCCCCTACACAGCAGGTAGCGACATCTTCGTCGCCACGTTCGACCTTTTCTGCGACGACGGCGAGGGCGACTGCGAAGCTGAGAGCGGCGGCGCTGGCGGCGCTGGCGGCGCTGGCGGCGAGGGCGGCGCTGGCGGCGAGGGCGGCGCTGGCGGCGAGGGCGGCAGCGGCGGCGGCTGCACGCCGGGCTCGGTCCTCATCTGCTACACGGGCCCCGCCGGGACCCCTGGCATCGGGCCGTGCGCCACCGGGACGCAGACCTGTCGCTCCGATGGCCTCGGCTACGGCCCCTGTACAGGCGAGGTGACCCCCGCTGCAGAGCTCTGCGCCACGCCGGTGGACGAGAGCTGCGACGGCGTGCCCCATTGCCCCCAAGTCCCGCCGTGGGCACGGGGAGTTGGCGGTCCTGGCCGTGACATGGCCCAGTCCATCGTGAGCGACGCATGGGGAAACTACTACGTGTCCGGCGACTTCGAGGGTACCGTCGACTTCGGCGCCGGCCCTCTCACCAGCGCAGGGCAATCCGACATCTTCCTCCTCAAGTTCGCTCCCTCCGGCTCGCTGATCTGGAGCAGGCGCTTCGGGACCGAGCACGATGATAAGAGCACCGCCATGACCATCGACGAAAGCGGAAACATCTTCCTCGCCGGAGTCTACGAAGGCGACATATTCGCCGCGGATCCAGGTCCAGATTTCGGCAGGGGTGCCATCCGATCCGCCGAACGGTCCGCACTCTTCGCGGTTCAATTCGATCTTGAAGGCAACCACGTCTGGAGCGATGGCTTCCAGGTCAGCTCCGACAGCTTCCTTCCCCACGAAGTGGCGCAAATCGCCATCGATAGCGTCGGCAACATGTACATACTCTACGCCGCGGATGAATATTATTGGCTGGCAAAGATTGGCGCCGGAGGCACCTCTCTCCTCTGGAGGACAGGTCAAGGAGGATCTGCCCGCAGCGTCAGCGAGGGAGGCCTCGCGGTCGACAGCGCCGACAACGTGCTCGTGGCGATCCCAGACCGAGTTATCTGGGCTGAAAATCCCTCGGCCAGGTTCATCGTCTCCAAGCTTGCGCCGACGGGTGCTCTGCTGTGGCAACGGAGCTTCGCGTCCGAGCACCAGCTCTTCGGCGACACTTCGGCCTATTCGCTGGCGGTCAACCCGGCGAACGAGGTGATCGTGACGGGCTTAGTGGATGAGACCGTCGACATCGACGGCCGTGCGCTGGCGGCGTCTCCCATACTGCTCAAGCTGGACGCTTCAGGTAAGGTTATCTTCAGCCGCGCGGTCCCCTACCACAACAAGGTCGTCCTCGATCCTGCCGGCGGTATGTTCGTCGCCGGGCCCAAGGGGTTTGCCAAGCTCGATGACAGCGGGACATCGCTCTGGTCCTTCGATTTCCACTCTCTACCGGGTGCTGGGGCCGGCCTTTATCTGACAGACATCGCTCTGTCTCCGAATGGCACCGTCGCAATCACAGGTTTCACGAGCATGCAGGCGGACTTCGGGACCGGCCCGATCCCCTACACAGCGGGTCTCCATAGCTTCGTCGCCACGATCAACCCCTGAGAACGCACTTCGCCGTCGGCTCCGGTGCGCCGAGGCGCCGCGAGCGCGAGCGGCCGATCGCCGGCGGCCACGCTCGGCGCGATCTCGGCTTCAGTCCTCGACGAGAGGGCCGATGCGGTCGGCGAACGACCCCCCGAGGCTCCCATCGAGTCGGATTTGCCAGTCGAACGCCCCGCGGAACGTCGGGTGGTCGCTCTCGAGCTCGTTCCACGTGGGGATCGCCTCGTCGAGCGTGCCACCCGCGCTCCCGGAACGGTGCGCAGCCGCGCGCGCCGCCCGGAAACAACGGAAAGACGAGCCGTCGCGTGCTCCTCGGCGGACGCGGATTACCCTGGGCGCACAACCATGCGCGCCCTCGTCCTGAAAGCCACGAAGAGCCCGCTCGTGCTGGAGGATCGGCCCGCCCCGCGGCCAGGGCCCGGTGAGGTGCTGCTCCGCGTGCGCGCCTGCGCCGTGTGCCGCACCGATCTGCACGTGGTCGACGGCGAGCTGCCGGAGGCCAGGCTGCCGCTCGTGCCAGGGCACCAGATCGTCGGCGAGGTCATCGAGGAGGTGCCCTCGCCCGGCGAAGCGCCGCGGTTCGCGCGGGGCGCGCGCGTGGGCGTGCCCTGGCTCGGGTGGACCTGCGGCGCGTGCGCGCATTGCCGCGCAGGGCGGGAAAACCTCTGCGACCGGGCGCGCTTCACCGGATACCAGATCGACGGGGGCTATGCGGAGCTCGCCGTCGCGGACGCGCGCTTCTGCTTCCCTGTCCCCGCGGGCCTACAGGACCTCGCGGCCGCGCCGCTGCTCTGCGCCGGGCTCATCGGGTACAGAACGCTGCGCATGGCGGCAGACGCGGAGCGGATCGGGATCTACGGGTTCGGCGCCGCCGCCCACCTGGTGGCGCAGGTGTCCCGCTTCGAGGGGCGGCGCATCTTCGGCTTCGTCCGGCCGGGCGACGACGCGGCGCGGGCGTTCGCGCTGGCGATGGGAGCCGAATGGGCGGGCTCTTCCGCCGACGCGCCGCCCGAGGAGCTCGACGCGGCGCTGATCTTCGCCCCGGCCGGCGAGCTCGTGCCGGCCGCGCTGCGCGCCGTGCGCAAGGGCGGCACCGTGGTGTGCGGCGGAATCCACATGAGCGATATCCCCTCCTTCCCCTATTCGATCCTGTGGGGCGAGCGGGTGCTGCGCTCGGTGGCGAACCTGACACGCAGGGACGGCGAGGAGTTCCTCGCGCTCGCGCCGAGAGTCCCGCTGCGGACGGAGGTGAACGTTTACCCGCTGGAGGCAGCCAACGACGCGCTCGACGATCTGCGGAACGGCCGCTTTTCCGGGGCAGCGGTGCTCGTGCCGTCGTGAATGCGGAGGAGCCGGCGCGCGGGGCGCCCCACGCCGCGCTTCACACCGTCGTACGGCGAGAATCTTCCACGTAAACGGTCTTGCTCTTCGCGCAACCCAGCAACTCTTCCCTGGCCGGCCTTCTGGCGGGCGGAGCTACGGGACCTGCGTCGCCCGGGCGATGATCTCCTTGACCACCAGCAGCATCTGGTTCGTCTCGGCGTGCTGCGCTCCCTCGGCGAAGTACGCCTGGAGCCTCTCCGAGCCCGCCCGGATCCGGTCGCTCTCCTCGCGAACCACGACGCGGAAGATCGGCCGCTCGGCGGTGCCCGTGAGGTCGACGCTCCCGTCGGTGGGCAGCGCGTCGCTCCGGTAGATCGCGATCCGCTCGTCCCCGAACAGCTCACGGAGGCCCGCGAGCTGCGCGGCGCTGAGCTCTCCGCGGAGCGACGTCTGCCCCGTGTGGCCCTCGAACGTGCCGCTCAGCTCGATCCAGAGGACGGTCTCCTCGCCTGCGCCGCGGTACATCTCGAGCTGGGCCCAGGGCGCCGGCGGGATATCGGAGCCCGGATGACCAGCGCACCCGGCGACGCACAGCGCGCCCCACAGGAAGCCGGCGAGCGCCGCCCTCCTAGCACGTGATGATCTTGCTACCATTGCTCGTGATGTTGAAGCAGGGGTCGACGTCGAGCATCGTGTTCAGGATCCGGTTCGCCTCGTCTCGCGCGAAGGCCTTCATCGTCGACGAGCTGTGCTGCGCGTCGGCCTCGAAAGCATACCACCAGAGCCAGAGGACCTGGTAGCCGGCCGCGCCTCTCCCGCTGGGCGACCCGATCCCCGAGCACCCGTCCATGTACTTCTCGTCGCACGAGTCGCTCTTCGCGGGACACGCGTTGCTGCCATCGTTGCCGCTGTGACCGCACCAGTCCGCGTGGCGCGCCTCGTGGACCAGCGTCCCGGCGCGCTCCACGACGTTCTCGTCGTAGAAGAACGGGATGTAGAGATCCGTGTAGTTGTCGATGATCGGGCCCCAGGTCGTGTGCGCTCGCTTCGACCCGTCCCCGCACCGCGCGTCCAGCTCGTCGAACTCGCGAATGGTGTAGTTGCCGGCCCATCGCAGGAAGTTGCCGCTGAAATCGTTCGTCTTGAGCGCCTCGTTCGGCGACGCGTAGTTGACGAGCTGGATCGCCTGGAACGTGCGCGCCAGCGGCCTCCTCCGGTCGCACGCGGCCTCCCAGCCGAAGCCGTTATCCCAGTCCCCCTTGTCGAAGTCGTACGCATCCCAGTAGAAGTCGATCCACGGCTGCGTGCACCAGAAGCCCTGCATCACCCCGGGGTCGGTCGACCTGACCGTGTCGCAGGTGTCGGCGCGGGCCTCGGAGGCGAGACCAAGGAGCAAGCAAGACGCAAGAATGGCGCTGATCGTGTTTCTCATGGTCAATCCCCTCATCGAGCGGTGGACGGCGTGTCGGTCCGAGGCGTCACCTTGAATTTCCGATCCCCGGGCTTGTCCGGCTGCGCCGGTCGACCGAGGTTCGGGTTGTAATCTTTTGCATCGGCGATGTCCTCCGCGAGCGCCTTCCGCGCATCGACCAGCTTGATCCCGCCGACGTCGATCCCGAGCGCGTAGAGGCTCGCCGCCGCCGGGGTGCGCAGGAGGTCGCCGGCGGAGTGAATGGCCTTCAGCTCGTCCGCGGCGTGGAGGCGCTCGAGCCCGACGATCGCACGCAGGCGAACGCGGTATTCATCCGCGAAGAGGTGCTCGTCCTTGCCGGGCTCGGGGAGCGGGCTCGTGGCGATGGCGTTCAGCGGGTCGATGCCGTCGCGGAAGCCGAGCAGGCCGAGGAGATGAGCCGCCCGCCAGCGCATCTCGCCAGGCCTCGCCGGCACCGTGGGGTCCGGCGAAGCGGACACCGACCACTCTTTATAGACGCCCACGACCACCGGGACGACCGCCGGGCCCGCGGCCACGAGCTCCCGGAGCGACGCGTCGAACTCGGCGTCATTGTCGAACTCCCCCATCAGCGCGAGCTGCCTGTTCACCATCGCCTGGATGCAGTCCTTGCCGCATTCGATGGCTTGCGAATCGACCGCCGTGTCCTCCGGCGCGTCCCTCTCGGCGGGCGCGGCGCAGCCCGCGGACAGGGCGACGCAGAGGAGTATCATCGAATTTCTTATGGAGACCGACGACATGCTTCACCTCGGATTGTGTTCGTGCGAGGGCGACCCTCGCCCCCTCGACCGCACGCTCGGCCGCAGCGCCTCGACGCCGTCAGCTCTGCGCGCTGGTTTCACGCGCGTGAGATGGGGATGCTGGGCAGGCGCTCTTCCCATCCCTCGACTCGAGATGGGAATCGTTCGACAGCGCCAGCGCGCTCCTCCGTCTCTCAATCCCTCAGTTGCAATCCTCGATCCATGCGCTCCGAGCACGGCGGGTCGGCCGGGCGGGGCGTCGCCGGCGGCCGCGATCGCCACGGAATGACCTTAATTAGCGGCGATCGATCGCGGAGCGAGCGCCGGATCGAACCTGCCCAGACGTCGGCTGGAATGCCAGAGACGCCGGGTCGGAGGCCGTGGCCTGGAGGTCGCGGCCGCCAGGTGGAGGCTCACCCCACCAGAGGACCGGGGGCTGGGGAATCCGCTCATTTTGTGCCCGTTTACAGCGGGAAATTGAACAGGGAGGCGGGGAGGCGGGGAGTTTTCCTGAGATTTTACTCCCCGTCTCCCCGCCTCCCTGTGAATTCTCCGAAAAGTCCACCGTGGCGACTACACCCGCGCCGTCTCCTCGAGCTCCTTCCCGCGCGTCTCCGGCAGGAGCCACAGGATGAGCGCCAGCGCGATCACCGGGAAGATCGCCGTCGCGGACACCGCCCGCCCCCAGCCCATCTGCTCCGCGGCGACGCCCACGCCGATGGGAGAGAGAATGTAGCCGATCCGGCCGAGCAGGTTGTTGGACCAGGCGAGCGCGTCGGCCCGGAGGTGCGTCGGAAAGAGCTCGGAGTTGTACGCGTTCAGCACGGGCAGCACGCCGCTCGCGCCGAAGATGGCGAAGACCAGCGCGACCGTGAGCCCGGCGCGCGAGCCCAGCGAGTAGGCGCCGAGCACGCCGGCCGCCGCCAGCACATAGATGATCACCGCGCCCGCGCGGCGGCCCATCACGTCGAGCAGCTTGCCCGAGGCGAAGATGAGCGGCATCGAGACCACCGCGGCGAACGTGATGCTGGCGCCCACCTCGGCGTCGCTGAAGCCGCGCTCCCGGATCGCGAACGTCTTCCAGAACGTCACCGCGTTCTGCGTGCAAACGTACGTCAGCCCCCAGATGAGGGCGAGCTGCAGCATCCGCCCGCGGTGCGGTGAGCGCCAGATGCGCATGAGCGGCTGCGCGCCCTCCCCCTCCCGAGCGGCCGCCGCCTGCTCGAAGCGCGCCGTCTCCCGCAGGCCGCGCCGGACCACCGCCATCACCAGGAGCGGGATCCCGCCGACGAAATAGACGCTGCGCCAGCCGTACGAGGTCGAGAGGAGCAGCGGCACGACCCCGGCGCACACGATGGATCCCAGGCTCGAGAACGCCTGGATGACGCCGATCACCATGCCGCGCCGGTCGCTCGGGTACTCCTCGGCGGCGTACACCATGCTGACCGCCCACTCGCCGATGAGGAAGATGCGCGCGAGGAGCTGGAGGACGGCAAAGACATAGACGTTCGGCGCAAACCCCGTGAGCACGGAGAAGAGCGTGTAGCCCAGGATCGTGATCGTGAGCACCCGCCGCCGGCCCCACTGGTCCGCCTTGCGCACGAGCAGGTACGCGATCATCGTCCCCGAGTTGATGACCCCGATGAGGAGCCCCTCGTGGCGGGCCGCGAGGCCCATCTCGGCGCCGATGTTCGGCAAGATCTGCGTGAGGGCCAGGTAGTCGTAGCCCTCGAAGAACGAGGCCACGCTGAGGAACCAGAACAGCCGCCGCTGGTACGGCGTGAACGGCGTCTTCGGGTGCGGGGCAGCGGTCGTCATATCACCTGTTCCCTCCGAGCGGGCGCTCGTAGACGCGATAACGCCGGTAGATGGCGCACCCGGCCGACTCCACGATATGCCGCATCGGGGCGTTGTCCTCGTGGATCAACGAGGCCTCGAGCCGCTCGTACCCGGCCGCCCGCAGGCCGTCCACCACGCGCTGCACGAGGAGCGCGTGGAGGCCCGTCGACCGGAACGCCGGCACGACGCCGATCAGCTTGAAGCTGGCCGTCCGGACGCGGCGGAGCGCCCAGGCGACGCGCGCCCACCCGAGCGGCAGGAGCCGCCCGCGCGCCGCCGCGAACGCCTCGTTCAGCTCGGGGAGGCACACGGCGAACGCCGCGGGCTCGCCGCGCACCGTCGCGATCTGCACGAGGCGCGGGCCCGCCAGCAGCACGAACGCGCGACCCAGGCTCACGAGCTCGGCGCGCGACATCGGGACGACCTCCGGCACGCCGCGGTACGCTTCGGTGAAGACGGCGTGGGCGATCTCCATGTCGCGCGAGATGCGGTGAACCGCCGCGCTGCGCACCTCGAGGCCAGGAAGGCTCACCGACGCGGCCTTCCGGCGCAGGGCCTCGGGGAGCTCCCGGGGGCGGCCCGCGGCGTCGACGAGCGGGGTGTCGTAGGCGAGCATGTCATAGCGCTTCGAGAACCCCTCGGCCTCGACGAGCTCGCGGTAATACGGCGGATGATGGCCCGCGAGCATCGGCGGCCGGGAGCCGTACCCCTCGACGAGGAGCCCGATGTCCTCCACCCGCGTCACGTTGCGCGGGCCCCGCAGCGAGGTCGCGCCGAGCGCCCGCGCGCGCTCGCTCACCGCGCCGAAGAGCGCCCGCGCCGCCTCGGGATCGCGCTCGCACTCGAAGAAGCCGAAGAACGCCGTGCGCTCGCCGCCGTGGCGGTCGTGGCGCCCGTCGACGAGGAGCGAGAGCGTCCCGACCGTCTCGCGCCCGCGCCGCGCGCGGAACAGACGGAGGCTCGCCTCGCGGAAGAAGGGGTTCCTCGGGTCGAGCCGCCGCAAGACGAGCGGGCGGAGGGGCGGCACGTAGCCCGGATCGGCCGCGTGGAGGCGCAGCGGCAGGTCGAGGATCTCGGTGAGATCCGCGCTGCTCCTCGCCTCCTCGATGGTGATCGACATCGAGGCGCTCAGTACCCCGCGAGCCGCTTGAACCGGAAATACAGCGGCGTGGGGCTGTTCTCGTGCTTCTCCTTGAGCGGGCCGCACATGAGCGGCAGGTACATCACGCGCCGCTGGCTCGCGTCGCCCGTGGCCGTGGCCTGCGCGACCCGGTGCCAGATGCGGCCGTCGTGGATCGTGAGGTCGCCCGCCTCGGCCTCGAGCGCGTACTCGTCCGGGTCGGGCCGGTGGTCGAGGAAATACGCCTTGCGGGTGAGCATCTCGAAGAGGCCCTGGCAATGCGACGACGGGATCAGCCGCACGCCGCCCTTCGAGACGGGCGAGTCGTCGAGATAGAAGCCGACGTTCAGGTAGCGGCGCGGCTTCTCGAGATAGAACACGTCACGCAGGCTGTCCGTGTGCCAGCCGAGGCGCTGGTACGTCGACCCCTCCTCGTGACGATAATGGTTGATGACGAGCCCGTCGCGCTCCCGCTCGGCGATCCGGTAGCCGGGCCCGGCGACGTCGAGGATCGCGCCGAACCGCGGGTCGCGCAGGAACGCGCGGAGGCGCTCGCCGAAGAGCGACGCGAACACCATGCGCTGGATGGTGCGCGACCCGTCCTTCCGGGTGCCGAGAATGAGCGGGACGCCGTTGATGTGCGTCCTCCCCTCCGCCATGAGCCGGCGATCGATGGCCTCCACCTCCTCGACGAGCGAGCGCACCGTGTCGCGGCCGGCGAAGCCCCGGAAGCGGATGAACCCGTGGGTGTCGAGGAAATCCCGCTGCTCGGCCGTGAGCGCGCCGCCCAGCGTGAAGTCCGGCAGCCGGATACGGTGGTTGGCCGGAGGCAGGTCGGCGGCGGGCTGCGGGGCGTGCACTGAAGCGTCTCCTTCCCGGGTCACAGGCCCGGGTCCACTAGCGCAGCCGGGCCGCGGCGGGAACAGCCGCCGCCGGGAGCCCCCGCCGGCGCGGAATCTGCACCTCGGCGCACGGTTTGCAACCTCGGATGCGGTTTCGGCGCCGCGCTCCCGGCGCACGGCCCTCGTGCCGAGTCCGCACGGCGCCCGCCGCGCCGCCGGGCCGTCGATCATCGCCCTGCCGGCGCTCGGTGGCACCTGCCTTGCAAACCGGCGCCGCGACCGATGACCCATCAGGCGGAGCCCGTGACCGAAGGGCAACAGCAAGGCGAGCCACCGGAGCCCCCGGTCCGCGAGAGAGCGCGCCGCACGCGCGCCTTCACCTGGGCCTTGCCGCTCGCGCTCTGCGTCGCGCTCGGCGCGGCGGCCGGGCTCGGCGGCTACACGTTCATCTACGCAAAGGGCGCCTCGTACCTGCAGAACGACCCGGCGGCGTGCGCCAACTGCCATATCATGAACGAGCAGTTCGCCGGGTGGCAGCGCTCGAGCCACCGCGCCGTGGCAGTTTGCAACGATTGTCACGCGCCCCACACGTTCCTGGGCAAGTATGCCACGAAGGCGTCGAACGGGTTCTGGCACTCCTTCGGCTTCACCACGGGTCGCTTCCCGGACCCGATCCGGATCAAGCCCAGCAATCTGCGCATCACGGAGGAGGCCTGTCGCGGGTGCCACGGAGACGTCGTGCACGCGATCGACAGCGAGCACCGCGGCGCGCCCCGGCTCTCGTGCGTGCGCTGCCATGAATCGGTGGGCCACCTGCACTGAGGCGCGCCCGCCGCACGAGGAATGGAGACGATGACGGAGCCGAAGGACGAAGGATCCACGACAAAGCGCCCGCCGCAGCCGGCGCTCCGGCGCTACCTGCCGCTCATCACGATCGCCGCGGCGGTCGCGACCGCCGGGCTCGCGGCGCTGCTCGTGAACATCTTCGAGCACAAGCAGGAGGCGAAGAGCCCGTTCTATCGTGTCGTCGAGCTTGACGAC
Organism: Sorangium sp. So ce887; assembly: GCF_051521455.1. Taxonomy (NCBI): domain Bacteria; kingdom Pseudomonadati; phylum Myxococcota; order Polyangiales; family Polyangiaceae; genus Sorangium; species Sorangium sp. So ce887. The sequence continues at coordinate 2,074,391 of NZ_CP150354.1, read as the reverse complement.
ACGATAGACGACCCCGCGATCTGGGGGAAGAACTTCCCCATCCAGTACGACGGCTACCGGCGCACGGTCGACCAGAAGCGCACGCGCTTCGGCGGGAGCGAGGCCGTGCCGCGCACGCCGACAGAGGCCGATCCGCGCAGCGTGGTCGCGCAGTCGAAGCTCGAGGAGGACGGGCGGCTGAAGACGATGTGGGCCGGTTACGCCTTCTCACGCGACTTCCGCGAGGAGCGCGGGCACGCCTACATGCTCGAGGACCAGGTGTACACCGAGCGGCAGGCCGCGACGAAGCAGCCGGGCACCTGCATCCACTGTCACGCGTCCGTGTACGTGCCGTACAAGAAGCTCGGCGGCGGCGACCTCATGCGCGGGTGGGAGGCGATGAACCAGATGCCGTTCCCCGAGGCGCGCAAGCTCGTGACGCACCCGGTCTCGTGCATCGATTGCCACGATCCGGAGTCGATGCAGCTCAGGGTGACGCGGCCCGGGTTCCTCGAGGGCATCCGCGCGCTCAAGGCGTCGATGGGCGAGAAGGACTACGACGTCAACACGATGGCCACGCGCCAGGAGATGCGCTCGTACGTCTGCGGCCAGTGCCACGTGGAGTATCACTTCAAGGGCCCGGAGAAGCGCCTCGTGTACCCGTGGGCGAAGGGCATCAAGGTCGACGAGATCTATGCTTATTACGAGGAGACGGGCTTCTCGGACTGGACGCACGCCGAGTCGGGCGCGAAGGTGCTGAAGGCGCAGCACCCCGAGTTCGAGATGTGGAATCAGGGCGTCCACGCCCGCTCCGGCGTGGCCTGCGCGGACTGCCACATGCCGTACCAGCGGGTGGGGGCAGCGAAGGTGACCGATCACCACATCCAGAGCCCGCTCCTCAACATCAACCGCGCGTGCCAGACGTGCCACAAGTGGCCCGAGGACGAGCTCCGGCAGCGCGTGGAGACGATCCAGGAGCGCCACTTCGAGACGCGCAACCGGGCGATGGACGCCGTGACCGCGCTGATCGGCGATATCCGCCGCGCGAAGGAGGCGGGCATGGCGGACGAGGCGCTCGCGGACGCGCGCGCGGCGCAGCGGAAGTGCCAGTTCTTCGTCGACTTCGCCGAGGCCGAGAACTCGTCCGGCTTCCACGCGCCCCAGGAGGCGATGCGCATCCTCGCGTCCGCCATCGACACCTGCCGCCGCGGCCAGCTCGCGCTGCGCGACGGCGCCCCGCCCGGAGCGGCCGGGGCGATCGCGGCGCCGGCGGGTGCGGAGGCGGACGCGGGATCGGCGACGCCGAGCGAACCCGCTGCGGCGGACGCCGGGGGTCGCTGAGCCCTCGTCACACGAGACACGAGCTCTCGCGGGTGCGCTCGTCGCGCGGAAGGAGAGCGGACGAAGAGAGCCTCACCGCCGAGCGGGCTCTTCCCAAAACATCCTCCGGGCCGGCGAGCTGGGCCTTGATTCCGTAGCTCCAACGGAGCACTTGTGTCCCTCCATGCATCTGAAGCGGCTCGATTCAAATGACCGTCTCGTCACGAGATAGTGCTTGGATCCTTCAGTTCAGATCCGTACGGTGGCGGCGGAAGGGGAAGACACCATGGCAACATGCCGCAATCGTTCGAGCGCCGCCGCTCGATGTGCCGTCTTTGCGCTGCTCTCGACGTCGTGCGCGTCCGGAGACGCGGGCGCGCCGACAGCTGAAGTGATCCACGTCTCGCACGTGGGCAAGGATACGGTGAGCACGTTCCTCAACCGGCTCGCGACCGAGGCTGGCCAGGTCGTCGTGACCCGCGCCGCCGTCGAGGACGCCTGGCAGAGCGTCGCGCTGAAGGAAGAGCGCGATTCGTCTCTGCACGTCGTCGAAGGGCCGCTGCCCGCCGCGGCGCTCCCGGGAGAACGCGCGCGCGTCGGCGGGCTCGCCGTCGTCGCCATCCCCACCGGCCGCGAGCCCCACGACTGGCTCGGCTCGCACCGATACCACGCAGAGCCGATCGCGGAGACCGAAGTGGTCCTGTCGCCCACGCGCAGCCGACAGGCAGCCCCCGCCCCGGCCGGGAGGCGCGCGGCGTTCGCTGGCGACGCCGCCGACATCCACATCGACGCCAAGTTCCTCGAGGCGCGCCTCAAGGAGCTCTCCGGCGCCGCGCCCGTGACCCTCGGCGGCCGCTCGGTCGTCCTCCGCGAGCGCGGCTCCGAGAGCGGGCGCTCCATGGCCCGAACCTGGCTGCGCCAGCAGTACGAGGCGCTGGGGTTCACCGTGCAAGAGCACCCCTATCGAAGCGGCTGGAGCCAGGGGATCAACGTGACGGCGGACAAGCCCGGCGCCGATCCGTCACGCGTCCTCATCCTCTCGGCCCACTACGACTCGGTCAACAACGCCGGCGCCGACGACGACGGCTCCGGCGTCGTGTCGTCGCTCGCCATCGCCCACGCGCTGAAGGACGCGCGCCTGAGCATCGGGCTCCGCGTCGTCGCCTTCGATCAGGAAGAGAACGGCCTCCTCGGCTCGAAGGCCTATGCGCGCATGCTCGACCAGAACGGGCAGCTGGAGCAGGTCGTCGGCGTCCTGGATCTCGAGATGACCGGATACGACTCCAACGATGATGGGCACTATCACGTCATCCATTGCAACGAGAACACGTCGTCCGAGCTGGCCGCCCAGGTCGAGGCGGCCGCGACGCGCGGCGGGCTCGGCCTGACCCGGACGGACGCCTGCACCAACCGCAGCGATCACGCGGCGTTCTGGCGCTACGGAGCGCCGGCCGTGGCCGTGTCACAGGACTTCTTCGGCGACGACGGGAACCCCTGCTACCACAAGCGCTGCGACACGGTCGATCAGCTCAACTGGGACTACATGCGGCGGCTGACCCAGGCCGTCGGCCTCGCCGCGGCCGATCTGCTGATCGAGTAGCATGAGACCGCCGCGCAGCGAGGCTCATCCCCGATGGGCCCGTGATGCGCGAGCGCCCCACGGCAGGCAAAAAAAACAGAGCGCCCGCTCGACGGCAGGGGGGGGATAGCCATCACGGGCGCTCTGCTCTGTCCACATTAGCAGGATGCGGGCCAGGGTGTTCCTGGCGCATTTCGCGGGATCGTCCCCGTGGGAACCGCTCACTGTCTTTCAATCCTGAGATCGGCGCTTGCAAACGTGGCAGGTCGGCAGCTCCCCGGAAAGGGCGTTGCCAGCGCTAGGGGGCAGGTGCCGCGGCGGCGGCGCCCGGCCGGCTCGCGTACAGCGCGAGGTGCTCGTAGGCGATGGTCGCGGCGGCCAGCGCCGTGATGCCCGCGGTGTCGTAGGCCGGCGCGACCTCGACGACGTCCGCGCCGACGACATCCACGCCCGCTATCCCGCGCAGGATCTCGATGGCGGTCGCGGTGCTGAGCCCGCCGCAAACGGGGGTGCCCGTGCCCGGCGCAAAGCAAGGATCCAGGCAGTCCACGTCGAACGTCACATAGACCCTGCGCCCCTGGACCACCTCCAGGATGCGCTGGGCCACGGCCGCGGCGCCGTTCCGGTGGACCCAGGGCGCGTCGAGGATCTGGAATCCATGCGGTTCCGGATTGTAGGTGCGGATCCCGATCTGCACCGAATGGGCCGGATCGACGATGCCTTCCCGGGCGGCGTGGAAGAACATCGTGCCGTGATCGATCCTCTCCGCGTCGTCACCGACGCTCCACGTATCCGAGTGGGCGTCGAAGTGGATCAGCGAGAGCGTGCCGTGCTGCTTGTGCAGCGCCCTCAGCACGGGCAGCGTGACGAAGTGGTCGCCGCCGATCGACAGCGGCGCGGCCCCGCCGCGGAGGATCCCCGCGATGTGCGCCTCGATCGCGGCAGGGACCTCCATCGGCCTGCCGAAATCCCACTGGCAGTCGCCGTAGTCGACGATCGCCAGCCGATCGAGCGGGCTGACCTTGCAGCCGTACGGGGGGCCCCAGGCGAGCATGGCGGACGCCTCCCGCACGGCGCGCGGGCCGAAGCGCGCGCCGGGGCGCTGTGTGGTCGCCGTGTCGAGCGGCAGCCCCGTCACCGCGACGTCCACCCCCGCCAGATCGCGCGAGTACTTCCGGCGCAGGAACGACGGCGCGCCCGCGTAGGACGGCTCGTACGCGACGCCGGTGAGGCCCTCGGTCGTGAACGCATGATCGCCGCGCGCGCTATCCTCCATCTCGACTTGCTCCCATCCCCCGGATGAACCGACGCCGAGAGATACCATGCTCCACGCGGCGGGATCCGGGAACCTCGCCGGCGCCGGCCGGCAGCGGCGCGGCGCGCCCGGACCTGCCCTCTCCGCCTGCTCGTCTTCATGTCCGCGTCAACCGGTGGATCGCGGCGGCGAGCGACTGGAAGATGGCGATGCCGTGCAGCTCGATCCCGAGGCTGACCATGCGCTGCGCCATCGTGGGTCCCACCCCGACGAGGCTCACGCGGGCTCCGAGCAGCCGGGTGGCCTGCGCCGTCTGCACCAGGGCCGCCGCGGTCGCCTCGTCGACGAGCGGCACGCCGGTCACGTCGAGCAGCACCCACCGGGCCCCCTCGCGCGCGACGCCCGAGAGCACGGCCTCCAGGATCTGCTGCGCCCTCGCCCCGTCGATCGCGCCGATCAGCGAGATGAGCAGCACCCCGGGCAAGAGCGGGATGACGGGACAGCCGAGCTCCCGCACCGTGCTCGCGAGCGCGCGCTCGCGCTCGTAGGCGGCGGCCAGCATGTCGCGCTCCGCCTGCAGCGCGGTCTCCATGTCATGACGCTCGAAGGCCGCGACGAGGAGCGACACCCACATGGTCAGCGGCCGGAGGTTGTCGGCGAAGCTCTCGGTGTGCAGCCCGCCGAGCACCAGCATCCCCCAGTCGCGCTGCGCGCTCACGATCGGGACCATCACGAGGTACCCGCTCGGCTCGTCCGGCAAGGCGGCATCGAACAGATCGAGCGGCGGAAAGGCGTCCGACGGGCACCGGCGGCCCACGAGCGCGGCCACGTCCGGATCGGTCGTATGCACGCTGTCGATGACGAGCTCGGGCCCACCCGGGCCCGGATCGCTCGCCCAGACCGCGACGCACCCGAAGCGCACGCTCGTGTGCCGCAGCCACCCGAGGCGATCGTCGCTCCAGCTCCGCCTGGACGCGAGCAGGCCGCTCATGTCCATGTTGGCGCGGACCAGCCGCTCGAGGCTCCTCACCCCGCGCCGCTCCCACGCCGCGAGCGCCCGCTGCTGCGCGAGGCGCACGCGGTCGAGGAACGCCTCCGTCCGGCGCGCCGCGTCCGGCCCCGGCGCGCTCGCGAGCTGCTGCGCGGCGGTCCGATGGATCTGCTCCACGACGTCGAGGAGCACCTCGATCCGGCTGTCGCTGTGCGCGACAGCGACGCCGAAGGCGCGCTCGAGCGCCCCCACCTCCGGCAGCTCCGCCCCGGCGAGCACGGCGCCGAGGTGTCGCGCGATGACCTCGGCCCCGGGCCAGACGAGGGGCGCCTCTCCGGGCGGCGAGTGCGACGGCCCCTCGACAAGCCGGCTCATCCGGCGGGCCAGGTCGCGCTGCCAGTCGCCCCGCTCCCCGCCGAGCTCCGGCGAGGACGGCCGGGCCTCCCACGCAGGGCTGCCGCACGAGCGCCGCCGCACGAGCTCGGCGGGGACGCGCGTCACGAGCTGCTCGGGAGCGCGGCCGGCGATGACATCGGCGAGCCGCTCGACGGCCGTCCTCCCGAGCAGCTCCGGGCTCTGCCGCATCGTCGTGAGCGGAGGATCGCAGTACTGGGCGGCGCAGATGTCGTCGAACCCCACCACGGCGATGTCCTCGGGCACGCGGTAGCCGCGCGCCCGGATCGCCTTGACGGCGCCGATCGCCATCTCGTCGTTGCCCGCCACGATCGCGTCGCAGAACCCGCCGTCGCGCTCGAGGAACGCCCCGAGGCGCCGCTCGGTGTACCTGTTCGTGCAGTCGTCGAAGCTGGAGAGCAGGTTGAGGCCGGCGTCGAGCCCGCGCGCGCGGAGCGCCTCATCGAACGCCGCGCCCCGCTCGATGAAGTCGCCGGATGACGACTTGCCGATGTAGGCGATCCGGCGGCGGCCGAGGCCGACGAGGTGATCGACCATCCGGCGGATCGAGTCGTGGTTCTCGGCCCGCACGACCGGACAGCGCGCGTCGAGCGCAGGCGCGCAGAAGATCACGGCCGGCGCCCCGCCGGCCAGGAGCTCCTCCAGGCCGTCGATGGTGTACATCGTGATCCAGCCGGCGATCTGGCGAAGGCCCACCCCGCGCTCGACGATGGACCGGGGCGACCCCTGGCTCAGGAGGAGCTGATAACCGCGCTCGCGCGCGGCGCGGTGCATGCCAGCGAGCGCCATGGCATCGAAGGAGTTGTCCAGGAAGACCGAGGCGACCCCGATGACATTCGAGGTGCGCTGACCGACATGCCTCGTGCTCATCCCCTTCGTGCCCTCCCCCCGCATCACGCCGGCGAGCCTACCACCCCCATCGACGACGCGTCCGGGAACATCGGTCAGCCAGCGCGCCCCGTCAGGTGGCTTATCGCGGCGGCCAGCGACTGGAAGATGGATATGCCCTTCAGCTCGATCCCGAGGGCGATCATGCGCTGCGCCATCGTGGGTCCCACGCCGACGAGGCACACGCGCGCTCCGAGCAGCCGCGTCGCCTGCGCCGTCTGCACCAGCGACCCCGCGGTCGCCGCGTCCACGAGCGGCACCCCGGTCACGTCGAGCACCACCCACCGGGCCCCCTCGCGCGAAACGCCCTCGAGCACCGCCTCCAGGATCTGCTGCGCCCTCGACGCGTCGATCCCGCCTATCAGCGAGATCAGGAGCACCCCGGGCAAGAGCGGGATGACTGGACAGCCGAGCTCCCGCACCGTGCTCGACAGCGCGCGCTCCCGCTCGTAGGCGGCGGCCAGCGTGTCGCGCTCCGCCTGCAGCGCGGTCTCCAGCTCGTAACGCTCGAACGCCGCCGTGAGCAGCAGGGTCCACATGCTCACCGGCTGGAGGTTGTCCGCGAAGCTCTCGGTGTTCAGCCCGCCGAGCACCAGCGTCCCCCAGTCGCGCCGCCCGTTCACGATCGGGATCAGCACGAGGTAGCCGTTCGGCTCGTCCGGCGAGGCGGCCTCGAACAGCTCGGGCGGCGGGAAGACGCCGGCCGGAACCCGCTGCCCCGCGAGCGCCTGATGGCCCGGCCCGACGGCGCGCAGGCTGTCGATGACGAGCTCGGGCCCGCCCGGGCCAGGATGCGCCGCCGGGAGCGCCAGGCACGCCACGCGCATCGAGGTATGTCGCAGCCACCCCAGGCGATCGTCGAGCCATGCCTGCTTCGACGCGAGGAGCATGCTCGTCTCCATGTTGACGCGGACCAGCCGCTCGAGGCTCTGCACGCTGCGGCGCTCCCACGCCGCGAGCGCCCGCTGCTGGGCGAGGCGCGCCCGATCGAGGAAGGTCGCCACCCGGAGCGCGGCGTCCGGCCCCGGAGCGAGCGCGAGTTGCTGCGCGGCGGCCCGCTCGATCCGCTTCACGATCGCGAGGAGGACCTCGATCCTGTCGCTGTACGCGACCGCGGCGCCGAACGCGCGCTCGAGCGCCGTCACGTCCGGCGGCTCCGCCCCGGTCAGCGCCGCGTCGAGGCTCCGCACGACCCCCTCGACCTCCGGCCAGACGAGGGGGGCCTCTTCGAGCGGCGACGGCATCCCCCCCGCGAGCACGTCGTTCAGCTGCCGGCAGAGGTCTCGCCGCCAGTCGCCTGTGGGCCCGACCGGCTCCGCGTGCAGCGCGGCCTCCCACGCAGCGCCGCCGCCGCACGAGCGCCGCAGCACAAGCTCGGCGGGGATGCGGGTCACGAGCCGATCCGGAGCACGGCCCTCGAGCAGATCGGCGAGCCGCTGCACGGCCATGCTCCCGAGGAGCTCGGGATTCTGCCGCATCGTGGTCAACGGCGGGTCGCAGTGCTGCGCGGCGGTGATATCGTCGAACCCCACCACCGCGATGTCCTCGGGCACGCGGTAGCCGCGCGCCCGGATCGCGTTGATGGCGCCTATCGCCATCTCGTCGTTCCCCGCCACCAGCGCGGTGCAGAACTTGCCGTCGCGCTCGAGGACCCCCCGCAAGCGCTGCTCGGTGTAGAAGATGGTGCACTCGTGGAAGTCGGAGAGCAGGTTGAGATCGGTGTCGAGCCCGCGCGCGCGGAGCGCCTCATCGAACGCCGCGCCCCGCTCGATGAAGTCGCCGGATGACGACTTGCCGATGTAGGCGATCCGGCGGTGGCCGAGGCCGACGAGGTGATCGACCATCCGGTGGATCGAATCGTGGTTCTCGGCCCGGACGACCGGACAGCGCGAGCCGAGCGCAGGCGCGCAGAAGATCACTGCCGGCTTTCCGTCGGAGATCAGCTCCTCCAGGCCGTCAATGGTGTACATCGCGATCCACCCGGCCACCCGGTCGAGGCCCACCCCGCGCTCGATCACGGCCCGAGGCGGCCCGTACATCAGGAGGAGTTCGTAGCCGCGCTCGCGCGCGGCGCGGTGCATGCCAGCGAATGCCACGGCGTTGAAGGAGTTGTCGATGAAGACCGCCGCGACCCCGATCACATTCCGTGTGCGCTGGTCGACATGCCTCTTGCTCATCCCGGTCGTGCCCTCCCCCGTATCCCACGGGCGAGCCTATCACCGACCTTGACGAAGCAACTGGAGAACTTCGGCGCCAGGCCCGGACCGCTCGATCCGGCGCGATGCTCCCCGGTGCGCGCATGTAAATAATCCTGCACGGCCACGCCAGGACGGTCGATTTCACCGAGGCTCCGGCGCGACGCCGGGGGCGCGCGCCGACCGTGGCTCGTTGGCTTGTGGGGAGCCCCACGCAAAGCGCGAGGCCGGCGGAGGGGCTCATCAGGGCGCGGCGATCTCGCCGGGCAGGGCGCGCCGGCCGTCCGCGCGAGCGCCGCCGTCAAGGCGGCTGAGCGCGGGTGGGGTCGCGCGCCTCAGCGAACGCCGGCGACAGGGAGATCCGGGGCGATGCAGCCGCACCCGCACTCGCCGGAGAAGAGCGTCTCCGGCCGCGAGCAAGCGAAGTCGAGGAGCATGCACTCCATCGGATCTTTGGAGACATAGCGCACGTTTGGATCACCCGGGTCCGGGCAAGCCTCCGGCTCGGGGCTGATGCAGCCGCACCCGCACTCGTTGTAGAAGAGCGTCTGTTCCTCCGCGCAGTAGAAGTCGATGAGGTGGCACTCCTCGATATCGTGCGACACATAGCGGACGCTCGGATCGCTCGCGTCCGGGCAGGCCTGCGGCTCAGGGGCGATGCAGCCGCAGCCGCACTCGCCGCCGAACAGCGTGTCGGGCGGCGAGCAGGCGAAGTCGATGCGGGTGCACTCCTCCGGATCGTGAGAGACATAGAGGACCTTCGGGTCGCTCGGATCCGGGCAGGCCGGCGCAGGGCCGATACAACCGCACCCGCACTCGACGGAGAACGGCTTCTGCTCCGGCCCACAGGCGAAATCAACGCCGGGGCACTCCGGCTCGCGAGACACGTAATGAACGTTGGGATCCCCTGGATCCGGGCAGCTCCCGCCGCCGCCGCCCGGCGAGGGGCCGCACCCGAGCTGTCCGACGATCGAAGAGCCCGCAAGGAACAACAAGGCATAGACTCGCATGTTCGTCTCCATTTCTTTCTTCGAGAGAGTTGATCCGTGAAGATGCACCTCCCCCTCGGGGCCCACCTCGGGCCCCCGGGGGAGGAGCAGAGAGCTCGGGCCGGTTCAGGGAGCGTCGCGGGCGAAGAGCGTCACCGCCCGCCGCGAGACCTCCGGAGAAGAGACCTCGACAAGCAGCACCTCCTCGCGCGCGGCGTCCTCGACCGGCTGAAACACAACGCGGACCTCGGTGGCCTCCCCGGCCTCGAGGACCACGGGCGCCGTCGCTCCCGCCAGGAGGACCCCGGGCGCCGGCGCGCGCAGCGCGATCGCGTCGATCGCGAGCGGCGCGGCGCAGGTGTGCACGAGCCGGAGGGTGCGGCTTACCTCCGCGCCGGCAGCGGTCCCGGGCAAGGCGAGCTCCGGCTCGACCTGGAAACAGTCGGCGAGCGGGCGGGGCGCGCGCTCGAGGACGCCGCTCGCGACGACGAGATCCGCCGGCTCGGAGCGGGCCGCGCCGCGCCGCGCCTGGACGCGCAGCTCGTCCCCTCGGACGGCGTCGATCTGAAGCGCGAAGCTCCCGTCGTCCGCGACCGGCGCGACCACCGGCGCCCCGGCGCCGTCGAGGTTCACCGCCCAGACGAGCTCGGCGTCCTTCACGCTCCCGGGCCCGCCGGCGAGATCCAGGCGCACCGGCGCGCCGTCGCACCCATCGCAGAACGCGCCGACGAGGTCCCCGGCGAGCGCCGGCGCGGAGGGCGGCTCCGGGATGGGGTTCACCCCGCACCCGGCGACACAAGCAACGAGAAGAGCCGCGAGCCAGCGCATCAGGCCTCCATCCCGTCGAACGCGGTTCATCGACTCAACATCCTGTGCAGCGTCCTGTTCAACGGCCGTGCCAGCGCGACCGCGCCGTGAATCGCGGGAATCCTGGCCCTTTATTGTACCATTCTGTACCATCTTGTACCGATGGTACATGACGGCCTTGCGCCAGGCGCCGTGGTCGACGGCCGCTACGACGTCGTGCGCGCGCTCGGGCGAGGCGGGCTCGGCTCGGTGGTCGAGGCGCGCGATCGGCTCTTCGATCGCGACGTCGCGCTGAAGTCGCTGCGCTTCGACTCCGCGGGCGCGACCGAGGCGTTCCGGCGGGAGTTCTCGCTGCTCTCGGCCTGCGCGCACCCGCGCCTCCCGCGCGCGTACGACTTCGCCCGGACGACGTGCGGCGGCGCGCCGCTCACGTACACCACGGCGGAGCTCATCCGGGGCCGGACGCTGGCCGAGCACGCCCGGGGACGGGCCTTCGGCGCGGCCCTGCCCGTCCTGCTCGACGCGCTCGACGCGCTCGGATGGCTTCACGGCGCAGGCATCGTCCACGGCGACTTCAAGCCCGAGAACGTCCTCGTGCGGGACGACGGCGCGGGCGTGCTCATCGACCTCAGCGCGGCGCGGCGGATGCGCGCCGAGGCGGGGGACCTCTCGGGCACGGCGCGGTACTTCGCGCCCGAGCTCCTCCGGGGGGCCCCGCCGAGCGCGCGCTCGGATCTCTTCGCGGTGGGGCGGACGCTCGAGGCCCTGTTCCCGCTCCTCTCCGGGGCGCCTCCCGCCGCCCTGCGCCGCCTCGCCGGGCGCCTCACCGCGGAGGAGCCGGCCAGCCGGCCCTCCGGCGTCGAGGAGGTCCTGGAGGCGCTCTCCGCCGGCGGCGTGCCGCGGCGCGCGCCCGCCGTCGTGAGCGAGCCGGGCGAGATCGTGGGCCGGGAGCGCGAGGTCGAGGCGTTCGGCGCGGCGCTCGCGGCGCTGCTCCGCGGCGAGCGCGGGCCGCGCGCCGTGGTGATCACGGGCGAGGAGGGCGCCGGCAAGTCACGGCTGTTCCGCGAGCTGAAGTGGCGCGCGCAGCTCAGCGTGCCCGTCTTCGAGGGCGCGCCCCGCGGCGAGGATCCGCTCCGCGCGCTGCTGCTCCGCGCGCTCGGCCGCGCCTCGCTCCCGGCCGGCGTCGACGCGTTGCTCGACGCCCGCAGCGAGCTCGCGGGGGCCGGGCGGTCGGTCGGCGTTCCACAGGGTCAAAAAATTACGTCCACATTAAATAAATCGAACCAACCGAACGCGCCGCCCCTGGCGCCGCACCGGCCGCTCGTGCTCGCCATCGACGACGCCGACAGGCTGGGCGCGCCCGACCGGGCGCTGCTCGAGGCGCTCGTGCGGTCGGCCGAGTCGACAGACGCCCTCCTCTGGCTCGTCGCCTCCGCCGAGCGGCTCGACGTGGGTGGCGGCGCGGTCGTCGAGCTCCCGCTCGGCCCGCTCGGCGAGGCGGCGGTCCGGGTGTGGACGGCGCCCCTGGCCACGGCGGCGCGCGTGTCGGATCTCCTGCGGGCGAGCGGCGGCCGCCCGCGCGCGCTCAAGGAGATCTGCGCCGCCCTGGGGCAGCGCAGCCTGAGCGAGGCGGAGCTCGATCGGTGCGTGACCACGACGGGCACCCCGGAGCTCTGGCGCCGGCGCGTCGACGCCCTCGCCCCCGAGGAGGCGCGTGCCCTCGCGGCGCTCGCGGTCGCGGACCCGCTCGGGCCCGAGGCCGCCGCGGCGCTCGGCGTGGGGCGCGCGGCGCTCGACGCGCTCGAGGCCGCGGGGCTCGCGCGGCTCGACGGCGAGGGGTTCCGCCTCGGCCAGCCCGGGCAGGCGCGGGCGCTGCTGCCCTGGCTCGACGCGGGCGCCGTGCGCGAGGTCGCGCGGGCGATGGCGGGCCACCTCGCCGGCGAGGGCGAGGCGGCGCTCGCCCCGGCGCTCCGCAGCCAGCGCGCCGCGGACCGGGCGAGGGCGCTCGTCCTGGCCGGCGATCACGAGGCGGCGCGGCGGGCGCTCGCCGCGTCCGAGCCGATGTTCGAGTGGGCGCCGCGCGCCTGGGTGCGCGCGGCGGACGCCGCCTGCGAGGTCCTTCCGGCGCCGCGGACGCTCGTGGCCGCCGCGTCCGCGATCGAGGCGGCCGGCGACCCGAGGCGCGCGCTCTCGCTGCTCGCGCGGGCGAGGCGCGCGCGGCCGCCGGCCGACGTCGGCGCCGAGCTCTCGTACCGGGCGGCGCGCTGCTACGAGAAGCTCGGCAAGGTCGAGCGGGCGCTCGGGCAGCTCGAGCGCGCGAGGGCGCTCTCGCCCGGGCCGCCGGGCGCGCGGCTCGCGAGCCTCTCGGCGCGCTGCCTGCTGCGCCTCGGCCGCTACGACGAGGCCCGGCGCGAGGCGCGCGAGGCGCTCGCGGCGGGCGAGGCGCTCGCGGCGGGCGACGCGCTCGCGGCGGGCGACGCGCTCGCGGCGGGCGAGCTCGGCGGCGCCCTCGCGCCGGGCCGCGCCGACGCCTCGTCCGCCGCCGAGATCGCCGAGACGCTGGGCCTCGCGCTCGGGTACCTGGGCGACCAGGAGGGCGCGCTCCGGAGCCTCGCGCGCGCCATCGCGCTGCGGCCCGCGTCGGACTCGCCCCGCGCCCGCGCCCGCACGCTCAGCTACCACGCGCTCCACGCCTACCGCGCCGGGGACGCCGCCCTCGCAGCGCGCGGGTTCCAGGAGGCGCTCGACCTGGCCGAGGCGGAGGGCCTCGGCGACCTGCTCGCGACCGCCGCGCTGAACCTGGGGACGGCGCGGCACCAGCTCGGCGACTGGGGCGCGGCGCTGCGCTGCTACGAGCGCGGGCTGCGGGCGGCGATCGCCTTCGCCAAGGAGCGGACCGAGGCGACCCTGCGCTTCAACCTCGCCAAGATCCACGCGGACGTCGGCCTCCTCGATCGGGCCGAGCTCGGCGTGGCGCGCCTCCGCGCCCCGCGTGCGCCCGAGAGCGCGAAGGTCCCCGAGGAGATCGCCGTGGCGGCGCTCGGGCTCGCCGCGGAGATCGCCGCCGCGCGCGGCGCGCTCGGCGAGGCGGCGCGGCTGCTCGATCAGGCCCGCGCCGGCCACGCGGCGCGCGGATCGAAGCGCGAGGCGTGCGAGGCGACGATCCACGCCGCCGAGGTCGCGCTCGCGGCGCAGGACAGGGCCGCGGCGGGCGACCGGCTGGCCGAGGCCGCGGCGCTGCTCCGGGAGACCGACGCGGCGGACCTCGCGCTGCGCCACGCGACGGCGGGCGCGGAGCTCGCGCTGGCCCTCGGCGACGCGGACGCGGCCCTGAAGGAGGTGCAGCGGGGCGCGGGCCTCGTGGCGCGGGTAGCGCAGCTCGAGCTCCACGCGAAGCACGAGGAGGTGTCCGCCGAGGTGCTCCGCCGCAGGTCGGCGGCGGCGCTGGCCGAGCGGCACCGCACGGCCGCGATCGAGTGCTGGGAGCGCATCGGGAGCACGCTCCCGGCGGAGCTCGCCGAGGCCTTCTGGCGACACCCGCGGCGGGCCGCGCTCCGCGGCGGGCCCGCGCAGGTGGCGAGCGCAGGCAGCGCCCGCATGGAGCTCGTGCTGAAGCTCCTCGAGGTCAACCGGCGCCTGAGCTCGACGCTCGACGCGGAGGAGGTGCTCCGCCTCGCCATGGACGCGGCCATCGAGCTGACCGGCGCCGAGCGGGGGTTCGTGATCCTCGCGTCGCCGTCGCGCCCGTCCTCTCCGGACGACCGAGGGAAGGCCAGGCTCGAGGTCGCCGTCGCGCGGAACCTCGACCGCGAGCGCGTCGGCAAGAGCCAGCTCAAGTTCAGCCACGGGATCGCCAAGCGGGTGGTCGAGCGCGGGGAGGCCGTGCTCACGGTCGACGCGCTGGCCGACGAGCGGTTCCACGGCAACGCGTCGGTGCACGCCCTGCGGCTCCGGTCGATCGTGTGCGTGCCGATCCGCGCGCACGGCGCGGTGCTCGGCGCCGTCTACCTCGACAACCGGTTCCAGCGCGGCAAGTTCGCGGAGGGCGACGCGGATCTGCTCGGCGCCTTCGCGGACCAGATCGCTGTCGCGCTGCACAACGGCAGGCTGATGGCCGAGCTCAGGGACCGCACCCGGGCCCTGGAGGAGGAGCAGCGCCGGGTCGCGGAGCTCATGTGCTCGCAGGCCGACGAGATCGAGCGGCTCTCGCACGAGCTCGAGCGGACCCGCGCGGACGCGCGCCGCGACTTCCCGGAGATCGCGGGGAGGAGCGCCCCGATGCGCGCCGTGCTCGCGCTCTGCGAGCGCGTGGCGGAGAGCGACGTGACGGTGACGGTGACGGGCGAGAGCGGCACGGGCAAGGAGCTCGTCGCGCGCGCCATCCACGCGGGCGGGCCCCGGCGGGAGGGGCCGTTCGTGGCGGTCAACTGCGCCGCGCTGCCCGAGGCGCTGCTCGAGTCGGAGCTCTTCGGCCACGTGAAGGGCGCCTTCACCGGCGCCGTCCGGGATCACGGCGGCCTGTTCCCGTCGGCGCGGGGCGGCACGCTGTTCCTCGACGAGCTCGGGGAGATGCCGGTCGGCGTGCAGGCGAAGCTGCTCCGCGCGCTCCAGGAGCGCTCGATCCGCCCGGTGGGGTCGGACCGGAGCCTCTCCGTCGCCGACGTGCGGGTCGTCTGCGCGACGAACCGGGATCTGCGGGAGGAGGTCGCCCAGGGGCGCTTTCGCGAGGATCTCTACTACCGGGTCAGCGTCATCGAGATCCGCTTGCCGCCGCTCCGCGAGCGGCCGGACGACATCCCGGCGATCGCGCAGGCGATCGTCGAGAAGCTCGCGGCGCGCCAGGGCCGCCCGGCCTTCCGGCTGTCGCGGGGCGCGCTCCGGCGGCTCATGTCGTACGGCTGGCCCGGCAACGTGAGGCAGCTCGAGAACGTCCTCTCGCGCGCGTGCGTGCTCGCGCCGGGCCCCGAGATCGGCCCGGCCGACATCCTGCTGCCGGCGGCGGCGCCCGCGCCGCGATCCCGGTCGCGCGCGGACTACCGGGGCGCCGAGGCGGAGCGGATCCGCGCCGCGCTCGATCTGGCCCGCTGGAACGTGTGCGAGGTGTCGCGGAGCCTCGGGATCCCGAGGATGACCCTCTACCGGAAGCTCGCGCGCTACGGGCTGCTGCGGAAGGCGTGAGCGTCAGCCGTGTCGCGGGACGGCGCCGCGGCCGGCGCCGCGGGGTCAGCTCACGGGCACGCGGTCTCGTCGCTCGCGGTGCCGCACTCGAGCGGGCCGGACGCGATGGCCTCGAACTGGTTCGTGCACCACGCCGCCGTGTCGCACTCTCCGCTGCCCTTGATCGCTGTCCCCTCGCTGTGCCGGAACACGCTGTTCGTGATCCGGGCCGTCGGCGGCACCCAGAGCAAGGTCGGCTCGTTCGAGCCCGAGCAGCCCTGACCGTTGCCGCCATACTCGATGATGGCGTGATCGAGGGTCGGCGTGAGCTCGCTCGCGCTGCTGTAGATCAGGCATCCCCAGTCCCCGGCCTGCGGCTCCGGATGAGCCGACGTGATCACCACGGGCTCTTCCTCCGTGCCGGCGAGGTTCAGCGTGGCGGAGAACGCTTCGATGCTGCCGCCGGTGAGCTCGATCCGCGTCCCCGCCTCGATGGTGACCTCGCTGTCCGGGTTGATCTGGAGGCCCCCCGCGCGGAACGGCACGGCCTGCTTGCGCCAGGTGCCGTCCGCCTCCAGGGAGAACGTGCTGTCGATCTCGATGAAGTCGTCCGCGTCAGAGAACGTGTTCGGCGCCCCGAGGCTCAGCACCTGCCGGAGCGCCACGTTGATCGACGCCTTGCCGTTGCGGGAGAACGTGTTCTGCTCGAACGCGCGCACGCCGGCGTCAGGCCCGATGAGGATGCCGTGATGCCGGCTGTCCTCGACCGTGACCTGCGCGATCCTGCGTACCGGCGCCATGACCACGAGGGCCGCCTCGGGGTTCGCTCCCGTCGCCGCGCAGGGCTGCCCGCCGTGCGCGAACGTCGCGTATTCGAGCTCGGAAGCCGCAGCCCCGGCGCCCAGGTAGACGCACTGCCAGTCGCCCGGCGCGGGCGAGTCCGCTTCCGACCTGAAGACGATCGGGTCGTCCTCGGTGCCCCTGGCGACCAGGGTAGAGCCGCTCTCATTGCCCAGCGACAGGTACCCCGACGGTCCGACCAGGATCGTCGTTCCGGGGGCAATGGTCAGCGTTGCGCTTCCCACCGTGGTGCGATCGAGGCGCACACACCCGGGGCCGACGGCCGTGTCCGCGTCGATGATCTCGGGCAGGAGCTCACACTCGCCGCCTCCGCCGCCGGCGACACCGGTCGTGGTGCCCGTCGCGGAGGCGCCGCCAGCCCCCGCCGACGTCGTGTCCTCACCGGGTGGGCCGCAGGCGACCAGCGCAGCGGCGACAGAGGAAGAAATCAGAACCAGCAGGCGTGTTCGCATCGGTCGACTCCAGGTGCTCTCTCTTGTGGCGAGGAGAGGATGAATGGTTGGTTAGCTCGAGGACAACTCGAAGGGTATGGCAAGTGGATATCTCGATTCCTGTCTCCTCCGCGGGTCCTCGGGCCGGAAAATGCGGGGGTGCAGCGCTTCATGGGCGCACGTTATCACATGAGCTCGACCGCCATGCCACCGCCCTCCCCGCAGGCCTGTCATCGGCGGCAGCGCCCTCGACCTTGGGCGACGGCGCTAATCCCAGGCGCGCACCACCATGAGCCCGAGGCTCGACCGCTTCCCGGCGGCGACGATCCGGCCATCGCGCTGGACGGCGACGGCGTAGAGGTAGTTGGCGTCCGGATGGTCGTCCAGCACGACGGCGCCCGAGGTGCCGAACCCGGCGTCCGCCGTGCCGTCCGGCAGGAGCCGGAGGATCTTGGCGGTCAGGCCCGAGGCCGACGTGCCCCCCGAGGCCGCGCCGAGGATCTTGCCGTCTGCCTGGAGGGCGACGCCATGGCCTCGCATGTACTGGGTCTCTCCCGTGCTCGCGGTCACCATGCCGCTCGCGCCAAACGTGGAGTCCGCCGAGCCATCCGCGTTGAAGCGCCCGAACGCGTACAGGTTCACGCCGTCGAGCGCGTACCCCACGACGACCGGCTTGCCGTCCCTCCCGAGGGCGAGATCGCTGTCGGTGTACGGCGTGGCGCTGAGATAGGCGACGCCGCCGGTCCCGAAGCCCGGATCGAAGCTCCCGTCGCGATCGAGCCGCGCCGCGAGGAGGCTCGGGCCGGCGGTCCGCTCCCTCCCTCCGGCCACGATGTGGTCGCCCTCGCCGAGGGCGACCGAGCGCAGCGGACGCTCCTCCATGGAGACGACGCCGAGGCTGCCGAAGCTCGGGTCGAGGTCACCCGTGGAAGAGAACCTCACGACGATACCGCTGTTGCCGGGGCCGACGCCGACAGCGATGATCGCGCCGGTGCCCTGGACGGCGACGTCGAAGCCCCGGGAGCTGCTGATCGATTGAGGCCCGAGCGCCGCGACCCCGCTCGCCCCGAAGGCCTGATCGATCCCGCCGCTCGCGTTGAACCGGACGACCGAGAGCTGGTCGTTGCGCGTCCCCACCGCGAGGATGCGCCCGTCCGGCTGCAGGGCCAGCGACGCGACCGCTCCCTCCCGGCCGACGACGAGGCCCCCGGCGCCGAACTCGGGATCGAGCGCGCCGCTCGGCAGGAAACGCGCGAGCCCCCAGGTGTCTCCGTCGATGCCGGCGACGAGGATCTTGTCGTCCTCCTGGACGACGACGGCGCGCGCCTCGTGGGGCGTGCCGCTTGTGGCGATCCCGTCGCCGTCGAACGACTGATCGAGCGTCCCCGGCGGGTCGGCGACGAGCAGCGAGACAGGCAGCAGGCGGTCCTCCTGCCCGGACGCGCTGGCGCGGAGCGACGGCGCGGCGCCGCCCACGAGCGCGAGCGGCTCCGCGGCCAGCGTGAGCACGCCGGTGGTCGCGTCGCCCGGGACCACGACCGGGCTCGCCGTGACCCCGCTCGGCAGATCCGACAGCGAGAGCTCGACGTCGCCCGCGAAGCCGCTCGAGCGCGTGACCGTGACCGTGAGCTCCGCCGAGCCGCCGCGCACGACGCGCGCCGCCGCCGGGTCGAGCGCGATCGAGAAGCCCGACTGGGGCGCCCCGCCGCCGCTGCCGTGCGCGGGCCCGCCGCCGCTGCCGCCCTCGCCCGACGCGGCGCCGCCGTCACCGCCGGCGCCGTTGCCGCCGGCGCCGCCGGCACCGTCGAGCGAGACATCGTGAATGCCGAGGATTCCCTGGCAGCCGAGCGCAAGGCAGGCTGCGGCCGCCCCCACGAGGCAGGCCGCGCGCGCGAGCCGGGCTCGCCGGGTCAGCGCGCTCCTCTGCGCGACCGGCGTGAGCAGGAGGATCATGGCAGCAGGCTATCACGCCGCATGCACTGTACATCCGTTCATTCCTCTGCTAGCCGACAGGCATGCGCTCCCGCAAGGCC
Source organism: Sorangium sp. So ce887 (assembly GCF_051521455.1). NCBI lineage: Bacteria > Pseudomonadati > Myxococcota > Polyangiales > Polyangiaceae > Sorangium > Sorangium sp. So ce887. The sequence goes on along the minus strand of NZ_CP150354.1, from coordinate 2,055,492 downwards.
GCCGCCGTCGTCGAAGAGCTACCGCCCGACGAGGACCCCGTCGACGCGATCCCACCCGACGACACCGCGGCGGACGAGGCGTTCTCCGCCGCAGGAGAGCCGCTCTCGCTCGATCGGATCTGCATCGACTGCGGCAGCAGCGGCGGCGCGCACGACAGCTGCGCTCACCGCGAGCGCGCCCGCTTCCACGCGCCGCCGCGCGCCGCGCTCGAGCTCGTCGCGCGCCTGCGCCGGGCCGCCGCCGAGCACCGGGCCGCCGCCCGCGCCCTCCGCGCCCTGGTCACCGCCGAGCACGCGCGCGGCCGCGCCGAGCTGGAGAGGGCCGAGCCGGAGCCGGTCGAGCCATCGGTGCCCGAGGCGGCGCCGGAGCCGCCCCGGGCCGCCGCCGCGCCGGAGCCGGACGAGCCCCCGCCGGCGCTCTGCCCGCGCTGCTCCGAGCGGACCGAGGCAGCGCCGGCCGAGCCGGACGCCGGGGCGCCGCCGCGCCGGCCGAAGCGCAAGGGGCGGGTGCCCCTCGAGCAGCAGGCATTCCCGTTCACGGGCGACTCCTAGTACTACAGCCGCACGTCGCGGAATCTCCGCGGATTTCGATGAGCGGGCGGACGATCGTGACGCTTGGCTCCTCCGCACACGGATGGAGCCCAGCTCGTTCGGTGCTCACCGACGTGCGGCTGTAGTACTAGAACACCTATCATGTTGAAACCCGGAGAATTTTCACAGGGAGGCGGGGAGGCGGGGAGGAAGAAAAAAAAGAATCTCTCCCTCTCGCCGTCTCTCGCTCCCCGCCTCCCCGCCTCCCTGTGAAATTCCTGCTTTTTTAGGGGTTTCAACCCGTTTGTCGCTCTAGCAACGCTCGCCGCACGGCGCGTGAGCCCCGGCCGCGCCTCCGCCGTGCCTCCGCCGTGCCTCCGCCGTAACCGCGCCGCCGAGCGGCATGACGCACGCGTGCGTTCCGTGCTAAACGTACCGGTTTATGACGGCGGCGCGGCGGAATGCCGGTGCTGGGGACAACCGAGGATTCTGCCACCATGTCGCTCGATAGAGCCATCGGCCTCATGTGTCACGACATCTGGGGCACGTATTTCTGCGAGGTGCTCGGCGGTATCCAGTCGGCCGCAGGGCACGCCGGATATCGCGTGATCGCCGTCAAGTCGTCGCCGCGAGACGTTCACCGGCTGAAGCTCGCGCGGGACCCGATCGACGGGTGGATCGCCCTGATCGATCCGACGGACATCGAGCTCTTCCTCGACGACGGCCGGCCGGTCGTGACCCTCAGCGCGCGCTCCAGGGACGGGCGCTGCCCGTACGTCCTGCCCGACAACCACGGCGGCGCCCTGGCGGCCGTGCGTCACCTGATCGAGCACGGGCACAGGCGGATCGTCTTCGCGGGCAACATGGCGCACGAGGATATCCGGCAGCGCTTCCAGGCCTACCGGGACGCGCTCGAGGAGCGCGGGATTCCATTCGATCCCGCCCTCGTCATCGAGCTCCCGAACAACGAGAGGGTGAGCGGGCGGTTCGCCGCGCACCGCCTCGTCGAATCGGGCGTGTCCTGCACCGCGATGTTCATGGCCACCGACCAGGGGGCGCTCGGGGCCATCGACGCGCTCTCCGAGGCGGGCGTCCGCGTCCCCGAGGACCTCGCCCTCGTCGGGTTCGACGACATCGAGGCGGCCAGGTACGCCTCGCCGCCGCTGACCACGGTCCGCCAGCGGTTCGACTGGATCGGCAGGACGGCCGCCCAGCTGCTCATCGATCTCCTCGCTGGACGGGATGTCCCGAGCGCGGGGCACATCGCGCCGACGCTCCTTGTCGTGCGCCGCTCGTGCGGCTGCTCGCCCGCCCCGGAGCAGCGCGAGGCGCCCGCGTCGGCCGAGGGCGCCGCGGACCAGGCCGACACGCTCGCTCGGGAGCTGGTCGCTCTCGCCACCTTCTCGTCGGCGCTCGACCGGAGCGCGCCGCCGACGGATACCTGGCCTGGCGTGACGGACGTGGTCCTCGGGCTCGAGGCGGCCGCCCAGGGGAGGCCTGGCCCCCCTCCGGCGGCGCTGGAGCGGGCATGGCGGGAGGCCGCGGAGCAGATGCCCCATATCGACCTGCTCCTGGCGATGATCGACCGGCTGGAGCAAGCGGGCCAGGCGATGCTCCGCGGCGCCGGGGACGCCGCCGCGAAGCGGCGCGTCACGGGCTACATCAGGAGGGCTCGCCACGACATGATGGAAGGCCGGGTGGCGCTCGAAGCGACCCGCGCCGATTACCTGAACAGCCTCCTCGACATCAACCTCGTTGTCCGGGAGACGCTCCTCGAGCACGCCGACAACGGCGGGAGCAAGCTGAGCTGGCTCTCCGCGGTGCAGATGAGCTGGGGCTGCCTCGCCGTGTGGGAAGAGCCCGGGGACGCCGGTCCGATGCTGCGGATCGTCGAGAGCTCCTGCCCCGGCATGCCGATCGCCTCGCCGGCGGCGGACACGCGCATCGCGACGGCGGAGTTCCCGCGCGGCGACTGGCTACCTGCCGCAGTCCAGGTCGACGGCGACCACGTCATCCGGCTCATCCCGCTCCGCAGCCAGGGTGAGGATCGCGGCGTCCTGGCCATCTGCGCTCCGGTGAGCAGCCCGCTCGGGCTGGATCACCGGGACATGGACATGTGGGTGGCGATGCTCACCGCGACATTCGAGCGCGCGTCGCTGATCGAGTCGCTGATCGAGCAGGAGAAGCAGACGCGCGCCGCCTACGAGCGCGAGCGCGCCCTCGCCGACGCCGTGCGCCGGATCGGGTGCCCGGTCATCCCGCTCGACAAGGGGGTGCTGCTCGTGCCGCTCGTCGGGGCCATCGATCTGGAGCGCGCGAGCCACGTGCTCGAGGTGGTGCTCGCGGAGCTCAGCCGCCAGGAAGCCGAGGTGTTGCTGATGGATATCACCGGCGTGCCCTTCGCCGACATGCAGGTCGCAGCGTCGCTGAGGAAGACGACCCGCGCCGCCCTCCTGCTCGGCGCCGAGGTCATCGTCGTGGGGATGCGGCCGCAGGTCGCGCAGGAGTTCACCCAGCTCGGCATCGATCTCGAGGGGATGACGCTTTACCCGACCGTCGCCAGCGCGCTCTCGGCGCTGCGCCGCAGGCGACAGCCGATCACCGGACCCCGGGTGCCCCGCGCCTGAGCCGCCGCCCGGCAGCGCCCGGCGCTCCCCGGAGCGGCCGCCTGCGCGGCGGACCGGCGCTGACCTCGCCGTGCGTGGGTCCACATTGTCGTTGACCTGATCGCGCCGGGTAGAGGAGGCTGCCCCCCGGAGGAGCAAGCCATGTCGAACCTTGTACGTCTGTCCGCCGCGACAGCGCTCGCGGCCGTCGCGATGCACGTCGGCGTGCTCGTCACAAGCACCAGCGGGTGCGCAGGCGAGGAGTGCGACGAGGATCCCATCGAGTGCAGCACCACCGAGGATTGCCCTTTCTGGGTCGTCCGGTGCAACGGCGGGTTTGCAGGGCGCGCTGGGCAGTGTACCGCCGACGGCTGTTGCCGACGTGCCATCGATGTGTGCTTGGTAGTGTGCGACTCGGTCGATCAGAAAGTCGAGAGCTGCTCGCAAGCCCGATGAGCTCACCCCGCCGTCGGGCTCCGAACGGCAGGCGCGCGCTCGGCTCCTCTACGACGCCTCCACGTCTGGCTCCGCCGCCCCTGCCCCGCGGGCCGGCGCGCCGCGCTCGCCTTCGCCGGGTGCGCGGCGCGGCGCGCGCGGCTTGCTCCGACTGACGCCCACCCGCCGCACGAACGAGAGGAACTGCCCGAGCGTGGGCGAGGCGTCGTCGGCGCGCCACGCGACGAGGAGGACCGTCGACGGCGCGCCCACGATCGGCCGCAGCGCGAGCCCGCCGCGCCGGATATTCTTGATGGATTCCGGCAGGATAGAGACGCCGAAGCCCGCCGCCACGAGGCTCAGGATGTCGAGGTGCAGCGCCTCCTGCACGATGCGCGGAGAGAAGCCCGCCTCGCGGCAGAGCCCCATCACCAGGTCGAAGAAGGCCGACCCGCGCTGGCGCGGGAACACGACGAACGGCTCGTGCGACAGGAGCTCGAGCGGGATGCGCTTGAGCCCCGCGAGCGGGTGATCCGCCGGCAGGGCGACCAGGAGCGGCTCGCGCCGGACGCACTCGGAGGCGAGCCGGGCGTCGTTGAGCGGCGCCCTCACGAACCCGACGTCGATGCGCCCGTCCTTGAGCGCGTCGATCTGCTCCTGCGGCGGCATCTCGCGCAGCGCGAGCTCCACCGACGGGAAGTCCGTGCGAAAGGCGCGGACCAGCTCGGTGATGCCGCTGTAGGCGAGCGACGACAGGTACCCGACGACAAGGCGCCCGGTCTCGCCGACGCTCGCGCGCCTGGCCTCGTGCACCGCGAGCTCGAGCGCGTCGAAGACCCGCCGGACGTGGGCGAGGAAGACCGTGCCCGCCGGCGTCAGCTCGACCCGCCGCCGCGAGCGATCGAAGAGCGAGAACCCGAGCTCGGACTCGAGATCCTGGATCTGCCGGCTCAGCGGGGGCTGGGCGATGCCGAGCCGCTGCGCCGCGCGGCCGAAATGCCGCTCCTCGGCGACGGCCGTGAAGTACCGGAGGTGGCGCAGATCCATACCTTGAAGGTATCGTGTGATACGAAAGAATAGATTGGACGAACGTCTGGGGCACCCTAAATGCGAAGCCTGCCCTCCGGGCGCCGCCCCGGCCGGGGCGCTCCGGAGGGGGACGGGAAATGGCCCATGTGGCTCGTCCGGATCGCGCTGCAACGCACGTACACGTTCATCGTGATGTCGATGCTCATCGTCATCCTGGGCGTGTTCACCATCACCCGGATGCCGACGGACATCTTCCCCGACATCGACATCCCGGTCCTGTCCGTCATCTTCAACTACGGCGGACTCCCTCCCGAGGAGATGGAGAAGCGCATCGTCAACAACTACGAGCGCTTCCTGACGACCACGGTCAACGACATCGACCACATCGAGAGCCAGTCGCTCACCGGCATCGCGATCATCAAGATCTACCTCCAGCCGGGCGCCAGCATCGAGGCCGCCACCGCGCAGGTCACGGCGGTCTCGCAGACCGCCATCCGCATGATGCCGCCCGGCATCAGCCCGCCGCTCATCATCCGTTACAGCGCCTCCAGCGTGCCCATCCTCCAGGCCGCGCTCGAGAGCGATTCGCTGAGCGAGCAGCAGCTCTTCGATTACGCGGTCAACTTCATCCGCGCCGACATCGCCACGATCCGGGGCACGCAGATCCCCTGGCCTTACGGCGGCAAGCAGCGCCAGATCATGGTCGACATCGACCCGCAGCGCCTCTTCGCCTGGGGGCTGTCGCCGCGCGACGTGAACGCCGCGCTCGGGCTGCAGAACGTCATCCTGCCCTCCGGCACGGCGAAGATGGGGGAGAACGAGTACCCCGTCCTCATGAACAGCAGCCCCGAGGCCTTCGAGGACCTCGGCAAGCTGCCGCTCAAGACCGTCAACGGGACGACCGTGTACCTCCGCGACGTCGCGAGCGTCCGCGACGGGAACGCGCCGCAGACGAACATGGTGCACGTGGAGGGCAAGCGCAGCGTGCTCCTGAGCATCCTCAAGAACGGGAGCGCGAGCACGCTCGACGTCACCTCGCGCATCCACGCGATGCTGCCGGCCACGCTGGAGAAGCTCCCGAAGGAGCTCAAGGTCTCGCTGCTCTTCGATCAGTCGGTGTTCGTGCGCGCGGCGGTCGACGGGGTAGTGCACGAGGCGCTCATCGCCGCGGGGCTCACCGCGCTCATGATCCTGCTGTTCCTCGGGAGCTGGCGCAGCACGCTCATCGTCATCCTCAGCATCCCGCTCTCGATCCTCGTCTCGATCATCGCCCTCAACGCCCTGGGCCACACGCTCAACGTGATGACGCTCGGCGGGATGGCGCTCGCGGTCGGCATCCTCGTCGACGACGCGACCGTGTCCATCGAGAACATCCACCGCCACCTGGGGCAGCGGAAGCCGTTCATCCGGGCCATCGTCGACGGGGCGCAGGAGATCGCCCTCCCGGCGCTCGTCTCCACGCTCTGCATCTGCATCGTCTTCGTGCCGGTGGTCTTCATCACCGGCGCCGCGAAGTCGCTCTTCGTGCCGATGGCCATGGCGGTCGTCTTCGCCATGCTCATGTCGTACTTCCTGTCGCGGACGCTCGTCCCGACCCTCGTGCGCCTGTTGCTCGAGCGCGAGGCGGCGGAGCACGCCAGCGGCCATGGGCCGGAGGGGACGGCGAACGCGAAGAGCCTCTTCGGGCGCGCCTTCGCCGCGTTCAACCGCGCCTTCGACCGGCTGCGGGGGGCGTACGGCGGGTGGCTCGCGTGGGCGCTCGCGCACCGCGCCGGGTTCGTCGGGGCGTTCCTTGTGTTCGTCGCCGCCTCGATCGCGCTGATCCCGCTCCTCGGCCGCGACTTCTTCCCGACCGTCGACGCCGGGCTCATCAAGCTCCACGTGCGCGGCGCGCCGGGCACCCGCCTCGAGGAGAGCGAGCGGCGCTTCGCCCAGATCCAGGAGACCATCCGCGAGGTGATCCCGCCGGGCGAGATCCGCACGATGCTCGACAACCTCGGGATCCCGGCGAGCGGCATCAACCTGTCGCTGAGCGAGGGCGCGCAGATCTCGTCGGCCGACGGGCAGATCTTCATCGCGCTCGAGGAGCACCACCAGCTGACCGCCGACTACGTCCGGAAGCTCCGCGCGAAGCTCAACGCGACGTACCCCGAGTCGACGTTCTTCTTCCTCGCCCCCGACATCTCGACGCAGGTGCTGAACTTCGGCCTCGCGGCGCCGATCAACGTCCAGGTCGTGGGCCCGATCGGCAAGGAGGACGAGACCTACGCGGTCGCGCTGCGGATCGCCGACCGCATGGAGAAGATCCCCGGCGCGGTCGACGTCCACATGGCGCAGGTGCCGGCGAGGCCGCAGCTCCGCATCGACGTCGACCGCACGATGGCCGACCAGATGGGGCTCACCCAGCGCGACGTGGCGAGCGACGTCCTGGTCTCGCTCTCGTCGAGCGGGCAGACGTCGCCGACCTACTGGCTCGACAAGCGCGGCGTGCAGTACCTCGTCGCCGTGCAGACGCCCCAGTACGCGATCGGGTCCATCGACGACGTGAACGCGACGCCGCTGTCGACCGGCGACGGCCGCCCCCAGCTCCTGTCGAACGTCGCGTCGCTGTCGCGCACGACGGGGCCGGCGAACATCACCCACTACAACGTCGCGAGGACGTTCGACGTCCAGGCGAACGTCGACGGCACCGACCTCGGCTCGGTCGCGGGCGCGGTCGCGCGCGTCGTCGACGAGCTCAGGCCCGAGATGCCGCGCGGGACCAAGGTGACCCTCAAGGGGCAGGCGGAGAGCATGGACTCCTCGTTCACCGGGCTCGGCTACGGGCTCCTCTTCGCGGTCGTGCTCGTTTACCTGCTGATGGTCGTGAACTTCCAGTCGTGGCTCGACCCGCTCATCATCCTGATGGCGCTCCCGGGCGCGGTGGCGGGCATCGCGTGGATGCTCTTCGTGACGCACACGACGCTGAGCGTGCCCGCGCTCATGGGGTCGATCATGTGCGTCGGCGTCGCCACGGCCAACAGCATCCTCGTCGTGACGTTCGCGAACGAGCAGCGCAAGCTGGGCCGCGACGCGGGCACCGCGGCGCTCGCCGCGGGCATGACGCGCCTGCGGCCGGTGCTCATGACCGCGCTCGCGATGATCTTCGGCATGCTGCCCATGTCGCTCGGCCTCGGCGAGGGCGGCGAGCAGAACGCCCCGCTGGGCCGCGCGGTCATCGGCGGCCTGCTCGTCGCGACGCTGAGCACGCTCTTCTTCGTGCCGGTGATGTACAGCCTCCTCCGGAACAAGGCCCCGGCCCGAGACCTGCTCGCAGAGGACCTATGAGCCCCCCCGACCCCGCTCTTGCCCCCGCGCCGCCCCCGGGCCCTCCCGCCGACGATCTCGGCTTCGATCTGCCGCCGCCCGCCGCGATGACGCGGACGCGCGGCGTCGCCCTCGGCGTGGGCCTCGTCGTCGTGCTCGGGGCCGCGTTCGCCGCGGCCTACCTGCCCCGCCGGAGCGCCCGCGCGGCGCTCGAGGAGGGCGTGCGGGCCACCGAGGGCGCCGCCCCGCGCGTCGTGGTCGTCGCGCCGCAGCCTGTGTCGAGCGACCGGGCGCTCGCCCTGCCGGGGAGCATCCAGCCCCTCGAGGAGACGGTCGTCTACCCGCGCGTGAGCGGCTACGTGCGGAGGTGGACCGTGGACATCGGCGACAGGGTCGAGGAGGGGCAGGTCCTCGCCGAGATCGACACGCCCGAGCTCGATCAGGAGCTCGCGCAGGCCCGCGCGCAGCTCGTTCAAGCGAGCGCCGGCCTCGTGCAGGCGCAGGCGAGCCGCGACGTGTCGCGGTCGAGCGTGAAGCGCTACGAGCAGCTCGTCCCCGCGGGCGTGGCGCCGCAGGAGGAGCTCGAGGAGCGGCAGGGGCAGGCGCACGTCGCCGAGGCGGGCGTCACCGTGGCGCAGGCGGCGATCACCGCGCAGAAGGCGAGCATCCAGCGCCTCCTGGATCTCAAGAAGTTCGCGAAGATCGCCGCGCCGTTCGCGGGGACGGTCACCTCGCGGACGATCGAGCGCGGGGCGCTGGTCACCGCGGGCAACGGGACGCCGCTCTTCCGGATCTCCGCGACCGACCCGGTGCGCGTCTTCGTGGGCGTCCCGCAGGACGTGGCGCCCAGCGTGCGGGTCGACGCCCCGGCGAAGGTGACGGTGCGCGAGTTCGCGGCGCAGCCGTTCCAGGGCACGATCGCGCGCACGGCCGGCGCGCTCGACGCGGCGACGCGGACGATGAACACGGAGGTGCGGGTGCCGAACCCTGACGGGCGGCTCCTCGCGGGCATGTACGCCGAGGTCGCGCTGACCTTGCCCACGCCGCACCGCGTGCTCGAGATCCCGGCGACGGCGCTCTACAACGACGCCAAGGGGCTCCGCGTGGCCGTCGTGGAGGCCGGGGGCAAGATCCGCTTCGTGCCCATCACCGTCGAGCGCGACACGGGCGCGACGATCCAGGTGTCGACCGGGCTCGACGGGAGCGAGCGCATCGTGAAGCTCGCGAGCGCGGAGCTGACCGAGGGGATGGCGGTCGACGTCGTGCCGTGACGCCCCGGGAGGGCCTCGCCGGGGCTTGCGCCGTCACTGGACCTGTGTCGTCGCGAACGGGTTGAGCTCGTTCGTGAACAGGTCCTCGGCCTTGAGCTGCCCCGCCTTGAGCTCGCCGTCCTTCACCAGCCAGTCGATCCAGACCTGGTATTCCTTGGCCGACAGGAGCCCGCCTTTGCCGGCGACACCCATGCTTGTCCAGTACTTGACCAGCGACGCGTCCTCGTTGCGGCCCCGCCGCGCGATGATGCGCTCCAGGCGGGCCACCACCTCCTCGCGCGGGGTGGTCCGGGCCCACTCGATGGCGCGCGCCACCGCGTCCACGAGCTTGCGGGCGCTGTTCGGGCTCTCCTTTAGGAAGCGCTTTGTCAGCACGTAGCTGCCGGCGGTGAACTCCCCGAACAGCTCGTGATCCGAGAACAGCGCCCGGAGGCCGCCGCGCTCGAGCGCCTTGTCGCGCAGGATGTCGCCGAGGACCGAGACGTCGACCTGCCCCTGCCGAAGCGCCTGCTCCGCGCTCACGGGCGGCAGCACCACCAGCGTGACCTGCGCGATCTCGTCGCTCGTCAGCCCGTGACGCGACAGGTACTCCTTCAGCATGAGCTCGTGGTGCGCGCCCAGCGTGTTCATGGCGACCTTCTTGCCGAGCAGATCCCGCGGCCCCCGGATGGCGCTGTCCTCGGTCACGTAGAAGCCGCTCCACCGCTTCGCGTCGACCCCGTAGCCGCCCACCACCGCCCGGAGCGGCGCGCCGGCGGCGATCAGCTTGATCACGGCGCCGTTGAACGCCTGCCCGAAATCTGTGTCTCCGGTGACCACCGTCTGGATGTCCTGCGGGCCGCTGATCGTGTTGCCGACATAGCTCAGCTGGATCGGGGCGAGGTACCCGAGGTCCTCCGCCAGCTCGGGCAGCGTGACCACGCCGGAGAACCCCTGATAGCGCAGCTCCAGCACCTCGTGGTCGCCGGCGCCCCCGTCGCCCTTGCCGCCGCCGGGCTCGGCCTTCGAGCAGGCCGCGAGCGCGAGCGCGGCGCAGAGCGCCGCCGCGAACGCGCGGCGGGTGGCGGAGAACGGAGCTGGGCTGTCGAGTTCACTCATGATGCAGGGCCTCTGTGCGCCGTGCGTCGGCGCTTGGTCTGGCTCATCTCTCTTCTGCCGGGGCCCCCTCGACGCTCGCGGCGGCGCGCGCCTCTACTCGGCGGCCGCGGGCTCGGTGGACGCGGGGTGCACCGCCACCACCGCGCTCGACGTCCTGCGCGCCAGGGCGAGGAGCAGGCCGAAGAGCACGGTCAGGAGCAGGAACATGGACTGGAGCCCCAGGCTCTTGCCCACGAGGCCGCCCACGGTGCTGCCGAACAGACCTCCTGACGGCCCCACAAGGGCGTGCAGGCCGGCCACCTTCCCCCGCCCCACCCGCGCGCCGATCCGGGCGATGCGGGTGAGGTTCGCGATCTGCAAGAGGCCGAGGCCGAGGCCGAGGAGCAGGCCACCGGACCGGAGCAGGGTCAGATCGCGCGAGAGGCCGAGCAGCAAGAGCGCGCTCGGGACGAGGACGAAGCTGGCGAGATAGACGCGCTCGTGCCCCAGCCGGCCCACCAGGCCGCCCAGCGCGAACAGCGCGAAGATGTAGGTCACGCCCTGCCAGGCGAGCAGCCCTGAGGCGTCGGTCGCCGTCAGCTGGGCGACGGTGATGCCGATCGGGATGATGAAGAACATGAAGAACGAATTGACCGACTGGGCCGCGAACTCGATCATGCACACGCTGCGCAGCTCGATGTCCTGCGCGAGCAGGGCGAGGTCGGACCGGACGCCGGAGAGCCGGAGCGCTCGAGGGGAGGGGGACCGCGCCGCATAACGACCGAAGACGATCGGCGACATGAAGACCGTGACCAGGAAACACACCCCGATGAGCCAGTAGGTGCCCCGGAAACCCAGGGCCTTGGTGAGGGTGGCCGCGAGCATGGGGCCGAGCAGGAACATGCCGACCATATGGGTGCCGCGGTACCAGCCGGCCTTGCCCTCACCCACCGTCTCGAGCTGCTGCATGAACACGGTGCTCAGCGAGACGAAGCGCAGCGGCATGAAGAAGCTGATCGCCGTCGTGCAGGCCAGCAGGAACACCGGAGACGGGACCGCCGGCAAGGCCATGTAGAGGGTCCCGGCCACGAGGCTCCCCAGCACGAACAGCCGCGCCGGCCCGAGGTGCTCCACGAGGAGCCCGATCGGGATGCTCATGAGCAGCACCCCGATGCTCTGCGACCCGGCGATGAGGCCGAGCAGCGCCTCGTTCGCCTTGAGCTCCAGCGCGTAGAGCGTCGTGGTCACCTTGGCCACGCCGACGCTGATGCCCATGACCGAGGACAGCGCCGCGAACACCAGAAGAAAGCGGTTCTTGTCGATGAAGGAGCGCAGCTTGACCTCGGGGCACGGCTCGAAGCAGTCCTGTTGATCCGCGCCAGCGATCAGCAGCCGTCACCGCGTGCCAGCGCCAGCGCCGGCGACGATCAGCAACGCCCGTGCCGCGCCGCCGCGCGCCGCATTTCGAGGCAGCCCGCGCTCGCGCTGCTGCCCTGGCAGCACGCGGTGGTGATCCGCTGCTCCGGCGCGAGCAGGACGACGCCGCCGCGCTCGATGATCGATGGCTCGAGTCGGGGCCCCGCTCACGGTAAGATCCGGACAGCATGGACGTTGGCCAGCTCATCGAGCGCGCGGCGGCAGCGCCGTCGTTGCTCCTCGCGACGGATTTCGACGGGACCATCTCCGAGATCGCCGCGGTCTCGGGCGGGGCGGTCGCCGACCAGGGCGCCATCAAGGCGTTGAAGGCGCTCTCGCGCGCGCCGGGCACGGCCGTGGCGCTCGTGTCGGGCAGGACGATCCACGACGTCGCGGCGCGCACGGCGGCCCTCGAAGCGGCCTGGCGCGTGGGCGAGCACGGGGCCGAGATCGCGGCGCCGGGCGGGGCGCTCCTGTACCAGGCGGAGGCGCCGGCCGAGGCGCTCGACGCGCTCGAGCGGGACGCGGACGAGATCGCGCGGCGGGTCCCTGCGCTCTGGGTCGAGCGCAAGCGCTGCTCGCTCGCGCTCCACTGGCGGCTCGTCTCGGCGGAGGATCGGCCGGCGGCCTTCGATGCGCTCGAGGCGTGGTCGGACGCGGCGCACCGGAAGGGGCTCGTGGTCATGAAGGGGCGCAGCATCCACGAGGCCAGGGACGCCGCGCACGACAAGGGCGGCGCCCTCTCTTTCCTGCTGGCGCGGCTGCCGCCGGGGACGCTGGTGGTCTACGCGGGCGACGACACGACCGATGAGCCGGCGATCACCTACGCCCGGGCGAACGGGGGCGTGGGGGTGTACATCGCCTCGTCCGAGCGGCCGGACGCCGGGGTCGAGCCCGACCTGACGCTGGGCGACCCCGGGGCGTGGATCGCGCTGCTCAAGGAGCTCGCGGCGCGGCGCGGCGGCCTGACCAGCGCGTCGCTGCGCCCGGCGTGAAGGGCCGGTGAACGCCGAGGCCGGCGGCGCGCCTCGCCGCGGCCGCTCGCCGTCGCTCCAGGGAAGGCACCCAGGCAGGATCGTGTACGCTCGCGGGCATGCCCATCACGCGACTCACGAAGGCCGATTCGAAGTTTCGCCTCGATGACATCTCGACCGACCCGCCGCGCGACGCGACAAAGCAGGAGGCGGCCGAGCGGCTCCAGGAGCTCGGCAAGGAGCTGCTCGAGCTCCAGGAGCTCATGTGGGGCGCGAGGACGCACAGCGTCCTCATCGTCCTTCAGGGCCGCGACGCGGCCGGCAAGGACGGCGCGATCAAGAACGTCGTCGGCGCGCTGAACCCGCGCGGCGTCAGCGTGAGCTCCTTCGGCGTGCCGACCACGGAGGAGCGGGAGCACGACTTTCTCTGGCGGATTCACCGGCACGCGCCGCGCGCAGGGGAGTTCGCCATCTTCAACCGCTCTCATTACGAGGACGTGCTCGTCGTGCGCGTGCACGACCTGGCGCCGAAGTCGCTGTGGGGCGAGCGCTACGACCATATCAACGACTTCGAGGAGCTGCTCGCCGAGCACGGGACCCTCGTGATCAAGTTCTTCTTGCACATCAGCAAGAAGGAGCAGGAGAAGCGGCTCCTGGAGCGCGAGGAGAACCCCTCGACGGCCTGGAAGCTCAACGTGAACGACTGGAAGGAGCGGGAGCACTGGGACGAGTACACCGAGGCCTACGAGGACGTCTTCCGGCGCTGCGCCTCGCGACACGCGCCCTGGTGCATCGTCCCGGCGGACGCCAAGTGGTACCGCAACCTCGTCGTCGCCGAGACCGTGGCCGAGACGATGCGGGAATACCGCGACGACTGGCTGAAGACGCTCGAGCGGAACGGGAAGGCGGGCCGCGAGGAGCTCGAGGAGTACCGGAGATCGAAGGGCGTGCGGCACAAGGGGTGAGCGGGCGAGCGACGGGATCCTCGGGCGACATGCGGCGCGTGCGCGCGCTGCCGCGCACGGTCGCTGGGTCGCACGCGAACCTGTCCGACGACGTGGGGCACTCCTCCCACTTCGCGTCGAAGTAGAGGTTGTGCAGGCGAGGGAGATCGTTCCAGCGCACCACCTTCCCGAGCTCGTCGTCGGCCGTCACCTCACCACGGCGACCACGCTCAGCAGGCCTTCCTCGGCAAGAGTTTGCCTTCCTCCAGCGGGACTTTGCCTTCCTCAGTAAGATTTCGCGCTCCTCAGCGGGACTTCAACGAGCGGATGGGCGACCACAGCACCCGTCACACCCGCCCCGCCGCCCCTGTACCTCTCATGCGAAGTCGACCGTTGAACCCCGCCGATCCGAGTCGTTCCCCAGCCATTTCAACGCCACCACCGCCATGTGTACGCCGCAGGGCAGGGCGGCATCTTCGCGGCTGTGCATGCACGCCTGGTATGCCGACTGCTCGAGCGGCACGGCTCTTGATTAGGCCTTTGCCCGGACAGAGAGTCGGTGGGCGCAAAACGGGCGGGCTTCACTCCGCACGAGACGCCTGCCGAGCTGTCCCTGACCGAGGAGGCCAACCTGCCTCGGACGAAGGAAGAAACATCGCATGAACACTGACAAAAACGGATTCGATTTCGAGCTGATCACCCCTGACGAACGCGCCGAACTGGAGACGAGGGAGGTCTCGCTGCACTGCTGCGGGTGCGGCTACGTGAACGACGAGTGACATCGCGATAACCGGCGGGGGGGCGCGCCCCCTGCCGCCGGCGCCCAGGCGCGTTCGCTGCGCTGCCTGGGCGCCTCATTTCACCTGCGCGCAAGGAGCTGCTCATGTGTGCGAAGCCAAGATTCGATCTGCCGCGCCTCGGCGCTGGGCTCGCCTACCGGCCCTCTTTCGCGCGCGATATCGAACAGCACCGCGATCGGATCGACTGGATCGAGATCTGCGCCGATCATTACATCTCGCGGACGGAGGGGCGGCTCGCGCGCGCGGTCGAGCTGAGCCAGCGTCTGCCCATAGCGCCCCATGGTCTCGAGCTATCCATAGGCACCGACGCGCCGCTCGACATGGAATATTGCGGTGAGGTTGCGCGGCTCGCGAAGGCAGTCCGCGCCCCCTGGTACAGCGATCACCTCTGCTTCACGCAGGTCTCCCGGATCGAGCTTGGCCAGCTCACCCCGATCGCGTTCACCGAGCGCTCCGCGGCGCGCTGCGCCGCCAAGGCCCGGCAGTTCCAGGACATGCTGGGGGTCCCGCTGCTCCTCGAGAACATCACCTATCACCTGGCGATCCCCGGAGGCACCATGACGGAGGCGGATTTCATCAGCAAGGTCGTGAACGAGGCTGATTGCGGCATCTTGCTCGACCTCACGAACCTGTACATGAACTCCCAGAACCTCCACTACGATCCGTATGAGTTCATCGACCGCATCCCGCTTGATCGCGTCGTGCAAGTCCACCTGGCCGGCGGAATTTACGAAGACGAGATGTGGCTAGACACGCACAGCCACCCGATCGACAGCCATCCTGAGGTCTGGGACCTGCTCGACTATCTCTGCCGGAGAGCGCCCGTACGCGGCATCCTCATCGAGCGCGACGTGAATCCGCCGGACGACTTCGCCGAGATGCTGGAAGAGGTCGAGCACGCGAGGGCTATCCTGGCTTAAGGCATTCCTCGCGTAGCCGCGGGGCGGACGACGGAACGTGCAATGAATCGTACAGCGGAGGGGCGGACGATGGATCACGCAGCGGAGGGGCGGACGATGGATCACGCAGCGGAGGGGCGGACGATGGATACGGATACCTCAGCGTTTCAGACGGCGTTCGCGCGGTTGATCACCGATCCCCTGGCGTTCGAGCGTTTCTACGACAACCCGGCGTGCTTCGCCGAGGAGAGCGCGCTGAGCGCCGGACAGATGTCCGCGCTCCAGTCCCTCGACAGGAACCGGCTACGCTGGATTTCGACCTCGCTGGGCGTCAAGCGCTTTTTCCTCGTCGAGACGTACTTCCCCGCCACGTTCGCGCTGCTCCGGCGCCACAGGGCGTTGGGGAAGGTGGAGCGGAGCCTCATCGCGACATACCGCCCCATCAAGTCCGAACGCCTGATCCGCGCGTTCCGCGACGCCGTCTGGTTCGCCGAGCTCGTCGAGCGGCACGTCGACCACGGGGAGCTTGATATCCCCTACCTCATCGACGTGCTGCGCTGCGAGCGCGCCGAGTTCATGCTGTGGTCCGATGCCGCGTGCGTCGAGAGCGCGAACGATTTCAAGTCGCGGAACGCGTCGAGGCCGAGCGTCACCGAGGAGCAGCTGCTCGACGGCGCCGTGCGCGCGGGCCGGCACGTCGTGCTGCACGAGTTCTCGTGCGATGTCTTGCCGTTCATCCAGACGCTCGTCGACGGCGAGGCGCCGCTCGAGCCAAAGCCCGCGCCGACGCTGATCCTGTTCGGAAGGATCGCGGTGACCGATCGCGTCCAGAAGGCCCGCGTGGGGCGGATGATGAAGTCGTTTCTCATGCACGCCGGCGGCGGAAAGCCTACCCGGGAGATCCTCGCGGAGATACTCGAACCGCAGATCGATCGCGCCGCGCGGGACGCCATCGAGCATGATTGCTGCCGGGTGCTGCAAAAGCTCTACGCGCTGAGCTTCGTGACGATCGAGTAATGCGTCGGGCCGAGCGCGTGCGGCGGGGACGATGACGCGGTGCCGCGGAGCGCGGCATGAGGGGGGCCGCGCGACATTTTCATTTCGCACCTGCAGCGGTTTCCGCTCCCTCGAAGGACCCAATGAACGGAGCATTTCTTTCATCCGGCCGGCTCAACTCGGCTTACAGGCACCTCGCAGCCGTGCTGGGCGACGACGCGGTCCTCGGCCCAGGCTCGGATCTCTCAGCCTACGAGGACCCCTATGCATTCGGCAGCTCCGAGGACTTCCGGTGCTCTGGGGCGGTGCTGCCGAAGTCGGTCGAGGAGGCACAGGCTGTCCTGGCCGTCGCCAATCAGCACGGCATTCCGCTCTGGACCGTGTCCGCCGGGCGGAACCTCGGGTACGGGGGCGCGGCGCCGCGGGTGAACGGGGCCATCGTGCTGGACATGCAGCGGATGAACCGGATCCTGGAGGTCGACGAGGAGCACGGCTACGCCCTGGTCGAGCCCGGAGTGAGGTTCGTGGACCTCTATGGGTATCTCCGCGAGCATCGGCTGAAGCTGTGGATTTCCGCGCCGTCGCTGGGTTGGGGTAGCGTCGTCGGCAATGCCCTGGAGCGGGGCATCGGCTACACCCCCTACGGCGATCATGCCGCCCAGATCTGCGGGCTGGAGGTGGTCCTGGCGAACGGCGACGTCGTGCGCACCGGCATGGGTGCGTTGCCCGGCGCCAACACCTGGCAGGTGTACAAGGGCGGGTATGGCCCGTCGCTGGACGGGCTGTTCCTGCAGTCCAACTTCGGGATCGTGACCAAGCTGGGGCTCTGGTTGATGCCGCAGCCGGACGGAATAACGTCGTGCACCGTGCACTTCCAGAGGGAGTCCGACCTGGAGGCGGCCATCGATGTGCTGGCTTCGCTGCGCCGCCGGGAGATCATCCAGAGCAACGCCCAGCTGGGCAATGTCGTGCGCGAGGTGGCGCACCGCTATCCGCGCTCGCGCTGGTACGACGGCCCCGGCGCCATGCCCGATGAGGTGCTCGAAAAGATCCGCACGGATCTGGGCATAGGATGGTGGTGGATCCTGCGCTTCGGCCTCTACGGCGACGAGGAATTGCTGGATGCTCGGTTCAAGATCGTCCAGCGAGCATTTTCAAGGATCCCCGGCGCGGAGATCATGGGCCGCAAGCAGCTCGCCTCGGGCTCGGACGGCCTCTACGCCTGGGAGGTCGAGGGACCGGCCGGCCGCCTGGCGGGCGTGCCGGGATTCTTCGCTTTGAATGTGCTGAAGTTCCGCGGCGACGACTGTGGGCACCTCGATTTTTCGCCGATCGTAGCGTCCAGCGGGCGCGAGGCGGTGAGGGTTTACGAATGTGTGAAGGCGCGGGCCCGCGAGCACGGAATCGACTACTTGGCCGGCTTCACCGCCAGCGTGCGCCACATGAACCACGTCTTCCCGATCCTCTACGAGAAGCACGACGCGGAGCAGACGAGCAACGCCGCCGCGCTGCTCGACGCCTTGATCAGGGAACTGGGGAAGCAGGGGATCGGCGAGTACCGGGCGCACCTGGCCTTCATGGACCTGATCGGCGATCAGTACAGCTTCAACGAGCACGCGCTCCGGCGCTTGAACGAGACTCTAAAAGATGCGCTGGACCCGAACGGCATCCTGTCGCCCGGCAAGCAGGGCATCTGGCCCGAGGCGTCGCGAAGGCGACGCGCAGGAACGCGGTGATCCGCGCGTCCACGTCACCGCACGATGCTCGCGGCGCTCGCTCGCCATGTCAACGAGCCACGCGAGCGCTGTCCCTGGATGTCCGGCAGATGGCGCGAGCAACCCGCCCGGCGGCGTGATGGTCGATCTCGCCGGGACCATCTCCCGCCTCGGCACCGCACGGCGCCCACGCTCGACGACGTCACGTGCTCGATGATCTCTCGGCTAGCTCTCGCTCGCGCGCCGCGCGCGGCCACGGCGGCGCTCACCTGGCGAGCGCCTCGAACCAGGCGCGCAGAGGCCGTGTCCCGCGCGCGGGCGCGACCGAGTCGGACGTCATGACGGCCGCCACGAACTCCAGCAGATCCGACATCCGCGGATGGATGCCCTCGAGCAGCACGCTCGTGGACCGGAACACCCCCGCGGGGATGTGCACGATATACCCCTTCTTCCCGACGGCGTCGAAGGCCAGGCGCATCACCTCGTCGCGGGTCATGACGTCGGGACCGCCCACGGGCACCACGTCAGGGCCCCCGGCGAGCACCTCGGCGAGGGCCTCCGCGACGTCCACCGGGTGAACCGGGTTGGTCCTCGCCAGGCCGTCGCCGGGCACCGTGCCCACGCCGGCGCGGGCCATCGCGACCATGTCGTTCAGCGCGGAGAAGATGCCGGTCGGGCGCACGAACGAGAACGAGAGACCCGAGGCGCGAATGCGCTCCTCCACCTGGAGATGGGCGGCGAGATAGCGGGTGTGGGCATAGCCGGGGCCCGGTTGCGCGGAGAGGTAAACAAAGCGCTTCACCCCCGCCCGCTTCGCCGCCTCGAGCAGGCTCGTGTTCGCCACGACATCGACGTCATGGTAGCTCCTGCGCTCGCGCAGCGTCATCGACACATTCGCGCCGAGACACGAGATGACCGTATCGATGCCCTCGAGCGCGGCGCTCACGGCCCCGGGCTCCGCAGCGTCGGCGACGACGACCTCCGAGGCGAGGCCGCGGAGGCGCGCCGCGTTGCCCTGGGAGCGAGAGAGCGTGCGCACGAACTGCTCCCGCGCGCGGAGCAAGCGCAAGAGCTCGGTGCCGACCACGCCCGTGGCGCCGGCGAGGAGGATCCGCTGCACAGTCATCGGGGCACCCGTTCCTTTCGAGCGCGGCGCCCGGGAGCGCTCCGTCGCTCCCGGGCCAGCCGCGCAGCGACACAAGCCTTTCCAGCATGTCGGCGTCGACGTCAAGGATCACGCGATCTGCCGGCGGACAGGCAGGTCTCACGGCGGCTCCGGCGGACGCGCCGCGCAGACACAACGTGTCAATCGACAGCGGGCTCAGGTCATCCGCCGGACCATCCTGGTGTGCGGGATCCCGGCCTCGTCGAAGATCGGCCCCTCCTCGGCGAAGCCGAGCTTGCGATAGAACGGCGCGGCGACGACCTGGGCGTTCAGGACCAGAGCGCGCGCGCCCTGCGCGGCGCCGATGCGGATCGCCTCCTCGAGCAGCCGCCGCCCGAGGCCGGCGCCGCGAAGGTCCTTCCGGACGGCGACGCGGCCCACCTTGAGCGCGCCCTCGCACGGCACGATCCGCATCGTCGCGACCACCTCGTCGCCGTCCAGGACGACGAAGTGCTGCGCGCCTTCGTCGAGCTCGTCGACCTCGATGTCCTCGGGCACGGCCTGCTCGACGACGAAGACCTCGTACCGCAGGCGGAGCGCGCCGGCGTAGAGTGGCGAGTCGCTGCGGATCGGGAGGATCTTGCGGGCCATCGCGCGCTCGGCCATGCCCGATTCGTGCTCTGTCACGAGCGCCGCGTCCACCGGATTCAGCGCGCCCTGGAGCTGCTCAGCCCGGACGAGCTAGCCTGATCCCACCGTGAAGATCATGACCTTCAACATCCTCTCCGGCGGCGAGGATCGCTTCGAGGCGATCCTCGCGATCGTCGCCGCCGCGCGCCCGGACCTGCTCGTCCTCCAGGAGTGCGTCGGCTGGGAGGACGGCGCCCGGCTCCGGGCCGTCGCCGAGGCGATCGGCGCGCCCGCGGGCGAGCGGCACGCCGTCCTGGGGAGCGCCAATCCGCGGCCGAGCGGCCGGCGAAACCACATCGGCGTGGTCAGCCGGGCGCCGCTCGTGAAGGCGCGCGTGCACGCGCCCGAGGCGCTGGCCCACTGCCTCGTCGAGGTCGAGCTCTCGCTCGGCGGCGAGCCGCTCTTCGTGCTCGGCACCCACCTCAACGCCGGCAGCGAGGACCGCCGGGTCAGCGAGGCCCGCTGGCTGCTCTCGCTCGTGCCTCCCGCCCGGCTCGCCGCGGGCCTCTGGGCGCTCGTCGGCGACCTCAACGCGCTCTCGCGGCGCGACCCCTACCCCGCGGACCTCGACGCGCGCCTCGCGACCGCCGGCATCGAGAAGTACGGGAGCCCGCCGCGATTCGACACGATGGACACCCTCGAGGCGTCCGGCTGGTCCGACGCCCTGCTCCTCCGGCCGCGCTCCGGGCGCTGGGCCACCGCGCTGCGCGGGCGCGCCGGCGCGCAGGTCGAGACGCGGACCGACTACGTGCTGCTCTCGCCGCCGCTCGCCGGGCGGCTCGCGCTGGCCGACATCGTCGACGTCGGCGCCGCGTCCGACCACCACGCCGTCGTCGCCGAGATCGCCTGAGGCCGCGCGGCGCGCTTCGTGAGCCAGCGCGCGCCGCCTTTCCGCTACGCTCGCCGCGCGACCTCTCGCAGGCGCAGGAGAAGAGACCTTGGTGGAGCAGCCGATCATGGACCGTGCGCCCGAAGACGAGATGCTGGATCGGCGCGACCGCCTGCTCGCCGCGCTGCTCCACGGGCCGGACGCCTTCGTGCTCCTCCGCTGCGACGCGGCCGTGGCGGAGATGGTCGGCGGGGCGACGCCTCTCCGGATCGTGCTGATCACGGCGGCCGGCGACGCCTCGGCCGACCCGCTCCACGCCCGGATCGCGCCCCTGGTGAAGCTGGCGCGCCCCGGGGGGCCGCCCGCGCACTTCGTCGTGGTGGGCGGCGACGCCGCCGCCGGCCGGGCCGCGCTCACCAAGGCGGCGCCGCTCGTGCAGGCCGTGCGGATGGGCTTCCACCACCTCGACGCGACGGGCGCGCTCACGCGCGTGAAGGGGCCGGCCCTGCCGGCCCTGGAGGACGCCCACAGGCGCCTCGGCGAGGTGGGCCCGCTCGGCCCCGATGGCATCGACGAGGCGCTCGCGCAGGGACAGGCGCTGGCGCAGCAGGAGCGCGCGATCGTGGACCGGCTGACGGGCAGCCGCCGCGTCACGGCGACGCTCGTGATCGCGTGCGCCGTGCTCCTCGCCGTGAGCTACGCCTTCGGCTCCGGCACCCACGAGGCGGCGCTCTGGCGCATGGGCGCGAACAGCGGCGAGGCGGTGCGCCGCGGCGAGCTCTACCGGCTCCTCGCCTCGGCCTTCCTGCACGCCGATCCGGTGCACCTGTTCGTCAACATGCTGGCGCTCTGGTCGTTCGGCCCGATGCTCGAGGCGCTCCTCGGCCCGCGGCGCTTTCTCCTGCTCTACGGGGCGTCGGCGCTGGGCGGGTCGCTCGCGAGCGCGATGCTTGTGGACCGATGGAGCGTCGGCGCGTCGGGCGCGATCTGGGGCCTCATGATGGCGGGCATCGGCATCGCGCTCCGGCCGCACGGGCTCCTGCCCCCCGCGATGATCGCGCAGATGCGCAGCCGCGCGTGGTGGCCGCTGGGGCTGAACCTCATCTACAGCCTGCAGCCCGGCATCGATCTGCTCGCGCACCTCGGCGGCGGCGTCGTCGGCTTCGCGCTCGTCGTCACCGTCCTGCTCCGGGGCCTCACGCCGGTGGAGCAGCGCGCGCGCGCGGCGGACGCGGAGCCGAGGCCGCGCCCCCTGCTCGCGGTGGCGGCGGCCCTCACGGCCGCGGCGATGGTGGTGTCCGTGGCCGTTGCGCTCGCCGCCGGCCGCCCCTGGGAGCTCCGCGCGCCGCCGGCGATGACGCGCACCGCGGTCGCGGACACGGGCGTCGCGCTGGACCTGCCGGAGTCGCTCGCGAGGGCCGCGTCCGTGGAGGATCTGAACGGCGTCCGCTTCCACACGTACGGGCGGCTGCCCGAGACGCCGATGATGTTCCAGCTCGCCGTCTTCCCGCTCGGGGGCGAGGTGGCGCCCGATCAGGTGGACGAGCTCCTCGAGCAGGAGCGCAAGCAGCTCGACGAGCACCGGCCGGCGAACAGCACAACGAAGGGCCCGGCCACGCGCATCGACCTGGGCGGTCGCCCCGCGGTGAGCCTCAGGAGCGAGCTCAAGAACGGGCTGCAGAGGGTGAGCTACGTCCTCGTGCTCGGGGACCGCGAGGTGATCCTCCAGGCCTATTCGACGAAGGATCGGCCGGCGTCCTGGAACGGGATCGAGGACAAGGTGGCAGCGACGATTGGACTGCGATGAGATGCGGCAGGACGCGGCGGGCGACGCCCGCGGCGGGCGTGGTGAGCGAACAACCTGCGGAGGCCTTCCCCTGTGGAGCACACGAATTCTCTGATGCAGCCGATCGGTCACCCCCTCCCCGGCTGGACGCCGCGGCCATTGCCGCCGCGCGAGCCCCTGATCGGGCGGGCCTGCCGGGTCGAGCCGCTCGACCCTGACCGGCACGCCGCGGATCTCCATGCGGCCAACCTGGCGGATGCGGAGGGGCGAAGCTGGACTTACCTGCCCTATGGGCCGTTCGCGACGCTGAACGACTACCGCGCCTGGATGGAGGCCACGTGCCTGGGCGATGATCCCCTGTTCCACGCGATCATCGACGGGACGACGGGGCGGGCGGTCGGCGTCGCGAGCTACCTGCGGATCGACCCCCGAAACGGCGTCATCGAGGTCGGGCACCTCCACTACGCGCCGCTCCTCCAGAGGACGCCGGCCGCGACGGAGGCGATGCACCTGATGATGCGGCGGGCGTTCGATGAGCTCGGCTACCGGCGCTACGAGTGGAAGTGCGACGCGCTCAACGCCGGCTCGCGGGCGGCGGCGGCGAGGCTCGGGTTCCGCTTCGAGGGCGTGTTCCGGCAGGCCACCGTGGTCAAGGGGCGCAACCGCGACACCGCGTGGCACGCGATCCTCGACAGGGAGTGGCCGGCGGCGAAGGCGGCGTTCGAGCGCTGGCTCGACCCGTCGAACTTCGACGGATCGGGCCGCCAGCGGCAGAGCCTCTCGGCGCTCATGGGCTCCCCGGTCCCCGGCTAAAGCGACAAACGGGTTGAAATCCCGAAAAAAAGCAGAAATTTCACAGGGAGGCGAGGAGGCGGGGAGGGAGAGACGGCGAGAGGGAGAGATTCTTTTTTTTCTTCCTCCCCGCCTCCCCGCCTCCCTGTGAAATTTCTCCCGGTTTCAACATGATTGGTGCTCTAGCTCCGCCCGCCCGCGCAGCGGGCCGGAGCGCTGCGGAGGACCTGGACGCGAGGGAGCACGGTCCAATCTCGTACGGCTCCCTATGCTATGGCATCGTCGAACCTTCGGAATCTGCGACCCCGAGCGCCCCGGGATTCGCCTCATCCGCGCCGTACGCCCGCTCGTCGCGCTCATGGCCGCGATGCTGCCGGTCGTCGCCTTGGCTCCCGGCTGCGGCGGCGATGCTCCCGCTCCGAATGGCACGGGTGGCGCCGGCGACCCGGGAGACTTCAACGTAGAAATCGAGCTACCGCTCGGCTCTCCGGTCAGGCGCTCTCCGCCCGCGAACACGCCCCCTCGGAGGTTCGGCTTGTAGGTCACGTGGCCCCCTCGCCGCATCAGCAGGTCCGGCAGCCCTTCGCCTTGGGATATCCACTACCGTAAAGACGCGGCAACAACGTGGCATCCTCCTCGTCCAGGCTTCGCCTGGCGCACCGAAGTTCACGTTGAAAGTGCGGCACCCCACGACACACGGCTCGTGGTATCTCGTTGACCACCACGTGCCCTCGCTGAGGCGGAGAGGTGATCGATGCCTGTCAAACCCACCAATGATCCTCACCCCGCGCGGGCAACATCGTAGTCTGACTCGCTTTCCATTCATCAAAAAAACGCAGTTGGTGAAAAAAAGCAATGATGTCCTGAAGGAGCTCAAGCTCGTACAGATCGAGCTCGGGGTGCCAGAAATCAAACAGCAGGACGACGCGCGTCAGGCTGCCTCGATTCCAGACCTCATGTTCGAGCGAGTCGTCGAACACCAGGCACTTGCCATCCTCCCACCCACGCACCTCGTCTGCCACCCGCATCTCGCATCCCCGGCTGTCGGTGAGCGCCAGATGACACCGCAGCTTGAAGTTGCCGAACCCCTGGTGAGCTGTGATGTGCGTCCCTGGCGCGAGCGCTGAGAATTTGGCGATCCCAGGGGCCGGAAAGCACCCGGGGACGCTTGCGAGCAGCTTCGTTGTCTCAGGGCACCGCTGGCAGTTGTCCTCGAACGTATGCCCCGAGTGATAGAAGTTGAAGGTGTTCCATTGGCCATGAACCGGCAGCTCCGCACCGTGCGGCTGCTGATAGACACGGAACGCCTCCTTGCCCCGCAGCGCGAGGAGCTCCCGCCTCACCACGTCTGCAGCGCGCTCGACGTCGCCGATCCAGGGGATCTCCTCGCTCTCATAGAACGCTTCGCGCGCGAGCCCGGGAAACAGCGGCTCGTCGCTGCCGCCCGCGGAGAAACGGCCCGTCCTACAGAGCCAGTCGCACAAGTTGAGCGTGAACTCCGTGAGCCGTCGATATCGCGGGGCGGTGGCCGCCACACGGACAAGCCTCTCCGTGAGCGGCGCGAAGGACTGGTATGCGCCAAGCAATGCCGACAGCAGCGCCGAGCTTCGTGGGCTGCGCGCAGTCCGTGCGGTGATCTCCCGGATCAAACCTGCTGTATCGGTAATCATCGTTCCTCGTCTTGGGAGCCGAAACTACGGTCAGCGTGCATGCACGGCCGACCGCCGGCTTCTGCCTCGTTTGAATACATCGGTAAAACCATGAGTCATCGTGCCCTCCCCACCCGGCGACGTCGAGGTGACAGCCGCGGCCGATCGACGGTGGCCGGGTCCCGTCGAAGGACGACCTCTGGCAGGGACCTTGCTCCGCGGTCTCACGGCTCGGCAGCCGACGTTGAATCACGTCGCTCCGCGATGCTCTCGATGCTTCGGTTCAGCGCGGCTGCGAGCACACCGACGTGCGGCTCGGTCATCATCGAAAGATGATCGCCCGGTACCCAGCGCACCTCCACCGGGCCGCTGCAAAGTCCGCTCCATCCATTCGTCGGGTCGCCCGAGGAGCCGGGCAGCGCGCTGCCTGCTTCCTGCAGACACTCCGTGGCGCGGAAGAGGACGGTCGGCACCGAGCATCCGCTCGTAGGCCGGTAGCGGGTGCGGTGATTGGCGGTGAAAACAGAGAGAAAACCACGGATCTGGTCTGCCGAGGCGCTTTGCGTGGCGATCCGAGCATCCGCGATGCGGCGCCGGAGCACCTCCATGGGCGCGCCGTGCAAAGGCTGGCGCGGGGACGCCTCTCCCCGGCCAAAAAGCTGCTCTACCATGTCAGCGACCCCCCTCATCGTTTCTTCCTCCGTCTCGATGTTGGGCTCGGGAGCGAACCCTTCCAGCGGAGCTACTGTGTCGAAGAGCGCGAGCAACGCCACCCGCTCCCCGCCGAGGACGAGGCGGCGAGCGATCTCGAAGGAGACGAAGCCGCCGAACGAGTGGCCGCCCAAGAGGTAGGGGCCGCGCGGCTGCGCCGCCCGGATCTCGTCAAGATAGTGCATTGCCATCTCCTCGACGGACCGCTGGGGCTCGGAGAGGCCGTCAAGCCCGCGCGCCTGCAGGCCGTAGAAGGGCCGGTCGGCGCCGAGGTGCGTCGCGAGCCGGTGGAGGTAAAGAACGCTCCCTCCTGCGCCCGGCACGCAGAAAAATGGCCGCTTCGACCCCTGCGCCCGCAGGGCGACCAGCGTTGGCCAGGGCTCCTGGGCAGCATCGACGCGCAGGGCGGCGGCGAGGCCCTCGACCGTGGGATTCTGCAGCAGAATGGAAAATGGCACCTCTTTCCCAAACTCCTCGCGAAGGGACGCCACGAGCCGGAGGGCGAGCAGCGAATGCCCTCCGCTCTCGAAGAAGTCGTCGAGCGCCCCCACGGGCTGAACATCGAGGAGCTGCTCGCACATACGCGCGACGCGGCGCTCCAGCGGATCGCGCGGCGGGACGAACACGCGATCGATGTTCCGTGAGACCGGCGCCACCCTGGGGAGCTCGTCGTCGCGGATCGCGGCCAACAGCGAGCCTAGCGAGGGCTCTGGGCTCGCCGCGATCATCGACGCGAAAAGACAGAGGTGATCGAGAATCCGGGAGGCATCCTGATCCGCGAAGCGACGCCGGTCGTGGAGGAGGGACAGGCGCACGCTCTCACCCTGCGACACGAGCAGCGTGAGCGCGTGCTTGGTCCGGGATCCAACCATGCGGGATTGCCCCGGGTCCACGAACGCAGCCAGATCCAGCGGAGCGGCGGATCGGGTCGACACGTTGTCGAAGACGACGAGGGTGTCGTAGAGGCGCTGAGCGCTCCGCATCTCGCTCCACGCGTGGATCTGCCCCGCCGAGCAATATTCATGGCCTCGCTGGCGAAGCTGCTCGCCATGTGCCTCCGACAGCCAGTCCCATAGCTGGGCCTCCGGCCGAATGAGCCTGCGCACAGGGAGCGTAGTGATGAATAGCCCGATGATTTGCTCTACCCCGGGCAGGTCGGGCGGCCGACCCGAGCACGTGGCGCCGAAGACGACGTCGGTCTCGCCCCCATACCGGCCGAGGAGCAGCGCCCACATCCCCTGGATCAGGATGTTCATGGTCACGCGGTGGCCGCGGGCCAGGCGCGTGAGCGCCGCCGTCGTCTCCGCCGAGAGCACCGCTCCTCGCTCCCCGTATGGCTCCGCCGGGAGAGCGCCGAGGGCCTCGGCAGGCACGCCGAGCCGGTTGGGTCGGACGAAGCCAGCCAGCCTGCGTCGCCAGAATGCCTCGGTCTCGGCCATCTGCTGCTTCTCGAGCCACGCCAGGTAATGCCAGTAGAACCGCCGCGGCGGGAGCAGCGCCCGGCCCTGCTGCAACGCGAGGTAAAGACGCTGCACCTCGCTCAGGATAATCGAGACCGACCAGCCATCTGTGACAAGGTGATGGTGCGTCCAGACGAACCAGGAGCCGCCGCCGCGCGCGCAGAACAGCGCGAGGCGCACGAGCGGGGCCTTGTTCAGGGGGAACCCGCGGACCCGATCCTCGGCGAGATAACGCTGAAGCCGCTCCTCCACGGCGTCCTCGGGGAGGTCGCTCCAGTCTTCCTCGTGAACGGGAACCTTCACGGAGCGGAGGACGACCTGGCGTGGCTCCTCCAGGTCCATCCATGCGAAGCATGTCCGCAAGATCGGCTGCTCCGCGACGAGCTGCTGCCAGGCATGGAGAAAGACCTCTCGATCCACGGTGGGGCGCAGATGCAAGACGCACTGCTCCACGCAGATGCCCGACTTCGGCGAAGAGAGCGCCTCGAGCAACATGCCCTTTTGCGTCGATGAGAGGAAGTAGATACCTTCAATTCGATCTTGGTCCATGAGAGATCTCCCCCGAAGCCTGGGCCGCAGGGCTTAGCAGCGCCCGCTCCCCGCCGCTTCGGCCGCCGCCCGCGAAAGCAGCGTCACGTGGCGCCCTAGCCCGGCAAGGCGCGGATTTCTCGTCTCGCCACGCAAGTATCGCTCATGGAGACGCTGCGCGATCACCGCGACCTTGAAGAGCCCGAAGACATAGTAATACACTGCGCGCGCGACCGGCCGGCCGGTCCGCTGCTCGTAGCGCTCCACGAGCTGGCGCCGGGTCAGGCTGCCGGGGAGATACGTCGGGCCGACCGCCAGGAGGCGATGACCCGGGTCGTCACGCTCTTGCCAGTAGGCCAGCGCGGTTCCGAGATCCATGCGCGGATCGCCGACGCTCCCCATCTCCCAGTCCAGCACGGCGACCACGCGCGTGAGATCGCCGGGATCGAACATGAGGTTATCGTACTTGTAATCATTGTGGATCATCGCCGCCGCGCCGTCGGGGGGAAGCTCGGCCTCCAGCCAGCGCGCGATGTCAGCCATGTCGACCTGGGAGTCCACCGCAGAACGCTTGTAGCGCAAGATCCATTCCCGCACCTGGCGTCCCGCATAGCCCTCAGAGGCCGTCAGGCGGGTAAGACCAGCCGCCTCGCCATCAATGCTGTGCAGGTGCGCCAACGTGTCGATGAACACCTCGGAGAGGCGGCGTGCCTCCGTGACGCCGAGCGCGAGCCCGGCGGGAAGCTGACGCCGCAAGACAAGACCTCGTCTCCGATCCATGAGATAAAATGGCGCGCCGATCACCGAACGATCATCGCAGCGGCAGATGGGGCGCGGTGCCAGCGGGTAGACCTCGCAAAGCCGCGCGAGCACAACGTACTCCCGCATGACGTCACGCGCGCCGCGCCCCTCGGCCGCGTCGGGAGCGCGCCGCAACACCATTTCACGCCCTCCCACCGTCACGAGGTAGGTCAGGTTGGAATAGCCGCCGTGAAACTGCGCGATCTCGATCGCCCCGCGCCGCTCCGGTGCGCTGGCGCGGAGCCACCCGGCGAGCGCAGCGACGTCGAGCCCCTCGCCGGGTCGCGGCTCTGCCGGTTCGTCCAGCAGCGCGCTCATCGATGCTCGTCCTTACGGAGCCCAGCGCCGGCGAGGATCCGCCTCGCGACGAGGGTCTTGTGGATCTCGTCCGGCCCGTCATAGATCCGCGCGCCGCGCTCCTGACGGTAGAAGAACGACAGTATGGTATCGTCTGTCATCCCCAAGGCGCCGTGCACCTGGAGCGCACGATCCAGCACCTTCGCCATCACGTCCGCCACGTGGAACTTGACCAGCGACACGTCCGTCCGAGCCTCGTGTATCCCGCGGGCCTCGAGCTTCCAGGCGGAATGCAGCACGAGCAGACGCGCGGCGTCGATCTCGGCGCGGCTCTCGGCGATCCACGTCTGTACGATCTGGCGGCTCCCGAGCGGGTCGCCAGGGGCGAGCTCACGGCGCGCGGCGCGCTCACACATCATCGAGAACGCGCGCTCAGCGACGCCGATCCAGCGCATGCAGTGATGGATGCGCCCGGTACCGAGGCGCGACTGGGTAATCAGGGCGCCAGCGCCGCGCGACCCGAGGAGGCTCTCGGCAGGGAGGCGACAGTCCTCGTAGACGATCTCGGCGTGGCTCGTCCAGCCGCTGCCGGTCTGCCCCATGATGGATAGGTTGCGGACGAGACGGTACCCCGGTGCGCTGGTCGGGACGATGAATACGCTCTGGCGAGCATGGGGCTCCGCGGCGGGATCGGTGCTGGCGACGACGAGCGCGAACGCGGCGCCATCGGCTCCGGTGGAGAACCACTTACGGCCGTTCAACACCCACCCGCCGTCGCGAGGCGACGCGGTCGTATCCAGCCACAG
Source organism: Sorangium sp. So ce887 (assembly GCF_051521455.1). Taxonomy (NCBI): domain Bacteria; kingdom Pseudomonadati; phylum Myxococcota; order Polyangiales; family Polyangiaceae; genus Sorangium; species Sorangium sp. So ce887. The sequence continues at coordinate 2,026,039 of NZ_CP150354.1, read as the reverse complement.
AGGGTTCGAGCCAGGGTGCTCCGGCTCCGTGAGCGAGAAGCAGCTCCGGATCTCCCCTGCGAGGAGGGGGCGAAGCCACCTTTCCTGCTGCTCCGGAGTCCCATGTTCGATGAGGATTTCCATGTTCCCTGCGTCCGGCACCTGGCAGTTCAAGGCGTAATGCCCGAGAGGGCTTCGGCCGAGCTGCTCGCTGATGAGGGCAAAGCCGAGCACACCGAGGTTCATGCCGCCGTGCTTCTCGGGGAGCTGCGGGAGCCAGAGCCCCCGCCTCCTGGCGTCAGCGCGCACGCGATCCAAGGCTCTCTCGATCTCGAGGAACGGTCTCGTCGCGAGATCGGCTTCGAGCGGGATGACCTGGGCGTCGATGAATGCACGGATCTCCTGCGAGAGATCGGCGATATGTTTGGGGATCGAGAACTCCACGTGGTCCACCTCACAGGAAGCGCCTCGTCAAAAGTCGTTCGCGTCGACGACGCCGATCTGCGCTATAAGCGATCTCATCTGGCGCGCGCTCAACGAGGCCTCCGCCGGCTCGGTGAGCTTCGGTGCAGCGGCGAAGGCTCGTAACGAGCCTGCGATGTGCTGGCCGATCTCCGTGACCGCTGCCTCGTCGAAGCCTGGCTCACGGTACGTCCAGTCGAGACGGAGGGCACCGGCGAACACACCCGCAGTGAGGCTCAGCCGGTACACCCCCAGCGTACGCGCGTCGGGGTCAGGAGCGATCGTCTCTCGCACCGGGAGGAAGAGGGCGTCATGATCCCCGCCCGCGTCGATGTGGCCCATGTAGAGGAAGCTCACCGCCGCGCGCGGCAGCGCCTGCAGCCGGGTCCTGATCTCGGGATCCGGGTCGATGCAGCGGAGCACGCCATAGCCGACACCACCACGCGGAATCTCGGCGAGTCGTGCGCGGATCACCGGAAGGGCCTCGCTCAGGTCGCGCGCGCGGCCGAGATCGATGAGGATCGGGAAGATGGCAGTGAACCAACCGATCGTGCGAGAGACGTCGAGATCCTCGCCCGCGAGCGCAGCGTCACGCCCGAGCCCCTCCACGTCCACGAGATGCGCGGTCCGATTCGTTCGCGCGGCAAGCGCGAGAGCCAAGCTGGAGAGGCAGAGGTCACCCATGCTCACCCGCAAGCGCCGCGCTGCCTCGAGCAGGGCACGGGTCTCGGCCTCGGCGAGGACGAGCGAGGCGCTCGCTACTCTCGTCTCTGCCGGGAGAGGGCTATCGCCGGGCAGATCCTCGGCACCCGCCCGACCCTGAGAAAGCCAGTAATCCAGCTCGTCGCGGAACGCACCCGCGCGCGCCAACTCATCCACCTTCTCCGCCCAGCTCCGGAACGATGCCGTCGCGGCGGGGAGCTGAACCGGCTGGCCGAGCGTGAGCTGCCGGTAGGCGTGCTCCAGGTCCTGTACGAAGATCCGCAGACTCATGATGTCCGCTACCAGGTGATGAACGACGAGGAGCAAGCGGCTTCCGCAGTCGCCACCCAATGAGAACAGGGCGGCACGAACGAGCGGTCCGTTCACTGGATCGAGCTCCCACCGCAGGCTCATGGCGGCGGCAGCGGCGGCGGCCTGGTGCACGGCGGGGGGGCTACCGCCGAGGTCGATGTAATTGACGCCGGCGAGGTGCGTCGCGCCGATCTGCTCTTGGGTCCACTCGTCGTCATGGCGGCGGAAGCGCAGGCGGAAGGCGTCGTGGTGCTCCAAGACGCACTCCAGCGCGCGCTCGATGCGCTCCTGGACCAGCTCGGCGGGACTCTCCAGCACGACGGTGAGATCGAAATGGCGGGCATCGTCGACGCCCTGAGCGAAAAACGCGCGCTGGATGGGCGTGAGCGGGACCGGTCCTAGCTCCCGCTTCGCCGGCGTCCGGCGGGCGGGAGAGAGTTCCAGCGTCGGCGCCAGCGCAGCGATGGTGTCGAGCTCGAACAGCTTCCGCGAATCCAGCCTTATGCCTCGTTCGTGGGCCCGCGCGACCATCTGCACGAAACTGAGCGAGTCAGCCCCGAGCTCGAAGAAATTGTCGTGAACGCCGATGTCCGCGAAGCCGAGGAGCTCACCGAGGATGTCCGCGAGCGCGCGTTCAATGGGGCTCTTCGGCGCGACGTACTCGCTGGTCAGCGCGGGGCGGGGCTGGCGCGCGTTCCGGCCTGCGAGGCGCTTCTCGGTAGGCGCGATCAGCGCGGCCACGGAGACGGCTTCCCGGGTTCGCTGGAGGAGGCTATCGAAGTCGCGGGTGGACACGATCACGTGAGGCCGAGGGCTCGCCAGGATACGACGGAAGACCTCGATCCCTTCGCCAGGCGTCATGCCGCCGCGAGCCAGGTCCGCTGGGAGGTAGCGCGACATATCCGACGCGTCGGCGCCCATTCCGAGCTTACCCCAGCCGTCCCACGCCACGGAGATCGCCGTATGCCCATAGACCCTGCACAGCCGCACCGCGAGCGCGTCGAGCGCGATGTTGGCTGCGCAATAATCGACGCTCCCAGGGGCGCCCATGTAAGCCTGAATCGAGGAGCAGAGCACGATGAAATCGAGAGCATCACCGCCGAAGACGGCCTCGATGACGTGTCCTCCCCGCACCTTGGGTGCCAGGACGCGCTCGGCGGCCTCCCGTGTCTTCGTGTGAATGAGCCCATCGGGCGGGAGCCCGGCCGCATGGATCACGCCGTGAATCGCGCCGAACCGCCCCTGCGCGCGCTGCCGCACCTCACGCATCGAAGCCTCGTCGGCCACGTCTGCGCGCAGCACGAGCAGCTCCGCGCCGGACGCCTGGAGCGCCCGGAGCGCGCGAATCCGCTCTCGCGTGCGTTCTGGAGCTCCCGAGCCGCCGCTGCTCGCCAGCAGATCGTCCCAGCGCTCCTCCGGCGGGAAGTCCGAGCGGCCCACCAGCACGAGCTTGGCCGCCACGGCGCTCGCGAGGTACCCAGCCAGCACGAGCGCTATACCGCCGAGACCACCCGTGATGAGATAGACGCCTTGTCGTCGGAGGAGCGGCGGTTCGCCAGCGGGCGGCTCGAGCGAGACCGGCTCGAACGCCTGGACCCAACGGTGCTCGCCGCGGTAGGCGACCAGGAGATCGGACGGCACGTCCTCTATCTCCGCGAGGAGCTGGGCGACCCCTAGGCCTCCGGCGGGATCGACGTCGATGTTGCGGCACAGGATGCCCGGATACTCTTGGTTGATCACGCGGACCGGGCCGAGCACGGTGGCGTCGTGGGGGCGCGGGCGCTCTCCACCCGTGACGTCATGGAGCCCGCTCGTCACGACGAAGAACGGGGTTTGCGATTCGTCCACTCCCGCGCCGAGAGAGGACAGGACGAGCCGCTCGCCGAGCGCCTGCGCGAGGCCAAGCAGCTCGTGGAAGCGCTCGGCCTCCGCGGGCCCGCGCTCTTCGAGCGCGGCGCCGAAATGAAGGACGGCTCGGCGTGAGCGGCTGGCGAACTGGGTCTCGTCGAGGAGATGGATGTAGTCGCTCGGGCGCGCGGGATCGAGCGTGTAGGCATGCTCTCCGAGCTTCGCGAACTGCCCGCCTCGCGCCACGACCACCACGTCGTCACCGGACGCGCGCAAGCGCGTGACGACTTCGCGTCCCACGCCGCGCTCGCCGCCGAAGACGAGCCAGGAGCGCCCGCTCGCCCGCGGCGTTCGCCGGCCCGCACGCGCCAGGGTGGAGATCGATTGCTTCCACACGGGGACGTAGAACCAACGAGCGATGTCGGCCCCCGGCGCGAGCATGCTCGCCTTGGAGCCCCACGCCGAAGGCTCGATCCAGTAGCGACGACGCTCGAAAGGATAGGTAGGAAGCGTGCTGCGGCGGCGATGCTCGCCGGCGAACAGCCCGCTCCAGTTGATCGAGAGCCCCGCGAGCCATAGCCGCCCCAGCGCGCCAAGAAGGAAGCTCTGATCCGAGCTGGGATCGCGCGGCCGCCTCAGGAGGGACACGGCGCGCGGCCGATCGCCGCCACGAGCGCTCCGCTCCAGCCATGGCGCCAACGTTCGCCCCGGTCCGACCTCGATCAGCACGCGCCGTTCGTCCGAGAGCATCTCCACCATCCCTTCCGCGAAGCGGACAGTCTGCCGAAGGTGATCCGCCCAGTAGCGCGGGCTGGTGGCCTCTTCCGCTGTCATCCACCGTCCGGTGACGTTCGACAGGACAGGGATCGCGGGAGGATGGAGGCTGACCCCCGCGACCACATCGGCCAGGCGATCGACAGCGGGCGCCATCATCCGGGAGTGGAACGCGTGGGACGTCGCGAGGCGCGTGCTGCTGATGCCGCCTTCCGCGAGGCGACGCGCGAGGGCCTCAATCGCGGGCGTCTCGCCCGCCACCACGCAGTCGGACGGTCCGAGGACGGCCGCGAGGCACAGATCGTCGCCGATCACCGCGCGCGCTTCCCGCTCCGACAGGCGGATCGCGAGCATCGACCCCTCCGGGAGCTCCCCCACGAGGCGACCCCGCTCGACCACGATCTGTAGCGCATCCTCCAGCGTAAACACGCCGGCCAAACACGCAGCGACGTACTCGCCGATGCTGTACCCGATCATGACCTGCGGGTGGATCCCCCAGTCCATCAAGGTTCGCGCGAGCGCGTACTCGAGCACGAAGAGCGCGGGTTGCGCGAGCTCGGTTCGGTCGAGCGTCCGCTTTGGATCCGCTTTATCCGCGCGCGGATCGCGCGGATAGAGCGCGCCGAGCAGATCGAACGCGCGGTGACGACGCATCAGGATGTCCGCAGCGTGGTCGACGTGGGCTCGGAACACCGCTTCTCGCTCGTAGAGCTCGCGCGCCATGCCCTCGTACTGGGAGCCTTGCCCGGAGAACACGAACGCTGGGACACACTCCCTGGTGACGACGTCCGACCCGATCAACTGACGCGGATCTGCTGTGCTCAGCGCGCCCGCGGCGTCGGCCGAATCGTGGCACACGAACGCGCTGCGGTGAGCGAAGGCCTTGCGGCCTGTGCTCAGCGTGAAGGCGACGTCGGCGAGGTTGACGCTCGGGTTTCGCCGGAGGTGGTCGGCGAGGTTCGCAGTCACCTTCTTCAGCGCGTCGCTCGTCTCCGCAGACAGGACCAAGAGCTGAGACGGCCTCGACGGCCCTGATGGCGGGAGCGCGGGCGCCTCCTCCAGCACCACGTGCACGTTGGTCCCTCCGATACCGAACGAGCTCACGCCCGCACGGCGCGGCGCGGCGCCTGCGTCCCACGGAGAGAGGACGGTGTTCACGTAGAAGGGGCTGCCAGCAAAATCGATCTCGGGGTTGGATGACTCAAAATGGAGGCTCGCGGGTAACAGCCTGTGGCGTAACGCCAGGACGACCTTGATCAGCCCTGCAATGCCGGCGGCCGCATCCAGGTGGCCGATGTTCGTCTTCAGCGATCCTATCGCGCAGAAGCCGCGCCTGCTCGTCGCGGCGCCAAACGCGCGCGTCAGCGCCGCGATCTCGATGGGATCACCGAGGGGCGTGCCTGTCCCGTGGGCCTCGATGTAGGTGATTTCATTGGGCTGGACGCCAGCGGCCGCCTGAGCCTCGGCGATCACCTCGGACTGCGCGGCTACGTTCGGCGCCGTATAGCCAACCTTCTGAGCGCCGTCGTTGTTGACGGCAGCTCCCCTGATGACGGCGAGGATGACGTCGCCGTCGGCGAGGGCCTCTTCCAATCGCTTGAGCAGGACGACCCCCACGCCGCTGCCGGGCACCGTTCCGCGCGCTCGCGCGTCGAACGCCCGACAGTGCCCATCGGGGGACAGGATTCCGCCCTCCTGGAACACGTAACCTCGTTCCGGGAACACGCCGATCCTGACGCCGCCAGCGAGCGCCATATCACACTGGTACGTGGCGAGCGCGTGGGTCGCGAGCTGCACGGCGACCAGCGATGACGAGCAGGCTGTGCCCACGTACATGGCGGGTCCCCTGAGGTCGAGCTTGTAGGAGACCCGTGTCGCCAGGAACGCGGGGTCGTTGCCGAGCATGATCGGCAACTCGCCCGCTGTGTGGACAAGAGATGGCGCCATGGCGATGTTCTTCATCAGGTAGTCGCTCGGGCCCGTGCCCGCATAGACGCCGATGCGACCGGGATAGGAGGCGGCGTTATAGCCGGCGCTCTCGAGCGCCTCCCACGCGCTCTCGAGAAAGAGCCGATGCTGCGGGTCCATGAGCTCGGCCTCGCGCGGCGAGACGCCGAAGAACTCCGCGGCGAACCTGTCGATGTCGTCGAGCGCGCCGGCTGCGCGGACGACGCGCGGATGTCCCCCTGCCTCGCCGGCCGCTCCGCCGCCGTCGAAGAACCTGATCGATTCCACTCCGTCGCGGAGGTTGGTCCAGAACTGGTCGAGATCTGCAGCGCCGGGGAATCGCCCAGCCATGCCGATGACCGCGGTGCAACCCACAGGCAAGTCACTCATTCAGCGCCTCCTTCCTTTTTCACGCCGGATGCGCTCAAGCACTTCCCGGCCCCGGTCGACCCTCTTCTCGATCGCTTCGAAGCGCGCCGGCTGCGGCGGAGCGCGCTCCAGGTGCTCGGCGAGACGGCTCACGGTAGAAAACTGGAAGAGATCCACCAGCTTGAGCTCGTGCCCGAGGCTCCGGAGCTGTGCGTGCATGCGAACCAACAGCAGAGAGTGCCCGCCCAGATCGAAGAAGTTGTCGTGGATGCCGATCCGCTCAATCTGCAGGAGGCTGGCCCAGACGCTCGCGATCTGCTCTTCGGTCCGTGTGCGGGGCGGCGCATAGGCCTCGCTTTGCTCGGGGCGCGCCACCTCGGGCGCCGGCAGGGCCTTGCGGTCGACCTTGCCGTTGAACGACAGCGGCAGGGCGTCGAGCCACATGAATCCAGCCGGAATCATGTAATCCGGCAGCTCGCCCTGCAGGTGCTTGCGCAGCTCGGCCACGCTCGGCGGCGTGGCGTCACGCGCCACCAGGTACGCCACGAGGCGCTTGTCTCCAGGCGCGTAGTCGCGCGCCATCACCGCCGCGTCATGGATGGCGGGGTGCTGCTTCAGCACATTTTCGACCTCGCCGAGCTCGATCCGGTACCCTCGAATCTTTACCTGATGATCGATTCGCCCCAGGTACTCCAGGCTGCCGTCCGGTAACCACCGGCAAAGGTCGCCCGACTTGTAAAGACGGCCGCCGGCGTCTCCACAGAAGGGGTCAGGAACGAACCTGTCCAAGCTCAGCTCGGGGCGGTTCAGATACCCGCGAGCCACGCCGGCGCCGCCGACATAGAGCTCACCTGGGACTCCGATGGGCAAGAGAGCGCGGTTCTGGTCGAGCACGTACACGCTGAGATCGGGGATTGGACGTCCGATGGGGCTCACCGATGCGCCGTCGACGTCCTCTGCGACCAGCGGCCGGCAGGTGACGAGCACGGTGGTTTCCGTGATCCCGTACATGTTCACGAGCTCAGGTGCGCGGTCACCGTGGCGCTTGAACCAGGGTCGCAGGCTCTCGAGATCGAGCGCCTCGCCAGCCAAGATGACCAGCCGGAGAGCCAATCCGGCGTCCTCTCCGCCAGCTGCTGCATCCGCGGGCATAATCTGCCGGAAAGCAGACGGGGTCTGGTTGAGCACGGTGACGTTCTCTTCGCGGAGAAGCCGGTGGAAGACCTCCGGAGATTTGGTGACCTCGAACGACACGACGAGGAGCCGGCCGCCATACAGCAGAGCGCCCCAGATCTCCCAGACAGAGAAGTCAAACGACGAGGAATGGTACAGCGTCCATACATCCCGTTCGTCAAAGTGGAACCACGCCTCGGTCGCATGGAACAGCCGGGTCACGTTCGCATGGGTGACCAGCGCGCCCTTCGGCTTGCCGGTCGAGCCCGAGGTGTAGATCACGTAAGCGAGGTGTTCGGGCGTCACTCCGCTTGTCGGGTTGGTGCTCCTCTGCACTGCGATCTCCGGCCCTATCGCGTCGATGCACAGCGTGTGGCTGTCATGCTCCGGGAGTCTCGACAGGAGCGCTCGCTGGGTGAGCAGCACGGCTGGCCGGGCGTCCGCCAGCATGAAGGCGATCCGGTCCTTCGGATACGCGGGGTCGAGGGGCACGTAGGCGCCGCCGGCCTTCAAGATGGCGATGATTCCGATGACCATGTCGAGCGAGCGCTCGACACACAGCCCGACGAGCACCTCGGGCCCAACGCCGAGAGAGCGAAGGTGGTGAGCGAGCTGGTTGGCGCGCTCGTTGAGCTCGCGGTACGTCAGCCGCCGCTCTTCGAACACCACCGCGACCGCGCTGGGCGTCCGCTCGACCTGCACTTCGAAGAGCTCGTGAAGGCAACGGTCGCTGGGATAGCTCACGCTGGCGCCGGCCCATGAGCAGAGCTGGGCTCGCTCCTCGCTTGTGAGCATTGAAATCTGCGAGACCGGCCGCTCGGGCTCCGCCACGAGGTTCTCCAGGAGAGACTGGAAGTGGCCGGTCAACCGCTCGATCGCGGCGGGATCGAACCGCTCCGCGGCATAGATGAGCTGCAGCGCCATTTCCCGGCCGGGCTTCACGACCACGGTGAGGGGGTAGTTCGTCTGCTCGATCGGGCGGACGTCGGTGGTCTCCAGCGCAGGGTGGCCCTCCCGCAGCATCTGGTCGATGGGGTAGTTCTCGACGACGAGCACGCTCTCGAAGAGGTCCTTTTGCCATGGGACAGCGCTCCAGCGCTGCACCTGAACGAGCGGGCTGTGCTCGAAAGGAAGCTGCTCGGTCTGGCGCGCTTGGAGCTCTTGCAGCCAGGACACGACAGGCTGCTCGGACGCGATCTGGACGCGCACGGGGATGGTGTTGATGAACAGCCCTACCATGGCGTCGATGCCGTCGACGCCCGCCGAGCGTCCCGACACGGTCGCGCCGAAGAGCACGTCGCTCTCTCCGCTGTAGCGGCTCAAGAGCAGCGCCCAGGCGCCGCGGACCAGGGTGCTCAGCGTCAGGCCGTGCTTGCGGGCAAAGCGCTCAAGCGCTGATTGGCCCGCGGCAGTCAGCCGCCGCTCATGATGCGGCGGCGCCGAGCCTGCGGGCGGCGCCGCGCCGCGGGGCCGGTCTAACGGAATCGGTGTCGGCGCCGAGAAACCCTGGAGCGCGCGGCGCCAGAACGATTCGGCGTCCGCTTTGGCCTGCTGCTTCAGCCAGGCGATGTGGTCGCGGAACGGCCGCCGGCTCGGCATCGCGGCGGGTCGCCCGTCACGAGCCGATTCGTAGAGCTGCAGCATCTCGGTGAACAAGAGCGGCAGCGACCAGCCGTCCAGGATCATATGATGGAAGGTCCAGATGCACTGATAAGCCTCCTCCGTGAGCCGGATGAGCGTGAACCGCATCAGCGGCGCCACGCTGGCATCGAAGCCGTTGGCGCGGTCTTCCGCGAGCCACGAGGACGTCCTTTCCTGCTGCTCGCTCTCCGGGACACCACGCCAATCGAGCTCGACCCACGGGAACGGGACGCCGCTGCGTACCACCTGCAGGAACTCGTCGGCACCCTCCCACACGAACGCCGTACGCAGGACGGCGTGCCTGGCGAGGAGCGTCTGCAGGGCCTCTTTGAAGGCCGTGACCACGAGCGCCTTTGGGATTTTGAAGGCGACCTGCTCGACGTACACGCCAGAGGTCGGGTCCCGGAGAGCATGGAAGAGCATGCCCTCTTGCATCGGCGAGAGTGGATAGGCATCCTCGACGTCCCTCGCCGCCCTCCCGACGCCCACGAGTCGATCCACGGCGGCCTGGGTCAGCTGCACGAGGGGAAAGTCCGATGGAGTACGGCCGCCCGCTTCCGCCGCACGGCAGTGCTCCATCAGCGTCCTGAGGGACATCAGGAACGCCTGCGCGAGACGGTTGATCGTGGACCTCCGGTGTAGGCCCTCGCTGTACGTCCACGCGATCTGCAGGCGCCCCTCGGCGACCACGGCGTTGATCTCGATCGCATGCGTCCGAGCGCCGCGCGGGCTGCAAGCTGGCCCGGTCGGCTCCGTGGCGCGTTCGAACAGGGGGGATTCCGCGAAGCTTTGGTCGAGCTGCCCCAGGTAGTTGAAGAGCACCTCGGCGCGCGGGAGCGCCTCGTACTTGGCAGAGACCGAGGGGTCCTCGTTCAGGTAGCGCAGCGCGCCAAAGCCCACGCCTCGGCCGGGGATGCTGCGCAGCTGCTCTTTGACCGCCTTGAGCACCTCCCCAGGTCCGCCCGCAGGCGCTCGCAGCTCGACGGGAAACAGCGCCGTGAACCAGCCGATCGTGCGTGACAGATCGAAGCCACCGCCGATGTCCTCCCGCCCGTGCCCCTCCAGGTCGAGCCGCAGCGCGCGCGCCCCCGTCCACTCGCCAAACGCTTGCAGGAGCGCGGTGAGCAGGACGTCATTGATCTGCGTCCGGTAGACCGCCGGAACGTCTTGCAGGAGCGCACGGGTCTCTTCGACGCCGAGCGCCACCTCGACCGTTCGTGCCGAGGCGACGGTGTTATCTCCTTCCTCGACGTCACGCGGAAGTCGGGCAGGTGAGCTCGGGGCCAGCCAAAACGAATTCTCACTCTGCACCGCTTCCGACTGCGCATACGCCGTGAGCCGCTCGGCCCACGCCTGGAAGGAGGTCGTCTTCGACGGGAGCCGGATCGGCTCCCCCGCGCGCGCCTGGGCATACGACGTCTGCAAGTCCTCGAGCAGGATCCGCCAGGAGACCCCGTCGACCACGAGGTGGTGAATCACCAAGAGGAGCCTTCCGCGCTGCCCCGTGCCGAGGTGTATAAGGACCGCACGCATCAGCGGACCCTGCGCAAGGCTCAGGCTTGCTTGCGCCTCTGCCGCAGCGGCTTCGAGGGCGTGCGCCTTGCCCGGCGCAGGCACAGCCGAGAGATCGGCGACGCTCACTGTGACGGCCGCATCGAGGGCGCCGCTGGCCTGACGCACGCTCCCGCTCTCCGCCACGAACCGCATGCGCAGCGCATCGTGGTGCCGCACGAGCGCCTGGACGGCCTGCTCGAGGCAAACTGGATCCAGCGGCTCGCGGAGCTGGAGCAGCACCGCCTGATTGAAGTGGTCCGGCTCCGGCTGCTGCTGCTCGAAGAACCAGCGCTGAATCGGCGTCAACGCGACGGAACCGGTGACGAGCCCCTGCTCGGCTTGCGCCGCGACCTCGGTGGTGGCCTGCGCCGCCAGCGACGCGATGGTCTGGCATTCGAAGACCTGCTGGACCAACAGCCCGAGCCCCGCCCGTCGGGCCCTACTCACCATCTGAACGGCAAGGATGGAGTCGCCGCCCAGCGTGAAGAAGCTGTCGTGAATACCCACCCGATCGATCCTGAGCACGTCGCTCCACGCGCCAGCGAGGAGCTCTTCCGCGTGGGTGCGCGGCGGCGTGTACGTACGGTTTTGCTCCGGATGTGCCATGTCGGGCGCCGGCAAGGCCTTGCGGTCGATTTTGCCGTTGGGCGACAGCGGCAGGGCATCGAGCCACACGAGCTTCGCGGGGACCATGTACTCTGGTAGAGCGCGCTGCAGACGCTCACGCAGCTCGGCGGTGTCCGGTCGGGCCGCGTCGCGCGCCACGAGGTAAGCCACGAGCCGCTTGGTTCCGGGTGTGTCCTCGCGAGCGAGCACCACCGCCCCCTGGACCGATGGATGCTGCGCTAGCACGCTCTCGATCTCGCCTAGCTCGATCCGGTAGCCGCGGATCTTCACCTGGTGATCGAGACGGCCCAGGTACTCGATGTTGCCATCTGGAAGCCACCGGCACAGGTCGCCGGTCTTGTACATGCGCGCGCGCGGGTCGGCGTTGTAAGGGTCGGCCACGAACCTCTCCGCCGTCAGCTCGGGGCGGCCCAGGTACCCGCGCGCCACCCCGACTCCGCCGATGTAGAGCTCTCCAGGGACGCCTACCGGCACAGGCGACGCGTGTGCGTCCATCACGTAGAGCTGCGTGTTCGCGATAGGCTGACCGATGGGAACAACCCGACGCACATCGTCGCGCTGGCACTTCCAGAATGAGACGTCGATCGATGCCTCTGTCGGGCCGTAGAGGTTGTACAGCTCCGCTTGATTGCGCTCGAAAAACCGCGCCATGAGCTCATAGGACAGCGCCTCGCCACTGCAGATGACCCGCTTGAGCGAGCCACATCGGCCGGCGCTCAGCTCCTCCATGAACGCCTGGAGCATTGATGGGACGAAATGCACCGTCGTGACGCGCTCAGCTTCTATGATCCGAGCTAGGTAGGCGCTATCCCGGTGCCCCCCTGGCAGGGCTACCACGAGCCGCGCTCCGATTGTCAGCGGCCAGAAAAACTCCCATATCGACACATCGAAGCTGTACGGCGTCTTCTGCAACACCGCGTCTCCAGGCCCCAGGGCGAACGTGTCTTGCATCCACAACAGGCGATTTCTCAGGCCCCCGTGCGTGTTCATCACGCCCTTCGGGCGGCCCGTCGAACCTGACGTGTATATCACGTACGCCAGCGTTGATTCCGTCGCTCCGCTCGTCGGGTCGTCCTCTCGACCCTCCGCGGGATCCGCGTCCAGACACACCACCGTGGCCCTGGAGCCCGACAGCCGCTCTACCAGGTGCGTCTGCGTCAGCAGCACCGGCGCTCCGGCGTCCGCCATCATGAACCGCAGTCGCTCCTCCGGATAGCTCGGATCGAGCGGTACGTACGCTCCTCCGGCCTTCATCACCCCGAGCAGCCCCACCACCAGCTCCACCGATCGCTCCGCGCACACGCCCACGAGCGTCTCAGGGCCCACCCCCAGGGCTCGCAGTCGATGCGCCAGGCGGTTTGCTCGAGCGTTCAGCGCCCGGTACGTCACCCGCTCGCCCTCGAACACCACCGCTTCGGCTTCCGGGGTCCGCCCCACCTGCGCCTCGATGAGCTCGTGCACCAGGCCCTGGGGCGCATAGGCGACCGCGGTGTCGTTCCGCTCCACGAGCACTCGGTGCCGTTCCGCTTCGCTCAGCAGCGGCAGCTCACTCACCGGGCGCTCCGGCTCCGCTACGATGCCGCGCAGCAGCACCTCGAAGCTCTCGACCATTCGTGCGATCGTCGTCGCGTCGAACAGCTCTGCGCTGTACACGACCGCCCCCACGAGGGCCCCAGCCTCCTCGTTCAGCGTCAGTTCGATCTCGAACCTTGTCGTCCCCGAGTCAGCCGCCAGGAGCGAGAGCTGTACGTCCGCGAGCGTCGGCGCGCTCATCGGCGCGGTCTGCAGCCCGAACATCGCCTGGAATAGCGGCGTCCGGCGGAGGTCCCGCGCCACTCCCAGCGCCTCAACCACGCGCTCGAACGGCACGTCCTGGTGCGCATACGCCCCCAGCGCCGCTTCGCGCACCCGGTCGAGCAGCTCCGTGAACTGCGGCGCATCCGAGACGTCGCTCCGCAGCACCAGCGTGTTCACGAGCAAGCCGATCAGCGGCTCCACCTCGGCCCGGTTCCGGTTCGCTATCGGCGTCCCCACGCTGATGTCGGTCTGGCCCGAGTACCGCGATAGCAACACCTGGAACGCCGCCATCAACGTCATGAACAGCGTCGCTCCGCGCCTGCGGCTCAGCCGCCCGAGTTCTGTCACCAGCGCCGCGGGCAGGCGCACCTCGTGACGCCCCCCCCGGAGGCGCTGCACCCCAGGCCTCGGTCGGTCCGTCGGCAGCTCCAGCACCTGCGCACCTGCGAGCCGCTCCTTCCAGTACGCGAGCTGCTCGTCGAGCACCTCGCCCGCGAGCCACCGCCTCTGCCACGCCGCGAAGTCGGCGTACTGGATCGCGAGCTCCGGCAGCGGCGACGGCTTCCCCTCGACGAACGCCTGATACAGCGCCGCCACTTCGCGCATGAGCACGCCGATCGACCAGCCGTCCGACACGATGTGATGCATCGTCACCAGCAACACGTGATCGTCCGCACCGAGCCGCAGCAGCCGCGTCCGGAGCAGCGGGCCCGCCGCCAGATCGAACGGCCGCGCCGCCTCCGCCGCCGTCGCCCGGAGCGCTTCCGCCTCGCGCTCGGCCTCCGGCATCGACGTAAGGTCCATCACCGGCACTGGCCACGCCGCGGGCGCCGGTTGGATCTCCTGCGCCGCGCGTCCGTCGCGCGTCGCAAACGTGGTGCGCAGCGCCTCGTGGCGTCGCACGACCTCGCCGAACACCCGCCCGAGCGCCGCCGCATCGAGCCTTCCGCGCAGGCGCAGCGCTCCCGGGCTGACATAGGATGCGTTGCCTGGATTAAGCTGCTCGAGGAACCAGAGTCGCTGCTGCGCGAACGAGAGCGCGAGCTCTCCGTCGCGAGGCACAGGCTCGATCGGCGGCGCGCTGGCCCCCATGCCCGCGCGTTGCGCGGCCTCCACCTGCGCTCCGAGGCCAGCCACCGTCGGCGTCTTGAAGAGCAGCCGCAGCGGCAGCTCGGTCCCGAACGCCGCGCGGATACGCGAGATCACCTGCGTCGCCAGCAGCGAATGCCCACCCAGCGCGAAGAAGTCATCGTGCACTCCGACCTGCTCGACGCCCAGCACCTCGGCGAAGATCCCCGCGAGCAGCTCCTCCGCCGGCGTTCGCGGCGCCGCGTACGTCTGCGCGTCCCCGGCGCGCGCGGCGTCCGGGGCCGGCAGCCCTCGCCGGTCCACCTTGCCGTTCGGCGTCAGCGGCAGCGCGTCCAGCACCACAAACGCTGACGGCTCCATGTACGCCGGAAGCGTCTTTCGCACGTACTCGCGCAACGCCCCGACCGACAGCGCGCTCCCTTGCTGCAGGACGACGTACGCTACCAAGCGCTTGTCGCCGGGGACGTTCTCCAGCAGCACCACCACGCTCGCGCGCACCGACGGGTGCGCCGACAACGCGGCTTCGATCTCACCGAGCTCGAGGCGGAAACCACGGACCTTGACCTGATGGTCATTGCGGCCGAGGAACTCGAGACCGCCGCGCTCGTTCCATCGCGCCAGGTCACCCGTGCGGTAGAGCCGCGCTCCCGACTCCTTGGAGAACGGGTCGGCGATGAAGCGCTCTGCGGTCAACGCAGGCCTGTTGAGGTAGCCGCGCGCCACGCCTCTGCCGCCGATGAGGAGCTCACCTGCGACCCCTGGCGGCAACGGATTCAGCCTGGCATCGACGACATGGACTTGCGTATTCGCGATCGGCTTTCCGATAAGGACCGACCCGTGACCGACGCGATGCATCGTCGACCAGATCGTCGTCTCGGTCGGCCCATACATGTTGAGCACCTGTCCCGGAACGAGCGAGACGAGATCGGCCGCGAGCTTGGGCGGTAGCGCCTCGCCTCCCACCAGCATGAAGGAGAGCTGGGCCAGCGCCGCGCGTGTAGGCTCGTCGCCTGTCAGCAGCGCCGCGAGCGAAGGTGTGCACTGCAGGTGCGTCACGCCGTGATCCGCGATGAGCGCTGCGATCGATGCTTCCCCCTGCACCTCGCAAAGCCCCGCTTCGGCGCGCGGCTGGGCGATGCCGCGGAGTCGATTCAGGTGCTCGAGACTCGCGAGCACGGAGTCGGTGTCGACGCCGAAGTCGATGAGACAGGCGATCTCGTCGACGCCGACATCCTTCAGCGTTTCCACCATCGCGGCGCACCTCTCCGGCGTGCCGAAGAGGCCACTCGTCTCGAAGTAGCGCAGGAACGCGTGCTCGGTCAGCGCATCGAGATCGCCCTCGTCGAAGCTGTCGATGTCGAGCCCTCGCGCGGCGGCGAGGGGGCGCAGGATGTCTATCGATTCACGCAGGTAGCGCTTGAACGGTTCCTTCACCTTCTCGCGGACCTCGCCGTCATCGGTCGACACGAAGGTATGCAGCATGAGGGTGACGTGGCCGCCGCCGGCACGGTGACCACCGCGCCGAAATGCTTCGCGGTAGATCGCTATCGACCTCGCCAGATCCTCCACGGACTGGCCGAGCAGGTGGGTGAGCAGGTTGGCCCCCAGCTCGCCCGCACGACGGAACGTCTCCGGGTTTCCCGCCGCCGTGATCCAGATCGGCAGCTCGGCCTGAATGGGGCGCGGCAGCGTCCTCACGCCCGCTTGCGAGCCGTCGCCCGAGGTTACAGAGACCGCCTCTCCGCGCCACAGGCGCCGCACCACGTCGAGCCCCTGAAACATCACCTCCTTGCGATTCACGTAGCTCTCCGGCGCGAGCGCGAAGTCGACCGGCTGCCAGCCTGCGGCGAAGGAGAGCCCAACCCTGCCGTGCGACAGGTTGTCGATCATGGCCCAATCCTCAGCGACGCGGATGGGGTTGTGGAGCGGCATCACCAGGCTGCCGCTGCGGATGGCGACACGCTCGGTGATCGCGGCGATCGCGGCGCCGGTCACCGCGGGGTTCGGATAAAGCCCGCCGAAGGTGCCGAAGTGGCGCTCGGGCGTCCAGACGGCCTCGAACCCGTTTCGGTCGGCGAAGCGCGCCCCCTCGAGGAGCAGCCTGTACTGATTCGCCGCCCTATCGCTCGCCGCGCTCGCGAAATAGAAGAGGCTGAAGGCGATGGGGCGCGTCGGCGTCCTCCGGGGCCGCGCTGGCATCACGTCGTCACCGCGGACCAGCACCACCTTGTATCCGCGCGTCAACGTCCAGAGCAGCTCCAGGACCGAGATATCGAAGGTATAATTCGTCAGCGCGAGCCAGGTGCCCGTCCCTTCGCCAAGGATCCGGTCCATCGCCGTGAAGAAGTTCACGACGTTCCGGTGCTCGACCATCACGGCCTTCGGCTGGCCGGTCGACCCGGAGGTGTAGATGGCGTACGCGAGGTGGTTTGGCGTGACGACGGGCGGGGGCGGCTGGGTCTCCAGCGCGACGAACGCGCGGGGGTCGTCGATCAGCAACGTGCTCACGGCGGTCTCGGTGAACCGCCCAGCGAGGCTCGATTGCGTGACGACGACGGAGATCCCGGCATCTCCGACGATGTACTCCTGACGACTCGCGGGCGCGCTCGGATCCATCGGGACGTACCCGCCGCCAGCCTTGAGCACGGCGACGGCACCGATCACCATCCCCAAAGAGCGTTCGACGCAGAGCCCTACCCGCGCGTCGGGCCCTACACCGAGCGCGCGCAAGCGACAGGCGAATTGCTCTCCGAGAGCATCGAGCTCCGCATAGGTCAGCCTCCCTTGCTCATTCTCCACGGCCACGGCGTCAGGCGTCCTGTTCGCCTGCTCCTCGATCAGCGCGTGAACGAGCTTGTCGGATCGGGGGTCTGCTGCCGTGTCGTTCCACGCTTCGAGCTGAGATAGCTCCGCGGTCGTGAGCATCGGCAGCTCGTCGATACGCCGGGCTGGATTGGCCACGATCCCACGCACGAGCTCCTCGAAGCTCTCCGCCATCCGCTGGATAGTCGCTACGTCGAACAAGTCCGCGTTGAACTCCCAGACGCCCGAGAGCCCCCGATCAACCTCCTCCACGACGAGCGACAGGTCGAACCGCGCCATGCCGCTGTCGATCTCCAGCGGCGTCACCGTGAGTCCGTGCAGCTCGATCTTCGGTAGGCGCACGTTGTGAAGCGCGAACAGGACCTGAACGATCGGGTGATAGCTCAACGTCCGATTCGCCTGGGCCTCGTCGACCAGTCTCGCAAACGCCACCTCCTGGTCGTCGAAGGCGTCGGAGGCGACGCGACGGACGCGCTCGAGCGCCTCGACAAAGCTCGGATTGCCTGCGAGATGCGTACGCAGCGGAAGTATATTAATGAAGAGGCCCAGCATCGACTCGGTCTCGGGCCGCGTCCGGTTCGCGACCGGAGAGCCCACGACGATGTCATCCTGGCCGGAGCGCCGGGCGAGCAGCACCTTGAAGACGGCGAGCAGCGTCATGTAGAGCGTGGCGCCGTGCCGGCGCCCGAGCGCCCTGAGCTGCTCTGTCAACTCCGCGCTGAGGTGGGTTCGCACGCTCCCCCCGCGGAACCCCTGGACCATGGGGCGCAGCTGGCCCTGGGTCAGATCGAGCAGCGGCGGCGCTCCGGCCATCCGCTGCTTCCACCGGCCAAGCTGCTCCTCGAACGACACATCCGCGGATCGCCTGCGCTCCCAGCTGGCGTAATCGGCGTAGTCGAGGCGTACATCAGGGAGCGGAGATGCCTTGCCCGAGGAGAAAGCCTCGTAGAGCGCCACAAACTCCCGGAGGAAAATCCCCGTCGACCAGCGATCGAAGATGATGTGGTGCACTGTCAACACGAGGATGTTCAACGCGGGACCCAGCCGCAGCAGCGCAGCGCGAAACAGCGGCCCCCGTTCGAGCGAGAAAGGCCGCAGCACGTCCTCCCGGAGGATGCGCTCGACGGACTCGGCTTGCAGGGACTGTGGTTGCGCTGAGAGGTCCAAGACGGCTGGCTGGACCGGGGCGCACGCCGCGACAACAGGCTTCAACACGCCGAGCTCTTCGCGGATTGTCCACCGGAGGATCGCGTGCCGGCGAACGATCTCGGTCAGACACCGCGCCAGCACCCCGGCGTCCAGCGCGCCGGTGAGACGCAGCGCCATGCGCTCGTTGTAAAGCGCGCTCTGCTCTGCGAGCTGATGAACGAACCAGATGCGCCGCTGAGCATCGGTCAGCTCCGGCTCGGCGCCGGCCTCCCGGAGGATCGGCGAGGCCGCGCGATCGACGTTGCCCTGAAGCAGCGCGAGCACCGCGGCCTTGGACTCGACGAGCTGGCGCTGCAGATCCGGGCGCAGCGCGCCCTTCGGTGCCTGAATGCAGAGCTGATCGCCCTCGGCCCAGAGCCGCACGCCGAGGCTGGACAGCTCGCTGATGAGCTCAGACGGTATCATAGTTTGATGATCTCGAACGCGTCGGTCGGCCCGGTGGTTTGTGGGCCTGAGACGACGAGCTCACGGAGCGCGAGCTCGGCGGTGACTCGCTCGGCGAGGTTCTCCAGCGTTGATCCGTTGATAAAGAGCTCAAGGGGGACGTCGACACCCAAGCAGGCCTTGAGCCAGCTCTTGAGCTCCACCGCCATCAGCGAGTCGAGGCCGAGTTCGATCAGCGATGTCTTCGCGTCGATGGCTTCCGCGTCCTCGCGCTCGAGGACCCCGGCGAGCTGCTCCGCGACGAGGGCGCGCAGGACCGACGCGCGCTCCGCTGCCGGGGCGCGCAGGACCCTCTTGAGCACATCCCGGGGCGGGTCTTCGAGCCGTGCGCGCGGCGCATTGGCGCGCGGGAGGAGCTCCGCGAGAAGAGAGCGCTGTTGCGTCGCGGGCAGCCGGGCCCCGAACGACGGCCAGTCGATGTCGAAGATCCCGATCTGGGGGTGGGCGCTGCCGGCGATTTCATCAAGCGCCTGCAGCGCGCGCTCGGGGGAAAGCGCGTCGACGCCGCTCCTCTCAAGTCGACCTCTCCGCTCTACCTCGACGCGCGCCGCCATACCGGCCTCTCCCCAGGGGCCCCAATTGACGCTGAGCGCCGGGAGGCTGTGCGCGCGCCGGTAGTGCGCGAGGGCATCGAGAAACGCGTTGGCAGCAGCGTAATTGGCTTGCCCGGGCGAGCCGAGGAGCGCTGTCGCGGACGAGAACAGAATGAAAAAATCGAGCGCGCTGCCGCGGCTGAGCTCGTGGAGGAGCCACGCGCCACGGGCTTTGGGCTCAAACACCTTGTGGAATCGCTCCCAGTCCTGGAGAGGCAGCACCCCGTCATCGAGGGTCCCTGCGGCATGCACGATACCCCTGAGCGGGACGCCAGCGGCGCGCACCTCGTCCAGCACGCGGGCGACGTCTCGCTCGCTCGCGGCGTCCGCCGCGATGACGTGGACCTGGCTGCCACGCGCTCGCAGGAGGTTGAGCGTCTGCTCCGCGGCGGGCGAGGGCGCGCTGCGCCCGAACAGGAACAGGTGGCGCGCGCCGCGCTTGACCAGCCACGTCGCGACATGGAGACCGAGCGCGCCGAGCCCGCCCGAGATCACGTACGCCGCATCATCGCGGATCGCCACGGCGGGCGTCGGCGGGGGCGCGTAGCGGCGAAGGCGGGCGACATACACGCGGCCGCGGCGCAAGGCGACCTGGTCGTCACCGGCCGGATCGCAGAGCTGCGCGGCGAGCGCGGTCTCCTCGCCCGCCTCTGCCGTCGGCGCCAGATCGACGAGCCCACCCCAGCCTTCCGGGTGCTCGAGCGCAATGGTGCGGGCCATCCCCCAGAGCGGGGCCTGGGCGAGCGCGGGCGCGCCATCACGCTCCGTGGCGACCGCGCCCCGCGTGACCCACCAGATCTTCACCGTGGAGGCGTGCTTCGCGGCCGCCTGGACGAGGTGCAGAGCGCTGCCGCACGACAGGCGCATCGCCTCGGTCGACGCATCGGCAGGACAGCGCGCATCGAGGCTCCACAGGTGAACGATGCCGGACGCGTCCTTCGCTTCCTCCTGCAGCGCCGCCCAGAGGCGCTCAACGTGCGACGCCTCGGTCGGCGCGATCTGCCACTCTCCGCCGCCACGCTCCTGAAAGGACGTGCCTTTCCGCACGATCCGGCACGCGTCGCCGCCTTGCCGCAGCACGCCTGCGAGCGTGTCCCCCACGCCGCCTTCGTCCACGAAGAGGATCCATTTCCGCTGATCGCCGGTCGGAGCGCGCGGCGCGTCGGCGCGTCGGCGCGGCGACGGGTTCCACTGGACTTCGTACAGCGATCCATCGACAGGACGAGGAAGCCGACGCTGGTGCTCATGGACCAGCGCGTCAGCCACCCTGGTGAGCAGGGCACGATCCACCTCCTGGAGCGCCTCGCTGTCGTGCAGCAGGCCCGCCAGCTCCCGCGCGCGCTCCTGCTGCAGGAGCCGCGTCACCGGGCTCCCTTGGCCTGGTGCCTCCGTTGCCCGCTCTCGGGGGCGCTGTGCATCGACCCAGTACCTCCGCCGCTGGAACGGGTAGGTGGGAAGATCCACGCGCGCGCCGCCGCGATCACGGTAGATGGCGCTCCAGTCCACCCGCGCCCCGCGGGCGTACAGCTCGCCCAGGCTGGTAAGGATGCAGCGGGGGTCTCCCAGCACAGGGCTCAAGCTCGGCAGGCGAACGCCAGATCCGTCAGGCGCTCGCTCGCGCGCGAACTCGAGCAACGTCGAGCCCGGGCCGATCTCCACGAGCACGTCGCAACCTTGCGCGTGGAGCGCGTCCAACCCGTCGGCGAACCGCACCGGCGCGCGGAGATGCCGACTCCAGTACTCGGCCGATGGTCTCTCACCGTCGAACGGACGCCCGGTGAGGTTGGAGATCAGCGTGAGGCGAGGCGACGCGTGGGGGATGTCGCGGATCGCCCGGGTGAAATCGTCGCGGATCGCGTCCATCATGGACGAGTGGAACGCGCGCGACGTTCTCAGCTTGACCGTCGCGATCCGGCGCTCGCGCAGCGTGGACACGACCCGCTGGACCGAGGCGCGCCGGCCGGAGATGACGGTCTGCGCGTCGCCGTTGATCGCGGCGATAGCCACGTCCCCGGCGCAGGACGAAAGCGCCTCCTCGACAAGGACCACGCCAGCGCGCACCGCGACCATCTCCCCGCCATCGTCGACCGATTGCATGCACCGCGCGCGGCGCAGCACCAGGAGCAGTCCGTCCTCCGCGCTGAACACACCAGCCGCGCACGCTGCGGCGTACTCGCCCAGGCTGTGCCCGAGCACCACGGCGGGCTCGATCCCCCACGACCTCCAGAGCTCGACCAGCGCGATCTCCAGGGCGAACAGCGCTGGTTGCGCGTACTCCGTCCGGTCGAGCAGCGGCGCTGCGCCGGGCTCCGGGAAGAGGATGTGCACCAGAGGAACGCCGAGGTGCGGGCGCGCGAAGGCGTCGAGCCGATCGAGGCTCGCGCGAAATACCGGCTCGGTCTCGTACAAGCCTCGACCCATGTCGCGCACCTGGGAGCCCTGCCCGGTGAAGAGGAACGCGATCTTCAGCGACCGCGTGGCGACCGAGGCCCCCGCGGTCACGCCCGGCGCGTGCGCGCCGCGGGAGAACGCGGCGAGCTGCTCGCAGAGCTCGGCGACCGAGGAGGTCACCACAGCGAGCCGGTGGCGGAAATGGGAGCGACCCGTGCTGGCAGAGAAGCAGACGTCCGCGAGCTTCACGGTCGGCGCTGCGCCGAGCATCACGCGGTATCGAGCCGCGAGCTGCGCGAGCGCGGGCTCCGTCTTCGCCGAGAGGACCAGGAGGTGCGGCGATACCGGATCCGCTTCGTGCCTCGCGACCGAAGGTTGGCGTCGCGCGTGCAGGCCGGGCTCCTCGAGGACCACATGGGCGTTCGTGCCGCTGAAGCCGAACGAGCTCACCCCGGCGATCCGGGGCCCGTCGCCCTCGGGCCAGGGCATGTGCTGGCACACGACCTCGACCGGCAGCGAGGACCACGGAATGTGGGGATTGGGCTCGTGAAGATGAAGGCTGGCCGGGATCTCGCCGTGCTTGACCGCGAGCACCGCCTTGAGGAAACCGACGACGCCGGCCGCGCCCTCGAGGTGACCGAAGTTGGTCTTGACCGAGCCGACGAGCAGCGGGCGGTCTTTCGTGTGGCCCTCGCCGACGGCTGCGCTGAGCGCGAGCATCTCGATCGGATCGCCCAGCGCCGTGCCGGTACCGTGCGCTTCGATGTAGCCCACCTGGTTCGGCTTCACCTGCGCGCCTTCGAGCGCGGTGCGGATCAATGCCTCCTGCGCGGCGCCGCTCGGCACGGTCAGCCCGCCGCTCGCGCCGTCGTGGTTCACCGCGGATCCGCGGATCACCGCCAGCACATCGTCGCCATCCGCGACGGCGTCGTGCAGGCGCTTCAGGACCACGATCGCGCAGCCCTCCCCGCGCACGAACCCGTCTGCCGAAGCGTCGAACGCACGACAGCGACCGCTCGGCGAGAGCATGTGCGCACGGCACTCGACGATGGTCGAGATGGGCGACACGTTCACGTTCGCACCGCCGGCGAGCGCCAGCGAGCACTCGCGTGCCCGGAGGCTCTGGCAGGCGATGTGGATGGCGACGAGAGATGATGAGCACGCCGTGTCAATGGTAAGCGCGGGCCCTTGCAGCCCGAGAACATACGAGAGCCGCCCCGCGGCGATGCTCACCGCGTTGCCGGCTCCGCTGTGGATGTCCAGCGCGTCGGGATCCGACAGGAGCCGGGAGTAGTCCTGATGCATGATGCCCACGAACACCCCGGTCCGCGAGTCTCGCAGCCGTTCCACGGCGATGCCCGCGCGCTCGAGGGCCTCCCAGCCGACCTCAAGGAGAAGCCGTTGCTGGGGATCCATGGCCTTTGCTTCCCTCGGCGCGATGCCAAAGAACTCCGCGTCGAATTCGTCCACGCGATCCAGGAAGCTGCCATTGCGGCAATACACCTTGCCCGGCGCATCGCGGTCGGGGTCGAAGTAGGCGTCGATGTCCCAGCGATCTCGCGGGATCTCGACCACGGCATCGACGCCTTCCAGGAGGAGACGCCAGAGATCCTCGGGCGTCTCGATGCCGTCAGGGAGCCGGCAAGCCGCGCCGACGATCGCGATCGGCTCTGTTGCCCGGGCCTCTGCGGCGTCCAGCTTCCGCTGCAGCTTCTCGATCTCGATGAACGAGGCCTTCAACAAGGCTATCGGATCACGGCTCCTCGCGCCCTCGTTCATGCCCTGCTTCGGCGAGGCCTCGGTCTGCTCAGCTGCCATGCAGCTCCTCGATTTTCCTCGATAAAAGGTCCAAGATCTCTTCGGGTGAGAGCCCGTCGAGCGCGTCGGATGCCGCCGGGATCGCGGGGGGAACGGCGCGGGAGGGGGCGGCAGGAGGGGGCGCGCCAGCCGCCTCGCGAGGCTTCGCGCCGAACAGTGCGGTCATGAGGTGATCGGTCAGCCCCTCGATCGTCGGGTGACGGAACAGGAGCGTGGCCCCCAGAGTGATCCCGAGGCTCGTCTCGAGCCGGCTCAGCAGATCGGTCGCCAGCAGGGAGTCGAGGTCATAGTCGAACAGGCTTCGATCGCGGGCGAGCCGCTCGCCCGCCTCCACGCCGAGCAGCGCCGCCACCCGAGCGTGGACATGCTCCTCGAGCAGCGCCCGCCGGTTGTCCGCTGGCGCGCGTCGAAGCTCGTCGATAAAGCCTCGTTCTCGTTGCTGCGCGCCCTCCGCGGCGCGGTGGCCACGCAGCACTGCAGGGGTCGCGCCATCCGGCAACCGCGCCAGGTACTTTGGCCAGTCGACGCGAGCGACGCCGATCTGGGCCTCCTTGCCGGCCGCTGCCTGGCCGAAGAGCCGGCACGCCTCTTCTGGATCGAGCGGCTCGACGCCGGCATCGGCGATCCGCCGTGCCAGGCGCTCGCTCAAGCTGGCCGCCATCCCGGCACGAGCCCAAGGCCCCCAATTGATGCTCGTGCCCGGCAGCCCGAGCGCTCGGCGCTGATGCGCGAGCGCGTCGAGAAACGCGTTCGCCGCGGCGTAGCTGGCCTGACCACGCGGGCCCAGCACCGAGGACATGGAGGAGAAGCAGACGAAGAAATCCAGGGGCAGCCCCTGCGTGAGCCGGTGCAAGAGCCACGTCCCGTCCACCTTCGGTGCGAGCACGGCGCGGAAGCGCTCCCAGTCGAGGTTGACCAGGCTCCCATCCTCGAGCACGCCCGCTGCGTGGACGACGCCGCACAAGGGCGGCCAATCCGCGCCGAAGCGAGCGACGAGCCTGGTTGCGTCGTCTTCCGACGTCACGTCGAGCTGAGCTGTGACGACGCTGGCGCCTGCCCGTTCGAGGGCGTCGAGCGCGCTCGCCGCGCTCGCGGACGCGCGGCTGCGTGAAGCCAGCACGATGTGGCGCGCTCCCTGCTCGACCAGCCACGCAGCGACGTAAAGGCCGAGGGCGCCAAGACCGCCGGTGACGAGATAGCTCCCGTCGGCGCGCACGCGCGCGGGCTCCGCGTCCGTGGTCGACGCGCTCGCTTGGACCAGCCTCGGGACGAACCGATCACCCCGCCGCAGGGCGACCTCCTGCTCCGGGTCGTCGGCCGCGAGCTCGTCGAGCAACGCGCGAGCGCCGCTCTGATCGAGCGGATGCGGCAGATCCACCATCGTACAGCGCAGCGCCGGTCGCTCGGCGGCGATCACCCGCGCCAGACCCCAGAGCGACGCTTGCGTGACCTGCACCGGAGCATCGTCCGGCGCGCCGTCCGAGATCACCGAGCACGCCCCGCACGTCACCAGGTAAAGGCGAAGCGCAGGCGGCCCCGCGAGCCTGTCGATGGCCTGAACGAGGTTCAGCGCCGTGCGGCACCCGAGCTCCTGCGCCTCGATCAACGAGGCGCTCGTCATCTCGTCGACCGGCGCTGCGTCCACGCTCTGGAGGTGCAAGACGCCGACCCGAGCGGCCTTGAGCTGGGCTGTTGCCTCGTCCAGGAGCCGCTCCATGTCCGAAAGCAACGAGCCGATCCGGTAATGGAGGGCGGAGAGCCGCTCGAACGACGTGCCACGCTCGACGACGGCGCAGCGATGGCCGCGCGCGCGGAGGAGATCGCACACCTCCGCGCCCAGCCCGCGCGCGTCGACGAACACGATCCAGGCGGACGCGCTATCGGCGGCACGGGTCGAGGGCGCCACGCGCCACCGGATCGCGTGGAGCAGCGAGCCCGCGTGCGCTACTGGACCGCGGGCCGCGCGGAGCAGCGTCCGCCGGGACGCCCTCCTCGACTCCAGCCCGCTGATCTCGCCAACGAGCTCGCCGTCGGCGCTGAAGAGCCTCAGATCCCCGATGATCCTGTCATCCGCGCCCGAGGCGTCGCGCAGCTTGCCGTGGCACCAGAGCTCACGATCGTCGTAGCCGGTGGAGAGCCAGAGCCGGTCGACTCGGAAAGGCACGAATGTGTCGCCTCCCGCCGCAGGGATCGTGGCCGCGAGGACCTGGAAGCACGCGTCGATCAGCGCCGGATGCGGCCGGTAGGCCTCCCGCTCGCCCGCGGAGATCGGCGCGTTCAGGCGGCACACGACCTCTTGATTCCCTCTGCGAATCGACGTGACCCACCGGAAGCTCGGACCGAGCTGCACATGCCAGCTGGCGAGCGCCTCGTAGAGCTCCGCTGTCCGCACCTCTTCCAGGCACAGCCTCGAGAGCTCCGCGAGCGACGGCCCCTGCTCCCGCGGGCGATGCCCTCGCGCGCGCAGGACAGCGGTCGCAGAGGTCGACCATCCGGGACTCGCCCCGTGCCCGCCCGGCGCGAGGCGAATCAGGCGCGCGGGAGTGCCGTCATGGGCCGTGCGCTCGAGCACGATCTGCACCGTGCGTGCCTCGCCATCGGGAAGGACGATCGCCTCGGGAAAGCACAGATCGGCGACCTCGACGTCGTCGCGGTCGAACGCCACCCGTGCCGCGCGGAGGAACATCGCCCCGAAGCACGCGCCGGGCACGACGACCTCGCCGTACACACGATGATCGGGGAGAAAAGACGGCCTGTCCGCGCGAAGAACGACCTCGAACAGCGTCTCCGCGAGGAGCGGGGAGCGGGTCATCCTGCCGAGCAACAGGTCTTCCCCGGCGGCTGTGGGGGCGACCTCCGCGCTCGCAACCGGGAGCCAGTGGCGCCTGCGCTGGAACGGATAGACGGGCAGGAGAACGCGGGAGCGGGGCTGGTCGCGGTGAACGCCCTGCCAGTCGATGGATGCGCCGCGCATGTAGAGCGCCGCCACGCTCTCCAGCAGGCTTTGCCAGCTCGGCAGACCTTGCACCAGGCTGGCGAGCCAGACGCAGCGTGACGCGAGCCCCTGCTCACGCGCCGCGGCCGATAGCACGGGGTGCGAGGAGAGCTCCAGGCACGCCCCGATTCCGAGCGCATCGAGCGTCTCCCAGGCCTCGCAGGCCACCTCCTCGGAGCTGAACGCGCGGAGCCAGTGGGCCTGCCCGAGCGCGCCGCGGTCGAGCGTCTCGCCCGTGGCGCTGCAGACGAACCCGACTCGGGGCTCGCTCAGCGACATCGCATCTATCGCGCGGACAAGCTCGGCGACGCGCGGGTGGACGTCCGGTGCCTTCAGCGTCTCCGGCGTGATCTCGCGCGATCCCGCCGCGGCCAGGACTCGGCCCCGCAGGAAAGCGAGCTCCAGCGCCTCCTCGAGGGGAAGCACCCCGGCGGCGACGGCGGCGACACACCCACCCGTGCCCACGCCGAGGACAGCGACCGGCTCGACCCCCCAGGAGCGCCACAGCTCGAGCAGCGCATAGCCTGCCGAGAAGGAGGTCAACTCCGCATGAAGAATCGCGTCCGGAGAACCGGGCTCAGGGG
The DNA here is from genome assembly GCF_051521455.1 of Sorangium sp. So ce887. NCBI lineage: Bacteria > Pseudomonadati > Myxococcota > Polyangiales > Polyangiaceae > Sorangium > Sorangium sp. So ce887. Next base: position 1,998,908 of record NZ_CP150354.1, on the reverse strand, counting down.
TCGACAGGATCGAGCGGCCGAGGCGCCGCCGCAGGAACTCGCCGCATCGCTGCACGGCGCCGCGAAACGTCGGATCCTCGACGATCGCCGGATGGACTGGCGCCCGGCCGCCGAAAAGGAACGCAACCTCCACGGGCCCAGCATCGGACGACACGCCGGGTGGAGGCGACGCGCAGTACGCTTCCAGCCTCTCGATGATCTGTCGACGCGTACCACCCGCGATCGCGATGCGGTGAGCGAAATGCGGGCGCCCCACGTTGGAGGTGAAACAGACGTCCTCGATCGGCGCCTGCTCGCTGGCGTGCAGGTGGCTGAGATAGCGCTGCACGAGCGCGGAGAGCGCGACCGTGTCTTTCGCGGAGAGCGTGAGGACACCCCATCCACGACCCGGACCGACCGGGGCGCGCGGGGGCGCCTCTTCCAGCACCACATGGACGTTCGTCCCGCCGATTCCGAACGAGCTGACGCCCGCGCGCCGCGGCACAGCATCGGTCTCCCACGCGGAGAGGCGCGTGGGGACGTAGAAAGGGCTGTTCTCGAAGTCGATGTCGGGGTTCGCCTTCTTGTAATGCAAGCTCGGCGGGACTTGTTTGTGCTGGAGCGCGAGGACCGCTTTCATGAAGCTGGCCAGCCCGGCGGCCGCGTTCAGGTGGCCCAGATTGGCCTTCACGGATCCCACGGCGCAGAACCCTTTTCGCGACGTGGAGGCCCGAAACGCGCGCGTGAGCGCGGCGATCTCGATGGGGTCCCCCAGCGCCGTGCCAGTGCCGTGCGCCTCGACCAAGGTGATGGTCTCCGCGTCGACGTCGGCAAGCGCTTGGGCCATCTCGATCACCGCCGCTTGCCCGGAGGTGCTGGGCGCCGAGAAGCCCACCTTCTGCGATCCATCGTTGTTGATGGCACCGCCGCGGATGACGGCATGGATGCAGTCCCGGTCGGAGATAGCCTCATCGAGCCGCTTGAGGAGCACGGAGCCGGCGCCGTTGCTGAAGACCGTTCCTTGCGCCTGCGCGTCGAAGACGCGGCAATGACCGTCTGGCGAGAGGATGCTCCCCTCCTCGTACACATAGCCGCTCTGCTGCGGCAACGAGACGGCGGCGCCCCCGGCGATGGCGAGATCACATTGGTAGCTGAGCAACCCCTGGCAGGCGAGCGTGATGGCGACCAGCGAGGTCGAACAGGCCGTCTGCACGGCGATACTCGGCCCCTGGAGCCCCAGTCGGTAGGAGACGCGGGTCGCCAGATAGTCCTTGTCGTTCGCGAGCCAGGCTTGCAAGTAGCGGTTCGGCTCGCTCGGGTCGAGCAGGGGTCGGGCATGGAAGCGCAGGTAATCGAGGCTGCTCGCGCCCGCATAGACGCCCACGCGCGCGCGTGGGCCGGGCGGCGGGTAGCCCGCCCGCTCCATCACTTCCCAGGCGCACTCGAGGAACAGGCGGTGCTGAGGATCGAGCAGCTCGGCCTCAGCGGAGCTGATCCCGAAGAAGCGTGCATCGAACAGATCGAGGTCAGGGAGGACGCCTCCGGCACGCACGTGCCGAGGGTGCCCCAGGACCGACGCGGGCGCGCCCGCCGCCTGCGCCTCTTCCTCGGAGAAGAAGGAGATCGATTCGACTCCTGCCGCGAGGTTATCCCAGAGCTGCTCGGGCGTGCTGGCACCCGGAAAGCGGCAGCTCATGCCGATGACCGCGATGTGTCCGGCCCCAGGTGATTCGAGCGCTTCCTTCATGAGAGATCCTCTGCGCGGCGTCGCCGCCGTCGAAAGAAGGCCTTCTGCGCCTCGGCCAGCTCACGCACCGCCGGGTCGCGTTCGGCAGGCGCCCGAACGAGGTGCGTGGCCAGCGATACCGCTGTCGGATGCGTGAAGAGGTCGACGACCTTCAGATCAACCCCGAGCTCGTTCGCCAGCCGGGTCTGGATCCGGAGCATGTGGAGCGAGGTCGCTCCGAGCTCGAACAGGTTTTGCTGGTGATCCACGGCACCGACGCCGAGGACGCTGGCGATCACCGCGGCGATCCGCTGCTCCATCGCCGTCGTCTTGCCCCGATTGGGTGGCGGCGAGACCGACACGGACGGAGGCGGCAACGCCGCGCGGTCGACCTTGCCGTTTGCCGACAGCGGAAGCGATTTCATGGGGATCAAGAGCGAGGGCACCATGTACGAAGGCAGCAGCGCCCGGGCGTGCGCGAGGACGTCGTGCGTCGCGAGTGACTCGCCGTTCGACGGGACAGCATAAGCGACGATCCGCCGCTCGCCGCCGGGGGCCGTATCGACCACCGCCACGGCCTGGAGCACCGCCGGGCTCCGCGCGAGGACAGCCTCGATCTCGGCGAGCTCGATCCGGAAGCCATTGATCTTGACCTGAAAGTCCTCACGTCCGAGGAACTCGAGGTTGCCGTCGGGCAGGTAGCGTGCGAGATCGCCTGTGAGATAGATCCTGCGTCCCGTGAGCGGATCGAGCGCGAAATGAGCATCCGTCTCGGATGGCTGATCGCGGTAACCCAGCGCGACCCCTGTGCCGCTGATGTACAGCCGGCCCGGGACCCAGATGGGACAGGGCTCGAGGCGCTCGTCGAGCACGTGACACCCCTGGTTGGAGAGCGGCTTGCCGTAAGGGATGGTCCTCCACGCCGACTCGACGATCCCGATGGGGTAGACGACGGACCAGATAGAGGCCTCCGTCGCGCCACCCAGGCTCACGACCTGCGCGCCGCCGAACGCGGCCCGGATCCGATCGGGCAGCCCCACCGGGATCAGGTCGCCGCTCAGCATGACGAGGCGCAGCGCGGACTCGCTCCCCGCAGGCGACCCCTCCGCCCGCTCGACGAGTAGCTGCATCAGCGCAGGGACCGAGTTCCAGATGGTCACGCGCTGCTTGACGACGGCGGAGGCCCACCGCGCGGGATCCATCGCGGAGTCGGCGTCGAGCGTGACGAGGGTCGCCCCGGCCGCCAACGTCCCGAAGATGTCATACACGGAGAGATCGAAGCCGAGCGCGGATATCGCGAGGACGCGATCGTCAGGTCCCACGGCGAAGCGATCATTGATGTCGAGGATGGTGTTGACGGCGCCCTTGTGGTCGATCATCACGCCCTTCGGCCGACCCGTCGATCCAGAGGTGTAAATGACATAAGCGAGGTCATCCGGAGTCTGCGTGTCCTCGATCCGGGGGATCTCCAGGGCGTGCGGGACCTCATCGACGCAGACGACGCGCGACCCTTCGGGGAGATCCAGCTTCGCTACGAGCGCCTGCTGGGTCACGACGATCTTCACGCCGCCCTCGTCGAGCAAGAGCCGGCGCCGCGCGGCCGGGAGCCCGGCCTCGATCGGGAGATACGCGGCGCCTGACATGGAGATGGCGAGGACGGCGACCGTTTGTTCCCACCCCTTGTCAAGGATGACCGCGATCAGGGTGTTGGGCGTTGCGCCGAGGTCTCGGAGATGCAGCGCCAGCGCACCGGCACGCTGGGCGAGCTCGCCATACGAGAGCGTTCGATCCGGAGCGAGGAGCGCCGTCCGGTTCGGATGAAGCCTGGCGTTCGCGACGAAGCGCGTGTGGAGCCGATCGCCGCTCAGCGGGCGCTCGGTCGCGTTGATGGCAGCTCGCTGCGCCAGCTGCGCGGGCGGCGTCCACCGACGCTGCTGGGCGTGCCAGGCGGCATCCGAGCCGGCCAGAAGCTCGAGAAGCGCCCCGAAGGCAGCGAGGAACTCCTCCGGAAAGCCAGCCGGAAACAGCTCGTCGACGGTGTCGATATGGACGACGAGCGCCCCGCCGCTCTCGAGCACATGGCTGCTCAGGTAGACGTGCGGCGTTGGATTCGCGCTGTGTACCAGGCGACCGAAGGACTCGAGGCTCGCTCCCTGCGAATCCACGCCCAGCGTGCTCGTGAACACCACCGGCATGGCGGACGACCGGCCAGCTCCCCGCCTGCGGGCACGCTCCCGGAGGACCTGGACCCCGCTGATCGCGCGGTGCTCGAGATCCTCCCAGAGCCGACGCTGCAGGCGAAGCGCGCGGGCGAGCAGATCCGCGCCAGGCTCCGTGTCCACGGCGAGCAGCACCGTCGATGCAAAATCACCTACGAGATCGTCGACCTGGGGGTGGAGCGGCTGCCGGCTCAGCGTCGTCACGGTGATCGTGAAGTCGCCGCGAGCGCTCCATGTGCGGACCATCTCCACGAAGACCGCCAGGCAGAGCGCCGAAGGGGTAAGTCCAGCGCGCGCCGCGCGGGCCTTGAGGCACGACCAGACGCCGGACTCGACAACCCGAGTTCGCCGAGTGAAGCGTGGTCGAGCGATCGAGCCGGGGTTCCGGGCGAGGGGCAGCTCGGGGGCCGGCGGGAGTGCGTCGAGCCGACTCCACCAGTACTGCTGCGCCCGCTGATGCGCGGCGGATCCAGCGATCGCGTACATCGCGAGGAGGTAATCTCTGTAGGTTAACTCCAGCGCAGGCAGCGCCGCATCAGGGTCGTCGTAGAGCGCTCGTAGCTCCCGCAACAAGATGAGGAGGCTGCGAAAATCCGCGACCGTGAGATCGACGCGCAGGTGCAGACGCGAGCCGTGGAGAGCGCTGCGCGAAAGCCGCATCTCGATGGGCGGATGGTCATCCGAGAGCGCCAGCTCGTCCGACATCTCGCGCCGGATCATCGCCAGCTGCGCCGGATCGCCGGACGACACGGCGACCTCGGGGATGGTTTCGACACTCTCAGGCTCGCGGACTTGCTGTTGCCCGTTGGGCAGGATCACCGCTCGCAAGAGATCATGTCGCGCCACGAGCCGCCGGAGCGCCGCGCTGAGCCGGTTTACATCGTCACACGCCGTCTCTATTTCAAGATAGGCATGGGCGCGGACGTTCCCGAACTCGAAGGCCCCGCTGCGACCGACCCAGTACGCCTGCTGGAGATCGGACAGAGGAAAGGGACGGTGTCGGTCCTGCGGAGCAGGCTGTAGCGCAGGCGCGTGATCGACCTGAGGGGGCTCCAGCGTGACGAGCCCTGAGATAGCGCTCGCCAGCTCGCCCAGCGTGGTTGCTGAGAGGATCCGCTGCAGCGGAACCTCGACGTGCAGCTCGCGCGCGATCTGGGCGACGAGCTCCGCAGCGCGGAGGGAGTCGAGGCCGAGCTCGTAGAGTGACCCCTCGCCGACTCGAGACGCTCCGAGCAGAGCGCCTTCGATCAACTGGCGCGCTCGCTCCTCGACCGTCGCCTCGTCGTCGTCCTCGACAGCGCTGCGCCAGACCTCGCGCAGCCGGCCTGTGAGAAGATCATCACGGCACGCGCGGCGCCGTAGCTTCCCGCTCGAGGTCTTCACGAGAGCGCCTGGATGCAAGAACACGACCTGCGAGACATGAACGCCGTGCTCCGCCGCGACAGCGCGCCGCACCGTCGCCGCGAGCTCGACGAGGTCGAGGCGGCCGATCTCGTCCTCGTCGAGCTCCTGGGCGACCGCCAGCCGCTCCTCGCCGTCAGACCCTTCGACTTGGATGCTCACGGCGCAGCCCCGGCCGGGCCGGAAGGCCGGGTGGCACGTCTGGACCGTCCTCTCGATATCCTGGGGATAGTGGTTGCACCCGCGGATAATGAGGAGATCCTTGAGCCGCCCTGTCACGAAGAGCGAACCTTCGTGGAGGAAGCCAAGATCGCCGGTGCGAAGGTAAGGGCCGCTCGCGTCGTCGCCGGAGAGACGTGCGTGAAACGTCTGTTCAGTCACGTCCGGTCGCTCCCAGTAGCCTCCTGCGACCATCGGCCCCGAGACCCAGATCTCGCCAACACGGCCCGCTGGGCAGCGATGCTGCGTCTCGGGGTCCACGATCAAGATCGTGGCGCCGGCGTGGCTCTCCCCGTTCCCCACGAGCGTTCGACAGCTCGGCGACTGTTTGTCGAAGACGACAGCGCCGCGCTCGAGCGCGGCCTTGTCCACGGCGACGAACATCGGTCCTTGGTCTCGCGCCGAGGCTGCCACCTTCAGCGTCCCCTCGGCCAGCCCGTACCCCGGAGCGAACACGCGGGGACCAAAACCGCTGGGGCCGAACGTCTCGACGAACCGGCTCAATGTCGCCGCGTCGACCGGCTCGCCCCCGTTCACCGCGACCTGCCAGCGACTCAAGTCGAGCCGCCGCGGCGCTGCGCGGCGGTATCGGCGAACGCACAGATCGTACGCGAAATTAGGCGCCGCGGTGTGCGTTCCCCCAAGGGTCGACATCGCTTCCAACCATCGCAAAGGCTCATGAAGGAAGGCCCTGGGGTTCATCACGTGACAGACAAAACCCCTGAAAACGGGCTGGAGCACACCGTAGATAAGTCCCATGTCATGAAACATGGGCAACCATGTGACCATCACGCTGTCGTCATCGTGCTCCCAGCCGCAGTTCAGATCAGCGGAGGTCACCATCAGGTTGCGATTGGAGACCATCACCCCCTTCGGAGCGCCCGTGGAGCCAGAAGTGTACTGCAGGAAGGCCAGCGCATCCTCGTGGACATGCGGATCCGTCCACGCTCCTGCGAGCGCGGGGTCGATCTCGTCTATGCGCAGCCAATCCAGAGCCTGCGCCGCGGGACTCGTCGCGTGCGAGACGACGTCCTCCTGCCATGGACCGTCCACCAGCACGACGGAAGCCCGAGATTGCTCCGCGATGGCCCGCAGCCAGAGCTGCGACGCCCCGGATCGCAGCGGCGGTAAAGGCACGGCGACGAGACCCGCGTAGAGGCATCCGAAGAAAGAGGCTATAAAGCTCCTCTCCGAGCGGAGTAGGAGTAGAGCGCGGTCGCCAGGCGTGTACCGGCGCTGGAGCTCCGCGGCGATCGCGCGCGCCTGGACGTCGAGCTCACCATAGGTCATCGCGGTCGACGAACAGCTGCCAGCCGGCGAGTGTTCGTAGTCGAGGAACACGAACGCGCAGCGATCGGCCTGGGCCGAGGCCCTCTGTCTGAGAACAGTGATCAGCATTGTGAGCCTGTACGTTGCAACTAACACCCTGATTCCGACAGAGGGTTTGGCAAGATACCCCTTGCCGAAAGAATTCCTCAAACGGTCGAGTCTTCGCAACGCATCGTGCTCAGGCGCCCGCGCGCCATCGCAGTCAACCGTTTGAGAGCATCGTCACCTACATGGCCGGCATGACACTCCACGACTGGGCGGCATCGCTCGCCCCGATGCTCGCTGCGCAGTTGACGCTACTCCGGCCTTCAACTCCCTGATGCCAGAATTACCAATGCACACATCGATCCGGGCATCATCCGGCTGAGGCCGCGTATTGAAGCATCAAAACGCCGAATCCATGCGACAGCGCAATCCTTGCTCGATCTTCGGCGGTCGCGCAAGAGAAATGTATGGCCTGATGCACCCCGGGCTCACGTAAGACTGCAAAGATTCACCGCCCGGGCCGTCGCTTCCCGGCTCGACTCCCCGCAGCAGCGATAGCATTGTTTCACTTCTGGAACGCCGCCGTTCCAGCCCGCTGTCTGGCGTCGCCCACCGTGTCGCCGCATACTCTGGACATGATACCGGCGCGGTTGCGGGGCGGGTTGGATGCGCCTGTCTCCGGACCTCGGGCTGCGGCGGACCCATCTGTGGCCCGCCGGTGCAGAGGGCGTCACGGCGGATGGAACGTGGCCTCGATGATCCGCCGCGGTGCTCCGGGCGCGTCCTTCCAGCGCGTGGGTCGCGCGCCGGCGCTGCGGCTCTTTTGCAGCCCGGCGCGGTGCGAAGCAGTGGGCGCAGTGTTCGAGGATCCGTTCGCTCGCCGCATCGACAATTTCGACATCTTCAAGTGGAGGCTGGCGATTGCCGTGAAGGGAGACGACGTCGCGAGCGGCACGCGCCTCGCCGAGCTCTGGGACCCACGAGCGAATTCCGGAGCCCGACTGAGGCAAGGCCAGTTCTACTGACCGGGTGACCAGGATCAGATTGCCATTTCCATCTCAACCAGAGATATCCATAAAAACGACACGCTCGCTTAGACGTTGACAGCGGTTCCGCTTTTGAGAATGATTCCTCCGCGCTGGTCGATGAACCACGGAACGGGCTCTCCACTGCGGAGCCCACAGCGCATCTTGCGGCGTGGCCAAGATGCACCAATGAATCCCTGCGCCCGACCACGCGCTTGGTTTGGAAACATAACCGACCAAAAAAAAGCACATTAGCGAGCCAATGAAACACATCTGTCACATGACGCCCATGCGCGCCCTGATCGACGGCCTTGTCGCCGGAGGCATCTCGCTGAGCACACCCGCTCAAGCTCAGCTTGACAAGCCGATATCAGTATTTTAGGTATAAGGTGCATGCGCAGTAAGGTGCTGCCATGTTGCTGCAACCCACTAGAGCTGGTTGCATGTCCACTCGGACCTGCACGCCACTCTAGAACTAGGAAGGAATATCATCATGCATAATAATCAGGGTAACGCCCAGCAGGTTCAGGTCGTGCAGCCCAAGCGTTCGATGAAGATCAAGTCGAATGTCAGGGGTAGCACGAGCGTCTGCGCCTGAGCAGAACCTAGCTGTCTCTCCTGACCTATAGGAGAGTGGTCGCGGGGCACATCGATCGATTGATGCCGATGTGATTCCGATCTCTAGCCCTGATCGTTTAATAGGGTGAAACATCGCGAATTTCATATGCTCAACGATAGGTGCCTCGCGGCTTTTCCATGGCAGGAGGGAGCGCGCTCTGCTGAGCGTTCTCTCGTCAGTGACACCTGAGCAACATGGGCATATCGACCGTATATTTTTCCAGGGACACCGCAACCACAGTTGCGGCGGACCCGCTCTGGCATGCGTTGAACGAATCTAAAATTATTTCAATCCTTGCCTGAGAGTGAGTCGCAATGCGATGATCGCCGCCGATCGATTCACCTCTACACCAGCCGTGAGCCCCGCCGGTCATGCGCGGTCGTTTGATGACACCGAGGTCTGGGTACGACCGTTGCTCAGACGGGTACCCATCACGCGCGTCGTCGACGTGACTCCGCTCGACTATCTGGAGCTGCCAAGCTGGGTGGCCGTCACGCCGCTCGCCAAGGACCTCACCACCCACGCAGGCAAGGGGTTGACGCACCGCGCTGCGCGCCTGAGCGCGATCATGGAAGCCATCGAGCGGTGCTGCGCGGAAGACCTCCCCGCCAGTACTGAGGTTCGTCGCGCGTCCTTCGAAGAGCAGCGCGAGAGCGCTGGCGACGCGGTGCTGAACCTCGAGGACTGCGATCTGCCGTTCCGGAGCGTGTACCGGCCAGACCGCGCATGCTCTTGGATGATGGCGTTCGACCTGATCCAGCGGCAGCACGTCTGGGTGCCGGTCGACCTGGTAATCACCCCCGGCAGCGATGGGATCTATCCGGGGCCCCACACGAACGGCCTCGCATCGGGGAATACTTACACGGAGGCGGCGTTGCACGCCCTGTGTGAAGTAATAGAACGCGACACTGTGGCACAGCACGAGTTCTGTGATGAGGTCGCCGAGTCCGGCGACCATGACGTGCCACAGTGTCGGATGATAGATCTCGACACCATCCCGGGTGAGTGCCAGGAATGGCGTGATCGCATTACTCGCGCGGGGCTGCGGCTCGCGATCGGAGAGCTGATCAACAGCACAGCGGTGTCCACCTTCGCCGCAGGCATCCTGGACCCGGCATTTCCGAGCCTCCACGGCGCGACAGAGCGTCGTTTTGCGGGCTGGGGGACCGATCTCGACCCGCAACGCGCCGTCCTCCGCGCCGTGACCGAGGCCGTGCAGAGCCGCGTCGTCACGATGCAGGGTGCGCGCGATACCTTCGAAGGCGGCCAATCCATCGATCGCACATGGACTATGCAGAGACTCGCCGACTTCTATTATCCGCGAGAGTTGCACCCGTTTGACGCTGCCAGGAGCAGCTCGTCGGGCGACCTGCTGCACGACCTCGAGGAGGTCTGCGAGCGTCTAGCTAGCGCGGGGTTCACGCGTTGCATCGTCGCGGATCTTACCCGGTCCGATCTCCAGGTCCCCGTCGTTCGCATCATCGTGCCAGGGATGAGTGGCCCGATCAGCTGCGGCGAGCGTCCGTCCTGGCGCCAGTTGAGGCACTTGCTGTGACATCTGCCCATTTGCAACGCGAAACCTCGCACGCGGACACACCTTGGGTCTACGTCGGCCCGAGCATCTCACCGAGCGCAGTGGCTGAGCTGCTTCCTGGTGCGCGGATTCGAACCCCCGTAGTGCGTGGAGACCTGTATCGCGATCGGGAGCTTGGCGGTGCCATCTTCATCATCATCGACGGCGTGTTCTCGCACGAGCTTGCTGTCTCCCCGCGCGAGGTCATCGATATCGTGCGCGATGGCGCGCTGGTACTCGGCGCGTCGAGCATGGGCGCGCTGCGCGCCGCCGAGTGCTGGCCGGTCGGCATGCGAGGCATAGGGCTAGTTTATCGAGCGTTTCGGATGGGCGTCTTGAGCAGCGACGGCGAGGTCGCGGTCGGCACAGACCAAGACAACGACTATCGCGCCGTCTCCGTGGCGCTGGTCAACGTCCGGTACGCGGTTTCTCACGCTATCCGGCGGCAGATTTTGGACCGTCCGTCTGGGCGGCGCCTCGTCGACGTCGCCTCACGGATGTTCTACCCCGAGCGTCAGTGGCGCGCTGTCCTGCGCGAGGCGCGCGTCGCGGATGAGTCTGGGGAGCTCCTGAGATTTCTCTCCGCGCAAGACATCAAGCGACAAGATGCAGTCCAAGCGCTCCAGCATGCTGGCGAACTCCTCCGCCTCGAGAACGTCGCCGAGAAATATGGCCGTGCGCATAGCGAGCCATTTGTTCGACCCAACCGCACAATCTCCGAGCCGTTCTTCGGGAGCTCCGCCGAAGCCTTGCGCGATGAGCTCGTGGAGTGGCTATTCGGCACAGGCAGGTACCGGCGCTACATCTGGACTCTGCTCGCAGGTCACGCCGATTTCCAGGGGATGCCGCAGACGGACAGGGCCGAGCGACTACGCGAGGTGCTCTGTGATGTTCTTGCTCGGACTCTTCCGCACGACGCCACATTTGCAAACAGGATCTGGGAAGAGCTGGAGTTCCTCGGCGAGCTACACGCCGAGATCGCGAGGATGTACGCCGCAAAGCGTCTAGCTCAAGACGCCGAGCGCATGTCATTGCGCCTCGATCCGCGGATCCTCCAGCGTGTTCGGGAGGAGGTGAGCATCGCTCACGGAGCGTACCAGTGGTCCTTGCTCCTGGAGAACGTCGTCGATGGGCGTTTCTGCGGTGCGATTCCCTTCGCGTGGATCGACAGGACCTGCCACGCCATCGCGAGCGCGCGCGCGTTCGTCGAGCACATGAGCTCAGCCCGCTCAGCCAAAGGGACGGCCAGCAAGAGAGCGAATGAGTCCGCGCCGTCCCGGCAGCTGCGCCCCCGCGAGCGTCATGAGCGGCACACTATCGACGACAGCGAGTCCAGCGGCTTGCCCCCAGGCTAGCATCGTCTGCTCGTCCGAGAGAATCTCGATGCACAGCGGTTCGGATACATCCGCAGCCAGCTCCGTGGCAAGGGTGCGGGCATCTTCTTCAGCCCGCGCAACGATCGGTCCGAGCTGGCGGATATTCGTGGGCCACGACGAGAGTCCGAAGCCGACGACCCCTCCGCCACGCTCGACCACCAGCGCACGGTCGGACGAGGCGAACAACGCTTTGAGTAGGCGACGGCGCGAACCTCCCTGCGCCTCTTCGTCCAGCGCGCAAATCTCATCGATATCCGCGGCGGTCATGCTCCGTAACCCGTCGCGTGAGGCTGCACGCCTCAAGCTCGCGCGACCCTCGAGCCGCACGGAGGTCACGCTCGTCGCGATGAAGCCAACCTGCTCATACAGCGGCCGTCCCATGTTCGATGCGAACAAATAAACGACGATGTCGTTCCCCTGCTTCAGCGCCTGTTGCAGCAGCTTTCGCCCCAAACCGCGCCGCTGATGGGCCTCGCTCACGAACATCATTGCAATGACGGCCAGCGCGTCGAATCGGTTGAGTATCACCGTCCCCGCCAACTCACCGTTGTCGAGCTCGAGACCGAAAGCGTCGCCGACGGAGAGCAGCAGCCGCCACCTCGCCTCGGTGGTCTTCCAACCACCCTGGCGCACCAGCGCAGTGCAAATGGACGCATCCTTGTCGTCAAGTTTTCGAATCAGCACAGCTTCTCGATCCGGTGTGGAAAACAGCTACTAGGAGGCTTTAAGGGGTAAGGCGAGCGACGATTTGAATGCCCGCATTGGTGCCCTCCGCGGCGGCAACGATAGCCATCTGGGAAGGCGAGGTCAGATCGCCAGCGGCATAAATGTTTCGCTGCGAAGTCTCTCTCTGTTCGTTCACCCGGACGAATCCATCCTCCGTGAAATCCAGGCCTAGCTGCTGGACGAGCGGCGTCTGGTGCTGCTTGGGAAACATCAAGACGGCTTCTCGTGGGATTTGCTCCCCGTCCTCCAGCTCGATGGCTGACAGCGCGGTGTCCCCCACAAACCTACGAACCCGCTTTTTGATGATAACTGCACCCCCTGCTTTCTCGAGGCGATCGAGAGCTTCAGGGTCGAGGTCCGTGACACCGCCAGTAAAGAGGATGACATCGCTCGACCAGTTTTTCAAAATACGAGATGCACCCAGACCTTTGGGACCTGACTCGATGACAGCGATTGGCTTGTCACGAAACTCCCAGGCGTGGCAGTAGGGGCAGCCAAAAACGGTTTTACCCCAGAACCGCTCGAAACCATCGATCCGCGGATGCTCATCCACCATTCCGACCGCGAGCAGGATGGCAAGCGACAGGATTTCTTTACCGTCCTCCAAGCGAGCCCAAAACTGGTTAGCTCTTGGGACCAACTCGGATACCCGCCCCTCCGTGTAGGTAACGGTCTGATAGGGCTCGAGCTGTTCCCGACCGATCTTCCGGAGCACCGGTGGAGGAGTACCGTCTCGAGACAGGAAATTGTGTACCGCGTGGGCAGCCTGATTCCGGCCGGGTCCACCATCGACCAGAAGTACCTTCTTACGCGCGCGCCCGAGGGTGAGGGCTGCGCTCAAACCGGCGTGTCCGCCGCCAACAATCAACACGTCATACATCGCCTGCAACACGGTACTTCCTTTCAGTATGTGGACAAGGGTAGCGACGCAATCCCTGAATCAGTTCCCTTCTGGACGACCCGCCAGGCTCGATCCGCACTTCCGAAGCAATTTTACGGCCTGTTTGCACCAGAGGGCACGTTCCGACTCCGTCATCGTCGAGACGGAGGACGCCGGACCTTAAAGACAGCGCTCTCAAGGTGGGCTTTTTCCAGGACCTAATACCATTTGGGTATTCGACGCGCAAGGGCGCCTTCAGGGCGCTCGACCGGCTGCGCGACGAAGGCGTGATCAAGGCCTGGGACCGGGGCATCGTCGTTGGCGGACCGTACAGTTCGGGCGCGCTGGTCGGCGGCCCGAATTTCGAATACGCGCCCGCCAGGCCGGAAATCCTCGACAGGGTCGCCCGGATCAAGACGATCGCCGACCGTCACGGTGCCAGCATGAAGACGGCGGGGCTGCAGTTCGCGCTGGCCAATCCGGCCGTGGCCGCGGTCATTCCCGGCGCCAGCCAGCCGGGCCGCGTCGCGGAGGACCGGGCTGCGCTGAACGAGGTCGTGCCGGCCCATTTCTGGCGCGAGCTGCGGAGGGCCGGTCTCGTCAGCCCTGCTGCGCCCCTGCCCATCGCGGATTGACCGACATACGTTGCCGCGCGGCCGGGGGCCCCGGCGGGTAGGAAGTCCAAGCGCCTTTGTGGATGTCAAAAAACTTCAGCTTCTGCAGCCTCTAGGTCGGGTCGAGTGGACATAATCTCCCCTGTGCGATGTCGCTCGCGTGTGGAAATTCGATAAAATTAATATGTTATCGGACTCGTTGTGATCTAAATAATGGCAGCGGGCTACCGTGACCCCTTGCAATCGGGCCTGGCCGCCGGGCGCGCGGCGTCGGTCGGCGATCAGACGGGCACACATGTACGCCCCTGGGCCCTGCGGCGCCGCGAGCTGGGCTTGCGCTAGGTCGTCGCTCGATCGACGCGAACCAAAGCTCGAGGTTCTGCATGGAGCGCTCCCGGAAGGAAGGCGCGCCGACGAGACAGGCGGCGCCCGGTCGCGCCAACCCGTTGGAGGGTGGTTCACAGGCTGCTGCGCGGTCCGACAGGTCGATCAGCGCTCGACAGGGAGCAGGATCGCCGAGGGGTGCGTGGGGTCGTGGTAGATCGATTGATCTGAGGCGACGAGGCGCGTGGCGGTGGCGAGAGGCTCGCCGCTCCCGGTGTTGCGCGAGAAGCGCGGGTGGGCGCCGCTCGACACCTGCACGCGGATGCGGTGGCCGGGCTGGAAACGGTGGGCGGTCGGCCAGAGATCGATCTCGATCCGGCGCGTGCCGTCGGCCTCGGCGGGCGGGCTGCCGGGCGAGAGGCGGAGGATGCCGTCGGTGAGGTTGGTCGATTTCCCCGAGGGCGTCACGTCGCAGAGGCGCGCGAAGAAATCGGTGTGCTCCAGGCTGGAGGCGACGTGGAGGACGACCTTCACCGGGCCGATCACCTCCACCGCGCGATCGAGCCGCGCGCTCGTGTAGACGAGCACGTCGCCGCGCGTCGCCAGTGCTCGATTGTCCTTCGGACCCGCGTTCTGGCTGAGGCTGACGCCGCCCACCGAGGGCGTGGGATCCGCAGGATCGTAGCGATATCGATCCGGCTCGGCGGCGATCGGCGCGCGCGTGGAGAGGCCCCCCGCCGACTGCAGATACCAGCGCTCCTCCGCGTAGCCCGACGGCGGCCACTCGGCGAAATCCCGCCACTCGTTCGCGCCCATCACGAAGAGCCGCACCGGCAGATCGCGGAGCCCGCTGCGATCGCCGAAGAGGTGCGCGCGGAACCAGGCGATCGACTCGCGCATCGCCACGGACAGCCAGCGCTGATCGTTGTGCGTCCAGGGCCCGATCGTCAGGTGCGGCGATCGCCCCGCGCCGCGGAGGCGCTGGTAATCGGCGAGCGTCTGCGGCAGGAAGACGTCGTACCAGCCGCCGAGCATGTACACCGGCGCGCTCACCTCGCGGACGCGCTCGCTGAAATCCACGGGCTTCCACCAGGGATCGCCGGGCTGATCGTGCTCCAGCCACTCGCGCACGAACTTCGCCGGCTTGCCGATCACCTCGGTGTCCGCCTCGCGGAGCGGCAGGCGCGCGGCGCCGGCGCGCACGAGCTTCTCGGCCCTCATCATCGCGAGCGCCGCATGGATCACCGACTCCGAGGGATTGTGGACGATGTGCGTCCACGTCAACGCCGTGTCCAGCCAGAAGGATCCGCCCATGTACATGGGGCTGCGGAACTCGGAGCTGGTCACGTGCGTCGCCATCGCCTTCAGCTCCGGACCCGCGTCGGCGGCGATCGCCCACTGCACGAACCCCATGTAGCTCGCCCCGAAGGTGACCAGCTCGCCCGAGAACCACGGCTGCGCCTTGATCCACGCGAGCGTGGCGGCGCCGTCGGCCGGCTCGTTGCGGAACGGATCGAACTCCCCACCTGCGCCGTAGGTGCCCCGGCAGCTCTGCAGGAGCACCTGAAACCCTCGCTCCGCGAGCGGCCGCCCGAACAAGAGGCCGAAGAAGCCGGCCCGGCCATAGGGCGATCGCACCAGGATCGTGGGGCGCTTCGGGCCGCTGCGCGGGCGGTAATGGTCGGCGAGCAGCGTGACGCCGTCGGGCATGGGCACCGGGAGATCGCGCTCGACCACGATGTCGCGCGTCTCCGCCGGCGGGAGATCGAGGAGTCGTTCGAAGATGCGGCTAACGACGGTCATGGCCGGAAATTCAAGTCGCCCCCGGAGGGTGCGTCAATGGAGCGCGAGCGTCACCACCACCGTTCGATGATCGCTCGCGTCGCTCTCCGGCCCGGTGCGCGCGTCGATCGTGACCCGATCGGCGGAGTGGAAGACGTGATCGATCCGCACCAGCCACCGGGGCACGGGCACGCCGAGGATCACGGGTCGCCCCCTTGCCGCGCCCTGCGAGGCCGCCGAACGCGGCCCGGGCCGAACGACCTTCGAAGGGAGCGAGCGCGGCCGGGCGTCGCGCGGGGCCGCTCAATCGTCGAGCCGGAACGAGCCGAACGTCGGCTCGCCCGCGCGCCGGTAGGTGTTGACGACGACGCCCCGCCCGGTCGTGCGCGCGGCCTGGAGCTCGAAGGCCGTGGACGCGACGCGCTCGAAGAGGCGCTTGCCGGCGCCGAGCACGACCGGGGACGTGAGCACGTGCAGCGCGTCGACCAGGCGGTGCGAGAGCAGCGTCTGCGCGAGGCCCGCGCTGCCGTGCACTTGCACCTCGCGCTCGTAGCGTTGCTTCAGGCCGGCGACGCCGGCGACAACGTCGGGCTCGATCGTCGCGGGGCCCCACTCGGCGCGCCCGCCCGCGGCCGCCGCGCGGAGACGCCCGCCGGCGCTGCGGGGGAATGGGACGGGGACGCCAGGCCATCGCTCGTCATTTTGCATGGATAGAAAACGGCTTGCCATGAACGCGCGTTGACGGGCACCCCTGCAGTCGCCAGCATGTCGCCCATGACGGCGTAGGGAGGTGCGAAGCAACCGGCCCTCGCCACGGGAGCATCCAGGAATTGGGCGCGATGTTCGCGGGTGAGCTCCATGCGATGGAATTTCGTGTACCCCTACCGAGCGAAGCAGCCATGATGAAGATCAACATCAACGGATCCGTTCGCGAGATCGACGTCTCCCCAGACATGCCCCTGCTGTGGGTGCTCCGCGATGTGCTGGGGTTACCCGGCACCAAGTTCGGCTGTGGCATGGCCCAGTGCGGCGCCTGCACGGTCCAGCTCGACGGCAACCCGACCCGCTCCTGCGTTCTGCCGGTGTCGAGCGTCGGGGCGCGCACGGTGACGACGATCGAGGGCCTGTCGAGCGACGCATCGCACCCGGTGCAGCGGGCGTGGGCCGAGGCCGATGTCGTGCAGTGCGGGTACTGCCAGTCCGGTCAGATCATGACTGCAGCGGCCTTGCTCGAGAAGAAGCCCGATCCAAGCGATGCCGACATCCATGCTGCGATGTCACCCCACCTGTGTCGGTGTGGGACCTATGTTCGCATCCGCGAAGCGGTGCATCTTGCGTCGCGGCTCAAGCGAGGTGAGCGATGACCGTCACTCGACGAGGCTTCCTCAAGACGACCGCGGGCTCGGTGGCCGCGCTCGTCCTCAGCTTCTACGTTCCTGCGAGAGCCCGTGCCGCGCCGGACGCGGAGACGCTCCACCCGATGCCGAACGCGTTCGTGCGCATCGGAGCGGACGAGTCCGTGACCGTGCAGCTCGCGCGCGTCGAGATGGGCCAGGGGAACTGGACCGGGCTTGCGATGCTGATCGCCGAGGAGCTCGATTGTGACTGGTCGAAGGTACGACCGGAGCACGCGCCGGCGGCGCCCGTCTACGCCCATCCGCTGCTCAATATCCAGATGACTGGCGGATCGTCGGGGATGAAATACGAGTTCGATCGGTACCGCAAAGTCGGAGCGACCGCGAGGGAGATGCTGGTGCGCGCGGCCGCCAACCGGTGGAACGTCTCGCCGGCGGCGTGCAGAACCGAAAATGGGGTGGTCCTCCACGGCGAAGATCGCCTGACCTACGGCGAGCTCGCTGCGGATGCGATGGAATTGACCCCGGCGGAGGAGGTGGCGCTGAAGGAGCCGAGGGACTGGAGGCTGATTGGCACCAAAGTGCGCCGCCTCGATACCCCGGAGAAGATCACCGGCAAGGCGCAGTTCGGGATGGACGTGAGCTTCCCCGGGCTGCGCACGGCCATGGTGCTCCGCCCGCCGGCCTTCGGTTCCAGGCTCGTGAGGTTCGACGCTGCGGCAGCCCTGAGGGTGCCCGGCGTCGAGAAGGTCGTCCCGACGGCGAACGGCGTCGCCGTCGTCGCCGCGCATTTCTGGGCCGCCAAGCTCGGGCGCGATGCGCTTCACGTCGTGTGGACACGGCCCGACGGCGGTGGCGTGGACACCGTCGAGCTCCTCGCCGATTTTCACGCGATGGCCAGGACGCGTGGCACGACCGCTGTCGAGGTGGGCAACGTCGATGCGGGGGTGGCCGCCGCGGAGACGCGATTCGAAGCGGAGTACGAGGTGCCGTACCTCGCGCACGCCCCGATGGAGCCGCTCAACTGTACGGTGAAGATCGAGGGCGATCGCTGCGAGATCTGGACTGGCACGCAGTTGCAGACGCTGGACCAGAACGCAGCGGCGAACCTCCTCGGAACCGCTCCCGACAAGGTGGTGCTCCACACGCCGTTCCTCGGCGGGGGCTTCGGTCGGCGCGGCGTCTTCACGTCGACCTTCGTCTCAGAGGCTGTCCTCGTCGCGAAGGCCGCCGGGGTTCCGGTGAAGGTCGTGTGGACGCGCGAGGACGACATCCGCGGCGGCTATTACCGCCCCGCCTTCGTCCACCGGGTCCAGGTCGGCGTCGGCGGGCGCGGCGTGCCGGTCGCCTGGGATCACGTGCTCGTCGGCCAGTCGATCTTCACCGGCACCCCCCTTGAGGCGGTGGTGGTCCGGAACGGCATCGACGGCACCTCGGTCGAAGGAGTCGCCGGATCACCCTACCTGGAAGGGGTGCCGGCGCGGCGCGTGTCGCTGCACTCGCCGAGGACCGCGATCCCCGTGCAGCCCTGGCGCTCGGTCGGTCACTCCCACACCGCCTTCGCGATGGAGAGCGCGATCGACGAGCTCGCTCATGCAGCCGGACGAGATCCGCTCGAGTATCGCCTCGAATTGCTCGAGGACCACCCGCGGCACGCCAATGCGCTGATGCTCGCTGCCGAGAAGGCCGGCTGGGGCACCGCGCCTCCCCAGGGTCGCGCGCGCGGGCTCGCCGTGCACGAGTCGTTCGGAACCGTCGTGGCCGAGGTCGCCGAAGTCTCCATCGATAAGGGGCGTATCCGGGTCCATTCGGTCACCTGCACCGTCGATTGCGGCACGGTCGTGAACCCGCTCGCTGTCGAGGCGCAGATGCAGGGGAGCGTCGCTTTCGGCCTCACCGCGGCGCTTCACGGCAAGCTCACGCTCATCGATGGAAAGGTCCAGGAGAGCAACTTCCACGATTACGAGATACTCCGGATGTTCGAGATGCCGAGCGTCGCTGTCCACGTCGTCCCGAGCGACGCCGAGATGGGCGGTATCGGCGAGCCCGCCGTCCCACCCGTTGCGCCCGCCGTGGCCAATGCGGTGTTCGCGTTGACCAAGCAGCGGCTGCGCTCCCTCCCACTTCGCCTCGCCTAGGGGATTGACCATGATCCGGTCCTGCCTTGCTCTCGCCTTGTTCCTCGCCGCGTGCGGGGAAGAGACCGCCGGGGGGTCGCACGGCCCCTCCTCTCCCGGCGGCCACGAAGCCGGCCTCGCCGCGTTCGAAACCGTGCGCGGCGTCCTCCAACACCCCCGCTGTCAGAACTGCCACCCTGCCGGCGACGTGCCTTTACAGGGCAACGACAGCCACCCTCACAAGCAGCTCGTGAAGCGCGGGCCCACCGGCCACGGCATGGCCGGCGCCGAGTGCACGGCGTGCCACGGGCCGGCGAACCCGCCCGACAGCTACGGCGCTGCGGTTCCGCCCGGTGTCGTGAGCGGCTGGCACATGCCGCCGCCCGAGCTGCCGATGGTGTTCGTCGGTCTCGCCCCGGGCGCGCTGTGCGAGCAGATCAAGGACCCAGCGCGCAACGGCGGCAGGGACATGGCGGCGCTGCGCGCCCACCTCCACGACGACCCGCTCGTGCTCTGGGGTTGGGACCCTGGCTTTGGCCGCGAACCCGTGGCGACACCCCACGCCGAGTTCATCGCCGCGTGGGAGACCTGGGCCCGCGCCGGCGCGCCGTGCCCGGGAGGGTGATCTTGAACGAGATCGAGAGGATTGTGCGCGAGGCGGCGGCTCTGGTGGGAGGGGCACCAGATTCATCTGATGGATGACAGGACATGACGAGCGACACGCGAAAGCATCGACCGAACCGCCCGCCCCATCTCCTGGGCCCTGGCCGCGCGCAGGGTGCCGCGGGGCGGCGCGGCCTCAGAGCTCGCCCACCTGGCTGTGCTCGTAGAAATCAACCAGCGCTTGGCCGCTGCGGCTGAGGCCCGCTTGGGCATTGATGTAGGGCACCGCGTCTCGAATCGCCTTCATCGTCAGCTCGATGTTCTTGTGCGTCCCGACCACGAGGGCGGTGTGGTGCTCCACCGCCCGCTCGGGCTGCGTCAAATAGCGAAATAGCTCCTGAATGCGCGGGATCTGGATGCGGCCGCGAGTGCCGAAAGTGTCGATGCCTTCTTCGCTGACCCGGCCCACCCCGCCGTAGAGGAACACGCCGCCTTCGCGCGCGTTGGTGCAAGGTCTCAGAAAAGCGCAGGTGCCCGCCTTGAGCTCGCCGTCGACCGCGCCCCAGGTGTTCTCCGCGCCGATGTCGGCCTGGGTGGCCAGGATCTCCTGGCGGGTGATGCGGGCGCCGGGGCGCATCACGCTCTTCGCCCAAACGCCGCAGTGGAAGAGATCCACCTCCTCGCGCTCGTCATCGTACATGTTGTTCCAGTCGCCGAGCAGCGGCACGAGCCCGGAAGCGCACTGGAGCATGTACATCCCCATCCAGCCCGCGATGTCGGTTTCGCAGGCGGCGGGAATGAGCTTGTCCGAGAGCATGCTCATGCAGGTGCAGGGCATCACGCCCACCTCTCCACCAATCTGGTACTTCTGCATCTCCGTCCAACAGCGCACCGCGATGCCGTCGAGGTCATTCTCTTTCACGAAGCGATCGAAGACGACGCCCATCCGGGCGATCGCTTCCAGTGAGGCGCGCGGAACGTCAGCCGCTGCCATGTAGCCGGAGACCGCTTCCAGCTGAGTGGATAGCTCGCGCGGCGAGACCTTACGCATCTGTCGATCGAGCGCGATCAGCTCCAGGCCGACCGTGCTCAGGCCCATGTGCCCCAGCAGCTCGGTGGAGACGTTGGTGACCGTCTGGAACGCGTCGGGCCCCGAGCCCACCAACCCGAGGCGCACGCCGCGGCCCCGGCGACGGAACTTCGATGCCAGAACGCAGCTCGCGTAGAAGGCGTGGAGATCGTCCGCGAAGGCGGCCGAGCTCACGGCTTCGCAATGCTTGGACGTGAGGGTGTACGGGTAGCCGATGTGGCGGAGCGCGTTAGCGGCCGAAAAGCGCCCGCACGCCCCGTCCCGCCGGCCCTTCTGTCCCATGCGTCCCAGACCGCGCACGTCAGGCTCGGTGTGCAGCAGCACCGGCACATCGAGGTCGGCCAGCCGCAGAAAGTCCCGAATCCCGTTTTCATCGGAAAAATTGTACATCGAGCAGATGACGCCAATGGCCCCGCCGCCGTCGGGAGTGCGGCGGTACTGTTGGGCGACGCCCGCGGCCGCGCGCGCGTCGGCGTAGGTTTCGACGTTGCCGAGCTCGACGTAGCGCACGCGCCCGCCGAGCACATGGCCCACAGCCGATTGGGTGGCTTTCGCTCCGTCCTCCGCAAACTCCGTCGGAAAGAAGCCCCGGTTGCCCATGAAGCCCAAAATCACCGGTTCACTCTGTGTCATCGCTGTCTCCTGGAGCAGGCGGTCTTGAACCAGAATGGTCTGGTGGATCCGTAGAATCGCTGCCATGGCTCCCTCGCGCGCGGGGGACCGCAAACACCGACCGCGTATTCCGCTTCAATACTATGCATGTCCGTGCTAGCGTCAACAGCTAATCCGAATTAGCTAAAGGGAGCGCGAGCTTGAACGATCCCCCCGACCCCGACCCCCCGCACGTGCCCGGTCTGCGTCCGATCCGTATGAAGGACATCGCCGAACGCCTGGGGTTGTCCCAGACCACGGTGTCTCACGTCCTGACGGGCAAGCATGCGAAATTTCGCATCAGCGCCGCCACGGTGGAGCGGGTCTGGACGCTGGCCCAGAAGCTGGGTTACCGGACCAACGCCATGGCCCAGGCGTTCCGGGAGCAAAAATCGTACGCGATCTCCCTCGCCGTCGAAGACCTGTCGAACCCGATCTGGGCCGGGATAGCCGTCGGCGCCGAGCGCGAGGCCGAGCTCCACGGCTACGCCCTCGTGGTGAGCCACCTGGCCGGTAACGCAGGGCGCCAGCGTCGCGCGTTGCAGCTCTTGCACGAGTCCCGGGTGGATGGACTCATCGTGTCCCCGGTTTCCGGAGGGGATTGCGATCTCATCGCGGCGCACAAGCAGGGACTGCCCTTTGTGCAGATCGACCGGGCGGTCCCGGACCTCGACGTGGCGTGCGTGCGCACCGATCACGCCGCCGGTTCGGTGCTGGCGCTCCGCCACCTTCTCAGGCACAAGGATCGGTCGCTCGTCTACATCGGCGGCCCGCTCGACATCCCCACCTACCGACATCGTCTCGACGGGTTCCGGGCGGAGTTGACGCGGAGCGGCGTCAAGGCGGCGGCCATCGAGGAGTTGAAGGAGGCCACCCCGGAAGAGGCCGAGACGCGCATGGTCGAGCTTCTCCAGCGGCTGCGTGGACCTCTGGCCGTCTACGCAGCAAATTTCTGCACCACTGTCGGGACCCTGCGGGCCATCCGCGCCGCCGGCCTCTCCGTGCCCGACGAGATCGACGTCGTCGGATTCGATGACATCCTGATGGCCGATCTCTTGCGCTATCCCGTCGCGACCGTCGATCAGGACGTCGGCGCGATAGGACGCGAAGCGGTCCGGCTGCTCCTTGAAAGGCTGGCGGGCGCCAAGGTCGCGCGAGAGGTTTTGCTCCCCCCTCGCCTCACCACGCGAACAGCGGACGTGCCGCGCAGCGAGAGGCGAGCTCGCGCGCGGTGAGCCGACCGCTCACCGGATCAATCTCGGCGATCCAAGAGCGGCGGTCCCGGAAAGAACAAGGGCCTGCGGCTGCAAGCTCAGTCGATCGAGCAGAGCGCTCAAGCCCTTGACCTCAGGGCTGCCTCATCGTCTGTTTCTGGCGGGACTGTTCCGCGGGGGCGAACCGTCGCGATCCGTCGCTTCCCCGGGGATCTGGGGAGAGCGTGACGACGGATCGCATCCCCTCGGGCGGCATGGACCCAAACCGGGTCCAACGGTCAAGCCCCGGGCCTGGGGAGCTCGCCATGACCGAGCCGTCGCTTCGGGCGGCCGTGATCGCCTCGCTCGCCAGCACCCTGAGCCGCGCCGTCGCCCTCGGGGATGAGGTGGCCGCCCGGATCGGTCACGAAGCGATCGGTCGGCTGCTCGGGCTGCCGGTGGCACCGGAGGGGTGAGCAAGCTCGGGCCGAACGTCGAGCCCGCCGCTCGGGTCGACTCAACTCCTCGTCCGTGGCGACCAGGCGACCCTCTGACGCTGGCGGAGGACCCGACTGACGCTGGCGGAGTTGGGGAGTGCGAGCGCACGCTTGCGGGTGTTCGGGGCAATGGTACACGGGTTCATGATGGTCATGCGCACGCTCATTGCTGTTCCCTGCGCCGTGTCCCTCATGCTCGCGCTCGCCCCGGCGTTCAGCAGCGAGCCCGCCGCGTGCTCGGCAGATACGCTGACGTCGGCCGCCTCCGGGCTTCCCGATCACGATCCGGCGCTCGCCCGGAGGCTGGTCGCCTCCGGGGGCCTGTTGCTCGACGTGCGGACGGGCGAGGAGTATGCAAATCGCCATATCGAGGGCGCCGTCAGCATCCCCATAGGCGAGCTCAAGGGTCGCCTTGCAGAGATCGAGAGGCTCACGGGCAGCGACAAGCGCACGCCCATCGTCGTTTACTGCGCGTCAGGGAGGCGAGCGCAGCAGGCGAAGGACGTGCTCCTCGAGGCTGGTTACGAGCAGGTGACGAACCTCGGCGGAATCGACGACTGGAATCGAAGGTAGACACCCGGCGCTCGGCGGCAATCCGTCGCTCACGATCGGGGCCCTGGCCGAGATGGTTGCAGAGGGCATCCCCGGTAGGATGGCCACCGCGACACCGTGGGCCGGAAGCGATCGGCGTGCGATGCGGAGCGCCGGGCATCCCTCGCACGCTCGGCGCGCGCTGAGCAAAATGACCTCACTCGCGCGGCGATCGGCGGCGCTGGTCCACCGCGTGCATCGCGCTCGATCATGGCCGACAGGATCGTTTCGCGCGGGTTTCACGGTCGTCGCCAGCCGGCTGAAGCCGCCGGCCGCGTACCGCCCGGTCAGTATGTCGAGCGTGATTTCCCGGTGCTCTCGGCAGGGCCGACGCCGCGCACGCCGCTCGATCGCTGGGATTTTTCCGTCGACGGAGCCGTCGCCGCGCCCCGCCGCTGGACGTGGAGCGAGTTTCACGCGCTGCCGCGCGAGCTGATCACGCGCGACATCCACTGCGTCACGAAGTGGACGAAGCTCGACACGCACTGGCAGGGAGTTGCCGTCGATACGCTGCTCGCGGGCGTCGAGCTGCGCGGCGGCTACGTGCTCGCGTTCTGCGACGGCGGCTACACGACGAACCTGCCGCTCGAGGACGTGACCGGGGGCAAGGCATGGGTCGTCGACGCGTACGAGGGCCAGCCGCTGCCGCCCGAGCACGGCGGCCCGGCGCGCCTGCTCGTGCCGCACCTCTATTTCTGGAAGAGCGCGAAGTGGATCCGCGGGCTGCGCGTGCTCGACGAGGACGAACCGGGGTTCTGGGAGTCGCTCGGCTATCACAACCACGGTGACCCATGGCAGGAACAGCGCTACTCGGGCGACTGAGCTGGCAGGTCGGCGAGGTCATCGCGACGCACGCGGAGACCACGAGGACGCGCAGCATCACGTTCGCGATCGCGTCGTGGCCCGGCCACCGCGCGGGGCAGCACGTCGACGTGCGACTCACGGCAGAGGACGGCTACCAGGTCGAGCGCAGCTACTCGATCGCATCGCCGCCCGAGGACGGCCAGCGCATCACGCTCACCGTCGAGCGCATCGACGACGGCGAGGTCTCGCCATACCTCATCGACGAGCTGCGCGTCGGCGACCGGCTCGAGCTGCGCGGCCCGATCGGTGGCCACTTCGTGTGGGAAGTGCAGCTCGGTGGTCCGCTACTGCTCGTCGCGGGCGGCTCGGGCATCGCGCCGCTGATGGCGATGCTCCGCCATCGCGCGGCGGCGCGCAACGCGGTACCGGCGCGACTGCTCTATTCGGCGCGGTCGTACGAGGAGGTTGTTTATCGCGACGAGCTCGCGCGCATCGGCAGCGACGGCAGCGGGCTCGAGACGATCTACACGCTGACGCGGTCGCAGCCGGCCGACTGGACCGGCTATCGCCGCCGCATCGATACCGAGATGTTGCGCGAGGTCGCGTGGCCGCGCGATCGCCGTCCGCAGACGTTCATCTGCGGAGGGACCGAGTTCGTCGAGGCGGCCGCGGCGAGTCTAGTCGCGCTCGGCCACGAACCGGCCCGCATCAAGACCGAACGCTTCGGCCCGACAGGAGGCACGTGATGGAGAAACTGGATGGCAACGCGGCAGGCGGCATCCTGCACGCGATCTTTCCGTTCGAGATGACAACCGTCGAAGCCGTCTGCGCCGGCTGTGGCGGGCACCACGTGATGGCCACGGTAACGGTCTACAAGCACGGCATGGGCACGATCCTGCGCTGCCCGTCGTGTGACACGGTGCTGATCCGCGTCGCCGAGATCGAGGGACACTACTGGCTCGACATGCGCGGCGCGCGGGTGCTGCGGCTCTAGCGCTCCTCTGCCACCCTGCGCGCCTCGGCGGCACGGCACGAGCGGTGCCTCGCGATCGGCGGGGGCGCTTACCACGTGACATGCGAGCGCACCGCGCCGCCACGGTTGGCGCCGTGCCTACTGCTCCGGAAGGGCGTGGCCCTGGACCGCGAGAGAAACCGATCATGGACGCGAGCGATCTCCTGCCGATATCGACCTGGCTGCGTGCCGTGCTCTGGGGCTTTGTTGCAGGCGTGGGCCTGCCCGCCGGCGCGGCCGCCGCCCTGACGGGGCGGTTCCATCACCGCGGCGTGGCGCGGATGATGGCGCTCGGATCCGGCCTGCTGCTGGGCGTCGTCTCGATCCAGTTCACGCTCGAGGCCCAGCGGCGCTCGGGGGTCGCGCGCGCGACGCTGGCGCTCCTGGTCGGAGCTGCCCTCTTCTCCGGGATTAACCTCTGGTTGTCGCGCCGCGGCGCGGAGAACCGCAAGCGCTGCGGGGAGTGCGTGGCGCAGCCGACGGAGGCACGCGAGCCCGGGAGCGGGCACGCGATCGCTATCGGGACCCTCGTCGACGCGCTTCCGGAGGGGCTCGTCCTCGGCGTCGCGGTCGCGCGAGGGATGGCCCCAGCGCTCACGGTCGTGCTCGCCTTGTTCTTCGCCAACGTCCCCGAGGCACTCTCGGCGACCGCCGGCATGATCGCGGCCGGCCGATCGCGGCGCTACGTCCTCGCGCTGTGGACGGGGGCTCTGACGATCACGCCGGCGGCCGCCGTGCTCGGCGCGGTGCTGTTGACGGCGTCCCCACCGGCCGTAGAAGGCATGCTCGAGGCGTTCTCGGCGGGCGTCCTCTTCGTGATGGCGGCCGAGACGATGATCCCGGAGGCCTTCGAGCGCGCGCCCGCTTTCAGCGGAGCGATCGCGGTGCTCGGCTTCGCATCGATCGTTGCCCTCGCGGCCCTCTGACCGAGCGACGACGCGAGCCACTGCCCGCTGGACGCCCAGAGCAGGCCGAATGTACATCCCATATTCCTGTGCCAATCAGCGCACGCGGCGTGGCCGTACGGTGGGACCGGTGATGCCGCGAGCCCTTCATCGCGGGCGACGCAGCGGCGGAGGGCGCCCCATCGGGCCACACCGGAGCCGCCCTCGGCGGCGAAACAGGCGGAAGCTACGAAAATCGCTACTGTTTCCGGCCGCTGCTCGTCATCGACCGGTGTTTCTGAGGGGATTTCTGACGCGCGGGACCAGCCGGGCCCCGTCCGCCGCCGGCCCGGCGCGGGCGCCCCTCCGCGCCGGCGGCGAACGCGCCTGGCCGGAGACGCCGCGGCGCCCTACGTTGACCGCCATGAAGACGCTCCGTGTCGATGTCTGGTCCGACATCGCGTGCCCGTGGTGCTACGTCGGCAAGCGCCGGCTCGAGGCCGCGCTCGCCAGGTTCCCGCGCCGGGATGCGGTCGAGGTCGTCTGGCGCGCGTTCGAGCTGGACCCTGCCGCGAAGCGCGTCCAGGACGCGGAGGTCTCCTATGCCGAGCGGCTCGCGAGGAAGTACGGCGCGTCCGTCGCCAAGGCCGAGGGCATGATCCGGCAGATGACCGAGGTGGCCGCGGCGGACGGGCTCGAGCTCCACTTCGAGAAGGTCCGGCCCGGCAACACCTTCGACGCGCACCGCGTGCTGCACCTCGCGGCCGAGCGGGGCGTGCAGGACGCGGTGAAGGAGCGGCTGCTCCGGGCCTACATGACCGAGGGCGAGGCGATCGGCGAGCCCGAGGTGCTCGCGCGCCTCGCCGGCGAGGCGGGGCTCGACCCGGCCGAGGTCCGCGAGGCGCTCGCGGGCGACGCGTTCACGCGCGAGGTGCGGGCCGACGAGGCCGAAGCGCGCGCCATCGGCATCACGGGCGTCCCCTTCTTCGCGGTCGGCGGGCGGTACGGCGTCTCCGGCGCGCAGCCGGCCGAGGCCCTCCTCGGCGTGCTGCAGCGGGCGTGGGACGAGGCGGCCGACGAGCCGGACGCGCCGGACGCGCCCAACCAGGCGCTCGCCGAGGAGGCGGCCTGCGGCCCGGACGGGTGCGCGTGAGCCGCCGGGCGTGATAGAGCTGCCGGCCGATGTCGATTCAATGGTATCCCGGCCACATGACCAAGGCTCGGCGCACGATCGCCGAGTCGATGCCGTCGCAGGACATCGTCATCGAGGTGCTCGACGCCCGCATGCCGCAGGCCAGCGAGAACCCCGTCGTGGCCGAGCTGCGCGGCCGGAAGCCGTGCATCAAGGTGCTCAACAAGAGCGATCTGGCGGACCCGGCCGTGACCCGGGCGTGGCTCCGCCATCTCGAGGAGGAGCCCCCGGCGCTCCTCGGTGAGCCCTCGCGTGAAGCCTCGCGTGAGGCGCCGCCCGGCGGCAAGGTGCTCGCGATCGCGATCTCCGCGACCCAGTCGGCCGAGGCGCGGCGCCGGATCCCGGAGCTCTGCAAGCGCCTCGTGCCCCCCAAGAACGGCCCAGGGAAGGTGGTGCGGGCCATGATCGTGGGGATCCCCAACGTCGGCAAGTCGACGCTCATCAACACGCTCATGGAGCGCAAGGTGGCCAAGGTCGGCGACGAGCCCGCGGTCACGAAGAGCCAGCAGCTCGTCACCTTGAAGAGCGGCATGGCCATCTCCGACAACCCGGGGATCCTCTGGCCGAAGATCGACGACGAGGCGGCCTCGTTCCGCCTGGCCGTGGGCGGGGCGATCCCCGACACGGCCATCGATTACCAGAGCGTCGCCCTCTTCGCGGCGGGGTACTTCCTGCGGCGCTATCCCGAGCTCCTCGTCGCCCGCTACAAGCTGAAGGAGCTGCCGGAGACGGCCGCCGCGCTGATCGAGGAGATCGGCCGCCGCCGCGGCTGCCTGCGCGGCGGCGGATCGGTGGACCTGCACAAGGCGTCGGACATCCTGGTCCACGACTTCCGCGCCGGGCGCCTCGGGCGCATCAGCCTGGAAGAGCCGCCGGGGCTGGAGCTGGAGTCGCCCTCGGGGATCGAAGAGAGCGCCTGAGCGGCGGCGCGGCGCGGCGCGCTCGACGGTCGCCGGCCGCGGCTACGCCGCCCTCCCCGTCGCGGCCTGCTTCGCCTGGACGATCGCGCGGGCGAACCAGAGGTACTCGTCCAGGAACCGCTCGGTCGACTTCACGACCTGCTCGCCCTTGAGCTGGAGCGACTCGTCGAACGCGTTCTGGACCTCCGAGACGAGCAGCTTCGTGGGCAGCGGGAAGGCCCCGAGGCTCAGGATCACGTGCTGCAGCTGGGTCGACGCGTTGATGCCCCCCAGCTTCCCCGCCGAGACCGCGACCACGCCGATCGGCTTTCTGCCGAACTCCTCCCAGAAATGGTCGATCGCGTTCTTCAGCACGCCCGAGAAGCTCCCGTGGTACTCCGGCGTCACGAACACGAGCGCGTCCGCCGCGTGCAGGCGCGCGCTCAGGGCCTGGACCCTCGCCTGGACCTGCGCGTTTCGGCCGGCGCGCGCCTCCAGGATCGGCAGCGGGTCATCGGCCAGATCGATCAGATCCGTCGCGACGCCCCGCTCCTGCAGCTTCTTCTCCAGGTGATGCGCGACCTTGTGCGACTGCCTTCCGACCCGCGTGCTGCCAAGCAAAATACCTATCTTCATGAGGGCTCCCTCCAGCCAGGAACGAACATGCCATCAGGGTAAGCTGGGGTGTCCATCGCGTCAGCTCGCGCTCCAACCTGTTGGATAGTGTCCAATCCGCCGTCTGGCCGCCTCGCCGCCTCGCCGTCAAGGCGCGCGCGCGCCCTCGCGGTCGGCCGGCGTCGCCCGGGCCGCGCGGCGCGGGCGACGTCGAGGGACCGCGCATGCTAGGCTCGCCGGTCGACGTGAACGCCTAGGATCTTCGACCGGCGACGGCCGGCGCCGCTATCCTGCCGGGCCGCGACGGCCGCCAGGCGGCGCCGCCGCGACGCCCCTCACCCCATCCACTCGACGAGGACCTCACTCCATGGCCGGAAGCAGCCTGCTCACCCTGATCGACGACATCGCCACCGTGCTGGACGACGTGGCCGTGCTGACCAAGGTGGCCGCCAAGAAGACCGCCGGCGTGCTGGGCGACGACCTCGCGCTGAACGCGCAGCAGGTGACCGGCGTCACCGCCGAACGCGAGCTGCCGGTCGTGCTGGCCGTGGCCAAGGGCTCGATGCTCAACAAGGTCATCCTGGTGCCGACGGCGCTGGCGATTAGCGCCTTCGTGCCCGCGGCCATCACCCCCCTGCTGATGATCGGCGGCGCCTTCCTCTGTTACGAGGGGTTCGAGAAGGTCGCGCACAAGGTGCTGCACTCCGAGCAGGAGGACGAGGCCCACCACGCCGAGCTGGTGCACGCGCTCACCGACCCGAAGATCGACCTCGTGGAGTTCGAGAAGGACAAGATCAAGGGCGCGGTGCGCACCGACTTCATCCTGTCGGCCGAGATCATCGCGATCACGCTGGGCACCGTGGCGGCGTCGCCGTTCGGCACGCAGGTCGCCGTGCTGACCGGCATCGCCCTGCTCATGACGGTCGGCGTCTACGGCCTGGTCGCCGGCATCGTCAAGCTCGACGACGCCGGCCTCCACCTGAGCCGCCAGGGCGATCGGCTCCAGCAGGCGCTGGGCCGCGGCATCCTGAAGGCGGCGCCCTGGCTGATGAAGGGCCTGTCGGTCGCCGGCACGGCGGCGATGTTCCTGGTCGGCGGCGGCATCTTGACGCACGGGGTGCCGTGGCTCCATCACCGCATCGAGGACATGACCCACGGCGTCGGCCCCGTGCTCGGCGCTGTGGTGCCGTCGCTGGCGAACGCCGTGGTCGGCGTCGCGGCCGGCGCGGTGGTGCTGGGCGTCGTGACCGCGGTGAAGCGGGCGCTCGGCCGCGACAAGCACGCCCCCTGAGGCCGAACATGACCCGCGAGCTCGCCTCGCTCCTCCTCGTCGCAGCGCCCGCCCTCGGCTGTACCGCGCCCGCGCCACGGCCGGCGGACGCCGCCCCCGGAGCGGCCGCCTCCCGGCCGCCGTCGCGCCCGGACGCCGCGCTCGACGATCCCGCGCGCCTCGAGAGCCGGTCCCGCCCGGGGGCGCGCACCGTGCCGCTCGAGGAGCTCTTCCGGTCGGTCTCGCTCGAGGGGGCGTGGGCGTCCCCCGACGGGAAGCGCGTCGTGTACAGCGGCAACGCGAGCGGCCGCTACAACCTCTGGATCGCCGACGTGGAGAGCGGTGCGGCTCGCCCGCTCACGAGGAGCGAGCAGCGCCAGACGAAGCCCGCCTTCTCCCCGGATGGCGCCTGGATCGCGTTTCAATCGGACACGGACGGCGACGAGCAATGGGACCTGTTCATCGTCCGGCCCGACGGCACCGAGCTCACCCACCTCACGGCGACCCCCGACGTCGCCGAGTCCGGCGCGCGCTTCTCCCCGGACGGCAAGACGATCGCCTGCATGGTGCGGCCCAGGACGTCGCCGTCGTCCGAGATCGCGCTCCTCGATGTCCAGAGCCGGCACCTCCGCCCGGTCACGACGGGCACACGGGCCGGGCTCAGCAACATCGCCCCGGTGTTCTCGCGCGACGGGAAGCGCCTCGCGTACACCGAGTCCGACGGCGCGCGGAAGAACAGCAATGTCTACGTCGTCGACCTCGCCACCGGGGCGCGCAAGCTGGTCACGCCGCACGAGGGAGAGCGCTCCTACCTCGCCGTCGACTTCTCCCCCGACGGCGCGAAGCTGCTCCTCGGCTCGAACGCAAGGAACGGGCGCGACGGCGTCGCCGTCCTCGATCTCGCGACGAACGCGCTCGACTGGATCGTGAGCGATGAATGGTCGAACCAACCGGGGGCGTTCTCGCCGGACGGACGCTTCGTCACGTTCTCTCATAACGCCGATGGCAACGCGGATCTCGCGATCGTCGATCGGAGCACCGGGGCTGTCCGCACGCTGCCCGCCGGGAAGGGGTTCAACGAGGTCCTCCCCGCGCCCAGCGCGTTCTCGCCCGACGGGTCCCAACTCTTCTTCTTCCACGAAGGCCCTGACGGCCCCCGCGGGGTGTGGGTCCACGCGTTCGCGACGGGGGCGTCCCGCCGGGTGACGCGCGCGCTCTCGGAGAGCATCGACCCTGCGGATCTCGTGCACCCGGAGCTCGTGCATTACCGGAGCTCGGACGGCCGACTCACGATCTCCGCGTTCGTCTATGTGCCCTACAACCTGCCGCGCGACGGGCGCAGCGCCGCGATCACCTACGTGCACGGGGGCCCGACGTCGCAGTTCGCCAACAAGTGGAACCCCGGGATCCAGCACCTCGTCCACCAGGGATACGTGGTGATCGCGCCGAATTTCCGCGGCTCGACGGGCTATGGCGACGAGTTCGCGTTCGCGAACCGGTTCGACTGGGGCGGCGGCGACCTCGACGACGTGCGCGACGCCGCGGCGTGGGTGGCGCGCACCGGGTTCGTCGATCCGAAGCGCCTCGTGATCATGGGCGGGAGCTACGGCGGCTACATGGCCCTGATGGGGGTCGCCAAGCAGCCGGAGACGTGGGCCGCTGCCGTCTCCATCGTCCCCTTCGTGAACCTCTTCACCGAGTTCGCGACCGAGGACCCGGAGCTGCGCGAGTACGACCGGTTCATGATGGGCGATCCCGAGAAGAACCGCGCGCTCTGGCTCGACCGGTCGCCGATCCACTTCGTCGATCGCATCCGCGCGCCGGTCCTGCTCCTCGCCGGGGGCAAGGACCCGAGCGATCCGCCCACCGAGGCCATCCAGATGGCGGAGGCGATCCGGAAGCGCGGCGGCGTCGCGGAGCTCACGATCTACCCGGACGAGGGGCACATGTTCTCGAAGACCGAGACGCGGATCGACGCCCAGCGGCGCATCGCCGGGTTCCTGCAAACTCACGTGCAGGAGGGCGCACCGCCGCGGTGATCAGCCCTGTTCCGGCCGCACCAGGGCCGCGAGCAGCCTGTCGAGGGCCGCGGCCGGGTCGGCGCCGAGGCCGACGTGGACGCGCGAGGGCTGGACGATGGTGCTGGCCGGCGACACCACCCAGCCGAAGCGCTCGGCCTGGGGGAGCCCGGCGACGTGCCCGCACGCCGGATCGCCGGCGCAGACGCGGCGGATGAAGTCGAGGTGGCCGCGGACCGCCTCGAGGTCGAGATCGGGCCAGAGGGCGAGCAGGCGCCGCTCGTCGGGCTCGAGGCGCGCGTCGAGGAAGCCCCGGGCGCGGCAGAAGAGGACCACCCCGACGTTGACGCGCTCGCCGCGCTCCACGCGCGGGACCACGCGCAGCACGGCGTAATCGAAGGGGTCGGCCCCCGCGCGGGCAGGCGGAGGGCTAGCGCCGGGCTCGAGCATCGAGCGCCTCCTCGACGAAGCCCCGCGGCGACGCGAGGCGGCGGGTCAGGTAGGCGGCATACGCCGCGCGCCGCGCCGCCGCGACCGGCGCGTCCTGCGGCCCGGGCTCGTCCACCGGGTCGGACGAGAACGCCGAGCGCCGCTCTCCGGCGAGCCGGACCGGGGGCGCCTGCTCGACCAGCCACGCGTCCGGGATCGCGGCGACGATCTCCGCGATGCGCTCGGGGGTGAGCCGGGCGCTCAGCGCGGCGTCGGCCGCGGCGAGGTCGCCGGCGAACGGCAAGAGGACGTGGTTCCCGATGAGCGGGAAGCGGTCGGGGGCGTCGGCGAGCGGATCGGTCGCGTCGGTCCAGGCGTGGTGGACGTAGAGCGCCGCGCCGTGGTCGATCAGCCAGAGGCGGCGGTGCCACAGGAGCAGGTTCGGGTTCTTGGGCGTCCGGTCCACGTTGCTCACGAAGGCGTCGAACCAGACGACGGCCGCCGCAAGCCCAGGGTCGAGCGCCGGGCCGGCGAGCGGATGGAAGGCGAGCGACCCGGGCAGGTAGTCGAGGGCGAGGTTCAGGCCGGCGCTCACCGAGAGCAGGTCCGAGAGCTCGGGGTCCGGCTCGGCGCGCCCGAACTCGGGGTCGAGCTCCATGAGCACGATCTCCGGCACCGGCAGCCCGAGCGCGCGCCCGATCTCCCCCGCGACGAGCTCCGCGATGAGCGCCTTCGGCCCCTGGCCGGCGCCGCGGAACTTCAGCACATAGAGCCCGTCGTCGTCGGCCTCGACGAGGGCCGGCAGCGACCCGCCCTCACGGAGCGGGGTGACGTAGCGGGTCGTGCGGACGGTTCGGATCATGCGGGACCTTGGCCACGTGGAGGACTGCGCCCCTCGGGTCAGGCGGCGGTAGTTGACGACATCTCGGCGCTCGATGCCAGCGCGTCGCCGCCGCGCGCTGGTCCGGTGGCTCGCAAGGCGACGCCGCGGCCAGCACCGACAGCAGGCGCGCATTGACGTTACGTGAAACGGGGAAGCTGGGTCGAGCTGGGTCGCACCGGAACGCGCGCCCTCGATGATCGATGAGGCCGGCCGGGCGCTCGCTCCGCGCAGCTGCGCGAGAACGAGCGCCGCAGGCCGTCCTGGCTCACTCGCCGAGGTGATCCAGCCGCGATCCCAACACGGTCTGGTAGTCACCGAGCAGCAATCCCTCCAGCTCGGTCGTGAACTCGAACGGACCGATCACATGAATGACCTCGCCGCTCGCGCCGCCGGCGCCGCCCTCGCCGCTCGTGCCGCCAGCGCCGCCCTCGCCCGTCGCGCCACCGGCGCCGCCCTCGCCGCTCATGCCGCCGGCGCCGCCCTCGCCGCTCATGCCCCCGGCGCCGCCCTCGCCGCTCATGCCGCCGGCGCCGCCCTCGCCGCTCATGCCCCCGGCGCCGCCCTCGCCGCTCATGCCGCCGGCGCCGCCCTCGCCGCTCATGCCGCCGGCGCCGCCCTCGCCCGTCGCGCCACCGGCGCCGCCCTCGCCGCCAGCGCCGCTCGTGCCGCCGGACCTCGTGACGGTGATGGAGTCGACGTAGACCACGGTCGGGTTGGCCCAGGGCCCCGCGCTACCTGCATCGACCTTGAGGCCGATGCGCCTCACCGCGGTCTTGTTGAACTTCACGTCCTCCGCAGCGGCCGCAGCGGCGGCATCGACGTCAATGGTGAGCTCCGTCCACTCGCCCAGGCTGCTGAAGTCCGTCCACGCCCAGGGGACGCCCACCCAGGCCTGTTCATCGTCGTTCCGTGCCTCTCCGTTCTG
This sequence comes from Sorangium sp. So ce887, assembly GCF_051521455.1. Classification (NCBI taxonomy): domain Bacteria; kingdom Pseudomonadati; phylum Myxococcota; order Polyangiales; family Polyangiaceae; genus Sorangium; species Sorangium sp. So ce887. The sequence continues at coordinate 1,964,103 of NZ_CP150354.1, read as the reverse complement.
TACGAACGTCTGCACACCACCGCCAGTGGCGGCGTGGGCCTTCAAACGGAACGTGACGGTGGCGCCGGTCAGGTCGACGAGCTCCGGGATGTCGAACTGGAACAGCGTCCCTGTGGTGGCCGCGGTGAGCGGCACGGCCAGCCGGGCGCAACCCGAGCAGCTCTCGTCCGGACCAGGACCGATGTCCGGAGCGGCGCCCCCGCCTCCTTCGTTCGTGCCGCCCTCGCCGCCCACGCCCTCGCCACCTTGGCCGCCCTCGCCGCCCACGCCCTCGCCGCCCACGCCCTCGCCACCTTGGCCGCCTTCGCCGCCCTCGCCGCCGACCCCAGTGCTGGTCGAGCTCCCGGGGCCGCTCGTCGAGCTCGTCGACGTGCTGGAGGAGGTGCCCCCGCCGCTGCCGCCGTCACCGTCGTCGCCGCAACCCGTCAACGCGAACGCGCCGGTCACCAATCCACATAGCGCCAAAGAAAGTACTGATCTCATCGCATCCTCTCCATGTGTCCCACGCGGGGCCGCGCGGCTGAGATCGCCGTTCGCCGTACCTGCTCTTGCCGTACCCGAGCTCTCTCCGAACCCGCCGCGCGGGCGCGACGTTATCCCGAAGCCGGAATTTTCTCAACGGCGCAGGTGGACTTTTCCGACATGCAGCCCTCGGCGCGCCGGACGATCACCGATCGTCGGCCTCGCCGCCAGCGCGGGAGATGCACCGGAGCACCGGCGAAGGAAGGCTGGCCAGGAGTTCGGACCGGGCGCAGCGCTGTGCGCAGCTCGACCGGCGCCGGGGGACGACGAGCGCTCAGGCGTGCTCGACGTTCTGCATCGGACCGCCGGCCGGCCCGGCCCAGACGTCGACGGACCCGGCGGCCGGCGCGGAGAAGGCGCCGCGCTGCGCGGCGGGCTGGCCGGGTGGCGCCGCGCCGATGTCCCCGCCGACCACGCCGATCTCCGCGTCGAGCGCGGCGTCCCGCTGCGCCTCCCGCTGCCGATCGCGCGAGACGACCACCTCCGCGACCGTCCCGACGAGCGTGCCGATCACCGAGCCGGCGACAGCCCCGGTCGGGCCGGCGATCGCGCCCACCGCCGCGCCCGCCGCGGCCCCCGCGAGGGCCCCAGCAGCGGCCTTCGCCAGGGCGGAGGCGCGCGGAGGGACGCCCGCGGGCAACGGCTCATCGCCCCGGCGGCGCGCCTCAAGGTCGTTCTCGACAGCATCAAAACCAGTGTCGTGCATGACAATCATCCTCGCAGAGACCGGAGCCGCCCGCCTCGCGGGGACCGCTCGCGGCGGCCCCCGTCATCTCCGTGGTCGTCCGTTCTCTGCGCGGTCAAAGCACGCACCGTGCCGCCTGGGCCTCGCCGGGGGAGCTGCGCCCACCGCCGCGCGATCCTGCGCCCTTTGCGCCGCTGCACCGCGCACGCATGGCGCATTTCGCCTCAGCGAGCGCATCGATGTGCGGCGCTCCGCGCCCGCCCAGCGCCGACGCCGCGGCGGGGTCGAACGGCGTTCAAGCGGCTCCGGCGAGCAACCGCTCGATCTCGTGCATCGTCTCGACATCATCGCCGACCATCGCCTTCATCGACTGGATCCGGCGGCACACGATCGCGGCGATCTTCTCTTCAACGGTATCGTCGGCATACGCCCAGTAGACCTGCGCAAAGCGTCCATCGCGGTGACAGCGGCCCTCGATCTGCGCCATCTGGATCGCCGACCACCGCAGATCGTGGATCACCTCCGAGCGCGGCACCTCGTTGTGCTCGCCCTGGTGGAGCGAGATCCCCTCTTCCACGGTGAAGAGCACCACGAGCGGCTCGCCGCGCTGGAAGCGGAGGCGCTCGGCCTCCTTCTCGCCGGCCGGCAGCGCGCCGTGGATCAGCGCGCACGGGACGCGCTCCCGGGCCAGCGCGGCCTGCACGGCCTCGAGCGTCTCCATGAAGGCGACGGAGACCGCGACCTGATGCCCGTTGTCGAGCAGCTCACGCACGAGCTCCACGGTGCCTGGCACGCGGATGAGCGAGCTCTTCTGTCGCAGGCGCAGCGTCGCGGCGAGCGCCGACCTCGGGTTCGCGCCCTTCGGCACGAGCTCCATCTCGCGGCGGAACGCGGTCCAGGCCTGCGCGTAGAGCTCCCGCGCGGAGGCATCGAGCTCGAGGGGGGTGAGGATGCGGTTGATCTCGGGCCAGCCGGCCACGTCCTCCGGGCGACGCCGCATCCCTACCGCGGGACGGCCGTCGAACAGGAGGGCACGCACCTTCTCGCAGTCCGCCGGATCGCCGCGCCAGTCCCACCTGCCGAAGGCGCCGCGCGCAACCCCGAGCCCCTGGCCGGCGCACCACTGCTCGAAGTCCTTCAGATCCGCGGAGCGGCTCCCGGTCGCGCTGGCCAGGAGCGGCGCGAGATACGACAGCTCCAGCGGGTTCTGCCCCGCGGTGGCGGAGAGCCACAGCACGAACCGTGCGCGTGCGTTGAGCTTGACCGCGAGCTTGGAGCGCGCCGCCGCCGGGTTCTTGCAGCGGTGGCTCTCGTCCCAGATCACCACGTCGAACTCCGCGGCGCTGCCGGCGCGCGCCAGTCCCTTCTTCGATCGGATCCTTCGCCGCGCCTCCGGGGTCACCTCGAAGAGCTTGCCGAGCCGATCATAGTTGATGATCACGACCTGTTTGCCTGCGTCGCCCATGGCCTGCACGGTGCGGCGCCAGTGCGCGACGACGGCGAGCGGGCAGACGATCAGCACCGTTGTGACGTCCGGCATCCCGAGGACCGCTGCCCAGGCGGTGATCGTCTTGCCGAGGCCGACGTCGTCGGCGAGGAGGAACCCGGCGCGCCGCCCGGCTTTCGCGGCGGCGATGGCCCGCACGCCGTCCAGCTGGTGCGGGCGGGGGACGATCGCCCCGGCGGGGGCGGCCGGCGCGGGCGCGGGGTCGTCGTTGAGCGCGAGCTCGATGCGTCGCTCCCACGAGTACGGCGCGGCGCGGAGCGGCGCGAGGGCCGGCGGGAGCGTCTCTGCGCGAACGACGAACACGCCGTGCGCCGCGTCCCAGCGCGCGCCGCTCGCGGACGCGACCGCGCGCATCGTGAACGGGACGTCGAGCACGTGGGCTCGCTCCGCCGCCGCGCGCGGCGCAGGGGCCGCTGGAGCGGCCGCGCTGGAGGCTCTACGCGGGGCCGAGACCGTTCGCTTGGCGCGCATCGTCGTCATGACGGCCCTGATACCAGCGCGGCCGCGCGCCCGCGCAGGAATCGGCGTGAAGGCTCGGCGAGACCTCTCGGCCGCCGTCGCGCGGGCGATCGACGATCGACGCGCGGGCAGGGCGCTTCACGGCGGCGTGGCGATACCCTAGCCTGGCCGTGGATCCCCGCCGCGCCACGGGCGCCACAAGGAAAGAAGGACCATGGCCGTCACCTCTGGCTTCGACCTCACGAGCGAACGCTTCTTCGCCGATCCATTCCCGACGCTCGATCGGCTCCGCACCGAGGCGCCGGTCTACTTCTTCGAGCCGTTGCAGTGCTTCATCATCACCGCACCTGCCGATATCGAGGGGCTCGTGAGGGACTCGAGCTTCACCGCGCGGCGGGCGACGGCGCTCCTCGGCGGCCTCGGCATGCTCGGCGAGGACGAGCTCTCGAGAAAAACGTTCAACTCCTTGTCGCGGCTCGCCTTCTTTCAGGACCCGCCGCGCCACACGGAGCTTCGACAGCTCATCATGAAAGGGTTCTCGCCGTCGGCCGTCGAGTGGATGCGCCCGCGGGTCGTGGGGCTCGTGCAGCGCGCCACCGAGAAGGCGCGGCGCGACGGCGAGATGGATGTCGTCTCGGCGTTCTCCGAGGCGGTCGCGCTCAACACGCTCGCCGAGATGTTCGTGATACCGGAGGCCGATCGACCGCAGTTCATGAGATGGTCGACGGACCTCCTGAAGCTCGCTGGCGGCGGGGTCAGCGCGGAGGAGCAGAAGCGGGCGGTGAAGCAAAGCTGCTGCGACATGGTCGACTACATGATGCGGCTCGTCGAGGAGCGCCGGAAGGCGCCGGGCGAAGACGTCGCGAGCAGGTTCATCGCGGCAGAAGACGGAGGCACCGAGCTTGCGGGCGAGGCGGCCATGCAATGCTTCCAGATGGTCGCCGCGGGATTCGTGACCTCCGTGAACCAGATCGCGAACACCGTGCTCGCGCTCCTCAACCACCCCGCCGAGCTCGCGAAGCTCCGGGAGGCGCCAGGCCTCGTCCGCGGCGCGGTCGAGGAGAGCCTGCGCTTCGAGCCGTCCGTGCTCTCCCTCAGCCGCATGTGCGCCAGGAACACGGAGATCCGGGGCGCCAGGGTCTCCGAGGGGCAGTTCGTCTTCGCGATGCTCGCCGCGGCGAACCGCGATCCCGGGCTGTTCTCCGAGCCGGACCGCTTCGATATCACCCGGCAGCAGAGCCGGCACCTGACCTTCGGGAGCGGCGCTCATTACTGCCCGGGGGCCCCGCTCATCCGGATGGAAGTGGAGGAGTCGGTGCGCGCCCTGCTCTCGCTGCCGCGCTGGGAGCTCGCCGAACAGACGTTGAGCTACGCCGGCTCGAACCTGCAGGACCGCGGGCCGAGCTCGCTGCGCGTTCGCTTCCCCGCAGCCTGAAGCGGGCGGCCTCGGCCCATTCCCACGATCACTGCGGTACGACCGGGAGATGGCCTGGTCCGCCCGGTCGATCGCGACCCTGGAGGGGTCATCAGGGATTGGGGCAGCTCAGCTGCCGCTGACGGTGGACAACGTCGGTGGTGCAGACAACGTGTGGGCCCGTCCTCGGCGAACAGGGCTCACATAGACGGATCGCGACGGTTCGCCCCCGCAGAATCGTCCCGCCAGAAAAGCCGGTCGATAACGAGCCGTCGCCGGAAACAGCAGCGATGTTCACGGTTTCCGCCTGTTTCGCCGCCGAGGGCGGCTCCGGTGTGGCCCAACGGGGCGGCCTCCGCCGCCGCGTCGTCCGCGGTGAAGGGCCCGCGACATCACCGGTCCCACCGTACGGCCACGCTGCGCGCGCTGGTTGATATAGAGAACCTTACGCGATCCGCATCGCTCCTGGAAAAGTGACGCTGTATCAGCAACTTATCCATGCATCGAGGGGGCCGCGTTCACTCCACAGCCTGGTTACGACGGTTACCGACGGAGGACGCCGAACGACACCTCGATGCACGCCCGAGGCGCAGGTCCCCGGCCGCGGTGGGCGGTGGACGATGAACGTGTGCGATGAACGGTGTGCGATGAACGGTGTGCGATGAACGGTGTGCGATGAACGGTGTGCGATGAACGGTGTGCGATGAACGGCGCCCGGCACCCAACACCCACCCGCACCGGCGACCACACAAAAAGCTCACGGCGCAAAAAAAGGATCTAGACAGGCGAAACGAAGACTCGTTATCTTGAAAAATGGTCCCGTGCGCATTCTGCATCAAATCTCGTCAGACACTCCCGCGTACCTGATCCGATCCTGTTCGTCCCTCGGCCCCTGCGAAGGGTCGGAGAGGGCTGCTGAGCCCGCTGAGCGTCGTGGCGCGCCACCGCCGCACGCGCGGCGCGGGGCACGCGGCAATCCGCGGACTGCGAGCTGCACACTGGCCATCGATATCGACGCGACAGACCGCGCTCTTCTCTGCGTTCCTCTCCACGGGTCGCGAGAAGACAAAAAGCGTCACCGCACGACCCGAAATTGTCACTGCGCAACTCGATGCATTTTTCTCGTCCACCTTCAAAAAGGCCTGGACACTTTCATGGTCGAGTTGCTATCTTGAACGCTGTCATGTTGCGCATCCGCCCTCTGATCGAAGCCAAAGCACCCGCGTACTTGATCCGATCCTGATCAGCCCGCGGGGCTCATTCCGACCGGAGCCCGCGAAACCGACCTCGCCTGACCCGCGTGTCATGGTGCCTGCTATTCGGATGACGCTCCAGCAATGGTTCACCTGTGAGGACCTCAAGGAGCTACCAATGAAGCAGATCGCAATCGCATCTTCTGCCGCGCTCGCCACGCTGTTCATCACCGCCACCAGCCTCGCCAACACCACCGCTCCATCCCCCACCTGCACCGTGATCCGGCGGGGTGTTCTGGGCGACATCTTCAACGCCGAGATCTGGAGCCTCGCCCCGAGCTACCACGTCCCGTCTCCTTTTGAGGTGAACACGGGGTACTCCAGCACGGTCGGCGAGAAGCGCGCCCTGTTCCGCTTCGATCTGAGCCCCATCCCCGCGGGCTCTCTCGTCACGTCGGCCAAGTTCTACGCGCTGACGTACACGAGCACCGCGAAGACCGTGTACGTCCACCAGGTGCTCGCCCCCTGGAGCGAGGAGCTTGTCACGTGGAACAACTTCGGCGGCATGGATCCCACCGCGGTGACCTCGTTCGTGCCCAACGTCACGGGGTGGACCTCCGTCGACCTCACCGGGATCGTGCAGAAGTGGGTGAGCGAGACGGCGCCGAGCTACGGGATCCTCCTCGAGGAGGGCGCCAGCGGGAAGACGTCGTACAAGGGCAGCGCCCACACCGACCTGTCTTACCGCCCTCTCCTCGAGGTCTGTTACACGGCGCCGAAGGGCTCGATCGGCGACAAGGTGTGGTTCGACGCGAACGCGGACGGCGTCGAGGACGCCTCCGAGCTCGGCATCTCCAGCGTCGTCGTCGACCTCTTCGGCGACGCGAACTGCGACGGCGTCGCCGAGGGCGCCGCGCTCCATACGACCGTGACCGGCGCAAACGGCATCTACCGCTTCTCCGAGCTCGACGCGGGCTGTTACGTTGTCGACGTCGACGACACGACGCTCCCGCTCGGCCACCTCCTGACCAGCGACGACGAGCCGCTCGCCGTGTCCCTCGACGCGGGTGAGAACGTCGCCAACGCCGACCTCGGCTACGTGACGTACTCGTCGATCGGTGACACGGTCTGGCTCGACAGCGACTCCGACGGGCTCTACGAGCCGGAGACGGGCGAGCTCGGCGTCAACGGCGTCCGTGTCGAGCTGTTCCAGGGGGACCAGCTGATCGACTTCACCATCACCGGCACGAGCCCCTACACCGGCCAGCCCGGCTTCTACCTCTTCGACACGCTCCCGGCGGGCACCTACTCGGTGGTCATCACGCCCGACAATTTCATGACGAGCGGTCCGCTCGCTGAACAGGAGCCGACGGCCGACCCCGATGGCGGGCTCGACAACGTGGGCGTGGTCTCGCTCGGCTGGGCCCAGGACCTCCTCGACGCGGACTTCGGCTACCAGCTCTCCTGCGGCAACGGCGTCTGCGGCGGCGACGAGAGCTGTTCCACCTGCGCCGTCGACTGCGGCATCTGCCCGCCCCAGTGTGGCAACGGCACCTGCGAGATCGGCGAGGACTGCGGCAGCTGCGCGGCAGACTGCGACGTCTGCCCGCCGGTCTGCGGCGACGGCACCTGCGACGCGAGCGAGAGCTGCGGGAGCTGCAGCGCCGACTGCGGCGCTTGCCCGCCCGTCTGCGGCAATGGCACCTGCGAGGCCGGCGAGGACTGCGGCACCTGCTCGGACGACTGCGGCACCTGCCCCGCGGTCTGCGGCAATGGTACCTGCGAGAACGGCGAGGACTGCGCGACCTGCGCCGGCGACTGCGGCGCTTGCCCCGCGGTCGGCGGCAACGGGGTCTGCGAGGCCGGCGAGAACTGCCTCGAGGTCCCGAGCGACTGCGGCATCTGCCCGCCGGTCTGCGGCAGCGGCGTCTGCGAAGCCGGTGAGACCTGCTCGAGCTGCGCGGCCGACTGCGGCGAGTGCCCGCCGGTCTGTGGCGATGGCGTCTGCAAGGCCGGCTCCGAGGACTGCTCGAGCTGCACGGCCGACTGCGGCGCCTGCCAGTGCGCGTCCCCCGGCACCGGCACCCCCGGTTACTGGAAGAACCACGAGAGCGCGTGGAAGGTCTCGCAGCTGACCATCGGAGGCAAGACGTACACGAAGTCCCAGCTCCTCGACATCATCAGCCGTCCGACCAAGGGTGACGTCACGTACATCATCGCGAAGCACCTCATCGTCGCCAAGCTCAACGTCGGTATCGGCAACCAGTCGAGCTGCATCGAGGACACCATCGCCGCGGCCGACGCCTGGCTCAAGAAGTACCCGCTCGGCAGCAACGTGAAGGAGGGAGGCAAGAACTCGCCCTGGGCGACCGGCGAGCCGCTCGCCGAGAAGCTCGACAACTACAACAACGGCCTCCTCTGCGCGCCGCACCGTGACTGACCGATGATCTGCCGATAACCGGTAATCGGCCAGCAAGACGAGAGCTCCCCGAGGCCAGCGCCCGCCCCGAGCGAACCACCTCAAGCGCGACCTGCGCTGGCCCCTCCCCCTCTCCTCAGCCGCTTTCCCTCCTGCGCCGCTCCCCTCCCCCGAGTTCCTCCTTCAACAGCGCTCCGGCGCCGGCGGATCGCCGCCCTAGACGCGCAGCGCCCGACGGCTCCCGCTGCGAGTGGAACGACGCCGCGCGTGGCGCAGATCGCAACCGCGTCACACGGCGCACCGGCACCGGCGAAGCACAGCGGCGGATGTGCCCCACCGGTGGGCGTAATCGGCCCCTCGCGCGCCAAATTGCCCCTGCCGCACGGAAGGGCGCCCCTGCCGGCACCGTCTACACCGCCCCGCCAATGAGCGGGGTCGAGGGGCCAGGAAATTCAAACGCGATCCGAAAGTCAATCTCCTCGTAGTGGCCGTCCCACCGTACAGCCACGCTGCACGCGCTGGTTGACATAGAGAACCTTACGCGATCCGCATCCCTCCTGAAAAAGTGACGCTGTATCAGCAACTTATCCATGCATCGAGGGGGCCGCGTTCACTCCACAGCCTCCGGGGTGAGCGCGGCGCTGCAACGGAGAATCTTCGCTTGTGCCACCGATCTGTCACGAGCGCGTATCACGCTGTTTCCAGGAACATGCTGATCGATCCGCCAGCCACACTGGGACGACACACCGTGATCCTGCACCTCGAGCCCGCGGAGGACCAAGGCCCCGAGGCCAACGAGTCGTTTGGCGAAGCCATCTGGTTCGACCGCCGGGATCCACGATCCATTCGCCGCGCTCAGGAGATCATCCAGGACCGGCTGCGACTCTCGGTCGCACCGACGCTGTGCGACGAGCCTTCGCCTGGCCTCGGGGCAGCGTTGGGCTGGATCCTCGCGGCCCTTGTCAACGTGCTCGAGCGTTGGCATCGGCGCAACGCTGGTGAAAACCACCTCGAGCTCGAGCCTCGAAGGACGGGATCAAGCCGCAAGACATCTCCATCCTGTTAGGGCGTGTCGGCAAACGCACGCAACCACAGGCGGACAGCCGCCAACGAACAGGCGTTTGCGGGACCGCGCCTGAGCAGCAGCGGCGGCGAGGTCCCGGCGCAGTCCCGCAAACGCCTATTCGTTCGGCCTGGGTTGGGTCCAGGGCTCGCGAACGGGTGCGAACCGGGTCCACGCCCCCATGGAATTGCGACAAAAGACACGGATCGCGACGGTTCGCCACCGCGAACGCGATCCGACGGATCGCGCCCGCTCGGCACCCCCAATTCGTCCTTGGGCGCGAGGTGCTAGCTAGCGCGTCTCGCGCGCTTCCGTGGTGAGGAGCAGCGGGCGCCGCGGGCTGGCGCGCGATCAGTCGGCGATGTGAAGCAGCGTCGAGCCTGCCACTGGCATATAATCGCCGATCACCATGGGCTCCACGCCGGTCGTGAACTCGAACGGGCCCACCACATGAACCACATCTTCCCCGGGGCCGCCGCCGCCGCCGCCCTCGCCGCCAGCGCCGCCTTCGCCGCCCACGCCGCCGGCCCCAGCCGCGCCGCCTTCGCCGCCCGAGCCGCTGGTGCCGCCCGCGCCACCCGCGCCGCCGGCCCCAGCCGCGCCGCCTTCGCCGCCTTCGCCGCCCGAGCCGCCTGCGCCACCCACACCGCCCGCGCCGGCCGCGCCGCTGGTGCCGCCTTCGCCACCCACACCGCCCTCGCCACCCACGCCGCTGGTGCCGCCTTCGCCACCCACACCGCTGGTGCCGCCTTCGCCACCCACGCCGCTGGTGCCGCCTTCGCCACCCACGCCGCCCTCGCCGCTCATGCCGCCCTCGCCACCCGCGCCGCCTTCGCCGCCCGCGCCGCGCTCGCCACTCGGGCTCCCGGCGCCGCGCGCACCGCTCATGCTCGCGGGCCTCGTGACCGTGATGGAATCGACGTAGATGACGGTCGGGTTGGTCCAGGGCCCCGTGTCGCCCGCCGTGACCTGAAGCCCGAGCAACGCCACCACGGTTCCGTTGAAGAAGGGAGACGCCGAGGCCGCGGCATCGACATCGATCGTGAGGTCCACCCACTCTCCCAGGCCGGCGACCGGATTCCATGTATAGCCGATGTTCGCCCAGAACAGGTCAGCCCCGTTTTGCACGAACGGCTGCAGACCACCGCTCGTGCCGGTGTGGGCCTTCACGCGGAACGTGACGATGGTGCCGGTCAGGTCGACCGGCTCGTCGAACCCGATGAAGAACTGCGTCGCTTGCTTTGCGCGCGTGAGCGGCACGGAGAGGCGCGCGCAACCGGAGCACTGCTCGTTCGGGTCGACGGTCCCGCCGCCGCCTTCACCCGAGCCGCCGCCGACAGCTCCCGTGCCGGTCGAGCTGCCGGTCCCGCCCGTCAAGCTCGACGTGCTGGAGCTGGAGGGGCCTCCGCCAGCGCCGCCGCTGCCCGAGCCGTCGTCGTCACCGCAACCCGTTACGGCGAACGCGCCGACCAGCAAACCGGTTACCGCCAAAGAATGAACGGTTCTCATCCGAGCCCCTCCTTATATCTATCCGGCGAGGCTGCGCGGCCGGAGAGGCAGTTCGCCGTGGCGGCTACCACCGAACCCGAGCGCCTCCGCGCCAGCCCTGCACCCTCGACATTATCTGGTGCCAAGAAACTTCTCAACAGCAAGGACGGTTAAATACGTTGGCAGGAGCACAATGCGCTTCGCGATCACCGACGCTGGATACGCTGGGAGGGCGGCAGCCACATCAGACCACCTCCGGAGTCGAGCCCGGAGCGCAGCGCGCCAGTGGGCCCGGCAGCCGAGCGATGAGGGCTGCTCGACCCTGGCGCGATGACGCCGAGAGGACGGCGGCGCCGTTCACGGGGCCCGTCGAGGCGCAGGGCTCAGCGCCCGCCCGAGGGCGGCGCCGCGGTGGGGTGGAGTAGCATCAGGGCGATCGCCGCGACATAGAACGAGAGGCCCGCCAGCAGGAACGCGATGGCGACGCGGTAGATCGTGGTCTTGCGGTCCCGGTAGGCGAGTGAGACGAGGAGCCAGCTGCGCATGTCGTTGCCCGGCTGCTGGGTGAGCCAGCGGATGTGCTGCACACCCCAGACGATCAGCGTCGCGGCGAGCAGGACGGTCGCCACGCCGGCGATGATCAGCCCCTGCGCGGCGCGGCTCGTGCCGGCGATGAGGCGGCCCGAGAAGCCGGTCGTGGTGATGACGATGCCGCACAGGCCGATGAGCACCTGGGCGCGGTTGTGGAGGACGGCGAACTGCCCCTCCAGGATCCTGTGCGCGACCTCCCAGGACTCGGCCCCGACGAGCTTGATGAACCGGTCCACCTCTTCTTCTCGCGCAACGCTCTTCATGACCGACGCCGTAGCACTCCGGCGCCCGCGCCTCATGGCCCTCGCGCGTCCGCCCGCCTCGCGCGCCGACGCGAGGCGCACAGCGCCGCGAGGAAGGAGCGCGACCAGGGCACGCTCCGGGCACGACCAGGACCCAACCGGGCCTTGCACCCCGGCGAGCGGGCTGCTTAACATCCGGGCCATGACCGTGGAGGTCCGACTGGTCAACGATGTCTGCGCCATCGGCTGGGTCGACCGGCTCAACATCGCCGTCTGGCGGGCGAACGGCGTCCACGAGGCCCAGACGTACTATCGAGAGATGAAGGCCGGCATCTCGCGCTTCGGCTGGGGGGTCGGCCACCTCGCCGTCATCGAGCCTGGCACCCCGCTGCCGCCGCCGGAGCTGCGAAAGCTCATCGTGCGCGTCTTCAACGAGTATCCAGGCGCGGTGAGCGCCGTGTCCGTCGCGTGCGAGGGGCAGGGCTTCTTCGCGTCGGCCGTGCGCAGCGTCGCGACCGGGCTCATGATGCTGGCCAGCACGCCGGTCACGTTTCGACTCAGCGGGAGCGTGGTCGATTCGGCAGCATTCCTGTCGAAGCACATGGTCGCCGGCGAGGCGCCGCTCGAGGCGGCGAGGATCGTCAGCGCGGTCCAGGAGCTGAGGCACCGGATGCGCATGAAGGTCGCCAAGTCGGCCTGATCCGCGCCCGCGCGCGGCTCGGCTCGGGCCGCGCCCGGCTCACCCGTCGCCGCGGCGCGCCGCACGGGCGAGGAACAGACAGAACGCCGCGAGGGTGAGCGCCGCCATGAGCGCGCCGGCGACCCACAGCACGGGGCGGTGCCCGTAGCGATCGACGCCCATTCCCACGACGGGCGCGAGCAGCACGAAGGCGAGGCGGAACAGGAAGCTGCGGAGCGAGACGCAGCTCGCGCGATCGCTGTCGGGCGCGAGCCGCTGCTCTGCGTGGTGGAGCAGCGGCATGTGGAGGCCGCGCACGAACGTGAGCAGGAAGTAGAACGCGAACCCGAGCGCGTGATGGGAGAGCGCGAGGCCGAGGTAGCCGGCCGCCACAAGGGCGACGCACACGAGCAGCGTCCCCGTCATGCCGAGGCGGCGGCCGGCGCCCTCGCTCAGCATCGCGCCGATGGCGGTGGTGAAGCTGGCGACGGCCCACATGGGGCCTATCCACGTGACCTTGGCGCCGGCCTCGGTGGCGTACAGGGCCATGAGCCAGGTGGGCAGATACGACGCGAGCGCGAACACGACGCCGAGCAGCAGCACCGCGCGGAAGTCGGCGCGCTCGAACAGCGCGTCGCGCACGATCGCGCGCATGCGGCCGAGGTGGTCCTCGACCTTCGGCTGCGCGCGCTGGGTCTCGCCGAACCGGAGGGCGATCCCGAGGGCGAGCACCCAGACCGCGACCTCGATCACGAACGGCAGGCGAGACCAGCGCGCGTACAGGAAGCCCGCGATGAGGGCGCCGCTCCCCGAGGCGATCTGCGCGATCGAGCGCATGCGGCCGTACCAGCGGGCGAACTCGTGCTCCCTGCCCTGCTCGCGGAGCGAGTCGTAGAGCAGCGCGGAGTCCGCCCCCGAGACGAGCGAGAACCCGACGCCGAGCACGAGCTCGGCGAGCAGCACCGACCAGAGCGCGTGCGCGAGCGCGTAGAGCAGCCAGCCGAGCAAGATGCTGCAGGAGCCGAGCACGAGCGCGCGGCGATGGCCGAGGCGGTCGGCGATGTAGCCGGAGGGGAACTCGAAGAGCGCGATGCTCAGGCTGAACGAGGCCTGCACGCTCATCATCGTGGCCACGCTCATGCCGATGTCCTTGGTCCAGAACAGCGGAAAGATGGCCGCCGGGAACATCAACGAATGCACGCCGTAGTAGGCGCAGATGAGCCAGGGGTTCCGCTGGACGGGCGACATGACAGGAGGGGGCGAGCTTACGCTGTCGAGGGCGCCGCGTCCTCGATCGGCGGGGCCCCGCGCCGCGCGACGAACAGCCTCTCCCCGGGCCTACCGTGATCGCGAGACGAGGGAAGCACCGGGGTGGCGCGGGGATGGCGCGGAGATCCTGACCCGCTTCGGCGTCGCGGGCGTTCCTTACGCCGCGCCGCCGTATTTCACGTCGTACTTCAGGAGATGCGCGCCGTTCGCGTACGGCTTCGAGCCAGCGAGCGCCAGCTCGACCTTCCTTGTGCTGCCGCCAAAGAGCCGGATCCCCTGGCCGAAGAGGATGGGATTCACCTTGAGGACAAGCCGGTCGATGAGCCCGCGATCCAGGAGAAAGCCGGCGAAGGCGCCGCCGCCGCAGAGATAGATGTCCGCGCCGTCAACCGCCTTCAGCCCCTCGACGACCGCGACCTCGTCGCGAGCGACGACCCGGACCTCCGCATTCTCGTCGAAGCGCAGCGTCTTCGAGAAGATGTGGTGATCCATGTGCGGGTAGGCCCGCTTCCCCGGGACGAGCCCGAAGGGATAGCCCCACTCGTACGTCTTTCTCCCCATCACGACGGTGCCGTAGCCCTTCAGGCGCTCGGCGTACTCGGCGGCGTGCTCGCCCTCCATCAGGAAGCCGTCGACCGAGCCGTCCTCGTGCGACACGAAACCGTCGAGCGTCACCGCGACGTCGTAAATGATCTTTCTCACTCGAATCCTCTCGTTCTCGAAACCAGCCTCGCTCCCGCTAGAACTCGGTCCCGATCATGTACCTGAGCTGCCCTGTCTTCAACGAGATCACGTAGACCGCCGTCCAGCTGGCGAAGAAGACGTCGTTCGCCGAGACCGCGATCCCCGACGAGACCTGCGACTTCTTGTGGACCTGCACGTCCCACAGGCGCTTGCCGGCGGCGCCGTCGAAGCAGGCCAGGCGCGTCCCCTGGCTGTGATCGTTCATGTCGTAAGGGATGACAAGGAGCCCGCCCGCGTAGGCCGCCTCCTCGGTCCCCGACGCCTTCGTGGTGAGCGGATCGACGCCGGGCACCACGTCCTTCCAGAGGACCTTCTTCGTGTCGACCGCGGCCACCATCTTGACCTGGCTGCCCTTGCTGCGGCGGCCGAGCAGGAACCGCGGCCCGGGCCCGCTCGGGACGAGCGCGTTATGCGCCGACATCCCCTCGACGTCGTGCAGCCGGGGCAGCCCGAGCTCGTCGAAATCGGACCAGCTGACGAGCCGATAGCCGGGCGCCTCGCCGGCGTTCGAGCTCGGCACCGGCTTGCAGGCCGCGTCCTTCGCGAGCACGCGCCGCTTTCCGCTCGCCGGCTCCAGCCCGTGCTTCGCGTCGTCGACCGTCTCGACGACGATCACGCCGTCGCCCTGGCACACCCGCTTCGCCTTCTCGCCGAGCGACACCGACCACGACGGCGTCCCGGTGCGCAGATCGTAGGCTTGCGCCTTGCCCAGCCCGTCGATCGAGATCACCCGATCGAGGACGACCGCGCGCCGCGCCTCGTGGCTGGTCGCGTCCTTGGTGAGGACCGCCGTCTTCCACACCTGCTTCCCGTCGCGCCCGTCGTAGGCCGCGATCCACGCCTCCCCGCCGGGGATGCTGCTCTTGCCGATCACGTCCGGCGCGCCGTCGCCGTTGACGTCGGCGAGCATCGGCCGGTCGCCGAAGTGCATCCTGGGCCCGACGCCGAGCAGAGGCCGCGCCCCGGCGCCGGACGCCCCCGGCGTGCGCAGCGCGACGAAGCCGGCGACCGCGCCGGCCACGACCATGGAGAAGACGACCCCCGTCACGGTGAACGCCGCGACGTTACCGGACGGCGGGGCGATCCGGACGACGTGCATGCCCTGCGGGATCGGCGCGGTGGTCGGCTTCCTGCCGCGATCGATCAGCGACCGCGCGCCGCAGTACTGGCAGGTGGCGGCGTCCATCGCCGGCTGAACCGGCAGCGGGGCGCCGCATCGCGGGCATCGGGTGTCGACGATCCTTGCCATCGTTCGACTCTACACGAGCTCCGCCGTCTATTTCTTCTCTCGCGCGTTCCCGCGCCCGCCGGGGACCGCGCCGCACGGGTCCGCGGGCGCACGATCCAGGAGGGCCGCGCGGGTGAGCCCCTTCCCGCCGAAGCGCTCGGCCACCTCCGCCACGACGCCCTCCAGCCGACGGCGGCGCTCGGAGGCGACAGGGAACAGGCTCAGGGTCGGGCCGCCGGTCTGGCGCGTCAGGTCGCCGGCGGCGATGCCGACGAGCCGCACCGGTCGCGAGAGGTCGAACCGCGAGAGCAGCCCCCGCGCGCACGCGTAGATCGAGTCGGTGTCGCCGACCGGCTCGGACAGCCGGGTCTGGCGCGTCCGCAGCGTGAAGTCCGAGTACTTGAGCTTCACCGCCACCGCGCGGCAGGACAGGCCCGCCTTGAGCAGGCGCCGCGCCACGCGGCCCGACAGATCGAGCAGCCAGCGCTCGATCGCCTCCCTGCCCAGGAGGTCCTCCTCGACCGTCTCCTCCGCGCCGATCGACTCCGCCGCGCGGCCCGGGACGACCGCGCGGTCGTCGACGCCGGCCGCGAGGAGCCGGACGTGCTCGCCCCACGCGGGGCCGAGGAGCTCGTGGAGGCGCGGCGCCGGGCAGCGCGCGAGGTCGCCGACGGTCGCGAGCCCCGCTGCGCGGAGGCGCTCGGCCGCGCGCGGGCCCACGCCCCACATGCGCTCGAGCGGCAGCGGCGCGAGGAAGGCGGCGATGTCCTCGGGGACCACGACGAGGCCGTCGGGCTTCTGCAGATCGCTCGCGATCTTCGCGGCGAACTTGCACGACGCGACCCCGGCCGAGGCCGTGAGCCCGAGCTCGCCCTGGATCGCGCGCTTGATCTGCGCCGCGATCGCCGCGCCCTCGCCGAAGAGCGCGCGGCTCGCGGTCACGTCGAGGAACGCCTCGTCGAGCGACAGCCCCTCGACGAGCGGCGTGAAGCGGCGGAAGATCCCGAAGACCTGCGCGCTCACCTCGGCGTAGCGGGCGTGCCGCACGGGCACGACGACGGCCTGCGGGCAGCGGCGGATCGCCTCGGCCATCGGCATCGCCGAGCGGGCGCCGGAGGGGCGCGCCTCGTACGAGGCGGCCGCGACGACGCCGCGCCGCGAGGCGCCGCCGACCAGGACCGGGCGGCCCCGCAGCGACGGGTCGTCGAGCTGCTCGACCGACGCGAAGAACGCGTCCATGTCGATGTGGAGGATCTGGCGCATCGCGGGGGGAGCGATCGCACCCCGGGAGCGCGCCGGGATCAACCGCCCCGACGGCCAACCGCCGCCTGATCCCTCACGGCGCGCCGCGCCGCCTCCGCAGCAGCGTCCGCGCGCGCACCGCGCCGCTTTTCGAGATCCCGGTCGACGCAGCAAGAAAACGACGCCGTCCCGCGCGATTCGAGCGAAGGACGACCGAG
This sequence comes from Sorangium sp. So ce887, assembly GCF_051521455.1. Lineage (NCBI taxonomy): Bacteria > Pseudomonadati > Myxococcota > Polyangiales > Polyangiaceae > Sorangium > Sorangium sp. So ce887. Next base: position 1,947,140 of record NZ_CP150354.1, on the reverse strand, counting down.
GGCGCCCGCATCCACAAGGCAACCGAGCAGCAACGCAGGGCCCAGCCGGGCCTCGAGGGTCGAGCCTGCCGGCGGCCATTCCTGTCGAGGCGCTCCGTGCCTCGCACGCAGGGGGGATGACTCCATGAGACAGTCGTACCTGGCTCTGACGGAATCGTCCTGTGTCGTGGTCCCGCAGCGGGCGCGGCGCTTGTCATGCGAGCTGCAGTTGGCGCGCACCGTTCCGCGCAGCATGCGCGGCGAAAGGAGCATCATGGTCGTTGTTGGTATGCGGAGCGCAGAAACCTTCCTCGCCGTGGCGATCGCCACGAGCGCAATCATGGGGTGCTCGAGCCCCCCTGCGGAAGACCTGGGAGAGGATCTGGATGGGGTCGAGGCGCCGATCATGGCGCTGGCCGGTGATGAGCCTGTGTCAGAGTCGGAGGTGAAGCTCATCGTCGAAGGCGTCGCGGCAGCTTATGCCGCTGACGCGCAGGCGCACGGGGCGCAGTTCACCGTACGCGTCATGGGCTCGTCAACGCACATCGATATCGCCGAGGATCGCACCTGGAACATCGTCGTGGGGACCGACTTCTTCCGGGCCGGCCTCACGCGCGACCTCGCGACATTCATCGGCTGCCACGAGGTGGGCCACGCGCTTGGCGGCTTCCCGTTCAAAGACGGTCCGCCGCAGCGCACCCAGGTGGACGGGCTCGCGGAAGGCCAGTTCGGCACGGTGAGCGCCTCCGAGGGCCAGGCCGACTACTTCGCATCAAAGGACTGCCTTGCCCGGATCTGGGGCGATGACATCGACGAGAACAGCGCGTACCGGACGCGGGTGTCGCCGGCGACCCAAGCCCGCTGCGACGGCGTATGGGCGAGCGACGCGGAGCGCGATCTCTGCTACCGCGTCGCGGCGGTCGCCAACGACTTCGGGATCTGGCTCGGCAGGACGCCGGCATCGACCGACACGCCCTCAACGAGGGTCCTGACGGGCACCAACGTCAACAACATGGCGGCTCAGTGCCGCGTGGACACCATCTTCGCCGGCGCCCTGTGCCCGGTGCGAAACCCCGGCGCCGACATCCCCGGTCTCGTCCCGCCGTACGCGCGCCTGGTCGAGATCGATCCCACAGTCGAGGCGGACGCCGCGTACGCCGCCTGCGCGGAAGGACCCGGCGCGCGTCCGCGCTGCTGGTTCCGGCCGAACTCCACACCGTACGACTGCTCGTCCGTGCCCGAGGCCGGCGACTGCGTCGTCACCGAGGAAGGCGTGTCCGCCGAGCGGATCTGTTCGCCGCGGATGGGGATCGAGATCTTTCCGTGCGCGGTCGGCACGAGCTGCGAGCTGGAGGAGGACGGCTTCCCGGTCTGCGAGCTGGACACGAACTGAGGCAGCACTCCTCCCGCAGGCTGTGGAGTGAAGGCGGCTCCTTCGCGATCCGTGGATTCCGCCGGGGTTTCTGGGGGGCGTGACCTCGGGATCGATCAGGGTCACCAGGACAGGTCCCGCGGTGCAGCCGCCGGCGCGCCGGTGGTACGATCGCCCGGTCATCGTGGAGCTCCGACCCGACGCCGTCATCGCGGACAAGCTGCACCTGCTGAGGCCTCTCGGGCAGGGCGGGATGGGGGTCGTGTGGGCGGCGCGGCACCTCGCCCTCGAGACCGACGTCGCGGTGAAGTTCATCCGCCCCGAGCGGGTGGCGGAGAGCCCTGCCCTCGTCGCGCGTTTCCACCGGGAGGCGAGGGCCACGGCGCGGATCGCGCACCCGCACGTCGTGCAGGTGATGGATTACGGGGCCGTGGACGGCGCCGTGCCGTACCTCGTCATGGAGCTCCTGCGCGGGTTCTCGCTCGCCGAGCTCCTCGAGCGCGGCGGCCGCCTCAGCTTCGCCACCGCGAGGTCGCTCGTGCGGCAGGTGGGGAGCGCGCTCGAGTGCGCCCACGAGCGCGGCATCGTGCACCGCGACATCAAGCCCCACAACGTCTTCATCACGGAGGGGGGCAAAGGATATCCGCTCTTCGTCAAGGTGCTCGACTTCGGCGTCGCGAAGATGGCGGGCGACGCGGCGGTGCCGGCGGCGAACCCCGCGCTCACCGAGACCGGGATGGTGATCGGATCGGCTCCCTACATGAGCCCCGAGCAGCTCGAGGGGAGCAAGGACGTCGATCTCCGCTCGGATCTCTGGTCGCTCGGCGTCGTCCTCTACGAGACGTTGACCGGCGCGCAGCCCTTCCAGGGCAGCTCGTTCGTCGCCGTGGGCGCGGCGGTCCTGAAGGGGAAGTTCCGCCCCGCCACCGAGCAGAGGCCGGACCTGCCGGCGTCGATCGACGACTGGTTCGCCAAGGCGCTCTCCGTCGATCCGAGCTGCCGATTCGAGTCGGCGCGCGAGATGGTCGAGTCCTTCCCGGGCGTGGAGGCCCGGATCGTGGAGCTCGACGCGCCCGCTGGCCGCCATCACCCTGCCGCGTTCGCCACGACCGTGGCCGCGCCGGTCGATCTTCGGGGCGCGCCCCACGGCGCGGACGAGCTCGAGAGAGAGCCTGTGACCTCGGGCGCGCTCGCGACCTCAGGCGCGCTCGCGACCTCAGGCGCGCTCGCGGGCGCCCCTGGGACGGCAGGCTCTGTCCCCGACGCCGCGGCCGGCCACACCGTGCTCCACCCGCTCGCCGCGGAGCGGCCCGCGGCGCGGGGCCCCTCGGGCGCGCGCGCCACGCGCCTTCGGCGCGGCGTGCCGCTCGCCGCCGCCGCATGCGCGGCGGGCGCGGGGGTGTACCTCTTCCTGCGCGCGCCATCGGCCGGATCGGGCGGCTGCCCGGGCGGCATGGTGCTCATCGAAGACGCCGAGTTCAAGATGGGCTCCGACGCGGACGCGGAGACGCCCAGCGACGAAACACCGCGACACGGCGTGACCGTGAGGCCGTTTTGCCTCGACGTCACCGAGGTCACGGTGAAGGCCTACTCGGACTGCGAGGCCTGCGAGCGCCCGCGGCAAACCGTCGAGTCGGAGGGGCTCACGCCCAACGGCCGCTCCTTCTGGAGCCAGTTCTGCAACGGCCCCGAGGCGCTGGACCACCCCATCAACTGCGTCGATTGGCACCAGGCGAAGGCGTATTGTGCCGCCTCCGGCAAGCGGCTGCCCACCGAGGCGGAGTGGGAGCTCGCGGCGCGCGGCAAGGACGCATGGACCTACCCCTGGGGCCACGCGCCTCCCTCGGGCGAACGCCTCAACGCCTGCGGGCCGGAGTGCAGCCGCATGCTGACGGAGCGGCTCGACAAGGTGGGGAAGGGGCCGTGGCCTCGCATGTACAACGACGGCGACGCGGCCCCGGCGACTGCCCCCGTCGGACGATCGCCGGCAGGGAAATCGCCCGCCGGCGCCCTGGACCTGGCCGGCAACGTCTGGGAGTGGACCGAGAGCCATTATTGCCCCTACGACAGGGACGATTGCGACGACTCCCGCCGCGTGCTCCGCGGCGGCGGGTGGGACACGGTCGAGAGCCAGTACGTGCGCTCCGCCCACCGCCGCCCGAGCGCCCCCACGGCGCGCGGCTGGAGCATCGGCTTCCGCTGCGCCAAGACCCCCTGATTCCGCCGGTCAGAAATCCCGCCAGAAACACCGGCCGATGACGAGCGGCCGCCAGAAACAGTAGCAATTTTGATAGCTTCCGCCTGTCTCCCCGCCGAGGGCGGCTCCGGTGTGATCCAACGGGGCGCCCTGCGCCGCCGCATCGCCCTCGGGGGCTGAGCGCGGCCGCGAGACGAACCGCTCGTCAGTCGCCGTTCGCGGGCGAGAAAGGCTCGACGCGCACGGACTCCTCGATTTCTCGCTTGGGCGGGTTTTTGACGGAAAGCGTGCTGTCGATGAGGATGGCTCGACGCGGGCGCGGCGCGCTGACCTGAGCTTTGCAGAGCTCCTCCACGACGCGGCCGCGCAGCGCATCGTTCACTTCCTTGTTCTTGCCGGGCGGCACGCGCGCGCTGATACGCAGGACGATCGATCCCTCGTTGAGCTCCTCCACGCCGACGTCCACCTGCCCCGGAGCGCCCGTCTGCAGCTCGACCTCCTTCTCGGCGACCCTCGCGAGGAGCTCACGCACCCGCTGCACGTCCTCCTCGTAAGGCACGTGCACGTCGACCACCGCGTTCACGTAGGATCGCGAATGGTTCGCGACCTTGCGCACCTCGCCGTTCGGGATCGAATGGAGCACGCCCATCTCGTCGCGGATCTTCGTGATACGAACGCCGATCTCCTCCACGCGCCCCTGGATGCCGCCGATCTCCACGAGATCCCCGACGAGAAGCAGGTTCTCGAAGAGGATGAAGAAGCCGGCCACGATATCGCCCACGAACGTCTGCGCGCCGAAGCCGATGGCCACGCCGATGACGCCGGCGCCGGCGAGCAGCGGCGTGGGATCGATGGACGCCTCGCGCAGGCCCAGCACGAGAGCCGAGAAGTAAATCGCGTACCGCACGAAGCCCATGGCCACGGGGACCAGGGTTTTTCGTTGCTGGAGCGTCTGGGGGTTCTCCTCCGCCACCTTCCCGAGGAAGAGGTCGTTGATGAGGAGCACGCAGATCTCGACGAGGACCCGGCTCGCATAAACGATCGCGATGATCCGGAGCCCGACCCGCCCCGCCTGCGAGAGCCACGTGTCGGGCGTGAGCACGTCCGCGACCCACGTCGCCGCCGTGATGTACACGCAATAATCGACGACGCGCTTCGTGATCCCGAGCAGGTGCGACAGGTTCCCGAGGTACCTGAGCGGGCTTTCGAGGCGGGCGAGCCTCGTGGAGTTGTCGAAGATGACGTCGAGGAGGAGGTATCCGATCCCCGTCGCGAGGCGGCTCACGTAAAACGCGCCCAGCGTGTAGCTGGCGAGCAATACGGTGCGCTGGGTCCCCGGCGCGAGCGCGAGCTTCTCGGTGAGGAGGACCGCGGCGGCGCCGAGGACGACCACGCGGAGCGCCTTGCGCAGGCGCATCGTGACCTCTGCGACCGGCTCGCGCCGCTTCTCCAGCCAGTCCGAGCGCGCGACCGCCTTTCCCAGCGCGTCGGCGAGCCCCCGGGCGAGGGCGTCGACGAAGAGCGCGCCGACGGCGATGCCGAGCGCGGTGAGCAACCGCATCTTGGCGAGCGCGGGCTCGTCTCCGACGAGCCCGACGAGCGCGCTCTTCACCACGTCGAGGGCGCGAATTCCGCGAACCATGGCGAACGCCGCGCCGCCCATGAGCACGGCCCCGACGAGCGCGACCCAGACGAGCGCGCGGCGACGGACGCGACGCCGGAACGACTTGCGCTCGTCGGCCGTGACGTGCTCCAGCGTCGGCGAGCGCAAGACGAAGGCGTAGGCCCGATGGATCAGCCTAACCACGAGCTCCGAGAGGAGCAGGAGCACCACGATCGCGATGCACAGCGCGACGAGGTTGTGGAGGAGCAGGTCGAGATGCAGCGTCATCGAGGCCGTCGAGACTACCGCCCGATCTGGACGTTCTCAAGGACGCCGAGAGCGTCGGGCACCAGCACCGCGGCGGAGTAATAGGTGCTCACGAGGTACGACGTAATGGCCTTCCCGTCGGTCTCCATCCTGCGGGCCGAGACACCGGGCTCGATCTCCTCGGGGAGGCCCGTGCGGTGGAGGCCGATGACGCCCTGATGCTCCTGCCCCGTGCGCATGACGAGAATGGAGCTCGTTTTGTCCTCGTTGATCGGGATCTTGTCGCAAGGCAGGATCGGGACGCCGCGCCACGCCGCGACCTGCGTGCCGGAGAGCTCGACGGTGGTCGGGTAGATGCCGCGGCGACTGCACTCCCGGTGGAAGGCGGCGATCGTGCGCGGGTGCGCCAGGAAAAATTGCGACTTGCGGCGCCGGCAGAGGATCTCGTCCATGTCGTCGGGCGTCGGGCGGCCGCTCCGGGGATGGAGGCGCTGCTTCAGGTCGGCGTTGTGCAGGAGGCCGAAATCACGGTTGTTGATGAGCTCGTACTCCTGCCGCTCGCGCAGGGCCTGGACGGTCAGGCGGAGCTGCTCCTGGAGCTGATCCATCGGATCGTTGAAGAGATCCGAGACGCGCGTGTGGAGCCGGAGGACCGCCTGCGCGACGCTGAGCTCGTATTCACGCGGCGCGGTCTCATAATCGACGAACGTCCTCGGGAGCGTGTGCTCGCCCTTGTGACCGGCGGTGAGGGCGATCGCCGCCTGTCCGAGCTTGTCCTGCGGCTTCTTCCGCCGCTCCTTGAGCGACTCGACGTGCGCGTGGAGCGCCGGGGATCGCGAGATCAGCTCCTCGAAGACGCGCTGCGGGAGCTCGAGCACGATGCACGGCGTGACGGCCCTGACCGAATAGGTCCATACGTCGTTCGATTCGATGACGGATTGATCCCCGAAATGGTCCCCATCCGCGAGGACGTCGAGGATCGTGTCGGCGCCGTACTTGCCTACGCCGAGCTTCTGGGCCTTTCCGTGCGCAAGCAGGAAGATCGTCTCCGCGGGTTTTCCGCGCTCGGCGATCAGCGCGCCGGGCTTGTACTCCCGCTGGATGAACCGGCTCGCCAGGGTGTCGAGCACGGCGTCATCCGAGAAACCTTGCAAGAGCGGCAATTCGCAGAGCTCCTGCGGGACCACCTGCACCTTCGCCCCGACGTTGCCGAAGCTCAACCGCCCGTCGCCGACTGCATAACTCAGGCGACGGTTCACGCGATACGTGCCGCCCGTGACCTCGATCCAGGGCAAGACCCGCAAGAGCCACCGGGGCGTGATCCCCTGCATCTGCGGGTGCGATTTGGTCGTCGTCGCGAGCCTTCGCGCCCCCAGCGTCCCGAGGCTCGAACGCTCTACCTCGTCCCCGATCCCAAGAATTTCGGCGTTTGCCATGACGTACCTTTCCTTCTGCGCGCTTCGGAGAGCAGAGCGCTCCGCGTGTGCCCTGCGTCTGCACGGGGCACACGCGGAGCGGCTACCGCTCGCGGCTCATTCGTGGGCGCGTCCGATCTCGACGCTCTCCAGGACGCCGAGCGCGTCGGGGACCAGCACGGCCGCCGAGTAATAGAGGCTGACGAGGTACGACATGATGGCCTTATCGTTGATCCCCATGAAGCGCACGTTGAGGCTCGGCTCGACCTCGTCCGGAATGCCGGCGTGGTGCAGGCCGATGACGCCCTGGTTCTTCTCGCCCGCGCGCACGAGCAGGATCGAGGTCGTCCGCGTCTCCGAGACCGGGATCTTGTTGCACGGGAAGATCGGCACGCCGCGCCACGCCGGGACGCGATGGCCGTTCACCTCGGTGCTCTGCGGATAGATGCCGAGGCGGCTGCACTCCTGGCCGAACGCCGCAATGGCGCGCGGGGGCGCGAGGAAGAACGACGGCTCCCTCCAGACCGTGGCGAGGAGCTCGTCCATGTCGTCCGGCGTCGGGGGGCCGCTGTGGGTATGGATGCGCTGCTTCAGGTCGGCGTTGTGCAGGAGGCCGAACTCGCGGTTGTTGATGAGCTCGTGCTCCTGGGTCTCCTTCAGGGCCTCGATGGTCAGGCGGAGCTGCTGCTCCGTCTGGTTCATCGGCTCGTTGAACAGATCCGCGACGCGCGTGTGGATGTGGAGCACGGTCTGCGCCACGCTGAGCTCGTACTCGCGGGGCGAGGTCTCATAATCGACGAACGTGCCGGGGAGGACGGGCTCGCCGGAGTGGCCCGCCGCGATCTCGATCGTCGCCTCGCCCGTGTTGTCCTGCTTCTTCGCGGCGAGCGCCTTGAAGTTGTCGAGGTGCTTCTTCAGCGACGGGTGCTGGGCGACGAGCTCCTCGAAGGCGTTCTGCTGGAGCGTCAGCACCGTGACCGTCGTGACGGCCTTGGCCGTGAACGTCCAGTAATCCCGCGTCTCCAGGAGCGCCTGGTAGCTGTAATGGTCGCCGTCCGCGAGGACCGCGAGCACCGTCTCATCGCCGTACTTGCCCGCGCCGATCTTGTTGACCTTGCCGTGCGCGATGAGGCAGATGTGATCGGCCTCCTTGCCGCGCTCGGTGATGACGTCGCCGGGCTTGTACTCACGCTGCACGAAGCGGTTCGCCAGCGCGGTGAGGACCTCGACGTCATCGTAACCGCGGAGGAGCGGCAGCTCGCAGAGCTCCTGCGGGATGACCTGGATCTTCGCGCCGGTGTTCGTGAACGTCACCCGCCCGTCGCCCACCGCATAGCTCAGGCGGCGGTTCACGCGGTACACGCCGTTGACGTGCACCCACGGCAGGAGCTTGACCAGCCACCGCGACGAGATGCCCTGCATCTGCGGCGCCGACTTGGTCGTCGTCGCGAGCTGCCTCGCGGCCGCCGTCGCGAGGCTGGTCTGGTGCTGATCGATCGAACCCAAATTACCTGTGATAGACATGAGTCCCTCTTTCCCGGACGGCTAGGGCCGCCCGTGCTTCACCGGCACGGACCGCGCCGTACCCATCGAAAGATCCGCCTTCGCAGCAGGAGCCGCGGCGCCGGCTTTTCCGGCGCCGAAGAAGCTGCTGATACGCGCCGCAGAGGCGCCAAACCCACGCGCACCGTCGATCGCCCGCTCGATCGGGTGGCGCTCGATCTCCGCGTCCACGTACCGGCTCGTCACGACGTGCCAGTTGAGGACGCCAGCCATGTACCATCGCTGCTTCTCGACGTATCCGAGCACGGCCTCGCGGGCAGCCTTGTCGAGGTCGAATTCGTCGAGGATGCGGGGCAGCTCGGTCGCGACGATGTGCTCGAACTCCAGCACGCGCGCCGTGATCAGGTCATTGACGACCTCCTTGGCCCGCTGCGCGTCGCATTCGAGGAACCGCTCGACGACCAGCACGAGGTTATTGAGCTCGCCCTCGAACTCGATCTCCTTGCGGTACGAATAGAGATCGTTGATCCACCCGCCCACGTCGGCCGTGGTGTTGTCGAGCCCTCGCATCGTCCGCGTCCGGAAGACCGCGGCCGGGACCACATTGCCGAGCGTGAGCATGGACAGGCTCATCGTGAGAGCGGCGCCGAACGTCTTGCGGCGCATCTCGACGTAATCGACCGGATCCGGGATCCGGTTCTGGGTCTGGTTCAGGAGCTCCCAGAGCCAGCTCTCGGTCATGGTCTCGACGCTGCGGCGGAGCGACTGCCGCGAATTCATCGACATGGGGGAAGCTGTACGGATCCAGAGATCCAAGAGGCCGCTCTCCACCGGGTTCTCGGGCACCGGGGCGCCCGCGCAGTCGAGGGGCATGAACATCGAGAGCCGGGCATTGAACCGTTTCGCGCCCGCCATGTCCCGCGTCGCGCCGAACACGAGCGGGAAATAATCGTCGGCGTACGTCCCCCACGTCAGCCAGGCCGACGTCAGGTCGAGCTCGTGCGGGGACGCGTCCGGGTGAATGCCCGCGGCGCAGATGGGGTAATCGAAGCCGATGAGCCTGCGCTCGTCCCAGATCCCGGAGCCGAAGACGCCCGGCACCACGTCGAGCATCGCGAACTTGCGGGCCCACTCGACGGTATTCCGGCGCGCCGCGGGCAGATGCGGGCTCAAGCGGAGCTTGAACGGCATGTAAATCTTCGGGAGCGGCGTCCTGCCCACGGGCTGGAACGGGACGTGGGTGAGGGTCTTGATCCGCTGCAAACCCAGGGCGCCGGGCGTGAGCCTGATCCGAAACGCCGAGGTGCCGAGCCCCGTCGGCGCCGCGGGGAAATCGGGGACGCTCGCGGATTTGTCCGCGTTTTCGTTCATATAGCGGCTCGACCGCATGTGCCATTCGTGGCCGCCGGACTGCCAATCCTGCAGCCCCTTCACGTACTTGGCGACGTCGAGGGCTTGCGCCGGCGTCAGCCCGTACTCCACGCAGAGCGCCGGCACCTCGACGAGCGCCGTGTTCTCGAATTGCTGGAGCCGCGACGTCAGGATCTCGTTCGTCAAATCGGCCGCTTTTTGCGTGGGGACGCCGAGGAAACGCTCGAGGACGAGCACGCAGTTGGCGTTTTCCCCTTCGTCCTCGACCTCCCGCTGGTACGAGAACAGGTCATTTCGCAGGTGGACGCCGTCCGAGAACGCGTCGCGCAGGACCTCGAGGGGGCGCGTCGCGGCGACGGCGGCCGGGACCTCGGCGCCCACGGCGATCTCGATGAGGCCCGCGGACCAGGGCGCGCCGCCGACCTTGCGGCGCATCTCGATGTATTCGACCGGGTTCGCGACGCGGTTCTCCTGGATATTGGCGAGCTCCCACATGCATTCGAGCAGCAGGTTCCTCGTCGCCTCGAGGAAACGCTCGCGCCAGTGGACCGAGGTGAGCGGGACGGTCCGCGCCCAGAGGTCCGCGAGCGCGCGCTCGACCACGTTCGTCGGCTCCGGCGGCGCCCCCGTGGGCACGACGGGCATGAAGAGCGGCAGGCGGTCGAGGTACGCCTTCGCGCCGCGCATGTCCTTGGTGCGCTTGTAGATTTCGAGGAAATGATCGTCGAAGAAGAACACCCAGACATACCAATCCGTGATCAGATTGAGCTCGGGCGCGGGCGCGTCGGGGTGGGTGTACGCGCAGAGCAGCGCGTAGTCGTGCGCGTCGAGGTCGCTCTCGGTCCAGATGGGTTTTCCTTGCGGGTTCTCCTCCAGGATACCCATCTCGTAGGACCAGCCCTTGGTATGCGCGCGCGCACCTTCGAGGTGCGGATTGATGCGCGCCGGATACGGCATGTAGAAGTCGGGCAGCGTGAAAGGTTGCATGTTCGCTGACTTCTCTCGCGCGACGTCGATAGGGGCGACGCGGGCGACCTGAATGTCTTTGGCGGTGCGTGTCCCGGACGTGACCCGGCCGCTCGCACGCAGACGTGCCACGACGCGTTTATGCGGCTCGTCCGTACAGACCGATCGGGATCCTTCGTGCAGGACGGATCTAGTACAGCCAGCGGCTCCCACCAAAAAATTGGTGATCAACCCCAGACCGCAGCAACTCTATAATCTCTGCTTGGGGCGGAACCGCTCGGGCGCCACGTCCGCGGCGACCGCCCATGTCGCGCGGACGGTCCCAGCCTTGGCACGGTCATCAATCGGGCCAACTTGGCAGCTTGTGAGCCTCCGACAGCAACCACGCCTCCGCCGCTCGTTTGCCGTCACCGCCGCGTTCAACTGCTCGGAGAGCTGCTCGCCCAGCACCCGGTGCGCCGCTGGAAGGCGCTCCAGCCAGCTTGCTCGCGTCGCCGCCTCGCGCATCGCTTCTCCGGGCCCGCTCATCCCGCGGTTAGGCAGACAAGGACCCAGAAGGGAGAGCGCCGATGAAGAGAACCATCGGATTGGACGTGCATGCCACCAGCACGACATTCGCCGTGCTCAGCGAGAGCGGCAGGCGGCTGGGGACGCACGCCGCGGAGACCAACGGGCAAGCTCTTGTGGAACGCCTCAACCCGCGAGCGCCTCCGCGGAAGGGGCAAGGGTCTGTAGAAACACCATCTGCGAGGAGGTCCTGACCGCACTCATCGCAATGCAGTCGGGCCCGGGTTGGGGCCATGCCGTCCGAGGGGGCGCGGTCCGTCGTCACGCCCTCCTAAAATCCCCGGGGATGCGACGGATCGCGACGGTTCGGCGCCGCGGAATCGTCCCGCCAGGGCTCTGTCTCGCGAGCGGAGAGAGATGGGAACGCTAAGACGCCCAGCGCGCAAAGGCACAATAATGCACGAATCTATTTCTTTTTTGCGGCTTTGCGTTGAAATCTCTCTCCGGATCCCTGGCAGGATCCTCGTGGATGGAACGAGGCGCGATCACTCCCCTTGCTGCGCGCGCTTGCGGAACCGCAGCAGCTTGCCGCGCGAGACGCCGAGCCGCTCCGCGGCCGACGTCACGTTGCCCCCGGCGGCCGCGAGGGCGGACTCGACGCGCTCCTGCGTGAGCGCGGTCTTCTGGTCGTCCGGCGCCTTCCCCAGCGCCTCCTCGAGCGCCCACAGCCGCAGCCCGGGCTCGTGATCGAGGCGGCGCACCGCCGCGAGGGCCGCGTCGAGCCCGCGCACGTTGCTGGGCCAGGGATCGAGCAGCAGCCGCTCGATGGCCTCGACCTCGACCGCCTCCGCCGGGAGCGCGACGCCCGCGCGCCGCGCGAGCTCGCACGCCACGCTGAAGAGGTCCTCGCGCCGCTCGCGGAGCGCCGGCACGTGGATGCGCGCCATCGCGAGCCGCGCGAACAGGTCGCGCCGGAACGCCCCGCGCGCCACCCTCTCCTCGAGGTCCCGGTGGGTCGCGGCGACGACCAGCACGTTCACGTGGACCGGCCGCTGCGCCCCGACCGGCAGCACCTCGCGGTTCTCCAGGAGCCGCAGGAGCTTCGCCTGGAGATCGAGGTCGAGCTCGCCGATCTCGTCGAGGAACAGCGTCCCGCCGTCGTGGGCCACGACGATCCCGGGCGCGGCGCTGCGCGCGTCCGAGAACGCCCCCGCCACGTGACCGAACATCTGCGACTCGAAGACGCCGCGGGCGACGCCGGCCACGTTCACCGCCGCGAACGGCGCCGCGCGCCCGAGCGCCGCCGCTGCGGCGCGCGCGACGAGCTCCTTGCCCACGCCGGTCTCCCCCTCGATGAGCACGTTGCCGGGGCGGCTCCGCGGCAGGCCCGCGAGGGGCTGCGCGACGGCGCGCAGGCCGTACGGGCCGACGAGCCCGCCCACGGGCGGCGCCGGCTCGAGGGTGCCGTGGAGCTCCTCGCGGAAGACGAAGAGGATGCGCCCGAGCCTCAGCACCGCGCCGTCATCGAGCGGCGTGAGGTCGCGCGGCGCGAGCCTCGATCCGTTCACCCACGTGCCGTTGCGCGACCCGACGTCCGCGACGCGCAGCGCGCCGCCGGCGCGATCGATCCGCAGGTGCCTGCCTGACACCTCTGTGTCGGCGAGGCCGCGCTCGGCGAGCCAGGCGCGGCCGATGACGGACCCGGAGTCGGGCAGCGCGAACGCCATGGGCCGCGGGAAGGCGCACACGAGCGCCGGCCGCCGCCGCCCGGCCTCGGGCCGCACCGGGCTCCGGTGCTCGCTGGTGCTCGGCACGTCCTTGGCCATTGTCCTCGCAGGGTGCCATGCACGCCCGGAGCGTGGAAGCGCCGCGCTGGGGGCGGCGGTGCGGTCGTTCGCCCGGAGAGGAGCGCAGCTTCAGCGCCTCAGAGACGCCGCCCATCGAGCCCGCAGATCGGGTCGCCCGGGTTCGTGCACTCGGGCTGCGGGGACCGGACCTGCGGCTGCGGGCCCGGCGCCGCAGGCCGGGCGAGCGCCTCCCGCAGGCGGGCGAGCGCGCTCTCATAGGCGCGGAGCGCGCCCTCGTCGGCGCCCGCGGCCCTCGCGTGCGCCGCGGCGACCCGGGCCGCCGCCGTGGCCTCGGTCCGCCGCCCCTCGGCGGCCCAGGCGGCGAGATCGGCGTGGCGCCGATCGAGCGCCGCGATCCTCTCGAGCGCGTCGAGCCGCGCCTCCAGCGCGTCGAGCGCGTCCCCGAACGCCCGCAGCCGGTCGTGGTCCAGCGCCCGCGGATCGAGGGCATTCCGCGCCGCCTCGGCGGTTGCGCGCGCCTCCTCGGCGTCGTGGGCGAGGGGCCGGCCGCGCAGCGCCGCGTGGCGCCGGTCGAGGGCCGCGAGCTCGGCCGCCCTCGCGCTCGCGCGCTCCTCTGCCAGCGCCGCCTGTGCGTCGCGGAGCCGCCGGGCTTCCTGCTCCAGGCCCGCCACGTGCTGCGCGCCCCCGTACGCGGCCGCTGCGCCGCCGCACAGCACGACGCCGAGCGCTGCGGCGAGCGCGTGCAACAGGCTGCGGCGTCGGCCCTCGGCGCGCGTGCGGACGACGGCCAGCTCGTGCGAGCGCGCCGCGGTGTCGGCCTCGAGGCGCGCCCTCGCCTCGGCCTCGATGCGCGCGACCTCGAGCGCCGCCCGCGCCCGCGCTTCGGTGCGCGCCTCCGCTTCGGCCTGCTCCTGCTCGCGCCGCGCCCGCGCCTCTGCCTCGGCGGCGGCCCGCGCCGCCTCCGCTGCGCGCCGGCGCGCCTCCGCCTCGCGCTGCTCGCGGGCTTCCTGCTCGCGCGCCCTCGCGCGCTGGAGGTGCTCCTCCCGCACGCGCGCCTCCTCGAGCTCCGCGAGCTCGGCGAGCGAGAATGTGACGGACGTGTCGGAGGTATTTCGGGGCATCATCGACATCGGGCTCCTCTCCGAGCGCCGCCTGATGCACCCCTTGTGCCGGCGAGATCTGACGTGAATTCGTGCACTTGGGGCCGCGATTCAGCCCGGATGTCCGATCGCGATCGCGCCCCGCGCTGCCCGGTGCGATCGCGATCGCGCGACCGTGCCCGCGCGCGCGCCGCCCCGGACCGCGGGGGCCGCCGAGCGGATCACCGTCACCGGGGTGCCCGCGCTCTCCTGGGCGAAGCAGGCGCCGGCGAACGTGAGCGCGTCGTTCGTCGCGCCTGCCTTGACGTGCTCGTTCAGGACATCGACGACGCCGCACGTCTCGCCGTCTCCGGTGGTCGAGTCGCAGGTGACCACCCCTCTCGGCCGACGGATCGCACCCGGTGCAACGCGCTTGGGCCGAGGTCGATGTCGTCCAGCGCGGGTGCTGCCAGTCCGGTCAGATCATGACCGCGGCGGCCTTGCTCGAGCACAGGCCTGATCCGAGCGACTCCGACATCGGTTTTTCTTGAATTCTGCTATCTTGCGCGCCCCTCGCCGGGTCCCTGGCGGGGCGAGAGCCAAGGACACGCCAATGACCCCTCCGCTTCACGACATCGTGCTTCCCGACAGCCGATCAGCATTCGAGAACGAAGAGCGTGAGCCTCCCGCGAAATTCGGCGCTACGCCGCTTGCTGTGAGCTTTGTGGCATGCCTGCTGACGGCGGGGGTTGCGTGCGGAGAGAGCGAGCCCGCTCCGGTGGCAACCGGGGACGGCGGACGCGGTGGGGAGGGCGGCACCGGCGGACGCGGTGGGGAGGGCGGCGCCGGCGGACGCGGCGGCGAGGGCGGCGCCGGCGGACGTGGCGGCGAGGGCGGCACCGGCGGACGCGGCGGCGGCGGGGACGGCGGCGCCGGCGGACGCGGTGGGGACGAGCTCGGTGAGCTGCGGAGAGCAGCAACAGAGGCCGGTAAGCTCCTGGGCGTCGCGGTGGACGCGAGCGCGTTGCGGGACGAGCCGATGTATCGGGAGATCCTTGCTCGCGAATTCGACTATGTCACGGCGGAGAACGCCATGAAGTGGGGTCCGCTCGCGACGAGCGCCGACAGCTACGACTGGGCGGGCGCCGACGAGATCGTCGCGTTCGCCGAGGAGCACGGTCAAGCCGTCAAGGGTCACACCTTCGTCTGGCATCAACAGACCCCCTCTTGGCTCGATGAGAACATGAGCGCGGACGAGCTGAGCGCCGCCCTGAAGAGCCACATCGAGACGACCTTGGCCCGCTACCGGGGCCGGATTCGCGCCTGGGATGTCGTCAATGAAGCCGTGGACATGAACAGCGGCTCCAAGTACACCGAGAGCATCTTCTGGCAGAAGCTCGGGCCCAGCTACATCGAGGACGCGTTTCGCTGGGCGCGCGCCGCCGATCCCGACGTCTTGCTCTTCTACAATGAGGTGGGCATCGAGCGCCTCGGGCCCAAATCGGACTTCACGTACGAGCTGATGCAGGAGCTCCTGGCGAACGGCGTGCCCATCGACGGTATCGGCTTCCAGTCGCACGTCTCGATTCATCGCTATCCAGCAGAAAGCAATCTTCGCGCTAACATTCGACGCTTCGCGGACCTGGGCTTGAAGGTCAACATCAGCGAGCTCGACGCGCGTACCCTGCTGATGCCCGGCACGCGCGACAGCCGCTGGCAAGCGCAGCGCCTGGCATTTCAGCAGATCGTGGGAGCCTGCGTGGTCGAGCCCGGCTGCGAAGCGGTGACATTCTGGGGCTTCACCGACAAGTATTCCTGGATCAACGACGACGGCGAGCCCGACGACGCGTTGCTGTACGATCGAGAGTACGGGGCCAAGCCGGCCTATGATGGCGCGCTGGACGGGCTGCGGGGTTTGCTCCCCGTCGTGGGAGAAAATCTGCTCCAGAATGGGGATTTCACGGGCGGCGACGCAGGCTGGGTGGCGACGGGTGGGGAGCTCAGCGTGGACGCCGCGGGCGAGCGCGAAGGGTTTGCAGGCTGCGTGAGCGGACGGACCGACGCGAGCCACGGGTTGAGCCAAGGCGCCCTGGTGGAGCCGCTCTCTCTGGGTGGCTCATTCTCCTTCTCCAGCTGGGTACGCGTGGGCGGCGCCGGCGACGAGACCGTGAATGCCGCGCTGACGGTCACCGAAGAAGGGCAAGAACCGCGAGTTCTCTCGGTCGCCACCGTGGTGGCCCACGACTCGCGCTGGATTGAGCTCGCGGGCTACTTCAGCCCCGGCGTCAACGCGGCGCCTGTCCGCATCGAGCTCACGCTCAATGGGCCATCGGCGGACGTGGAGCTGTGCGTGGCCGACGTGAAGATCCAGCCCTTGAGGTGACACTTTCTGGGCTCCCAGGATCGCCGTCCGTGAGGCTCGGAGCCGCGGTCCGGGTGGCTGCCGTCGCTCACCGGGGGGTAACGAGACGCAGACCGATACGATCGGTTGCGCGAACGGGGTTCTTCGTCATCACGCAACAGCAGGACATCCGGAGACATGCTCGGGCGCGAACGGGCACATCGCCCTCACGGTCCCCGTCTTTGAGATGTCAGCCGCCGCGTTCGGCCAGAGCCCGATCCACACCGCGGGGAGCGAGACGTTCCGCGTCATCTATTCGGTCGATCCGAGCGGCGCGCTGCTCTACGCGGTGGACGCGCCCAGGCTCCACGCCTTCGAGGACAAGAACACTCCGCACGCGATCGCCGCCGGCGTCGACGGGAGCGTCTTCTACGCGAACGGCTTCTATTCGAACGCGCACGTCATCAAGTACGACCCTTCCGGGGCCGTCGCCTGGGATAGAGCGAACACCGGGACCCCGTCATCGGTCGCCCTCGCGGCCGTGCCCGACGGCGGCGTCGTGCTCGCGATCACGGAGGCATGGGAGGTTGATCTAGGGTGCGGTCCGGTGCCTCCGCTGTCGGCCGGCAACCGGGATCTCGTGCTGGCCCGCTACGACGCCGCGGGGAATTGCCAGTGGTCGACGCGGCCGGGCCCCGAGTACGAAGCCTACGCCCTGTCGGTCGAGGGAGGCTTCATCGGGGTCGTGACGATCGACGGCTTTCTTCGGGTGTCCCTCGCCGACGGCTCGACCCTCGTCGAGGACGCGGCGCCCACGGGGCTCACCTATACGGACCGGACGTCGGCGCCCATCGGCGGAGACGCGATCTTCGCCATGTTCGCGAGCGCGGGGACCACTGATTTCGGCCTCGGGCCGCAGCCTCCCTACGGGGGAAGCGCCACGGGTCATTTCTACGTGATGCGCGAGGTCGGCGCGACGCGCTGGGCGAGGTCGCCCGGGCCGGCGTTCAGCCTCTCGCGCGTCGGGGCTCGCGCCGGAGGGTTCGCCTATGCGACGCTCACCGCGACCCACCAGCTCGACCTCGACGGCGTGCTCGAGTCGATCGACGGGACGAGCTACTTTCTGGTGCGCATGGCGTACTGAGATCCGGGCCGCTCGGAGTCTGTCCCGCTGGACATGTGATTGTCTTGGCGCGCAGGTCGATCACGAAATCGCGCTTGCTGAACCTACGCGGCCGCCCACGCGCTCAGGTTGAACGAGCTTCGTTCGAGGAGGAAGCTACGACGGTGTCAGTCAGGGAACCAGAGCAGCTTCTCGGAGGAGGGTTTGTAACAGCTGTCCCTCGCTGTCTCCTCGTCGTCCGAGCAGCTGGACGACGAGAGGCAGCCCGCGATGGCGTGCAGCGCGCCTGCGTTGTACGTGGTCGTGAGCACCACCCGCTGAGCCGTCTCCAGCCTGTCGACGGCCGTCTTGCAGTCGGCCGCCGACACCTCCTCGCAGCGGTCCGCCCGCTGGCACCGCGCCGCGATCACCTCCTCGCTGCCCGGCCCGTCCGCGCCCATCTCGACCGTGACCTCGTCGTTGCAATCGGCGACGAGCTGGCTGTTGTCCGGGGCATCTTCACCAGCCGCCTCGTGCCGCGCCGTGAAGCACTTGGTCATCCCGCGCAGGTAGGCCGCCGACGCGGTCGGGTATGCGCCTTTGCACGCCCCGAGGTGCTCCCATGCATCGCCCGAGCCGCTCAGCTTGGCGAGAGCCTGGCACCACGCTGCCTGGGCGGTCGTGACATCGGAGCTATCTGGGTAGCTGGCCCCGCCGCCACCGCAGGCGGCGACCAGCAGCGCAGCGATCCCGCGGGCAGCGATCGCGGGGAGGGTCGGAGGTCGGAAGGCGCTCATGCCCGGCTGTTTGCCAGGAATGCGCGCGGACCGTCAAGGTTTGTGATCTGACACGCCTGAGGGAGTTGTATTATATCACCGAGCGTAGCTCCCTATCGGACCTGCCTCGGCGGTTGGGCCCGGGTTGGGCCCACGCCCTCGCGGGGCGTTCCCCGCGTCAGCGCACCGGCGGCTTCAGGTCGTCCGGCAACCTCCCTGCGGGCGGCCGCGGCAGCTCGGGGAAGCGCTCGAGCGGCGACGTCGGTGACGCCGCGTCCGGCCCGGCGTCGGTCTGACCACCGGCGTCGGTCTGGTCACCGGCGTCGGGCTGGGGGCCGGCGTCGGAGGTACCGCTGTCCCCGGCGTCGTTTCCCGGATCGCGCGGGGGCGGGCGCGTGTCGTCGGAGCAGGCGCAGAGCGCGCAGGCGGCGATCAGGAGGAGCCACGGTCGCATGGTCTGGCTCCCCCGCTCAGTACTTGACCCAGATCTCGGTGCCTGGATGGATCATCGTCAGCACCTCGGTATCCGGCTCCGTCATGATCAGGCTCTGGGTGTTCGGGTTGGGGCTGTACGCCGCCTTCCCCGCCCAGACGATGAGCGCGTCCTGGAAGACCGAGAGGTCGTGGACATGCTCGTTCACCGTGTACTTGTTCCATCCGGGCGAACGCGGCGGCAGGACCGCCAGCGACGGCGCTGGATGCGTGGCCGGGGTGCCCGCGTCCGCGTCGTGGCTTCCGTGCTCGCCGGAGGTGTCCACCCATTCGGCGATCGTCTCGGTGCCGTCCGCGGTGCGGCAGGTCTGGAGGGTGGGGAAGTACAGCGTCTTGAACGGCGCGTCCGGGACCTTGAACCGCACGGCCAGCTTGTAATAGTTGGTGTCCGCCGGGAGCACATCGGCGGCGGCCTTGGTCCAGACGACGGCCGTGACATTGCCCTCGGTGTCCTTCTCCAGGGCGGCCTTGCCGAGCGTGCTATCCAGCGGTCGCACCGACGTCACCCCCGCCGGGATCTGGACCTTCACCCGGTAGGTATCCGCCCCGTCGCAGCCGTGGCCGACACCGAAGGTGGCCTCATGGGTGGCGCCGGCGAACGCGGGGCCCGACACGGAAATGTGCGCCTGTGCCGCGGCCACGGTGAACAACGAGCCTGCAACAATCAGGCAGCTCTGCAACGCCCTCTTCATCTCAAGACCTCCACCAGGGAAAGCTCCAGCACTCTAGTGGGGCCGCCATCCGTTGGAAATGCGACCTGTTGTCGCAGCGCTCGACGACCGGGCCGCGCTGCCGCAGAACGTGTCCCGGACGAGGAGCGGCATCCATGGGCTCCGGCGCACGCCTCGCCGCCGACGAGGCCGGGCGCGCCACGGCACGCCGGTTGGACCACTTTTTTCCGCCGGATCGCCGGGGACGGCCTGCTGCTGAGCTACCCTCCGGCACCGGAAACGGTCTCCTCGGGGTAGCTGAGCTTCCCTCCGGCATCGGAAACGGTCTCCTCGGGGTAGCTGAGCTTCCCTCCGGCATCGGAAACGGTCTCCTCGGGGTAGCTGAGCTTCCCCTCCGGCACCGGAAACGGTCTCCTCGGGGTAGCTGAGCTTCCCTCCGGCATCGGAAACGGTCTCCTCGGGGTAGCTGAGCTGCCCCTCCGGCACCGGAGACGGTCTCGGGAAGGCAGCTGAGCTTCCCTCCGGCACCGGAGACGGTCTCGGGAGGGCAGCTGGGCAGCCCGTGCGCAAGATCACGACGTCCGTCGCCTGCCGCCGGGATTCTGGCGGCGCCCTTGACGCAACGAGATCGGTATTTGCTCAAGCCCCCTTCAGCCGGTAGCCCACGCCGGGCTCGGTGATCAGCATCT
Organism: Sorangium sp. So ce887; assembly: GCF_051521455.1. Classification (NCBI taxonomy): domain Bacteria; kingdom Pseudomonadati; phylum Myxococcota; order Polyangiales; family Polyangiaceae; genus Sorangium; species Sorangium sp. So ce887. The sequence goes on along the minus strand of NZ_CP150354.1, from coordinate 1,927,002 downwards.
GCGGCCGCGCGGGATCGCGCTCCAGCTTGTGCCGGAGCTGCGCCATGTAGACGCGCAGGTAGTGCGTCTGCCCCGCGTACGCCGGGCCCCACACCTCGCCGAGGAGCTGGCGATGCGTCAGCACCTTTCCCGCGTGCCGGATCAACGTCGTGAGCAGCTTGTATTCGATGGGCGTCAGATGGATCTCCTCGCCCGCTCGCAGCACGACCCGGCGCGCGAGATCGACCTCGACGTCCTGCACCTGGAAGCTCGAGCTCTCCGCGTTCGCCCCGCGCGCCGCGCGGGCGGCGTGGCGCAGCGCCACGCGCAGCCGCGCCTGGAGCTCGCCCGCGCTGAAGGGCTTTGTCAGGTAATCGTCCGCGCCGCCGTCCAGCGCGTCGATCTTGTCCTGCTCCTGTCCGCGGGCCGACAGCACGATGATCGGGACAGCGCTCCACTCCCGGAGCCGCCGGGTCACCTCCAGGCCATCCATGTCAGGGAGCCCCAGATCGAGGAGCACGAGATCCGGATTGCGCGTCGTCGCCTGGGCGATCCCCTCGCCGCCCGTCTCCGCCTCCACGAGCCGGTAGCCGCGGGCCGCCAGCATCGCGCGGAGGAACCGCCGCATCTGCGGCTCGTCCTCGATCAGCAGCACGAGAGGGGACGCGTCCGACATTCGCCCGACCAGGCTATCAAGCCCCCGAGGCCGCTGGCAGCTCCGGGCCCGCGAGGTCCGGCGGGCGGCCATCGATGGGCAACGTCACGCGGAAGATCGCGCCCCCGTGAGGCCGGTTCTCCGCCGTGATCCGCCCGCCGTGCGCGGCCACGATGCCGCGGCAGATCGTGAGGCCGAGGCCGAGGCCCTGGCGGCCGTGGCCGCGCCCCCGGTAGAACTTCTCGAAGAGGATCTCCTCCTCGCCCGGCGCGATGCCCTGACCGCGATCCTTGATCTCCAGCACCGCCACGCTCCCCTCGGTGAACCCCCGGATCGCGATCGGGCTGCCGGCGGGTGAGTACTTGAGCGCGTTCTCGAGCAGGTTGATGAGCACCTGCTCGATCAGCACGCCATCCATCGGGACGAGCCCAGTCGCCCGGTCCAGCTCGATCGAGACCTCCCGTCCCTCGAGGTGCTCCTCGACCCGGTTCAGCGCGGCCCCGACGACCTCCTCGAGCGGCAGCCACTCCTTCTTGACCGCGAGCGCCCCGGACTCCAGGCGCGTCATGTCCAGCAGGTTGCGGACGAGGCGCTCGAGCCGCTGCGCCTCCTCCAGCACCGTCTGCGTCAGATCCCGCCGGGCCGCCGGGTCGAGCGCCGCCCCCTCGTCGCCATCGTCGAGCAGCGCGCCCGCGGCGCCGGTGATCGTGGCGAGCGGCGTGCGCAGATCGTGCGAGACGGAGCTCAGGAGGGCGTTGCGGAGCTCCTCCGCCTGCGCGCGGAGCTGCGCGCCCTGGGCCTCCCGCGCGAGCAGGGCGCGCTCCAGCGCGAGCGCCGTCTGCGTGGCGAAGGCGCCGAGCAGCTCGCGCCGGCTCAGGTCGAGGAACGACGACGGCAGGCGCGGGCGGACGCTGAGGACGCCGATCGGCCCGGAGGAGCCCTCCAGCGGCAGGTGCATCGCGCCCGCGCTCGGGAGGGTGTCCGTCCCGGCCCCCGCGGCCTTGCCGCGCGCATACGCCCACTCCGCGACCGCCCGCTCCTGCTCGCTGGAGGCCAGATCCTCGGCCGTCCCCGCCCGGACGGCGAGGCGGCCGTCGGGGCCGGGCAGGAGGACGGCCGCGTCGGCCTCGAAGACGTCGCGCACGTGGCGCGCGGCCGCCAGGCTGAGCTTGTCGATCCCGCGCAGCGCGGTCAGCTCCCTGCTCATCGCGTAGAGCGCCGCGGTGCGCTGCTCGCGCTCGCCGGCGCTCGCGGCCTGGCGGCGGATGCGCGCGGTGAGGCTGGCGAAGACGAGGCCCACCCCCAGCATGATGACGAACGTGAGCAGGTACCGGAGATCGCTTACCGCGAAGGTCAGGTACGGCCTTACGAAGAAGAAATCGAAGGCGGCGACGCCCAGCACCGAGGCGAGCACCGAGGGCCCGGCGCCGAAGCGGCTCGCGACGAAGACGACCCCGAGCAGGTACACCATGATGAGGTTCGCCAGGTCGGAGAACGGGTGCATGAGCCACGAGACCAGCGTGCAGAGCGCCGCCACGCACGCGCTCCAGGCATAGGCCAGCGGCCTGACCGGGCGCCGCTCCGGCGGCCCGGGGTCCGGCTTCTGAGCCTCCGCCGTCCCCTGGATGACGTAGACGTCGATGTCGCCGCTCTGGCGCACGAGATCGTCGAGCAGCGAGCCGTAGACGAAATCCTTCCAGCGGGGGTGGGTCGGCTTGCCGACGACGATCTTGCTGACGTTGTGGCGCCTGGCGTACCGCAGGACCTCCCCGGCGACCTCCGCGCCGTGGAGCTGGACCGTGCTGGCGCCGAGGCGCTCGGCGAGCGCGAGGTTCCGGTCGACCCGCCCGCGATCGGCCTCGGAGAGCCGCGCCTGCGCCGGCGTCTGCACGTAGACCGCGTGCCACTCCGCCTTGAGGCTGCCGGCCATCCGCCGCGTCGCCCGGATCAGGCGCGCCGACATGGGGCTCGGCCCCACGCAGACGACGATCCGCTCGGCGACGGCCCACGTCTTCTGGATCCCGTGGGCGCGCATGTAGCCGCGCATCTGGCCGTCGACGCGCTCGGCGGTGCGACGCAGCGCGAGCTCGCGCAGGGCGATGAGGTTGCCCTTGCGGAAGAAGCTGCTCGCCGCCCGCTCGATCTGCTCCGAGAGGTAGACCTTGCCCTCGCGCAGCCGCTCGAGGAGGTCGTCCGGGGGCAGGTCGATGAGCTCGATCTCGTCGGCGCGCTCGATCATCGAGTCGGGCACCGTCTCCCGGACCACGACGCCGGTCACCTGCGCCACCACGTCGTTCAGGCTCTCGATGTGCTGGACGTTGACGGTGGTGTGGACGTCGATCCCGGCGTCGAGGAGGTCCAGGACGTCCTGCCAGCGCTTCGTGTGCCGCAGCCCGGGCGCGTTCGTGTGCGCGAGCTCGTCGACGACGAGGAGCTTCGGACGGCGCTTCAGCGCGGCCTCGAGGTCGAAATCGCGCAGCGTCCTGCCGCGATGCTCGATCTCGATCGCCGGCAGGCGCGGCAGCCGCGGGGGCTCATCGAGGAGCGCCTCCGTCTCGGCGCGCCCGTGCGTCTCGACCCACCCGACGACGACGTCGACCCCTTCCTCGCGGAGCGAACGCGCCGCCTTCAGCATCGCGAATGTCTTGCCGACCCCGGGCGCGGCGCCGAAGAAGATCTTGAGCTTGCCCTTCCGCTCGCGCTCCTCCTCCTCGCGGGCGGCGGCGAGCAGCGCCTCGGGATCTGGCCGGTCGTCGCGTGCGTCCACGGCCGGCGCCTCCCCTCAGCGGACGCCGTCGAGGGCGAGGTTCAGGAGGAGCACGTTCACGTGGGGCTCGCCGAGGAGCCCGAGCAGGCGCACCTCGGTGTGCCTCGCGACGAGCCGGCGCACCTCGTCCTCGGGGAGGCCGCGCGCGCGCGCCACGCGCCGCACCTGGTGCTCCGCCGCCGCGGGGCTGATGTGCGGATCGAGGCCGCTGCCGGAGGCGGTCACGAGGTCGACCGGCACCGGCGCGGCGCGCTCCGGATCCGCGGCGCGGAGCGCGTCGATCCTGGCCTTGACCACCTCGGCCAGGGCGGGGTTCGTGGGCCCGAGGTGGCTCCCGGCGGAGGCCTGCCCGGCGTAGGGCACGGGGCTCGTCGCCGAGGGGCGTCCCCAGAAGTAGCGAGGATCGTCGAATGGCTGGCCGAGCAGGGCCGATCCGACCACGCGGCCGTCCTTCCGCACGAGGCTGCCGTTCGCCTGCTCGGGGAAGGCGGCCTGCGCGATCGCGGTCGAGAGCAGCGGGTAGACGAACCCCGTGACGCCGGTGAGGACGAGGAGGAGGACGAGGGCGGGTCGCAGGTGCGCGAGCATAGCGTTCTTTCCTTGGGTGATCAGGCGAGGCCGAGCGCGGAGAGGAGGAGATCGATGCCTTTGATCCCCACGAACGGCACGAGGAGCCCGCCGAGGCCATAGACGAGCAGGTTCCTGCGGAGCATCCGCTCCGCCCCGACGGACCGGTAGCGGATGCCCCGGAGCGCGAGCGGGATCAGCGCGACGATGACGAGCGCGTTGAAGATGACCGCGGAGAGCACCGCGCTCCGCGGGGTGGCGAGCCCCATCACGTTGAGCCGCCCGAGCGAGGGGTACGTCGAGACGAACGCCGCCGGGATGATGGCGAAGTACTTGGCCACGTCGTTCGCCAGGCTGAAGGTCGTGAGCGCGCCCCGCGTCATCAGGAGCTGCTTGCCGATCTCGACGATCTCGATGAGCTTGGTCGGGTTCGAGTCGAGGTCCACCATGTTCCCGGCCTCCTTCGCGGCCTGGGTGCCCGTGTTCATGGCGACCGCGACGTCCGCCTGCGCCAGCGCGGGGGCGTCGTTCGTCCCGTCGCCGGTCATGGCGACGAGCCGCCCGCCCGCCTGGTACTCGCGGATCAGCGAGAGCTTGGCCTCGGGCGTGGCCTGCGCGAGGAAGTCGTCGACGCCGGCCTCGGCGGCGATGGCCGCGGCGGTGAGCGGGTTGTCGCCGGTGATCATCACCGTCTTGATGCCCATGCGCCGGAGGTCGCCGAAGCGCTCCTGGATGCCGCCCTTCACGATGTCCTTGAGGTGGATGACGCCGAGCACCGCGCCGCCCTCGGCGACCACGAGCGGCGTGCCGCCCTTCCGGGAGATGGCCTCCGTCACCGCGCGCACCGCGGCCGGGACCGCGCCGCCCTTCTCCTCGACATAGGCCTCGATCGCCTCGACGGCGCCCTTCCGGATCTCGCGCGCGCCGTAGTCGACGCCGCTCATCCGGGTCTGCGCGGTGAAGGGGACGAAGCGGGCCCCGAGGGCCGAGAGGTCGCGCTCGCGCAGGCCGTGCTTCTCCTTCGCGAGCACGACGACGCTGCGTCCCTCGGGCGTCTCGTCGGCGAGCGACGCGAGCTGCGCGGCGTCGGCGAGCGCCCTCGCCTCGACGCCGTCCGCCGGGATGAGCTCCGTGGCCTGCCGGTTGCCCAGCGTGATCGTGCCTGTCTTGTCGAGCAGCAGCACGTCCACGTCGCCGGCGGCCTCGACGGCGCGGCCCGACGTGGCGATGACGTTCGCCTGGATCATCCGGTCCATGCCGGCGATGCCGATCGCCGAGAGCAGCCCGCCGATCGTGGTCGGGATCAGGCACACGAGCAGCGCCGTGAGCACGGTGATGCTGATCGGGGTCCCCTGCCCCGCCGCCCGGACGCCGAAGACCGAGTAGGGCAGCAGCGTCACGGTCGCGAGGAGGAACACGATCGTGAGCGCGGCGAGCAGGATGTCGAGCGCGATCTCGTTCGGCGTCTTCTTCCGCTTCGCCCCCTCCACCATCGCGATCATCCGGTCGAGGAACGCCTCGCCGGGGTTTCGGGAGATGCGGAGGATGAGCCAGTCGGACAGGACGCGCGTCCCGCCGGTGACGGCGCTCCTGTCGCCGCCGCTCTCCCGCACGACCGGGGCGCTCTCGCCGGTGACGGCGCTCTCGTCGACCGACGCGACGCCGACGACGATGTCGCCGTCGCCGGGGATGATCGCGCCTGCCTCGACGAGCACGAGGTCTCCCCGCCGGAGGCTCGACGCCGGCACGGTGGTCCGCGCTGCGCCGCGCTCCGGGGCGGAGAGCTTCACGGCCTCGACGTCGCGCCGCGCCTTGCGGAGCGTGTCCGCCTGCGCCTTGCCGCGCCCCTCGGCCACGGCCTCCGCGAAGTTCGCGAAGAGCACGGTGAACCAGAGCCAGAGGGAGACGGCGAGGATGAACCCGGCCGGTTCTTCGCCCTCGCCGCCCTGGCCGACGAGCGCGTGCACGAACATGGCCATGGTGAGGGCGCTCCCGGCGAGGACCACGAACATCACCGGGTTGCGCACCTGATGGCGCGGATCGAGCTTGCGGAACGCGGCGGCGATCGCCGGCCTGAGGATCGCGGGGTCGAGGAGCGGCCTCGCCGCGGTCTTCTTCCCCTCCACGTCGCGGGACGGGTGGCGCGGCCTCGGCGGCGGCGACAGCGCGGGGGGCGGAGGAGGAGCGGGCGCGCCGCGCTTGGCGATCACCTCGGCGGACGAGTGAAGATTCATGGTCATCGCGTCATCTCCAGGTGCTCGACGATCGGACCCAGCGCGAGCGCGGGGACGAAGGTGAGCGCTCCGACGAGCAGCACGGTGCCTGTCAGGAGCGCGACGAACAGCGGCGTGTGCGTGGGCAGCGTGCCCGGGCCGGCCGGGACGAGCTTCTTCCTCGCGAGCGAGCCCGCGAGCGCGAGCACGGGGACGATCACCGCGTAGCGGCCGATGAGCATCGCGACGCCGATGGCGGTGTTGTAGAAAGGGCTGTTCGCGCCGAGGCCGCCGAAGGCGCTGCCGTTGTTGTTCGCGCCGGACGAGAACGCATAGAGCACCTCGCTGAACCCGTGCGGCCCTGGGTTGAAGACGCCCTTCTGCCCTCCCTCGGTCATCACGGCGACGGCGGCGCCAACGAGGACCGTGATCGCCGGGAAGAGCACGACCAGGGACGCCATCTTCATCTCGAACGCCTCGACCTTCTTGCCGAGGTACTCCGGCGTGCGCCCCACCATCAGGCCGGCCACGAAGACGGCGATGACGACGAACATCAGCATGCCGTAGAGGCCGGAGCCCACCCCGCCGAAGACGACCTCGCCGAGCTGCATGAGCCAGAGGGGCACGAGCCCGCCGAGGGGCGTGAAGGAGTCGTGCATCGCGTTCACCGAGCCGTTCGAGGCCGCCGTGGTGGCGGTCGCCCAGAGGGCGGAGCTCGTGATACCGAAGCGCATCTCCTTCCCTTCCATGTTGCCGCCGGCCTGGAGCGCGCTCGCCGCCTGATCGACGCCCAGCCCGGACAGCGCGGGGTTGCCCGCCTGCTCCGAGGCGATGCAGGGGACGAGGAGGATCACGAAGATAACCGTCATCGCGGCGAGCACGGCCCACCCCTGGCGCCTGTCGCCGACCATCCGGCCGAACGTGTGGCAGAGCGCGGCGGGGATGAGGAGCAGCGCGAGCATCTCGAGAAAATTCGAGAGCGCCGTCGGGTTCTCGAACGGGTGCGCCGAGTTCACGTTGAAGAACCCGCCGCCGTTGGTCCCGAGCTGCTTGATCGCGATCTGCGAGGCCGCGGGCCCCATCGGGATCACCTGATGAACAACCACGTTGCCGCTCTGGTCCTTGACGGCCTGGAGCAGCGACGCGCTCTGGTATCCGCCGAACCCCTGCACCACCCCCTGGGACACGAGGAGGACGGCGAGCACGAGCGAGAGCGGCAGGAGGATGTAGAGGGTGCTCCGGACGAGATCGACCCAGAAGCTCCCGACGGTGTCCGCCGTCTTCCGCGTGATCCCGCGGATCAGCGCGACGAGCACGGCCATGCCGGTGGCGGCGGATACGAAGTTCTGCACCCCGAGCCCGGCCATCTGCGTCAGGTAGCTGAGCGTCGACTCGCCGCCGTACGCCTGCCAGTTCGTGTTGGAGGCGAAGCTCACGGCGGTGTTGAACGCGAGATCGGGCGGGACGGCGGCCATGCCCTCGGGGTTCAGGGGCAGGACGCCTTGCAGCCGCTGGAGCGCATAGACGACGAGGAGCCCGGCCAGGTTGAACGCGAGCACCGCGAAGGCGTAGTCCTTCCAGCGCATCTCCTGATCCGGGCGCACGCCCGCGGCGCGGTAGACGAGCCGCTCGACCGGCTCGAGGACGCGGGCCATGAGGCCGCGCTCGCCCTGGTAGACCCGCGCCATGTAGGCGCCGAGCGGGACGGAGAGGCCGATGAGGACGGCCAGGTAGAGCGCCGGTTGAAGCGCGCTGCTGGCGGTCATGACAGGCTCTCCGGCTTGAGGAGGGCGAAGATCAGATAAAAGAGGAGCCCCAGGGCGAGCACGCCCGAGATCCAGGTGAACGCGATCATGGCGCTCAGACCCTTTCACAGAGCTTGATGAGCCCTGCAAATAGCGAGAAACAGAGGACCGTCAGTCCCAGGTAGATCATGTCCATGGCGACCTCATCGGGCGCAATCGGCCGCGATCGCGCGCTCTTTCGCCCGCGCCGACCGAGCGGGACTGAACGTAGTCCGCCGCGGGTCAAGGGGTCATCAAACCCGGGAGGCGCGACGTCAAGAAAGTATCAAGAAGACGGCGAGACCGCGCGTCTCGGCCTTTGCCTCGCCCGCCCGAGCCACGGAGAGCGCGGGGGCGATGAGGCGGCGCGCCAGCGTCCCGCCGGCCCCCTCAAGGCGCGCCCTCCCGGCGGGGAGACCGCGTCGATCAGGCCTCCGGGCCGCGGGCCATCTGCCGGGGTGGGCGGCGGCGCCATGTCAGCCGCCGCCGTAGGGCCCCGGGATCACCGGCCCCGGCGCGAGCAGCCGGCTCCCCTCCATCAACCACACCGTCATCTCGCTCGTCCCGGCCCGCTGCCAGACCACGTCCGCCATACCGTCGAGGTTGACGTCGCCGGCGGTGCGCGCCTCCCAGCCATCACCGAGCGGCCCCGGGATCACCGGACCCGGCACGAGCAGCTGACTCCCTTCCATCAGCCACACCGCCAGCAGGTTCTGCTCGGTGTTGTTCCAGAACACGTCCGCCATGCCGTCGCCGTTGAAGTCGGCGCCCCGGACGACGTCCCAGCCGTCGCCGAGCGGCCCCGGGATCAGCGGGCCCGGCGCGAGCAGGCCGGTGCCTTCCATCAGCCACACCGCCATCAGGTTCTGCTCGACATCGTGCCAGACCGCATCCGCCATGCCGTCGGCGTTGAAGTCCCCCACGGCGCCGACGTCCCAGCCATCGCCAAGCGGCCCCGGAATGAGCGGCCCCGGCGCGTGCGGGCGGGTGCCGTCCGTCAGCCACACCGTCATCACGCTCCGTTCCCCATGGCTCCAGAGCACGTCCGGAAGGTTGTCGGCGTTGAAGTCGATCCCCCTGGCGATCCAGCCGCTGCCGCCCGGCCCCGGGAGGATCGGCCCCGGCACGAGCAGCTGGCTTCCGTCCATCGGCCAGATCGCCATCACCCCCTGTTCGTCATGGCGCCAGAGCAGGTCCGCCATGCCGTCGGCGTTGAAATCGCTCGCCCTGGCGTGCCAGGGGTCGCCGAGCGGCCCCAGGATGAACGGCCCCGGCGCAAGCAGCCGATTTCCCTCCATCAACCACACGGCGATGAGGTTCTGCTCGGGGTCGGTCCAGAGCACGTCCGCCATGCCGTCGGCGTTGAAGTCGATCGCCTGGACGACCTCCCACCCGTACTCGTTGATGCGCTGCCCCGCCGCGCCGATGGATCGCCCCGGAAGCCCGGCAGGCAGCGCCTCGCGCTGCGGCTCGACGCCTTCCGCGCAGGCGATGAGGGTGAGGAGCGCACAGGCCGCGCTCGCGGCCCTCACGACAGCAGCAGGCTTTCTCATGCTCGCCTCGTCCGCGCCTCGCGCGCGGTGCGCGCGGTGATCGATGGGGGCTCCGGCGGCGACGATCCGGCCCCGTGAGCGCGCCGATCACGCGCGCGGGGGTAGCGGCAAAGGCCGGTCCATCGAATTCCCGTCATGCGGCGGATCTCGGCGCAGCGCCCACATGCGAGCCAGACCGGGCATTCCCCGCTTCTTGCATGGCGGGTCGTCGCATAGGCCTTCTGTGCTCATCGAGCGGTTCGCTCACCAGACATCCGGACGCATGCCGCGCTTCATGCGCTGGCACATGGGCCCCGAGCTCCGATCTCTCGGAGGAGCGGCCTCGCAGGGCGCCGATGCGCCACGCGAGACGCGCGTTCCGCCGGAGCTCGCCGCGCCTGGGCAGCTCGGATCATTGCGGTTATGACGGCACCTCGAGGTTCAACGATGTTTGCACCCGACGTAAAGATCACACTCGGCATGGCGATGACGCTCGTTGTTCCATCCCTCGGCTGCGCGGGCCCGCGGGAGGCGCCTTGGCCCGCGGATAGCGGCGGCGTGCGCGCCGAGACCGGCGAGGTGCGCCTGCCCCTATGTCACGGTCAGTTCATCGCGAACGTGACCGTGCTCCCCGAGACGTATCACTGGGAGGATGCCGCCCACGTGCTCACCGTCGCCGAGGGGTTCGGCCCGCGGACGCTCGATATCAGCGTGGCGTCGAGCGTCCAGCCCACCGTGACCATTGACAGGGCCGTCACGGGCACCTTCCCGCCCGCGAGCGCCCAGCCCGTGACGGGCACGACGGGCATCCCGGGAATGCCGCCTATCAACGAGCTCCCGGGCGTACCCGGCACACCGTTCGCGCCCGGCACACCGTTCGCGCCCGGCACACCGTTCGCGCCCGTCGTGACGGGCACGCCGGGCACCCGCGCTCCCGCGGACTGCCAGCCTCCGTGGAACAGGCCTGTCGACTGCATGCCTCCGAACGGACAGCCCTCGTGGAGCATGCCGGGCAACGGCGCGCCCTCGAACGGACAGCCCCCGTGGAACATGCCGGGCAGCGGCGCGCCCTCGAACGGACAGCCCTCGTCGAGCATGCCGGGCAGCGGCGTGCGCCCGAACAGCCCTTCGCTGGGCCTACCCGGCAGCTGCACACCGACGATCTCGGACATCTCCAGCGCCGTTGGATTCAGCGTGAGCGAGACCATCACGCTTCAGGCCAGCTCAATCTACTTCGTCCCGACGGCTGCGTATGCGCGCGTCTCGGCGTACCCCGTCTTCCAGAAGATCACCTGGAACATCGTCAGCAACGGCGGCTGGAACTGGGGAGCCGGCCCGGCAGGGGGCATCGTCGTCGGCTCCGGCGTCGTGCTCAAGCCGATTGGTGTCTATTTTGCGACGTACCGCGCCTATGACTTTGCCGCAATGGGCGGGGGAGTGCTCAACCCGGGCCCGATCCTGGGCCCTCCCACGTACGGCGCGGGCGGCGCAGGCGCGGGCGGCGATCCTGGCAGCGGCGGCGCGGGCGGCGATCCTGGCGCGGGCGGCGGGGGAGCCACCGGCGGTGCTGGGGCCACCGGCGGAGCAGGCGGTTCGGGGGGCGGCCCGTGAGCCCGCGCCTCGCGGGCCGGCCAGCGTCGTGGCTGTCGCCGGCCCGCGAGTCGCCCTGATCAAGGGGTGACCAGCTCGACCGGAGGAACGGACTCGCACGCCGTGTGGCCCAGGACGCTGACGTCCGAGCCACGAACGGCGATGCCCACGCAGCGCGCATGGGCGTAACGGCCGGGTCCCACGCTTCGCCCGATCGTGACCTTGTATCGCAAGACGTGGCCGCGCCCGTGGATCGGCATGACCTCCTCGATCCGTATCACGTCCATGTGGTATCGCCAGCTCACGAACTCGACGATACGCTGGAGACGATCGACCCCGAAGAGCGGCGCATCGCCGAACAGGATCCCCTCGGGATCCAGCAGGTAGTCGTGCTGCCCGTTGTTGTCCCAGTATTCACGCCCGGCGACGATGTACTGAATCGCGAACCGCGCCGGCTCCGCGTGGTCGGCAGGATAGACGATCCCGGAGAACACCCACCGCTCGGGGGAGCCCCACGGCGGCGCGGAATCGTACCTGGCCGGAGCAACGCGCCACGCGCCGCCGGCGTCCCGGTAATGGATGAGCACCTGCTTCTCGGGGGCAATGTTGTCGACGAGCACCACGCCGGAGACCTCCGACACCGGCGGGTCGCCGCCGCGCCTGCGCGTCGCATGTTCAAGGCGAACCACGTCACTCGTGCCGCTCATTGCGCTTCCCCCCTCCCTCCGCGCAGCACTCGCCGGGCCGGCTGGAGGTGGGCACCGCTGGCACACGCCTGCAGCGCATATTCTGCGGAGCAGCCAGAATTCAACGCAAAGGCGCAAAGGCGCAAAGGCGCAAAACGACGGAGGGAAAATGAACGAGAATGATCTTGCGTCGGACTCGCGCCTCGATCGGCTCGCGGGCGAGCGAGTCATCGTCGAGCGCAAGGCCACGGTCGCGCACAACAGAGTATTCGAAGCGCAGGCCCTCACCTACCTGCGGCTCTCGAACCTCAAGCTCGCGATCGTCATCAACTTTGGCGAGGTGAGCGTGAGGCAGGGTATCCATCGCGTGGTGCGTGGTGCGTGGTCAACCAATTGCAGGAATGACTTCCCCCCTCTCCCTTGTCTTTTTGCGCCTTTGCGCCTTTGCGCCTTTGCGTTAAATTCCGGCTTCCCGTTGTGAATGGACGCGCTCCGCCACCGCTTCAGCGACCAAGGTGCTGGAATAGACGGCCCAACCAGCGGATTCACCCGACGCTGCGCCCAGCCGCATAGGGGGGCTGGACGGCTGGCACCCTCCGGCGGATTCGCAAGTCGTTGTGCCCTTGCTCGAACCATGCACCCACAGATTCTACGGCTTTGCGCTGGTGGCCCTGATCTTCCAACCGGCTGGCGCTCGAGGCGCTGGGCGAGCCTCCATGGGAGATCACAACGGCCGCGGGCGTTGTGCACGAGCTTGCGCCGGTCGCGGGCGGCGATCCCGCGCGCGGACTCACGGCGCGAAGCGCATCGTCTCGGCGGAGAAGCCGTCGCCGCCTCGGTTCGCCTTTTCGAGCGTCTCGTCGAATACATCCGCTGCGCGGCCCGGGCCCCCTGGGCCGATCTCGAACGTGACGCGATCCAGGGTGAGCTGCTCGTCGTCGGCATAGGCGATGCCGATCGAGGGCCCGCCGGAGCCCCCGCCGCCGTAGCCGCCCTTGCCGCCCCAGCCGCCGTAACCTCCTCGGCAGGCGTATTCGCTGAGCGTGTCCGCCCGCGGCCCCGACGGGCCTCCTTGCGGGCCAGCCCCACCGCCTTGGCCTTCGCCCCCCCGGCCTCCGGCGCCGCCCCAGCCCGTGACCACGCGCGTTTCCCGCAGGGTCACCTTGCTCCCCGGATGCGCGAAGATCGCGATGCTCGAGCCGCCCCCGCCGCCGCCGTAGCCGCCCTGGCCGCCACAACCGCCGCCGCCGCCCGAGCCGCCCGACGCACCGCCCAGCGCCGCGTTGCCGCAGGCGCTCCGGCCGCCCCGCGCGCCGCCGCCCCCGCCGCCCCCCTGGCCGGGCGCTCCCGCGCCGCCTTGCTCGCCAGGCACGCCCTCCCACCCGGCCGCGGTGAGGCGTCCACCCTGGCCACCGGCGCCTGGCGCGCCCGGCGCGCCGCGCTCCCCATCGAGGCCGTCCTTGCACCCGGCGCCGTCCTTCGCGCCTACACCACCCGCGCCCGCGTTGCCGGGGTTCGGGATCGGCAGCGGCTTCCCATCGTCGCCATCGCCGCCGCGGTCCGGAGTCCCGTCGCCCCCTTTGCCGCCCGTCGAGACCAGGTCGCCACACACGCTCCTCACGGCGGGTGCGCCGGCCACGGTGGCTGCCGAGCAGGCGTCCTTCCCGATCGCGCCGGTCTCCCCGTGCGGCGCCTGCGGATTGATGAGGCCCCAGTCCACGCCGTCCACGCCTCTCTGGGCATGACCCGTCTCGATCTTGCTCCGAAGCACCTCCACGACCGCACCCGGCTCTAGCCTCATCGCGACGACATCGAGGCTCGTGTCCGGTGGGACCTCGGCGAACAGGTGCACCTCCACGATCGTGGATACGCCGTCGCCGACCACCTCGCCGTCGCCCTGCGCTGCGACCACGGTGATCAGAGCGTCGCGGCGCCTTGCGCCTCCGATGGTTGCCAGCAAGCCGCCCAGATTGTCCGTCGTGTGCCTCCACTGCCCCCAGCACTGGAAACCGCCCCACAGATCGATGCCGGAGGGCAACGTGAAGCCCGCGAGGAAAGGCTCGCTGCAGGCGAAGATCCGCCCCCGTGCGCGCGGCGCGAGCTCGGCCGCACGGGCGAGCGTCCTCACCGGTTTCTCCATCGTGCCGGGATTGCTGTCGTCCCCTTGCGTCGTGCTCGCGAACACCCCGCAGCCGGCCTGCACGCGCAGCGCGGCGAGGCCCTCGAGACACGCCTCCTCCGAGGGCTCGGCCGCGGGCTCGGCGTCGCAGGTGCCCCCCTCCGCGCACGGCGGGGTGGTGGACGGCTCCGTTCCGCACCCCAGGGCGACCGGAGAGGACAGCAGAAGGACCCATGCAGCGGTTGTGATCTTCATGATCCTCTCTCCCTGGTCATCCCCTTGTGGAATCCATCATCGGGGCGGCACAACCAGCTCGGGGAAATCCCAGAGGGGCGCGGTCCGGCCGCGCTCTCCATTGGCTATCGTATCGTTCGGATCGCCTGCGCCGCCGAGCCCACCAGCGCCGGCTTCTCCCCAGGCCCAGGTCGCGCTCTGCGTGAGGTGGACGCTGCTGTCGACGCGCGCGACGGCCATGGAGACGCCTCCGAGCCCTCCGCCACCATGGCCGCCTTTGCCTCCGGCGCCGCCGTTACCCCCTGCGCATGCAGAGTAAACGGTACCGTCGATTCGTCCGTCGGCGCCGCCTGCCCGGCCCCGGCCCCCCGCTTGCCCCGTCCCTGCGTTGCCGCCGCGACCGCCGTCGCCGGTGATGATGGCTGTCTTGTCCACCAGGACGTGTGCATGCAACGCGATGATCCCGAAGCTGCCGCCTCCGTAGCCGCCCCCCCGGCCGCCACGCCCTCCGCAGCCGCCGCTTCCGCCCGAGCCGCCGGACGGTCCGCTTTGCGGATCCACGGGGCGGCAGTGGCCGTTCGAGCCGACGCCGCCCCCACCGCCGCCTCCCAGGCCGATCCCCCCGTTCTGGCCGTTCTGTCCCGAGAAGCCCTGCCAGCCGTGGGCGCTGATGCTTCCGTACTTGAGCCGCTCATCGGACAACCCCGCCCCGCCTCCAACCCCGTTCGCGCCGGACTCCCCATTGCCGCCCGACTTGCCGGCCGTGCAGCTCATCACCCCGCCGTTTCCCCCTTCGCCTCTCTCCATCGAGTCGGATACCGGTGCCGGCGCGCCTTCCATGCCGTCGCCGCCCGCAGCGACGTCGCCCTCGCCGCCCGCGCCGCCGATGGACATCGTGCCGTCCTCGCACACCGTCACCACCCGCGGCGCGCCCTCGGTCCAGTCCGCCACGCACCCGGGCATGCCAGGGTTGCCAACCACCCCGTCCGGCGCCCGCCACGGCTGGTCCCGGGGAGCGCCATCGTCCCCGTCCGCCCCATCTGCGCCGTTCCCCGCCAGGAGCTCGCTCGACACCACGTCCACCGCGGCGCCCTCGCGCACGATCATCGCGATGGACGACCCGCTGGGCCGGGTCGCGTCCGCCGCCACGAGCCGCACGCCGAACACCGCCGACGTCACGCTCGCCTGGCGCGCCTCCACGGTGAGCGGCACCCGCTCCGGCTCCGGCGCGATCTCGGTGAAGCTCTCCACCCCGCCCCAGGTCCACGCCTCCGCGGCGCAGTCCCGGCCGCCCCAGATCGCGACGCCCGACGGCAGCGTGACCGCCTCCGCGAAATCCTCCGCGCAGGCGTACACCCGCCGCGTCCCCCCGGGCTCCGCGGCCTTCTCCACCGCGCGCCGCAGCGTCCTGACGGGCGCCTCCCTCGTCCCGTCGCTCGCGTCGTCCCCGCGCCTCGCGACGAACACCCCGCACCCGTCCTTCGCCGCGCTCGTCGCGGGATCGCCGTCGCACGGTGACGCAGGCAGCACGGGCGGCGTCTCGCCGGGGAGCGGATGGCACGAGAACGTCGTCGCGCAGTCCTCGGCATAACACCCGGTGCCCCCCGCGGCGCTCCCGCAGCCGAGCGCGATCACCGCGAGCGAACGCAGCCAGCCTCGACCCCCGCGCATCCTCCCCATGAGCCCCTCTTCGCGCCTCACCATACGCCCTGAAGGACGAGCCCGGCCTGCGTTCCCGTCGGGCTCGGCACCACGTGCACGCCGCCGCGGACCGGTGTCTCGTCGAGGATCCACCCCTCCGCGAGGAACGACGCCGCCGTCGCGATCCCGAACACCGCCCCCGTCGCCAGCGCCACCTTGCCGAGCGTGGCGAACAGATCCCGCTCCGCCGCGTCGTCGCGGATCTCCGCGCACGCCGAGGGCGCGTTCGGCCACCAGCACGTCGACGAGGTCCAGCCTCGCCCGCGGAACACGACGTCGCGCTCGGCGAGGTTGTCGTGAACCACATCGGCCCGCATGAGGAACACCGCGCCCGCCCCCAGCGCCGCCGTAGCCAGCGCCGCGCCCCCGATCCGCAGCTCCGTCATGGGGACCGTCGACCGCGCCGCCGGATCCGCCGCCCGCACCGGGCCGCCGCCGGCCGCCTGCGGCGCGCCGCGCTCCGGCGCGCGCAGCAGCTTCAGCGTCAGCGAGAGCCGCCCGCCTGCCTGCCCCTCCAGCGAGCTCACCGCGTCGGTGTGGCCATCCAGCCGCGCCCGCACGGTGTGGTGCCCCGGCTCCAGGAACAGCTCGTAGGTCGGCGCCGGGCGACCCGGCGTCTTTCCATCGACAAGGACCTCGGCGTCCGGTGGGCTCACACCCAGATAGAACGTCACCACCCGGCTCTCGGCTTTCTTCAATCCTTCTTCGGCCCGCTCCGCCAGCCCGCCGCGGAGCGCATCACGGTGCCTCAAGCTCTGCGCCAGGTGGTCGGCCGCGTCTCGATACCTGCCCAGCGCGAGCTCGCACAGCCCGAGCTCCGCGGCGATCTCGGCGCGCTCCGCGTCGGTCGTCCACGCGGCGTCGGCCGCCTTCAGCGAAAGCTCGTACGCCGCCTCGGCCTCGACCCACCGCCCCGCATCGCGCGCCTGCCGAGCACGGCGCAGCGAGCTCGCCAGGGTCGATGTTTCGCGCGGACCCGAGATGGCATGGGGCGGCTCGCCTGCGCTCGCCACGCCCTCCACCGCCGCGACGACTCCCATGAAGACGCACGGCAAGAAGGAGCAGAGCGCGTGACGCACGCCACCCTGAATACTCTTTCGCGCGGGCCCATGTCAACGCGCCGCTTCCCGGAACCGCCGGGAATTCTCGTTCATGACCGCGTTCAGGACGGCCAGAATCGTCACCGGATCGATGAACGAAAGAGAATTGGAGCATCGATGAAGGAATGCCTTGGCGTCTTGGTTCCATCAGGGCGATCAGGAGGGTGGGAGAGGAAGGCGGCCATGGCGTCGCCGGGCAACGGATCAGCTCCCCCGGCGGGCAGCGCTGCGACCCGAGAGGAGGAACCCTCGCCGGGCCCCTGCTCCCCCTCTTCGCGATCGCATACGGTGGCTCCGTCTGTCCCACCTTCTTCCGGGGGGCTCGGTCGATTGTTGAACCTTGGGACCGGGCTCGGATCGTCTGCTGGATCGTGGACCGAGCAACGCCGACCCCTCCTCCGCCCGCGCGCGTGAAATCGCTCGTCGCCTACGTCGGGGTGCCCGCCCGGGATCTCGAGGACGTCATGCAGGACGCGATGATCCGGCTGTGGGAGAGGCGAGAGCAGGTCCGATCGGCCGGGAACCCGGGCGCCTTTCGCGACAGCGTCGTGCTGAACACGGCCCGCGATCACCGCCGGGGAGCGCGCAGGCGCGAGGAGGCGCTCGCGGGCTTTGACGAGGCGGCGCTGTGCGACGAGCGCCGGAGCCCCGAGGATCACGCCATCGCTCGCCAGGAGGCGGCGCTGGTGCGGCAGCTCATCGCGCAGATCGGCGAGCGGTGCCGCGGCGTCTTCATCGCGTGCGAGCTCCTGGAGCGGCCGATCGCCGACGTCGCCCGAGAGCAGGAGATCCCGCTGGAGACCGCGCGAAGTCGCCTGCGCCGGGCCTGGGAGGAGTTCGAAGAGGCGGCGGCTCGCTGGGACGCGAGGCAGCGAGGTCGCGGCGCTCGCCGGCTGCGCGCCGTGCTGTTCCCGCCCTGGCTCCTGGAACGGCGCTCTGGGCAGCGAGGTGGTCCCGCGCGCTGGATGGCACGAGGCTTCGCCATCGCTTGTGCGGCGATGCTCGGCACGCTGGCCACGGGCCCGACGGAGCCCGTCGAGCCTCTCCGCGCCTCCCTGGCCACCCTGGTCTCCAGGAGGACGACCGGGCCGGCGACCGCGCAGACCGCCCGGAACCCCGCCGTGTCGGCGCGCGTGGGCGATGCGCTGGACGGGGCGGCGACGGCCTCTCCGGCGCTGGACGCGGCGGTGACTGCCCCTGCCGCCTCCGCCACGCCGGCAGGCCGGCAGGCGGCACCGCGCCCGGCGATCAGCTCCCGCGAGCGAGATCTGATCGCCCGCGCACGGACGGCCGTGGAGGCCGGTGATGTCGTGTCGCTCGTCGAGGCGCGACGCCTGCTGGAGGAGCACGGACGGAGATTCCCGCGCGGCCGGCTGGCGGGTGAACGCGAAGCGCTGCTGGACCAGCTCAGGTGATAACCGAGCATTAGGCCATCGCTGAGCACGAGGTGTCCTTCGTGGCGAAGGCGGCGCTGGACCACTGTGGTTCGTGGTCGCCGCCGTAGGAGGTTGAGCGTCTCCTGAGCGGTCGTCGCGCGCCGAGCGACGCCCGCTCAGGAGCGATCGTGTCCGCGCGGACGAGGACTCGCGCGGAGCATTCACGTTTCACCTGGAGGCGAGCCTTGGAGCTCCTGGCGTTGCCCCCGCGCGGGGCGATCATTCATTGCGTCGGAACACGCGTCTTCGCCGAGGAGTCGTCCCCTGCGGCGCGACACGAAAGGACGGCGGGTCCGAGCGCGTCCGGCGCGCCGTGCGTCGCGGCGCGGACGACGGCTCGGCCGGGATCTCGGCAGAGCGCGGTGAAGCCGGCGACGAACCGCGACCGGGCGCACGCGTTCCACGCTCTATTCCAGGCGGAGACGATCCGGCGTGTTCATCGATGGCTCGGGAAGCTCCGCGTGCCCGAGCGCGATCGGAGCGACCTGAGCCAGGATGTCTTCCTGGCGGCCGTCATGAGCTTTGGCAACTATGATCCCTCGCGTGGCTCGGTCGCGCGGTGGCTGAACGGCCTCGCGGTGAACCTGGCTTCGCATTACCACGCGAAGGCATCTCGGCGGAACGAGGCCATCACGGATCCCGCGGAGCTGTGCAAGGCCGGCGGCGGCGCGACGGCCATCGAGCTCCTGCTCGCAGCGGAGCGGCGGCGCCTGCTGAGATCAGTCGTCCTGGAGTTGCCGTTCGAGCCGCGCTCGGTGCTGTTCCAGCACGACCTCTACGAGATCTCCATGAGAGACATCGCCGCGACGAGAGGGATACCCGTCAGCACGGTGTACAAATGGCGCGCCAGAGCGCTCCATGGCGCGCAGGAAGCGCTCGCGAGGCGCCTCGCTGCGGAGGAGGAGCCCCACGCTCGCCCCCGCGGGGGAGGCAGCTGAAGCCTGCCTCGCCGGCGGGCTGCTGAGCGGTCCCGCGGAACCGGGACCGGTTGCCGGCAGGCAGCTGAGCAGCCTCGCGGAACCGGGACCGGTTGCCGGCAGGCAGCTGAGCAGCCTCGCGGAACCGGGCTGCCCGATCCTCTACCTTCCAGGCCCCGCAGGGCGCCCGCCCCGCAGGATGCCAGGCGCGCGCGAGGGCGACAGGGCGGCTCCTCTCTATCGATCGACGCGTGCAGGCACGCCAGCCATGCGCAACATTCCGACGTAACATTCCGACGTTTATAGAGGGGGCACGCATCTGGAGAATCATCGACAGATGAATTGACAGTAAGACGCGGATGATTATCCCTGCCCCGAACGTCCGGCGCGCGCCGGGCGCTCCTATCATGTTCAGCGCGGGGGGTAGGGAGCATGATGCTCATGTTCTTCTGCCGCTCCGCGACGGAGATCAACGAGAGGTAATCCCCTCATGGCCAGACCGTTCTCGAACAAGAAGAAGCCGGCTCCCAAGAAGCCCGGGGCCACGCCCCAGGCGGCGGCGGCGTTCGACAAGACCCTCCCCGAGATTGAGGCGCTGAGCCCGGATCGGCTCATCGCCATCAATCTCGACATTCCGCGCATGGTCTCCCAGGTGCTTGGCGTGCTGCCTGGCCTCGTCGTGCTCCGCTCGGACATCACCGAGCGACTGCAGAAGCACGATGTCGCGCTGGTCGACCGGCTCGAGACGTACGCGCTCGCCGCGTGGTACGCGCACCTCGTGTGGCTGTCCAGCGGAGGCGCCGAGAACGCGCTGAAGCCGCTCGTCGAAGAGGCGGTGCCGCTCCGCGAGAACCTGCTGAGCGACGCCGAGGCGCTCGCCCGCCGCGGCCTGCTCGACGCGGAGGCGGTCGCGGAGATCCGCGCAGGACAAGGGCACATCGACACGGCAAACGACCTCGTCGCGCTCTCGGCGCTGTTCAGCGGAAGCTGGTCGGAGATCGCCGGCAAGACGGCGGCGACAGAGAAGGAGGTGAACCGCGCCGGGGAGATCGGGCCGCTGCTCCTCGCCGCCCTCGGCGTGAGGGAGCACGGTAAGGGGCCTGGACCGACCGAGGCCGCCGACAAGAGGGCGCGTGCGTTCGCGCTGCTCGTGCACGCCTACGATCAGACCCGCCGCGCCGTCGCCTACCTCCGATGGAACGAGGGTGATGCCGACACGATCGCGCCGTCGCTGTACAAGGGCCGCGGCGGTCGCTCGGCGTCGTCGAGCGACACCGCCGCGGCGCCGCAGGACGCCGCCCCGGCTGGCCCGACGGTGCCGGCATCGCCCGGCGCGGCGCCTCCGGTGGTGCCGGCGGACACGGCGGCGCCCGGCGCTGCGCCCAACGGCGCGCCGCCTGTCGTCTAGCTCCGCGCGTCAGAAATTCGGCCAGGGTTCGCAGGGTCCGGGAGGGGGCCCGTGCTCGACCCAGCCCGCCGGGTCCCCCGCCCCGCGGCGCAGCGCCCGCGGCTCCGCGCGCTCAGCGCCCGCGCCTCAGCGCGCCGTCCGCCCGATCTCCTCCGCCGCCCGCGCCCGCTCCTCCGCCGCCTTCGCCAGCGGCCCCGTCAGGAGCGCCTGCGCCTCGCGGAAGCGCGCGGCCACGTCGGCCCAGTAGCTCGGGTCCGCGCCCTGCGGGGCGGCGAGCTGCTTGATCAGCGCCGCGTCGTACGCCGCGATGCCCGCGTACGGCGAGGCCGGCTTCGCGCGGGCCACCCAGTCGAGCGCCGCGAGATCGCCCAGGCCGAGCCCGGTGAGCGGCGCCCGCCGCATCATGAGCGCCGCGTCCTCGGGGCCGTTGCGCAGGCCGAGGGCGACCGCGAGCAGCGTCGTCGCCTCGGGCGGGCGCGGGGTGCCCTCGGGCCACGCCGCGAGCAGCGCCGTCGCCTGGTCGAAGTCCACGGCGCGCCAGTACAGCCGGCCGAGCTCGATCCGCGCCCGCGCATAGAGCAGCCGCGCGTCGGGCGAGAGCTGGGCCGAGCGCAGCGCCGCGCGGTGCTGCAGCGGGACGCCCCGGCCAAGGAAGATGCCGAGGAGCTCGGGCCGCGCCGCCATCTCGGACGGGATCAGGCGGCCCGCGTAGTACGTCGGCAGCCTGGCCGCGAGCCGCTCGACGCCCGACGAGGGCGCGACCTCCGGGGGCGGCGGCAGCTCCAGCGCGTCGAGCGCGTCGACGGGCCGGCCGCCGTAGAGGCGCGAGAGCATCGCGCGCGCGCCCTCGACGCGGGCGTCGCGGAGCACGCCGACCGACGAGAGCTCGCGCAGGCCGACGAGCGCGGCGTCGCGGCCGCGGCTCTTCCAGGGCTCCAGCAGCTGGTCGAGCTCGGCGTAGTAGACGTTGCTGAGCTCCGCGTCCTTCCGCATGGCGTCGGGCAGCGGCGCCGACCGGACCGCCTCGACGAGCCGCATGTCGGCCCGCCCGGACTCCACGGCGACGATGCCCTTCGCGTAGAACGGCAGCTCGACCCCGAGCCGCCCGAGATCCTCGATCGCCCGGGCCTGGTCCGTCACCCACGTGAAGAGCGGCCCCTTGGTGAACGCGAGCACGCGCTGGACATCGTAGGGCGGCCGCAGCGCGGGCGGCTCGGTCGCGGTGCGCGCGAGCCGGGCGGAGAGCGTGAGGCCGAGCAGCACCTGGTAGAGGTCGCCCTTGAGCGCGGCCGGCGGCGCCTCGAGGTACGGCACGGCGAGGGCGTCGCCGCACGCGACGGGCGCGAGCTCGGCCCGGAGCGCGCGCGCGAGGCCCGCCTCCAGGCCCGCGCACGCCTCGACCCCCGCGAGCCGCGCGTCGCGCTTCGCGGCGTCCTCCTCGGCGAGCGCGGCGTCGAGCGCGTCGAGCGCGCCCCGGGCATCGCCGCAGGGCTGCGCGGGCGCGACCGGGGCGCGCCGCACGAACGGCTCGCAGACGCGCGGCGGGGCGGGCACCCCGGCCGGCGCCGGGGGGACCAGCGCGGCCTTCGGGTCGAACGGCGTCGGCTTGAGGAGCGGCAGCCACTCATCCTTGAGCGTGCCGTGGACGGCGAACGCCTCGCTCTCGGGGAGCGGAGGCGGCGGCGGGGTCGCCGCGCGGGCGTCGCCCGGCGGGACGGGCGCGTGCGCCGCGGGCGGAGGAGCCGCGGCGCAGGCCGCGAGGGAGAGCCCCATCGCGGCGGTGAGGGCGGTGAAGATCGAGCGGGGGATCGAGCGCATCACGTCTCCTTGGACACGGGCGATCCGCAAAGGTTTCGCCGAAGGCCGGCGGCGGCATCGGGACCCGAGCGGTGCGCGGTCGTGGATACCACGGAGGCAGGCGCGGGGGCGCAAGGTGATGGCGTGTGAGACGCGCCGGATCGCGCGGCGGGGCGGCCCCGACCCCGGTATCCCCGCCAAACACGCTGGTGGCCGGAGCTGCTCCGGAGAGGCGCGCATGAGAAAGTTTTATCTCTGTGGCATACGCGCTCGTGGTGAACACTTCGTGGTCCGGTGATCCCCGCGCGACAATCCCCTTGGTCACTTTGTAAAGACTGTTGTTTAATCACGGGACCTCAGCGCGGGCGGCGCGGGCGAGGAGCGGCAGCGATGCCTGGGTCCTCGAGTCAGGAGCCCGCGGGTCCTCCCGGAGGTTCCCGGTGGGCTATCCCGCTCGCGCAGGCGGGGGGCCTGCGCACCGGCCGCTGGGTCCGGTACCCGAGCCTCTCGCACAACAACCTGCTCGTCTCGATCTTGAACCTGTTCGGCGACCCCCGGACGACGTTCGGCGCGCCGGAGCACTGCACCGGGCCGCTCACGAACCTCACGTAGGCATTTCCCGCGATGCCTGGCTAGAGCGACAAACGGTTTTCGTGCTTCTGGCCGCGGAGGGGGAAGGCCGTGCTAGACACTGGTCCCATGGTACGGAAACACACAACCACTCTCGTTCGCGCAGGCAGCATGCTCTCGGCGATGGCGTTCGCGCTGGCCCTCGGCGCGCCCGCGTGCGGCTCCGACCCGCCGCAGACGCCCGGCGGGACGCCCGACGCCTCCTCCTCCTCCGGCGGCGGCCCCTCCGGCGACGGCGGCGGCCCCTCCGGCGACGGCGGCGGCCCTGACGCACCCGATCCCGATCCGACCGACGCCATGTTCGATCCCGACCACGTGATCGAGGTGGGAATCACCATGGCGCCCGAGGACTGGGAGACGCTCCGCCGCCAGTCCCGCGACGTCTCGAAGCTGTTCGGCGAGGGCTGCATGGACGGCCCCAAGGAGAGCCCCTACACCCAGTTCCCCGCGACCGTCACCGTCGACGGCACCCCGCTCGAGATGTCCGCCGTCCGCAAGAAGGGCTTCCTCGGATCCGCCAGCCTGTCAAAGCCGTCGCTCAAGGTGAGCTTCGACGAATACGTGGACGGCCGCAAGCACGCCGGACTCGAAGGGCTGACCCTCAACAACGCCCGCCAGGATCCCTCGCTGATAAAGACGTGTCTCGCGTTCAAGGTCTTCCGCGACGCAGGCCTGCCCGCCTCGCGCTGCAACTTCGCCCACGTGACCGTCAACGGGGAGGACCTCGGCGTCTACGCGCACGTGGAGCCGGTCGGGAAGCGCCTTCTGGAGCGCCATTTCCCGGACGCGAGCGGCGACCTCTACGAGGGCCAGATCAGCGACTTCCGCGACGGCTGGACCGCCACGTACGAACAGAAGACCAACAAGGACGACGCCGACCGAAGTGAGCTCGACGCCGTCGCGGCCGCGCTCCTGGCCAGCGACGCCGAGCTCGACGCGACGCTCGGCGCGGTCCTCGATATCGGGACCTTCCGGAGGTACTGGGCCACCGAAACGCTGATTGCCGCGTGGGACGGCTACGCGGGCAACACGAACAACCACCACGTGTATTTCGACCCGGCGTCCGGGAAGATGTCCTTCTTGCCGTGGGGCCCCGATATGTCGTTCGACCCGGTCGACCCGGTCGGCCCGTCAGGGCGGCCGCAGTCGGTCTCGGCGAGGGGGGCCATCGCGAACCGGCTCTACCAGACGCCAGAGCTCCGCGCTGCCTATGCCGAGGCAATGAAGGACCTCCTCGAGACGGCCTGGAAGGAGGACGCGCTGCTCCTCGAGATCGACCGGATGGAGAAGCTCCTTTCGCCGTATGTCCGCGCGAACGCGGAGGCCGTGGAGAGGGCGACCGACGCGATACGGGGCTTCGTGAGCGGGCGCCGCGCCACGATCACCGCCGAGATCGCGCCCACGCCGCTCGCGTGGATGTTCCCGCCCCCCGCCACGGGGTGCATGACGACGGTGGGGACAATGACGGGCACGTTCTCGACGACGTGGGGGTCGCTCGCCCAGGCGGACACCTTCGCCGCGGGGACGGGGACGTTCGACGCCGCGATCCCCGTGGATAACCCGCAATCGGCCGGGACCGTGGGCGCCGCGGCGGGCTATGAGGGCTCCGAGCCCGGGTCCGAGGTCATCATGGGCGAGCGCGCCCAGGTTTCGTTCGTCGGGAGCTTCCCCGACGGGACGGTGCGCGTCCTCGTGTTTTATGTGGACCCGGAGGTCTTCACCGACGGGGGGGAGGGCCCGTACGACTGGCAATCGGTCTTCGCGCTCGCGCTTGATTATACGGAGTCGGAGCCCGTGTTCACGGGCTTCCTCGGCGAAGGCAAGATCCACTTCGACCAGGCCTCGATGGAGCCCGGAGCGCCGGTGACGGGCTCGTTCGAGGCGACCGTCCTCGGAGGCGGCCTTTTTTGATTCGTCCGTCGGGCGCGCTCCGACAGCAGAGGCGCTCTCACGAGAGCCGCAGCCCGGGATGAGAACGGCCCGTCACAGCATGCGACACTGTGGATGGACGGAGCGCACAAGCTGGTCGGCGTCGCCGTGGATCTGAGCGATGGCGCTCCCCACCGGGCACTTGACCCCGTAACCTGTGCCATGGACGTTGCCGATGCCAGGGACGACATTGAGGTTGCTGTCGCTCAGCTTCCACTCGTCGATCGTCTGGCACAGCAGCTCGATCCGGTAGACCAGGGAGTCGACCCAGATGTTGATCCCGACCAGGACCTGGCTCGCAGGGCAGATCACGCTGCCCGGCGAGCCGCCGTCGCCGCCGGCGGTCACGGTCTGGAAGGCGGTGCCCAGGGTGCCGTCGCCGGCGAGCGGCGCGCAGATCAGGCCAATACGGTCAATCGAGCCGCCGCTCCGGCCGTGGACGCCGACAGCCACGTTGCCGCTCCCACAGGGGATCTCGTAAGAGATGTCGACGGCCGTGCCGCCAGCGCCGCCCGTGCCGCCGGCGCCGCCCGTGCCGCCGGCGCCGCCCGTGCCGCCGGCGCCGCCCGTGCCGCCGGCGCCGCCCGTGCCGCCAGCGCCGCCCGTGCCATCCGTGCCGCCAGCGCCGCCCGTGCCGCCGCTGCCCGCGTCGCCGCCGGCCGTACCACCGCCGCTGCCGGCTGCGCCGCCGCCCGTCGTGCCGGCGGCGCCCGCGAAGTCGAGCTCGTCGACCCCCGAGATCGCGTTGCATGCCGCGCTCCCGCACACCAGGGCGAGCGCCGCGGCCATCACCGTCGCGAGAGGCGCTGTCGTCCGGGGCATGAGCCAGCCCTGCTGCGGGCCTGCGGCGGCGCTCCTGGACGAGGCGGAGCGTCTGAAGCGCGGGGTGGAGTCAACCAGGGTGGGTCGGGTCGGTGGCATGAGGTCTCCCCTTCGGGTGGTGGCCGGATTTGAACATGAAGGCGGGAGGGCGGGAAGAAAAGATCAATGATCTTCCTGCCTTCCCGCCTTCATAGGATTCACTCCGGGGCAAAGGAACCACAGGCGCACAGAGGAGAGAGCCAGCAACGCGCTGTCCTCTGTGTCCTCTGTGCCTTGTGGTTCACGTTCTCTCCCATCACGGGACCAGGGACGAACCTGAGAGACGGGTGCTAGCGCGCGAGGCTCGCGCTCGTCAGTACCACTCTCCGCCGAGCCCCAGCGTGAAGGTGAAGGTCGTGCCCTCCGGCATGAACACCGGGTGGAGCTCGGCGGCGAGCGCGAACCCGCTGCGCCGCGGTCCATCGCCGGACAGGCCGCCGAGGAGGAGGGCGCCCCGCGCGTGCGCGCCGAAGTACCAGTCCGAGGTGCTGGCGCAGCCGGCGCCCGACTCGAGGCCCGCGAGCGTCGCGTCGCAGCTCGCGACGGCCACGTAGTCCATGGACGGTCCTGCGCCGAAGTCGAGGACATGAAACACCGTGAAGCTCGCAAGGAGCGAGTTGTAATCGATGAACCCCGCGTCGAACCCCGCGCTGTTTTCGGTGCTCTCGGGGGTGAGCGTCAGCATGGGCGTGTTCTGGTAGTAGATCCCGAACTGGTGGTTGATCTGGATGCCGACCCGGCCCGTCCACGCGAAGACGCCGCCGGTGCCCGTCGGCGCCTTGATGATCCCGCCGCCCAGGGTGCTGCCATACCGGAGCCGGACGCCGTCCCGCTCCTTGTCCTCGGGCTCCTTGTCCTCGGGCTCCTTGTCCTTGTCCTTCTCCTCGGGCTCGGCCGGTGAAGGCGCCGGCTCCACGGCCACCGGGGTCGCAACCGGGGGCGGCGCAGCGCTCGGCCGCGCCGGCGGCTGGCTCCGCGGTGGACGCGGCGGCGCAGGCGCGACGGGACGAGGCGGCGCGGGCGCCACCGGAGGCGGGGGCGCGGGCGCATACGGCGGCGCCGGCCCAACCGGCGGCGCGGGCGCATACGGCGGCGCGGGCGCATACGGCGGCGCGGGCGCATACGGCGGCGCCGGCCCAACCGGCGGCGCGGGCGCGACAGGCGGCGGCAGCGCGGGCGCAACGGGCGGCGGCAGCGCGGGCGCAACGGGCGGCGGCGGCAGCGCGGGCGGCGGCGCGGGTGCGGGCGGCACCGGCGTCGGGGATGGCGGCGGGATCGGCGGCGGCGCGGGTGCAGGCGGCGGCGCGGGCGCGGGCGGCGTCGGGGACGGCGGCGGCGGCGTCGGCGCCGGGGACGGCGGCGGCGTCGGCGTCGGCGGCGCTGGCTGCACGGAGGCAGAGGGAAGCGGCTCCGGAGCGGGCGGCGGGAGAGGAGAGCCGTCCTGGGTCAGGGCCGTCGCCGAGATCGCAAACGGAACGGTGAACGCCGCAAGCGCGGCAAGCCAGCGAAGGGGTGTCATCCGTTTTTTCTCAACGCGCTCCTCGCGGCCGTCAAGCGCGCGAAAGTGCGAGCTGTCGGCCGTGGTGCGCAGCAGCAGATGATCCGCCCGCAAGCCGCGGAATGCCAGCCCACCGGTGACCCCCGAGGAGCCCCGCATCCCCGTCCCTCCACTTTCTTTCACGGAACGAGGTGGCTCCGGTCACCAGACCCCTCGAGCCATGCGTCGAGACCCCAAAGCCCTTCTCTGCGGCATCAGCCCCCTGCTCGGGATCCTCCTGTCCGTCGCCTGCGTGGGGGAAGGCTTCGACCAGGATGCGATCGCGGACGGCGGTGGTGGAAATGTCCAAGGGACGACCAGCGCGGGCGATGGGGGCTCGGGCCTCATGGCCCCAGGCGGCACCGGCGGCGAGGCAGGGCATGGCGCCGGCACGGCAGACGGCGGCAGCGGCGGCGACGACGACGGCGACGGCGGCAGCGACGGCGACGGCGGCAGCGGCAGCGGCAGCGGCGGCGCAGCCGCGGGGCGCCCGTGCAAGCGCGGCATCGCGTACGGCCACCACTCGGTCGCCGACCTCTCGGCCCTCTCGGCCAGCGTCGGCTGGTGGTACAACTGGGCGGACGTCCCCGACGAGGAGCTCCGGGGAGGCGACTACGTCAAGCTGGGCGTCGAGTTCGTCCCGATGGTCTGGGGCGGCCGCTTCGACGCCGACAAGGTCAAGGCGGCCATCCCGAGCGGGGCGAAGTACCTGCTCGCGTTCAACGAGCCGAACTTCTTCGCTCAAGCCAACCTCTCCGCCGCGGAGGCCGCCGCGCTGTGGCCGCAGATCGAGGAGATCGCCGACGAGAAGGGGCTCCAGCTCGTCTCGCCGGCCGTGAACTTCTGCGGCGGCGGCTGCCACGAGACCGATCCATTCGCCTACCTCGACGCCTTCTTCGCCGCCTGCGAAGGCTGCCGCGTCGATTTCATCGCGGCGCATTGGTATGCTTGCGACAGGCCGGCGCTCGAGTGGTACCTCGGCGAGCTCAGACGCTACCGGCGCCCGATCTGGCTGACCGAGTTCTCGTGCGGAGACGGCGCGGATCGGTCGCCCGAAGCGCAGGCAGCCTACATGCGAGAAGCGGTGCCCCTCCTCGAATCGGACCCCGACGTCTTCCGCTACGCCTGGTTCTCCGGGCGCACCGAGGCGATCCCCAACGTGGACCTGCTCGGCGCGAGCGGAGAGCTCACCGCGCTCGGCGAGCTCTACGTCTCGCTGCCCCACGCGGAGAGGTGCAGCCCGTGACCGCCCGCGCGGCGGTCGCTCCGTCGACGCCCCCACCCGCCGGCGCGGTCGCCGCCCTCCCCGCGACCGGCCTCCAGGAGGCGCCGCGCGACTTCGCCGAGGTCTACGAGGAGATCTTTCCCTTCGTCTGGCGAACCGTGCGCCGCCTCGGCGTGGATGCCTCCGCGCACGAGGACGTGTGCCAGGAGGTGTTCGTCGTCGTGCACCGGCGGCTCCCGGAGTTCCAGGGCCGCTCGTCGCTGAAGACGTGGATCTTCGGGATCGTGGTCAACGTCGTGCAGGCGCACCGGAGGTCGCTGCGCCGCAAGAGCCCGGCCCACCGCGGGACGGGAGAGACCGTGGATCCGGAGCTGCTCGCAGGGCCGAGCAACCTCAGCCCCTACGAGGCCATGACAAGGGCGGAGGCCGCGCGCGTGGCGCACGACCTCCTGGCATCGCTCGACGAGGAGAAGCGCGTGGTGCTCCTCCTCGCCGAGCTGGAAGAGATGTCGGTGACGGAGATCGCGCAGGGTATCGGGGTGAACATCAACACCGTGTATGCGCGGCTGAGGGCCGCTCGACAGGCATTTTCCGACGCGGTGCAACGCCACCACGCCAGGATCCGAGGAGGCCGCAATGGATGAGCTGGGGGCTGGCGAGCGGGCGTTCCTGGACGCCCTTCATGACGCGGACGAGCCGACCGACGACGATCGGCGGCGGATGCGCGCAGCCGTGTGGGCGAGGCTCGGCCTGGCCGGGACGGCGGCCACCGCCGTGGCCGTGAGCGCCAAGAGCGCCGCGAGCGCCGGCTCCGCGGGCGGCGGGGCCGCCGGCTCCGCGAGCGCCGCGGCGGCTGCGCAGACGGTCGGCCCCGCCGCCGCGAGCATGGCCGCGAACGCGAGCACGGCGGTCGCGAAAGGGACGGCCTTCACGCTGCTCGGCGCCCCGCTGAAGATCGGGCTCGCGACGCTGGTCGTGAGCCTCGCGACCGGCGCAGCGCTCTACGTCCCGACGTCAGGCGGGGCGCCCGAGGCGCCGCGCGCGCTGGAAGCGGCGAGGATCGCGGACCCGATGCCCCGAACGCCGCACGCCGCCGCCCCCTCCGGCGCGTCGAGCGACGAGGCGCCTCCTCCGGCCGAGGCCAGCGCCCCCGCCGAGGCCAGCGCCCCCGCCGAGGCCAGCGACCCCGCCGAGGCCAGCGACCCCGCCGAGCCCGGCGCCACGCCCGCGGCGGCCAGCACGACGCGCGCGCCGGCACCGCGCCCGCCCCCGCCGGCGGCGGCCGCCGCCGCGAGGCCGGGCTCCGACGGGCTCGATGCGGAGATCGCGCTGCTGCGCGACGCGCAGCAGGCGCTGCAGGCGGGCCAGTTCGCGCAAGCGCTCTCGAAGCTGAACGAGCACGCCAGCCGGTACCCGAAAGGCGTGCTCTCGACCGAGCGCGAGGCGTCGCGCGCGATCGCGCTCTGCCGCTCCGGCCGCGCGGCGTCCGGCAGGGCGATCGCGGCGAGGCTGCTCGCGAAGAGCCCGGGCTCGCCGCTCGCGACGCGCGTGCGCGCCGCGTGCGGGCAGGAGGAGTAGAGTGCGCGGGTGCACGTCTCAAGGTGGGCCAGGGCCCCGTCGGCCCTGCAGGCGCTGTTCGTCGCGGCGGGGCTCCTGCCCGCGCGCGCGCTCGCGGCGCCCGCCGAGCCCCGCGCCATCGACCTCCGCTGGGAAGCGCCGGACGGGTGCCCGCCGATCGACGAGGTCCGGAGCGAGATCGCCCGGCTCCTGGGAGCGTCGGAGCAGCGCCAGCCGATCGAGGTCGGGATCGCCGTCGCCCGCGAAGGCGGCGCGCGCCTCCGGCTCGATCTGCGCATCCACGCGCCGTCGCCCGGCGAGCGCGTGATCCGCGGCGACGACTGCGCGTCCATGTCGCGGGCGGCGGCGCTGATCGTCGCGATGTCGATCGATCCCGACGCGGTCGCGCGGAACGCCGCCGCGCCCCCCGCCGCGCAGCCCGCGCCCGCCCAGGCGGTCGCCGCCCCCGTCGCCGGCGCGCCGCGTCCGCCGCCTCCCGCGCCGGGCCGCCCGCCCCCCACGGCGGCCCGGCCTCCGGCGGCAGCCGAGCGCGACCTGGAGGGGGCGCTCTGGCTGAGCGCGCAGGTCGAGCAGGCGCTCGTGCCGGCGATCGGCCTCGGGCTCGCCGCGGGCGGCGGGATCCGCAGCGGCTGGTTCCGCGCCGACGGGGCGGCCGGCGTGGTGCCGTCGAGCTCGAGCCGCATCGCCGGGATGGCTGCCGGCGCCGAGTTCCGGCTCTGGTTCGTCGAGGTCGACGCGTGCGCGCGCGCCCTCGGGCGCCCCATCGGCGTGTACGTCTGCGCGCTCGGCCGCCAGCACTGGCTCCTCGCCCGGGGGCGCGAGGTCGACGAGGCCTTCACCCGCACGGCGCCGATCCTCGCGGCCGGGCTCGGGACGCTGCTCGAGTGGCGCATCGCCGGTCCCCTGAAGGTCGAGGGAGCGCTGCACGCCGTCGTCCCGCTGCAGCGGCCCCGCTTCGTCGTCGAGAACCTCGAGGGGACCGTCTATCGCCCTCCGGCCGCAGGTCTCAGCGCCCGCCTCGGCCTCGCGCTGGCCTTCTGAGCCTCAGGGCCGATCCGGGCCGGCATTCCACGCGGCCTCGACCGCGCAGCCGGCCAGCGCCTCGCCGTAGATGCGCAGCTCGTCGTAGCGCCCACCGAAGTACGGGTCCGCATCGAACTGGGACCGCCCGAGCCAGTTGTTCACGTCCTGGATCGCCGAGAGCGCAAAGCCGACAGGCTCGCTGCCGAGGAGCGCACCATCCAGGTAGAGGGCCAGGGTCGCCGCCGCGCCGTCGAAGACGACGGCGACCTGATGGACCTCGCCGTCATCGAGCGTCGGCTCGGCGTGGATCGCCACCTCGCCCACGACGCCGCTGTCGCTCGCGAGCGCGGAGACACCCCGCACCTCGAAGCCCGTCGAGGGGGTGATCACCAGGTAGGACGTTCCCACCCCCCCCTCGCCTTCGACGGGATCTTCGCCTCCGCTGGCGACGCCGAAATCGATGATGCGCAGGTAGGCGCCTCCGCCGTCGCGGGCGACCCAGACCATGACGGTGACATCGCGCAATCCCGCCAGGAGCCCCGCGGGCAAATCGACGTAATCGTCCACGCCATCGAGGGTGAGCCCCCCTCCGCCGTCGAGGCTCGCGCCGCCGAGGATCGCGCCGTCAGCACCTCCGATGAGATCGGCGACGACATCTCCCACACCGTCGAATGTGTACCGATGTGTCGGCGACGGCAATACATCACAGGAGATCGTACCATTACCCCCTCCACCGCCGCTGCCCGCCTCACCGCCGCTGCCCGCCTCACCGCCGCTGCCCGCCTCACCGCCGCTGCCCGCCTCACCGCCGCTGCCCGCCTCACCGCCGCTGACGCTCGCCGCTGACGCCGGATTCATACGGCCCACCGCGATCTCCACGTCCGCCCCGCACCCGGACAGCCCGAGGAGCAACACCATCACCGTAGTTTTCTGCGCACAGGGCACGGCCTGATCTTAGCGCGGCCGCGTGGTCGATTTGATCACGAAATCGGCGCGCTCCGGTCACGAGGGGAGAACTGCCGAATCCACACGTGGGAGACGACGATGACGTTCAGACTTGACCGAGTGTTCGCGAGTCCGTGGCTCGCCGCCGGGGGATGTCTCCTGGGCATCTCGTGCACTGGCATCCTCGGAAGCCAGGACGATGGAAGCCAGGACGATCCGGAGCAAGACGCCTCCGTCTCGCCAGACGGGATGCCCCTGCACCACATGACAGCGTCGGAGTACAACAACACCGTCGCCCACCTCCTGGGAACGCGCCTGAGGCCCGCAGATGGCTTCCCCGCCTTCGGCGCGAAGGGCTTCGACGCGAACGTCAGCGCGCTCTCGAACCTCTCGCAGGTCCTGGTCCAGGGGTATTACGACGCCGCCAAGGTGCTCGCCGCGGACGCCTTCTCGAACGAGGCGCAGCGCGCCGAGATCCTCGTGTGCGACCCGGCGGAGGGCGCGGGCGACGGGTGCGCGCGCGAGATCATCGAGCGCTTCGGGCTGCGCGCCTTCCGCCGCCCGCTCGAGGCGGCGGAGGTCGACCGGTACGCGGCGCAGTACACCGACGCGCAGACCACCCTCGAGATGTCTCCCGTCGAGGCGGTGCAGCACGTCGTCCGGACCCTGCTGACGTCGCCGAATTTCCTCCTGAGGATCGAGGAGGGACCCGACTCCGAGAGATCGCCGGGCGCCCTCAACGGCCACGAGATCGCGTCGCGCCTCTCGTACCTGCTCTGGAGCTCGCTGCCGGACGAGGCGCTCTTCGACGCGGCGGAGGGCGATCAGCTGGCCACCGAGGGCGAGCTCAGGCAGCAGGTGGACCGCATGCTGGCCGACCCGAAGAGCGCCGCCTTCTTCCAGAACTTCTTCGGGCAGTGGCTCGGCACGCGCACGCTCCCCAGCCACAACGCCGACGCGACCCGGTTCCCGATCTGGAACGACGAGGTGAAGGGCGCGATGCTCGACCAGGTCAACGCCTACTTCGCGAGCTTCACGACCGGCGAGCAGCCTTGGTCCGAGTTCCTCACGGCGCCCCACCCGGAGAGCCGGCTGCTCGAGCCGCTCTACGCGAACGACCCCGAGGGCGTGCGCGAGGGGTTCCTCACGCTCCCAGCGTTCCTGACGCTGTCGTCCCGCGCGGACCGGACCTCTCCCACGTCCCGCGCGAAGACGATCCTGGAGCAGCTCTTCTGCGTGCCCATGATACCGCCCGCCAACGTGGACATCCCGGAGCTCGGCGCCGCGGGCGGGGACGAGGGCCCCATCGAAAACGTGCGCCAGGAGCTCGAGAAGCACCGCGCGTCGCCCGACTGCGCGAGCTGCCACGACGTGCTCGACCCGATCGGGCTGAGCCTGGAGCACTTCGACCCGATCGGCGCCTACCGGACCGAGTACCCGAACGGCGACCCGGTCGACGCGACGGGGGTGTACGAGGGCGCGACGTTCGAGGACATCTCCGGCCTCGTGCCGGTGCTCGTGGAGTCCGCCCGGTCGGGGAGGTGCCCCACCGAGCAGGTCTTCAGCTACGCCCTGCGCCGGCGCCCGAGCGGTGGGGACAGGACCAGGCTCAAGGAGATCGCCGAGCGTTGGGGCGGCGGGACGGTCGCGGATCTGGTGAAGCAGGTGGTGACCAGCGAGGCGTTCCGCCTTCGAGCGAAGGACAAGGCGCCGTGAGGCCGCGCGGGTTGATTCTGCACAAGACGAGGCACGAAGGAGCGATGCGCACATGAAACGCTTGATGACACGCAGAAACTTGTTGCGCGGCGCGGGCGTCTGCCTGGCGCTGCCGTGGCTCGAGAGCCTCGCGCCGCGCGGGGCGAGCGCTGGGGAGCCCGGCACCCCGAAGCGCTTCCTGCTCTGCACCTTCCCGAACGGGGCGCCCCATCACTGGTGGGAGACGGCCCCCGCGTTCGGAAAGACGCTGAAGGGCGCCGACTTCAAGCTGCCGAGGGTGCTCGAGCACTTCGCGCCGGTGAAGTCGAAGATGCTCATGATAAGCCGCCTTGGCAACTACACGTGGAGCACGGAGCAGCACCCCTACATCGAGCCTTCCCACTCGCGCCTCAACGCGGCGCTCTCGACCTGCGTGGACGCCGATCAGCTGGGGAGGGAGGCGCGCCAGGACCTCGGCGAGTGGGTGGGCAACGGCATCTCGGTCGACCAGCTCATCGTCCAGAAGGCAGGCCCGGAGCAGGCGACCCGCATCCCGTCGCTGCAGACGGGGCTCGGGGTCAAGCCCGGCTTCTTCGACCAGCGCAGCTACGCCTACAACCAGGCCGTCTCCTGGAAGAGCCCGCGCGAGCCGCTGAAGCGCTCGGTCAACCCGAAAGCGGTGTTCGACGCGCTCGTCGGCGCGGGCGCGGCGCAAGGGGGGTCCGTGCCAGGGCAGAGCGACGAGCAGACCAGGATCGAGGCGGAGCGCCGCGCGGCGACCGAGAAGAGCGTCATCGACGGCGTGCTCGCCGACGCGAACTCGCTCATCAACCGGGTCGGCTCCGGGGATCGCAAGATCGTCCAGCAATACCTGGACTCGCTGCGCGAGATCGAGAAGAACGCGACCCGCGTGCAGTCGACGATGACCCCGCCGGCGGGCCTGGGCTGCAGCCCGATCGACAAGCCCGGCGCGGTCCCCGAGCCGCCGGGCCAGGCGGAGGGGCTCAACGAGAACGACAACACGGAAGCCGGCGAGTACAAGCACGACGATCACGCGAACGTCATGATCGACCTCATCGTCATGGCCATTCAATGCGACGTGACGCGCGTGGTCAGCCACATGCTCGACGACGCGCGCTCCGAGTTCGAGTATCGGTGCATCCCGGAGGACGTCCGCGCCCAGGTGGGACTCGCGTACAGGAGAGAGAGCAGCCTGCACTTCCACTCCTCCCAGCACGGCGCCGGCAACATGGACCGCGCGACCCAGGACGGCCAGTACAAGATCGTCCAGCAGAGCAACCTCGACTACGCGGCGATCAACTGCTGGCTCGGCCAGAAGACCGCGCAGCTCGCGCAGCGGCTCGACGCGCTCCGCGAGGGCGACGGCACGGTGCTCGATCACTCCGTCATGGTGTACATGAGCGAGATGCGCTCGCACGATCACGACGGGTACGACCTGCCCATCGTGCTCCTCGGCGGCGACGGCGTCTTCCTGAACGACGCGCACGTCGCCTACGACGCCCTCGGCAACGATCGCCAGCTCCGCGATCTG
The DNA here is from genome assembly GCF_051521455.1 of Sorangium sp. So ce887. NCBI lineage: Bacteria > Pseudomonadati > Myxococcota > Polyangiales > Polyangiaceae > Sorangium > Sorangium sp. So ce887. The sequence continues at coordinate 1,891,542 of NZ_CP150354.1, read as the reverse complement.
TGGTTCACCATCATGAACCAGTACTACGGCCTGGGCATCTCGTCGTTCGGCGAAGATCGCCGCGGCGAGCCGAACGCGTTGCTCGAGGAGATCTTGCGGTAGCCGGGTGACTCACGGTCTCGATGGATGGGATCACGTCGGAGGTCGAGCGTGATGATCGAACGCCGCTCACGTCGATGGGTGTTTGGGGGTCTCAACCTCGTGCTCGGGCTGCTCGCGACCGGCGCAGCAGGGCTCGGGTGCACGGGCGACCTGTCGCCGGCGGGAGATACGCCGGCGGGAGATACGCCGCCGGGGGATACGCCGGGCGACGGGGGCGGGCAACCCGGCGCGCCCTGCGAGGAGGCGAGCGACGGGCCGGCGCTGCCGCAGGCGTTCGCGCTCAACTGCGGCGGATGCCATACCGCCCACGGCAAGCCGACCGGCGGGTTTCCCGATCTGTTCGCCTTCGGCGGCTCCCTGGAGGAGTTCACGGCGCAGGTGCGCACCGGCAAGGGCCGCATGCCGCCCTTCGACGAGCAGAAGATCGACACGGCCGATATCGAGTCCATCCACGCCTACTTCTCGTCGGGAGCGCCGCCCGCCGCGACCTGCGACGGCGGCGAGGTCACTCCCGGCGAATGCTCCGGCGTGAGCGGCGACATCTCCCCCCTGTTCCCCGCGGTCACGGGAGGCAAGGCGATCACCGCGACGGCCGCGGACGGGACGATCACGCTCGAGGCGGCAGGGCGCGTGCGCGGCCGCCACGAGAAAGAGGGAGAGTTCAGCCCGTTCCAGCCGCTCTATTTCGAGAACCGCAGCTACAAGTTCATCGTCGAGGACGCGATCCCGGCGGGCGGCAGCACGGTCAAGTTCACCTGGCTCCCGAACGCGAACGCGTCGAATAGCCAGACCATCAATTTTCGTTGCTGGTACTCGGGCGAAGGCAACGTGTTCGACTCGAACAACGGCATGGACCGCATCACGAGCGCGCACTGGGAGTTCGTCGTGGACCGCAACGCCAGGGAAGGCAGGGAGATCCGCGAGGGCGATCTGCTCGAGTTCGAGTTCGGGGTGTTCCTGGATCCGGAGACGGTCGAGGGGAGGACCAGCTATTACAGCGACACGTTCCGCTACCGCGTCGGCAGCGGCGAGCTGACGCCGTTCGACGAGCCGAACGAGGCTGCCCTGTCGGGCGGCGGCGGGACGATCCCGTACATCTACGAGGAGCCCCACCTCTATTACGAGCAGATGGCGCTGAACATCCAGGAGAGCTCGATCCAGCCTTTCCTCGAGGGGCGCCGCCTGTTCCATACGGATTTCGTCACCGGCGAGCACAGCGAGGGCGGCAATCCCGTCTTCGACGAGCACGCTGGCAAGGCGGGGCCGCTCTCGAACCAGACCACGTGCGCGGGCTGTCACATCAACAACGGTCGCGGCGCCCCGCCCGAGCCCGGCGAGGCGATGGCGACCGCCGTGGTGAAGCTGTTTGGCGCCGGGGCGAGCGCGGACGGCAAGCCGGCGACCGATCCGAGCTACGGCCGGCAGCTGCAGGACAAGGCGCAGGGCGGCAGCCCCGGCGAGGGCGCGGCCACCGTGGCCTACACCGAGGAGCCCGGGCAGTTCCCCGATGGCACGCCGTATGTCCTGCGCCGGCCCGCGTTCCGCTTCAGCGGGCTCTCCGCGGGGCAGATCACGAGCTACTCGGTCCGCGTCGCCCGACCGGTCGTGGGCATGGGCCTCCTCGAGGCGATCGCAGAGGAAGCGGTGCTCGAGCGCGCGGACGGGATGGACTGCAACCAGGACGGCATCTCGGGCCGTCCGAACCTGATCCCGGATCCGGTCTCGGGGGTGTTGCGGCTAGGGCGCTTCGGCTGGAAGGCGGGCAAGGTGAGCGTGCCCCACCAGGTCGCCGATGCGCTTGTCGCCGACATGGGCGTGACGACGAGCCTGTTCCCGGTCGAGGAGTGCGGCGAGCTTCAGGCCGGCTGCCGGGCCGGCACGAGCGGGGATCCGGAGCTCTCCGACGAGGATCTCGACAGGATGGCGGCCTACATGCGCGCGCTCGGCGTGCCGCCGCGCCGCGACACGGCGGACCCGGCGGTCCAGCGCGGCGAGGTGCTGTTCAGCCAGGCAGGGTGCGCGAGCTGCCATGTCCCCTCGATGAAGACGGGCAGCCATCACCCGTTCGTCGAGCTGCGCGATCAGATCATCCATCCGTACAGCGATCTGCTCCTGCACGACATGGGAGAGGAGCTCGCGGACACGTCGACGAGCGATCACCTGGCAGGGCCGCGCGAGTGGCGCACGCCGCCGCTGTGGGGCATCGGGCTGCTCGAGGCCGTGAATGGCCACACCCAGCTCCTGCACGACGGCCGCGCGCGGGATCTCGTCGAGGCGATCCTGTGGCACGGCGGCGAGGCGGAGGCCCCGAAGCAGCGCTTCATGGCGCTCCCCAGCGAAGACCGCGACGCGGTCGTCGCCTTCCTGCGCTCGCTCTGAGCGCCCGCCTCCCGCCTTCCTGGCGGCTCGCCCCGCGCGGCGCTCCGGGTGCGGACGGGGCGCGCCTCGCTCAGAGCCCCGAGCGGCGCGCCATCCGCTTCGTGAACCAGCGCATGGGGCCGGGCGCCACGCGGGCAGCGAGGCTCGCCGTCTTCACGAAGAGGCTCGTCTCCAGGACGTCCCGGCCCGCCTCGACGGCGCGCACGATCCCCTCGGCGACCGCCTCGGGGCTCTGCGGCTTGTGGCCCGGCGGGCGGTAGCCGACGTTGTCGTCGGTCACCACGGCGTTCGCGTGGAACGGCGTCGCGACCGGGCCGGGGCGCACCACGAGCACCCGCACGCCGCGCGACGCGAGCTCCGCGCGGAGCGACATCGCGAGCGCCTCCAGCGCGAACTTCGACGAGGCGTACGCGCCCATCCGCGGCGCGGCGACGATCCCCGCGATCGACGAGACCATGACGATCGTGCCCTTCGCGGCCGAGAGGGGCTCGATCGCGAGCTGCGCGAGGCGCACGGGCGCGACGACGTTGAGCCGGTAGATCGCCTCGAGCTCGGCGGGGTCGATCTCCAGCGAGGGCGCGTAGTAGCCGCGCCCGGCGTTGTTGACCAGCACGTCCAGCCGGCCGTACGCGCCGAGCGTCCGCTCGCAGAGCGCCTTGCGGTCCTCCTCGACGGTCACGTCGCCGGCCACGGCGAGGGCGTCGCCGCCCGCCGCGCGCACCTCGGCGGCGACCCGCTCGAGCGCCTCGTGCCCGCGCGCGCTCAGCACCACGCTCGCCCCGCGCTTCGCCCAGGAGAACGCGAGCGACCGACCGATTCCGCTGGATGCACCGGTGATGACGACGACGAGGGCCATGTCGGCGAGTGTATACGCCCTGCGGATGGCGAGGTGAAACTTGCTGCCGCCGTGCGCGCGGGCAGGATCAGGAGCGGGCAACCGGCGGCCGTGCTCCTGCCTCTCCGATCTCGGACGCAGCTCCCCCGGAGGCGCGGCGGTCGCTCTCACCGACGCTGCGGAATCTCGTGTGGACGTGATGCCGATCCGGCAAAAGACCGTCGCAGACCTGCCAGCCAATCCGCCCTTGAATGCCACATGTCGCGCCGATCGAGGACAACACAGTTTCGCCATAACCCCCGGCGAAGCGTTGGTATTACGTAACACAATCTTCGCGCACTTCGTCCTCGCGCCGACTATAGTCCGCCCCACACGAAGCCGCCGGGGGGCAATGGCTGCCGTCTGCCGTCTCCCCGCATAGCGAGCTATGACGTGAGGGTCTCGAGTGCATCGACCCGCCCGAACCGCGCAGATGCTTGAGCGTTCGAGCGCGTCACCCGTGCATTCTGACGCGGGGTGACCAGCAGAGGCAGAAGCGCGGCTCGTCCTCGCTCCGCCGGCTGGCAGCGCCGCGGTGGCAGTTCGCGATCGTGGGGGTGACCCGAGTGGGTCCGGCCATCAGCTCCATGCAGCCATGGCCGTTCATACAACCTGTTTGGCGGGTCCGGCCGGCGCGCGGTCTCGGCGTTGCGTTCTCATCACGCGCGCCTGGCGCCGACACCCCACCGACGCGCGGAACGTGGCTCGCTCCGCGGCTACATGGCTCGTTTTACGAGCAAACAGGCGCGAATCGATATAGGACGGAATCTGTATCCGGGGGAGGGGATCGGGGATGCACCGTGTGTGCACGCAGTTTGCCGACGCAGTTCCGAACAGAGCGCCGAGCGGGATCGTGACGGGCCGCTGACGAGCGTGAGCGCGAAGAGGCAGCGATCGAGAGCGCGCGGAGCGACGCTCTCGCCGAGCAACGCTTGCGCGCGGCGCAGCCGCGGTATCCATACGTCCATGGCAGGAGATCTCGCGAGACGCCGTCAACCTCAAACCCAGATAGAGAATGAGATGAAGAAAAAGTCGATTGTTGCCTTGTCGATGATGGTCGGCGCCGCATTGATGGCGCAGGCGGAGCCCGCGAGCGCCGGGCATTGCCCGGCGGCGTCCGCGGGAGACATCACGGAGTACGCCATTCCTTCGAACGCCTCGCCGGGGAACATCACCTTTGGCCCTGACGGCCGCCTCTGGTTCACCGAGCCCTCCGCCGACAAGATTGCGGCCGCGGATTCCAGCGGCAACGTGACCGAGTACCCGCTCGCGGCTTTATCGAACCCGCTCGGCATCACCCTCGGTCCGGATGGCCGGATCTGGTTCACCGAGGCGGCGAGCAACCGGATCGGGGCGATCACGAAGCACGGCGTCGTGACCGAGTACGATATCCCGACGAGCAACTCGAGCCCGTCCGCGATCACGCTGGGATTCGACGGGAATCTGTGGTTCACCGAGGTCCTCGGCAACAAGGTCGGACGCATCACGCCGGACGGGGTGATCACCGAGTTCGCGCTGCCGACCCCCAGGAGCCAACCGCGCGGGATCGCGGCTGGAATCGATGGAAATCTCTGGGTCGCGGAGTCGTTCACGAACAAGATCGCGCGGATCAGCACGTCCGGGACCGTGACCGAGTACCCGCTGCCGCCCTCGGTCTCGATCCCCAGCGCGATGGCGCTCGGTCCCGACCTCAAAATCTGGTTCACCACCGCGAACGCGATCGCGAAGATCGACACCAGCGGGACCGTGACGGAGTTCGCGCTCCCCACGCTGGGCAGCGGCCCCACGTCCATCACCCTCGGGGTGGACGGCAATCTCTGGTTCACGGAGTCGGTCGGGAACAAGATCGGACGCATCACCACGAGCGGCGTCATCACCGAGTTCGGCCTCCCGATCGCCAACTCTCGTCCGCTCGGGATCACGCTGCTCCCGTCGCTCCGGGGGTGCGGCATCCTCGACCTCTGGTTCACCGAGCGGGCGGGGAAGCGCCTCGGCAAGATCCGCACGGTGACCACCCCCTGAGCGGCCCACGTCGCGAGAGATAGAGACTTGACCGTCTGACGGCGAGCGCTTCGGCGGCCAGGCGGATTTCCTTGGATTGTTGGCTTGATAGATGTGCGCCGGTGCACCGAGACGATCGAGGTGCACCGGCGCACCGGCACTCTGAACAACGGAGATGATCATGAACACGATGAGCAAGGTTGTTCTTTCGGCACTGTCGGTCCTCGGCCTCGCGGCGTGCGCCGTGAGCAGCACGGACGAGGAAGTCCTCGGCGAGTCGCAGGAGGCGCTGATCGGCCTCAACGGGGGCTTCTATGGGTCGGACACGCTGTTCAACGCGATCACGGACGCGCTCAATCGGTCTATTCCGTCTCTCCCCATCACCTACCTCGGTACCGGGACGGGCAGAGGCGAGCAGTGCCTCGAAGGCACCGGCTCCGCCCCCTGCAACACGAAGGCGCAGACGATCGCTCCGATGTCCCGGGACCTGAACGGCACTTGTGACAGTGGTCAGAAGAGCAATCGCGTCGCGCTCGACGCCGTCTATATCTGGTCGGATAAGCTTGCGGACCAGACCGCGACCGGCGCGACCACGGCGAGCGTCAAGGGCGCGTTCTGCGGCGACGGCGACGGGGACGCCACCAGCTGCGCCGCCTTCGACACGTGGGGCGAGTTCACCTCGGGGTCGACGAGCCCCTCGAACTCGCTCGTGGTCTATCGCCGCGACGACCTTTCGGGCACGACCGACATCTTCAAGGCCCTCACCGGCTGCACGGTTTTCTGCTCGAACGTGCAGATCGTGGTGGACGACGAAATCGCCGGGCCGCGGCTCTCGACCGACACGCCGGGGACCTCTTCGCTCGTGCCAGTGCCCTGCGCGGCGACCGACTCGGCCACCGATTGCATCGGCAAGCTCGTGGGCGCGAACGTCAATGCGATCGGCTATGCGGGCGGCGACGCGAAGGTCGCCTCGGGCTCCTACGAAAACAAGTACCTCCGGGTCAACAGCATCGAGCCGAGCGTGACCAACATCCGCAAACTCATCACGGACCCGAGCAACGCGTACCCGTACTCTCGCTTCCTGTACCTCAACGAGGGCAATGGAACTCGGGATGCCGCCGAGCAGGACTTCCTGGACTGGATCATCGCGAACAAGCTGAACTTCGAGGACGCGCTGACGGACGCCGGCTTCATCTCGTGCACCGGCTCGTCCCTCACCCCGCTCGCTTGCGGTAGCACCGGCACCACGTGCCCCCGCAACAGCAGCCTGTGAGCTGATAGGCTGATGACGAAGGACGGAGCGCGCCGCGCGATCCATTGCGGCAGGCGCGCTCCGTTCGACGCACATGGCCAGCGCGGCGCGCTCAGGCACGCCCCCGTTGCACGGAGCGCGGGGGCGCGCGTCCGGATGGCCGGGGGAGTGTGTCCGGATGGCGGGGTGGCGTGTCCGGATGGCGGGGCGGTGTGTCCGGATGGCGGGGCGGTGTGTCCGGATGGCGGGGCGGCGTGTCCGGATGGCGGGGCGGTGTGTCCGGATGGCCGGGGGGCGCATCCGGGTGGGCAGAGGCCGGTGTGCGAGCGGAGCCCTGGTAACACTTCTGACCGGGAGCCGCGGTGACACTCCCTTGAGCCGCAGCCTCATGCTCCGGGAGGACTGGAGACAGGGACCGGATCCTTGGGAGGTCTGGGCGGTGAACGCTTACTCCACATCACGGCCGGCGGGAGAGGCGAGCTTGCGGCGCGTGAATCAATGACAGAGCTATCATCTACGTCGACGTCACCGCGATGGCGTCACGGGTCCGTGACAGCCGGCATTCACGGTTGTTCCAGGAGCTCACCGGTGTCATTTCGGCCGCCGTGGCGGTAGGGGTTCGCCGCTGCGAACCCGGGGAGTGGGCAGATGCGTCAAGCTCGGCGTTGGGGAACGATGAGGTCGATGGTGCTGTTGCTCGGGGTCGTGTCCGTGGCCGGGTACAGCTGCGGAGGTGACGACACCGGTGAAATCTCGCCCCCAGAGGGCACGAGCGGCGGCGGCGCTACCAGCGGCGGCGGCAGCGGCGGCAGCGACGGTACCGGCGGCAGCGGCGGCAGCGACGGTACCGGCGGCAGCGGCGGCAGCGGCGGCAGCGGCGGCAGCGGCGGCAGCGGCGGTAGCGGCGGTAGCGGCGGCAGCGGCGGCAGCGGCGGCACCGGCGGTAGCGGCGGTAGCGGCGGTAGCGGCGGTGATGGGGGGGGCACGCAGCCGCGTCTATGCGCCCCGGCCCGATCGCACGAACAGATCCCTCAGCGCCACTCGGCGACGGTCGAAGATGCCCTCGATACCTTCGGCAACCTTTCGGGGGAGATCGAGATTCAATGTGGCAATTGCCACAAGGCCCCAGCAGAGCAAGGAGATTTCTCCTACACGGGCACCCCGGAGAACCTGTGCGACGCGCGCGGCAAGAGCGGCAAGACGCCCGTCGACGTCATGCTCAGCGGGGAGATGCCCTACATGATCGGCGGGCAAGAGGCGCTCGGCCGGCGGCTGCAGGCGTGGATCGAGCAGGGGTGCCCCGCCGGCACGTACGTCCTCCCGAAGGGCGACATGGAGGTCGATCCGGGCGGAGACATCGTGACGCCGCGCGAGGTCGGCGACGCGCTGACCGAGCTCGGGAACTGCATCCCCGACGCCGAGATCGCCGGCCGGGACGAGGAACTCGACGAGCGCTTCGCCGCGATGCGATCGTTCGAGGACCTCCCGGTCAAGCTGCCGGAGACCGACTTCGTCTCGCTGGACGCCGAGGTGCTCGCGCGCAGGGGGACCTTCGCCTACGCACCGACCTACCCTCTCTGGTCGGACGACGCGGCGAAGCTGCGCTTCATGCACGTCCCGGCGGGACAGGCCATCACGTACGACCCGGAGACGAAGAGCCTCCGCATCCCGCCGAACACCCGCTTCTACAAGACGTTCCTCAGGGCCGTGGTCGAGCCCGACGGCGTCACGCGATACCGCAAGATGGAGACGCGCATCATCGTGACGCGCGAGCGGGCCGAGGACGCGATCTTCGGCACGTACGTGTGGAACGCGGAGGAGACGGGCGCGAAGCTCCTCGGGACCGGGCTTGATCCGGCGTCACCGGACAGCAGGGAGCTCTACCTGAACGGAGAGCCGTTCCCCGACCACGTCCGCCCTTACACGGCCGACGAGACCACCGGGGCGGTGCAGAGCTACGCCGTGCCCGGCGCGACGCGATGCGTGGCGTGCCACTCGGGCTCGGAGAGCGAGAGCTTCATCCTTGGCATCACGCCCTTTCAGCTCCACAAGCGACCCAAAGGGGAAGGCGGCGTCTACGCGCCGGACGTGCTCGCCGACGAGCTCAATCAGCTCGAGCGTCTCCTCGCGTACGGTGTCGTGCGCGGCACGTCGACGACCCTCACGCCCGACGACTTCCCCAAGCTGGAGGAGTCTGCGCTGCCCCGCCAGTCGCGCAACGACGACGAGCTGAACATGCAGGCCTACATGGCGGGCAACTGCGCCCATTGCCATAACCCGCGCGGCTATGCGGTGGCGAGCAAGGCGACGCTGCGAGGCCTGGACATGTCGCCTGGCGGGAGCGTCTTCGGGTTTCGCATGGATACCGTGGGCTCGGACGGGCTGTCCTACTTTCCTGGTGTGCCCGCGTCCTTCGATGAGCTCGTCATCCAGAACTCCATCCCGGTCGGAGGGATCTACCGTCGCGTCGTCCTGCCCACGGGAGCGTGGACTCCCCGCGCGTTCGGCCTGCCCGTGGACAACGAGGAGGCAAGCGCATTCTTCAGCCTCCACATGCCGATGCACACGGCGTCGGTGGACTGCCGCCTGCCGGTCCTCGTGGCGCGCTGGTGGGCGTCCGTGCCGCGCGATTACGAGCACGGGGGACGGGAGGCGCCGGAGGATCCGGAGGCGATCGAGCTCGCCATGCGCGCGGCGGACGCCGCGGAGGCGCGCGCCCTTCACGACTGCAAGCAGCATCGCGATATCGGGTGGGTGCTCGAGGACACGACCGAGCGCTATCCGTACGTCCCGCGCAACATCGACTGGAAGACGAAGCTCGACGACTGGATCCGCGCGGAGGAGGTGACGAGCGAGCACGAGGCGCTGGCGAAGAAGGTCTACGCTCAGGGGTACTTCACCCCACGCTGCGCGTTCCCGGGGGACGCGCCAGAGCCCGATACGGTGGAGCAGTGGATGATCAATCCAGGGACCGGGAGGCCGCGCCAGCCGTGGAGCGCGATCTACTGGTCGAACCCGGGGGAGCATATCTACGCCGGTATCTGCGCGAATTGCCATGGGATTTACGGAGACGCCCAGACCGGCGCGGCCAGAGCGCTCCGCGCGACCTCCGGGGCGAGGGTGGCGAGCTTCGTGGACGGGCTCTTCGGCCCGCGCTGGGCACCCAACGAGAACTTCGCGACGTTCCATGGCCCCGACGCAGGGGAGGACGACCTCGGCCCCGACGGGGCGGCGAAGTACCTCGTCTGGATGGCGACGGGGGGCACGACGGTCTCGTTCGGCCGTACCTTGGAGGAGGAGAGGACCTTCTTCAACGTCTTCGTCAACAATCGGATCGTGGCCGCGGTGCCGATCCCGCTCGATCCGGAGACTGCGAAGGCCGCATTCAAAAGATCGAAGGCGAACATGCTCGGCGTTGCGCGCGCCGCCTGCGATGAGATCCGCACCGATGCTCATCGGTTCGGAGCCGCTTACGACGCCGCGGCCGCGAGCGGAGATTGGAATTTCATCCTGGGCAGCGGCGTGGCTCCGGAGTTCGGCGTGCCCATGTGGAGGGACATGTGCACGCTCAGGAACCCTCTCACGGAGGAGCTCCGCGCCGCGGACGGGAGCTCGCCGGAGGTCGATGCATGGCTCCGGAGAGCTGTCTTCAACGCCGGCGTGATGGCCTACATCTACATGCGTGATGAGCTGACGAATGGAGTCATCGCGGTTCCGCGTGACGCCTGCGAGCTGAAGTTCCCGAGGTAGTGAATCGTTCTGGCGCGTGCGACGCGCTACACGGAGATGTGTTACGATGAACATGCATCAACGATGGCTGATCATAGTGGGTGCGCTGGCCGGGCTTTCGATCTTCACGAGCGCTTGCGGGGACGACGATACCTCATCACCGTCGGGGCAAGGTGCAGGGGGGACCACGAGCGCCAGCGCCAGCACGTCGTCGAGCGGTGGCTCTGACGGCGGCGGCGGCATGGACGGCACGGGCGGCGCTGGCGGCTCGGGCGGCTCGGGCGGCTCGGGCGGCACGGGCGGCACGGGCGGCAGCGACGGCACGGGCGGCGCTGGTGGCACGGGCGGCAGCGACGGCATGGGCGGCGCTGGTGGCACGGGCGGCGCCGGTGGCACGGGCGGCACGGGCGGCAGCGGCGACGCGGGCGGCGCCAGCGGCACGGGCGGTGGCGACGCGGGCGGCGCCGGCGGCACGGGCGGCGCTGGCGGCACGGGTGGCGCTGGCGGCACGGGTGGCGGCGCTCCGGAGGAGTGTGGCCTGCCGCCGGACACCGACCCTGAACCCAAGGTCCGGTTCATCAATGCCCTTCTGCCGAATCGCACGAACTCCCCAGTGGGGGTCGGCGACCCGCCTGCGCTCCGCCTCTACGTGAACGGGGCGCCGGTACCCGACATAGAGGCAGTGTCGCCCAGCAGGGTCGCCGCGTCCGTCACGAGGTACGCCAAAGTCACGGCGGGCGCGATCACCTTCTCGGCACGAAGTGATGACGGAACCAGCGGTGGCGCAGGCGACGCGCTCACGATCTCGGCGGATCCGCTGACGGTCGCCCCTGGGGCGCGCTACACGATCGTGGCCGCCGGGATCCTGGGCACGACGCCCATCCAGACTACGCCGCGGCTTCTCATCGTAGAAGAGAGGTTCACGACGCCTTCATGCAGCGAGGTCGCCCTGCGCTTCGTGAGCGCCGACTCCAGCTCGGGGAATCCGAAATCGTTCTACATCGACCGAAGCGCCACGGCCGCCGCGGCGCTCGGCTGGTTCACCGCCAGCGCTCCAGAAGGCGTGCTCGTGCCCCTGTCGACCCGGTCGATCACGGTCACCGCGTCGAGGAACTTCGGTCCGACGGGTCAGGCGCCGTTCTCGCTCTCTGCGGCATCGCTCGTCGGTGGGCGATCGTACTTCGTCATCGAGACCGGGCAGCCGAGCCGCGTCGTCGACGACGCGCGCGCACACGGGCTGCTCGTCGTCCCGGCGGGGGACGACTCGCCTGCCGTGGTCGTCAGGCGGGATCCGCTCGTCTATCTCTTCCACGCATCGCCGCCGCCCACGCCGTCGCCCCTCGAGGTGTACTCGGGCACGGAGAGGATCGCCATCAACCTGAGGTATGCGCAGGCGCCGACGTACACCGATCTGCCGCCGGGTGAGTCGACGCTCTCACTCGTCGCGCCCGGCTCCGGTGGCGACGGGGGCTCGGGTGACACCTTGGTGGTCGGCGCTCAGCCGACGGGTCCGCTGGAGCCCGGCGCGATCTACCTGGGAGGTCTCCTCGGCATCACCGGAGAGACGGGCGACAAGGCGCTGCAGCTCAAGCTGTGGAAGGTTCAGCCGAACCTGCCCGGGACGTTCACCACCCCGCGCGTCATGTTGATCAACGCCTCGGCGACAGCGCCCGCAGTGGATCTCGGCCACTGGTCGGTCAATGCAGACGGGACCCGAGGTGATGCGTTTACACCCGTGCTCACGGACGTCGCGTACGCATCGGCCAGCGCCAGCACAGGCGTCGATTTCGATGCGCCGAGCGCCGCCGGCCAGCACTGGTTGGGCGTTCGACCGGCCGGCTCGGCCGACGCCATCCGGAGCGTCTCGGCAATCGTGCAACCGTCCTGGTACACGGCCGTCCTCCTGGGAGATTGGGCCTCATCCGACCCTGCGAACTCCGCGCAGATCGTGTTCATGAGGAGCTTCGGCGCCGTGCCCGAGGTCCTCCCGTGGCCGCTCCCGAGCCCCTGACCGGTCGGAATCCTGCGCACCCCTTCGACCGTACTGATTTTTTCCCTTCGCACCCCTACGATACGCGGCTTGCTTGACGGCCTGCCGCAGCGGCAGGTGCCGCCCGGCGCGCGCTGCGCGTCGGCTCCTCCTGACCAGGGTGCGCATGAAGAAAGTTGTCGAAGCGCTGTTGATGGGATCATGGCTCCTGGCGGCCGCCGCGTGCGGCGACGACGGGCCGCCCGAGCCGCCCTCGGCCACGGGAGGGGGCGGCAGCTCGGGCGACGGCGGGAGCGGCGGAGCCGGCGGCGACGGCAGTGACGGTGGCAACGGCGGCGGCGGCGGCGCGCCCGAGGGCATCCGTTGCCCTGGCTCGGACCTCGTGTGCCCCGAGGGCACGCGGTGCCAGATCGACACGGAGGGCAAGCCGTCGGGCTGCGCCGCCGCGTGCGAGGAGGCGCGCGCCTGCGGTGACACGGGGTGCTGCAGCCCCGGCGCCGCGTGCGTGGACGGCGCCTGCGCGGCGGCGGACCTCGTGCTCGAGCCCGCGCAGCGCGGAGAGCCCGTCACGTTCGCCTCGATCAGCGTGGGCGAGGACGCGTGCGAGCTGATGCAGGGCTGCGTCGGCGCGAGCGGCCGGCGGGCGCTCCTGCGCTTCAACGTCTCGCTCAGGAACGCCGGCGACGTGCCGCTCGACCTCGGCGTGCCCTCGGAGAGCGCCGTGTTCGAGCCGAATTTTTGCGAGGACAGCTACGTCGTCCCGCGCTTCTTCCGCGCGCGCCTCAAGCAGGGCGAGGCGGCGGTCGCCGAGGCCGAGCTCGACGCGCGCTGCGTCGCGATGCGGGGCGGCCAGTACAGCTGCAATGCGCAGGGCCTCGGCCCCGGAGAGCACGTCGAGCAGCCCGGCACCGTCGCCTGCAACGCCCTCGACGTGACCGGCGTGGCGGCCGGGCTCTACGAGCTCGAGATCACCGTCAACCCGAACCGGACCCTCGCGGAGGCGAGCTTCGACAACAACACCCTCGTCCTGCCCGTCGACTACCCCGCCTGCGACGGCGCGATGTGCGGCGGCGCGTGCTGTCCGCACGGCCACGCGTGCACGGACGGCGTCTGCATGGTGCCCGACCTGCGCCCGGACAGGGAGCGCATCGTCGACACGGTCCAGTTCGCGTACCAGACGTTCCCCGCGGACGCCTGCGAGATCATGGAAGGGTGCATCGGCGGCCCCGGCAGGCGGCACCTCCTCCACTTCGAGGGGCGCATCGAGAACGCAGGGCCCGGCCCCCTCGACCCGGGCCCCGAGTTCGACAACCCGCTCTTCGAGTACGCGCAATGCCACGGGCACTTCCATTTCAGGGAGTTCACCGATTACCGGCTGCTCGACGCGGACGGCGAGGTCGTCTCGCAGGGCCACAAACAGGCGTTCTGCCTGACGGACATGGAGCCTCTCGATTTCGAGTCCCCGGCGACACCGGGCTTGCCGACCTCGGGGGGCACGGGGTGCAACTTCCTGAGCGCGGGGTGGGCCGACATCTACAGCGTCGGCACGCCGTGCCAGTGGGTCGACGTGACGGACGTGCCCGAGGGGGAATACATCCTCCGTGTCGCCGTCAACCCGACCGGCGCGGTCGCCGAGCAGTCGATCGAGAACAACGTGGTCGAGGTGCCCGTCCATGTCCCGGCGTTCACGACCTGCGTCCCCGAGCCGGAGATCTGCGGGGACTTCGTGGACCAGGACTGCGATGAGATCCCCGACAACGGATGCGGGGGCAGCACGTGCAGCCTCCCGTTGCCCGAGGTGTGCGGCAACGGGCTCGACGAGGACTGCAACGGGGTCCCGGACGACGGATGCGCGCCGACCCCGGGCGCCGAAAGCTGCGAGACGCCGGGGGAGCTCTCGGACTCGGCGGATTACACGGCGGAGATCACCGCGGAGAACACGTCGGACGTGGCGCTCTCGTGCGGCGGCGAGGGCGGCGAGGTGTTCTTCCGGTTCACGCTGCCGTCCGAGCAGGTCGTGTACCTCGGGACCCTGGAATCGGAGCTCGACACGGTGCTCGCGGTGCTCGAGGGCGACGGGTGCGGCGGCGCCCCCGTCGGCTGCGCGGCCCGCAGCTGCGGCGGCATCGCGCCGGGCGCGCACTACGCGGCCAAGCTCCCGGCCGGGACCTACACGGTGGTGGTCAAGGCCGTGAGGCCCGGGGATCGCGGCAGGGTGCGCCTCCGGTTCCAGCGCCCGTCGTGCCTCGGGGAGAGGGCCGGGGTCATCGCGGGCAGCGGCCTCGTCGGCGGCGACACCACCGGGGCGCCGATCCCTCCCGCGGCCGCGTGCGGCCCGAGCAGCCCCGAGCAGCCGTTCTATGTCCCCGTGTGCCCGGGGGTCCCCCTCCTTGTGTCCTCGTGCGGCCTAACGGACTTCCCGATGACGCTGAAGACCGCGGAGGATGCCTGCAACCCGGTCAACGCCCAGTGCTCCGGCACGCACAACGCGTGCGCGGGCGCGCCGGAGGGCGCAAACGCCTCGATCTTCGGGATGCGATCGGGAGGGGGCCTCGGCTCCATCACCGTGAGTGGACGCACGCCGGTGGATTTCGGGCCGTACCAGCTCTTCGTCACGCAGTTCCGCTGAGGGAGCGCGCCGCCAGGCGTGACCCCCGCGGCGGGGCTCCGCCCTTTCCACGAGCGAAGTTTGCGCTCGACCGCGGGCGATCTGCGGTAGAACCGCGCCATGCGAGCCAACCATCCGTCCGAACGGAGGCGCCTCCGGGCGCTCTCGTCCCTGTCGAGCGCGCTCGTCGCCGCGCTCGGCCTGACGTTGCCCGCCTACGCCGCGCCCCCGGCCGCGGCGCCCCCGGCCGCGGCGCCCCCGGCCGCGGCGCCCCCGGCCGCGTCAGCGCCGGCCGCGACCAGCGTGAGCGTCATGATCCCGGTCGAGAAGTACACGCTCCAGAACGGGCTCGAGGTGATCCTGCACGAGGATCGCCGCACGCCCGTCGTGGCCGTCAACGTCTGGTACCACGTCGGTTCCAAGGACGAGCCGAGAGGCAAGAACGGCTTCGCGCACCTCTTCGAGCACATCATGTTCCAGGGCTCGAAGCATGTCGGCGAGGACATGTTCTTCAAGTACCTGGAGCGGGCCGGCGCGAGCGAACGCAACGGGACCACCAACACCGACCGCACGAACTACTTCGAGACCGTCCCGGCCAACGAGCTCGCGCTCGCGCTCTGGCTGGAGAGCGACCGGATGGGGTGGCTGCTCGACCACGCGAACGAGGAGACGTTCGCGAGCCAGCGCAACGTCGTGAAGAACGAGCGCCGCCAGAACTACGAGAACGCGCCCTACGGCCTCGTGCCGCAGTTCCTCCGCGCGGCCCAGTTCCCGGAGAGCCACCCCTACCACCTGCTGACCATCGGCACGCCCGAGGACCTCGACGCCGCGCGGATGCAGGACGTCCAGGCCTTCTTCCGGACGTTCTACGTGCCGAACAACGCGACCCTCGTCGTGGCGGGCGACATCGCGCGGGACAGCGCGAAGGAGCTCATCCAGAAGTACTTCGGCCCCATCGCGAAGGGCGCCCCGCCGCCCGTCGTGTCGAAGCCCGACCCCGGCGACCTCGCGACCGAGAAGCGCCTCGAGATCGAGGCGGACGTGGAGCTGCCCCGCGTGACGATCAGCTGGGTGACGCCGCCGGGCTTCGCGCCCGGCGACGCGGAGCTCGACCTCGTCGCCAACGTCCTTGCCTCGGGCAAGACGAGCCGGCTCTACAAGAAGCTCGTCTACGATCTCCAGATCGCGCAGGACGTGTTCGCGGGCCAGCAGTCGAGCCAGCTCGCCAGCACCTTCCAGATCACGGCCACGCTGAAGAAGGGCAAGTCGCCCGAGCAGGCGCTGAAGCTGATCGACGCCGAGCTCGAGAAGCTGCGCAAGGCGCCGCCGACCCAGGACGAGCACGAGCGGGCCCGGGCGAAGCTGCTCTCGGATCTGATCTTCAGCATGGAGCAGGTGACCGCCCGCGCGAACGCCATCAACAACTACAACCAGCTCGCCGGCGATCCGGGGTACTTCCCGAAGGACGTGGCCAGGTACGAGGGGGTCACGGCCGCCGACCTGCAGAAGGCGACCGCGGATCTCCTGCCCCGGGGCAGGCGCGTGATCGCCCTCGTCACGCCGAAGCCGGGCGCCCCGAAGGCCGGGCGCCTCGTGAAGCAGACCGAGGCCGCGGCGCCGGCCGGCGCGAAGCCCGCCGCGGCGGCGCCCGCGGCGCCGGCAGCACCGGCGGCCGACAGGCCCGCGGTCGCGCCGGCCATCAAGAAGCCTGCGGGCGACAAGCCCGCCGTCGACAAGCCCGCGGCCGGCACGGCCGCGCCGAAGGGGGGTTGAGCCATGCGCATGAAACGAATCCTCTCCGTCTCGCTCGCCGCCGCGGCGCTCGCCGCCTGCGCCTCGAACCCGCCGGCGCCGCCCGCCGCGACCGGCAAGGCGCCGTCCGCGCCGCCCCCCGCCGCGGCGCAGCCGCCCGCGCCGGCGGACGCTTTCCGGAAATCGTCGCCGCCCCCCGGGCCGGAGGTGGTCTTCGTGCCGCCGCGGATCGAGGAGGCGAAGCTCGCGAACGGGATCCGCGTCCTCGTCGTGGAGCGGCATGAGCTGCCGATCGTCGCGGTGGACGTGACCACCGTCCGCGGCGCCGACCAGGCCGATCCGGGCGTCGGCGCGTTCGCGGGCGCGATGCTCACGCAGGGCACCCGGACCCGCACCGCGCTCCAGTTCAGCGACGCGCTCGGCAAGCTCGGCGCGAACGTCTCGTCCGGGGTCAACTTCGACGGCGGCGGCGTGCAGGGCCAGAGCGTGACGCCGCGGTTCGGCGAGCTGCTCACGCTGCTCGGCGACGCGTACATGAACCCGTCGTTCGCGCCGGCCGAGATCGAGCGCGAGCGGTCGCGCCGCATCACCCAGCTCGCCGAGATGAACGACCGGCCCGCGTCGCTCCTCTCCATCACCCAGGGCCTGGTCCTCTACCCCGAGGGCCACCCGTACAGCACGCCGCTGCTCGGCACCGAGGCGGCGCTGAAGAAGATCACGGCGGGCGTCCTCGCGAAGTTCCACGCCGCGCAGTTCCGGCCGGAGCTGACGACCGTCGCCATCGCCGGGAACATCACCAAGGCCGACGCGGTGAAGGAGGTGGAGCGGGTCTTCGGCGCCTGGAAGGGCCCGAACGGCGCGCCGCCCGTCCCGGCGAAGGCCGAGCTCCCCGCCGAGCCGCCGGCGGTCGCGGCGGGCGCGCCGCGCATCGTGCTCGTCGACCGGCCCGGGCTCACCCAGTCGACCGTGACGGTGACGCTGCCGGGCGTGCCGCGCGCGACGAA
The DNA here is from genome assembly GCF_051521455.1 of Sorangium sp. So ce887. Classification (NCBI taxonomy): domain Bacteria; kingdom Pseudomonadati; phylum Myxococcota; order Polyangiales; family Polyangiaceae; genus Sorangium; species Sorangium sp. So ce887. The sequence goes on along the minus strand of NZ_CP150354.1, from coordinate 1,873,851 downwards.
GGACTATGACGCGCTCCTCGTGATGAACACCCTCCTCGGCGGGCAGTTCTCGAGCCGGCTCAACCTGAACCTGCGCGAGAAGCACGCCTACACCTACGGCGCGCGCTCCGGCTTCGACATGCGCCACGGCGCGGGCCCGTTCTCCGCGGGCGGCGCCATCGTGCGGGAGAACACCGGCCCCGCCGTGAAGGAGATCCTCGCCGAGCTCGAGCGGATGCGGAGGGAGCCGGTCACGATCGAGGAGCTCGCGGACGCCAAGGCGAACCTCATCCGCCAGCTGCCGGCCCGCTTCGAGACGGCAGGCGCGACCGCGTCGACGGTCGCGAGCCTCGCGGTCTACGATCTGCCGCTCGACGAGTTCGGAACGCGGCCGGCGAGGATCCAGCGGATCACGCCCGCGGACGTGCAGCGGGTCGCGCAGAAGTACCTCGTGCCCGAGCAGCTCCGGGTCGTCCTGGTGGGCGACGCCGGCGCCCTCGGAGAGCAGCTCCCGGCGTTGCAGCTCGGTGAGGTCACCGTCCAGAAGGCGCCGGGCGTGAAGGCCGGACAGCCGGCGGCCGGCAAGCCCGCGGCGCCCCAGGTCGGCAAGCCCGCCGCGCCCGCGGCGCCCCAGGCCGGCAAGTCCGCCGCGCCCGCGGCGCCCCAGGCCGGCAAGCCCGCGGCGCCGCCGGCGGCTCCCCCTGCAGCGAAGAAGCCGTGAGAACCGCGGTGCCGCTCGCCTGCGTGGGCGCGCTGGCGTGGAGCACGCCAGCCGCCGCGCAGGTGGGCCCGGCGGCGCCGGACTGGGCGTTCGGGACGCCGGCCGGCGAGGTGGCCGTCGCCGCCGCCTGCACCGCCTCGCTCGCGACGTACCTGCTCCCCCAGCGCCGCTCGGCGTGGGGCGCCGCCTCCAGCGTGGAGCGCGACGAGACCCTCGGCCTCGCCAGCGACATCACCGGCGCCGCGGTCGGCACGCTGCTCGTCCTCGGCAGCGGGTACGCCCTCGAGGGCGGCTACCTCGCGGGCGCCGGCGTCCCCCACCCCTTCTCGCGGGCGCTCAGGACGTCGCTGATCGAGGTCGAGGCGGCGGCGCTGGCGACCGGCCTCTCGAGCATGATCAAGCGCCTGTCGGGCCGGTGCCGTCCGCGCTCGTGGCGGACGGATCGATGCGGGGACACCGACCTCGATTTCGACGCCTTCCCGTCGGGTCACACGACCCCTGTCGCGGCCATCGCGGGCGCGCGCCTCAACCTCGCGCTGCGCACGACCGGCGACGCCGCGCCGCGCCTCGGCGCGCTCGCCATCGCCGAGGCGGCCACCGTGGTGACGATGGCGCTGCGGATCGGCTCGGGCGCGCACTCGTGGCAGGACGTCGGCGCCGGCATGATCCTGGGCCACGTGACGGGCTTCGCGATCGCGGCCATCCACCCGATCGCGCCGAGCGAGGCGCTGTATGCCGCAGGCGCGCTGCCCGGTCCGACGCCGGAGCCCGCCACGGTCACCTGGTCGTGGACGTTCTGATCTCGTCGATGAGGCGCCGCCGAGCCCCGGCCGCTCCGCTCAGAGGCCCATGCAGTTCGCGTAATACGTCACGGTGGCTGGCCAGTCGGAGAAGACGCCGCGAACGCCCACGTCGCGCGCGAGCACGTCGAGCATCACCATCGTGTCGCCGTCGTTGTCGATGCCATCCACGACCGACTGGTAGTAGTAGCCACCGCCGCTCGCCAGCGGCCCCGAGCGCTCGAGCGTCCACGTGATGATGTCGAGGCCCGCGGCCTTGGCGGCCTCGGCGTACTCCGAGGGCACGATCTTCTCATTCTTGTCGAGCGTCACGAGCGCGAACAGGGGCGGCGCGATGATCTTCACGCCCTGATCCGCGAGGCTCTGCATCCCGGACACCGCCGTCTCGTACCCCTCGGGCGTGTCGACACGGTCGTCGAGGTACACGGCCTGCGCGCCGAACTCCGGTTCTTTCTCGATCCAGTAGAGCACGTCGTCGAGGCTGAACGATTGCGCGAACACGCTCTTCGGGTCGACGCCGGCCGCCTTGTACTCGTCGATCATCTGCTGTGCGTAGTCCTCTTGCGCGTAGTCGCCCTCGTACGGCATCTCCACCTCCGGGGCCTTGAGCTCGGGCGTGAACTTGAGCCCCAGGCTGGAGAAGAGCTCGATGCTGTCGGCGTGCGTGAGCAGCGTGCCGCAGGTGGCGTAGAGGTCCGTGCGGAACGCGGGCGTCGAGACCATGTACTCCTCGACCGTGGTGGCGTCCGGGTTCGCGGAGTCCATCTTACCGCAGAGCTGCTTGAACTCGGCGAGCGTGATGTCGCTCGTGCAGCACTTCACCGACGCAGGCGTGCCGGCCTCGGCGTCGGCCGGAACGAACGGCTCCGAGCACTTTTCGGCGAGCTCCGGGATGGCGAGGATATTCGTCGTCGTGTGGAGATCGCACTGGGCATGACGGCACACCAGCTGGCGGTCCTTGGTGAAGGCCACGTCGCACTCCACGATGCCGGCGCCCATGCGGGCGGCCGCCTCGTAGGACTCCCTCGTATGCTCGGGGAACTGCATGCACGCGCCGCGATGGCCGATCGAGAAATCGGTGCGCTCGAAGGACCCCTCGGAGCACGCCAGGAGCGCCTCCTTCAGCTCTCCCTCATCCATGTCCTCGACGAGGTAGTACGGCCGCGGGCCGAGCTGCACGCTGTACTGCGCGGCCTCCTCCTCGGGCGGAGGGGCCGGCGGGGTCGCGGGCTCCACCGACTCGTCGCCGCCGGAGCAAGCGCTCGTCGCAGCGACAGGCAACGCGATAAGCGCCAAGGCGGTGCTGATTCTGGCGCTCTTCTTGTTCATGGTACACTCCCCTCTGGGTAGATTGAAGTCGGGACGTTATCTCGCATGTTCGCGTGCGCATGTGTCTTGTGCGAAACAACGAGGCGACATCCCTCCCCCACGTGTCGTCGACTCTCGAGAGCGCAGCGAGCGCTCGAGGGCGGCGGGCCGCGTGAACGCGCCGGGCACCCGAGCGCGCAGACCACCGCGAGCAGGCCGCGTCGCTCGCGCGGCCGATCCCGAGGACCCGCTCGAGCGGCGCGTTGTCGCCTGAGGCGGCGGGGCGCGGGGCGCGGGCGCGCCGGCAGGCCGCGATCCATGCTCGCGCCATGCCCCTCTTCGAGAAGCGCACGCGCATCGCCGCGCCCCCCGAGCGGGTCTTCGCCTTCCACGAGGAGCCCGACGCCCTGGAGCGGCTCACGCCCCCCTGGGAGCGGGCGCGCGTCCTGGAGAAGACCGGCGGCATCCTGGTCGGCGCGCGCGTGGTCCTGGAGGCGCGCATCGGCCCCGTCCCGGTGCGCTGGGTCGCGGAGCATACGCAGTACGAGCAGGGCCGGATGTTCCAGGACACGCAGCGCAGCGGGCCCTTCAAGCGCTGGGTCCACACCCACCGCATGGAGCCCGACGGCTCGGGCGGCTGCACTCTCACCGATCGCGTGGAGTACGAGCTCCCGCTCGGACTCATTGGCCGGCTTGGCGGAGCTCGCTTCGTCCGGCGCAAGCTGGAGCGGATGTTCGACTACCGCCACGAGGTGACGCGGCGGGCCTGTGAAGCCCCGCCGCGGTAACCCGCTCGCTCAAATCGCCGGCGTCGCGGCCATCGCACGGCGCGCCCCCTCACCGCAGCCATCGCGCCGCGCGCGGGTGCCGCAGCCCCTGCCCTCCGCGTCAGCGGCGCGGATCGCCCTCGGGCCGCCCACCCGGGTGCGCCGGATCGAACTGCGCTGGCCGGTCTTCGTGCGGTCCGTCCGCCGTGTATCCCCGCTGCGAGGCGCCCTGCTGGCGAGCGATCTCCTCGATATCGCTCGATCCCTGCGTCGTCTGGTCGTGGTCCAGATGCCGCGTCGGCGCTCCCGGCTCCTGCTGCTCGCCGCCCACCTGCTGCTCAACCTGGTTGCTCGGTCCTGCGTGCTCTTTCTTGGGTTTCATGGTGTCCCTCTGGAGCCCGATCGCCGAGTGTAAAGCCCCAGGTGGCGAAGGCAGGCGCCGCCCCAAGATCTTCGCAGTGCCGCGGCGTGCGGCGACGTCAAGGCGGCGACGTCACGGAAGAGGAGCATGGCTATCTATCCTTGCGGCCGCTACGGCTCGATCAACCGGGTTGCTGTGAGGCAGGCGCAACGGGGAAGGATTGATTGATTCCGCGCCGCTCGATGCGCCCATTTCGGTTTCTGCAGGGCCCCGATACGCTGCAGGGATGTGGGCTTGGGCGACGAGCGGAACTTGGCCGGTCACCCCCCTCTCGGCGTAGTCAGGCGTCGTGCCGAGCACACCGCACGAGGTCCTGATCGTCGCATTGCGAGAGCAGCCGGGGTTGCTCGGCGCGCTCGTCTCCAAGCTCACCGGCGTGCAGCTGCCGCGGCGCCTCAAGCCGGCCGACACCACGCTTCGCTTCGTGAAGCCCGCAGAGCTGCGGCTCGATCTCGTTCTCCAGGGTGGCCGGCGCCGCTGGGTCCTCGTCGAGCTGCAGCGCAGCGTCGACCCGGCCAAGCGCCGCCGGTGGCCCCTCGCGGCCAGCCTGCTCTTCAGCCAGACCGGCGCGCTCGGCGACGTGATCGTCATCACCGCGCGCCGCGCTGTCGCCCGCTGGGCCGAGCGCGTGGCGTGCGTGCGGACGCGCCTCGGGACCGTGCTCCAGCTCAAGCCGGTCGTGCTTCACCTCGGCGACGCCGAGGGCAGAGCGCTGCTCGACGAGCGTCACCCGGAGCTCGCGCTCTTCGCGGCCTGGGCCATGCAGCACCGCCATGGGCCCGGGGCGCGCGCCGTCGTCGAGCGGGCGTTCGAGCTGACCGAGCGGCTGCCGCGCGGATTGCGACGGGCCCAGCAGCGTGCGATCCTTTCCGTGCTCAGCGAGAGGATGCTGGAGCTCCTCAGGGAGGCCTCGATGAACCCCGACAAGATCCCGGAAACACCCGCTGCCAGGAAGCTGCGTCTCTTCCTCGAAGCGCAGGGGCGGAAGAAGGGCCGGGCCGAGGGCGAGGCCAAGGGCCGGGCCGAGGGCCGGGTCGAGGGCGAGGCCAAGGGCCGGCAAAACGCGCTGCTGACGCTGTTGCGGGCGCGCGGGCTCTCGCCCTCGCAGGACGACGAAGCGCGTATCCGGGCCTGCGCCGACGCGGCGAAGCTCGACCGGTGGATCGCGCAGGCCGCCACGGCCACGACGGTGCGCGAGGCCCTCGGGACGAAGACCCGGGCCGCGAGGGCTCGCCCCCGCACGCCGGCTCGCCCCCGGCCGACCCCCGCGTCGCGCTCCTGAGCCGCGCCGGCCTCCGCCGCTGCGGCGAGGCCGGTGCGTCTCATCGCGGCGACGATGCTGACAGGTTCGCCGTGGCCGCGAACGCGATCCCGCTCTGCAGATCGCGGCGGGTCACGATGCCGGCGAGGTCGATGTCGAGGCCGACGATGGCCTGGGACACCTCGGGCCGGATGCCGGTCAGGACGACCTGCGCCCCGAGCAGCCGGACCGCCCGCGCCACTTGCAGCAGGGCGTTCGCCGAGCCCGTGTCGATGTGCGGCACGCCCGTGACGTCGATGATCGCCACCCGCGCTTGCCGCTCGACCACCTTGCCCAGCAGGTTCTCCATCATCTGCTGCGCCCGCCCCGCGTCGAGCACGCCCACCAGCGGCAGCACGAGGACGCCCTGGCTGATGGGCACGATGGGCGCCGACAGCTCCATGAGCGTCTTCGCCTGCATCCGGAGCGTATCCTCGAGCTGCTTTCGCTTGGTGATCACCTCCGTGAACAGCATGATCCCGCCGATCTCGCCGGTCGAGGTGTACCACGGGAAGATCTTCCACATCCCCCATTCGACGTGTCCGTCAGCCCGCGGGAAAGGCTCCTCATCATTCCCTTCCGAGGCCCCTGCGAGGCAGCGCTGATGGATCGCCTTCCAGTGCTCGGGGACGTCGGGAAAGACCTCATAATGGCACCGGCCGATGATCTCTTGATCGCTCAGGCCGAACTCCGCCCGGTAGCGGTGACTGGCCATGACGTAGCGCATCTCCCGATCGAACATGGCAAACGCGGCCGGTGTGTAGGTGACAAAGAGGCGCACATGCTCCTCGCTCCGGCGGAGCGCCTCCCGGAGGTGATCCCGCTCCGCCTCGGCCTGCTCCAGCTCCCGGATACGCTGCCTCAGGCGCTCATGCTCCTCAGCGACACCCTTGTAATCTGTATCACGGCTCATCCAGTCCCTCGGTTCTGTCCGGGACTGTATATCAAAGAAGCAGGGCCCGTGGCGATCGAAGCAGCGCAGCGCGTGCGCCGGCGGCGGGGGCGTTCGCCGCTTGCCGCGCCTCGCGCGCGACGCCCCTTCGGCGCACTCTTGGTCGCAACCTGCGTAGCGATGTTCCTTCACCCCAGGTTTCCGTGATTCACCTCGGTCGCCCACATCGGCGCTGGTTGTGGAAAGCACGACCGAGCTAGACAAAGGCGCGCACCCTCGCCGGAACGTGCTCGGTGCCGGGATGGACCGCAAGCACGCCTCGCTCGGCCAGCTGGGTAGTCCTGGTCAGGCCGATCTGCTCGGCGGCGTGCCCTGCGCCGGCGCCCAGCGTGCTTCGTGTGCGGTCTTGAGACCGGCGACGTCCAGCTTCACTCTCTTCAGCATCGCGTCGGAGACGCGGCGCGCCTTCCTCCGCCTCCTTTTGAAGATCTGGCCGGCTTTCACGCAGAGCTCGCGATAGGCTGCCTTCTTGCCCGTGGGTACCGGAGCAACGAAGCCGTCGATGTAGCTCATGGGCGCGATGGCCGACCGCGCAAGACGTCCTGTGCTTCCCGGCGCACCTCGCGCAGGAGGGCGGCGGCGACGGTGCCGGGGTGTGTGCGCTCCGGCGCGGCGCCGAACGCGGCGAGGACCTCCGCGAGCGGGCGGGGCTCCTCGTCCGCGGGAGGCGGCCCGCCGAGGCGGGCTCCCCCGAAGAAGAAGCCCGCGGCGTAGAAGGCCAGGGCGATGGCGCGCGCGATGCGCGACCGCGCGCGCTCGTCGTCGCCCGCGGGCCTTCCGAGGTACGCCTCGAGCAGGGCCTCGCGCTGCTCGGGCCGCGGGTACGCGAAGATGCCGAGCTGCGCGAGATCGACGAACGGGTCGCCCGCGCCTGCGGTGGTCCAGTCGACGAGGTACACGCGGTCGGCCGTCACGAGCACGTTGTTCGGGTTGAGGTCGCGGTGACACGGGGCCGCGTGCGCGTGGGGCGCGCTCACCCGCTCGAGCTCGTCGACGGTGCGGACGAGCTCCGCCGGGAGGCCCACGCCTGCGAGCGCGGCGCACTGCGCGTCGAGGGAGCGCAGGAAGTCCATGCGCGACGGGCTGCGCGGGAACGGCGGACCGTCGTGGAGCCGCCGCAACGTCGTCGCGACCCGCTCGAGCAGCGTCGGGTCGCCCGTCGGGCGGAGCGGCGTCCCCGCGATGCGGTCCATGATCGTCACGCCCGTCCGCGCGTCCGCGTGGTGCAGGCGCGGGGCGACGCCGCGCTCGGACGCGACGCGCATGCACGCGATCTCGCGCGCGACCCGCTCCGGATCGCTCGGATCGAGCGGGAAGCGCTTCGCGACGTACGGCGCGCCGTCGACGACGAACGCGAGCAGCGCGGCGCCGGAGAACCCGCCCGAGAGCGAGGTCACATCCTCGACTGGGCGCCCGGGGAACGCGGCCTCGAGCGCGGCGGTGAGGTCCGGGTGCATCTCCGGGGCGCTCATGCCGTCCCCCGCGTCGAGGCGAGCCGCTTCGCGTAGAGACGGCTCCGCGCGGCGAGGTCGGCGGGCTGTGCCCAGTCCCATCCGATCGCCTGCCAGTCCGGGTCGTCGGGGTCGAGCCCGAGCGACGCGACGAACGCGCGATCGGCGACGAAGAAGTGGTGCTTGTACGTGAGAAGATAGCTGCGCGGCGCCTCGGGGAGCGCCTCGACGTGGGCGCGCGCCTCGACGTGGGTCGCGAACCAGTGGTGCAGCACGCCGCCATGCCCTCCGTAGAGCAATGTCCCGAGCTCGGGCGCGCCGGGCTCTCCGGCGAGGGCGAGGCGGGCGCGCTCCCAGCTCGAGAAGCCGCACTCGCGTGCGACCACAGCGAGGCAGTGCTTCCGGCGCAACCCGGGAACGGCCGCGGCGAGCGCGGCCTCGTCGGCGCGCCGGAGCTCGGGCAGCGCGCGCAGGCGCGCCAGCGCCCCGGCGTCGTTCGATGCGAGCCGCTTGTGCAGCAGCTCGGCGCGGGTCTTCAGCTCACGAACGGGATCCATCATGGACGTCTCCTCTCGAATCGGCCGCTACCCGCTCCCTCGGCCCGAGGATGTCGACGTGGTCATGACGGTGCGAGGTGACCCGCGTTCGTCGCGTGCAGGGTGAAAGGCTTCTTTCCGGCGGGGAGGGCGCCCCTGCGCACCCAGGTAAGCAGGCTAGCGCTCCGCGTCGGGGCGCGCCAGGCGGAAGGCGCGGGGGCTCACGCTCGCACCGAGCCGCGCGTGCGCATGCGGTGACGGCGCTCCGAAGGCGGTTCGGCCGCCTCTCCGGCGCCGAGATCGGTGCTCCGATGGCGGTTAGGTCGCCTCTCCGGCGCCGAGATCGGTGCTCCGATGGCGGTTCGACCGCTCATCCAAGACCCCGATCGGTGCTCCGGAGGCGGTTCAACCGCCCCTCCGGCGCCGAGATCGGTGCCCAGGGGGCGGTTCAACCGCCCCTCCGGCGCCGAGATCGGTGCTCCGATGGCGGTTCAATCGCCCCTCCAGGCCCCAGTCGATGGTCCGGAGACGGCTCTACCGCCCTCCACCACCGTCATCGCAGGCGCGCGCGCGGCTCGGTGCGACCGCAAGCCGTTGCGCGCAAGCGCTTGCGCAGCAGCGCAAGGCGCGTCGCGTCCCGCGCCCCCCTCCGCCCGCGTACGTCTCGGCGATGCCGAGCTGTTCCAGCCTCATCCGCTGCCGGACATCGACAGCAGACCTCGTCGCGCTGGCATGGCTGTTGATTCCTCCTGAGGCATCGTCTGAGGGCGATCGCGATACCACCCGTCCGCTGTGGTTCATCACTGCATCGACGGGTGCCCGCTCACCTTGCGAGGGAGAAGCTGATGCCGAGATCCAAGCCGAGCACGAAGAAATCTGTACCCGCCAGGCCTGGCGCGCCGAGCGAAGCGGCCAAGGCGTTCGCGCTCGTCGAGCCCGAGCTCGACGACGTCGGCGAGGTGGTGCCGATCAACGTCGATATTCCGCGCGCCGTCTCCGTGGCCGTCGGGGCTGTCCCGCACCTTCACGCGCTGCGCCCGCGGTTCGTGGAGGAGCTCCCCAGGCACCCTCTGAGCCAGCTCGACAAGCTCCAGACGTACGCGCTCGCCGCCTGGTATGCGCACCTGCTCGCGCTGCCCGCCTCGGTCGGGCAGGACGCGCTCAAGCGGCTCGTCGACGAGGCGGCGCCGCTGCGCGAGGACCTGCTCGTCGCGGCGGAGGCGCTGGCGCACAAGGGGATCGTGGACGCGCCGCGGGTGGCCGAGATCCGCAGAGGTCAGGGGCACCTCGACACCGCCAACGACCTCGTCGCGCTCGCGGCGCTCTTCAGCGAGGTCTGGGACGCCGTGAAGAACAGGACCACGGTCGAGTGGAGAGACGTGGAGCGCGCCTCCCAGCTCGGGCCGGAGCTGCTCGTCGCGCTGGGGGCCCGCCAGCAGCCGGGCCTGCCGGCGCCGAAGGCAGGCGACGCGGCCGAGCGGCGCGCGCGGGCGTTCACGCTGCTCGTGAACGCCTACGATGCATGCCGACGCGCGGTGTCGTACCTGCGCTGGAAGGAGGGCGACGCCGACGCGATCGCGCCGTCGCTGTTCGCGCGGGGCGGCGGGCGCAAGCCGGGGGCGGGGAAGAACAACGCGGGTGGTGGCGACGACGACGGCGCGAGCACGGAGCCTGGCGCGCCGGGCGGCGAGCCCCTGCTGGAGCCCACCGTGGAGTAGCTGTTCCTGGCGCCGCTACCCTGGACTCCACCCCATCCTCCCTCCACCCGCGCGCGGCGCGCATCGCCCTGGCTGAACGTCGGCGAGGACGGCGCTATCATCGTGGAAACGCGATCGTCTCGCGGACCGGGAGTCTGCCGTAGCCGCTGCCGACAACGGCGGTCGCGGCTCGGGTCGCCCCTCATCTCGCGAGGAGCAGACGGCGCAGGCCGCTGGTCACGTTCGACCACGCTTCGTCCTCGCTGGCCCAGGCAGTGATGGGGTGCTCATTTTCTGGGAGTGACTGGAGCATTCCGAGCGGAGACTCACGCCAGTCCGATGGGCGTACGAGCACCGGCACGACGATCGGTGCGCTGCTTTGGCTCATCCGCCGCAAGGCACGATCCATTTGGTCGATGCAGCCTTCGTGGGCGAGGAACGAGGCGCTTATCAGGCAAAGGACGATATCGGACTGGTCCAGGCGTTCGGCGAGCGCATCCGCAATCGCGCTGCCGGGGAGCAGGTCTTCGGCGCGGAAGGTCTCTATTAGCCCCTGTCGGTGGAGCACGCTCAGGTGTGTGCACAGCGCTCTCGCATGCTTGAGGTCGTCGGGCGCATGGCAGAGGAAGATCCGACGCGGGCGAGCCGCTGTGACGATGCGGTCCTCACCAGGAAGCCCTGGTCGATGCCAGGCCCAGCGAAGCGGGGCGGGGCGGGGCGTTGCGCCTGAGGAGTCCACGCGCCGACTAACGCTCGTGCGGATGGGCCAGAATCTGCGACGGTTGGAGCGGGCTCGCGGAGCTCCATGCGCGCGAGGCGCTGGCCGAACAGATCGCCAAGGCCAGCTTTGAGCGTACTGGGCTGAAGCGCCTCCGCGATGCGCACGAGGGCCATCTGGTGGATATGCACCTGCTCCCATACACGGAGGTAAAGCGCTTCGGCGACGCGCTCCAGATCAGCACGACACGAACCGCACAGACGCACGATGGCGGTATCGCCCTGTACACGGTACTCGGCCACATAGCAGTCCGTTTCGCGACCTAGCACGCCAACGATCATCCCCTCGACGAGCAGCTTGTCGAGGGCGCTCAGCCGGGTGCTGAAGCACAGGAGGAGCCCCTCGCGATCCATCACGAGCCGCGCCTGCGCCCCTCGAGATGCGCGGTGCTTCGCGATGCTCGTCATGATCGCCACCGTCGGGGTAGTCACCGCGAAGACGATCACACGAAGCAGGTTGTTCTCTGTGTAGTGGAACGGAATCCCGTGGTCAGAGAAGTAGAGCGCGAAGTAGACGCAGGAGATGAGCGCGGTGATGATTCCGCCCCAGAGTCCGGTGCTGAAGGCCACGAAGACGACGATCATCGAAAGGATCGCCGGCGGATTTGGGACATTCCAGCCAAGTGCGGCGTATATAAACTCGATCAGGCCGATGATGCTGAGCACAAGAAACGGCCCGAACGTAAGATTCCAGAGCTTCCCCCTGAAAGGGCGCGCGTTAGACGGGTCGGCCGAGAAGGCGCGATCAGGGACCGCTGGCAGGGGAGCCTCGGCGCTCCCCTCGGCGGCACGGCGTGAGGGTTCCTCGGTCGACCACATTGCACCTCTACAGATAGCGGCTTTGCGAAGGGGCGTCGACTGTGGGCTACGCGGGCCTGGTCGCTCCGCTTCGCCGGGCGCTCCTCGGAAATTGGCGCGTCGCGACCGAAGGAGGCGGGCGCAGGCGCCGCTGGCAGCATCCAGACTGCGAGCCCGAGCACATGGGCGCGCCGGCCGCGAGCGGGGAGCGCGCGAGCACGGCGCTGGAGTCGAGGTCGACGGCATGCAGGGTGGCGTCATCCTCGTCGGCGAGGAGTCGGCTCGCACTGTCATAGGTCAAAGAGTGAGCTCGGGCGGGTCTGGAGGAATCACGACACGCGGTGAGCTCGCAGCGGCCAGCCGGAGGAAGTCCGAGCCGTTGAACGTCACGAGCGCATCCGCGCCGGCCTGCTCGGCAGCCACGAGGTGCAGGGCATCGAAGAGGACGCCGGAGGAGAACTGGCGCTCGGTGCACCGCTTCATCGCCTCGTCGTATACGGCCGGATCCAGAGGGCGGACGTCGAACACGCTCCGAACCCGACCCACGATTTGCAAGGCCTGCTCCGGGGTGGCTCGCGCCGGGTTCGGCAGGCGCGTCAGCACGGACCAGAGCTCCGCGAGGGCGTGCCAGGTGACGAGGCCGGTCACCCGTCCCTCGGCCACCGCATCGAGCCAGACGACGGCGCGACCATGAAGCGGATGCGCCCGGTGCAGTCCGGCGACGAGCGCGCTCGTATCGAAGGCGATCTTCACGAGCCGCCCTGGATGCGCCCGGCCCGTGCATCGCGATCGGGGCGATGATCGAACGCATCGGCGGGCACGGTGGCGTCGGTGTCGACCAGCAGAAGACCATGCCGCTCGGTCAAGGTCACGCCCCCGCGGCGAGCTGGCTCCTCTGCGCCAGGGACGTCGCTCGCCGCCTCGTGCGCGACGAGCTCGATCACGCGGAGCCGGTCGGGGACAGGTAGGGCGCGGATAGCGGCGACGATCTGGTCGACGGTCATGTCCGGCAGGATGCCATCCCCGCAGCTCTCGAGAAAGTCGACGATCCCGTTGCAGGGCATCGAACGGGCGGAGCGGACGAGTGGCCCGATTTTCGGCATCGAGCTCGGCCGGCGGCAGCGCTGGCACCGGCGGGCCGACGGGAGCGCCAGCTCCTGCGGGCCGGTGATTTCCGTGGCGGACAGCAGGGCGGACTCCGCCCCGGGTCGGAGCCTCGGAGCCTCCTCCACCGGCAGCCCCAACCTGGGTCGGGTCGCTCGCGCTAGCTGAACAACGCCGGCTCGCCGGATCGCGACCCAGGCGTCAGGGTGCCCTCACCTCGCCGCTCCCCCCTCCCCTCCCGGCGCCTCCTCGCCCGGCGCCTCTCTTCCCGCCCCCTCCTCGCCCGGCGCCCCACCGTCCCTCCGGCGCTCCCGGCAGCGGCCCAACACTTTCTGGATCATCGGCAGCGGCAGCGCGAGATCCAGCGAGAAGCGGCCGTTGCGCGGGCTCACGCTCGCCAGATCCAGCAGCTCGGCGAGCTGCTCCGCGCCGTCCGCCTGCGCCTTCAGCCGGCCCAGCGAGAGCGCGGTCCCGAGCGTCTTGCCGAGATCGTCCACGTCGGCCGCCACGGGTCCCGTCACCTCGGCCACGATCGCGACGTCCTCCGACGCGTCGACATGCAGCTCCACCTGGCCCACCGCGCCGCGCAAACGCTCGGCAATGTCCGGCGCGCTCCCCTCGAGGAGCTCCGCCACGTGGTCGGCCGAGAGCACCCCGTACGCATCCCCGTAGCTCGCCCACTCCGGGATCACCGGCGGCGCAGGCGCGACCTTGTCCTCGAGCCTGTCGATCGCGGCCTCGATCGCCTGCACGTCCGTGCCGACGAACGTGAGGCCGTCACCCCAGCTGCCGGACACAAGCAAGCCCTCCTCCTCGAACAGCGTCCCTTTCGCGCCGTACGCGCGGCCGCTCCCCCGCCGGGAGTCCAGGCGCTCCGACGGGGACTGTCGTCCCGATACCACCAGGAGGCCCCCCGACGACGCCGCGATCCGGTCGATGTCCTCGAGCACGTCGATCCCGAACTCACCCCCGAGCTCCTCGAAGCCATTCATCTCCATCCTGGCGAGCATGCAATCGAGCCAGAGCTTGCCCGCCGGCGACTCCTTGAGGGCGCTCGCCTCGAAGACGACCACCGACGTGGCCTTGTCCGTGGGCAGCGCCGTCAGCAGCGGGTCGCGCCTGGGCTTTTGCTCCTGGCTCGGGTCCACCTCCCGCGATGGCGGCAGCGTGCGGCGGCGCTGGCTGCGCTCGTGCTCCGGGCCGCGCGGGCCCCGCGGGAACTCCACGCGCGGCTTCTTCGCGGACGTTGTCTTCTCGTCGCCGCGCGCCATGAGCCACGCAGCGAGGCCGAGGAGGAGGACCGCAGCGAGGAGCCAGGCTCGATGACGCATGGAGCTCAAAAATCCTTCTGCTCGAATCGCCAGATGCCGAAGGCGACGGCGGCGAGACCGAAGACGGCGATCCCGGCGAGCTGACTCGCGAGGTCGAGCGCCTCGACGGGCGCCGAGGCGGCGAGATCGGCGGAGGTGTCGGCCAGCGTGGAGACGCGCGGCAGGAGCGAGGTGACGGCGCGGAAGAGCGCGCGGGGGGCGCCGGGCTCGAAGAAGGTCGCGAGGCGCTCGCGGTAGCCGGCGACGATGCCCGCGAGGAAGAGGGCGCCGCCCGTCGCCGCGGAGAGCGCGGCGCTGCGCGCGAACACGGAGGCCGCGAGCATGCCGCCGTAGAGGGCGGCGAAGGTGACGCTCGCGAGCAGGGCGGCGAGGACCGGGCGCAAGGTCCAGACGCCTGTCTTCACGGCGAGCAGGAGCGTGAGGCCGCCCGCGCCGTAGAGCGCGCCGGCCATGGCGAGGCCGAGCACGCCGAGGAAGGTGCCGGCGAGCAGCTCCCAGCGCTGGACGGGGAGCGCGAGGAGGTGCTCGATGCGGCCGGGCGCGAGCAGGCTCGGGGCGAAGTCGGCGCAGGCGAGGACGCCAAAGCCGAGGCCGCCGTAGAAGATGACATACGCCGCCGCCCGGAAGATGGGCCGGAGGGCGACGTCGACCGAGCGGATATCGGTGGGGACGACCTGGCCGAAGAGGCGCGTCGCGGCGAGGGCGCCGTCGACGACGTCCATGCGGAGGGTGAAACCGGCGACGCCGAGCAGGAGGGTGATGCCCGCGCCGAGGGCGAGGAACCACCTGCGCGAGGCCGCCTCGCGGATGAGGTCGAGCGCGACGGCGAGGACGGTCGTCACGGCGAAGCTCCGGCGGAGCGGGCGGGAGCGCGCGCGCGGCCGGCACCGCCGCCGGGGTCGTCGCTCGGTCCGTCGCCGGGCCCATCCCCGCCCGCGGCGGCGGCCTCGGGTCCTCCCCGCGCGCCGAGGGCCTCGGCGAGGACGTCCTCGAGGTCGCGCATGTCCCGGGCGAGCTCGACGAGCAGGGCGCCCCGGGCGCGGGCGCGGTCGAGCAGGGCGTTGAGGTCCTCGGGGCTCGCGGCGTCGCAGGTGAAGGCGCCCTCGGCGTCGCGGGCGACGAAGCCGAGCGGGAGGAGCGCGGCCGGATCGCAGCCGGGCGCGAAGCGGACGCGGAAGCGCGTGGCGCTGCCGCAGAGGGCCTCCAGGGCGCCTTCGCGGATGAGGCGGCCGCCGGCGAGGATGCCGATGCGGTCGCAGACGCGCTCGGTCTCGGAGAGCAGGTGCGAGTTGAGGAAGAGGGTGGCGCCGCGGGCGCGCTCCTCGGTGAGGAGGCGGCGGATCTCGGCGCGGCCGAGGGGGTCGATGCCGTCGGTGGGCTCATCGAGCACGAGGAGGTCGGGCGCGCCGAGGAGCGCCGCGGCGAGGCCGAGGCGCTGCTTCATGCCCTTGGAGAAGCCGCCGATGCGGCGCTGGGCGCTGTCGCCGAGCCCGACGCGGGCGAGGTCCCGAAGGAGCGCGGCCTCGGTCATCGAGAGGCGCTTGAGCCGGGCGACGCTCGCGAGAAAGGCGACCGGCGTCCAGGCGTGCGGGAGGTGAAGGCGCTCGGGGAGGTACCCGATACGGGCGCGGACGGCGCGGTCCTCGGGGGCGCCGCCGAGGACGCGGACGACGCCGGAGGTGGGACGGACGACGCCGAGGAGGGTCTTGATGAAGGTGGTCTTGCCGGCGCCGTTGGGGCCGAGCAGGCCGAACGCGGCGCCGCGGGGGACGACGAGATCGAGGCCGGCCAGGGCCTGTTGGCCCTCCCGCCGGAAGAGACCCGCGTAGGTCTTGCGGAGCGCGGCGGCTTCGATGGCGAGCACGGCGGGAGCATAGCCCAGGTGGGATTCCGGGGACCGGACGAGATGTCGGAGCCTCCACTCACGGCCTGCGATCACCCGCCCCACGCTCGCGCGGCCTGGGCTCACACCCGGTATCGAGCGCCCGGCATCAACGCATGTGCGAGCCCGCTCATGGCGGTTGCGGGCCGACCTTCAAGGCGCTCCGCAGGAGATGCACGAGCGCTGAGGAATCCCCTAAAATTTTTCGGAAAATTCACAGGGAGGCGGGGAGGCGGGGAGTAAAATCTCAGAAAAACTCCCCGCCTCCCCGCCTCCCTGTTCAATTTCCCGCTGTATACGGACACAAAACGAGGGGATTCGCCAGGCACGAGCGGCGTTCGCCGTGGAGACTCCGCAGGCAGCGCGGCGCATTGCACCCTACTGGCAATCTTCCAACCAGCGCCGGCAATTTCTCGCGCGTGCGGGGCCTGATTGCCCCGGATAAACACGATCATCGGACGCTGCCGCCCTGGATCGTGTAGGGTGCGAGTGTGGTGGATCTCGACGCGATCTCGGACCGAACCTACGTCGCTGCGGGAGCAGACTTCGCCTTCGTGATCACCCGGCGGGGACAGCTCGTCACCCGACGAGCGCCGTGCGACATGTCCAAGGAGGGCCGCAGCCGGATCGTCGAGGCTGCGCTGAGCCTCGGAGACCGGGGCCGGCTCGGGCATGTGGAGCTGTCGCGCGAGGACCTGGTCCCGTACGGCGGCGCGGCGCCCGTCGACCTGTACTTCGGTGTGGCCGCGGAGGTGATCCTCTGCGTGGTCATGCCCACGTGGGCGGAGCGGGAGGGCGTGCTGCCCGCGATCGAGCGCGGCCTGCGCGCCATCGACGAGGGCACCCCGGCGGAGCCGCAGCCGGTCCGCAAGGGGCACCGGCGCACCCGCTCGCGCCCGCGCGGGGAGGCGGCGCCCTCCTCGGCCTCGCGCCCGCGCACCGAGGCGGCGCCCTCCTCGGCCTTGCGCCCGCGCATCGAGGCGGCGCCTCCCTCGGCGCGCCGCCCGGTCGCCGAGGTCCGCGAGCCGCCGCCGTCCCCCTGCGCGGTCGCGGCCTCCTGCGAGCGGCCGCCGTCGCCCTCCAGGCGCGCCGCGCCGCCGCCGCCTTCCAAGCGCGCCGCGCCGTCGCCGCCGCCGGCCGGCAGGCGCAGCGCCGTCGCGGGCCTGGCCCTCCTCGCCAACGGCGGGCCGCCCCGCTCGCTGGCGCGCCCGGTGATGCTCCGCGATGCGCCCCCGCCGCCCGCGGCCTCACCCCAGCCCTCCGCGCCGCTGCCGGACATCGGCATCCAGCCGTCGCTGCCCGAGATCCGGCTGGGCATGGCGTCGGTGGGCCACGAGACCCTGGCGGCGATCGAGGCCGAGCTGCGGCAGCCGGCGCGCGCCGGCTCGATGCCCGAGGCGCTGCGCTTCGAGCTGGTGAGCATCAGCCGCGAGAGCCTGCTGGAGATCGCGGCCGAGGAGGGGCGCCAGGCGACCGCGGAGCCGCGGCCCTCCATGCCGCTGGTGCGCCCGGAGCGCCTCACCCGCCCCTGGGTCGAGGCGCCCGACGACGCGAGGCGCATGGCCGAGGCCGAGAAGCGCGCCCGCAAGACCGCGCCCCCGGAGCTGGACGTCGAGCTCGTCGAGCGCGAGACCGAGGCCCTCGACGCGGCGCTCGCGGCGCTGCGCACGCGCTCGGGCTGAGCCACGGCTTCGTCCTCGGCATCGGCCGCTCACGCCGTCCATCGCGGCCTCACGCAGGCCCACACCAGGCCTCGAGCGCGCTCCTCGGATCGGCGAGGCGCGTTGCCCGTCGCGCAGCGTCGCTCGCCCACGCGATGTGCCCGTCCGGCCTCACCAGGAGCGCATCGAGGGCGGCGAGGTCGCTCTCGGGGGCGGCCGTCGCGCGGACGACGTCGACGCGATCGCTCCACGCCGCGCCTGCCTCCCGCAGATCGACCGCGCCGGCGAGGTCGATCAGGACGAATCGGGCCGTGTGGAGCAACTCGTACAGTCGCGCAGCGCCGCGGTCCGTCACCAGCGCGCGATCGGGCGCCCGCCTGCCGACCCAGGGGTGCGCCTCCGCGGTCTTGCCGGTCGCATACGCGACGTCGAGCGCGCTGATCAGCTCGGAGATCCGCCGATTGACGGGCTCGATGGCGAGCAGCTCGCTCATCAGGTGGCGGAGCGCCATCCCTGCCTCCGAGACGTCGCCGAGCTGGGTTTGAGCCTCCGTGTTGCGCGCCACGGCTCCGCCCACGGGGTGGCGCTCGTCATGATAGCTGTCCAGGAGGCCGGGTGGCGCCCAGCCGTTCACCTCGGCCGCGAGCTTCCAGCCGAGGTTCATCGCGTCTTGCAGCCCGACGTTGAGCCCCTGGCCGCCGGCAGGAAAGTGGATGTGCGCCGCGTCGCCCGCGAGCAGGACCCGCCCGCGCCGGTACCGCTCGGCGACCCGGGTCGCATTGCCGAAGCGCGACAGCCAGCGCGGATTGCGCATCCGGAGGTCCCTCCCGACGATGCGCGCGACGCCGCTTTGCAGCTCTTCGAGCGTGACCGGCTCGGACGTGCTCACGTGCGCCCGCTGCGGGTCGAACACGACGAAGCGATAGACGCCCTCATGATCGCCAGGTGGAAGCGGGGCCGCCATCACGGCGCCGCGCGAGCACGTGTGCCTGAACGGCCTGGCGGCAGGGTCGTCGAGCTCCACATCGCCCAGGATGGCCGTCACCGTCGTGTCCGTGCCCGGAAATCCGATGCCGATCGAGCGTCGCACGACGCTCTTCGCTCCGTCGCATCCCACCACGTAACGCGCGCGCTCCTCGACCTGCCCCTCGGGACCTTCGACCCGCAGCGCGACCTCGCCGTCCCGCTCGGCGACCTCGAGGACCGACCGACCTCGCTGGATCTCGACGCCCAGCTCGCGGGCCCGCTCCTCGAGGATCGCCTCGGTCTGGGTCTGGGCCAGCCACAGCGTGTACGGGTGCCGCGTGTCGAGGCGCGAGAAGTCGAGCGGGGTGTCGAGCCACGCGAAATGCGCCGCCGGGATCGGCACTCCCCGGCGCTGGAAGCGGTCCAGGATCCCGCGCTGATCGAGGACCTCCAGGCTCCTCGGGTGCACCGTGAGCGCGCGCGACTGCTCCGTGCGCGTCCGCCGCTGCTCCAGCACGCGGACCCGGACCTTCGCGAGCGCGAGCTCCGATGCCAGCAACATCCCGACCGGCCCCCCACCGACCACCACAACATCATTTTCCAATGTCATCAAAACCTCCGCACCCCAGAATCTAACAACGTTAGAGTAAATCTAACGATGTTAGAGTCAAGGCCGTGGTTCGCCTTCCGGGCGCGAACAAGGGAAGAACCGACGATGCGACTACGACGTGAGCAGGTCGTCGCGACGGCGCTGCGGCTCTTGAGCGACGTCGGGCTCGATGCGCTGACGATGCGCCGGCTCGGGCAGGAGCTGAACGTTCAGGCCGCGACGCTCTACTGGCACATCAAGAACAAGGAGGAGCTGCTCGATGCGATGGCGGAGGCCATGCTGGCGGGCTGCGCGGCCGGCGTGCCGGAGGAGCTCTCGGGGATGGAGCGCGCGGCCGACGTGGCCGAGCGGCTCCGCGGGGCGCTCCTCGCGCACCGCGATGGGGCGCGGGTCTTCGCGGGAACGTACGTCGCGCACGACAACACGCTGCGGGTCTCTGACACGCTGGTCGGCGCGCTGAGGGACGGCGGGCTCTCCCCGCGCTCCGCCGCGTGGGGGTGCTGGTCGATCGTCTATTACGTGATCGGCTTCACCCTCGAGGAGCAGGCCCTGATGGTGCGCCCGGGAACGGACCCCGAGAAGGCCGATCCAGCGCGCTTCCGCGAGACGGTGGAGCGAGGCGCCTACCCGCACCTCGCGGCGGCGCTCCCGCACCTCGTGAGCACCGATCACGAGGCGCGGTTTCGGTACGGGCTTCAGCTCCTCCTCAAGGGACTGAAAGCGGAGCTTGAGGGGACGCCGCGAGCCGAAGCGCCCACGAGCGCGACGCGCGCCGGCGACAAGCGGCGGGCGTCCCGCCGGAGCCGCTGACCGCCGGAGGCTCGTGGTAGGCTACAGGACATGGGCGCGGTGACCCTCGACGGCAGCCAAGCGGATCTCGATCGGATCGCGGATCGGGTCTTGAACGGCGCCACGGCGGTCGAGACGCTGAGCCCCGTCGAGCGGCAGATGGGCTGGAACATGCTGGACCGCTCGGGGTTCACCAGGTCCGCCGCGCTGCGCTCGGGCATCGGGCTGACGGTCACGAAGCTCCGGTGGGAGCGCCCGTGGTCCATGGCCTTCGACCATGGGGCCTCGCGGCTCAAGTTCATCGTGACGCGGGGACCTGGGCCTTGGCTCACGACCAGCGACGGGGAACGCCATCACCTCGAGGGGGGCTCGTTCCACGTCAGCCAGATCAGGCGACCGGTGCGCCTGCAGTTCGATTTCGATGAGCGCGGGGTCGACAGGGATCACGAGCAACTCTCGCTCGAGATCGATCGCCTGCGGCTGAGCGAGCTGCTCGGTACGCAGATCTTGCCCGCCGCGGTGGAGCGCGTGCTGTCCAGCCCGCGCGCCTATCCCACCGATGCCCAGCCCGTCATGCCGGCGTTGTTCCAGCTGATCGACGAGATCGTCCACTGTGATGCCCGGGGCCCCTCGCGCCAGCTCTACCTCGAAGCGAAGGGGCTCGAGCTGCTGGCCGTGATGGTGGACCGCCTCGAGGAGGGCGAGCGCGCGGCGTCGCCGGTGCTCTCGGCGCACGACATGGACCGCCTGGAGCGAGCCCGACAGATCGTGCTCGCCCGCATGGACGACCCGCCGCGGCTGCCCGATCTGGCCCGCCTGGCGGGGCTGAACGAAGCCAAGCTCAAGGCCGGGTTCCGCGCGCTCTTCGGAGACACCGTCTACGGTTACCTTCGCGACCGGCGTCTGGACGAAGCCCATCGCCTCCTGCGGCAGCGTCGGTACAGCGTGAGCGAGGTGGCCGCGCGGGTGGGCTACGTCAATCCGAGCAAGTTCGCGGCCGCGTTTCGCGAGCGGTTCGGCGTCCCTCCGTCGCACGTCACGTAGCGCTGCTCGACAGAGGTCTCGAGCCTCCGTCGCGCCGGAGCTGTCGTCGCTGCCGGCGCTGTCGCATCGAATCCGCCCGCTCGGAGCTGAGATGCTCCGTCCTGGAGCGGCAGCATGCGAAAGCGGGCGCCATCATGGGGAGAATCGGCGCACCGGCATGGCGCACGGCCGGCTCGGCCGCGGTGCATCCGTGCCCAGCGGCGCCCCCGACCGAAAGGCTCTCCGATGAAAGCAGTCGTCTTCACCGCGTACGGTCCTCCGGACGTCCTCCAGCTCGCGGAGGTGGACAAGCCCGCTCCCAGGAACCGTGACGTGCTCGTCCGCATCCACGCGACCACGGTGAGCGCCGAGGATCCGAAGATGAGGGGGTTCAAGCATCCGCCCCTGCTCTGGCTCCCGATCGGGTTGCTCTTCGGGTTTCGACGACCGAGAAAGACGATCCTGGGCATGGAGTTCGCGGGAGAGGTCGAGGCGGTGGGCAAAGGCGTCACCCGCTATCGCAAGGGGGATCCTGTCTTTGGCTATACCGGAACGAGCCTCGGGGCCCACGCCGAGTACAAATGCGTCCCGGAGCATGCGGTCATGGCCGCCAAGCCGAGAAATATGAGCCACGAACAGGCGGCCTCCATCCCCAATGGGGCGCTGACCGCCCTGGTGTACCTGAGGAACATGGCGAAGCTCCAGCCCCGAGAGAGCGTCCTCATCTATGGTGCTTCCGGGGCGGTAGGTACGGCGGCCGTACAGCTCGCCAAGGCCCTCGGCGCTCGGGTCACGGGGGTCTGCAGCGGACGCAACCTGGCCCTCGTCGCGTCCCTGGGCGCCGACGAGGTCATCGACTATACGAAGCAAGACTTCACCGGGAGCGGCCAGGCCTACGACATCATCTTCGATACGATCGGCAAGACGTCGATGGCCCAGGTCGAGGGCTCCCTTCGTCCCAAGGGCCGCTATCTTGTGACCGTGTTCGGCGTCCGGGAGCTCCTGCAGATGCTCTGGACGTCCCTCGTGGGAGGGAAGCGCATCATCGGCGGAGCCTCCAACTTCCACTGGACGCCCGGCGACCTCGTCTACCTCCGAGAGCTGATCGAGGCCGGAAAGCTCACCGCGGTGATCGACCGCTCCTATCCATTGGCCGACGCCGCCGAAGCGCATCGGTATGTCGAGAGCGGGCGCAAGCGGGGAAGCGTCGTGCTGACCGTGGACGGGCCGACACGAGAGGAGGCTGCTGTCGAGGCGCCCCGAGCATGAGGGCCATCGGGCGCTGACGCGGTGGGTGGCCGACGCGGTGTCGAGCCTCCGCGCGGCCGGTCAGGCCGCTCGAGACTTCGGGCGGGCCGGGGGGAGAACACCCGGCATGCCTGGCTCGACGTCTCACGTCGCGTCGTACCTGTCGTGGTGGCGGACCCACGACATCGTGAAAGGGAGCCCGGCCTCGTCCCGGCCCAGCGGCGTGAGATCGAGGTAGTTGTAGGTGCCGATCAGGACATCGAGCCCGCGCGCATAGGTCGAGTAGGTGTGAAAGACCTCGTCGCCTTCGCGGGCGAACACGCTCACCCCCGGAGCCTCGGGCTGGGGGAAGCTCGACTTCTGGAAGTTGTAGTCGATGTCGCCCCGAGCGCGCTCCTCGTCCCGGAACGAGACGCGATAGTCGAAGTTGAAATCCGTCTCGTTCGACGAGACCCACGGGAACGTCCAGCCCATGCGCGCCTTGAACGCCTCGATCTTGGCGAGCGGGGCGCGGGAGACGACGCAGTACGCCGTGTCGCGGGCCGCGAGGTGGACATGGCCACCCTGGATGTTGTCGACCACGTACGAGCAGCTCTTGCAGCCCTCGTCCCAGCTCGGGTGGAACATGAAATGGTAGACGATGAGCTGCCGGCGCGCGCCGAAGAGCTCGCGCAGCGTCGCCTTGCCCGAAGGGCCGTCGAACACATACGCCTTCTCGACCTTCACCCACGGCAGCTCGCGGCGCGCGGCGCTCAGCGCGTCACGCCGCCGGTCGTGCTCCTTCTCTCTCTCCAGCAGCGCGAGGCGCGCCGCCAGCCACTCCTCCCTCGAAACCACCTTGGCGCGGCTCATCGGCTCCCTCCCTTCGAGGCGGGCGCGCCGGTGACCTTCATGTTCCGGAGCTTCTTGACGACGATCGCGGTCACGGCGCCGGCCGATGCCGCCTTGGCGAGGACCAATCCGAGGGACGCGAGGCACGCAGGACACATGGGACTCTTCTCCTCCTGCCGGCGGTGCGCGCAGCGCTCCGCCGCCGACGCTTCGAAATGACCACGTCGACGGCGGGCGCGACAGCAACATCGATGTCGCGATCGGTTGGCGCGCGCCGCTTCACGTGAGATGCTGCGGCGATGGACGCGGTCGTCGAAGCTCCCGCCGAGCTCCGCGCGCGGGCGGCCCGAGCGCTCGAGGCAGGGGACGCGCTCGACGCGCTGAAGGTGGTCGGCCGGTTCGGAGGTCCCCACGCGCTCGCGCTCCGCGGGATCGCGCTCGCGCAGATGGGGGCCTATCCGGAGGCCAGGGTCGCCCTCGGGCGCGCCGCGCGGACGTTCGCGGCGGCGGGAGCGGAGCGCGAGCGGGCGCGGGCGAGCGCGGCCCTCGGGGAGATCGCGCTCGCGCAGAGGGAGCTCGGCGAGGCAGAGCGAGAGCTCGTCGAGGCCGGCGACGCCCTCGAGCGCGTCGGTGATCTCACGAACGCCGCCTGGGCCCGCCTGGGCGCCGCGCGGGCCGCGCTCCTCGATGGCCGCGTCGCCGAGGCGGAGCGGGCGCTCGCGGCCGCCGAGGCCACGGTCACGGGCGACGCGCCGGTGGTCACCCGGGCCGCGCTGGCGCTGGCGCGCGCCGAGCTGTACGCGCGGCTCGTGCGCGCGTCCTCGGCGCGGCGCGCCGCAGCTCAGGCGGCGGCGTGGGCGCGGACGAGCGGACACCCGCAGCTCATCGCCGAGACGGAGCGCTTCCTCCGCGCGCACGACGAGCCCGTGGCGCGCATCCTCCGCGACGGCCGCGAGGAGCTCGCGCGCCTCGCCGACGTCGAGGCCCTGGTCGCCGCGGCCGCGGGGCGCGTCGTCGTGGACTCGCTCCGCCGCCGCGTCCTCGACGGCGGCGCCGCGCGCGCCGACCTCTCGCGCCGGCCGGTCCTGTTCGCCATGATCGAGGCGCTCGCGCGCGCCCACCCGGCCGCAGTCGCGAGCGCCGATCTCGCGCGCGCGGCGTTCGGCGTGCGCACGCCCAACGAATCTCACCGGCGGCGGCTGCGCGTCGAGGTGGGGCGGCTGCGCGCCGCGCTCGGCGACGTCGGGGTCGTGAAGGCGCTCGGGAACGCGTACCGCTGGGAGCTCGGGAGAGGGGTCGAGCTGTTCGTGCTCGCGCCGCTCGATCCGGGCAACGCTTCCGCCATCTGCGCGCTCCTCTCCGACGGCGCCGCGTGGAGCGCCGCGGCGATCGGCGCCGCCCTCTGCAAGAGCACGCGCACGGTGCAGCGCGCGCTCTCGGATCTGGCGCTCGCGCGCGCGGTCGAGGTCACCGGCAGCGGCCCCTCGCGGCGCTACGCGAGGCCGCGAGCGGCGCTGTCGATCGCGTCACAGATGTTGCTGCTCGGGCTCGCGCTCCCCGGATAAGAGCGCACGGCGGAAGGAGATTCTGGACCATGGCGGCACGGCAGGCCGAGATCATCGCGGAGCGCACGTTCGACGGGGTGGACTCGATTCATGGGGTCACGTTCGACGGGCAGGCCGTGTGGTTCGCGCATGGAGATCGCGGAGACCTCATGTCCGCGGAGCCGGAGACGGGACGGGTGACGTGTCGTCTGAAGGCCCCCGCCGATGCCGGGGTGGCGTTCGACGGGCAGCATCTGTGGGTCGTCGGGGGCGGCAAGATCCGCAAGATCGATCCCGGGACGGGGGCCGTGGTGGGGGAGGTCCCGGGCTTCGACGCAAGGCCCGTGACCGGCCTCGCGTGGGCCGACGGCGCGCTCTACGCGGGCATTTACCGGCAGAAGCAGATCCTCAAGATCGATCCCGAGCGCGGGACCGTCCTCCGCACGCTCGTCTCCGACAGGTTCGTCACGGGGGTCACGTGGACGGACGGCGATCTCTGGCACGGCGTGATGCGCGACGAGGACGGCGCCCCATCGGAGCTCCGCCGCGTCGACGCCCAGCGCGGCGAGGTGCTGGACCGGCTCGCGCTGCCGGAGGGCGTGCGCCTCTCCGGCGTCGGAGCGGACGCGAGCGGCCGCCTCTGGTGCGGCGATCCGGCGACCGGCAAGCTCCGCGCGGTGAGGAAGCCGAGGAAGGCAGTCTGATTCACGTTGCTCGGCGACCTCGATCGGCAACGTCGAGGTAACCTGGAGCAGCGTCCAGCCGGAGCGGCTCTCCGAACAGAGCGTGCGCGCCCGTGCGTGCGTGCACGTGCGCTCGGTGTGTTCGCACCTCCCGTATTCCCCACCGAACGCCGCAATTTTCGCCGCCAGATACGGTGGCCCACCGTATGCTTGGGGCAATGCAGACCCGCAGCGTGGCGCCCCCCGCTGCCCACGCCCCCTGCTGACCGAGGCGTATCGACCGGCGCAGTCCCGCAGGGACTGACGCCGCGCTCGCCCCGCGCCCGCCAAGGAGAGCACCGCGATGCCCACCGACGACGATGGCAGCATTCCGAGCAGCATGTCTCCAATGACCCTCCGGCAATTCGAACAGGTGTCCCGCACCCTGATCGACAGCTCGCCCCCGCAGCCTGGAGAGATCGAGATCGCGCCCCGGGGCGCCGGCGAGAGCGGCGCCCGGATCCGGCAGATCGTGATGGGCGCCGCAGGCTGGCTCAGCACGAGCCGCGCCGCCTTCTGCGTCCCCGCCGTGACCTTTGTCGTGCTGTTCACCGTCCTTGTCTTCCGGCCAGGGCAGCTCGCAGCGACCGTCGCTGTCGATTTCCACCTCCCTTCGGAAGGAGCCATTCCCAAGGAGCAGCCCGCGCCCGGCGTGGAGATCGACCCCCAGGACATCGTGTGGCGCTTCCGGTACGGCGCCACCGGCACCGAGTTCGGCGGCGGCGTCCCCTACTGGATCTTCCGCGTCATGCCGAGGATCTTCGACGACGAGTTCAAGGGGCGCGGCTACGATCGCTTCGGCTTCGGCGCCGACGACACAACCTATTACCAGTCGCGCCCGGTGGGCCGCGGGCTCTTCCTCGCCGACTCCACCCTCAACATCCCGCTGCTACGCACCCGCTTCGCGCTGAAGCGCGTCGCCATCAACTGCTCGGGGTGCCACCGCGGCGAATACCTGAACGCGAACGGCGAGCCTGTCTATGTCGACGGGATGCCGAACCACACCGCCGACCTGCAGGGATTCAAGCGCTTCTTCGCGCGCGCCTTCCAGGACGAGCGCGTGACCGGCGATCGGCTCATCCAGGAGATCGACGCCGCGCTCGACGAGGGAGGGGCCGCCCCGCTCACCGCCCGCGAGCAGGCGCTCTACCGGATCCTCCTCGTCGAGCTGAAGAACCGGGGCAGCTCAGGGACGACCGACTGGATGGACCTCCGGGCCGACAACGGCCCGGGGCGCATCGACCCCTTCAACGCGGTCAAGTTCGAGGTCCTCAAGGCGCCCGACGACAGGACAGCAGCCCAGATCGACTTCCCCTCGCTGTGGAACCAGCGCGCCGAGGTCCGCGAATGGCACCACGTCGACGGCAACACGGCGAGCTCCAAGGCCCGCAATCGCGGCTCGGCCATCGGCGTCGGCGCCGTCGCGATGTCGCTCAACAAGGACACCATCGACGCGATCGGGCGCTGGCTCGATCGCGATCTCCCGGTGCCGGGCTATCCCTTCACGGCCCCCGCGCCCGAGCGGGCGGCGCGGGGCCTCGCGGTCTTCGCCGAGCACTGCGCCTCGTGCCACGGGATCTACGACCCGGTGAAGCGGACGGTCCGCGAGGTCGAGGGCAGCCATTACATGGATCGCATCAACACGGGGACCGACGCGGAGCGCTCCAGGGCGTTCATGAAGCCGGCCGCCGACGCGCTCAACGCGTACGGCGAGCGGCGCCAGATCTGGGAAAGAGACGCGTTCCGCCCGGTCAGGGAGGCGGGCGAGTACCTCGCCGGTCCGCTCGACGGGATCTGGGCGCGCGCCCCCTACCTCCACAACGGCTCCGTACCCACGCTGGCCGACCTGCTCAAGCCGCCCGCGCCGCCGGGCAAGCTCGCCCCGGAGAAGGCGCGAGGGTTCCGGCCAAAGCAGTTCTACCGCGGCAGCCGCCGCTTCGACGAGCGGAACGTCGGCTGGGTGTCGACCGAGCCCATGGAGGGCGATCGCGCGCTCTTCCTCTACCGCACCGTCGACGACAGCGACGAGCCGATCCCGGGCAACGGCAACGAGGGGCACACGCACGGCGTGAACCTCCCGCCGGAAGACCGCGAGGCCCTCCTCGATCACCTCAAGACCCTTTGACCGAACCGGACCAGAAGGAGCAGCTCGATGATCCCCCTCTTGGAAACCGCACTGGCATTCGCCATGGTCATGCTCACTGCGAGCCTGTTCGTGAGCGCGGGCGACCCTCCTCGACGAGGCGAACCTCGGCAGCGCCCTGCCGCTCCCCGCGCGTGAGCGCGCGGTCGCCAGGCCTTCGTGAAACACCCAACGACGTCGAGGATCTTGGTCATGAACACGACACTCAAGCTCCACGAGGAGTACCCGCCGCCCGGCGAGGAAGACAGCATTCGACAGATCAGCGAGATCATGAAGCGCAATTACGAGCGAGCGTACCGCGCGGGCGTCTCGCCGGCGCTCCGCGGCGTGCACCCGAAGTCGCACGGCTGCGTGAAGGCCCACTTCATCGTCGACGACGGCTTGCCCGGCGAGCTCCGGCACGGCGTCTTCCGGGAGCCGCGCGTCTACCGGGCGTGGGTCCGCTTCTCGTCGACCTCCTCGCGCGCCCAGTCGGACATGAAGCGGGACTCCCGCTGCATGGCGATCAAGCTGCTCGGCGTCGAGGGGGAGAAGCTCCTCGACGGCGAGAAGGACGCGACGACGCAGGATTTCCTGATGGGGAACACGGACGTGTTCTTCGCGCGGAACGTCGCCGACTACGTCGAGCTCATGTCCGCCACGAGCGCGGGCAAGCCCCTCTCGTACTTCTGCTCGCTCAGCCCGCCCCGCCTCCGCCTGCGCGAGCTCATGAACTTCCTCTCCGTCCTGCTCAAGCCGGTGAAGAGCCCCCTGGACACCCGCTACTTCAGCCAGACGCCGTTCCGGCTCGGCGAGCGGGCGATGAAGTTCTCCGTGGCCCCCCGGCCCTGCGGCTCACCCCGGGTCG
The DNA here is from genome assembly GCF_051521455.1 of Sorangium sp. So ce887. Taxonomy (NCBI): domain Bacteria; kingdom Pseudomonadati; phylum Myxococcota; order Polyangiales; family Polyangiaceae; genus Sorangium; species Sorangium sp. So ce887. The sequence goes on along the minus strand of NZ_CP150354.1, from coordinate 1,845,643 downwards.
AGGTCGAGCCGGGCGACGACGCGCTCAAGCAGGCCGTGGCGCGGCAGCTCAATCGGGGGGACTGGAGGTTCGACTTCCTCGTGCAGCTCCAGGCCCACCCGACGAGGACGCCCATCGAGGACCCGACGATCCGCTGGAGCGAGGAGCTGTCGCCGTTCTACAAGGTCGCGACGATGATCATCCCGGCGCAGCGCCTCGACCTCCCGGGACAGGCCGAGCTCGAGGAGAACCTCTCGTTCACGCCCTGGCATGCGCTGCCGGCGCACCGGCCGCTCGGCGGGCTGAACCGCGCCCGGCGCGCGGTCTACGAGACGATATCGAAGCTCCGCCACGAGAGGAACGGAGCCCGCCGCGAGGAGCCGGCGGTCCCCCGCGCCGGGCGCGAGCGCGCGCCGTCGAGAGCAGAGCCGACGCGGCTCGGGTGCGGGTGAGGTCCTCCAGGGCGAGCGCGATCCGTAGCCGCTGCCCGCGAGCCCCGGCGCGGTCCCGGAAGGTTACCGATGTCGGTGTCCGCACGCCGTGTTAAAATAACGTTCCGGAATCTGCTCCGTGACGTCCTCCACGACATTGACCGATCGAAGCCTCCTGTGGGGCCGGAACGACCTGGAGCCGCCCCCGGAGTTCTTCCATCTGGTCATCGCCTGGTCGCGCGAGGAGCCGAACCGCGTGGGGGAGGCGGCGCTCGTCGACGAGCGCTGCGTGCTCGGCCGCGGCGGGCCGCAGTCGCAGGACGGCGCGCCGCGCCTCGCCTTCCACCGGCAGCGCCCGATGGGCTGGGCCATGATGCCGCCGCTGGAGGGGCCGCGGATCTCGCGCCTCCAGCTCGAGCTCACGCCCACCGAGGAAGGGCAGCTCGCGGTCCGCTCGATCGGGCGCTGCCCCCTCAGCATCAACGGCATGCCCGCGGCTCAGGGCCTCGTGAAGGCCGGCGACACGCTCACGCTGCACAACGCCCTGGTGCTGTTCGTGGTGCGGCGGAGGTGGAGCCTCGAGGTGATCCAGTCGCTCAGGGAAGCGCCGCGGTTCTCGTTCGGCGACGCCGACGCCCACGGGATCGTCGGGGAGAGCCCGCCCGTGTGGGCGCTGCGCGGCGCCCTCGCGTTCGCCGCGCAGTCCGGGAACCACGTGCTCGTGCGCGGCGAGAGCGGCGCTGGAAAAGAGCTCGCCGCGCGCGCCATTCACGCGCTCTCCCGCCGCCGCGCGGGCGAGTTCGTCGCGCGCAACGCGGCGACGTTCCCCGAGGGGCTTGTCGACGCCGAGCTGTTCGGGACGGCCAGGGGCTACCCCAACGTCGGCAGCCCGGAGCGCTCCGGGCTCATCGGCGAGGCGGACGGCGGCACCCTCTTCCTCGACGAGATCGGCGAGCTCCCGCCGCACCTGCAGGCCCACCTGCTGCGGGTGCTCGACCGCGACGGCGAGTACCAGCGGCTCGGCGAGCCGCGCGTGCGCCGCTCGGATCTGCGCGTCATCGCGGCGACGAACCGCCCCGTCGAGTCGCTGAAGCACGACTTCGTGGCGCGCTTCCTGATCACCGTGAGCGTCCCCGGGCTCCCGGAGCGCCGCGAGGACATCCCGTTGCTCCTGCGGCACCTGCTCGCCGCCGCCACGCGGGAGAGCCCGGACCTGACCGAGCGCTTCTTCGAGCGCCGCGACGACAGGCTCGCCGAGCCGCGGATCGCACCGGCGCTCATCGAGGCGCTCCTCCGCCACCCCTACACGCACCACCTCCGCGAGCTGGAGCGGCACATGTGGATCGCCCTCGGGTCGAGCCCCGACAACTTCCTCGCCCTCACGCCCGATCTCTGCGCCGTGCTCCGCCCGGAGCCGGGCGACGCCAGGACGGAGCCTCGGACCGGCCCCAAGACGGATCCAGGCAGGTCGAACTCGCCCAATCCGTCCGACTCCGGCTCGCTCGGGCGCACCGAGATCGAGGCCGCGCTCGTGGAGGCGCAGGGCAGCGTGACGACCGCGGCGCGCCTCCTGGGGCTGAAGAACCGCTTCGCCCTCTACCGGCTCATGAAGCGCCACGGCATCGCCGGGCCGGACGAGGAGGCGAGCGAGAGCTGAGCCGCGCGGGCCGCGGCGCTCGCCTCACGCGAGCCGCGCCGGAGCGCGGCGCCGCTCCAGCCAACAAAGCAAAGGCCGATCCGCCCAGCGGTCCAGTTGGGTATCCTCGCCTGCGCACCGGGCGGTCACGCTGCGCGCCCGGCGCGGCCGTGGTGGTGGAGGGCTCGATCCGTGTCGTTCCTCGAAGGTTCTCTGGTTGCGGGTCGGTTCCTGATCGAGACGCTGGCCAGAAGGGGCGGCATGGGCGAGGTATTTCGCGCCCGGGACGTGACCACCGGCGCGCCGGTGGCGCTCAAGGTCCTGCACGCGGACGCCGCGCACTCGGACGAGACCGAGCGTTTCCTGCGGGAGGCGCGGTTCCTGTCCGATCTCGAGCACCCCGCCATCGTCGCGTACCTGGCGCACGGAAGAGCCCAGGACGGCCGGCCCTTTCTCGCGATGGAGTGGCTCTCGGGGAAGGACCTCGGCGAGCGCCTCGATCGCGGGCCGCTGCGCATCTCGGAGTGCGTGACGCTGCTGGCGCGGGTCGCCGACGCGCTCGCCGTCGCCCACGGCCGGGGCGTGGTGCACCGCGACATCAAGCCGAGCAACCTGTTCTTGCGCGATGAGCGCGTCGACGGGGTCACGGTGCTCGATTTCGGCATCGCGCGCTGGGCGGTGGCCGGCATGACGCTCACGCGGACCGGGCGCTTCGTCGGTACGCCCGGCTACATGGCGCCGGAGCAGGCGCGGGGCGAGCGCGACATCGGGCCGAGCACCGACATCTTCGCCCTGGGGTGCGTCCTGTTCGAGTGCCTGACCGGGGAGCACCTGTTCGCCGGCCGGGATCTGGTGGGCGTGCTCGCGAAGATCCTGTTCGATGACGTCCCCACGGTCACCTCGGTCCGCCCCGACACGCCGCCCGCGCTGGCGGATCTGCTCGCGCGGATGCTGGACAAGGACCCGCACCGGCGCCCCCCGGACGCCGCGGCGCTCCGCGAGCAGCTCGCCGCCCTGGCGCTGCCGGACGGGGACGACGAGGCGCCGGCGCCGTCGCTCGTGGCGGTGCCCACGCCCCGGGTGCTCACCGGCGAGGCGATGCAGCTGCTCAGCGTCGTCCTCGCCATGCGGGCCGCCGGCGACCCCAGCGAGACGCTGCCGCCCACCACGGTACAGACCTGGTCCCGTCCGACGCGCGACGCCCTGCGCTTCCGGCTCGCGCGCCTCGGCGGCCGCGCCGAGTGGCTGGCGGACGGCTCGCTGATCGTGATCGTGTCGCCGTCCAGCAGCGCGCTGGATCAGGTCTCGACGGCCGCCCGCTGCGCCCTCGAGGTGCAGCAGCACTGGCCCGATGCCCGCATCGCGCTGACCACCGGCCGCGGGCTGCTCCAGGGCGGGGTCCCCGCCGGAGAGGCCATCGACCGGGCGGTGGCGTTGCTGCGCGTCGGCGCGGAGCCGACGGTGGCGGTCGACCCCGACCCCCAGAGCGCGGCGCTCGAGCCGGGGATCTGGCTGGACGAGCTGAGCTCGAGGCTGATCGAGTCGCGCTTCCTTGTCACGACGCTGGGCGGGCAGCTGATGCTGACCGGCGAGCGCGCGAGCGTCGACGAGTCGCGCCCGCTGCTCGGCCGCCCGACGCCCTGCGTCGGCCGCGAGCAGGAGCTCTCGATGCTGCTCGGCGCGATCGAGGGGTGCATCGAGGAGGCGACGCCGTCCGGCGCGCTCGTGATCGCGGCGCCCGGCATGGGCAAATCGCGCCTGCGGCACGAGCTGCTCCGGCGCCTCCGCGCCCGATCGTCCGGCGTCGAGGTGCTGTTCGCGAGCGGCGCGCCGATGAGCGCCGGCTCGCCTTACGGCCTGCTCGGCGAGGCGCTCCGCCGCCTGTGCGACGTGCAGGTCGGGGATCCTCCCGCGGAGCAGGAGGCCAAGCTCCGGAAGCGCGTCGGCCAGCACGTTCCGCCGGCCGACGCCGAGCGGGTGAGCGAGTTCATCGCGGCCCTGTGCGGCATCGCCGTCGAGCGGCCGAGCGTCTCGCTGAGCGCCGCGCGCAGCGACCCCAAGATCATGAGCGAGCAGATCCGCCGCGCCTTCCTGGATCTGCTGCGCGCGGAGGCCGCGGCGCGGCCTTGCCTCCTGGTGCTGGAGGATCTGCACTGGGGCGACGCGGCCACGGTCAAGCTCGTGGACGCCGCCCTGCTCGATCTGCGAGAGCGGGCGTTCTTCGTGCTGGCCTTCGCGCGCCGCGAGGTGCACGACGTCTTTCCGAAGCTGTGGCAGGGGCGGGTCGTGCACCGGGTCCCGCTCGCCGGTCTGACCAGGAAGGCGGCCGAGCGGCTCGTGACCGCCGTGCTCGGCGTCGAGGTCTCGGCCGGCCTCATGGCGCGCATCGTCGAGCAGGCCGCGGGCAATGCGCTGTTCCTGGAGGAGCTGATCCGCGCGGTGGTCGAGGGCAAGACCGAGGGGCAGCCCGCCACGGTGCTGGCGATGCTCCAGGCCAGGCTATCGTGCCTAGAGCCGCAGGCGCGCAAGGTGCTTTGCAGCGCGAGCGTGTTCGGACAGACGTTCTGGCGCGGCGGCGTGCTCGCCATGCTCGGGCCTGAGCGCGCGTCGGACGGCGGCGACGGGGCGGACCGCTGGCTGGAGAGCCTGGTCCGCTCCGAGATGGTGGAGGTGCAGTGGAGCAGCCGGTTCCCCGGAGATACGGAGTACCGGTTTCGCCACGTCCTTGTGCGCGACGCCGCGTACGGCCTCCTGGCGGCGCAGGACCGGATCCTCGGCCACCGGCTCGCCGGGGCGCACCTGGAGCAGGCGGGGGAGGCGGACCCCATGGTGCTGGCCGAGCACGCGCACCTCGGCGGGGAGCTCGAGCGCGCCGCCCTGAATTACCTGCGCGCGGCCGAGCAATCGTACCGGAGCAACGATTACGACGGGATGCTCTCGCGCGTCGAGCGCGGCATGGCCTGCGGGCCGCGCGGCGACATCCTGGGCCGGCTCCTCGGGATGAAGCTCGACGTGTGCTTCCTGCGCGAGGACTGGCAGGTGGGTCTGGAGGTCGGAAAAGAGGCCCTGTCGGTGCTGCCGCGGGGCAGCGTCCCGTGGAACAGGGCGGTGGGCCGGCTGGTCGTGATGACCGGCCATCTCGGCCTGGCGGACGACATGGCGGCGCTCGTGGACGCGATCATGAGCAGCGAGCCCGAGCCCGGGGCCGAGGCGGCGTGCTGCATGCCTGTCGCCACGGCGATCACGGCCCTCAGCCACTGGGGCATGCGCGATCTCTCGCTGCGCCTCCTGGCGCGCCTGGAGCAGCTCGCGACGCGCGTCCCCGAGCGCGAGCAGCTCGCGCACGCGCAGCTGCGCTACAGCCGTTCCACGTTCCTGCGGCTCCTCGGGGACGATCCCTGGCAGGCGTACGAGGACGCGCGGCGCGCGGAGGAGGTGTTCGCCCAGGCGAACCCCTCGCGCTGGCGCGAGTTCGCGGCGAGCTTGACCGCGCTCTCGATGGCGGAGCTCGGGGAGCGCGCCGAGGCCGAGCGCAAGCTGCGCGAATGTCTGGAGCGCACGCTGCGCATCAACGATGCTTTCACGCTCTCCAGCGTCCGTGTCTGGCTGATGATCCTCCTCTCGGAGTGCTGCGCGCCGGAGCACCTGGAGGAGATCACGGAGCTCGCGAACCAGCTTATCAAGATCGGCGCCATGGAGGCGACCGTGGGGCCGGCCCATGGCGCGCTCGCGCGGGTCCTGATGGCGCGGGGCCGCCTCCCGGAGGCGCGCGAGGAGGCCGAGAAGGCGCTCGCGGTCCTGCAGCGAGACCGGTTTTACCGGCCGCTGGTCCACCGGACGATCCTCCAGGTGCTGCTCCGGGAGGGGCGCGTGGAGGCCGCCCGGCTGGCCTCGGAGGAGGGGCTGCGCTGCCTCGAATCGCTCGGCGGCTCGCTGGGGTACAGCGAGATCCCGCTGCGCCTCGCGATCGCCGAGGCGCACCTCGCCGGCGGGGACGTGGCGCTCGCGCGGGCCGCGATCGAGCAGGCGCGGTGCGCGGTCGAGGAGCGCGCCCGGAAGATCCCCGACGCGGCGGCGCGGCTCCGCTACATCGAGCAGGTGCCGGCGAACGCGCGGGTGGGCGAGCTCTCGCGCGCGTGGCTCGGGCGCGACATCGAGGGACGGGACACTACAGGTTGACCTTGTAGTTCAGCTTGACCTCGTCGCCGTGCATGCCGCGGAACCCCCAGTCGTGGGGCGGCGACTCCGAGATGCAGATCTCGATGTCCTGATGGTCGATGCCGACCTCGTCCCGGATCCTGTCGAACAGGAGCCGCACGAGCTTCTTCTTCGTCTCCACGCTGCGCCCGGTCATCATCGAGATCTCGATGATCGTGTAGGCGTCGGTGCGCCCGCCCGGCGCCAGCATGTCCTCGCGATCCATCGGGAAGAAGCGGTGCGCCCTCTTGTCCTGCGGGAGCTGAAGCGCCTCCATGACGCAGGCGTGGATCACCCGCGACAGGGTCTCCTTCACCGGGTTGAGCCTGTCCTTGATACCGTAGACCTTCACCTGAGACATCGGGGTTCTCCTGGAGAGCGCGGCAGCCGTCGCCCTTTACTGCTCGTTCTGCGTCGATTGCCCGAACAGGACGACGGCGATCGACAGGTTCGCGTGCTGGTTCTTGCCGCGGACGAAGCACCCCTGTTCCCCGAACGTGAACGTGCCGAGGAACGGCGTCGTCCCCAGCGCGGCGGTCATCCCCTGGACGACGCGGCCGATGTCGTCGCGCACCGCGAGCATGCACCCGGCGCAGAAGATCACCAGCGCGCCCTGCGGCTGGAACGAGGGCCGCGCGGCCTCCAGCGCGGCGACCGCCACGGACTGGATGCGATCGAGCACGCCCTCTCTCGACCCCCTCATGAGCGCGAGCTCGTCCCCCTCGTTGATGTGCACGCCGAACGTCAGCGCGTTGTCCTTGTCCACCGCGTTCGGATGGATGAGCAGGAACTGGGGGGCCTTGCCGGCCCAGCCGGAAGGCCGTCCGAGCGGGCAGAGGGCGCTCTCCGCAGCGATCGATCCGCCGCCGAGCTGCGCGGCGAACATGCCGCCGGTCCAGCGGTTGTAGACCTCCGCCGCCGGCTGCCCGTCGATCTCGGGCACCCGCCGCCCCTCCGAGCGCGTGACCCAGCCCCGGTGCTCGGTCGGCGCGTAGCCGGAGCCGAACGCATGGGCGACCTCGCCGGAAGGGTACAACGCCGACAGCAGCACCGCGTCGCGATGCGCCTGCCCGCGCCCGAGCTGCGACAGCGCCCCGTCGAGCGAGTCCGCCGCAGACGTGCCGCCGAACACCGGCACATCGGCCCCGACGGCGTCCTCGATCCCGCAGAGGATCTGCTCCTCCACCCCGAGCGGCGCGGTCAGCCAGAACAGCGCCGGCGGCTTGCCCGCCCGGCCGGCGTCCTCCATCGCGCGGCGCGCCGCGCGGGTGGCGGCGGCGCGCGGCGACTCGCCGATCGGCTCGGCCGCGGCGCCGTAGGCCCCTTGCGCGTCCGCGATGCCGAACAGCGCCAGGCCGGGGCCCGGCGCGCCGTGGACCCCGGCGGCGGTCATCACCGAGAGACAGGAGCTCGATCCGTGGACGCGCACCGAGGGCGGAAGTGCCGCCGTGGCGCGCGCGAGCTCGCCGAGATCGTGGCCCTCGGTGTAGCTCAGAAAAAGGTGGTCCGGCTCTGTGCCGAGGCTCGCGCGGAGCGCGGACATGGCCTCGGCAAAAGCGACTTCGGTCGAGCCCGCCGTGGAGGACGCGGTGGCCATCTTCATGCGCTCCGCCGCCCCTTCAGCGCCCGCGCGGCCCACCCGCGGAGCCTCATTCGCGCCGGCCTCTTTCGCGCCGGCCTCTTTCGCCCCGAGAAGAGCGCTGGTCCCACTGTCCACGTCGCTGTTGCTCATCGGCATCTTGACCTCCTGCCGTGCCCCCCGGTCGGGTCGATCACGCCGGATCCATATACACCACCCCGCGCCGGCCCTGTCCGGTTTCGACCGCAGGAGTGGAGCTCTCCGCGAGCTCATCCATGGGATCTCCAGCGCTCGGCCCGGAGAGGCACGCGGGATCGCGGTCGCGTGGTCCAGAGCCCCACGCGCCCTGCCGGCGCGCGCGTTCGTCAGTCGTCCGGCGCCTCATCCTTCGGCCCGAACTGACCTGCTGCGGCCTCGTCGCTCTCCTCGCCGTCCTCCTCGGCGAGGCCGGCGTCCGCAGCGCCCGCGCTCGCCGACTCCGCCGCGAGCGCCATCCGCTCGGCGAGGGGCCGCTCGGGCAGCGTGAGCAGCGGGCCGTCGCCGAGCTCGCCGATCATGTTGAGGTATGCGTTCATCGCGTGGCACACCGAGTCGGTGCGCACGTAGCGATCCCTGACGCTCCAGAACACCCCGCCGGCGGCCGCCTGCGGGTTCTTCACCATGAAGGAGTTCTCGGGGCCATAGGTATATTGCAAGATCTGCCGGATCGCCGCGACCACCGCGTCCTTGTACCGGTCGCAGCCCGCCATGCCCTTCTGGCGGCAGTGGTGATAGACCTCCGACATCACCTCGGCGAGCCACCCGCTCCCGCTGCTCGACAGCGACCTCTGCCAGCGGCCGTAGCGGTAGGCGTCCTCGGGCCTGCGCCACTGCCGCTTCACGAGGTCGTCGGCGCAGCGGAAGACGGTCTGCTCGATGCGCTGGTCTCCGCTCGCCCTGACGAAGTCGAGCAAAGACATGATCGCCCACGAGCTCGAGATCGGGTTGGGCTTCCTGTAATCGTCGCCGAGGAAGCAGCCCTGCTTGGCGATCCTGGCGAGCAGGAGGTCCGCTGTCTGGGCCGCGGCGTCGAGGTATTTCTTGTTGTTCGTGGCCCGGTAGGTGCGCGACAGCGCGGACAGGACCTGCCCCGTGTAGAGCGTCGACTCCTTGCCCTGGACCTTCCATGTGCCGCCCTCTTGCCCGGCCAGGGCCGAGCGCACGCTGCCGTCGGGCCGCTGCATCGAGATCAGCCAGTCGGCCGCGATCACGGCGGACTCGAGGTACTTCTTGTCCTTCGTGACGCCGTGGAGCTCGATCAGCGTGAAGATCGACTTCGACGCCGTGCCGACGACCAGCCGGCGCTCGGGCCGCTTGCGCTCCAGATCGAACGCGTAGAAGAAGGCGCCGGCCGTCCGATCGCGCACCTCTCGGCTCTGCATGCCCATCATGAAGCCGGCGGCCTCGGTCACCTGGCGGAGCAGGCGCTCGTCGGGCTTGTGCGCGTGCAGCTTCAGCAAGGTCAGCGCCGTGGAGGCGGTGTAGATCGTGTGGAGCTCGTTCTCGAACCGGTCCTGAGGGGCGTGATAGTACTTGTGAACCCCCTTGTGCAGCGGATCGATGACGCGTAACAGATAGCCTTTGCCTTCCTCGATGCGCTTCGCGAGAAGAGCCTTGTCGAGGGCGCGGACCGGCACGATCCCCTGGGTGAGCTCGACGCCCTTCCCCTTCCGCTCGGCGCTCTCGACCATCGACTCATGATGATCCGGCAGCTCCACGACGAGCCGCGCGCCGGCGAGCGCCTCGCGCGCGCCGCCCGCCGCGGCCACGGCCCGGCGCGTCGCCTCCTTCAGCGCGACGCAGAGCCCCGCGTCCGACGCCTCGGCGCGGGCGATCTGCTTCCCTTCCTGGAACCCCATCACGACGGCGCGGAAGGGGCGTTTGGACGACAGGGACAGATCGCACGTCACCTTGTCGCCGCCCGCGGCCACCTGGCGGACAAAGGCGATGGTGCGATCGCGGAAGGTGGCATTGTCGAGCTCGGCGCCCGCGCCGCCGCCCTCCGGGACCTGGATGGCCGGGTCGGGCACCCGGGGCAGATTCGCCGCGATCTGGGCCGCGAAGCGATCGTCGCTGGCGGGCGCGGCGGCCTTCTGGACCTCCGGGGTACCGGTCGCCGCGGCCGGCGCGGCGGCGTCGGGCTTGCCGGCCGGGGCCACATCGGCGGGCTTGCGGCTGTCGCAACCGATCGTGAGCGCGGAGGACACGGCGGCCACGGCCGCCAGGGTAGCGAGGGTGAGAGCGCGTGCAGACGGCATGGACAAGTACCCCGGAAGCAGCGATATCGACGCGTATCAGCAACCCCGGGGCCCTGCAAGGCCGAACGGGGTACGCGCCCCCGCCCCTCCTGACGTACGGCGAACGGCGCTGGCCGACGTACTGGCGGTGGAGCTATGGTTACGAGTCCGGCCGCTTCGCTGTCCTGAGGGCCAGCGACACGACGTCTTCGGCCGGGTTCGACGTGATCTCGGAGACGCCCGTCGACGGCTGGATGACGCTCATGCCTTACACCGCCGAGCGCCGCGCGCTATATCTGCCCGGATGGGACCCGCGCAGATCAAGGGCAAGAACGTGGATATCAAGCTGTGGACCCGGCCGGAGGAGGTCGAGCGGGTCGCGCTCGACCAGCTGCGCAACATCAGCGCCCTGCCCTGGGTGTTCCACCACGTCGCCGCGATGCCCGACGTCCATTTCGGCAAGGGCGCGACCGTCGGCTCGGTCATCGCGATGCGGGACGCGGTCGCGCCGGCCGCCGTCGGCGTCGACATCGGCTGCGGGATGGGCGCGCTCCGCACGAACCTCACCGCGGTCGACCTGCCCGACGACCTCAAGCGCATCCGGAGCGACCTCGAGCGGGCGATCCCCGTGGGCTTCGCCGCCCACGACGCGCCGCTCGCGGGGTTCGCGGGCCTGCCGCTCTGGGAGGAGTTCGCGAGCCTGACCCCGAAGGTCCAGGGGCTGTTCACGAGGGCGCGCTGTCAGCTCGGCACGCTCGGCGGCGGCAACCACTTCATCGAGCTCTGCCTCGACACGGACGGCGGCGTGTGGCTGATGCTCCACTCCGGCTCTCGCAACATCGGCAAGGAGCTCGCCGAGATCCACATCGCCAGGGCGAAGAAGCTCGCCCACAACCGCGACCTGCCCGATCGCGAGCTCGCTGTGTTCCTCGCCGGCACCCCGGAGATGAAGGCCTACCGGCACGACCTCTTCTGGGCGCAGCGGTACGCCCGCGCGAACCGCGAGGCCATGTTCCACCTCGCCGAGGGCGTCCTCCGGCGGCACTTTCCGCAGCTCGAACTCCAGCAAGCCATCTACTGCCATCACAACTACGTGGCCGAGGAGGTCCATTTCGGCGAGGAGGTGCTTGTGACGCGCAAGGGCGCGATCCGCGCCGGCAAGGGCGAGCTCGGCATCATCCCCGGCTCGATGGGCACGCGCTCGTACATCGTCCGGGGCCTCGGCAACCCCGAGGCGTTCGAGAGCGCGTCGCACGGCGCGGGCCGCAAGATGAGCCGCGGCGAGGCGAAGCGGCGCTTCACCACGAAGGACCTGGCCGCGCAGACAGCCGGCGTCGAGTGCCGCAAGGACGGCGGCGTCCTCGACGAGATCCCCGCCGCCTACAAGTCGATCGAGCGCGTCATGGAGGACCAGCGCGATCTCGTGGAGATCGTCGCGGAGCTCCGGCAGGTCCTGTGCGTGAAGGGGTGATCGAGCGGCGCGGGTCGGGCGGGGCCTTTTCCGCGCGCGCCCGGGATTCGCGGTCCCTCCCCGCCCTGCTCTCGGCTACCCTGGGCGTCGCTGGCGCGACGCACGCAGTGATCGGATGTGCCGTGCGCCGCCGCGCGGGAAAGCCATGAAGTCGGACTGGATCGATCTGGGCCCTCTCTCCGAGTTTCCGGCGGACGAGCCGGTGCTGCGCAAGGACGGCGCCGGGCGGCGCTTCGCCTGTGTCCTCCGGGGCGGCGAGGTCCACGCGCTCGACGATCGGTGCCCCCACCAGGGTTATCCGCTCTCGGAGGGCGCGCTGCGCGGCGGCGTGCTGACGTGCGCGTGGCACAACTGGAAGTTCGACATCGCCTCGGGCGCCTGCGCGTTCGGCGGCGAGCCGGTGCGGCGCTACGCGACGCGCATCGATGGCGATCGCGTGCTGCTCAACCGGGCCGTCGACACCGCGGCCGAGGTGCGGCGCCTCGTCGCCGGCCTGCGCGAGGCGGTCCTGCGCGACGATCCGGCGCGCGCCCTGCGCGAGGGCCTCCGGCTGGGCGCGCTCGGGCTCCACCGCATGGAGACCGGCCTCGGCAGCCTGCACCTCGCGTTCGAGGTGCTCGCCAAGGATGGGGCCGAGCGCGCCGAGCACGGCTTCGATCACGGCCTCGCGCTGCTCTCGGATCTCTGCGCCTGGGTCGAGCGCGGCTGGGTCCCCGCCGAGGAGGCGTTCGTGGTCGCCGCCCACGCGATCGGCGAGGCGTCGGCCCGGCTCGGCCCGCGCGGCAAGGGCGCCGGCAAGGCGACGGGCCGCTCGCCGCTCGTGCGCATCGCCGACTTCGAGCTCGACGAGCCGGCGAAGGTCAGCGAGGCGCTCGCGGCGGAGCGGCGCGACGAGGCCGAGGCGCGGATGCGCGAGCTCGTCGAGATCCGCGGCACCGCCGGCGCGCGCCAGGCGCTCCTGCCCTTCGTCGCGCAGCACCTCTACGACTACGGGCACGGCGCGATCTTCCTCGCGAAGGCGCTCGAGCTGGCCGAGCGGTTCTCCTCCGCGGCCGACGAGGTCCTCGCCGCCTCGACGGTGCAGCTCGCCTGGGCCACCGCCGACACGAGCCTGCCCCCCTTCACCGCCACGCGCGCCGCGCTCGCGCGCCTCGCCGAGCTGCCACTGCCCGGCTCCGAGGCCGGCGCCCGGTCCGCGGGGGCGAGCGCCGCAGACTCGAGCGCCGCAGACTCGAGCGCCGCAGGCTCGAGCGCCGCAGGCTCGAGCGCCGCAGGCTCGAGCGCCGCAGGCTCGGGCGCCGCAAGCGCCGCGCCGCTCGACCCTGCGGAGCGCGCCGCCTTCGAGGCGGAGGTGCTCGCCGGGGAGCGGCCGGCCGTGGAGGCGACCGTGCGCTGGCTCGCGCGCGGCGCCGGCCCGCTCGCGCTGCTCGGCGCGATCGGCCACGCAGCGGCCGTCCGCCTCGCGCGCTTCGATTCGGCCTGGGAACAGCGCCTCGACGCCGAGGTCGGGGTGCTCGACGTCACCCACGCCGTCACCTTCGCGGAGGCGGCGGCCGCGCTCGGCCGCGAGGCCCTCCCGCGCGAGGCCGCGCAGCTCGCCGTGCTCGCCGCCGGCTTCGTCGGCAAGCTCCGCAACGGCGACGCCGCCGCGCCGCCCGCGCCCCCGCCCGCGGCGCGAGCGTCCGGCGGCACGCTGCGCCAGGCGGTCGAGGCGCGCGACGTCGGCGGGGCGCTCGCGATCGCGCGGGAGCTCGACGCCGGCGGCCGCCGGCGCGCCTTCGCCGAGCTCGCCCCGTTCGCCGCGTTCGACGCCGCGGTGAGGCCGATCTTCACGGCGCATGCCGTGAAGACGCTCGAGGCGCTGCAGCGGCTCGAGGCGTCCGATCCCCAGCCCGACGGCGCCTACCTCGAGGCGCTGCTCACCTACCTTGTGCCCGTCCGGCGGGAGCTCGGCGTGCGGCGGATCGCGGCCGTCGCGAAGAAGTTCATGTCCGATGGTCGGCCCCCCGAGGGGCTGTACTGAGCCGCGCGAGGCCCTGCGCGCGCCGAGGCGAGCCGCCCTGCGCTCATCCGCCCTTCGCGCGCCGGCACGCGACGCGCCGCCACCATCGAGACAGGGGGACGCCCTCGCGCGGCGAGGCGGCGGCTGCGGCTGCGGCGGCGGCGGCGGCGCGACGGCGGCGCGACGAACCGCGCCGCTGCCCCCCGTCAGGTGGCCAGGCAAGGACCCATCATGCATACTGACGTCGATGCGGCTTGAGCCTGGGTCCCACGTCGCGCCGCACCTTACGCTCGTCAGCCTCCTCAGGATGGGGGGTGTCGGCAGTATCTGGACGGCGCATCACCTCGGGCTCGGCAAGGACGTCGCCGTCAAGTTCATCTCTGCGTCGCTCGCGACCGACTCGACCGCGGTTGCCCGGTTCCACCGCGAGGGCGCGCTCATGGCGAGGATCAAGAGCCCTCACGTGGCCGAGGTCTACGAGCACGGCGTCTCCGAGGACGGCCTCCAGTACATCGTGATGGAGCTGCTGTGTGGTGAGAAGCTATCCGACCGGCTCGCGCGCGCCGCGCGCCTCTCCCAGCAGGAGACGGTCTCCATCGTCTCGCAGCTCTGCAAGGGGCTCACCGCGGCGCACAGGCTCGGGATCATTCACCGCGACATCACGCCCGAGCACGTCTTCCTCGCCGACGCCGACGGGAGCACCTGCGTCAAGCTGCTCGATTTCGGGGTGGCCAGGGGAGATGTCGACCCCGACGGGACGACGCTGACGGCCACGGGCGCGGTCGTCGGCAACCTCGTTTACATGAGCCCGGAGCAGTTCTTCAACCCGAAGCGGGTCGATGGCCGCTCGGACCTCTGGTCGGTGGCCGTCATGGCGTACCAGGCGCTCACCGGCGCTCCGCCGTTCGAGCAGAAGGGGCTCGAGGCCCTGCTGGACGCCATCCGTATCGGCATCTTCCCGCTCCCGAGCGAGCGCTCTGCCGACATCACGCCTGCCCTCGACGCGTGGTTCGTCAAGGCGCTCTCGCGCGAGCCGACCGGCCGCTTCGGCACGGCCGAGGAGATGGCGGACGCGCTGCACCAGGCGGCCGGCGCCGGACCGCCGAGCCCTGTAGGCGCGCCTTCCAAGGCGGGCTAGCCTAGCCGTCATGGCGCGCGCCCGCACCCCGAGCCGTTCCAACCACGAGCTCGTGTTTCGCAGCGCCCGCAAGGGCGAGGAGGGCACGCTCGCCACGGCCGCCTGCCGCGCGTTCCAGGCGGGCGATCCGGAGGCGTGGCTGCGGTATTTCACCGAGCACGCGCACCTCGCCCTCGACAACGTGATCGTCGCGGAGACCGACGGCCAGCTCGTCGGGCACGTCACCTCGCTCGACCTGACGATGAGCTTCGCGGGCGCGGACGTGCCGTTCCAGGGCCTCGCGTCCGTCGCGGTGCTCCCGGAGTTCCGCCGCCGGGGCATCGCGGATCGGCTCGTCCGCGAGAGCCTCCGCCGCATGCGCCGCCGGGGCGAGGCCCTCGCGCTGCTCCACCCCTTCCGGCTCTCGTTCTACCGCAGGTTCGGCTTCGGCGTCTGCGAGCTCCGGGACGTCGTGCGCACCTCGCCCGACCGGCTCCCGGACTCGGTGCTGCGCCGCCACGTGCGGGCCTTCTCCCGCCCGCGGGACGAGCCGCTCATCAAGCAGGCCTACGATCTCGCGCGGACCGAGACGACGGGCCAGCTGAAGCGGAGCGAGTACTGGTGGGACGTGCGCGTGTTCAAGCGCTCCCAGAGCGGCGCGGTCTACGTCGATCCGGGCTCCAAGGCGATCGCCGGCTACCTGCTCTTCGACGTCCCGGAGGGCGGCGCCTACGGCGTCCAGCAGCTGCTCGTCCGCGAGCTCCGCGCGCCGACGCCGGGCGCTTACCGCGGGCTCATCGGCTTCCTCGGCGCGCTCGGCGACCAGTATGAGGTCGTGGAGCTGGTGCTCCCGCGCGGCTACGGCGCGCCGCTGCTCGACGAGCCGGGCATCCGCGACGAGCCGATCGCGTACGAGACGGCGGCCCGGCACCCCGGCCTGTGCCCTCCCGTGCACGTCGCGCACCGCCGCAACGTCCTCGGCCTGACGGCGGCGGGGGCGATGGGGCGCATCATCGACGTCGCCGCCGCGCTCGCGCTGCACCCCTCGCCGAGGAAGCACGGCGTCCGCGGCGCCATCGGCCTCGACGTCGAGGACCCCGTGTTCACGGACGCGCCGCGCGCCTTCGACGTCACCTTCGCGGCGCGCGGCGTCCAGACGGCGCCCGGCAGCACGGCGGGCGATCGCCTCTCGTTATCGATCGAGCGGCTCACGCAGATCTATTTCGGCGCCACGTCGGCGCGCGATCTCCTGAGCCAGGGCTTCGTGGTGGGCAGCGCCAAGGCGGCCGCGCTCCTCGACGCGGCGTTCGCCGGGCCCCCCCTGTTCCTCGGCGCCTTCAACGGCTTCTGAGGCGCGCCGCGCCCGGCCGCTCAGGCGCCGCGCCGGTTCCGCAGGAAGAGCTTGAGGGAGCGCGAGAGCAGCGCCGTCTCTTCCCCGCCCTTCCGCGTCTCGGCCGCGGCGTCGTCCTGGGTGTCCACGACGAGCTGCCACGGCCTGGGATCATCGGCGAAGGGGAGGAGGAAGGGCAGATCGCAGGCGGACGCGTTGAGCAGCAGGAAGAAGTCGTCGTCGACCAGCCGATCGCCGGACTCGTCCACATCGTCCAGGCCCTCTCCGGACAGGAACACCCCCAGGGATTGCGTGCATGGGTTCGACCAGTCCTCGTCGGTCATCAGCTCCCCGTCCGGGCGATACCACTGGATATCGTAGGTCTTGCCGCCGCGGATCGGGCGCCCCTTGAAGAAGGTCGAGCGCCTGAGCGCCGGGTGCTCGTGCCGGACGCGGATGCACTTGCGCGTGAACTCGAGGAGCGCGCGCGACGGCTCGTCCCAGGTCCACGGCTGCCACGTGAGCGGGCTGTCCTGGCAGTACCCGTTGTTGTTCCCCTCCTGCGTGCGCCCCCGCTCGTCGCCGTGGAGGAGCATCGGCGTGCCCTGCGAGAAGAGGAGCGACGCCATGATGTTCCGCATCTGGCGCGTTCGCAGCCGGAGGATCTCGGGATCATCGGTCGGCCCCTCGGCGCCGCAGTTCCACGAGCGGTTGTCGTCCGCGCCGTCGCAGTTGCCCTCCCCGTTCGCCTCGTTGTGCTTGCCTTCGTACGAGACGAGGTCGGCCAGGGTGAAGCCGTCGTGGGCCGTGACGAAGTTGATGCTCGTGTACGGCCTGCGCCCGCTGTTCTCGTAGAGGTCGCTGCTCCCGGTGATCCGGAACCCGAGATCGGAGGCGACGCCGCCCGAGCCGCGCCAGAAGTCGCGCAGCGTATCCCGATACCGGCCGTTCCACTCCGCCCAGCGCACCGGGAAATTGCCCACCTGATAGCCGCCGGGCCCCACGTCCCAGGGCTCGGCGATGAGCTTCACCTGGCTGAGCACCGGGTCCTGGTGGATGATCGTGAAGAAGCTCGAGAGCTGGTCGACGTCGTGGAGGCCGCGCGCCAGCGCCGCCGCCAGGTCGAACCGGAACCCGTCCACGTGCATGTCGAGGACCCAGTACCGCAGCGAGTCCATGATCAGCTGGAGCGTCTGCGGGTGGCGCACGTTGAGGGTGTTGCCCGTTCCGGTGTAATCGAAGTAGTAGCGCTCGTTGCCGGGGACGAGCCGGTAGTAGGTCGGGTTGTCGATGCCGCGCAGGCTCAGCGTCGGGCCGAGGTGGTTGCCCTCGGCCGTGTGGTTGTAGACGACGTCGAGGATGACCTCGATTCCGGCGGCGTGGAGCGCCTTCACCATCTCCTTGAACTGCCGGACCTCGGACGCCACCTCGGCGCCCGCGCGGTACCCGACGTCCGGCGCGAAGAAGCCTATCGAGTGATAGCCCCAGTAGTTCCGTAGCCCCTTGTCGAGCAGGAACTTCTCGTGCACGAAGGCGTGCACGGGCAGCACCTCGATGGCCGTGATGCCGAGATACTGCAGGTACCCGAGGATGGCCGGGTGGGCGATGCCCAGGTAGGTCCCGCGGAGCTCTTCCGGGACCTCCGGGTGCAGCATCGTCAGGCCGCGGACATGCGCCTCGTAGATGACGCTGCGGTGGAACGGGACGCACGGGCGCTGCTCTCCGGTCCAGTCGAAGGAGGGGTCGATGACGACGCCGAGCGGGGGGCCGAGCGCCTCGTCCTCGGCCATCACGAGGTCTCCGTCGGGCTCGCCGCTGCGGTGGGCGAACGCGTTGGCCTCCCATCGGACCCGCGACGCGAGCGCCTTCGCGTAGGGATCGAGCAGGCGCGCCCGCGGGTTGAAGCGCAACCCGCGCTCCGGCGCCCACGGGCCGTGCACGCGATAGCCGTACTTCTGCCCGGGTCCGACGTCCGGCACGTAGACGTGCCAGACCATCGAGGTGCGGTGACGCACCGGCAGGCGTTGCTCGTTCCCCTCGTCGTCGACGAGGCACAGCTCGACCGCTTCAGCGTTCTCCGAGAACAGCGCGAACTGCGTCCCAGCGCCGTCCCACGTTGCGCCGAGCGGGTACGGATCCCCGGGTCGCAATCGCTTGCGCTTCTGATTCATGCACGTCTCCAGGCCGGGAGTGGGCCCCCCCGTCTTCGGCCTTGTTGAGATGGACTGTGTGAGCGCTGGGCTAGGCCACGTGCGTGCGGCGGCTGCGCATGACGTCGCTCACGGCATCCGCCACGCTGCGGGCCATGCCCTCGGCGATGCGGAGGGTCTGGGCCTGGTCCCCTTCCGGGGTGCAGAACCTGAGGCGTTCGATCATGTCGGCGAGCCGCCGGGCTAGCTCGCACGCCTCAGCCATGGAAGCTGATGATTCGAGGGAGGCCCTCCGCTGGGGGAGGGAAACCAGATCTTCGGTCGGCGTCATCGGGGTTGAAATCATGCCTGGCTCCTTCGATATCAGTGGTGCCTACAATCGGCTACCACGAAAAGCAGACATCATGCCAGCGCGGTTCCGGTAGGGGTGCTCACCGCGGACACAACAGCCACGGGTCACGCGGTGAAGCCGGATCGAACAAAATCGCCACATGTGGGGCAAATTGTCGCCCACAAGAGCTGTCAATCGGCCCATTGGACAGCCAGATAGCAAAATTGCAAGCACATTGCGCATCGCTGGGGCAAGCGTGCGCCAGTGGCTGCCCTGGACGGCCTTGTCACCTCTGCTGGGACACGGTTGGGCTTCAGACCGCCTGCGCACACCTCGGCGGTGAGGCCGCGTCGAACGGGCGAGCGGGCGTGTTGTGAGCGCTCACGACGACCGCCGCCGGCGCCGGCCGCTGCGCCGGCATCGCCGTCGAGGGGCCGCTGCGCGCCTCGTCCAGATCCCTTCCGGCCACCTCGGTCGCCGTTTCAGCGCTCTTTGGTCTTGACTCGGGCGCCCGAAGCGCCTCGCGCGGTCCTCTGCGCCGCTCGCGCCCTGCAGACCGGGGCGGGCAGCCGATCGCGCACCTCCGTGGAGGGCAGGCCGCGTGAAGCCGCGTGCAACCGGAGAGGCCGTCTCGATCGCGGCGTCGACCCCGAAGCCGCTATAGCAGTGCCCGGGGGGCCCGGGTTAGTATCCGGTCCGCCGCGGCGGCCGCCGGTCCAACGCGCCGCGGTCGAGAAAGCTCATGATCGGAACACTCCAGGCGAAGCTCCAGTATCTCAGGAACAAGAACCTCCACAACTGGCTCGGCGGCTACGCCCGACAGAGGATCGAGAACGCCCGCAGTCCACGTCCGATCGGCCCGCGGCACCTCCTCTTTGCGGTCTGCGATCACTGGGAGCCAGGGTGGGAGAACGCCTCACCGGAGGTCGGCGACGCGCGGGTGAAAGCGTGGTCCGAGCGATATCCCGAGATGGCCGGCGCCTACCGCGACGCGGACGGCCGGCACCCGCGCCACAGCTTCTTCTTCCCGGGGGAGCAGTACACGCCCGGGTGGCTCGACGCGCTGGCGGATCTCACGCGCGGCGGCTTCGGCGAGGTGGAGCTGCACCTGCACCACCACAACGACACGGAGGAGAACCTGCGCGCGGACATCCTCAGATACCTGGAGATCCTCGGGAAGCACGGGCACTTCTCGCGCGACGCGGACGGGCGCATGCGATACGGGTTCATCCACGGCAACTGGTGTCTGGCGAACTCCGGGCGGGACTCCCGGAATTGCGGAGTCGACTCGGAGCTCCCGCTCCTCTTCGAGACGGGCTGCTATGCCGACTACACGTTCCCGTCGGCCCCTGACGAGTCGCAGCACGGCATCGTGAACCAGATCTACTGGCCGACCGGCAACCTGGCGCGCCGGAAGGCCCACACCGTGGGCGCCCGGGCCAAGGTCGGCGAGGTGCTGGAGGACCGGCTCCTGATGATCGAGGGTCCGCTCGCGCTCGCGCTGACGCGCCGAGGGAGCCGGGTGCGGGTGCGGATGGAGTACGGCGCGCTCCAGGCGATCGATCCGCCGACGCCCGACCGGGTGAAGACATGGGTGGATCAGAACATTCACATCGAGGGGAGGCCCGAGTGGGTGTTCGTCAAGGTCTACACGCACGGCGCGCCCGAGGATCAGGCGGAGTCGCTGCTCGGCGCGGGGAGCCACACGCTGCACCGGGAGCTCACCACCCGGTACAACGATCGTAAGGAGTGGGTGCTCCACTACGTGACCGCGCGCGAGATGTACAACATCGCGATCGCGGCGCTCGATGGCAAGACGGGCAATCCCGGCGACTACCGAGACTACCGGCTGAAGCCGCCCCCCTGCGCGGGCTGACGCGCCGGGCTCCCCGCCAAACAGCACCGCAAGCCCAGGGGCCGGGCAGCCTGGCTGCGCCTCAGCCTACCCCGCGCCGCTCGCCGAGGACCTCCTCCAGGAGCGCGTGATAGCGATCCCCCACGACGTCCCACGAGAGCGCCCCCACGCTCCCCCGCAGCGCCTCCGGATCCCACGCTGTGTCCAGCGCCCGGACCAGGGCGCTCCCGAGCGCTCCGGGGTCGCCGGCAGGGACGAGGATGCCGTTCCCGCCTTGCCCCTCGCGCACGAGCTCCGGCACGCCGCCCACCCGGGTCGCGACGACGGGGCGGCCCGAGGCGAGCGCCTCCAGGACGACGTTCGGGCAGCCCTCGCGGCGGCTCGGCAGACAGAACACGTCGCACGCCGCCATGTACTCCGGGATCTCCGCGGGCAGCGCCCAGCCGAACAGCCGCGCGCGATCCCCGAGGCCGAGCGCGCGCACCCGCGCGCGCAGCGGCTCGAGCAGATCGCCGCCGCCCACCATCATCAGGTGAACGTCGCGGCGGCCCCCCTCGGCGAGGCGCCCCATCGCCTCCACGAGGACGTCCACGCCCTTCTCGGGCACATGATAGCCGGCGTAGAGCACCACCTTCGCGTCGGCCGGCAGGCCGAGGCGCTGCCGCGGGGCGGCCCGGTCCCGGATCGAGAACCGCGCGCCGTCGACCGCGTTGAGCTGCACCACGACGCGCTCGCGCGGCACCCCGAGCTCCACCAGGCGCTCGCCGAGCGCCCCGCTCACCGCCACCACCCGGGCGCAGCGCTGGAGCGCCGGCGCGATCTGCGCCCGCAGCACGGCGTTCCTCGGCTGCTCGTTGATGTCGCTGCCGAGCACCGTGGTGACGAGCGGCACCCCCGCCTCCCGCGCGAACGCCGCCGCGGCGACCGTGTCGGGGTAGGCCCACGCGGCCAGGATCACGTCGTAGGGGAACTCGCGCCGCAGCCCGGCCATCGTGCCCCGGAGCGACGCGTGGATCGCCCGCGCGTGGAGGCGCGGCAGCCCCGGGATCGACCAGTAGGTGGGAAACAGCGCGTCGATGCCGGTGTGCGACTCGCGCGCGCCGCCGAGGAGCTCCCCGGACGCCCCGCGCGCGCGCGTCCACCAGGGCGTCGGGCCCACGAGCCTGAGCTCGCAGCGGCGCGAGAGCGCCCGGTACGTGTGATAGCTGTACGGCGCCATCGTCGGCAGCCGCATGGAAGGGTAATGATGGGTGAAGACGAGTACCTTCATCGCGCGCTCGCCTGTCACCTGAGGCCGAGATAGAGCTGCTCGTATTTGCGCGTCATCTTCTCGAAGGAGAAGTCGTCGCGGACCCGCGCGTGCCCTGCCTCGCCGAGCCGCCGCGCGAGCGCCGGATCCCGCGCGAGCCGCTCGATCGCGACCGCGAGCGCGCCTGGGTCGTCCACCGGCACGAGCAGGCCGTGCTCCTCGTTCCGCACCACCTCCGGGACGCCGCCGACCGGCGTCACCACGACAGGCAGGCTGCGCGCCATGGCCTCGAGCACCGCGAGCGGCAGCCCCTCATCGCGTGAGGGCAGCACGAAGAAGTCGGCGGCGAGGAGCAGATCGGGCACGTCCTTGCGGAATCCGAGGAAGCGCGCCTCCTTGCCGTGGATCCCGAGCTCCCTCGCGAGCCCGTGGATGCGGTCGCGCTCGTCCCCATCGCCCACGATGAGGACCGTGACCGCGACGCCGCGATCCCGCAGCCGCGAAAGCGCCCGGAGCAGCACGTCGTGGGCCTTCACCGGATGAAACGCGGCCGGCATGATCCCGAGGAACGCGCCGCCGGACGGGCTCGCAGGCTCGGACTGGGCCGCTGGCCCGGCGCCGAAGCCGAGCTCGGCGCGCACCTCCTCGCGTGTGCGACGCGCCGGGGTGATGTCGATCCCGTTGTGAATGACAGAGATGTTGCCGGCCACGCCCACAGCGCCGCTCTTGTCGGCAGTGTCCTGCGAGCAGCCGACGACGGCGTCCGTCGCGCGCCACTCGAAGCGCGAAGGAACGCGGATGATCCCGCGCGTCTGGGCGTGATCGGTGAAGACGAGCCGCGCCCGCGTGAGGACCTTGCCGACGGTGGCGTAGTGGAGCGCAGTGGGGTTGTGCGCATGGATGACCTGCGGCCGCGAGCGCGCGAAGGCCAGCGCCGCGTGCGCCACCCGCGCGGGCAGGCGCCCGCCCAGCACGGTGACCGGCAGCGCCCGCTGGCGCGCCAGCTCCGCGAGCGGCCCGCCGCGCAGCGCGAGGATGGAAGCCTCGTGGCCGTGGCGCCGCTGCGCCTCGGCGAGGCGCAGCACGAAATGCTCCATGCCTCCGCCATTGAGGCTGCTCACGACATGGACGATCCGCAGCGTCGAAGTCCCCATGGAGGGTTGCTACCCGAATCGGGTCTCCTGTTGAAGCGCAAACCGCGCCGTGCACCGTCACCCACGCTGACAACACGCCTCACCTGGACGCCGGCGATCGTGACGTTTGGCGCTCCGTCGCGCCGAGTCGTGCTCGTGGCATCTCGTCGCTGCTCGTCGTTGCTCGTCGCGGATCGATGGTGCCGCAGGTCGCTCGCTCATCCTACCACCTCGCCTCGCCGTCACCGCGCCTTTTGATTTGGCGAGCGGAAGCGGCTACTAGACGGGCATGAACCCTGAACTTCGGCGCGCCCTGGACCAGGGCCTGCGCCGCGTGCCAGGCATGAACACCGCGACGAAGCTGCTCGCCGTGCGGATCGAGACCGTCAAGGCGCTCCTCGCGCGCCGGCTCGACGAGAACCCGCTCCCCGTGTCCGACGCCGTGACCCCGAGCGACATCCCGTCGGTCGCCGAGCTCGGCCCGGGGGACAGGGTGCTCGCCGAGCTCGATCAGGACGGCTTCGCCTTCGCGATCCACCCGGCCGACGTGCCCTTCTTCAACCGGCGGACCGAGAAGATGCCGCGCCTGCGCTACCGGCTGCACGTCGTCTTGCGCCGCGGGTACGTGTGCGTGCGCAAGCGCTTTATCGGCCAGCCGCGGAACGCGCCCGTCGGCGCGCACCTCTCCGCCCTGCTCGGGCTCTTCTTCTACAACGAAGCGGCCGCGCTCCTCCGCCTGCGCGACCTCCCCAGCATCCCGAGGATTCGCGATCTCCACCTCACCACGCGCACCCTGTTCGTCGACTACGTGCGCGGCCAGACGCTGCAACATCAGGTCGCCGAGCGCGGACAGAAGGTCCTCGACATCGACCTCGCGCCGCTCGGGCAGCTCTTCGATCCGGAGCGCGATCGGCGCGAGATCGAGGCGTTCACGAGCGGCGGCGGCGAGGCCCACCGCGACCGCATCGAGGAGATCGTCCGGGCGATGAACGCGCGCGGCGTCGCGCCGCTCGACGTCAAGCTCGGCAACGTGCTCATCGGCGAGAAGACGGGCGCCCTGTACTGGGTCGATTTCGAGCGGGCCGCGCTCGACGGCACCCCCCGCTACCGCGAGCAGCTCGCCGAGCACCATGATCTCGTGAATCGGTGGTTCGGGCTCTCGCTCCCGGGCGACAGCGGGGCGTGAGGCGCGGCGGGCGCGTTCGAGGGTGCGATCGATGACACGAGACAAAGGCGGGGCGCCGCGGAGCGCCATCGAGCGGATCGGGGAGAAGGCGGGGCGGTCATGGCCGAGCATCGAGGCGGCCGCGCGGCTCTCGGCGGAGACCCGGGCGCGGCTCGCGGCGCTGCTCCGCGAGCAGATCCCGTGCGACACGAGCGCGGTCGTCTTCGGCTCGCTGGCGCGGGGCGAGTACACGACCGGCAGCGATCTCGACTGGACGCTGCTCATCGACGGCCAGGCCGACGAGGGGCACTTCAGCCAGGTCCAGGCCATCACGAAGATCCTGAGGGAGGCGAAGTTCCATGAGCCGGGCCCGACGGGCGTGTTCGGCAACGTGGCCTTCAGCCACCCGATCCTCCACCAGATCGGCGGGCAGGAGGACACGAACAAGAACACGACCCAGCGCATCCTGCTGCTCCTGGAGTCGCTCGCGATCGGCACGCCGGACGCCCACGAGCGCGTGCTCAGGCTCGTGCTCTCGCGCTACGTGGAGGACGACCGCGGGCTGCTCTACGGCAGCAAGCGCGAGATCATCCCGATGTTCCTCCTGAACGACATCGTCCGGTACTGGCGCACCGTCGCCGTCGATTTCGTCTACAAGCAGCGGGAGCGCAGCTCGGGCTGGGCGCTCCGCAACGCGAAGCTCAGGATGTCGCGCAAGCTCATCTTCGTGAGCGGGCTCATCACCTGCTTCGGCTTCGAGCTGTTCGGCAAGGACCGGGCGACGTGGACCGACGACGGCGATCGGATCTCGACGCCGGAGTTCGTGCGCTTCCTGAGAGAGCGCATCCGGGTGACCCCGCTGGAGAGCCTGGCCGAGGTGCTGCTCCGGCCCTCGATCTCCGCGGAGACGGCGCGCATGCTGTTCGACAGCTACAACGCGTTCCTCGCGCTCCTGTCGAACGAGGAGGAGCGGGACCGGCTGAAGCAGCTGCCGCTCGACGAGCTCGGCAGCGACCCGACGTTCAGGCGGGTGCGCGACATCGGGCGCGAGTTCCAGGGCGGGCTCAACCGGCTCTTCTTCGAGGAGGACCCGGAGCTCCGCAAGCTCATCCAGACGTACGGGGTGTTCTGATGCGATCCATCGGCTACTCGACAGGGGCGCTCGCGCTCAGCGACGTCGAGCGAGCGCTCTCGATGCTGGAGAGGAGCTCCGCGACCGCGGTGGAGCTCTCCGCGCTGCGCATCTCGGAGCTCAAGCCGCTGCTCCGGCGCCTCGGATCCCTGGATCTGTCGCGGTATCGCTACGTCTCGTTCCACGCCCCGAGCCGCTTCGACGCGGCGGAGGAGCGCGCCGTCGCCGACGCCATGGCGGAGGTGGCCGCGCTGGGCTGGCTGGTCGTCCTCCATCCGGACACCATCCATGATCTCGGCGCCTTCCGGCAGCTCGGCGGCCTGCTCGCGCTCGAGAACATGGACAAGCGAAAGCGGACGGGCCGCACGGTGGAGGAGCTCGGGCCGTTCTTCGACGCGCTGCCGGACGCGTCGTTCTGCTTCGATATCGGCCATGCGCACCAGGTCGATCGCACGATGACGGAGGCCCATTTCCTGGTGAAGGCGCACCGGACACGGCTGAAGCAGCTGCACGTGAGCGAGGTGAACGCGGGCAGCCGCCACGACGCCCTGAGCCAGAGCGCGGCGCACGCATTTCAGCGGGTCGCCGCCCGCGTCCCGGGCGACGCGGCGCTGATCCTGGAGACGCCGGCGTCGCCAGAGGAGCTGGAGCGCCAGATGGCCATCGCCAGAGCGGCGCTGTCGATCCCGAAGGGCGTGGAGAAAACGCCCGCCTGATCCCGGAGACGCCGCGGCGACGGCGCGCAGGCGCGCCGCTCTCGCCGGGTGCCGGCATCGATCCTGGAGAGCCCTGGCGCGGCCGCCTCGCCGGAGCGGCCTCGGGAGCTCCGAATCGCCCAGCCGGACGGTTCGTGGGCCTCCGAGGCGCTACGCTCTGCGCGTTCTCGGCGCGCTCAGGGCCGGAATCGGGGGACAACGATGAAGCTGAAGACGCTCGCGGCCGCGAGCACCGCATGGCTCGCCGCCCTCGCGCTGCTGACGGCGAGCGGCCTCACGCTCAGCACCGCACACCTGGACCGCGAGGTCGCGTGCCTCTTCAACTTGGTGCGAGAGGTGCGGTCCATCATGGAGCTGGAGGTCCACCTCCTCTCTCACGAGCGCGAAGGCGCCCGCGCCGCGCTGACCCAGCTCCCCGAGCACGCCCACGCGCGCGACGCCGCCGGGCGCGAGCTGGAGCGGTGGCTCGCGGACGTCCGCGAGAACCCTGTTACCGCGGACAACGCCGACGCCTTCAAGGCGACCGAGCGGGAGGTCAAGCGCTACCTCGCCGCGCGCGCGCAGGCGAACGGGACGGCGCTCCCCGTCGCCGGAGCGGAGGCTGGGCTCCCCGAGGAGGCCGATCGCGCATTCGCCGCGCTCGAGCACCTGCTCGCCGCGAAGCTTGACGAGGCGCGGATCGCCCGGGAGCGCGTCGACGAGATGAACAGGCTCTCGGAGGCCGTGAGCCTCGGGGCCGTCGCGATGCTGCTCGCCGGCGTCCTGCTCGCGCTCTGGCAGCTGAGCAAGCGTGCCTATCGCCCTCTCCTCGCGATCCGCGCCGCGATCGATCGCTACGGGGCCGGCGCGGTCGACGCCCGCGCACCGCAGGGCGGGCTCGACGAGCTGCGCGAGATCGCCGTCGCGTTCAACGAGATGGCCGCCGCGCTGGCCGAGCAGCGCCGGAAGCAGCTCGGGATCCTCGCGAGCGTCGCGCACGACCTGCGCAACCCGCTCGCCGCGCTGAAGCTCACCGTCGACCGCCTCCGGCCGGATCGGCCCCTGCCGCCCGAGGAGCGGCTCAGGCCGATGCTCGCCCGCATCGGAAAGGAGGCCGCGCGCTGCGATCGCATGCTCACGGACCTCATGGACGTCGCGCGGATCGAGGGCGGCGAGATCGAGCTGCACCACGAGACCCGGGACGCGTGCGAGCTCGCCCGCGAGGTCGTGGAGCTCTACCGGCCGACGGCGACCGCGCACGAGCTCCGGCTGTCGCTGCCCGAGGAGCCCGTCCCGCTCCGCTGCGACCCGACCAGGATCGAGCAGGTGCTCAACAACCTGGTCGCGAACGCCATCAAGTACTCGCCGGAGGGCGGCGCCGTGCAGGTCGCCGTCGCGCGCGAGGGCGCCGAGGTCGCGATCGCTGTCGCTGACCAGGGCGTCGGCATCGCGGCCGAGGACCAGCGGCGGCTGTTCGAGCGCT
This sequence comes from Sorangium sp. So ce887, assembly GCF_051521455.1. Lineage (NCBI taxonomy): Bacteria > Pseudomonadati > Myxococcota > Polyangiales > Polyangiaceae > Sorangium > Sorangium sp. So ce887. Next base: position 1,818,432 of record NZ_CP150354.1, on the reverse strand, counting down.
ACTGGCGCGCGCCGTCGTCGAGCCGCGTGGCCCCGGGCGTCGGCCTCGGCCTGTGGGCCGCGCGCCGCATCGTCGAGGCGCACGGCGGACGCATCGACGTGACGAGCGCCGCCGGCGAGGGCTCGACGTTCACCCTGCGCCTGCCGTTCTAGAGCTCGTCCGGGTCGAGCTCCCAGCCGAAGACGCCGGGAGTGCGCGCGCGGTGCCTGCCGAGCACCTCGCCGGGCAGCCAGGGGCCGTCGGCGGCCCAGCGGGTGGTGAAGGCGTCGCGCAGCACGAGCTCCGCCAGCTTGCCCCTCGGCGAGAAGCCCCACTCGGCCTCCTGCGAGACGTCGTCCGGGTCGGCGTAGAGCCGCCAGACGAAGAAGCCGGCGCAGGTGCGCGCGTCGAGGAACGGCGCCATCACCGCGGCGTAGGCCTCGGCCTGCGAGCGCTGATCGATGACCACGTCCTTCATGCGATCGGGCCACTCCCACGGGCGCACGGCGGGATCGCGCCGCGTTGTGTAGCCGATCTCGGTGAGCAGGACCGGCTTGCCCCACGCGCGCGCCACCGCGTCCACCCCGGCCGCCACCTTGCGCCCGCCGCGCAGGAGCTCCTCGAACGACGCGCCCTCGCGCTCGGCCAGCGGGTAGAAGGCGTTGATGCCGATGAGGTCCAGCGCGTCGAAGATCAGCGTGTGCTCGACGTCGTCCCAGTTCGCCGAGTAGGTGAGCAGCCCCGGGTACACCCGGCGCACCGCCTCGATGATCGGCAGAAAGCTCGCCGCCCGCGGCGTCGTCACCCAGCTCCGCAGCTCGACGCCCACGCTGAGCATCTCGGCGCCGCCCTCGCGCGCGACCGCGGCCCACGTGAGCAGGAACCGGCGGTACGACTCGGCCCAGCGGGCCCAGCCGGCGTCATCCCCCGGATCGATCAGCGCCCGCCACTCGCCGCTCTCGACCCAGAGGTGCGGGACGAGCAGGACCTTGAGCCCGCGCGCGTGCGCCTGCGCGATCGCCGCGAGCACGTTGCGCCGGTTCTCCTCGAACGGCGCCTCGAAGACGAGGTCGACGCCGGTGCCCTTGCCGTCCCACACGCGGCCGAACGGCGTCAGGCTGACCCAGGTCGCGCCCATCGCCACCGCCTCGTCCATCGCCCGCCCGCTCGCCGCGGTGCCGTAGCCGCGTCCCGGGTGCCGGAGGTTCTCGATCGGCCCGATCGTCACGCCGCGCACGCCGCCCCAGCCCGACTCGGCCCACCCCGTCGCGCCGTGCGGCAGGCGCTCCGGCGAGATCCGCGGCGGCTCCGTTGCGATCCGCGGCGCCCGCGGCGCCTCCACCGCGATCCGGGGTGCCTCCGGCGCGATCCGCGATGCGGCGCTCGCAGGCCGCGAAGGACAGCTGACAGCCGCCGCCGACACGGCGAGCGCGGCGCCCGCGGCGCCGGCGAGCGCGCATACTTCTCGACTCATCGCTGGCACGGGACGCCTTATACCAGGCAGGCGGCTCGCGGTATTGCGGACGTCACCCGCCGTCGGTGCCCTCGAGCCGCCGCGCGCCGTCGCCCTGCTCGGGCTGCTGCGGCGCGCGCGCTCCCTCCTCCGGCGGCTGCGGCGCGCGCGCTCCCTCCTCCGGCGGCTGCGGCGCGCGCCCGATCGCGTCGCGCTGCTGCCGCGCGCGCTCGGTCCCCTCGCGCCATCGCCGCTCGCGCTCGCTCTTCTCGAGCCGCTGCCGCTCGCGCTCGACCTCGTCGTAGATCACCTCGGGGCGCTGCGGCTGGTACCGGAGCCCCCCCGGCGGCGCGACCCGCGGCGCTTCGCTGGCCGGGCCGGCGGCGCTCTCGGCGTCCGGCTCGGCCGGCGGGGGCTCGGGCGCGAGATCGGACGCGGCAGGCACGACCACGTCCGGTCGCCTCGCCACGGCGGAGGAGCGCGCCGCCTGGAGCGCGCGCTTCGCCACCCCCTTCGATGCAGGCAGGGCGCTCCCGCCGGCGTCGAGCGTGCCCGTCTGCACAAGCCACACGCCGCCGAGCCCCGCGACCATCCCGAACACCGCGAGCCCGATCGCGAGCCGGCGCGGCCACGGCGATGGCCCGCGGCGCACCAGCGTGAGCCGCTCCGTCTCGGCCGGCGCGCGCGCCTCCGCCGGTGTGACGCGCGGCGCCGGGTCGGTGCTGACGCGATGCGCGAAATGGCGGCCGAGCGGAATGGGCGTCTCACCTGCCGGGCGATGCCCTGTCGCGCCCGCCTGCGGGTCCGAGGGGCGCGCCGGCGGGCTCACCATCACGACCCGCGGGGGCGGCGTGCGGCTCGCCCGCAGCTGCTCGCCGCCGTCCCACGACGCGCCCGCGTGCGACACCAGCGTGACGTCGGACTGACGGCCACCCCCGGGCGCGTCCCACTTGGCCGTCGTCTCGAGGTCGCCCATGAGGTCGTCGGGCGACATCCTCGGCAGATCGGCCAGCGTGTCGGGCTCCCATTCGTCCTCGACGGGCGCGGGGGCCGGCGTCGCCATGCGGAGCGTCTCGTCCGCCCGGAGCGCCTCCCACACGCGCTCGGCCGCGTCCTCCGCGCCCTCGCCCCCGAAGCGCGCGAGCGCGAACGCGAGCTTCGCGACGTCCGGGGGGCGCGCCCCCGGGTCCTTGTCGAGGCAGCGCAGCAGCAGCTCCTTGAGCTCGACGGGCTCGAACCGCGGCGGGAAGGGCGCGGGCGGATCGTGCAGGACCTTGTTGCAGATCTCGATCTCGGTCCGCCCCTCGAACGGGCTCGCCCCGCAGAGGAGCGCGTAGGCCACAGCGCCGATCGACCAGAGGTCGGCGCGCTCGTCGATGCCGCCCGCCGACCGCATCTGCTCCGGCGCCATGTAGAGCAGCGACGTCCGCATGGCGCCCGAGACGGCGTTCGGGCCCTCGCTCTCGACGCCACACGCCACGGCCGACACGCCGAAATCGAGCACCTTCACGCTGGGCGCGCCGTCGCCGAAGCTGAGGAACAGGTTCTCGGGCTTGAGGTCGCGGTGGAGGATCCCGAGGCCGTGCGCCTCGGCGACGGCCTCGCAGATCTGCAGGAGGTACTTCACCGCCTCCCTGACCCGCAGCGGCCCGCGGCGCTGCAGGTAGCTCGAGAAGTCGGAGCCCTCCAGGTACTCGCTGGCGACGAACGGCACGCCGTCCTCGACACCGACGTCCAGGATCCGCGCGACGTACCTGCCCGAGAGCGAGCGCGCGGCGCGCGCGCCCCGGAGCAGCCGCTCGACGGCATGCCTGTTCTCGGCGAGCACCGGATCGACGCGCTTGAGCGCGACGCGCCGGCCCGACGCGCGATCGATCGCGAGCTGGACGATGCCCACCCCGCCGGCGCCGATCCGGGTCTCCACCGCGTACCTGCCGGCGACGACCTCCTGCTGCCCCGGACCCGCCTCGGCCGTCCGCGACACACGCTCGGCGTCGGTCCGCTCCTGTGCGGCCGCGCGATCCTCTCCTCTGGGCTTCAGCGACGTCAACGCACTGCCTCGGTGGGGTTCGCGTGCTCCGCGAACAGCGTCAGAACCTGTGCTCTGAATAGCAGATCCAGAGTGCAGCAAGGCGTCCATGACGTGTCGTCTACCGACCACGACGACAGGGGGCTGTCCGTTCTGTGCGCCGTCGGCTGGCCGGCCAGCTGGCCGGCCGGCCGGCCCGCATCCATCCATCGCTGCAGCCGATGCAGCCGCTCCACCGTGCTTCGCCGTCCAGACATTCCCAGCCATGCAGCCCAGCGATGCGCCGTCCATGCCACGCGCGCCCTGCCCGCCGCGCCACCCCGCCCCTCAGCCGTCCACGCGGCTCACGGCGGGAGCCCCAGCGCGAGCGCAACCAGGGTGTCGACGCCGCTCAGGACCAGGACGAGCGCCGCGGCGGACGCCGCGCCGAGCCCGAGCGCCTTCAGCCCGCGCCAGCGCCGCGGCCCGCGGACGTCCGGCCGCCCGTGCTGGACGCCGCGCGTGACCCAGCACCACCCGAGCATGGACAGCGGGCCGAACGCGTAGAGCGCCGCGCCCCAGGTCGCCCCGTTCCAGCAAGCAGCGCGCTGCTCGGGCGTGAGCCGCCGTCGATCCCACCGCTGCAGCGCGAGCGGCAGCGCGATGCCGAGCACCATCTGGATTGCGAGGCGGAGAGTGCTCATGTCGCGCTCCGGGAGCCCGGGCGCGCCATCCGCTCAGGCAGCGCCGGACAAGCGCTGTTCGATCGAGCACGCCGCGGCGCGTCGCGGCAGAGCTCGGGTGAGCGACTCGGTGCCCGTCTTCGCCGTCCTCCTGCGTCGAGGAAAGCACCGCAAAAATCGCGTGCCGGCCTTCTCGATCCCGATGGGGGTTGATACGAACGAGGAATGACAACGACTGAGGCAGGGGACATCAGGAACGTTGCAATCATCGGACATAAGGGGGCTGGGAAGACATCGCTCGCCGAGGCCATGCTGTACGTCGCCAAGGCAACGGCCAAGCTCGGCAAGGTGGACGACAAGTCGAGTGTCCTCGACGACACCGCCGAGGAAAAAGAGCACGTTTGCTCGTTCGAGGCGAGCGTCGCGCACCTCTCCTGGGGCGGGAAGAAGATCAACCTCGTCGACACGCCGGGAGAGGGGAGCTTCCTCGCCGAGACGCGGCTCGCCCTCGCGGCGGTCGACGCGGCCATCGTCGTCGTGAGCGGCAAGGACGGCGTGCAGCCGATCACCGAGCGCGTCTTCGGCTGGGTGAAGGAGGCGAAGCTGCCGTGCATGATCGTCGTCACGAAGGTCGACGCCGAGAACGCGCGGCCTGACGAGGTGCTCGCCGAGGTCCGCGCGCGCCTCAAGGCGCCGCTCGCGGTGATGGAGGAGCGCATCGGCGAAGGGCTCCAGTACCGGGGGGTCGTCGCGACCCGGACGAAGAAGGCCTGGCTCGACAAGCCCGAGGCGCCCGCCGCTGCCGCGGGCTCTCCCGTGCCGGCCGACGCCGCGGGGGCCGTCGAGAAGGCCCGGGCCAAGCTCGTCGACGACGTCGCCGGCAGCGACGACGAGCTCACCGAGCGGTACCTGACCGAGGGCGACCTCACGCAGCAGGAGCTCGATCAGGGGCTCCGCGCCGCGGTTCGCCGGGGGGCGCTGGTCCCTGTCTACTTCGCCTCCGGGGTCCGCCCGAGCGGCGCCGCCGCGCTGCTCGACGGCATCGTCGAGCTCGTGCCCCCGCCGGCCGAGCACCCGGCGTGGGCCGGCGTCGTCCCGAGCGGCAAGCCGGGCGCCGCGCCGCAGGCCGCCGAGCGGCCGCCGTCGGCGGACGCGCCGGCGGCGGCGTTCGTCTTCAAGACGTCGATCGATCCGCACGCCGGCCGCACCTCGTTCGCGCGCGTGCTCTCCGGCGTGCTCCGGCCCGACGCCGCGCTGCTCAACGCGAACACGGGCAGCGCGGAGCGCCTCGGCAAGATCCACAGCGTCGTCGGCAAGGATCACAAGCAGATGGAGGAGGCGCGCGCCGGCGACATCGTCGCGCTGCACAAGCTGAAGACCACGCTGAGCGGGCACACGCTCTGCGACGAGAGGCACGCGTTCCTGTTCAGCGCGCCGGAGCTGCCGCCGGCCCTCTTCTCGCGCGGCGTGAGGTTCGACGCGAAGGGCGGCGAGGACAAGGTCGGCAACGCGCTCCACCGGCTGACCGAGGAGGACCCGGGGCTCAGCGTGCACCAGGACGCGTCGACCCGCGAGCTCGTCGTCTCGGGCCTGGGCGCCCTGCACCTGGAGATCACGGTGGAGCGCATCCGGCGGCGCGTCGGGATCGACTGCCGGCTCGGCCCGCCGCACATCGCCTACAAGGAGACGATCTCGAGGAAGGTCACGAGCGTCGAGGGCAAACACAAGAAGCAGACCGGCGGTCATGGCCAGTTCGGCGTCTGCTACATCGACATGGAGCCTCTACCTCGCGGCGGCGGCTTCGTCTTCGAGGACGCGGTCGTGGGAGGCGCCGTGCCGCGGCAGTTCATCCCCTCGGTCGAGAAGGGCATCGTCAAGTCGATGTCGAAGGGCGTCCTGGCCGGCTACCCGATGGTCGACGTCAAGGTGCGGCTCTTCGACGGCAAGTACCACGACGTCGACTCCTCGGACGCGGCCTTCCAGATGGCGGGCAGCAAGGCGTTCAAGGCCGCCGCCGCGCAGTGCGCGCCGGTGCTGCTCGAGCCCATCGTGCGGCTCTCGGTGACGGTGCCGAGCGCGGCGATGGGCGACATCATCGGCGACATCAACAGCCGCCGCGGGAGGATCATCGGCACGGACGCGTTCGAGGATCAGACGATCGTGAACGCGTTCGTCCCGCTCGCCGAGGTGCTCGAGTACGAATCGAAGTTGAAGAGCATGACCCAGGGCAAGGGCACCTTCACGATGAGCGTCGAGCACATGGAGGTCTGCCCGCCCGCGGTGCAAGAGAAGGTGATCAAGGAGAGCGGCTTCAAGGTCGAGGCCGACGAGGACTGACCGCGCACCTCGCGCGTCCCCACCCGGTAGTTCAACCGCAGGCCCTCAGGACCTACGGATGGATATGAACGATGGTCCCCTCCCCCGTGGCCCGCGCCGCGCTGGCCCCGTGCCATCCGTCGGGCACCGGCGGATCGGTCCAGAGGAACACCCGGCGCGCGTCGACCGGCGACAGGTTGATGCACCCGTGGCTGCGCGGATTGCCGTAGTCGTCGTGCCACGGCGCCGCGTGGATCGCGTAGCCGGCCTCGAAGTACTGCACCCACGGCACGTCGCGGAGCTCGAACTTGTTGTCGACCTCGTGCGCGTCCATCGTCGTCGTGACGTGCTTGTCGCGGATCCGGAACGTCCCGCGCACGGTCGAGAAGGTCTTCCTGGGGTCGCCGAGCCCGTCGCGGCCCGTCGCCGCCGCGGTCGCATAGACGGGCCTCTTGCCCTCGTAAAGGATGAGCGTCTGGCTGAGGATCGAGATGTCGATCCACTTCACGTCCCCCTGCGCGAACGACGGCAGCTCCGAGGGCTTCACCGCGATGGCGACGTCGGAGTCGCGCACCCACGTCCCGTCCTTCGCCTCGACGAGGCGCGCGCCGCCGACCTTCCTCGAGCGCCCCGTGAGCTGCACGGCGGTGTGCCAGGGAAGCTCGCCCGCCTTTTCCATCTGGCCGCCCGAGATGTCGTAGCGCTTCGCCTTCTGCCGGTGCACGAACGCGAGGGGCAGCTCCCATCCCTTGGTCATGTCCACGCCGTGGAACGTGGAGCCGCGGGCGGGCTTGAGCTTCGACGTGGGCACGAGCCGCGCGTCGGTGGTCATCGCGAAGCGCCGCCCGCCGTCGCCCATGAAGGTGTCGATGAGGGCGAGCCCCCCCTTGCGCGCGATCCGGTTGGTGATGATCGCGTAGCCCGGGACCTTGAACGACGAGATGTTCGGGAGCTGCCGCCCGCCCTTGAAGAACCAGGGGATCTCGTCGCTGCCGTTGCCGCCGAAGAGCTCGCTGTCGCCGAGCTCGGGCGGCTCGGCGGACGGGTCGCCGGTCGCGTTGCCCTGCGCGTCGAGCGGCACGTCGTTGGCGCCGATCTTGACCTCGTCCCACTTCTTCTTGAGCTTCTTGTAGCTGCGGAGGTGCCGCTCGAGGCTCATCTCGTACTGGAGCTGCTCCTTCATCGCCGGCATCCGGTAGTAGTTCGGCGCGATGGCCCTGACGAAGGCGTACGGGTACGGCATCGGCTTGGACAGGTCGGGCCGCCGCGTGAGCGCCCGGAGGATCGGGTGCTGCATGTCGATCGTGGCGTCGCTGTCGGCGCACATGTACCCGGCGGGCAGCACGCGGTAGTAGCCGCCCTGGCAGTCGTCGAACGAGACGGGCTTTTCCCCGCGGGGCGCCGTCCCGCCCGCGCGGAGGTAACCGAGCTTGGCGGAGCGGCGGTCCGCCTTCTCGTAGATGGGCGCGACCATCTGCACGGCCCCGATGCGGGGCCCGTCGGCGCGCGGGAGGGTGGCGGGGTCGTTCTCGGCGGACGTCTGGTCGGCGCCCGCGGAGAGGCTGATGATGCCCTCGGGCGTGGCGTTCTCCCCGCCGGTGCAGGCCGGCAGGACCGGCAGGGCGAGGGCGGCGACTGCCAGGGCGGGCGGGAAGAAACCGCGCGCGGGGGCCGGGATCGCGGAGCTTCGCTGTCGGGCGTCCATGCCCCGGGAATGCCGGACAGACGGGCCGGTGGCCAAATTTTGGCCGTCGCCGATGCCGCCGTGCAGCGGCCGGGAGCGCCGCCGCGCAGCGGCGGTGCACGACATTGCTGGAAGTGGTTGCGCGGAAGCCCGACCCCGGGTAGGTTCGGGGCCCTCGCGAACCCCGCGAGAGTGCGCCACTAGCTCAGCTGGATAGAGCGTCGGCCTCCGGAGCCGAAGGCCGCAGGTTCGAATCCTGCGTGGCGCGCTGGGTGTTCGACGATCCCGTAACCTCGGAGGTCGTCTGGGCCACCGCTTCCCGGAGAGCGGACCCCTGTCCAAGATCCTCGCCCCCGGGCGGTGGCGTTCTCGGCGGGGCGGCGGTTCGCGTTCGACGGCAAGAAGCGCCCCTTCCTGCGGCTCGGGTTCGCAGCGCTGGACGAGCGAGAGATCCGCGAGGCGGTGGAGAAGAGGGTCGAGGCGCTGTGAGCGGCCAGGCGGGCGACCCGACAGAGCGCCGCCACGGCCCCGCGCGTGGAAGCAGCGAACGCGGCAGAGGGACAGGAGATTCCGCCTGTCTGTCCGCGGTCGAGAGGGCAGCTCCCACCCTCGGGCGATGGCGGCACGTCGACAAAACCTCTGTCTCTCCTTTCTGGCGAGCTTACCCTATGCAGCGGGGGCGAACCGAAGGAACACGAACCACCAGATGAATCCAGACGTAGTGACCGCCCTCGGGTTCGTCGCGGCGACCCTCACCACGATCTCCTTTCTTCCGCAGGTGCTGCGCACGCTGCGCACGCGCGACACGAGCTCGATCTCGGTCGGCATGTACGCGGCCTTCGTCACCGGCGTCGGCCTGTGGCTCGTTTACGGCCTGCTCACCGGGGACATCCCGATCATCGTCGCGAACGCGATCACGTTCGTCCTCTCGGGCACCGTGTTCGCCCTCAAGCTCCGATACGGCTGAACCGCCCTTTTCCCGCCAGCCCGGCGACCGCGCGAGACCCCGTATGTCCCCGGCTCCCCGCCGCGAGGCATGCTGCGCCCGCGGTGGATGGATGATGGATCCGACACGGCACAAGGCCCTGATGGCTTGACCGCACCCGCACCCCCTCTCACCATCTAACGCAAGGGGGAACACAATGAATAGCGCGGTGCTTTACGACCTCGCGATGCGGCTGCCGCTCGCTGTCCTGATGCTCTATAATGCCCTGTTCGTCGGGCGGGATATCTACGTTCACCTGTTTCTCTGGCGCGAGCCTGCGGGGCTCACGTACGGGACGACGCTGGCCGCGCTCCTCGTCACGGAAGCGTACCTGCTGCTCGTCGCGGCGCTCACGCTGGTTCGCCTCCGCCCGGTACGCAAGCTGAGCGGCATCGTGCCTCGCATCACCGCGCTCGCCGCCGGGCTGCTGCCGGCGAGCCTGGCGTGGCTGCCCAGGGTCCCGCCGACGCCCGGCCGTCAGGTCGTGGGTACGCTGCTCATGATCGCCGGTCTGGCGCTCGCCGTGGCCAGCATCGGATGGCTGGGCAAGTCGTTCAGCCTCATGCCCGAGGCGCGCCGCCTCGTCACGGGCGGCCCGTACCGGCTGGTGCGCCATCCGGTCTACCTCGCGACGGTGATCCAGGGCGCCGGGCTGATCTTGCTCTATCCGTCCATCGCCGCGCTCCTGATCTACGCGGTCGAGGTGGTCTTGCAGATCATCCGCATGGGGTACGAGGAGCGCGTGCTGCGCGACACCTTCCCCGAATACGACGACTACGCGCGCCGGACCTCTGCGCGGCTCATCCCCCGCGTCTACTGACGAGGCGCTCGCGCGGCCCTTCACCCCCGGCGGCGCCGCGCGACAAAGCGCCACGCTGTCACAAGGGCGCCGCATCGAGGCCCTCGAGGCGGTTCAACCGGACGGGTTGACCACGCGGCCGACGAACAGGATCGCGCCGGTCGCGTGGTCCCGGATGAGGAAGAGGAACGGACGGTCGAAATGGATGGTGGCGGGCTCGGGCGCCGACGTCTCGCCGATGACCACCGCCGTCGCCGCCGCCGCCTCGGTGCCCGCCTCGTTCACGGTGACGAACGCCTTGTGGAGCACGTCGCTGATGTAGAGCCCGCCTTGCCCGTTGATCCCCGAGAAATCCGCGAGGCCGGAGAAGGCGATGGGCATCCCCAGCTCGGTGAGCGGCGGGACGAGATCGAGGCTCGACTCGATCTCGAACCTCGGCAGCGTCATCGTGACGCTCCGCGACCCGAGCGAGGCAAGGACGCCATCGAGCCGCTCCCGGTCGAGCCCCGCCTCGAAGCCCCCGAGCTCCGACGGGAGCACGAGCACCATCGACAGCTCGCCGCCGTCATAGGGCATCTCCAGCGCCTCGTAGCCGTCGCCCTCGCCATAACGGACCTGCGCGTTGCCGGTCATCATCGGCACGGAGACCGTGGAGCCGTCCGCCAGCGTGAAATCGCCGGGGGCCGTCTCCTCCTCCTCGAACGGAAACTGCCATGCTGCGTTGAAATAGATGGCGTTCGTCAGCACGAGCCGGGTCCCGGGCTGGATGGCGCCTTCGGGCAGGATGTCCTTGATCCGGTCCTCGGTGCGCTCGGCCACCCAGCCGTTGATGATCCCCCGCGCCTCTCCGGGCGCCTGGACGAAGTCGACCACGTGCAGTCCGGCCCCGTAGCTCTCCGCGAGCACGTCGAGGAACGACGGCGCGAACGAGAAGCCGACCTGCCCCCAGATCGCATTGGCCACGTTGAGCCGGAACCCCTCGCCGTCCTGCCCCTCGGCGCCCTCGCCGCGGCTCGCGAGCGCCAGATCGAGCGCGTTGAACGCCGGATGAAGCCGCTCCTGCGGAAGGGTGAAGCGCAGCGCGCGCGCCATCTGCTCCGCGGTCTCTCCGCGCGCGCCGGCATACGTCATCGCCAGCGCGCTCGACACGCTGTACGGTGAATAGAAGAGGTTGCCCGGCCCGGCGCCGACCTGACGGTAGAGCTCGAGCGCAAAGTCCGTGTTGCCGGAGGCGAGCTCCTTGGCATCGGCCTCCGGCACGTCGGGCTCGCGGATCCGCTGCTTGTCCGAGGTGACGACGCACCCCGCTGTGTCCGGATCGCTGCAACCGGACGGCGAGGGCTGCGGCGCCGGCCCGGTGCCGTCAGAGACGCAACCGGCGAAGATCAGGGAGAAGGGCAACAGGACCACAGAGATCGGAGGCCTACGCATGCGCCCGGCTCAGCAGGGGGCGTGCCGGCCCACCGTGGCGCGAGCGCCGGCAGGCGATGCATGGGACGGAGCCGCGCATGATAGGATGCGACCCGGCCATGCGGAGAGCCCGAGAGACAGCCCTCGGACGGGCGCGGCGCCCGTGATCGCGATCGTGATGGGCGTGAGCGGCGCCGGAAAGACGACGGTCGGGGTGCGCCTCGCGCGCGAGCTCGGATGGGAGTTCATCGACGCCGACGACCTCCACCCCGCCGCCAACGTCGAGAAGATGCGCTCCGGCAAGCCGCTCGACGACCGCGATCGCGCGCCGTGGCTCGCCGCGCTCTCGGCGTGCATCCGCCGGCTCCTCGACGAGGGGCGCGACGCCGTGCTCGCCTGCTCGGCGCTCAAGGCGGCCTACCGCGCGCAGCTGCTCGTCGATCCTGCGCGGATGCGCCTCGTGCACCTGACCGGCGATCCCGCGCTGATCGCCGCGCGCCTCGCGACGCGGACGGAGCACTTCATGCCGCCCGGCCTCCTGACGACGCAGCTCGCCGCGCTGGAGCCACCGGAGGACGCGATCCGCGTCGACATCGGCGGCACCCCCGAGGAGATCGCCGCCGACATCCGCCGCGCGCTCGGCCTGTGAGCCTTGCCCGCCGCGCAGCGCCCGCGCGGGACCGCAGCGCCTGCGCACGGGTCAGCGCGATTCGGACAGGCGGGACAGGAAGAGCGCGCCCTGCTCGCTGGAGAGCTCGTCGCCCCCCAGCGCGATCGTGCCCCGGAACCACCCGGCCAGCACCGGCCGCTCCCACCGGTCCATCTCCAGCCCGGAGACACGGACGTCCGCGCCGATGCGCTGGGTCCACTCCTCCTCCCCGCTCGCGCTGAGCCCGGCCGCCCACGCGCTGCACGACGCCGGATCCTCGGCCGCCTCGCACAGCGCATCGCCGGCCAGCACCACGCCCTCCTCGCTCGCCGTGACCTGGCGGGGGCTCTGCGCGTCGAAGCGCTTCACCCAGAGCACGTCGCCGTTGTCGTCGAGCTTGGCCACGAACGGCCGCGGACCGCCCGGCAGCTCGGGATCGCCGAAGACGCCGCTGCCGGAGAGCAACGCGGCGCCGTCCGGAGCCACCGCGAGGTCGAACGCCATCTCGAGCTGATCCGACGAGCCGCGGAACCGCTGGTGCCACTCGAGATCCCCGCCGTCGTCGAGCTTCGTCACGAACGTCGCCGAGCCGCGCCCGTCCTGGCTCGCGAGGAACACGTTGCGGTCCTCGTCGACCTCGATGCCGATCTCCTCGCTGTCCGATCCGCTCGGCGGGAGGCTGACCCACGCGACGCTGCCGGAGGCGTCGAGCCGGACGACGAAGGCGCCGATCGCTCGCCGCTCGATCCGCACGCCGGCGACCTTCGCCGCCCCCTCGAGCCTGCCGAGCACGAGCGCGCCGCCGTCGCCGTCGGCCGCGAGCGCCGTGCCGCTCAGGATGGCGTCCTCCTCCGCGGTGATCTGCGCCGCCCAGCGGGTCGCGCCGTTCGGGCCGAGCTTCGCGACGAACAGATCGGCGCCCGAGGGCGACGCCGCCGTGAGCCGGCGCGTCCCGAGATCGAGGGTGCCGGAGAACTCGCCGAGCACGAGCGCGTGGCCCCCCTTGCCCGCGGCGACGTCGACGGCCCCCTGCGCCACGGCGTCGCCGAACCGCTTGCCCCAGAGCGGATTGCCGCACGCATCGAGCTTCGCCACGAAGGCGTCCGCCGCGCCCGCGCTCTCCAGCCGGGTGTCGCCGAAGCGGAGCTCGCCCTCGAAGGAGCCGGCCAGCAACGCACCGCCCGTCGGCTCGATGGCGAAGCCGCGCAAGGTCGCGCTCGTGACAGGAAACTGCCGGCTGAACGGGCGCCGCCGGCAACCCGGCTCGGCCCGCGCGCCCGCGCTCGGCTCCCCCGCGCCGGACACGCTGCGGCCGCGTTCGACCGCGGCGTCCTGACACACGCCGTCGGGGTCAGCTGCCCCCGTCCCGCACATTCCAGAGGGCGATCTGTGCTCCGCGTTCGCCCCCACCGGCGCGGCGCCGTCGCGCCCCGGCTCGCCCTCCGCCACGCCGCCCGCAGCCCCCGAGACACAACCAGCTCCGCAGCAGATGACGCCACAGAGCGCGCCCAGCGCCCCCAAGACAGACCGCATACCGCATTCTCCTCTCCCGCCTCGACGCGGGCAGACTGGAAACACTGCAGGTTGTGGACCATGACCCTTCCATTTCAGACTTCTTGGAAGTACAAAAACCTCAGTCTTTCTCGTTGCATGCGAGCTCATCTGGGACGGCGAGGCGCGATCGGTCAGCACCGCTTCGTGCCGTGGCGAAGACGCTCCCGCCGGAGCGGTTAGCCAAGCTACGAACGGGGCTCTCGCCGGACCGCGAGGCCGAGCTCCTCCGGGCGTGGCGCGCGCAGCCCAGGAAGGCCGGCACACTGCCACAGTAGCGCACCCCTGCCCACTTGGGGTAGAATGCTACGCACGGCTCCGGTGGACATCGCGCCGCTGGAGGAGCCCGTTGATGCGGGCGACGGCCCCTCCATGATCCCTTATCCATCTACGATCACGACGGAGCTCCCAGCGAACGAAGGGGCCACCGCGCGGACACCCGCGCCGGCGCCGACCTCGCTGCGAGCGCCCCCCGCGATCGCCTCGGAGATGGCGATGAAGCTCCTCTGCAAATCGGCTGACGAGCGCTCCGCGCAGCACCTGAGCCTCGGCGCGCCCCTGACCGTCGAGCCGCGCCAGCGCGCGGAGCTCGCCGCGATGAACCTCACGGCGGGCCGCAGGGCGAAGGAGCGGGGCGCGCCCCCCGCGGCGGCCGACTTCTTCGAGGCCGGGATCTCGGCGCTGCCGGACGGGAGCTTCAAGCAGGACCACGAGCTCGCGTTCTCGCTGCACGCGGAGGCGGCCGAGTGCGCGTACCTCGGCGGCCACATCGAGCGCGCGGAGTCGCTGCTCGACGTGCTCGCCGCGGAGGCGCGCTCGGATCTCGAGCGCGCCCGGGCGTACGAGCTGCGCATCGCGCTGTACACAACGCAGGGCCGGCTCGACGAGGCGCTGGCGCTCGGGAAGACGGCGCTCGCGATGCTCGGCGTCCCCCTCCCCGAAGAGGGGCCGGCGCGGAAGGCGGCCGCGGAAGCCGAGCTCGCGGCGGCGCGCGCCGCGCTCGGCACGCGCCGGCTCAGGGACCTGCTCGACGAGCCCGAGACGTCGGACCCGAGGACCCGCGCGGCGCTCCGGCTCCTCATGACGCTGACGATGCCCGCCGCGCTGATCTGCCCGCCGCTCTGCACCTTCATCGCGGCCAGGCAGGTCAACCTGTCGCTGGAGCGCGGGCACAGCGGCGCTTCCCCGTACGGCTACATGGCCCACGCATGGATGGCCGCGCGGGTGCTCCGCCGCTACGACGAGGCCTACGAGCTCGGCGAGCTCGCGCTCGAGCTGAACGAGAGGTCCGGACAGGACGAGCTCTCGTGCCGGCTGCGCCTCGTGCTCGGGGCGCACATCAGCGTCTTCACCAAGCACCTGCTCTCGAGCCTCGACCTCTTCAAGGAAGCCCACGAGGCCGGGCTCAGGGCCGGCGATCTCACGTACGTGGCGCAGACGTGCGTCCATACCGCCCTCGTTCGCTTCGGGCTCGGCGACGAGTGCGAGGCGGTGCGGGCCGAGGTCGATGGGTTCCTCGCGCAGGTGCAGCGCGGCCGGGAGGAGCTCGCCGTCGCGGCGCTGACCGGGGTGCGCCGCGCGCTCGACGACCTGATGAGCGCGGCGCCTGTCGGCGCGTCGCGCGCGCCGGAGCCCGTGGTCGACGAGGCGGCGTACGAGGAGAAGCTCTCGGCGCCGGCCTATGGCGCCGTCGCGTTCATCCACTGCGCGCTGCGGCAGCAGGTCTGCTTCCTGGCCGAGGACTACGAGGGAGCTTTGCGAATGGGGTCGCTCGCCGAGGCGAAGATGCCGGGCGGCGTCGACGATCACCTCGCGACCGAGGTCGTCTTCTACACATGCCTCACGCTGCTCTCGCCCGCGCTGTCGCGCGGCCGGCAGCTGACCCCCATCTCCGTGCCGAGCTACAGGGACCGGCTCGCGGCGTGGGCGGAGCGGTGCCCGGACAACTACCGTCACAAGCACCTCCTCGTCCGCGCGGAGTCCGCGCGCGCCGCCGGCGAGGAGCTCGCGGCGATGAAGCTCTACGATCAGGCGATCGAGGCGGCGAAGGTGAACGGGTTCGTGCGCGACGAGGCGCTCGCCAGCGAGCTCTGCGCGAAGTTTCACCTGGCGAGCGGGAGGGAGCGGATCGCTCACGTCTACATGACCGACGCCCACGAGGGTTATCTGCGGTGGGGCGCGACGGCCAAAGTGCGACAGCTGTCTCGGAAGTACCCACACCTCGTGGCGCGCACCACGCTCTTCGGGCAGGCGAGCCGGCCGCCGGAGGCCGCGCCCCCGCCGAGCGCGCAGCGCCCTGGCTCGATCGATGCGCTCGCCGTCCTCCGCGCCTCGCGCGCTCTCCACGGGGAGCTCGCCATCGAGCGGCTCTTCGAGCGGCTCCTCCGGCTGCTGCGCGAGAGCACCGGGGCGCGGCGCGCCGTGCTGCTCCTCGCCCGCGACGGCGCGCTGACCGTCGAGGCCGAGCTCGCCGGCGAGGCCGAGGGGGTCCGTTTCGGAGCGGGGACGCCGCTCGAGCGCATCGCCGATCTCGCCGCGAGCGTCGTTCAGCACGTCGCGCAGACGCAGCAGCCGGTCGTGCTCGCGAGCGCAGCGGCGGACGAGCGGTTCGCGCAGGACCCCTACCTGATCGAGGCCGGTCCGCGCTCGATCCTGTGCCTCGCCATGACGCACCAGGGCCGCCTCACGGGCGTGCTCTACGCGGAGAGCGACGCGGGCACCGGGGCGTTCCGCGCGGCGCAGCTCGAGCTCTGCGGCCTGCTCGCGTCGCAGGCGGCGGTCGCCGTGAACAACGCGGTGCGCTACGGCGAGGCGCAGCGCGCCGTGAGCGATCTCCGGCGCTGCAACGAGGCGCTCACGTCAGAGGTCGCTCGCCTCACCGAGGAGCTCCGCGCCAGCAATCGCGAGGCGGAGAGCCCCTGGAGCGAGCTGAGGCGCTGCAGCGACGCACGGTAGATCCGTGGCGCACGGTCAGCCCCTGGTCGTGCCGAGCTGTCCGACCCGAGGAGACGCTGCTCGTCGCGCGGTGAACTGGATTCCTCCGGCCTGGAATCTCCATGGAACCTGGGACGCGCTGGACAACACAGCGCCGGGTCCGCGCGGCGGAGATCTCATCACGGAGCCATGACGCGGGAATCAGGGCGGCCGCAAATGATGCGTAGTCCGGGAGCTGCGCGCCGGAGCTCCGCCCGAGACGCGCCGAAGCGTGAAGAGGGCGCCGCAACGCGAAAGAGACGCGCAGCAGCGCGAAAGAGGCGTGCTTCTGCGCGAAACGCGCGTGACAGCGCGGCAGCATCGCGCGGCAACAGCGCGGATGGCGCCTGGCGCAGAGCGCCCCAGACCGGATAAACCGGTGCCGGAAGGCACATGATCTGAGATGTAAGGTGCTCCGGATCTCACGGGAAGGAGGGAAGACGCAAAGCATCTTCCGTCTCCCAACCTTTCCGTGATCCCCTTCGAGCTAAAGCGGGGCCGCTCCCCCGCCCCCCGCATTGCGGGTCGGGCGAGGGAAGCGCATCAACGACGGGCTCGCCTCAGGCGCCGCCCTCGCCAGCGCCGCCCTCGCCAGCGCCGCCTTCACCGGCGCCGCCCTCGCCAGCGCCGCCTTCACCGGCGCCGCCCTCGCCGCCTTCACCGGCGCCGCCCTCACCAGCGCCGCCCTCGCCGCCTTCACCGGCGCCGCCCTCACCAGCGCCGCCCTCGCCGCCCTCACCAGCGCCGCCCTCGCCGCCGGCGCCGCCCGTGCCGCTCGCCGACGAGCTGGTCGTCGTCCCGGAGGTGGTACCCTCATCATCGCCGCATCCGGCGCCAATCATCAGGGTCGCGCCAAGCAGCAGCGCGCTTGCAAAGATGCTCATCGAAGCTTTCATATATCGTTCTCTCCGTTGGGTTGTTCCCCCCCAAAAGAATTGCCGGTACAGACCCGCACCGTTTACCGCTCCACACCGCCACGGCGACTCAACTCACGCCAAAATCGCGCAAATTGTGCGCCCGCGAGCTACACGAGCGCTCCACCATGCGATGGTTCCGGTGTCGGTTCGTTGGTGATTCCGTTATTGTGGATGATAGGCCACCATACTGGATTACGCAAGCTTTTTGTCTCACTGCATCATCGTTGCATGTGGGTGGCCCACCGCGAGCACCTGCCGGTCAAGCACATTCGCCGACGTGCGCCCAGGCGCACGTGAGGCATGAAAAGCGACTTTGCTTGACCCGGCATCCGCTATAACGGATAAACCTCCAGAGGTGAAGCCCCTTGAGCCAAAGCGTGCTCGCGTGATCGACGTGGAGGAGCACCGCCGGGGCCGCGCAGCACGCAACCACGGCCCGGCCGCGGCGCGGGCGCGCTTCGTCCGGCTCCCCCGTGTGGGGTTGGCTTCCCGTCTGGCCCATGAGGACATGTTGCGCGGAATGCAGTGCAAGTCCCAGGCCTACCGCCCGTCGCGCCCCGGGCGCTCCGCACCAGGGTCGCTGTCCTCTGGATGAGCCCGCGGAGGCCCACGAGATGAGGCGCCCGACCCGGCAGGGGTCGTGACGCTCTCCCCGCCCCCTCGAAGACCGCACGCATGAGGCCGCTCGGGTCGATGGGCCGGCACGTCGCGGGGAGGAGATTGCAGGGCTGACCCAGGAGAGCCCTTGTCCTGCTCAGGGGCGCGGGCACGCCCGGACAAGACTCGATATCCCGCTCGGGCTCGCTCGGGCGCAGCGTTCGAGATCAGATGGGGTGTGCGAGCGAGAGGGGGCGCCCCAGGCAAACGGCGCTCGCTCACCGGACACCCGCCGCTCGCTGGCCGGCCGACGGGGGGAGAGCGCCCGAGCGCCCTCCGCTCCCTCGACCCTCACGGGTTGATCTCGTCGCCGGGGCCTCGCTCCCGGGCGCAGGTGAGCTCGCCGGCGCGGGCTCTGGCCGCAAGGCTCGCCACGGCGGCCACGAGGGCGGCGGGCTCGATCGGCTTCGTTGCGTGCATGTGGAAGCCGGCGTCGAGCGCGCGCTTCTGATCCTCCTTGCGAGCATAGGCCGTCAGCGCCAGCGCGGGCAGATCGCCGCCGGCGTGCGCGGGGCGCTGCCGGATGGTGCGGATGAGCTCGTAGCCGTCCTCGCCCGGCATGGCGATGTCGCTCACGAGCACGTGCGGGCGGGCCGCGCAGAACGCGGCGAGCGCCTCGCTGGCCGAGGCCACGGCCGTCACCTCGGCGTGGTGCTGCGAGAGCACCTCCTGGAGGAGCTCCCGGGCGTCCGCGTCGTCCTCGACGAGCAGGACGTGGAGCCCGCCGAGATCGAACGCGGCCTCCGACGACGCGAGCGAGCGCGAGCGCACCTCCTTCATCGACGCCGCCAGCGAGCTGCGCTCGACCCCGCAGAGCGGGAGCCGGACCACGAACATCGACCCCTTCTGCAGCCCGGGGCTCTCGGCCACGACCGAGCCGCTGTGGGCCTCGACGATGTGACGCACGAGCGACAGCCCGATGCCGAGCCCCGCGTGCGTCCTGCGGCTCGTGCTGTCGGCCTGGCGGAAACGCTCGAAGACGAAGGGCAGGAAATCGGGCGCGATCCCTTCGCCCGAGTCGCGCACCGTGAGCTCCGCGTAGGCGCCGGCCCGCCGGAGCGAGACGAGGATGTGGTCCCCAGGACGCGTGAACT
Source organism: Sorangium sp. So ce887 (assembly GCF_051521455.1). Classification (NCBI taxonomy): domain Bacteria; kingdom Pseudomonadati; phylum Myxococcota; order Polyangiales; family Polyangiaceae; genus Sorangium; species Sorangium sp. So ce887. The sequence goes on along the minus strand of NZ_CP150354.1, from coordinate 1,799,274 downwards.
TGAGCGCGTTGGACGTGAGGTTCGAGACCACCTGCTGGAGCCGATCCACGTCGCCGTTCACCTCGATCACAGGGTCGAGCGAGACGTCGATCGTGAGCCCCTTCGCCTCGGCGGCTGGACGGATCGCGTCGATGGCGATCTCCACGACGGGCGCGAGCGCCATCGGCGCCGCGCAGATGCGCAGCTTGCCCGTCGCGACCCGGGAGACGTCGAGGAGATCCTCGATGAGCTTCGTCTGCGCGGCCACGTTGCGCTCGATCACCTCGAGGCCATGCGACACCCGCTGCTCGTCGAACGGCTCGCCGCGCAGGAGCTGCGTCCAGCCGAGGATCGCGTTGAGCGGGCTGCGCAGCTCGTGGGAGAGCGTGGCGAGGAACTCGTCCTTCAGGCGGTTCGCCTCGCGCGCCTCGGCGTGCACGCAGTTCTGGATGGCGATGGAAGCGAGCTGCGCGAGCTGCACGAGGACCGTCTCGTCGTCGTCCGAGAACTCGCCGTCGTGCCGGTCCGAGAGCTGGATGGTCCCGATGTTCTGACCGTCGGCCGCGGTGAGCGGCACGGCGAGGTACCCCCGCGGCGGCGGCCTCTGCCCGGCGTCGTCCAGCCACTCCGGGTGCTGCGAGAGCTCGCGCTGCGTCATCCGGAGGGGCCTGTTCCTGCCGCACACGTACGCGCACAGCCTGCCGGCGATGGGGGGCGGCGCCTCCTGCTGGAACGTGGCGTACCGCTCCGAGAGCGACACCGCAGTCCGCGCCCGCTCTCCGGGCTTCTCCAGCTTCACGAGCGTCATCGCATGATGGGCGCAGCCGACGTCGCGCGCCGCCTCGGTGATCGCCGCGACCATGGCGTCGAGCGACATGGCCGAGTTGATCGTGAGCGCGGCGCGGTTGAGCCGCTGGAGCTGCTCCGCGTGCGCGCGCAGCGACTCCGCCTGGAGCCTGATCTTCTGTGTCTTCTTGGAGAGATCGACGAAGACAGACACCTTGGTGCGGAGGACCTCGGGGGCGAACGGGGTCATGATGTAGTCGACCGCCCCGAGCGAATAGCTGCGCTCGACATAGGCGCGATCGTTGTGCGCCGTCAGGAAGATGATCGGCGTGTGCAGCGTGCTCCTCCGCTTGCGGATGAGCGTCGCCGTCTCGAACCCGTCTATCTCCGGCATGTTGATGTCGAGGAGGATGACCGCGAACTCCTCCTGCAGAAGGCTGCGGAGCGCCTCCCTGCCGGACGCCGCCTTGACGATGTTCTCGCCGAGCGGAGCGAGAACAGCCTCCAGGGAGAGGAGCTGCTCAGGCCTGTCGTCAACGACCAGGATGTTGACCCTGCCTACTTCTGCCCTCATCCCGCGTCTCCTTGCCCTCCTGCCCGGCGTCAGCGCCGCGGCCAACCTCGCAGCATCCTCAGGAACTCTTCTGTGTCCACCGCTTTCGGGCGGCGAATGCCGCGCCTGCTTCAGGGTTCGGCTCGAAGAGGTTCATGGCGACAATGTCGCCTGATGGGCGCAGCGCCGCCTCGCGGCGAGGAACGGGCCCGCGCTGCGTCCCGACCGAGCGGCGCCCGCGCGCTGGGAGGCACCCCCGACGGCGGTCGAGCGCGCGCGGACCCCGCTCCTGCCGCCGGCCCCAGAACGCTCGGCCTCCTCGGCATGGCCGCCCCGTTGATCCATTCCAGCCCTCCCTGAACTGCACTGACGAGCCCGTATCGTAATCTAGGCGCCGTCCTACCCGCGACCCTGGGGTCGCCTGCAGTGCCAATAAGGGAGCTCCCGATGCTGCTCCATGATCCCCGAAAGGTCGACCGTACACCGAAGCGCGCCGGCGTGGAAAGGGATTTCGCGGCGCCATGGGGCGAGCGCCACCTCATGGAGAGGCCGTGAGGGAGATCGCGAATCGAGAGAGAGGCCACGGAGGAAATCGATGCGAAACGCGATGCGAAACACGAAACGCGATGAACAACCGATGCAAAAGCGGACGCGAGAACCGACGCGACAGGCGCGTAAAGCAGCGCGGTTGTTGTTGGCGCTCTCCGTGTCCGTCGCGTTTCCGTGGTGAGGAGTTTCTCCCGCGCTCCGCGCGCCGTCGCCACGCTAGGTGGAGGAGCGCCGCTCCTGCAGGGAGCGCGAGTGCCGGAGGATCACCTCGAAGACCTCGGCGATCCCGTCGGCGTCGAGGCCGAGCTCGACGGCGCGGCGGCGGCGCGACTCCATGAGCCGCGCCTCGCGCACGGGATCCCGGACCGCAGCGCCGATCGTGGCCTTGGCGCGCGCGGCGCGCTGGACGAGCTCGGACCGGCGCGCGAGCAGGTCGACGAGCTCCAGATCCAGCTCGTCGATGAGCTCCCGCGTCTCGCGGAGATCGGGGGAGAGCGAGCCGAGATCGGGGATCGAGAGCGCGGCGAGGTCCTCGGGCGCGGCGTCCTCGGTCGGGACATCGAGGCTGCGATCGACGGCGACGAGCGCGTTGATGAGGCGGCGGCGCGCCTCGCTCGCGAAGGGGTTCTCGCGGTGCAGCGCAGCGAACAGGTGCCCCGCGTCGACGCGCACCGTCTCGATCGTGTGCGCGATGCCCTGGAACGAGGGCGGCGCGTACGGCGCGCCGGCGGGCACGCCCGCGTCCAGCATGCCCTTCGCGATGAAGAACGCGAGCGCGTGCGTGAAGGCCATCACCCGGTCGTGCTCGTCCGGGGCCTGCTCCAGCACCTGACACCCGATCCGCTCGAACAGCGCGACGACGCGGCGCACCGCGTCCGGATGGAGCGGGTTCGGGCAGACGACGGCGCGCAGCGGGCGCTCGCCGCGGGCGAGGCTCGCCGGACCGAAGAGGGGGTGCGTCGCCACCCAGGGCCGGTCGGCGCCGAGCACCTCGGCCATGGCGCGCGCCGGCACGGTCTTCACGCTGCCCACGTCGGCCACCGCCTGCCACGGCGCGAGGTGCGGCCGCAGCGAGACGAGAGCCTCGCGCATCGCCGGCACCGGGACGGCAACGAGGACGAGGTCCGCGCCGTCCACGAGCTCCGCAAGCGAGGCGGCCCGCACGGCGCCGTGGATCTCGGCGCCAGGGTCGAACGCGCGCACCGCGATCCCCGCGTCGCCCAGCAGCGACCCGAGCGCCGCGCCGAAGCGGCCATACCCGAGGAATGCGACCTTGCCTATGCGCGCGGGAGGAGCGGAACCGCCCCAGGGATGTGGGAGAGAATGCGGCATGCGGCGGATACTACGACAGCCGGTCTACGCCGATGTCACGTTTTCTCGGCGCCGCTGCGAGGACCTGCGCGCGTGAAGGCGCCTGCGCCCGTGAGCGATCGCGATGGCCTTCCGGCTTCTCCATGCCTGCCCCTGCTCCCAGGCGGCTGCGCCCCCTCGGCGAGGACCGGAGGCGCCCTCGCCCGAGGCGGGGCGCGAGCGATCGGCGCCGGCTCACTTGAGCTGCGCCGCGGCCACGCCGAGGATCGCGAGCAGCGACGCGAGGGCCGCGATGAGCGCGAGGCGCACCTTGTGGCTCCCCTTGTGTGGCGCGTCGTGCGGGAAGGGCGGCGAGAGCGCCGGCGCGCCCGGCTCGGCGGCCTGCTGCAGGCGCGGCGCGGCGCGCGGCTTCGCGTTGAGCCCGAGCCCGATCGTCGGGAGCGAGGCGCGGGGGCGCGGCGGCAGCGTCGCGCCGAGGACCCGCGCGGCGCGCTGCGCGTACTCCTGGCTGCCCACCGGCGCGTGCGGGGCGAGCGCGATCGCCAGCTCGGCCACGTTCGCCGGCCGCCGCGCCGGGTCCTTCTCGAGGCAGCCGAGGAGCACGCGCTCGACGGTGGGGGGAATGTCGGGCCGGAGCGCGCTCGGGAGCGCCGGCTCGGCGCTCGCGACGCGCAGGGCGAGATCGGCGGGCGAGCTCGCCTCGAAGGGAGGCTGCCCCGTCAGGAGCCGGTAGAGGATCGCGCCGAGCGACCAGATGTCGGCGCGCGCATCGAAAGCGCTCGACGGCCGCAGCTGCTCCGGCGCCATGTAGAAGGGACAGTCGAGCCCCTCCTGCGCCGGCACGCCGCCGTCGCCCCCGCTCGCGAAGGACGGCTCCGTCGAGATGCCGACGTCGAGCACCTTGAGGAGCGTCGCGCCGCCGGGGGTCGTCGTGAGGAACAGGTTCGCCGGCTTGAGATTGCCGTGCACGATCCCCGCGGCGTGCGCCTCGGCCATCCCCACGCAGGCCTGCAGCACGCAATCGACGGCCTCCGAGATCTCGAGCTGGCCGCGGTCGCGGAGCAGCTCGGCGAGGTCGCGGCCGTCGAGGTGCTCCATGACCAGGTACGGGACGCCCGAGTCGAGCTGACCGACGTCGAGCCCCCGCACCACGTGCTCGCCCTTGAGCCGCACCGCCGCGCGCGCCTCACGCAGGAACCGCTCCACGAGCGCAGGGCTGGAGTCGCCGACCAGGAGCTTGATCGCGACCCGCTCGGGATGGACGAGGTGGCTGGCGCCGAGCACCATCCCCCTCCCGCTCCTGGCCAGGACCCGGTCGACCCGGTACTTCTCGGCGATCACGTCCCCTGCAACGACAGGTGCGTTCATCGAAGCTCCCCGGTGTGCGCGCCGGCGCCGGCAGCCGCCCACCCGCCGGACATGCGCAGCCTCATCCTATCACCTTCGCTCGCTGGATTGATCGAGGAGCAGCGCGAGCAGGAGCGGGCCACGAGGACCGGACGGGAGGCTCGAGCCCCCGCTCCACGAGGTTCGCTCCGACGGCGCCGGGTGCGCGAGAGATCTCGCGCGCTGCGCATTGTCAGACGGAAGCCAGGCGAGCGCCGTCTCGGCGCGGGCTCGAGCGCTGAGCCCGCCGGACGCGCCGCGCGAGGCCGCGCGAGGCCGCGCGAGATCAACGTGCCGCGCAGGCCGCGAGGGTCCCACCCGGCCAAAGAGCAATCCGACGTTTCCGCCGTACCATGAGGCCGAGGATTTCCCCGCTCGCGTGCACGCGCACTTTGCTTTACATTCCCGTGAACTGCGCGAGGGGGAACGCGTATGACTCGGGCGGAAGCGACCCAGGTCCACCGCTGCGGCCGCTTTCTGCTCCGCAGGTTCACGGTCGCCGGCAGGACGGTCGTGCAGAAGACCGTCCGCGGGAGCCCCCCGGCCCCGGGCGCGGCGGCTCTCCTGCTGCGCGAGCACGCCTTCCTGCGCCGGCTCGACGTGCCGGGGGTCGCGCGGCCGCTCGCGCTGGAGGGCCCGGAGAGCGCGCCCGCGCTCCTCCTCGAGGACGCGGGCCCCGAGGACCTCGAGCGGCGGCTCGCCCGAGGGCCGCTCGCGCTCGATGCGTTCTTCAACATCGCCGTCGCGCTCGCCGACATCTGCGCGCGCATCCACGCGGGCGGCGTCGTCCACCGCGCGATCGCCCCCAGCCGCGTGGTCCTCGGCGCGGACGGGCAGGTCACCCTCGTCCACTTCGTGGACGCGGCCGAGCTCACGAGCGCGCCCGGCGCCGTGGAGATCGAGAAGCTGAAGGCGCTCCCCTTCCTGTCCCCCGAGCAGCTCGGGCGCACAGGCCGGTTCATCGACGCGCGCTCGGACCTGTACGCGCTGGGCGCGACCTTCTACGCCATGCTCATCGGCGCGCCGCCGTTCCAGGACCTCGATCCGCTCGCGCTCGTGCACGCCCAGCTGGCGAGGAGCCCCGTGCCCGCGCACGAGGTGAGCGCCTACGTCCCCGCGACGCTGTCCGAGCTCATGCAGCGGCTCCTCGCGAAGATGCCGGAGCTGCGGTACCAGAGCGCCGAGAGCCTCGCCCAGGACCTGCGCGAGGCGCGGAGGCGATGGCTCTCCACCGGCGACATCGAGCCGTTCGAGCTCGGCCGCCTCGACCTCGCGCGGTGGCTCCCGCTGCCCGAGCGCCTGTTCGGGCGCGAGCGCGAGCTCGCCACGCTGCACGGCGCGCTCGCCCGCGCGTCGGAGGGCCGGACAGAGCTCGTGCTGGTGACCGGAGAGGCGGGCATCGGAAAGACCGTCCTCGTCGAGGCGCTGCAAAGCGCGGTCGCCGAGCGGGGCGGGCGGTTCATCGAGGGGAAATTCGATCTGCGCGCCGCCAACGCGCCCTACGCCCCCCTGACGGAGGCGCTCCGCGCCCTTGCGGCCGCGCTCCACGCCGAGCCGGAGGACAGCCGCGCGCAGCTCAGGGACGCGGCGAGCGCGCCAGGCCGCGTGCTCGCCGCGCTCTGCCCGGAGCTCGCCGACCTTTTCGCGGGGACGCCCGATCTGCCCGCCGTGGATCCGATGCGCGCGGAGGGCCGCTTGCTGCTCGCGATCCAGGACTTCGTGCGCGCGGTGGCCGGCCAGCGGCCGCCGCTCGCGATCTTCCTCGACGATCTCCAGTGGACGGACGCCGCGTCGCTCCGCGTCCTGCGCGCCCTGGCCGCGGATCCAGGCAGCCGGCACGTGCTGCTGATCGCCGCGTACCGGCCGACGGAAGTCGGCCTCATGCACCGGCTCCACGGGACCCTGGAGGAGCTCCGGCAAGCCGAGGTCCCGATCACCCGTCTGCCGCTCGGCCCGCTCGACGCGCAGGCGATGGTCGCGCTGCTCGCCGACGCGCTCCGCTGCGAGCCGGAGCGGGCGCGGCCGCTCGCGGAGCTCCTCCTCGCCAAGACCGCCGGCAATCCCTTCTTCGTCCGCCAGCTCCTCCGATCGCTCCAGGGGAAACGGCTGCTCCTCTTCGACGCGAGCCGCTCGACGTGGACGTGGGACCTCGGCCGGATCGAGCGGGTCGGGGCCACCGACAACGTGGTCCAGCTGATGGCGGAGTCCGTCCGCAAGCTGCCCGCGGAGGCGCAGGAGCTCCTGCAGATCGCCGCGTGCATCGGCAGGCGCTCGGAGCTCGGGATCATCGCGGCCGTGTCGGGCCGGTCCATCGACGAGACGATCGCGTCGCTCGGCCAGCCGCTCCGGGAGGGCCTCATCCTGCCGAACAGCGCGCGCGAGCGCGGCCGGGAGCTCGCGGTCCGGTTCGCCCACGATCGCGTCCAGCAGGCCGCCTACGAGCTCGCGCCAGAGGAGCGGCGGAGGCAGCTGCACCTGGAGATCGGCCGCTTCCTCGAGGCCTCCTGCGGCGCCTCCTGCGGCGACGAGGTGGAGAGCGCGCTGTTCCACGCCGTGGACCAGCTGAACCTCGGCCCGACGCCGCTCGACGCGGAGCCGCGGGGCCACCTCGCGCGGCTGAACCACCGCGCCGGACTCAAGGCGCGCCGCGCCGCGGCCTACGGACCGGCGCTCGCATACTTCCGCAGCGGCCTCCGCTTGCTGCCGGAGGGCGACCCCCGCTCGTGCTACGAGCTCTGGTTCTCCCTCCACCGCGACGCGGCGGAGTGCGCCGCGCTGACCGATCAGCACGCCATGGCCCGCGCGCTCGTGGAGGAGGGGCTCCGCCACGCGACGTCGATCCCCGAGAAGGTCGATCTGGAAGCGCTCCGGATCATGAGCGCGACGATCACCGGCGAGCACGATCTGGCGCTCGGCTGGGGACGCGACGCGCTGCGCGTGGACTTCGGGGTCGAGCTGCCCGCGGCGGATCTCGACGGGGCGATCGCGGCGCAGCGGTGGGCCATCGCCGAGCACGTCGCGGCGCGCTCGCCCGAGTCGCTCGTCGACCTCCCCCGCGTGACCAGGCCAGAAGCCCGGGCCCACATGAAGCTCCTCGCCGAGATGGTGGCCCCCGCCTGGTTCGCGGACCGGAAGCAGCTGGTGCTCCTCACCGCCCTCGGCGTCCGCTTCGCGCTGGAGCACGGCAACTCGAGCGAGGCGATCCTCTCCTACGCAGGGCACGCGCTGCTCCTGGCGGCCGAGGGCGAGCTCCAGAGCGCCCAGGGCTTCGGCCGGCTCGCCGTGGAGCTCGCGCGGAGGTTCGAGGATCGCGCCCAGGAGACGATCGCCCGGTACATGTACAACGAGTTCGTTCAACCGTGGATCGCGCCGCTCGCCTCGAGCGCGGGGCCGTTCCGCGAGATCATCGCCCTGGGCCTGTCGTCCGGCGAGCTCCGCTTCGCCTCGTACGCGCGCACGGGGCTCGTGGAGCACTCGTTCGCCGCAGGGGTGGAGCTCGATCGCGTGCTGGTCGATCTGAACGACGCGCTCGCGTTCAGCCGGCAGACTGGCAACAAGTCGACGCTCCTCCACCAGCTCGCCTACCGGCAGACCATCCGGTGCCTCAAGGGGCTGACGAGGAGCCGGAGCCTGGCCGATGACGCTGAGTTCGACGAGCGGGCCTTCCTCGAGGCGGCGCAGAGGGAAGGGTCGACGATGTGTGTGTATCACATCGTGCGCCTCCAGGCCTCTTACACGTACCGGAACCTGGCCCAGGCCGCCGCGCACGCCGACGCGGCGGTCCCGTACATGCACTTCCTCGGCGGATACATCCCCGAGTGCCAGCACGCGCTGTATACCGCGCTCACGCTGCTGTGGCGGTGCGACGAGGCCGACGCGCGAGAGCGGGCCGCGCTGCTCGCGCGCGTGGCCGACCTGCAGCGCGTCCTGCAAAGGTGGGAGTCGGGCTGCGCGGAGAACTTCCTCCCGCGGCGCCTCCTCGTCGACGCAGAGATCGCCCGCGTCGAGCGCAAGTTCGAGCTCGCCGGCGCGCGATACGACGAGGCCGTCGTCGCGGCGACGCGCGGGGGATCCCTCAATCTCTCGGCGCTCGGCAACGAGCTGGCCGGGCGCTTCTACCACGGGCTCGGGCGGGCGCGGATCGCGGCCCTGTACCTGCACGCCGCGCGGCAGGGGTTCGCCCGCTGGGGGGCTTCGGAGAAGGCCCGCGCGCTCACGGACGAGTTCAGGCTCTACGGGCCCTGCGAGGAGCCCGAGCTCGTCGAGCAGCGGCTGCCGGCGGTCGCCCTCGACGCGCTCAGCCTGCTCAAGGCCGCCGAGACCCTCTCCGGAGAGATCGTGCTCGATCGGCTGCTCGAGAAGCTCCTCGGCGTCTGCCTGGAGGCCGCCGGCGCGCAGCGCGGGGCGCTCGTGCTCGAGGAAGAGGGGGAGCTCTTCGTGCGGGCCGTGGGGTCGGTCGCGGCCCCGGTCTCCATCGAGCGCACGCCGCTTTCCCGGTCGTGCGAGGTCCCGCGGCGGGTCGTCGAGCACGCGCACGGAGCGCGGGAGCTCCTCGTGCTCGACGACGCGGCCTGCGAGCCGGAGCGCGACCGCGATCCTCGCTTCGCCGAGGGCGGGTCGAGGTCGGTCCTGGTCCTGCCCATCCACCGGAAGGAGGCGCAGCTCGGGGTGGTCTACCTCGAGAACAACCTCACAACGCGCGCCTTCACGCGCGATCGCGTCCGCGTGCTGGAGCTCCTCTCGGACCAGATCGCGATCGCCCTCGAGAACGCCCGCCTCTACCGCGAGGCGCAGCACGCGGTCTGCGTCCGCGACGACTTTCTCAGCGTCGCGTCGCACGAGCTCCGGACGCCCGTCACCTCCCTGCGCCTCGGCCTCCAGGCGCTGCTCCGCCGGAGCGGCCACGCGCCCGAGGATCGCCTCGGGCGCGCCCTGCACCGGATGGATCGGCAGGTGCAGCGGCTCACCCGGCTGATCGACGATCTCCTGGACGTCTCGCAGCTCCACACCGGCCGGCTGGAGCTGCACGTCGAGCCGGTCGACCTCGGGGAGGTCGTGGATGAGGTCGTGGAGCGGCTCGGCGAGCGGGTCGCGCAATCGGGCTCGCTCGTGAGCGTGCGCGCCGAGCCCTCCGTCGTGGGGTCGTGGGACCGGAGCCGGCTCGAGCAGGTGGTGTCGAACCTGCTCGACAACGCCCTCAAGTTCGGCGCGGGCAAGCCGATCGAGATCACGGTGGCGCGGAAAGACGGCACGGCGGAGCTCGTGGTGCAGGATCAGGGCATCGGGATCCCGGCCGGGCGACTGCCCTACGTGTTCGAGCGGTTCGAGCGCGCTGTGTCGAGCCGCCACTTCGGGGGGCTCGGGCTCGGGCTCCACGTCGTGAAGAGCATCGTGGAGGCGCTCGGCGGCGCGGCGCGCGTGGACAGCCGCCCGGGCGAGGGGGCGCGGTTCACGGTGGAGCTGCCCTGCGAGCCGCCGGCCGCGAGCCGGACGGCGCCGGCGTCGCTCGACGGCCTGCGCCCCTGACGCGCGCCGGCCCGAGGGGCCGCTACGGCCTGCGCCCCGGCTGCTGGGGGACCATGAGGATGTACGGCGTCTCCGGCTCCTGCCCCGGCGGCACCGCCGTCGGCGCGCGGGCGCCCTTCGCGCCGAGGCTCCGGATGAAGCGGTACATCGCCACGAGGTCGCTCTCGTGCATGGTGGCGTAGTTGAGCCAGGGCATCGGCGGGCGGCCCGCCGCTGCGCGGAACATCCTCACCCAGGCGTCCTCGCTGAGGTCCTGGACGGAGAGCCGGAGGTTCGACGCGTAGCTCGTCCCCCACGGACCGCGGTAGCCGATGTCGTTGCCCGTCAGCCACTCCGAGGCCGGGAGCCTGCCGCTCGATCTGTCCCAGCCCGGGGTGTGGCAGTCGTTGCACCCGCCCACGAGGATCAGGTATCGGCCCGCCTCCTCCGGGCTCACCGCCGTCACGTGCGGCGAGGCAGGCGGCTGAGCACAGGCCGCACAGCCGATCACCGCCGCCACCGCCGCGCCCGGCAGCCCGCGCACAGCCCAGCGCGCCGCGTGCGCCGCGCGCGCCCGCGCGGCGGCGGAGGACCTCGATCCGGCGCGCATCTCGCTCTCCTTCCCGGCCATTCCATCCGTCGTGCAGCGCGCATACCGGGCCGCGGCGCGGCGCGGGGCGGAACGCGTCCGCCGCCGTCGGACCCGCGCGCCGCGCCGGCTCACCGCCGCTCGCCGCCGGCGCGGGCCTTCCTGCGCGGCGCCGCCATGAGCGGACGGAGGCCGTTCACGCAGGCGAGGACCGCGGAGCCGTTGTTCATGAGCGTCGCCGCGACCGGGTTGAGGAACCCGGGGATCGACAGCGCGTACGCGACCGCGTTCACGGCGAGGATCATCGAGAAGTTCTGGTGGATGATGCGCATGGCGGCGCGCGAGATGTCGATCGCCTCGACGAGCTTCGACAGGTCGTCCTCCACGAGCACCACGCCCGCCGTCTCCCGGGCGATCTCCGCGCCCGCGGACACGCTGATGCCGATGTCGGCGTACGAGAGCGCCGGAGAGTCGTTGATGCCGTCCCCCACGACCGCGACCGTGCGGCCCTCCTGCGTCAGCCGGCGCGTGATCTCCGCCTTGTCCTCGGGCAGCATCTCCGCGAAGTACCGCGTGATGCCGAGCTCGAGCGAGACCTGCCGCGCCACCTCGCGGCTGTCGCCCGTCAGCATGACGATGTCGTCGATCCCGCGCTCGCGCAGGCTCCGGATGGTCGCGCGGCTCTCGGCCCGGATCGCGTCGCGGTAGGCGAGCGTGGCGACGTGCTGCCCGTCGACGGCGAGGAAGAGGAGCGACTTCGCCGCCGCCTCGAGCGCCCGCTTCGCGCCAACCTCGGCGCGGCAGGGGATGCCGAGCTCCTCGATGAAGCGCGGGCTGCCGAGCTGCACGATCTTGCCGGAGACCCTGGCCTGCACGCCCCGGCCGACGAGGTAGCGGGACTCTTCCCGGTCCGGGATCGACAGCCGCCACGCCTCGGCGAGACGGAGCACGGCCTGCGAGACGGGGTGGGTCTGCCGCGCGGACACCGCGGCGGCGAGCGTCGCCGCCTCGCGCTCGGACAGGGCGTCGTGGACGAGGAAGTCGGTCACCTCGGGGACGCCGGAGGTCAGCGTGCCGGTCTTGTCGAACACCACCGTCGACACCTTCGCGAGCTTCTCGATGTAGGCGCCCCCCTTGATGAGGATCCCGCGCCGCGCCGCGGCGTTCATCGAGGCGAGCACCGTCGTCGGGGCCGAGACGCGCGGGCCGGTGCCGAAGTCGATCGTCAGGATGGCGGACACGCGGCCGAGATCCCTCGTCGCCGCGAGCACGACCGCCGAGCACGCGAGCGCCGGCGGGACGAGCCGGTTCGCCACGACCTCCGCGTAGTTCTGCGCGCGCGTCTCCAGCGCCGGCGCGTTCTCGATGAGCCGCGCGGTGCTCGCGGCGGTCGTGTCGCCGCCGACCCGCTCGGCGCGGACGTACAGCTTGCCGTCCTTGATCACCGTCGCCGCGAAGCAGCGGTCTCCCGGGCCCTTGAGCACCGGCATCGACTCGCCGGTCAGCGTCTGCTGATCGACGAGCCCCTCCCCGTCCGTGACCGTCCCGTCGACCGGGATCACCGAGCCGGTGTAGATGACGAGGACGTCCCCGACGGCGAGCTCGGCCACCGGGATCTGCACCTTCGCGTCGCCGCGGACCACCCACGCAAAATCCTGCTGGTACCCGAGCAGGCCGCGGATCGCGCGCCGGGCGCGCGCCTGGGTGAGATCGCGGATGTGGTCGCCGAGCGTGACCAGCCAGATGATCCCGGCCGCGTTGATGGCGTCGCCGGTCGCCACGGCCGAGGCGATCGCCAGGCTGTCGAGCAGGTCGACGTTGAGCTTGCGCTGCCGCACCACCGAGTCCCACGCCCGCCTGAGGATGGGCGCGGACGTCGCGGCGATGAACGGGTACGCGAGCAGCGGCGAGACGAAGCTGCCGAGCGAGAGGAGCATGCCGGCGCTCGAGAGATAGAGCGGGCGCTTCGCGACGGCGGACGCGCGGCGCGCCTTCCTGGCGTCGCGCGCGGCGCGCAGCGCCCCCCGAGGGGCCGGCGCGGCGGAGGCCGCGGCGGCGGCGCGCGCGATGGCGCCGACGTCGACCTGCCGCGGGTCGTGCTCGACGACGGCGCTCGACGCGCCCTCGGCGATGCGCACGGACAGGACCCCCGGCAGGGCGGTGAGCCCCGCCTCGAGCAGCGGGCCGAAGGCCTCGTCTCGCCCGAGCCGCGGGAGCCGCAAGCGGACCCTGCCGGAGATCGCGTGGACTACCGAGACCGGCTCGGTCCCGCTCGGCGGAAGCGCTGCCATGGTCACCCCGTCTCGCCGCCGGTGGGCGCGCCCGCGCCCGCGCCCGCGAAGAAGCCCTGGATGCGGGCGTGATTCAGGACCACGAAGGCGTCGACTCCATACTTGATGAGCGTGATCCAGTGGGGCATGCCCGAGGAGCGCCCCATCATCACCTGGAGCACCCCCGAGCCGACGAGGAGCGCCGGCACGAGGAGCTTGAGGTCGACGTGCTGCGGCGGGACGACCTGCGACGCCGAGTTCAGCCGGTCCGCGGCCTTGACCACGAGGCGCGCCGTCCGGTCGGGGCTCGGCGGCTCGGCGGGCGCGGCGCAGTGCGACGGCGGGGGCGTGAGGGAATCGAGCGGATGACAGCCGCAGTCCGAGAGCTCCGGGATGAGCGCGAGCTCGGAGAGGACGGCCTCCAGCGCGACATCGGGCTCGTGCTCGACCGTGAGGCTCCCGGCCCACGCGCTCCCCCGCGCGTCGACGACGCTCGGGCAGGCGCGCGCCATCTCCGCGATCTCCGCCGCCCTCGACGGATCCCTGCGCAGCGCGGGGACGCCGAGGCGCACGCGCCCTGGAACCCTGTGAATGATGAAGACCCCTCGATCGCTCGGCATGGCTCACCTCCCGGTCCCGGCCGGCGAGGCCGGGTCACCGGAACCCCCTCTCGTCAGCTCGCGGGCGGATCCATCCCGTCGTGCGCGGACGCCTGCGCGCCGCCGGTGCCGGCGCGCTGCTCTTGCCGGGCCATCTCCTCCCTCACCTCGGCGATGAGGTCGGCGAGCCGCTCCTTGCCCTCGCCGAGCGCGCCCTTGACCGCGGCGGCGGCGACGAAGCCGAGCCGCATGGCCCTCTTGACGGTCGGACGGGTGATCCTTGTCAAGCTGGCGAGTCCCACGCCGATGATGATGCCAAACCCGACGCGTACCATCGCCCCTCCTCTCCTCGAAATCCACGACCGGCGGCGCGCGACGGCGCGCCGATGGTAGACAGAGAATTCGAACCACAGAGACAGAGAATTCGAACCACAGAGACAGAGAATTCGAACCACAGAGAAACAGAGGACACAGAGAGATAGACAGAAGATGTGCTCTGTCCCTCCGTGTCCCTGCGGCTGATTTCCCCGGGTTTTTGGCTGTTCGGAGCGCTAGCGACGCGCGGTGTCGGCGCTGCGCGGCCACGACCGGGACGGGCGCCGTCGCGAAGGCGACGGCCCCGGATCCGGGAATGTGGGAGGGCGCCTTCGCGCGAAAACCCCTGCTTCCGCGGCTTCCGTGAGAGCACCCACACATGATTTGTAACACTGTAGTCGCTCGATCGCCATGTACATTTCATGTCCACTCGACGCTTCGTTTGCGTGCTTGCGTGCTTGCGTGCTGACGGAGCGCTCTGCACCGTTCCGCGCGGGCGTCCAAGGGGCGCCGCTCCGTCACGTCGTCACGTCGTCACGTCGATGCGCGATCGGGGCGCGGGAGGGCGGGGCGCGCCCGGGACCGCGCCGCGCGCGGGCGCCGGCTGTCCATCGCTTCCAGCCGGCGAGCGACCGTGGTAATTTGTGGACATGCAAGCGGGGCAGCACGAAGAGCCGGCGAAGGAGAGCAGCGGCTCTCTCCTCGCGGAGCTCCTGGCGGAGACAAGGATCTCCCCGGCCAACGAGGCGTACCGGGACATGAAGCGCGGCGTGAAGGCCGCGCTGGACAAGGCGGCCGGCCGGCCCGACGCCGGCGCGGCGCTCGACAATGCGCTGATCGACCTGTGGATCGCGGAGATCGACCAGCGGCTGTCGCGCCAGATCGACGAGATCCTGCACCACCCGGTGTTCCAGCGGCTGGAGGCCGCGTGGCGCGGCCTCAAGTTCGCGGTCGATCACATCGACTTCCGCGAGAACATCCGGGTCGAGGTCCTCAACTGCTCGAAGGACGACCTGCTCGCGGATTTCGAGGACTCGTCCGAGCTCGTGAGGAGCGGCCTTTACAAGATCGTCTATTCGTCCGAGTTCGGCTCCTTCGGCGGCAAGCCGTTCGCCGCCGTCGTCTCGAACTACGAGTTCGGCCCCGGACCCCAGGACATCGCGCTCCTCCAGAAGTGCGCGGCGGTGGCGACGATGGCGCACGCGCCCTTCCTGGCCGTCGCGGGCCCGCAGTTCTTCGGGCTGACGGACTACCGGAAGGTGCCGCACCTCGGCGACATCAAGGCGCTCTTCGAGGGGCCGCAGTACGTGAAATACACAGCGTTCCGCGAGTCCGAGGACGCCCGCTATGTGGGCCTGCTCCTCCCCCGCTTTCTCCTGCGCCTGCCCTACGGGGCGAGCACCGTCCCGGTCAGGGCGTTCTCCTACGAGGAGGACGTCGTCGGCAACCACGCGGCGTACTCCTGGGGCGCCCCCACCTACGCGATGGCGACACGGCTCGCCGAGAGCTTCGCGCGCCACCGCTGGTGTCTGCACATCATCGGTCCGCAGTCGGGCGGCACGGTCGAGGGGTTCACGCTCCACGAGTACGAGGCGCTGGGCGCGATCCAGACGAAGATCCCGACCGAGATCATGCTGACCGAGCGCCGCGAGTTCGAGCTCAGCGAGGAGGGCTTCATCGGGCTCACGTTCCGCAAGGACACGGACAACGCCTGCTTCTTCTCCGCGAACTCGGTGCAGAAGGCCAAGTACTTCGGGCAGAGCGACGAGGGGCGCGCCGCGGAGATCAACTACCGGCTCGGCACGCAGCTGCCTTACGTGTTCCTCGTCAGCCGGCTCGCCCACTACCTCAAGGTGATGCAGCGGGAGCAGATCGGTACGTGGAAGGAGCGCGGCGACCTCGAGCGCGAGCTGAACGCCTGGCTCAGCGGGTATGTCGCGGACATGGATGTCGTGTCGCCCGCCGTGCGCTCGCGCAGGCCGCTCCGCAAGGCGCGGACCCTGGTGAGCGAGGTGGAGGGGAGCGCGGGCTGGTACCGGGTGCACCTCGAGGTGCGCCCGCACCTCAAGTACATGGGGGCCTACTTCACCCTGAGCCTGATGGGGAAGCTCGACCGGGAGTGAGGCCGGCCGCGTTCCGGGCGAAAGAGAAGGCGGCAAAGGCGGCGAAGGTGAAGGCCGGTCGACATCGCTGGACCCGCGCGGCCGGCGGTCCATGTCCGCGCAGCCGGCGGTCCATGGTAGAGCGCCGCATGCGCACGCAACGACCGCTCGCAGCTCCCCTCGCGATCACCCTGGCCCTCTCTGCGCTGCCGGCCTGCGGCCCGGCCGCGGGCCCGCCGCCGGCGCCCCCCTCCGCCGCGGCCAGGACGGCGGCGCCGCCTGCGCCGCAGGGCCTCCCCGTGGTCGAGACGAAGCTCACGAACGTCGGGCTCGACGAGGCCGCGCTCGACCGCTCGGCGAGCCCCTGCGAGGACTTCTACCAGTTCGCCTGCGGCGGATGGCTGGCCAAGGCGGAGATCCCGGGCGACGAAGCCTACTGGATGCGGAGCTTCAACGAGATCGAGCGGCGCAATGAGGCGGAGCTCCGACGCATCCTCGAGGAGGCCGCGCAGGCCGGCGACCGGGATCCGGTGAGCAAGAAGATCGGGGCCTACTACGGCTCGTGCATGGACGAGGCCGCGGTCGAGGCCGCCGGCGCGAAGCCCATCGCAGATCTCCTCGCGAAGGCGCGGCGGGTGCGCGACCCGAAGGGCGTCGGGGCGCTCGTCACCGAGCTCCACAGCCGCCGTATCTGGGCGCTCTTCGACATCGCCTCTGCGCAGGACATGAAGGACGCGACGCGCGTCATCGCCCAGCTCGACCAGAACGGGCTCGGCCTGCCGGACCGCGACTACTACGTCAACGAGGACGACAAATCGAAGGCCATCCGCAAGACCTACGAGGAGCACGTCGCGCGCATGATGCGGCTCGCCGGGGCGCAGGAGCCCGCGGCGAAGGCGGCGGCGCTCGACGTGATGCAGATCGAGACCGAGCTCGCGAAGGCGTCGAAGACGCGGGTCGAGCGGCGGGACCCGAAGGGCCTCTACAACAAGCTGGACCGGGCGGCGCTCGCGAAGGCAGCGCCGGAGTTCCCCTGGGACGCGTACTTCCAGGGGCTCGGCCGCCCGGACGTCAAGGAGGTGAACGTGACCTCGGTCCGGTTCTTCGAGGGGCTCTCGCGGCTGCTCAAATCGGCGAAGCCCGCCGCGTGGCAGAATTACCTGGCGTGGCACGTGGTGCGCTCCAGCGCGCCCGCGCTGACCAAGGCGTTCGTCGACGAGAGCTTCACGCTGCAATCGGCGCTGACCGGGCAAAAGGAGGTCCGGCCGCGCTGGAAGCGCTGCGTGGACGCGACCGATAACGCGCTCGGCGAGCTGCTCGCGCAGCCGTTCGTCAAGACGAGCTTCCCCGGCGAGAGCAAACCCGCGGCCGAGGCGATGGTGCGCGAGGTCAGCGACGCATTCGCGCGCGAGGTGCGGGCGCTCGACTGGATGGATGAGGGCACGCGGCAGCGCGCCCTCGCCAAGCTCGGCGCGATGGCGTACCTCATCGGGTATCCCGACAAGTGGCGGACGTACGATTTCGAGGTCGATCCGAGATCGTACGCGAAGAACGCGCTCGCGGCGCGCGCCTTCCACACGCGGTGGGATCTCGGGAAGATCGACAAGCCGGTCGATCGCGACGAGTGGCAGATGAGCCCGCCCTCCGTGAACGCTTATTACGATCCGCAGCGCAACCACATGGTCTTCCCCGCCGGCATCCTGCAGCCGCCGTTCTACAGCGTGACGTCGGGCGTGGCGGTGAACCTCGGCGGCATCGGCATGGTGGTCGGGCACGAGCTCACGCACGGGTTCGACGACGAGGGCTCGCAGTTCGACCAGAAGGGCAACCTGGAGGACTGGTGGTCGAAGGAGGTCGCGGCGGCGTTCAAGGCGAAGACCGGCTGCGTCGAGGCGCAGTACTCGGCCTACGAGGCGCTGCCGGGGCTGAAGCTGAACGGCAAGCTGACGCTGGGCGAGAACATCGCGGATCTCGGGGGGCTGAAGCTCGCGTTCATGGCGTACCGCACGATGCGCAAGGGCGCGGCGGAGCAGACGGTCGCGGGCGGCTTCACGGAAGATCAGCAGTTCTTCCTGGCGCACGGGCAGGCCTGGTGCGGCAAGATGCGCGACGAGGCGCTCCGGCTCATGGTGCAGGTGAACCCGCACTCCCCGCCGCGCTTCCGCGTGAACGGGCCGCTCGCGAACCTCCCGGAGTTCGGCGAGGCCTTCAAGTGCGCGTCCGGCACGCCGATGCGACCGGCCAAGACGTGCACGGTCTGGTAGCCGCGCACGGCGTTCTTGGTTAGAGGAGGAGCCATGATCCTGATTGGCCAGTACGACTCGCCGTTCGTGCGCCGCGTCGCCGTGGCGCTCCAGCATCACGGGCTCGCGTACGAGCACCGCCCGTGGTCGGTGTGGGCCGACGCGGAGTCCATCGCGAAGCACAACCCGCTCCGGCGCGTCCCGGTGCTCGTGACGGATGGCGGGGAGTCGCTCGTGGAGAGCGCGGCGATCCTCGACGCCCTCGACGACATGGTGGGGCCCGAGCGCGCGCTCCTGCCGCCCTCCGGCGAGGCGCGCCGCGCCGGGCTGCGTGTGTGCGCGCTCGCCACGGGCCTCGCGGACAAGGCGGTGAGCCTGCTCTACGAGCACGTGCTGCGCGCGGGCGACCGCCGCAGCCCGGTCTGGGTCGAGCGCTGCGCCGCGCAGATCTCCGAGACGCTCGAGCTGCTGGAGCGCGAGCGCGCCGCCCGGAGCGGCGACTTCTGGCTCGGCGCCTTCAGCCACGCCGACATCGCGGTCGCCTGCGCGCTGCGCTTCCTCGGCGAGGCGCACCCGGCCATCGCCGACGCCGCGAGGCGGCCGGCGCTGGCCGCGCACGCGGCCCGCTGCGAGGCGCTCCCGGTGTTCGCGGCGGTGGTCCAGCCCCTCCACGTCGCCGTGTAGCCCCGGCCGCCTCCACGTCGCCGTGGAGCCCCGGCCTCGGTGGTGGGGTCATTGAGCGAGCCGCTGCGCTGTCGCGCAGGCCCTTGCCACGAGGCAGCCATCGAGGTACTGTGTGCGCAGGTCATGAGCGCCAGCGCGTAGCCCCGGCTCGCTGGCCGACAACCCTCCGAACCGCGGTGGGGTGTCCCGGGTGACGACCTGGCCGGCCGCATGAGCGGCTGGCAAGCGCGGACTCTGGTCGCCCGGAGTCTCCTGGACTCGTGAGGTGATATGTCGTTCGCTCCCGTCGTGGATTGGCGTCCTGCTGCGGCCGTGCCGGCGCCGCCCGCAATCGGCGCTCTTCCTTTACCCGTCGTCGGTGGGGACCTCACCGTGCCGCTCGTCACCGGCGAGCAGGTGGGTTATGTGAACCTCGATTACGCGGCGAGCGCCCCGTGCCTCCGCGCGGTGCTCGATGCGGTCACAACGCTGTTGCCCTGGTACAGCAGCGTGCATCGCGGCGCGGGGTTCGCGTCCACGGTCACGACCGAGCTCTATGCCGCCGCTCGCCGGGAGGTGGGCGATTTCGTCGGAGCGCGCGCCGAAGATACGGTGGTGTTCACGAGGAACACGACCGATGCGCTCAACCTGCTCGCCGCGGCGCTGCCCGAGGACACGACGGTGGTGACCTTCGCCTCGGAGCACCACGCGAATCAGCTGCCGTGGCGGCGTGGTCGGTCCATTGTCCTGCCGGTGCCCGCGAGCGCGGACGAGGCGATCGCGCGGGCCGACGACGCCCTGCGCGGCGTCTCCTCGCGCCACGGGCTGCTCGCCGTGACGGGGGCCAGCAATGTCACGGGCGAGCTGTGGCCGCTTTCGGAGCTCGCCGCTGTGGCCCATCGCCGCGGGGCGCGGGTGGCCGTGGATGCGGCCCAGCTCGCGCCCCACCGCGCGATCGATCTCGACGCGCTCGGGGCCGACTACCTCGCGCTGTCCGGCCACAAGCTCTATGCCCCATTCGGCGGCGGCGTGCTGGTCGGTCGCGGGGACTGGCTCGACGCCGGGCGCCCTTACCTCGCCGGCGGGGGCGCCGTCCGGCGCGTCACGCTCGATGGTGTCGAATGGGCGAGCGGCGCGCCGCGCCACGAGGCCGGCACCCCCAATGTCGTTGGCGCGGTGTCGCTGGCCGCGGCTTGCCGTGCGCTCGGCGAGATCGGCATGTCCGCCGTGGCGGCGCACGAGGCGACATTGCTCGACCGGGTCACGCGCGGCCTCCGCGCGGTGCCGGGCGTCGAGCAGCTCGCGATGTGGGGCCCCGCGAGCCCGCGAATCGGCGTCGTGACGTTCAATGTGCGGGGCTTCCATCCCGGCGTGGTCGCCGCGGCGCTGAGCGCCGAGCACGGCATCGGCGTCCGCGACGGCTCGTTCTGCGCGCACCCGCTCATGAGCGCGCTCGCCGGGGCGCATGCGCCGGAGGTGTCCGGAGGCGCGGCGGTGCCCGGCGCGGTGCGCGTGAGCTTCGGCGTCGGCACCAGCATGGCGGACGTCGATCGATTCCTCGGCGCGCTCACCGATCTCGTCGCCCGGGGTCCCCGCTGGCGCTATCGCGTCGACGGAGGACGGCACGTTCCCGAGCCGGATCCGCGCCCCCGCCCTGCGCTGGCCGGCCTCCTCGCCGGGGGCACGACCGGCGCAGTGCATGGGCTCCTGGCGAGCGATCTCGCGCCGTGCCAGGCGCTGGCCTGAGGCGGGCGGCCTGCGCAGCAGCAGACTGCGCAGCAGCAGACTGCGCAGCAGCAGACTGCGCAGCTCGACGCCAGCTGCTCAGCCCACCTCGACGTCGTGGGCGACGCGCGGGTGGCATGCTCCGCCGTCGCGCTCCGCCGAGAGTGCGCGCTGCGCGAGTGTGCGCAGGTCGGAGAGGCTGGCCCCCTCGAGCGGCAACGTCCCGGCATCCGGGGACGCAGGGGCCGCGCCCCGGCCGAGATCCTCCAGGAGCCAGCGCGCCGCGAGGACATCGCCGCCGAGCCATGCGCGCGCCGGCGCCTCGCCGAGCGCCGCGGCCTCGATCCAGCCGATCGGCACGCGCGCGAGCACCGCGGCGCCGGCGCCCGGCGGCACCGGGTCGTCGGGCGCGGAGATGGGCTGGAAGCGCTCGGCGGCGAGCTCCGGCGCCTCGCCGGCGTCGACCAGCGGGAGCGCCGCGCGGAGGGCGATCGCCTCGACGACGGCGCGCGCGAGCTCCTCGAGCGAGACGCGCGCCGGGAGGACCTCGGAGAGCGCCGCCGGCGCCTTGCCCAGCCAGCGATCGACGGCGCGCTCGTCCGGGGCCGCGAGCTCCGCGGGGATCGCGAGCGGCGCGTCGTGGCCTGCGAAGACCTCGATGAGGACCGCGCCGTCCCGCGTGGCGTCGACGCCGAGCCATGCGGCGGGGCGGTGCTGGAGCGCGATCCACTCGCGCCCGCCGTAGTGCGCCGGCGCGCCGGCGCGGGCGAAGCCCTTGAGGAAGCCGCGCACGTTGCGGTTCAAGAGCGTCCGGGCGGTGGCGTCGGGCGCGAGCGCGGCCACGTGCGGCAACGCCAGCGTCCAGAGGACGCCGCGCCCGCCGAGGAACGCCGCGGTGCCGGTCGTGGAGCGCCGCAGGACCGGCGCGCCGCGCGCAGCGCAGGCCGCGAGGTCGACCACGCGCGCGGCGCGCTGGACCGCCCCGAGCACCACGGCGGGGCCCTCGACGAGGCTTGCGGCGATCCACGGGGCCTCCGGGGCCGAACGGGCGCGCGCGAGCAGGGCCGGGCCGAGCGCGAGCGCGTCCGCGAGAGGGCGGTGGACCGGCGGGAGGGAGCGCATGACAGCCATCATGTAGTCTCCTCGGCGCCGAGCGACGCCTCCTCGGCGCCGAGCGACGCCTCCTCGGCGCCGAGCGACGCCTCCTCGGCGCCGAGCGACGCCTCCTCGGCGCCGAGCGACGCCTCCTCGGCGCCGAGCGACGCCTCCTCGAGCGGCGCCTCCTCGAGCGGCGCCTCCTCGGCGCGGCGCGCCGCCGCCCTCGCGCCGCGCGGCGAGGCCCTCTTCTGGGCCCAGGGACGCGGCCCGCGCGCCGAGCGACTCGGCCGGAGCCGCCGCCCAGACGAGACCCCGCGGGGCGATGCCGGTGATACCATCGCCCCATGGTGACCGAAGAGGAGCTCGCAGAGCAGCGCGTCGGCAGGCGGATCGGCCCATGGGCGGTGGAGAGCGTCCTCGGGGTCGGCGGCATGGCGAGCGTCTTCTTCTGCCGCCGCGCCGATGGGTGCGTGGCGGCGGTCAAGGTCCTGCACGCCGAGCTCGCCGGCATCGACGAGGTGCGCAAGCGGTTCCTGCGCGAGGGGCCGATCGGGAACGCGCTGGCCGCCGTCGCGCCGCTCTGCGATGGCTTCCCCCAGGTGCTGGAGTCCGGCGCAACCGACGACGGCGCGGTCTACATGGCCATGGAGGTGCTCGAGGGAGAGACGGTGTTCGACCGCATGGTCCGGCACGGGACGCTCCCTGTCGGCCAGGTGATCGCGCTCGCCGAGCGGGTCCTCGACGTGCTGACCGTGGCGCACGACCACGGCATCGTTCACCGCGATCTCAAGCCCGAGAACCTGCACATCGGCAACGACGGGCGCGTGCGGGTGCTCGATTTCGGCCTCGCGCGCGTGCTCGACCCGCTGCTCGAGGACGTCGCCGGCGTGCCGGAGATGACGAAGACCAGCACGGGCGTGTCGATCGGCACCGACGACTACATGGCGCCCGAGCAGGCCCTGGGCCTCATCCGCGAGATCGACGGCCGGACCGACCTGTTCGGCCTCGGCGCGACGATGTTCCGCCTGCTCGCGGGCCGCACCATCCACGGCAACCTGAGCGACGCGCACCTGCTCATCGCCGTCGCCACCGAGAAGGCGCCGCCCCTCGCGCAGCACGCCCCCACGGCGCCGCCGGGGCTGTGCGCCGTCGTGGACCGCGCCCTCGCCTTCCTCAAGCAGGAGCGGTATCCCGACGCGCGGATGATGCGCGCCGACCTCGCCGCGGTGCGCGCGGGGCGCGAGCCACCTTATGCGACGGCCGCCGCGAGGGCGCGAGGCCAGTAGCGCTTCGTCCAAGGACGAATTCGCGGTGGCGAACCGTCGCTGTCCTCGGGGTGTCGGGGGTGCCTGACGGCGGATGGCAGCCCTGCTCGCTCACGGCTCCCGCGCGCACCGGACCCCGATGCCGATCGCGCGGGTCGCCGGGGGGCGGTGGTCGCGGGTGGAGAGGAGCAGCGCCTCCGCGGCGCTGCGCCAGCCGCCGCCTCGCATCACCCGTTCCGTGCCGCCCGTCGTGACGGCGCAGTCCACGCAGTCGGGCGGGTAATCTCCATGCCAATCCAGCGTCCACTCCCACACGCCCCCCGACAGGTCCGCTTGTTTGAACAGCCCGTCTCCCTGCGGTGACTTCGATCCGACCGGCAGGACGTCCTCGATCACGCACCCCGCCGCATCGCTGCCATTGCAGGCATACACCGCGTGGTCCCGATCGAGGGTCTCATCGTCCGCCGAGGTGGACCACGGATACGGACGCTGCTCGGCGCCGCCGGCCGCCGCGTAACCCAGCTCCGCCTCCGTCGGCAGTCGACCGCCGTCCCACGCGCAGAACGCAAACGCCATGTACCAGCTCACGCAGTTCATCGCGAAACGCTCGTTCGCGCCGGGCTCGTCCGTCCACACCCACGCCGTCTCCTCCGAATCGCAGAAAAGCCCTTTCAGGAGCTCCTCCCGGTCCGGCGGCAGCCGGTCTTCCCACTCCGCATCCCACCCGCTGCCCGGGATCCGCGGGTGCGCGCCGGCGCCCGCTGCTGGCCGGCTCCCGGGATATGCGTCCACGAACGCCCGGAACCGCCCCAGCGTGACCTCGAACCGATCCAGCCCGAAGTCGCTCACCGTGGCCGGGAAAGCCGGGTCGTTGCTCCGGTTGGACGTACCACCGGTCACCAGCTCGCTCGCGCAGCAGCTCTCGTCTGCCGTCGGCCCGCACGTCGCAGGCAGCCCGACGCAGCGACTGCCGGTTACCACGCCGCCGCCGCTGCCACCGTCACCGCCGCCGCTGCCGCCCTGTTCCTCTATCGGATGATAGGGCTTGTCCAGCCCGACGATCGTCGTGCACCCGACGCCCGGCAGGCACAGCGCCGCCCACAGCCATCGCGCAGATCTCTTCCTCATGCTCCTGCCTGTCTTACCGAGGCGACAGAGAGGAATCAACATAAAGGAGCGGAGACGACATGAGTGGATGAACAAGGTCACGCTGTCTCCCCCACCTTCCCGCCTTCATGCCTTCCTGCTCGATGGCTATTTCACCCCGCAGATCGTGCAGCCGTGGACTCCGCCGATGTAGAGCGCATCGAATTCTGAAGCCTGCTTTGTGACCAAAGCGACCATGCCCCTTGGCCCGGACCTCAGCCGAGGTGCTTTCTCATGCTCAGGCTCGTGACCCGGTAGCCGAGCGACTCGTAGAGCCGGCGCGCCCGCGAGTTCTGCGCGAAGACGTGGAGCTCGATATCCCGCGCGCCCAGGCCGTGGGCGGCCTCCTCGGCGAGCGCCATGACCCGGCGCCCGAGGCCCCGGCCGCGGGCATCTTCACGCAGGTGGATATCGTAGATGAACGCGCTTCGAAACCCGTCCACGTGGGTCACCCCGATCCAGAGATGACCGACCGCAGCATTCCCCTCCAGAACCGAATAGAGGTGGTGGTCGGGGGTGGCGAGCCCCTGCGGCAAGAGCGCCTCCACCTGGGAGCGCGCGTTGCGCTGCGCGTCCTCCGTCCGTGCGTCCATGGCGCTCGCGCGCTCGTCCGCATACGAGCAGACCACGAGCTCGACGAACGCATCGAGCTCGGTGACATCGATCGACCGCAAGGCGACGGGCAGCTCAGGCATGCCGCCAGCTTACCACCGGAAGACACCTCGGTTCCACCGCCCCCCGGCCGGAGCAGCCCATCCGGTCCGGCGCCATCAC
Organism: Sorangium sp. So ce887; assembly: GCF_051521455.1. NCBI lineage: Bacteria > Pseudomonadati > Myxococcota > Polyangiales > Polyangiaceae > Sorangium > Sorangium sp. So ce887. Next base: position 1,774,416 of record NZ_CP150354.1, on the reverse strand, counting down.
CGCACGACGTTCAGCATCCCCATCATGCCGGCATCGGCGTGGTCGAGGATATGGCAATGGAACATCCACATTCCCGGCCGGTTGTCGTAACGGACCACGAAGCGCGCCCCGCCGTCGACAGGCACGTTCACCGTGTCCTTCCACTCCAGCGGCCTCACCGGCTTCCCGCCTTCGCCGAGCACCTGGAAGAAGAAGCCGTGCAGGTGGAACGGGTGATCGAAGTCCATCGTGTTCTCGACGGTCCACACCGACGTCTCGCCCACCGCCGCCACGAGCGGCTCCGCCTCCCACGAGGCCACGCCGTTGATGCCCATCACCACGTCGCCCGGCCCCTCCCGCAGCGTCAGCTTCAGATCGACGCGCGTCGCCCCCGCCGTCTCGAGCGCCCCGATGGCCCGCGCGACCTCGGGGAGCGGCTCGTCCTCGGCCGCGGGCTCGTCCGCGAGGCGGAGGCGGAAGGCCTCGACCTCGGGCCTCCCGAAGGTGGCGCCATAGCCGCGATCGTAGGGCACCCAGCGCACCGAGAGCGTCGAGCCCGGCGCGCCGCGCGGCGCCACCAGCACGTCGGCGCGCTCGCCGGGGGTGAGCAGGATCATCTCCGTCTCGACGGGGTGCTCCATGAGCCCGCCGTCACCGCCGATGCGCGTGAAGCGGTGATCCGTGAGCGCGAGCTGGTAGTAGCGGGACCTGGCCGCGTTGACGATGCGCCACCGCTGCCTGAGCCCGGCGCGCGCCTCGATCACCGGGTTCACCCGCCCATTCACGAGCAACAGGTCGCCCTCGCGCCCGAACAGCGTGCCCAGATTGCCGCCCACGTCCGGGTCCTCGAGCGTGCCGTCGTCGCGCACGGTGATGTCGCTGAGCACGAGGACGAGCTCGTCGCCGAGCGCCGCAGGCTCGCCCGGATCCTCGACCAGCAGCGGGCCGTAGAGGCCGTTACCCGACTGCACGGCGGAGTCGACGTGCGGGTGATACCAGGTAAGCCCCGCGTCGGGGACGATGAAGTCGTAGGTGAAGCTGCCGCCCGGCGGCGTCTCGGCCTGGCTGTGCCCGGGCGCGCCGTCCATCTCCGCCAGCAAGCGCACGCCGTGCCAGTGAACCGTGGTGGGCGCCGAGAGCTCGTTGCGGAAATTCACGATCACGCGATCTCCCACCCTGGCGCGGATCAGCGGGCCCGGCAGCCCGCCGTCATACGTCCAGGCGGGCGTCCTCTTGCCGGGCACGATCTCCAGCTCCTCGACGCGCGCGGTCAGATCGACCTCGACCACCTCCGGCCTGGCGTCGAGATCGACCGCCGGCCGCAGCGCCACCGCGCTGTCCCACCCCTCGGGCTGAGCTGGAGGATCGGTCGCACAGCCGATCGTCACGACAGCAAGCAAAGGGCTCAGGAAAAGAACAAGAGGACGCTCGTACAGCATGGAGTGGGGACGGATCTTACCACCACCATGATTTCCATGGGAGATTTCAACGGGTTATCGACAGGATCTCTCGCTCCTCCTCACGTCAGCGCGACCCGTCAGACATAGCGCCCCACCGCGTCGAGCAGCGCGACGAGATCGACAGGCTTCTTCAGGATGTCGACGGGTCCGAGCTCGGCCGCGCGCGGCGCCGCCCCCGCCGTGAGCACGACCACCGGGACATCGGCGATCGCGGGGGTGCGCAGCTGCTCCGCGCGGAACGCGTAGCCGTCCATCACCGGCATCATCAGATCGAGCACGATGAGCGCCGGCGCCGGCATATCGCGGAGCCTGGCCAGCGCCTCGGCGCCGTTCGCGGCCGTCATCACCGCGTAGCCCTCATCCGACAGCACACCCGCGAGCGCTTCGCTGACGCCCTGGTCGTCCTCGATGATGCAGATCGTCCGCGGCCGCGCGGGGCCGCCCGCCACGACGCCTCGCCCGGACGCGCGCGGCAGAAGCGGCGGCGCGACGGACGGAGCGCCCGGCTCCACGTCGCCCTCCCGCTCGGGACCGCGCGGGGCACCCTCGCTGTCGCCCGAGCGCGGTCCGTTCGTGTCCACCGAGGACCCATAAAACCTTCCGCCACAGTGCGCAATTTGAATTGCGCCGCAGCGCGCGGCGCGTGCGGACGGATCGCTCGCGACGAATCCCGCAGGAGGGTACGCGCAGCGAGCTCGTCAGAAGCGGCGAGGTGCGCTCCGGGCGCGAGGACGGCGGTATGGGCGCTGCATACCCCCCGACCGTGAACGTGGCCGTGATCTTCTATTCCCTCTACGGCGACACGGCCGCGCTCGCCGCCGCGGTCGCGGAGGGCGCCGAGCAGACCGGGGCGACCGTCCGGCTCCGGCAGCTCGCCGACCTCGCGGCGCCGCAGGACCGCTGGAGGACGGGTGAGCGGATCCGTGCGACCCGCGAGCACCTCGCCTCCGTCCCGCTGGCGCGCCGCGACGACCTCCTCTGGGCGGACAGCATCGCCTTCGGCTCGCCTGCGCGCTATGGCACGATGAGCGCCGAGCTCCGGCGCTTCCTCGACGGAGCGAGGCAGCTCTCGGGCGATCTCGCCGGCAAGGTGGCGTCGGTGTTCTGCTCGCCCTCTCCGGTCGAGGGGGCGCAGCGCGCGGCGCTCCAGGCGATGATCGTCTCCCTCCTCAACCATGGAGTCCTGATCCAGCCCCCCGCCCGCGCCGAGATGGATCCGGCGAGCAGGGCAGCGCGGCGCGACGGCCCGACTCGAGCGAGCCCGGACGAGCTCGATCTCGCGCCGGCGCGCGCGCTCGGCCGCCGCCTCGCGCTGGCCAAACAACGGACGCGCGGGTAGGCGCGGAGAGCCGGCCGCGCCGCCGGTCTGTGCCGTGACCGCGTCGCCGCGATGAGCCCTGGAGTCCCGGACAACCGCGCAGCAAATCAGCAGGAGCTCACCGGCTCCCCGGCACAATGCAGCGAGCGCAGCCGCGATGGGCTGTTACACCTGCGCTCATACCTCGCTACTGGTCGGAACCGATGGACCTTCAGGCAAGACCTGATCCCGGGCCGCCGGCGGCCACGTCAACCGTGGACAGGAAGAGAGCGCAGCGAACCATGAGCGCACAGGCTCCGCGCAAGAGCTACCACCCTCCGCCGCGGCGCGAAGGCAGGAACAGGTCATCGAAGCGTTCTCCGGCGATGGCCGCAGAGCGGAGCCGCGCCCCGAGCCGCTCGGCCGGCGAGGCGCGGCTCCGGTTCTTCCTCCGCGTGGGCGCCTATTTCAAGGGCGAGTGGGCGCGCCTCGGGGCGCTCTCCTTGCTGGTCTGCGTCTCCATCGCGATCAGCCTCCTCCAGGTGTGGCCCGTCGCCGTGATCGTCGATCTCATCTCGAGCGGGTCGCGCAACGAGGGCTTCATCCATCGCCTCCTGCTCGCGCCGCTCCCGGACAGCCTGCTCGGCCGCGTGCTCGGGCTCGCGGCGATGACGCTCGTCCTCCGCGTGGCGCAGGAGTGCGTGGGCATGGGCCGCACCCTGCTCAACTTCCGCATCGGCTACGGCGGGCTCACGCGCGTGCGCTGCGACGTGTACCGCAAGCTCCAGGCGCTCCACATCGGCTATCACCGGGCGCAGCCGCAGGGGGACGCCCTCTACCGGCTCAACCAGGACGCCGCCGGGTTCCACGGCATCCTCAACGTGGCCGTCGCGGTGCTGGGGAGCGCGCTGACCCTCGCGGTGATGATCTGCATCATGGCCTCGCGCAGCCTGACGCTCACGCTGATCGCGCTCGCCGTCGTGCCGCCGCTCCTGCTCACGAACGCGCGGTTCGGGCGCGCGCTGCGCACGAAGTGCACCGAGGCGAAGGAGGTCGAGAGCCAGCTCACGACGTCCGTGCAGCGCTCGATGGCGTCGATCGGCCTCGTCCAGGCGTTCGGCCGCGAGGCGGACGAGGAGGCGCGCTTCGACGCGACGCTGCGCAACAGCGTGAAGGCGTGGCTCAGGCTCCACCAGGACGAGCTCCGCCACACGCTCGCCGTGGGGTCGATCCTGGGGCTCGGCATCGCGCTGGTGCTCGGCTACGGCGGCTCCCTCGTCGTCGAGGCCCGGACGGGCGCGGGCGAGTCCAGCATGACGCTGGGCGCGCTCACGGCGTTCCTCGGCTACCTGGGCATGCTCTACGACCCGCTCTGCAAGCTGACGGGCGCCGGCGCCGCGGTGCAGGGCGGCGTCGCGGGCGCGCAGCGCGTCTTCGAGGTGCTCGACCGCGATCAGGCGGTGATCGACCACCACGACGCGGCCGCGCTCCCGCCCGAGCCGCGCGTGCTCTCGCTCGACGCGGTCGGGTTCGAGTACCGCCCGGGCCACCCGGTGCTGCGCGGGGTCGACGCGACGATCCGGCCGGGCGAGATGGTCGCGTTCGTGGGCTCGGTCGGCGCCGGCAAGACGACGCTGCTCAGCCTGCTGCCGCGCTTCCACAACCCGACGCACGGCGCGCTGCGGCTCGACGGGATCGACACGCGCGCGGTCCGCGTGGCCGATCTGCGCCGTCACATCTCGCTCGTCCTCCAGGACAGCATCCTCTTGCCGACGACGATCGCGGAGAACATCGCCTACGGCCGCCCCTCCGCGACCGACACGGAGATCCGCAAGGCGGCCGAGATGGCGGGGGCAGCGGGCCTCATCGAGGCGCTGCCGGACGGCTACGGCACCCAGATCGCCGACGGCGGGCTGAACCTGTCGGCCGGCCAGCGGCAGCGCATCGCGATCGCGCGCGCGCTGCTGACGGACGCGCCCATCCTGGTGATCGACGAGCCGACCGACGGGCTCGACGCCGAGCACGAGCGGACCATCGGCGAGTCGCTGCGCGCGCTGAAGGGCCAGCGGACGATCGTCCTCATGAGCCACCGCCTGAGCACGATCGTCGACTGCGATCAGATCTTCGTGATGGAGCGCGGCCGCATCGTCGAGCACGGCGCGCACGAGGAGCTCCTGCGGCGGGGCGGCGTCTACACAAAGATGGCGCGGTGGCAGCACCTGCACACCGGCCACGCCGGCGCGCCGAGGAGCAGCCCGCGCCGCGCCCACCCGATGCCGTCGCCCGACGCGCTGCGGGACGACGACGGCCTGTGGGCCGAGGGCCTGATGGGCTGAGCCGGACGGCGCGGCGAAGACGTGATAGAGCTCCGGCTGCGCGCCCACCGCGCCTCACGCCGGATCGCCATCGATGCTGCGGGCCACGAACATCGACAGCTTGAGCCGCGAGACATTCGACGTCCTCGTCCTCGGCGCCGGGATCAACGGCGCCGTCGCCGCCTCGGCCCTCGCCGCGAAGGGCGCCAGGGTCGCGCTGATCGACCGCGGCGACTTCGCCGGATTCACCAGCCAGGAGTCGTCGAACCTCGCCTGGGGCGGCATCAAGTACATGGAAAGCTTCGAGTTTCCGCTCGTGCGGAAGCTCTGCAAATCGAGGAACCTCCTCCTCAGGAGCTATCCGTCGGCGGTGCAGGAGATCCGGTTCTATACCGCGCACGAGCGGGGCTTCCGCCACGGCCTCTTCAAGCTGTTCCTCGGCACCTGGCTCTACTGGATCATCGGCAGCTTCTTCACGAAGATCCCCCGCCTGCTCTCCCGCCGGGCGATGGCGCGGGAAGAGCCCATCATCCACCTGGACGGCTGCGACGGAGGATTCGAGTACTCCGACGCGTACCTCGTCGACAACGACGCGCGGTTCGTCTGGGGCTTCGTCCGCGCCGCGCTCGACCACGGCGCGCGGGCGGCGAACTACGTCGAGTCGCTCGGCGCGCGGCGCGAGGGGGACGCGTGGCTCACGCGCGCCCGCGACGTCGTGTCGGGCGAGGAGCTCACGATCCGCTCTCGCGTGCTCGTGAACGCCTGCGGGCCGTTCGTGGACGCGCACAACGGGCTCACGGGCCAGCGGACGAGCCACAGGCACATCTTCTCGAAAGGCATCCACCTCATCGTGGCTCGGCTGACCCCGAGCCGGCGGGTGCTGACGTTCTTCGCGGACGACGGCCGGCTGTTCTTCGTGATCCCGATGGGCCCGAGGACGTGCATCGGCACGACCGACACCCGGGTCGAGGGCCCGCACGCCGCGGTGACGCCCGAGGATCGGCGCTTCGTGCTCTCGAACATCAACAAGCGGCTCGACCTGCCGCGGCCGCTCCGCGAGGCGGACATCATCGCCGAGCGCTGCGGGGTGCGCCCCCTCGCGGTCGAGGACGGCGGCGGCGGCGAGGACTGGCTGCAGCTCTCGCGCAAGCACGCCATCGAGGTGAACCGCGCGCAGGCCCACGTGAGCATCTTCGGCGGCAAGCTCACCGACTGCATCAACGTGGGCGACGAGATCTGCGCCGCCGTGCAGGAGCTCGGCGTCGCGCTGCCCCGCCCGGCGCAGCGCTGGTACGGCGAGCCGGGCGAGGAGGTTCGTCAGGAGTTCTTCCGAAGAGCGCGCCTCCTCGACCTCGACGCGCTGACGCCGCAGAGCTCCTCCGAGGAGCTCAGCGCGCGCCTGTGGCGCCGGTATGGCGCGCAGGCGCTCGAGCTGCTCGAGGAGATCCGGAGCGACCGGAGGATGGCCGACGCGCTTGTCGAGGGGGCGGAGGACGTGCGGTGCGAGATCGCGTACGCCGCGCGGCGCGAGATGGTCGTGAAGCTCGAGGACCTCCTGCGGCGGCGCACGAAGATCGCGCTCCTCGTCCGCCGCGACGAGCTCGCGAGGTCGCCCGGCCTCCGGGAGGCGAGCCGGATCCTGTTCGGGGACGACGCCGACCGGCGTCTGGAGGAGTACTTCCAGGACCACGGCGCCCGCCAGCCCGCGGAGGGGATTCCTGTGTTGAACAAGCCCCCACCGGCGCCCTCCCGTCGCCAGGCGGATCCCACGTAGACCGCCGCCGAGGAGATCCGGGCGCCGCGATCCTCCGGGACCGTGGCAGTTCGAGCGCCTGGTTCCATCCTGGCGATGGGAGGGTGGGCGCACGCACGGATTCCACTGCCGGTGCGTGACCAGGTGAAGTGTTCGGGCATCACGTGCCCCATCGCTCCACATGTAGGTCGACGAGGCCGAATGGTTCGCGGCAATCGCGGTTGCCAGCGCTTGATTCCGCCGGGCAGAGCGCCGCCACACGCGGGCGCACAACAGGTGAGAGGGCGAGGCGCGACATCGAGCTCAGAGACAGGGGCACGTGTCAAGCGCGCATCCGAGCACCTTTCGTAAGCGGCCACGCGGGCGTGGGCCGCGCCGGCGCTCCCTGGCCGGTGCAGGGGCCGCCCGGGTGTTGTTCCCCTCTCCAAGATCCACGTTTGGCCACGCTCGTTCGGAACACAGGGCCACCTCCTAGGGCGCTTGACAGGGAGGGTTAGCCGTCGGCTACGCTGTCTACTACGATGACCAGGAGGGCATGAGGCGGGTGGAAAGAACACGCAGCCGCGCCACGCGGGGAGGTCGGTCGGCGATCGGGCGGGCCTTGAAGCACCTCGCAACTCCAGCGCGGATCGCGCACCGTTGGATGTCGCCTCGTGCGCGGCCCAGCAACCACCTGGCAGCTCCTGCTCGGCCCGGGGCATTTCGCCACATCCTCGTGGTTCTCGCCGCCTGGGCTCGGCTCGTGAAGGCCCGATGCCTGCCTCGCCGGGCCATCCAGCCCCGGCGCGCGCCGTCGGTCCTGCTCACGGCGGCGCTGCTCCTCGGGATCTGCCTCCTGCTGCTCAGTCCACCGAGCACGGCCGGCCCCGATGCCACGCTCTATGTCTATGCCGTGACGCCGCTCCGCGCTCGGGCGCTCGAGCAGAAGATCGAGGAGTCGATGCCCGGCGTCGACGTCACGGTGTTTGGCAAGCTGAGCGATTTCAAGACGGCGCTGGAGACGAGCCCGCCGAGCGCCGCGCTCTCGCCGAGGCCGGTCCTGGCCTCGCTCAATCGGAACGCCGACCTCCAGGGCCTGAAGGCGGGGAGCGACGCGGAACAATACCTCCTGGTCTCGACGAAATCGCTGACCAGGGACATGCTTTTATCCCTCAGGTACGGGATGATCGACCTGGTCGAACGAAAAGCGCTCCCGAAGTTCGTCGCCGGGCTGCTCGGCGTGAGCGACGCGCCGGAGGTCCGGCGCGTCACGAAGATCGAAGATCTGCTGCAGCTGCTCCAGTTTCAAACGGCGGACGCGGTGCTCCTTCCCGAGCGATTCCGCTCCGATTTCGAGTCCAAGAGCAAGATGCACTTCACGATGCTGAGCCTCTCGACGGCCAAGGTCGGGCTCGTGGCCGTCACGTTCCTGAGCGATCGCCAATTTATCGAGGGCGCGATCCGGAAGCTCCCAAGACACGTGCTGGCGGATCTGGGGGTGGACGAATGGAAATGAAGTCAACGCGTCCCCGCTGCCCGCGCTGGCTCTGGCGCGCCTCCGCCCTCCTGGGCCTCTCGCTGATCCTGAGCTGCTCGTCCGGCCCGGCCCCCCAGGTCGCCAGCGATCCGGCTCCGCTGTCCGAGACGCCGCCTCCGAACGGGAAGCCCGTCATCTCGATCATCGCTCCCTCGGACTCGCAGCTCGACGACATGCTGAAGTCGCTCCGCGTCGAGCTCTCCGATGAATACCGCGTCACCATCTCCCCGCTGCGCGTCGAGGAGTCGAGCCCCGAGATCGTGGGGCGGATCGTCGCGCGAGATCGCCCGCGGGCGGTGGTGCTGGTCAACAACTCGACCGTGCTCCTGTATCGCAACTGGGCACGCAGCGCCCCGGCGCCGCCGGTCGCGCTGATCCTGATGGCGTCCTTCGCGGAGGAGCTCCAGCGCACCGTCCCCAACTCGGTGGCGATCTCGTACGAGGTGCCGGCGGTCACGGCCATGGTGGGCCTGCGCACGCTGGGGCTCGACGTCCGCCGGGTAGGCGTCGTGTACCGCCAGGGGTTCGCCAGCCACATCGCCCGGCAAGAGACCCTCATGCAGGTGGAGAAGCTGACCTTCGTGAGGCAAGAGCTCTCGAACAAGCCACGTGTCCAGGACCTCCGCGCCGCGCTGGTACACCTCCAGCGCGCCGAGGTTGACGCGATCTGGCTGCCGAACGACAATGGCCTGCTGAGCCCGACGTTCTTGACCCACGTCTGGCTCCCGTACGTGGATCGGCTCGGCGCGCCGGTGGTCGTGGCCGTGCGCTCGCTCGTGAACGAGCACGCGGAGTTCGGCACCTTCGCGGCCATCCCCGACACGCAGGCGCTCACGGTGCAGGCGGCGGATTTCCTCTACGAGCTCGCGGACGCGGACTGGAAGCTCCGGGCGTCGGATGTCCGGCTGCCCATCTCCGTGAAGCGCCTGGTCGACGTGCGGCTCGCGCGGCGCTTCGGCCTCGATTCAAGCCAGTTCGGACAGGTCGATTTTCTCGTCGGGCGGTGAACGGGTGCCGGGGAGGACTGGAGACGCCATGCAGTTGCCTTTTCAACCGGAACCAGGGCCCCGATGCTGCGGGGCGGCTCGCGCGCTGGAGCGCCCGGGCCCGGGCTCGCCCCCCTCGTTACGAGGGGAGCATCGCGGACGTGGCCGGCGGTCCTGGAGGGCGCTCCCATGATCCGGGTGCTCGTGATTGACGACGACGAGATCGCCCGCGAGGCGATGTGCGCCGTCCTGGTCAGGGCTGGCTTCTGCGTCTTCGAGCTGGCCACGCCCATCGGCGCGACGTCGGTGATCAAGCGAGACGGCATCACCGTGGTCGCGCTCGACATCAACATGCCGACCATCAACGGCGACAAGCTGGCCAAGCTGCTCCGGGAGAACGCGCAGCTCGCGAACCTCGGGATCGTCCTTGTCTCCGGCTGCGAGGTCGAGCAGCTGAGCGCGCTCGGCCAGAAGGTCGGCGCCGACGGCATCGTCTCGAAAGCCAGGCTGCACGCCGACCTGGCGCCGGCGGTCGAGCGCGCGGCGGCCGCGCGCTCCGCGAAGACCGGCCCGCCTTCGTCCGCGGCGTCCGCATCCGCGACGCCTGTCCCCTCGGGCCCCCCGTCCTCGTCATGGCGCCCGCGTTGAACAATGCCTAGCCAGAACGCCCACGGATCGCTCCGTATCAAGCTGCTGCGCCTGATCCTGGGCGCGCTGCTGCTCCTCGGCGGCACCACGCTCCTCTCGAGCGGCGCCCTCATCTATTCCACGGATCGCGAGGTCCAGGCCAAGCGCGAGCAGGAGCTCCTGGGCGGCCTCGAAGAGAAGGCGCGCCTGCTCGGCTTCAACCAGGCGCTGGCGCTGCGCAGCCTGGTGGCGGACAACCTCTTCGGGGACGTCAAGGCGCTCATTTTTCAGACCGTCTCGGAGAACAGCGACATCGCCTATGGCCTGTTCTTCGACTCGGAGAACCGGGTCTGGGCGGCGAGCGGGCTGACCCTGGCGAACCAGGCGAAGGACGCGCCGGGCCTCACCGCGAAGGACCTGCAGGCCCTCGGCATCAGCACGGAGCACCAGCCCCGGGCGGCGCTGACGCGGCGGGCGCATCCCCTGGGCGGCGACGACGTCCTGGAGGTCACGGCGCCGGTCGTCTCGGAGGGGACCCACGCCGGGACCGTGATCTACGGCATCAGCACGAGGCACGTCGCCGAGCGGCTGGATCAGGCCCGCGACCTCGCCGCGAGCCGGCTCGCGACCACGCTCGGGCTGATCGGGGCGCTGATCCTCGGCAGCATCGCGGCCAGCTATTTCCTCGTCAAGCGGGTGGCGGTCCACATCACCGAGCCGCTGTTCGCGCTGCGCTCGGCCGCGGGGGCCATCGCCACCGGGCTCCGCTCGAGCGGGCCGCTCGCCGAATCGACCGGCGTGGCGCGGAAGAAGTGGGAGCGCGTGCAGATCGCGAGCGGCGATGAGCTCGAGCTGCTCGGCGCGGCGTTCAACAGCATGGTCGAGGCGAACGAGCAGGCGTTCGAGGAGCTGCGCGTCAAGACCGAGCAGGCCCTCGAGGCGTCCCGGCTGAAGAGCGAGTTCCTCGCCAACATGAGCCATGAGATCCGGACGCCCATGAACGGGATCCTCGGCGTCATCCGGCTCATGCAGAACCAGGCGCTCGAAGGCAAGATGCGGCGATACGTGGAGACCGTCGACGCGTCCGCGAACACGCTGATGGCGATCATCAACGACGTCCTCGACTTCTCGAAGCTCGAGGCCGGCAAATACGTGGCGCAGCACGTGTCCTACGATCTGCGCCTCGTCGTCCAGGAGGTCGCGGAGCTGATGGCGAGCCAGGCGCACGAGAAGGGGCTCGAGCTCGTGTACCGCGTGGAGCGCCGCGTCCCCACCGGCGTCGTGGGCGACCCCGACCGGTTTCGCCAGGTGCTCACCAACCTGGTCGGCAACGCGATCAAGTTCACCGAGCGCGGAGAGGTGCTGATCGACGCCTCCACGCCTCCCACGCCTCAGCAGGACAAGACCTCGGCGCTGATCAAGCTCGCCGTCGTGGACACCGGCCCCGGCATCGCCCTCGACGACCAGAAGAAGCTCTTCTCCGCCTTCACGCAGGTGGACGGCTCGCTGGTCCGCAAGCACGGCGGCACCGGCCTGGGGCTGGCGATCAGCAAGCACCTGGCCGAGGCCATGGGCGGCGAGGTCGGCCTCGAGAGCACGCCGGGGCAGGGCAGCCGGTTCTGGTTCACGCTCAAGGTCGGGGTCACGTCCGGGGGCGAGCAGATCCGGTCTGCCGAGTGGGCGAGCGGACGCCGCGCGCTCGTGGTGGAGATCAGCAAGAGCTGGCGCGACGTCGTCGTGGAGCACCTCGTGGCCTGGGGCTTCGACGCCCAGTCCACGACCTCCGGGAGAGACGCCATCAACCTGCTGGAGCTCGGGATGCTCGAGAAGCGGCCGTTCAGCGCCGCCGTGGTCGGCGTTCAGATGCAGGATCTCGGCCTCGAGGAGTTCGTCCGGACCATCCAGTCGGTGCCGGCGTTGCGCAGCTTGCCCGTCGTGGCGCTCTACCACATGGGGTCGAGCGTGGCGCTGAGCGGGCTCGACTCGAGCCTGGTCACGCAGCTCCCCAAGCCGCTCCGCGTGTCCGAGCTTTACAACACGCTGCAGAGCGCGCTCACCGGCGCCGCGGCCGCGCCCGTCAGCAAGCCCGGCGTGGAGCCGGGCCGGATCGCGAGCAAGCTGCCCGTGCTGGTCGTCGATGACAACGAGATCAACCGTTACGTGGCGATGGAGCAGGTGGAGCAGCTGGGCCTGCGCGTGGAGACCGCCAGCAACGGCCTGGAGGCGCTCGAGTGCGTCAAGCGAAAGCAGTATGTCGCCGTCCTGATGGACTGCCAGATGCCGATCATGGACGGATACACCTCCACCCAGAAGATCCGTGAGTGGGAGAGCGGGACGGGTCGCCACACGGTGATCATCGCGCTGACCGCGCACGCCCTGGTCGGCGAGCGGGACCGGGTGCTCGCTGCCGGGATGGACGACTACCTGGCCAAGCCGGTACGGCCTCAGTCGCTGCAGAAGACCTTGTGGCGGCACGTGATCCTGAGCCGGGACGAGCCGGAGCTGACCACCACGCTCCCCGGCACCAACAAGGCTCCATCGGTCCTGCCCGTGCTCGACCCCGAGGTCCCGCGCTCGCGGAAGCTGATCCAGCTCGTCCTGAAGAACGTGCCGGGGCAGCTCGACAGCCTGGAGGCGGCCTTCCTGGAGGCCATGACGAAAGAGGTGATGGCGAGCGCGCACAAGCTGAAAGGCAGCATGCTGTCGATCGGCGCGTCGCGCGTCGCCGAGCTGGCGGAGAAGATGCAGCTCGCCGCCAGCCAGGGCAATCTGCCACGGAAGGGCGACCTGGCGCGGATACGGCAGGAGTTCGATTCCGTCAGCGCCGCCCTGACGGAGGAGCTCGCCGCGACCGCCGAGGCGACCTGACGATTGCGCCGTTCTCACCATGGCCCGAGGCTCAGAACGAACCGTACCCGCATGACCCTTGTCTCGCTCGATACAAAGTGGATTGTCGCCCTCGCGATCGCCGCGATGCCGGGCGTCGCGTGGGCTCAGCCGACGGCCGCGCCAGCGCCGGGAGAGCCGAAGGCCACGGGGAAAGAGCAGCGGAATGACGCGCTCGAGGGCGTCGACCTGCTGCGGTTGCTCGCCGTCGAGGTCTCCACGGCCACCAAGACGCGCGAGACCCTGGACGACGCGCCTGCCATCGTGACGGCGATCACCGCGGAGGAGATCCGGCGCTGGGGCTACAAGAGCGTCGGCGAGGCGCTCCAGCACGTCGTCGGGTTTTACCTGGCGGACGACCACATCCTGCCGAACGCCGGCGTGCAGGGCATGACGGGCGGGCTCGGGGCGGAGAGCGGCGGAATCAAGGTGATGATCGACGGCCGCTCGGTCGCGTTCCGGACGACCAGCGGCAACTGGCTGGGAACGGAGCTGATCCCGCTGTCGGCCATCAAGCAGATCGAGGTCGTGCGCGGCCCGGCGTCGGCGCTCTACGGTGCGGACGCGTTCCTCGGCGTCGTCAACATCATCACCCTGTCGCCGGAGGACATCCCCTTCGCCGACGGCACGGTGCAGGCCGGCGTGACGAAGGACCACCCGAGCGGCCGCCTCGACGTGCTCGGAGGATGGAGCGATGGCCGCTTCGACATGATGTTGATGGCCGCGGGGGAGCTCGACGATCGAAGCGGTCTGGAGATGCCCCGCCAGTCTCCGGCCCCCCGCGTCCCGGCGTACAATGCGGGGCGCGTGGACGCCCAGAACCTCGAGCGGCTGTCGGGGGTCATCGGCTCGCGCATCGCGTTCCGCGATCCGGACCGCGGTCACCACCTCGTGCTCAGCGCCACCTGGTCCGGCTTCCGGCGCGGCGGCGATTTCGCGCAATGGGCGCAGCTCACCGGCGGAACGGACGCCTTCGGGCGGCCTGCCGGCACCGTGATCAGCCTGCATCAACGTCGCCTGGCGGTCGATGGGCTGCTCCAGCTGAACCGAGCGCTCGCGCTCGCCGTGCAGGGCACGTACTTCCAGGGCGGCGTCCTCCCGGGGGACCGCGTGGATGTCGCCGGCGGCTGGTACTACATCGAACGGCGCATGGCCTATCGCGGCGTGGACGCGAACGTCGAGCTCCGGTGGGTCCCGTGGGACCGGTTCAACGTGATCTTGAACCTGGAGTCCGTCTATGACGACGAGGACCTGCCGTCCTTCCGCCGGGTCAGCAAGATCACGGGCGAGGCGTTTGGCTCGCCGGAGCGAGAGCAGCTCTCGGTCGAGCTTGTCGACGTCGGGGCGCTGCTCAGCGCCAACCTCAAGGTGCTGGATCCCTGGCTGAAGCTGACGGGGGGATTCCGCTACGATCACCACAGCAAATACGGCAATCAGCTGACCGGTCGCTTCGGGGCGACCTCGCACCTGGGCAAAACGGTCGTGGCCAAGCTGCTGTATGGCAGCGCCTTCAAGGCGCCGTCCCCGTATCTGCTCTATGCCGAGCCCCTCGTCCCGGGCGACGTGATCGGGAACGTGGACATCAGGCCTCAATTCATCCACACCGTGGACGCCGAGGTGACGTGGAGGCCGGTCGCCTGGGCCTCGGCGAGCACCGGGGTGTCCTACAGCCGATTGAACGACAAGGCAGAGTTCGTCCCGCGGGGCATCAATCAGACGGCAGAGAACGTCGCCAGCCAGACGTCCCTGATCTGGGCGACGCGCGCCGAGCTGCGGCACGGCGATGCGCTCGGCGGTTACGGGTCGTTCGAGACCGTCCACTCGACCCGGGACTCCGGCCAGGTGGGCTACCAGGCGGAGCTCGTCGGTCCGGCGATGGTCGCCTACCCGAGCTGGATCGCCCGGGTCGGGGCCTACGTGAAGCTGCCGTCGCCGAGCTCCGTTCCGCTCGAGCTCTCGACGCAAGGGATCGTCGTCGGGCCCCGGCGCGCCGCGGACGCGAGCATCCTGGAGAACGGCGGCAGCTTCGACCTGCCGCCGTATCTCGGGTGGAACGCCAGCCTTGTGGCGCGCAACCTGTGGGTCGTCCCGGGTCACGAGACGACCGTGGCGTTGCGCGCCAAGAACCTCCTCGGCGCCACCGGGCCGGACCCCGGATTCTCGGGCTTCGAGTACCCGCTCTCGCCGCGCGAGCTCTTCCTCGAGCTACGGCACCGCTACTGATTCGCGCCGATCGAGTCGAGGAAGGCGATGTAGTCGTCCACCTTGTTCCACCGGACCACGTCGAGGCCGACGTTGAGCCGGCTGTCATCGACCATCTGCGGGGCGAGGCTCGCCTTGGTCGCTTCGAGGCCGATGGTCTTGATGCCGTAGAGGATGTAGGGCACGAGGTACCCGGCGTAGTACTGGCGCTGGGTATGCGTCGCCTTGATGAGCCCCTGGCGCATGTACTCGACGGTCTTCGGATCGAAGTCGAAGGCGACGACGGGGAGCTCCGGCGCGCCCGCGGCCTCGGCGGCCATGGCGCACCGGTACGAGATGTCATGCAGGCCGAGCAACCCCACGACGGGCGGGTCCGCGGTCTCGATCTGGGCTCTCATCCATTCGATGTCATCGACCTCCCCAGCCGGGCCCCAGGCGACTTGACGCACCACGACCGTGTAGTTGGCCTCCTCGAGGACGCCCCGAGCCCCCAGCATTCGGTTCAATCCGTCGACCCAGGACGGGTCGGCGTTGCCGTGGATCACCACCGTGCCCGGCGCCGGGGGCAGCAACGCGCGCAGGGTCTGCCCTGCCGTGACGCCGGCCGACTCGCTGATGGTTCCGACATAGATGGAACGCTTCGAGTCCTTCGCGTCGGTGTCGAGCGTCACCACAGGAACCCCGTCGGCGACGGCCTCATCGATGGCGGCCGCGAGGGCGTCGCCGAAGGGCGAGACACCGATCCCTTCGGCTCCGGCCGCCACCGCCTGTCGAATCTGCTCCCCCTGGGCCTCCGCCCTCTGCTGCTGATCGATCCCCTGTCCACTGGGCCCGACCACGTTGCCCGTGCCCCCGAGCTCGCCCATGGCTCGGTTCGCCCCTGTGGTGATCGGCGTGAAGAACCCGCCGAGCGCCTTCAGCAGCACCGCCATCTGCATCGGCTCGATGGATCCCTTGTTGATCTCGGCGACGAGGTTGTCGAGCGTCGCCTCGATCTCCTTCGCGGTGAACTCGTTCTTGGGAAGCGGCGCTCGCTTGATGAGTGAGACTTGCTCGCCCGCGCCGGTGGTGTCGCTCGTCCCGCATGCCGCCGTCATCAGCGTGAGCCCAAAGGCCGCCATCCAGCGTCTTCGAATCATCTTCATGAGACCCCCTTCAAGTGAGTGGTTCGTTCGGTCGTGCGCGGGGTGATCACGTGAAGGTCGACTTCACGGCGAGATCATGGCCCGGCGAGGCACCTGGCGGCGATGGGGGCGAGATCGACGAAAGCGTCGCCGTCCACGGTCCATCGTTGCATGAATGAATGCCTGTTCGCCCCGTATTCGTCGAAGTCGTACTCGGCGGCCGCTCCGACGTACCGGAGAGGGACCCCCGCGCGGAGCTTGGTCATCGCCGCGCCCAGATCCCGCCACGAGGCCGCTTCGTTGTCGGGGCTGTTGAGCTCACGAATGATCTTGTGCAGCTCACGTCCGGAGGAAGGGATCGTCCCGCTCTTCGCGTGGGCGTACGTGAGCCCCATCGCGGTGAGGACGACCCCGTCGTAATAGAAGTGCGCTGCGGGCAGCGGAGCTTCGCCGCCCCACCGGCTGGAGAAGTGTCCGATGAAGGCGGCGGCGTTCCCGGTCGCGCAGTCGACCGACTCCTCGGCTCCGTCCGTCGTGCGGCACTCGCTCCGCAGGCTCAGCGAAGGCGAGACGCCGAAATATCCGTCGAGAGAGCCCGCAGGGATGTTGGCGAGGAGCACCTCGGTGCGCAGCGCCGGGCCGAGGAGCCAGGTGCCCGGGCGGCCGGAGACGGTCCACTCGGTCACGATGGTCGAGCCGGTGGCGGGATAGGCGGCCAGGAGCGTGCGGCCGGCGCGCGCGCCGAAGGCGGTCTCGATCTTCGCCGTGTACGACGGCCGTCCCGACGTGAACGTCACCGAGGGGAGGATCCTCCCGCCGGACGAGGCGAAGTTGGTCGTGAACTCGCTGCTGACGCTGGCGTTGTAGTCGTCCGTCGCGGCCAGGCTGTTCACCGTGTCGATACCCTCGCGAACGGCGATGATCGCCAGCGCGCAGCCGACGTCGAACGCGGAAGGGGCGAGCCGCATCCAGCCCCCCTTCGCCTCGCTGCGCGCGACCGTGGGCGCGGCGTACCCCGGCAGCATGTGAAACGCGTCGAGCCACTTCACGTCCGGCGTGATGTCACGGGCGATCTCGTTCTCTTCGGGCCCCACGACGTAGGCGACCCGATCCGTATAGAGCAGCTCCTGCAGCTGAACGAGCCCGCGCTTCGAGCTCGAGTGGCTGTCTCGGCTCCGCAGGTCGAACGGCCTCCCGTCGATCCCCCCCGCGGCGTTCAGGTCGTCGATCGCGAGCAACATCGCTTGCTCGAGGTTGCGGCCGATGGCCGACTCGCTGCCGGAGAAGGGCAGGAGCGCCCCGATGACGACCGCATTCTCGGGGTGCTCGGGCTCCGTCGGCGCACAGGAGGCCGAGAGCAGGAACGCGAGTCCCACGAGCAGCCCGGTCTCCCTACAGCGCAACCGTCGTCGGCGAGCCGCGGGGCACATGCCGGTTCGAGGGAAGCGATTCGACGCGTCAGGCATCCGAAGGTACATGCTTGAAGTAGAGACACGCCATCACATCGATGATCGATCTGTCAAGGGCGTATGAGCTCAAGCAACGAGTCTTGGAACGAAGACTCACGCCATCGTGCGATACAGAACACAACGGCCGATACCGGTTCTCAGGGACAGCGATTTTTGTCCGTGGATCGCGGTCTTCAGGCCGAGAGGTGAGACATGCGCGAGGACAGAGGGGCCCCCCTGGGGCACGGGGAACCACGGCGCCGGGCGGGCGGGGTGAGCGTCAGGAGAGGATGCCTTCGTCCCCCGGACGCCGACTGAGGCCAGCTCGCCGGCGCGGCGGCCGCGCCGCCCGGCTCACCGCCCCGGCGCGCCGCAGATGCGGTGGACCAGCTCGAGCAGGGGCTCGATCTGGAGCGGCTTCTTCAGGAGCCCCGCGACGCGGAGCCGCGACGCCTCCTGCTCGGCCCGCACGTCGGCGGATACGATCACCACCGGGACCGACGAGAGCGTCGGGTCGCGCTGGAGCTCGGCGCGCAGCTGCCACCCATCCATGATCGGCATCATCAGATCGAGCAGGATCAGCGCGGGCAGCGGGTCCTTGCGCAGCATCGCGAGCGCCTCGGCGCCGTCCGACGCCTCGTCGACGTCGTAGCCCTCGAACACGAGGAGCTGCGACAGGATGCTCCTGATGTCCAGATCGTCCTCGACGACCAGGATGCGGCCCGTTTTCTCGGTCATGCTCGAACCTCACCACCGGACCGCGCCGCGCGGCGCGCTTCCCTTCGCTGCTCCACAGAGCAGCCCAGCTGCGGCCCTGCCCGATCGAGCGTTCATGGGGCCCATGAGGCACCTTGAGCGCGCGCAACCGCCGCCGCAAGCGGCCGGCCCCACGGAGTGGTGCGCAGATCGAAGAAGTCGCAGAAGCGCGCCCGGCGCGCGGCCCCGCCCTCATCTCTTCGTCGAGACCTCTCCGTCGAGGACGGCGCGCCGCGCCTACTGGGCGGCTTCCTCGGGCACCTCGTTGTCGGCCTCGCCCGGGGCGCCGCCGCGCTCGTCATCGTCGGCCTCGCCCGGGGCGCCGCTGCGCTCCTCGCCCGCGTGCGCGCGCCATGCGGGCAGGAGCACGCGGAAGCACGCGCCCTGGCCGACCTCGCTCTCCACCCCGATCTCGCCCCGGAAGCTCGTCACGATGCCGTGGCAGATCGCCAGCCCGAGCCCCGTCCCCTCCCCGATCGGCTTCGTCGTGAAGAACGGGTCGAAGATGCGGCTCCGGAGCTCGGGCGCGATCCCGGATCCGGTGTCGCGCACCTCGATGCGCACGCGGCCGGGCGGCGCGGGAGCGGTCGTGATCCGGATCTCGTTCTCCGCCTCCTTCCCGTCCGGCAGCGCCTGGGCGGCGTTCACGAGCAGGTTCAGGATGACCTGGCCGAGCTGCGCCTCGTTCGCGTGGACGGGCGGCACCGTGCCGAGCTCCAGGACGAGCCGCGCCTTGCTCCGGATCTGCTGCTGCGCCATCCGCAGCACGAGCTGGATCACGCGGTCGACCTCGACCGGGCCGAGCTCGCCGTCGTCGGCGCGCGAGAACGTCTTCAGGCCGCCCACGATGTGCCGGACGCGCGAGCCGCCCTCCGCGGCCTCGTCGAGCGCCGAGAGGAGCGCGTCGAGGCGCGCGGCGGCGCCCTTGGCGCGGAGCTCCTTGCGCGCGAAATCGACGTTCGCGACCATGTACGCGAGGGGGTTGTTGATCTCGTGCGCCACCCCGGCCGCGAGCGTGCCGAGCGAGGCCATGCGGTCGGCGAGCAGGAGCCGCGTCTCGATCTGCCGGCGCTCGGTGACGTCGGAGACGGCCCCGAGCATCCGGTACGCCTTGCCGCACGCGTCGCGCAGGACGGTGCCCCGGTCGTGGACGTCGGCGTAGCTGCCGTCCGCGAGCAGGCACCGGTACCAGAGCTCGAACGTGCTCTCGCCCCCTTCCATCGCGCGCCGCAGCCCGTTCATCACGCGGTCGCGATCGTCGGGGTGGACCCGCTCGAACCACCACGCCGCGTCCTCCTCGATGTCGGCGCCGCCCGTGCCGTAGAAGCTCCGCATGCGCTCGCTCCCGGTGACGCGCCCCGACGAGAGGTCCCAGTCCCAGAAGGCGTCGCTCGTCGCGCGCACGACGAGCCGCATGCGCTCCTCGCTCGTGCGGAGCGCGTCCTCGGCGGCCCTGCGCACCGTCATGTCGACGACGACGCCGACGCCGCGATCGCGGGCCCCCTCGACAAGGGCGGGGGCGATGAGCACGGGCAGCCGCCGCCCGTCGCGGGCGAGGAACTCCTTCTCGAACGGCGGGCAGATGCCGTGCTTCAGGACCTCCGAGAGCGCGCGCTGGTCCGCGGCGCGGAGCTCGGGCGGCGTGAGCGCCACCCAGTTCAGGCGGCCCGCCTCGACGTCCTCGCGCGCGTGGCCGATCATGCCGAGGAACGCGTCGTTCGCGTCGAGGATGCCCCCCGCCGCGTCCCACACGAAGAGGCCGATCACCTCCGTGGACACGTCGCGGAAGGAGCGCGCGGCGCGCTCGAGCAGCGCGCGCTCCGCCGGCGCCCGGTCGGCCGCGGGCGCGGACGACCGCCGCGCCCAATACACCGCCGCGTCGAGCTGGATCGAGATCGACGGCTCGGTCGCCGCCGCCACGACCGTCGCACCCGCCTCGAGCAGGGCCGTGGCCGCGCCCGCGCTCCCGGTGACGGCGATCACGGCCACGCGATCGCCGCCCGGCGCCGCGCGCAGCCGGCGGCAGAGCGCGAGCGCCTCGTCGAGCGGCCCCTCGGCCCCGAGCACGGCCACGTCGAACGGCTGGGTCGCCAGGAGATCCAGGCCCGCCTCGATGTCCCGGGCCCGGGCCGCGACGTGGCCGCGCGCCGCCGCGAGCGCCTGTGCCGCGCCCGCGGAGCCGCCTGGGAAGATCAGGATCCTGGGCTGCTGTGCTCCCGCCACCGGCGCAACATCCCGCGCGCGGCGCGCAGACGCAATACCGGCGCAGCGCGCTCCTGCTCCCCCCTCCTCCCTCGCCTCCTCCCCTCCTCCCTCGCCTCCCCCCGAGCCTCCTCGCCTCCCCTCACCTCTCTTTCCTCCCCCGCCTCACTCTCCTCCGTGCGTCACCCGACCCCGGTCCGCCGGTCGTCGAACCATTGACATGCGTTTGCAAACCCCGCGCGCTGCGACGACTTCTTGTAACAGAGGAAATAAAGCCTTCCCCCCTGAACACCGCACTCGGTGCGGTCTTTCCAGCAGGCGAGGAGCTCCGGATCCACGGCCGGGTTGCTCGCGATCGTCATTCCCTCCTCGAGATCCGGCATGTCGCCGGGGCAGCCCACCGGGCCGGAGGTCATCGGGACCCCCACCGTGTTCGACTCGATGCCCGTGTTGAAGATCGCCTCGGCCACCCGGCGCGCGGCGGCGGCGCGGTCCGGACCGCAGAGAGAGAGGATATCGAGGCTCGCGCGATCGACCTGAACGAGGACGAAATTGCGCCCCTCGGTGACGGTGAGCCCGAGCCCGCCCGCGGTGTACTCGTGACGGAGCAGGTCGGGCGTGTCGTCCGTGGCGTCGTGGAGCGCGTGGCGCGCCCCCACCGCCTCGCTGTGCGGGTTGAGCTCGCTCCGGAAGATGGAGTCGCACCAGTACAGCGAATCGGCGCGCGCCTGGGCCGGCACCTCGTCGAACCGCCCGACCGGCGTGAAGCCGTCCGGGGCCACGCGCGCCACGGCCGAGAGCCACGCCGCGACCCTGGCGCCGACCTCCTGCGTGAGACATTCCTGCGCGTTCATCGGCCACCTCCAGAACGTCCGTATCTCGCCACGATCTGCTCGACGCGGAAACCGTCGTTCGGCGCCGAGCTGAACCAGATGAGCCCCCAGAAGACGCCCAGGATCGGCTCCACGCTGTCGAACACCCCGGCGCCCCCCGCGTAATACCGCGTCACGCCGCCGTGCGCGAACTCGAGGCACGCCTCGTACCGGTTGAGCCCCGGGCTGAGCGACCCGTCGGGGAGGCGCGTATGGGAGGCGGGATAGGTCCTCCCCTCCTCGACCGGGCCGTCGATGAGCGCCGCGCGCCACACGCGGCCGCCCTCGACCTTCGCCACATCGAGCCCCGCCCACGGCTGCTCCTCCAGATCGGCCGACAGCGTCCTGCGCCCGCCGTCCACGTTGGGATCGCCCCAGACCACGAGCATCCGCGTCCGCCCGGGGATCCCGAGCTGGCGCAGCATGCCGCGGAGGAGGCGGACGATCGCCTGGCACTCGCCCGTCTCCTCCACGTGATCGGTCATCGCCCAGGCCCCGCCCTGGTCGTTCAGGTACGTCGGGTGGTGGTACTCCCGGGGCACCCTGGGGCTCGGCTGGAGCGTGTAGGTCGGGAACCTGGCCATGACCCCGTAGACGATCTCGTGGGGGTCGAGGGTGTTGAGCGGCGAGATCCAGGAGACCGCCCTGTCCATCCGCTTCAAGGTCACCCCATCTTCCTGCCAGACGTCCTGTCGGTCGGTCTGCGGCCTGCCCATCGTCACATAAACGACGTTCGAGGTCCGGCCGGGCGACAGCGCGGCTCCACCGCCCGCCGACCAGCTCAGGTTGAGGTCGAATTTCTGGATCCTCCTCCCGATCTTCCGCGCGGACGAGAGCTCGAGCGGCGCGGCGCTGGAGGCGGCGGCGGCGCCCGGGCTCTCGAAGGTGAGCCCCGCCGGCCCGACGCCGCGGATCTCGACCGGCGCCGCGCCGGGCGCGCCGCCGCTCGACGACAGCCCGAGCCGGATGACGACGCTCCGGCCCATCGAGATCGACAGAGGGACGGCGCGCTCCGGCGTCCACTCGGGCCGGGGGCACGGGTCGCCCGCGTTCCTCCAGCCGGTCTCCCCCGTGCAGCCTTTCAGGAGACCGTGATCGGACACGAACTCGATGGATTTCAGCGCGATGGACTGCGCAGCATCGGGCTGCGGGGTCTCCGTGGTCGGATCCGCCATATCGACCTTCCTCGCTCGCGGCGTTCATGGACTCGACACCTGCCGGGCCACCCGCCGATTCACGGGGATCGTAACGCCGGAGCCGGCCGGGCCAAGTCGGGAGTCGACGCAGGGGGCGAAGGCGCTCTGCCGACGGCGCGTCGTCGGCAAGCCCGCGCGCCGCGCGCCGGTAGACCCAGAGGCCCGCGCGCCCGCGCGTCACGAGCCGGGTTCCTGCGGCAGCGCACCCGAGCTAGATTGCGCCCATGCCCAACAGCCTGTTCATCGTGCACGTCCATGTGCACGTCAAACCCGAGCTCACCGACGCCTTCCGCCAGGCGACGCTCGAGAACGCGCGCGCGAGCGTCAAGGAGCCGGGGATCGCCCGGTTCGACGTCGTCCAGGACAGCGAGGATCCCGCGCGCTTCGTGCTCGTCGAGGTCTACAGGACCCAGGAGGCGCCGGCCGCGCACAAGGAAACGGAGCATTACAAGCGGTGGCGGGACACCGTCGCGGAGATGATGGCCGAGCCGCGGACCAGCCGGAAATACGTCAATGTCTTCCCTGACGACGGGGGGGTTTGACATGGCGTCTCCGGCCAACCCGCTCGCCTTCGAGTTCGCCACCGCGACGCGCATCGTCTTCGGCGCGGGCAAGCTCGCCGAGGTGCCCGCGGCCGTGCGGGGCCTCGGCGGCACGCGGGCGCTCGTCGTCACCGGGCAGCGCCCCGGCCGCGCCGCGCCGCTCCTCGCCGCGCTCGCCGAGGCGAAGATCGGCGCCGTGACCTTCGCCGTCGCGGGCGAGCCCACCGTGGAGATCGCCCGCGAGGGCACGTCGAGGGCCGCGGCCGAGCGGTGCGACGTCGTCGTGGCCCTGGGCGGCGGCAGCGCGCTCGACGCCGGCAAGGCGATCGC
The DNA here is from genome assembly GCF_051521455.1 of Sorangium sp. So ce887. NCBI lineage: Bacteria > Pseudomonadati > Myxococcota > Polyangiales > Polyangiaceae > Sorangium > Sorangium sp. So ce887. The sequence goes on along the minus strand of NZ_CP150354.1, from coordinate 1,750,925 downwards.
CGCGCTCCTCGCGAACGGCGGCGACCCGCTCGACTACCTCGAGGTCATCGGCCAGGGGAAAGCGCTTTCCAAGCCGGCCGTGCCGTTCGTGGCGATCCCCACGACGGCGGGCACCGGCTCGGAGGTGACGCGCAACGCGGTGCTCGCGTCCCGGGAGGCCGGCGTGAAGGCGAGCCTGCGCAGCCCGCACATGCTGCCGCGCCTCGCGGTGATCGACCCCGATCTGCTGGCGGGCGCGCCGCCCGAGGTGCTCGCGTCGAGCGGGCTCGACGCGCTCTCGCAGCTCATCGAGCCGTTCCTGTCGAGCCGCAGCAACCCGCTCACGGACGGGCTCGCGCGCGAGGGCATCCGCCGCTCGGCGCGCTCGCTGCGCCGCGCGGTCCTGGAGGGCCCCGACGCGCCGGCCCGGGACGACCTCGCCGTGGCCAGCCTGCTCGGCGGCCTGTGCCTGGCGAACGCCGGCCTCGGGGCGGTCCACGGCTTCGCCGCGCCGGTGGGCGGCACGTTCGACGCGCCCCACGGCGCCGTGTGCGCCGCGCTCCTGCCGGCCGTCCTCGAGGTGAACCTGCGGGCGCTGCGCGCGCGTGCCCCGGATCACCCCGCGCTGCCGCGCCTGGATGAGCTCGCGGCGCTCGTCACGGGGCGCGCCGGGGCCGGCGCCGAGGACGGGATCGCCTGGGTGCGCGAGCTCTGCCGCGACCTCGCGATCCCGGGGCTACGGCGCTATGGCGTGAGCGAGGCGGACCTCCCGGCGCTTGTCGTCAAGGCCAGGGCGGCGAGCAGCATGAAGGCGAACCCGCTGCCGCTCACCGACGAGGAGCTGACCGACATCGCCGCGGCGTCCTTGTGACGGCGGCGCCGGTGGTATCATCCCGAGGTGGCAAGCCCCTACCGCACGAGGCCGTCCTCCTCGCCTGCCCGGCCGACCGATGAGAGGCGGCTCGGCGTGGCGACCGTGGCCTTCGGCCTCGCCTGCGGCGTGATGGGGCTGTCGCTCGCCGACGAGGGTCGGGCAGAGTGCGCGCTGCTCACGGGCCTCGGCGGCTTCGCCCTGCTCCTCCAGCGCGAGGGCGCTCGCTAGCCTTCCCTCTCTATCCCCGACGACCGGAGCTCGATGAAGAACGATCCCGCCCCGACGAATGCCACCCTCGACGCCATGCTCGCCGCCCAGCGCATCGCGTTTGCGCCCGTCATGTTCCAGGTGGCGCGGGTCATGCGAAACCGCGGCGTCCTCAGGGCGCTCCAGCGCGCCGGCAAGGGCGGCCGGACGGCGGCGGAGGTGGCTCAGGACACCGGCCTCACCGCCTACGCGGCCAAGACCTTGCTGGAGGCGAGCCTGAGCTTCGGCCTCGTGGAGCCCGCCGAGGGCCGCGGAGAGCGTGGAGAGCGCTACGCGATCACGCGGGTCGGGCTCATCGTCGAGAACGACCGGATGACCCGTATCAACATGGATTTCATCCATGACGTTTGCTACGAGGGCATGCGTTTTCTCGACGAGGCCATCGAGGGTGGCAAGCCGGCGGGCCTGAAGGTCTTCGGCGAGTGGCCGACGGTCTACGAGGCGCTCCCGGCGCTCCCGCCGAAGGTGAGGGAGAGCTGGTTCGCCTTCGATCACCTCTACTCCGACTCGGCGTTCCCGCAGGCGCTGCCCGCCGTGTTCGAGCGTCGGCCGAGGGCGCTGCTCGACATCGGCGGCAACACCGGTCGATGGGCGATCCAGTGCTGCACGCACGACCCCGACGTGCGGGTCACCATCCTGGATCTGCCGGGCCAGCTCGAGGACGCGCGCGTCAACGTGGAGCAGCACGGCCTGCTCGGCCGGGTCATGGGCACGCCCATCGATTTCCTGGATCACGGCCAGGCGTTCCCGACAGGCTTCGACGCCATGTGGATGAGCCAGTTCCTCGTGTGCTTCTCCGAGGCGGACATCCTGCAGATCCTCCGCCGGGCGCGCGCCGCCATGGGGGAGAAGACGGAGCTCTGGATCCTCGACACGTTCTGGGATCGGCAGGAAAACGAGGTGGCGGTCCACTGCCTGCACGGCTCTTCCCTATATTTCACGTGCCTCGCGAACGGGAACAGCCGCATGTACAGCGCCGCCGACATCAAGCGCTGCATCGATGAGGCGGGGCTCACCGTCGACGCGGAGATCGACCATCTCGGCCTCGCCCACACGCTGCTCCGGTGCCGCCGGCGCGACGTGCCCGCAGAGAAGCGCGGGTGAGGCGCTCGACGGGGGAGAGCGCGTAGCAGCCTGGACGATCCGGCCTCCGGGCGAGCGGTGATACGACGGATGAGGCGGCCCGCGGCGCGCCGGGCGCGTTCGAACGGCTTTCGCCTGCGGTCCTCGCGGTGCATAGTGGGGAGCCCCGACGGCGCGCCGCGCCATGGACCTACAAGGAGAAACCGTCGTGTCCCATCCTCCGCTCACCCAGCTCTCCGACGAGGAGCGCCTCTTCCGCGACTCGGTGCTTGATTTCGCCAGGAAGCGCATCGCGCCGCGCGCGGCGGCGATGGACGAGCAGGGCGCGCTCGACCGCGATCTGCTCCCTCCGCTGTTCGATCTCGGCCTCATGGGCATCGAGATCCCGGAGTCTTACGGGGGCTCCGGCGCGAGCTTCTTCAACGCGATCCTCGCGGTCGAGGCGCTCGCCGTGGTCGACCCGAGCCTCAGCGTGCTCATCGACGTGCAGAACACGCTGGTGGCCAATGCGTTCCTTCGCTGGGGCAGCGAGGCGCAGAAGGAGAAGTACCTCCCGCGGCTGAGCCGTGACTGGGTGGGCTCGTATGCGCTGAGCGAGGCGGGCTCCGGCTCGGACGCGTTCGCGCTCTCGGCCCGGGCCGAGCGCAAGGGCGACCGCTGGGTCCTGAACGGCCGCAAGCTGTGGATCACGAACGCGAACGAGAGCTCGCTGTTCCTTGTGTTCGCCAGCGTCGACCCGTCGAAGGGGTACAAGGGCATCACGGCCTTCGTGGTCGAGCGCTCTTTCCCTGGGTTCTCGGTGGGCAAGAAGGAGAACAAGCTCGGGATCCGCGCCTCCAGCACGTGCGAGCTCGTCCTCGAGGACTGCGAGGTGCCGGAGGGCAACGTGCTCGGCGAGGTCGGCAAGGGCTACAAGATCGCGATCGAGACCTTGAACGAGGGTCGGATCGGCATCGGCGCGCAGATGCTCGGCCTGGCCGCAGGGGCGTTCGAGCACGCGATGCGCTACATGGGCGAGCGGAAGCAGTTCGGGCAGTCGATCGCGAGCTTCCAGGGCGTGCAGTTCCAGTATGCGCGCGTGGCCATGGAGATCGAGGCCGCGCGCCTCCTTGTCTACAACGCCGCTCGGCTCAAGGACGCGGGCCAGCCGTTCGTGAAGGAGGCTGCGATGGCCAAGCTGTTCGCGTCCGAGGTGGCCGAGCGGACGGCGTCGCTCAGCATCGAGTTCATGGGCGGCGTCGGGTTCACCAGGGACTATCCGGTCGAGAAGCTCTACCGCGACGCGAAGATCGGGAAGATCTACGAGGGCACGTCGAACATGCAGCTGTCCACGATCGCGAAGCTGCTCCAGACCGAGTACGACGTGAAGGGCTGAGCGGGCTCCTCTCAGCGTCTCCGCTTCCATGACTCGGGTCTTCGGCGCGTGTGAAAGCACGCGACGAAGACGACGACGTCATCCATCAGACGGAAGAACAGGCCATAGGGAAAGCGGCGGACGAGCGCCCGGCGGGTTTGGCGGTGCAGCGCTGCGTACGCGGTGGGTGCTTCGACAACCGCTTGCATCGCGGCGTGGACCTCGGTCAGGAACTCCTCTCCGAGGCCGTCGCGCTCTCGCTCGTACCAGGCGTAGGCTCGCGCGATATCCGCCGCAGCAGCGGGCCGGACGAGGTACGGCCTCACCGTGACCGAGCGCGCGCCTGGGCGACGACCTCATCCCAGGTGAGCCCGATCGGTCCCTCGGCCTCGAGCTCATCGAGGCGCCGATCGAGCTCGACGCGCTGCGCGTCGCTGAGAGGGAACTCGCCAGGGTCTCGCCCGAGGCTCGACCAGAGCTCGTCGAGGAGGTCGAGCTGCTCGTCGCGGCTCAGTCGGGCGATGTCCAGCGCGGCCTTGGCCATACCTTCGGAAGTATCGCACGACGCACCCACCGGAACAATCCGCAGGGCCCTGGCCGCGTCACGGCAGCTGTCGCTTGAGATCGGCGAGCGAGCGCAGCGTCGACACCTGCTGCGGCAGGATCACGTCGCGGACCAGGACGTGCGACTCGGAGTCGAGCTCCTCGATGTCGTTCCGGTAGTCCTTCAGGCCGTAATCCTCGCCCTCCGCGAGCACCGAGAGCGCCGTCCTGTCGCCGAGCGCCAGCGCGGTCCGCTCGACGACCTTGGCGAACGCGCCCCATGGCCCGGAGCTCGACGGCGGGTCGCCTCCGAGCTCCTCGATCCGCCGGCGCAGCATCTGCACCCGCGCCTGGTGCGACGCCAGGTTGCGCCGTAGCTGCTCGATCACCCCGTCCTCGCGCGCGGCGGCGATCGCCTGACGGTAGGTCTCCACCGCGGACATCTCGCCGCGGCAGAACGATTTGAGCTGCTCGATCGCGTCGTCATCGATCAGGCCGTCCAGGCCCACGCTCTCCTCTGCGTATGCGAGCTGTTCCATGGGTACTCTCCTGAGGTTGCTGATGAACGCCGATTCGTCTCCTCCCTACCTCCCGAGCAGCAGCCACCGCGTCATACGTCCGCGCGAGAACCGTGAGCGAGAACGCCAGAATCGAACTCGCCGCGGAGAGCGTACGACCTCTTGCCTCAGGGGTACATCTTCGCCTCACACCGGGTCGGCCTCGGTTGAACTCTTTGAATTCTATTCAAACTCCGTTCCACCCGCACGAATTCCCGCTCGCGCTGTGGCGAGCTCATCCCGCAGGGCGACGCGATCCGATGGAGATGAAGCGAGAAGGAATCAGACCGCCAGGGCGCCGGCGCGCCCGAGCGCGGCGTCAGAGGGTCGCGAAGACGCGGGCGCCCCTGCTGGTGCCGCAGGCCCCTCCGGCGCCGGCGCCGCGCAGGATCGCGTGCAGCACCGCGGCGTCAGCGTCGTCGCGCGCGAGCACGCCGAGGAGCATCGCCCCTTCCTTGAGGCGCCTCTCGACCTCCGGCGCGCGCTGCTCCGGGATCCCGGCGTCGACGAGAACGCTGCTCAGACTGGCGGTCTCGGCGGCCGAGCTCGCGTCCGCGAGCGTCACCGCGATGGGGCCGGCCACCGCGAGCCGCAGCCCGGGGACCACGAGCCCCGCGCCCGCCGCGGCGAGGATGGAGCCGAGCGCATGGCCCTGGACGGCCGCGCCGTACAGGCGCGAACGCGAGAAGTGCTGGCGGCGGGCGGCCTCGCTCACGATGACGCAGATGTCTCTCCGCGAGTGCCCGTGGTCCAGGATACGCCGGATGGCGTCCTCAGCCTCGACACGTGTCTGCACCATCTCGGTGATCAACCTCTGGCTCGCCATGCAGATCTCCTTGGCTGAGGGTCTCGTCGTTCGCTCTCCCTTCGCAGAACACGAAACGTACCGGGCGCGTCCATGGCGGGAGGTCTGCGGAGCTGCTCACAGATCGGCAGCAGAAGGCCTCGCGCCCGGGGCACAATGCCACGGCGAGATGGTCACGCTGTGACGGATGGACACGGCGATCTCGTCGGCGCCCCGCGGCACGGCGCGGGGCGAGGAGAGCGCGGCGGTGGTCGGGGTTGCACCAGGGACGGGTCAGGCCGCGGCGCGCCGGACCTTGCCCTGCCGATGGGCGCGCTTCGGGCTCTTGGCAGCTCGCCGCGCCCTGTCGGCGCGACGCGCCTTCACGGCGCGCACGCTCTCGCGGAGCTGGGTGGCGAGCGGCGCGGCGTCGCGCTCGCTGAAGCCGCGGACGATCCGGAGCATCCTGGCCTCCTCGGGCCGGAGCGCCGCGGTCGCCTCGTCCGTGACGGCCTCTTCCGCCTCGATCAGGGTCTGCAAGGCGCCCTCGGTGTAGGCGCGGATCACGGCGGGGTGGACATAACAACGCTGGCAGACCGCGCGCGTGTTGCCGAGATGGGCGGACACCCTGTCGATCACCTGCGCCACGCACTTCTTCATCTGGCGAGCCGTGGTGGCGACCTCCATCTCGCAGAAGAAGAACGCGCACAGCACCGTGCCGGTCCAGGTGCGGAAGTCCTTGGCCGTGAACTCCTGCCCCGCGATCGAGCGCAGGTACTCGTTGACGTCATCGGAGTGGATGCGTTGCCGCTCGCCGCCCTCGCCGATGTACTGGAACAGCTCGTGGCCGAGCACGTCCTGGCAGCGCTTCACGATGCGCGCGAGCCGCCGGTCCCGCACCGTCAGCTCGTGTTCCTTGCCGCTCTTGCCCTTGAAGCGAAAACTTAGGAGATCGCCCTTGATCTCGACGTGCTCGTCGTGGAGCGTGGTCAGACCGTACGAGTCGTTGTCGCGCGCATACTCGTCGTTCCCGATGCGGATCGAGGTCTCGTCGAGCAGGCGCACCACGGTCGCCAGCACCTTCTCGCGCGGGAGCCCGGGCAGCGCGAGATCGCGCTCGGCCGCCGCGCGGATCGCCGGGAGCGCCGCGCCGAACGCGAGCATGCGGTCGTACTTCGTCTCGTCGCGGACCTCGCGCCAGCGCGGGTGATACCGGTACTGCTTCCTCCCGCGCGCGTCCCGGCCGGTGGCCTGGATGTGCCCGCGCTCGCTCTGGCAGATCCACACCCCGGTCCACGCCGGCGGGATCGCGAGGTGGCGGATCCGCTTCAGGGTCGCCTCGTCCCTGACGAGACGCCCCTCGGGGTCGAGGTACTTGAAGCCCTTGCCCGCCTTCCGCCTGGAGATGCCCGGCTCGTCGTCGTTCACGTACCGGAGCCCGGCCGCCTTCGCGGACTCGATCGGCGACGGCGCGAGCGGCGCGGCCGCGGAGAGCTCGCCGGCGGTGCGCGCGAGCTCGACCGTCTCAACGGACTCGATCGACAGGCTGACGCGGCGCCGCCGGACGGCGACGTCGCTCGGGGCGGAGCGGCGCTCGCGGCGCGGAGTGCTCCGCGGGCGGCGCCTGGATCGGGGGGTCGTGGCGCTGGCGCTCTGCATGGCGCGTCGAGCTCAGAGGGCTCCCTCCAGGGCCGCGCCCCGCAACCGCTCGCGGTGCGCCTCGTCGATGAACCGCCGCACCTCCGTGTCGATCGCCGCGATCGCCATCCGCTGGAACATGCGCAGCGGCAGCGGCACCTCGATCTCGAGGTCGACGGTCCTGGGCCGGAGCTCGATCCGCCCCCCGAGCTTGCAGCCCTTGAAGGAGAAGCCGAGATCCGCGCGCCGCTCGTCGCTCCAGAGCATGGACGGGGCGTACTCCGCGTACCGATCGCAATACCGCGCCATCGCCCTCAGGACGGCATTCTTCGCTTCATCGTCGTTCAGGTCGTGATGGACCGTGTGCTTCATGATGACCTCGGGTGATGGCTGGAAGCTCGGCTCCAGCGGGAGCTGACGTGCGACAGGCTCGGCAGCCCGTCGGTCGCAGGCAGAGAGCAAGCTGGGTGCCGCCGGCTCCGGCGGGGACGACCGCCCCGACCAGACCATTTCTCCGGAAATCCGGGCAAGATCGCGCACATCCGCGCGCTGTGCGTGGCGAGGTTCGCCACACGCGAGGCAGATCGCTACGGCGAGCCCAGCGCCCGCCGGCCCGCGCCACGGGTCAGCTCGGCGGCACGGCACGTGCGTTCCACCCGTTCATGCAGGGAGCTGGCGCCGTGAAGTCACCGTCTGGGCTCAGAGGGTGGCTCGGCCCGCGCGCGAGCAAGGCGCTGAAGGGGGTGTTGCTCCTGCCGGTCGCGCTCTGGCTCGGCTACGTCGTGATCGTCAACGTCATGCTGAGCACGAAGCTCATGGCGAGGCTCGTCAGCTACAACCCGATCGACGTAACGCTGGTTTACGGTTCGGCGTGGAGCCTCTGGCCGGGCGTCGTGCACGTCAAGGAGATCCGGCTCAGCGGGGCCGACAGCACGCTGGAGTGGGCGGTGGTGCTCGACGAGGTGCACGCCGACATCCACCTGACCGATCTGCTGCGGAAGAAGTTCCATGCGGAGGACGTCCGCGGGGAAGGCTTCATGTTCCGCATGCGCTTGCTCGTGGATCCGACGAGCGAGCGCGATCTGGAGGCGCCGCACATCCAGGCGCTGCCCCCCATCCCGGAGTTCACGAACCCTCCGCTCAAGCCGGAGCTGCCGCCGAAGCGCGACCTCGAGAACTCGGACGAGGGCTACAACCTCTGGACAGTGCACCTGGAGGGCGTGGACACGACGCTCGAGGAGGTCTGGATCCAGCAGGTCCGGTATGCCGGCGGCGGCCGCGTGCGCGGGGGGTTCTACTACAAGCCGCTCCGCTCGGTCCGCGTCGGGCCGATCGCGCTGGAGCTCCGGTCGGGCGAGGTCCACCTCGCCGACCGCGTCATCGCGCGGCTCGACGCCGACGCCGACGTGACGATGAACACGTTCGATCCGCGCGACATCGAGGGGCTCGACATCTTCGACACCACCTGGGCGCGCGTGCGCCTCGACGCGCAGCTGCCGGGGCTCGATTTCATCCACTTTTTCACGGGCGAGGGCGCCGAGCCGCGGATCGAGGACGGGAGCGGAGGGCTCCGGACGAACCTCGTCGTGAACCGGGGGAAGGTCGAGCCGGGCAGCTCCCTCTCGTACGGGACGAGCCACCTCGTGGCCTCCGCCTCGTCGCACCGGGCGACCGTCGCGGCGGACGTGGATCTCCGCGTCGATGAGCGCGGGGAGGCGCGCCTCGCGGTGGCGGTGCCCCGCGCGACGCTCGCGCGCCCGGAGAAGGGGCTGCCGCCCATCGTGGTGGAGAGGGCGAGCGCCGTCTTCGATGCGCCGGAGCTCCACCTTTTGCGGCTCCCGCCGGGGTTCTCGTCGAAGGTGGATGTCGTCGCCGCGGCGATCCCGGATCTCCGCTGGCTGAACGCGGACGGCGCCGCGCCGGACGCGCCGCGGTTCACGGGCGGCGCCGCCTTCGTGCGGAGCAGCCTCGAGGTCGACCGGCTGGGCCGGGGGACGGGCGCGCTGAGCCTCCTGCTCAAGCACGGGGCGCTGACGTGGAAGGACACCCGCGTGAAGGGCGACGTCGAGGCGCGCGTGGCGCTCGCCGCGGCGAACGTCCTGGGCCCGACGGCCACGCTCGGGAAGAGCCGGATCGAGATCAAGGACCTCGCGATCGAGCACGAGGGCGAGGCGTGGCCGGGCTGGTGGGCGCGCGTCGACATCGACGACGCGAAGGTGGGACGGGGGCTGATGGAGGCGGCGATCCGGATCGAGTGCAAGGACGCGATGCCTGCGGTGAGGCTGCTCGACGCCGAGGACGTCATCCCCAGGTGGGCCGCGGGGCTCCTCACCATGGAGGGGCTCAAGGCCTCGGCGACGGTGCGGCGGAAGGAGAGCGGCGTCGATTTCAGGCTGCTGGAGGCGCAGGGGGGAGACCTCGCCATCCGCGGGCGGCTCACGAAGTCGGACGGCCAGGAGCCCCTCGGAGCGTTCCTCGTGAAGAGCGGGCTGCTCTCGGTGGGGATCAACCTCGAGCGGGACGGCGCCGGGGTGCACCCGCTCGTGGGCGACGACTGGGTGAACGAGAAGATGGCCGCGCTGGGCCGGTGAGTCGCCGCCCGCGGGCGAGGGGCCCGAGGGGTTTGCGCGCGGCGCGGAGATGCGCTGAGGTGCCGCATGGACAAGGCCATCCGGATCCGCGCCGCCCGGCCGACCGACGCTGACCGGGAGGCCGTGGCGCGCCTCAACGCCGCCGTCCCGCGCGAGGAGCGGCACGACATCGAGCCGCGCTCGCCCGGCGCGCTGAGGGAGCTCGACGAGCTGCTCGCGCGGCGCGGCCACGCGCTCGGGCGCCACGTGGCCGAGGGGGTCGCGACGGGCGAGGTCGTGGCGTACGGGCACTGGTTCCACGTCCCGTGGGCGCATCACCCGGCGCGGTTCTGGTGCTCCGTGCGGTGCGCTCCGGGCCACCGCCGCCGCGGCATCGGCGCCCGGCTCTTCGCGGCGATGGAGCGCGACCTCGAGCGCCTGGGCGCCCGCGAGCTCCGCGCCATGGCGCGCGAGACGCAGCCGGAGATGGTCGCGCTCGCGGCGAGGCTCGGCTTCCGGGAGCTCTTCCGGAGCTGGGATTTCGAGCTCGATCTCGCGCCGGGGGGCGCGCCGCGCGCCGGGGAGGGCTCGCCGCGCGCCGGGGAGGGCTCGCCGGCGCCTGGCATCGCGATCGCGCCGCTCTCGGAGGAGCGGGCGCGCCGGCCCGGGTGGCTTCCGGAGCTGCACGCGCTCTACCTCGCCGTGAGCCGCGAGGTGCCGCTGCCGAACCACGTCGACCCCGAGCTGCCGGCGGAGGCGTTCGCGGCCTACCTGGAGGGGTCGCCGGCGTCGCTGCCCGAGGCGTGCTTCCTCGCGAAGGAAGGAGGCCGGTACGTCGGGCTGTGCATCCTGCACCGGAACGAGGAGGACCCCGCGTGCCTCGACCACCTGTTCACCGGCGTGGCGGCGGGGAGCCGCGGGCGCGGGGTGGCGAGGGCGCTCAAGCTGGAGACGGTCGCCTTCGCGCGGCGCCGGGGCTACGCGCGGATCGCGACGGCGGTCGAGTCGAACAACCCGGGGATGCTGGCGCTGAACGAGCAGCTCGGGTTCGTGCGGCGCGGGGGCCTCGTCGTGCTCGAGAAGCGGCTGTAGGACCGCGAGGCGATCCCTGTGCGAGACGCGGGCGCTTCGATCTGCGCGCGCCTCCCGCTTCACGTCTCCAGATCGCGCTTCAGCCGATCGAGGAGATCGACCGCGGCGGACGCGTAGCGGCTGATCCACCGGTCGTTGATCCGCTTGATCGGGAGCACGTTCAGGTAATTCCAGCGGTGGCGCCCCTCGCGCCTGGCGATCACCAGCTCGGCCTTCTCCAGCACGCCGAGGTGCTGCATCACCGTGCAGCGATCCCAGTCGACGAAATGGTCGCAGAGCTCGCCCGTGGTCTTCGGCCCGCCGGCGAGCAGGTCCAGGATCTCTCGCCTTCGACCGTCTGCCAGCGCCTTGAAGACGAGGTCATCCGGCTCAGCGCTTGACATGTTATAAGAATATAACATGATGCGAGGGCGGTCAATCGACGCGTGCAGGTAGGTCCGTACGGCCGGTGCGCCGGTACGTCCGCACGTCGGTGCATCGGCGCGCCGGTGCTCCGGTGCGCCGTGCGGGGTCGAGGCGTTGCCGCGACAAGGAGGCGTCATGGAGCTCAAATTTCAGGTGCAGACGAAGATCCAGAAGCCCGTCCACGAGGTCTTCGATGCGGTCTACAACCCGAAGAAGCTCAGCGGGTATTTCACGACGGGCGGCGCCAGCGGTCCGCTCGACGAGGGGACGACCGTCCTGTGGAGCTTCGCCGATTTCGATGGCGGCAAGCCCTTCCCTGTCCACGTCAAGCAGGTCATCGCCGACAAGCTCATCGCCTTCGAGTGGGCGGCCGGCGAGCCCGGCGACGCCGGCGACGAGAAATCGGTGAAGGAGCTCCCCTACAACACGAGGGTGGAGATGCATTTCGAGTCCCTGGGCCCGAGCTCGACGTTCGTCCGGATCGCCGAGTCGGGCTGGAAGGAGACCGAGGAGGGATTGCAGGCCTCCTACGGGAACTGCCAGGGCTGGATGCACATGGCCTGCTGTCTGAAGGCGTACATCGAGCACGGCATCAACCTGCGCGAGGGCTCGTTCTAGGCTGGCAGCGCCCGCGCGGCGCCGCGCGCGGGAGAGGCAGACCGGGAGACGGGAGCAAGAGCTCCACCGTTCCACCTCAACTTGGGGGATTCCCCCTCACGGGAAGGCCGGCGCGGCCAGCTCGTTGAGGTACTCCTCGAGGTTCGTGTAGCCGTCCCCGTCGTCATCCCCGTTCCGGTCGTCGGCGCCGTTCGGGTCGAGGTTTCGGTCCGTTTCCCAGGCGTCGGGCATGCCATCACGATCCGTGTCGGCCATCGGCGCTCCGGTGGCGAGCGCGCCGTACCCATCGGCGCCCACGCCGAGGTCCGACTCGTCCTGGATCTTGATGCCGCCCTGCTCGCCGATGTTCCGCACGAGCAAGGCGTCGACCTCATCGCGGGCAGGAATCACCGCCCCAACCCCGGCCATCACGCGCTCGTAGGCCAGAGGCGCATCGTCGGTGCAGACCTGCGGCGCGGCGAGCCGCTCGTTCAGCTGCGTCGCCGTACCCACCATGCTCCAGTCGTCCTTCGATACGTCGAGCACGCCGTTGCCGTTACCGTCGAGCAGGTTGCCCTCGAAATAGAGGTTGTACGTGGGGACCCCATCCGCGTTGGTCGACCCCGACACGAACGACTGGGTCGCGGTCCGCTCGCCGTGGGAGATGAAGTAATTGCCGACGGCGTTCGCGTAGTGCATGCCGTTCGCCGTGTCCGCCATGATGAACGGGTGCTTGCTGATGCTCCAGCCCTGGGATTCGCCGTACGGATCCGGGGCGTTCCAGCCGTAGATGACGTTGTTGACGAAGTCGAGCACGCGCCCGTCCTCGGAGCGCGCCTTCGGGTTGCGCGTACCGTTGAACGCGTAAACGGAGTGATGGATCGTGGCGTTGCTCGCGGTGAGGAGCGACCCTGCGGAATGGTTGTTGCGCGCGAGTCCCCAGGCGACGATCGACCATTGCACCGTGAGGTTCCTCGGCCCCACGGCTTCGTCCCCTGGCATGGAGAAGTTCTCGTCGGTCCCGAAGCCGATCGAGCAGTGGTCGATGATCACGTCGCTCGCCGCCGAGCTCACGGTCATCGCGTCGTCCCTCGCCGTGGTCGCGACGATGCCGCGCCGGACCCGCAGAAAGCGAACGATGATGTTATCGCCCCCGATGGAGAATTTCCTGCCTCGGACCCCGACGCCGCCCCCCGGGGCCGTCTGTCCGGCGATGGTGATGTTGTTCTGCGTGATTCCCAGGTTGCTGCTGAGCGTGATCCACCCGCTCACGTCGAACACGACCGTCCGGTTGCCCGCGCTCACGCAGTCCCTGAGCGAGCCTGGGCCCGAATCGTCGAGGTGGGTCACATGACACACGTCCCCGCCGCGGCCGCCTGACGACAGCCGCCCGAACCCCTCGGCCCCAGGGAACGCGAGCCGCTGTCCCGTCGCGAGGGGCTCACAGGGCGCCGGCCCTGCGGGCTGTCCGGGTGTCCCTCCCCCGCTTCCCGAGCTGCCCTCGCCGGCGCCCGTCCCGCCGCCTCCAGCGCTGACCGGGCTGCCGCCCGTCCCGCCGCTGCCCGAGCTCACGGCGACGGTTTCCCCGCCGCCGGACGCGCTGCCGCCCGAGAACCCGCCGGCCCCGACCGTCCCTGGGTCCCCGCGCGAACCGTTGCCGGAGCTGCAAGCGGCAGAGAGGATCGTGATGCACAGAGCCCATGGTTCGAGATGGCGCATGAGCAATCCCTCAGCACGACCGCCAAGCCACGGCAAGGAGGCGCCCCTTCAGCCGAGCCCGAGCCTCTCCAGCGTGGGATCGAGTGCATCGTCGGGGGAGCCGTATCGGTCGTAGACGATCGCCTTCATCGCACCTCCGCTCGCGCGGCGAGCGCCCGCGCCTGCGCGAACAGGTCGGGGCGCGCCCGGTCGTAGGACCAGCCCTCGGGGTACGAGGCGACCGCCGAGGGGCGACTCCGCACGCGGCGCTCGTAGGCGTCGAGCGCGGGATGACCGGCGAGCGAGAGCCCGCGCCGCTGCATGTAGGCGAGCACGGGGTAGAACGCGCAGTCGGCGAGCGTGAAGGCGTCCGACGCGATGAACCGTGTCTTCTCGGCCCGCGCTTCCCACAGCGCGAGCTCGCGCTCCACGCCCGAGAGCGCGCCCAGGATGGCCGCTCGCCGGTCGGGCGACAGGGGCTCTGGGCCGGCCTCGAAGAGGCTCTCCAGCGGGTCGTAGACGCACGCCGTGGCCTCGGACTCCTGCGCGAAGGCGAGCGCGCGGGCGAGCGCGCCGGGCTCGGCGAGCGGCGGGAGGAGCGGCGGGTCGGGATACCGCATCTCGAGGTACGTGAGGATCGCCAGCGACTCGCTCATGACGGTGCCCTCGGGCTCGACGAGCACAGGCGCCTGGCCGCGCGGGTTGAGGGCCAGGAACTCCGGGGTGCGCGTCTCGCGGGGCTCGCGCATCACGCGCAGGCGGCGGGGCTCGACGGCGAGGCCCTTCTCGCGAACGGCGATCAGCACGCGCCAGCTCGAGATCGAGCCGTTCACGAAGTACACGGCGCGCTGCGCGCTCACCGGTCGCCTCCGGGCTCCTGCAACGTGCGGAAGTTGAGCGCCTCGAAGCCCGGGCGGTAGGCGGCGGCATCGAAGGCAGGGTCGATGTTCTCGGCGCGGAAGAGCTGCAACATCCGCTCTGCCTCGGCGCGCTCCGCCCCCTCGCGCTCCGGCCCGGAGAGCGCGGACCGGGCCAGGGCGCGCGCCTCGGCGTCGGCGCGATCCGAGGCGGGCGCGCCGACGCCCCAGACCGCCCCGGTCGCCGGATCGTGGAACGTGCCGATGTGCCGGAAGGTGAGCGAGATCCGCGACGTACGGCCCTCGCCCTCCGCGTCGCCCTCCTGCCGGATGGCGTGATAAAATCGGCGGTTCGTCTCCAGGTCCATGACCAGCAGCGAGCCGTGCGGCAGAGGGACCTTCTGGACGGCCTCCCCTTCCGCGGCGCGCTTGGGCCGGAGCACCATGGTGCGCTGTCGTCCCAGCGAGACGTTCACGATGAACGACGGGCGCACGAGGTCGAGCGTCTTGTCCGAGTGCTCGCTGATCCAGTCGCGCCCCGTGCGGTAGAGCTGGAGCAAGCAATGGTTGAGCGGGTGCCCGACGCGTCGCTCGACCTCCCTTCGGATGCGGTCGACGGCAGGGGTGAAGGCGCCGAGCTCGGGCTGCTCGTCGACCGGGTGCCGATAGAGCGGCGCGGCGCCGTCGGGCGTGCGCTCGCCCTGGATCGCGACGAGGCGCGGCACCTCCCCGCCGCGGTGGAGCATCGTGGTCCACGCGACCTCGCCCTCGACAGCCGCGAAGGCTGCGGCGCCCTCGGCGAGGCCCTCGTCGAGGGCGCCGCAGCAGAGCGACGTCTCGCCCGCGCCGATGCCGGTGACGCGCACCGGCCCGGGCCCGTCGGTGAGCAGGTCGGCCCAGCGGCGGTGCCGGCCGCCCAGGCCCTCGATCTCGCGCAGCGCCGCGGCGTGCTTGCCCGCGGTCCCCGCCGAGGTCGCGTCCCCGAGGACCTCGACGTCGTAGCCGAGCCGGCGCGCGTCGCGCGCGGCGGCGAGGACACACACGTTGGTCGCGACGCCGCACAGGACCACGGCGGTCACGCCCGCCTCCTCCAGCCGGGCGTGCAGATCGGTGTCGCGGAAGGGCGAATACCAGCGCTTCTCGACGTGCCATTCCGCGGTCCCCCCGGGGCGCTCGGCGCGCTCGGCCCGCACCGGCACGAGCGCCGGGAACAGCTCGGCGCCCCACGTGCCGCGGGCGCAGCACGCGCTGCCGGTGTGCGTCTGCCCGCGGAGCGCGTCCGGGGCCGCGTCGATCTCGCCGTAGACGGCGGTCACCCACACCACGACGCGCCCCTGCGCGCGCGCGGCGCGCACCAGCCAGGCCACGCTCTGCGCGAGATTTTGCGGATCGCAGTGCCGCTTCGAGAACGCGCCTCCCTCCGCGAGGAAGTCGTTCTGCATGTCGATGATCAGCAGCGCCGTGCGCGCCGGGTCCCGGGGGTGTGGCCGCTCTCTCACGTCCTTCGTGTCCTGTCACCGGGGACGAGCGGCGCTCTGGCCTTGAGCTCCTCGAATCGTCTTGCCTTGTTCGCCAGCGGGGGCGCTCCGTTGCTGGCGCAGGATGGAGTGCTTCAGCCCGGCTTGCAGGTTCGACAGCGTGATGAGGTTCTGCAGATCGAGCCCGAGGCTCACGACCGTCTGGGCGACGGTCGGCCGGATCCCCGTGATGATGCCCTCGGCGCCGAGCAGCTGGAGGGCGCGGATGAGCTTGATGATGTAGTTGGCGGTCTGGGTGTCCACCGTCTCGACGCCGGTGAGATCCAGGATGGTGCACCGCGCCTGCGTGCGGACGACCGCCTCGAGCAGGCTGTCCATCACCTCCGCTGTCCTCGCGCTGTCCACGACCCCGATCATCGGCAGCGCCAGCACCCCGTCCCAGACCTGAAGGATGGGCGTCGACAGATCGCGAATGACCCGCTGCTGCACCTCGATGAGCGCCAGCTTGTCCTGGAGATCCTGCTCCCGACGGCGGCTCTCGGTGATGTCGATCGAGACGCACGCGGCCGCCATGGTCGTCTCGCCGCCGGAGCGGACGGGCATGAACCAGGTCTCCCAGGTGCGGCCGTTCCCCTCCGCGACGTTGTGGGACGCCTCGCCGTCCAGGGCCTGTCTCAGCGCCGTCATGTCCTGGCCCGCGTAGAGCTCGAACACGTTCTGCCCGAGAGCCCATCCCGGGGCCAGACCGAGCACCTTCAGCGCCGCGCCATCGTAGTAGAGGAACGTGCCCTCCTCGTCGACTGCCCAGCACGAGACCGGGAGGCTCTCCACGATGGTGCGGAGCAGGTGCTCCTCGAGGGCGTGGCGCGCCTCTTTCTGGACCCGCGCCGTCACATCCCGCCCGAAGCACACGACGCCGGTCACCTCGCCCTGCTCGTCGACGATGCGCTCGTGCAGCCACTCGCAGTGCGTCTCGCCCCCGTCCTTGCGGACATGGGCCCAGATCCGGGGCTCGCCGGCGTCCTCCTCGAGCAGCCGCCGCCACGCCGCGGCGTCGCCCCGCGCGGCGACGAGCGCGTCGATCCTCCTCCCGATCGCCTCTCCCGGCGCGAAGCCCAGCAGGCGCTCCGCCGCACCGTTCCAGGCGACGATGTCGAGATCACGGGAGAGCTCGACGATCCCGAGCGGCGCTCGCTGCAAGAGGGCCGCGTACCAGTCCGCTGACCTCACGGTAGGTCCGGACGTTCCCTGCGGTGGTCTCGTGCTCCCCATGAAGACGTTATACGACGACCCGCGCAGCGCGGACAGCGCTCGTGCAGTGAGCGCTGATTTCGGCGCATCGCCTTTCAACCTGCTCGGTGTTCTCGCGCCAGGATGGCTCGTGCCGCGCGGGCGCCACGAAGGGCGCGCGTCAGCCCTCGCCCGAGAGCACCGCGGCGATCGCAGCGCGCTGCCCTCGCGGCCGCCCGGACGCGTCGGCGTGGGCCATGTCGAGAGCGGCCAGCACCGTCGAGAGCGTCGTCTGGTCCAGGACCGACGACGCCTCGATGGCCTGGAGGTCCTCTCCAACGAAGTTCTTCGGGCAGGCGTCGATGACCGGCAGCGCTCGCCCGCCGGCCGGCGCGAACCGGATGGGCAGGCCGTGGGTGCGGCAGATGAGCGGCCGCGCCGCGTAGATCGCGCACCGCCCCTCCCCGTCGAGCGCCGGGCACACGCCGGGGTCGCCCGCCCGCGCGCGCCCGGCGAGCGCCGCGCGGTCGGCCTCCGGGAGCGCCGCGAGCGCCTCGCGGATCGCGTCGGCCTCGATCGACGTCACCGAGAACCGCCGCCGGCAGCAGTCGCTGCACCCCGACGCGCAGGCCATCCGCCCGCCGTGGCGGGCGCTCGCGCTCGAGAAGAACGCGTCAACCTTGGCGAAGAGCTCGCGGAGGCGCTCGAGCGGCGGGGGATTCACGCGCCGGGTTCTAGCATCCGATGCCGTCGCGGGCATGGATGGCCACGCGCTCGGCCGCGAACTGCAGATCGCCGGGAAGGTGCGAGTCGTCATGACGCCGGCGCAGCAAGAGGTTCTCTCCCAGCGCCCACATCTCGGCTCCGCTCCCGCGCACCTCGAACAGGGTGCCCCAGGTGCCGGACGCCTCGCCTCGCCAGGTCCGGCCGCCATCCGTCGAGCGCAGGAGAACTCCATCGAGGCCGCACGCCCAGAGCGTCCCGGCCTCGTCTCCCCAGACGCTCCTGAGGCTGCCGGAGACCTGGGCCAGCGCCTTCCAGGTGGCGCCGCCGTCCCGGGAGCGCAGCACGTCGCTGAGGGTCATTCCGCCGACCGCGAAGAGCTCGTCGCCCCTGCCCCAGATCGCCGACAGATCACGCGTGCTGCCGCTCTCGACAGCTTCCCACGTGGCGCCGTCATCGGCCGTGCGGACGATGGCGCCGCCGCGGCCCACCGCCACGGCGAGCTGCTCCGGCCCTGCCCAGACGGCGCCGAGGCGCGGCTCGGGCGGGGTCTCCAGCGCGATCCATCGGTATCCGTCCGCGCTGAGGCGGCAGACCCGGCCATCGAGGACGGCGAACGCTCTCCCTGCGCCCTGACCGTGCACCGAGGAGCCGCCGGGCGTGCCCGTCACGTCGATCCAGCGATGTCCGCCGTCCCTGGACCGGATCTGCGCGACGCCCTCGCCGACAGCCAGGATCTCCTCGCCGCGACCCCACACGGCGATCAGCGAGCCGGCGTCCTCCTCGGCGCTCCGCTCCCAGGTCTGGCCACCATCGCGGGTCCACGCGGCGCTTCCCCCGTCGCCCACCAGCACGACCCTCCCGGATCCCTCGACCCAGAGTCCCCGGAATTTCCCCCGGAGAGGCACCTTCTCCCAGGGGCCCTCGAGCGGCGCGTCCCCTGCCTGGACTGGCACCTTGGCGAAGGTCTTGCCGCCGTCGGTGGACCGGAAGGCGGGGCCAGTCCCCACGCACCAGATCGAGCCCTGGTCGTCGCTCCACACCGCGTACCGCTGCTGATCGGACTTCATCGATGGGCGCGCCCAGGTGCGGCCCTCGTCGTCGCTGACCGCCAGGAAACCGCTGTCGCCGGCCGCGATCATCCGGCCGGCGGAGCCGAGCCACAGCGCCTGGATGGAGCGCCCGCTCCCGGTCGAGTGCGATTCCCAGACGGCGCCCCCGTCCCGGCTCGTGTGGACATGACCGTCGCCATCGCCCACGGCCACGATCCCCCCGCGCGCGCAGAGCGCCCGCGGAGACCGGCCGGGGACCTTGTGGCGTGCCCATGTCGCTCCTTGCAGCGTGGCGAGCTCTCCTTCGAGCGCGAGCGCGAGGAAGCGGCCCTCGGCGTCCATCGCAGCGGCCTCCAGACAGAGGTCGTCGAGCCTCGGCCCGGCTTCCCAGGTCCGGCCATGATCGCGCGAGCGGAGCACCGTCCCGCCGAGCCCCACGGCGACGGCCTCGCCGTCGTCGCGCAGGGCGACGCCGCGCAGGTCGGCCTCCGCGCCGCAGCTCACGTCGGCCCAGCGCCGCCCCTCGTCGCTCGAGGACACCAGGGTGCCGCGCTGGCCGGCGGCGATCAGCGCCGGGCCGGCGCCTGCGAGCGCGCTCAGGTCCTGGCGGACGGGCGTCTGCATCCTTCTCCAGCGCTGGCCGCCATCCTCCGAGCGCAGCACGTGCCCTTCGGATCCCGCGATGACGAGCAGGGGACCTCGCCCCCAGAGGGCTCTGTGCCGGAGGGCCATGCCGGACAGGATACCAGGGTCATCGATGGACCGCGCCCTCCTCGTCCGGCCGTACGCCGGGTCGAGCTCCGTGCGCCAGAAAACCGGCCAGGGACGGCCCGACTTATAAGCCGCTTCGCGGCGCCTTCGCGCGGGCTACCTTGGCGTTGTTCCCTCGGGGTTCCGCCCCGAACCCCGGTCAAGGTACCGGCCCCGACGCCCTCTTCCGCGAGCTCGTCGGCGCCGAGCTCGACGCCTATTCCTCGCCCAGAAGTGCGCGGATCTTGTCGAGCAGCCAACGCCGCTGTACGCCGCGACGCGCACCAGGGTGGGGAGCGTGGGAAGCGCCGCCAGGACTCCCAGCTGAAGGCGACGTTCGTGCCGTACCCGAGCCGGGCGCGCCGTCGCCGCTGCGGGCGCCGGCCGCGGAGCGCGTGGCAGAAATCCCTTGCGATTTCATCATATTGCGATCTTTTGTATCGCATATATGCATCCACGGCAGCACATCGGAACGATAGATAATGCGTAGCTGCGCTGCGCGACGCTTGCGCTGGCTCCTGCGCTGCGGCAAGTGGAGGCCAAAGAGGCCTCGATGAACGTACGCCTCGCTTGCTGGCTCTTGGCGGGGCTGCTCATGGGGTGCACGCGCGCTGGGGGACAGACCGGGGAGGATCGCCTCCGATCCCTGCAACTCCCCTCGGAGACGGCTGGTCAGACCGTGGAGCATGACCTCACCGACCCGACGCCCCTCGGCGTGGACGGAGCGCAAGGGCAGCGCAAGCGGCGCTCGGCCGACGCGTCGCCGCTCACACGGCAGGCGAGCTCGCCTCGATCGGCGCATGCCTTCGTTCATCCCGCCGCGCGGGCCGTGAACGCGAGTTGACAGCTGTCCGGCCGAAGGCGCCACTGGACCGTCTGATAATTCCTTGGACATGGTCGCGGGCGACGGCAGGAAAATGGCACGTTCATTTCTCTCTCCTCTGCGCCCTCCGCGCCTCTGTGGTTCAAAACCTCTCCTTCTCGCGCCCTTTCAACCTGTTCGACGTTCTAGCAGTCCCCTCGACGAGCCTGTTGTCGACCGGCACGACGCTGTCCCGGCTGGTGTCGTCGTGGTCGAGGATCGCCGGCACCAGCGCGAGCGTCCCGCTCGGGTTGCGTCTTTGTTTCGCCGGCTTCGCTCATCGCGACGCACGGGCCGTGAACGCGAGCACCGCGCGAGCAGTAAACGCGAGTTGACAGCTGTCCAAGCGAGGCGCTCGCAGCGCCCTCGACGAGCCTGTCATACGCTCGGCGCAAACGGGCCTCCCTTCACAATTGAACGCAAGATTCAGTCGATGGATTTTTGTTCGCCGGAGCTTGACGGTCGCGCTCGCATCGAACACTGTTCCGCCTGCATCGAAGCTGGCGCCGCTTGGATCGCTTGCCACCGGCTTCGGGGCGCGGCTCGATCCGGGCCGCGTCTAGCAGGACGTTTGCTTAGGAGGACACATACGAATCATGAATAAAATCGCTGGCTTGGCTGCCTTACTGCCGTTGCTTATCAGTTGCACCGCGGCAGTTGGAGACGAAGGTTATCCGGCAGGAGAGGAGGACTCGGAGAGCGATGTCGGCATCGCCGAACAGCACCTGATCGATCCTGGGACCATCAATTGTGACACGGGCCCTCAAGAGGTCCGCTCCCTGTGCGCGATGGCCCTGGATCGCGTGAACTCGGAGCTCGACGCCAGAGGCATCACTATCGACAGCAACGGGATTCTCTTCAAGCTCGATGATCCGACGGACAGGAAGATCGACACCGGACACTCGTGTACGGTGAGGGCCGAACAGCGGCACGCCTCTTACTCGGCGCTCCTCAAGAGCTCTGCTAGCCTGGACATCACGGGCAACTCGCTGACTCGACCGCTGGCCATCAAGCTGTCGTTGCCTGTCGAGTACTCCGCAAACATCGATGTCAACCAGACGTTCGGCTACAGGGTCCTCGGCTCCTGCAACAAGTCGGGGAGCGACAGCTACAGCCTGCGTGGCAGCTTGGCGACCACGGCAGACATCGTGCTGGGCCTGGATCTGAATCCCAAGTTCGGGCTCCGAGATAACGGAGACTACGCCATCACCCTGGAGCCCAGGGTCGCCGTGGCGACCGCGCTCCGAAACACCAACCTCGATCTGCGGGTGTCAGGCGTCAGTCCGATCACTCCCGTCGTGACGTTCGCAACCGGCTTCAGCTCGACCGTGGCCAAGTCGGTCACTGCCCTGTTCAGCGGGGACAGCGTGTCGCGCATCGTCGAGGGGAGCGCCGCCTGGGACTTCGGGGTCCCCCTCCTGCTGGGTATCGGGGCCCTGCCTCGGCCGCTCGAGGACGCGATGTTCGGCCTGATCGAGTCTCGGGGTGAACGCGAGATTGAGAGGTCCGCCGCGCGCTTCGGGCCAGGCTTGCAGGAGGCGCTGCAGCAGAAGCTGAACGCGGCCCTCAAGCTCGAGAACGGCAAGCGCGTGCTCATCGTGCGGCGAGATTTCTTGCAGCAGCTCAACGGCGGAGCGGCCCCGTCCTCGCTGTTCGTCGACGTGTGGCGTCCGCAGAACCCGCGCGCGTCGTGTGAAGCGCGGGCCAACGAGCGATGCCGGGACCAACCGTCGACCTGCGAGGCGCTCTCGCGTCAGTGCCACCAGGAAGAGCAGGAGTACCTGCGGCTGTATCCGCCCATTGCGTCCACGATCGGCAACTTGAGCCCGATGCAGCCGCGCTACGTGTCGACTTCGCCCTAGAGGGTTCGGCTTCCAGGATCGGGCCTGTTTATCTCATCCCCTTCGGTGCGACGCGGGGATCGACGTATGTAGTGACGGAGAGGATCGACGCAGCTTGGGGCCGCGATGCACGCTTCCCGTGTGCGCGAGCCCTGAGCCGGCGTTTTCCTCGTTTCAAAGAAGAAGGTTGGTTCATGGTGTCGGTTTCCAAGAGGATCAAGTTCAGAAGTCTCGCTGGGGTGCTCGCTGGTTGTGTCGGCCTGGTCGCCGCTCAGGCGTCGGCAGGCGTGGTCGTGGGTAAGCCCACCCCGCACGGCAACACGGCGTACCCCGAAGCCGGGACAACCATGGCACGGGCAGGAGCCTTCACGCTGGTCGGCGCGCTTCAAGAGCACGTGAAGATCAGCGGCGAGGCAGAGCCCACGTTCCCCAGCACGATGCAGGGCGCCGTCTATTTGATGAACGGGACGAGCACCACGCCCGAGCGCGTTTACCAGTTCCCGGGGGTCGCCCAGTTCAACCTCCAGGCCGGGAGCCAGCTCGCCATCTCGAATCGCTTCCTTGCATTCGCGACGCGAGGCACGAATACCTCCGCCTCTCCGCAAGCGAATTCGGTGTTCATCGCCCGGAACAACAACAGCTCATGGGCGGAGTGCCCCCTGGTCAGCGGTCAGCGAAACTGCAACGGCGCGGTGCGCGAGAACGGGCAGAACATCAGCCACGCGCTCACCCGCATCCCGCTCACGTACCCCGCGAACAGCAGCTTCAAAGACATCGCGCTCGCCCTGTCCGACGACTACCTCGTGATCGGCTACAAGCGACACAGCGTGCTCGAGATCTACCGCTACAACACCTCGAACGACACGTGGGTCCTCGAGCTCTCGCTCGACGAGCCGGACGAGCGCTTCACCGGCGCTGCGGTTGCGATCGACGGCGACCGGGTCGCGGTCGGCTCGCCGTGGTCCGAGGGCGGCGACGCCGGGGCCGAGCTCGGCTCGGTCCGGATCTTCCGCAGGAATGCCAGCGACAGCACCTGGAGCTCCGTGGCCATCACGAACGGCTATTTCTCTAGCGGCGCCTTCGGGCGAAGTCTCGCCATGGCTTCCGGGAACTTGGCTGTCACGTCCGGCGTGACATTCCTCGTCAACGGCGTCACGCCGCAGCAGCACCTCTCGTTCTACCGGGTGGCGGCCGACGGTGCGATCTCTGCGCACCAATCTCTGGTAACTGCCTACCCTCACGTGCACTTGGCGCTTCACGGCGACACGTTGGCCAGTACGGTCAGCGGTGGAGACGAGGGCCTTTCGCTCTACAAGCGCGCTGCCGCGTCGGGGCAGTGGGCCTACGAGTCCGGCCTGATTCGCGACTTCTACAAGAGCGTCAACAGCTCCGGCCTCGGGTACGGCGGCATCGATCCCATCGGCCTCGTAGGGGATGACCTGGTGCTCGGCTGGCGCGCCTTTTCGGGCCTGCTGGGCGGCGTGGTCCACGAGAAGGCCAGCCTGATCGACGCTTGTCGAGATCCTCTCAACCTCGTGAATAACTGTTCTTTCGATAACGTGACCAACACCGCGCTCGCGGGAAACCAGAGCAGCAGCGGCTGGCAGGTCCTCAACTGGAACGGTGCCTCGGCTTGGGCGGACTTCAACGGCCGCCAGATGCGCATCAACGTGCAGCAGCCCGGCTCCGACATGTGGCACATCCAGGCTCGCACCACGGTCAACTTGCCGCAGGCGGGACGCTACCTGCTGACATTCCGCGCCAAGGCGGACGACGTGCGCACGTTCGTGGTGAACCTGGGACGCAACGGCAACGGCGACAACAACTGGGCGAGCTACGGTCGCGTGACCGCGGCGGCGGGCCCCGAATGGGTCATCTACTCGTTCGAGCTCCCGAACGTTCCGCAGGATTCCGCAGCGTTCCTCGACTTCAACGTCGGCAACGCAGGAACCGCGGCCGTCACCGTGGATAGCGTAAAGCTCGTTCGTCTGGCGCAGTAAGCACGTCGCGCAAGTCGCAGAAGAGGGGCTAGCGAAAGCTGGCCCCTGTTCGGGTCCTGAGCAGGGGCCCGCACCCGTGCAGCTACGTCGCGGTCTGGAGCACGACCGACGAGCCGACGATCCGACGATCCTGAAGCGTGCCCTGGCGGTCCCCCAGCCGCCGAGGATCGCCACGACGCGTGCACCGAAGCCGAGCGACAGACCGACGTGGGCGACCGCCGCGCGGCGAGGTGGCCGGCGACGTGATTGCCGGCCATAGTGTCCACGTGCTGTATGTCCGCCACGTGCCGGGTCCGCCGCTTTCGGCGCACGTCGCCGAGCTCTGGTACCTTTCGGCTGCTCCGCCCCGCGCGGCTGAGCGCATCCTGCCCTCCGGTACCCTCCAGCTGGTCATCAACCTCGACGAGGACGGGCTTCGCATCTACGACGGCCCCACCATTCGCCGCTACTCCGGTGCCGCCGTGTCGGGCGCGTACCAGTCCTCCTTCGGCGTCGACACACGCGAGCACGCGTCGATGGTCGGGGTCCACTTCCGCCCCGGCGGCGCGTGGCCGTTCCTCGGCGCGCCGCCCGGCGCGCTGACCGACACGCACGTCGACCTCGCGGAGCTCTGGGGGCCGCGAGCGGCGGAGCTCCGCGAGCGCCTGTGCGCGGCGCCGGAGCCGCGCGCTCGCTTCGCGCTGCTCGAGCGCGCGCTGCTCAACCGCCTCTCGAATGCGCGCCCCGGTCATCCCCTGGTGCCGCACGCGATCGCGGCGCTCGAGGGAGGCGAAAGGCGCGTCGCCGACGTCGCGGCCACGCTCGGCATCAGCCACCGCCGGCTCATCGACGTGTTCACCGCCGAGACCGGCCTCGCCCCGAAGACCTTCGCTCGGATCACACGCTTTCGGCGGGCGCTCTCGCGGGCCGAGAGGGAGCGCGATCCGGACTGGGCCCGGCTCGCTGCCGCGTCAGGGTTCTGCGATCAGTCGCACCTGATCCGCGAGTTCGTGGCCCTCTCCGGTGATTCGCCGACCGCGCTCATCGCGCAGTCCTCGCGCGAACGCGTCAAGTTGCACCACATCGCCATCGCCGCGTCAGCCGCGCCGGATGGGGCGCGGGGAAGGCGCCGGCAACACGCCCGACCTCGAGGTGTCCTGACCCGATGACCGCGAAGGATCGGCCCGGCGCCGGGGCGCACCGCAGCGCGACCGGCGACGAACCCGACGGCTTCCAATTTATCCAAGACCGGGTTGCCCGCCGGGGGTAGACGTGGGTCATGACGCAACGCTTGCTCCAAGTTGACACAGAGGTCGGCGATCCTGGGAAGAAGTGCAAAGGGGTCCCGCAGGCGGCCGCACGACCGCGCGAGACCGTTGGGGTGATCGGGGCAAGGAAGCGCTTCATGACACGCACCCGATCGCGGATCCGGGTCGCCGCCGCCGCAGCCGCCCTGCTCGGAGGGGTCTGGCTTGCCGCACCGGCGGCCGCGCAAGGTGTTATCGGCACCGGCTCCGGGCGAACCGGGGCCACCGTGGCCGCGGTGGTGGCGCTGATCGGCGTGGTCGTCGGTGGGCTGGCTCTGGCCCGCTCCGTCGGTCGTATCGGCACCGGCAACGGGCGAGACGGGGCCATCGTGGCCCTGGTGTTAGGGCTGCTCGGCATGGTCCTCGCTGGGCTGCACCTGGCCACCTCCACCGGGGGTATCGGCACCGGCAACGGGCGAGCCGGGGCCATCGTGGGCCTGGTGCTGGGGCTGCTCGGCATGGTCCTCGGTCGGCTGGCTCTGGCCCGCTCCCGCCGTAGCGGCTGAGCACCTGTGGCTTCGACGGCTTCGACGCGCGGAGCCGCACGGTGACGACGAACCTCGGCGAGGGCTCGAACGGCGAGATGGGCCTCAAAGTCCTCCTGCTGCCGGAGCTAGACGGATCTACCCTATGACGCTGGACAGCATTTGGGCCTTGCGGCGCAGCGCCGATCCGTGAGACTTTCCGTGGGAGAGGTCACAAGGCGACGAGCTAGATAGACCTGGTCCGGCGGCTTCGGTTGACCAATCGACTGATAGTTGGGTGCCCGAGGGGAATTCACATGCCCGACCGTGTCGCCTCCTGCAGTTGTGGTCAGCTCAAGGCTCGAGTTACCGGCGAGCCTGTGCGTGTCTCCATTTGCCACTGCTTGGCCTGTCAGCGCCGAACTGGCAGCGTCTTCGGGCAGCAAGCCAGGTTTCGGCGCGAGGACGTCTCGCTCTCTGGCGCCTCGTCCGAGTACGTGCGCGTGGGCGACGAAGGCTCTCATAGCAAGTTCCACTTCTGTCCAAGCTGCGGATCGACCGTCTACTACGAGTCTGAGGGAATGGAAGAATACTTGGCAATCCCTGTTGGAGCGTTCGCTGATCCAAGCTTTCCAGCGCCGCTCGTCTCTGTTTACGAGGCTCGAATGCACAGCTGGGTCATTCCTCCTCCCGACGCCGAGCACATCCCATGAGCAATCAGCCACCTGACCCCTCGATCGAGCGGACATGCCCCGGCGAGCCGGGCCAGGCCGCTCATGTCGAACGTTAGCCCGCTTCAGGAGCACGTAATTCGACCCTTTCGGTATTCCATCAACGTCACATTGGACGGGTGCTGCGATCATCGTGCAATATCCGCGGACGAAGACTTGCATCGTCACGCGGCCGAGAACCTCGAGCAGGCCGATGCCCTCCTCTTTGGCCGTGTGACTTACGAATTGATGGAGGCAGCGTTTCGGCCGCCGGCGCGGACGGGAGCGAGGCCTGATTGGATGGAACCCTTCGCCCGGACGATCGACGCGGCAAAGAAGTACGGCTAGCGGGCCATGGGCCGACGTTGTTCGCGGGGCTATCGAAGGTTGTCGACTTGAAGCTCGTGAGCCGGCTGGAGTTCGGCTCGGGGGCGGTGGCGATGCGGTATGAGCCGAGAAGGTAGCCATGGAGACTGAAGTCTACGCGCCCGCAGGTCGCCTTCTACTGTAGTGCCGCCAGCCGCCGACCTCGGCGGCGAGCTTGTGGAGGGTGGCGCTCACGAGGTGGTGGCTCGTCCCCTTCGGGAGGCGGATCTCGATCTGCGGCTCGGAGCTCCCGTAGCGGCCCTCGCCGTGGCTGACGCCGGGCTTCCTGATACACTTCGGGCGGATCGGGGCCGAGGTCGCAGCGCCGACCCCATGGATCGTGCCCCCAGACCCTGCGGCGGCCAATCCGATGGGGCGAAGGACGGCCCGCCGACCTCACGCGTCGGCTTCGCGCTCTTCTGCACGCTGCCGCTGTGGGGTAGATTCTTCGGGGGCCGGTAGAAATCCCTGAGGCTCGCCCGTCATTGTCACAGCGGGACATGCGGTTCCGCCAGAGGAGCCCACGACATGCGATTCATGATGCTGATCCACCACGACGAACCCGGCCTCGCCGCGGCCCCGCAGAAGGAACTCTGGGCCGAATACGCGGCCTTCAACGAGGCGCTAGCCAAGGCCGCCGGCTCTGCTCCGGGTGAGCGGCTGCAGCCGAGCTCGGCGGCGACCACCGTGCGCCAGCACGACGGCAAGACCGATGTGCTCGATGGCCCCTATGCGGACACGAAGGAGCAGTTCGCCGGCTACTTCTTCGTCGAAGCCCCGAGCCTCGACGAGGCGATCGCCTGGGCCAAGCGCTGCCCCTCGAGCAAATACGGGTCGATCGAGATCCGTCCCGTCATGGATCCCCACGCGGGTGGGAAGCGCTGATGGTGTCGGGCGAGGCCATCCGTGCTGCCGAAGCGCGCGGTGTCCCCGGCAGCGGCAGCAGTCCACATGACGGGCAAACCATGAAGCTGACCGCGAGGTCGATCGGGTACTGGATAACGACGGGGATCGTCGTGTTCGCGATGACCAGCGGAGGTATCGCTGAGCTCGCGCAACGACCGGAGACGATCGACGGCATGAAGCATCTCGGTTATCCTGTGTATTTCGTGATGTTCATCGGCGTGTGGAAGCTGCTCGGCTCGCTGGCGCTCCTGGCCCCAGGATTCCCGAGGGTCAAGGAGTGGGCCTATGCCGGCATCTTCTTCAACATGACGGGCGCAGCGGTGTCCCACCTGGTTTGCCGCAGTCCCGCGTGGCACGTCCCCGTGACGCTGGGCTTCGCCGCTCTCGCCGTCGCTTCGTGGGCACTTCGGCCGGCAAGCCGGACCCTCGGCCGCCGGTCGATCGTGGCCCCCCAGGTAGACCAGAAGGAGTGATGTGATGGACGAGGCCGGTCGTGCTGCCGAGCGCGTGGCGCGCGAAAGCTACGGCCGCCTCGTCGCCTTCCTGAGCGCGCGCACCCGCGACGTGGCGGGCGCCGAGGACGCGCTCGGCGAAGCCTTCACGTCAGCCCTGCGCGTGTGGCCGGTGGACGGCGTACCGGACAATCCGGACGCCTGGCTACTGACCGCGGCGCGCCGACGGCAGACCGACACGGTTCGCCGAACGCAGACCCGCAAGGCCGGGGAGGAGCACCTGCAGCTGATCGGCGACGAGATCGAAGCGGTGGCAGACGAGCAGGACGTGATCCCGGACCGCCGACTCGCCCTGATGTTCGCCTGCGCCCATCCGGCGATCGAGCGCGCCGCGCGCACGCCGCTGATCCTTCAGACCCTCCTCGGCCTGAGCGCCGAGGATATCGCCGCTGCCTTCATGATTCCGCCCAAGACCATGGGGCAGCGGTTGGTCCGGGCCAAGACCCGCATTCGCAACGCAGGCATTCCCTTTCGCGTGCCCGACCCGGAAGAGCTGCCCGAACGCCTCGACGCCGTTCTTGACGCGATCTATGCCGCTTACTCCAAAGGCTGGAACGAGGTGGGCGACGACGCCATCCCCGAGCTCGCCGACGAGGCGATCTGGCTTGGCCACATGGTCGTCTCCCTGCTCCCCGACGAACCCGAAGCGAAGGGCATGTTGGCGTTGATGTTCTACACCGCCGCCCGCCGCGCGGCCCGGCGCGACGCGGCCGGTGCCTATGTGCCGCTCGAACAACAGGACACGGGTCTCTGGAATAACTCACTGATCGCGCTCGCCGAAGACCTGCTACATCAGGCGAACGCTGCGGGGCCGAGCGGTCGCTACCAGATCGAGGCGGCGATTCAGTCCGCGCATGTCGCCCGCCGCCTGGCCGGCTTCTCCAGCTGGCCGGCGGTGGTTGCGCTCTACGACCATCTGCTGGCACGCACTGGCTCGCCGGTGGTCATCCTCAACCGGGCTGTCGCGCGCGCCGAGGTGGACGGTCCGCGCGCCGCACTTGCCGATCTGGCGCCGCTTGAGGCGGACAAACGCATGCTCTCCTACCAGCCCTACTGGGCCGCAAAGGGTCACCTGCTCTCCCGCGCCGGCGACACGGCCCCGGCCGTCGAGGCGCTGACCATCGCCATCGGACTCACAACCGACGAGGCCCTGAAGGCATACCTTCTGAAACGGTTGGTGTCGCTACAAGCGACCTGAGGCTGATGGAGCGCGAGATCCTAGAAAAGGCGGCGGCGAGAAGGTTGAAACGACGCCCCATGCCTACCTAACCCATTGGCGCATGATGCTGGCCGCAGAGAGGCTAACCACTTCGCACGATTCGATCTCCGCAGTGTCCATCGCACTGGGACACGAGTCGGAAAGCGCGTTTAGCTTGGCGTTCAAGAAGGTCATGGGCTGTTCTCCGCGGCAGTACGAACTGAGACAACGTGTTCCTCGGCGAACCAGATAGCCGCGGCCCTGCAAACCAGACCAGTGAAGACGCTGTGCGACGAAGCCGGTGTCTCTATCGGCACTTCACAACGAACTTGAGAAGTTCGACGCGGCAATCGCTCCGGGACAGGTGCGCCAGTGTCGCTGCGACGCGCACGGCAAAGCGAGCATCTCGTTGTCCGCTGCATGCGTATTCCGACCTGATTCGGTCACCCATTTCGGTTAGCCCCGATCACCTGTTTTGGTCAGACCCGATCGCCGATTCCGGCGGACCCGATCACCCGTTTCGGTCGACCCGATCGCTGATTTCGACGGGGTCGAGTTCCTACCGTTTCCTGGCGGGCGGTTCGCCGTTGGCGATGAAACGACGCCACTGTGGCCCGAGCGCACTGTCACGTTGTCGCCCGCGTACATCACGATGGAGTCCTGGCCGGGCGAGGCGGAAAGACGTTCAAGATGCAGGCTGTCACCACGTCTCCAGACCGTACGAGGACCGGAGCCCATTCGGCACTGGACTACCGCCGATGCGGCCTGCCGCTCCGGCGGGGAGTAACCGACCGGCCATCGCCATGGGCACGGCCCCTTGCGGCTCTCGCCGGGGTCGACGATGCTGGGCGCGGGGCGGCGTCGGCCCGCGACTCGGCGCCGAGGATAGCCTCGCGCAAAGCCATTCCGACCTGTCAAGAATTTCCCGCCAACGACCGGCAGTTGACATAACGTACAAAAGTACGATTTACTGATCCGCCTACAAAGACCAACAGATCCAACGAGTTCACTCGGCTGTGTAATGTTGTCTGCACCACGCTGGGCTTGACCAAGTTCGAATAGAGATGTTACGAAGGTTGGTCTGTTAGGACGGGAAAAAGGGCAGGAAAATAAATGAAGATCACTATGCGGGCGGTCGTTGCGTGCGGTCTTGTTTTCGGGGCAGCGGGGCTAGCTGCGACAGCTGCACGGGCAGGCATGAAGAGCGCGTATGAGGTGTCCATTGTCGGCATTCTCATGGCGCCCAACAACCATCAGGCGACCCGGGCCTCGGGCTCGGTGGGGAGCACGCGAGCGAGCGCGGACGGCACTCAGTACATTGGCTGCGGAACAAAGGTTGATTTCAACAACGCTTCGGTTCTGGGAACTTGCTGGGCGAAGGATGCGAACGGTTACCGAGTGGAGTGCACCATTTGGTCAAGCGGCCTAGGCATCGAATACATCAATCAAATGCGCGCCATTGGCCCGCAGAGCTACATCGAATTCACCTATGCCGGGCTTGGCACCTCCGGTCAGTGCACGAGCCTATACGTGGAAAATGGAAGCAATATTCGACCGTCCGCGCCCTAACTAGCTAGTGTCCCGTTCCTGAAGAACGCGCACTAAGTCCTCTCGCCGTGGGTATCGAGCGTGCGCTGCGCGAACCGAGCGATGCTCGCGAGGATTTCGTCCGCCGTCTTGGTCCAGATGAACGGCTTCGGGGCCTCGTTGTGTGCGTCGAGGAACTCTTTGATCGCGCTCTCCAGCGCGCGGACGCTGCGATGGGCGCCGCGCTTGATCTGTCGCGCTGTGAGCAACCCGAACCAGCGCTCGACGAGGTTGAGCCACGAGCCGTAGGTCGGCGTGAAGTGGATGTGGAAGCGCGGGCGCTTGGCGAACCATGCGCGGATCGCGGCCGTTTTGTGGGTCCCGTAGTTGTCGACGATGACGTGGACGTCGAGGTCGGCGGGCACGTTCACCTCGATCGTGTCCAGGAACTTGCGGAACTCCACCGCGCGATGGCGGCGGTGGCAGGCGCCGATCACTTTGCCGGTCTTGATGTCGAGCGCAGCAAACAGCGACGTCGTCCCGTGGCGCTCGTGGTCGTGGGTGCGCCGCTCCCCCTGCCCGGGGCGCATCGGAAGCAGCGGCTGGGTCCGGTCGAGTGCCTGGATCTGGGACTTCTCGTCGACGCACAGCACCAGCGCCTTATCAGGCGGGTTCATGTACAGCCCCACGATGTCGCGGACCTTGTCGATGAGCTGCGGGTCCTTGGACAGCTTGAAGGTCTCGGTCCGATGGGGCTGCAGGCCGAAGGCGCGCCAGATGCGGCTGATGGTCATGCGGCTCAGCCCGACCTGCTTGGCCATCTGCCGCGTGCTCCAGTGCGTCGCGCCGCGCGGCGTGGATTCGAGCGTCTTGACGACGACCTGCTCGATCGTCTCGTCAGAGACCGTGCGCGACACGCCGGGTCTCGGCTCGTCGAGCAACCCCTCCAGCCGCTCGCGTACGAAGCGTCCCCGCCACTTGCTGACCGTCCCCGGTCGGGTGCCCAGCTTCTTCGCCACGGTCTGGTTGTCGAGCTTGCCCGCTTTTCAGGGACGGGACACTAGCAGTCGAAGACCCCGGCGCCCCGCTCGATCTCGCCGAATGGATCCATGAGCGCGCGCACGAGCACGCGCGCCGGTGCGCTCTCGATGCCCCCGGCCGCGCGCCACGTCGCATAGCGGAGCTCGCCCAGGAGCGCCCCGGCGAGCGGCGTGTAGACGAGGTCGAGCGCCGAGGGGCGGACGCCGTTGGCCTCGTAGCCGTACTCCCAGAGGTGGGTGCCGGCGATGGCGAAGGCGACCGCGGCCGGCACGCCGAAGCGGCAGCTCCGCGCCCTGAAGTAGATCTCGCTCCCGAGCAGGCCATGACCGATCACGTTGATCGGCCACGGGTCGTGATCCCACCGGAAGGCGGGCTGAGCGGCGTCGAAGAGCGGCGGCTTCGTGAGCGCCTCGCCATAGTGGTATCCCCAGCGCTCCGGGCGAAAGTCGGCGAACGGCTCGGGCCACAGCACCGCTTCCACGCTGCGGGTCACCGTGAACACGGCCAGGGTGTGCACGATCGGCGGCACCCAGGCAGGCTCCGCGGTCCCGTCCGTGATCTCGCCAGGCCACGCCCCGGGCGCACGGGCCCGAGGGGCGCGTTCCGGAGGAGCGGCCGGTCCGTCCGGCGGAAAGGCCGAATCGACCGGCGGTGCCGTCACCGGCGGTGCCGTCACCGGCGGTGCCGTCACCGGCGATGTCGTCGCGGACCGGCCGGCGCACGCGGACGATAGGACGGCGAGGACAGCGGCGGCGTACGGGCGGATCAGGGCCATCGGAACATCTGGCGCGGCGCGCGCGCCCGGAGACGGCGGCCGGACACGAGTCTAGCGCGCCGACGACCCCGGCGACCCCGGCGATGCGCCGGCCTCCCCGGCGCCCGGGTTATCCTCCCGCCCCATGGCCGGGATCATGATCGTCACGGGCGGCAGCCGCGGGATCGGCGCCGCCACGGCGCTGCTCGCCGCGAGCCGAGGCTACGCGGTCGCGGTGAGCTACCTGCGCGACGCGCTCGCCGCCGCCAGGGTGGTCGACGAGATCCGCGCCCACGGCGGCGTCGCCCTCGCCATCGCGGCCGACGTGAGCGCGGAGGACGACGTCGTGCGCCTCTTCCAGACCGTCGACGACGCCCTGGGCCCCGTCACCGCGCTCGTGAACAACGCCGGCGTGCTCGATCGCCAGGCGCGCCTCGAGGACATGACCGCGGCGCGCGTGCAGCGCGTCCTTGCCACGAACGTCGTCGGCACCTTCCTGTGCGCGCGCGAGGCGGTCCGGCGCATGTCCACGCGCCGCGGCGGCGCGGGAGGCGCCATCGTGAACGTCTCGTCGAGGGCGTCGCAGCTCGGCTCCCCGGGCGAGTACATCGACTACGCCGCCTCGAAGGCCGCCGTCGACACGCTCACGATCGGCCTCGCGAAGGAGGTCGCCGCGGAGGGCATCCGGGTCAACGCCGTGCGGCCCGGGATCATCGCGACCGACATCCACGCGAGCGGCGGCGATCCAGGGCGCGTCGAGCGGCTCCAGGCGAGCCTGCCGCTGGGCCGCGCCGGCAGCCCCGAGGAGGTCGCGCACGCCATCCTGTGGCTCGCCTCCAGCGAGTCCTCCTACTGCACCGGCTCCCTCCTGGACGTCGCCGGCGGCCGCTGAGCCCCGCCGGACCGCCCTCGCTTCAGCGCCGCTCGCCCGCGCCGATCGTCCATGCTCGCGGTGCAACCCCAGCTCGCCGTGGTGCGGCGGCTCGGTGAGCGCCGCACCGGGCCGTCGAAGGTCACGCGCCTCGAACGCGTACATCAGGCTGGTTCCTCGATGCAGGTTTCCGTTTGACCTTACTTATCGCGTTCCTGCAGCGTTGCGATCAGAACAGGTAAAACCATGCGATCTTTCGGCCGCCCGGCTTTGGCCTTTACCGCGATCAAGGTAGGTAGGTCGAGCACCCGCAACGTTCGACCCTCATCGATGATCAACTGGCTATGCGGAAGCAGCTCTTCGTATCCCTGGCCTACATCCAGCTCACAAAGTGGATCAATTGGCCCGAGTGACGTCGACAGATTGATCTGCCCCGTGCCAGCCAGCAACTCCGCGGTAGGGCGCAGACCCCGATTGGCAAGGTCATGGCGCATCGTCGCGTCGAGGCTCAGCAGAACATCGAGCAGTCGAGCGACATTGTCCGAGCTCCTTCGATGGACGATTTCGAGGTCGCTGGTCGTGTTCGGCGCCCCCTGGATCACGGCCGCAGCACCTCCAACGATGATGAACTCCACGCCCGCGTCGCAAAGCTTCGTGAGCAGAGCAGGGAAATCAGCCGCGCTGGGATGTCGCCGCATCGCGGATCCTCGCAAGAGTCTGCGCCATTCTGGACGCCGATCGAAGCCGGTCCCAAGGTGACTGCCGGAGCGAGAGATGGATCAGCGTGCGGTCCACGTCATCGATCGCTTCGCGGACGTCTGGATCCAGCGTCTCTATGAGGGCGGAGAGCATCGTTGGCTGAGCCTCGGTCGGCAGCAGGTCGGGCGCTCTGGTCTTCACGCGGTTCAGCATACCACCGAAAGTTCACGAAGGCCTCGCGGCGGGCCCCGCGCGACCGCGGCAGGATGCGCCGGCCTCGCCCGCGCCGATCGCCTCGCTCACCACGGCCGCAAGCGTCCGCGCCGCCTCCCGGAGCGAGGGCTCCGCGTGCGCCCCGAACCCCAGGATGAGCCCGGGCGCGCGCGGCGTCCCGGAGCGCGACCCCCCCGCGCGCCCCGCCGCGCTGCGCGAGAGCGGCAGCGCGTCCACGCCCCGCGCCGCCAGCGCCCGCACGACGGCGACGTCGTCCGAGCCCGCCGGCAGATCGAGCGTCAGCACCGAGCCCCCCGCGGGGGCGCGCGCCCGCGCCGCGCCCGGCAGCACGAGCCCGAGCTCCGCGAGCAAGAGATCGCGGCGGCGCCGCGTCGCCTGCTTCAGCTTCCGGAGGTGGCGCGCGAAGTGCCCCTCGTCGATGAAATCGGCGAGCGCCGCCTGCAGCAGGTAGGGCGGGGAGCGCGTCGACGCCGCGCGCACCTGGGCCACGGCGCGCACCAGCGCCGGCGGCACGATCATGAAGCCGAGGCGCAGGCCCGGGAACAGCGAGCGGCTGAAGGTCCCCACGTGGATCACGCGGTCCCTCACGCCCTCGATGTCGAGGCCGAGGAGCGAGGGCAGCGGCGAGCCGTCGAACCGCAGCTCGCCCTCGTAGTCGATCTCGACGATCACCGCCCCCGCCTTGCCGGCCCAGGACAGGAGCTCGAGGCGCCGCGGCAGCGTCAGCCGCGCCCCGGAGGGGAACGCATAGGCCGGCGACACGAACGCGACCCGCGCGCGCGGCGCCCGGCGCGCGCCGACGTGCACGCGCAGCCCGTCCTCGTCGACCGGGACCGCGACCAGCCGGGCGCCCGCCATGCGCACCGCCGCGCGGAGGGCGAGCGGCCCCGGGTCCTCCACCCACGCGGCGTCGCCCGGGTCGAGCAGCGAGCGGCAGCAGAGGTCCAGCGCGCCCTGGGAGCCCTCCGTGATGAAGACCTGGTCGACCGTCGCGCGCACGCCGCGGGCCACCGCGACGTGGTGGAGCACCGCGCGCCGGAGCAGCGGCGCGCCCCGCGGATCGTGGTGGAGCGCGCCTTCGGCCGACATCGAGCGGAAGCGGCGCGCGAGGCACCGCTCGAGGATGCGCCACGGGAGGAGCTCGAGGTCCGGCAGGCCGACGCCGAACGGGCGCGAGCGCGCGCGCCTGTCGAGGAGCGCGTCGAGCCGGTCGGGGGGCACCACCGCCGCGAGCCGCCGCGCGCTCCTCGACAGGCGCGGCGGGGCCGCCGCGGGCTGGACGCGGGCGGCGCCCTGCCCCCCCGCGCGCGCCGGCACGTGGGCAACGACAGGCGCCCGGCGAGGGCGGACCACGATCGTGCCGTCCGCGGCCAGCGCTTCGTACGCGGCCACGGCGGTGTTGCGCGACACGCCGAGCTCCCGCGCGAGCTCGCGCGACGACGGGAGCAGGCGATCCGGCTGGAGGACGCCCTCGAGCACGGCGCGGCGCAGCTGCTCGACCAGCTGGGCCGCCAGCGTCGCCGGCGCGCCGCGCTGCAGGCGGAGGAAGGCGTGGGCGGCGTGAGGGGCGGAGGACGCTGGCACCATCGAAACCCGCTGCGGTGGCACTTTCCAGGGTGCCAGATCCGCGGCACGGTGTCGACGAGGAGCCCGCCATGCCCACCGCCGACGACCTCACGACGCAGGCCACCGCTCGCCCGGGGCAGGCCACCGCCGGCCCGCCGCGGGCGCTCGCCGACGGCAGGACGGGCGAGCTGTCGTCGCGCATCGCGCGCCGCGCGGCCGAGGCGCACGCCGGTGAGCCGCTCGATCGGCTCCTCGCGGAGGGCCTCCCGGGCAACGAGCTGACCACGCTCCTGCTCCACTGCCTGCGCCAGCGCGCGCTCCGGCGGAGCTTCGCCGAGGTCCTCGATCACGCCGAGCGGGCGCCCATGACCCACGCCTCGGCCGTGGACGCCCGGCGGATCCACGCCTTCGACGCGGCGGCGTACGCGGCGGCGGCGGGGTTCGAGGCGGTGGATCTCGCGCCGGTCGGGCCGCTCGGCGCCACGGCGTGCGCGGGCGTCGAGCCGAACAACGTGCTCGCGACGGTGCGCTTCGCCGAGGTCGCCGCGGACCCGACCACGGGGCTCGCGCTGCACGCGGCGCGGCGCCGGCGCGAGACCCGGCGCGGCGAGCCGCTGCGCTTCTGCGCGAGCCAGCGCGTGCTGCGCATGCAGCCCACGAAGCACCCGGGCTTCACGCCCCACTTCCGCCTGTTCGCCCTCGTGACCGCGGCCCGCTCGCCCGGGCGGGGCGAGGAC
This sequence comes from Sorangium sp. So ce887, assembly GCF_051521455.1. NCBI lineage: Bacteria > Pseudomonadati > Myxococcota > Polyangiales > Polyangiaceae > Sorangium > Sorangium sp. So ce887. The sequence goes on along the minus strand of NZ_CP150354.1, from coordinate 1,713,820 downwards.
GACGCGTGCGAGCGGCGCGCCCTGCTCGAGCACCTCGTCGTCTGGGCCGACCTGGTCCGTGCGCTGCCGTCCGCCGGCTTCCGCGCGGCGGGCCTGCGCGTGGTCCTCTCCGACACGGCCGTGGTCCGGGCGTGCCTCGGCGCGCGCGGCCTCGACGCGGACGCGCTGGCGCAGCGGGCGAAGGCGCACGAGCCCGGGTCGTCGGAGGCGGCCCTGCGCGAGGCCTCCGTCGACCTGCCGCGCGCCGCGGCGGACTACGCGGGCGCCGTGCGCTCGCTCGGCCTCGGCCCGGAGCTCGTCGCGCGCGCCGAGCGCTGGGTCGCCGAGGTGGGCGAGCCGCTCTCGCGCGCGCGGCCGGAGGTCGAGATCGTCCACGATCTCGCGCGGTTGCAGGGGCTTGGTTACTACGCCGGGCCGTTCGTCCAGCTCGTCGTCCGGCGGGACGACGGCCTCGAGCTCCCGCTCGGGGACGGGGGCGCGGTGCCGTGGCTCGGCGCGCTGCTCTCGAACCGCCGCGAGCGCATGGTCGCGACCGGCCTCGGGACCGAGATGCTCGTGAAGCTCTTCGATCGATCGGACTCGGACGCTCGGGCCGGCGAGGCTCGACCGGAGGAATCGCGACGGGCGCCTCATCCGCCTCGATGCGGGTCGATTCCTGCCGAGAGCACGGGGACCTCCTCCGCGGCGGGGGCCTGGTGCGCGGCCGGCTCGGCGACCGGGAGCGTGAAGTAGAACCGGGCGCCGCGCCCGACCTCGCTCTCCGCCCAGATGCGGCCGCCGTGCGCATCGACGATCCCCTTGGCGATGTAGAGCCCCAGCCCGGTGCCCCTCTCCCCCGGCGCCTCCACCTTCCAGAACCGCTCGAAGATGCTCGAGAGGTTCTCGCGGGGGATCCCCGGCCCCGTATCGACGACGGCGAAGCGGACCGTCGTCCCCTCCCGGTCGACCGAGAGGGTCACGCGACCGCCCCGGGGCGTGAACTTCAGCGCGTTCCCGAGCAGGTTCGAGAGCACCTGGAGCACGCGCTCCCGTTCCGCGCAGATCACGAGATCGGGCTCGTTCACGCTCTGCTCGAACCGGACCTGCCTGGATTCGGCGAGGGGCCCGAACATCTCCAGCGTCTCGCGCAGGAGATCGTCCACCGCGCACGGCGCCGGCGTCACGGAGAACTTGTAGGCTTCCATCGTCGCCGCGTCGAGCATGGTCCTGATGAGGTGCTCCATCCGCTTGGCGACGTGCTCGATCGACGCCGCTTGCTGCCGCACGCTCTCGGAGTCCCCTGTCCTTCGCAGCCGCGCGGCCTTCAGCGTGATGGCGCTGAGCGGGTTGCGCAGGTCATGGGCCACGATGCCCATGAGATCGTCGCGGGCCGCCACCGCCTTGCGCGCGGCCTCGCGCGCCTCCCGCACCTGGTGGTACAGGCCGCCGAGGCGCCTCGTGAAGTACCACGCGATCCCGAGGCTGGCCGACACCAGCAAGCCCAGCAGGCTGTACAGCCGCAGCGTGAGCTCGGCTCGTTCCGCCCTCGCGTCGACATAGAGGTTCTCGACGACCCTCTCCTTGTAGTCGGTGAGGCGCACGAGGGAGAGCTCGACATCCTCGCGAAGCGGCCGCAGCTCCTCCTCGAATCGACGCGCAATCCACGTCGGGTCCTCGGAGAGTTGCCGGGCGGCGAACAGCTCTTCCTGGAGCCGTATGAATCTCCCGGCCGACCGCTCGACGTCCGCGAGCAGCTCGAGAGCCGTCGGGCTGAGCGGCCGGCGGCGAAGCGCGCGGACGTTCTCACGGAAGAGCGCCTTGGCGTCCTCGGCGTCGGTGAGGAGATCGCGCTTTCCGGAAATGAGGTAGCCCCTGCCGTGAGACACGATGAGCTCGCAGCTCCAGTGGAGCCGCTCCACGAGCGTGATCTCGCGCTCCTTGGCGCTCAGACGCTCGCTCTGAGCGTCTGCCACGGACGAGAACCGCCGGACCGAGAACGCCATCCCGACCGCCAGGAGCAGGGTCAGGATGGCGTAGCCCGTCCTCGCCGTGGCCTCGAAGCGCGTCCGCGTCGGCATGACCGAGGTTCCTTCCTGCTCTCGACGGGGCCAGCGGATCAGGGGGCCTCGCTCCTTCATGGAGGGTCCTTCTCCTTCTCCTTCTCCCTCTCAAAAGCTAGGCCGGGCGGCGCGGAGAGCAAGCTGCCCCCCGGGAGCCGTGCCGGAACGACGTCGGGCGCGCCGGCGGCGAACGGGAGCATGGCAGGGCGCCGGGAACATCGTGAGCCCCCTGGAAACATGGCGGCTCGATTCGCTGCCTCTGTGCTGGTTCGACACAGCGGGAGCGGCCTCGGCGCGCGCGCGTTCGGCCTGCTGGCCGAGCCACCCTGCTGGCTGTGGCCGGCAGGCCGAACGCGCGCGGGCCGAGGTGACAAGCATGCGTTCCTCGATGTAAAGAACACGCGTCGTGGCCGATCGAGGAGCAAACATCACCGCCGAGACCGGCGCCCCGGCGGCGTCGGGCCGCGCCGCGGCGGCGCGCATCGCGGGCCGCTGGGCGGCATGACGGCACGCGCGGAGCCGCGGAGCCGAGGCGCCATGCAGAGGCAGCGCGCCCGAAGACGGCGGCTCTGGGCCCTCCCGCTGCTGGTGCTCGCGGCGTGCCTCGTCGCCGCCTGCGGCTGCGGGCGCTCGGGGCCGGCGCCTCCGGGGCGCGAGGACAGGCTCGTCGTCTTCGCCGCCGCCTCCCTCCGCGAGGTGTTCACCGCGATGGGCGAGGACTTCGAGCGCGCGCACGCCGGCGTGGAGCTCACGTTCAACTTCGCCGGCACGCAGGAGCTCCGCACGCAGCTGGAGCACGGCGCCGCGGTCGACGTGTTCGCCTCGGCCGATCAGCGCCACATGGACGAGCTCGTGAAGTCCGGGCGCGCGGTGGGCCCCGTCGTCTTCGCGCGCAACGAGCCCGTCCTCGTCGTCGCGCGCGAGAGCGCCGGGACGATCCGGGGGCTCGCCGATCTCCCCGCGGCGACCCGCATCGTCATCGGCGCCCCGGAGGTCCCGATCGGCCGCTACACGCTGCAGCTCCTCGATCGCGCGTCCGCGACCCTGGGCGCGGACTTCCGCGCGCGCGTGGAGGCCAGGGTCGTCTCGCGCGAGCTCAACGTGCGCCAGGTGCTCACCAAGGTGCGCCTCGGAGAAGCGCAGGCCGGCGTTGTCTACCGGACCGACGCGCACGCGGCGCAGGACGGCGTGACCGTCGTGGCGATCCCGCCCGAGGTCAACGTCCTCGCCGAGTACCCGATCGCGGTCGTGGCCGGCGCCGCGCACCCCGGGCTCGCGCGCGCCTGGGTCGACCTCGTGCGCTCGGAGGCCGGGCAGAGCGCGCTGCGGCGCGCCGGGTTCCTGGCGCCTTCCGGGGGCGGCTCGGGCCCGTGAGCGTGCGCCTCGGCGCGGAGCGGGGCGTCCTGGCCGCGGTCGGCGGCGTCCTCGTGGCGTTCCTGGCCGTCCCGATCCTGGCGCTGTTCGTGACGGCCACGGCGGCGGACGTCGAGCAGGGGCTCCGTCACCCCCTCGTGTGGCCCGCGCTGCGCCTGAGCCTCGTCACCACCTCGGCCAGCCTCGTCGTCGTGGTGCTCCTGGGAACGCCGCTCGCCTGGACGCTCGCGCGCGCGCGCGGGCGGCTCGCGCGCGCGGTCGAGACGGCGGTGCAGCTGCCCATCGTGATCCCGCCCGCGGTCGCGGGGGTCGCGATGCTGCTCGCCTTCGGGCGGCGCGGGCTCCTCGCCGGCTGGCTCTACCCGGAGGGGTGGTCGGTGACGTTCACGACGGCGGCGGTCGTCATGGCCGAGGTGTTCGTCTCGGCGCCGTTCTTCGTGCAGGCGGCGACGAGCGCGTTCCGGCGGGTCGACGCGAAGCTCGTGGTGGTGGCGCGGACCTTCGGCGCGTCGCCGCTCCGGGTGTTCTTCCGCGTGGCGCTGCCGCTCTCGGCCCCGGGGCTCGTCGCGGGAGCGGCCATGAGCTGGGCCCGCTCCCTCGGCGAGTTCGGCGCGACGCTCATGTTCGCCGGGAACCTGCAGGGCAGGACGCAGACGCTGCCGCTCGCCATCTACACGGCGCTCGAGTCGGACATGCGCGCGGCGCAGGCGCTGTCGATGGTCCTGGTCGTCGTGGCGTTCGCGCTGCTCCTGTTCGTGCGGGCCGTGGCGCGGCGATCCACCGCGCGCCGCGAGGCGACGCCGTGACGGCGGCGCAGAGCCTGCGCGCGCGCGTGACCGCGCGTATCGGCCGTTTGCACCTCGACGCGGAGCTCGAGACCGGGCGTGGGACGCTGGCGCTCGTGGGGCCCAATGGCTCCGGGAAGACGAGCTTGCTCTCGATGCTCCTCGGCGTGCTGCCCGTGGAGCGAGGGCGGGTGGAGGTCGGAGGCGCGGTGCTCCTCGACACGAGGGCCGGGATCGACGTGCCTGTCGAGGAGCGCGGGATTGGCTATGTGCCGCAGGATTATGCGCTGTTTCCGCATCTCAGCGTGCGTGAGAACGTCGAGTTCGCGGTGAGGAGCGCGGCCTCGCGGCGGAGGGGGGCGGCCCGCGCCGAGCGCGTGGACGCGATGCTCCACGAGCTCGGCATCGCCGCGCTCGCCCATCGCCGGACGCAGACGCTCTCCGGGGGCGAGCAGCAGCGCGTGGCCCTCGCGCGCGCACTCTCCGTGAGCCCGCGCGCGCTGCTGCTCGACGAGCCGCTCGCGGCGCTGGACGTCCATTCCCGCCGCGAGGTGCGGGCGTTCCTGGCGGATTATCTGCGAGCGCTCGCCCTTCCGACGATCGTCGTCACGCACGACGCCGCGGACGCGCGGCTCCTCGGCCAGCGCATCGCCGTCCTCGAGGCGGGGCGCGTGACGCAGGCCGGGACGTGGGAGGAGCTGGCTGCCCGGCCGGCGTCGCCCTTCGTGGAGGAGCTCGTGGCGTCGGCGCGCGGCGACGGCGGCGGCGGCGAGTAGCGGGATCGCGCCGTCAGCCGCCGGAGAGGCGCGCCGCGAGCTTGCCCAGCGTCTCCGGCGTACCGCGGACCGTGACGGAGACCTCCTCGCCGTACTCTTCCCGGACCACCTGGAGCCGATCGCGCAGCTCGGCCAGCACCCCCTGGCGATCCTAGGGAATCGAGACGGTGTGCTCGATGAGGTGCTGTGCGAAGAAGGCCTTGATCCGCTCCCGGAGAGCGTCGCCGTCCTGGCGTTCGAGCGCGCTCATCAGGAGCGCGTCCGGGTACTCGCTGGCGAGCGCGTCCCGCTCCTCGCGACCGAGGCGATCCGCCTTGTTGAGCAAGAGCAGCATCGGCGTCTCCGCGGCGCCGACGTCCGCGAGGACCTGCTCGGTCACGCGGATCTGCGAGCGAAACGCTGGATCGGCGGCGTCGACGACCTGGAGCAGGAGCCACGCCTCTCGCGCCTCGGAGAGCGTGGAGTGGAACGAGGCGACCAGCGCGTGGGGGAGCCGGTGGAGGAACCCCACCGTATGGGCGACGAGCACGGCCGGCGTCACCGGCGGCGAGAGCTGGCGCACCGTCGTTCCGAGCGTGGCGAAGAGCCTGTCCTCGACGAGGACCTCGCTGCCCGTCAGCTGGCGCATGATCGACGATTTGCCTGCGTTTGTGTAGCCGACGAGCGCCACCCGGAAGCTGTCTGCGCGGGCGAGGCGGCGCTGCGAGGCGTTCGTCTTCAGCTGCTCGAGCTCCCTGCGCGCGGCCGCCATGCGTTCGCGGGCGCGCTGCTTTGCGAGTTCGACGTTCGTGTGGCCGCGAGAGGCGCGACCGCCGCCGCCTTCGCGATCGCCGAGCGCGTGGTCGTCGCGGATCCGCGGGAGCTCGTACTCGAGCCGGGCGAGCTCGATCTCGAGCTTGGCCTCGCGGGTGCGGGCTCTCGACTCGAACACGCGCAGGATGACGGCGGTCCGATCGAGCACGTCGACGCCGAGCGCCGCCTGCAGGTTCCGCAGCTGGCCAGGGCTGAGCTCGTCGTCGGCGACGACGACGAGGCTGTCCGCCGTCTGGGGCGCTGCGCGGTCGGCCCGGCGCGCGTCCGGGCCTCTGGGGACGTCGCCCGTGCCCCCGGTGAGGGCTGCGAGCTCGCGGAGCTTCCCCTCGCCGAGATACGTGGGGGACGAGCGGACGCTTCTCTTCTGGATGACCTCCGCGATGACGGTGATATCGAGGCCAAGCAACAGCTGCTTGAGCTCCGAGAGCGATCGATGAACCTCGGCCTCCGCGGCCTCGGGGGGCTGAACGGCGATGACGATCGCCTTGCAGACAGTTGAATTACGGCTCTCGCGGTCCGAGCGCTTCGATGCAGGCATGACACGACCTCCGGCGAACACGTCCGAGGAGGTCGTCGAGCGCTGAGCAGGAGCAGATCGCGGCGAGGGCTACCGGATGGCGTTCCCCCGCGTCCGCGCGCGCATCACGCCCCCGACCTCCGAAAAGGGGTCCAGGGACGGCTCGACAGCGCGGCAGACCAGCACGCCGGCGCGGGATGCGCGGGGCGCGGTGGGGGACGCGCTGTCCTGCTCAGCGGAGCCGGAGGAAGGCGATTGCCATGCGTCGAGGCTACCACGATCTGGGGCCACCTGGAGCGGTCCCTTTCTTGCGAGGACCCCTCCGGCGCGAACGAAGCAGCACGCCCGTGCCCCAAAGGAGACGACCATGCCGAGCAGTATCGAGATGAGACACCTGCACCGCTGCGTCGAGCTCGCGGCGCTGGCGCTTGAGACTGGCAACGAGCCGTTCGGCTCCGTGCTTGTCGCGGCGGATGGAACGGTCCTCGCCGAGGATCACAACCGCGTGGGCGGCGGCGATCCGACCTGCCATCCGGAGCTCGCGCTAGCGCGCTGGGCGGCTGCGAACCTCGCCCCCGACGAGCGAGCCGCGGCGACGGTCTTCACCTCGACCGAGCACTGTCCCATGTGCGCCGCGGCCCATGGCTGGGTCCGGCTCGGCCGCATCGTGTACGCGAGCTCTTCGGCACAGCTGGTCGGCTGGCTCGCCGAGTGGGGCCTTCCGTCGCCTCCGGTGCGATGCCTGCCGATCCGCGATGTCGTCCCGGGACTGCCCGTGGAAGGTCCCATCCAGAGCCTCGCGGAAGAGGTTCGCCAGCTGTCTCGGCGCTTCCATTCCGCGCGCTGACGCGCGTGGCCGTGCCGGCGGGAGGACGCCCATGGAAGGGTTGTTTGGTTTTTCCAAGCCCCTCTGGGAGATCGCCCTGCGCACGACGCTCGTCTATCTCGCCCTCGTCATCCTGATCCGCGTCATCCCCAAGCGACGCACCGGGCATCTCTCACCGAACGACATGCTCGCCCTCGTTCTCATCGGTGGCATGGCCGCCGACGGCATCATGGGCGGATCGACCTCGCCCGCGGACGCCTTGCTCATGATCGCTCTCATCGTGGCCTGGGGCTACGTGGTCGATATCCTGGAGTTCCGCGTCCCCTTCTTCCGGCGTTGCCTGCGCGACACGCAGACGATCCTCGTCCGGGACGGCCGCCCGCAGTGGAAGAACATTCGCCGGGAAATGGTCACCGAGGAGGAGCTGCAGGCGGCCCTTCGCAGGCAAGGGATCACGGACATCAAGACGGTGCGCTCTGCCTGCCTCGAGGCGGACGGGGAGATCAGCGTGGTCAAGGAGCAGGGTGTGCAAGGCGGCGAGCCGTGAGTCGGGTCATCGAGCCATGTCCTCATGGAGCCTAGGGTTCCCGCACGGGCTCGTCGTCTTCGTCGTCGCCGAAGAGCACGCCGACCTGCAGCGGGGTCGTCTCGAACGGCTCGGCCCGGACCTGCTCGCCGCGCTCGGCGGCGAGGATCTCGACGTAACCTTCCTGCGTCCAGCGATGGACGGCCAGGGTCTCTTCCTCGGGGTCGATGATCCAGTAGTGCGGAACCTGGTGCCGGTGATAGACGCGCTTCTTCTTGATGAGATCGTTCCGCTTGTTCGTCGAGAGGATCTCGCAGATCCAATCGGGGCGCGCCATGATCGGGATACCGCGCGGGCGCGCCGGGACGCGTTCTCGTCGCCAGCCGACCACGTCGGGGCGGACGGTGTTCATGGCGTCGAAGTAGGCATCGACCTCGGTGGCGAGCCACCATCCCCCGGGCCTGCGCCCGCCGGGGCGCTGATCGTAGGGGTCGACGTAGGCGGAGAGCTTGCGCTGCACGGCCCCGTGCTCGCCGGTCGCGGCCCCCTTCTCGACGATGCTGCCCTCGATGAGCTCGTGGCGCCGCTCCTCCTCGGGGATCGCAAGGAGATCCTCCAAGGTCGCGGGACGGGCAGCCTTCGGCGCGGATGCGGTCATGCCCCGACGTTAGCAAATCCCTTCGGGCGGCGCCTCCCGGCGGGCGTGGCGCAGTACGAGTCTGGTGGAGCTCGAAAGACGCTCTCGAGGAGGTCGGGACCCTTCGCTCCTGGGGCTTGCGATCTCCCTGGACGTCACCAGGAGAGACTGGAGAGCACACGCACAACGCTCTCGGGAGAGGAACATGAGCAAGACCGAAGATCTGCAGCGTGATCTCGAAGGCAGGGTCGCGATCGTCACCGGCGCAGCGAGCGGCATCGGTCGGGCCACGGCGCTCTTGCTGGAGGCGCGCGGCGCCGCGGTCGTGGCCGAGGACATCCACCCGGCGGTCAACGAGCTGGTCCGCGGTGACAGCCGCATCGTGCCGTTCGTCGGGGATGTCGCCCAGGAAGAGACGGCCAAGCGCGTGGTCGCGCTCGCGGTCGAGCGCTTCGGAAGGCTTGATATCCTCGTCAACAATGCCGCGCGCATCATCAACAAGCTCGTGATCGACATGTCGCTGGACGACTGGAATTCGATCATGAACGTGAACGTCACCGGGGTATTCCTGCACTCGCGCGAGGCGCTGCGGGCGATGATCCCGAACAGGCGCGGGGCGATCGTCAACATCGGCTCCTACGCCTGCTTCTTCGGGTTCCCGCAGATCGCAGCCTATGCGGCGTCGAAGGGCGCGCTGGCGCAGCTGACGCGGGTCCTGGCCCTGGAGGCCATCGACCATGGCGTCCGCGTCAACGCCGTCGGATCGGGCGACGTGGTCACCAACCTGCTCAACGACATCCGGCCCGACGGCCGCGAGTTCTTGCGCGATCACGGCAAAGGCGCCCCCATCCGTCGCGCGGCCGCGCCCGAGGAGATCGCCGAGGTCGTCGCGTTCCTGGCGTCCGACAAGGCGAGCTTCATGGTCGGCTCCATCGTGATGGCCGACGGCGGATACTCCGTCGCCATCCAGCCGGGGGATTGAGCGCCGGTGCCCCAGCTGGCCAGCGAGCGCGAAGTGGAGCCGAGGGGGCAGGGCGTCGCCCACGGCCTCCGCAGGGGCAAAGCAGCCGCCCAAGCGCGGAGGGGACACGTGTTGCTCTCGTGACGGCCCGGGAAGACGCCTCAGCGCTTGTTGCGCTTTCGCTTGGCGGCCCTGGGGGAGCGCGCGCGGTCTGCGGCGTGCTGCAGGAGCGGGCTCACCTCTCGCGCGCTCTCGATCAGCGCTCGCACCACGGGCGCGCCGCCGTCCTCCGCGCGCCATGTGACGACTTCACTCAGATCGATGTGGAGATCTTCGACGGACCGCCACAGCAACGAGGTCTGCGAAGCCAGCTCCCAGAACTTCTCCGAGAGGAAGGTGACCGCGTCGCCGATCACGACAAGCGCCAGGAGCGCCTCCAGGTCGAGCACCTCCGCCGTCACGTGCAGCGTCACGCCCTGTGCGCGCGCCGCCGTGATGAGGTCCGCGTGGAGCCTCGGATAGAGCTGACGTGGCTGGAGTAGCACGCGCTCGCTCTCGATGTCTCGAAGCCGGATCTTCTTGAGCCGTGCGAGTCGATGCTCAGGGGAGAGGAGCAGCCCGAGTCGATCGCGGGTCATCTCGAGGTGGCCGAGGGCGTCGTCATCGGGCGCGTAGGCCCCATAGCCGAAGGCAATCGTCCCCTGCCGCAGCGCCGTCCACTGCTCCAGGCTGCTCGTGGGGACGAGCTGGAGGCCGACGTGGGGCGCTCGCCGACGAAACGCCGCGACGAAGGACAAGAACGAGCCCATGAAGGTCGTGCCCGTCTCAAAGCCGATGACCACGGTACCGAGCCTGCCTTCGGCGATCCCCTTGGCTTCGTCGACGGCCGCGTCGACGCTCGCGAGGATGCTCCTGGCTCTCTCCGCGAAGGACTTCCCGGCGGCCGTGAGCTTGATCCCGCGTCCCTCGGGCGCGAAGAGCTCAACGCCCATCTCCTCCTCGAGGTCCTTCATCTGCCGACTCAATGGAGACTGCGAGACGTGGAGCCTGGTGGCGGCTCGGCGGAAGCTCTGCTCCTCGGCGATGGTGACGAAGTAGCGGAGGTGTCGGAGTTCCATGGTCTCAACCGTTACCCTGGAGGCATCATATCCGTGCGATCCATGTCTTGGACGGCTCGGTTCGAGAAACGTACCATGCTTCCCATGAACTCGACGATCCCGAAGCGTCCCGCCTCCCGGGTGCTGGTCTCCGGCGCCAGCGTCTCCGGTCTCACCATCGCAACTTGGCTCGCCCGCTACGGCTTCGCGGTCACGGTGGTCGAGCGTGCGCCGCATCTACGCCCGGGCGGGCACGCGCTCGACGTTCGGGGGCCGGCCCTGGAGGTCGCGGAGCGGATGGGCATCCTCGCTGCGCTTCGCGATCGAAGCACGAGGCTGACGGGCATCTCTGTGGTCGACTCGGCCGGTCAGGAGATCTTCCGGAGCACGGAGAGCACCTTGACGGGCGGCCGACTCGACAGCCCCGATGTCGAGATCTTGCGCGACGACCTGTGTCACGTGCTTCACGAGGCCGTGGGCACCGAGGTCGAGTACCTCTTCGCCGATTCCATCGCGTCGCTGACCCAGGACGAGTCGGGCGTCGACGTCACGTTCGTCACTGCTGCGCCTCGCCGCTTCGAGTTGGTGGTTGGCGCCGACGGATTGCATTCGGGGGTGCGGCGGATCGCCTTCGGCCCCGATGAGCAGTTCGTCCGCGCCTTCGGCGACCTGTACATTGCGACGTTCGGCATGCCGAACTTTCTCGGTCTCGAGCGCTGGCAGGTCATGTACCAGCAGCCGGACTCCGTCGGCGCGCTGGTCATGGGCCTGCGGAAGGATGTCAACGCGAGGACGTATCTCGGCTTCAACGCGCCGAAGGGGGTCGACTACGACGTCCGCGACATCGACGCGCAGAAGCGGTTGCTCGCCGACCGCGTCGCAGGCGCTGGCTGGGTGATTCCGCAGATCGTGGAGCACATGCTGCGCGCGGCCGACTTCCACTTCTACTCGCTGAGCCAGGTCCGCATGAGTAGCTGGTCACGTGGGCGGATCGTGCTGGCCGGCGATGCTGGCTACGCCGTCTCTCTGGGTACGGGGCAGGCCACCTCGGTCGCGATGATCGGCGCTTACGTTCTGGCCAGTGAGCTCGCCATGCACAAGGATGATCTGGTGGGTGGCATAGCCGCGTACGAGGACGGCCTGCGCGCCTACGTGATTCGCAATCAGGACATCGCGCTGGAGCAGAACGCAAAGCATGACGAACCGACGGACGAGGGGCAGACCGCCCCCAGCGGCAACATCCCAGACTTCGGAGCGCTGACGCTGCCGTTCGATCTCAAGGACTATCAGGATCTGGTGAGGCTTCCGTGAGGCTTCCGTGAGGCTCCGCGAATCCCACTGCTCCGAAGCGGCCTGGCCGCCTGGTGTCGCTGCGCCTGGGCCTCTCCACCCGTGAGGCCGAGGTCTGGCACGTCGAGGTGGTGGAGAGCTCGCGGCGCCTCGGCGATATCGAGGCGAGCGGCGGCTCGAAGGACGAGCCCGCGCAGATCGTGAGGACCTCGATGACGGCGCTGGCGATGCCCATCTGAAGCGGCGGGAGCAAGAGGCTTGCGATCTCCCTGGACGTCACCAGGAGAGACTGGAGAGCACACGCACAACGCTCTCGGGAGAAGAACATGAGCAAGATCGCTAGACCCGTGCCTTCCGGACGTGAGATCCGGTGGACCAGAGCAGGTACGCGCGCCGTGCCCGCTCGCCTCGCGAGCCTCATCGAAGCGAGTGCCATATAGGCATGCGAGCGAGCTTATCTTTATGACGTGCCTTTGAATCGAACAGAGGCGAAGCCGCAGAATCGGTCAAGTGGGTCGAGATGACACTGTCGGCCTGACACTGCACAGTTCGCCGCGCGGCAGCTGAGGCCGTGGGAGGCTGGCAGTCGTCGTTCAGCGCGAGGAGAGGGCCGAGCGGCGGCCGTTCAGTGGTGCGGGGTGTTCGTCAACCGATCGACCGGCGAGCGGCGAGCTCCGCGCCGGATCAGAGCGCGACCACGTCCGCCTCGACGCCGGCCGGCCGGTGGGAAGGGGATTCCGGGAGATGGGCAAAGTCCGCCTGGATTCACCGAGGTTCCCGATGCTACCTGTTCACGTACCCAAATGGCAAAACGGCCTTTTAGTTCGCGCTCCAAAAGTCAGAGGTTCCTTGTGTTGTGACCTCGCACGTGATGATTGTGGGCGCGCCTCACGGCAGCACACTTCGGCCCGGCACGCCGACCCTCTGTGCCAACGTCGGGTGAGACAAGCTCCCCCTGGAAATCTGTGGTGAGAGGGCGGAGAATGGACCTGACTCGTGCCGAAGCCTTCCCATCTCCGATCCGTCGATCCTACCCCCGCCCCAGCGGCGCAGGGCGCTGCTCCCCGCCCGAGTGGCGTCGCCGTCGAGACTGTGCCGAAGCGGGGCAAGAGGCGGAAGTTCTCGGCGGCGGAGAAGCTGCGCATCGTTCGCGAGGCGGCCGCGTGCACCCAGCGCGGGGACATCGAGGCGCTGCTGCGCCGCGAGGGCATCTACAGCTCCCTCCTGACGGCCTGGCGCAAGCAGCTCGCCCTCCACGGCAGCGAGGCTCTCGCGGGGCGCAAGCCCGGCCGCAAGCCGAAGCACGACGCGAAGGACCGGCGCATCGCCGAACTCGAGAAGCGCTCGGCGCGGCTCGAGGAGAAGCTCGCGCTCGCTGAGAAGCTCATCGACCTCCAAAAAAAAGTCTCTGCCATTCTGGGCATCAACCTCACGAACGACGAAGAGCGCTGATGGACGTCATCGAAGAGCTCGATGACCCGCACGTCCCCATCTCCCAGGCGTGTGCGGCACTCGGCGTCAGCCGCGCCACGCTCTACCGGCAGACTCAGCCCGCGAAGCCGTCCGCGCTGACCGGGCCCGCTCCGAGCCCACGCCGGCTCAGCGACCCCGAGCGGCAAGCCGTGCTCGACGTGCTGCACAGCGAGGAGTTCGTCGACCAGCCCCCGCCGGAGGTCTACGCGACGCTGCTGTCGCGCGGCGTCTACCTCGCCTCCATCCGCACCATGTACCGGCTGCTCGCCGCCTCCGGCGAGAGCGGGGAGCGGCGCGCCCAGCGTGGACCGATGACGCATGCCAAGCCAACGCTTACCGCCACGGCTCCCAACCAGATCTGGACGTGGGACATCACCAAGTTGCGCGGGTCGCTGCCTGGGGTCTTCTACTGCCTGTATGTCGTCCTCGACCTGTTCAGTCGCATGACCGTTGGCTGGCTGCTCGCCGAGCGCGAGAGCGCGGAGCTTGCCGAGCACCTCTTCGCAGAGACCGTCGCCCGCCACGGCGTCGAGCCCGGCTCGCTCACGGTGCACGCCGACCGCGGCTCCGCGATGCGGTCGGAGGGGCTCGCTCAGCTCCTCGGCTCGCTCGGCGTCGTTCGTAGCTTCAGCCGGCCTCACGTCAGCGACGACAACGCCTTCTCCGAGTCGCAGTTCAAGACGCTCAAGTACCAGCCAGACTATCCGGACCGCTTTGCCTCGCTGGCTCATGCACGAGCGTGGTGCCAGGAGTTCTTCGGCTGGTATAACGACCTTCATCAGCATTCTGGACTTGCGCTCTTCACACCTGCTGATGTATTCTACGGCCGAGTCGAAGATATCGCGGCTCGGCGCCAGGTCGCCCTGGACACGGCCTACGCCGCGCATCCGGAACGCTTCCCGAACGGGCCGCCCGTCGTGCGCAGGCCGCCCGCTTCGGTAGCCATCAACCCGCTGTCCGTTGACGATGCTGCCGGAGAGGCCGCGGCGCCCACGCACACGGGCACGACCAGCGCCGCGCCCGAACCTGGCGCCACGCCCACCGCCGTGCCGCGGCCGCTCCGACCTCGACCGGATGCTGCCCAGAGCCGGAACCCGTCCCTCAGCGCGATCCACTCATAGGATTCTCGTCTGGCCTGTCTCAAACCTGTTGGCATTCTCCGCCGATCGCAACAGTGCCAACATGCGAACAATCGACACCATCATCACCGCTCTAATCTGCTGTTCCATATCCGCCTGTGCGCTCGACACGACACTGGGATTGGAGGCTGCGCCTGATGAGGAGAGCCGCATCGCGGCTGAACCCATCGAAATTCGAGCCACACGAGGCAGGTGCGAAGACGCGGTAGACGATGGGGCCGATATCTGGCAGCTCATGTGTGGAGCAGCGAGCGGAGCCGCGCTATTGGCGCCTACGGATACAATTCTGTGCATACGGGAGCACATGCAAGGTCGAGCAGCAGGCCACAGGAAGTGCCGTTCCAGCTGCCCTGCTGCATGCTTCGCGCTATCGAGTCGATGGGATCTTTACTGTGAGGAGCGCGCGCCCATGCTCCTGAAAAGCATATGCGAAAAGGCGCGCAACAATGGGCGGGAGAGGTGCTTGAGCTCCTGCTGAGCTCGGACACTTGACATCGCCTACGAGTGCGCTAGCTGGGGGCCATGCCGGACCCGATCGCGGAACGCACCATCACGCTGACACTACCGAGCGGGACCCAAGAGAGTATCTGGGTGCGAGTCTGGGCGCCCGAGTACAGGCCAGCAGTTCTGTGCTGGGAAGCCGACGTTGAAGTCGCTGGGGCAGGGGAAACCCATAAGTCCCATGGAGCCGGCTTCGATGCATTCCAAGCGCTATATGGCGCGCTCTACTTGATCCCAACGATGCTATCCAAGTATGAAGCAGTTGGCCGGCTCTCGCGGCTCGAAATGGATTGTGTCGGGTTCCCGGAGATCGATATTTCCATGTCATGAGCCCATGGCCTCGTCGATGTCGCCGACGCGCACCTCGACCTCCCCGGCCCGCTGTTCAGTGGTGCGGAGTGTTCGTCAACCGATCGACCGACGAGCGGCGAGCTCCGCGCCGGATCAGAGCGCGACCACGTCCGCCTCGACGCCGGCCGCACCGAGGTCGCCCTGCTGGACATCGGCCCGGCCTCGCCGAGCTCGACGAGGCCGGGCCGCCGGCGCGGTCCAGCGGATCATCGCCTCCAGGTAGAAGCGCCGCTCCCGCCGGAGCTTGGTCATGAGGCGGTGTCTGATGTGGCGAGGGACGGGGTGTCGACGGGCAAGGCGACGATCGACGTGTGCCTCTTCTCGCCCGTCTGGATGGGATGGATCCGGCGTCGCCCCTCCCTGGCGGGCCGCCGTCCACGTGGCCGAGCTCGGGCGCGTGGACGGCGAGGGGCTCGAGGAGGCTGCCTGGCTTAGGAGGTCGCGGGCGCGGGGGTCCCGGGCGCGGACGCCGCCGCCGGCTTGCCGTTGGCCTCTGCCGGCTTGCCGTTGGCCTCTGCCGGCTTGCCGTTGGCCTGTCCGGGCTCGGCGGCCTTGCGGGCCTTCTCGCGCCGCGCCGCCGCGCGCCGGCGCCGCTCGTAGGCGCTCGTCACCTCGCGGGCGATCTCGGGGTGGCGCCGGAAGACGTGGGCCGCGGTCTTCCGGATGGCGCCGACCCGCTCGACCATGAGGTGCAGGAGCTGGTTGCGGGTCGTTGTCGCGGCGGCCGAGGCGCCGGCTTCGGGGGCCACCTCCAGCGCTCGCCGTTGCAGGTCCTCCGCGAGCTTCCTGGCCTCGGCGATGAGGCGCACGTCAAACGCCTCATCCGCCTCGACGAGGCGGCCCTTGAGCGACTCCGCGAGCCCCGCGTAGTCGCGGAGCGCCTGGGAGAGGGCGCTCGAGCGCTGGCCGTCCTGCGCGTGGAACTCCTTGATGCGCGCGAGCTGCGCGTCGGCGGGCTCGTCGACGTCGTCGTCGAGCAGGAACTCGAGCGCTGACTCGAGCTCATCGACGACGAGCCGGGCGCGCTCGCCGAGATCGGCCACGGCCGGATCGACGATGAGGAGCAGCCGAGTTTGCGCTTCCTGCACGGCGTGCACGATGGAGAGCAGCTCCTCGCTGCTCGAGGCGGGCAGGCGGTTCTTGACCCGCTTGAGGCCCGGGCGCTCGCCGTCGGGCTCCCAGTACTTCTTCGCGAACGCCGCGGCGGCGACCGCCTCGCGCACGGCAATGTCGTACGGAATATTCAGCGGGTTGTCGGTCCGCTCCGACCCGGCGGCGACCTTGACCCAGCGATCGAAGTTCGTTCCTTGCTTTGCCATGATGACTGCTTGATCCCTCCTCCTGCGACCCGCGCCCCTCGGGGTACGGCGCAATGCGGCAAGGATGAGCTCGGTCGGGGGAGAGCGTCGAGCACGGAGCAGGATCTGGACAGGGGTGGGGGGAACCGGGAGGTGAGGCGGCGGGGTGGGATGTCCAGATGAGCGAGGGGGATGTCCAGATGAGCCGGGGGGTGTCCAGATGAGCGGGCGGGATGTCCAGATGAGCCCACCCCCTGTCCAGATGAGTGAGGGGGATGTCCAGATGAGCCGGGGGGTGTCCAGATGGGCGGGCGGTGTCCAGATGGGCGGGGGCGCGAGCGGCCGGGGGGGCGAACGGCGGGGGGGCGTCGATGGCTCGCCCCTGCTCGGCCTGCCGCACGACCCCATCCGGCGAGCGCGGCGACCTCACGCAGGAGGTCGGCCTTCTGGTTGGGCTCGAACCCGAGCCGCTCCCGCAGCATCTCCAGCTCGGCGTCGAGCACGCTACACGCCGCCGTGCCAAGGGCGTGATGATCGAGCCGAGACCGGCACGGATCCGCTCCGGCGACCGCGTCAGTCCGTCTCTCCTGCTCGCTCCAGCACCGCACGCCAGACAGGTGCGGCCAGACGAAATCCGAACGTTTGCAGGCGCTCCAGCTCGGGACCGATCCTGTCGAGGAGCCCGCGCTCCTTTGCGACGAGGAGCACGCCAACCGTTCCGGTCAGGTGCAAGCCCAGGGACGCTGCGACCTTTCGCGCGTAGCCGTCGTCCAGGAGGAGCAGGGACCCGGGGAGCGAGCGCGAGAGCGCGAGCCCCTCGGTCTCCCCGGCGCCCAGGCCGTCGATCCCCTGGAGCGCGCGGGCAGGAGGCGATCGCAGCTCGATCCAGTCCAGGGTGGTCACGTCGGGCAGGTCCCTGCCAAGGCGAAGCCCTACATTGAGCTCAGCAACGACGGCGGGTGGAACGAGGAGGTGCCGGTAGATTTGTTGCAGGATGTCGAGACGCCCGAGTCGGTGAAGGTAGCTCAGCGGCCCCGTGTCGCTGATCACCGCAACCGGATGCGTCATCTTGCCGCCGCCCTGGCAGCATCCACATCGGCCAGGTCGAACGCAGCGGTCGAGATGCCGATCTCCGCGAGCCGGGCGGCGAAGCGAAAGCGCTCCACGCACGCGATCTCGGCGGCCTTGGCCAGCGACACACGACCCTCCTCGTAAAGCCGGACCGCGGCGGCGAAGGCGATCTCGGACGCCAGCCGTTCGGCCGGCACCTGGAGCGCTGCGCTGAGGTCGTCGGGCACGGTCAGGGCGACGATGGTCATGCCTCACAGGTATCGCCGAAGGCCCCCGGTGTCGAGGTTGGCTCCGGGCGGCGGGCGGCCCGCGATGCGCTTCTGGGCTGCGCGCCAGGCTGCCGCGCTCGAGCGCTCCGGCCGCAAGCCACGGAGGACGATGTCGTCGGCGCTCTGTGTTGCAGCGTTGCACTCGTCGAGGACGTACGTCCCGGTGAAGTGGAGGCGCATTGCCGCGTTCGTCCCAACGCATGCCGACGGAGCTCCATTTCATCGTGAGGAGCGGAAACCGCGGGGCGAACACGGGACGCGCTGCGATCCAGCGGCTGATGGCCGACGTCGATGCCGGCAAGGTCGACGTCATCGTCGTCTACAAGGTCGACCGGCTCTCGCGCTCGCTCCTCGACTTCGTGAAGGTGATGGAGCGCCTCGGCGCCACGGGCGCGTCCTTCGTATCCGTCACGCAGAACTTCTCGACCGCCGACGCGATGGGTCGGCTGACGATGAATCTCCTTCGCGGAGTTCGAGGGATCGATGATCGCGGAGCGCACGCGCGACAAGATCGCCGCCTCGCGCCGTGGGCAGAGCCTCTTCGACGTGGTCCTCGCACGCACGCCCGGCTCGGCGACACCGGAGAGGATCGAGCGGGCCGTCGCAATCGATCCGACCGAGCCGGTCGAGGTCGCGATGTGGGCGCTCGGCACGGGCAACAAGGTGAGCTCGGCGGACACGGTGCCTTTCGCCCTGTGGTGCGCGGCCCGGCACCTGGGTGATCACGAGGAGGCGCTCGGGGCGACGCTGTCGGGGCTCGGGGATCGGGGTACGACGTGTGCGATCGTCGGTGGGATCGTGGCGCTGTCGTGTCCGCCGGAGGGGATCCCGGCGAGTTGGCGGGCTGCGCGGGAGGGGCTGCGGCGGGATTTCGAGCGGGGGTGATGGAAGCGGAACCGTGCGAGGCTGCGAGGGCGCAGCGCGCGGCTCGGTGATCGCGAGCGCCGCCGCAAACCTGCCTCGCCACGTTGACGCGCGTCGCTGCAGCGGCTCGCTCGGCAGCCGTCAGCGCTTCTTTGCCTTCTTCGGCAGGCTCGGATCCGGGTAGGACCACATGTTGGTCTGTGGGCCCGGAAACATCCGAGCCATGTCGAACGCGGGTGTAGGGTGGGCGCGTGGCAGCTTGTCGATGACCCATCCCGTGAAGGCTTCGAGGCGCGGGTCGCGGTCGTACCCGCGCAGGAGCCGGTCGACGATCTTCTGGTTCTCGGGCGATTCGATCACCTTGCACAGGGCCCCGTGGCCTTCGCACGATGCGAAGATGGCCGGCCGGGCGCTACCATCAGCCACCCGGAAGGTGCCGAGGCAGGACACCTTGCTATCGTCATGACGGTAGTAGAAGTGGATCAGGTCGCCGACCTTGACCTCCGCAACGACGCCGACGGCCCGAAGCCCGTCGGCGTCGTTGCCACTCTGGTAGGCCGATCGACACAGGAAGTGGTTGAAGACCGCCAGGTCGTGCGTGTCGTCGAAGTTGGCGCGCGTCGTCTTCGCCTTGTAGACCCACTCAGCCATTCGTCGCTCCTCCTCGATCAATCAATCAATCAGGCCCGCGGCTTGGTCGTCTCGGCAGCCATCAGGAGCTTCGGCTCCGTCGCCGTTGGATACGCCACCGGCGCCTTCTCCTCCGGCATCTCCTCGAGCTTCGGCAGCCCCCGTACGATCTGCATCGTCTCGATGCTGACGGTGATCACCCGCAGGAGCAGCGACAGCGGGTAGCGCGGGTCGCCGACCGTCTCCGTCGCGTAGGCGTTCGCGTCCTTCACGATCCCGCTGTCCTTGTCGGTCGTGACGCTCTGGCGCTCCATCACCCACTCGATCGCGGACTTGCCATTGACGACGTACTCGTAGGCGGGAAGCGGGATGTCGCGCACGACGAAGAAGTCGTTGTAGTGGATGACCGTCTTGTCCTTGGCCTTGCCGAACCGCATCTTCTCGACGCGGTACTGCGAGGACGTGGGCGCCTTGGGGCCTTCGACGGTGGCAGGGTACTCGGGGACCCGTTCGTAGCCGACGTGCAGGTCGCCGAGCTTGCGGCCAGCCTTGCTGAAGGCCCAGAAGTCGGCGGCGGTGGCGACGCGGGGGATGCGGGGGAGCTCCTTGCCGAGGTTGTCGGCGTAGCGCTCGCGGTAGTCGGGGGAGTGGAGGATGCCGTAGACGTAGTAGAAGAGGTCCTCCTTGGTGATGGACTCACCGAGGTAGGCGGCGCGGAAGTGGGCGAGACCGGCGTCGGTGATGCCGTCGCGACGGTTGAGAGCGCCGTCCGCGCGCTTCGTCTTGGCGAAGAGACCCTCGTCCTCATCGCCAGCCGGCGGCTCGTCGTAGACGTAAAGGGGGAAACACTGTGAACCATCGATGTCCGCAACATGGAGACTTGGCACTACATCGGTCATCAAGGCACTGAACTTCCCTTTATTGCCCGGACCAGACAGACAGATCAGACGGTTCCCGTCACTGCCGGTGGGGAGCAGCCGAGGCATCAGATAGAGGCTCCACAGGTAGCGCCGGTCCATGTACAGCCACTGTTTGCTGAATGGACGATAGAGACTGCAGACGAATGCGTCCGGATCGACGTCCAACGTTCGGCCGACGTCGAGTGCGCGTTTGAGGTCATCGGCCCAACTGATCTGACTCCGGTCGACTCTGATGAATGCCTCGATCTTGACCTCCAGCCCTTGCTGCCGGGCTTCAACCAGGCGCTTCGCTTCACCATTGAAGAAGCGCGTCATCCGTTCCACGTTCTCGCGCAGCCGGGACTTTGAGCTACTGAAGACCCAAACATCTCGATTACTCTTCACGCCGTTTGAAAAGGTCGTGAACAGGTGGAGCTGCTGCGCCTTCTTGTCGCCCAACGCAATGTGGCGCTCGAAGGTGGTGTCGCGCTGCCTGAACCAGTCACCGTGCGCATCGGGGGAGATCATCGTCCATCCGTTGGCGGCCGTGACACCGGCGACACTGCAAGAGGTTGAGATTGCCGCGAGCTTCTCCTCGCTGCTGAGAAAATCTCCCACGTCGTGGAAGTAGACCCGACCTTTCTCCTCTGCCTTGGGGTTCTTTACAAGAAGCGAGATCGCGACGGGCGCACGGCTACCCATACCGAACACGTTTCCACCTTCTCGTCTTCGCGGTTCGCCTGACGTACGGGCGTTCCCGCGGAGGTGGAATACGTAAAGGGAGCTAAATTCGTCAACGAGACAGCAACGCAACCCATCAGCACTGATGGCGCTCAAGAAGCCGGCATTCGTAACGAAACCAATGATACCTGCGTTTCCGATTCGGTCGCTCGCCCAACGGATTGCCCGGATATAGCTGTTGTAGAGAGAGCGCACCATTCGGATGTTCGAGCGCGCGGCGTAAGTACTGCGAATGCGGTCGTCCAGTTTGGGGTACGCGACGTTGTCATTGAGGTCATTAGCGCTGTCCTGTCCATCCGAGTACGGCGGATTCCCAACGATCACCCGAATATCAAGCTTTTTCTGCCGGGTCCGCCGCGCGCTGTTGTCCACCAGCACCTGCGAGATCAGATCATCCTTCTCGTAGAGCTGGAAGGTATCCGTCAGGCAAATCCCCTCGAACGGTTTGTACTCCCCACCCACCCCCCCGTGATAAGCCGCCTCGATGTTGATGGCCGCGATGTAGTACGCCAAGAGCACGATCTCGTTAGCGTGGATCTCCTTCGCGTACTTCCGCGGCAGCTCCTCCTTCGAGATGAGCCCGCTCTGGATCAACCGCGTGATGAACGTCCCGGTCCCGGTGAACGGGTCGAGGATATGCACCCCCTCGCTCCCGAGCGTCTGGCCGAACTCGGTGCGCAGCAGGTGGTCGACGCTCTTCAGGATGAAGTCGACGATCTCGACCGGCGTGTAGACGATGCCGAGCCGCTCCGACATCTTTGGGAAGGCGTTGCGGAAGAACTTGTCGTACAGCTCGACGACGATCTTCTGCTTCCCCTCGGCGCTGTCGATCCCCTCGGCGCGGAGCTTCACCGACTCGTAGAACTTCTCCAGCGTGCCCGCCTCCTTGTCGAGGCGATGCTCCTGGAGCACGTCGAGCACCCCCTGCATCGCGCGCGACATCGGGTTCTCGGTCGCGAAGCTGTGGCCGGAGAACAGCGCATCGAACACCGGCTTGGTGACGAGGTGCTGGGCGAGCATCTCGATGATCTCGTCGCGCGTGATGCTGTCGTTGAGGTCGTCACGCAGCTCCTCGGCGAAGTGGTCGAACGCCTCGCGCTCGCGCACGTTGGCCTTGTCGTCGACGATGCCGGTGATGCGGTCGATGTGCGTGCGCGCGATCTTGGCGATGTCCTTCGCCCAGTCCTCCCAGTGGTGGCGGTTGCCGACCTTCTGGACGATCTTCGCGTAGATGGCGTGCTCGAGCTCGCCGATCTCGAACTCGAGATCCATCTGCTCGGCCTTCGGCGGGGCCTCCGGCGCGGCGCCGATGACGCGCCCTGCCTTCGCCGCCTTCCGAGCGCTCTGCTTCTTCGCGTCGCCGCTCTTCTTCTGCGGGCGTTTCGCGATCTTGTCGGTGACGGCGATGACCTCCATCTTCGTCGGGTCCGCGCCAACGAGGTCGAGCTTGTTGATCATCGCGTCGAACCTGTCGTCGTGCGACCGGAGCGCCTGGAGGACCTGCCAAACGACGCGGTAGGTCTCGTTGTCGTTGAGCGCTTCGTGAGGCTCGGCGCCCGCGGGGATGACGACGGGCAGCACGATGTAGCCGCGCGTCTTGCCGGGCGCCTTGCGCATGACGCGACCGACCGACTGCACAACGTCGACCTGCGAGTTGCGGGGCGTGAGGAAAAGTACCGCGTCGAGCGCGGGCACGTCGACCCCCTCCGACAGGCAGCGGACGTTGCTCAGGATCCGGCACGTGTCCTCCGCGCCACCGGCCTTGAGCCACGCGATCTGCTCCTCCTTTTTGGTCGCGTTCATGCCGCCGTCGATGTGCTCGGCCTCGCAGCGCAGACGGCTCGCGACTTCTTTCGCGTCGGGGTCCGCGCTCTCCTGGTACGCCTCGACGACGGCCTGGAACATTGACGCGATCGCCTTCGAGCTGACCTTGTGAACCTTGGCCGCCTTCTGCCGCTCGATCACCTGGCAGAAGGCGACGGCCCGCTTCATCGGATGCGCATCGCCGGTGAGCTCCTCCGCGAGCCCCTGCTTGGAGAGGGCCTTCCAGCAGCCGATGATCTTGGACGCATCATCGACGCGCAGCTCGTTGTTGCTGTCCTTGAGGAGGGCCTGGATGCGGCGGCTGACGTGCGACTCGTGAATCGAGAGGACGACCACCTTGTAGTCGACGAGCAGGCCGCGCTTCACGGCCTCCGAGAACGTCAAGACGTACAGGTTCGGGCCGTACAGCTTCTCGTCGTCCATCGAGCAGAGCGTCACGTTGTCGCTCTCGGCAGAGGCCTTCGCCTTGTCGCCGTAGATCCGCGGCGTGGCGGTCATGTAGAGCCGCTTCTCGCCGCGGATGTACTCGGCATCGTGCACGCGCACGAAGGGGCTCTCGTCCTCCCCGTCGAACTTGGCGCCTGTCGTGCGGTGCGCCTCGTCGCAGACGATGAGATCGAACGCCGGCAGCTCGTGCTCCTTCTGCGCCTGGTGGATGACGTCGATGGAGTGGTACGTCGCGTAGGCGACGCTCATGTGCTCGGCGTCGTGGCGCGCCTTCATCTCGCGCGCGAGCCGCGCGGCGTCCGTGGTCGCGGGGTACTGCAGCTCGTGGACGAACGTCTGCACGACGTCGCTGTCCTTGCTGCGCTTCTTCCCGACGTCGCTGTCGGAGCAGACGGCGAAGTTGTGCAGGCGCGTCTCGCTCTCCTGCGTCCACTCGGTCAGCGTCTGCGACAGCAGCGCGAGGCTGGGCACGAGGAACAGCACGCGCTTGCCGGGGCCCGCGATCTTCGCGGCGATCGTCAAGCTCGTGAACGTCTTGCCGGTGCCGCAGGCCATGATGAGCTTGCCGCGGTCGCGTTCCCCGAGCCCGTGGGCGACGCGCTGGAGCGCATCGAGCTGGTGCCGCCGCGGCGCCTTCTTCGGGCGCAGGGCGGGCTTCTCGCGCGGAGTGAAGCGCGACCAGTCGATGGCGCTGTTCTCGAGCGCGTAGAGGTCGATCTTGGTGACGGACGTCTGCTGGCCGCGGAGCGCCTCCTCCGCGTGCTCGCTCCAGTGGTTCGTCGTCGCGACGATCAGCCGGCGGGTGAACGGCGTCTTCCCCGACGCCGTGAAGAAGCTGTCGATGTCGCTCTTCTGGACGCGGTAGTCCGCCGCGTACAGCTTGCACTGGATGGCGTGGACCTCGCCGTCGACCGTCTCGGCAACGAGGTCGATGCCAGCGTCTCGCCGGTCGAGCCCGCGGCGCGCGGCCCACACGGCGTACGGGACGACGTCTCGATAGAGATCGCGGTAGAGCGGATCGTTCTTGAGGTAACTGATCGTCAGCTCCTCGAAGTACGTTCCCTGCTCACGGTTCGTCGCGGCGGCGTTGCGGTAACGGTCGAGGAGATCGTGGAGCGCGCTCACGGCTCTAGTTCGCACGGGCGCCTGAACCAACGCAAGAGCGGAGCGCAACGCGCGGGCACCACGACGGGGCGGCCCGCGCTCGTCGGCGTCAGGTGACGGGCGGCTTGCCGAGCTTCGCCTGGAGCTCGGCGATCTTCTTGTCCTGCACCTCGCGCTCGGCCTGGGCGGCGGCGAGCTCTGCTGCAACGCCTCCCGCTCGGCGCGCTTAACTTCGGCCTTCTCGGCCTTCTCGGCCTCAATGGCTGCTTGGAGCGCCGCGCCCGCCTGCTCGAGCTCCTCCTTGGCGGCGTCGCGGCGCCTCGTCAGCTCCTCGATGGTTAGCGGCACGACCGGCTCGGTCGCGCGCATGAAGCGCTCGAGAAGTTCTTCGGCAAGCGGAGCTCGGGCTTCGCGTGCGGTAGCTCCTTGAGGTCGCCCTCGGTTCCCTTGCCGAGCGCGTTGAACTTGTCGATGAGCTGGCGGCGCTGCCCCGTGAGTCGGGAACTCGCGGGAGGCGGCCTTGGCGTCCTGCGCGACCCTGATGGCGGTGGTCGCCGTCGCGTGCCTGCCACAACTTCGACCGCCTCGATCTCGCCGGCGTCCTTGCTGCTCGCTCCGGCTCCGGACCACCGCCCGGAGTTGCCCGCCATCGACATGGGGCCCAGCCTCCCCGCCGACGCCGGCCAACCTCGTGGGAGCACAATCGTGCTGGAGGCGGCGCTCGCGGCGCAGGTTGCGCGTTCGACGACGCGATCGCCGGTCGTGCCCGCACTGCCCGCGGCGTTGGCATCTCCGTTTCTACCGATCCTTCTGCGGGTTCGTCGGCGCGGGCCACACCTTGATCGCGAGGTCGGCGAGGAGCTTAGCGCGCGCTTCGATCGGGTCCTTCGACCACGTCTTCAAGACTTCTGCCTCGAAGCACTGGTTCAGGTAGACCTTGCTCTGACCGAGTACCGGCTTCTTGATCTCGAACGGGCGGTTCGACATCTCGCTGTTGTAATCGGCGCCGACGAGCGTGAGGTTGCCCAGCGTGTGCAGCCACTCGGCGTGCACCGGGCGCCACGGCTCACCGAGAGCGGCGAGGACCGCGCGGTCGTACTTGCTCCGGTAGAGGTTGATCCGCACGAACTTCGCCCGGAACTCGTCGTCCGAGGGCCATCCCTTCGCGCGCAAGAACGCGAGTACCGTCCGGGCGGGTTCGGCCAGCTCGCGGCAAGCCGCGACGAACCACGTGCACGAGATCGTGCGACTCGTCCGCTTCCCCGGCTAGCAGAACACGGCAGCCGGCGAGCGCGAGGTGAAGAAGGCCCTCCGCAAGAGCCTGCTCAAGTATCAGCTCCACCAGGACGCGGATCTCTTCGAACGCGCCTACGGCTACATCCGCCAGTACTACTGACCATGACGCAGCCGCTCCTGCCATTCGTCGCGTGGATTCGCCCTCCCGAGCCGATTCGAGGCTTGGAGCATCTCGGTGTTCAGACTCCGTGCATTGCGCTCTACGGCCAGGCGACCCTCGCGTGGAACACGGGCGCGGACGCTGAAGCCGTGGCCAGTTGAACGTCAGCGGCTCCGTCCCGCCGGAAGGCCCTTCGCTGTCAAACGCTCTCGGCCTCTCTCTCCCCGGCGGACGGAAGAGAGCAGTAGCCCCGAGAGGTGGGGGCGCCCGCGCGTCGCTGGACTAGTAACGCGAACTTTACTAACGGGTCTCGCTAATAAAGCATCCGTTCCTAGCGCTTCGCTGTAGGCACGCAGGCTTTCCTAGCCGTCGCACCTAGACAAGCGGGCGTTCCTGCGAGCCCAACGATACCGAAGCGAGCCACCGGACGCTACGAGCGGACCACGCGGCGAGCAGAGCGCCCCGCCGAACGCCGACACTCAGCGAAGTCCTTGGCGCCTTCGAGACGTGGCGCTGCGGCTCTTCGAGCTGTTGCCCCGCCACCCGGTGGTGACCGTCGCGTCCGTGATGAAGCTCGTGGAGACGACGAAGCCCACCGCTGGTGGCGCGACCGAGCGGCTCGTCGCCGCGGGCGTGCTCGTTGAAACGAAACGGCCCCGAGGATCGCTCCTGGGGGCCGCCGTTGATTGACCGGTCACCGAAGTGGGTGGTGAATGGCTCCAGCTGCTGGACTCGAACCAGCGACCCGGCGGTTAACAGCCGCCTGCTCTACCAACTGAGCTAAGCTGGAATGCGTCGGAGACGGCGCGAGAATAGTCAGCCGGACCTTCCCGTCAAGCGAATCCGCACGCCGCGTCGCTTTGGTGACGCGCAGGTGAGCTCGCCCGGTCCCCTCCCCCCGCCCCGCCCGTCCCCCGCGTGCGTCCCCTCGCCCGCACCCGCGAGATTGCCCGCCTGGCGTGCTTCTGCGACAACCCCGCCGTGCCGCGCGCCGCCGTGCCCTCCCCGCCGCCGCCCGAAGTCCCCGACCCCTCGCAGGCCCCTCCGGACCCCTCGCAGGCCGCCCCCTCTCCGCCCTCCCCCTCCGCCGCCCGCTCCGCCGGCCGCGGCGGCCTCGCCATCGCGGGCGCCAAGGTCTCCTTCATCGTCTTCGGCTTCGTCCAGCAGCTCATCCTTCCCCGGCTGCTCGGCACCGACGGCTACGGCGAGGTCTCCATCGTCCTCGCCGGGGTCGGCGTGGTCAACAACGTCATCGTTGCGACCGGCATCCAGGGCGTCTCGCGCGCCGTCTCCAGCGTCGCCGACCGCGACGCCGCCGAGGCCTTCCGCCGCACGCTCGCCCTGCACGCCGTCCTGGCCATCGCCGTCTCCGCCTCGTTCGCGCTCCTCGCCGGCGCCATCGCCGACTTCTCCGAGGCCCCGCACGTCGCCGGCCCGCTGCGCCTCGCCGCCGGCGTCGTCCTCCTCTACGGCCTCTACGCCCCGCTCGTCGGCGCGCTCAACGGCCAGCGGCGGTTCCTCACCCAGGCCGCCTTCGACGTCGGCTACGGCGCGCTCCGCACCGCGAGCATCGCCGCCGGCGCCCTCCTCTTCCTCCGCGCCGGCCAGAGCGGCGTCCTCGGCGCCATCGCCGGCTTCGTCGCCGCCGCCGCCATCATCGTTCCCCTCGCGACCCTCAAGACCGGCCTCGGCCGCCGCGGCAACGCCGGCCCCTCGATCCGCGAGCACCTCGTCTTCCTCCTGCCGCTCGCGGTCTCGCAGACCTTCCTGAACTTCCTGCTCCAGACCGACTTCTTCCTCCTGCGCCGCTTCCTCGGCCAGGCCACGAACCACCTCGCGCTCGGCGCAAGGGCCGCCGACGACCTCATCGGCGTCTACCGCGGCGCGCAGCTCTTCGCGTTCCTCCCCTACCAGCTACTCCTCTCCGTCTCCTTCATCCTCTTCCCGATGCTCGCCCGCGCCCGCGCCGAGGGCGATCGCGCCGCGGTCCGCCGCTACACGATGACCGGCGTCCGCCTCTCGTTTCTGCTCACCGGCCTCCTCTGCGGCCCCATCTCGGGCCTCGCGCCGCACGTGCTGCGCTTCGCCTTCCCCGTCGAGATCTACAGCCGCGGCGACGGCGCGCTCCGCGTCCTCTCGCTCGGCATGGGCGCCTTCGCCATCCTCGGCGTCGCCTCGGCCGCGCTCACGAGCCTCCGCAGGGAGCGCATCGCGGCCGCGCTCACCGCCGCCACGGTCCTCCTCGTCGCCGTCGGCTGCTCCGTCGCCGTCCCCCGCGCCGCCTTCGGCCCCGACATGCTCGTGAGCTCCGCGACCGCCACCTCGCTCGCGCTCGCCACCTCCGCCGTCATCGCCGGCGTCCTGCTCCACCGCGTCGCCGGCGGCTTCGTCCCCGCGCTGACGGTGCTCCGCGTGGGCGTCGCCCTCGCCGCCGCGATCGCCGTCGGCACGCGGCTGCCGTGGCTCGGCAAGGTCGCCGTGCTCGGCGAGGCCGTCCTCGTCGGCCTCGTGTACATCGCCCTCCTCGTCGCCACCCGCGAGGTCGGCCGGGACGATCTCGCCGCCCTGCGACAGGCGTTCGGGCGCGGCGCGCGCCGGGCCTAGCTCCGCCTGCCAGAAGGCCGGCCAAGGATCCGGAGAGAGAGTTCAACGCAAAGGCGCCAAGAGCGCAAAGCCGCAAAAATAAACGAGATCTATTCTTTCTTTTGCGCCTTTGCGCCTTTGCGCCTTTGCGTTGAACTCTCTCTCCGCTCGCGGCCGCTCGCCCCATACCGCGCCGCCGCGCGCGTCCGTCCTGACGCGCGCCCTGCGCGCCCGCCTACAGCTGCCTCGAGGCCCCCTTGACCGTCAGCCGGCGATCTCGCATACGGCCTCTCCCCCAGCCCGGCCAGCGCCGCGCCCGCTCGAAGGCCGAGCGGCGCCACGCGACGCGCCGGCACCCCAGGCAGGCGAAGACGTGGCTCCTCAATTCATCTTCACGATGCAGGATGTCCGGAAGGTGCACCCCCCGAACAAGGAGGTGCTGAAGGGCCTGTGGCTCTCCTTCTACCCGGGCGCGAAGATCGGCGTCCTCGGCTCGAACGGCGCCGGCAAGAGCACCCTGCTCCGCATCATGGCGGGCGTCGACAAGGACTACCTCGGCGAGGCCAGGCCCGCCGACGGCGTCCGCATCGGCTACCTCGCCCAGGAGCCGCAGCTCGAGGCAGGCAAGACCGTCCTCGAGCACGTCGAGATGGCCGTGCACGACGTCCGCTCCCTCGTCCAGCGCTTCGAGGAGATCGGCACCCTGCTCGGCGAGTCGCCCCCCGACATGGAGGCGCTCCTCGAGGAGTACGCCGCGCTCCAGGACAAGATCGAGGCCGCCGGCGGCTGGGAGATCGACCGCGTCGTCGAGCGCGCCATGGACGCCCTCCGCCTCCCCCCGCCCGACGCCGACGTCACAAAGCTCTCCGGCGGCGAGCGCCGGCGCGTCGCCCTCTGCAGGCTCCTCCTCGAGAAGCCGGACATCCTGCTCCTCGACGAGCCGACAAACCATCTCGACGCCGAGAGCGTCGCCTGGCTCGAGCGCTTCCTCCACGACTACCCGGGCACCGTCGTCGCCGTCACCCACGACCGGTACTTCCTCGACAACGTCGCCGGCTGGATCCTCGAGCTCGACCGCGGCGCCGGCATTCCGTACGAAGGCAACTACACAGGCTGGCTCGAGCAGAAGAAGAAGCGCCTCGATCTGGAGCAGAAGCAGGAGAGCTCGCGCAAGCGCACCCTCGAGCGCGAGCTCGAGTGGGTGCGCCTGGCCCCGCGCGCCCGCCAGGCCAAGAGCAAGGCCCGCCTCGCCGCCTACGAGTCGCTGCTCGCCGAGGACAGGTCGAAGAAGGTCGAGGAGAACGAGATCCACATCCCCGCCGGCAATCGCCTCGGGAACGTGGTCGTCGAGGCCGACCACCTCCGCAAGGGCTACGGCGACCGCATCCTCATCGAGGACCTCACCTTCTCGCTCCCGCGCGGCGGCATCGTCGGCATCATCGGGCCGAACGGCGCCGGCAAGACCACCCTCTTCCGCATGATCATGGGCCAGGAGCAGCCCGACGGCGGCGCGCTCCGGATCGGCGAGACCGTCGAGCTCGCGTACGTCGACCAGTCGCGCGACGCCCTCAACCCGAACAACAACGTCTGGCAGGAGATCTCCGGCGGCGAGGACCGGCTGCTCGTCGGCAAGCGCGAGGTCAACTCGCGCGCCTACGTCTCCAGCTTCAACTTCGCCGGCAGCGACCAGCAGAAGAAGGTCCGCGACCTGTCCGGCGGCGAGCGCAACCGCCTCCACCTCGCCAAGCTCCTCCGCCGCGGCGGCAACGTCCTCCTGCTCGACGAGCCCACCAACGACCTCGACGTCGACACGCTCCGGTCGCTCGAGGACGCGCTCCTCAGCTTCGCCGGCTGCGCCGTGGTCATCAGCCACGATCGCTGGTTCCTCGACCGGATCGCGACCCACATCCTCGCCTTCGAGGGCGACAGCAAGGTCGTCTGGTTCGAGGGCAACTACGCCGACTACGAGGCCGACCTGAAGCGCCGCCTCGGCGCCGACGCCGCCGAGCCCCGCAAGCTCCGCTACCGCAAGCTCACCGCGGGCTGAGGTGGCGCAGCGCACCGCGCCCCGCGGCGCTCCAGCCCCGGAGCACGTTTCCGATCTGGTGCGACGCGGGCGCCCGCAGTAGCTCCTCCTCCATGCTCCGGAGCACCCTGGGCGCAGGTAGCGCATGGCTCAGCGCGGCCGCCGCGGCGGCCACGCTCGCGACGACGGCCGCCGCCGGCTGCCGGGACGCCGCCGAGACCCGCTCGCCGTTCGCCGTGGCCCCGTCGAACGGGGACGGGGGCGGCGGGGCAACGGGCGAGGGCGGCTCCGGCGGCCAGGGCGAGGGCGGCTCCGGTGGCCAGGGCGAGGGCGGCTCCGGCGGCCAGGGCGCCGGCGGCTCCGACGGCGGCGCCGGGCCGGGCGGCCCGACGCCGGAGGCCGCGCCGCTCGCGGTCGTCACCTGGAACACAAAGGACTTCTTCAACGACCAGGACGACACCGAGGGCTCCGAGGAGACCGTGCTCACCGCCGCGCGCTACCGCGAGAAGCGCGAGGCGATCGCGGCGGTGCTCGCGGACCTCGACCCCGACGTCGCGGTCCTCCAGGAGGTCGAGCACCTCGAGGTCCTCGAGGACCTGAGCCGCATCGAGCTCGGCGGCGCGTACCCCCACGCCGCGCTCGTCGAGGCGTACGACCCGCGCGGCATCGACGTCGGCGCGCTCTCGAAGATCCCCTTCGACAAGGTCGTGTCGCACCGGGACGACCGCTTCACGCTGCGCGGGACGCAGGGGCCCGTCTACACGTTCACGCGCGACTGCCTCGAGCTCCACCTCACCCGGGGCGGCCGCAAGGTCATCCTGCTGGGCGTCCACTTCAAGGCGAAGGCCGCGCCCGACAACCCCGACAGGCGCCTCGCCGAGGCGCAGCGCGCCCGCGCCATCGCCGACGCGCTCGCCGCAGCGCACCCCACCGCGGCGATCGCCGTGCTCGGCGACTTCAACGACCTGCCCGGCTCCCCCCCGGTCGAGGCCGTCGCCGGCGCCGGCGCGACCCGGTTCGAGGACGTCGCAACCGCGGCGCCGCCCGCGGATCGGTGGACGTACGACTTCAACGGACAGCTAGAGCTCATCGACCACCACATGGTCAATCCGTTGCTCCGGCGGATGCTCGATCCGGGCTCGGTCCAGGTCCCGCACGGGCCGTCGATCGAGGACGCGAGCGACCACGCGCCAATCTTTTCCGCGTACAGGATCACCCCGCCCACGTAAGCGTTCGACCGCGCTTCAGCTAAGCTGCGCCCCGATGCACGGCACGAGGAGAAAGGGCTCCCCGCCGCGAGCCCGGAGGGACTGGGGGCGCCTCGCCGTGCGCGTGCTGTGCGTCGTGTTCGCGTTGATCGGGGCGATCCCGCTCGCGGTCGGCTTCCTCGTGCGGACCCAGGCCGTGCGGGCCTGGGCGGCGGCCGAGACGGCCGCGCTGCTCCAGAACGAGCTCGGCATCACCGCCCGCTACGACGTGCGCGTCCAGGCCTGGCCCCTGATGGTCGGCCTGAACCGCCTCGTCGTCGACTCCTCGGACGGCGGCGCGCCGTTCCTCGAGCTCGAGCGCGTGGCGATCCGCCCGCGCCTGTTCTCGCTGATCGCGGGGCGCATCGACGCCGGCGACGTCGAGATCGTCGGCCCGCGCGTCCGCGCCGTTATGAAGGACGGGGAGCTCCGCAACCTCAACCTCCCCCGCACCCAGAGCAGCAGCGACAAGAGCTTGCTCGACCGCGCGCCGCTCTCCTCGGTGGCCATCACCGACGCGCAGGTCGACCTGACGATCGACAACCTCCGCATCCAGGCCCGCGAGGTCGACGTCGACGTCTCGGCCGAGCCGTCCGACGCGTTCGAGATCGCGATGCGCTCCGGCCTCATCTCGGTCGTCCACACGCACGCCGCGCCCGGCCGCGAGGCCGAGGAGGACAGCGTCGACGAGGACGTGGTCTGCCGCTTCGACACGCGCATCCGCGTCGAGCCGGACCGCGCGCTCGTCCGCCGGCTCATCCTGGAGGGCGCCGCCGACTTCGATCCGGATCCCGGCACCGCGCCGCCCTGCGCGCTCCAGGAAGGCGACTGGCGCCGGGTGGAGCTCGAGCTCGGCGCTCTCCGCGCCGTGGGCCTCGGCGGCGGCATGCCCCACCGGATCGAGGGCCGCGTGCGGGCGCGCCTGCCGGTCCCGATCGTGCACCGCTTCGTGAGCCTGCCGCCCTCGTCCGGCTCGCTCGCGATCGACGTCGACGCCGAGTACGACGCGGCGTCCGCGCCGCTCGGCCTCGCGCTCCCCCGGGTGAAGGGGACCCTCGCGATCGACCAGCCGGGCCTCGACGGCAGGGTCTTCGTGACGCGCCTCTCGAGCCAGCTCGCGACGACCCCCGACGCCGTGCAGCTCTCCGACACCGCCATCGCCTGGGCCGACGGCACGCTCAAGATCTCCAGCGCCGAGATCAAGCCGTTCGAGAAGGGCATCCCGCTCCAGGTGGGGCCGGTCGACCTCGCCGGCATCCAGCTGCCCGGCCTCCTGCGCGACCTCGGCGTGCACCCCCAGGCGCACGTCGCCTGGACGCTGCGCGAGGGCCGGTTCGATCGCTTCGGCGGCACGCTGTCCCCGCTCTCCCTCGAGGGCCCGCTCGCCGTGCAGACGCACGGCTTCGACATCTTCGATCGCCCGACGACGGACCCGGCCCGCCAGCGCCTGATGGGCGTCAAGGAGGGCACGGTCCGCGGCTCGTTCCAGGTGCGGCCCAACGCCGTCGTGCTCTCCGGCTTCTCGGTCGACACGCCGAGCTCGCACCTCCGGGCCACCGTCTCGCTCGGCTTCAACGACCAGCTCGGGGTCGAGATCCACCCGGGCTCGCAGGTGGACCTCGCCGATGTCTCGCCGCTCGCCGAGCTCGAGCTCGCCGGCGTCGCCACGCTGAAGGCCTCGATGCACGGCTCCTACGGGCACCCGAAGCTCAAGGGCGAGGTCGGCATCGAGAAGTTCGTGTTCGCCGGGTTCCCCATCGGCGACCTCGAGCCCTCGCCGGTCGCGTTCGAGCCGCTCGCCGTGACGCTCGAGAACGCGCGCGTCCGGCACGGGGCGAGCCGCGTCCGGGTCCCCTCGATCAAGATCGACTTCGACCCGGCGGGCAACCTGCCGAAGGGCCGCTCGCTCGACAGCGCGTCGGGGATCGTGGTCGTGGACGCGACCGTGGACACGCGCGAGGCGCCGCACCTGGCCGCGCGCGACCTCCTCGAGATGCTCCGCCTCGAGAAGGATCCGCGGTACGCCGGCTACAAGGCGACCGCGAGCGGGACGGCGCGGGCCCACTTCGCGCTCGGCGGCCCCGAGGACCGCTGCGGCGGCGGCTACCTCGCCGTGAGCGCCGGGATGCGGCTCAGCGGCGTCGAGCTCCTCGAGGAGCGCTTCGACGAGGGCGAGGTCGACCTCAACCTGATCTGGGACGACCAGGCCGCCGGAGGCGACGGGATGCGGCTCGACGTCCGCTCGGCGTCGCTGCGCAAGGGCACGGGCTCGGTGCTGGCGAGCGTGTCCGTGGCGCACGGCGGCGCGCTCAAGGGGAGCGTCATCGCGAGCGGCCTCCCGCTCACGCGGATCGACGCGCTCGGGCCGGCGGCCTCGCTGTTCGACGGATCGGTGTCGCTCGTCGCCAGCCTGGGCGGCACCGTGAGCCGGATGGCCGGGTTCGCGGACGTCCACGTCTCGCGCGTCGGCATCCGCCGCACGCACGCGAGCCTGCCCCCCTCGCGCGTCGAGCTCACGATCGTGCCCACCGAGAGGGCGCCCAGGATCGTCGGCAAGACGCCGATCTGCGGCAACCCCCAGGGCGCGCCGTTCGACCCGGCGGAGTTCGAGCGCGACCTCCCCGACGGCTCCTTCGTCGCGAACGGCTCGCTCTTCGGCGGGCAGGTCGCGCTGGAGGGGCTCCGCGTCACGCGCCAGCAGCGCAAGATCGTGGACGGCAAGGTGCGCATGGACGCGCTCGACCTCGGCACGCTCGCGAACCTGATCCCGGGCGTCGCGTTCTCGGCGGCGACGCCGAAGGGCACGCTGACCGCGACGCTCGACGTCGAGCGGCTCCCGCTCGCGGACCCGAAGCAGGCGGCGCTCACGCTCACGGTCGGCGCGCTCAAGCTGGAGCGGGAGGGCCAGGGGCTCCACCTCACGGCTCCGAGCGGGCCGATCCGCCTCGCGGGGAACGCGCTCCGGGTGCCGGAGCTCCGCCTCGAGGCGCACACCGCCTCGCGCCTGTCCGCCGCGTTCACCGCGTCCGGCGAGGTCAAGCGGGTGTTCACCGCGCCCGACCTCGACATCGCGATCCGGGTCAGCCCGACGAACCTGTCGCGGCTCAGCGCCGACATCCCGCAGATCCGGCACGCGCGGGGCACGGTGCAGGCCGAGGTCCAGGTGACCGGTCCGCTCCAGGGGCCGCGCTACACGGGCTCGGCGACGCTCAAGGAGGGGGAGCTCGACGTCGTGGGGCTGCCCGTGTCGCTCGACGACATCGACGTGGAGATCGCGATCGGCGGCGATCTCGTGCGCCTCACGCGGGCGACCGCGCGGGTCGGCACGGGCACGGTGAGCGCGGCCGGGCACATGCCGGTGCGCGGCCTGAACCTCGGCATGGCGACGGCCTCGATCGTGGCGACCGGCGTGAAGCTGCCGGTCGCGGACGGGGTGAACCTCACCGCGAACGCCAACCTCGTGGCGCGCTTCCAGCCCGGCGTCGAGGACGACGCGTCGGGCGAGAAGAACCTGCCGGAGGTCGAGGGCAAGATCACGCTCACGTCGTTCAACTACACGCGCCCGATCCTGATGAGCGTCGACCTCGGCGACCTGACGGGCCGGCAGCGGACGACGGTACAGACCTACAACCCCGCGGCCGACGCGGTCCGGTTCCGCGTCACGGTCCTCTCGCCGAATCCGCTCCATTTTTCGAACGATCTCGCGGACATGCGGCTCGAGGTCTCGCCCACGGGGCTCGAGCTGTCGGGCACGAACCAGCGCTTCGGCGCGCGCGGGTCGCTGCGCATCCTGC
Source organism: Sorangium sp. So ce887 (assembly GCF_051521455.1). Lineage (NCBI taxonomy): Bacteria > Pseudomonadati > Myxococcota > Polyangiales > Polyangiaceae > Sorangium > Sorangium sp. So ce887. The sequence continues at coordinate 1,678,522 of NZ_CP150354.1, read as the reverse complement.
CCGAATCGAAGCTCATGCTGCGGAGCACCGAGTTCAACGTCCGGGAGGGCTACGTCCGCTTCGAGGATCCGTTCCGCATCGCCCCCAAGGTCGACGTGCGCGCCGAGAGCGAGTACCGCCGCTACACGGCCATGAGCAGCGCCGCGGCGGACCCGGCGGCCGGCGCGGAGGCGGCGGCGCCCGGGGGCATCGGCGCCGGCGCGAACGCCGGCGGGCACTGGCGCATCCGGCTGCACGCCCAGGGCGACGCCGACAACCTGCAGCTCAACCTGACGAGCGATCCGCCGCTCAGCCAGGAGGACATCGTCCTGCTCCTGACGCTCGGGATGACGCGCGCCGAGCTCAACCAGGGCGTCGTGTCGTCGCTCGGCGAGACCATGGGCCTCGAGGCGCTCTCGTCGCTGACGGGCGCGGACAAGGCGGTGAGGAACATCGTCCCCATCATCGACGAGTTCCGCTTCGGCACCGGCTACTCGTCGAAGAACGGCGCCCCGGAGCCGACGGTGACCCTGGGCAAGCGCATCACGGACGCGGTGCGCGCCAACGTCACGACGGGGCTCTCGCAGGGCAGCCAGGTGCGCGCGGGCGTCGAGGTGAAGCTCAGCGACCGCATGAGCATCCAGGGGTCCTACGACAACGCGAACGACGCCTCGAGCTCGCCGCTCGGCAACGTGGGCGCCGATCTCCGGTGGCGGCTCGAGTTCGAGTGACGCGCGCGCGCGCTTGAACCGTCGCCGTCAGGGGGCCGCGGCGAGCGCCGCGGTGGCCGCGTCGAGCGCGCCGTACCGGTCGTCGCGGCTGGCCACCCACTGCTTGTGGCCCATGAGCTCGAAGATGCGCCGGTGCTTCGGGTTCTTCCAGGTCATGCTGAGCAGCGCGCGCTGGAACGCCTCGGCCTTCGCCTCGGGCAGCGCCGGCAGCGCGTCGAACATCGCGAAGTCGTAGGCCGGCGTCGTCCAGAGGACGTCGACCCGGCGGAGATCGATGTGGCCGCTCGCCTGCTCGGCCAGCCACACCGCGTCGCCGACCGCCGCCGCCTGCGCCTTGCCCTCGTGCAGCGCCGCGAGCGCCTGGACCTCGCTCGTCGCGGTGTCCCCGTGCTTGCCGAGGTCCACCTCGAACGGCATGAGCTGGATCTTGTCCACCGCCACCCCCGCCTGCCGGAGGAAGTGGAGCGGCAGGATGCGCGCGTGCGCGGAGTCGGCGCTCCCCACCGCGAGCACCTTGCCCTCGAGGTCGCTGAGCGCCCCGACCGCGGCGTCGCGGCGGACGAGGAGCTTGCTATGGAAGTCGCGGTCGATCTCGCGCATCGCCAGCGAACGGGACCGGCCCTCGGTCTGCCGCTTGACCCGCACGTGCGCGATGGCGCTGTCCCAGGCGACGTCGATGTGCCCGCGGATCAGCGACTCCACCTGGCGCTCGTACGTAGAGAACAGCGCGAAATCAATCAGGATTCCATGCTCGCGGAAGTGCTCGCGCAGGCTCTCCCACAGCGTCACCACCTTGAGGTCGTGCGCCACGGCGCCGACAAGCATCGCCAGGTCCTTCATCCGGTGCCTCGCACGGGCGGCGACGCTAGCACGAGGTCCGCCCGCCGAGAGCCCCGCGTCTCGCACATCGGCGCATCGAGGCGTCGATCCGACCGGGCCTGGGCCTCCCGGGCGCTGGAGTCCGCGCCGTTCGTGTTGGTGCGCGAACGGCGCGCGGGCGCGGGCGCGGCGGCGCGCGGAGGCAGGCGGCCGCGCTGCGGCGATGCAGGGCGCGCGGGCGACGTCGCCGCGCGGGCGGCCTCTTGCCCAACCGCCGCCCAACCGGGCTACGCTGCGGTCCTCGTGCACGCCGGCGCCGGTTCATTTCGTTTTCGTCCCCCGGCGCTCCGCACCTGATGGCTCGCCTCCGCTCCGCCCTCATTCCCCTGTGGCTCGGCCTTTTGCCGCTCGGCGCGCTCGCCGTCCCCGCGCGCGCCGACCAGGCGCCCGTGCGCCTGGCCCAGGCCGACCAGGTGGAGTCCAGCAGCTCGAACCGGGTTCACGCCAACCCCAACCCGGGTCAGGCCAACCAGGTTCAGGCCAACCCCAACCCGGGTCAGGCCAACCAGGTTCAGGCCAACCCCAACCCGGGTCAGGCCAGCGCCGCGGGGCGCGCCGAGTCTCCGGGTGAAGCCGGCACCGAGGCCACCGACGTGCCGTCGCTCGATCAGCCGCTCGCCCTCGGAGAGCTCGTCGGCAAGCCGATCGTCCGCATCGATGTCGCCGCGCAGGGCGACCGCTGGCAGAACGCGTCGCCGGTCACGAGCGTCGAGCTCGGCGAGCCGCTCAGCCACGACGCCGCTCGCCGCGCGATGCGCGAGCTGCTCGCCTCCGGCAACTTCGCCCGCGCGTCGGCCGAGGCCTACCTGCTGCCCGACGGCGCCGCGCTCCGGATCGTCGTCGTCCCGCGCCGGCGCATCGCGACCGTCCAGATCACCGGCGGCGCGCTCGATCGCCAGGGCACCCTCGAGGCCGCCGGCATCGCCGAGGGCGGCGAGATCACCGCCGCGGCGCTCGCCGAGATCGGCCCCCGCATCCGCGCGTTCTACGCGCAGCACGGCTACCCCGCGGCCGCGGTCACGGTCCGCGCGGTCGACACCGACGAGCCGTCGCAGATCGTCCTCTCCCTCAACGTCGAGGCCGGCGCCCCGCGCATCGTCGTCCAGCGCGTGTTCGTCGTCGACCCGCGCGCGGACCGGGAGCTCGGCTCGCTCAGGGAGAGCTACCGCCTCGGCGTCGGCGCCCGCGTCGACGAGCCCGCCCTCGCCGAGGCCGACCGCGAGATGGCCGAGCTCCTCCGCCGGAGCGGCTTTCACGACGCCGAGGTCTCGCACCGCGTGCTCGCGGTCGGCCCGAACAATTACCTCTACGTCTACCTCGATCCCGGCGCGCGCATCGTCCCCGCCTTCGACGGCAACCGCGCCTTCGACAGCGACGCCCTCGAGGCCGCGCTCGGCCTCGGCGAGACCACCGAGACGAAGGCGGACGACCTCGCCGACCGGCTCACCGCGTTCTACGTCGCCCGCGGCTTCCTCGACGCCAGGGTGACGCCGTCGCTCGGCGGCAAGCCGGAGGATCCGGTCCGCTACCTGACCTTCACGGTCCGCGAGCACGAGCAGGTGCGCGTCACGAAGCGCGTCTTCCCCTGCCTCACCGGCGACCTCAGCCCGGACGACCTCGGCCGCGAGATCGAGAGCTTCCTCGAGGAGGACCTGCCCGGCGCCGACGCCTTCTCGATGCCCGACCCGCGCGGCATCTCGGACCTGTTCGGCCCGACCCGCGGCGCGGGCGGCCGGGCCCGCCCGGTCGAGCTCATCCCGGCGATGACGTACGAGCAGGAGACCCACGAGCGCGCCCTCAAGCACCTGCGCGACCTCTACTTCAGCAAGGGCTACCTGAACGCCGTCGTCGGTCCGGTCTCCGTGCTCCGCGCCACCTGCTCGCGCCGCTCGAAGCCGGGCGCCTGCGTCCCCGAGCCGGTCACCGAGCGCGTCACGGCCCAGTGCCGCACCGACGCGCTCGGCCTCCCCGTCCCCGAGCCGCCCGTCCCCGCCGCCCTGACCTGCCGGCCCGATCCGGCGCGGCACATCACGTGCGCCCCCGAGGTGACGCTCCGCATCCCGGTCCATCCCGGCCCGCAGACCCGGCTCTACGATCTCGCCTTCGAGGGGAACAAGGGCTTCTGCGGCCAGGCCGGCCTGACCGAGCGGGACCGGAGCTTCTGCGCCGAGGAGAGCCCGTTCAGCGAGCGCTGGCTCAGCCGGGTCGCGGACCTGAAGGTCGGAGAGCCCCTCTCGACGCTCGCCCTCGACGCCGCGCGGCTGCGCATCCTCGATGCCTACCGCGACCTCGGCTACGCGTTCGCCGAGGTCCGCACGGCCATCGAGCCCTCGCCCGACCGCACGCGCGCCCGCGCGCGGTTCATCGTGTCGGAGCGGGATCGGGTGACGGTCACCGGCATCGTCATCAAGGGCGCCGTCCGGACCGACGAGCAGCTGATCCTCCGCCGCGTGCTGCTCCGCGAGGGGGCGCCGTTCCGGCAGTCGCAGGCCCGCCTGAGCGAGGAGCGCATCGCCACGCTCGGCCCCTTCTCCAGCGTGTCCATCTCGCTGGAGGACCCGGATGTCCCGCAGAAGAACAAGCGGGTCATCATCCATGTGGTCGAGCAGCTGCCGCAGTACCTCAACCCGCAGATCGGGTTCTCGACCGGCGAGGGCGTCCGCTTCGCCTTCGAGTACGGACACCGCAACATCGGCGGCCTGGCCATCGGCCTCACGATGCGCGTCCAGCTCAGCTACCTGTTCGAGTTCATGGTCGTGGACCCCGCGGCGCGCCGTCACTACGAGGAGCTCAACGGCGACGACCAGCTGGAGCGCCGCAACACGGTCTCGATCACGCTCCCGGACATCGGCCTCGGCCCGCTCGTCAGCCTCTCTCTGGCGGGCATCGACGTGCGCGACAACCAGCTCGACTTCGGCTTCACGAAGCAGGCGCTCATCCCCGCGATCACTTACCGTCCGCGGCGCGCCGTGACGACGCAGCTCGCCGTGTCGACCGAGCTGAACGACGTCGGCTTCTTCCCGGGCGCCGTGGGCAACGAGAAGCGGAATATCCTCGACCAGCTGCGCATGCCCGAGGGACGCACGATCGCGCTGGCCCAGCGGCTCGACGCGTCCTGGGACACGCGGGACACCCCCTTCGCCGCGACCCGGGGATTCCTGCTCTCCGGCGGCGTCGAGCACGTCGACGCGTTCGACGCGTTCGACTCGGCCCGGGCCCAGTCGAGCTTCCCCGAGAGCCACTTCCTGCGGTTCACCGGCCGGGTGTCGGGCTATATCCCCCTCGCGCCCCGGTCGCGGCTCATCCTCGCGCTGAGCCTGTCCGGAGGGTATATTCAACCGCTCGTCGCCGAGAGCGGGACTTACCCTGACCGCCTGTTCTTCCTCGGCGGCGTCGACTCGCTCCGCTCCCATCTGGCCGAGTCGCTGTACCCCGAGGACGGGCTCGAGGAGGCGAGGACGGCGCTGGGCGAGGACGCCGACGTCTCGACCGACGATATCCCGCGCGGCGGAACGGTGATGGTGAATCCGCGCGCCGAGCTGCGCGTTCCGCTGACCGATCTGCTCCAGCTCGGCCTGTTCCTCGACGCGGGCAACCTCTGGATCCGGGCGAGGAACGTGAACCTCGACCCGCGGCGGCTCCGCTACGGGCTCGGCGCCGGCCTGCGGGTGAACACCCCCATCGGTCCGCTGGCCTTCGACTACGGCTTCAACCTGGACCCGCGCGACGAGCTCGACGAGATCGACGGCGCCCTCCACTTCTCCGTGGGGCTCTTCTGACAGGCGGCGTCGCGCGTTACGCTTCTCGCCAGCTCGGCGGCGGCGGGGTCGCAAAGGCAGCTCTCAACTCACCATGACGAGGTTCCCCTGATGAACGGCTCTCTCCGCATGTGCGCCCTGCTCGCCCTGACATCGATCCTGACGACCGCCGGCTGCGGGGACGACAGCGCCGCACCGAGCAGCGCGTCGAGCGGCTCCGGCGGCGCGGGCGGCTCCGGTGCGGCCGGCGCCGGCGGCTCCGGTGGCGCGGGCGGCTCCGGTGCGGCCGGCGCGGGCGGCTCCGGCGGCTCCGGTGCGGCCGGCGCGGGCGGCTCCGGTGGCGCGGGCGGCTCCGGTGCGGCCGGCGCGGGCGGCTCCGGCGGCTCTGGTGCGGCCGGCGCGGGCGGCTCCGGCGGCGCGGGCGGCTCCGGCGGCGCGGGCGGCTCCGGTGCGGCCGGCTCCGGCGGCTCCGGCGACGCGACGTCGAGCGGCTCCGGCGACGCGACGTCGAGCGGCTCCGGCGACGCGACGTCGAGCGGCTCCGGCGACGCGACGTCGAGCGGCTCCGGCGACGCGACGTCGAGCGGCTCCGGCGGCTCCGGCGGCTCCGGCGGCTCCGGCGGCTCCGGCGGCGCGCCGGTGTGCGGCGACGCCCGGTGTGACGAGGAAGAGACGTGCGAGAGCTGCCCCGGCGACTGCGAGGGGTGCGCGCCGACCTGCGGCGACACGCGCTGCGAGGCGCCGGAGACGTGCGCGTCGTGCGCCGGCGACTGCGGCGAGTGCCCGCCGGTCTGCGGCGACGGCACGTGCGAGCCCCTGCGGGAGAACTGCCAGGCGTGCGCCTCCGACTGCGGCGCATGCCCGCCGGACGACTGCAGCCACGACCTGTGCGAGGAGGGGGACCCGCTCCTCGACAGCTGCGACCCGTGCGTCACCGCTCTGTGCGCCGAGGACCCCGCCTGCTGCATGAGCGCGTGGGACGCCCACTGCGTCGACGGGCTCGCCGCCGCCTGCGGGCGGGCCTGCGGGTGCGCTCACGACCTCTGCGAGACGGGCGAGGCGCTGGACCCGTCGTGCAACAGCTGCGTCGAGAATGTGTGCGACGAGCTCGAGGGAGACAGCTTCTGCTGCACGTTCGGCTGGGACGAGAGCTGCATCGGGCTCGCGCAGCACCGGTGCGGCGTCGCGTGCCCCTGAGCTCAGCCCGCCGCCTGCCACGAGAGCCACGCGCGGCCGCTGCAGGGAGCACGGCTCGCCCCGCGGCGAGCCGCGCAAGTGGCGGCGCCGCGCGGCATCGAGAGGACGGCGGCGACCGCCGCGGTCAGCGCACCGTGGCCGCCTTCATCTCGCGGACGAAGCTCGCGACGGCGCGCGCGGCCGCCTCGGGATCGCCGAGGTTCGCGGCGATCCGCTGGACGACCGCGGACCCGCTGATCACGCCGAACGCCCCGGCGGCGAGGGCGTCGCGCACGTGCTCGGGCTTCGAGATGCCGAAGCCGAGGATCGCGGGCGGCGCGCCGAACCGGCGCAGCGTCTCGAGGAGCGTGCCGTGGCCGAGGCGCAGCTGCTCGTCCGCCCCCGTCACGCCCTTGCGCGTGACGCAGTAGGTGTACGCAGCGCACCGCTCCGCGAGCAGCTTCAGCGTCGGCTCCGAGGCGTTGAGCGGCGCGATCAGCACCGGCGCCACGCCCACCTCGCGCGCCGCCGCCACGTACGGCTCCGACTCCCTCACCGGCACGTCGGCGACGAGCACGCTGTCGACCCCGGCCGCGGCCACCGACGCGTAGAAGCCCTTGAGATCGCGGTGCTTCACCAGGTTCGCGTACGTCAGGATGCCGACCGGCACGTCCTTCACCTCCGCCCGGAACCGCGCGAGGAGCTCGATGCAGTCGGGCGGCCGCACGCCGGCCGCGAGCGCCCGCACGGCGGCGGCCTGGATCGTCGGGCCGTCCGCGATCGGATCCGAGAACGGGATCCCGACCTCGATGGCGTCCGCGCCGCCCTCCACCGCCGCGCGGAGCAGCCGCGCGCTCGTGGCGAGGTCCGGATCCCCGAGCATCAGGAAGGGGATGAACGCCCCCTCCCCCCGCTGCCGCAGCCGCTCGAATGCGCGATCGTAGCGCGTCGTCATCGCTTCCCGACTCATGTCGACCTCCCGGGATCGAGCAGCTTCTGCGCCTGCTCCATGTCCTTGTCTCCGCGGCCCGACAGGTTCACGACGAGCACCGTCTCGCGCCCTGCTTGCGCCGCCTCCGCCGCCATCTTCATCGCGTGCGCGATCGCGTGCGCCGACTCGAACGCCGGGATGATGCCCTCGCTGCGCGCGAGCCGCTGGAACGCGTCGAGCGCCTCCTGGTCGGTCGCCGCCACGTAGGTCGCCCGGCCCGACGTCATGAGGTGCGCGTGCTCCGGCCCGACGCCGGGGTAGTCGAGCCCCGCCGACACCGAGTGCGTCTCGGCGACCTGCCCGTGCTCATCCTGGAGGATGTAGGTCTCCGACCCGTGCAGCACGCCCGGGCGGCCCTTGAGGAGCGTCGCGCCGTGCATGCTGGTCGACAGGCCGTGGCCGGCGGGCTCGACGCCGACGAGCGCCACGTCCTTGTCCGGGATGAACTCGGAGAAGATCCCCATCGCGTTGCTGCCGCCGCCCACGCACGCGACCACCGCGTCGGGCAGGCGCCCCTCCGACTCCAGGATCTGCGCGCGGGCCTCGCGGCCGATCACCCACTGGAAGTCGCGCACGATCGTGGGGAACGGGTGCGGGCCGGCGACCGTCCCGATCAGGTAGTGCGTGTCCTCGTAGCTCTCGGTCCAGTAGCGCAGCGCCTCGTTGAGGGCGTCCTTCAGCGTCTGCGAGCCCGAGGTCACCGGCACCACCTCGGCCCCCATGAGGCGCATCCGGAAGACGTTGAGCCGCTGCCGCTCCACGTCCTTCGCGCCCATGTAGATGCGCGTGGGGAGCCCGAGCAGGGCCCCGATCATCGCGGTCGCGACGCCGTGCTGGCCGGCCCCGGTCTCGGCGATGAGCCGCCGCTTGCCCATGCGCCGCGCGAGCAGCCCCTGGCCGAGCGCCTGGTTCGTCTTGTGCGCGCCGCCGTGGAGCAGGTCCTCGCGCTTGAGGTACACCTTCACGCGCGGGTCGCCGGTCAGGTTGCGGCACAGGGTCAGCGGCGTCGGGCGCCCCGCGTAGCTCGTCAGCAAGGCGTTGAACTCCGCCGCGAACGACGGATCGCCGCGCGCCTCCAGGTACGCGCGCTCGAGCTGCTCGAGCGCGGGTACGAGGATCTCCGGGACATAGGCGCCGCCGAAGGCGCCAAAGCGACCGCTTTGCTGCATGGTGATTGCCTCGATCCGTCGATGGTGCGTGGTGCGTTGTGGAAGATGCGGTCAGGGAGAAGCGGGGTCCGCCGGGGCCGCGGGGCCAGGGTCGTGGCGCGAGGGGCCGCGCGCGCAGTCGAACAGCCGCACGAGCAGGTCGGCGCACTTCTCACCGGGCGCGCTCTCGACGCCCGAGCTCACGTCGAGCGCCCACGCCCCGACCCCGCGCGCCGCGGCGACGTTGTCCGGCGTGAGCCCGCCCGCGAGCAGGCTCCGGGCCCGCGCCGGGTGGTCCTCGATCGCGCTCCAGGCGAACGTCCGCCCGGTGCCTCCCCGCGCCTCGGCCGTGCGCGTGTCGAAGACGAGCCGATCGGCGCGGCGCTCGACCTCGGCGCCCGCGCCGGCCGCGCCGGCCGCGCCCGAGGCGCCGGCCGCGCCGGCCGCCTCGCCGGACGGCGCCATGGGGACCGCCTTCCAGATCTCGCAGCCCTCGGGGAGCGCGCGCCGCAGCCCCTCGACGTACGCGGCGTCCTCGTCGCCGTGCAGCTGCACGGCGCGGAGCCCGAGCGCGCGCGCCGTATCGGCGACGAAGCCCGCGGACTGATTGAGGAAAACGCCGACGAAGGGCAGCCCCGCGGCGGTGGCGATCGCGATCTCGGCCTGCTCGCGCGTCACCCGCCGCGGCGAGGCCTCGGCGAAGACGAGGCCGCCGAAGCGGGCCCCGAGCCGCTCCGCCTCGCGCGCGTCCCCCGCCCGGGTCAGGCCGCAGACCTTCACCCTGCCGTTCACCAGCGCGCGCGCGGCGTCGGCGATGTCGGGGCTGCGCATGAGCGAGGTGCCGACGAGGAACCCGTCGACCGAGCGCGCGAGCCGCTCCACGTGGGCGCGCGACTCGACGCCCGACTCCGCGATGACGATCCGGTCGCGCGGCACGCGCGGGGCGAGCCGCTCCGAGACGGCGAGATCGACCTTGAGCGTCCTGAGATCGCGGTTGTTGATGCCGATCACGGGCGCGGGCAGCGCGAGCGCGCGGTCGAGCTCCGCCTCGTCGTGGACCTCGACGAGGCAGTCCATGCCGAGCGCCTCGGCCGCGCCCAGGCAGAGGAGCGCTGTCGCGTCGTCGAGCACCGACAGCATGAGCAGGATCGCGTCCGCGCCGCGCGACCGCGCCTCGACCACCTGGTAAGGGCCCACGACGAAGTCCTTGCAGAGGAGCGGGACGTCCAGGACCTCGCGCACGGCCTGGAGGATCTCGAAGCTGCCCTGGAAGAAGGGCTCGTCGGTCAGCACGCTCACCGCGTCGGCGACACCGTAGTAGGCGGCGGCGACGGCGTGCGGGTCGAAGTCCGGCCGGATCAGGCCTTCTGACGGGGACGCCTTCTTGCACTCCAGGACGAACCGCGCGCCCGGCGCGGAGAGCGCGCGCCGGAGGCTCCGCGAGGTGGGCGGGGCGTTCGCCCTGAGGACGGCGAGCGGGGTGCGCCGCTCGCGCTCCGCCACGTCCGCCCGTTTCCGCTCCACGATGCGCGCGAGGACATTGCTCTGCTCAGCCATGATTCGCCTCCTTGCGCGCTTCTTGAGACCCTTCCCGGCTCAGCGCCACGAAGCGCGCGAGCCGCTCCGCCGCGCGCCCCGAGCTCAGCGCGTCGAGCGCCGTGGCCGTCCCCTCGCGCAGGCTGTCGGCGCGCCCGCCGATCCAGAGCAGCGCTCCCGCGTTGAGGGCGACGGCGTCGCGGTGCGCGGGCTCGCCGCGCCCGGCGAGGAGGTCGCGGAGCCACACCGCGTTCTCGGCCGGGCCGGCGCCCCGGAGCGCCTCGATCGGCGCGGGCGAGACCCCGGCGTCCGACGGATCGAGCGTGAGCTCCTCGACGACCCCGTCGCGGAGCCGGGCGGCGCGGGTCGGGGCGTGCAGGGCGATCTCGTCGAGGCCTCCGCCGTGCACGACGAGCGCGGCCTGGCAGCCGAGCATCCCGAGCGTGCGCGCGGCGTGGGTGACGAGCTCCGGATCGTAGATGCCCATCACCTGGATCGGCGGCGCGCTCGGGTTCACGAGGGGGCCGAGCAGGTTCATGATCGTGCGCACCTTGAGGGCGCGGCGCACCGGCATCGCGTGGCGGAGGCCGGCGTGGTACTGCGGCGCGAAGAGGAAGCAGAAGCCGACCTCGTCGAGGGCCCGGCGCGAGACCTCGGCCGGCGGGTCGAGCCGGGCGCCGAGCGCCTCGAGGGCGTCGGCGGAGCCGCACTGCGACGAGACCGAGCGGTTGCCGTGCTTGGCGACCGGCAGCCCCCCTTCGGCCGCGACGAAGGCGACGGCGGTCGACACGTTGACGGTACACTGCCCGTCGCCCCCGGTGCCGCAGCAGTCGGCGAACGCGTAGGCCGGCCGCGCGAACGGCGCCGAGGCCCCCCGGAGCGCGCGCGCGGCGCCGGCGATCTCGGCGGGGGTCTCGCCCTTCGCCTTGAGCGCGACGAGCAGCGCGGAGAGCTCGATCTCGGTCAGCGCCCCCGCGACCACGTCACGGAACAGCGCCTCGGTCTGCTCGGCGGAGAGGTCCACGCCCGCGCAGAGCGCATCGATCACTGCATGCATCATGGTTCGCTCCTCATGTTCACGGCCGTTGCGGCAGACACGGATCCTCGGGATTCGAGCGTCGGACTGCGGCGCACTGCATAGCGGACAAAAACGAAAAGGCCCACCGTTGTTCGGCGGGCCCATTTTCTTCTTTCCTTCAGGTCGGCCTCCCCGGAGGGAGGCGCGTTACCCGTCGTTGGGGCCCGCCTTGGTACAGTACCAGCGCCACCAGCGCAGCCCGGCCACGCGCGAGCCCACCTGGGCGGCCCCGCGCGACCGGCCTGCGCCGAGGACGAAAACCTCGGAGCCGGAGCGAGCGGGGGACGCGGGGAGCGCGCGGGACATGCGGGGAACATAGCTTGCGGTCGCGCGGGGGGTCAAGCGGGTTCGCGGCGGTTTCCGCTTCGCTGGTTCTGTCGGTCTTGTCTGTCGTCCACCTGCCACCTGCCGGCGCGCTGCCGCGACGCGCCGCTTCTCTATCGCTCTGGCGCCTGGCGGGTATCCGTGCGGTCGGGGCGCGGGTGTGCGGGACAGACGCTGTGGCAGAATCCACATGGCGGGAGATATCCATGCTCGGCGGGCTCGGTCCTCACCCGTGCTCCCTCGCATCGAGATAGGCGGTTACCTCGAGATCACGAGCCATGTCAGCTCGTCGATCCCGGAGCCCGGCGCCGTCCGGACGACCGCGCCGTCGGCCTCGCCGGCGGCCGGCGCCGAGAGCTTGCCGTCGTACTCGCTCATGCTCCGGAAGCTCACGCGCGTTCCGGGCGTCAGATCCGAGGGTGCCTGGACCCCGATGGGCGCGCCGCTCGTCGTCGCGAACGGGTACAGCGCATAGACCGCCACGATCTCCTCACCGCCCAGATCGGGGAGCGGGGGCACGCGCTCCGGCGGGATCCTCCGGGCCGCGATGTCGTGGGGGGACGCGCCGAGCGGCGCCGCGAGGTCGGCGCGGCTCACGGTGAGCCGGAGGCCGTCGCCGACCTCCAGGGTCTGCGGATCGCTGCTGTCCGAGCCAAGGACGGCGCCCGCCGGCAGGGCCGGCACGAAGAGCGACCCCGCGTCGACGGTGGCCGTGTCGCGGAAGCGCAGCGGGAACATGGCCACGCCCCGGCGCGGCGTCGTCCCCGCGTCCTCGATCGATTTCACCACGAAGTCGACAGGCGGCTCCGCGTCGCAGAGGAAGGTGAAGCGGCCACCCTCCTTCGATCTGTCGGAGTAGCAGACCGCGGTGTTGCACAGGAGCACGGGAGCGCCGACGATCGGCTGCCCCGCTTCGTCCACGAGCACGCCCGTCACGCCGGGCCCCGCGGGAGCACCACCGGCGCCAGCGCCGCCCGCCGCACCGCCGCCGCCCGCCGCATCGCCCCCGCCGCCGCCGCCCGCCGCTGCGCTTCCTCCCGCGTGCCCGGCCCCGCTCGTCGAGCCGCCGCCATCGCAGGCGGGCGTGACGAGGGCAACCAGCAGGAGCAGGGCCCGGCGCATCATTCGGCGAGCGCCTGCTCGATGACGGCCGTCATGGCATCCGGATCGTACTCGTGCGTCGCGTACCGGACGATGCCGTCCTTTCCGACGATCACGTCGACCGGGAAGGGATTGGGCCCGGGAAAGCTGGACGTCACGGCGGTGTAGGTGCTCGCGGTCTCCTCGAGCCCGACCGGGAAGCTGACCTTGATGTTGTCGCAGTACGCCTGCACCTGGCCGATCTGATCGACCGGCTCCCTCGGGTTCAGGGCGACGACCTGCAGACCCCGGTCCTTGTACTTGAGCCAGAACCGCTCTTCGGTGTCCGGCAGGTGGTTGGCGCAGACCGGGCAGAAGGTGGCAAAGTACGTGAGCAACAGCACGCTCCCGGCCGACTCCTCCGAGGTCCACGTCGAGCCGTCCAGCATCGTGCCGGTGGTCGCGGGCAGGGGCGCGCCGACGCTCACACCGGGCGCGTTGCCGACGAGGTAGGTCTTGCGCACCGGGGCCGCGGGGTCGTCGGAGACGATATGGAGATAGCCGATCTCCTGGTCCGTGGCCGATGCGAGGTAGGTCAGGTCGAGCTCGATCTTCTCGCCGGGCGCGATCCGGGCCTGGCGCGGCTCGACGCGGAACGCGGAGCCGCTGATCCAGTTGTCCACCAGCGTGAGCGGCGCCGTCCCCTGGTTCGTGACCTCGAGCGGGAGGGTCTTCGTGTCCCCGACGGCGACCGGACCGAAATCGATCCTGGCCGCGGCCTCCGGGAGGCGGAGGTTCGGGGCGAGGCGGTCCGGCTCGAGGCGGTAGGAATACGGGTTCTCCCAGGTGCCGATGAACACGTCTTGCCCCCGGGCGGCCACGCCGAAGGTGCGCATCGTCGGGAGCTCGCGATCCGGATCCTCGTACTCGAAGGGCCTCGGGATGCGCACGGCCGCGATGAAGGTCGGGGCAGCGGGCGTGGACACGTCGTAGACGCGCACGTCGTTCCACGCGGCGACGAAGAGGCGGCGATCGGCGTAGGCCAGGCGGAGCGGGGTCCCGGGCATCTCGGCGCGACCGACGACGACCGGGCTCTCGAGATCCGAGATGTCGACCACGGCGACGCCCGCCGAGCCCGCCGCCACATAGGCGAAGTCGCCGTCCACGACGACGCCCTTGGCCTGGCCGCCGGTGGCCACGCGCCCGAGCTCGACCGGCGCTGTCGGATCCGTCGCGTCGACCGTGACGAGCCCGTCCACGCCGTCGGCGACGAAGACATGGTTGTCGCGCGCCGCGACCCCCCACGCGTTGGTGAACCCACCCAGGCTGCCGGCGCGCGTGAACCCGCTCTCGCTGTCGTAGCGATAGACGCCGAGGCCGTCTCCGTGCAGCCCCACGAAGAGGTTGTGGTCCGCGACGTCGACGCCCTCGTAGCTGATCCCCGGCTCCTGCAGGACATGGAGCTGCACTGGGGCCTCGGGATCGCTGATGTCCCAGCCGCTGAGGAAGGCCGGGTTCCGGATGTTGCCGAGGTGCGTGGTGAAGACGAGGTTGTCGTCCCACGCGAGGTGCTTGCAGCCGGGTGTGCGGGTATCGCCGGCGATGGTGTGCTTGAGACCCCCCGCGAGCACCTCCATGTCGGCGGGGTCCTCGGCGTTGATGACGTTGAAGGTGTAGCTGCAATTGAGGAGCAAGCCGTCGTCGCGGATGCGGACCTCATCCGTGTGGCTCCCCACCTCGTGCAGACTCTGGAGCTGCACGAGCGGGCTCAGAAAATGCCCCGGCTGGAGGGCGGTCGGGACGCACTCCCCGCCGACGTCCTCCGTGCCCTCGCCGCAGGCGACGCCGGGGCTCGTCGCCGCCGGCACGCACACGCCGTCGGCCTCCTCCGTGCCGGGGCCGCAGGACAGACCGGTCTCGCGCACGACGTCGTCGCCACCGCAGGCGGACAGGGCGAGCACGACCAGCACGGAGACCGAAGCGCGATGTCGCAGCAACGTCATGAAAAGCTCCTTGGATCTGGCGAAGTTCAGGATAGTTAATGAAGCCCGGGCAGCGTCCTTGTGAGGATACGGGTCGCCGGGGGGGCATGGGCAAGGCGATACCGAGGCGATACCGTGCTCGGGGTGGCGGCGCCGGCGCGCCCATCGCGCGCAGACCGCCATGACGCCGTCAGAACCCCGCGGTCCCCAGGTCGGGGCGCGGCTCGGAAGGGGGCGTCCCGAACCTCCCCGGGTGGGGCAAAACTCCCCTGGTCAGGCCTGCTCCTGGCCCTGGTGGCGGAACGAGGCATACAACGTGCAGTGCGCGTGCTCGCCGGCCTCGTCGGCACGGAAGGAGCTGTGCATGAGCCTCATCGACGCGTGGGCCGGCGATCCGCCGCCCCCCCCGCCCGCCGGCCGGTACGGCGCGGGCTGCCGGGTGCTCGTGGCCGAGGATGACGACGAGATGCGCGCGCTGCTGGCGTCGACGTTGAAGTGTGACGGCTTCGAGGTCATCGAGGCGAAGAACGGGCTGGAGCTCCTCGATTACCTCCTCCCCTTGTTCGCCGGCCGGGAGCCGCCCGCGCCGGTCGACGCGATCGTCAGCGACATCCAGATGCCGTGCTTCACGGGCATGGAGGTGCTCGCCGGTCTGTCCGCGGTGCGGCGCCGGCCGCCCATCGTCCTGATCACCGCCTTCGGCGAGAGCTCCACCCACGCGCTGGCGCGCTCGCTGGGCGCGGTCGCGGTGCTCGACAAACCGTTCGACCTCGACGCGCTGCGGAGCGTGATGAGCCGGGTGATCGCCGCGCGGCAGGCGCCGGAGGACCCAGGCTGAGCTCCCGGCGCGCACGCGAAGGACGCTCGACGCTCGCGCGGGCGATCCGCCATCCCCGCCCCGTCGCGCCGCCGCCCTACGCCTCGTCCGGGTCGTCCCCGAAGAGCACCCCGACCGACCCATCGATCGCGTCGAACGGCTCTGCCCTGACCCGCTCGCCCCGCTCCGCCGTGAGCACGTTCAGATACCCCCCCTCCATCCAGCGATGCACGGTGAGCACCTCGTTCATCGGATCCACGATCCAGTAGTGCGGCACCTGGCATCGGTGATACGTGCGCAGCTTCTTCACGAGGTCGTTGCGCGTGTTCGAGGGGCTCAGCACCTCGCAGACCCAGTCGGGACGCACGAGGATCGGCGTCTTGTCGGGCAGCTCGGGGAGGCGCTCACGCCGCCAGCCCACCACGTCCGGGCGGTAGATGTCGTGCTCCTCGAATCCCACCTCGACCTCGGTGGCGAACCACCACCCCCCGGGCCAGCGACCTCCCGGCCGCCGGTTGTAGGGCCGGAACACGATCCCGGCGAGCGATGCCTGGGCCCCGCCGTGCTTCGGCGAGGGCATCGCCTTCGGGACGAGATCGCCGTCGATGATCTCGTGAAAGCGCTGTGCCTCGGGGATGGCCAGCAGATCCGCGATCGTGGCGAGCTTGCGCGCGGGGAGCGACACGGCTCCTCCATCCTGCCGTACCCGCCCGGAGCCCGCCAGCGCGCATGCGCCCGGACGCCGCGCGGGCCCCCAGCGCCCGGCCTCGACCCCGAGCGCCCTCCCGCCGCCCTCGGCCCATCCGCTCCCGACCCATCCGCTCCCGCAGGATACTTTCCGGCTCCGTGCACCGATGGTAGGCCCCCGTTCTGCAGGGCGCACGACCTCGCGGCCAGGCGCGACAGGCCCTCGCGAGGCGCCCGCGCGGCCCTCTCCCCTGTGTGCCCATGATCACCGCCGAACCAGGTCCCCCGCCGCCGAGCGCCGCCGGCGCTCATGATAGCGTCCCGCCGCGATCGCCGAGCGGTCCGCCCGCCCGCCCGAGCGCGCCGCCGGCGCGGTCCGTCCCCCCGCCGCCGCGCCGCAGCGCCTGGACCACCCGCCTCGGCGAGGCCTGCGTGCTCGGCCTCGGCGTCGCGTCGCTCTCGGCGGTCCCGACCGCGCTGCGCACCGCGCGCGCCGGCGCGTCGTTCCTCGATGGGCTCCTCGTCGGCACCGCGATCCTGCTCCCGCTCGTCACGCTCGCGCTCATCCTCTCGCGCGCCGCCGGCCGCGGCTTCCGCGGCATCGTCGGCGCGGGCGGCGAGCGCCTCGCCGTCCTCCGCGTCGCGCTGTGGATCGGCGTCGCCGTGCCCGTGCTCGCCGCGCTCGCCGCCCTCCTCAAGGCGGCGACCCACCACCGCGGCCTCGCCGGCGCGACGTTCGGCGTCCTCGGCCTCGCCGGCGTCGTGGCCGCGGCGCTCCTCACCCAGCGCCTCGTCGCGCTCGGCGACCGCCTCGCCGCCCGCGGCGTGAAGCCGTGGATCCTCGCCGTCGCCGGCGCCGCCCTCGGCGTCCTGCCCCTCGTCGCCGCCTTCGCGCCGCTCGCCGCCTCCGCGGGCAGCACCCCCGGCGACGCCGGCGCCGCCGTGCGCGCCGCCATCGTCGACGGCGCCATCGCGCTCGTGGCGACCGCGCTCGTCTCCAGCGTCGACCTCAGCGCCGCGGTGGGCCGCATCGCCGGCATCGCGGGCGTCCCGCTCGCCGCCCTGGTCCTCATGAGCGCGACCGCCCGGGTCGAGTCGTTCCCCCCGCTCGGCCAGGCCGTGCGCGCCGGTGGCGGGCTCGCGGCGACCCTCTTCGGCGCGCTCGAGCGGTGGACCGACCGCGACGGCGACGGGATGGGCTCGCACTTCGGCGGCCTCGACTGCGACGAGGGCGACCCCACCCGGTATCACGGCGCGCGGGACATCCCGGGCGACGGCATCGACCAGGGTTGCGGCGACGCAGCCCTGGGCGACGCCTCCCGGCCCGCCGGGGCGCTCGCGGGCCCCGCTGCCCCTCCTGCCAGCGCCGCACCGACCGCACCGGCCGCACCGGCCGCACCGGCCGCACCGGCCGCACTGGCCGCGACCGCGCGCGCCGCCGCCGTGCCCGCGGCGCGCGACGATCCCGGCGCGGTGATCCCGGCCGTCCTGACCAGGACCACCTCCCCCGCCGCCACGCCCGCCTCCGCCCCCGCCTCCGCGCCGGAGCGCCCCGACATCCTCCTCGTCACCCTCGACGCGGTCCGCGCCGACCACACGTCGGCTTACGGCTACGGCCGCGACACGAGCCCGCGGCTTGCCGAGCTCGCGGCCCGCGGCGTGCTGTTCGAGCGCGCCTATGCCGCCTCGAGCGAGACGCAGCGGGCCATCGCGCCGCTCGTCACCGGCCGCCGCCTCAACCGGGCGGCGCGCGACCGCCGCGCGTGGCCGACGCTGCTGCCCGGGAACGACACCCTCGCCGAGCGCATGAAGCGCGCCGGCTACCTCACCGCCGCGGTCAGCTCGTTCACCTGGATCAGCCAGGAGCGCGGCTTCGACCAGGGGTTCGATCGCTTCGAGACCGTCTACGGCGAGGCCCACCCCGAGCGCGAGGCGACCGGTCACCTCGCGGTCAAGAAGGCCATCGAGCTCCTCGAGGGCGACGCCCGGCGCGCGCAGCCGGTCTTCCTCTGGCTCCACCTCTTCGACGCCCACGAGCGCTACGTCGCCCACCCCGGCATCCGCTTCGGCTCCGGCAGGACGGCCGCCTACGACGGCGAGATCGCCTACGTCGACCGGCAGCTCGGCGCCCTGCTCGACGCCGTGGCCCGGGGCCCCCGCGCCGGCCGCACCGCGATCATCGTCCACGGCGCGCAGGGGGAGGGCCTCGGCGAGCACGCCACCTTCGGCCACGGGGTCGAGCTCTACGAGGAGGCGATCCGCGTCCCGCTCGTCGTCGCGCTCCCCGGCGCAGGTCCCGGCCGTTACCCGCACCCGGTGAGCACGGTCGACATCGCGCCCACCGTCCTCGAGCTCGGCGACGCGGAGGCCACCGCCGTCGAGGGCGGCTCCCTCGCCGCCATCGCCGCCGGCGCGGACCGCGCGCCCCGAGGACCGGTGTTCGCCCGCACCGCCCGCCGCGCGGCGGTCGTCGACGGGCACCTCAAGCTCCTCGTGCTCAACCGCAAGAAGCGCGACCGGATGCTCCTGTTCGATCTCGAGCGCGATCCCCGGGAGACCCGCGATCTTTCGAACGAGCGCGCCGGCGACGTGGCGCGGCTCCGCGAAAAGTTGTCTGCCTTCGAGTCTCCCGCGCAGTAAAGTCTACGCGAGGGAGCATGCACAGGTTCGCCCACCCGACGCGGAAGCCCGCGCCCCCCCGCGCGAGGGCGCTGCGCGCTGCCGTTGCCGTCGGCTTCGCGCTGGGCATCGCCGCGCTCGCGCTGCTCGTGGTGCGGCTCGCGGAGGCGCCGACCGTGCCGCTGACGCTCGGAGCGAGCGCCATCACGGGCGCGCGGCCGCGTCGACTCCGGTTCGAGTGGCGCCTCGTCCGCGATCGCCACTGGCAGATCGCGTCGTCTCCCGCCGAGTCGCGCGAGGCGATGGACCAGATCGAGGGCAACCGCGGCGTCTGTGCGACGGGCATGGTCGAGGTCTCCGGCCTCATGAAGCTCGACCCGACGCCGAGGGCCCAGGGCGACCTGCGCTCCATCGACGAGATGCAGCGGACGACCTGCAAGCACTGGATCAGCCGGGATTATCCGGAGCGGTGCGCGGAGTTCGATCGCGAGAGATGGCTCTCGATGTCGGGGGGCCTCGACACGAAGCCGATGCATTTCTGCATGGATCGCTACGAGTACCCCAACCAGAAGGGGGTTTATCCGTTCATCCTCGTCTCGTTCTACGAGGCGAGCGAGCTCTGCGCCGAGGAGGGCAAGCGCC
This sequence comes from Sorangium sp. So ce887, assembly GCF_051521455.1. Taxonomy (NCBI): domain Bacteria; kingdom Pseudomonadati; phylum Myxococcota; order Polyangiales; family Polyangiaceae; genus Sorangium; species Sorangium sp. So ce887. Next base: position 1,659,095 of record NZ_CP150354.1, on the reverse strand, counting down.
TCTGTGACGAGGCCGAGTGGACCTTCGCCTGCGAGGGCGAGGAGGCGCGCCCCTACCCGTACGGGTACGTCCGCGACCCGGAGGCGTGCGTCGTCGACCAGCCGTGGCGCGCGTTCATCGAGACCGCGTTGCGCCCGCGGAGCGGCCCTGCCGCCATGGCCGAGATGGATCGGCTCTGGCAGGGCATGCCGTCCGGCGCTCAGCCGCGCTGCCGGAGCCCGTTCGGTGTGTACGACATGACCGGCAACATCGATGAGTGGACCCGTTCCGTCCGCGAAGGTGAGCGCCCCTCCATCCTGAAGGGCGGCTACTGGGGCCCCGTGCGCACGCGTTGCCGCCCTTCGACCCGCTCGCACGACGAGAACCACATGTTCTATCAGCAGGGCTTCCGCTGCTGCGCGGACCCGGGCGCTGCGCACGCCGTGCCGACGGAGCGCGCCGTCTCCAGCGACCCTGCCGCCGCCCCGCTGCCGCGCGAGCTCCGCTGACGTGCTCGCCGGCGTGGTGCCTCGTTCGACCGCGCCGCTCCGCCGCGCCGCTCCGCCGCTCCGCCGCGCACGCTCCGCCGCGCCGCTCCGCCGCGCAGTCGACCGCGCTCGCCGCAGCGCGTATCCTCTGCGCTGATGGACGACTCTCCCGCCGGACAGGGTGCCTCGCCTGGCTCCCGCGACGTGGGCGCTGCGCACGCCGGCACGCGCCTCGCTGCCCGGGCGGCGCCGCCGCCGGGCGCCGCGCCTGCCCCGCCGCGCGCGCGGCGGCTCGATCGGCTGACCGGGCTCGTGCTCCTCGCCGCCGCCGCCGTCGCGCTGCTCCCGACGGCGCCGCTCGTCCTGCGCGCGGTCGCCGGCGAGCGGTCGCCGGTGCAGGGCGCTGGCCGGTTCACGCACCTCCTGGAGGGGCGTTCCCCGGCGGCGGGGCGCTCGCGGGCTCACCCTCGCTTCCCGTTCGACGAGGAGCCGGGCGCTGACGAGCCGCGGTCGCGGCACGATGACGGCCCTTCCTTCGACGACGAGGGCGAGGAGCCGGGCGCGCCCTCGCGCCTCCAGCTGGGCATTGCCTCGCGCGGCATCACGCTGCTCGAGGAGCCGCGGGCGGACGGCGCCCGGATTGGCGCGATTGCCGCCGGCGAGCTCGTGATGATCGTGCGCGAGGCGGGCGCGTGGGCGCTCGTTACCAAGAACCAGGGGGACAGCATGGTCATGGGCTGGGCGCGCCGGAGCGAGATCGCGATCCGATGAGCGTCCGGAACGGTGGCTTGCCGCGCGCCTACCGCGGCCGTTTGCTCACGCCCCTCGCCGCGCCGGATGGCGGTGCGCAGGTCCGCTTCCTGGAGGACGCCTTGCTCGTGGTCGGCGCCGACGGCCTCATCGTCCAGGTGGCGCCGTTCGCTCCGGGCGCTTTCCGCGGGCCGGTGCTCGACCTGCGCCCTGCGGTGCTGATGCCCGGCTTCATCGACGCGCACCTGCATTTCCCGCAGACCCGCATCATTGGCAGCGCCAGCGGCGCCCTGCTTGACTGGCTCGATCGGTCTGTCTTCCCCGAGGAGGCTCGTTTCCGCGACGAGGGCTATGCCGCGCTGGTCGCGGGCGAGTTCACGGATCGTCTGCTCGCGTCGGGCACGACCACCTGCGTCGTCTATTCCAGCTCGTGCGCCGGGGCGACCGACCAGCTCTTCCGCGCCCTGCTGCGCGCTGGCTTGCGCGGCATCGCTGGCCTCACGCTCATGGACCAGAACTGCCCTGAGGCGCTCTGTGTCCCTCGCGACGAGGCCATCGCGGCGGCCCGGGATCTCGTGCAGCGCTGGCACGGCGAGGGTGGCGGCCTGCTCGAGTTCGCGATCACGCCCCGCTTTGCCCCAACGTGCTCGCGCCCCTTGCTGGAGGCGGCCGCGCGCCTCGCGCGGGATCACGACCTCCTCGTGCAGACGCACGTCGCCGAGAGTCCGGCCGAGTGCGAGGCCACCCTGCGCGAGCACCCGTGGGCGCGCGATTACGTCGACGTCTACGACCGGGTTGGCCTGCTCACCGGGCGTACCCTGCTCGCGCACGCCATTCATCTCTCGCCGCGCGAGTGGGATCGCGTCGCCGAGGCCCGCTCGTCGGTCGTCCACTGTCCCGACTCGAACTTCTTCCTGGGCAGCGGGCGCATGCGTCTTGGCGACGCCCGCGCCCGAGCTGTCCCGGTCGCGCTTGGCAGCGACGTCGGCGCGGGTCGCAGCTTCGACATGCGCCGCAGCATGTCGAGCGCCTTTGACAATGCCCTCTGCCTTGGCGACCGCCTCACCCCGTCCGCTCTCTTCGTCATGGCCACGCAGGGCACGGCCGACGCCATCGGACTGGGTCGTGTGATTGGCAGCCTCGAAGCCGGCAAGGAGGCCGATTTCCTCGCCGTCCGTTTCCCCGACCACGTGCTCAGCGACTCGGATCTATTGAACCATCTCGCCTTCGCCCCCGAGACCGCCGCAATAAAGCGCTCCTTCGTCCGCGGCAATCCCGTCCACCCCCGCCCCCCCGGCGCTCCCCCCCTGATTCACCCGTAGGCCCCCGCCGCGGCAATCCCGTCCACGCCCTCCACGGGGGCCGGTCTACTCGACTTCGTAGACCTCGAGCTCCCAGACGAGGATCTCGAAATCGCGCCGCAGGATGTACCGTGCGCCGTCGTCCCCGCGCACCTTGAAGTAGAGGTGATCGCCCCCTGGCCATCGGTCGAGGATCTCCGTCACCCGCACGCGGCGCTCGCCCAGGGTGAACGCCACGGGCTCCTCGCTTCCGCCGTGACCGGCACGGCACGCCACATCGACCCGCATCTGTCCTCGCGCAGGGTAGCAGGCCCGGGCGCCCGGCTCGCGCGATCCGCCCCCGAAGGGGAAGCTCGCCGGCCGGGCGGCGCCTTGGACCGGCGCTCTTCGACGCGATGCGCACATCCCACGCATCGCGCCCGGGAGCGCCCCCTCGCTCAGTCGGGGGTGACCGAGCAGCCGTAGAGCAGGTTCATGCTCGCCGTGTTGTCTTGCACCGCGATTGTGCACGTCTCCGGGCACAGCCGGATGAGCCCCTCGTCGATGTAGAAGGACATCGGCTTGCACTCCTCGGGGCTCTTCACCTGGGCGAAGGTCTGCTTCTGCCCGCCGTTGCTCGGCGTGAACTCGATCTGCACCGTCGCCAGATCGATGGAGTGCCCGCCTGGCGCCTCCGGCACCTCGATCTCGCACGACAGCTTGGCGCCCGAGATCACGCTGTCTGCGATCGCCTGGAACACGGCGTCGTAGGTGTCGTACTGGTTGATCGGGTATCTCAGCCCCCCGGTCATGACGCTGAGGGACTGGTACGTCGTCCCGGGATCGACCGAGCCGGGCCGGCACTGCTTCCAGGTGGCGGGCACGTCCGGCGGCCAGGGCGCGGTCGGCGGCGTGTTCTCGACGATGCCGACGAAGCTGTAGAACATGTAGTTACGCGCGCTCGTCGAGCCGAAGTACTCCGGCGCGAGCGCCGTCAGCGCCGCGTCGAAGGCCTCTGCCGAGCGGGTGCCTCCGGCCACGTTCTCGTTCTCGGGCAGATCGTCGTCGAGGTCGTGAAGGGTGATGTCGCCGTCGTCGGTTTGCGTGGCGCTCGCGCCGAGCGACTTCGTCGAGCAGTCCACGCCGTCGTCGGTGATCTCGACGAACACCTTGAGCGAGTCCATCCGGAGCCACTGCGACCACCCGGGCGACGTGGCCTCCCCCCGGGGCGGGATCGCGCCCTTCACGGTGTCGATGGCCAGACAGAGAGAGTCGAGGCTGCTGACATCCAGGTTGTACTGATAGAAGTGCGGCGGATTGGTGTTCGGGTTCGCCGGGACCGGCGAACAGCTCCCGCTGCCGAGCGGCGCCTCGATGCAGACCGACTGCTCCGCCGTCGAGCTGCCGTGCCTCGAGAGCAGGATGACGCGGTAATCGATGCCGCTCCGCTCGATGATCGAGGCGAAGTTCTGGTTGATGTTCCGCTGGACGCTGTCGATCTCCTCCGTCATGCTCTCGGAGTTGTCGATGATGAAGATGATGTCGGCCGGGCGCTGCTCATAATCGGCCTGCAAGCTGGTCGCGACACACGCGGTGTCCTCGTTGAGCGACGCGTCCTCGGTCCCTCCATCGAACTGGAACCCGCCGCCGTCCCCGATCCCGCTCCCGGTCGTATCGTCGCTCCCGCCCCCGCCCCCGCCCCCGCCGCTGCCAGAGCCGTTATTGCCGGAGCTCGCTCCACCACCCCCGCCGGAGCATCCACCGATGGATGCCGCCGCCGCAAGCAAACCCAAACCAACCAGCCCAACAAGCGTCTTCGTCGAGAGCTTCAAATCGACCTCCCAATGGGGGGCGCGATAGTGCGCAGCAACGGATGTTACCAGAGACACGTCCGGATGGATGCGATCTGCACGAAATAATCGAGCCTGACGGGAGGTAGACGACCGGCCACCACTGTCGGCACTGTCGGCCCATGTACCTTGCCTGCGACCGATCGACTCGCGATCTGGGACCGGCTCCCCTAAGGAGCGAGGAGATGGCCGAGCGCGGGTGAACGGGAGCGACGCGCGACAAGGAGGGCACGTGCAGCCCGTCGAGACCACCCTCGGGTACACGCGACGAGCGCCGCGCACAGCGATCCTATCGGCTCCCCTCGCCGCCGTGCACAGGAGTCATGTCGTCCATGACCGCGCTCCTCGCGAAGCTCGCCCCACATCCCCCGAACTCGCCCCTGCTCCGGAGACGGCAGGCCCTCCTCGGGCCAGCTCGTCGCGCGGCGTGGGGAGGGCGGGTGTCTGAGCCCAGATGACAGAGCTCCTCCGGCTTTGCCGGAGGAGCTCTGTCTCAGGCGAGTTCGGCCCTCCCCGCGCCGCGCGACGAGCTGGCCCGAGGAGGGCCGGGCAGCTCGGCAAGACCTCCCCCCTGCAACCAGGGACGAGCCTGCTCGATACCTTACTGGCCCGCGCTCTTCCCCACGACCATGTCCCGCGCCGCCGCGAGCAGGCGCTCCGGCGTGTTCGCCTCGGGCTCCTCGGTCACGACCTCGACGAGCCGCTCCAGGATCTCCCCGACGAGCCTGCCCGGCGGGATGCCGAGCTCCTTCATCAGCGTGCTGCCGTTCACGGCGAGATCCTTGGCAGACAGCGCCGCGCCCGCGGCGAGCAGCGCCTCCACGCGCTCCCGGAGCCGCCCTATCGTCGCGATGTCCTCGGTCACCTCGCGCCCCTTGCCGAGCGCGTCGGCCACGCCGATCTCGTAGAGATCCGGCGCGAGCGCCGGCGTCACCCGGCGGAGCCACCGGCGCACCGCGGCGTCCGTCCACGAGTCGTCGTAGCAGATCAGGTGGTGGCGGATGAGCGCCACGATCCGCGCGCGCTCGTCGTTGGAGAAGCGGAGCCGCGTCAGGATCGGCTCGGCCATCTCGGCGCCGATCCGCTCGTGCTCGTAGAACGTGTAGTCGCTCGTCTTCTCGGAGAACTCGCGCGTCCTCGGCTTGCCGATGTCGTGCATCAGCGCCGCCACGCGGAGGATCGGCTCGGGCTTGCACGCGTCGAGGCAGGCCATCGCGTGCCCCCACACGTCGTACGCGTGCCAGCGGTTCTGCTCGCACCCGACCGACTCCATCATCTCCGGGCAGGTGATCGAGAGCAGCTCCGTCCGGCGCATGATGTCGAATGCCACGCTCGGGCGGCGCGCGCGCATCGCCTTGAGCCACTCGTCGCGCACCCGCTCCGCGCTCACGCAGCGGAACGTCTGGTGCGACCGCGCGGTGCCCATCGCGCGCTCGGTCTCGGGGTCGAGCGCGCTCTCCAGCGTCGCCGCGAAGCGCGCCGCGCGCAGCACCCGCAGCCCGTCCTCGGCGAAGCGCTCGCCCGGATCCCCGACCGCGCGGATGATCTTCGCCTCGAGGTCCCGCTGGCCGCCGAACGGATCGATGAGGTGTCCGTCGACCGGGTCGAGCGCGATGGCGTTCATGGTGAAGTCCCGCCGCGCGAGATCGGCCGTGATGTCGTCCACGAACTCGACCCGGTCAGGCCGCCTCCCGTCGCTGTAGGTCCCGTCGCCCCGCAGCGTCGTCACCTCGTACGGCACGCCGCGCACGACGACGGTCACCGTCCCGTGCTGGATCCCGGTCGGGATCACCTTCCGGAACGCGGCCACGACCTCGTCCGGCCGCGCGTCGGTCGCCACGTCCCAGTCCTTGGCGGGCTCCCCGCGGAGCAGGTCGCGCACGCACCCGCCGACGATCCAGCCGCGCTTGCCGCGCTCGCGGAGGCGGCGACAGATGCCGAGCACGTCCTCGGGGACGAGGTCGATGAGGTGATCTATCCGGGTCACCCCCGCGACTTATCACGGCGTCCGCAGAGCGGGGCCTGCGCCGAGCGGCCGCTCACTTCTTCTGGTTCGCCCAGGGGTCCCGGACGTCCGAGCCCTTCGGAGGCCGGACCGGCGTCGGCGTCGGCCGGAAGGGCCTCACCCTCGTGCCGCCCTTCTCGTCGACCTCGACGAGCTTCACGAGCTTGCTCTGCTCGGTCCCGTCGAGCACGACCGTGCTGGGGACGAACCCCTCGGCCCGGATGTCGATCGTGACCGTCTGCCCCTGCTCCACGTCGATGCTTGCGGGCAGCTTCATCTCCACGCCGTTGCGGTAGCCGACCGCCGTCTCCGGCACGGCGGCCAGCGCGACCACCGTCTTCTGGATGGCGGGCGGCGGCTCGGGGGCCGGCGGCCTGGCCGCGGGCACCTCGACCGGCGGCTTCTGCACCACCTGCGGACCGCTGTCCCTGGCGGACCCGCTCGCGCCGATGACGAAGATGGCGGTCACGATCCCCACCGCGGCCGCCGCGCCGGCGACCCACACGTAGCGGGGCCACGGCGAGCGCGGCGGCGACGGCGGCGTCGCGGGGACGATCACCTTCGACGTCTTGAAGTAGTCGTGCGGCACGTTGAAGCCGCCCGAGCGCGCCATCATCTCCGCGACCGCGCCCGGCACGCCCCCGCCCCTCACGCGCTCGAGGTCCTCGTGGAGCTCGATCATCGTCTGGTAGCGCGACTCCGGCTTCTTGGAGAGGCACTTCAGGATCACCGCCTCGAGCCCCGGGGGGCAATCGGGGCCGCCGACGAGCGCGCGGATGGGGACCGGCGCCTTGTACATGTGCTGCGTCAGGATCCCCATGAAGTTGTCGGCGTTGAACGGCAGCTGCCGGCTCACGAGCTCATAGAGCATCACGCCGAGCGAGTAGATGTCGGTCCGGTGATCGATGGGCGCGCCGGCGGCCTGCTCGGGGGACATGTAGTGCGGCGTCCCGAACACCGCCCCGGCGCGCGTCAGCTTCGTCGTCGTGCTGGTCGACACCTTCGCGATCCCGAAGTCGAGGATCTTCACGAAGCTCGGATCGCTGCCGCGGGCCACCACGAAGACGTTGTCCGGCTTGAGATCGCGGTGAATGATGCCGGCGTCGTGCGCGGCGGCGAGGCCCGCGGACAGCTGCAGCGCGATGTGGCAGATGCGATCCATCGGCAGCTCGTTCGGCGAGTCGATGAGCTGCGCCAGGCTCACGCCTTCCAGGTACTCCATGACAAAGTACGTGGAGCCGTCCGGCAGGTCGCCGAAGTCGGAGATGTCGACGATGTGCGGGTTGCCGATGCTCGACGCGGAGCGGGCCTCCTGCACGAAGCGCTCGAAGATCTCGCGATCCCGCGCGAGCTCCGCGCGGAGCACCTTCACGGCGACGCGCTTGTCGATGACCTTGTGGCGGGCGAGGTAGACGAACCCCATCCCGCCCTCGCCGAGCAGCCGCTCGATCTTGTACCGGTGGTCGAAGGTCGTCCCGATGTACGGATCCTTGGCGCCGGGCGGCCGCCGCTCGCGCGGCTCGACCTCGTCCGGCGGCGGGATCTCCATGGACGGCTCCGCCTCGCTGATCGGGGCAGCGCTCGTTCTCCCGCTCATCTCATCGGCGTCGGGCTGGCTCTGCCGCCCGAACCGCGGGGTCTTCTGGCGCAGCGGCGGCGGCGCTCTGAAGCTCGGAGGCACCTCGCTCGCCGGCCCCTCGACCCAGCCCGACCTGGAGGGCCTCGACGAGGGGCGGAGCTCGACCTCCACGGGCACGTCGTCGTCGCCTGCGCCCTCGGGCTCCGCGGACGGCGCGAACGCGGTGCCGACGCCGGACGAGCGAGCTCCGCCCGCCGCGCCGCTGGGGCGTGACGCCGGTGCCTCATCGTGCGCGCCTGCCTCGTCGTCGAAAACTCTGCTGCGCGCGGTGTGGTGCTCGTTTTTGGTGGCGCTCATGAAAGGCTCGCGGGCAGAGGTGCACGCCACATGCCGGCATCTGCGGCAGGGTCGGATTCTAGCAGGCGTTCGGTCCGGGAAGCGAGATCATGCGGACGCTGCCCGCGAAAGCCCGCGTGGGCGCGGGCGCCGTCGATCCCCGCGGCCCGGCGTGCCGCGCGCGCCGCGTTCTGCTAGGAGGGCACCGCGATGAGCGACCCCGCCCGGCTCAACTCCATCATCACCGTGCTCGTCGTAGCCGTCGCGGCGGTTGGCCTGGCGCTCGCTCTGTTCTATCTGCTCGGGAAGCTGCTCTGGAAGGACCGCTTCGCGCTCGGCGTCTCGCTGCGGTATCTCGGCTCCAAGAAGCGAGCGTTCATCTCGGTTGGCACCACGTTCGCGATCCTCGGGGTCGCGCTCGGGGTCGCGGCGCTCGCGACCGTGATGAGCGTGACCGGGGGTTTTCAGGCGGAGTTTCGCGAGAAGGTCCTGGGCGTCAACGCGCACGTCCTGGTGATCAAGTACTCCACGGACTTCCGTGAGTACCGCTCGATCATGGATCAGGTCGCCAAGGTGCCTGGTGTCGTCGGTGTGGCGCCATTCAGCATCAACCCCATGATGCTGACGCACGGCGACGCGACGGCGACGGGCGTCCTCGTGAAGGGGGTGGACCCGGCGAAGAGCCTCGGCGTTGGGGCGGAGGGCGCCACGCCCGTGCTCGACTTGCCGCGCCACATCCTCCCGGGCGGCGATCTCACCGGGCTGCGGCGCCCAGGCGCGAAGCCTCCGGAGCGCGCGGCGCCGCCGTCCCTGCCTGACGTTCCTTCCCTGGAGAAGGGCGCGGGTTCGCGCGGCGCGCTCGAGCCCGACGCGGGCGGGGAGCTCGATCTGTTGAAGGCGTACGAGGCGCGCATCCTGGAGGACGAGCGCGCCGCTGCCGCGCGGGACGCCGGCGCCGAGCCCACCCTTCAGCCGGCCGACCTCGACGTTGCCGCGCTCGACGTCGCCACGGAGACCGGTGCCGAGGAAGCCGAGCTCGCGGTGGACGAGGGGGCCCCGCGGGGCTCGATCGAGCCGCAGGGCGGCTACGGCAGCGTGCTCCCCGAGGACGACGAGCTGCCGCCCGAGGTGGATCCGGACCCCTGCGCCGACAAGGAGCAGATCGCGAGGATGCCAGGCATCGTGATCGGCGCTGCGCTGGCGAAGAACCTGTCCCTCGACATCGGCCAGTGCGTCACCGTCACCTCGCCCACGATCGGCTTCTCGATCTCGAACGGCGCGATCAAGCCGCCGGTCGCCAAGCGATTCCGGGTCATCGCGATCTTCGAGGCCGGCTTCGAGCAGTACGACACCAAGCTGGCGTACGCCGATCTCTACGAGACGCAGGCGTTTTACGATCATGGCGACACGGTGACGGGCGTCGAGATGAAGGTCGATGACATCGACAACGCCAGCACCATCGCGCGTGAGATCAGCCAGCTCCTCAGCAACGGGCTTTATTACACGATGGACTGGGAGGAGCTGAACCACGGGCTCTTCACCGCGCTGCGCATCCAGCAGATCGGCATGAGCGCGGTGCTCGCGCTCATCATCGTGGTCGCCGCCTTCACGGTCATCGCGACGCTGATCATGGTGGTGCTCGACAAGAAGAAGGAGATCGCCGTCCTCAAGGCGATGGGCGCGACCGACGGCTCCATCCTGCGCATCTTCCTCTACCAGGGTGGGATCATCGGCGTCGGCGGCACCACGCTGGGGCTGCTGCTCGGCGTGGCGGTGTGCAAGGGCCTCCTGGTCTACGGTTTCCCGCTCGATCCGAAGGTCTATTTCATCTCCCGTCTCCCCGTGCAGGCGCGCCCGCAGGAGTTCCTGATCACCGGCGGCATCGCCATCCTGATCTGCCTCGCCGCGACGATCGTGCCGAGCCTGTACGCCGCGCGCCTCCGTCCTGCCGAAGGCTTCCGCGCGCAGTGAGCTTCCCCGGCTCCGTCCGACCGTAGGCCCGCGGGGGGGCAGCTCGCCGAACCCCGACGGCTGGCTCCCCGCCCCCTACCGTCGCGTGGCCGAGTAGAGCCTCTGCCGCCGGTCCACCATGTTCAGGTCGGACGCCAGATAGAGCGTGCACTCGTCTGGCGAGAGCGACGGCGTCATGACGGCGATCTCCGGCTTGAGGCCCGACAGCAGCATCTTGGCCTTCTGCCCCTCCACGGGCAGCCCGTCGGCCCCGAGCTCCACGTAGAAGCTCCGCAGCACCGACGCCTGCGCGCAATCGCCGCGCGCGCTGTAGGGCGCCTGGAAGAACAGCACGCCCCCGTCGGGCGTCACCCACGGGGCGAGGTCGTCGCCCTTCGCCGGGCAATCGCCGGGCAGGACGATGTCGAGCACCTGCACCTCCGAGGCCTCGGCGAGCTTCGTGACGAGCCGGCTCGTGGTCCCACCCGCGTCCTGGTGCTTGTTCATGAACCAGTACCGGTAGGGCCGAACGCCGTGGGCCACCGCCACGGAGTAGCTCCCCCCGTCCAGGTAGAGCGCGTCGAACGCGTCCGCGTGGGTCGCCTCGAGCGCGTCCGCGACGAACAGCGATGGCAGGCTGCCCGGCCCGGCGAGCAAGCGATCGAAGAGCAGCGAGCCCCGAGGGAGGCCGTCGCGCGGCGACAGCGCGTCCACGGGCAGGAGGAGCGGGCCCGACTCCGAGTCCGTGGAGTTGACCGAGGCGCTCGCCACCACCTCGCCCGCCGTCCAGGGCCGCCCGGTGGCCGTGGCGATCTGCGTGTCGTCCGAGCCGAAGGCGGCCACGTAGACGAGCCGCTGCGTCGCCTCGCCCTCGTCCCCCGGCTCCTCGCGCACGCGCGGGAACGCGGGCGCCGTCCCCTCGACCTCGATCGCCATCGGCGTACCGAACGACAGCGCCCTGCTGCGGCCTGCGCAGCGCACGCACGTCTCGCTCGCCGTGCAGAACTCCCCCTCCTTGCACGCCGCGCAGCCGCCCTCGCCGCCCCCTCCCGCCGACGAGGACGACGACGTCGCGGAGGCCCCCCCGCCCCCCCCGCCCCCGTCGCCACCGGCGCCGCCGTCGCCGCCGCCCCCCGCGTTCGACGACGTGGACGCGGCGGGCGCGTCGGCCGCCGTGAACGGCTCGCCGCAGCCGGACAGGGCCCACATCGCGGCCAGCGAGAAGGTTCCGTAGAAGCGAAGCGTGCGCACCCGAGCTGCCTCCTACCGTGATCCCGCCGCGCGGAGCAGGCGCGCGGCCGGGTCAAGACGGCTTGTTGTAATCCGTGTCCTCAAGAAGGATGACGTTCGTCTTCGAGCGGGTCTCGCCGACGCTCGTGACGTAGACCGCGGGCTTGTCCTGCACCGGACAGACCTTCTCGCACGCGCCGCAGCCGATGCAGAGCGCCGGATCGACGTGCGGGCGCTGCACGTGGACCATCTTCATCAGCGGCTCCTTGCCGTGCTCCGCGGCCACCGGCTCGCGCTTCGGGATGTCGACCTCCTCGACCCAGATCGCCTTGGGCGACGTCGGGCAGAACTCCTCGCAGACGATGCACGGCACGCTCATCGACCACGGCAGGCAGCGCCCCTGGTCGTAGAACGCCGTGCCGATCGAGATCGGCTTCTGGCCGACCCCCATCTTCTGCTCCTCGGTGATCTTCTGGATCGCGCCGGTCGGGCAGACGTCGCCGCAGAGGACGCAGGAGTGCTCGCAGTACCCGATGCGCGGGATGACGATCGGCGTCCAGAGCCCCTCGATGCCCGCCTCGAAGAACGCGGGGTGGATCGCGTTGTTGGGGCAGACCTTCATGCACTCGGCGCACCGGATGCAGCGCTCCAGGAACTCGCGCTCCTCGACCGAGCCCGGCGGCCGGATGACGCGGTGGTCGTAGTTCGCGTCGAGCACGTCGGCGATGCGCGCCGTCGGGATGATCACCGCGCCGGCGGCGGCGGTCGCGAGGGCGGTGCGGCGGCCCGTGTCGGGCGTCACGAGGGCGCTCTTCCGGTTCGGGAGGAAGCGGAACTTGATGACGTCCTCGGGGCAGGCGTTCTCGCAGTTGAGGCACATGTGGCACTCGTCCTGCCGCCACTTCACGCCGCCCTGGGGCGAGTCGGCGCCCTGGCAGTGCACGAGGCACAGGTTGCAGTCGGTGCACTTCGCGTGATCCTTCTCCATCCCGAAGAGCGCGAAGCGCGCGAACACCCCGAGGAAGGCGCCGAGCGGGCAGAGCACCCGGCACCAGAAGCGCGGGATGAAGCGGTTCATGAAGAGGATCCCGACGAACAGGATCCCGACGAACCACGCGTGGTGGAAGTAGAACTGCTTCGTCTGCCACACGCTCGCGGCCAGGAAATCCTGCGTGTGGTCCGCGACGAGCTGCACCGGCCGGCTCCCGGTCTCGGCCGCGGAGCCGGTCACCACGGCGATGACATACTGCGCCGCCGGGATGACGGCGAGGCCGATCGCCCGGACCGCCACGCAGATCGGATCGAACAGCCCACCGATCACGCTGCCCGCCATGCTCGCCGCGAGGAACGCGTACATCAGGTAGTACTTCACCCGCTGCCGCGCGTACGTCTTGTTCGACTCGACGCGCTTGCCGCCCTTCCCGTAGCGCGACGGGAAGATCCACCCGAAGAAGTGGTGGAGGGTGCCGAACGGGCAGATCCAGCCGCAGAACACGCGCCCGACGACGAGCGTCAGCGCCAGGATCCCGACCGACCAGAGCAGACCGCGGTAGACGGTGTGCGTCGAGAGCAGGGTCATCGCGCCGACGAACGGATCGGCGAGGAGGAAGCCCTCGACGGGCAGCGGCAGGCGGACGCGCGCCTCGGACGAGGCGAACGAGCCGCGGAAGCCGGTCTGGAACAGGAAGTAGAGGAACAGCCCGAGGCAGCCGGCCTGCACGGCGCGGCGCACCCAGACGAGCACCTGGATCGTCTTGCGCGCCGGCAGCCCCGAGCCGGCCCGGCGCTTTGGGCCGGGCCGGACGAGCGCGCCGGCCCTGCGCAGCAGCGCGGCCCAGGGGGCCCCACGCGCGGGCGCAGCGGGGGGCGTCGTGCCGTCGGGGCTCGCCTTCGCGGTCGCCGCGGTCGCCGCGTCACGGTGCGCCGGCCCGGCCGGCGTCGGATCGGAATTTGCCATGGGTGCTACACCTCGGCGAGCCGCAGGTTTTGCCAGTGCATCGTGCCCAGGCCCCGCTCGTGGCCCATCTTGAGGTACGGGATCTCCTCGGGCTTGCGGCCGATGAGCTGGCACCCGTACGCGTCGGCGGCGACCTGGTCGGTCGTCGCGATGATCGTGTGCATGTCCTTCGCGTCGGCGACGTTCCCGCCCTGCGGCCCGTTGCGCATGAGGACGCGGATGGCGTCCACGATCGTGAGCGTGGGCTGGATGAACGTCGCCAGATCGGCGATCGACACGTCGATGTTCTGGTGGAGGCGGTTGCGCCGGCCACCGAGCGCCCCGTACCAGTTCTTCATCGCGGCGGTGTACTTCGACAGGTTGTGATGCTTCGCGATGGGGACGTTGATGACCTTGTCCGCGTTGACGAGCGGCGTGTAGACGGGCCAGTCGTCGAGCACCTCGCCCTTCAGGCGCATGCCGCGGAAGCGGTGCGCGGCGGGGATGACGACCTCGGCGCCGACGTCGTAGGCGGCCTTCCAGATGCCGGAGCGCTGGAAGCAGCGGTTCGGCTCGTTGCACGAGGCGTCGGTGACGATGACGCTCTTGGCGCCGGCGTCGTAGGCGAGGCGCACCACCTCGGCCACGACCTTGGGGTTCGTGTTGGCGGCGTGGATGGGCGTGCGATCCCAGCCGATGTTCGGCTTCACGACCACGACGTCGCCGCGCGAGATGAAGCGGCGCATCCCGCCGAGCGCGTCGACCGCCTTGCGGACCAGGGCGGCGGGATCCGGCGCGCCCCCGGCGAGCGCCTCGGCGCCGGCGCGGGCGATCACGAGCTCTGGCAGCCCGGCGGGCGCGTCGCGGAGCCGGTAGTCCCGCGTTTGCTGGCGCTCCGCGGCGGTGGCGGTGCTGCCGCCGCGGTCCCACCGGGCCGCCCCGACTCCGGCCGCGCCCCCGAGAACGAGGCCTGCTGCGCCCAGCCGACGCAGCACTTCACGTCGAGAGATGTCACTCATGGCCCTCGCCTCCCTGGCCTTACGGATAGCCCTCCCGGGCGGTCGCCACAAGCAGAGGCGGCCTGGCGGCGACGACGCGGGCCGCCGTTCAGCGCCTTTCCAGCGGCGGCGCTCAGGGAGGGGCGGCGGGGGGAGGAGCGGCGGGGGACGGTGTCGAGGCCGCCGGGGTCGCCGGCGTCGCCGGCGCGCCCGCGGCGGGGGAACCGCCTGTGCTCGCCGGCGGCGGCGGCAGCTGGGGCAGCGCGCCGCTCGCGGCGGGCGCCGCCGGCGTCCCCGGCGAGGGCGGCGTGTCGTAGGGCTCGGCCGCCTCGTCCCTCAGGCGGTCGCGCTCGGCGATGCAGCTGGCGCGCTCCGCGTCGCAGGCGGCGCGCTGCTGCGTGGCGGCGGCGAGCTCGGCGGCGCGCTGCTCGGCGAGCGCCCTGACCTCATCGCGCTCGGTGGTGAGCGCCGCGCGCGCCTTCTCGGCCTCGGCGAGCCGCTCGCGGTCCGCCATGGCGGCCTTCTCCGCGGCCGCGGCGCTGTCCTCACAGGTCTTGAGGCGCGCCGCGTGGGTCGCGTGCAGCGACTGGATCTGGCGGGCGTGCTCCGCGTCGGTCATGGAGCCGCTCTGCTGGAGGGTGGCCAGCGTCTCGTTGAAGTCCGCGCGATCCTGCTCGCGGCCGGAGCGGCACGTGTTCGCCTCGGCCGCTGCGATCTGGTGGGACGCGACGCAGGTATCGAGCTGGTCGAACGACTCGGCCCCCTTCTGGCGGGCGCGCTCGAGCTCGTTGGCGAGCCGCAGGGTCTCGCGCTTCGAGAAGCCGAGCAGCACCACCGCGCAGCCGACGAGGGTCATCGCGCCGGCCGCGATGCGCACGCGCAGGTAGGACGTCTTCTGCTTGATCCGCAGCTGCTCGGCCTCGCGCTCGGCCTCGCGCTCCGGCTCGAGCAGCACGTCGAGCTCCTCGGCGAGCTGGGTCATCGACGGGCGCTCGTTCGGGTCGATCGCGAGCCATCGCCGGAGCGCCTCCTGGAACATCTGGCGCGGGCGTCCGGTGAGGTCGGGCAGCGCGTTGTCGGCGAGCGGCTTGTCGGCGCGGACGTCGTGGGACGCGATGAGCTCGGTGCGGGTCTGCGCGGACTCACCCGGGAAGTCCCGCGGGTTCACGAGCGCGTAGAGGAGGGTCGTGGCGAGCCCGTACGTGTCCATCTTCTCGGTCAGCGGAACGACGCCGGGGAAGCCGTTCAGCGCGCGGATCTGCTCGGGCGAGGCGTAGAGCGCCGTGCCTGCGCAGAAGGAGGCCTCGCGCTCCGCGGCCACGCCGAGGTCGAGCAGGATCGGGTGGACGCGGCCGGCGAACCTGGCGAGAAAGATGTTGTCCGGCTTGACGTCCTGGTGCCGGAGCCCTGCGGCGTGGAGCGCGTCGAGCCCGCGCGCGACGGGGAGGAAGTAGTCGTAGGCCTCGCGCAGGCTGAGGGGGCTGCGCTCGAGGCGCTGCGCGAGGGTCTCCCCCTCGTAGACGGGCATGGTGAGCCACACGTAATCGGCGGTCATGCCGTGGTCCTTCAGCTGGACGACGTGCGGGTGGCCGACGGTGGCGAGCATGACGAGCTCGCGCTCCACGTTGCGCATCGCGTACAGCGAGCGGGGCATGAGCTTGAGGGCGACCTGGTGCTCGGGGACGTCGACGCGCTGGGCGACGTAGACCTTGCCGAACATGCCCTTCCCGAGGAGGCGTCCGAGGCGATAGAGCCCGCCGACGATCTGGCCCACGTCGGGGAGGATCGAGGGGCCGCGGCTGCTCGTTCCGGGGTCGTCGGTGCCGCCGCGCGACGAGGAGCGCACCAGGCTCGACGGGTCCGCCACCGTGACGGCGAACGCGTGGACGATCGTGGTGCGGAGGTTCGGATCGACGAGCGACACGGCGGCTGCCAGGGTAGCGGAAGCGGCGAGCGCGGAGAAAAAAGCCGGCGAAGGGGAGACGGCGGGCGCCCGAAGTTTATTCGCCGAGCCTGGCGAAAGCGGAAGGTCCCGCGCCGCCTCGCGCGCGGTGACGTGTCCATGGGAGCCAGCGGCACGGTTCCGCCAGAATCACGCCACGGAACGCCCCCACCATAGCGAGAAGCTCACGCGCACGGGGGCGTACTGGCCTGTTCGATGCATTGCCCTGTCCCGGGCGCGCCGCCGGGAGCAACCGTTGCACTGGCGCGCCGCGAGGTCGGGAATCCACGCAAATGCTCGCCAGAACCGCGCTCGTGATCGCCTGTCTGGAGCTCGCCGGGTGCGCCGCCATCCGCCCGCCGGCGTCACCGCCCGAGCTCGCCCGCGCCGAGGCGGCGATCGGCGAGGCAGAGCGGGAGGGCGCGAGCGCGGACCGGCGCGCGGCCATGCACCTCGCGCTGGCGCGGAGCGAGCTCGCCCAGGCGAGGCGGCGGATGTCGGTGGGTGACCGGGAAGGCGCCCGCTGGCTGCTGCGGAGGGCCGAGGTCGACGCGGAGCTCTCGACGCTCATCGTGAGGGAGGCGGGGCTGCGCGACGCCGCGGACCGCACGCTGGACCAGGCGAGCACGATCGCCGAGCGGGCGGAGTAGGAGGCCGCGTGCGCGCCGGAGCCCCGCTCGCGATGGCCCTCTCGCTCGCCGGATGCGCGAGGAGCGCGGCCGCCCCCCCTCCCGAGCTCCTCGCGGCGCGCGCGGCCGTCGTGCAGGCGCAGGAGAGCCCGCTCTCGCCGCTCGCGATCGCCGAGCTGAGGCGGGCCGAGGAGGCGCTCGCGGTCGCCGAGCGCGAGGAGCGCGAGCGCCCGCGCTCGGCGACCGCGAGCGACGCCGCCTACGTCGCGCGGCGGCGGGCGCAGTGCTCGCTGCTCTCGTCGCTCGTGCGCGCGAACCAGAGCGCGCTCGAGCGCGCACGGCGTACCGCCGCGCGAAAGCCGTAGACGCTCCGGGGACGCGCCGCCGGAACCGCGGCGGATCGCGGCGACCACCGCCGCGCGCGGCGTACCGCCCCGGGCGTCAGCGCCCGCCCGACGGCGCAGTTTGTCCTGGGATCGACCGATGTTTGGATCCAAGATGCGCGCGACACGCCTCCGCTGGCGGCGAAAGCGTCCCGGGGGGGGCGGGCAACGATCGAAGGGACGCCCGGTCCCGCGTGCGAGGAGAGCGCGATGAAGGAAGCCGCGAACGTGATACTGGTCCCCGTCGACTTCGAGGCGGCCTCGATGAAGGCCGTCGAGCTCGCGAAGGACCTCGGCGCAAGGCTCGGGCACAAGGTCGTGCTGCTGCACGTCTACCAGCTCCCGGTCTACACGTACCCCGGGCTCGAACCGGCGCTGATGCCCGGGTTCCACGCCGAGGTGAGCGCCGCCGCCTCGCGCGCGGTCCAGCAGCTCTCGGCGCAGACAGGGGGGCTGCAGACGGCGCTGCGCGAGGGCGATCCGGCGACCGAGATCCTGGCTGCCGCCGAGGAGCAGCGGACGGCGATGATCGTCATGGGAACGCACGGCCGCCGCGGGCTCTCGCACCTCTTCCTCGGGAGCGTCGCCGAGCAGGTGATCCGCAAGAGCAGCGTCCCCGTGCTCACCGTGCGCGTGGCCAGCTGATCCCGCGCGAGCGTCTCGTCTAGGGCGCGCCGGCGGCTGCCGGCGCGGGCGCTGCGGGCTTGATCGCGCTCGACGTGGGCCAGGACCCCCCGGCCTCTGCGACGCATGGAGTTCCTCGCATGTCGACCCTGTCTGCGCGCGAGCTTGTGCTCCCGCCGAACCTCATGAGCCTGGCCCGGCTGCCGCTCGCGGTGCTGTTCCCGTTCGTGGCCACGCGGCCCGCGCTCGCTCTCAGCGTCCTCTGCTGCGCGGGGCTCACCGACGTGCTGGACGGCTGGCTGGCCCGCCGCTCGGGTCAGGTGACCCGCACCGGGGCGATCGTCGACCCGATCGCGGACAAGGTGTTCGTGCTGGCCGTGGTCGGCACGCTCCTCCAGGGCGGCGTGCTCCCTCTCTGGGGCATCCCGGCGCTGCTCGCCCGCGAGCTCCTCGAGCTGCCGCTCGCGCTCTGGATCGCGGTGAGCCGCCGCTTCCGCGGCGCGCGCCTCTCGACCGCGAGCGCCAACATCCCGGGCAAGCTCGCCACGGCGGTGCAGTTCGCGGCGGTCTTCAGCGCGATCGCGCTCCCCGCGGCGCTCCCCGCCATGCTCGCCGCGGCGGCTCTCGCGGGCGCGGCGGCGGGCGTCTCGTACTGGGCGCGCCAGCTGCGCCGCGATCCCGACCCCGGCGCGGCGTAGACCCCGCCCAAGGAGGAGCCCGACGCGCGGGGCGGCTCGTGACGCCGCCGGAGGAACGACCTGTGCGCGATCACGACGGGCGCGGTGATCCCCACGCAACGGAGCACGATCGCGACGGCCGCACGGGCGGCCAGGCGGTTGCGGCGAGGTCTGCCGGAACCGAGATTCCGGGCACCCCTTGGAAAGGAGGGTATCTCATGGGTTATCGCAATCTCAGCCCCCAGGCGATGGTCAACATCTCGGGCCCATGGCTCGATCCGGAGCAGGATCGGAAGGTCTTCACGTCGCTGCCGCTGCTCGCGCCGCTCGTGCCCGCGGTCGAGGAGGCGCACGACCGGCTCCTGACCACGCAGCGGCTCGGCTCCAGCCTGCAGCAGCAGGCGAAGGCGCTCATGGAGACGGCCATTTCGCTCGACGCGACGCACGACCGCAAGCTCCGCGGGACGTACAACTACCTCGGCGCGCTCGCCGAGATCACCGACGACCCCGCGCTCGCGGCGGCGCTCCTCGACCTGCGCGATCGGCTCGCGCCGGCGGGGCTCAAGGCCATCTCGCGGAGCTACGGCGATCAGGCGGGCGACGCCAAGCTGCTCCGGTCCCGGCTCGACGAGGCCTCGGAGAAGCTGCTCAGGAAGCTGAAGACGCCCGAGGGGCCGCTCGCGCAGGTCGTGGACGCTTGGGTCGCGGCCGCGCTCGATCTCCAGAAGGTGGAAGCGCAGCGCGAGCAGCTCGCGCTGCGCGCCCAGTCGAGCACCGACGGGGCGACGCCGCGCGACGCGGTGAACGCCCGCAACGCCTGGATCCGCGTGGTCCGGGCCGTCGAGACGAACCTCGCCCTCGAGAAGGCGGCGACCGCCGAGATCGAAGGCCGCCTCCTCGACCGGCTCCGCCGCGAGTCCGCCCGGGCCGACCGGCGTGGGCGCAAAGCCGGCGCGGAGGGCGCGGACGAGCCCGCGCCGATCGATAACGTCGCGCCGCCCGCCAGCGACGACGATGACGCCTTCGACGGCGCCTGAACCCGGCGCTCCTCCCCCCTCCGCCACGACAAGCCCCCCCGCGCCAGGGCGCGTGATGCAGGGCCCCCTGCTCCAGCTGGCGCGCTACGCCGCACCAACGTAAGTATTCTTTCTTCTACTACCGCCCGCCGGCCGACACGCGGCGGTCTACTGGCGGGGAGCATGCGGCGGACGGCGGTCGCGGTAAGACGTCTTACGCCCAGGTGGTGCCAGGCGGAGAGCGCGAGCAAGCTGGCTTACGTAGATGTGCTGCCAGGCGGCGCTCGCCGCCAGTTGATTTGCGCCGAAGCCCCGCTGGGAGGCGCTCGCCGCCGGTTGATTTGCGCCGAGGCCCCGCCGGGAGGCGCTCGCCGCCAGTTGATTTGCGCCGAGGCCCCGCTGGGAGGCGCTCGCCGCCAGTTGATTTGCGCCGAGGCCCCGCCGGGAGGCGCTCGCCGCCAGCTGGTTTGCGCCGAGGCCCCGCCGGGAGGCGCTCGCCGCCAGTTGATCTGCGCCGAGGCCCCGCCGGGAGGCGCTCGCCGCCAAGCGGTGTAAGGTCGATCGAGGCAGCGCGTTCTGCGCCTGTCACCGGCTCCACGCTCCGAGGAACCATGCGAAGAACGCTGCCCTCCTGGGCTCTCCTTGCCTTGCTCGCAGGCCCTGCCGCCTGCGCATCCAGCCGCTCCACCGAGGGCTACGCCGCGAGCGCGCCGATGTACGCGGGGGGCGCGCCGATGTCCGTGGCGACGCAGGCTCCGGCCCCGCCATCGCCGCAGGATCCGATCACGGGGATGGAGCTGCCCAGCGTCGTGAGGACCAGCGAGGCGTCGAGCGAGGAGTCGGTCGACCTCGACGCGTCGGCGAGCACGGTCGCGCTCGCCAAGGCGGCGCCGCCGTCGCCCGGGCCCGGGCGCGCTGCGCAGCCCGCGGCCGCCCGGCCCGCGCCGACGAGCCCTGCGCCGCAGCCCGCGGCGACGCCGGCCGGCGCTGCCGCGCAGGGCGCGCACCAGGGCGCCGCCGAGACGAGCGCAGCGCCTGCGCCCCTCCTCATCTACACGGCGCAGATCGCGATGGCGGTGTTCGAGGTGGGCGCGTCGCTCGGCAAGGTCGAGGCGCTCGCCCGGGACCTCGGTGGCTTCCTCGCCCGCCGCGACGACCGGACGATCACCATCCGCATCCCCGCCGCCCGCTTCGACGAGGCGCTGAAGCGCCTCGAGGGCCTCGGCGACATCCTCCAGCGCAACGTGGTCGCGGAGGACGTCACCGAGGAGTTCTTCGATCTCGGGATCCGCATCCGGAACGCGCGGGCCGTGCGCGATCGCCTGGAGAAGCTCCTCGAGAAGGCCGCCAAGGTCGAGGAGTCGATCCAGCTGGAGCGCGAGCTCGCGCGCGTCGCCGGCGAGCTCGAGCGCCTCGAGGGGCGCCTCAAGTTCCTGCGCGATCGGGTCGCGTTCTCGACCCTCACCGTCTCCTTCCAGTCGCGCTCGACGGAGACCATCACCCCGTCGGGCCCGCGGCTCCCGATCGACTGGCTCAACGAGCTCGGCCTCTCGCGGCTCCTCAACCTGTGACCGGGGCGCTTCCGATGATCCACTCCCTTCGCCACGCCTTCGTCCTCATCGCCTCGCTCGCCGCCGCCGCGGCGCCGCTCGGCTGCGGCCGGCCCTTCGTGCCCGCGACCCCGCCGGGCTTCGTCGACCTCGGGGATCGCTACGGCGACGACGAGTACCGCGCGACCACCGCCGAGGGGCTGGTGCTCGGGATCCGCGCCTTCGAGAACGAGCCGGAGGGCGATCTCGCGTTCTGGTCGCGCGTGGTCGAGAAGCGGCTACGCGAGGGCGGCGGCTACGCGCTGCTCGGCAAGGCCGACGTGAAGAGCCGGAACGGCCTGCCGGGCGTCCAGCTGCGCTTCGGGCACGACGAGGGCAAGGAGGCGCACCTCTATTACCTCGCCGTCTTCGTCAACGAAGATCGCGTCTTCCTCCACGAGGCAGGCGGCAGGAAGGAGCTGGTCGAGCGCCACAAGCAGCAGATCGACTGGGCCATCCGCAATTTCCTGCCGGACTGACGCGCGCGCGGCCCGCGTTCTCCGCGCGGCGTTCGCAGGCAGCGCGCGGACGGCCCGCCGCGCTTGCTCGCGGAGGCCCTGTTTGCTACCTGGCGGACGTGCGTTCCCGCCCCATGCTCTGCGACGCGCGGCGGCGCCGGTCGAGCCAAGCGCTGCTCCTCGCCCTCGCGGCCTCGCTCGGCAGCGGCGATGCCCTTGCGCACGGCGAAGGAGAGAGGCCGCTCGCCACGGTGCCCGCGCCGCCGCCCGGTGACGGCGCCAAGGTGGCGCAGATCCTCCACGAGGTCGAGGGGCGCGTCGCGACGGCGCCTTCACCCGCCGCCGACGAGAAGGCCGCTGGAGGCGAGAAGGCCCCCGACGGCGAGAAGGCCCCCGACGGGGCGCCGCGCGACGAGCCGGCCCCGGCGAGAGGGCCGGCGAGGAGCGACGCGAAGGTCGTGGGCGAGCCGGTGGCGCAGGCGAAGCAGGCGCTCCAGCGCGCGCACGGCGCGCGCGCGGCGGGCGACGCGACGAACGCGCGGCGGCTCGACGCGGTGGCCCTCGAGTGGGCGGAAACAGCGAAGACGCTGCTGCGGGCCGCCGCGGCGGAGGCAGCGGCGGTGGAGGCGGCGAAGCGGGCGCGCGAGGTCGAGACGAAGCTCGAGCGGGCACGCGCGCTGCTCGAGGAGACGCAGGCGCGGCGTGGCCGCGCCGCGGCGGAGCTCGATCGGATCGAGGCCGAGGCGCGCGAGGCGACCAGGGCGGCGAGCAGCGTGGAAGCGCAGCGGATCGAGGCCGGCAAGAAGGCGACTGGCAGGGGGGCGACGCCGGGGACGCCGGCGGCTCAACGGCCGCCCGCCGCCGCGAAGGGCAGCGGGAACGCGGGCAAGACGGCGGCTCCGGCGAGCAAGGAGGCAACGCCTTGAGCGCGCGCCGCCTCGCAACCGTCGCCGTCGCGGGGGTGCTCCTCGGCGCGTGCGCGCCGATTCCGCGGCCCGTGGTGCTCGATGAGCTCGATCACGTCCGCGCCGGGGCGGCCGCAGCCGAGTCGAAGCGGTACGCGCCGGGCGCGTTCGCCCGGGCGGAGAAGCTCCGTGGCGACGCGCTCGCCGCGCTCGACAACAAGGATCAATCCGGGGCGCAGATCCTCGGCGAGCAGGCGGTCGCCGCGCACGCGCACGCGCACGCGCTGTCGCGGGTGGCCCGGGCCGAGGCGGCCGAGACCGAGGCGAAGGCGCAGAGCTCGGCCGGCGAGGCGTCCCTCGCGGGCCTCGAGGCCGAGCAGGCGCGCGTCGCGGCCGAGGTCGACGCGCTCGACATGCGGATCAAGGTCGCGCGCGACGCGCAGCCCGTGGTCCCGTCGGGCAAGGCCGACGCGGATCGCGAGAAGGCGCGCCTCGCAGCGGCGCGCTCGCTCGCGCTCCAGGCCCGCCTCCTGTGCGGTGCAGCGCGCCTCCTGGCCGCGCCGGGGCCGCCGAGCGACACGCAGCCCGACAGCACGGAGCCCGGCGGCACGCAGCCCGCCAGCGCCGCGCAGCCCGCCAGCGCCGCGCAGCCCGCCAGCGCCGCGCAGCCCGCCAGCGCCGCGCAGCCCGCCAGCGCCGCGCAGCCCGCCAGCGCCGCGCAGCCCAGCAGCGCACAGCCCGGCCGCGGCAACCTTGCGGCGCAGATCGAGGAGGCGACCGCCGCGATCAAGAAGCTCGACGCAGATCTCGCCGAGGCCGGCGGCTCTGCCCGCGCCATCCCGGCGCCCATCGACCAGGCCTCCCGCGCGCGTGCAGGCTGCCTCGCCGTGCTGACCGCCGCGCGCCGCACCGCCACGCCGGTGACCCGCGCGCCCGGCGCCGGCGACGCGCTGCTCGCAGAGCTCTCGGCCGCGGGCACCTGGTCGCCCGTTCGCGACGATCGCGGCATCGCGGTCACGCTCCGGGGCCTGTTCGCCGGCAACGCCCTCACGAAGGCCGGCGAGGCGCGCCTCCGCGATCTCTCGCGGGTCGCCGCCGCGCACCCCTCGTTCCCCGTGGCCGTGGTCGTGCACACGGACCGGGACATCAGCGCCAGGGAAGAGCCCGCGTGGACCGCGCGGGCCGATGCCGTCGTCCGTGCCCTCGATCCGGCGCAGGGCGCGAACGCCGCAGGGGCCCCCGCGACCCCGCGGATCGCACCGTTCCTCGCGGGATCGGCGGCCCCGGTCGTCGACCCGGGCGGCAGCGAGCGCGCCCGCAACGCGCGGATCGAGATCGTCTTTGTAACCCCGGAAACCCTTTGAGGCGCGATGGTCCTGGCCGACGGAACACCGCTCCCCGTGGAGAGTCGTTCTCGATGATGCGCTCTTCAACCCTCGCCCGAAGCGAAAGCAAGCCCGTCGTGCTCACCTGTGCGCTGATCGCCGTCCTCGTGAGCGCGTGTCAGGAGGATGGCAAGACGTCACAGAAGCAGGCCACGGAGCTCTGCGCCAAGCTCGCTCCGGTCGTCGCGGAGGACGTCGGCCAGGTGCGGACGGGCCTCCCCGCGGGCTCGCAGAAGCTCGCGACGCTGGTGGACACCGACCCGGGCGCGAACTTGCTCGGGCTCCAGCGGGCGATCGCGGGCGCGCGCGCCTCGGTCAAGGAGCTCGAGTTCGCGAAGAGCACCTTCTTCTCGTTCGCCGATCCGAGCGGCACGGTGCTGCGCAGCGAGGCCGATCCGGACATGCTCGCCAACAGGTCCGTCCTGGCCTCGTTCCCCGAGCTCAGGAAGGTGCTGGCGCCGGGCAGCGGGCTGGTCGAGGCGTTCGGGGAGATGCAGGAGATGCGCGGCGTCAGGAATGGCCCCGATCTCCAGTGGGTCGCCGCGCATCCGGTCAAGGCGAGCGACGGCGAGCTCAAGGGCCTCTTCGTCACGGGCTGGTCGTTCCGCGCCTACGCGTACCGGCTGCAAGAGGCGGCCAAGCGGGAGATCGCCGAGATCGCCAAGCGCGACGGCTTGAAGGCGACGCCGCTGCTCTATGTCTTCGCGTGGAAGGGCGCGAAGGCGTACGGCGGACCGGTGACGCCCGATGTCAACACCGAGGCGCTCGAGAAGCTCGACCTGCCGGCGAAGACCGCCTCGGGTCCGTGGAGCGGGACGCTCGAGATCGCCGGGCGCACCTTCGGCACCGCGGCGCAGCGCACGCCGGAGCTCGCCGCCGACGCGGGCGTCGCCGCGCTCATCTCGACGCTCTGAGCGCGGGGCCCTGAGCGTCGACCCTCAGCGCCGAGACGAGCGCCGGCCCCCGGGCCGCCGCCTCGGCGCCGTGACAGCCGGCAGCGAGGCGGGGCCGATCTCCCGATCGAGCGCTGCCGTGCTAGGCTCGCGGCTGGCTCGCGCTGTCGAGCCCACCCCCCCATGCCGGCTTCCATCGATCAGCTTCTCAAGGTTTGCCGCGAGGTCATCGCGCCGCTCGTCCGAGCCGACGGCGGTGAGCTCTACATCGTGGCCGTCGAGCCCGACCACCTGACGCTCCACCTGGCCGGCGCATGCTCGGGCTGCCCCGGAGCCATGCTCACCGCGCGCGCGGTGATCGAGCCGGCGGTGCTCGCGGTCGCGCCGTCTGCGCGGGTCGTCGTGACCAACGGAATGCGCGTCCCCGAAGGCGCCTCCCTCATTTCTTGAGGCGCGGACCCGCTTCGGATACGGGCCCATCTCGACGTTTTCGGTGCTCGGCGTACAGAAGTACGCCTCCGCGCCGAAAACGCCGATCTGGGCCCGTCTCCTGTGCGGGTCCGCGCCGAAAGCGTGGCTCTGGGGGTCGAGAGCGGGGGCGCCGCGGGCGCGGCACCATGGGGCGGGAGGACGAAGGGTTACTTCTTCTTGCCGGGCTTGTCGGTGGGAGGGGGGCCCGGGGGGGGTTCCGCCTTGCGGACGGCGGAGGCGACGGCGGGGTCGATGGCGTTCGCGTCGACCGGCTTGTTGGGGCGGAGCGACTCGAGGCTGCTGAGCGTCACCAGGTCCTCGTAGGCGAAGGCGATCTCGCCCTCGCTGCGCTCGATCGCGCGGAAGTGCGTGGCCGCGTCCTTCCAGTCGACCTCGGTGACGTAGCGGCCCTTCTCCGGCTCGGGCGGCGTCACGCGGCCAGGCAACCCGAACGTCGTCGAGAGCTTGACGACGGCGGACTGGTAGTCCTTGCCGCGCGCGTTGCCCTCGCCCAGCGCGTGCTCGTCGATGATCTTCCAGAGCTTGTCCTGGATGAAGAAGAAGTACCGCTTCCCGCCGTCGCGGGTCAGCGTCATCATCGATTCCTTGTTGAGGTAGGTGTACTCGCCCTTGAGCGGCGTCGCGTCCATGCCCGTCGGCAGCTTGCCGAAGTCGATGCGGCTGCGGCGGAACGCGCTCTTCTCCTCGGCCAGCTCGGCGTCGAGCGCCCTCATCTTCACGCCGGGCGACGTCGCCTTGTAACGCGGCACGTATGCCGCATCGAGCATCTTGTCGATCAGGGCCGCGACCTGCTTCGTGCTCATCCCCCATGCGATCCCCGGAGGGGTCAGCGCGATCGTCTTCTTCGTCGCCGGCGGCTCGGCGGGCCGGGCAGGTGCCCCGCTCTTCTCCTTCTTCGGCTGGGCAGCGACCTCGGTCGTGCTCGCGATCGCCGCAAGGCCCAGCCCGACGGCCAACGCTGCTCCCAGGAGCCTCTTCGCTTTCATGTTCTTCCTCCAGCCGGCGCAGGCGCTGTCCCTGCGCGCTCTGCAATCGCAAAAGTTAGAAACCCCACCCGGCAAGCCGGGGAACGCTAGCACCAGCGGTAGGACGGGAGAATAGGATCCCCGCCGACCGGGGCCAACCGCCGACGTTGGACGGCGGCTCGGCCGGATCGATGGAGCCGGTCCGGTGGAGCCGGTGAAGGACGAACGCCGGGCGCGCGGAGCGCAGAGGCGGAAGACCGGCCGCGAACGCGGGCGACGAGAGGGAAAACGGCCTCAACAGCGCGCGCAGGCGCGTGTAAGCACTTGTAGCAGAGGACAACCGATGTGTGCCGGGTCCTGACAGAGGCCGGGCAACGTGCTACGAGCTCCGGTCCCAAGGATGATCCCTGCCGCCGGTGCCGCTCCCCTTCGCCTCGCGCTCGCCGCGCTGGCGACCGTTGGCCCCGCCGGCGGCTGCGTCGCCGACCAGGAGCGCCCCGCTACGTCCGTCGACCCGCTGGGCGGGGCGGCCGCGTGGGAGGGGCATGCGCGCGAGGTCTTCGACGACAACATCGAGCCCGCCGCCGTGGGCTTCTCGCTGGACGGCCCCTCGCCCCGATCCGACCCGTTCCTCCGGGAGAGGGCGCAGACAGCCGACGTGGTCGCGCGGGTCCGCGTGAGCACGGTGACCGTCGACTCGATCGGAGAACAGAGCACCTATCACCTCGGCATCCAGGTCGGCTACCCTCCCCTGGCCACACCCAGGGTGCCGGATCGGACGTTCGAGCTCCACATCCGCCCGAGCAGCCGCGCGTTCGGCATCGCCAAGGCGGTCGACGCGCGGCTCCGCGGGCTCACCTTCATCGCCTTCATCCGGCGCTTCGCCGGCGAGGACGGCGAGCCGGAGATCCACTGGCACCTTTCACCTGATACAGCGGAGGTCGCCGCGGCCGTCAAGGAGGCCGTCGTCCTCGGGGAGCTGTCTGCGCCGTGAGCAACGTGAGCATCAAGACGATCAAGGAAGTCGACGCACTGCGGGTAGCCAGCCAGATGGCGGCCGAGACGCTCCTCGCGGTGGGCGAGATGATCCGCGCCGGCATCACCACCGAGGACATCAACACCTTCGTCCACGAGGACACGATCCGACGCGGCGGCTACCCCGCGCCGCTCAACTACCACGGGTTCCCGAAGAGCGTCTGCACGTCGATCAACGAGGTGGTCTGCCACGGCATCCCGTGCGACCGCGTCCTCGAGCCGGGCGACATCATCAACGTCGACGTCACCACCATCTACAACGGCTTCTACGGAGACACCTCCGCGACGTTCTACATCGGCAAGCCGTCGCCGGAGGCGAAGCACGTGACCGAGGTGTCGCGGCGCAGCCTGCAGCTCGGCATCGCGCAGGTCCGGGACGGGGCGCGCCTCGGCGATATCGGGGCCGCCATCCAGGAGTTCGCCGAGGCCGAGGGGTGCTCGGTGGTGAGGGCCTTCGTCGGCCACGGCATCGGGCGGCGCTTCCACGAGGCGCCGCAGGTCTCGCACGTGGGCAAGTACGGCAGCGGCACCCGGCTCCGCGCCGGCATGTGCTTCACGATCGAGCCGATGATCAACATCGGCACCTACGAGGTCGAGATCCTGGAAGACAAGTGGACCGCGCTGACCGCCGATCGCTCGCTGTCGGCGCAGTTCGAGCACACGATCGTCGTCACGAGGACCGGCTGCGAGGTGCTGACCCGGCGCAGCCGGCCGCTCGCGAACAGCGAGATCTTCGCGGATCCGTTCGCCGTCTCCGCGGCGCGGGCGCTCTGAGGCGCGGCGCGCGCCGGCGCTGTGCGCCGCGCGCAGGCAGGGCGCGCCGGCCGGGCCCGACCAGGAGGGCCGAGGTGGACCGGTGCCGTCGATCGGAACGGAGTTTTGTCGACCGATCGGCCGAGGATTAGGGGTAGAAGCAGGGCATGGCCTTGGACGAAGCGTCGCGTGCCAGAATCGCGCCGTATGTGTCGAGCCTGACGGCTGACGTGTTCTCGCTGTCGGGTCTGCCGGAAGAAGTCATCGCCGTCCTGTTCGCGTACTACTCGCGCAGCCGCGATGATCTGCGCACCAACCTGGCACGCCTGCTCGGCGACGAGGAGCTCGACGTGGCCCCCGAAGCCGGCGACCGGCCGCGCCGGGGGCTCGCGTTCGCGTCGGACAAGGCGCGAAGCTTCCACGAGAAGTGGGTCGTCGGCTACGGCCACGCGTCCGTCGCAGAGCACGCCGTGGTGCACCTCGCGCTCGAGAACGTGAGCATCGTCGCCTCCAAGGTGATCGAGGACCTGAGGCTCGGCTCGTACACGGAGAAGAGCACGCGCTACGTCGTCTTCGATCAGCACTCGTTCGTCGACCTGCCGGAGATCGACGCGAAGGACAGCGCGAGGTACCAGGCCTCCAGCGAGCGGCTCTTCGCGACCTACCTCGACCTGGTCCCGAAGGTGACCGAGCGGCTGAGCACGCGCGAGCCGAAGCCCGAGAAGATGTCGGACGCCGCCTACAGGGGAGCGCTGCGCTCGCAGGCGTGCGATCTGCTGCGCGGCCTCCTGCCGGCGGGGACGCGGACGAACATCGGCCTCA
The DNA here is from genome assembly GCF_051521455.1 of Sorangium sp. So ce887. Classification (NCBI taxonomy): domain Bacteria; kingdom Pseudomonadati; phylum Myxococcota; order Polyangiales; family Polyangiaceae; genus Sorangium; species Sorangium sp. So ce887. Next base: position 1,630,146 of record NZ_CP150354.1, on the reverse strand, counting down.
CCGCGAACGCGAGGGCGCTCGAGATCCTGCTGACGAAGATGATGTCGCACCCGCTCGAGGAGGTGCGCAGGGTCGCCCGCGACATGCATGCGGCGGCGCTCGCCGTGACCCCGACGCTGGTGAAGTACGCCGCGCCCAACGAGCTCCGGAAGGGGCTGCAAGCCACCGTCGCCGCGGCGATGAAGCGGGTCTACACGCCGCCGGAGGAGGGCGTGAGCGCGACGATGGTGATCAACCAGCCCGTCCGGCTCGTGCGCTACGACAAGGACGCGCTGGAGCGCATCGCGCTCGCGCTGGCGTACGAGGGCAGCGACCCGGGCGCGCACGCCTACAACCTGGGCGACGCGCTCCGCCGCGCGACGCTGCCGGAGCTCATCGCCATCGCGCAGGCGGCGTGCGAGAAGCGCGGCCCGTACGACGCGCCGCCGCGCGCGTTCGAGGCGTCGACGATGACCTTCGAGCTGATGCTCGACTACGGCGCCTACCGCGACCTGCAGCGCCACCGGATGCTGACGCCCGCGACGCAGCGGCTCACCTGCCGCCTCGGCTTCGAGACGCCGCAGGCCCTGTCGGAGCTCGGCTACGCCGAGGCCTACCAGGACGCGATGCTCGCGGCGCGCGACGCCTGGCACGCCATGGAGGAGCGCTACCCCCTGGAGGCGCAGTACGCGGTGCCGCTCGGCTTCCGCGTGAGGACCCTCTGGACGCTGAGCCTGCGTGAGCTCTTCCACGTCATCGAGCTCCGCTCGGCGAAGCAGGGGCACACGAGCTACCGGCGCATCGCCCAGGGGCTGTACCGCACCGCGATCACGGTGCACCCCTGGCTCAAGGACATGATCCGCGTCGATCTGAACGACTACGCGCTCGCGCGGAGCTGATCCGCGCCGCGCGGCTGATCCGCGCCGCGCGGCTGATCCGCGCCGCGCGGCTGATCCGCGCCGCGCGGCTGATCCGCGCCGGCCCCGCCTCGGTACGACCGTCGCAGAGCGGCGGTCACCCGCACAGGAGACGGGTCCAGATCGGCGTCTTCGGCGCGCAAGCGCACTCCGGTGCGCTGAGCACCGAAGACGCCGAGATGGGCCCGTATCCGAAGCGGGTGACCGCCGCTCGCTCTAGAGGCGGGCTGCCTCGATGAGCTCCGTCGCGGCCCTGAGCGACGCGCCGGTGACCTTCGCGCCCGACAGCATCCGCGCCACCTCCGCGATGCGGTCCTTCTTGTCGACGCGCGAGACCGAGCTCTTCGCGATGCCGCCCGCGCTCTCCTTGGCGACGACGAAGTGCGCGCTGGCGAACGCCGCGATGGGCGCCAGGTGGGTGATGCAAAGCACCTGGTGGTGGCGCGCCACGTCGCCGATCGCGCGCCCGATCTTGTCGGCGACGGCGCCGCCGACGCCGCTGTCGACCTCGTCGAAGACGTAGAGCCCCGCCGGCCCGCACTCCGCGAGCACGCGCTTGAGCGCGAGCAACGCGCGCGACAGCTCGCCGCCCGAGGCGATGCGGCGCAAGGGGCGAGGCTCGATCCCCTTGTTGGGCGAGATGAGGAACTCGACGCGGTCGATCCCGTCCTGGCCGAGGCGGGCGCCGTCGACCACCAGCGCGGCGCGGTCGCCGCCGTGCGGCTCGATGTCCACGACCACCCGCGCGCCGCCCATGCCGAGGTCGGCGAGCTCCGTCGAGATCGCGGCGCCGAGCTTCTCGCCGGCCTTCCGCCGCTTCGCCGAGAGCTTGCGGGCGCGATCCGCGGCGACGGCGAGCAGGGCGTCGCGCCGCCGATCGAGCTCCGCGACGTGGCTCTCGACCCCCGAGAGGTGCTCCAGCTCGGCCGCGAGGCGCGCCCGCGCGGCGAGCACGTCGTCGAGCGTGGGGCCGTGCTGCCGGAGCAGGCCCTCGAGGCGGTACATGCGATCCTCGATCTCGGAGAGGCGATCCGGATCGGCCTCCGCGCGCTCGGCGTAGCGGCCGATCTGGCGAGCCGCCTCGCTGAGCTCCGTCCAGCAGCCGTCGACGGCGCGGGCGACGTCGTCGAGGACAGGGTCGATCTCCGCGGCGGCCCGGAGCTCCGAGGCGAGGCGCGCGAGCTCGTCGCACATCGCGTCGTCCCCTTGATCGAGGCGGGACGCCGCGCGCCGCGTGATGTCGTGCAGGCGGCCCGCGTGGCGGAGCCGGTTGCGCTCGGCCGCGAGATCGGCGAGCTCGCCGGGGCGCGGCGAGAGCGCGTCGATGGCCTGGAGCTGGAAGGAGAGGAACGCCTCGCGCTCGGCGCGGCCGCGCTCCAGCTCGCGGGCGGCCCTGAGCTGGGCGGTGAGCGCCTCGAGCTCGCTGACGTCCGCCGCGAGCTCGCTGCGCGCCGGCACCAGACGGCCGAAGCGATCGAGGTAGCCGAGGTGCGTCGACGGGTCGGTGAGCGCGACGCTCTCGTGCTGCGAGGCGACGTCGGCGAGCTCCGGGGCGAACGCCTGGAGCTCGCCCGCGGTGCAGAGGCGGCCGTTCAGGTAGGCGCGCGAACGGCCGGTCGCCTGGATCACGCGGCGGATCACGATCTCGCCGTCGCTCGCGATGCCGGCGGCGTCCAGCATCGCCATCGCGCGATCCGAGCTGCGCACGTCGAAGAGCGCCTCGATCTCGGCGTCGTCCGCGCCGGGGCGGACCTGCTCCGCGCTCGCGCGACCGCCGAGGACCAGCGAGAGCGCGCCCACGACGATGGACTTGCCCGCGCCCGTCTCGCCGGTGAGCACGTTGAAGCCAGGCTCGAGCCGGAGCTCGAGAGCATCCATCAGGATGAAGTTTTTGACCCGAAGCGCGACCAGCACAGCGGCGGGAGGATAGGAAGCTTTCGGCCCGTCGTCAGCGGATCTTCACTTGCTTCATGACGGTGACCGGGATCCCCTCGAAAGGCGGCACCGTGGCGCTGCGAAACGCGGCGGCGATGCACGCGGCGGTGGCGGTCCCGACGAGATCGCCCCCTTCCACGCGCGCCGACATGGTCTTGCCCGAGGGCGAGAAGGTGACGGCCACGCGGGCCGTGCCCGTGAGCCCCTCGCCGGTGCAGCCGGCGGCGGCGGCGGCCGCGGACGCGAGGGCGCTGCTCGCCGCGCTCTGATCGAAGCGGGCCGGCTCGTCCTTCGCCGGCAGGAGCTGCGAGGCCGCCGGCGGCGGCTTGACCGCCGGCTTTGAGCGCTCGGGCGCGGCCGGCGCCGCGTCCCGGGCTGGCCTCTCGGTGGCCTGAGCCTCCTCACCAACACGCGGGCCGGCGCTGGCCGCCGGCGCGGTGCCCGCCGCGGGCGCGACGCTCGCCGCCGGCGCGGTGCCCGCCGCGGGCGCGACGCTCGCCGCCGGCGCGGCGCTCGGCGGAGGCGCCGGCCCCGGTGCAGCGCCCGCCTGCGCCGGCTCGGGGGGGGGCGACGCGGCCGGCTTGCCCGTCGAGACGGCGGAGGCGGATGCGACCGGCGCCTCCTCCGCGACGCCGGGGGCGACGGCCGGCAGGTCCGCGATCGGCTCGTCATCGAGGGACGGCTCGCGGTCGGCGGCCTGGTCGGCGGGGGCAGGTGCAGCCGGCAACGGCAGCGCCGCCTCCGGCGGAGCGGCGGCGAGCGCGCCGCTGCTGCTCGCCGGCGCGGGCTGGCTCGCCGTGGCGCTGGACGATCGACCGTGGGCCTGCGCGAGGTACAGCGCGGCGCCGAACACGATGAAGACGACGGTCACCCAGCCGGTGATCGCCATGTACTGGCGCGACGCCGGCGTCGAGAAGATGCGCAGCCCCTCGGATACAAGGGAGCTGGCCGTGATCGAGGTGCGCACCGGCGTCTCTTCCTCGGAATCCTCGGAGGACGTGTGCCCCTCGACGGCCACGAGGTCGGGCTCGATGGGCTGCTCAGGGAACGACTGAGACGAGCTGCGCTCAGCGCCGGCTCCCTCGAACAGCCCGCCGCTGATGCTCAGGATCTCCTCGTCGGCTCGGCTCTCGTTGCGGCGCGCCTCACCCGCCGCGTCAGGCGGCGGCGCCATGCTGCGCAGATCGATCAGACCCGAGTCCTCCTTGCGACCGGCGCGCCCCCGAAGATCGGTCTGGCTGATCGGGTCGCCCGCCGGACGGGCGGTCGCCCTGGGGGCGTTGCTCGCGCGCGCCAGCGGCTCGCGTGAGGGCCGCTCGTCGCTCCCCTGCTCGCGCAGCCCTTCCGCGGCGCCCTGCGCCTCCGCCGCCTTCGGCTTCGCGCGCTCTGGCCGCGACGCCTCTGCGGCGCGCATCGGGGTCGCGACAGGCGGCGGGCTCGCGAACGGCGGCGGAGCGAGCGACCCTAGCAGGGCGAGGTCCGCCGGAGAGGCGTCCGCGGGTCCCAGGCCGGACCGGACGCGCCGCGTGGACGGCAGAGGCTGCGGGGCGAGCGCCGCCATCGCCTGCACGTCCTGGAGGCGGAGCTCGGGCGACGAGCGGTGAGACGACGGCCGGGCCTCGTCGATCGACAGTGGCGCCGGCGGCATCTCGGACAGCGGCGCCGGCGGCATCTCGGACGGCGGCGCGACAGGCCGAGTGGAGGCGCCTGCGCGCGGAGTGGCCGCGGACCGCGGTCGCACCGCCGCCGTCGTGACGCGGTGCTCTCGCCGCGCCGGCGGCCGGACCGGGACCGGCGACCGTGCGACAGCGCGCGGCCTCGCGGCGGCCTCGGGCGCCGGCGCGCGATGGCTCGCGCGCTCGTCCTCGGCGGCCCCCGACCCGAAGGAGAGCGAGGGCGGCTCGACCCCGGGGGAGAGCATCTGCGCGAGATCCTGGATCGAGACGGGATCGGAGTCGGCGGGAGGGAGCGCCGACGGGCTCCGGCCGCCCGTCGACGGCGCCGCCCCGCCGCCGCGGCGCGAGTCCTCCCAGGGGACGCCGGCGAACGTGCGAGGCCGCATCGGGACCTCACGCCGCCCCAGCCCGCCGTCCGGCGTCACCACCGCGTGCTCGAGCGAGGCCTCCGCCGCCACGTCGAGCGCATCCAGCTGATGCGCCCTCGGGCTCGACTCCGGCGCGGCGTCCAGCTCCTGCTGCGCGATCCGCTCCGCGAGCGTGAGCCCTCGCTTCCGCGCGGGCGGAGCCGACGTCGCGCGCCGCTCCGGGTCGCCCGCGGGCGCCGGCCTGCGCTGGATGCCCGCGCCCGGGAGCGTCGTCTCGGCGTCCAGCAGGTCGCCGGGCAGCTCGGGCTCCCTCTCGGGCGCACGACCGGAGGACGGCTTCCCCCGCTCCGGCTCGCTCGGCGGTTCGCGCCGGTCGCGCCCGCTCGCGGAGCTCGGAACGACCGAGGGGGACGACCGCGGCTCGCCCCGGTCAGACGCCAACTGCTTGCTCTTCGTACGGCAGGATTTGCAGACAAACGGCAGGGACGGACGCATCTCGCGTCCTACCCCGATCTCCACGTAGGCCCTGCAGACAGAGCAGGCGAGTTGCACCGTGGGAGGAGAATCGCGCAGCTCGTCAGGGCGCGCAATCTTCTTGGCAAGTGACCGGGGCGGTCGCCCTCTGGCTCGCCCGCTCCGCTCCTCCGGATCCCACCCCCTCCACCCCAGCCTTCGCGAGGTTCCGCCCTATGCGGAGGGCGTTTCGGCGCTCACCGGCAGCGGCGCGGGAGGGCGCACCCAGCGCTGCTCCAGCCACTCCAGCGAGACCGCGGCGCTCCGCAGCGCCGCGTCGACGGCGCGGGCGACCGGATCGGGGGCGGGCGGGGACCCGGGAGCGCGGGTCGACAGGAGCCAGTTCGACAGCTCGTAGTGGTGGAGGAGCGGGGCGAAGCGGTGCGCGTCGAAGCCGGAGAGGATCTCGGCCGCGCGGCTCAGGCGATCGCAGGGCAGGAGCGCCGTGGTCACGTCGAAGAGCAGGGCGCGGAGGTCCTCGAAGGCGCGCTCCGGATCCGCGGACACGCTCTCCAGGAGCGCCTCGAAGCCGGCATCGGAGAGCCCGCTCGCCTCGGCCGCCTCGGCCATCGCCGGCACCTGCGTGGCCAGGAACTCGGCGTTCGGAGCGTGCCCGAGGAGGCGCCCCACGAGGTACAGATCGAAGGCGCTCGCGATGGACTCGGCGAGCAGGAGCGCCTCCGCGCCGGGCGGAGCGCCGGCGCTCGCGGCGGGGAGGGCGCGGTGGGCGAGGTGGTGCCATGCGACGTGCGTCACGACGTCCGCGGCGACGTGCTCGCTGGCGATCAGGTCACCCTGCTCACTCTGGCTCCAGAACGTCAGGTTCAAGAAGACGACGCGATCCCAGCTCGCCTCGCCCTCGGGCACCCGGAAGCGGTACCCGTCGCGCCGGAGCACCTGCTTCAGATCGTCGTAGAGCGCGACGTGCCGGAAAGAGCGCTCGTCGTCGATGGTCAGCTCGTCCAGGGTCAGGCTTCGCAGCTTCACGCGGCCGACCTTAGACCCGGATCGTTTCATCAGCCACAGCGGACGCCAGGAAGAACCCGGAGACCTCGCGGGTTTGGGGCCGGAGCCGGGGTTTTCCCGACCAGCGCCGCAAGTTCCCGCCCATGGCCGGTGTTGCAAGCGCCGCCGGCTTAGGCATGATGCGCCCGTTCTGCGCCAGCCGAGGAGGCACACCGAATGATTTCCGTCAGGTCTCTCTGTTCCATCGCGCTCGTGCTCGTTGCCAGCGGTGCCGCCGGCTGCAAGGAGGACCCGCCTCCTCCCCAGCCGGAGCCGGCAAGCTCCGCGGCGGCGAACAAGGGCAAGGCGAGCCTGCGGACGCCCGTGTCGCCGCTCACGAAGGTCGACCCGCAGTCGCTGAAGGAGTACCGCGTCGACGTCTGCTACTTCGGGACGCTCTCGCTGAAACAGGCCCGCGACGCGTACCTCGCGAGCCTCGGCAAGGACGAGCCCAGCGAGAAGAAGATCCCGAAGTTCGGCACCGAGGAGCAGGCGAAGGCCGGGGACGCCCCCAAGGGCTTGCTCCCCGCCAAGCCGCCCGTGCCCGGCGCCGCTGCGCCCGTGCCCGGCGCCGCCGCGCCCGCGCCGGGCGGCGCCGCCGCCGCCAAGACCGGGCCCGGCAAGGACGACCGCCGGCCGTTCAACTTCAGCGCGCGCGCGCCGCACGAGCGCAACGCGCGCGCCTGCACCGTCGCCCTCAGCCTCAAGGAGCCGGCCATGCCGGACGTGGACACCGCGCTCGCCGAGTACGCGCCGTTCGCGACCGATCTCGCGAAGACCATCGCCTCGGCGGCCAACTACTACCAGCGCGAGGAGCACAAGAAGGACAGCTTCGCGAAGGGCAAGGAGCTCCACGCGAAGCTCATCGCCGACTTCCAGAAGCTCGACGCGCACTCCGACAAGCTCGGCCTCGCGGTGTCCTCGTGGCACTCGTCGCACATGCCCGACCTCGCGAAGGCGGACGAGGGCCAGAAGGCGGCGATCACGGCCCTCGAGGACGCGCGCGCGCTCATGGTGATCCTCTCCAGCAAGAACGTCGACCCCGCGGCGGTGAAGACCGCGCTCCAGAAGGTGGAGACATCGGCGGCGGCGCTCAAGACCCACGGCACGACCCACCAGACCGACCCGTGGTCCAAGATCATGACGCCCGCGCTCGACGGCTTCCTCCGCGACGTGAAGGCGGCCGAGCCGAAGCTGACGGACCAGGGGATCTCCTCGCCCGCCCTGTTCCTGCCGGTCGTCACGAGCTTCGTGTCGGTGATCGAGGGCAAGCACCGGGCGCTCTCGCGCTCGCTCATGGCGAAGGGCCAGGCGGCGACGCGCGAGGCCGCCGGGGCCGCGCAGCCGGCCGCGCCGGCCGCCCCCGCCGACGCGCCGCAGAAGGAGTAGCGCGCCCCGGGCGGCGCCTCCCGGAAAGGGAGGCGCCGCCGCCCGCGCGCTCTGAACGCGCCGCGCCTCCCTCCGGGGGCGCGGGCGCGATCAGAGCGGGCGGCCGGTGCGGCGGGAGATGGCGAGGCGGTAGAGCGCCTCGTACTGCCGCGCGGCGTGCGCCCAGCCGAAGTTCTTCTTCATCGCCCGCAGCTGCATCGTCCGGAAGTACGCCGGGTCGGCGCGGTAGAGGTGCACCGCCCAGGCGACGGTGTTCCCGAGCGCCATCGACGACATCTCCTCGAACTTGAAGCCCGTGACGTTGTTCTCGACCGTGTCGTCGAGGCCGCCGACGGCGCGCACGACCGGCAGCGTCCCGTAGCGCTGGCTGTAGAGCTGGTTCAGGCCGCAGGGCTCGTAGCGCGACGGCATGAGGAAGAGATCGGCGCCCGCCTCGATGCGGTGGGCGAGCCCCTCGTTCATGCCGACGTGGACACGGAAGCGATCGCTCGAGCCGGCGATCCGCGAGAAGAGGTCCTCGGCCCAGCGCTCGCCGGAGCCGAGGACCACGAGCTGGACGTCGAGCGACAGGATGTGGTCGAGCGCGCCCGCGAGGATGTCGATCCCCTTCTGGGTCGCCAGGCGGCTGATGAGCCCGAGGAGCGGGACCTCGGGGCGCTCCTCGAGGCCCATCTCGCGCTGGAGCGCCGCCTTGCAGAGGCGCTTGCCGCCCAGGTCCTCGGCCGAGTACGTCGCCGCGATGTGGGGATCGGTCGCGGGGTTCCAGATGGAATCGTCGATGCCGTTGAGGATGCCGATCACGTCGGTGCCGCGATCCCGGAGCACGCCGTCGAGCCCCTCGCCGCCTTCCCACGTCTGGATCTCCTGCGCGTACCTGGGCGAGACCGTGGAGACGAGCGTGGCGTTGTAGATGCCGGCCTTGAGCAGGTTGATGCTGTCGTGCGCCTCCAGGCAGAACCTGTGGAACTGATCCCACCCGAGCCCCGTCGTGGGGAGCTGCATCTTGTTGAACCAGCCCTGGTAGCCGAGGTTGTGGATCGTCAGCACCGACGCGGCGCGCGCGAGCGGCGAGCGGTGCTCGAGGACGTTGAGGTAGAGCGGGACCAGGGCCGTCTGCCAGTCGTGGACGTGGACGACGTCCGGCCAGAAGCCGAGGGCGTGGCAGAGCTGCAGCGCGCCGCGCGACAGCAGCCCGTAGCGGGCGAGGTTGTCGCCGAACTCGCCGTGCGCGTCCCCGTAGATGCCGTCGCGATCGTAGAACACGTCGTGCTCGAGCAGGTACACGCGGGGCGCGGGCGCGTCGGGGGTCCCGGGATCGAGGCGCGTCTCCCAGATGCCGGTCCACGCCTCGCCCCCGCCGAGCGGCACGCCGAGCGGCTCCGGCAACCGGTGCGGCATGAAGCGCTCCGCCGGAGACGACCCGTCCCCGCCCTGCGCCGCGGCGACCGTCGGCGCGTCGGCGGCCTTCGCGGCGCTCGCCCCGCTGCCCCCGGCCTGCTGCTCGGCGAGCGCGATCTGGCGGGCGAGGTAGCGCTTGGCGACCCGGTAGCCCGGCATCACGACGCGCACGTCATGGCCAGCTGCGGCAAGCGCGATCGGCAGCGCGCCCGCCACGTCGGCGAGGCCACCGGTCTTGCTGAAGGGGACGCATTCGGACACCACGAAGAGAATTTTCATGCGCGGCATGGACATGGAAGGGGGGAGCGCGCCCCAGATCAAGGCGAGCGCGTCGCGTCCCTTCTACCAGCTTCACGAGCGATCTTGACCACGCGATCGACAGAGCGGGCGAGTCCGAGCGCCGACGTGTCCACCACGAAGTCGGCCTGCTCATAGAGCGCGCGCCGCGCCTGGAAGAGCGCCCTGAGCTCCTTCATGGCGTCGGCCCGGTTGGCCATGGGGCGCGCGTCCCCCTGCTCGACCACGCGGCGCCAGTGGTCCTCGGGCTTCGCCCGCAGCCAGACCGTCACCGCGCAGCGCCGCAGCCGCTCGAAGGTCGCCGGATCGGTCACCAGGCCGCCGCCCGTGGCCACGATCCCGCGGGCGCGCGCGTCGGCGAGTCGCCCGAGCTCCTCGCGCTCCAGCCGCCGGTAGTAGGCGTTTCCGTGGATCTCGAACAGGGCCCCGAGGCTCATCCCGGCGCGGGCCGCCACGAGCCCGTCGAGCTCGAGGAAGGGCACCCCGAGCCGCCCCGCCGCGCGGCCGCCGATCGTGGTCTTGCCGGCACCGCGCAGGCCGAGCAGCGCGACGAGGACCCCGCCGGCCGCCCCCGCCTCGCCCTGCGACGGGCCGCGCGGCGCATGCTCCTCGACGAGCTCGCCCGCCGAGAGCAGCGCGGCGGCCGAGGTGCCCAGCGCGCGACCGATGTCCTCCAGCCGCACCACGGACACGTTCGCCCGCCCGCTCTCGAGCAGCACCAGGAAGCGCTCGCTCACCCCGGCGAGCTCGGCGAGCTCGCGCAGGGTGAGCGCGAGCTCCTGGCGACGCCGCCGGAGCCGTCCGGCGAGGTGCGCGAGGATCGGCGACGCTCCACCGTCAGCGCCGTCCGCGACGGCCTCCGGGCCCTGGCTCTGCCCGGCGCGCTCCCGAGGCGATGTCTGGCGGGGCGGCATCTCGTTGCTGCACTATATTTCATGAAAACAGCGCCATCAAGAACTATACTGCTTGACTGAGACCCGTCGCGGTGGTGGGCTCGTCGGGTATGGAAGCGACCACCTCTGCTCCTTCGGCGGCGTCGGCGCCGCAGACCCGAGCCCGGGAAGAGGGCTCATCCGGCGAGGGCCCGCCCCTCCGCTTCGAGACGGAGCCGGGCCGTTACCGGCACTGGAAGCTCTCGTTCGAGGGGGCGATCGCGCGCGTGGCGATGGACGTCGACGAGGACGCGCCGATGCGGCCCGGCTACCAGCTGAAGCTGAACAGCTACGACCTCGCGGTCGACATCGAGCTCGCCGACATCGTGCAGCGGCTGCGCTTCGAGCACCCCGAGGTGAAGGCGGTGGTCGTGACGAGCGCTCAGCCGCGGATCTTCTGCGCGGGCGCGAACATCTACATGCTCGGGTCGTCGTCGCACGCGTTCAAGGTCAACTTCTGCAAGTTCACGAACGAGACGCGGCTCGCGCTCGAGGAGGCGTGCGCCGAGAGCGGGCAGCGCTACCTCGCGGCGCTGAACGGCGTCGCGTCGGGCGGCGGCTACGAGCTCGCCCTCGCGTGCGAGGAGATCTTGCTGTGCGACGACGGGAGCAGCGCCGTCTCGTTCCCGGAGACGCCGCTGCTCGCCGTGCTCCCGGGCACGGGGGGGCTCACGCGGCTCGTGGACAAGCGCAAGGTGCGGCGCGACCTCGCGGACGTGTTCTCGACGCTGGCCGAAGGGGTGCGCGGCAAGCGCGCGCAGGAGTGGGGCCTCGTCGATCGCTCGATCCCGAGGAGCCGCTTCGATCAGGCGGTGGCCCAGCGCGCCGCCGAGCTCGCGGCGGCGACGCCGGACAGGCCGGGGCCGGGGGTGAAGCTCGCGCCGCTCGAGGCGCGGCGCGCCGAGGACGGCGACGTGTCCACCTGCGACTACCGCCACGTCTCGCTGAAGGTCGACCGCGCCGCGCGGACGGCGGAGATCCGCGTGCTCGGGCCGGACGGCGACGGACGCGATGGGCCGCTCGACGCCGCCGGGATGCGCCGGGCCGGCGCGGACCTGTGGGCGCTCCGCGCGTTCCGCGAGCTCGACGACGCGCTCCTCGATCTCCGCTTCAACCACCCGACGGTGGGCCTCGTCCTCCTGAGGACGACCGGCTCTCCGGACGCGGTGCGGGCCGCGGACGAGGCGCTGTGGGCGAGCCGGGACGACTGGTTCGTGAAGGAGCTCCTGCTCCACATGCGGCGCGTGCTCAAGCGGCTCGACCTCACGGCGCGCAGCGTGTTCGCGCTGATCGAGCCGGGCTCGTGCTTCGCGGGGAGCCTGTTCGAGCTCGCCCTCGCGGCAGACCGGTCCTACATGCTGGACGGCGGAGAGGACGCGTCGCCCACATCGGCCGCGACGATCGCGCTGAGCTCGCTCAGCTTCGGTCCGCTGACGATGTCGAACGGCCTGACGCGGCTCGCGTCGCGCTTCCTGGGCGCGCCGGAGCGCGCGGCCGCGCTGAAGGAGAAGACGGGCCTCCTGTCCGCCGAGGAGGCGCTGGAGGAGGGCCTCTGCACCTTCGCGCCGGACGCGATGGACTGGGACGACGAGGTGCGGCTCGCGATCGAGGAGCGCGTGAGCCTGTCGCCCGACGCGCTCACCGGGATGGAGGCGAGCCTGCGCTTCTGCGGGCCGGAGACGATGGAGACAAAGATCTTCTCGCGGCTGTCGGCCTGGCAGAACTGGATCTTCCAGCGCCCCAACGCGGTGGGCCAGCGGGGCGCGCTGACCATGTACGGGCGCCCGGAGCGCCCCGAATTCGACTGGAGGCGGACGTGAGCGCAGTCATCAACTCGGAGAGGATCCCGAACAACGTCGACCTCGCGTCGGACAAGAAGCTCCAGCGCGCCCTCGAGGCGTGGCAGCCGAAGTTCATCGACTGGTGGCGGGAGACGGGGCCCGTGGGCTTCCAGGCGGACGACATCTACCTGCGCACGGCGATCAGCGTCGATCACGAGGGGTGGGCGCACTTCGACTACGTGAAGATGCCCGAGTACCGCTGGGGCATCTTCCTCGCGGATCGGGTGCCCGATCGGAAGATCGGCTTCGGCGATCACCTGGGCGAGCCGGTGTGGCAGGAGGTGCCCGGGGAGCTCCGGAACATGCTGCGCCGGCTGGTGGTGACGCAGGGGGACACGGAGCCGGCGAGCGTGGAGCAGCAGCGGCTGCTCGGCCAGAGCTGCCCGAGCGTCTACGACCTGCGGAACCTGTTCCAGGTGAACGTCGAGGAGGGGCGGCACCTCTGGGCGATGGTCTACCTCCTGCAAAGCCACTTCGGCCGCGACGGCCGGGAGGAGGCGGAGGCGCTCCTGGAGCGGCGGAGCGGCGACCCGGACAAGCCGCGGATCCTGGGCGCCTTCAACGAGCCGTGCACGAACTGGCTCTCGTTCTTCATGTTCACCTACTTCACGGATCGCGACGGCAAGTACCAGCTGCTCGCGCTCGCCGAGAGCGGCTTCGATCCTCTGTCGCGCACGACGCGGTTCATGCTGACCGAGGAGGCGCACCACATGTTCGTCGGCGAGACGGGCCTGCTCCGCATCGTCCAGCGGACGTGCGAGCTGATGAAGCGCAACAAGAACGAGGACGCGCGCGCCGAGGGCGGCGTCGATCTGCCGACGATGCAGAAGTACCTGAACCTCTGGTACTCGGTGTCGCTCGATCTCTTCGGCGGGGAGATCTCCTCGAACGCCGCGTCGTTCTTCGCCTCGAGCGTGAAGGGCCGGGCGAAGGAGGAGTCGTACGAGGATCACCGGGCGATCGACGGCGCTTACGCGCTCGACGTGCCCGTGGCGGGGGCGGGCGGCGCGGTGTCCGGGTGGCGGCGCGAGGAGGTGCCGCTCCGGAACGCGATGAACGAGGTGCTGCGCGACGAGTACGTGAGCGACTCGCAGCGCGGGATCGACAAGATGAACCGGGTGATCGAGGAGGCGGGCGTGCCGTTCAGGCTGCGGCTGCCGAGCCGGCGCTTCCACCGGAGCTCGGGGATCTACGCGGGGCTCCACTTCGACGTCGACGGCAACCCGCTCTCGAAGGAGGCGTGGGAGCGCCGGCGCGACGCGTGGCTGCCGACCGCGAGCGACGAGGCGTACGTGAGGAGCCTGATGGAGAAGCCCGTGTTCGATCCGAAGCAGATGGCGAACTGGATCGCGGCGCCGGCGAAGGGGCTCAAGGGCAAGCCCGTCGACTTCGAGTACGTACGGCGCAGCGGCTAGGCGCGCGCCGAGCGCTGCCCGGCCGGGGCGGCGCGCCGGCGAGCTGCGCTCAGCCGGAAGGGGGGCCCGCGTCCACGGGCGGCGGGGCACCCGCGTCCACGGGCGGCGGCGGCGCCTTCTTCGGCGGATCGCCGTGCTCGGAGGCGAGCTTCTTCACGAGGGCGTCGAGGAGCACCTGCTCGTGGTACTGCGGCATCGCGGGGAGCTGCACGGCGACGTGCACGCCGGCGCGGCCGCTCACGACCTCGATCGCGCCCTGCGTCACCCTGCCGCCGCTCTCCGGGCTCCTGTACTCGAAGAGCAAGTAGCCGTTGGAGACGTCTTTCTCGACGATCTTGAAGCCGAGATCGACGCGCACGAGGCGCAGCGCCGTGCCGAAGGTCTGCTCGAATGTGTAGGGCGACTCATGGGCGACGCTGGCGCTGGCGGGCCTCGCGCCGAGGCCGCTGGCCAAGGGGACGGCCAGCGCGGCGAGGAGGAGCGCGATCGACGGGAGGCGGCGCATGATCGCGGCGTAGAGGGGCCGGCGACGACGGGCCAAGTTCCTTGCCAGCGCGCCCGCGGGTATGCTGGCGTCGACGTCGATGGACCGACCCTACGTCGAGCAGCTCCGCATCCAGGGCTACGGCTGCATCCAGGATACGACCCTGGAGCTCACGCCGCTGCACGCGCTCATCGGGCCCAATGACAGCGGCAAGAGCACCGTGCTGCGCGCGCTCCGGACCCTCTCCTCCGTCCTCGAGCGGGCGCTCGGGGCGCCGGCGCCGGACCCGCTCGGGCGCGGCGCCCCGGCGAGCAAGGCCCACGGCGGCGCCGTGTTCGAGGTGTCGGCGGCGAGCACGACGTGGCGCGTGGAGCTCGACGCCGCAGGGCGGGTCCGCTCGACGTCGTTCCCCAGAGATCTGGAGCCCCCCTCCTTGCTCGACGACGCCGACGAGGACGATGGCGCGAACGGCGGGCCGAGCCCTGAACGCCCCGCCCCGGACATCGTCCAGGCGCTGCGCGGCACGCAGATGCTCCGCCTCGACCCGGACGCGCTGAGGGCCCCGCACCCGCTGATCCCCGACGGGCGGCCGCTCTGCTTCGCCGACGAGCGCGGCACCGGCCTGCCGGCCCTCTACGATGCCGTCATCAGCCGCGACCTGTCGGCCTACATCGAGCTGAACGAGGAGCTCACCCGCCTCTTTCCCAGCGTGAGGAGCATCCACCTCGCCAACCCGAGCTCCACCACGAAGGCCATCGGGGTGAAGCTCGAAGGCGGCGCCGTCGTGCCGGCGGCGCTGATGAGCGAGGGAATGCTCTACTATCTCGCCTTCGCGGCGCTGCCGCACCTCGACCCGATGCCCCTGCTCCTCGTCGAGGAGCCCGAGCACGGGCTCCACCCCGCGCGCATCGCCGACGTCATGCGCGCGCTGCGCATCGTCTCCGAGAAGACGCAGGTCCTCCTCGCGACGCACAGCCCGCTCGTCGTGAACGAGCTCCAGCCGGAGGAGGTCACGGTCGTGACGCGCGTCGGCGAGCAGGGGATGAGGGCCACGCGCATCCTGGACACGCCGGGCTTCGAGGACCGGGCGAGGGTGTACGCGCTCGGCGAGCTCTGGCTCAGCTACGCCAACGGAGCGGACGAGGCGCCGCTCCTCGGAGGAGGCCCGCGGCCGTGATGAAGCCGCTCGAGAAGGCCCGGGTCTTCCTCGTCGGCGAGGGCGAGAACGAGCTCGGCAGCCGCGCCGGGGCCCCGGCCTACCAGTCCGACAAGCACCCCGGCGTGCTCTTCACGCTGCTCTCGCGCGTGCAGCCGAACGGGTGGGTCGTCGGCGGCGCCCGCGAGTGGAAGAGCATCCGGAAGTACCAGGCGCGCGGGGCGGCCCACGAGGACACGCGCCACGTGCTCGGCGCGGCCATCGACGCGAAGGAGGCAGGGTGCGACGTCCTCGCGTTCTCCCGCGACATCGACCGTGATCCGGCGCGCCGCGAGGCGATCGCGGAGGGCATCCGGCGCGTCTCGTCGAGCCTGTCCTCGCCGCCCGAGGTGATCGGCGGCGTGGCCGTGCCGGCGCTCGAGGGCTGGATCCTCGCGCTCCTCGGCGAGAAGGCGACCGAGGAGCTGTCGCCGCTCCGGGCGCAGGCGATGCTCGCGGCGAAAGGCATGATGCCCGGCGACGGCGCCGCGATGGTGCGCGTCGCGGAGGACGCCGACCTCGACGCCGTGCCCCAGGACGCCGCCTCGCTCGCGGAGTGGCTCGCGCGCGCCCGCGCCGTGCTGCCGCGGCGGACCGGCCGCGGCGTGAGGTGAGCCGCTCAGCGGGCGCGCTCGACGACCTCGCGGAGGAAGCCCGGCCGCGCGGCGCGGCTCACCGGCGGCACTGCGGCGCCGCGGAGAGCGCGGCCCTCGCCGCCTCGCGCAGGCCGTGCGGCGTGTCCTTGTCGAGCAGCGGCTTGAGGCGCGCGGGCAGATCCGCCGGGTGCACCGCCCCGAGCGCCGCGAGGGCCGCCGAGCCGAGCCGCTGATCGCCCTCGCCGATCGGCGCCTTCGCCCGCAGCGCGAGCCGCGTCCACAGGTCGACCGAGCTCTCGTCGCACATCGCCCCGAGCGCGAGGATCGCGCGCGCGCGCACCTCGACGTCCTCCGCCTTGTCCTCCGCCCGGTCGCGCACGGCCTCGATGTGCGCGGTCGCCCTGTGCGCGCCGAGGCCGTCGAGCGCGTGCCGGCGCACCTCGGGCGATCGATCGGCGAGCGCCCCGACGAGCGCCCGGTCGCCCGACGGCGTCGCCGGCATCGCGCCGATCGCGAGCGCGGCGCCGCCGCGGACGAACGTCCACGGGTCCGAGGCGAGCCGCGCCGCGAGCGCCTCGGCCGCGCCCGCGGGCAGCTTCGCGCCGGCGGTGGCCGCGCGCGAGAGCGCCACGATCGCCGCCTCGCGCACGCGCACGTCCGGATCGGAGGCCGCCGCGAGCAGGTCCGGCGCGAGGGCCGGCACCTCCGCCGCGACCTCGGCGGCGCGGAGGCGCACGTGCGGGTCCGCGTCCTTCCGGAGCGACGCGCGGAGGTACGCCTCGGCCGGCGCCTCGCCGGCGCGGGCGAGCGCCGCGGCCGGCGCCTGGAGCAGGTAACGCCGCGCGAAGGGCGCGGAAGCCGCGGAGGCGAGCGCCTGAAACGCCGCGCTGCCGCCTCGCACCCGCCCGAGCGCCGGCCCGAGCGCGCGCAGCAGATCGAGCTGCGCGTCCTCCGGACGGGCGCGGAGCCTTTCCATCTGCACCTCCTCCTCGACGACGGGAGCGGCCCGCTGGCTCCGCGCCGCCAGCGCGAGCGCGGCCCTGAGATCCCGCCGCGTCGCGCCGCGCGCCCCGGGGAGGGCGTCGAGCAGCGCCGGGATCGCCTCCGCCGGCGCCACGAGCGCGAGCTCCCGCGCCGCGGCCACCTTGGCCGCGGACCCGCCCCCCGTCACGATCTCCGCCAGCGCCGGGGCGGCCGCGCGCCCGCAGCGGCGGATGCGATCGCGCGCGTGGTGGAGCTCGGGATCCGGCTCGGGCGCCGCCGCGCGGGGACCGCGCCGCGGCGCGACGGCCGACGCGCCAGCCGCGAGCCGCGCGGTGAAGAACGGGATCTGCGTCGCGCACGGCGCCGCGTCGATCACGCCGCGGGCGAGCTGCCTGCCCGCCGCGTCGAGCTTGTCGTAGCCGGCGATCGCCGCCTCGATCGCCTCCGGTCCGCTGCGCGCGAGCAGCGCCGCCGCCGCCCTGGATCGCTCGCCGCCGCCCGCGAGCGCGCCCACGAGCGTCCCCGGGCCCTGGCCGTCGAACGCCGTGCGCGCCGTGACCTCGGCGATCGTGACGCGCACCTCCGGAGCGGACGGCGCGCCGCGATCCCCCGCGCCTCGCGGCGCGTACGCCTCGTCGAGGACGACGGCGAGGCACGAGGCCCTGATCTCCTCGGGGAGCTTCACCTCGTAGCCGGCGGACTCCTTGAGCCACGCGTCCTCGGGCAGGCTCACCTGGAAGAGCCGATCCGGCGTCGCTACGAAGAGCGTGCGCGGCGCGGCGCCGCCCTCCACGCCGTCGGGCGGCTTGATGCGCAGGCCGAGCCCCGTGATCCCGACCTCGTCCGCCGACGAGAACGACACGAACTCGCCCCGGCCCGCGCCCGCCTTGCCCTCGGACCACGCGGTCTTCGGGTCGCCGTCGGCGATCTCCGCGAAGCGCTTGCCGACCGCGCTCGAGGCCGCGGTCGGGCGCAGCAGCCGGAAGGCGGGCGCCGCCGCGTCGGCCTCGCGGCGCTCCGCGGCCAGCTTGCCCGCGGCGCGGCGCTCCTCGGCCGGGAGGTTCTGGAAGCTCGCCCCCTTCAGGAGCGTCATCGTCCGCGGATCGACCTCGCTCGCCCCGACCAGCGCCGGTCGCCCGCAGATCGTCACGTCCTCGCGCAGCTGCCCGACGAGCACGCGGCTGCCGCTGCCGAGCGGCTCCACGACCACGGCGTCGCTCCGCCCCTCGCCGTGCTCGCCGGTCGCGACGCCCGTCCAGCCGCTCCAGAGCACGATCGGCTCCGTCCCCTTCCCCGCGAGCGGCGCCGCGAGCAGCATCGCCCAGCTGCCGCTTCCGGCGCCCGGCGCGCTCGCGGAGGCGGGCTTGCCCGCGGCGGGCGCCTCGATCTTCGCGAGGTGCTTGCCGCCGGGCAGCGAGATCGGCACGACGCGCGCGCTGCCGAGCAGCGGCGCGACCTCGGAGGGCACGGCGAGGACCTTGCCGCCGTCGGGCGCGCACGCGGCCGCAGCAGGACAGGCGCGGGCGGTGATCCCGCCCGGTTCGATGCGGACGGCGAGCGCTTGCTGGCCCGCCGCGTGCGGGAGCACCACGGGCGCGACCTGCGCGGCGGCGTTGCCGAGGAGGGTCGACGAGGCTGCGATCACCCCGACGGCGGCGCCGATGCGAGGCCGCCGGGAACGAAACGGCGATCTGCTCATGCGCGCCATCCTAGTCGCGTCGGGCAGCGGGGCCCTCGAGACTTGAGCCCCTCGAACAGGGCGCCACGGCGACCCCGACCGCGCTGCGCCGCGTCGTCCGGTGGGGCCCACCGCGCGCCGCGGCGGGCCCGCGCCCTCGCTATTTCGGCGTCTCGGCGGCGGGGATCCAGAAGCCGCCCTCGTCCGGCGGCGTCATCCCGAGCGCCTTCGGGAGCACGTTCGTCCAGCCCGCCACCGTCTCGAGCAGGTAGATCTCCGCGCCGGCCTCGATCTCGCCGACCGGCTTCTCCTTCACGTCGCGCCGCGCGCGGACCGGGATCGCCCGCGTCGCCTTCACGATCGGCGGCGCCTTGTCGAGCGCGAGCTGCGCGCCGGCCACCGCGGTCGTCGGCGGGATGTACTGATCCATGATCTCGCCCTTCTTCAGCGGCTCCAGATCCTTGAGGCGCGCCCAGGCGTCGATCGTGAGGTCGCCCCGCGACATCAGGTGGACGAACCCGGACTTGGCCTCGGTGCTCCAGAAGAGCTGGGCCGTCCCCTCCAGCATCCTCAGCGTGAAGATCACGTCGCCGTCCGCGCGATCGAGCAGCTCGATCGTCGACGTCTTCATCAGGTAGCCGCGGGCGCTGCCGGGGACCTCCATCTTCACGGGGGAGCTGCGCTGCAGCGAGAAGGCGTCGCACGAGGCCGAGCCCTTCGCCGTCTGCCGCTCGGATCCGGAGATCGAGAGCTCCGCGCGGAGCGAGTCGCCCGTGGCCGCGACGAGCTTCACCTTCTGCGCGCTCGAGATCCAGATGTGCCCCTGGATGACCGGGATGTCGCGCGTCGTGTACACAGCGACGTCCGAGGGCGCGATGTAGCCGTCGAGCCGCAGCGCCGGCGAGCCCTCCGACGTGCTCAGCCTCGCCCGGCCTGCCGACGGGTCCGCCGGGATCGCGCTCAGCGTCATCGGGACCAGCGCGCCGGTGAAGTTCGCGATCGTCCGGCCGCCGCTCGGCGCGTCGTGGAGCCGGGCGCCCTTGTTCACCGGCGCCGTCCCCTTCAGCTTGCACGTAGGTCCCGACACCGCCGACACCGCCGCCTGCGCGGCTGCCCCCGTCACCTGCGCGGCCGACACCGCCACCTGAGCGGGCTCTGCCCTCGCCTCGGAGATGGCCGGCATTCCCGGGAGCCCTCCACCGCAGAGCACCGCCCCAAGAGCCAGAAGACCAAGTCCCAGAACGTCGCTTCTCATCCACTTCCTCCGACGTAGACGGGCAGTCCCGCTCGAGGCGATCCCGGGCGCGGTCCCCTCCTGTCGAGTCTCTCTGGTGCCGTCGGCCTCCTGCGCGGCGGCGTACGGCAAGACCGCCCGGGCGCCCCGAGCTGTCCTTACCGTTGGTCGGATCATCCTAGCGGATCATTCAGGCCTCGCCCGAGAAAGGTCCTCCGCCGCAGCGCTTCCGTCATTTCGGGTGTATGGAGCAAGGTGCCCGACGCGGCACGCGCCGGGTAGCCCGGCTGGACGGTGCCCGCCTCCCCCGGAGCTACGCCATGCACGCATTCGATCTCGCCTTCGCCTCCCCCCGCAAGCTCCCGCGCGCCCGCGATCTGCGCGGCAACGTCGCCGTGCTCGACATCGCCTTCGCCTCGGAGGCGGGGGGCAAGAGCTTCGAGACCGTCACGCTCCCCTTCATCCAGGAGCTCGGGCCGCGGCTCGGCGCCTGGGTCGACCACCACGACAGCGCCCACCACGCGCGCTTCGCGGGCGATCCCCGCTTCGTCCTGTCGACCAAGGCCGAGCACGGCGCCTGCCCCGAGATGATCACCCCGGAGGTCGTCTCCCGCGCCGGGCGCGTCGACACCCTCGTCTGCCACGTCGACTTCGACGGCCTCGCCAGCGGCGCCAAGTGGATGCGCGGCGGCGTCGAGCCCTACCCCGGCTGCGACGAGGACGCCCGCGCCATCGATACCCGCATCGGCGTCCCGGGCCCCGCCGCCACCCGCATGGACCGCGCCCTCCGCGCCCGCCCCCGCGACCAGGCCCTCTTCGGCCTCATCGTCCGGCACCTCGCGTCAGGCCTCTCCGACCCGTCGCTCTGGACCCCCATCGACCAGGCCGGCTCCGAGCTCGCCACCATGGAAGCCGAGACCCGCCGGATCGCCCTCCGCTACGAGCGCGTCGAGCCAGGCCTGGTCCTCGTCGACGCCTCCCAGCGAGGCGGGCCCTACGACAAGACCCTGCTCCTCCTCATCGGGCAGGAGCGCGCGCCGATCTCCGTCGTCGTCGACAACGATAGCGTCACCTTCGCCGCCCGCTTCGACAGCGGGTTGAACTTCCTGGAGATCTTCAAGATCTCCGGAGGGATGCCGACCCGCATCTCCCTCCAGCGCTCCAAGCTCAAGGAGTCGCTCGAGGCGCTCGGGGTCAAGCCGACCGACGCAAGCCGGCTCGCCGCTCCCCCCTGACCCTCCCCTTCCCCGCTTCCCGTTCCCCGGCTTCACCGACATCGTTGACGCTGTGGGCCCCGGCTGCTACGGGCATTTCAGATTTGCAATTTGCAATTCTGCAATGACCACGTGACCTGAGGCTTCACGCCTTCGCCGAGCACGAGGGATATGGCAGCGAGAAACTTGTCTTCTACGTCGAGCAGCGGTGTCGACGAGCTCCTGTTCCGGAACGACGCTGTTTCGCTCTGTCTCCTGGTCAACCGACGGCACCGGTCGCTCCGCATCATCGACTTCCGGGCGGGGCCGACCCCGTCGAAGCGAAACTTCGTCCTGTCGGCCGCCAAGCGCGAGGGGGTCGAGAAGATCTACACCCTGGTCGAGCGCGACGAGGTCCCGACCTGGACCCGCCTCGGGTTCGTCCGGGAAGGCTCGATCCCCGGGTTCTACAAGCGCAGCGACGCCTGGATCCTCGGGGCGGTCGTGTCCCAGATGTCGCCTTCGCGGAGCGAGGAGGGCGACGACGAGGAGGGCGCCGAGGGCGACGACAGGGCGGGCTCGCCGGCGGTCCTGCTCGCGGAGCGCACGATCGCCCGCGCGAGGCGGCTGCTCCGGGAGGGCGAGGGGCGGCCGCTGCCCGCGATCAAGATCGCGCCGGCGAGCGCCGTCGAGCTGCGGCGGGCCGTCGCGGTCGCGCAGCGGGCCGGGCGGGCGCTCACGGGCTTCGAGCCGTTCGGGCGCGACGCCGTGCGGACGGGCTATGCGCTCTCCGCGCGGGGCGGCTTCACCCTCCACGCGACGTGGGAGATGCAGTCGTGCTTCGGGAACTCGTTCCTCGAGATCCTCTCCTCGCCGCGCCACGAGTCGGAGCGGCTCGCCACGACGGCGGCCATCGGCGCCCTGTGCCATCGCCTCGTCGAGGAGAAGGCCGTGAGCACGTTCACCTTCGCCCCCGCGGACGACCAGGAGCTGTGCGCCGCCCTCCTCGCCAACGGCTTCCGCCGCTCGGCCGTGCTGGCGCGCCACCTCGTCGTCGGCCGCGCCCGCAAGGACGCCATCCTCTGGGCGAAGAAGCTCGTCGCGCCCGAGGCCTGAACCGCCGCCGGCCCCGCCGCGCGGCAGCGGGGCTACGGCGTGAGCGTGACCTCGTAGTCCTCGATGACGGTGTTGGCCAGCATCTCGTCCGCCATCTTCTTCAGCCGCTGCTCGAGGTCGGGCGCGCTGCCGAGCGAGGGGTCGAGCTCGATCTCGATGATCTTGCCCACGCGCACCCCCTTCACGCCGGGGAACCCGAGCGAGGTGAGGGCGCGCTTCACGGCGTCGCCCTGGGGATCGAGGACCTCTTTCTTCAGTCGGACGGTGACGACGGCTTTCACTGGCTTTGCTCCAAGCGCTCTTTTCGCGACGCTAGCACGGGCACGGGCGCGCCCACCTACACTCCCAGGTTGCGCGGGATGCGCACGGCCGGGTCCTCGAGGTCGGGGACGAACGCCGCGCCGGTGATCCGCTCGAACGCCTCGATGTAGCGGCGAGACGCCTCGATCCGGACCTCGTCGGGGATCGGCGGGATCGGCCCGTCGCCCTGGAAGCCGCGCGCGGCGAGCCAGCGGCGCACGTACTCCTTGTCGAAGGACTCCGGGTCCTGGCCGGCCGCGAAGCGCTCGTCGTAGGTGGAGGCGAACCAGAAGCGGGACGAGTCGGGGGTGTGGATCTCGTCGATGACGACGATGTTCCCGTTCCGGTCCTTGCCGAACTCGTACTTTGTGTCGACAAGGATGAGCCCCTGATCCGCGCAGAAGCGGGCTCCGTGCTCGAAGAGCGCGAGGGCCATCCCGGCGGCGGCGTCGAAGTCGCCCGGCGCGATCGTCCCGAGGGCGAGGATCTCCTCGCGCGAGGCGGAGAGGTCGTGCCCGCCCTTCGGCGCCTTGGTGCTCGGGGTCAGGATGGGCCGCGGCAGGCGCTCGTTCTTGCGGAGGCCGTCGGGGAGCTGATGGCCGCAGAAGACGCGCTCGCCGCGCGTGTAGTGCGTCCAGATGCTTGTCGAGGTCACGCCCGTCACGTAGGCGCGCACCACCATCTCGACCGGCAGCGGCGTGCACTCGATCGCCTCGAGGACGTTCGGGTCGGGCTGGGAGATCATGTGGTTCGGCGCGACATCCCGCGTGCGCTCGAACCAGAAGGAGGAGAGCCGGTTCAGCACCTGCCCCTTCAGCGGCAGCGTGCCGAGCACGCGGTCGAAGGCGCTGATGCGGTCGGTGACGACGAGCAGGCGCCGGCCGTCCGGCGTCGTGTAACAGTCCCGCACCTTGCCCTCGTAGCGGGCGAAGGGGCCCGCGAGCGAGGTGCGTTCGAGCACCCTGCCGAGCGCGGTGCGCAGATCGTCCTCGGTGACCATGGGGCGCGGCTTACCCGGCCTCGCGGGGCGAGTCGACAGGTTTCCGAAGACGCCGGCCGAGTTCCTCCCCTCCTCGCCCCGCCCGGGCCCCCCGTTGGTCTCCGGCCGGGGGGGTGGTAAAGGGCCGCCCATGGCAAACCGAAAGAAGATCGCACTCATCGGCGCCGGGAACATCGGCGGGGAGCTCGCGGCCCTCATCGCGCGCAAGGAGCTCGGGGACGTCGTGCTCTTCGACATCCCCCAGAAGGCCGACTTCGCGAAAGGCAAGGCGCTCGACCTCGAGCAGAACGGCGCCGTCCTCGGCTACGACGCGTCGATCAAGGGGACCTCGAGCTGGGCCGACTGTGCCGGTGCCGACGTGCTCATCATCACGGCCGGCATCCCGCGCAAGCCGGGCCAGAGCCGCGACGACCTTGTCGCGACGAACCTGCCGATCATCCGCAGCGTGGCGGACGGCGCGAAGGAGCACTGCCCGAACGCGCTGGTGATCGTCATCTCGAACCCGATCGACGCGATGGTGTACGAGTTCAAGCGCCGCACCGGCTTCCCGCGCGAGCGCGTGCTCGGCATGGCGGGCGTGCTCGACAGCGCGCGCTTCCAGCTGTTCCTGGCGCGCGAGGCGAACGTGTCCGTGAAGGACGTGCGCTCGATGGTCCTCGGCGGCCACGGCGACGACATGGTGCCCATCCCCTCGGCGTGCACGATCAACGGCGTGCGCGCGACCGAGCTCATCAGCAAGGAGAAGCTCGACGCCCTCATCGCGAGGACCCGCAAGGGCGGCGGCGAGATCGTCCAGCTCATGGGGACGAGCGCCTACTACGCGCCCGCCTCGAGCGCCGTCGCGATGGCCGAGAGCTTCCTGCTCGACCAGAAGCGGCTGCTCCCCGTCGCGGCGTACCTCGACGGCGAGTACGGCTACAAGGACATCTACATGGGCGTTCCGGTCATCCTCGGGGGCAAGGGCATCGAGAAGATCGTCGAGCTGTCGCTGACCGCGGAAGAGAAAGAGATGCTCGCGAAGAGCGCGAAGAGCGTCCAGGGCATCACCGACGTGGTGAAAGCCGCGAGCTGACGCCCTGCCCGGGTCGATTCCGGGCTCATGAAAGAAGAGAAGGAATCACAGAGGACACGGAGAACACAAAAGAGAGAAGGATCTCATCTCTTTCCTCTGTGCCTCTCTGTGGTTCCTCTCTTCTCCTCACGTCGCCAGATCTTCTCCTCACGCCATCAGAGACGTCCGCAGCTCACTCCGCGGCAGGAGCCATCGCGAGCGCCGCGAGCTCGCGCGCTGACTCGCCGGCGAGCTCGCCGGGGCCCGCGCAGGCCGCCGGGAGCTCCGCCGCCGCGTCGCAGCCGCGTTCGGCGATGTCGCTGATGCGCTGGCAGATCAGGTTCATCATCTGCCAGCCCTCGGTCAGGACGCCCCGGAGCGGGGCGACGTCCAGGCCGGGGAAGCTCTTCAGGAGGTCGTACCCGAGCTTGAAGTGCTCGGCGTCCACCTCGGCGTGCGTGGCGAAGTAGTCCGAGTCGGGGAAGATCTGCTGGGCCGCGCTGAGGAGGATATCGGCGCAGCGCTCGATGACGAAGTGGATGAGGACGGTCCGCTCCTCGGTGGACGCCGAGCCCATCCGCTCGATGAACCAGGACGACGCCGCGGCGATGCCGCGGTCCC
The DNA here is from genome assembly GCF_051521455.1 of Sorangium sp. So ce887. Taxonomy (NCBI): domain Bacteria; kingdom Pseudomonadati; phylum Myxococcota; order Polyangiales; family Polyangiaceae; genus Sorangium; species Sorangium sp. So ce887. The sequence goes on along the minus strand of NZ_CP150354.1, from coordinate 1,605,029 downwards.
AGGACGGCGAGCGCGACGGGCCGTGCATCCGGGCGAGCCTCCGGTTGTGCCCGACCTCGTCGGCCAGGTGACGCTCGGCGATCTTGATCGCGGCCGGGTGCGACTCGAACACGACCCTGGCACACAGGACCTTCTGGAACGCGTTCGACCAGATCTGGAGCGCGCCGAGCATCCGTCGCTTCACGTCGTCCGCGAGGGCGCGCTCGGATCGGATGAGCTGCATCAGGGGGCTGACGGCGAACTCTCGCGCGTGGGCCTCGTTCTCCTCGATGAGGCGATCCAGCGGAGTTGCCGCCCCATCCGAGGGGCCATCGCCCGCGCCGCCCGGGGCGAGCGTCGCGCACAGGCACGGCGTGTCCCAGCGGGCGCCCTCTCCCTCGAAGTGGATCGATATCGCGGAGAGCCCGTCAGGCGCCCCGCCCACGAGCCCGCGCAGCCCGCCGGGAGGGACCAGCACGATGTCTCCCGCCTGGACCCTCCGGGCCGAGGCCCCGATGACCTCGCCGGAGCCGTCGGTGACGACGATCATGCCTTTGCCGGGGAGCTGACGAGGCCTGAGCGGCTGACCCGAGGCGAGTCGCACCCATCTCAGGGACAGGCGGCATGCCTCCGGCAAGAATGCCGAGAGCTCCGCGTGTTTCCGGATATCCTTGAACAGCCCCAGCAGGGTGCGCTCATCCGCTTTGAGGGACTCGTCCGCGGGGATGCTGGCTGTGTTGACTACGCGCATCTGCACCGTCCTCCGGTCGACTTCGTGGAGCGGTGACTCTGCACGGCTTGATCGCCTGTGTCCAGATCGCACGCGGGCATGAAGCGAATCTCAAAGACCCAGAGAAGGAAGAGAGTCTGTAATCCATTTCAATCATGCTCCCTCCTCCCCGCTCGAGCGCTCGCGCGCAGGGCACTGCCGGGCACGCTCGATGTCGCGTTCATGCGGCGCGTCACCGGGCTCCTCCTGGCGAGCGTCTCGCGCGCGGGCGCGTGAGGGCGGCGGTGGGGTCCGGGGGGCCGGCACCGCACGAAGCCCAGCGCCGGTGCGGGATGGGGCAGAATGCGGGCGTGAGCCAGCCGCAACTCGTACCCACCATTCGCCGCGCCACCGAGGCAGACCTGCCGGCGGTCGTCCAGCTCTTCTCGATCCAGGACGAGGGCAACCTGAAGTCGGACCACCCCGGTCCACCGCTCGATCCGCGCTACCGCGAGGCGCTCGCGGCCATCGCCGAGGATCCGAACAACGCGCTGCTCGTCGCGGAGGTCGAGGGCCGCGTCGCCGGCGCATTCCACCTGACCCTCATCCAGTACGTGGCGAACCGCGGCGGACGGGTCGCGCAGATCGAGAACGTGATCGTGGACCCGAGCCTGCGCAGCCGCGGAATCGGCGAGGCGATGATGCGATGGGCCATCGACGAGGCGCGGCGACGGGGGTGCTTCCGCGTGCAGCTCACCTCGAACAAGGTGCGGCGGCGCGCGCACCGCTTCTACGAGCGTCTCGGCTTCGTGGCGAGCCACGAGGGGATGAAGCTGAAGCTACGGTGACCTCGTCGCCCAGGCGGCTGGCCCTTCGGCGGCGTGCCGTCCGCAGGGCGCGCGAGCGCAAGGCGGTGGCCGTGAAATCGCGGCACGGGAGGACGGCACCGCGTTTGCTCCTACCGCCTGTGACGGAGAGATCGGCGCACGGCTCGACGCTGTGCGCGGAGCGCAACGCAGGCCAGCGCATCGCGGCAATCGCCATGTCGGCGGCGCTGGCCCGCGCCACCGCCCGTCGCTTTCGCTGACCCCCAGCGCCTCTGTGGGCTCTCCGCGAATGCCGAGCTCACCCCAGGAGGAGGAGTCCATGCTCAAGCTCCCGTGTTTCCGGTGGATCTCGCTGGCGTGCGGGGCCATCGCGGCCTGCAGCTCCGGAGACGGCGATCGCCACGGCGATGCGCCGAGCCCGCCGAGAGGCTCGACGTTCTCCCCGGTCGAGAGGCCGCCGAGGCTCGCGCTGCGACTCGACCGCGTGGTGTACGATGCGGGCGACACGCTGTCGGTGAAGCTCGATCCGGGGGGCGTCGACCTCGGCCCCGGGCCGCTGACGGTCGCCCTCGCCGCTCCGGAGACGGGCGACGTGGAGCTCATCGAGCTCGTCGCCTCGCGCGCCGGCTTCGCCTCGACGGTCCCCCTCCGCGTCCAGGCAGACGGGAGCCGCGCGTTCGACGACGGCGTGCTCAGCGCGCAGCCCGGAAAGCTGTTCTATGCGCAGTACTTCATCGACAAGACGCGGGCGCCGCTCGATGCGCTCGAGGAGGACGTGGTCTTCGACTTCGCCCTGCTCGCGGACCCCGCGGCGCGAGCGCCGACCGTCGACGCCGGCGTCGCGATGGGCGACGACGAGGGCCGCGCTGGCGCGAAGCCGAACGGCACCCTGCTCCCCAGGGGAGGGCTGCCCGTGCAGATCGCGACGCGGGAGCTCATCGTCTACCCTGCCGGAGGCGACGAGCTCGAGGCGTTCCTGAGAGATACCGGCGGGAGCGTCAAGGCGACGCTCGAGAGCGAGGACGCGGGGGGCCGCGACGCGGTGCTCGTCGAGGTCGACCCGGGCGGCGAGCGCGCCTCCGACGTGACCGCGCTGCGGGCGCTGCTCGGGGAAGACGGTCCGCTGCACGCCAGCAACGCCGGCGCGCTGCAGATCGCCTCGCTCGCGATGAAGCTGCAGCTCGACGGCTACCTCGTCGCGGTGAACCCGCGCCTGCAGCTGCAGGGAGCGCCCGCCATCTCGGCGACGGAGGAGCGCCACCTCACGCACTCGATGAAGATGGCCCCGGCGAGAGGCAGCCAGGTCCCCTGCGTGCCGGGGGACGCGAGCCGACCTTGCGTGGAGAACGTCCCGTCGGTGTGGGCGTTCAACGCGCTGTGGGAGAAGGACGAGGAGCGGATCAACGTCGCCGTCCTCGATATGGGGTTTGCGCCGACCGACGATGTCCGCTGGCCGGAGCGCGGCGACCTCGTCGCGTGCGACATGACCGAGGGCCTGTTCGGCGGCCATTGCTGCGGGCCCGGTGCCGCGTGGGGGCCTCCGACCGTCGGCAACAGCTTCTTCGGCGCCAGGTCGTGGCACGGGACCGGCGTGGTCGCGACGATCGGAGCGAAGGTGAACAACGGCATCGGCTCGGCGGGCGTGGCGGGCCAGGTCGCCGTCCCGATGCTCTACAAGTACGACACGGCCGCGTATGCGTTCCAGATGGGGCGCGGCGTTCAGCTCGCCGTGTCGCAGGGCGCCTCGGTCGTGAACATCAGCGGCGGGTACCCGTGCCGGATCCTCACGAACATCGGCCCCGACGTCGACATTTGCTCGCCGGAAGGCCGCCTCGGTATCTGCAGCGTCGTCACGGCGGGAGCGCACGCCGCCGCCGCGGTCACGTGCGCGGCAGCCGGCGCGATCCCGATCCTCGGCCCGATCGCGTGCGCCGTCGTCGCGGGATCGGCCGCCGCCGCCACCGGGGCCTGCGTCGCGACGCTCTCGTTCGGCGACCTGAAGGGCCCGATCAGCACCGGCGTCCGCAGCGCGGCCCGCGCCGGCGTCCCGGTCGTGACGATCGCCGGCAACACGCTGTCCCGCGGGTCGCTCCCCGCGGTGGTGCGCGACCTCGTCGACCTGAGCGACCCGAGGACGGAGCGCTGGGGCATCGTCCCGGCCATGATCCCGGAGACGATCGTGGCCGGCGCCGTCGGCGAGGGGCTCGAGAACATGGAGTTCTACGGAGACCGCGTCGACATCTGGGCCCCCGTCCCCACGGCGTACCTCGCGCCCCAGAGCGTCGATGACATCGACTCTCCGCGGGTGCCCCAGAGGCCGCTCGGCGGCACGAGCGCCGCCGCCCCGTTCATCACCGGCGTCATCGCCAACATGCAGGCGGCGAACCCCCGCCTGAACCCGCGCTCCGAGGGCATGAGCGCGGCGGAGCGCTCCCGGATCGTCGCGCGCATCAAGGAGCTCTTGCTGTCCCCGGACAACACGTTCAGCAACGCCGCGCTCGCGGCGCTCGGTTACGCCGATCAGCCTGAGCGGCGTCGCAAGCTGGTGAACCCGCTCGCAGCGGTCATGGCCGCGGCCGACGTGCCGGACGTGGCCGCCATGGGCTTCTCCGATACGTCGCTGAACTACAGCGAGATCCTCGCGCGGAACGACACCGCCGAGACGGCGACGCCGCTGCCCTTCGGGCGATCGATCAGCGGGACCATCCTGACTTTGCCGGCCGCTCAACCGATGACCATGGCCCCCGACGTCGACCTCTACCGGCTGCAGCTGCCGGCCTCCCCGGCCGGGCCGCAGGAGGTCACGGTGACGCTCGAGATGCCCGACGCGACCCTCTACGGGCTCGTGACGATCGGCCGGGGTCGCCTGATGCCGGTCAGCGCCTCGTCCACGCGGCGCACCTACCGCGTCGTCGCCGAGGCGAGAGAGCGCATCGTGTTCTCCGTGGGGGCGCCGACGGGCGAAGACAACGTCTACAAGGTCACTGCCTCCGCGCCGGTCCCGGCGCGGCCGCTCGGGTTCATCACCCGTCCGGCGAGCGCCGTGGAGGTCTGCGCGAACGAGGAGATGACCTTGATGGCCGAGGTCCTGTTCCCGGGGTTCGACTCGGTGGTCGTGCCGGACGCCCGGATCCGGTGGCTCGCGAACGGCGCGAGCCATGGAACGGGCAGGTCCCTCACGACGTCGTTCGCGGCAGGAACCGTTCGCGTGGAGCTCCTCGCTTACGATGACCCGGCGCCGCTCAACAGCGTGCTCATCTCCGCGAGGACCTGCACGGACGACGCTCCCGTCGCGAGCATCGTGACGCCCGCAGGGGATCTGGAGCTCGATTCGTGGGACGGCTACGACCGGGGGCGATCCAGGTGGTTCAAGGACGTGACGCTGGTCGGCTCGACGACGGACACCGAGGACGGCCCCCTGGGCGGCGAGGGCCTGGTCTGGACCACGGACCGGATCACCGAGCAGCCGGCGGAGCTCGGGATTGGCAACAGCGTGATCGCGCGGCTGTACTCGGGTGAGTGCTTCGGCGATACGCACAGGATCACGCTGCAGGCGATCGACTCCGGAGGAAACCGATCCGCGCCGGTCACGCGCACCGTGAGGATCTGGCAGCTGTGCTGATGGGCGATGCCGGGGAGCTGCTCTCGGCAGCTCCCCGGCGTGGACCAGGTGCCGAGCGCGGAGGGGGCGGGGCGGGCGCGACCGACGCGGAGGCGCTGCTTGAGCCACTCGCGCGCCGGCGCCTCGATGAGGCCGTAGGCGAGGAACGAAGCGACGATCAGGAAGGCGAGGAACGCGAGGTAGGCCGGCGCGCTCGCGTTGCGCTCGGCCCGCACCTCCGGAGAGAGCACCGCCTTGGCGAAGAGGTGCCAGAGCGGCGTCTGCAGGATGTAGACGGCGTAGCTCGCCTCGCCGAGCCGGATCATGGCCCGCGTGGAGAGGACGCGGCCGAGGGCGCCGCCGCCCTCGGCGAGGCCGAGGATGAGCAGGCCGAAGAGCGGAAACATGCCGTTTTGCAGCACGTAGCGCACGTCGGGGAAGCGGCCGGCGAAGCTGAAGATCGCGAGGAGCGCGGCGGACGAGCCCGCCGCGAGCCACGCGCCCGTGGCCCCGCCGAGCGTCGCGCCCCTGGCCCGCCGCGCCAGGAAGTACTTGCCGAGGCAGATGCCGAAGACGAACTCCGGGAGCCGCAGGAGCGGGTTGAAGCCGACGATGCGCTCGCCGAGATGCTGGAGGGTGAGCGCGCCGCCGAGGAGGCGGACCGTCGTCGCCTCGATCGGCACGAAGCGCCCGGTGATGAAGAGCGCCAGAGGCGCCGCGATCGCGACGACGAACAGGGCCCCGCCGATGCCGGCGAGCTGTCGCCACGTCGTGCAGCGCAGGCGACCGACGATCCAGGGAAAGGTGAGATAGAAGAAGGCCTCGGCCGAGATGGACCAGCCCGGCCCGTTCCACGACGAGAGCGTGAAGGGCGTCCACGCTTGCAGCATGAGCGCCGCGGGCACGCCCGTCAGCGCCGCGCGGACCAGGCCGACGCGCGGGCCGCAGAGCTCGACGAGCTGCGCGACGTAGACCGGCGCCGTCAGCAGCAGCGCGAACGCGAAGAGCGGGTAGATGCGCGAGAGCCGCGCGACCACGAAGCTGCGGCGATCGCCGCGGAGGCCGCCGTCCTCGCCAGCGTAGTTGTACGCGAGCACGAAGCCGGAGAGGACGAAGAAGAGGCCCACGCCGATGAAGCCCATCCGCGCGACGCTCTCAACCACCGCGGAGCCGGAGGAGGCGGCCGCCGACACGCCGAAGTGGAACGTGACCACGTGCAGCGCCGCGAGGAACCGGAGCCCGGTGAGCGCGTCGAGCTGCGGGCGCCCTCGCGGGGCCGCGGTGGTTGCCGGCGCGGCCTGCTTGATCATGGCAGGATTCTCGACGGCAGGGCTCCGGCTGGCAAGCCCGGCCTCGAGAGGACCGCGCTCGCGATGAAATGCGCGCGAGCCCTGAATGCAGCGATCGGCCCGCGCATCGGAGGCGTTGGAGCGGAGAACGCCTATGCCCACCGTGACGGTCCGCCGGCGAGAGGGTCGCCCCGACCTCTCTCGTCCGGCGGATGAAGCTCCTCCTCTCATCGCTGGCGACAGCGACTGACCACGTCAACGGATCCATGACGGGAGGGTGTGATGAGCGCCGTCCAGAGCTACTTCGACACCATGTACTTCCCGATCAACTTCGGGCGATCTTCCGCGCTGCGGCGGACCGTCGGTCGCCTGTTCCGGCGGGAGAGCCAGCGCATCGCGGAGCATGGCTGTCAGCTCGCCCGTCCACATGCGCCGCGCTCCGTCCTCGACCTGGGCTGCGGGACGGGGGACCTGCTGAGCGCCCTTGCGGCTCAGCACGCCCTGGAGCGCGCCGTGGGCGTCGACATCTCGGCTCCGGCGCTCGCGAGGGCGCGAGAGCGCCTGTCGGGCCTCGCCGGGGTCTCGTTGGAGCGCGCCGACGTGAGATCGTGCCGCGCCCTCGCGAGCCGCCACGACGCGGTGCTAGCCATCGGGCTCTTCGATTACGTGCGGCTCGACGCCTCCACGCTGCGCGCCGTGCTCGCGGCGGCGAGCCGCGTGGTCGTCATGACCATGCGCAGCAGCACTTCTCCCTGGCCGAGCGACACGATCGCTGGGAGCGCCTGCTCCGCGACGTGTGCGCCGCGCGCCGGGGCGCGCCGCGCGGGCCAGGCGGCCCCGCCCCTCGAGCCGCAGAGCGCCGTCGCGATGAATCGGTGCGCGCCTGAGGCGCGCAGACACGCACCCCGCAGGGCGCGCGCCGGGTGCCTGGCCGGCCAGCGCCCGGCGACCCGCGGCGCTCAGCCGATCGGGCCCGCGGCGGTGCCGACGTCCTGATCCGGCACCGCGCCTGCCGCAGCCGTCGCTCCGGGAGGCTCGCACGGCACGGCGAACGCGGCGAGGGTGAACACGGCCATGATCGCCCCGAACACGAGGAGGCCCATGAACAGGGCGATCCCGACGTGCATCGCCACGGTGGCGACGACCCATGCCCGCCGCGTGCGGCGCGGCCAGATCAGGAATGCATAGCCGATCTCCACGAGCAGCACCGTCCACCCCGTGACCGCCGCGAGCCAGGGATGGTTGGCCAGCCAAGAGAAGTCGAGCTGGCGGTACTCCGGCAGCATGACCGATCGCCAGATCGCCTCTCCGTTCCACCACTGCTCACCTGCCGCCTTTCCCAGCCCGCCGGTGAGGTACGCGATGCAGAGGTGCAGCTGCACCACGCGCAGCCCGAGCCGGGCCCCCGGCGTGGGCGCCCCCTCGACGCGCCCGTGCCGTCGATCCAGGGAAAAGGCGGCCGCCGAGGGCATCCAGACGAGATAGAAGAGAAAGATGTTGGCAAAGCTGTCTGCGCCGTAGACGGTGGAGTTCGCCGTCATCATCAGCATCAGGTGGGTGAGCCACGCGACCACCGCTGCTGCCCTGGTCCACCACCCGACGAGGAGCGCGGCGAGGGCGAGAACGTAGATCACGCCTGTGCCCAGGATGACGGTGTCTTCTCCGATCCCGAGCGGGGCGAGGAGCGCCACGGCCCAGCCGATGCGGGGCAGATCGGTCCTTGCGAACATGTCGCGCAGAGGCCCCTGGAGGATCCCGGACCGACCGTAGAGCTCGAAGAGCGCGGGCGCGACGAGCGCCGCCTGGAGCAGGAGCACGGCCGCGAGCCCGACGCGGAGGGCCGCGAGGGGCGCCGCCGAGGCGGGAGCGAACGCGAAGCGCTCGATCGAGCGGAGGACGCGCGCGAGGCCCCGGCCTGCCGCCGAGGCGTGGAGACCGATCGCCTGGTCGTTCACAGCACACCTCCGTTCGCGTCCCGGGAGGTTCGCGGCCTGGACCGGGTCATGAACTTCGCCTCGTAGTGCAGCTCCCAGCGGGGCGCCTTCCCCTCCCGGTACTCCCGCATCGACGGCAGGTCGCAGGTTTCCAGCCGGACGGCGACGCTCTGGGCGCCGGGGTGCCTCGCGAGCACCTTGCCTGCCCAGGACGCGGCGATCGAGCGCTGGATTGCCGGGTCCTCATTTCTCAAAAACGGCGTGATGATATTCAGGATTCGAATTTCCGTCTCGCGGCTGGCCCCGGACTCGAGGGCATCGGTGGTGGTCGCGCCGGTGGCATCCGAGACGTGGAAGTTGGCCCTGGGCAGCGGGGTGACGCCGTGAGCAAAGAAGGCATACCCGCTCTCGGCCCCGGAGAGCGCGCCGTAATAGGCGATCGCCCGGGAGAGCCAGCCCTGGCCCTGCGGATGGATCTGGAGGGCTCCCGTCGTGACGAGGCTGAGATGGCCCACGGCGGCGACCAGGGCTGCGGCGCGACCGTGGCGGTTCGGTTTCCCTCCCATGCAGCTTCCTCCGTTCGTGCCCGTTGACGAGCTCTTGCGATCCTGAGAGACAAAAGCGAGCCGGGAAGCTGGCCCGCGGCCAGCTTCCCGGCCCGTGGCCCGGCGACTTGACGCGGGTGCCCTCAGCGCTCCGTCCTGCTCACCTCGGGCATCCGCATCCAGGGTCCGAGGTGCCGCACCGGGCCGCTACCAGCGACGTCAGTGATGCCAGTGGCCGTGCCAGTGGCCGTGCCAGTGCCCGTGCCAGTGCCCATGCCAGTGCCCATGCCAGTGGCCGTGCCAGTGGCCGTGCCAGTGCCCATGCCAGTGGCCGTGCCAGTGCCCATGCCAGTGACCGTGCCAGTGCCACTGGCGCGAAGCACTATCGTTGGATGCATCCGCCGCGATGGGAGCTCGCGTCTCCTCGACGAGGACGAGCTCCTCGATAGGCGTCGTGGTCTCGGCCGAGGCGAGCTGCGCGCCCCCCAGGCACGCGAGCGACGCGGCCACGATGCCGACGATGTTGATGCGATTCATGTAAAATCCCCCCGTGTGATGGCTGCTCACCATGAGCGCCGGACATGCCCATATGTCATCGACGTCGATGCAAGCCGCACGCCCCGCCTGTGACCGGCGGACGGTCGTTCCTGCTGCTGCCTGGGCGACAAATCCGACAAGGGGCCCATTCAGGTCGGATGTCCCGAGGAGGGGATAGGCGATGTGTGACGGGAGAGGGGAGAGAGCGGAGGCTCGGGTCGGTGCAGCCGCGCATTCCAGCAAAGCGGATCGGTTCACGTTGACCCGACGCCGGGCGCGCGCCGCTGCCGCTGCTGGGGCCAACGTCGGCCCGACGCCCGGCGCGCGCCGCTGCCAGAGGAAAGGGCCCTCGCTTGCACGGTGGCGTTATCGAGCACGTGCGTGAAGACGTAGCGGTAGACCGGCTCGGAGTGAGACGAGGCCGCCGCGCGCGCCGTGCGCCGCGCATCGCAGATGAACTTCACGTCGCCCGTGAGCGCGATGAAAGCCTCGCGCGGCGTGCCGTACTCCTCGACGGCCCGACGCGAGGCCAACGTTGCCGTTCTCGGATGCCAACGCCGGTCCGACACACATCACGCCGGCCATCGACGATGGAGCGCCGCGCCTTCGGCTGGTCGGGCGACCCCGAAGGCGAGCCCGTCGCCTCTGCTCGGTCCTCGGCTCAAGGCCAGCGGCGGTCGCGCTTCAGGTGCTCGCGCAGGGCGCCGAGCGCGGCTTCGTCCATCGCATCGAGCGCTGTCTCGCGCTCCGGGGAGAGCGCGAGGCCGAGCAGCTCGCACACGTCCCGCACCGCGGCGCGCAGACCTGCGCGCAGCCCCGCGGCTCGCCCCTGCTTCCGTCCCTCGTCCAGCACCGCATCGAGGCCGTCATACCCCTTGCGCTGGAGCAGGTTGCGCAGCGTCGCCTCGTGTGCGGCGCTCCGGTCATAGAGCGCCTCGACCGCAACCGCGTTCCGGAGGACCCCGGGCGCCTCGAGCGTCTCGCCGGCATACGCCACGCGCGCCGGCTGCCGCTGCGGCGGCCGGGCGCGCGCAACCCCTCGCGCCGCGAGTGGCGGCGGATGCGCCGCCTGTGCCTGGGCCGGCACCGGCCGGCCGGGCGCGCCGGGCGCGCCGGGCGCCGCCTCGTGGACCTCGACCCTCCGCGTCCCTTGCAGCCGCACCACCCAGACCCAGCGGGTCCCCGCCGCCAGAAGCTCCTCGATCTTGCGCTGCAGCTCGGCCTCGTCCTGCCCCGTGTCCGCGTACTCGACCGCGAGCGGCGGCGCCTCGGTCGCCCACCCGGGCTCGTCGGGGATGTTCCCCACCACGATGTCCGGCGCCCGCAGCATCTCCGGCCTTGGCGAGACCCCCACGTCCACTCCGGCCGCCTCGACCGCCGGATCCGTGTCCAGCACCTCGCCGCCTACCAGGTTGCTCCGACCGCCGCGCCGTCCGGTCGGCAGGCACTCGACGAGGCGTCCCTCCGACAGCTCGTACGGATCACCCGGGCGGAGCTGGTCGGCGGTCACGGGGGAACGGGGCGGCGCGCTCATGGGATATTTCATACCCCTTCAGTTCCGGGGAGGCGCCGGCGCCCATCTCGATTTCTCGATCCGGCTTCAGTTCCGGGGAGGCGCCGACGCCCATCTCGATTTCTCGATCCGGCGGGAGCGCCCCCAGCGCGACGCGCCCGGCGCTGCTGCGGCGCCGTTGGTCCGGGCGCTACTCCTGCCAGAGGACGCCGAGCTCGATCTCCACCGCGTCGAACGGCGCCACGCGCACGGTGACGTCGCCCTCCCACGCGCCCGCGCGCGCGAACCGCCCACCGTCGATGCGATAGGCCTCGAGGCGCCGGAGCCGCGGGTCGATGAGCCAGTAGTGCGTCACGAGCTCGCGCGCGTAGATCTCCATCTTGTCGACGCGATCGAGCGCCTCGGTGGACGGCGAGATCACCTCGCACACCCAGTCGGGCGCGAGGAAGATGGCCGCGTTCCGCATCGGGATCTGCGGCATCCGGTCCCGGCGCCACGCGGCGATGTCGGGGTTCACGATGTCCGGATCGGTGCCGAGGTGCAGCTCGGGCTCGACCAGCAATGCCCACCGGCCAGGCCCCTTGATGCCCCGGCGAAAGGGAAGGTAGAGCTCGCCTGCCAGGACCGACGTGACGTTGCGGCACGACAGCGACGGTCGCGGCGTCGCGTGGAGCACGCCGTTCAGGATCTCCGCCACCTGGTTCGGCGGGGTGTCGAGGACGTCCTGGTACGTGGCGCGACGACCGGAGTCGGACATGGTCGGAACCTAGCACGCACGCCGCGCGGAGCGGCTCACGTCGCGAAGATCTGCCGCATGTCCCTGAACGATTTGAACTCGAGCGCGTGGCCGCTGGGATCGACGACGAAGAGCGTCGCCTGCTCGCCCGGCTCGTCGACGAAGCGGATGTGCGGCTCGATCAGGAACTGCACCCCGAGCCCGCGCAGCCGCTCGACCAGCGCGTGCCAGGCGTGCCACTCGAGAATGGCACCGAAGTGGCGCACCGGCACGTCCTTGCCGTCGACCGGGTTCGTGGGGATGGCGGCGCCGGGATCATCGACGAGGTGGGCCGAGATCTGGTGGCCGAAGAAGTCGAAATCGATCCACCGCGCGGCCTCGCGCCCGACGCGGCAGCCCAGCAGATCGACGTAGAAGCGGCGGGTCGCCTCGAGGTCCGAGACCGGGAAGGCGAGGTGGAACGGCGGTGCCTGGGTCATCGAGGTCCTCCCTGGCGACACCCGCCATCGTAGAGCAGCCGGCAGACGCGGGACAGGCCCCGGCTGCGCTGCCGCCCCCTGTGCCGCCCCGCCGCCTCCGCCGCCGGCCGCCTGGGCCGCCTGCGCCCCCCGCCGCCGCCGAGCCGCCCCCCTGCCCCGCCCGCCGCCGGCGCGCGCCCGGGCCTCGGCCGGGAGGCGCCCGGGGCGGGTCGAAATTCCCCGAGCAGCCCCCCCGATCGCCGCGGCTTCGTTGTAGATTCCGCCGCCATGAGCGAAGCCGCACCTTCTCCCAGTCAACGCCCCCGCCCGCTCGTCCTCTGCATCCTCGACGGATTCGGCGAGCGCGAAGAGCAGGACCAGAACGCGATCGCCCTCGCGAAGATGCCGCACCTCGACGCGATCAAGCGCGACGCGCAGAAGACGCTGATCGGGACGAGCGGCCCCGACGTCGGCCTGCCGGTGGGGCAGATGGGCAACAGCGAGGTCGGCCACCTGAACTTCGGCGCGGGGAGGATCGCGCTGATGGACATCTCGCGCATCGACGTCGCGATCGCGGAGGACAAGCTCGGCTCGAACGAGGTCCTCGACCGGACGTTCCGCATCGCGCAGGACCGCAAGTGCCGGCTGCACCTGTTCGGCCTCGTCTCGGACGGCGGCGTGCACTCGTCGCTCGATCACTTCTTCGCGCTGTTCAAGCTCGCGAAGTTCCACGAGGTGCCCGTCGTCCTGCACGCCTTCCTCGACGGGCGCGACACGCCGCCGAAGAGCGCGTGGGGCTACGTCGAGAAGATCCAGGAGGCGCTCGCGGGCGTCGGCGTCATCGGCACCGTGTCGGGCCGGTACTACGCCATGGACCGCGACAAGCGCTGGGACCGCGTGATGAAGGCCTACACGGCGATCGTGCGCGGCGAGGCGCCGCGGGCCGACTCCGCGTTCGACGCGATCCAGCAGTCGTACGCGCTCGGGAAGACGGACGAGTTCGTCGAGCCCGTCCGCATCGGCGACTACAACGGCATCAAGGGCGACTTCATGGCCGACTTCGCCTCGAAGGAGCCTCGCTGGGAGTGGTGGGGAGAGGAGGTCGGCTTCTCCGTCAACTTCAGGCCCGACCGCATGCGCGAGCTCTCGGCGATGCTCACGCGGCGGAACCTGCCGCCCGAGGTCGAGGAGCTCCTCACCGACCGCGGCAAGGCGGTCTACGCCTTCCAGGAGCACTGCTACAGCTGCATGACCGAGTACGACGCGACGCTGAACCTGCCGGTCGCGTTCCGCAAGGACGAGGTGACCGAGTCGTTCCCCGAGGTGATCTCCCGCGCCGGGCTCACGCAGCTGCGGTGTGCGGAGACCGAGAAGTACGCGCACGTCACGTACTTCTTCAACGGCGGGCGCGAGGCGACGTTCCCGGGCGAGGACAGGAAGCTCGTGCCCTCGCCGCGCGACGTCGCCACCTACGACCAGAAGCCCGAGATGAGCGCGGCGGGCGTCGCGAGCGAGGTCGTGGCCGCGATCAAGAGCGGGAAGTACGACTTCATCCTGGTGAACTTCGCGAACCCGGACATGGTCGGGCACACGGGCATCCTCGAGGCCGCCATCCACGCCGTCGAGGCGGTCGACAAGGGGCTCGGGGACATCGCGGACGCCGTGCGCGAGGCCGGCGGCGCGCTGATGATCACCGCGGACCACGGCAACTGCGAGCTGATGAAGGACGAGCACGGCAACCCCCACACCGCCCACACGCTGAACCCGGTGCCGTTCTATTACCTGAACAAGAGCGATCCCGGCGTCGTGCTCCGGTCGGGCGGCCGGATCTGCGACGTGGCGCCGACGATGCTCGAGATCCTCGGCCTCCCGCAGCCCGCGGCGATGACCGGGCGCACGCTCCGCGTTCGACAGCGGTAAGTGGTCACGGCGGAGAGGCAGCTCGGCCCGTACATCCTGCGCGAGGCCGTCTCGGCGCGGGCGCTCACGGTGACGTACCGGGCCGAGCACGTGGAGCTCGGCCGGGCGGCGCTCATCAAGACGCTGAAGCCCACGGTGTCGGCCGCGAGCGCGTTCGCGGCCGGCCTCGAGCGCGAGGCGAAGATCCTCGCGCGCATCCGGCACCCGAACATCATCGACATCCACGACTTCCAGCGCGACGAGGACCGGATCTGGCTCGTGCTCGAGCCGCTCTCGGGGCCGACGCTCGCCGCGCTGTGCGCGCGCGCCGGCCGCCTCGACGAGGGCGCCGCGGCGGCCATCGCGCTGGAGATCGCGCGCGGGCTCGGGCACGCGCACGAGCGGGGCGTTGTGCACCGCGAGCTGCGCCCCGAGCGCGTCATCATCACGCCGTCGGGCGGCGTGAAGATCCTGGAGTTCGCCGCGGCCTACGACGGCCGGCTGCCGTCGCTGCCCGAGCCGTTCGAGGGCAGCGACACGTTCGCGCGGCCCGACTACATGGCGCCGGAGCAGATCCTCGGGGCGGAGACCGGGCCGCAGGCCGACGTGTTCACGCTCGGCGTGGTGCTGTTCGAGATGCTCGCCGGCGTGCGCCCGTTCGACGAGCCGAAGGCCGAGCCGGCGGACGCGAATCAGGCGTCGGGCGCGTCCGGCGCGGCGCGCGCGTCGCAGGCGCCGCGCGAGCGCGAGGACGACCGGTGGGCCGAGGGCCGGGCCGTCGCGCACCGCATCCGCAGCGCGCCGCCGCAGCCGCTGCGGGGGCTCGTGCCCGACGTGTCGCGCGGCCTGGAGCGGGTGGTGCTCCGGTGCCTCGAGAAGGAGCCGGAGCAGCGCTACGAGAACGGCCGCGCCGTCGCGGACGCGCTGGCCGAGGAGCTCGCCGAGCGCGGTCACCCGCAGCCGCGCGCGCCCATCGCGAGGGCGCTCGCGGCGGCGAAGCTCGGCGGGGACGAGCTGCCGCCCGCGCCCGCGCCGTCCGTCCGCCGGGCTGCCGAGCGGCGCCATGCGCCGTCGCTCGCGCCCGACGTGGTCCGGCTTTGCGGCATCTTCGCGCTGGTCGTCGCGGGCGGCGCGCTCATCGAGCTCGGCCTCCGCGAGCACGCCGCGGTCGGTCCGCCCAGCGCCGAGGCCAGGCAGCCCGGCGCGAGCTCGGAGGAACGCGGCTACCTGAAGGTGCTCGCCAGGCCGTGGGCGGAGGTCGTCATCGACGGCGAGCTCGTCGACGTGACGCCGATGGCGCGGCCGATCCCGCTCCCGGCGGGGCGGCACTACGTCACGTTCCGGCACCCGAACGCGCCCGAGGAGAAGCGCACGATCACCGTCTCCGCCCGGCAGACGGTCACGCTCGACGTGAGCATGCGGATCGACCGCCGCGAGCTCGACGCGGGCGCGCCGCCGGTGGAGGACAGGGACGCCTCGCCCTGACGACGAGGCCGACCGCGCCTACGCGGCGCCGCCGCCCTGCCCCGCGCCGCCCTCGCTGACGACCCGGCGGCGGAGCGCTTCGAGCGCGATCAGCGGCCGCTCCCGCTTCTCGTGCAGGTCGCCGAGGCACGCGCCGCTGCCGCGCTCGAACGCGCGGCAGCAGTCGGGCCGCATCTCGTAGATCGAGCACAAGAACCGCCCGAGCTCCGCGTCGAGCCTGAGCGCGGCGCAGTGGCCGTCCTCGACGCGCATGTAGCAGCGGTTGCCGATGAAGTGCGTGAGCCCCCGCGCGCGATCGTCCATGCGGTCGTGGTCGCAGCCGAACACCCGGATGTACTCGGGCAGGGTCGAGAAACAGCAGGTGCCGCACGCGGTGCACTCGGGGACGACCACGTCGCCGCGGCCGCCCGCCCTCTTGCGCGTCAGAGCCGGACCTCCACGTGCGTCCCGCGCTTCAGCTCCTCGATCCACTTCACCTTGGCCTTCTGCAGGATCTCCGCCTGCAGCCGCTGGAGGATCTCCGGGCGGGCGGCCTCGAGCGTCGTGAAGCGCGACGGCTGGCGGCTCAGGAGCTTCATGATCACGAACGCGTCGCCCGCGCGCATCGGCCCGGTCACGCCGCCCGGCTCGATCGCCATCAGCGCGGTCTCGAGCTCCGGGGCCATCACCTCGCGCTGGCCGGTCGCCGCGGCCTGCGTCCCCTGCGGCGCGCGGACCCCGAGGTCGCCGCCCTCCTCGCGCGTCGCGCTGTCGTCCGAGAACTGCCGCGCGAGCGCCGCGAAGTCCTCGCCCCGCCGCGCGCGCTCCGCGAGCGCCGTCGCGAGCGCGCGGCGCTCCTCGAGCGCCTCGGCGCTCGAGCCGGGCAGGACGCGCAGGACGATCCACGCCGGGTGGTACTCGCGCCGCCGGCGCTCCTCGCGCACGAGCCGATCGTAGGCGGACTGCACGTCCTGCTCGGTGAGGCGCACCCGGCCCTTCACCCGGAGCTGCAGCATCTTCCCCTCGAGGATCTGCCGGCGGATCTCGTCGCGGTACTCCTGCTCGGTGAGCCCGGAGCTCGCCCGCGCCATCCGGAACAGCTCCGCGACCGTCGTCTCCTCCGCGGCGGCGATGTTCCGGAAGGCGTTCTCGATCTCCTCGGAGGTCACGCGGATATTGGCCTTCTCGGCGGCCTGGCTCTCGAGCTCCTCGTCCACCATCTTCTGGATGAGCTCGCGAAAGACCTGCGACTCGGCCGCCGCCTGCTGCGCGCCCGGCTGGACCCGGGCCTGGATCTGCAGGAGGAAGGGGCGAGCCCGCTGCCGCAGGTCCGAGAGCAGGATCGCGCGATCGCCGATGACCGCGACGATCCGCTCGCTCACGACCGCATGAGCGAGCGGCGAGGCGAGGGCGGCGGCGGCGATGAGCCCGGCGAGGGCGAGGCGAAGCGGTGCGCGCATCGAGCGCCTCTACCATTGGACCCCAGCCGGTTCCACGCGTTTCCTGGCCAGCGCGGCCTGGAATGACGCGGCGCGGCTCGCCGCCCCTGCGCAGCGCCGCCGCTGGCCGCCTGGTCGTGCCGGACAACCCCGTCGTCCCGTTCATCGAGGGACGAGGTGTACGCGGGCGAGGAGGCGTTCAACACGCTCGGCAGCTGGCCCCGGACGGGACCGTGGAGGCCTATCGGAAGTACCTAGTGCTCTGACATGGTTCTGTTGAACCCGTCGGACCCGAAGATTCCGGCCCGGAGCCAGGGGCTTGCGCAAATTTCGACGCCAGGCATTCTGCCGGTGCGACGGGCCCTTGGCGCCGGACAAAACCTCCCCGACAGTCCCGGCCCTCTCAACCCTCGAGGAAACAGTGGAAACGCAAAATTCTATCATCATCTACACGAAGACCGACGAGGCGCCGGCCTTGGCCACCTATTCGCTCCTCCCGATCGTCGAGGCGTTCACGAAGGCCGCCGGGGTCCGAGTCGAGACGCGCGACATCTCCCTGGCGGGCCGCATCCTCGCCAACTTCCCGGAGCGCCTGACGGACAGCCAGAAGCTAGGCGACCACCTGGCAGAGCTCGGCGAGCTGGCCAAGACGCCAAACGCCAACATCATCAAGCTGCCCAACATCAGCGCCTCCATCCCGCAGCTCGTGGCCGCCATCAAGGAGCTGCAGCAGCAGGGCTACGCCGTGCCGGACTATCCCTCCGAGCCGAAGACGGAGGAGGAGAAGGCGATCAAGGCACGTTACGCCAAGGTGCTCGGCAGCGCCGTGAACCCCGTCCTGCGCGAGGGCAACAGCGATCGCCGCGCCTCGCCCGCCGTCAAGGACTACGCCAGGAAGCACCCGCACTCGATGGGCGCGTGGAGCCGTGACTCGAAGAGCCACGTCGCGCACATGTCGGACGGCGACTTCTACGGCAGCGAGAAGTCGGTCGTGGTGGACAAGGCGCAGGAGCTGAAGATCGAGCTCGTCGCCGGCGGCAAGACGACCGTGCTCAAGCCGAGCGTCAAGGTGCAGGCGGGCGAGGTCGTCGACGCCAGCGTGATGAGCGCCAAGGCCCTGCGCGCGTTCTACGCCGAGCAGGTGGCGGACGCGAAGAAGCAGGGTGTGCTGTTCTCCCTGCATCTCAAGGCCACGATGATGAAGGTCAGCGACCCGATCCTCTTCGGGCACGCCGTCAGCGTGTTTTATGCCGAGGCGCTCGACAAGCACGCGGCCACGCTGGCCAAGGTCGGCTTCGACCCGAACAACGGCATCGGCGACCTGTACAACAAGATCCAGAGCTTGCCGGCAGACGAGAGGGCGAAGATCGAGGCGGACATCAAGGCCGTCTACGAGCAACGCCCGACGCTGGCCATGGTCGATTCCGACCGCGGCATCACCAACCTGCACGTGCCCTCGGACGTGATCATCGACGCCTCGATTCCGGCGGCCATCCGCTCCAGCGGCAAGATGTACGGCACGGATGGCAAGCTCTACGACACAAAGTTCACCATCCCCGATCGCTCCTACGCCGGCATCTACCAGGCCACGATCGAGTTCCACAAGCAGCACGGGGCGTTCGACCCGCGCACGATGGGCAGCTCGCCGAACGTGGGGCTCATGGCGCAGGCCGCGGAGGAGTACGGCTCACACGACAAGACCTTCAAGATCGCCGAGAGCGGCACGGTGCGTGTCGTCGACGCCTCCGGCAACGCCCTGCTGGAGCAGAAGGTCGAAGCTGGCGACGTCTTCCGCGCTTGCCAGACGAAGGACATCGCGATCAAGGATTGGGTCAAGCTGGCCGTCACCCGCGCGCGCGCCACGGGCGCCCCGGCGGTGTTCTGGCTCGACGAGAACCGCGCCCACGACAGGAACCTGATCGCCAAGGTCAAGGCCTACCTGCCCGAGCACGACACCAAGGGCCTGGAGCTCCCGATCAAGAGCCCGGTGGAGGCGATGAAGCTCACGCTCGGCCGCATGAAGGAGGGCAAGGACACCATCAGCGTCACCGGCAACGTGCTGCGCGACTACCTGACGGACCTGTTCCCGATCCTGGAGCTGGGCACCAGCGCCAAGATGCTCTCCATCGTGCCGCTGCTGGCCGGTGGCGGCCTCTACGAGACCGGCGCCGGCGGCTCGGCGCCGAAGCACGTCCAGCAGCTGCAGAAAGAGAACTACCTTCGCTGGGACTCGCTCGGTGAGTTCCTGGCGCTGCAGGTCTCGATCGAGGACCTCGCCAACAAGACCGACAACGCCAAGGCCAAGGGGCTCGCCAAGGCGCTGGACACGGCGATCGGCCTGTTCCTCGAGAACAACAAGAGCCCGGCGCGCAAGGTCGGCGAGATCGACAACCGCGGCAGCCACTTCTACCTCGCGCTCTACTGGGCGCAGTCCCTCGCCAAGCAGACCGAGGACAAGGAGCTGGCGGCCAAGTTCGGCAAGCTCGCCAAGACCCTGACGGACAACGAGTCCAAGATCGACGGCGAGCTGATCGGCGCGCAGGGTAAACCCGTCGACCTCGGCGGCTACTACCACTTCGACGATCAGAAGACGTTCGCCGTGCTGCGGCCCAGCGCCACGCTGAACGCGGCCATCGACGGCTTCTCCTGAGCCGCCCGGCTCGCGGGGAGGGGGCTCTCCGCGAGCCTACCCTTATGCTTGATTCAAGCATTGATTCAATGCTTGATTCAACCTGCGGGATCAGCTGGAGCCGGGATACACGGTCCTCCGGGACGCGCGCTCGCGGACGGCTTCGCGCGCGAGCGCGTCGGCGCGCTCGTTGAGCAGCACGCCCGAATGCCCTGGCACGTACACGAGGCGCGCGCGCGGCCGCTGCGCGAGCACGCCGCGCAGCGAGGCGATGAGCTCGGCGTTCGCCTTCGCCTTCCACCCCTTCTGGAGCACGCCGATCGAGTACTGGCTGTCGGTGTGGATGACGATGGGCCGCTCCGGCTCGTCCACCTCCTCGAGCGACCGGAGGATGGCCGTCAGCTCCGCGATGTTGTTGGTCGCGGTGCCAAGGAACTCGCTGCGCTCGATCCGCCGGCCGCCGTCGAGGATCACCACACCGAGGCCCGCGGGCCCCGGGTTCCCCGAGCACGCGCCGTCGGCGTAGGCGATGACAGCCCCTTCCGGGACAGGCGCCGCGGCGGTCGCCTCCCGCGCCGAGGCCTTGCGCTGCCCGCGCGCTGCCCCGGCCGGCGCCGGAGCGCCCGCGCCCCCTGCCCCCTCGGGCTGCTCGCCGGCACGCGCCTTCACGACCGGCTCGGCCGGGCCGCAGGTGTCGTCAGGCAGCACCTTCGGGTCGGCGATGGTCAGGTTCTCCGGGCGCGCCTTGTACTTGCGGCCGTCGTGCGGCTTGTAGCGGATCTCGACACCGCCCCCCTCCTCCGCGACCAGGGCACCCGCGGCGTCAGCGCGGGCATAGACGGATTGACCTCGAAGCGATGCGCGAACCCAGGGCACGCGCGCACCCTGGCATGGATCGGGAGCCGGCGGTACGGGAGACCGGACCCGCCGAGCGCGCCGGACCTGACCGGGCGGGCGCGACCGGGCACACGCCGCGGCGCGGTCACCGATCGATGCGCACGCCGCGGCGCGGTCACCGATCGATGCGCACGCCGCCGCACGGTCACCGGTCGATGCGCGCGCCGCCGCACGGTCACCGGTCGATGCAGAGGGCGAGGGACCACGCGCTCAACGTGCCCGAGTCGGTCCCTGCGTCGTCCCCGACCCGGAGCGTCCACGTGCCGTTCGCCGAGCCGGACAGGAACGCCGCGAACGACGCCTCCGGGCGGAAGCACCCGCGGAAGGGCGCCATGCCGGCCGCGACCGGGATCGCGCAGCCCATGTCGAACAGGGTCCCGCGGTAGTGGTCGCCGGAGCCCCCGTTGTCGCTCGAGACATCGACCGTCGTGCCCGCCGGAGAGGTGAGCGAGATGTCGACGTCTCCGTCGAACGAATGCGTGATGTCGACCTCGAGCGTCACACGCCGGATCGCGCCGGTCGCGCCGACCGAGAGGACGCTGGCGGCGACCGCGCGATCGTTGACGGGCCTGGGCACGTCCGTGGACGACTGCACCCACAGCACCTGCCCCGGCGAGCAGCCGCCCACGGCCGCATCGCAGCCGAGCGCGCAGTCCGGGTCGGCGCAGTCCGTCTCGCCGTCGAGGTCGTCGTCCTCCGCGTCGCCGCAGTTGCGCTCCTTGGCATAGGTGCACACGCTCGGCGTGCCCCGGCACGTGTACCTCGCCTCCACGACGCAGGTCGCGCTGCAGCCGTCGCCGCTCGCCCTGTTGGCGTCGTCGCACCCCTCGACGCCGGCCCGCACGAACCCATCGCCGCACCGCGCGGCGCGGCACGTGATGGGGCAGCCGTCGGCGCTGTCGGCGTCGCCGTCGTCGCACTCCTCGCCGGCCCGGATCGCGCCGTCGCCGCAGCCCTCGATGAGGCACCCGGGGCTGCACCCGTCTCCGGCGTTCCGGTTGCCGTCGTCGCACGCCTCGACGCCGGTGCGCACGAACCCGTCGCCGCACGCGGCCCGCGCGCAGCGGGTCGGGCACGCGTCGGTGTTGCTCGCGTTGCCGTCGTCGCACGCCTCGACGCCGGTGCGCACGAACCCGTCGCCGCACGCGGCCCCCTCGCACGTCGCGAGGCACGCGTCGGTGTTGCTCGCGTTGCCGTCGTCGCAGCCCTCGCTGGCCGCGTTGACGACCCCGTCGCCGCACGCGGGCGCCGCGCACGTCCCCTCCGCGCTGCAGACGTGGCTCAGGCAATCGCGCCCGGCCGCGCAGCGCATGCCGGCGGCGCACCCGACGCACGACGGCCCGCCGCAATCGATGCCCGTCTCCTCGCCGTTCCGGGCGACGTCGGTGCACGACGGCAGGCACGTCGTCCCCGAGCACCGGCTGCCCAGGCAATCGCCGTCCGCCGCGCACGCCTCGCCGGTGGCGCACGGCGGGCACGCCGGCCCGCCGCAGTCGACGTCCGTCTCCGCCCCGTTCGTCGCGCCGTCGATGCACGAGGACGCGCCGCACCTCCCGTCCCTGCAGATCCCGCTCCGGCAGTCCGCGTCGGCGAGGCACGCCGCCACGTCCGCGCACGGCATGCAGGCGGAGCCGCCGCAATCGACGTCGGTCTCCGCCCCGTTCATCACGCCATCGCCGCAATCGGGAGCCACGCACATGTTCCCGACACAGAGGTTGCTCAGGCAATCGCCCGCGGCGAGGCACTCGACGCAAGCGCCGTTTCCGTCGCAATAGCGCCCTCCGGACGGATCGGGGCCTCCGCACACCGTGGTGGCCGGCGCCGGCGGGTTCTCCGGCGCGCCGCCGATGCAGACGTCGGCCGAGCACGGGTCTCCATCGGAGAAGGCGTCCCGCTCGTCCTCGAGCTCGATCACGGCGCCTCGCCCGTCGCAAACGCGCTTCTTGCAGTCGCCCGGGACCTGCTCGGCCACGGGCTTCCCCTGCGGCGCGGGGTCGAGGCCGCACCGGCCGCCCTCGCAGGTGCGTCGCTGACACCCGCTGTCGGCCCCGGGACATTCCGCGGCCACGCTGCACGGCGCCCCGCCCCCGCCGCCCTCGCCGTTCCCGCCGTTTCCGCTGTCCCCGCCGCCCTCGCCGTTCCCGCCGTTTCCGCTGTCCCCGCCGCCCTCGCCGTTCCCGCCGCCGCCGGCCTCCGGACCCGACGGATCCCGGGGACGATCGCAGCCGGCCGCGGTCATGACAGCAGCGAGGACGAGCGGCGACAGGCTCCTCGTGAACGGAGCGCTTCTGAAGAGGTCCTCTGGCACTGGCACCTCGATCTCCTCCGCGGTTCGCGGGAGCGGCGATGTCACTTGAGGATCGATCCAGGCCTGACGGACACGCGCGCGGGGTCGATCCTCAGAGCACTAGACTGATATGGAATCGAGAGGACGCCAGCAGTCAAACGGATCGGGGGAGACCCTACCGCCACGCGCGGCGCGCAGGGCGGGGCCAGGGCGACGAGCATGCGCTGGGTCCACCGCAACGTCGTCCACCACGGCCCCCCGAAGCGGTCGCGCGCCGTCCGGTGCCGACATGCACGAAGGGATGCCGAGCGCACGGCGGCGCGTCCGGACGGCCGCCGCCTTTCCGTCGGATGGCGGGGCAAGCGTGCACTCAGGACCAGCTTGATACCCGCCCAAGGCGAGGCTTGAACCTGGAGAGAGCTCCAACGTTCGCTACCCGCGGGGCCGGTCGTCCTCGACGGCGGCGCGCCTCGCGATTGACGCCTGGTTCCCCGCGCCATATCTCCGTACGCGCTGGTCCGAAATTCTCCGTCGGAGGGGCACATCATGGCGAAGAAGATCCTGGCGAACACCGGGGCATTTCTCCTCTTGGTTGCCTTCGGCGCGCTGATGATCCCGGCTTGCACCATCCACCTCAGGCAAGGAGGCGAGGGCGGAACCGACGGCACCGAACCCGCGCCCGACGACGCGCAGCCCACGCCCGACGGCACCGAGCCCGCAGCCGACGACACGCAGCCCTCGCCCGCGGGCGGCGGTACAGGGGGCAGCGCTGGATTCACGCCCGAGGAGCAAGAGGCGATCGAGGCGGCGCGCAAGGCGGACCCGGTAGAGCTCGCGCTCACCCAGGCGAAAGCCGGTTACGCGGCGTACGCCCTCAGCGGACTGACCGAATCCCAGATCGTCGATCCTGAAACCATCGACGAAGAAACGCTGCTGCGGCTCATCGAGGAGAACGCGCCGCTCGCCTGGGAGATGGCGGAGCAGTGGATCGCCTCGCTGAATCCGACGACGCTCTCGTACGGGTACCCGGTCAATGTCGCATGCATGGCCCCGCCGTTCTTGTGCAACTCCAACGTTGCCTGCGACTTCGCGAAGATCTGCATCCTCGACGACTGCGGAGACGGCAAGTGCGAGCCATGCCCGGACACATGGGGCCTCGGGAACCTCATCACCAGCGGATGGTGCACGTACACCTGTTACGTGGGGAACGACGGTGACATCGTCGGCGCGGCGATCACATTTCGACCCAGGATCGGCAGTCACATCGTCCCATGGGTCAAGCTCTGCAGGGCGAACTAAGAAGGTGGAGGGTCTGGCCATGGATGAGTCTACCGGAGCACAGGCGCAGTCCAGAGATTGGGCTCAGTGCATGGTGCAGATGGTGAACTACGCGGCCGCGCTCGCCGCGCCGCGGGCGGCGCAAAGCCTCGGTGCCGCGCCAAGCCGGGAGGAGCTCCTCGGGCTCCTGGATCGGTTCATCGCGCTGAACGGTGAGGAATCGCGGGTGACGATCGGGGACGGGAGGCCGATCCATGAGGTCACGGCACACGCGCGGACGCTCCGCGCCCTGTGCGAGACCTGGACGCCGTCGCCCGAGGTCCCGGTCGCGATCCAGCAAGCCGCGCGGAGCCTGCTCGCCGCGTTCGGCTTTCCCGAGCCGCCCGAAGGCTGGGACGAGCTGGAAGCCCCGCCGGAGGTGCCGCCCGAGCCCGAGGACCCAGACCCCCGCCCGCCACCGACCGAAGCGGAGCTGGCGGCGCGACCGCACCCGTTTAGCTTCGGCGTGGCCATCGGGTGGTGCCAGTATCTCGGGTCACCCAGGATGGTCGCGAAGATCTCACCCGCGGATCTCCGGCTTCCGGCGCTGGGTCACCTCGACAACATGCTGGCTCTGTTCCGGACCGCGCGTAGCAAGAACGCCGAAGGGCGCGCCTATTTTGCTACGCTGATCCAACGTCTTGAGACCTTGCGCGCGCTCTGCGAGGCGTGGGACGCCACCGAGGCGCCGCCCGCGCGCGTGCAAGAGGTGGCGCGCGCGGTGCACATGCAGCTCCAGCACAAGAGCGATCCACGCGAGTACGACGCGTTCGAGGAAGACGTCGATCCGGTCTTCTTGACGATCCCCAAGGTGCGGAACGCCTGAGCGCATTGCGCTATCGCATGAAAATATCTCTCCATATTCGCATGGCGTAGCCCGTTGTGCGGGCTCGGCTACCCTGATAGGTAGCGGCGCGAGGGCGCCGGCGATGGCCTACCAAGTGGGGACCTTGTTTTCGCTCAGTGCGGGCGCTCCCGCCGGTCCGCAGGGGCCCCCGGTGCTCCGCTCCAAGCTGGAGCGTTCTCGTTCGGATCGCGAGATGTTCCAGCGCCAGGATCAGGAGAGGGATCGATGAAGGCGGGAAGCGTTTTCGCGACGGTGGCCGGACTGGGCGGCGCGGCGGTGGCGGCGAGCGGCTGCTGGCTCGTCAAGCCGTACGACTGCGCCGAGCGGCTCGAGTGCGAGGAGATCAACGAGGACGGCACGAGCAACGGCGCCTGTGAAGGCAAGTGCGTTCCCGACCCGCTGAACGGCTTCGCGGAGGAGCCGGAGCTCGTGTGGATCGGGCCCGAGCAGCTCCGGCCGCTCGCGTGTGCCGGCGTCCTGCCCGGCGCGCCCATCGATCTCAGCGATTCCTGGACGGGTCGGGCCGACCTGCCCGATGCGCCGCAGTGCCCCGCGTGCACCTGCAGCGCGCCCGTGTGCGAGCTGCCAGCGGGCGTCACCGCGCGCTCGCTCGCCGTGTGCCAGGAAGGCCCCGGCGGGGTCGAGACGCCGTTCGATGCGCCGCCTGGGTGGGACGGCGCCTGCGTGTCGCCCGGTAACTTGCCGGCGGAGCGGTTCGGCTCCTACACGATCCCGCCCGCGACCGAGCGCCCCTGCGCGCCCGTGCCCGTCGACCCGCCGCGCGCCGAGGAGCCCCAGCCGCGCGCGCTCGGCGACCTCGTCGCGGTCGCGTGCACGGGGTTCGTCGAGGAGCACCTGTGCGACCGGGAGCCGCTGTGCATGCTGTACCAGCAGCGTCCGCCGCCCGGCTTCCGGCACTGCATCTACACGTCGACGTCCAACGACCAGAGCCCCAGCCTGTCGTGCAGCGACCCCGCCCTACCCGGAGGGGCGCCGCGGTACTCCGATCGGTTCGTCTTCTACCGGGACGTGATCGATAAACGCAGCTGTGATCGCTGCACCTGCACGCCGGTGACGCCGAGCACGTGCGAGGCTCGCGTCTCGACCTACGAGGACGCCGCCTGCGGGCAGCCGATCACCACGCAGACGGTCGACGGCGAGGGCGCGTGCGTCGTCCCGCCCGCGGCGATGACGCTCGGGAGCCTGAGCGCGGAGTGGCTGGTCAACGCGCCGGGGAGCTGCGCGCCGGGGGGCGGCGAGCTGACCGACGATCCACCCGCGACGGTGACCATGACGCTCTGCTGTCTGCCGGAGGACACATGAGGCCGCAGGTCCGGGCCGGGTGGACGAGTTGGCTGCGGCGCCTGCTGGGTGCGTCGCTGGGGGTGGGGCTGGGCGGCGGGGCGCTTGTCGCCGCGTGCGGCACGCGCGACGAGCCGGAGCCGGCGATCCCCAGGTGGCCGACCATCGACCGAGAGATGCCCTGCCCCGGGGTGTGCAGGGCGGAGGGCTTGCCTGGCGTACCGGACGCGTCCGACCCATGGTACGGCCCCGAGCTGATCTGGAGAGGCAAGCCGTCCGAGGCGCCATCGTGCAGGTCGGTCGGCATGAGGCATCCTGCGCACCGCTCGGAGGACGACCCCGCGACGTTCTACGCCACGCTGGACTTCTACAGCGATCCCAAGCCCGGCGGCGCCTGCCCCGGCTGCGGGTGTACACCCCCTCAGTGCGCGCTGCCCGAGCACATCGATTATACCTGGATCTACACCGACGATCCCAAGAACCGCCCCGGCGAGCGGTGCGACTCGGAGCTGCACCATTCCGCGCACGACGGCTTCGAGCCGGCGGGCTTCTGGGATGGTACCTGCCTGAGGCACGATGCCGTTCCCGTGGGCCCCATGGCCGCCGTGCTCATGTCCCCCTCGGGACAGAGCCAGTACTGCACTCCCTTCGAGTCTCCCGCGGGGCTGGACGCGCTCGTCGGCACCCTCTGGCGCGTCTGCCGGAGGGACTTCGAGCTGGAATCGGAGTGCGTCCAGGCCATCGAACGTTGCTTGCCTCCGGCCCCCGAGGGCTTCCGGTCCTGCCTGATGTTCTTCACAGCGGGGGACCCGGACAGCGAGCGCACAGCGTGTCCGCCGTCCTACCCCGAACGGTCGCACGTCTCGAGCGACATTCGCGGCTGCGATCGCTGCGCGTGCACAACGGTCACGCCGCCCGAGTGCACGGTGAGCCTGTCCCGGTACCGGGATCCGGACTGCAACGATCTCCTCCGCACCGACACGATCCTTGAACCCCAGGAGAACTTCCAGTCGACCTTCTACGGGAGGAGCTGTCTGGAGATGCCCACCGAGGGCCCCGTGGGCGGCGTCAGCGCGACCATCGTGGTGGACCGGGAGGGCGCGTGCGAGGCGACCGGCGGTGATCAGGTCGCCGAGCCGCATCTCAAGAATGACTACATCCTCTGCTGCGAGGCGGATTCAGGCGGCTGAGCAAGTATCCGCCGCGTCGAGCGGATTGCCTCCGGCGGCGACCTCCACGTAACTTCCCCGGACCCGCGCGCGCCGCTTCCGGCGCGCGCCCAACCAAGGAGGTCGGTTCATGCCCAAGCAACCTGTGCAAGACCCCACGGACGTCGATCAGCTCTCGGCTGTTCAGATCGAGGAACGCGTCGAGAAGACGCTCCAGCATATCGAGGCCATCAAGGCGCTCTGGCCTGGCCTCGAGCGGCTCGAGGAGTCGCGGCGCACGCGCAGCCTCGGTCGCAGCCTCGCCGTGCTGGGGCCGCCGCTCGGCAAGCTCTTCGCGCTCCTGCGCCCCACGGACGGCAAGGAGAGCGCGCTTGCGAGATCGTTCCATGTGCTCGGGGACCAGGACGACGGCGATGATCCAGAGCGGTTCGAGGTGGAGCTGCTCGAGCGGCGCATGAAGCGCGCCGTGGCCGAGCAGAAGGTCGCCGACGCGCTCGAGGACCTGGCGCGCCACCTCGACGACGACGCCCTCGCCACCGGCGAGGTGGTCATCGGTCCAGGCCTCGCCGCGCTCGACCTGGCGCGCACGATCGCCCGCCAGAACGCGAGCTTCCGCGCCATCCTGGCGCCGGTCCTGGACGACTTCAGGGCAATGACCAAGCAGGCGCGCAAGGGGAAGAAGCCCGAGGCGCCGAGGCCCGAGCCGCCGGCGCCCGAGCCGATCTGACGGCGTCGCGCGCTCGCCCAGGCAGCGCCGCTGTCCAGATCTGGCACCGCAGCGACCGGTGAGGCAACCTACCTTCGATCCCGGCGCTGCCGTCCGTCGACCCTGGACCGAGGTTCATGCTCCGCCGCGCGAGGTAGCCGGCGATGTCTCGCCGGGCACCCACCGGTACCTCGCCAGGTACCCACCGGTACCTCGCCAGGCATCCGCCGGTACCTCGCCAGGCATCCGCCGGTACCTCGCCAGGCATCCGCCGGTACCTCGCCAGGCATCCGCCGGCACCTCGCCAGGCACCCACCGGTACCTCGCCAGGCATCCGCCGGTACCTCGCCAGGCATCCGCCGAGCCCCGCCCGTTCAGCGGCGGGGCAACCTCGTCAGTATTCGACGTCCTGTTTGAAGACGAGCTCCGAGGACGGCGACCCGGCACTGGCGTTCTGCTCGACGCTGATGACGAGCTCGAACCGGGTGAGCGGCACGCTCACGTCCTTGAGCTTGCCGGTGCGGGCATCGGCGTCGAAGTTGAGCGCGCCGACCCGCTGCCAGGGCGTTTTGCTGTCCGGGCGGGCCCAGACGACGTAGGCGGAGCTGCTCGAGTCGAGGCGCTCGGGCGGCGGGAGGTTCTTCGCGGTGATGTCGAGGCGGGTCATCGCCGCGTCGAAGTTGACGTCGGCCACGATCACGGCGTCGGCGCCCGGCGCCTTCCCCATGCCCTGCGGCGTGTAGCGCAGCGGGCCGCCGCAACCCGCCATCATCGCGCACGCAAACGCCACGACAGCGAGCCGCAGCACCTTGGAAACATGTCCTCTCATCTCGGTAGCTCCTCCTTCGTCCCTCTGCTGCGGGCGAAGACGCCTCGCGAGCCGCCGGCACCGGCCGGCGGCCAAAACTGTCGCGGCATCATAGCCGCTTTCGACGGCGCCGACGGCGCTCGCCGATGCAAGACGGCGGCCCGACGCGCTGGGCGAGCCGGCCGCTCCGCCGCCCCGCGCGCTTCGTTAACAGCGCGGCGCCCGCAGGACAACAGCCCGGCGCCCGCAGGACAACAGCCCGGCGCCCACAGGACCGCGGCGGGGTCCGGCCGCCAGGCAGGCGGCGCATCGCCGGCGAGCGCGGCACGCGCGACAAGGTGCCCCCGGGGTCGGCGAGCAGGGCGGACGGATCGCGTGGCGAAGCGCCGGCCATAGGCTAAAGTCTCGAAATCGAGATGGATTTGGCACACACACGGCTCGGAGCGCGGGGCGACCGCTGGGCGACATCGAGGGGGATCCTGGACGTCCGCACGCCCGCGTCCGACGTCGTGACGCGGCGCTTCGAGGGGTACGCGACGCTCGATCTCATCGAGCCGGCGGTCCGGCACCTGGAGGCCCTCATCGACTCGGGCCTGCATCCGATCGTGTTCGACGATTTCGAGCTCGGCACCGGCTATGACAGCGACGTCCGGGCCAAGCTCACGGCGTGGCACCTGCGGAACCCCGGCAAGCTGAAGGAGGTCCATATCCTCGTAAAGCCGGGGCTCGTCGCCATGGGCGTCACGGTCGCCAACCTCGCCACGGGCGGTCGCTTCAACATCTACACCGACCGCTCGGCGTTCGAATGGGCGCTCGCGGGCGTGCTGACGACGAGGATCACGGCGGGACCCGCCTCGTCGGTGCGCGTGCCGTCCCCGCGCTGACGAGCGCCCCCGGCGACGCGCGGGTGGATCGCGCGCCGCCGACCCGCGCTCACGGGTGCTGCACGACCCCGTTCGACGGCACATTCCTCGAGCCGAGCGTGATCTCGCTCATCCGGCTCGGGTGCTTGCCTTCAATGCCATCGTAGTAGCGGCGAATCGTCGCCATATCGGCGTCGATGTCGCCCGTCGGGTGGAATACGTGGAGGATCCCGCCGCGCTTCTTGGAGAAATCGAGGTATCCGAGGAGGATCGGGACGCCGGCGCCGAGCGCCACGTAATAGAAGCCCGTCTTCCAGCGCTTCGTGCGCGAGCGCGTGCCCTCGGGCGCGATGATCAGCGTGAGCTCCTCGCTCTGCTTCAGCACGTCAGCCACGGCCGCGACGAGGTTGTTGCGGTCGCGGCGGTCGACGGGGACACCGCCGAGCCACCGGAAGAAGAAGCCGTAGGGCGCCTCGAAGAGGGTGTGCTTGCCGAGCCAGGAGAACTCGAGATCGAGCGCGTAGCTCACCGCGAGCGTGAACGGGAAATCCCAGTTCGACGTGTGGGGCGCGGCGATCAGCACCGCCTTCGGCGGGAGATCCGCCACGCCCTCCACACGCCAGCCGAATACGGACAGCCAGGTGTGGGCGACAAACCGGCGAATGGCGCGGCGGGAGGCTGAAAAACTCGGGGCAGCGGCGCTCGGCATAGAGGACCTCGACGGTAAGCAGCCGGAGATTCGTCGTTGCCCGACCGGATGTCACGTCACGCTTCCGTCATCCACGCCGCGGCCGTGCGCGCGTGAAATACAGCGCGCGCGCACGGACGCAGCGCGGCGCGCACGGACGCAGCGCGGCGCGCACGGACGCAGCGCGGCGCGCGCGGACGGACGTGACGGCGCGCGCCGCGCTGCGCGCTCAGCGCCGCTCGATGCCGTGCGGCTTGCCCTCGCCGTAGCCGGACAGCGTCTGCACCCCGATGACGGCCTTGTCGTGGAGCTCGTCGAGGTTCGCGGCGCCGGCGTAGGTGCACGCCGATTGCACGCCGGTGATCATCTCGATCAGGATGGCGCCGACGCTCTCGCGGCCGTCGTGGATGTAGATGCGCGACGTCGAGATGCCCTCGCGGAAGAAGACCTTCTTGGCGCGCTCGAACGGGTCGAGATCAGCGGTGCGCTCGCTGACCGCGCGGGCGCTCGCCATGCCGTAGTTCTCCTTGTAGAGCAGCCCATCGCGGTCCTCCATCACGTCGCCCGGGCTCTCGTAGGTGCCGGCGAGGGTCGTCCCGACCATGACGCGCGAGGCGCCGGCGGCGAGGTAGAGCGCCACGTCGCGCGGGTGACGGACGCCGCCGTCGGCCCAGACGCGCTTGCCGTGGCGGCTGGCCTCGCGGGCGCACACGCGCACCGAGGAGAACGTCGGCCGGCCGGCGCCGGTCTGCATGCGCGTCGTGCACATGGCGCCGGGGCCGACGTTCACCTTCACGATGTCGGCGCCCGCGTCGATGAGGTCGCGCGTGCCCTCCGCCGTGCAGACGTTGCCGGCCACGAGCGGGACGGCGCCGCCCGTCGCCCCCCGCACCGCGCGGACCGCCTCGATCATCCGCCGCTGGTGGCCGTGCGCCGTGTCGAGCACGATCGCGGAGACGCCGATCTCGAGCAGGCGCGCGGCGCCCTGGGCCGCCTGCGCGGAGATGCCGATCGCCGCGGCGACCATGAGGTCGCCGCGGTCGTCGAGCGTCGGCCGGAGCAGCTCGAGGCGCACGGCGTCGTCGCGGGTCAGCACGCCGTGGAGCCGCCCCTCCTGGTCGAGCACGGGCACCGCCTTCACGCGCGCGTCCTCCATCAGCAGGAACGCGGTCCGGTTCGGCGTGCCCGCCTGGATGGTGATGAGGCGCGACGACATGAGCGCGGACGCGGGCGTGTACTGGTCGCGGTTGCGCAGGTCGGCGTGGGTGACGATGCCGATGGGGCGGCGCTCGTCGTCGACCACGACCACCAGGTCGTGCGACCGCTTCCGGATGATGCCGTGCACGTCGCGGAGCGTCGCCCGCGGCGAGACCGAGAGGGGCGTGTCGTACCGCGGATCGGCGCGCTTGATGTGGCGGACGATGCGCTCGACCGTGTCGAGATCCATGTCCTGCGGGAGCACGCCGAGGCCGCCGAAGCGGGCCATCGTCTCGGCCATCCGCTTGCCGGTGACGGCGTTCATGTTCGCCGAGACGATGGGGTGCGAGCCGCCGGGGAAGTCCGTCGGGCGCAGGTCGGTCTCGAGGCGGGAGCCGCCGGCGAAGTAGCCGGGGGTCAGGAACACGTCTTCGAGGGCAAGCTCCAGGCTCTCGTCACGCTCGGGGTGGAGGAAGCGCATGCATGGCTCCGATCAAGGGGGGTCGCGCCGCGACGGCGGCGCGACCCGACAGTCTAGTGCCGGTGGCCCAGGCCCGTCGCCGATTGCGCGGGAGGTCCTCCGAGGGCTTACCGATCCGATGGAGACCGGCAGGCACGACGGGCGGCGTCGGTCGAGGCGGCGATGACGCTGTCCAGGATCGCGGCGATCCGGGCCGCGGCGGCCTCGGACGAGAGCTCGCGCGGCGGCGGCGCCGGGACCGGCAGGGCGCCCGTCTCCCGGAAGCGCGCGAGGTGGCGCGCGAGCGCCGCGGCGAGGCCCTCGACGTCGGCCGGCGCCACGCGCGCGTTGTCGTCCCGGTGCGCGAGCAGCTCGTCGACCTCGGGGCTCGCCGCGGCGCTGACGATCGGCATGCCCGACGCGGCGTAGTCGTAGGTCTTCGCGGCGATCCGCAGCACGACGCGGGGGGCCACCACGGTGAGCAGCACGTGCGCCCGCCGCAGCTCGGCCATCACGTCGCGCTGCGGGATCGGCGGCAGCATCTCGATGTACGGGGTGAGCCCGAGCCGCTCGAAGCGGTCGCGATCGTAGGCGGACGTGCGGCCGATCTGCCGCAGCACGAGGTCGCCGGGCGCGAGCCGCTCGCGGTCGATCAGCCGCCGCAGCGCGGCCCCGATCGCGTCGGCCGAGGTCTCCTCCCGCAGCGTGCCGAGGTGGAGGATGACGAAGCTGCGCGGCGGCTCCGGCGCGGGGGCCGGCGCGTACAGCGCGAGATCGAAGTGGTTGCGCACGAAGGACGACTTCGTCGCGAGCTCGGGGAACCGCGCGCGATAGGCCTCGAGAGCGCTCCTCGTGTTGAGGATCACGTGGTCGGCGCCCGCGAGCCAGCGGCGCTCGATGCGCGGCACGAGGGCGCGCCGCGCCCGCTCGGCCAGGCCGGACGGGGGGCCATGGCCGCTCTCGTGCAGCGACCACGGGTCGCGCAGGTCGAGCACGAGCGGGACGCCGAGCGCGCGCTTCACGTGGAGGCCCACCGGGCAGGCCGAGAACGGGCCGGCGCTCACCACGACGGCCTGCGCGCCGGCGCGGCGGGCGAGCGAGACGGCCACGCGCGCGGCGTGCGGCGCGTGCAGGATGCAGCGATCGGTGAGCGCCCGGAACGGGCGGAGCCCCACGAGCGGGCCCCCGGGTCGCGCCCGGCGCGGCACGCGCGCGCGCAGGGCGGCGAACGCCGCCTCGGCGGCGAGGACGGCCGGGTCGAGGTACGCATCGGCGACCTCCACCTCGGGCGGCAACGCCGCGAGGAGGCCGTCGTCGCGCGCATCTCCGGGGAAGGTCGCGGACAGGACGACGGGACGGAAGCCGTGGCGCGGCAGGTGCCGCGCGAGCTTCACCCAGCGGAACGCGCCCACGCTCGTCTGCGGCGCGAAATAGGGCGAGATCAGCAGGAACGGGCGCACGGTCGGGGGATCCATCGCAACGTACCAGGCGCCCGGGCGCTCAGGCGTCGCGCGGCGGCCCGTCGCCGGCGCTCGTCCCGCGGCCGCGGCCGCGGCCGAGCAGGTCCGCGTAGAGCGCGAAGAGCGCGTCGAAGTGCTCGTCGCTCGCAGGCAGCCGCTCGCCCGCGGCCCGGGCCGCGGCGGCGCGCTCGCCCCGGGGGCGCTGCAGCACGCGCTCGATCGCGGCCGCGACCTCGGCGGCCGAGGCGCGCGGCGGATACGCCTCGGCGGCGCCGGGGCTCACGAAATCCGTCGCGGCGCCGGCCGCGGGGACGACGAGCGGCAGGCCCGAGCAGAGCGCCTCGCCCAGCACGAAGCCGAACGTCTCGGCGGCACCCCCGTGGACGAACACGTCGGCGCTGGCGAGCAGCGCCGCGTAGGTGGCGCGGTCCTTCGCGAAGCCGAGGAAGCTCACCTGCGGCAGGCCGGCCGCGCGCCGCTCGAGGCGCGCCCTCTCCGGCCCGTCGCCCAGCACCACGAGCGCCACCGGGCGCCGCGCCGCGAGCTCCAGCGCGGCGTCGATCACGAGCGCGACCCGCTTCTCGACCGCGAGCCGGCACGCGACGAGCAGCAGCGCCGCCGACGGGTCGTCCGCGAACCGGCCGAGCAGGCTCCGCCGCAGCGAGGGGTCCGCGCGCGAGGGGTCAAACGACTCGCGCCGCACGCCGAAGGTGACGCGGTGGACGCGCTCGCAGCCGTGCGCGCGGAGCTGCTCGGCGATGAACGTCCCCGGGGCGATCGTCGCGTCGAACCGCCGCGACAGGGCCCGCGGCCAGGCGAACAGCGCGCCCTCCAGGGCGCGGGCGACCGCGCGCGGGCGCACCCGGTCGAGCAGCGGCGCGGCGTACGTGCTGATCTGGTCGGAGTGGTACACGAACGTGCGGAGCGGGACCGAGCGCTCGGTCGCCGCGACGAGCGCGGCCGTGTACGGCGCGCTCGCCTGCAGCACGTCAGGGGCCTCGCGGCGGATGATGGCGCGGACCGCGCCGAGCCGGAGCAGGGCGTGGTAGGTCGGGTCGTACGGCATCGGCGGGCCGGCCACCCGCACGATGCGGCCCTGCTCGAGCGGCACCACCTCGTCGCGCGGCCCGGGCGCCACGACGACCACCTCGTGGCCGCGCCGGCTGCCCTGGCGCACGAGCTCCTCGAGGTACGACCGCACGCCGCCCCCGCGCGACGAGAAGAACTCAGCGACGTCGAGGATCTTCACGAGTGGTGGCTCCCTCGCCAGAGCATGCCGCCCTTCCATGCGCGCGTCAGCGACCCGGAGCGGTTCATCACGTGGAGCAGCGCCGGCAGGAACAGGAGCGCGCTCGCCACGCACGCGATCTCGCCGCTCACCGCGACCCAGCCGAACGAGTTCAGCGCCTGGTTGTCGGCGAAGACGAGCGAGCCGTAGCCGAGCACGGTCGTGTAGCTGCAGAGCGCCACCGGCCCGGCCGAGCGCTTCACCGCGAGCGCCACGTCGCCGCCGAGCAGCCGCGCGCGGTCGAAGACGTTGAACGGGTACTCGGCGCCGATGCCGAACGTGATCGGGAGCGCGATGAAGTTCAGGAAGTTGATCTTCACGTCGAGCATGGCCATCGCCACCGCCGTCGCGAGCACGCCGAGCACGAGGGACGACAGGACCGAGAACGCGCCCATCAGGCTGCCTGTCGCGAGCACCACAACGACCGTGACGGCCAGGAACGACACCGCCGTCGCCAGCGGGCCGTCGCGCTCCATCGACCGGATCATCTCGGCGAAGACCGTCGGCCTGCTCGCCGTCACGACCTGCGTCCCGTCGGGGAGGACCACGTTGCCGGTCGTGTTCGCCATGCGGAGGAGGTTCTTGCCGTTCGAGAACGAGACCTCGTTCTTGTACTTCACGTAGAACACCGTGCCCACGACCCCGTTGTTCTCCTCGAACCTGCGCCGGATGAGGTCGGGCAGATCCTGGGGCGTGATCACGCGCAAGGTCTCCGGCGGCTTCATGAGCAGGGCGCGCTCCCGCTCCTCCGGGGTCAGCGCCTTCAGCACGCGCGGGGTCAGCCGGTCGCGGATCCGCCCCAGGATCTCGATCTTCTGGCGCTGCTCCTCGACCGTGCCGGGGAGGGCGTCGGCGAGGGTCGCGACGTCGGCCACGAGCTTGCCCTGCGGGTCCTTCGCGTCGTTCGCCAGGATCTGCGCCTTGATGGCCGGCACCTGCTCGGGGCTGTCCGCCAGCATCATCGCGCCCGCGACGTTCATCTTGCCGCCGAAGACCTCGGACGCCTTGCGCGACCAGCTCCCCGCGCCCTTCTCGCGCGAGCTCTTCGAGCCGAGGCGCGCGAAGTTGTACTCCCACGGGTCGCTCACGTACGCGGGGAGCTTCCACGCGGCGAGGATCAGGACGACCGGCGCCACGGCGAGGAGCACGACCGGCCACCGCTTCGTCACGCGGGCGAGCGCCCGCGCCCCGGGCCCGGCGGTGCCCTCGTCCGAGACGCGCGGCGGCGGATCGCGCAGCCAGCGCGGGAGCCTCGCCTGGATGCGCTCGATGGCGACCAGCGTCGCGGGCACGAGCGGCACGATGGAGGCCCACACCGTGAGCATCCCGACGAAGCCGATCATGCCGAACTGGCTGAACCCCCGGAAGTGCGTGATCGTGAGCGACCCGTACGCGATCGCCGCCACGCACGCCCCGACGAGCTCGGCCCGGAACGCGTTGACGACCGCCTCGCGCCGCGCCTCGTCCGCGGCCATGCCGCGCGCGCGGAAATCGCGGTACCTGGACAGGAGCACGATCGGGTAGTTGACGCCGTTGCCGACGATGATCGCCCCGAGGAACGCGCCGACCGTGTTGACGTAGCCGTAGGTCGCCGTCGCGAACGCGTACCCGGCGCTGGCGCCGAACGCCGTGGGCAGGAAGATCACGAGCAGCGACCAGGGCGAGCGGTAGTAGATCATCACGCCGCCGAGGATCAGCACGAGCGCGAGCACGGTGGCCCACACCGCCTCGCTCACGAGCGACCGCTGCTCGGCGATCGCGTTCGGGATGTCGCCCGCGTACCCGACCTGCATGGCCGGGTGGAACTTCGCCGGGTCGAGGCGCCCGACGAGCGCGGTCACGTCGTCGAGGAGCTGGGCCGCGCTGCGATCGCCCATCCCGGCGCTCCGCGAGACGATGCGGATCCCGACCTTGCGGCCGTCGGGCGTGGCGAAGTAGCCGCTCGGGAACTCGTCGATCTTCTTCAGCCGCCGCTCGAGCTCCGCCCACGTCTCGTCGAGCGCCGTGCCCTTCTCGGCCGCCGCGCCCGCCGCCTGGCCCCCGCTCGCGCCGCCGCTCTCTCCCGCGTCCAGGTCGTCGATGAGGCCGCTCCGCAGCGCGATCTCGAGCTCGATCGCCTCGTCCGCCTGCTCGAGCTCCCGGACGCCGGCGTAGAGCCACTTGTTCTCGTCGAAGAAGCGGCGCACCTCCTTCGTGCCGGTCTCCACGTAGCGGATGAGCGACGCGGGCCCGCACGCCGCGCGGCACGTGTCGTCGGCGCACGCCGCGAGGCAGGCCGCGCGCCGCCGGAGCGGCTCTTCCAGCTGCTCCGAGAGCGCGTCGATGAACCGCTCGTTCGCGCCGCGCTCCGGCGACTCGGCGATCACGATGAGCTGCGCGCCGCCGTCCACGCGGCTGGCCTGGCGCTCGTAGGCCATGAACGCCGGGCTGTCGCTCGGCAGGAGCTCCCGGAGCTCCGTGCGCAGCTCGAGCTGCGAAGCGTACCCCCATAGCCCTGTCATGGCGGCGATCGCCATGCCGATCACGAGCCAGGGTCGGCGCCCGCTGAAGTCGACGAGCGCCCCGATCATCCTGAGGAGCATTGCGAAGAACACCTCGAGCCGGCGCCGCGCGGAGGGCGGCGCCGGGCAGGTCTTACCATGCACGCCAGGCGCGCATGGTGGTCAATGTCAATGGTTAGACGGACCTTACGCGCAGAACGACGGCTGGATGCCCTTCGGCCGCGGCGCCGCGGCCGGGCGCAGGTGACCGAAGGCGAACAGACCGCCGGTGAAGCCCAGCCACGAGCGGAAGTGACGGAAAGTCTCCAACCACTGGAGCGCCTTCGGCCCGTCGACGAGCGGCCGGAGGCCGGCCCCAGCAGCGTGCTCACGCGCGTTGACGAAGGCGTTCGCGATCATCCGCTGGACCACGAGCGGCGAGGAGCGCTCGCGCGCGCGCTGCGCGGCCGCGCTCCCGAGCCGCGCGGCGGCCTGCGGGTCGCGCGCGAGCGCGAGCGCGGCGTTGCCGAACGCGGCGTTCGCCTTGGCCTCGGCGAGCGTCCCGCGGCCCGGATCGAGCAGCAGGCCGTTGTAGCCGCTCTGGATCTGCGAGCTCACGCCCATGCCGTCGGCGAACGCGATCGTCGGGGTGCCGCACCAGAGCGCCTCGCTGAGCACGTTGCCGAACGTCTCGCTCAGCGACGCGTGAAGGAACGCCGTCGCGTGCCGGTAATAGTCCGAGATGCGGCTGTACGGCACCTCGCCCGTCATGATCACCCGCCGGGCGATGCCGAGCTCGCGCGCCAGCGCCGCGTACGCCGCGCTGTCGGGCCCGTCGCCGACGAGCGTGAGCGTCGCCTGCGGGTGGTGCGGCGCGATGTGCTCGGCGAAGATGCGGATCAGCCGGTGCTGCGACTTCTCGCGCGTGTGGCGCCCGGCGCAGACGAAGCGCGGGCCGCGCGCGTCCAGCCCGCGCTCCTCGAGCATCGGGGCGTACGGGTCGGGGCCGAGCGGGCGATCGAACACGTCCTCCGGGACCATCCGCGGGATGACGTGGATGGGCACCGTCACCCCGCGTTCGCGCCAGTAGTCGCGCAGCCCCTCGCTCAGCACGACGAGCCCGTCGCCCTGGTTGTACAGGTCCACGAAGAGCCGCTCCATCGGGGCGCGCAGCGTCTTGTGGAGCACCGTGTGGACCGCGCCGATCCGGGACACGCGCTCCGGCAGGAGCACGTCGTACGCGGCCGCGAGGTGCGTCGTGTTCACGCAGAGCAGCGGGATGCCGCGCATCTTGCGGAGCCAGATGCCGAACTCGACAAGGAGCGTCGTGGTCTGGGCGAAGCAGATGTCGAAATCCCACCGCATCGGATCGAACACGAAGGACTCCAGGGGCATCGGCAGGTGCACCCCCGGATAGGTGCGCAGCGGCAGGCTGGGCAGGGCGATGGTGCCGGGCGGCATCTCGTCGGCCGAAGCGTCCGGATCCCGCGGTCCGATCAGTGTTGCCTGGTGACCACAGGTGTTGAGCGCGCGATACAGGGCCCGTGTCTGGAAGACGGCCCCGTTCGCGTAAGGAATGCGCGTGAAGTCGCTGAGGATGGCGACCTTGAGCGGTCGCCCGTTGGCTCCCGAGAGGGCAGCGAAGGGATTTTCAGGAAGCGCCGCCTGCGCCCTGACGGGGGAATGCCCTCCCCGCGCCGATCCGGGCGATGGAGTGTGGCGCACCGACGCGATCGCCTCGTGCTGTGCGCGATCGATCCGGTGCTCACCGAGCGGCCGTATTGCATCCATGGTCATCTTCGTTGCTCCTTCGAGAAGCGGCGCAGACCGCCGTCCTATCGACCGGTGCCCGCGGCGCAACGGTCGATATGACGTTCATGTCGTGCCTCTGGCAGCCGTGTCGTTCCGCGCCCGCGAGCGCAGCCTGCCGCTGGCCACAGCATGCTGGCCACAGCAGCCATTCCTCGCCCTCGTCAGTCCGAGTGGACGGGGACGTTTAGCAAACCTTGTGCCGATTTCACACCTGTCGTCGTCGCGCAAGTGCGAACGCGACGATGCACCTAGGCGATTCTGCGCGCCTCATCAAGCATGGCGAGCACGGCCGACGGCGCATCCGGGAGCGTGCCCGCGAGGTCGACGCGCGCGAAGTCGCCTGCGCGGACGCGCTCGAAGAAGCGCGCCACGCAGCGCGACGAGAGCGACGCGAACGAGCGCGCGACGGCGACCCCGGCGCGCGCGGCCAGGCTCGCGTTGAGCGCCTGCTCGTGATCGTGCTCGGCGTGGAGGGCCAGCACGGGCTTGCCGGCGAGGACGCACTCGGCGAGCAGGTTGCTCCCGGCCGAGGCCACGACGGCGGAGGCGGCGGCGAGGTGGGCGAGGAAATCGCGGCTGTCGAACGGCATCGCCTGCACGCCGGGCACGCGCAGGTCCGGGTCGCCGAACGCGACGACGCGCCGCCCGCCCGCCGCGACGAGCTCGATCGCCGCGCGCGCGTTGCGATCGCGGAAGTAGCAGACGACCGCGCCGGGCGCGATCCCCTGCCCCGAGCCCGCGGGCGGCCGCCGCGGCGCCGGGCGCGCGACGATCGTGCGCGGCGCGGCCGGCTCGGCGGGCAGGAAGTGGACGGCGACCGCGTAGGTCCGCCGGGTGACGGCCCACGTCGTCCGGCGGCACGCGAGCACCCGCAGGCGCGGCAGCTCCTCGGGCAGGCGGCAGCGCGAGAAGAGGAGGTCGTGGCCGAGCGCGACGGCGGGGATCCCGAGCGCGCGGGCGGCGAGCAGCGAGGGCACGTCCCCGTCGCTCAGGATGGCGTCGGGCCGGAAGCCCGCCTGCTCGACGATCTCCCTGGCGAGGCGGCGCGGGAGCTCGAGCACGCCCCCGAGGCCGGGGTAGATGGGCCGGACGAGGCGGTGCTCCGGCAGGGCGCCGAGCAGATCCGCCGCCTGGCCGCCGCCGTAGATCCTGAGCTCGTGGCCGCGGTCGCGGAGGGCCCCCGCGATCGCGAGCGCGCGGCTCGCGTGCCCGCGCCCGCGGCCGTGGACGTAGTAGCCGATCCTCGCCACGGGCCGATCAGAGCTCGATCTGCGCGCTCGGCACGGCGCGGATCTCGCGCGGGCGCCCGTCCATCATGACGCCGAAGCCGTCCAGCAGCCGGTTGTGGTGCGCGACGATCGCCGCCGCCGTGAGCGCCGGGCTGTCCGAGGTGCCGTGCGCGTCGGCGGCGAGCGTCACGCCGAAGCCGAGGGTCACCGCGCGCCGGCAGGTCGTGTCCACGCAGAGCTCCGTCTTGCAGCCCCCGTGGAGGACGCCGTTCTGCACATCGATGATCACGAGCGCGCTCGTCTGCTTCATTTC
The DNA here is from genome assembly GCF_051521455.1 of Sorangium sp. So ce887. Classification (NCBI taxonomy): domain Bacteria; kingdom Pseudomonadati; phylum Myxococcota; order Polyangiales; family Polyangiaceae; genus Sorangium; species Sorangium sp. So ce887. Next base: position 1,564,347 of record NZ_CP150354.1, on the reverse strand, counting down.
CGTTTCCCTCTGGCCCCCCGGGCGCCGGCGATCCCCTCCACCTGCTCGTACCGAAAGCAGCTCACGAGGTGGTCGTTGACCATCCCGGTCGCCTGCATGAGCGCATAGCAGATGGTCGAGCCGACGAACTTGAAACCGCGGCGCACGAGATCCTTGCTGAGCGCATCCGAGATCGCCGTCTTCGCGGGGACCTCCGGGAGGGCGCGGAACGCGTTTACAACGGGCGCCCCGCCGACGAAACCCCAGAGGTACGCGTCGAAGCTGCCGTGCTCGCGCTGCACCTCCAGGAAGCGCTGCGCGTTGGTGATGGCCGACGCGACCTTGAGCCGGTTGCGCACGATGCCGGGGTTCGCGAGGAGCTCCTCGACGCGCGCCGGCGTGAAGCGCGCCACGCGGGCCGGGTCGAAGCCCGCGAACGCCTCGCGGTATGCCGCCCGCTTGCGCAGCACGGTGAGCCAGCTGAGCCCCGCCTGCGCGCCCTCGAGGATCAGCATCTCGAAGAGGGCCTGGTCGTCGTGCAGCGGCACGCCCCACTGCTCGTCGTGATAGGCGACGTACTCTGGATCCGCGGTCACCCAAGGGCATCGCTCCGGCATCGCGCGGCACTGTAGCAGCCCTCCTTCGGCGCGATCCCACGGACCCACGATCCCGGGTGACCGCGCGCCATCCCGCGCCATCCCGCGTGACCACGCGTCATCCCGCGCGACCGCGCGACGTGCGCTTTGACTCCCCGCCAGCGCAGAGCTCCAATGGGGCCAGCACCCTGGGCCGCGCCGCACCATGATCGCCTCGAGCAGCTCTCATCCGATGGGATCCCAGGGGTCTCGCGGCGCCACATCGACGGAGGAGCGCCGCGCGATGGCGCGGGGACTGCCCACGGCGCTCGTGGCCTGGCCCACGTTCGCGGCGCTCGACGTGTTCGTCGTGCTGGCGGTGTTTCCGAGCGCCTCCATCGCCCGGCTGCTGCTCTACCGGCTGTTCGGCGAGATCATCCTGCTCTGGCTCTACCTGCTCGCCCGGCGCCAGCAGACCTCGGCCGAGCTCCTCGACGCGGCGCACGTGTTCGCGGTCTGGAGCACGGCGGGGCTGATCTCGGTGATGGCCCTGGAGTTCGGGGATCTCACCTGGAACTACATGCACGGGCTCTCGATCGTGATGCTCGTCGACGCGACGATCCTGCCCACGCACTTCACGCGCTCGCTCCGGATGACGCTCCCGGTGGCGCTGAGCTTCCCGATCATCATGGGCGCCGGGGCGTCCCTCGACCCGGCGCTCGCGGCGCAGTGGACGTCGCCGCGGTCGCTCGTGATCTTCGCCTGCAACTACATCTTCGTGTTCGCCACCGCGATCCTCGTGTCGGCGGCGAGCCACGGCCTCTGGTCGGCGCGCCAGCAGGTCTACGAGGCCCGCAAGCTCGGCCGCTACCGGCTCGTGGCGCCGGTCGGCCGGGGCGGGCAGAACGAGGTGTGGCTCGCCTGGGACGAGTCGCTCCGCCGCGACGTGGCGCTGAAGCTGCTCCGCAGCGAGAGCAAATCCGAGGGCGACGTGCGCAGCTTCGAGCGCGAGGCGCGCGCGACGAGCCGGCTCACGTCGCCGCACACGATCCGGATCTTCGATTTCGGGGCGAGCAGCGACGGCATCTTCTACATCGCGATGGAGCACCTGGCCGGCGCCGACCTGGCCACCCTGGTGCGCGATCACGGCCCGATGCCCGCTTCGCGCGTCGTGCACTTCGCGCGGCAGGCGTGCCTCTCGCTGGCGGAGGCGCACGACGCGGGCGTCATCCACCGCGACATCAAGCCTCACAACCTCTACATCACGCGCGTCGGCGACGAGCAGGACGTGCTCAAGGTGCTCGACTTCGGGATCGCGAAGCAGGTGACCCTGCAAGGGGACGCGAGCATGACGGACGTCGGCGTGATCAAGGGAACGCCGACCTACATGTCACCGGAGATGATCTCGGCCGGCACGGTCGACGCTCGCAGCGACATCTACTCGCTCGGGGTCACGCTCTATTACCTGCTGACGGGGGTGGCCCCGTTCGAGGGCCGGAGCTTCGGCAAGCTCGTCTACTCCCACCTGACGATGCCGCCGATCCCGCCGTCGCTCCGCGCGCCGTGGCCGCTGTCGTCGGAGCTGGAAGAGGTGGTGATGCGGTGCCTCGCCAAGCGGCCCAGTGATCGTTACCAGAGCGCGCGCGAGCTGCTCACCACGCTCGACGCATGCGCCCCGGCGCCGCCCTGGACGCCGGAGGACGCGAGGAGCTTCTGGGCAGCGCGCGCGGCGATGCCGCGCGGCGAGCCCCCGCCCCCGGATCCCGGCCCCACCCTGCGCCTGCGGCCGGAGAAGGCCGTACCCGTGACGTGAGGCGGACCAGGGCGAGCGCGGGGCCGCCGCGCGCCTTCAGGCCTGGCTGACGCCGAGCTGCGCGGCCTCGGGGAACCGCCGCGAGGCGGGCGGCGGCGCCCGGCGCGTGGACGGAGGGGGCTGTCCGTCCAGCTGGAGCACAGGGCGCTTGTCGAGCGCCGGCAACGGCCGCTCGCCCCGCGCCGCCAGGATCGAGTTGTAGAAGGCGCGGGCGCTCTCGTCCCACCCCTTGCACCCGGCGAGCGCCACGATCCGCTCGGGCTCGTACGGCGCGTACGCCGCGCGCGCCATGGCCTGGGAGAGCGCGGGCAGATCGCCGGGCGAGACGAGCTCGCCGAGCTCGGGGCTGCTCAGCACGTCGGGGATGCCCCCGACCCGCGTCGCGACGACGCGGCGTCCGGACGCGAGCGACTCGATCACGACGTTGGGCGTGCCCTCATGATGGCTCGGCAGGACGAGCGCATCGCAGGCGGCGACCCAGCGCGCCACCTGGTCGTGCGGCAGGCGGCCCGTCAAGAGGACGCGGCTGCCGAGCCGCTCCGCCGCCGCGCGGCAAGCCTGCTCGTCGGCGCCGCTCCCGACCATCACGAGGTCGATGTCCGGGTGCGCGGCGGCGATCCGCTCGAAGGCGGCGATCGCGTCGAGCGCCCCCTTGTCGCGGAGCAGGTGGCCGACGTAGAGCAGCGTCCGGCGCTCCGCGGAGCGGCCCAGGGCGGCGCGGGCCTCGCCCCGGTCCCGCGGCCGGAACATGGTGCGATCGACGCCGTTCATGACGACATCGATGCGGTCGCGCGGCACGCCGAGGGCGTGGACCCCCTCCGCGAGCTGCTTGCTCACGGCGACGACGCGCGTCGCGCGCCGGAGCCCCCACTCCAGCGCTGGCCTCACCGCCGGCTGCCGGGAGAGCACGTCGATGTCCGAGCCGTGCACCTTGACGACCGCCGGGACGCCGAGCAGCTCCGCAAGGCACACCGCGGCGAAGCCGTCCGGATACGCGAACGAGCCGACGATGACGTCCGGCGCCGGATGGTTCCGCGCGAGCTCCAGGAGCATCGAGGCCGCATAGAGCGGGCCATTGAGGTACGGCGCGACCTTGGGCAGATACAGGAACCGCGGGTGACGCACAGGCAATCCCTCGATCACCTCCTCGCGAGGCGCCTCGTCCGCGATTGACCACTTGGAGAACCGGGAGGCCCCCGGAAACCAGGGAATGGTCGCGAAGACGTCGATGTCGCAATGGCGCGACAGCGCGGCGAACTGCCGCCGGTTGAACGGCGCCTGGCCCGGGTTCATCGCGTTCGGGAAGATCTTGGTGATCAGCAGGATGCGCATACCTCTGCTCCTCCGGGCTCGCCTACTGGCGCGACAGGAGTCCTCCGGTGAAGGGGGTGCGCGGCCTCGCCGCGCGGTCGAGCCACGTTGAGCAGAGAACATGCCACCGCGGAGAGGCTGGAAACGAAGCCAGAATGGAAGCAGCGGGACCGCACCAGCCACAAGCAAACATCCACCCTGCCCCAGGTGAGGCAAATTGGCACACGGATGGGGCCGCCTCGGTGAGACAGCTCAGCAGACAGCGCGTCTGTACATCACGGCGCCCAATTTACAATGGGGAGCTACAGAGAAAGCTTCGCCAGGAACGCATCTCCCTGGCCCGCGCCCGAGAGCGTCCCTTGGCCGAAGTTGATGCCGCCGTAGAAGCGGCCGGCGAGCAGCACGCTCGCTCCTGAGTCCGCCGTGACGTCCAGGCCGACCTGCGTCTGGGCGTCTCCGAACAGCGCGCTGAACAGGTGATCGCCCGAGGGGCCGAGCTTGACCAGGTAGACATCGGTCTTGCCGCGGCTCGTCAGCAGCCCGCCGCCGAAGTCCGCCGCGCCGAAGAGCGGCCCCGCGAGCACGAGGTTGCCGGCGGCGTCCACCGCGGCGCTCGCGCGCGCGCCCGTCTCGAAATCGGTGAACAGCTGGTCCTCCGCGTCGCCGAAGCGGCGGCTCAGGACGTGCGCGCCGGCGCCCGAGAGCCGGGCGACGAACAGGTCCTGCCCGCCGGCGCTCGTCAGGGGGCCGGCGCCGAAGTCGAGGGTCGACGCGAACGTGCCCGTGAGCACCACGTCGCCCGTCGCCTCGTGCACCGCGAGGTCGTGGGCCTCGTCGGCCCCGGCGCCGCCGAACCGGGCGCTCCAGACGGGGTCGCCCGAGGGGGAGAGCTTGGCGAGGAAGATGTCGGTGAGCCCCGCGCTCGCGAGCGGCGCGCCGCCGAGGTCGATGGATCCGGAGAAATGCCCCGCGACGAGCAGGTTGCCGGCGGCGTCGGCCGCGATCCCGTGGGCGTGGTCGTCGCCCTCGTCGCCGGCGCGCACGGCGAGGAGCGTGCGGCCGTCCTCCGGGGCGAGCCGCAGCACGAAGGCGTCGCGCAGGCCCGCGCTCGTGAGCACGCCGCCGCCGAAATCGACGGCGCCGTGGAAGCCGCCGGCCACGAGGACGTTGCCCGCCGGGTCGACGGCGATGCGATCGCAGCGATCCGCGCCGGATCCGCCGAAGAGCCTGCTCCAGACGTGCTCGCCGGAAGCGTCGAGCTTGGCGACGAACACGTCGTCGCTGCCGTGCGACACGAGCACGCCGCCGCCGAAATTGACGCTGCCGAACGCGCGGCCCGCCACGAGGACGTCGCCGGCCGGGTCGACCGCGAGCGCCATCGCGAGCTGGTTGCCGTCGCCCGCGAAGCGCTTGCTCCAGAGGTGCGTGCCGAACCTGTCGAACTTCGCCACGAAGGCGTCGGCGCCCGTGGCCGTGAGCGGGCCGCCGCCGAAATCGACGGTCCCCTCCAGCTGGCCGGCCACGATCACGTTCCCGTCCGCGTCGACGGCGACGGAACGGGCGTACTGGCCGTTCGCGTCGCCGAAGCCGCGGCTCCACACCTCCTCGCAGGCGGGCGCGGCGCCGTCGCAGTCCTCGTCGTCGGGCGTGTCGCACGCGTCGAACGCGGGCAGGACCTCGCCCGTGCACGGGCCCCACGACGTGCCCTCGGCGTTGCAGGCGCGCGTGCCGGCCGCGCAGCGCCCGACGTCGCGCGTCGCCCCGGGGCCCGTGTAACACGCCTCCTCGGCGCCGGGCGCGCACACGCACCCGGGACAGCCGCAGTCGGGGCCGCTGCACGTGGCCGGCGCGAGCTCCGCGATCCACGCGGCCACGCACGCGAGCTCCTCGGACGAGTACGGGGCGGCGCCGAGCGGCATGCGCGCGCCGCACGAGGGCGCGTCGGTGAGCTTCACGTAGAGCACGCTCTCCTCCGGCCGGTCGGGGTCGGCGAGCACCCCCGCGCAGCTCTGGGCCGGGCGCCCGGCGACGCGGGCGCCGACGCCGAGCGTGACGAGGTCGAGGGCGGCCGCGGGCTCGCCCGGCCCGTGGCAGCTCGCGCCGCCGCAGCGCTCGGCGAACACCGACGGCACGTCGGCGCAGTCGGACGGCGGGCGGCCGTCGGGCCCGGCGAACCGCTCCTTGTCGTCGATCGTCCCGGGACACCCCGCGAGCAGCGGCAGGGCCGGCGCGGCGAGCGCGGCCGCCGTCCAGAGGCCGCGGCGGAGGCCGGACACGCCGCGCGCCGCGCGAGATCCGCGCACCTCAATACCCATGGTAAGCCACCCCCAGGTGCGCACCGAAGAGCTGATCGAGCGCTCCACCGGCGATGTACGGGTCCCCAGGCTCGGAGTTGAAGTCATAGAAGAAGCGCGTATACGACGCTCCGGCGCGCGCCTCGAGCCCCGGCGCGAACGGGACGGCGACCGCGACGCGGAGGTCGACGCCGCCGGCGCTCGGCTCGCGAAAGTGCGACGCGAGCGCCCCCATCGAGAGCGGCGCCTGGTAGCCTCCGCCCGCCTCCAGCGCGACAGGGCCGACAGGAAAGCGCCCGTCCACGCCCAGGCGCAACGCGACGTAAGACACCGACGCGGCGTCGCGCGACGGGTCGCCCGTCAACTCGACATCAAAGTCGGTCCAGCAGAGCCCGCCGCCGGCGAAGAGGACCGGCCCGGTGCGCCCGGCCGGGCGGTAACGGCCCCTGAGGCCGGCGTGGAGCCGGCTCCAGGTGGTCGATGCGCTCGCTCCCGCGGCGCCCTCCGAGTCGAGGCCGATGGCGCGGGCGTACGAGAGCGCGATCCCGAGGTCGCTGAGCACCGGCAAGGCGCTGCGCGCGAGCGGGTACAGCTCGGCCCGGAGGGACGGCATGGGCACGCCAAGCACCTCGTAGGTGCGGAGGTTCCCGGAGAGCAGGTCGCTATACGACAGCGTACGACCGGCGATCTCGAGATCGAACCCCACGCTGAAGAGCTCGGTTCCCACGGCGGGTGGGCCGTCCCCGCCATCGCGCTCCGCGACCTCGGGGCGGAGCGCCGCCGCGCCCTCGGCGGCGAGCGCGGAAGAGGACGCAGCGAGCGCGGCGAGCGCCGCGCCGAGCAGCGCGGCCGCCCGGGAGCGGCGCGCGCGGCGCCGCGATACCGCAGAGAACACAGGACAGGCGAGCGTTCGCCTTTGCATTGCGCGCGAGCATAGTCGCTCCGCACGTCGCGGGTCGAGCGCCGCTTTCGAGGGACCGAGTCGATGGCACCCCGCGGTCGTGCGGGGTGTGCGCGGCAGGCGGCGTCCGCGGTAAGGCGAGCGCGCAGGGGAGGATCGCATCGGCCCCGTGCTCCCACTTGATTCGCCCTCTCCTCGCGCGGCTCCTATCCGGGAGCAGAGGATTGCAATACGCTCCCTGGCGGATGGCGAGAGGGCGCGCGCCGCGCGCGCTGCACGGCGGCGCGCGATCCCGCCCTCGGACCCTGCTTGCGCTCGCTGACGAGGCATCATGGCTGAACCACGAAGTCTCCGCTGGCCCATCGGCCTGCTCCTCCTCGCCTCCTGCTCAGGGCAGTTCGGCGATCTGCCCGGGAACGACGATGACGGCGAGGCGACGGCCCCGCTGTGCACCGCGATCGAGCCCGGCGAGTCCCCGCTCCGCCGGATGACACGCGTGGAGTACGACAACACGATCTCCGATCTCCTCGGCGACGACAGCCGCCCTGCGAGGGGCTTCGTGCCTGAAGAGGAGTCGCTCGGCTTCAACAACCAGGCGGCGGCGCTCGTGGTGAGCCCGCTGCTCGCCGAGCAGTACATGGCCGCGGCCGAGGGCATCGCGGCGCGCGCGGCGGGCAAGCTGCTCGGCGAGGCGCCCGCGTGTCGAGAGGCCGCGGGCGGCGAGGCGTGCCGCGGCGAGGTCGCGGCGCTCGTCGCGTCGTTCGGCAAGCGGGCGTTCCGCCGGCCCCTCGCCGAGGACGAGATCGCCGACTTCGTGGCGCTCTTCCGGCGCGGGATCGCCCTCGGAGACACGCCCGACGACGCGTCGACCGGCCTCGCGCTCCTCCTCCAGGCGATGCTCCAGTCGCCGCACTTCCTCTACCGCGTCGAGCTCGGCATGCCGGATCCGGTGGAGGGCGACGTCGCGCCGCTCACGTCCTACGAGGTCGCCTCGCGGCTCTCGTACCTGCTCTGGGGCACGATGCCCGACGAGGCGCTCTTCGCGGCCGCCGAGCAGGGGGCGCTCGGCACCGCGGCGGAGATCGAGGCGCAGGCGCGGCGCATGCTGGAGGACCCGCGGGCGCGCGAGGCCGTGAAGGGCTTCCACCGCCAGTGGCTCGGGCTCGCGAAGATCGACGAGATCGCCGCGGGCGGGAAGGACCCGGAGCTCTACCCCGAGTACCGCGACGAGCTCCTGCCGCTCTTCCAGGCCGAGACCGAGGCGTTCCTGGACCACGCGATCTTCGAGCAGGACGCGAGCGTGAGCGCGCTGTTCACGGCGCCTTACTCGATGATGAACCGGGAGCTCGCCGAGTTTTACGGCGTCGAGGGCGGCCCGAAGGGCGACGCGTTCGAGCGGGTCGAGCTCGATCCGTCGCAGCGCGCCGGCTTCGTGACGCAGGCCGGGCTGCTCTCGCTGTACGCGAAGCCGAACCGGTCGTCGCCGGTCCACCGCGGCCGGTTCGTGCGCCAGAGCCTGCTCTGCCAGATCCCGCCGCCGCCGCCGGACGTGGTCCCGGAGCCGCCCATGGTCGACCCGACGAAGACGACCCGCGAGCAGTTCTCCCAGCACGTGTCGGATCCGGGGTGCAGGAGCTGCCACACGCTGCTCGACCCGATCGGGTTCGGCTTCGAGCACTACGACGCGCTCGGCCGCTGGCGCGACGCCGAGAACGGCATCCCCGTCGACGCGAGCGGCGAGCTCACGCAGACCGACATCGACGGCCCGTTCGACGGGGCGGTCGAGCTCGCGCACCGGCTCGCGCAGAGCGAGCAGGTGCGCGCGTGCGTGGTGAAGCAGTGGTTCCGCTTCGGCTACGGCCGCGCCGAGCAGAGCGAGGACAGCTGCAGCCTCGCGCAGGCGACGCAGGCGTTCGAGGCGTCCGGGTACAACATCCGGGCGCTGCTCGTGGCGCTCACCCAGACCGACGCGTTCCGCTACCGGCGCTTGATCGACGCAGGAGGCACCACAGCAGGCGCCGCAGAAGGAGAGCCGTGATGAAGCCGTTCCAACTCAGCCGACGCGCCGCGCTCCGGGGCCTCGGCGGCGCGGCGCTCGCGCTGCCGTTCCTCGAGGTGATGGGCTGCTCGAAGCGGCTCGCCCCGGCGTCGGAGCAGACCGGGCGGGCCGCGCTCGGGGCCGAGTTCCCGAAGCGCTTCGTCGTCATCTACACGCCGAACGGCACCGTTCCGCCGGACTTCTGGCCGTCGTCGACGCAGCTCCAGAACGGCGAGGAGCTGTCGCCCATCCTGGCGCCGCTCAAGGACCACAACGAGGATCTGCTGGTCCTCGGCAACGTGAGCGCGCTGTCGGCGCTGGTGGGGCCGGGCGACGCGCACCAGAAGGGCACGGGGCAGTGCCTGACCGCGCGCGCGATGCAGGAGGGCGACTTCCCCGGCGACGCCGGGCTGTCGTGCGGCTGGGCCGACGGGATCTCGGTCGACCAGGAGATCGCGAACCACATCGGCACGAGGACCAAGCTCCTGTCGCTGGAGCTCGGCGTGCTCGTGTACGGGGCGGCCGTGGGCGCGCGCATCGCCTACCGCGGTCCGGCGCAGCCGCTGCCGCCGGAGAACAGCCCCTATACCGCGTTCGACCGCCTCTTCTCCGACCTGTCCATCACGCCCGAGGCGGCGACGACGAAGAGCGAGCAGCGCAGGGCGGTGCTCGACAAGGTGGCCGCCGACTACAAGCGGCTGCAGCGGCGGCTCGGCGCCGCGGATCAGGAGAAGCTCGCGGGGCACATCGCGTCGGTGGAGGACATCGCGTCGCGCCTCGACCGCGGCGTGGCGCCGACCTCCGCGGCGTGCGCGGAGCCGGTGCTGACGCCGGACATCGACCCGGACAAGGTCGCCAGCATGCCCGAGCTCACGAGGCTCCAGCTGGACCTCATGGCCATGGCCCTCGCGTGCGATCTGACGCGGGTCGCGAGCCTCCAGTTCACGAACTCCGCGACGACCAAGGTGCTGAGCTTCCTCGGCCCCGACATCACCGAGGGCCACCACCCGATGGCGCACAACGGCTACGCCGACCCGGCAAACCGCCAGCGCCTCATGAAGATCAGCCGCTTCTACGCCGAGCAGGTCGCTTACCTGATCGCGAAGCTGAAGAGCATGCCGGAGGGAAACGGCTCGGTCTTCGACAACACGGTGATCTTCTGGACGAACGAGCACGCCGACGGCAATCACCTGCGCCAGAACATCCCTTATGTGCTCGCCGGAAACGCAGGTGGCCATTTCAAGACAGGCCGCTTCGTCTCGCAGACGAAGCAGGTCGGGCACAACGACCTGCTCGTCTCGCTGCTCCAGGCGATGGGCGTCGATATGGAGTCGTTCGGCGACCCGAAGTATTGCACCGGGCCCCTGACGGGGCTGACTAGCTGAGGAGCAGAGGGGAACGCGCGCGCCTCCCGCAGGCCGGCTGTGGAGTGAAGGCAGCCCCTTCCATGGTGACCCCTCGTCGGGGACCTGCCGCCTACGGAGGAACCTGCCGGTGTTGGATGGCGTGCTCGGCCTCCATCATGTACCGGCGGCTCTCGGCCTCGTCGGGCTCGATCCCCAGCTCACCATAGAGATACGCCATCGCCAGCGCCTGGAGCGCCGCGGGGTGCTCCAGCTCGCCGGCGCTCTTGTAGAGCTCCACGGCTTTTCTGTCATTCCTTGGCACGCCCGCGCCTGCGCGGTACGTATTGGCGAGCAGGAACATCGCGTCCGGCGACCCGCCCCGCGCCGCGACCTCGAACCAGCGCGCAGCCTCCGCGGGGTCCGCCCTCGCTCCTTCGCCGTTCTGGCTCATCACGCCGAGGAAATACGCGGCGCTCGGGTGGTGCGAGGGGGCGGCTCGCAGCAGCCAGGCGCGGGCGCGCGCCGCGTCCTTGGGGACCGCCGGCAGCCCCTTCAAGTAGATCCTTCCGAGCGAAATCTGCGCCTCGACGTCTCCCTGCTCGGCCGCCCGCGCGAGCGAATCCATCCCGGCGAGGACCTCCCCGGGATCCGCGAGCGTGAGCAGGCGAAAGCCGAGCGTCCGCGCGTCCATGCCGCCCGGGAGCGGAGCCCCGGGTCGCGACGGCGACGAGGGCGCGGCGGCGAGCGTGGGGCGACCCGCCTCGGGACGATCGCCCTCGCGCGGCCCTCCAAGGAAAAGAGCGGCGACGCCGCCGAGCACGAGGGCGCCGCCGAGCAGCGCGACGAGCCGCACGGGAGGCTGGACGCTCACCGGCTCAGGTCGATGGAGTAGACCGAGAGCATCTTGCCGCTGCCGTCATCCTGCGCGACGAGCGAGATGTTGTTCAGCCCGGCGGCCTCCGCCTTCGGGAGCGCGTTCTGCGCCGAGGTGAAGGTCACGGGGCCCATCGTCGCGACCTCGGCGAAGCGAAAGCTGCGGGCGGAGCCGTTCTCGCCCCGCGTGAGGCTCTCGATCTTCTTGATGTACGCGATGAGCACGTCGCGGTTCGTGTCCGGCGCGGCGTAGATCGTCTTCGAGCCATCGAGGCCAGGGAAGCCGCCGCCGCCGCTCGCGCGATAGTTGTTCGTCGCCACGATGAACTCCGCGGCCGGATCCATGGGCTCCCCGTTCCACTGGAGGTTCTTGATCCGGCCGCTGGCCTTCATCCCCGTGGGCGGGAGCGGCTGCGTCACGTCGATCTCGTACGATATCCGGCTGTCCGTGAACATGTCGAAGTTGTATCCGGGCATCGCGACGTTGATGAGCGGCTGCGGCTCCGTCACGCTCGGATCGATCTGATTGAAGCGCGTCGCGGCCCTCTCCAGCCAGTCGAGGACGTCCGCGCCGGTGACCTTCACCGCCTGGATCGTGTTCGCGTACAGGTAGAGATCGGCCGCGTTGTTGATCGCGATGCTCCCCGCCGGCACGTCGGTGTAATCGTTGCCGCCCTGAAAGCCGGACTTGAACGGCGCGCTCACCGAGAGCACGGGGAGCGACGCGTACTGCGGCAGGTTCTCCTCGATATAGCGGGCGACGTAGTCCGCCTGGGCCTGGTTGACGATCTGGATCGCGCTCACATCCCCCACGTCGGCGAACATCGATGACATCTCGAAATCGGTCGCGCCGATGGGCGTCCTGACGTAGGCCATCGTCGCCTGGTGCTCGGCGTCGAAGAGCGGCGCGATGGAAGGGTCGGCCTCGACGAAGACCTTCGTCTTGTCCGGCTGCGCGTCGCACAGGGTCGCGAACGCGCAGGGCGCCCCCGTGCGCCAGCGCGCCATCGCGTCGCACGCCTCGGGGAGCCCGCCCTTGCAGCTCGTGGCGATCGGCCGGGCCTCCACGACCGTCTTCGCCTCGTCGACCGTCCAGCCCTTCCCGTCGTGGGTGAGCCCCATCTTGATGACGCCGAGGTGCTGGCCCCAGAAGTTCGCCATGACCGCGGGGACGCCGTCGACCGTACCCGCGTCCTTGTCGACCTTCGGCAGGCTGAACTGCGCCACGGTGCTGCTCGGGTTGGGGAAGATCTGGTGCGAGTGGCCCATGAGCATCGCGTCGATGCCGGGCACCTGGGCGAGGTGCCACGCCTGGTTCTCGAGGGTGGGCGTGTAGGGCGAGTCGTCGAGGCCACCGTGGATGATGGCGACGACCAGCTCGGCCCCCCTGGAGCGGAGATCGTCGACCAGCGGGGCCGCGACCTCCTTCACCCCCTTCGTGAAGACCTTGCCGTCGAGCCATTTCTTGTCCCAGCTCAGGATCGTCGGCGGCGTGAAGTCGATGAAGCCGACCTTGACCGTGCTCTCGATGGCGCCGCCGCCCGGCGCCGTCGCCGTGATGGTCTTCTCGACGAGGACGGCCTCCGGGAAGAGCGTCTCGTCCGTCTTCAGGCTGAAGACGTTGGAGTTCACCAGCGGGAACCGAGGGCCCTCGCAGCCCGCCGATGCAGCGAGATCGAGCCCCTCGACGTCGAACGGGGTGTGGGTCACCTGCGAGAGGAAGGCGAGGCCGTAGTTGAACTCGTGATTGCCGATCCCGCCGACGTCGAACCCCATGTGGTTCATCGCCTTGTAGATGGCCAGCGTCTCGCCGCACCCGATCGGCTCGACGAGCGCCTGATAGTCGGCGAGCACGGTGCCCTGGATGGTGTCGCCGTTATCGACCAGGATGTTGTTCGGGAACTCGGCTCGCGCCTGGTTGACGAGGGTCGCGGTGCGCTCGAGGCCAATCGATGACTCCGCGACCAGCTTGAAGTAATCGAAGCCGAGGAGGTTGGTGTGGAGATCGGTGGTCTCGAGCAGCGCGAAGTCGGCCGTGGCCCCGCTCGGCGTCACGGGCGCTCCCCCCTCGCCGCCTCCTCCATGGCCGCCGCCTCCCTCGCCGCCTCCTCCATGGCCGCCGCCTCCCGCCTCACCGCCTCCCCCCTCGCCGGCTGAGCCGGAGGAGCTGGAGGTCGGTGAGCCTGTGCCGCCCTGGTCATCGCCGCACGCGGCCAGCGCGGTCACGGCCAGGATCACCGAGGAGAACGCCGCTATCCGTCCGGCTCGACCTGCCATCGTGAGCACCTTTCCGTGCGCCGCTTCGGCCGATGCCTCTTCGCGTGCGTACAGCCGCGTCGAATCAGGGCGATCGAGTTTTCGCACTCCTGCACGCCCGGATCAAGGGGCTCGATGAGCTGCTCGGCATATCAGCAGCACCGGAGAGGCGAGGCGGCGGGAGAGCACTTGTTCGGCGCGCTGTCCACGCGCCGCTGCGCCCGCGCCCTCGGGAATGGACGCCAACTGGCTTCTGCCCGCGACACGATGCCTTGCCGGAGCGCCTGACCGCCGGATCGAGACATACCGCGGGCGTGCCCGCCTCGCATCGGGCCCGCACGCGCGTCGCGCCGACATCCGAGTTGTGACCGGTACACCCCTCGTGCGACGCTCGAGATCGCCATGGCCAAGGTCACCGCCCTTCACATGGACACGATCACGGAGAAGTCGGGTCATCAGATGACCGGCATGGCCGTCAGCGTGTGCCTGACGCCCGCGGCGCCGAGCCCGCTGCCGATCCCGTACCCGACGATGGGCACCGTGGCCGAGGGGATCATCGATCCGTGCATGCGGACCAAGATCGAAGGGGCGAAGATCCTCACGGTCGGCGGCTGCATGAAGGCCTGTCACGGCAACGAGCCAGGCGCGCTCAAAGAGGTCGTCAGCCTCAACACGGGGGGGCCGTGCTTTCCCTGGCTGGGCGCGCCCAACGTCCTCATCGAGCTCGGAATGGCCGGCATCACGGGCAGCATGGGCCAGATGAACAAGAGCATCACCGTCGGCGCCGGGGCGAGCGCGAGCAACGCCGGGGGCGGCGGCGGTGCCGGCGGCGGTGCCGGCGGCGGTGCCGGCGGTCCGGGCGGCGGCGGCCCTCAGGGCCCGAGCAACAGCGGCGGCGGCGGCGGGGGCAGCGGCCAGGGCGCGGGCCCGCCGAGCCGACCCGCGCCGCCGTCGGCGGACGGCCAGGCGTCCGCGGGGCACCCGGTCGACGTCATGACGGGGGCCATGTACACGAACCCGGTCGCGGACCTCGAGCTGCCGGGGCCCCTGGTCGTGACCCTGGAGCGAAGCTACTCGACAGCGGCGGTGCGGCACCGCTGCGGGATGGGGTGGGGGTGGTCGCACGATCTCGCCTGGAGCGCCAGGCGCCGCGGCGATGAGCTCGAGCTGACTTCGCCGGGCGGTCGCACCCAGGTGCTCTCCTGGCCCGCGCAGGATCAAGTCCTGCTCCTGCCGTTCGGGGTCCGCGTCGCCTCCCTCGGAGAGGATCTCCTCGTGGAGGAGGACGACGGGCTCGTGCGGGTGCTGCGCCGCACCGCCCCGGAGGAGCGCTTCGCGCTCGTCGAGGTCCGCGACGCGTTCGGCAACAAGGCCACGATGGAATGGCGAGGGGATGAGCTCACGGGCATCGTCGATGCCGTCGGGCGGCGTGCCCGGCTCGAGCGCCAGGGGCTCTTCGCCTGGTGGGAGGTGACCGCGACCGACGAGCAGGGCACCCCGCACACCCGCCGCGCCGTGACCTACGAGCTCGACGGCGCGGGCGATCTCGTGCGGGTCATCGACGGGGGTGGCGCCGAGATCCGGTACGAATACGACGATGAACACTACCTGATCCGGGAGATCTTGCCCGACGGGCTCGCCTTCCACTTCAGGTACGAGGCGATCGACGGCGTCAAACGGTGCGTCGAGACGTGGGGCGAGCTCGCCGGCCGCGACGTGCTCGCGGAGCTCGGCGCGCCCCGCCCCCCGGGCGCCCGGGGCATCCACCACGCCCGGCTGTCGTACGACCCCGCCCGGGGCAGGACCGTGGTGATCGACGGCGGGGGCGCGACCCACACGTATACGGGCAACGCGCTCGGCCTCGTGACCTCCTATGTCGATCCGCGCGGCCACGCGCGCACTTACACGTACGACACGGTCGGCAGGCTGCTCTCGATGCGTGACGGCGGCGGGCGGACCACCCGGTGGTCGTACAACGCCGCGGGGCACCTCGCGAGCGTCACCGAGCCCGACGGCGCGACCTGGCGAGATGCGGTCGACGAGGAGGCGCAGGCCATCGTCCGCACGCGGCCCGACGGGAAGAAGACCCGCACCACGTACCGGAGGGGCATCCCCACCGGGAGCGTCGACTGGCGCGGTCGCGAGCACGCCCTCGAGTGGGACGCGCACGGCCTCGTGCGGGCGTCCACCGGGCCGGACGGCGCCGAGCTCACGTACGACTACGACGCGCACGGCAACCCGCTGCGGGTCGAGACGCCGGCCGGCGACGTCTACGAGTACGTCTTCGATCTGTTCGGGTGCCCCGTCGAGGCGCGCACCCCGAAGGGCGGAGTCTATCGATTCGCGTACGACTCGCGCTTCACGCTGGTGCGCCTGGAGGAGCCGAACGGCAACGTCCTGGAGCTGGAGATCGATGCCAGCCGCCGCGTCACCGCGCGCTCCGACGCGAGCGGGATCACCAGGTACCGCTATGTCGCCGGCGCGCTCGTGGAGGTGGTGCGCCCGGACGGCAGGCGATTCCGGCTCGGCTACGATGCTCTGCTTCGACTCCGCTGGATCGAGAACGCCGCGGGCGAGCGCCATGCGCGCGAGTACGACGGCAGCGGCAACCTCTCCAGCGAGACCTCGTTCGGCGGCGCCACCACGACATACGAGTACGACGGCTCGAACCACCTCGCCCGGACGACCCATGCCGACGATGCGTGGGTGCGCTACGAGCGCGACGGGGCCGGGCGCATCACGCGGCTCGAGACCTCGGGCGGGCTCGTGGAAGAGCTCCAGTACGACGCGCTCGGCCACCTCACGCGCGCGCGGAACGCGGAGGTGATGATCACGTTCGAGCGCGACGAGGACGGCCGGGTCGTCCGGGAGGTCCAGGAGGCAGCCGGGTTCGCGTTCGCCGTCTCCCGCCGCTTCGACGACGCGGGCCGCGTGCTGGACCGTCGTTATGCGACGGGGTGGTCCGTCGAGGTGCGCCGGCGCGAGGAAGATGGCGCGCCGGCGTCGATCGAGGTCGCCGCCGCCGAGGCGGACGGGCTCGCCTTCACGCGGGACGCGCGCGGCGAGTCGCGGCGAAGGCGGCTCGACGGGACGCGCGCGCTCGTCTGGTCGCGCGACGTCCAGGGCCTGCCGGAGAGCGTCGCCATCCTGGATGAGCGGGGAGAGCCGGTCCGGGCGCGCGCGTGGACGTGGAGCCGGGTGGGCCCGGTCGCGGCGGTCACGGACAGCGAGCGCGGCGCGCGCCAGTACGACCTCGACGTCGAGGGCAGGCCGCTCCGCCTCCAAGGCCTCGGCGCCGACGAGCGGTTCACGTACGCGCCCCAGGGGACGCCGATCCCGTCGCGCGGCCCCGCGTGGTCGATCGGCGGGGACGGCCGCCCCCTGCGCGCGGGCGGCGCCGAGATCCAGTGGGACGCCCGCGGCCGCCTCGCGGCCCGCGTCGGCCAGGGGCCGCTGCAAACCTGGCGCTACAAGTACGACGAGCGCGACCGCCTCGTCGCAGCGGTCCGCGGCGATGGCCTCGCCGTCCGTTACCTGTACGATCCTGTCGGCCGCTGCGTCGCGCAGGCGCACGGCAACGGCGAGAGCACCTGGTTCGGCTGGGACGGCGAGAGCCTCGTCGAGGAGCGCCCGACGAGGGGGCCGTCGATCCAGCGCGTCTTCGACGACGACGGCTTCACGCCGCTCCTCGAGGCGCGCGACGGCAAGGACTGGCGGATGGTCGTGACCGACGCGGCCTCCACGCCCTGGCTCTACCTGCACCGCGACGGGCGCGCGTCGGAGATCGATCTCGGCGCCTTCGGCCGCGTCGCGCGCGCGACGGGCGACCCGGGCGCGCTCCGCTTCGCCGGGCAGCGCGCCGACGCGGTGACCGGTCTGCACTACAACCGCCACCGCTTTTACGACCCGACGACGCACGTCTTCCTGACCCCCGACCCGATCGGCCTGCTGGGGTCGCTGCAGGAGATCGGGTTCGTTCCGAACGTCACGATCTTCATCGATCCTTCCGGGCTCACGACGATCGTCGTGGGCGCGCCGGGCGACGCGACCATCCAGCAGCATGTCGCCCTTCTTCAGACACAGCACCCGGGCGCGCGCGTGCTTCGATACGATCAGCTCACGCCGGGCAGCCTGGCGCGAGAGGATCACGTCATCGTATCGACGCACGGCGCGCCCAACCTGGTGGAGTGGGGCAATGGGTACATCGACGGCCGCCAGCTCGGGCAGCAGCTCACGTCGGCGGGATTCCGCGGCCAGAAGCGAGGGCGAAAGCGGCGCGTCGAGCTGTCCGCTTGCAACAGCACGACCCCCGCGGCCGGCAACGGGCCGAGCGTGGCCCAGGCCGTCGCGAACGAGACCCGGGCGATCGCGAGCGGCGCGCGCTCGGCCAACCCGGCCGCGACCTATGCGGGCACCACGTCCGTGGGGCCAGGCGGCCACCAATGGGGCCCCGGCATGATGGCGCCGAACTGGACGGGCGGAACGACGCCGTACGTGCATCAAGGCACCTGGGTCGAGACGCGCCCCAGCCCGCAAGGGGGCCGCGGCAGGCGCCGGCGCTGATCAGCCCGGAGCGAGGAGCGAGGCGAGCGCGTGCGTTTCATCAATCCCTATCCTTACGGCCACCCGCCCCGGAACGAGGACCTCCAGCGCGCGCTCGCGGCGGCGTTCCGGGGCCAGGTGGTCGACGGGGGCGATCGCGTCCTCACCGAGCTGGACCGAGCAGCGCTCGACGCCATCGGACCGGCGCTCGAGATCTGCGAGGACAAGCCTTGCTTCGACGAGCGCGGCCGCGCGCCGCACGGGCTGCCGCAACTCGGGATCGTGCTCGCGGCGGAGGGCGGGCCGGTGGGCCGGGTGGACCTGTACCCGGAGAACCGTTCGATCTACTGGCGGGGCCTCGACTGGAAGCAGTGGTGCGGCTGGGCCGAGCTGAGCGTTCCGCGCGCGCTGCTCGAGCAGCTCGCCGCGCACGGCGTGCCGGGGCCGCTCGAGGACGTGACGCGCTGGAGCAGCGAGGAAGGCGAGCGCGCGCGGCGCGAATGGCGCAAGGCGATCCCGCCGAACCTCCAGGGCCCCTGGTGCGCCTCGGCCGATCGCCTCCTCGACCCCTGGCACATCCTGGAGGCCGCAGCGTGGATCGGTCAGGCCGGCGCGAACATGCGCAAGGCCAGAGGGCTCCTGGAATGGTACGGCGCGGGGTCGGGGCCGTTCGCGCGCCGGCCCGATCACGAGCTCCTCCCGCGGCTCCTGCTCGGCCGCTTCCTCGGCGAGGATCTCCAGCGCGCGCTCCAGTCCCAGCCGAACGACCAGGTGCTCGCGGGCGCCGGGCGCCATCTCCTGGACGCCGGGCCGCTCTCCCCGGGCGCCCGCGCGCAGCTCGATCCGCTCGGTGCGAGGCTCCGTGAGGCGATCATCGACGCGGTGCGCCGGCTCGCGTCCGACGCGGACGCCGATCTGCTCCGCGAGCGGCTCTTCCCGGCGCCGTTCGTTCCGCCGGAGCACACCGCGCCGGTCGGCGCCTCGAGCACGCTGCACCTGCGCCGCCCGGTGGCCGCCGGCGACGCGGTGGTCGCGGTGGATTTCCAGGACATCGTGCGCCTCGAAGGCGGCGCGCGCACCGTCCTCGGCAAGCTCCTTGGCGACGCGGTCCTTGCGGTCCGGGGCAGCCGGTTGCTCGTGGGCAAGGGCGGCGGCGTGCAGGAGCTCGACGCGCGGGGGAACGTCGTGGCCGTGCACCCCGCCGCGACCCCCGAGCAGGCGGCTGCGGCGCGCGCGATCACCGCGGCCTGGTCCGCGCCGGCCGCAGCGCCGGCCCTGGGCGAGCCGCTCGGCCCCACGCCCGAGGAGCGCGAGACGTTCGAGGCGCTCGCGCACCTCGGGCTCGGCGCGCCGCCCTCGGCGCGCGCCGTGGGGCGCGATCACCTCGAGGCGGGCGGGCGCGCGATCGTGCGCCGCGGCGAGGCGGGCGCGCCGCCCCGGCGGATCCCGCTGCCCGGGCGCGCCGTGCTGCACGCCTTCTCGGCGTCGCACCTCGTGCTCGCGCTCGACGCGGGCGACGCCTGCCGGATCGCGTGGGTAGAGGACGGGAGCGACGCGCTGCGCCTGTCGCCGCCGCTCCGGATCGCCCCGCGCGCGCTCCGCTTCCTGCTCGCCACGGGCGACGCCGCGCTGCTCGGCGTCGACCTGGACGCCGGCGAGGTTGTGCTGCGCGTCGGCATCGAGCGCGCCGGCGGCGAGCAACCCGAGCGCCCCTGAGCGCTTACCTGCCGCTACCGCAATTCGCCCTTCGGCTGACGACGAGCTAGGCCGCCGGGAGTGCGCTCGCATACGCTCCTCTCCCATTCGCCATGACCCGTCCTCGCCCTGGCCTGCATCTCCCGCTCGCTGCCTTCGCGCTCTTCGCCTCGCTGCAGCCGCTCGCCGGGTGCGCAGCGCCCGAAGCACCGCCGGACGAGGTGCTGCGCCGCGCCTTTCCCGACCAGGCCGCGGCCGTCCTGAGCGTGGGTCCGGGGTTCCTCCGGAACGGCGGCGGGCTCGAGCGCGCCGCGGCCGCGCGCCACGGCGGCGTCGCGGTGAGCCTGCCCGCTGAAGGGAGCGAGGCGATCGTCTTCGAGCTCGCGGGGGGCGCGACGCTCCGGGTCCGCGAGGTGGGGGCCGGAGGCGAGGCGATGCTCACGGAGCGCGCGGTGGTCTACCGGCGCGCGGGCGGGTCGTCGTTCTGGACGGCGACGCCGGACGGGGTCGAGGAGTGGCTGCTGCTCGAGGCGGAGGCGGTGCGGCGCGACGCGCCCGTGGCCGCGTGGGAGGTCGAGGGCGGCGCACTGGCGGCGCGGGACGGGGCGATCGAGATCGCCGACGCGGCGGGGGTGGTGCGGCTCCGCGTGACGGCGCCGGCGGCGTACGCGGCCGGCGGGCGCGAGGTCGACGCGCGGCTGGCGGCGCGCGGGGCGCGGATCGAGCTGTTCGTCGACGCGGAGGGCGAGCAGGTGCTCGTCGATCCGGCGTGGGTGCCCGCGGGGAGCATGGGGTTCGGCCGCCGCCGTCACGCGATGGCGGAGCTCGGGACCCGCCTGCTCGTGGCGGGTGGTCTCAACCAGGAGTCCGCCAAGCTCCGCACGGTGGAGATCTACGATCCGGCCGACGGTACGTGGTCGCCCCCCGCGGAGCCGGGCAACGAGATGAGGACGCCGCGCGCCGACCACGCGATCGCCGCGCTCCACGACGGGCGCTTCCTCGCCGTGGGCGGGGACGTCGGTCCCATGGGCTCCACGTACGAGCTGTACGATCCGGAAGACAACACGTGGGGGCCGGAATCCCCGCCCGCCATGGGCGTGGTCGCGCCGCTCTACCAGCAAACGGTGACCGTGCTCCCGGCAGAGCACGCGATCACCGCCGGAGATGTCCTGATCGTCGGGGGCACGTCGGATCTGAACAACTACACACCGCTGCGCTACGTCTTCCGCTTCTTCGAGAGCACCGATACGATGACGAGGGGTCCTGACCTCGAGATCGCCCGCACCATGCACGCGGCCACGCGGCTCGCGACGGGCGAGATCCTGGTCACCGGCGGCTACGACAACCCGTCCGGGCTCCGGAGCACCGAGCTGTACGATCCGGCGACCAACACCTGGGCACCGGGGCCGATGATGCGCAGCGAGCGCTACCAGCACACGGCGACGCTGCTCCAGGACGGGGACGTCCTCGTGGTCGGGCATTCCTCCGGGGCAGAGATCTACACGCCGGGAGCGCCGGGCCCGGGGGCCTTCAGCGAGGCCGGGAGCTTCGAGAACTCCAATCGATTCCGGCACTCGGCGACGCTGCTCCCGAACGGCTGCGTGCTCGTCGCAGGCGGGCAGAGGGCGGGGATCAGCTTCGCCGACACGTGGCTCTACGACCCGGTCACGACGGGATGGACCGGCGCGCGGCCGCTCATCGCGGCTCGCTCGTTCCACACGGCGACGCTCCTCGATGACGGCTCGGTCCTGATCACGGGCGGGGAATACCGGGATTCTGCCGAGATACGCAGGGCACACGCGACGTCCGAGCGGTACGTCCTCGGCCAGGCCGGCGAGGCGTGCGGGGCCGGCTGCGAGTGCCAGACCGGGTTCTGCGTGGACGGTGTCTGCTGCGACACGGCGTGCGAGGGCGCCTGCGACGCCTGCGCCGAGGCGGCCGGCGCGAGCGCCGACGGCACGTGCTCGCCCGTGACGGGTCGCGCCTGCGACGACGGCAACGACTGCACGAGCGACGATGCCTGCGACGCGGGCACCTGCGCGGGCGAGGCCGACGACGCCGCGACCTGCGACGACGGGAACGAGTGCACGCGCGACGCCTGCAGCGGGGGCGAGTGCGTCGGCACGCCCGACGACGCCGCGGCCTGCGGGAGCCAGGGTCTCTGCACCATCAGCTCCTGCCGGGGAGGAGCCTGCGTCGTCGAGGCGATCACCTGCGAGGCCACGGACGAGTGCCACACCGACGGCGCCTGCAACGAGGAGACCGGCGCGTGCGTGCCCCGGAAGAAGGTCGATGGGGCGCCGTGCGAGGGGGATGGCACGTGCCTCGGTGGGCGCTGCGACCACGTCGCCGCTCCAGCGACATCGTCGTCGTCGCAGGGCGGCGAGGGGGGCGCGGGCGGCGGGGTCTCGCCCCCCCAGGAGGAGGGCGGCCCGAGCTGCGACTGCAGGGTCGCCGGCCCGGCTGCGCCAGGCGGGGGCGCGGCCGCTCTGCTGCTCACGGCGGCGGCGGCTTCGCGCGCCGCACGACGGCGCCGTCGGCCCTGCCCGACGGGGGCTCGTTGCCCTCGTTGACCCAATAGATCGCGCCGGCGAAGGCCGCGATCGCCGCCGGCTTGCGCTGCCCCTCGGCGAGCGTGAGCACCGCTTCGGCGCCGCAGCCGACGCCGGGCGCAGCGCCGCGGGGCAGGCCCTTCACGGTGCCGTCGCCGCGGTTGGTCCAGTAGACGAAATGCTTGTCGAGCGCGATGCCGTACGGGCCGCCGCACCCCTCGACGAGCACCTCGCGCCTCCCGCCGTCGACCGCCCCCCGCACAACCTCCCCGCTGAAGTTGTTGACCCAGAACACCTCCGCCGGGTCCCTCGGGTCGAGCGCGATGCCGTACGGCGTATTCTCCCGATCGCCCACGCTCACCGGACCGGCGAGGCCGTCGTTCGAGCACCAGACCGCGCCCGTGTCGGCGACGCCCTGGTCGGTCCAGCAAACGACGCTGTCCGCCGCCGCGATGCGGTAAGGAAAACCGGCGTCGACGACCGGCTCCGTCATCTGCCCGCTCAGCGCCGCCTGGCCCACGCCGCCGGACACCTCGTTCCTGGGGAGCAGCGTGAAGAACAGGTGCTCACCGTCGGTCGCGAGCCCCTCCAGGAGGCCCGTCGTTCCCGAACTCCGCTCGTCCAGCACGACGGCGGCGTCGCCGACGCCGGCGCTCCACCGCATCAGCGCGCTGCCGGCCGCGCCGACCCCGCGGTTCGTCCAGAAGACCTGGCCGGTCGCGCGGTCGAGCGCGATCTGGCGCGGCGCAGCCTGCCCCGAGGCAAGCGTCTCCGGCGCGCCGCCCGCGAGCGCGACCCGCTTCACGGCGCCGTCGCCTTTGAAGTCGCCCGGACCGCTCAGGGCGCCCTGCTCGGTCCAGAACACGGCGTCGTCGCTCACCGCGAGCGACCCCGGGCTGCGCTGCCGCGCCGCCAGGACGACCGGCTGCTCCTCGTCGCCGGCGCAGAACGGATCGCCGGTTTGCTTTCGAGGGCAGCTCGCGGTGACCGGAGACGCGACCACGAGGGGCGCGGGCGAGTCCGGCGAGCAGAGCGCCTCCGGGAGCGCGATCCGGCCCTCGGGCGTGCGGCGAGCGCCGGCATCGCTCTCCGCGTCGAGCGGCACGAAGCACCCGGAGCCGACGCAGACGCCGTCTCCCTCGGTCACGATCGCGACGTTGACGTCGCCATCCGCCGCGATCGTACACCCCGCCAGGTCGACGTCGGCCGGAACCGCGTCGCCGAAGCAGCGCGCCACGTCGAAGCAGGCCCGGCGCAGGACGTCCTCCTCCACGTAATCGGGCAGGAGCTCCGCGCGCACGAGGCGATCTCGGCACTGCCCGGCAAAGCACGTTTTGTCCCCCGGACACACGCCCTTGGTGTCGTCGGCCTCGTCCATGCTGCACAGGAAATGGAGCGGCGCCCAGAGCGTCGCCACGCGATCCTCGGGGACGGTCGTGATCACCGCGTGCTCCACGCGGACCTGACCGCGCAGGATCGCCCGCACGCGGAGGCTGATCTCCCGGCCGGGATCCTCGGAGACCGTCAGCCCCTGTGTCGCGGGCAGACTGACACCCTCCGGGCCGAGCGGGAAGCGCTGGTTGGCGATGACGAGTTTGCCGCCGGAGAGGACCTGTAGATCGAAGTGATCGAGGTCCTTGGGAACGGCCATGTCGGTCTGGATGGCGACGATGAGCTCCCCCGTGACGGGCGCCGAGCACGCCGCCTGGGTCACCGCGAGCGCCGCCGTGGCCGCCGTGGGCCAGCAGGGCGCCCTCACCACCGGCCTCCGAACGCGGTGGGGCGCGTGGGGCCGAGGGTGCCCTCGATCGGCGGGGCCGGCGGGGGCTGGAGCAGGAGGACGCCGACGACGACGGCGACGCCCGTCGCGACGAAGATGGCGCCGCCCGTGAGCCACACCCCCGTCCGCGGACCACGCGCGACCGGCGTCAGGCCGACGCTGAGCCGGCTCAGCTCGTCGTCCTGGATCACGATCTCCGACTCATAGGGCGTCATCCCCGGCGCCGTGACCCGCAGCGCATGGCGGCCGCTCGGCACGGTGCCGTCCCACTGCCCCTGCCCCAGGAGCTTGCCGTCGAGCGCGATGCGGGCGTCCGGCGGCGCGATCACGGAGAGCTTGCCGGCGTGGACCCGCGGCTCCAGCTGGATCTGCACGACCACCTCGGCGCCGGGCGCCACGCGCTCCACCCGGACATGCTCCTTGAAGCCCGGCTTGTCGACGCGGATGCGCCGCGTCCCGGAGTCGACGATCACCTTGCCCGAGAGCGGCGTCTTCCCGGCCGGCGCGTCGTCGATCGTCACCTCCGCGCCCGCCTCGCTCACCGCGATGTCCAGGTGCCCGACAAGGGATCTGGCGCCCCGCTCGAGGGCGTCGATCGTCGCCCAGTCCTGCGGGGTCATGAGGCCGCGGTCCTCCCGCCTCAGCCGCTCGACGAGCGTGAGCACGTGGCTGTACCGGTGCATCCTGTTCTTGCAGACGGCCATGTTCCAGAGGAGGCGCACGTCCTTCGAGAGCGCGTAGGCGTGCTCGAACTTTGTGAACGCGTTGGCGAAGTCGCCATTGCCAAAGAGGCTCTTCCCCAGCTCGTAATCGGCCTTGGCCGCGCCGGTCAGCACCTCGGCGAGCGGCGCCGCGGCGGGCGCAGCAGGGGTCGCGGCCGGCGCGGCCTGCTGCGCTGCCGCTCCGCGGGCCGTGGTCAGCGTCAGGAGGACGATCGCGGCCGCGGGCCGCATCGCCGGCATGCGTAAGCGCATCGATACCTCGTCTGGAGAGGGTGCCGCCGGTCGAAGACCGGTCATGCCTATCTCATTTGAGAGGGATCGCGAAGGGGTTCGTGGGCTCGACGGGCGGCGGCGCGGCCGGCGGCGGCGAGCTCGGCACCGCCGCCGGCCGCCGGCGCGGCGGCGCCTTCGCGGGGCGCTCCTCCGCATCGACCGGAGCGGCCGACGGCTGCGGCGGCGCGGCCGGCGCCGGCTCGCGCGCCGTCGCCGGCGGCTCCGACGCGATGAGCGGGCCCGCCGGGTCGCCGGCCGCGCCTGGCTGCGCGCGCTGCGGCGCCCCGTCGTCCTGCGCGATCGCCGCGCTCGACAGCGACGCCTCGTCCACCGGCGCTCCGCGGCGCAGCGCGACCGCGGCCGCCAGCGCGAGCGAGGCCATCGCGGCCGCTCCGAGCGCCACCATCACGGTCCTGCGCCGCGCTGGCTTCGCGGAGGTCCGCGCGAGCCCCCGCGTCGTGCGCAGGAAGGTCTCCATCGGCCCCGGCTCGGTGATCGCCAGGGTGTCCGGCTCGGGGCCCGCCGCGGGCGCGCTGGGCCGAGGCGTCGGCGGCGCGCCGAGGATCCGCGCAGCGCACTCCGCGCGCTCCTTGGCGCCCGCGGGCGCGAAGGGAGCGAGCGCGTGCGCCAGATCGGCCACGGTGGGCCACCGCTGCGCGGGATCCTTCTGGAGGCAGCGGAGGATCGCAGCCTCGAGCGCCGGGGGGATGTCGCTCCGGAGCTCGCTGGGCCGGACCGGGTCGGCGCTCGCGACCTGCAGGACGAGCTCGGCGAGCGCCGGGGCCTCGAACGGCGGCCGCCCCGTGAGCAGCCGGTAGAGGATCGCGCCGAGCGCCCAGATGTCGGAGCGGGCGTCGACCGAGCGCGACGAGCGCATCTGCTCGGGCGACATGTAGATGGGCGAGCCGAGAATCTCCCGCGTCTGCGTCAGCGACGCGCCGCCGCTCTCGCTGCCGCCCGGCAGCTCCTTCGAGATCCCGAAGTCGAGCACCTTGATGAGCTTCGCCCCGCCGGGCGTCGTCGTGAGGAAGAGGTTCGCCGGCTTGAGATCGCGGTGCACGATGCCCGCGTTGTGCGCCTCGGCCATCGCCACGCAGACCTGCAGGACGTAGTCGGCCGCGTCCAGGGTGCTGAGCGGCCCGCGGTCGCGGAGCACCTCGGAGAGATCTTCGCCCTCCAGATACTCCATCACGATGTACGGGACACCCGAGTCGAGCTCGCCGACATCGAGCACCCGCACGACGTGCTCGCCCTTGAGGCGAACCACCGCGCGCGCCTCGCGGAGAAACCGCTGCGCGAGCGCCGGGCTCCCGTCCTCGTCGCTCAGGAGGAGCTTGATCGCGACCCGCTGCGGCAAGAACAGGTGGCTCGCCGCGACCACCATCCCCATGCCGCCGCGGCCCAAGACGCGATCGACCCGGTACTTGCCGGCGATCACCTCTCCTTCGACGACGGGTGCGTTCATGCGAGCTCCGCGCAGCGCGCTCTGGCACGGGGGCAGCCGCCACCCGAATCTGCTGTGGTCGATGGTAGCACACGCGCTCGTGGCGCAGCGACCTGTGTCCACGAGCCTCGGCGGAGCGCGATACGATGCCACGATGACGCTCTCACCTCGACACATCTCCAGGGCGGTGGGCTCGCTCGCCCTGCTCGTTCTGCTCGTTCAAGCCGCGTGCGGCGGCACGGTGATCATGGACGGCGGCGGGAGCGGCGCGGGCGGCGCTGACGGCGCTGACGGCGCCGCCGGCCCGGGCTCGACGACCACCTCCTCCGCCGCGCCTTCGCCGACGACCGCGCCTTCGCCGACGACCGCGCCTTCGCCGACGACCTCCGGCAGCCCCGCGCCGCAGGTGAGCGCGGTCGTCTATGGCGACGCGACCGTGACCTTCCGCATCGCCAGCCTGCCCCTGTCCTGCAGCGATCCCGAAGCGCGCCCCACGTTCTCGCCCTGCAGCGACTGGTGGGCTCTGGAGCTCAGCATGCCCGCGTCGATGCTCGCCGTCGGCGAGGTGGATACGGCGAGCGACGATTTCAGGATCTTCGAGACGTCATCCAGCGCGGATTGCGGCGGCACCGGGGCCGTCACCGGGGGCGTCGGCGCGGGCTTCGGCAGGTTCACCATCACGGCGATCGAGCCGACGTCGGTCGACTTCGAGCTCTCCGACGTGGGCCCCCTGTTTCCCGGCCAGGACCCGAACGGCCGCCACGTGGCGGCCCGCTGCGCCTCGCGCTAGCGCGCGGGACGCGGGGTCGCCGGAGGACCTCGGTCACACTTCCAGATCCATCCGCGACCTGACACGTCGACGGGTCCACTCGACGTTGACCAAGCGGCGCCCACCCGTCCGCGGGCGCGTGGACTTCGTCCGTCCGGAGCCCCGGGAGAAAGCCCATGTCCATTCGCACCTGGTTTCGCACGGCCCGCGTCCGCCACGGACTCGCCGCCAGCGCCGTCGTCCTCGCCGCCGGTAGCCTCGTCCTCGCCCGATCCGCCGCCTCAAACCAGGGCCCCTCGAGCGCGTTCACCGCGGTCGCCGCGAGCGGATCGAACAGCGCCTCCTTCTCGGGGCCCGGCGCTCACGGCACCTTCGCCCTCAGCCACACCAAGGTGCTCAGCGGCGGCGAACAGCGCGTGTTCGCCGAGCTGATCGTCGAGGCCGACCCCGTCGAGCAGGCCAGGGAGCGCGCGCCGCTCTCGATCGTGATCGTCCTCGACACCTCGGGATCCATGGCCGGCGAGAAGCTCGATCAGGCCAAGCGATCGGCCGTCCGGCTCCTCCGCGACCTGCGCGACGACGACGAGATCGCCTTCGTCCGCTACTCGAGCGACAGCGAGCTCCTCCAGCCGCTCGCCCGCGCCGGCCGCGTCCGGGCCGACCTGATCGCCCGGGTCCTGGAGCTCGAGTCGAGCGGCGGAACCAACATCGCGCCCGCGCTCGCCCAGGGCGTGCTCGCCCTCGCCGACGCCGGCAAGGGCCGCGTGCGCCGCGTGATCCTGGCGAGCGATGGCCTCGACGGCACGCGAGCCCAGAGCGAGCAGGTCGCCCGGGAGAGCGCCGGGCGCGGGATCACCACCTCGTCCATGGGGATCGGCCTCGATTTCGACGAGGCGTACATGGGCGCGGTCGCCCAGGCGGGCCGCGGCAACTTCGCCTTCGTCAAGGACGCCTCGGCCCTCGCCACCTTCCTCCAGCGCGAGCTCAAGGAGACGGCCGCCACGACGATCGAGAGCGCGTCGGCCCGCGTGAAGCTCCCGGCCGGCGTCCGCCTCGTCCGCGCCTCCGGCGCCGACGCGAGGCCCCTCGCCTCCGGCGCCGAGGTCGAGCTCGCGCTCGGCTCGCTCTTCTCCGGCGACGAGCGCCGCGTGATCCTCGAGCTCGCGGCCTCGCTCGACCGCGACGTGACCCGGGCCGTCGAGGGGCAGGTGAGCTGGAGCCGGGTCGGCGGCGACGCCGTACAGGCCCGGATCGCCGGGCTCCCCCTGACCGGCTCGACCTCCGCCGAGGCCGTCGAGGCGGGCAAGGACCTCGCGGTCCTCGCCGACGCCATGAGCGTCGTCGCCTCGCGCCGTCAGCTCGAGGCCGCCGACGCCTACCAGCAGGGCGACGTCGGGCGGGCCCAGCGCCTCATCGATGAGAGCATGAACGAGCTCAACGCGGCCGTCGCCTCCGCGCCGCACGCCGCGGCGGCCCCGCTCCGGAAGCAGCTGATGGAGTACAAGGCAACGCAGAAGGAGTTCCTCTCCGCCCCGCCCGCGAGCACCGCGGGGAAGGCGGCGGCCAAGCGCGCGGTCGAGAAGGACATCTCCAACCTGTCGAGGCGCTGACGATGCGACGCCTGGTCGCCTTCGTCGCCGCCACCGCGCTCTCGCTCGGGCTCGCCTCGCTCGCGCTCCGGCTCGGCCCGGTCCCGGGCTCGCTGCTGCTCGTGGCCGCCGCCGTCCTCCTCGCCGTCGCGGCGAGCGGGGCGTTCGCCTCGCTCGCCGTCGCCGGGGGCGCGCTCGGCGCGCTGGCGTTCGGCGTCCTCGGCGCGACGTCCCCGGCGGCGGCCGGCGCCGCGCTGGCCGGCCTGTGCTTTGCGGAGCGCTCGGTCCGGGTGCGGGGCAGGAGCGCCCGCCTGCTGCACATCGGAACGGCGCTCTCCGGCGGCGCCCTGGCCGGCTCGCTCACCGCCGCCTTCGGCGCGGGGTCGCTCGCGCTCCGCGGGGTCGCGCTCGTGGTGTCCGCGGTGCTCGTCGCGCTCCCCTTCCTCATCGACGCCGACGACCCGGTGGCCCACGCCCTAGACGGCGCCGCCGGCGAGATCACGGGCCCCGCGCGCGCGTCGCTCCGCGAGGGCGCGGAGCTCCGCCGGACGGTCGTGGACGAGGAGCTGCTCGATGGCAGGGCGGCGCGCCAGGCCCGGGCGACCTGGGCGTCGCTGCTGCGCCTCGCCGAGGCGCGGGCGAGGCTCGAGCGCACGCTCGCGGTGGGCCGCGCCGCGAAGGAGCGAAAGGCGAGCCCGGGGGAGGCTCCGCCGGCCGGCGCGACGGCGGCGGAGACGCCGGCCGAGGCGGTGATCGGCAAGGTGGACGCGCGGATCGCCGATCACGTCGCCGCGCTGACGCGGGCTTACACGGCGGTGAGCGCCGCGCAGGCGGCGGAGGCGAGCCTGGACGACGCGGCGCTCGTCGGGGTGGAGGCGATGGGCGATTCGCTCGAGCAGGTGAGCAAGACGATGGTCGAGGAGGTCTGATGCGCGCGCGAGGTGTGGCTGCGTGCCCCCTCGCCGCCAGCAACGCCGCTCGGTACTCTCGAATGGACTGGCTCGTCGTGGTGCTACGGCCGGCAAACCGCGCAGCCTTCCCGTGCCATACTGGCCGGCCATGCACATCATGAGCCTCGTCGCGCTGGGCGCGCTGATCGCCGGGCTGGCCCTCGGCGTCGTCGTCACCCGCGGCCTGCACGCCAATCCACGGAAACGGTTCTGGAACGCCCCGCTGGGCCCCACCCGCTACCGGCGCGCCAACTTCCCGCTGGGAGGCACCCTCGCCGGCCTGGTCGCCCTCGCCCTCTGGGCCTCGGGTCACCCCGACGGCGCGCTGATCGCCGCGGGCGCAGGCATGGGCATGGCCGCCGGCGCCATCGGCGTGGGCCTCGCCGACCCGCTTCGCTGAACTAGAGCTGCACCGCGCGGGCAGATAACCTAGAACACCCATCATGTTGAAACCGGGAGAAATTTCACAGGGAGGCGAGGAGGCGGGGAGGAAGAAAAAAAAGAATCTCTCCCTCTCGCCGTCTCTCGCTCCCCGCCTCCTCGCCTCCCTGTGAAATTTCTGCTTTCTTTCAGGGTTTCAACCCGTTGTCGCTCTAGTCGTGGAAGACCGCCTGCTCGCCTTGCTCGCCGCGCAGGAACGCCAGCGCCGCGCGGGCGAACGGCTCCTTCCACTCGCCGAAGATGGGCGCGTGTCCGCTGTTCGGCACGAGCCACAGGCAGGAGCGCGGGATGGCGCGATACATTTCCAGGGCGATCTCGGCCGGATAAAGGGGATCGCGGTCGCCGCTCACGATCATCGTCCGCGCGGTGATGGTCGACAGGTAGGGGCGCGTGAAGTTCATGTCGTCGTAGCTGTCCGCGAAGCGCCGCGGCTGGCGCCACAGCGCCCGGATCTGCGCGTCTCCGAGCCTGTGGCGGCCCCTCATCTCCTCCCATTCCGCCTCGGATCGGCCCTCGTCGGAGACTTGCCGCATGATCGCCCTGGCCTGCTCAGGGAAGTACGGAGTCGCGGACACGAGGACCATCGACTCGACACGCTCCGGCTGCTGCGTGGCCAGGTGCAGGAGCGACTTGGCGCCGAAGCTGAGCCCCATGGCCCGGAACGCCTTCACCCCCAGGTGGTCGAGGAGGGCGAAGACGTCGAGGGCACACTGGCGAAGGGTGATGGTTCCGGCCGGGTTGGTCGACCGGCCGTGCCCCCGCAGGTCGGGGACGATGACCCGGTGATCGCGCCCCAGCTCCGCGAGATCGAGCGCGTGAGCCCAGTCGGCGCCCGCCCCGGTGAAGCCGTGAAGCAGCACGAGCGGCGGCCCCTCGCCGCGAAGCTCGTAGTACATGTCGATGCCGTAGACGGACGCGGTCCGCCCGAGGTCCTGCGCTGTCTCCATTCGCTCCTCCGATCGCTCGGCCGCGGCCAATCCGCAGCCGGATGCACACGAGCGATAGGCGAAGCTCTTCACTCTTGATAGCTGTGCCCTTCCCGCATAGAATGCGACTCGACTGATGAGGGGACGGCCAGCTGGCGTGCCCGGCTGAGCAGGTGTTCAGGAGCCGCGGTCCAGGCAGCCTCCGGCCGGAACGAAGCGCGCGAGGCGCGCTCGTCAGCTGCCGAGGAAGTGGCGCAGGAAATCGTCGGTCTCGCGAAGGATGCGCGGAATCGACGCCACGAGCTCGTGGCCGTCGTCCACCTCGATGAGCTGGACATGCCGCTTCCCTGCCGCGAAGGTCCGCGAGAGCTCGATGTCCACCACCTCGTCGTTCCGGCCGTGGACGATCAGCGTCGGTATCCGCACGTCGGGCCAGCCGCCCGAGCGGTCATCCACCTCGGCCACGTCGAGGGCAAAGCCGAAGTCCACCCGGGCTCGCCGCTTCTCGGCGTAATCGTCGACCTCGAGCCACCCCCGCTCCTTCCACGCCTGAAAGCCCTCCTCGCCGAGCCGCTGCCGCCATCGCTCCATGATCCGGAACGCCGGCGCGAGCAGCACCAGCGCGCACACCCGCGCGTCCTCCTCGGCGACGCGGCACGCGGTGAGGCCCCCGAGGCTCGAGCCCATCACCACGGCCCGGTCGCGCTCTCCGCCGAGCGCCTGCTTCACGGCGTCGATCATCGCGCCGAGGCGCAGGCGCTCGAACGAGGGGACCCGCAGGTCGAGCCGCTCGACGGCGACCCCGCGCTGCTCGAAGTGCGCGGCGATCTGGACGCCCTTGGTCGAGCCCGGGCCCGAGGCGAAGCCGTGCAGGTAGAGCCAGCGCAGGCCGGCGGCGGAGGGCGGTGTCGCGGTCATGCAGGTGCGGGAGAGCCTAGGACGGGCGCGCGGCGAGCGGCAAGCCGCGCTGCCGCTCTGGCGCTCGCCCCGCCGGGCGGACGCGTCAGGGTCGCGGCAGGTCGCGTGCGCGCCTTCCGCTCCGGCAGGTCGATGCGGTATGACGCGCCGGAGAGACGCCATGATCCGCCCCGCCACCGCCGCCGATATCCCCACCATCGCCCGCCTCATCCGGATGCTCGCCGAGTACGAGCGGCTCGCGCACGAGGTCGTCTTCGACGAAAAAGAGCTCGAAGCGCACCTCTTCGGCCCGAGGCCCGCCGCGGAGGTCGTCCTGGCCGAGGCGGAGGGGGTCGCGGTCGGATTCGCCCTCTTCTTCCAGAGCTTCTCCACCTTCGTCGGCAAGCCGGGGCTCTACCTCGAGGACCTCTTCGTGCTCCCCGAGCACCGCGGAGGAGGCCACGGCAAGGCCCTCCTCGTGCACCTGGCGAGGCTCGCGGTGGAGCGCGGCTGCGGGCGGTTCGAGTGGTCCGTGCTCGACTGGAACGAGCCCGCCATCGGCTTCTACCGCAAGCTCGGCGCCAGGCCCATGGACGACTGGACCGTCTACCGCCTCACCGGCGAGGCGCTCGCCCGGCTCGCCCAGGGATGAAGAGCTCGCCCCCCCGCCCGGCTCCGCGGGTGAGCGCCGCTCGCCTGGGGTGCTGCTCGTGGAGACGCAGCAGAGCAACACCGGCTGCTGCCAAGGCAGCAGCGGCCGCGGGTCCTCGCATGGATCGCGGCCGGATCGCGCTCGCACGAGCTCCACGGGCCTCGTGGCGCGGGCGTTGCTGGAGCGGCGCGTGCTGATGTCGGTGGCGCGGCTCCCGGGCTCGGTCGCGACATGCGCTGTTGCTCATCGAGCGTGAGCGTGAGTCCACACTGCCCATCGAGGGTCGCCGCCGGCGTCGAGATGTCTTCAAACCACATGACCGGGCTCGGCGTGCTGCGCCACCGGAGCTTCGCGCTCTACCTCGCGGCGAGGCTGCTCTCCGCGATCGCCGTGCAGATGCAGAGCGTCGCGATCGGCTGGCAGGTCTACGCGCTGACCGGCGACGTCTTCGATCTCGGCCTCATCGGCCTCGCCCAGTTCGCGCCGTTCTTCGCCCTGATCCTCCCCTCCGGGCAGGCGGCGGACCGGTTCGACCGGCGCCGCATCATCACGGTCGGCCTCGGGGCGGAGCTGCTCTGCTCGCTGCTGCTGCTCGCGTTCACCGTGTCGGGCCTGAAGGCGGTGTGGCCCGTGTTCGCGGTGCTCGTGCTGTTCGGCAGCGCGCGCGCCTTCATGATGCCGGCCCAGCAGGCGATCCTGATGAACCTGGTGCCGGCCGAGAGCTTCAGCAAGGCGGTCGCGCTCAGCTCGTCGAGCTTCCACGTCGCGGTCATCATCGGGCCGACGCTGGGCGGGCTCCTCTACCTCGCCGGGTCGACGATCGTGTACGCGATCGTCGCGGCGCTGCTCCTCGCCTCCCTCGTGCTCATGGGCCTCGTGCGCGCGACCCAGCAGGCCAGGCGGTCCGAGCCGGCGTCGTTCAACGCGGTGCTGGAGGGTCTGCGCTTCGTCTGGTCGAGGCCGGTGGTGCTCGGCGCGATATCGCTCGATCTGTTCGCGGTGCTGTTCGGCGGCGCGGTCGCGCTCCTGCCAGCGTACGCGCGCGACGTGCTCCAGGCCGGCCCGACCGGCCTCGGCATGCTCCGCACGGCGCCGGCCGTGGGCGCCGCGCTCACCGCGGGCGTCCTCGCCTTCCGGCCGATCACGCGACAGGTCGGCCGCTGGATGTTCGGCGGCGTCGTGGTGTTCGGGCTCGCCACGATCGGCCTCGGGCAGACGCGGAGCTTCACCGTCGCGCTCATCGCCCTGTTCCTCGTCGGCGCAGGCGACATGGTGAGCGTCTATATCCGCCACATCCTCGTGCAATTCGAGACGCCGGACGCGATCCGCGGGCGGGTGAGCGCGGTCAACGCGGTGTTCATCGGCGCCTCCAACGAGCTCGGAGAGTTCGAGTCCGGCCTCACCGCCGGCTGGCTCGGCCTGCTCCCCGCCATCCTCCTCGGCGGCAGCGCCACCCTCGTGGTCGCGGCGCTGTGGGCCCTCGGCTTCCCCGTGCTGAGCCGCATGGACCGCTTCCCGCACGCGAGGCGAGATCACGAGGAGAGCCCCGCCAGGGCCGAGACGCCGGAGGCCGCCGCCGCGACGTGAGGGGCCGCCCCGCGGCGCGCCGCCGCGGGCGGCGCCGAAGACGGGCGCTACTCGGCGCGGAGCGCCTCGATCGGATCGAGCCGCGCGGCGCGCCAGGCCGGGTAGAAGCCGAACACCACGCCGATCGTGGCCGAGAGGCCGAGGCCGAGGACGATCGACCAGACCTCCACATGGAAGGCCCAGCGGCCGACCATCTGCGCGAGCAGCGCGCCGGCGAGCCACGACAGGGCCACGCCCGAGAGCACGCCGAGCACGCCCCCGAGCAGCGAGACGGCCGCCGCCTCGCACAGGAACTGCAGCAGGATCGCGCGGGGCGAGGCGCCGACCGCGCGGCGGACGCCGATCTCCCGCGTCCGCTCGGTCACGGTCACGAGCATGATGTTCATGATGTTGATGCCCCCGACCACCAGGGCGACGACACCGGTGCTGAGCAGCAGCATCTTGATGATGTCGAGGACGAGCAGCTCCTGAGCGTGGCTGTCCTTGTCCTCGATCCTGAAGTTCTTGACCCCGTGATGGCGGCGCAGGAGCGTCGCGTCGATGACGCCGCGGAGCGCGGCGAGCGGCAACTGGACGGCCGCGAGCGGCTCTTGCCGCACATAGATGCGATCGGTGTGGTGCGCCGGCGAGTACAGCGCGTCGAAGGTCGTCTCCGGGACGAGGACCTTGCGGTTCCAGATGTTCGTGTCGTCCGTGGAGCCGAGGATCGGCCGGTCCTTGAGCACGCCGACGACCGTCCACAGGTGCCCGTCGGCCGCCATGTGGAGCGGCTCCGCCTGCGCCGCCCGCGCGGGAGGGCCGCCGAAGAGCTCGGCCCAGACCTCGTGGCCGACGACGCACACGCGCCGCCGCGCCGCGAGATCCGCCGCGACGAGGAACCGGCCCGCATCGAGCTCGAGGTCGTAGAGCGCGGGCGCCGCCGGCGCCGCGCTGACGAGGGTGACGCGCTTCTTCCTGGGGCCGACGCGGGCCTCGGTCGCGAGCACCGACTCGCTCAGGGCAGAGGCGCCGCCGAGGGCGCGCGACGCGGCGAGCGCGCGGGCGTCGTCCCGCGAGAGATCGCGCCGGGTGCGCCGCCGATCCTTGACGCTCACCTCGGAGGGGTGGACCTGGATGAGGTCGGCCTCCACGGCCTGCTGGCTCGCCCGGAGGAGCGCCTCCTCGCCGCCCGCGAGGAGCGAGGCGAGCAGCACGATCGAGCCGGTGCCGATGATGATGCCGAGCAGCGTGAGCGCGGCGCGGGTGCGGTCGGCCACGACGGCGCGCGTCGAGTGGAGGAGGTCGCCGAGCCTCATCGCCGCATCGCCGCCACCGGGTCGAGCCGGCCCGCGCGCCGCGCCGGCAGCCACCCGAAGACCACGCCCACGCCGAAGGAGACGAGCAGCGCCGCGATCACCGCCGACGTCGAGACCGCGCCGACCCAGCCCGGCGTGAAGCGGCGGATGACCGACGAGGCGAGCTCGGCCGCGATCGCGCCGCCGGCGACCCCGAGCAGGCCGCCGCAGCCGGAGAGCAGCGCCGCCTCGCACAGGAACTGCGCGCTGATGTCGCGCGGCGCCGCCCCGAGCGCCTTGCGGATGCCGATCTCGCGGACGCGCTCGGAGACGCTGACGAGCATCATGTTCATCACGCCCACGCCGCCGATGAGCAGCGCGACGCCCGCGATGAGGCCGACGATCGCCTTCATCGTGGCGAACATCGCCTCGAATTTCTCCATGATGGTGCTGAAATCGAGGAGGGTGAAGTCGTCGACGCCGTGGTGGCGCTCGACGAGGAGCGCGTTGACGATGCGCTTCACCGGGTCGTTGTTGCGGACGTCATCGGTCTTGATGACGAGGAGCGCCGAGGTGCTCACGTCCTTCTCGACGTCCGCCGCGGTGTCGATCGGCGCGACGATCAGGTCGTCCCAGCTGAAGCCGAAGCCGACGCCCACCCGCTCGCTCGCGGCCAGCACGCCGATGACGCGGCAGCGCAGGGACCCGACCGTGACCCACCGGCCGATCGGGTCGCCGCGCCAGAGCCGCGCGGCGAGCTTCGAGCCGGCGACGCAGACCCGGGCGCGGCGGCGGTCCTCCTCGTCGGAGAACGCCCGGCCGCGGGCGACCGGCATCCGGAAGGCGTCGAGGAAGCCGCTGTCGGCCGCGACGAGATCGGTGCGGTCCTCGATGCCCTCGTCGGAGGTCACGTCGCGCGAGCCGAGCATGGCGTACATGGCGTGCTCGGCGACGTGGGGGATGCCGCGCGCGAGCCGGTCGCGGTCCTTGCGGGTGAAGCCGGTGACGTACATCGTCTTCTTCCGCTCGGCGCGCACCGGCTCCTTCGGGGCGACGAGGAGGAGGCGCGCCCCGCCGAGCTGCTCGATGCCGCGGCTCAGCGTGAGCAGGCCGCCCTCGGCGAGCGAGGTCATGAGGACGATGGCGAAGGCGCCGAGGGTGATGCTGAGGACGGTGAGGAGCGACCGCAGCTTGTGCGCCGAGAGCGCCTTGGCGGCGATCGCGAGGTAGACGGCCCACCTCACATCCTGGTCTCGTTCTCGGCCGCCGAGGGCGGGTTGATGAGCACGCGAGCCCCCTCCGGAACGCCGTTCACGATCTCGACCTCGCGGTCGTTGCGCGCGCCGAGCGCGACCTCGACCTGCTCGGTGGTCTGCTCGCCGTCGGGCCCGTCGACCACGCGCGTCACGAGCGGCTTGCCGCCCTCGTCGGAGACGGCCTCGATCGGCAGGGAGACCACGCCCGGCCTGCTGTCGAGCCGGATGCGCACGTCGGCGGTCATGCCGGGCTTGATGAGGCCGTCGACGTGGGAGAGCTCGGCCTCGACAGGGAAGACGTCGACCTCGCGCCCCTCGAGCTTCACCGAGGCGGGCGCGATCTTGATGACCCTGGCCGCGTACGTCTTGCCGGGCAGGGCGTCGAGCGTCAGGGTCGCGGGCTGGCCGAGCGCGACCTTGGCCACGTCGATCTGGTTGAGGTCCACCTTGACCACGAGCGTCGAGAGGTCGGCCACGGTGAGCAGCGCCTTGCCGTCGAAGGTCGACTCCACCCCCGGCGTGACGACCTCGCCGGGCTCGATGTTGCGCTGGATCACCGTGCCGTCGAGGGGCGAGTAGATCTTCGTGTACCGGAGCCGGTCCTTCGCGGCGCTCAGCGCGACCTCGGCGAGCCGGATGGCGATGGTCTTCTCGGCGAGCTCGTGCTTGGCTAGGTCGAGCTCCTCCGAGGCGATGACGCTGCCCTCGACGCCGGCGGTCCGCCGCGCGACGACGCGCTTCGCGAAGGCCGCGGCGGCCCGGGCCTGGGCGAGCTCGGCCTCGGCGCGGGCGACCTCGCGCTCGTTGTCGGTCGGGTCGAGCACGAGCAGGAGCTGGTCCTTGGCGACCCGGGCGCCCTCGTCGGCGAGCACCTCGGCGACCTGGCCCGCGACCTTGGATTTGACCTCGACCTTCTCGCGGGCCTCGATGCGCCCTGTCTCGAGGATCTCGACGGCGAGGTCGCCGCGCCTGGCGGTCACGACGAGCGCGGGGTCGATGGGCGGGGGGCCGCCGCGGGTCATCGCGACGACAGCGGCGCCGGTCCCGGCGAGCGCCAGGGCCCCGACGAGCCACGGCCAGATGCGTCGCCGCCGCCGGGCGCTCACGAGGCGCCTCCAGGAGGCGGCGACGACGGTCCAGGAGGCGACGCAGGGACGTCCACGCGCCGGCCGCGCGGGCCGGTGTCCTCGACGATGGCGCCGTCCCGGAAGGTGACGACGCGGGTGGCGTAGTCGGCGATCGAGGGGTCGTGGGTGACGACGATGACGGTCATGCCCTGCGCGTGCAGGGCGCAGAAGAGCTCCATGACCTGCCGGCTCGTGGCGGAGTCGAGCGCGCCCGTCGGCTCGTCCGCGAGGAGCAGCGGCGGCTCGTTGACGATGGCGCGGGCGATGGCGACGCGCTGCTGCTGGCCACCGGACAGCTGGTTTGGCAGGTGGTGCGCCCGATCCTCGAGCGCGACGCGCGCGAGGGCGCGCTCGGCCCGCGCGCGGCGCTCGACCGGGCGGACGCCGGCGTAGACCATGGGCAGCTCGACGTTCGCGAGGGCGCTGTCGCGCGGCAGGAGGTTGAACGACTGGAAGACGAACCCGATCTTGCGGTTGCGGAGCCGCGCGAGCTCGACCTCGTCGAGCTCCTCGACGGGCTCGTCGTCGAGGCGGTACCGGCCGGCGGTGGGGCGGTCGAGCGTGCCGATGACGTTCAGGGTCGTCGATTTGCCCGACCCCGAGGCGCCCATGATGGCGACCATCTCGCCCCGGGAGAGCTCCAGGGAGACGCCGCGGAGCGCCTGCACCTCCACCTCGCCCATCCAGTAGATCTTGGTGATCGCCTCGAGCTTCACGAGTGGAGACATGGGGGTTCTCGGCGGCGGTCGGCGCGACGTCCTCGGCCGCGGCGCGCCCGATCTCTGGGTTCGCCCTGCGTTCGCCCGGCGCGGGCCTGAGGTCCCAGGGCGCGCCGCGCTTGTTGCTCCCACCATCGTGCCGTGAAGGCCAGTTGGCGCGGTGAGGCGTAGGCGAAGAGCGGCAGCGAAGCAACCGGAGCGCACGGACGCGGCGGGGGAGCGACGTGGCCGGAAGACCGGCAGAACGCGGCGTTACAGCCCCGACGTCTCGACCAGCGCCAGCACGACGGCCCCGACGCCGTACGAGATGTCGTCGCGGAGCTCGACCTCCGCGTAGTCGTCGAGCCTGCCGACCGTCGTGGGGCCGGAGATGCCGGTGACGACCGGGCGCCCTGACGCGTCCTCCTCAATGCGCGAGCGCACGCCCGCCATGGCGCTGTCGATCGCGGGGCGCACCGCGGCGTCGAGGAAGCCGTGGCGGAGCCCGCGGGCGAGCCCGGCGGCGAAGAGGGCCGTCGCGCTCGTCTCCAGGTAGATCTCACCGGGGCGGTCCAGGATCGTCCACCACAGGCCGGTCCCCGGGTCCTGCGCGGCGAGGACCGCCGCGACCTGCCGATCGAGCGACGCGGCCACGGCCTCGTCGCGCTCGCCGCGCGCCGCGCGCACGCGGAGGTACTCGTAGCCGGCCGCCGTGACCCAGGCGTTGCCGCGCGCCCAGTACACGTCCGGGTCCTGCGGCGTCGCCCAGTTGTACGCGTGCCTGAAGAGCCCCGGCCCGTCCTGGAGGAGCGATGCGAAGATATGGAATTGATTCGAGAATTCGTCGAGCGCCCGCGCGTCGCCGGCGCGGATGAGCACGTTGCCGAACATGAACAGCGAGTCGACCCAGAGCGTGGGCTCGAACAGCGGCGACACGCCGAGGTGGCTGATGCCGCCCTGCTCGGTCCGGCGCGCTTCCTCGTAGAGGTAGCGGAGCACGTCGGTGACGATCTTCTCGTAGGGCGCAGCGCACGACTCCGCGTGGAGCGCGAGCGCGGCGGTGGCCGGCGGGCAGCGGTCGCTGGTCGTGATCTCGTAGCCGTACTCGATGTGCCGGTCGATGTAGCGCCGGTAGTAGTCCCGGTACGGGGCATGCTGCGTGACACGGTAGAGCTCGACAAGCGAGAGCATGACCGTGCCCTCGCCCCAGTCCCACAGGAGCGACTCCGCCGGGTGCTCGGCGATCCAGCGGTCGGCGACGGCGCGCGCCAGCGCGATGCTCTCGGAGCCGGGGGCGCGCTCGCGCGCGAACGCGTCCTCTGCCGACGGCGAGGTCGGCGTGCACGCCTCTCCGGGGCCGCCCGGGTCGCTCGAGCAGCCGGCCGCCGCGGCGGAGCTCGCGGCAGCGGCGACGAGCAGCGCGCGGAGGCGCGGCAGCCTGCGGGACATGCGCGACAGGGCGGCCATCGGCACCTCACTCCTCCACGGCGACGCCCGTGGCGTCGGGCGCGGTCACACGAGGGGCTCCGTCGAGGAGCACCCGCGTGCCCCGGGCCATCAGCGCGAACGGCCGCTCGCCCTCGAGCCGCAGCACCACGAGCTCCGCGTCGGTCTCGAGGACCTGCCCACCGGGGAGCGTGAGCTTCTCCGAGGCACCCGCGCCCCGGAGGATCGCGACGTCGGTCCCGCCGTCGCTCTCGATCTGCCAGGCGACGATGCCGGGCCCCGGCTCGATCGGCGCCGCCCGGAGGGGCGCGTCGGGGCCGCTGTCCGCGCCGACCTTGTAGGGCAGGAGCACCGCCAGGAACCCCGGCGCCTCGGCCTCGACCGTGGCGTCGATGACGGCGTGGTCGGCGGCCTTGCGGTCCTTCTCGAACTCGTGGACGTGGGGCACGGTGAGCGGCGTGTACGGCGGCTCCACGACGGCCAGCCCCGGCGCGGTCGACTGCACGCGCACCTCGACGCCCGCCCGCGCCCGCTCCCAGCGCGCGCCGTCGGGGAGGAGCTCGAAGCTGCCCCCGGAGGTGAGCCCCGCGTAGCCGTGCAGCCGCCACGCGTGCGCGCGCGCCGCCGGGTGCGACGTCGCCAGGCGGTCGCCCACCACGAAGTAGCGGCCGTCGATGAAGGCCACGGACCGCTCGACGTGCGTGTCCTGGTAGTCCTGGTGCGCCTCCGCGTACTCGACGGCGGCGCCGTCGTGGGTGTTCCGGATCCAGGCGTCCGCGTCGCCGAAGTTGTTGAACACCCCCTTGTCGGGCGCGGATCGGCCGTCGATGAGGATGACGTTGTGCGACGGCGACTGGCTGGTCTTCGCGTTGTCGAGCGAATCGGGCTTGTAGTAGCCGGGGTCGATCAACAGGTACTCTCCGTAGGCGGCGAGCGAGAAGGACGTGCCGTCCACGTGGTCGTGGAGCGCCTTGCGCGCCGAGCCGTGCTCCGCGAGGAGCAGGAGCCAGCGCGCCTCCTCGCCCCAGTCCGAGCGGAACACCGCATTGCCCGCGTCGGGCATGAAGCGCGTCAGGAAGGGCGGCTCCTCGGCGGCCGCCGCGTCGTCGATGTAGACAAGGTGATGGGCGATGAGGTCGCTGCCAAACTCCATGTCCTGGGGGCTGTCGCGGTTCTGTTCCCAGTCCCAGCGATACGCCCCGCTGCCTCCGAAGGAGGTGAGCAGCGGGCTCCCGTTGAACGCGGTGAAGACGCCGTCGTCGGCCGGGGGGCGGCTGCCCCAGGGCAGGCGCAGCGAGAGCGACCAGTCGACGGACTTCGTGAAGAGCCCGCCGCGCAGCGGGAGCTCGAGCGTGGCCTGCTCGCCGTCGACGCAGCCGTGTCCGGCCCACGGGTCCTCGTCGGAGCGGGTGCGGCAGTCGCGCGCGAAGGCCACGGGCCCCTCGAGCGCGTTGTCGAGGGCGATGAAGAACGCCGCGGTGGGTCCCCAGGCGAAGCCGGCGTAGTACGGGCCTTCGGAGGCGCCGCCGTCGGGCTGCACGTACTGGCCGTCCGGGCCCCAGAGGTAGGCGAGCTCCGAGATCGACCAGTTCCACCAGGTCGCGGCCGACGGGTGCCCGGGGAACGCGAGCGCCACATAGCCGATCGCGTCGGCGGTCCGGATCGGGTGGTTGTTCTGCGCGGGGAGCAGCAGGAGATTCCGATAGAAATCGTGCTCGACGTACTTGGCGAAGAGCTGGCCGGTGATCTCGGTGATCTTGC
This sequence comes from Sorangium sp. So ce887, assembly GCF_051521455.1. NCBI lineage: Bacteria > Pseudomonadati > Myxococcota > Polyangiales > Polyangiaceae > Sorangium > Sorangium sp. So ce887. The sequence goes on along the minus strand of NZ_CP150354.1, from coordinate 1,522,580 downwards.
GCTCCGCCTCGGCGGACTCTTCGTCTGGGAGCCACGGCGTGGCGCTCAGGAGGTCCCACGCGTTCGTGTACCCCATCAGGGTCTTCGCCATCCGGATGTTGATATCGAGGACCGAGTTCGTGTCCCAATCGGGCTCGAGCCGGCGCAGGAAATCGCGCGCTTTCGCGGCCGCCGCCTGGTCCTCGAAGGCCCAGGCGAGGAGGGCGTTCGCCTGCGCCGTCGAGGCGTTGTCGCCGTTCGTCCTGTGGTCCCAGGAGGCCGGGTCCGGGTCCTCCGCGTACGGGCGCTCGGCGCGGCGCTTCAGGGTGGCGAGGATCGAGGCGTAGGGCTCGCGATCGACGCGAGAGCGCAGCAGGTCGCGGTGCTCGGGCCGCGCGAGGAGCCGCGGGTGGACGCCGGTGTCCCGCTGCTGGCCCGGCCCGGGGACGTCGGGCCCGCACGCGGCGGCCGCGAGCGCGAGCGTCGCGAGGGCCGCGCGCGCCGCGTGCGTACGACGGAGGGTTCGGATGGAGAGAGACACGCCGTGGGACCGTGATTGCATGGCAGGATCGGGCGAGGGCTGGACAGGAAGGCGCTCGTGCGCGAGCTGCAGCAGCGTATCAGCTCGCGCCGGCCTGGATCGGCTCGATATCTCGCGGGCGTGGGGGCGGTCACCACATCCCCCGTCATGACGGAATCCGATGTAATCCGATCAGCCTCCGTTGCCATCTGGGCAGACGCGACCCTCACCGGATGATCTCGAGGCGCGCGTCGAGCGAGCAGAGCAGAGCAGAGCCTGTTGCGGCGCGTCGGCGCGGGCGGCGTCGAGCGCGCCCGCAGGCTCCTGGGCGTGAGGGGCGCGACGCGCTCAGGTGGTGCAATCCTGCGCGAGCGTCCGCCTGCTGTGGCAGGACGCGATGCGCGGAGCGGAGCGACCGCACGGTCTTCCTCTGGTGTGCTTGGCGCCTTGCCTTGTGTCCAAAGCGTGAGGGGAAGCCCTGAGAGAGCTCATGATCGCAGCGCGACGCGTGCGGGGCTCGCGCGTGGGGGGGCGGACGCCACGCGGGACAGCCTTCATGATATGCGCCTTCGTCATGCCCCTCCCCAAGCACCCCCGCGCCGTCATCACCGGCGCCGCCTCGGGCCTCGGCCGCGCGCTGGCCATCGAGCTCGCGGGCCGTCAGGCGAAGCTGCTCCTCGCCGACCTCAACGAGGAAGGCTCCCGGGAAACGGCGCGCCTCGTCGCCGGGGCCGGCGGCGAGGCGCACGCGGTGCGCTGCGACGTGAGCCGGAGCGAGGACGTCGCGGCGCTCGTGGGCGAGGCCGATCGCGCGCTCGGCGGCGTCGATCTCGTCGTGAACAACGCGGGCGTCTGCGCCGGCGGGCAGGTCGGCGAGATCCCGCTCGCGGACTGGGCGTGGGTCATGGGCGTCAACCTCTGGGGCGTCATCCACGGCTGCCACGCGTTCGCGCCGCGCTTCAAGGAGCAGCGGAGCGGACACTTCCTGAACGTCGCGTCCGCCGCCGGCTTCATCTCCGTGCCGGGCATCGCTCCCTACTGCGTGACCAAGGCCGGTGTCGTCGCCCTGTCGGAGACGCTGAGGCTCGAGCTCGCCCCCCACGGCGTCGGGGTCACCGTCCTGTGCCCGACCTTCTTCAGGACGCAGATCGCCTCGAGCGGGCGCGGCCTCGATGGGCCCATGAAGGCGACCGCCGAGAAGCTCATGGGGCGCGAGGGGCTCCAGGCCGACTACGTGGCGCGGCGCGCGGTCGAAGCGGTCGACGCCGGCCGCCTCTACGCCGTGCCTCACCGCGATGGCCGCTGGGTCTGGCGGCTGAAGCGCGCCATCCCCGAGCTGCTCCAGGACGTGGTGATGCGCCAGGTGATGCGCAGGGCGCTCTGATCGAATCGAGCGCGCCGCGCCGTTCGGACGCTCGGCGCCAAAGGAGCCGGACGCCGTTCAGCGCCGGGAGCCGATACCCGCCGCTCAACGCACGGGGCGGTCGTGCGCCGCGAGCGCCTCCCGCGCGCCCGGATGCTTGGGATCGAGCCGCAGCGCCTCCTCGAGGTGCTTCTTCGCCTCGGCGAGGAGCTCGGCGCGCGTCTCCTGCTCCTGCTCCGCCCGCGCGCGGAGGTACAGCGCCATCCCGTGCGGCGCCTCGGCGCTCCCCGGGTGCGCCTCCCTCGCGGCGAGGAACTGCGCCCGCGCGCCCTCGAGGTCCTGCCGGGCGAGGAGCTGCCGGCCCTTGCCGCACAGCGCGCTGGCCAGGATCGTGCGCCCGATGGGGTAATCGGCCGTGGCGAGGGCGGCTCGCGCCATGTCCACCGCCCGATCGTGCTCCTCTCTCCGCGTGAGAAAGGCGGCGTAGTTGCCCTTGGCCCAGGAGGACTTCGGATCGAGGCGAACGATCGCGAGGTACGTATCCTCCACCGCGTCCCACTCACGCATGGCCTTGTAGACGTCGGTGAGGGTGTCGTACGCGCGCGCCAGCACCCGCGGGTCCTTGCTGGTTTCGATGATCCGCTTCGCGCGCGCGAGGGCCTCCTCGGTCTTCCCCTCGCGCTCGGCGAGGCCGGCCGAGAGGAGGAGCACGTCGTCGGCGTCGGGACGGAGCGCCTCCGCGGCCTCGACCCTCCTGCGCGCCGCGCCGTAGTTCTTCTGGAAAATGTAGGCCCAGCCCTTGACCACTTGGGCGTCCACGCATTTGGGATCGAGCGCCAGCGCCTTGTCCGTGTGCTCGTGGGCGCGCACCAGGCTGTCGGGCTCGTACTCGTTGCCCCGGAGATAACCGCTCTTGTACGCGGCGCGGCCGAGCGCCGCGTGGGCCGGCGCGTAGGTGGGATTCGTACGGAGCGCCTGCTCGAGGAGCTCGCGCGCCTGCTGGTAGACCTTTTGCGACCTGCCCTCGTCGAGCAGCGCGTTGGCGTCGCGGACCAGCGACGCCTCCACGGAGGGCGACGGCTCTGCGGCGACGGGCTCGGGCGTGTAGTCGGCGGGCGGCACCGGCGGCCTCCACACCTTGCCCGGCGCCGCCCAGATGCGGATCTGGTTGTTCCCGCCGCCCGCGGCGAACTGCGCGCCGCCGGGGTGGAAGGCGAGCGCGATCACGCCGTTCAAGCCGGCGCGCTGCTCTCTCTTGAGCTTGCCCGAGTAAACGTCCCAGATCCGGAGCATGTCGTCCTTGCCGCCGCTCACCAGGGTGTCGCCGTTCGGCGAGAGCGCGAGCGACCAGACCTCGTCGGTGTGCCCGGAGAGCGTGTTGAGCGGCTTCCGGCTGCCGAGGTGGAAGAGGCGGATCGTCCGATCGTCGCTCGCGCTGATCACGGTCTGGCCGTCGGGCGCGATCACGATGCGGTTCACCGCGCCGGCGTGGCCCGAGAGCGCGCCGATTTCCCCGCCCGTCTCGACCGACCAGATCCTGACGGCGCCGCGGTCGTCGCCGCTCAGGACCACGCCGCCGTCGGCCGTCGCGGCGACGGAGAGGACGCGCCCGCCGTTCTGGAACGTCCTCTCGCTCTCGCCCGTCCGGAGCGAGAAGACCCGCACGGTCCCATCCATGCTCGAGACGGCGACCCGGCCGCCGTCGGCGGACATGGCGAGATCGGTGATGACCCCCGCCCCGGCGCCGAGCGTCTTCAGCGGCGCGCCGGACTCGGCGTTCCAGAGCCGCACCGTGGAGTCGGCCGCGGACACGAGCGTCTTGCCGTCCGGCGTGAACGCGATCCCTCCGATGCGCTTGGTGTGCCCGGCGAAGGAGCGCAGCGTCTGGCCATCATCGAGGTTCCAGAGCTTGAGCACGAGATCGTTGCTGCCGCTCGCGAGGCGCTTGCCCCCGGGGTGATAGGCGACCTCGAAGATCGCGGACCAGTGGCCCGAGAGCGTGAGCAGAGGGGCGAGGTGCGCCCGCTCGTTCGCGGCGGCCATCGCGGGCGTATCGGGCGCGGCGCGCGAGACGGCCGGCGTGGGGGCGGGAGCCGATCGGGTGCCGATGAAGACCGCGGCCGCGCCGCCGGCAGCCGTGAGGCCGAGGGCGACCGCGGCCGCCGCGAGGAGGCCCCGCCGGGGGGCGTTCCCGGGCGGCCGATCGAGCGCGAGGAGCGCTTCCCCTGCCGTGGCGAACCGGCGCTCCAGGTCGGGATCGAGCATGCGATCGAGCCAGTCGGCGAAGGGGGGCGAGACCTGGACGCTGCCGCGGACGTCGAGCCGCATGCCCTTCTGGGGCAGATGCGCGGGATCGCGGCCGGCGAGCACGTGGAGCAGCGTGGCGCCGAGCCCGTAGAGATCGCTCCCGGGTACGGCGCGGCCGCGGAACTGCTCCGGGGCCATGTAGCCGTACGTGCCCACCACCGTGCTCCCTCCTGAGGCCGTGTCCCGCGCCTCGGCGACCGCGCCGAAATCGACGAGGTACACGGAGCCGTCCTCGTGCCGGAGGACGTTCTGCGGCTTGATGTCGCGGTGGACGATGGGCTGGCTGAAGCCCTGGAGATAGAGCAGCGTCCGCAGGATGTGCCGCGCGATGGTCGACGCTTCGGCCTCGTCGGCGCGCCATCCGTCCTTGACCCATGCCGAGAGCGGTCGCCCCGGCGCGAGCTCCTGCACCAGATAGAAGCAAGGGCCCTGCTCGCTGTCGAGCTTGAGGTAATCGACATAGCGAGGAATGCTGGGGTGGGTGAGGTTCGCGAGGACCCTGGCCTCGCGCTCGAACAGATCGAGGGCCTTCCACTCCGCGCGCTTCCAGATCAGGAGCTGTTTGACGGCGACGCGCCCCCGGGTCGAGAGATTCTCCGCCTCGTAGGTGATCGCGTTGCCGCCGCGGCCGAGCACGCGAATGAGGCGATACCGATCGGCGATCACGTGACCTTCAGGGTGCGCAAACTCCATGAGGAGAGCGACGATAGCATGCGCCGTGTGCGGCCCACCGCAGGGTTTGCCCCGCCAGGGCGTCGGGATCGTGCGCAGAGGCGAGGGCAGCTCCGAGGTGGACAGGGACGTCGTGATTGCGCGCAAGTGAGCCAATTCGTTCGAAAATGTGTGGTTCAAAAGGCGGTGCCGGCGGCGCGACAGTGATGCAGGATGAGGGCCGAGCGATGCAGCCCAACGTCCACGACGCGCTGTTCAAGACCGCCTTTTCGAACGTGGAGCACGCGGCGGGTGAGCTGCGGCAGCTGCTGCCGCCCACCCTGGCGGCGCGGATCGACTGGAAGTCGTTGAAGCTCGCGCCAGCAGCGGCTCCTGGCTGCGGTGGGAGACGAAGGGAAGGAGGAAATCGTGTCGGTGGCCGACAAGCTGGTGGAGCACGGGCGGCGCGAAGGGCTGCAAGAGGGGCGGCGCGAAGGGCTGCAGCACACGCTGCTCAGGCTGCTCGGCGCGCGGTTCGGCGCGCTTCCGGAGGACGTTGCCGCACGCGTGAACAGCGCCGACATCCCGCAGCTGGATCGGTGGTTCGACCGCGTGCTGACCGCGACGACCCTGGCAGACGCGCTGGGCGATCGCTGAGCCATGGCGAAATCCGCCCCGGCCGCCGGGGCCGGGCGGGCCAGCGCCCCCGAACGACGGCCGTTCTGCCTGGAACGCCGGGTACACCCCGGGACCGCCCAGCTTGTGGCGCCGCCCGCTGACCCGTTGTAAACGCGGGGCGTGACCCAGGTGCGCTCGATCTTCGCCCCAGGACTCTTCGGAAACCAGGTAGCGATCGTCACCGGTGGGGGCAGCGGGATCGGCCTCGCGTGCGCGCGCGAGCTCGCTCACCTCGGCGCGAAGGTCGCGATCTGCGGCCGCAAGCCCGACAAGCTCGAGGCAGCGGCGAAGACGCTCGAAGGCGACGGCGTCCCCGGCGACGGCGTGCTCGCCGCGCCGTGCGATATCCGCGAGCCGGAGCAGATCGCCGCCTTCGTCGGCCAGGTCCTGGAGCGCTTCGGCCGCATCGACGTCCTCGTGAACAACGCCGGAGGCCAGTTCCCGAGCCCGGCCATCGACATGACCCCGAAGGGCTGGGAGGCGGTCGTCCGCAACAACCTGAACGGCACCTTCTTCATGACCCGCGAGGTCGCCAGGCGGGCGATGATCCCGGCCCAGCGCGGCCGCGTCGTGAACGTCACCGCGTCGGTGAGCCGCGGCTTCCCGGGCATGGCCCACACCGGCGCCGCGCGCGCCGGCGTCGAGAACCTGACGCGCTCGCTCGCCGTCGAGTGGGCGGCGCTCGGCATCCGCGTCAACGCCGTCGCCCCCGGCAGCAACATCCGGTCGAGCGGCACGTCGCAGTACGGCGACGAGCTCCTCGATCTCGCGCGGCGCGCCACCCCGCTCAAGCGCCTCGCCGCCCCGGAGGAGGTCTCGCGGCTCATCGTCTTCCTCGCGAGCGACCAGAACGACTTCATCACCGGCGCGGTCTACGGCATCGACGGCGGCCAGCCGCTCTGGGGCGACATCTGGTCCATCCCCGAGCCGGAGGGCGCGCCGGGCGCTCCGCCGGACGGCAAGGGCTGAAGGGGCGCAGCGTGACCTACCCGTCCCCGTACGCCGCCGGCGAGCAGGCCGCGCCGGAGCCCACCTCCGACGCGCTCGCCGACGCGATGGCGCCGCCGTTCGGGCCGCCGCCGTCGTCCGCGCCGCCGTCGTCCGCGCAGCCGCCGGCCGAGCCGACCACCTTCCTCGGGCGGGTCGCCCGGCGCGTGCGCGACTACTTCCTCGCGCTCGACCCGACCTTCCTGTCGGCGCTCGCGCCGCTCGCGGTGATCGCCGTCATCCTCTTCACGCGCGCTCCGTCGACGAACTACATCTTCGACGAGCAGGAGGCGCTCCTCGCCAACCCGTACGTGAACGCGAAGGGCGGGCTCCGCTTCATCGACGCGATCCACCGCGATTTCTGGGGGCTGCCGCCCGACCGGAGCGTCGGCTCCTACCGCCCGCTGCCGAACCTCCTCTGGCGCACCGTCTGGGCTGTCACCAAGCAGCCGTTCTTCCATCACTTCTACAACGTCCTCTTCCACGCAGCGAACGGCGCGCTGCTCACGTGCGTCACGTTCTGGCTCACGCGCAAGCGCGGGCTCGCCTATCTCACCGGGCTCATCTTCGTCGGCTGCGCGGTCCTCACCGAGGCGGTCAGCGGCATCGTGGGCATCGCCGACGTGCTCGGGGGCATGGGCGCGATCGCCGCCCTCGCCGCCCTGACGCTGCCCGGGTGGGCGATGCCGTTCGGCGTGTTCGCGGCGGTGCTCCTCGGCCTCTTCTCCAAGGAGAGCGCGCTCGTCTGCGTGCCGCTGATCCCGTTCGCCGCGCTGATCGCGGCGCCCCTCACGCACCCCACGCGGCCGGCGCGGCTCGTCCGGTCGCTGCTCGCGCTGCTCGCCGCGGGCGCGGCGTTCGTGCTGTACGTCGAGCTCCGGCGGCGCTGGTTCCCGTCGCCCCTGCCGGCCGAGCTCACGACGCCGCTCGCGGAAGGCACGCCGCTCGTGAAGCGCGCGCTGCACGACCTGCTCGTCTGGTTCCACCAGGCGCCCCTGCCGCGCGATCCGCTCAACAACCCGCTCAGCACCGCGGACACCCCGCACCGGATCGCCGGCGCCCTGCGCGTCTACTGGCGCGGCCTCACCCAGCTCGTGTTCCCGTGGACGCTCAGCGGCGACTACTCGTACCCGCAGGAGCCGACGCCCGACCGGCTGGTCTTCTTCGGCAGCGTCGCCGGCGCCGCGATGATGGCGCTGCCCCCGCTCGGCTCGCTCGCGCTCTGGATCGCGGCCCTCCGCCGCGAGCACATCGAGCGGCGCGAGCGGCGCTCGGTGCGCGCCGCCTTCCTCGTCGACGGCGGCCAGGCGACGTCGCGGCGGTGGTCGCTGCTCCTGGCGGGGGCGCTGCTCGCGGCCGGGGCGGCGGCGCTCGCCGCGTACGACTGGCAGGTGCTCCGCCCGGCGGGGCGCGTTCCGCTGCTCCGGGCGCTGCCGCTCGTGCTCTGGCCGCTGCCGTTCCTGCCCGCGCTGCTCCTCGGGCTCGGGCTGCTCGTCGAGGGCACGCGCCCCCTGCCCTGCCCCGCGACCGCGGACCGGAGCGTCTGGGTGCCGCTGCGCCGCGGCTACGCGGGGCTGTGCCTCGTGGCGATCGGGCTGACCTGGATCGTGGTCAGCTACTTCCCGCACTCGAACATCCCGGTCGTCCTGCCGACGGTGCGCGCGGAGCGCTTCTGGTACTTCCCGGCCATCGGCTCGTCGCTGGTCCTCGCCGTCGCGTTCTCGTGGCTCCACGAGGCTTTCGCGGGCTCGACCCTCGCGCCGCGCGCCCGCTGGTCGTGGCGGGCGTGGGTGACGCCGGCGCTGTTCGTGCTCTTCTTCGGCTTCCAGTGCGCGCAGGCCTACCGGCACGCGATGGACTACCGCAACGACCTCGACTTCTGGGCGGCGACGAAGGAGGCCGTCCCGAACAGCGCCAAGGCGCACCTCAACTACTCGGTCATGAAGGGCGCCCGCAGCGACCTCCCGGCCCGGCTCGCCGAGAGCAAGATCGCGGCGGAGCTCGCCCCGAGCTGGCCGATGGCCCACGTGTACACGGGCGACACGCTCTGCCGCATGCACCGCCCCGACGAGGCCTTCCCGCACTACCGGCGCGGCATGGAGCTCGGCCCGAACGAGCTGAGCCTGATCGCGCTCGCGCTGCAGTGCCTGCACGACGAGCAGCGGCTCACGGCGTACGAGGCGGAGCTCCGGCAGCTCGCCGAGGAGCACCCGGGGACGTGGCTCGCGTACCTCGCGATCGACACGCTCGACAACGGCGCGAAGCACGGCGGCGTCGACCCGAAGTACCGGCCGCGCGGCTACAACGAGGGGCCGAAGGAGTGACCGAGGCCTGGCACGTGTACATCCTGCGCTGCGGCGACGGGTCGCTCTACACGGGCATCGCCCGCGACGTGGAGGCGCGCTTCGCGCAGCACGCGGCGGGGCGCGGGGCGCGGTACACGCGCGGCCGGGGGCCGCTCGCGGTGGTCCACGTGGAGACGGCGGCCGGCAAGGGCGAGGCGCTGCGGCGGGAGGCGGCGATCCGGCGGATGGGGCGCGCGGGGAAGGAGGCGCTCGCGGCGGGGAGGACAGGGGCGCCGGGGATGGCGCTCGCGGCGGGCCGCGCCGCGCGGGGTAGCGCGTCGACGTCGTGAGAGGGGTCGCCGAGCCGCCCGGCCCCCGGGGAGGGGGCTCGTCTTTACCCGAGCCTTTCCCACGACGCCCAGGACCCGGCGGCCACTGCCGATGCCGAGCAGGCCGCGGCCGATGACGTAGGCGTCGTTCTCTCGCTCCGCGCATCTTCGTGGCCGAGCCGCGTCGAAGCGCTGTTCTCCGGGCCGAGGTATCATCGTGAATGAGGAGATACGGTGAGGAAGTCGACCTCGAGCGCGAAGACCGAGAGCCTCCAACAAAGCGAGCTCTCCGGCGGTGACCTGGACGCCGACGCCTATCTCCTGGTGATCGACGGATCCTCGTCGCGGCGGTGCCCGCTGCCGAGGGAGGGGGTGCTGTTCGTCGGGCGCTCCTCCGACGCGGCGATCTGCGTCACCGCCGCGGCGGCGTCCCGGCGGCACGCGAAGTTCCTCGTCACGGGCGGCGAGGTGCAGGTCATCGACCTGAAGAGCCACAATGGAACGCTCGTCAACGGCGAGCGCCTGGAGGGATCGCGCCTCCTCTCGTCCGGCGACATCGTCACGATCGGCGACGCCGTGCTGATCCTCCGGCGCGAGCCCCGGGCGCCGGACCGCGCCCTCGTCGATGCGGGCCGCTGGCGCCGGCGCCTCGAGGAAGAGATCGAGCGCGCGGGCGATTACGGCAGGCCGCTCGCGGTGGCCGTCGTGTCGACCGGCGGCGTCCGGGACAAGGCGGTCGCGGGGGCCGCGGCCGCGGCGGCGCTGCGGCTCATCGACGTCCTCGCCTGGGACGGCGGCGCGCAGTTCGTCGTCCTGATGCCCGAGCTCGGGGCCGAGGCGGCGCGCGCGGCGACGCTCGAGCTGCTGGAGGTGCTCGCGCCGCTCGCGCCCGGGACCCGGGGCGGGGTCGCTGCGTACCCGGCCGACGGCGGCGATGCCGAGACGCTCGTCTCCGGCGCCGCCGCCGCGGCCTCGATCGCGGGGCCGGGTACGGTGGCCGTCGCCGCGGACACCGCCGTCCGGCACCGCGTCGGCGAGCTCGAGGTCGTGCTCGCGGATCCGGCGATGATCCGCGTGTTCGAGCTCGTCCGCCGGCTCGCCGCGAGCGAGCTCTCGGTGCTCGTCCTGGGCGAGACCGGGACCGGCAAGGAGAACGCCGCGGCGGCGCTGCACCACTGGTCGGCGCGGGCGAGCAAGCCGCTGATCACCCTCAACTGTGCGGCCCTCCCGGAGACGCTCGTCGAGAGCGAGCTGTTCGGGTACGAGCGGGGCGCGTTCTCGGACGCGCGGGCGCCGAAGCCGGGCCTGCTCGAGCGCGCGCACGGCGGCACGGTGTTCCTCGACGAGATCGGCGAGCTGCCGCTCGGCGCGCAGGCCAAGCTGCTGCGCGCGCTCGAGGCGAAGCGGATCACGCGCCTCGGCGACGTGCGCGAGCGCGAGGTCGACTTCCGCATCGTGGCGGCGACGAACCGCAACCTCGAGGCCGAGAGCCGCGCGGGCCGCTTCCGGGAGGACCTGCTCTTCCGGCTGAGCACGGCGGTGGTCGAGCTGCCGCCGCTCCGGCACCGGCCGCGCGAGGTGCCGATCCTGGCGCGCCTCTTCCTGGCCGAGGCGCGCGCCCGGGGCGGCAAGGCGCCGGTCGAGCTCTCGGAGGCCGCGCAGTCGACCCTCGCCGCTTATGCGTTCCCTGGCAACGTGCGCGAGCTGAAGAATGCGATGGAGTTCGCGGCGGCGACGGCGGAGAGCGAGGTCGTCGAGCTATGGAATCTGCCGGACCGCATCGTGGGGCGAGGGGCCGCGGCGCCGGCCGGTGGGGGCGCGGCGGCGGGCGGGGGCGCGGCGGCCGGTGGGGGCACGCCCTCCTCGCCGCCGGGGGCGCCGCCGCGATTCCGGCCGATCGCCGAGGAGCTGAAGGAGCTGGAGCGCCGGCGGATGCAGGAGGCGCTCGAGGCGACGGGCGGGGTGCAGACGCGCGCGGCGGAGCTCATCGGGATGCCGACGCGCACGTTCGTGTTCAAGCTGAAGCAGTACGGCCTCGCGGTGCGGCCGGCGAAGCGTCCGTCCTGAGAGCGCCGGTCACCCAGCGCGCCTCGCCGGCATCCGGTCCACTCATCGAGCGCTCGGCCGGCCGGACAGGGCTTCTTCCTCGTCCAGGGAGCCGGCGACGACCTCGTGGGCGCCGATGTCGTGGGCGCTCTCCTGAGGGCGTGGGGTGCCGAAGAAGTCCCCCTGGACATCGACGAGCAGCGTCCCCCGGTTCCTGTCGGGTGAATCGCCCAGCAGCCGGAAGTCGGCGGGATCGATGCCGTTCTCGTTGACGAGCATCGGATCTCCGACCACGTCGCTCGCGCTCTGCCCAGAGCCTCCCGGCGAGGAGCTTCCGTTGCCGCCGAACCAGTTGTTGCTGGCGAAGTCGATCCTGACGGTGTGACTGAACCTCGTCAGCGGCCTGTCGCTGCTCAGCTGGTAGAAGATGTTGTTGACGACCTGGGCTCGCCCGCCCGCGGCGGAGGGCGCGGGGCCCCGGATGCCGAACAGCTCCGCGTCTCCCGAGCCAACCACCGTGTTGTTCTCGATCCTGGTTCGACCCATATCGCTCGGCCCCGTGCCGCCCCACGCGCTCAGCTGGAGGACTGTGCGGCGGGGGACGGATGAGGGGCCGGGACCGACGACGATGTTGTTCCGGACGCGGTTGTTGTCCAGCAGGACGTCGCCCGGGTCCTCGTTCGCGAGCGCGATCCCCACCGCCGCGGCAGGGATCCGCAGGTCCCCGGCCCACGAGCAAGCCGTGTCGCCAGCGGGTCGATCGGGGCAGCTCACGCCGTCCGGGCAGTAGGGCCGGTGGAACGCCGGCTTGCTCAGCGAGTAGATGAAGTTGCGCTCGATCGTGGAGTCGGCGAGGTTGTTCAGGTAGAGATCGACGCTGTAGTTGTCGTGGAGCACGTTGTCGGCGACGTGGTGGTTCGTCCCGTAGGCGCCGATCCCCTCCCCGAAGTTCTCGTAGATGGTGTTGCCCACGACCACGTCGTCGCCCCGCGTCAGGTTCACCGCCGACGGCCACCCGCCCTCGTGACAGAACAGGCGCTTGTCTGCGTTGATCTTCACGTTGTCGTAGACGACGTTGTTCTCGAACCGCATATGGGTCGACTCGTGCCCGGGATAGACGGCGCCCTTGAACGAGCCGTGGATCGTGTTCCCTGCGATACGGATATGCCGGCCGCTGCTCGACCCATCCCACTTCCAGAGGCTGATCGCGACGCCTTTTGCGTCGCGCATCTCGAACCCGAGGATGTCGTAGTACGCTCCTCGGATCTGCAGGATGTTCTCGTTGCTGCCTCCTCCCAGGCTGCCGTCGAGCACGACCGATTCGCCGGGATAGGGCTGGAAGACGATGTGCTCTTCCTCGGTGCCGAGGTGGTCGAGCTTCACCGGGCTCGTGCTGTCCGTGGTATAGGTGCCGCCGCGGACATAGACCGTGTCGCCGGCTTGCGCCATCTGCCCCGCTTTCACGAGCGTCTTGAAGGGCCTGGCCAGCGTGCCTGGGTTCGTGTCGAGCCCGGTGGTCGCGACATGGTAGATGTCCCTGGTGAGCGCCTTGACCTGCGGGGCGGTCAGCGCGACATCGTAGAGGCGCACCTCGTCGATCGTCCCTGCGTACGCGTTCCAGGAGGGGTGATTGCCGATGACGATGGGCCGCGTGGAGTCCTGCAGCGCGCGGGGCTCTGCCGAGACGGCGGTCGACGCGACGAGGGCGCCGTTCACGTAGAGCGAGACGCGCGTCCCGTCGTAGACCCCCGCGACGTGCGACCACACGCCCGGGCTCGCCGGGGCGGCGACGGTGACCGTGGTCCCCCAGCCATTGCCGGGGAGAGCGATGCTGAACCCGAACTGACCGTCCTGCAGGAACAGCGCGTACGAATCCATCGCGTACCACTTGCTCACGATGGTCCGGTGGCCCGTGGTGCTCGACGGGTTCACCCACGCCGCGGCGGTCATCTGCGTCGTGAAGTGGAAGGCTGGGCGGTCCGGGATCTCGATGCGATCGTCGGCGCCGTCGAAGGCGGCGGCCCGATCGACGCGGCCTGCGCCGCACCCTGCCCCGTTGTGCCTCACGCCGTGGGCGCCGTTGCCCGAATCGTCGATCACGGTCGTGCTCGAGCAATCCTCATCCAGGTGCCACAGCGCGACCGGCGACGGCGGAGAGGCCATGAGACGCGCCGATTCAGCGGCGACCGGCTCGGCCTGGAGCGGTTCGGCCGTGTCCGCGCAGCCCGCCACGAACGTCGCCGCGAGGGCCACCGTGGCCCGACGCAGGCGCGATCGCCCCGTCCGCTGTGCGGGGGCCGAGAGGACGCCCGCGGCGTCCGGCTGGGCCGCGCGCGGCGCGTCGCCGATATCCCTTGTCATCGAAGAGCCACGTTGAAGTTGCATTGCGCTGTCTCGCTGTGAAATGTTGAGCTGCAAGCCGCCACCCCTCGCCACCCCTCGCCATCCCTCGCCATCCCTCGCCACCCATTTGGCAACTCGCGGGCCAGGTCGCGGCGCCGGGGCAGCGCGCGGGCGCAGCGCCGATCACGCAATCGTTGCTCACCGCGCCGCAGCGCGAACGCAAGTCTTGCTCACCTCGGCAAGCGTTGCTCGGCGCCGGCGCGCTCCGCTCGTTGCCCGGCGCGCAGCATGACACAAGGCTTGCGCTCGGCGCTGCGCAGCACGATGAGCGGTGTGCTGCTCACTATCCGGCCTGGCACAGTCGGAAGAGGCCGGCCTCGCGGAAATCGTCAGCAGCTCCGCGTTCTCGCTGGTGAGCCTGATGCACGGTCCGTGAGCGTTCACCGCCCGGACTACGTGTGAGCCGGGGGGCGGTCAGACTAGGGGCACGACGGCGCGCACGAGTTCCAGTAATCCCAGGGATAGATGGTGCCCTGGCACCAGCACGACGCTCCGTCCCAGACCACTTTCCCCGCTTTGTTCACGACTCCCCCGAACAAGCAATCTCCACCGCAGATGGTGCATGTCGCCGGACAGGGGCCGGCCGCGGCGCTCGCCGCGATGGCCGCCTCTTCGAGAGGAAGCGCCTTTCGGACGCGCTGCGTTCCGTCGCTGTGGATCTCCTCGACGATCAAGCGCGCGTCGTCGCACGAACGCTCTGCTTCGGCCTGAATCGCGTAATCAATCAACTCTGCTTCTGTCAGACCGCTCTCCTCCAGGGCGATATCGAGCTGCTCCTTTGCGCCGGCCTTTTGAGGTGCGACCATCGCGGAGCTCTCCTCGGCAGCGCTGGAGTCGGCGGGGCCTTCCCCGGCGCGATCCACGGCGCATGCGGCGACGACGAGTCCGAGCCCGCCGAGCGTCATGATCCTTGCGAACATCGAAATGCTTTTCATGGTTCTCCACTCAACGTCGTTCCCGAGTCGTTCACGCTCATGTCGAGACTCGGTGGGTCGACGGCCGCCTTGCAGGGCTCGTGCCATGTTGTTCAACAGGCGCGCTTCCGACCGAAAGCGCTTGTCCTCGACCGGGCCGCGAGCGTGAAGGCGCCTGTGGCCGAGCAGCTCTTGCCGACTCGGCAAAGCTTGCTTTCGTGCTCGCGGCCCAAGTACGCAAAATTTGCCTACTTCGTCGCCGGGAGGGCTTGACGCCGCGAAGAGGCGACGTGGCACTCCGGCTGCACTGGACGCCCGGACGTCCTCTATCCCGATGGACCCCTACGACCGATCAGGAGGCCGCAGGTCGGCCGGCGGGCAGGCGCGGAGACATGCCCGCTCAGCAGGATGTCGAACCGGGGCCTGGTCGGCGCGTGATCGCCGGGCGTGTGCAGGCTCGATCCGGGGGCGTCGCCCCAGGGGACGCCTGCGTGGAGCGGCTCCTGCTGCGAGGCGAGGACCGACGTTTGCCCGTGCACCTGGGCAAGCTCGTCGATCCGGCCTTCACCACGCTCCTTGCACCCCGACCCGCGCCGGCGAGACGTCGATTCCCCAGCGGATGGCGCCCGTCGTTTCTGGCCTGTCCTTCCGGGGAGGCGCGGTGACGAGCAGCACCACGCCGCCCGCCGCCAGCACGCTGCCGACCACGAGCGTTGCGGTCGCCCCGTTCCCGAACCCCCTCGCCTGAGCGCGCAGGTCGAGCCCGGTCTCGTCGCACGTGTTCAGCGCGTCGCAATGACCGTCCTGGTTGCTCGCGTTCTTCTTTCCGACGGCGAGCGCCGCGAGCACCCCGGTCGCCCCGAGCCCCGCGGCCCCGGCGACGGTCGCCGCGAAGCCGACAGGCCGCTGCCAGGGGCGCGCCGCGGGCGCCGGCGCAGGCATCACGGCCGCAGGCGCGGGCGCAGGCATCACGGCCGCGGGCGCGGGCGCGGGCATCACGGCCGCGGGCGCAGGCGGCGGAGCAGCCTCCTCCTTCTCAAGCATGGGCACCTCCACGCGCGCGTGCGCGCCATCCTCGCCGATCACGACCTTGCTCGACCAGGGGCGATACCCCGGCGCCTTGGCCTCGATCACGTGCTCGCCCTTGTCGACCGCCAGCGCCGTCCCCCACACGGCGGCGCCGAGCGCGAGCCCGTCGCTTGCAATCGAGAGCCCTGACAGGCCACGGACGGCGTCCGGCAGCTCCACCGTCAAGGTCGCGAGCTTCGGCTTCAAGGCCGCCGCCTTCCTGCCCGCCGCGACGGCGCGCTGGGTCTGACCGGCGCGGCTCGCCAGCGCGTTCACGAGCCCGTACTGCGCCCACGCGCTCGCGAGCCGGCCCTGGGCCTCGTAGCACCTCGCCAGCGTCTCCTTCGCCCCGAGCGCCTCGGGGAGCATCTGCGTCGTCTGCTCGAGCTTGGGGCAGGCGCTCGCGTACTGTTTCCTGTCCATCTCCTCGACGGCCTGCTCGAAGAGGGATTGGGCCGCCGCCATGGCCTTTGAATCGGCTGCCTGCGCACGCGCAGCTGCGGGGACGAGCAGCAGCGTCAAGGCGAGCGTGCAGGGGCGTAACGGGAGACCTGGCATGGCGCCAGGTTACCAGAGGGTGGGACGCTGGGTCGTCGGGCCCGGCGCCCACGGCCGCGCGGGGGCTCGGAGCGGCGGGGGCAGCTGGCGCGGAGGGCGTGCTCGAAGGAGCGGGGCCTTGCTGCGATGCCTCGCCCGCGACGATCGCCGCCGTGCTGCTCGGCGGCGGCGCAGGCGCCGCGGCACCGGCAGGCGCCGCAGCTTCGACGGGCGCCGCGGCAACCGGCGCCGCCGACGCAGGCGCAGCAGCAGTCCCGGAGGAGCGACCGAGGACGAACCATGCCCCGCCGCCCAGGATTGCGAGCCCCACCGCTGCGCCGACGGCCATGCCCGCCGTCTTCCGGCGCGGGGCCGGCGCGCCGCCGGTCGCTCTCCGCGCGCTGAACTCGTGGAGCGCCGGCGTGGGCTCGCTGGCGGTCGTGCTCGGATCGACGGTCGTACTCGCCCCCTCCGGCGTGGCCGCGAGGGGCGCGGCAGGCGCCTCCACCTGGATGGTCGATATCAGCGAAGGGCCCAGGGGCGCTGCGGACGCTCGCTCCAGCGCCGGCGAAGGCACGCTCGGCGGCCGCAGGTCCGGCGCCGAGGCCACGCTCGGCCGCACAGGATGCGCGATCGTCGCGCCGTCAAACGCCGCCTGCGCGGCCGGAGCCAGGGCCTCGCGCAGCGCCGCCGCGAGCTCGCCGATGCTCTGGAATCGCTCCTCGGGCCGCTTGCGCATACAGCGCAGGATCACCGCCTCGACGGCCCGCGGCAGGTCCGGCCGCAGCTCGGAGGGCAGCGCCGGCTCCGCCTGCACCACCAGCGCGACCAGCTTGAGAACGGTCTCGGCGTCGAACGGCCTTCGGCCCGTCACGAGCTCATACAGCACAGCCCCCATCGCCCAGATGTCGGCCCGCGCGTCGACCGACTTCGAGCATGCGACCTGCTCGGGCGCCATGTACATCGGTGACCCCAGCATGGCGCCCGTGGTGGTCAGTTCCACCTCGTCGATGCCCGTTTGCTTGGAGACGCCGAAATCAAGGACCTTGACGCTCGGGCTGCCGTTCGGGCGGCGGATCAGGAAGAGATTGGCCGGCTTGAGGTCGCGATGCACGATCCCGGCCGCGTGCGCCTCGGCGATCCCATCGCAGGCTTGCAGGACGAACAGCACGGCGTCGTCGACCGGCAGCGGACCCTGCTTGCGGACGAGGTCCCGCAGGTCGCTGCCCTGGAGGTACTCCAGGACCATGTACGGCGCGCCCGCCTCCGTGCGGCCGACGTCGTGGACCCGGGCCACGTGGTCGCTCCGGAGACGAGCCGCGGCGCGCGCCTCGCGCACGAAACGCTCGAACAGCTCCGGCTGCTCGGGCGTGGAAGGCAGGAGGAACTTGATGGCGAACAGCTCGCCGAGCTGGAGGTGGCGGGCCGCGACGACGAGGCCCATGCCGCCTTTTCCGAGCACGCGCTCGACCCTGTACTTGCCGAGGAGGACGTCACCGGTCTTGACGAGAGTGTCCATCGAGCAGGCGCGGGTCGGGGAGGGCAGACGCGAGACCCAGAAGAGAGTCCCTGCCAGGGGACAGCATTCTCGCCTGGACGGCAAGGGGCCAGCCTGACAAAACGGCCAAGATCAGACGAAGCGGGCCCTGGCGTTCCGTCCGGTCGCGTGCCCGAGGACCCGCGTCCGGCGGATGGGGCCGGCGCGGGCCGAGTCACGGGGCAGGTTCAAGGCCCATCGTCAGCAACACAACGAACGCGGCCCTTGTCGATCTTCTCCTTCTTGATGACGTCGTGACCGACCTTGAAACCCACTCCCCACGCCTGCTCCTCATGGTCCAACGCGTAGGGGTAGTCGGTGGACGACCAGTACCAATCGGGGCACGGTTCTAGAGCGGTTTTCGTTCGGGTTCGGTGCAAGCAGAGCACGTCCGGTAGGGTGATGGCACGCAGGCTGCGTGGGCTACGCGCATGGGACCGTACAGTGTCGACCTGCGACAGCGGATCGTTGATGCCTACCGCAACGGCGAGGGAAGCATGCGAGAAATCGCCGCGCGTTTCGCCGTCGTTCTCAGCACTGTGCAGGAGTATCTCAGTATCGAGCGGTCGACTGGGAGCGTAGCGCCTCGGCCGCACGGTGGCGGAAGGGCCTCGAAGATCGACGAGGCCGGAGCGCAGCAGCTACGAGCGCTCGTCGACGACAAAAACGACCGAACCCTGGATGAGCTCATCGAGCTGCTGGAGCACCGCACGGGTGCGCGCGTGAGCCGCCCGACGATGTGCCGCGCGCTGATGCGGCTCGGTTTGACACGAAAAAAAAGACGCTATGTGCAAGCGAACAGGACAGGCCCGATGTCCAAGTCGCGCGTCGGAGGTTCCGCCGCCGAGCGCGGGCGGCGGGTGCGCGTCGGCTGATCTTCGTTGACGAATTCGGCGCTAACCTGGGCATGGCGCGCCGTTATGGGCGTGCGCCTCGCGGGAGGCGTGCGTACGGCAAAGTCCCCGCCAATCCGGACCCGAACATCACGCTGGTGATGGGGCTTGGCTTGCGAGGTGTCGTTGCACCGTGGGCCTTCAAGGGGGCGATGAACGGTGAGCACTTCGAGGTTTACGTGCGCCAGGTGCTCATGCCCGAGCTGAAGCGCGGAGACGTGGTCATTGTCGACGGCCTTGGCGCGCATCGCCTACGTGGCGTGCGCCAGGCGCTTCGTGCCCGAGGCGTCCGCTACTGGATTCTGCCCGCCTACTCGCCGGACTTGTCGCCGGTGGAGAACTGCGGCTCCAAGGTCAAGGAGGCACTTCGCGCCGCCGCTCCGCGCACCGTGCCGGCGGTTTACGACGCGATGGTCCGTGGGGTCGACAAGGTCTTCCGACAGGACGCGCAGGGCTGGTTCGCGCTGAAAGGCTACGTCCGACGACCTCGTCGTCCTACTCGGCGGCGCCCAGTCCGGTCGCAGGCTCCTGCGCGCGTTGGTCGAGCCCGTGCCCCGCCGAATGCTGGGTGTACCGCACTCGAACGAAAACCGCTCTAGAGCGGGGCACGGTTCTGGCTCGGGGAACGACGCTGGATCGAGTGCTAGATCGAGTCTGGCATGGTCCACGATCGTTCGCAGCTCTTGAACCGTCGGGAGCCGCCATGTGAGCCCGGCGAGCCCGAGTTCGTTGCAGTAATCCGTCGCCTCCTTTCGGAAGCGGCTCATGCCGTCCACGTTACGCTGCCACGTCAGGCCCGTTTGTTTGTCTGTCACGGTCTTCTCCTCCCCGTCGAGCTGGTTCACGCAGCGCTCTCCGCTCGTGGGCTTTCCCCCTCGAACGCAACGGACGAGCTTCTCTCCTCCCGCCGTGCACTCCACGCTGGCGCCGTCGAGAACGTGGACGCACCACGCTCTCGTTGGCAGTTCTGGATGTTCTGGATCCGAGGATTTTGCGATGGGCAACGACCAGAGGTAATCCTCATCGACATTGACCGTCCCTGGGAATTCTGCGTCCGGGATGGCGGGACGATCGGTGGCGTAATCCACGATCGAGACCAGCTCGATGCGTGACGGCATCCGCCAATCATCATGTCCTTCCAGGCTGAGACGCTCGCATGCCTTTTTCGCTTCCTCCCAGGTGAACTCCCCCGGTTTCCCGGTTTCCGGATCCGGTGCCACGCCGCGCTGCCACTGAAGCTCCGTCACCGAATCGAACACCGTATCCGACGCCGTCGTCGGATCGAACACCGTGCCCATCGGCCGGTCCTTGTACCGACCGGGGAGGAGGAGGTCTCCGGGACTCCAGTGCGCCCAGGTGGCGTCACCGCAGACCTGTGCGCCTCCGGCCCCTGCTGTTCCCGCCTCGTAACCGCCGCCCGTACCGCCCGTACCGCCCATGCCGCCCGCCGAGCTTGCCGCACTCGTGGATCCCTCTCCGCCCATGCCGCCCGCCGAGCTTGCCGCACTCGTGGATCCCCCTCCGCCCATGCCGCCCGCCGAGCTTGCCGCACTCGTGGCCCCCCCTCCGCCCGTCGCTCCGACCTCTCGAGGCACGCCCGGATCGATGTCGAGCATCCCATTGCACCCGAGGCACATGCCCATCAAGAAGGCCGCTCCACCCATACTGATGGATATATCTATTGCTCTCCCCGTACCCGCACGATCGGGTCTTCTCTCTGAGACCATTCCCATGTCCTTCTGAGCACGCTCTGACGACCTGACGGCGCCTGCGCAGTCCGTTTCATCCTACCAGCGAACCAGGACCTGTGCATGGGCGCTCAGGCGCGCCGCCAAAGGCCACCACGGGCGCGAGGCGATCCGCCGAGATCGCTCCGCTGGAGCGCTCCTCCGGTCCACCCTGTACGTGCTGTCGGTCGCGGCGATCATCGGGGCCGTCCACGCGCTCGGCCGCCGAGCCCAGCCGCGCTATTTCATTCCCGTCCAACCCGCGATCGGGTACCGCCTTCTCCCATGCCGGCTGCCCGTGGGCCTCGCGCCATGGATGTCGTGGTGATCGGCGCGGGCCCGAACGGGCTCGCTGCTGCCGTCGCGCTGGCCGGCGCAGGCCTCTCGGTGCGCGTCATCGAGGCGCGCGACACCCTCGGCGGCGGCGCGCGCACGGCCGAGCTCACCGGCCCCGGCTTCCGCCACGACGTCTGCTCCGCCATCCACGCCACCGCGCTCATCTCGCCGTTCTTCCAGACGCTGCCGCTCGCGGAGCACGGCGTCGCCTGGATCCACCCCGAGGCGGCGCTCGCCCACCCGCTGCCCGACGGCAGGGCCGCCCTGCTCTACCCCGATCTCGGCCGCATGGCGGAGACGCTGGGCGAGGAGGACGCGGCGTCCTGGCGCGACCTGTTCGCGCCGCTCCTCGCGCACGACGGCGCCCTGTTCACCGAGCTGCTCGGCCCGATGCGCCTCCCGCCGCGCCACCCGCTCCTGCTCGCGCGGTTCGGCCTCTCCGGCATCCGCTCGGCGCAGGGGCTCGCGCGCGACACCTTCCGCGGGGACGCCGCGCGCGGGCTCTTCGGCGGCTGCGCGGCGCACGCGTTCCTGCCGCTCGAGACGCTGTTCTCGGCGTCCTTCGGCCTCGTGCTCGCGCTCGCGGCGCACGCAGCGGGCTGGCCGATCGTGCGCACCGGCTCGCAGGCGCTCATGGACGCGCTCGCGGCCATCCTGCGCGCGCGCGGCGGCGAGATCGAGACCGGCCGCGCGGTCTCGTCGCTCGACGAGCTCCCCGAGGCGCGCGCCTACCTCTTCGACACGACGCCGGCGGCCATGGCGCGCATCGCGGGCGACAGGCTCCCGCCGGGCTTCCGGCGCCGCCTCGAGCGCTTCCGCCACGGCCCCGGCGCGTTCAAGGTCGACTACGCCCTCGACGGCCCCATCCCGTGGAAGGCGCCCGCGGCCGCGCGCGCGGCGACGGTGCACGTGGGCGGCACGCTCGACGAGGTGGCGGCCTCCGAGCGGGCGCTCGCCGGCGACGCGCCCGCGGAGCGCCCCTTCTGCCTCGTGGCGCAGCAGAGCCTGTTCGACGACACGCGCGCCCCCGCCGGCAAGCACACCGCCTGGGTCTACTGCCACGTGCCGCCCGGCTGCACCGTCGACATGACGGCGCGCATCGAGGCCCAGATGGAGCGCTTCGCCCCCGGCTTCCGCGATCTCGTGCGCGCGCGCGCCGTCCACACCCCCGCCGCCTTTCAGCGGTACAACGAGAACTACGTCGGCGGCGACATCGCCGGCGGCGCCAACGACTGGATCCAGATCTTCGCGCGCCCCGTCGCGAGCCTCAGCCCCTACGCGACGCCCAACCCCGCGATCTATCTCTGCTCCAGCTCGACGCCGCCCGGCGGCGGCGTCCACGGCATGTGCGGCTACCACGCCGCCGCGGCCGCCCTCCGGCGCGTGTTCCAGCGGCCGGCGCCCGCCCTCGCCGCGCCGGCGCCTCGCGCCCAGCTGCCGCCGCACGGCAGCTGAGGCCTCAGCCGGTCCTATCGAACGTGCCCTCGTGGCGCGGTCACGACCACGACACCTCGAACTCGCACGCCCTGGCGCCGCGGAAGCGGCAACGGGTGTGCAGACAGCGGCCCTCCCGGGCGCCCACGTGGGACATGATTCGCTCCTGCCATACCGGGATGCCCACCGCGCAGGTGACCGGCCCGGGGCCGCGGTCCGGGAGCCGCGAGGCGGTGAGGCGGACCGTGAAGCGCTTCTCGGCGACCTCGTTCGCCTCCATCGTGCCCTCGTCGAAGTAGCGCTCCCACAGCGAGGCGGACCGGCGCAGCACGGTGGCAGGGGACGCGGCCTTGAGCAGCACCGTGAAGAACCGGCTCAGATCCTCCGCGGCGATGGCGCTGGCCACGGGCCGGAAGCACTGCGGGTGGCCGTCTCCGAACAGCACCACATAGCGGTCGACGAGGCTGTTCCACAGGCTCACCGGGTACCAGCCGTGCGGCAGGACGATGCCGCCGACCTGCGCGGCGTCCTGCGGGCCGAGGCCCTCCAGCCACCGCGCCACGCCGGCGGCGCCGTGCTGCGCGGCCACGAAGTTCTTGAACCCCCCCAGCGCGTTGCCCTTGACGTTGCTCATCGAGATCACTCCATCGGGCGGCCGTCGCCAGGCCCGTCGGGTGCCGGGCGGGGAGGATCCTGGCGAGGGTCCCGCGCAGATGCAATCGCGCCGGCCGGATGCTCCGCAGGATCGACGGGCGTGGTCGCGAGCGCGCTTCCCGCCGGCGCGCGCTGTACTACAATCGCCGGCGTGAAACCGTGCCCCTTCTGCGCGGAGCAGATCCAGGACGCCGCGATCAAGTGCCGCTTCTGCGGCAGCATGCTCGATGAGGGGGCGCCCGTGGCCGCCGCGGCCCTCGCCGCGCCGCTCGCCGCCGCTCCCGGCGCGCTCGTCCCCGCTCCCGGCGCGCTCGCCGCCTCGCCGGGCGGGGCGCGCGTCCTCTTCGAGGGGACGCCGAGCTGGAAGGCGTGGTTCTGGTCCTACGTGGCGGCGAGCGTGCTCTCGCTCGTGCTGGTGGGCCTCGTGTGGCTCGGCATCCTGCACTGGAAGCGCAGGAGCCTCCGCTACAAGATCACCGAGCGCACGATCGACTACGAGGCCGGCCTGCTCACGCGGCGGGTCGAGACCCTCCAGCTCTGGCGCGTGCACGACATCGACCTTCGTCAGACGTTCATGGAGCGGCTGCTCGACATCGCCGAGATCCGCGTGTTCACGCGGGACGCGAGCGACCCCGAGCTCGTGATCCGGGGCCTGCCGGCGTCGCGCGAGCTGTTCGAGGCGATCAAGAACGCGGCGGAGCTCGCGCGCCAGCAGCGGGTGCTCGGGGTCGTGCAGTGACGCGGCCACGCGCGCCTGCTCCCGGACCGTGGCGCAGCGGCGGATCGGAGAATTCAACGCAAAGGCGCAAAGGCGCAAAGGCGCAAAAAGGCAAGAGCATCCATTCTCGGTCAATTCTCTTCGTCTTTTTGCGCCTTTGCGCCTTTGCGCCTTTGCGTTGAAATCCGAAATTTTCAGGCCTGAGCGGAGCCCGACCATGTCCCCGAGGCGATCCCCCTTCGATGATCTTCCGGATGTGCGCGACGGCCTGACGCGCGCCGAGCGCATCATCCTCTGGAAGCTCTCCGAGCTCGAGCGGGAGTTCGGCGGCCGCAACGTACCCACGGCCACGCTCTACGGGCGCGTCGTCGAGCACATCGACCTCTCGGTCCCCGAGTTCCAGCGCCTCATGCAGCGCCTCGTCGGCGTGCGCTGACGGCGCCCCGGCGCGGCTCGCTCCGGCGCGGCGCCCCTCGTCAGGCGGCGCGCTGCTCGAGGGCGGCCCGCAGCGCGGAGACCGAGGCGCTGCGCAGGTACACGACCGGAGCGCCGTCCGCCGCGAGGCCCTGCATCTGATCGCGCAGCGCGTGCGAGACCATCGTCACCATGATCACGACGAGCGCGATCCTCCCCACGCCGCGGCGCGCGCCCGGCGGCACGCGGTTCTCGTAATGGCGCAGCGACCAGCCGTGCTTCTCGACCACATCGCGGTAGCGGCTGGACATGCCGCCGCTGCCCCCGATGACAAGCACCGTCTGCTCCTCGCGCTTCCTGTCGACCGCCTGGGAACGCCGCTCCGCCTTCATGCGATCCCTCCGAGCAAGGCGTAAGCCACGCTCCTCGACAGGCCATTTCCGCGCAAATCTCGCGATCCTGGTCTATTCCCCGGCAAAATGTCGTCGAGATGCGGAGGCCTCTGTCATCGTGACATGGCAAGCGCGAGGGCCCGGCGCTGCCCGGCAGTCGCCGCGAGCGCCCGGGAATATTCCCCTTCGCTGCAGCCCCCTCCGGCGCGGCTCAGCCCGGGCGGGGATACGGAACTCAGGGCGGTACCGCGATCGCCGGCGGATGCAGGGCAGCGCCGCAAAGTCGACCCCCCGGCGCGGAGGGCAAACCCACGTGCACCGAGGGAGACCGACATGCCGCCCCCGCTGCCCGCCGCCGGCGGGGGGTGCGCGCGGGGGGTGGTCGGGCTCGACGAGAAAGGCGGGAATGCAAGAATAAAAGATCAATCATCTTCCACAGTTACCGCCATCCTACGAGCTCGCGTCGCGCCGGCGCGACGGCGACCCGCCGGCGACCTGGAGCTGTGGTAGGGAGCAGCGTCCCCCCTGCCCTGCCGTGCCATGATGTCTCTCTCCTCGCCGCCCAGCGACCCGCCTCCGCCGGGCACCGTCGAGCGCTGGGCCTGGGATTACGTCCTCTCGACCGACCTGGCGCACAAGCTCGAGCCGCCGCCCGTGCCGTCGGTCTGGGAGCCCGCCCCCGCGCCCCCGCGCCGCCTCACGCGGCCGGGCCGGCCCGCCGAGCTGCGCATCTCCGAGCGCGCGTTGAAGAGCCCGGGGCCCGAGGCGCTGCGCAACCCGGCGCGCCGCGCGCAGCTCTTCCACGCGTTCCTGCACCACGAGCTCCAGGCCGCGGAGCTCATGGCCTGGGCGCTGCTCGCCTTCCCGGAGACGCCGCGCGCGTTCCGCGGCGGCCTCGTCCGGATCGCCCTCGACGAGGCGCGCCACATGCGGCTCTACGCCGCCTACCTCGCCGCGATCGGCCACCGCTTCGGCGATTTCCCGGTGCGCGACTGGTTCTGGTCGCGGGTGCCCGCCGCCGCGTCGCCCGCGCAGTTCGTGGCGGTGATGGGGATGGGCCTCGAGGGGGGCAACCTCGACCACACAGCGCGCTTCGCCGAGCGCTTCCGCGCCATCGGCGACGCCGAGGGCGCCGCGCTCACCGAGCGGGTCCGCGCCGAGGAGATCCCGCACGTGCGCTTCGGGGTCCGCTGGTTCCGCCGCTTCACGCAGGCGCCGGGCGGCGCCTCGCCGCAGGCGGCGAGCGACTTCGAGACGTGGGTCCGCCACATCCCGCCGCCCCTCTCGCCGCTGCTCATGCGGGGCGATCCGATGAACCGCCGCGACCGCAGCCGCTCCGGCCTCTCCGAGCCGTTCCTCGACGCGCTGGCCTCATGGACCGAGCGAGCGCCTGGGTCCTGAACTTCGACGCCGACGAGGAGCTGGCCCGCCCCGCCGGGTACACCCCTCGCGCCGCGGTCGCCGGCCGGGCCCCGGAGCTCGCCGGCCGGATCGCGGCCCTGCTGCGCCCCGGCGACGTCGTGCTCAGCCCCGACCTCCCCTCGCCGCTCGTGCCGCCGGCGCCGCCCGGCGCCGCGCTGGTCGGGCGCGCGTGGTGCCCCACGCCCCGCGCCCGGCGCCTCCTCGCCCGCGCCGGCGTCACCCCCGCGGAGGCGCCGCCGCTCGACGTGCTGCGTCGCGTCAACCACCGGCAGTTCTGCGCGGACCTCGGCCAGACGCTGCCCGGCGCGCGCCACGTTGTCATCCTGGCCGAGCTCGAGGCCGCGATCGCCGGGCCCACGCCGACCGGTCACTGGCTGCTCAAGCGCCCGTTCGGCTTCGCCGGGCGCGGCCGGCGCCGGGTCGCCCGCGGCGCCCTGCCGCCCGACGCGCGGCCCTGGGCCGTCGCGTCGCTCGACCCCGCCTCCCCGGACAGCGGCCTGCAGGTCGAGCCCTGGGTCGAGCGCCGCGGCGACTTCTCGCTGCACGGGCACGTCGCCCGCGGCGGCGCGGTGCGCCTCGGCGCCCCCTGCGTCCAGCGCTGTGACGCGAGCGGGGCCTACCTCGGCGCGGCGCTCGCCGGCGAGGGCGACCTCGACGACGGCGAGCGCCGGCGGCTCGTCGAGGCCGCGCTCGAGACGGGAGCGGCGCTCGCCGGCGCGGGCTATTTCGGGCCCTTCGGGATCGACGCCTTCCGCTGGGAGGACGAGCGCGGGAGCCTGCGCTGGAACCCCCGGTGCGAGATCAACGCGCGGTACACGATGGCGTGGGCGATCGGCATGGACAGCGCGCGGCCCGACCTCGAGTGACCGGCGCGCGACAGACGCGCAGCGCGGAGGCCGCGTTCCCTGTCCAGATACGGACTCGTTGCACGAGAGGTCGACCACTTCCTCTGTAGCGGTGCTCGGACGACAACGAGACGAACCGTCGAGACGCCGACGACGCCACAACAGATGAACTTCTGAGCACTCCTTACGTCCTTGGCTTCCTGGCGGCGGCAGGGCCATCGAGGGCGGAAGCGGTCGTCTCGGTCTTGTTTTACTTACGCGCTCGCCATCCGGCGAGGGCCGTTCGTTCCGGAGGGGGCTTCGCCACGCTTGGCATGCCTGTTGCTGCTCGCGGGTCTCGATTCTCCCCATTCTAAAGGCACACTTTGACCGGGGGAGCGGGAGGCATGACATGATGCGAACGACGATGACCTGGTTTGGGCGCGGGACGAGAGTGACGCTGCCGCTACTGGCGCTGCTCTGCGCCTGTTCGAGTGGACCCGGCGGCCCCGATCCCGGGGCCATCGCCGATGTGCCAAGCGAGATCGACCCTGGCACAGAGATCATGGTCTCCGCGCCGGCCGGTGTTGACCCCCTGGTCCAGAGGCTCGAGGAGGCGCGGCTGGCGACCGCGGACGAGCTGCGAGCGAGCCATGCCGTCGAGTTCGAACCGAACCTCGGTTACGACCCGCTCGCCGCGGCGAACCTCGACCAGGTCCTGGGCGCCTTCTTCTCGGCTCCCGACGATCATAAAGAGCACCTGTCCCAGACGGGCTTCACCATCCCCGCTGGCAACCAATTCCCCTCCTTTGCCCTCGGCTATTCCTCGATTTACATGGCGGATCTGCCGGTGTTCATCAGCAGCGACATGGTGCTGGAAGCCATCTACCGCTCGCACGACAAGATCCTCCAGCAGCTGGAGAAGAAGGCGCTGCGACCTCGACTCGAGCACCTGCTGACCGCGATTCGCAGCTCGCTGATCGAGACGGCCGACACGCTGGATCCGGAGGTGGCGTCCGATCTGAACTTCTACCTGGGCGTGGCCGTGTCGCTCTTGAACGACGGCAAGGTCGACCCCCGCGAGCCTTCAGGGGTACAGAGCTTCGTCGACGCCGCCACGCGGGCCGAGGGGATCCAGGAACGCGTGCTGTTCGGCGTCAAGCGGAACATCGACTTCTCCCAGTTCAAGCCGCGTGGGCACTACGACGGCGATCGGGAGCTGGAGAGCTACTTCCGCAGCATGATGTGGCTCGGCCGCATCGACTTTCGTCTGCTCGAGACGCAGGACGACGGCAGCCAGATCTTGCGGCGCAGGCAGGTCGAGAGCGTCATCGCGCTGCGCCGGCTCCTCGACTCCAGCACGTTCGCGGAATACCTGTCGATCGACGCGACCATCAGCGCGTTCGTGGGCGAGCACGACTACATGACGCTGCCGGAGGTGGATGAGCTGCTCACCGCGTTGAACGCTCCCGGCGGGATCGCCGCCGTCGCCGACGCCACCCTCGCCGGCGCGCTCGTCGACGGTCAGTTCGGCGAGCAGCGGATCGCCAGCCACGTGATGAGGCGACAGGCCGGCGGCGCGAGCACGTTCCCCTTGAACCTGAGCTTCGCGCTGTTCGGTCAGCGCTACACGGTCGACAGCCACGTCTTCTCGAACCTTGTCTACGACCGCCTGCCCACGCGCGTCGTGCCCGACCCGCTCGACGTGGCCTTCGCCGCGCTGGGCAACGACCAGGCGCTCGGCCTGCTCGGCGGCGAGCTCGACGTCGAAGCCGGCTATCCCGGTGAGCTCTCCGCGCTGCGCGTGCTGGTCGACGAGCACCCCGAGCCGTACTGGGAGGGCAGCCTGTACACCAGCTGGCTCGGCGCGCTCCGCACGCTGTCGCCCGGAGCAGGCACCCCGGCGGCGGACCTGCCCGCGGTGGCCCGCAGCGAAGCCTGGGGCCGCCGGCTGCTCAATACCCAGCTCAGCTCGTGGGCACAGCTCCGCCACAACAACGTGCTCTACGTGAAGCAGTCCTACACGTCGAACGCGTCGTGCGAGTATCCCGACGCCTACGTCGATCCCTACCCCGAGTTCTTCGAGGCCGTGGTCCGCTTCGCCGAGCGCGCGCAAGAGCTCACCGCCACGCTCGACCTCGATCCGGGCTTCGGCGGCCAGATCGAGGACTACTTTGCGCGCGTCGCGCGCATCAATCTCACGTTGGCCGAGATGGCTCGCGCCCAGCGCAGCGGCGAGCGGCACAGCGAGGAGCACCTGGCGTTCATCAACCGGGCCGTCACGGCCGACGTGAACTGCGACGGGACCGTGCTCGGCCACACGGGCTGGTACAGCGAGCTCCACTTCGACCCGCTGCAGGCCGTGGAGATGGATCCCACCATCACCGACGTGCACACCGACATCGGCGGCGACTTGCCGGTCGCTCGCCCGGCCAGCGTGCTTCACGTGGGCACCGGCTTGCCGCGCCTGATGGTGGTGACCGTCGACTCCTGCCAGGGTCCCCGCGCGTACGCGGGCGTCGTCTCCTCCTACCATGAAGTCCTCGAAGAGGGCCTGGTGCGCCTCACCGACGAGGAATGGAGGAGGAAGGCCCAAACCAATAGCGAGGTGCCGGTCGTGCCCTGGCTCGCTCCGTTGCTGGGCGAGTGAGCGCGGGGACCCCGCTCGACTCCGCTCGGCCTGCACAGCCGATAACTCCCCTGCTCCAGCGGCCGGAGCGTGGCCGCGTTCTCGAATCGCGGTGAACGATCTCGAGGACTTACCAGGGCCTGTGGGCGGCGGCCGCCAGGTCGGATCGTCCGCCGTCCCCCTCGGGTCGGGTCAACCTGGTTGGCCCGGGTCCTTGCGCCCGCGGATCGCCTTGCCGAGCCAGGAGCGCAGCCAGCGATGGCCTGGATCGTCGTGCACGCGCTCGTGCCAGACAGCCGAAGATCGGTCCAGGCCGAGCTCGACGGGGGGCCGGACCGCGCGCAGGCCGAAGGGCATCGAGAATGCCGCGACCGTCGCTGGACACGTCACCACGAGGTCCGAGGCCGCGATCAGGAAAGGCACCGTCACGAAGTGCTGGACCTGCGCGACGATCCGCCGGCGCCGCCCCTGGGCCTCCAGCGCGCGATCGACCAGGCTGCCCGGCATGCCGTGTGGAGCGATCAGCACGTGCCCGAGCTCCAGATAGCGCTCCAGGGTCAGCCGCTGTGACGCCGCGGGATGGCCCCTGCGCATCAGCGTCACGAATCGCTCCTCCGGCAAGCGCAGCTGTCGTGACGACGGGGGCACGAGGAACTCCGGGACGAACGCCAGATCCGCTGTTCCCCGCTCGAGCCGCCTCACGAAGTCCGCTTCGGCGCGGTCGACCTGCACCGTGACGTACGGCGCCTCGCGCGCCAGCACGGGCAAGAGCCGCGGCAGCGCGACCGCCTCCAGCAGGTCGTTGCCGAGCAGCACGAAGCGGCGCTCGGACGTCGCAGGGTCGAACGGCGCGCCGGCCTGGACCGCTGCTCGCAAGCCCGCGAGCGCCTGAGCCAGCGGATCGGCGAGCGCCTCGGCGCGCGGCGTGAGGGCGAGCAGCGGCCGCCCCGGAGCGAGCAGCGCATCGCCGAAGAACTCGCGCAGCCGTCCGAGCCGCTGGCTCGCAGCCGACTGCGTGACGCCGAGCCGCTTCGCCGCGCGCGTCACGTGCCGCTCGCGCAGCAGCACGTCAAGCGCGAGCAGGAGGTTCAGGTCGTCGGGGAGCGCATCGTGCATTAGACACGCTAATACACTATATTAGATCAATCACCTGTACTAATCGATCGATCCGCCTCAATCTCTGCGCATGGCCGTCGCTCACGGCGCCCGGTCCGACGTCCTCTGGAGGATGGAGCGCATCATGGAGAGGAAACTCAAGGTCTCACGGCGGCGCCTGCTGGAAGGCGTCGCGACGCTCGCCGTGGCCGCGGGAGCGGGCTGGTACGCGGCCGGCCGGGGTGTGTTTGACGATCGGACGGGCGAGCCGTTCGCGCCCTGGACCGCGTTCCGCGGGCAGCGCGGCGGGGAGCTCGCCGAGCTCGTGCGCGCGGCGGTGCTCGCCGCGAGCCCGCACAACACGCAACCCTGGCTGTTCGAGCTCCACCCGGATCGCATCGACGTGTTCTCGGACAGGTCTCGATCGCTCGGCACCATGGATCCGTTCCTGCGCGAGATGCACATCGGGCTCGGTTGCGCGGTAGAGAACCTGTCGCTCGCGGCAGGCTCGATGGGCTGGGCGCCCCGCGTGGAGCTCGAAGCCGGCCATCTGCCGGGCTCCGACCCGGAGCGATCCCGCGCTCCCGATGGCGTGGCGCCGCGGGCGATCCGGGTGGCGAGCGTCCGGATCGAGCCAGGCGCAGCGGCGTCTCCGCTCGCGGAGTCCATCGCACGGCGACACACGAACCGCGGCCCGTACCAGGCCCAGCGCGTGCCTGTCTCGGCGCTCCAGGAGCTCTCGCGCCTGAACGAAGAGGGCTCGGAGGTAGAGGTCGTCTGGCTGGAGCACCCGCGTCAGCGCGAGAGCTTCGCCGCGCATACGCTGCGCGCCACGGAGACCATCGTCCGCGATGCGGCGATGGTGCGGGACAGCGACGCGTGGTTCAGGCTGGCGCCCGAGGCGGTACCGAGCCACCGGGACGGGCTGATCCTCGACGTGATGGGGCTCGGCCCGCTGCTCACCGCGGCGGTCAAGCTGCTGCCGCGTCCGTCTGCGGAACAGATGCACGCCGACTGGCTCCGCGTCACCCGCGAGGTCCATCTCGCCAGCGATCCCGCCATCGGCGTCATCACGGTCCGCGGCCGCTACGACCTGGGCGCGACGCTCCGCGCCGGGCGCCTGTGGCAACGCATGCATCTCTGGGCGACCGCGCGCGGCATCGCGATGCACCCGCTGAACCAGGTGCCGGAGGTCATCGACCGAGAGCGTATGCTCGGACGGGCGCCGGCGATGGAGCGCTCGTTCACCGAGGCGCTCGACCTCGGCGACCGGCAGCCCACCTTCGCGTTCCGGCTGGGCTTCCCGGAGCGAGAGGGCGTGTGCGGCCCGCGACGCGCCGCGGAGGAGGTGATTCGCGCCGCGTGAGCGCCGCGCCCCCGGTGGCGTGCGTCCGTCAGGTCGTCGAGGCGCTCGCGGTCGTCGTCGTCGCCGAGCGCCTTCTGCCATGTGAGGGCCCCTGTCGCGCCGTCGAACTTGCGGACGAAGCCATGGGTCCACCCACTGAGAGAGAAGTCGGTCGCGCCCGCCACGAACACGTCCCCTGCGGCGTTCATCGCCACCGCGTTATCGCTCTCGATGAACGCAACGAAATCATCGCGGTTCCAGAGGAGCCCGCCTGACGGATCGAGCTTCACCACGCGGTGATAGGGCTCGGTGAACGATACGCCCTGGTCCTCGAGATGCACGAGCTTGAGGGCCGTCCCGAGCAGCGCGATGTTCCCCGACGCGTCCGTGGCGATATCGCGGGCCGCGTGGTCATCGCCATCGAACGTGCTCGCGAAGAGGACATGTCCGCTCGGATCGAACTTCGCGACGAACGCCTCGGTACCGACGGTCCGGGGCAGGAGGGGGCCGGCGCCGAGGTCCACGGGGCTCGTGAACGAGCCGGCGATGATGGTGTTGTCGAAGGCGTCCACGGCGACAGCGGTGATCGAGAGGCCGGAGAACTGCTTGACCCATTGCGCGGAGATCCCGGGAGCGCAGTCACGACCGCCCTCGTTCACCTCACCGTCGCAGTCGTCGTCGACCGGCGTGAGGCAGGTCTCCGCGACCGGCAGGACCTCACGGGCCGGCGTCGTCCGCGTCGTCGGCTGCAACCGCGGCGTTCATGAGGTTGAAGCTGTCACGGGGCGAAGGGCGCCGTCAGCGGTGCCACCGGAGGAGCCGGACGCTCAGCGCGAACGTCGCGACCGTCCAGCCGGCGAGGACGGCGAGGCGTCGACCGCCAGCCCCTCGATCCGCGCCAGCTTCGGCGAGCCGCGGCCACGGCCGCAGCGGGATCGTTGCATCGTCCCATCTCGCACGGCCTCCGGGCGACCGCAGAGAGAAGCCTCGCGCGCCGGGCGCCGGATGTGGCATGACCGCGCGGGCCCCCGCCCCGACGGACCACCGACGATGGACCTCCTCTTCGATCTCGACGGCACCCTGACCGAGCCGGCGCCCGGCATCATCCTCTGTTTTCAGCACGCCTTGCAGAAGATGGGGAGGGCGGCGCCGGACGCCGGGCACCTGCGGCGCCTCATCGGGCCGCCGCTGCGCTCCGGGCTGGCCGAGCTCCTGGCGACGGACGACGCGGCGCAGATCGAGGCGGCGCTCGGGCATTTTCGCGAGCGCTTCGCGACGACTGGCATGTTCGAGAACGAGGTGTATCCCGATGTCCCGGCCGGGCTCGCGGGGCTGGGCGCGGCGGGACACCGGCTCTGGGTGGTGACGTCGAAGCCGGGGGTGTACGCCCGGAAGATCGTCGAGCATTTCGGGCTCGCGCGGCATTTCCGCGAGGTCTACGGGGCCGAGCTGTCCGGGGAGCGCTCGGAGAAAGGTGAGCTGATTCGCCATGTCCTCGAGCGCGAAGATCTGGATCCGCGGCGCACGTGGATGATCGGCGACCGCAGGTTCGATGTCGCCGGCGGCCGCGCCAACGGGACGTGGACCGTGGGCGTGCTGTGGGGCCACGGCTCGGAGGCGGAGCTGCGGGGGGCGGGCGCCGACAGGGTGGTCGCCAGCGTGGCGGAGCTTCTGGCCTGCTGGTAGCGCTGTATTCAAGCCACCTTGCGCCTGTGCTGGTGGCCTGCCGGGGCGCGAGACGCCGCTACTGCAACAGCGCCTCGATATCGGCGCAGGTGCGCTCCTCGACCTCCCGGCATTCGTACGAGACGTAGGTATCGTGGAGGAACCGGCGAGCGCTCATGTCGTCGGCGGCGCACGCGTCCTCCATCCCTTCCTCCATGACGCTCGGGCACCTGCGACGACGGGGCGGCGGTCACGCCATTCCGCGCTGCTGGCGGGCCCACGTCTCGAAGCTCATGGGAGAGAGGCCGTAGGAGCGGGCGATCTCGGGCCGTGCCAGCGGCGGCGAGATCTCAGCGTGCATGGCGGAGCCGTCCTGCGGCTGCCTGGCCGCCGCCGCCACCGACCCCCGCGAGGGCGACTGCTCCAGCGCGCCGGCCTGCACACGAGGCGATTCGGGCAACTTCGCAGTCCAGCGTACCGGAGGTCTCTATTGACACGCCGCCGCGCCGAGCACCACGTGCCGGCCAGCGAGGATGTCCCCCGTGGCTGGACAGCCGGCCTCGACGGCGCCCTCATGCCGCCTCGGGCGCCGGCGGCACATCATGAAAAGGACACGGAATCACCACCAAAATGTAGAGGCTCAATCAACAGCTCTTCCCCTAACTTGCTCGCGCAACGCTCACATCAAGGATCGAATTCAGAAGGAGAAAGGCACGTATTCATGCAGAATTCGCGCACGCGAGCTGAATCACCCCGACACGAACGAATCATGGCGAGCGGGTCACGGCTGTCGAAGGGCGTCCTCTGCGCCGCCCTCCCGGTGATCACGGTCGTCAATGCCTGCGGAGCAGAGCGCGAGATCGAGGAGATCTCGGCGGTGCAACACGCGCTGACCACCGTCGCCTTCCAGCAGGGGTCGCTCCCGAGCTCGTCGTATGCGGGCTCGACCGACGCGACCCTCCGGCAGGCCGCCGCCACCACGAACTACGGCGGAGCGACCACGTGCGAGGCCGACGGGGACGACGGCTCGGGCGTGGACAAGTCCTGCCTGTTGAGATGGAGCCTCTCCGGCATCCCCGCGGGGAGCACCGTCCAGTCGGCGTCGATCACCCTCCTGGTCACGGACGGCTCGTCGAACACCTACAATCTCTACGAGGTGAAGCGCTCGTGGAGCGAGTCGCAGGTCACCTGGAACAACGCGACCTCCTCGACGGCGTGGGCCACCGCGGGCGCGATGGGCTCGACCGATCGCGGCAGCCTCGTGGGCAGCGTCACCGGCGGCACCGGCCAGAGGACGATCACCCTGAACGCGGCCGGCGTGGCGCTCGTCCAGGCATGGGTCGATGGGACGTCCAACCATGGCATCGTCGTCGCGAGCTCGTCGAACACGAACGGCATCGACTTCGCCTCCTCGGAGCACGCCACCGCGGCGCAGCGGCCCAAGCTCACGATCACCTACGGCGGGTCGAGCGGCAGCGGCGGCGGCGGCGGCGGCTCGACCGACCCGGGGCTCCTCGTCGCCTTCATCGGCGACCAGGGGAACAACGGCAACGCGGACGACGTGCTCAACCTCATCAAGGACGAGGGCGCCGCGGCGACCATCCACAACGGCGACTTCGACTACGCCGACAACCCGACGGCGTGGGAGAACCGGATCAACAGCATCCTCGGCTCGAACTATCCTTACTTCGCCGTCATCGGCAACCACGACGCCGCGGCGTGGGGCGGCAGCAGCGGATACGCCAGTTACATCCAGGCCCGCCACGCGCGCGTGCCGGCCATGAACTGCACGGGCGAGCTCGGCGTCAAGGCGACGTGCAACTTCCGCGGTCTGTACATCGTGCAGTCCTGCATCGGGACGAGCGAGCTCCGCTCGACCTGCGCCTCCAACGCGTCCGATCAGGTGAATTTCATCCACGACTCGCTCGCGAACGACAGCTCGATCTGGTCCGTGTGCGCCTGGCACAAGAACCAGCACGACATGCAGGTCGGCGGAAAATCGAACGAGGTCGGCTGGAGCGCCTACCAGGAGTGCATGAGCGCCGGCGCGTTCATCGCGACCGGGCACGAGCACTCCTACTCGCGCACGCTGACCCTCACCGACGTCGGCAACGCCGCGACCGGCCACGGCAAGACGGGCGCCTTCAACCTGGTGGAGCTCGCTCCGAACCGGAGCTTCGTGTTCGTGTCGGGCCTCGCCGGCGTGGGGATCCGCGACTACGAGGCGGCGAGCCACGACGACGATACGTGG
Source organism: Sorangium sp. So ce887 (assembly GCF_051521455.1). Taxonomy (NCBI): domain Bacteria; kingdom Pseudomonadati; phylum Myxococcota; order Polyangiales; family Polyangiaceae; genus Sorangium; species Sorangium sp. So ce887. The sequence continues at coordinate 1,487,177 of NZ_CP150354.1, read as the reverse complement.
TGGTCGTCGTACTACGCGAGCAACAAGTGGGTGAAGAACGGAACGCTGATGTCGGGCACCGCCGACTATGGCGCCCTGTTCATCCGCTTCAATGTCGACGGGGACCCGAAGCGCGCGACCGCGTACTTCAAGGACGTGAACGGCCGCCTCGCGGACGAGTTCACGATCCAGGTCCAGTAAAGCAAGCGTGGAGTAGGCCTGCCCGGCCCGCCGACGCAGGGCCGGCCTCACCCGGCCCCGTGCACCGGTCCAGCCAAGCGCCCCTCCGCGGCCCAGCGCCCCTCCGCGGCCCAGCGCCCCTCCGCGCCCCGGCGCCCCTCCGCGCCCCGGCCCGGGCGCTCGCCGCCCCGGCGCTGCGGGACGCCGCGCGCCGCCCGGCGCCGGCGCCCCCTCGCCCGGCGCTCGAAGGCGGGCCGCCGGTCGGGTACGCTGCGCCCCGACCATGAAGCAGCCCGCGCCGCGCTCCCCTGAAGCCTCTGCCCCCGAGGCCCACGCGAACGCGCCCTCGCGGCCGTCGCCGCCGTCCTCCAGCGCCCCGACCCAGGTCCATAAGCCGCGCGTGCCCGACGCCTTCGGGGAGGCGCCGACCATCCTGTACGTGCCGAGCGGTGAGCCCGGCCCCACCCCGGGCGCTGCCTCGCCCCGCGCCCCCGGAGCGCCGCGCGGAGGCGCCGCTGCGCCCGGCGACCGGGAGCGCAGCGCCATCGACGATGTCACCCTGCGCATGCCGCCCCGGACCGGCGCCGCAGGCGGGGAGCACGACGACCGCACGCTCAAGATGCCCGCGCGGCCTTCGCGGGCCGCCGAAGAGGACGACTCTCCGACCGTCAAGGCCGAGCCCAAAGCGTCCTACGCCGAGCTGGACGCCGAGGCGCAGGAGGAGGGCCGGCCTCAGGACTTCAAGTCGGCCGCCCGCGCCTTCTTCAAGCGCCATCACAAGAAGCTCTGGTGGCTGCACACCGCCTATGCGCTCAGCCTCGGCGCCTTCGTGGTGACCTTCGCGCAGAAGGGGTTCCAGCACGCCCGCTTCCTCGCGGTCTCGGTCAGCGTCGCCTGGCTGCTCGTGATCCTGTTCTTCCGGCTCTTCGGCACCGGCGCTCGCCAGGACTTCGCGACGGCGTGGCGCGGCGCCCGGCTGCGCTTCCTCGTGATGACCTATGTCCTGAAGAACCTCTATCAGGGCATGCTCTTCTTCCTCCTCCCGTTCTACTGGAAGAGCGCCAGCCTCGACGCGCCGAACCGGTGGTTCGTCCTCCTCCTCGGCGCCTGCGCCGTGCTCTCGACGCTCGATCTCGTCTTCGACCGCGTGCTCATGCGCTGGAAGACGCTCGCCTCGGTCTTCTACGGGGTGACGCTGTTCGCCTGCCTGAACCTCGTCATCCCCGCGCTCCTCCCCGACACCCGGACGCTCTACACGCTGCTCTCCGCCGCCCTCGTGTCCGTGCTCGGCTTCTGCACGCTGCACCTGCCGTTCGGCGCGCTCTGGAGCCGGATGGGCGCGGTGTTCCTCGTCATCGCGGCGGCCGCCGGGGTCGGGCTCGCCTACGGCACACGGGCGATCATCCCTCCGGTGCCGATGCACCTGTCCTCCGCGGCCGTGGGCCCCGCTGTGCTCCCGGACGGACGCCTCGCCATGTCCGTGAAATCGCTACATTTTTCGGTGATCCGGGAGCTCCGCGCCGTGACCGACGTGGTGGTGCCGGGCGGCGACGGCGACCGCCTGCTCCATGTCTGGCGGCACGAGGGGCGCGAGATCCTCCGCGCGCCGGAGGAGACGCTGCGGGTCCCCGGGCCGGAGGGCGCGGTGCGGCTCAAGTCGCAGCTCGTGGGCGGGAGCCTGCCGCGCCGCCTGGCCGGGCACTGGACCGTGGATGTCGAGACCCAGGACGGCCAGCTCGTCGGCCGCACCTCGTTCGAGGTGACCGAATGAAGGCGCCGCTCCGGGGCGACGGGGCCGGCGCCGCGCAGCGGGCGCGCTGGGTCGACGTCGGCAACATGGCGAACGGATTCCTCGTGTTCGGCAACGTCGTCACGGGCTTCATCGCGATCGGCAACGTCGCGCGCGGGTTCATCGCGATCGGCAATGTCGCCATCGGCGTCATCGCGATCGGCAACGTCGCTTTCGGCGTCGTCGGCGGGTTCGGCGCGACGATCGCGGTCGGCGCCTTCGCCGCCGCGGGCGTGCTCTCTTTCCCGGTGCTCGACGGGACGGCGGGCGTGGCCAGCGCGCTCGATCTGCACCTGGTCCTGTCGGTGTTCCCGATCTGCCTCTGGTTCCTCGCGGCGCGCCTCTTCCCGGGGCGGCGCGCGCCCCGCCTGGGTCCGAGCCCCGAGCTGACGCCGCTCCGCGCGCTGCTCCGCGGCGAGCGCCCCGAGGGCTGGGTCCGCGCGCGCGTCGAGCGCGCGGGCGGCGGCGCGCTCCGGCTCACGCAGGGCGGCGCGCGGATCGAGCTGCCGGCGACGCCGGAGGCGCTCGGCGCGTGCGGGGCGCTGCTCCCGGAGGGCCGGGGAGCGCGGCTGTTCGCGTACGTGCGGGCGGAGGAGCACGTCCGCGGCGGCGAGGGCGGCTACCGCGAGGCGCAGCAGCGCGAGCGGGTCCTCACCGTCGCAGATCTCGTGGAGCCGCCGGCGTGGGTGGCGCCGTGGATCAACGGCGGCGAGACGCAGTGGTGGCTCTCGCGCGCGTGGGACGTGGGGGTGGTCGCGGCGGTGGTGCTGAGGGCGGCGCAGCTCGTGGCGGGCGCGATGGGGTGAGCGCCAGGACGCGCTGAGCCGGCGCTGCGGATCCTCGATCGCCGGGCGCGCGGCGCGACGCCGACGAGCACGGTGGCGCGCCCCTCAGCGCTGTCCAACGCCGGGGAGGTTCTTCGCCATCACGTCTCCTACGTGGCCGTCGAACGGGCTGGCCACGGTGACGTACGGTGTCAGCCATGAGAGACGTTGCTTGAGCCGATCGCTCCGCTCTTTTTGCCAGATTTTCCTCTTGTTGATGGGCTCGGCGGCGCGCAGGTCCGGATCGGCGATCCACGCGATCACGTGCACGCGCGGCTTCTGTTCGACGAGGAGCCGGGCGCAGATCTCCACCCAGGGCTCGGCGCCCAGCTTGCCGGCGCCGACCAGACCGGCGACGGTATCGCGTACCTTGCACGCAATGGCGAGAGGGAGCTCGTGGGGCTGCCGCTTCTTCGTCTCGATTGGATACCCCCGGTAGTCCTTCACCTCGATGAGATAGAGGCGGTCTCCGCGTACCCCGACGATATCGACGGCCTTCGACCCCACACGGACCAGATCTCCCGTGTTCTCGTCGGTCCACTCCCCCTGGAGCTTGCCGATGCCGCTCAGGAAGGCGCGGCTGTCGTCCCACTTCTCCGCCAGGGTCCAACTTTCGCCGAACTCGAAGCGGATCCTCTCCACGTCGATGGCCTTCACCGCGGCGTCTCGCCCGGCGCGAAGAGGGCCTGTTGCTCTCGCTCGTGCAGCGACGCGATGGCGTCAAGGATCGCGTTGTGCTGGAGCTCGGCGAGCCGCTCGCCGCGCTCGACGAGGACCTCATCCTCGTCACGGCGGAGCCCGAAGAACGCTGCCTCTCCTGGGCGCAGCGTGCGCGTGTCGACCTTCAAGGACAGCTCCGAGGTGAGCGCATAATCGTGCGTAGCGATGAAGACCTGCGCGCCCGCGTGAGCGAGCCCGACAGCGGTGTCACTGGTGAGGCGAGCGCGCTTCGGGTTGAGGTTCGCCTCGGGCTCGTCCCAGAGCAAATAAGCATTCTCGGAGAGCGATCCATTGATGAGCAGGTAGGCGATCATGGCGAGCTTGCGGTCGCCCTCGGCGACCATCGCCACCTCCATGTCGTCACCCGGGTAATTGAGATAAAAGCGCCCGTCCCTCATGGAGACCTTCCCACCGAGCTCCTGCTCGATGGGGTCGAGAAGCGCCGCCGGACCGCGAGACCGGAGCGGCTTCAGCCCGAGCGCTACGCAGAGATCGAAATAGGTCCGGTCGAACGCTGACTCGCGATGGAGCCACGCTTCGACGAAGCCAGGAAAGATCGAGAGGACCTCCCGAGGGGGGATGAACAGCGGCCTGCCGATCCTGGACAGGTCGCCAGTAGCTTTGGACGTCAACGCTGCACCCGTTAGTGTGACCTCTACCCGGGCCTCTTCCCACTCGAGCGAAACGTCCGCCTGTCCCGGGCTGTGCTTGGCGAAGCTATCCAGGGAATCGGGCTGGAAGACCCCCATGAGCATGCCTCGAACCAGGTCGTCCAGCCTCGGCTCCGCGCCGCCATCGAGCCCCTCGCCCGCGGCGAACCGGCGCGCGGCCTCGGTCAGCGCGTAGACGAGCTTGAGGACGTGGGATTTGCCCGTCCCGTTCTCGCCGATGAGCACGTTGACCCCGGGAGCAAAGTCGAACGCGGCGTCGGAGAACACGGTGAACCCGCGGAGGGTGAGCCGGGTGAGCTTCATCGCGCGCGGAGTCTACTGGACTCCACGCGCGCCTGCGAGCGGGCTCCGGCTGAGGCGAGCGGGCGCGAGGCAAGAGGCCTCCGTTCGTGCTCGTGAAAAGCGCCCCTCACCCCTCCACGATCGCCGGGCTCCCGCTGTACACCACCGCGTCCAGGAGCCGCTCCTCCCGCACCAGCGCGAGCGCCGGCGCGTCCCGGCGCAGCGAGATGCTGCCGCCCGGATCCGCGAACCCGCACGCCTCCGCGCCTCGCAGCGAGCCGATCTCCCAGAGCGCCTCGGCCGGCGTCCCCCCGTCCTCCGCCCGCAGCGTCACGCGCTTGCCCGTCCGCAGCCGCTCGCCCAGCTCGACGCCCCGCAGGTCCTCGAACGGATCGGTGATCACGTGGCTGTCGATCCCCACGCACAGCCGCACGCCCGCCGCGCGCAGCGCCCCAACGTCGGGCAGCCCGTCGCCGAGGTCGCGCTCGGTCGTGGGGCACAGGCACGCGAACGCCCGCGCCGCGCCGAGGAGCGCCGGCTCGTGCGGCGCGAGGTGCGTCGCGTGCACCGCCACGAAGCGCTCGCTCAGGACCCCGCGCTCGGCCAGGAGCTCCACCGGGCGCCGGCCCGTCTCGGCGACGCATGCCTCGATCTCGGCCGGCTGCTCGGCCACGTGCATGTGCACCATGAGCCCGCGCTCCGCGGCGTACCGCGCGATCTCCCCGAGCCACGCCGGGGGCACCGCGCGGACGCTGTGCGGCGCCACCCCGACGCGCACGTCCTCGCAGCCCGCGTAGCGCGCCCGGAGCGCCTCGACGTCCGCGAGCGCCGCGTCGAGCGAGCCGTCCGAGAACCGTCGCTGCGCCCCCTCGGGCGCCCGGCCCGCGCCCGCGCGCGCATAGACGACCCGGAGGAGCGCGATCCGGAGGCCCGCCGCGCGCGCCGCCTCGATCACCGCGTCCGCGAGGACCGTGCGATCCTCGTAAGGCGCGCCGTCGGGCTGGTGGTGCACATAGTGGAACTCGCCCACGGTGCGGACGCCCGCGGCGCGGAGCTCGCGATAGGCCACCTTCGAGATGGCATGAATGGACTCCGGCGTGAGCGACCCGGCGAGCGCATACATCGCGCTGCGCCACGACCAGAAGTCGTCCGCCCCCGACGGCCCCGGCCGCTGCGCCTCTCCGCGCATCCCGCGCTGGAACGCGTGGGAATGGGCGCTCGCGAGCGCCGGGAGCTCGATGGCCCGCGCGGTCAGCCTCATCGCCGCTCGCCGTACCACGCCGGGGAGGCAGGAGAAAGGCGCGGGCCGCGCTCACGAGGGCGCATCGATGCGGCACGCAAGGGCGGCGTCCACCTCCTCGAGGCGCATCCGGGCGCTCCGGAGCCGCTCGATATAGCGGTGAGGGTCCAGCTCGCGCCGCTCGGCGAGGGTGCCGGCAGCCAGCTGGAGGGCGAGCGGCAGACAGCCGCAGAGCCCGGCCAGCGCTGCGGCGGTCGCCTCGTCGAGCCGTGGTGCGAGGATCCGGACGAGGGCGATGGCGTCGTCCGGGGCGAGCGGATCCAGCCGCCGCGCGAACAGGCCAGGCAGCTGGAAATGCTGCCGGGAGGTCACCAGGAGGAGGCACCCTGAAGACGGGATGAGCGGCTCGACCTGCTCGCTGTCGCGGGCGTTGTCGAGGAGCAGGATCCTCTGCGTGTCTTCAAGGACCTCGCGGTACGCGCGATGCACGAGCTCCGGGTGTTCAGGCACGTGACGGCGCGCCCCGTGGGCTCCGTGCGCCGCGATCACCTCGGAGATCACACGCGCCATGGCCGCATCGGACAACAGAGGCGCGCCGTCCTCGCCCAGGAGATCGACGCGAATGAGCCCGCCCGGATAGTGAGGCGCGAGCTCTCGCGCCAGGTGGAGCGCGAGCGCTGTCTTCCCGACGCCTCCTCGGCCCGAAATCATCGCTCCACCGGCACCCAGGTTCTCCAGAACCTCTAGAATTTCTCGATCGCGCCCTATCAGGATCTCTGGACCTGCGGAGATACCGGGCTCGCTCGGCCAACCTGACTCCGGCGGGGCCCCCGCGAAGCACTCCAGTCCATCTCGCTCTCGGGCGCTGTCTGCCAGCACGGCTGCACGCGGGCGCCCGGCGGGTGGGATGGGCGGTGAGGCGGCGGGCGGGATGGGCCATGGGACGGACCGCGTTGTACTGCCCTTGAACTTCTCTGTGCCCTCACCTCTGGAAGACGACCCGGGGCGGGCGCCATGATGCCCGATGGCGGCGGCGCGGATGCCGCGCGCGACGCTCGCCCACGCCTCGCTCTGCACGCGCCAGCTCTTGATCGGCTTGCCGCCCTCGGGGAGGACCGTCAGCTCGGAGAACGGCGCGGTCTCCCAGTCGCACGCCTCGATGAGGACAGGAATCGTTCGCGCGTCACCGCCCTTGTGGCGCGCGAGCGCGAGCTTCATCTCCTTGTCGTAACAGTCGTCCGAGTCGAGGAATCGAGCGCTGATCAGCAGGACGACGAGGTGGGCCGCTCGCAGCCGAGCGACGGTCTCCTCCGCGCTCGCCTGTCCAGCGACGATGAGCCCCCGGTGCCACATCGAGATCAGGCCTTGGCGCTTCATCAAGCCGAGGTGCGCCTCGAGCCGAGCGCGGGGCGCCTCATCCGCGGGCGCATGGGAGATGAAGACGCAAAGCGGCGACTCGACCACCGCTCCAGGCTACCAGAGCGCTCGGGCGACCACCTCGCCCATCGCCTCGCTCACCGCCCCGGCCCGCCCGCTCCGTCCGGCCTCACGCCTTCAGCTCGACCTCGAGCTCGGGCAGCCCTTCCAGCTTCACCTCGGCCTCCGCCGCGGGGGGCGGGGCGTCGACCTCCTCGCGGCGGGCCGCCATGACCGTCAGCGCGCCCGGGAGGCACTCGACGACGAGAGGCGTTGTCCCGACCTCCTCGCCGTCGATGAGCACGTTCTGGGGAGGATCGGTGGTGATGCGGACCCTCCGGGCGGCGAGGAACCCGATGTTGTCGCGCTCGGCCGCCTCGCCGTCGATCGCGGTCCTCAGGAGGTGCAGGCCGGTCGCGACCGCCTCGACCAGCGTCGTGGCCGACACGATGGTGATGTCGAGCACCCCGTCGTCGGGGGACACCACCGGCGGCCCCTGCGCCAGCACCGTGCGCGCAGGCGCCATGTTCGCGACCGTCACCGCCACCGCCCGGCAGTGGATCCGCTGCTCGTCGGTCTCGATCTCGACCCCGAACGGCTCCAGGCTCATCAGCTTCTTCAGCCCGGTGCTGATGTACGCGAGCACCCCCCAGCGCTGCTTGGCCTCCTGCGGGGTCTCGCCGACGGTGTCGGCGTGGAGCCCGACCGCTGACAGCAGGATCATGGTCCTCCCGTTCGCGCGGGCGGCGTCGATGCGCGTCGGCTCGCCGCGAACGAGGACCTCGATGGCCCCCTCCAGGTCGTCCGGGATGCCCAGCGTAGCCGCGATCGAGTTCGCCGTTCCGAGCGGCAGGATGCCCAGGCACGTGTCGGTCCCGAGGAGCGCGGACGCCACGCTCGAGATCGTCCCGTCGCCGCCCGCCGCGATGACCAGGGAGGCGCCCTCGCGGCGCGCCGCCTCGGCGCACGCGGCGGCGCTGCGGTCCGCGCTCGTCTCGTAGACGCTCAGCGCGAACTCGCGCTCGAGCCGCGCAGGAAGCGACGCGACCGCATCGCCTGCATGGCCAGCAGCAGGGTTGAAGATCAGCGCCGCTCTCCGCTCTTTCATCGCGGTATTCTAGTCCGCCGCACCGGTCGAAACCCCAAGAAAATTCGACAGGTAGGCCGCGGATCGCCGCGCCGGAGCCGGCGTGACCGAGCTCGACCATCGTCGCGCCCTGCCGCTCGCTCGCTCGGCGCGTCCCGGGGGGTTGTGCCTGCGTGCGCCATTCTCGCGACACGAATGCCCCGCCGCGCGGCGCTCGAGCGCCTTTGGAGAGGCGATGGCACGGCAATTGTAGATCCGTAGTGCCCATGAGGTTTCAACGAATCGGTCGACTGGCTTGCCTCGCGCTCGCGCTGCTGGGCGCAGGGACGCTCGCCGCGTGCGGCGACGGCTCGGCGGGGGACCCCGCGGGCAGCGGCGCCGCGGGCGGCGGGGGCGCCACCGGCGGAGCAGGGGGTACCGGCGGCGAAGGTGGGGGTGACGGCGGAGAAGGAGGAGGAGGCGGCGGCTACGAATGGCCCGTCGACACCTACCCGATCGAGATCACCCCGTCCGCGGACTGGAAGAATCAGCTCGACTTCCCCTTCGACCCCTTCGCGGCGTACTCGACGTACGACGGGCCGGCCTGGGTGAAGTTCACCGTGCTGATGCACGACCCCACCAAGGTCTACTACCAGAACAGCAACGAGTTCCCGTTCCACGGCGAGTTCGCCACCGCGCGGCTCGACCCGTTCTTCGAGATGTCGCTGGACGAGTACGACAACGTCTCGCTCCACGAGGAGGGGCAGCAGGCCATCCTCGGCGCGGTGCTCATGTCCCCGTTTGCGGCCACCGAGCCGGAGTACGGCGTCCAGCTGGTCCGGCAGGACGCCTACGATCCCGAGATGGCGCGCGTCGTCCTGGAGCTCGTGAAGGACAGCATCGTCGCCCCCGAGGGAGCGCCGCCCGTCTCCTTCTATTTCCCGACCCACGAGCAGGCCGAGTCGGCCGCGGCGAACAGCGCGTTCTTCGCCGAGAGCGGGTTCCCCGTGAGCTCGGTCGAAAGGTGGCTGAACGGCGACGCGTGCTACTCGACGGGCTGGGCGGTGGGCCGACTCCGCTATGTCCCCCCGGACATGATCGACGCCGCCTACGCGAGCGGCGATCTCCGGGCCGAGGACATCCTCCTCACCGACTCCATCCCTGCGGAGGTGCCTTATGTGGCGGGCATCATCTCGCTGTCGCCCTCGACCCCGAACGCGCACACCGCCCTGCTGGCGACGTCCTTCGGCATCCCGTTCGTGTACGTCGGCGACCCGGCCACCGCGGAGCAGGCGAAGGCGCTCGACGGCCAGGAGGTCGCGCTGCGGGCCTCGCTGGAGTGGGGGGTCGTGTGCCGCGCCGCGCTCTTCGAGGCCGAAGGGATGGCGCCGGCCGACAGAGATCAGCTCCTCTCGCTGAAGCGGCCCGGCGATCTCGGCATCCAGCCCAAGGAGCCGCTCGGCGCCTATGCGGGATCGACCGAGGATCTCGGCCCCGCGGAGGTCGTCCACTTCGGGGGCAAGGCCGCGAACTACGGCCTGCTGCGGGACGCCATCCCGGAGAGCTCCGATGTCGGGGTCGCGCTGTCGTTCGATCTCTGGGACGATTTCCTCGACCAGGTCATGCCCGGCGGCAGCACGCTGCGCGCCGAGATCGCGGAGCGCCTCGGCGGCTACAGCTACCCGCCCGACATGCGGGCGCTCAAGGCCGATCTCGCGGCGATCCGCGAGCGGATCACCAAGGAGACGGCCTTCTCCGCGGGGCAGCGGCAGGCGGTCGAGGCGGCGATCGCGGACTTCACGCCCACGAGGAAGATCCGGTTCCGCAGCTCGACCAACGTGGAGGACAGCGCCGTCTTCACGGGCGCGGGCCTCTACGATAGCTACAGCGGCTGCCTGGCCGACGACCAGGACGCCGACGACGCGGGGCCGAGCCTCTGCGACGCCGGCGAGGACGCGGAGCGGGGCGTGTTTCGCGCGATCCGCAAGGTGTATGCGAGCTTCTACAATGACAACGCCTTCCTCGCCCGGCTCCTCTATGGTGTGAACGAGGACCAGGTCGGAATGGGCGTCCTCGTCCATTACTCCTATCCTGACGAGAACGAGATGGCGAACGGCGTGGCCACGCTGTCGCGGGGCGTCCCGCCCTCGGACGAGATCAAGATCGTGACCCAGCTCGGGGCGACGTCCGTCACCAACCCGGAAGGGGGAACGCTGCCGGAGGTCGTCACCGTGGGCGGCCTCGATGGCGAGACCTACGTCCAGCTCCGCTCCGGCTCGACGCTCGTCCCGCTCGGCGGCCACGTGATGCAGTGGGAGGACGACTACCGCGCGCTCACCGCGCTGCTCGGCCGTGTCGAGGAGAGGTTCCGGGAGGTGCACCCGAGCAAGACGACGTTCCTGCTCGATTACGAGTTCAAGAAGATGAAGCCCGGGGAGCTCGTCGTGAAGCAGGTGCGCGAGGTCTCGCTCCCGAACACGACGCCGAGCCTCACGCCGTTCCTGCTCGCCGAGCCGCGGGAGCTCTGCACCTTCCAGGGCGAGGTCGGCAACGTGTTCGCGAACCACCGGCTCAAGGTGCGCGCGCGCCTCTCGGCGAAGAGCGCGTTCCTCACGCCGGAGGCGCTCGCCGGCACCCTCTTCGAGGACGCGACCCTCGACTATCTCTCCGGCGGATCGGTGGCGACGCTGTCCGGGAGCCCCGCGGCGTGGCCTGCCGCGTCGCACGCGTACGCCGACCAGACGGTCACGGACGCGTTCGTGGACGGCGCCGGGGCCTCGGCGGTCACCTACGCGCTCGCCGCCTCGCCCGTGTCCGAGCTGCTGCCGCCGTCGGTGGGGCCGCTCGTCGCGCTGCGCGATTTCCAGCTCATGTTCCGCGCCGACTACGCCACGCCCGTGGCGTCGCTCGACTGGGACGGCACGCCGCTCAGCGTCTCGTCGGAGACGGTGCATCTCGACGCCTGCCCTCCGGAAGGTCCCCCCGTCGAGGGCGCGCTGCTCCAGGAGCGCTCGCTGTCGTCGGAGTCCGGCCTCGTGGTGGAGACGTCGTTCTACTGGCCGCCTTACCCCAAGGGCCCGACGGCGGGATACACCGCGCCGCTCCACAAGTGGGTGGAGACGCGCATCGAGGGGCTGACGAGCAGCCCGATCGTGCTGAAGGGCTACCACGCGCAGACGTACCACCCGGCGCACCACAACTTCTCGGAGGATTTCGTCTTCGAGCCCCGCCTCGAGCCTGGCCTGGACCCGGCGCTCCTCGCCGAGCTGGAGGGGAAGGACATCCGGCTGATCTACATCCGCACCTCCGATATCCCGGGGATGCTTCCGCAGATGTGGACCGCCAGCGCGGCGGGGGAGTTCAAGCGGATCGACTGAGCGCCTCCCGGGCGCTCCGCGGCGCCCCGGCGCGCCGCGCGGCCGCCCGGGGCTCCGCCTGGGTCGTCACTCGTCCTCGCGCTCGTCCCCGAAGAGCACGCCGACCTGGAGCTCGATCGCATCGAACGGCTCGGCCCTGATGCGCTCGCCCCGCTCCGCGCGGAGCACCACGAGGTATCCCTCGGGGGTCCACCGGTACACGGTCATCGTCTCCTCCCTGGGATCGACGATCCAGTGATGGGGCAGCTGACAGCGCTGGTAGACACGCATCTTCTTGACCGTGTCGTTTCGCGCGTTGTCCGGGGAGAGCACCTCGCAGACCCAGTCGGGCCGGATCCGGACGGGGCTCCCGCTGGGGCGCTCCGGCGCGCGCTCGCGACGCCAGCCGACGACGTCAGGCCGGACCACCTGCTCCGGCGCGAGCTCGACCTCGACCTCGGTGGCGAACCACCATCCTCCGGGCCAGCGGCCGCCGGGGCGCCGCTGGAAGGGGATCTTCACGTGCGCGACGATGGCGGACTGCGCATCGCCGTGCTCGAACGAGGGCACGGCCTTCTGCATGAGCTCGCCGTCGACGATCTCGTGGAAGCGCTGCTCCTCGGGGATCGCCAGGAGATCCGGCACGGTGGCAGGGTGTGGCTTCTGCGCAGCGGTGGACACGCATCGAGCATAGCGCCTCCGGGCAGGAGGTCGCGTCGATGTAATTTTATCAATAATTTCAATATTTTATTCCCAATGTCGACCGCCGCTCCAGGTCATCGCGCCGTGAACGGGGGCGGGCGCGCGGGGTTGACGCGCGGAGGCTGCGGGTGGACGAGCCGCGCCGGCTGTTACGGCCGACGAGGAGAAGATCATGAGCCTTTACGACAGCTCTTTCCCCCAGATGACTCGCATGCTCGGCCAGGTGCTGGTCTGGCTCGACAAGGCAGAGGCCTACGCGCAGCAGAAGAAGTTCGATCCGGAGGTGCTCCTCACCGCGCGCCTCGCGCCCGATCAGTGGAACTTCAGGCGTCAGATCCAGAACGTCATCGCCTGGCCCCCGAGGCTGAGCGCGCTCCTCACCGGCGGGGAGCCGCCGAAGCCCGAGACGGGCGACGAGACGATCGCCGAGCTGCGCGCGCGCATCGGCAAGGCGCTCGAGCAGGTGAAGGCGCTGAAGCCGGAGCAGCTCCAGGGCGCAGAGGACCGCAACATCCCCCTCTTCTTCCTGCCGGGCAAGGGCATGAAGGCCGCGGACTTCGTGTTCCAGTTCGCGCTGCCCAACTTCTACTTCCACGCCACCACCGCGTACTCGATCCTGCGGCACAACGGGCTCGACGTCGGCAAGGCCGACTACATCGGATCGCTCGACCTCCGCGACATGTGACCGCGGCGGCCTCCCCCGCCCCACCGTAACGGGGCCTCCGCCCTCCCCTCGGACCGGCGGTGGAGCGACTCGCGCGCCCACGAGAGCCTGAAGGCGCCCGGCGCGAGCCGCCGCTTCGCCTCCGGGGAGCGGGTCAGTACGCGAGCGAGACCGTCTTGCAGCCGAGGCCGAAGGCGTTGATGGCTCCGCGATCGATGAGGACGTGAGCCAGGTTTGCGACCTCGCGCTCACCGCAGCGGGTGTCCGGGAACGCTCCGCCGCCGTCGCCGCCGGCGCCCGCGAGGGAGGTGACGTTCCCGATCACGAGCTCGAGCGCGGCAGGCCCCTCCTCCACGAGGAGCGGCGCGCAATCGAAGGCGAGGTAGTCCATCGACGAGCCGTTCCGGCCGCGGAAGCCCACGACCACCGCGTTCTCCGGGCACATCGTCGTCCAGGGCTCGGCGTCGAACGACCCCCGGTAGGGGGTGAGGCCGGCGGGCGTCGTGGTGATGGTGTACGGGCCGGTTCCGGTGACGCTCAGGTGGCCGCACTGCGCCCGGATCCGGCCAACGGCGATCGCATCGGGCGGACCGCGGAGGTTCCCTAGAAAGCCGAGGATGACCTGTCCCTCCGGGCACGCGTCCATGTACGCGTCGCCCACCGTCGCATCGCCGCGCACCTCGGTGTCGGTGGGCTCCGCGAGGGCGACCCCCTGCGGCACCTGACAGGGCTCCCCGTCGCACGCGCCCCCTCCACCGCCGCCGGACCCACCGCCGCCGCCCGATCCGGCGCCGCCCTGCCCGCCCGCGCTCTCGCCGTTGAAGGTGAGGTCGCCGACGCCGGAAACCGCGTTGCACCCGGCGAGGACGAGCGCGGAGAGCAGCGCGGAGAGCCCGAGAGGTCGGAGCGTCACGGAGGCGGAAGGTACCCGATCCGGGCTCGCCGCGACAGCCGGCGCGCGGTGCGCGCCGCGGCGACGCAGCCCAGCGCGAGCCGCCGCTTCGCCTTCCGGGAGCGGGTCAGTACGCGAGCGAGAACGTCTTGCAGCCGAGGCCGAAGGCGCTGATGGCTCCGTCCTCCATGACGTGAATCAGGTTCGCGACCTCGCGCTCACCGCAGCGGGTGTCCGGGAAGGCGTCGCCGCCGAGGCCGCCGACCCCCTCAGACGAGGAGACGGGTCCCACCTCGACGCGGAGAGCGGACGGCTCCCCCTCCACGAGGAGCGGCGCGCAATCGAGGACGAGGCGGTCCACGAAATCGCCCACCCGGCCGCTGAAGCCCACCACCACCTGGTTCTCCGGGCACATCCTCGTCCAGGGGACCGAGCCATAGTCCCCCCGGTTCGGGGTGAGGTCGCCGGGTGTCGTGGTGAGGGTGGTTGGGCCGGTCCCGGCGAGGTTCAAATAACCACACTGCGCCTGGATCTGGCCATGGATGGACGCATCACCATCGTCGTCGATCTGCCCCTGAGCGCCGACGATCACCTGTCCCTCCGGGCACGCGTCCATGAACACGTTGCCCATCGTCACATCGCCGCGCACCTCGGTGAAGGTCTGCTCCACGAGGACGACCCCCGTCGGCGCCGGGCAGGACTCCCCCTCGCACGCCGCGCCCCCACCGCCGCCGGACGCGCCGCCTCCGCCGCCGGACGCATCGCCGCCACCGGCCGCGCCGCCTCCGCCGCCGGACGCATCGCCGCCACCGGCCGCGCCGCCGCCGCCGCCGGACGCATCGCCGCCACCGGCCGCGCCGCCTCCGCCGTCGAAGGTGAGGCCGTCGACGCCCGAGATCGCGTTGCATCCGGCCAGGGCGAGCGCGGAGAGCAGCGCGGAGAGACCGAGGGAGCGGAGCATCACGGTGGGACGGAAGGCTACTCGATCCAAGGTCGACCCGGACAACTCACCCGCCCCAGTCGACCTTCGGCCTCCCGGGCGGCGTCACGTTCGGCATCTCGTGAAAGAGCGCCCGCCCGAGGTCGGGCAGCGGCGCGCACGCCTGCTCTCCCAGGTTGGTCAGCTCCAGCGGATCCTCCAGCACGTTGAAGCAGTGGAACTCGCCGTCCCACTCGCGCGCCTCGATCTTCAGCGGCCCCTGCATCATCCCCCAGTTGCGGAAGGAACACCCCCACACCCACGTGCAGTTCGTGAGCGGCACCGGCGCCACCGTGCGCTCCGGCCGCGTCAGCGGGTGCCCCATCATCCGGCCGCGGAACGGCGCGAGCCGCGGCTCGTCCCAGAGGCCCATCAGATCGAGGAACGTCGGCGCCAGATCGAGGTGCCACACGAACTCGTCCCTCGCGCCCGCGACGCTCGCCCGCTCCTCCGGGGAGAGCGTCCCCTCCGGGGCGTCGATCCACGTGGGGACGAGGATCTCCTCGTCCCACAGCGAGCTCGTGTGGCCAAGCTGCCAGTGCTCCCGGAACGACTCGCCATGATCCGACGTGTACACGAGGACCGTGCGCTCGCCGCTCGGCGTTCCGCGGATGTGCTCGATGAGCCGGCCGACCGCCATGTCCGACAGGTAAACGACGTTGCGATAGAAGTTCTTGAAATGCTCGTTCTTGTCCGGCGTCTTGCTCAGCTCGCTGGGCTGGAACGGCGAATGAAGCGGATCGCTCACGTACGGGAAATGGATGTTCGAGTAATGCACGACCGCGAAGAACGGCTCGACGAGCTCGCCCCACTCCTCGATCACGCGATCCGTGAGCTGCCGGTCGGAGGCGCCGTAATCGAGGTCGGCGCCCGGATCGAGCTGGGTCGCGACCACCCGGTGCGAGACCGGGATGTCCTGCACGTAGAGCCGGGCGTTTCCGAACATGAGGTTCTGGCTCGTCCAGTACGCCGTGTCCCACCCGGCCGCGTGGGCGTAATCCCAGAGCAGCGGGGCGGAGCTGAGCACCGCGTGGCTCTCCGTCGGCGAGACGCCGGACCAGAGGTTCGAGATGGAGATGGCCGTCGTCGAGTCGTGGGCCCGCATCTGCAAGAGCGGCATGCGGCCCGGCGCGGCGGCGTTGGAGAACGGCGTCGCCAGCTCGCAGTCCGGGTCGTGCTCGACGCACGTCACGTCCGCCCGCTGGCTCTCCTGGAGAATGAGCACGACGTTCCGCGGCCGCGCGGGCCGCGCGGCGAGCCGCGGCACGCGCTCCGGGTCGCGGCGCTGCACCCGCAGATCCGACGAGTCGTCGGTGATGCCGAGGTGCTCTTTGACCACGGCGGTGACGCCATGGAAGTAGATCATGTCGGCCGACGACGACTGGATCACCCGGTAGCTCACCGGGATCCTCGTCACGCCGGCCAGCGCGAGCGGCACGAGCACCGCGGCGACGCGCCGCCGGAGCCGCCGCGGGCGCACGAACCGGCGGGCGAGCCGGAGCGCCCCAAGGGCGAGCCCGAGCGCGACGGCGAGGTGGGCGAGCACGCGAGGGTGCCCGAGCGGGAGCGTGCCCACGATCGACCAGGGGATCGACTGGGAGTGGATCTGCGAGTCGATCGAGCAGTAGATGTTGTAGATGGCGTGAAAGCCGCCCTGCACGCCGCACGCGAGCGTGAAGAGCGCCACGAACAGGGCGCCCGTCACGCCGCGCATCGCGCCGCGGCGGCCCGAGGCGACGTAGAGCAGGACGCCCCAGAACCCCAGCGACACGACCACGGTCGCGGCGTATCCCGCCGCGTGCAGCCGGTCGAACGTGGTCATGTGGCGGCCCCGCCGCAGCACGTCGGCGACGAGGAACCAGAGCGCCGGCGACGCGAGGAGGGCGAGGCCGATCCAGCGGCGCCGGCGGCGCGTTGCCCGGCGCGCGGCGCGCGGGCGGCCGGCGGGGGACGCAGGCGGCGCGCCGGGCGCGGCGCCCTCTCGATCGAGGTCCGGCGCCATCCGGATCAGTCGCGGCGAGGCCCCGCCGCGAGGTCGCGGAGGTGGACCGGGACGTCGACGCTGCCGGCAGGACCGCCGTAGATCGCGTCGGCGAGCCGGGGCAGGTCGCCGCAGGCGGCGGGCCCGAGGTCGCGCTGCTCGCGGGGGTCGGCGAGCACGTCGTAGCAGTGCCAGGCGGTGTCCCAGGCGCGGGATTCGAGCTTCATGTTGCCGCGCATCATCCCCCAGTTCTTGAACGCGCAGCCCCAGATCCCGGTGCAGTTCGTGAGCGCCAGCGCAGCCGGCCCCGGCGACGGCCGGAGCAGGCTGTGCCCGACCATCGCCGCCCGATACGCCGAGAGCGCAGGCTCCTCCCACAGGCCCATCAGGTCGAGCAGCGTCGGCGCCACGTCCGTGTGGAAGACGGGCTCGTCCCGGGCCGCGCGCAGCCCGGCCTCCTCCGCGGCCGTCAGGGTGCCCGGCGGCGCGTCGATCCAGCCGGGCACCCGGATCTCCTCCTCGAGGATGGAGCCCGTGTGGCCAAGCTGGCCGTGCTCGCGGAACGCCTCGCCGTGGTCCGAGGTGAAGACGATCACCGTGCGCTCGCCGACCGGAGAGCTCCGGACGAAGCGGATGAGCTCGGCGATCGCCGCGTCCTGCCGGTAGACCGCGTTCCTGTAGAAGTTGCGGTACGCCTCGTTGTCGTCCGGCGCCTTGCTCTCGAGGGCAGGCTGGAACGGCGCGTCCTCCGGGTCGACCAGGTAGGGGACGTGGGTGTTCCCGAAGTGGGCGACCGCGAGGAACGGCTCGCGCAGCGAGAGCAGCTCGGACCGCGCGTGCGCCGACAGCAGCCGATCGTCGGCCCCGAGATCGATGTCGGCCAGCGGATCGAGCTCGGTCGCGCCGCACTGGTGCGAGACCGGCAGGTCCTGCACGTAGAGGCGCGAGTTGGCGAACATCATGTGGTGGCTCGTCCAGTAGGCGCTGTCGAAGCCGGCGGCGTCCGCGTAGTCGAAGACGAGCGGCGCCGTGTGGAGCTCCTCGCGCGTCGCGATCGGCTGGAGACCGGACCAGAGCACCGCGAGCCCGATCGCCGTCGTCGAGGCGTTCGAGCGCATCTGCAGGAGCGGCAGCCGGCCGGGCGCCGCCGCGTCGATGCGCGGCGTGCCGGGGCACGCGGCGGACCCCGCGCCGTCGCCGGCAGGCGCCGAGCAGGTGGCGTCGGCGCGCACGCTCTCGGTCAGGATGAAGAGCACGTTGCGCCGCGGGCCGGGCTCCGGGGTCAGCCGCGGCAGCGCGGGCGGCGTGCGGAGCCCCGGGCGCACCTGCGCCGTGGTCTGGACGCCGGCGAGCTCCTTGAGGAGGCCGCCGATCGCGTGGAAGTAGATGACGTCGGGCGTGGACGCCTGCACCGTGCGGTAGGAGCACGGCAGCACGAACGCGGCCACCACGGCCGCCGGCGCGGCGAGGCGGGCGGCGCGGGCCCCCGCCGTGCGGCCGGGGCGCACGATCCGCCGGCCGAGCCAGACGAGCGCGACGGCGAGCACGAGCGGCGGGAGGACCGAGTGGAGGAAGTTCTCCCCGTCGGCCCGGAGCTGGCCGAAGAGGCTCGACGAAAGCGAGGTCCCGAAGAGCGTGGCGTCGAGGTTGAGGTACGTGGCGTACTGGCGGTGGAAGTAGAGCTGGCCGCCGAGCGAGAGCGTCGCGAGCGTCACGAAGAGCAGCGCCGCGATCCACCGCGACGCGCCCCGCCGCGACGAGGCCGCGAAGAGCAGGAGCCCCCAGAGCGCGGCGCTCTCGACCATCGCGCCGAGGTAGCTCGCCGCGTGCTTGCCGCTCAGATCGAGCAGGCGATCTCCGCGGATGCGGAGGTCCGCGAGCACCACGAGGAGCAACGGGAGCGCGAGGAACAGGCGACCGTACCGGCGCCGGACGCGGGCGAGCGCGCGCAGCCGGGCGCGCGCCGCGGCGCGGTCCGGGCCGAGATCGCGGGCGAGACCGCGGGACGAGCGGCTGCCGGCGTCGGCGTCGGCCGCCCGGGGATCGTTCAATGCCTTGAAACGGAGCACGGGAGGGGCGCGAGTGTAGCGAGGACGTGGCGTATCGGGAACGTTTCTGAGGCGGGTCGGTGGCGGCGCGATGACCGGTCCGGCCGGCCGGATGGGCCGCGGGAGGGGGCCGCCTGGACGGAGAAAACCCTTCGACAGCCGCCCGAGGCGTGCCATGAGTGGCGTCCGACATGGCGGAGCAGCTCTTCCTGAACGGGTTGCGCGGAGCTCAACAGGCCCCAGGGGCCGGCGCGCCGCCGGACGAATCCTCCTCCACCGCAGCCGCCGCGCAGCCCGAGCCGCTGCCGTCCCCCGGCGCGCCGGCGCCCGAGCCGCCGCGCGAGACGGCGGCGCGGCTCAGCGCCGAGCTGGAGGCGGCGCTCGTGCGCGAGCTGATGGCGGCCTACCAGAGCCTCAACTACACGCATTTCCGGCGGAAGCTGCGCTCGGCGTCCATCGAGCTCTCCGACGCCGCGAGCCGGCTCGGGCGCTGGATCTCGGAGGCGCGCGCGATCGAGATCTCGCGGCCGCTCGTCCTGACGCAGCCGTGGGGGGTCGTGATCGAGGTGCTCAAGCACGAGATGGCGCACCAGTACGTGCACGAGGTGCTGGGCGTCGCGGACGAGGCGGCGCACGGGCCGGCGTTCCGCGAGGTGTGCGAGCGCCTCGGCATCGACGCGATGGCGGCCGGGATGCCGTCGGTCGGGCCCTCGCCGGCGGAGCCCGGCGGGGCGCCGCGCGGCGACGGGAGCGTGGAGAGCGCGAACGCGGACGCCCGGATCCTCGACCGCATCGCGCGGCTGCTCGCGCTCGCCGACAGCCCGAACGCGAACGAGGCGCAGGCGGCGATGAGCGCCGCGCAGCGGCTGATGCTGAAGTACAACCTCGACGTCGCGAAGGCGCGCGCCGCGCGGCTCTACGGCTTCCGCCACCTGGGCGCGCCGAGCGGGCGCGTGGGCGAGAGCGAGCGCATCGTCGGGGGCATCCTTGGGAAGCACTTCTTCGTCGAGGCGATCTGGGTGCCTGTCTACGCGCCGCTCGAGGGCAAGCGGGGCAGCATCCTCGAGATCTGCGGGACGCCGGCGAACCTGGAGATGGCGGCCTACGTGCACGCGTTCCTGCACCACACGGCCGAGCAGCTGTGGAAAGAGCACAAGCGGACCCAGGGCGTGAGGGGCAACAAGGACCGGCGGACCTACCAGGCCGGGGTGATGCTCGGGTTCCTCGAGAAGCTGAACACGGAGCGGAAGGTGTCCGCGGAGCAGGGGCTCATCTGGGTGAGGGACGCCGACCTGGACGGCTACTACCGGACGCGCCACCCGCACGTGCAGCACCTGCGTCACGCGGGCAACCAGCGGACGGCGGCGCACGCGCACGGGCGCGAGGCGGGACGGAAGATCGTGCTGCACCGCCCGATGCAGGCGGCGACCGGCGAGCGGGGCAGGCTGCTGCCGCCGGGCAAGAAGGGCTGAGCCGCCGCGGCCCCGTCGTCGTCGTCCTGGCCGCCTGAGGGCGCCCGGACGGACGGCGGACGACGGCGCGCTGCCGGCGTCGGGGCCGCGGTGCGCGCTCGACGGGCTCGTTGACGGGAATGGAGCGGTTCCGGCACGATGGTCCGGTGTGCGGGGTAACGTAGGAGAAGAACGAGATGCCGCTCCGGTTCACCATTGAAGAGCGATTCGATGCGTCGCCCGAGGACGTCTTCCGGCTCGCGACCGACATCGACTCCTTCGGCGACTGGATGCCCAACTTCGTGCGGGTGGAGAAGCTCACGGGCGACATCGTCGGCGAGGGCGCGATGTGGCGTGAGACCCGCAAGATGTTCGGCAAGGAGTCCACCGAGCTGTTCGAGGTCACGGCGGCAGAGCCCGGAAAGAGCCTGGATCTCTTCGTCGACGGGCAGAAGGGGACGACGGGACGCGGGGAATACCGCTTTCGCTACGTCTTCGAGCCCCAGGGCGCCGGCACGCTGCTCCGGATGGATGGCGAGATCGCCGGGATGGGGTGGTTCATGGAGACGCTCGGGCGGCTGTTCATCGGCAGCTTCAAGAAGGCCGTGCACGGGGATCTCAAGGCGATGAAGACGCACCTGGAGCGGCGGCCGGCGAGCTAGCTTCGCCCGCCGGAAGTCCGGCCAGAGAGGGCCGGACTTCTGCGCCGCGTCACGCCGGCTTCGCGCGGGCGTGCTTGGGGAGGGTGCCGAGCGCCCCGGCCCCGGGGCGGGTGGGCGTCGCCGCACGGAGCGACGCGGCGAGCGCCGGATCCCGCCGCGCACCGACTTGAATCACCTCTTTCCCGCGTCAAACCCGCCCGTCTTAGTTGACCCGGTGCGCGGCGCCAGGCACCATTCCCGCGCGGCGCCAGGCCGGCCTGCATGGCTGGAGGCTCGACCCCGGCTCGCCCGCCTTCCCCTAACAAGCTGCTGAGGTGCTTTGATGCGCGTTCGTACGATTCTCTTCTTCTGCCTTGCGTCCTTCGCCATTGGCGCTCTCCCAGGTTGCGGCGGTGATGACCCCGGCCCCGAGGACAAGCCGTCCACGGGAACGCTCGGCGAATGTCCGCCCGACTCCGCCGCGCAGCAGGCAGAGGGCCTCCAGGCGCTCCAGGACAACTGCGTGGCCTGTCATGGGACGACGGTGTCGGGCCCGAGCCGCGGCGGCGCCCCCCCTGATGTCAACGTCGACGACCCCGCCAGCGTCAGCGCCGGGGCGGAGAAGATCCTCACGGCGATCAAGCTGGGCGGGACACCGGAGGGGATGCCGGTCGGCGTGAAGCTCCCCGACCCTACGATCGAGTCCATCCGGGTCTATCTCGCCTGCGACGCGGAGTAGAGCCGCGTTCCTGCCCGGCACGGTTCACACCACGTCCAAACGCTAGCGCGCCAGCTCACAAGAGGGCGCGCCGGCGCCCCGGCCGCTCGCAGCCACACCACCCGCTTGCGGCCCGAACTCGAGCAGCGATAGCGTGACCGAGGTGCGCTCGGACACCCTTCCTTGGGAGGGAGACGAAAATCCTCGGGACGAGGCGTGAATCGATGCGTTTGCAGCGCAGCTTCAGCTTTGCCGCGATGCTGGGCTGACGTCCGTCGAGCTCTCGATCCGCCGATTCAACGGCTTCGACGGGCCGATCGAGATCATCGTCAGCGCACCTCCCGACGGGCTCGTGATCGCCGTGGGCCCGCGGCGCCCGCTCCCCTCGATCGCTGTGCGACCGCGCGATCCGGGGTATGGTGCGGGCATGTTCAGGCTGGATGCCCGCTCCGGGGCCGCGCTCGCGCTGGCCTCCGCGCTCGCGCTGACCGCCGCGCTCGGCGCCTCCTGCGCCGGGGCGCCCCCCGCGCAGCGGGGGACGACGGCCTGCCCGCCGCTCTGCCCGCAGCAGGCGCCCCCGCCGCCCGCAGCGCCGCCGGGGCCCGTCGTCCCGGGCACGCCGGGCGAGGCCCCGGTGTTCGACCCCGAACGCCTCACCCTCGTGCTGGACGACCCGCGGCTCGCGCCGGTGCAGAAGCTCGTCGGGCAGGAGGCGTACGGAAGCGCGGTCGCCGCGCTGGTCCAGGCGCTCTCCGCGCCCCTGTCGCCGGAGGACGCAGCGGCATTTCGCTACCAGCTCGGGCGGCTGCGCGCGCTCGCGGGCGACCCCCTGGGCGCCGCGAAGGAGTACGACGCCGCGGCGGCAGCCGGCGGGCCGCTCGCCGACTACGCGCGGTTCGCGGCGGCCGATCTCCTCGCCAGGGCGGGACAGCCCGACGCGGCGCTCGAGCGCGCGCGCGCCGTCGCCTCGGACGTCGCGATCGCCGACGAGCTCGATCGCGTCGTCGCCGGCGCGCTCGCCGAGAAGGGCGACATCGGGGGCGCGTCCGCGCGCTGGCAAGCGTACCTCGCCCGGAGCTGGCCGGCGTCGACGTGGGTGCCCGAGGCGCTCCGCTTCGCCCGCGCGCTGCTCCGCCATCCGGGACAGGACCGCGCCGAGGAGGCGATCCGGCTCGCCCGGCGCATCCTCGACCAGGCGCCGGGCGGCGCGGGCGCGGGGGAGGCGAAGGAGATCCTGGACCAGGCCCTGTCGACGCTGCCGTTCGCGCGGCGCAAGCCGTTCCTCGACCCGGGCCCCGCCGACCTGCTCGCCCGCGCGCGCGCCCTGCTCACCTCGCGCCAGGACAAGGAAGCGCTCGCCGTCACCGACGCGCTGATCGCCCTGCCCGAGGCGCAGGCCCCCTCGGCCTTCGCCTGCGACGCGTTCGCCGCGCGCGGCGAGGCGCTCGGGCGCCTCCGGCGGCGGGCCGAGGCCGCCGACATCTACGGCACGGCGATCGAGCGCTGCGGGCCGGCCGCGCCCGCAGCCGCAGGGGCGAGCGCCCCCGCCGTGGCCGCTGGGGCGCTCGCCCCCGCCGTGGCCGCTGGGGCGAGCGCCCCCGCCGTGGCCGCTGGGGCGAGCGCCCCCGCCGTGGCCGCAGGGGCGGGCGCCCCCGCCGTGGCCGCAGAGGCAGGCGCCCCCGCCGTGGCCGCAGGGGCAGGCGCCCCCGCCGTGGCCGCAGGGGCGAGCGCTCCCGCCGTGGCCGCAGGGGCAGGCGCCCCCGCCCCCAGGCGGCCCGAGACGCTCTACAACGCCGCGCGCGCATCGTTCCGCGTCGATCGGCACGCCGAGTCGGCGGCGCGCTTCGCGCTGCTCGAGAAGGAGTACCCGGATCACCGGCTCGCGGACGACGCGCGTTACCTCGGGGCGCGCGCGCTGCTCGCGCTCGGCGACCAGGCGCAGTTCGTCCAGATGCTCACCGCCATGCCCGACGACTACCCGTCGGGCGACATGGTCGCCGATGGCCTGTTCGAGCTCGCGCTCTTCGAGATGGAGCGCGACAGCTGGGCGGGCGCGGTCAGGCCGCTCGAGCTCGGGCTCGCGCGGTTCCCCCACGAGCGCGCGTACCACGCCGCCGGCAGGTTCCCCTACTACCTCGCGCGCGCCCACATCGAGACGGGCTCGCCCGACAAGGGAAAGGCGCTGCTCGAGCAGGTGATCCGCGATTACCCGCTCTCGTTCTACATGGCGCTCTCCCACGCCCGGCTGGCCGACGTCGATCCCGCGGCCGCCCAGCGCGCCCTGTCCGCGGCCCTCGAGCGCGACGCGAGCGCGCCGTACACCGAGCTCAGGAGCGCCCAGTTCGCGCACCCCGCGTTCACCCGCGCGATCGAGCTCGCGCGCCAGGGTGAGGCGAAGCTCGCGCGCCTCGAGCTCGACGCGCTCGGCGTCGGGAGCCGCACGGCGCCGCGCGAGGTGATGTGGGCCTCGGCGTTCCTGCTCGCGCGCGCGGGCGCGCTGCCGCAGTCGTACAGCATCCTGCGCACGGCGATGGCGGCGCCTGCAGCGGGCGACAGCCGCGTCGAGCTCGCGGGCGAGTGGGTCGATCACTACCCGGTCGGGCGCTGGCGCAGCGCCTGGGAGCTCGCCTACCCGCGCCCGTTCGCCGCCGTCGTCGCCGCGGAGACGAAGCGAAGCGCGATCCCCGAGGCCCTCGCCTATGCCATCATGCGCGAGGAGTCGGCCTTCGACCCGAAGGTGGCCTCGCACGCACAGGCGTACGGGCTGATGCAGCTCATCGTGCCGACCGCGAAGCGCATGGCCAAGCCGCTCGGGCTGCCGTCGAGCGCCGAGGCGCTGAAGCGGCCCGAGGTCAACGTCGCGCTCGGCTGCCGTTACCTGTCGGTGCTGCGCGGCCAGTTCCCGGACAACCCCCTGCTCGCGATCCCCGCCTACAACGCGGGTGGCGGCGCGCCGAAGCGGTGGATCGCCGAGCGCCCCTCGCAGAGCTTCGACCTGTGGGTCGAGCGCATCCCGTACGAGGAGACGCGGCTCTACACGAAGCGCGTGCTCGCGAGCTTCGCCGTCTACGAGCACCTCTACACCGGCGATCAGCCGAGCGAGGCCCTGCGGACGCCGTTGCCCGCGAGCCCGGCGGCGCGCTCGGCCGTGGCGAACGCCGCGCCCTGACGCGCGCCGGCGTCGATCGCGCGCCTTCGGCCTGCTCACCCGCTCCTCGCCGAGGTTTCGGCGAGCGGGCAGCGCGGAAGCTTTGGTAGAGTCCGCGCGTGGTCGACCCCTCGAGCCCTTCCCATCAGCTCGTGGGCGCCGTGCTGAACGGGCGCTTCCGGCTCGTGCGTCTCCTCGGCGAGGGGGGCATGGGCGCCGTCTACGAGGCCGATGGGCTGCGCGGCGAGGGCAAGCGCGCGATCAAGGTGCTGCACCCCGAGTTCACGGAGGACGAGCAGGTCCTCCACCGCTTCTTCGCCGAGGCGGAGGCGACGAAGGGGTTCGTCCACCAGAACATCGCCTCGGTCTACGAGGCGGCCCGCTCCGAGGACGGCACGCCCTACCTCGTCATGGAGCTCCTGCAGGGCGTCCCGCTCGCCGCGTACATCGACACGGGCAACCCGATCCCGCCGCAGCAGGCCGTGCCGATCATCCACGAGGTGCTCCAGGCGCTCATGGCGGCGCACAGCCACAAGGTCATCCACCGCGATCTGAAGCCGGAGAACCTGTTCCTCGTGCGCGACCCGCGCGGCAGCTTCCGCGTGAAGGTGCTCGACTTCGGCATCGCGAAGGTGATGGACGCGGCCGGCGGCATGGGCCTCAAGACGCGCGCCGGCACCCTCCTCGGGACCCCCGGCTACATGAGCCCCGAGCAGATCAGGAACGCGCAGGGCGTCGACGCGCGCACCGACCTCTGGAGCGTCGGCGTGATCTTCTACGAGATGCTCACGGCGACGCAGCCCTTCCCCGCCGAGAACGAGTTCGCGCGGCTCACCGCCGTGCTCGCCAAGGAGGTGCGCCCGATCGAGCAGGTCGCGCCGCACCTCTTCGCCTGGGGCCTCTTCTTCCAGCGCGCCCTCTCCAAGGACCTGACCGGGCGCTTCCAGACAGCCGAGGAGATGGCGCAGACGCTGAGCGCCATCGCGCACCGCACGGGCGTCGCGACGCCCGGGTCCTGGGCCGATCCGCAGGCGTCGCTCCCGCCGCCGCACCGCCTGCCGTCGCTGCCGCCGCCCCCGCAGCTGCACACGCCGCAGCCGCAGTCGCCGCTGCACGCGCCGCAGCCGCACGCGCCGCAGGCGCAGCCGACGTCGCAGCTGTACGCGCCGCAGCCGGTGCCGAGCCTACCTCCGGTCGGGCCGAGGCCAGAGACGATACCGCCTCGGCACCTGACCACGCCGCCGCCCCAGAAGAACCCGTCGGTGGCGCCCACGGCGAGCTTCCCGGTGGCCCCCGGGCCGACCCACATCAGCGCGCAGCGGCCGACGGGCACGCCGACGCTCACGGGCGGCCACTACGATGTGCGGGTCGTGGAGGTCCCCCTCGCCGCCGAGAGCGCGGCCCCGGAGGGCGCGGCCTGGTGGCTCGTGGGGGTCATCGGCCTCGTGTGCCTCGGCGTGGGCTTCGCGCTGGGCGTGCTGGTGAGCGGATGAGCGCCGGAGGCCGCATCCGCGCCCTGCTCGCGGTCACGTGCGCCGCCTTCGCCCTCGGCGCGCCGCGGCCCACGCGCGGCGACTCGCCCGGAGGCGGCGCGCGCGAGCCGCCCGTGCAGGTCGTCGATCTGCACGTCGACGTGCCCTGGCAGGTCCACTTCAAGGGGCGCGATCGCCGCCTCGACGAGGGCCACGCCCGCAGCGAGGCGCTCGTCGCCGGCAGCTACCTCGGCATCGTGCTGCCGATCTATTTGCCCGACCGGGTGCGGCCCGAGGGCCCGCGGATCGAGGATGCCAGCGCGGTCCTCGCGACGATCGAGGCGATCATCGCCGCGAGCCCGGTGCTCCTCCCGCTCGGCTCGGCGCGGGCCGAGCCGGGGAAGATCAGCACCTTCCTCTCGATCGAGGGGGCCGGCGCGTTCGCCGAGGACATCGCGCAGATCGACCGCTTCATCGCGCGCGGCGTGCGGCTCATCAGCCCGAACCACGCGAAGAACACGCGGCTCTCGTCGTCGGCGACCGGCGAGCGCGTGGCGTTCGGGCTGACGGAGCTCGGCAAGCGGTTCTGCGAGCGCGTCTACGCGCAGGGCGCGCTCATCGACGTCTCGCACATCTCGGACGCCGCGTTCGCGGATCTCGTCCCGATCGCGGCCGCGCACGGCGCGCCGATCGTCGCGACCCACTCGAACGCGCGCGCGGTGGCGAACCAGCCGCGCAACCTGACCGACGAGCAGCTGCGGCTCATCGGGCGGAGCGGCGGGGTCGCGGGGCTCAACTTCCACGCGACCTTCGTGAGCGGCGCGAACGAGGCGGACCTCGACGACGTGCTCGCGCAGCTCGACCACATGGTCCGCGTGGCCGGCGTCGATCACGTCGCGATCGGGTCGGATTTCGACGGCGGCATCCTCACGCCGAGGGGGCTCGGCGACGCGTCGGCGCTGCCGGCGCTGGCCGCGCGGCTCCGGCAGCGCGGGATGTCGCGCGAGGACGCGGTGAAGATCTTCTCGCAGAACGCGCTGCGCGTCCTCGGCTGGCGGCCGGCGGGCTGGAGCGGGGGTCCGCCGCACGGGTAGGCGGCGCGCGGGACGAGCGCGACGCCTGCCTCGTCCCCGACCTTCGGCAGCTGTGGTAAGGCACGCCGATGGCCGTTGCCCAGTCGTCAGTCCGGGGGCTGCTTGCCCTCGCGGTCGTCGCGTCCGCCGCCGGCCTGAGCTGCGCGGAGCTCGGTCACCTGGAGGGCGTGGGCGAGGCCGTCTGCCCCGAGCTGCGCGGGCCGGGCGACGTCCTCGGCGCCCAGTTCTCCGCCGACGCGCGGGCCAACGCCAAGGTGCGGACGTTCGTGCAGGCGGCCAAGGACATGGCCGCCGTGTCGGCGGCGATCGAGGCGCAGGTGGCCGACGCCTGCCGCCGGATCGGCGCGGATCTCGGGATCCCGCCCGCGCAGATGGCGCCGCGCGACGAGGCGGGGGGCCAGGCGAGCGGCGCCTGCGGCCCGGTCTCGGCGGCGATCGACGCCATCCTGCGCCAGGGCGCCGGGGTGCAGGTCGCGGTGACGCCGCCGGCCTGCCAGGCGAACGCCCAGGCCGGGGCGCGCTGCAGCGGCGCGTGCGACGTCCAGCTGGACCCGGGGCAGATCGTGGCGCAGTGCGAGCCCGCGCGGCTCTCCGGCTATTGCCAGGGCCGCTGCACGGGGCAGTGCGACGGGCGCTGCACCGGGCAGTGCCGGGGGCAGTGCTCCGCCTACGACGCGCAGGGGCGCTGCGTGGGCCAGTGCAACGGCGAGTGCGACGGCGGCTGCGACGCCACGTGCCACGCGCGCTGCGAGGGCACCTGGCAGGCGCCGCAGTGCGCCGGGATGGTGCGTCCCCCGAGCGCCGACGCGGAGTGCGAGGCGAGCTGCCGCGCGCACGCCGACGTCCACGCCGCCTGCACGCCGGCGCTCGTCCAGGTGCGCGCGTCGCACGGCGCCGAGATGGCCGCGCGGCTCGCGGCGACGCTGCAGGCCCACCTGCCGGCGCTGCTGCACGCCGAGGTGGCCCTCGGGCGCCGGCTCCTCGGCAACGCCCAGACGGTGGTCCAGGTCGGCGCCGCGCTGCCGCGGATCGTGGGCGACGCGGGCACGCGCGCGCTCGCGTGCGTCGCCGGGGCCACCGAGGCCTCGACGAGCGCGTCGGTGCGCATCCAGGTGAGCGTGCGCGCGAGCGCGAGCGTCACGGGGCGGGTCGGGGCGACGGGCGGGTAGCGGCGCGCGGTGGCAGGCGTGGTGTCCTCCGATGCCTCGCCTGGTACCGCCCGGTACCTCGCCCGGTGCCTTCCGGCACCTCGCCCGGTGCCTTCCGGCACCTCGCCCGGTGCCTTCCGGCACCTCGCCCGATGCCTTCCGGCACCTCGCCCGGCATCCCTGCCCCCGGGCATCCCTGCCCCCGGCTCCGGCCTGCATGGACATGGACGGCGCCGCGCCGGTCGGATTACCCTCCCGCTCCCCGCCGGGAGGATCCCATGACCGATCTCGACGACCGCTGTCTCGACACGTTCCCCGAGTGGCTGCGCAGCCTCGCCTCGGACGCCACCGACCTGGCCGGCCTGCTCGCCTCGCCGGACAGCCCGGAGGCCGCGCGCCGCTCGCTCGCGGCCGGCCTCAACTACCTCTTCAAGTCGCTCGATCTCATCCCGGACGGCATCGAGGATCTCGGCTTCCTCGACGACGCCTTCGTGCTGCGCGTCGCCGCGTCCTTCGCCGCGGCGGAGAGCCCGGAGCTGCGCGACAAGGTGCCGGCCCTCGCGCGGCTCGCGCGCGACGCGGAGCTCATCGCGGAGCTGCTCAGCGGCGACTACGCGCGGCTCAAGGGCTACGTGCGCTCGCTGGAGAAGGGCGCCGCGCGTGGCCGCACGGTCGACGACATCCTCGGCGACGAGCAGGTCCGCGCCTCGTTCATGCACGAGATCACCGGCTGGGCGTCGAGCTACACCGCACCGACGTTCAGCCGCGACGCGAAGAACCTGATCAAGCTGAAATCCTTCCTCTCCGCCAAGCTCCCGGCCTGACCGCGCGCGGCGGCGCGCCGCCTGCGCGCCCACCCGCCGCGTAGTACATAAGGCCCATCCCCCCCGGAGGAACGCGTCCGATGTCAGCCGCTCCCCGCTTCTCCGCGCTGCTCGCCGCGCTGCTCGCCGCGGGCTGCGACGCCGATCGCCCGGCCTCGACGGCACCGAGGCCCGCGCCCGCCGCCACCTCGGCCGCTCCCGCCGCCGCCGCGCCCGCGCCGCCGCCCGACACGGATCGCTCCTACGCCTACCCCGCCGCCGACCGCGTGGTGGCCATCGGCGACGTCCACGGCGACCTCGCGGCCACGCGCGCGGCCCTGCGGCTCGCGGGCGCGATCGACGGCTCGGATCGCTGGATCGGCGGCAAGCTCGTGCTCGTCCAGACCGGCGACGAGCTCGACCGCGGCGACGGCGAGCAGGAGATCGTCGACCTCTTCGATCGCCTCGCCGCCGAGGCGCGCGCGGCCGGCGGCGCCGTGTACGCGCTCAACGGCAACCACGAGGTCATGAACGTCCAGCTGGACTTCCGCTACGTCACCGAGGGCGGCTTCAAGGACTTCGAGGACGTGCCCGGGCTCGACGCCTCGTCCCCGCGCCTCACGCCGGTGCCGCCCCCCGCGCGCGCCCGCGCCGCCGCGTTCGTCCCCGGCGGTCTCTACGCCAAGAAGCTCGCGGCGCGCGACGTGATCATCACGGTCGGCGACACCGTCTTCGCGCACGGCGGTGTGCTCCCGTCGCACACGCGCTACGGCGTCGCGCGGATCAACCGCGAGGTGCGCGCGTGGATGGAGGGCAAGAGCCCGTCCACGCCGGCCGTGATCGCGGCCGAGGACAGCCCGGTGTGGGCGCGCCTCTACTCGAGCGATCCGCCGCCGACGCCGGGGTCGAGCCCCTGCGCGGCGCTCGACAAGGTCCTCGCGGCGATGTCCGCCAAGCGCATGGTCGTGGGCCACACGGTCCAGAGGAACGGCATCACCTCGGCCTGCGGCGACAAGGTCTGGCGGATCGACGTCGGCATGGCCACGCACTACGGCGGAAAGCCGGCGGCGCTGGAAATCGCCGGCGACACCGTGCGGGCCTTGACGGGCGATGCGACCAGCGCGAGCCGCGAGAAAAAATAAGCGCCCTCGTGAGAAAATATCAGAGCCGTTTGTAAAACGATCTCGCACTGCAACTGCAGCGAGCGCAGCGGGAAACGAGGGAGGCGCGAGAGGCGCGAGAGGCGCGTGAAACGCGAGGGACGCATGAGAATCAATCGACGCGAACAGCGCAAACAGCGAGAACAACGCGAACACCACCGTGGCGCCCGTCTGCTCCATTGACGCGCGCCGCGCGGACCGGATAACGTCGATGGCAAACTGGGGCTCTTCGAGCCCCAGGGGAAGGGAATCAGATGCCTGAGCTTTCGCTCGCGCTGATCCACGAGGCGAATCGGAGCAACGGGGAGGTCCCCCTGGCGCCCGGCGAGCAGCGCCTCTCCCTTCTGGTTCCTCGTGTCGCACCCGCGCTGCTGCGCCGGTGCGGGCAGCCCGAGCGCCGTGCAGCGGGGAGCGGCTGATGGACGACGACGAGTTGCTGCGCGCCTTGACGCGCATCGCGCAGCAGGGTCCGCCCGGCGAGCCGTGCCGGCGGAAGCTCGCCGAGGAGGCGCGCCCGGAGGACGCGCGGAGCGGTCCGCGGGACGCCGGCGACGCCGCGGCGTCCTCCTCGCGCGCAGGCCGGGAGGAGCGCGAGGCGCGGCTGCCCCTCGACGACGAGACCCGCGCCCGGCTCGCCGACCAGCTGGTCGCCCAGCTCCGGGATGCGCCCGGCGAAGCGCCCGCGCCGCCGTCGCTGGCGCGGCCGCTGCTCGACCGGAAGTCCGGGGTCCGCTTCCGGAGCCCCCATGAGTGGGACTGCGAGGCGGAGGAGGCGGGCGACGTCGCCGACGCGCCGCTGCTGGGCGCCGACGCCGACTCGCTCAGCGGGACGAGCTCGCCGTCGACCACGGATGCTCCCGTCTGTCGCGCGATCGGCGGCGAATCGGTGCCGCCCGGGACCTCGGAGCCACCCCGCGACGCGCGCCCGAGCGAGGCCCCGGGGCAGCCGGCCCCGCGCGCGCCGGGCGGGGTGGACGCCGGCGCCCTGGTGCCGCGCCAGGGCCCGCTGGGCCCCGAGCTGGTCGTCGAGCGGCGGAGCGCTCCGCGGGCGCGCGCGCGGGTGCGGACGGCCGTGGGCGTGGCCGGGTGGGTCGTGTCGGCGGCGCTCGTGTCGCTGCTCGCGCTGCGGCCTGCGCCGTTCGCGCCGGGCGCCGCCCCGCTCCCCGACTACACGATCGCGACGACCCTCGGCGGCGGCCCGCAGCAGCGCGCTCGTGAGCCGGGCGCCCCGCCCCACGTCGGCAGGGGCGCCCGGCTCACGATCGCGCTGTCGCCCGGCGCGCGCGTTCAGGCGCCGGTCGCCGTGAGGGCGTTCCTTGTGCAGGGCGGGAACGCGCGCCCGTGGCCCGTGGAGATCGCGCTCGACGGCGGCGGCGGCGCGCGCGTGTCGGGCACGCGCGAGGCGCTCTTCAGGGACGTCGCGGCCGGCCCATGTGAGGTCGTCTTCGTGATCGGCCAGCCCGGCTCGCCGTCCATCGACGCCGAGGCGCTGCCCGCCGAGGGCGCCGTCCAGCTCGCGGGCGGCCGGCTCCTCCGGCAGCGATTGTTCCTTGACTGATCGCCACCTGGATTAAGGAGAAAAGCCGTCCTCCCCCGGCGGGCGGCGCGCCCCTCGCTCGCGGGCCGACGGCGCGCGGCGCCGGCCCGAGCAGGGAGGAGCAGAGGTCAGCACGCATGAACCGACGGATGTTCAAGAGCAAGATCCACCGCGCGACCGTGACCCACGCGGATCTGCACTACGAGGGCAGCGTCACGATCGACGCCGACCTCCTGGAGGGCGCCGACATCCTGCCCTACGAGGCGGTCGACATCTGGAACGTGACGCGCGGCTCCCGGCTGACGACCTACGCGCTCGCGGGGGCGCGCGGGTCCGGCGTCGTTTGCATCAACGGCGCCGCGGCGCACCTCAATCAGCCCGGCGACCTCGTGATCATCGCGACGTTCGCGGACATGGACGAGGCCGAGGCGCGGCGGCACGAGCCGCGGGTGCTCCGCGTCGACGGGCAGAACCGGCCGCTGGCCGCTCAGCCACCCGAGGCGCCGGGGCCGCTCGCGCCGAGCTGATCGCGCGCGTCACCCGGCGTGCGGCAGCGCCCGCGCCACCGGCGCGCGGGCGAGCCGGACGAAGCGCGCCGAGAGGACCCCCGCGGCGGCGACGAGCCCGGCGGTGAGCCCGAACCAGAGGCCGCGGACGCCGAGGTCGAGCCCGAAGGCGAGCCCGATCGACAGCGGCAGGCCGAGGCCCCAGTGGGCTCCGAGGCTGGCCCAGAAGGGGAACCGCACGTCGCCCGCCCCCCGCAGGGCGCCGGCGGCGACCGCCTGGACGCCGTCGAACAGCTGGAAGAGCGCGGCGATGCGGAGCAGCGGGACGCCGATGGCGAGGACCTCGGCGTCCGGGGTGAACGCGCCGATCAGGGCGCGGGGGAACGCGGCGTACGTCGAGGCGCTCACGCACATGATGCCGGCGCCGAGCAGGACGCCGAGCAGGCCGGGGCGCAGCGGCGACCGGCCCGCGCCGATCGCGTGCCCCACGCGGACGGCGGTGGCGCCGCCGACGCCGATGGCGCCCATGAACGCGAAGGCGGCGAGCCCGATCGCGATCTGGTGCGCCGAGATCACGGTCGCGCCGAGCCGCCCGGCGAGCAGCGCCGTCATCCCGAACACGCCGACCTCGGCGAGGAGCTGCAGCCCGATCGGGACGCCGAGCCGGTAGATCACCGCGACCGGCACCGCGCTGTCGTCCTCCTTCTTCCCGGGCGACGCCGCGCGCCGGCGCTGCGCCGAGAGGAGCACGATCGACGAGAGCACCACGCTGGCGAGGCTCGCGGCGAGCCCTGCGCCGAGCGCGCCGAGCTGCGGCAGGCCGAGCGGCGGCAGGCCCACCCAGCGCAGCGCGTCGTCGCCGCGGACCATCAGGTTGCAGGCGACGAGGTTGACGACGTTCGCCGCGATCACGGCGACGAGCGCGGGCCGCGTCGCGCCGTGGGCCTGGAGGAAGCTCTTTCCGGCGAGGAAGACCGGCCAGAGGAAGACCCACAGCGCGTGGCCGAGGATGTACCGGCGGACGCCGGGGACGAGCGCCGGGTCGACGCCCATGGGCGCGAGCGCGGAGGTCGCCGCGAGGGCGGCGCCGAGCGCGACGACGCTGACGAGCAGGCTCGCGCGCAGGGTCGCGCGCAGCGCCGCCCACGCCTGGCCCGGGCGGCCGGCGCCGATCGCCTGCGACGCGAGCGGATCGAGCGCGGCCGAGATGCCGATCCCGAGCGCGTTGCACGTGTGGACGATCGTCCTCCCCATCGCGCAGGAGGCGAGCTCGTTGACCGAGACGCGCCCCACGATCGCCACGTCGACGAGCGCCATCGCGACGAGCCCCGCCTGCGCCACCGCGATCGGCAGCGCGAGGCGCGCGAGGACGCGCAGCTCGGACCGCGCGCCGTCGGCGGCGAGAGGGGGAGAAGCGAGGTTCACAGGGGCACCGGAATCGGAGAACGGAGAAAGGGCGCCACCCTAGCGCACCGGGGGCAGCGCGCTCGTCAGGGTGGCGCCGGAGATGAGGCGCAAGGGGGGAAGATCAATGATCTTCCGGGGTTCCTGTGAGCTCGACGGGGTAGATCGAGAGGGGAAGAAAACGCAAAGGCGCAAAGGCGCAAAGGCGCAAAAAGGAAGAAGAAAAGAGTCAGTCGCAGAAGAAAAAGACGAGGCTCGGAGGCCGAGAGATTTTCTCTCTCTTGCGCCTTTGCGCCTTTGCGCCTTTGCGTTTTTTCTCTCTTGGCGCCCTGGCGGCGCTCGTCTCTTCGCTCCGCCAGACCTCACCAGGCGAGGTGAGCCCGCCCGTCGAGGTACACGCGCTTCGCTTCCTCGAGCCCCGTCGACTCGACCTCCACCACGCGCAGGATCTCCGTCGCGGCCCCGAGCGCGACGTCCCTCCCCGCCTCGAAGCGCTGCGCCCGGACCAGGGCGCGATAGGCCTTGTCGAGCAGGAGCGCCCGCTCGCGCGACGGCGCCACGAGGTACGCGAGATCGCGATCGCCTCCTCGCGCGCCGCGCCGCACCTCCGCCTCGTCGAGCGCGCCGCCAGGGAAGAAGCGCGCGAGCATCTCCTCGTTCCCTCGGTAGTCGTCGGCCCCGCGAGCGCGGCGCAGGTAGGTCAGGACCTCCGGCTCCGCGTGGCCGGCCTGCGGCACGTCGGGCATGCCGCGCAGGTCCTGGTGCCGCCAGCCGGCGGCGCCGGGCACCTTGCGCGAAAGCGAGAAGGTGTGATCCACCGTGACGCCCACGGCGCCGTGGCAGCCCATGCACGCGCGGTGCTCCTCCGCGGTCTGCAGCCGCAGCCGGCCCTGCTCGTCCTCGATGAACGCCTGGAGCTGCCAGCCGAACGCGTTCCGCAGGCCGACCTCGGGCGCGCCAGGGTGGAACGGCGGCTGCCCCTCCTCCTTCTCCTCGGCCTCACGCTCGTACGCGCGCGCGATCGCCCAGTCGTCCGGCTCGTCGACCTTCCGCGCGTAACGCAGCTCCTTCATCCGCGCAGAGAGCAGCGTCGGGCGGTCCGGGTCGAGGTACCTCACCGAGTGAAGGAGCTCCGCCCCGCGCGGGTAGATCCACGCGCGAACCGGGACTCCGGCCGCCCCGCCGGCGTACCCCGCGGGCAGGCGAAGGACGCGCGTCACCGCGGGCTCGAGCGCGCCGTCGCCGTCGAGATCGAAGCCGGCGAGGAGCTCGCTCACCGGCTCGACCTCCCGCCCTGCAGGCGCCTCGGCGGGCGGCGCGGCGCCCTCTTTGGGCAAGGGCGACGGAGACGCGATCGCCGCCTCGATCAGCGCGAGGTTCAGCTTGTAGACCTCGCGCGAGGGCGCGCCGGAGGCGTCCTCGCGGAACGCGGCCGGCAGCCGGAGGAACACGTCGCCGGCGCTGCCGTTCGTGGGCCAGAAGCTCCCCGGGAACGGCTTGTACCGCACCGCCCGGAAGCCGCTCCCGTCACGCGCGAAGCCCTCTTCATCGAAGCCGGCCGCGAGGTCGAGATCGGGCACATAGCCCGGGTAATCCGGGCGCGCTGCGAGCGCCTTGCGCAGCGGCGCGTAGTTGTCCTCCCGGATGTACGCGAGGATCTCCGCGTCGCTCGTCCGGGCGGCGACGGCCGAGAGGTCCTCGAGCAGGTGGGTCCAGGGGTTCCTCCGCGCCGCGTCCGAGAAGCTGTACGCGCGCTGGAGGTCGTGATCCGCGAGCGTGTTCGGGCCGATCCCGATCGTGTGGCACGTCCAGCAGCCGTTCGCTCCGCCGGCCGTCACCGCGTAACACATCGGCGGGATCGACGCCTCGGGGTTGCCCGCGTGCCCCGCGCGCGCGACCGCGGTGGCGAGCGGATCGTAGTCGCCCCCGCCGCAGCGCGCGGCCGCGACGAGGACGGCGGACATCGCCGCGAACGTCAGAGACGCGGACAGCAGGCGTTCGCGGCGACTACGCATGGAGATCACTCGGGCAGGAAGGTGAGCGCGATCACGCTCGAGAGGGTGCCGTCGCCCTTCGGCCAGGTGCTGTAGGCGTTCTCGCCGGGGTGCTGCACGGCCATGAAGATCGAGCCCATGTCGGGCGTGAAGGACGGGCCGGTCGCCTCCGCGTCGCTCGGCATGGCCACCACGCGGAACGCCTTGCCGAAGCTCGGCTGGGCCACGCCGGGCTGGCCCTCGCGGTGGGTGGGGTCGAGATCGAGGTAGTAGAACGCGTCCGCGTGGGCGGCGACGCCGAAGTTGCCGTCGGTGCCGAACCACACGCCGCCCTCGCGGTCGAGGAGCAGGTTGTCCGGGCAGGAGGCGTCGAAGTCGCCCTGCGCCTTCGAGCCGTGCCACACCTCGAAGTACCGGAACGCGATCGACGCGCCCGGATTCGCGGGATCGGCCTCCTCCAGGGCGAGGAGCGAGCCCACGGCGTCCGCGCGCTTCGGGGACGTTGTCGCGTGCGTCGCCGGATCGTGGAGCTTGCCCTCCTGATCGAGCGCCGTCTGCCCCGTGTGGTTGGTGAACGCCACGTAGACCCGCGGCGTGCCGCTCGGGTCGCGCGGGTTCCACTCGATGTCCTCGGGCCGGTTCAGCTCCATGATCCCGACCTTGTTGCTCGCCGTGAACAGCGCGCGCGAGACGTCGTGGTCCGTCTCGAAGCCGCCGATCCCGTTCCAGCTGACGTCGCGCAGCGCGGCGCCGACGGTCCTCGTCGCCTCGCCGAGCGCGGCCGCGTTCGGCGCGATGGCGGCGCTGTCCACCGAGAGCTCGATCCACTGCCCCGTGCCGGGGGCCGCCTCGGTCGGGGCCGCGCCGGTCGCGAGCAGGGTGTTGCCGGTCCTGTTGTCGAGCCCCGCGAGGTGCGCCGCGTAGAGCTTGCCCTCGTCGAGCAGCCCGCGGATCTCCGCCCGCGCCATCCCGGCCGTGTAGTTGCCGGCCGTCACGTACTTGTAGATGCGGCCGCCGCGGCGATCGTCGGTCCCGTAGATCACGATCGGCTGCCCCGGCACGAGCTTCCAGTCGCCGTCGACGGCGAACGTCGCTGCCTCCCAGCGGGCGCGGCCCATGAAGCCGAATTTCTTGTGGCCCGTGCCTGCCTCCGTCTTGCCGTCGTACTCGCCAGCGGGCTCCCCGGGGTCGATCTCGGTGAGATAGCCGTAGTGGTCGCGGGGTTGCCGGCCGTTCGGATCCGAGATGCGCCCGAACTCCGCGCTGGTGCTCGCCTCGAAGATCGGGCTCACCCGCGCGCCCGGGTCGAAGCCCCGACCGGTGAGGAACCTCTGATCGCTCGACCAGCTCGCCTCGAGATCGCCGTAGTAGTCCTGCACGTTCTCCT
This sequence comes from Sorangium sp. So ce887, assembly GCF_051521455.1. Classification (NCBI taxonomy): domain Bacteria; kingdom Pseudomonadati; phylum Myxococcota; order Polyangiales; family Polyangiaceae; genus Sorangium; species Sorangium sp. So ce887. The sequence goes on along the minus strand of NZ_CP150354.1, from coordinate 1,449,925 downwards.
CGGCGGTGATCACCGTGCCCCAGGGCGTCTGCCCGCCGGCGCAGTCGCCCATGATGCCGGCCACGATCCCTTCGTGGAGCGGCTCGCCCGTCGTGTCGTCCTTGCCCGGGCTCGAGAGCGCGTGCCCCGCGATCCGGCTCAGCGTCTTGCTCGTCGCGTCGTAGCGAACGGCCTTCGCGCTCCGGTCGACCGACCACGCGCCGGTCGCCGGATCCTGCACGGTCCGGAGCCAGGAGCCTCCGACCTCCCTCTTCTCCCAGCGAATGTACGTGTCGACGTCCTCCTGCGACCAGACGCTCGCCTCGACGTCGTTCGCGAGGACGCCGAGCTTCTTCAGGTGCCGCGCCAGCGTGAGGTGCTGCCCGGTCGGCGCGGAGGTGGCCGTCGGGCTCTTTCCAGAGACGTACTCGTGGTTGACCCACAGCCAGCCCGCGGTGCCGGAGCCATTCCATTGCGGCGCGGTGCCCGCGGTGGCGGACCACCCCTGGCCGAAGAAGGCGGTGTAGTCGTTGTTGGCGCCGAACCAGGGCGCGTCCGGCGCGGTGCTGAAGGTCAGCGGATCGAGCCAGGTCACAACGACGTCCGAGCGCACCCCGGCGAGCGTCCGGAGGGTGTCGGTCGCCGCCGCGTGGAGCGGGAACTGCTCGCCCGCGGGCAAGGCGCCGGCGGCGAACATCTCCACGCGCTCCTTCACGTAGTCCGCGAGGCTCGCGGCGTGGGTCCGCGGCGGCGCGTCCTCGCCGGGATCGCCCTTCGGCCCGGGCTGCCCGTCCTGCCCCGGCGCGCCGTCGGCGCCCTCCTCGCCGTCCTGGCCCGGCGTCCCGTCCTCGCCGGGAGCGCCGTCCTCGCCGGGGGCGCCGTCCGCGCCGGGGGCGCCGTTGACGCCGTCCTCCCCGTTCAGGCCCGGTGTCCCACCCTTGCCGGGCTGGCCCTGCGCGCCATCCTCGCCACAACCGCTCCCGATCGCGGCAAGGCCGCTCGCGAGCACCAGAAGCAACGCCGTCCTCAGGGTCCGCCTCGTCATCATCGCATCTTCTCCGCTGGGGATTGGCCGGAGACGATGCCCGCCGACGGTGGCGCCCGGATGCGACGAGCGCGACAAATTCTTGTCAGACGCCACGCGGATCGCGCGGCTCGACGGCGCGCGAGCCACCGCTCGGCGCTCGAAGCGCGAGATCAGGGCGGGAGAGCGAGCGAGATCACCAGCGCAGGCGCCGCGGAGCTCGCCGGCGCGGCGCTAGTCGTCGTCGTCGGGCACGACGACGTCTTGACCGAAGCGCGCGCGCGCCTCGAGCAGCTCCTTGTCCGAGATCCAGGTGCGCTCGCAGCTGACGAGCGGCGCGACCTGGTAGACGTCCTTGCGCTCCTCACCGTGTCCGTCCTCGAGGACCCGGACTACCTCATGATGGAAGCCGCAGGAGGGGCAGAGCGCTCGCATGAGCGGTCACTAGAGTGCAGGCGCGCTGGGTGCAAGGCCCTCCCCCGGCGGCGCGCCCGTGGACGAGCGGCGGCGGGGGAGGTCAGCGCGCGAGGGAGGGAGCGCGGGAGGAGGGAGGGGAGCGCGGAAGGAGGGGGTCGCCCGGCTCAGGCCGTGGCTTTGGCGCCGACGGCGGCGGTCTTCTCGTCGCCCGAGTGGATGCGCATCCCGTAGAAGGAGCGGTACACGAACACCGTCGAGAGCAAGAAGAAGATGGCCGCGAGCACGAGGCTCGTCGTGCGGTCGATCTCGATCGCCAGCTCGACCGCGAGGAGGCCGAACAGGGTCGTGAACTTGATGACGGGGTTCATCGCGACGGACGAGGTGTCCTTGAAGGGGTCGCCCACGGTGTCGCCGACGACCGTCGCCGCGTGGAGCGGCGTGCCCTTCTCCTTCAGCTCCACCTCGACGAGCTTCTTCGCGTTGTCCCAGGCGCCGCCGGCGTTCGCCATGAAGATCGCCTGGTAGAGCCCGAAGAGCGCGATGCTGATGAGGTAGCCGATGAAGAAGAACGGCTCGAGGCAGGCGAAGGCGAGCGTCGAGAAGAAGACGCCGAGGAAGATGTTGAACATCCCCCGCTGCGCGTACTGCGTGCAGATCTCGACCACCTTCTTGCTGTCGGCGATCGAGGCCTTCTCCACGCCGTCGAGGCGGATGTTCGCCTTGATGAACTCGACCGCGCGGTAAGCGCCGGTCGAGACCGCCTGGGTCGACGCGCCGGTGAACCAGTAGATGACCGCGCCGCCCGTCACGAGGCCGAGCAGGAACGGCGGGTGGAGCAGCGAGAGCTTGTCCACGTTGATCGTCAGCTTGCTCGTGAGCACGACGATGATCGAGAAGATCAGCGTCGTCGCGCCGACGACCGCGGTCCCGATGAGCACCGGCTTCGCCGTCGCCTTGAACGTGTTGCCCGCGCCGTCGTTCTCCTCGAGGAAGTGCTTGGCCTTCTCGAAGTTCGGGGTGAAGCCGAAGTCCTTCTTCAGCTCGGCCTCGATGTTCGGGACGTTCTCGATGAGCGAGAGCTCGTACACCGACTGCGCGTTGTCGGTCACCGGGCCGTAGGAGTCGACCGCGATCGTCACCGGGCCCATGCCGAGGAAGCCGAACGCCACGAGGCCGAAGGCGAAGACGCTCTCGGCGATCATGAGCGCCCCGAGGCCCATCATGGAGAAGAAGTACGAGATGCCCATCAGCACGACGAGGACGATGCCCATCCAGTACGCGCTGAAGTTGCCGGCGGTCAGGCCCGCCAGCACGTTCAGCGAGGCGCCGCCCTCGCGCGACGCCGTCACGACCTCGCGGACGTGGCGCGACTCGGTCGAGGTGAAGATCTTGATCATCTCCGGGATGATGGCGCCCGCCAGGGTGCCGCAGGTGATGATCGACGAGAGCTTCCACCAGAGCGTCGGGTCGCCGCCGAGGTTCGGGATCATGAACGCCGAGACGGCGTACGTGAGCACGACCGACACGATCGAGGTCAGCCAGACGAGGCGCGTCAGCGGGGCCTCGAAGTTCATCTTGTCGGCGTCGCCGTAGGACGCCTTGGCGATCGCCTCGTTGAGCAGGTACGAGCCGATGCTCGCGAGGACCATCACGATGCGCATGACGAAGATCCAGACGAGGAGCTGGACCTGGACGCCCGTGTCGGGGACGGCGAGGAGGATGAACGAGATGAGCGCGACGCCGGTGACGCCGTACGTCTCGAAGCCGTCGGCGCTCGGGCCGACCGAGTCGCCGGCGTTGTCGCCGGTGCAGTCGGCGATGACGCCCGGGTTGCGCGCGTCGTCCTCCTTGATGTTGAAGACGATCTTCATGAGATCGGAGCCGATGTCGGCGATCTTCGTGAAGATGCCGCCCGCGATGCGGAGCGCGGAGGCGCCGAGCGACTCGCCGATCGCGAAGCCGATGAAGCACGGGCCGGCGTAGTCGGCCGGGATGAAGAGCAGGATCATCAGCATGAGCATGAGCTCGGTGCTGATGAGGACCGCGCCGATGCTCATGCCCGCCTTGAGCGGGATGGCGTACGTCGGGAACGGCTTGCCCTTGAGGCTCGCGAACGCGGCGCGCGAGTTCGCGAACGTGTTGATGCGCATGCCGAACCACGCGACGCCGCAGCTGCCGGCGATGCCGACGAGGCTGCTCAGCAGGATGACCACGACCTTCGTGGCCTCCATGTGGCGCAGCACGCCGAAGTAGAGGACCATGACCCCGCCGATCAGGACCTCGAGGAGCAGGATGAACTTGAACTGCGTGATGAGGTACGTCTTGCAGGTCTCGTAGATGAGCTCCGAGATCTCCCGCATCGCGCGGTGGACCGGGAGCTTGTTCAGCTGCGAGAACGTGACGAGCCCGAACACGAACCCGAGCACGCAGACGCCGATGCCGCCCAGGAGGAGCGTGCGGCCATCGATGCCGCCGAACGACTGGGAGCTCAGGTCGGGGAGGATCAGGTCGGATTCACTGGCGCTGGCCAGCCCGCCGCTGAGCAGCAGGGCGAGCGCGGCGAGCCCGGCCAGCAGCGGTGCAAGCCAGGCCTTTTGAGACCGGATGACGTTCATTGACGGTGTGCCTCCATCGCAAAATCCGAGGCCGGGGGCGGCGCCATCGCCGCCCGCAGCTTCGTGGTTCCGAGGGGTTGGCCGCCTGCGTAAAGGGGAAGGGAACCGGCGCGCTGCCGGAGGGGTTCTTGCTCTAACGCCGACGCTTCAGCACAGCCTCGTCCCTCAGCGACCGGTGGTGTCGGGGTGCCCAGTGCTGCCGGGCAAGCCTCCACCGTGACCAGGACCGCCGAGGCGCGCGCTAGCTACCATGCGTCGCAGACGCCGTCGAGAGGGTGCGATGCCTGCGCACGACAAGAGCCCTTGTCACCGCCGCTGCGTCGGGCGATCGCGTAGGGAGATCGCGTAGGAAAGTGAAACGGAGCGCGCGGGGCCGCGCTCCTCCGCGGATTGTCGTGTTCAGGCCGCGTTCAGCGCGCGTTCAGTTGCGCTCGGTCGCGGTGTTCGGGCGCCGGTCCGAGCCGGAGAGCCGCTGATCCGAGCCCGAGTCCGCGTTGGGGCTGGCGTGCGAGGTGAGGAGCTCCGCCACGAGATCCCGGCATTCCGGCTTGTTGCGGAGGTGGCTCAGGAGCAGGTTCGAGGCCTCGCTGAACGACTTCTCGTAGGCGAGCCCCTCGCGCGTGCGCGCGGCGACGCGCTCGCGCCCCTGCGCGAGATCCTCCTCGAGGGCCTCGGCGTAGCGGGCGAGCTGGGCGCGGAGCTCGTCGATCTGGCGGCGCAGGTCGCGCGCGTTCGCCTCGCGCGTGTTCTTCTTGTGCTCGTAGCGCCCGAGCTGCTCGCGCTTCGCCTGCGCCGTCGCGCCGGCCGCGCCCGCGCGCTCGTAGACGAGCGGATCGTGGTTGCCCTGGCGGATCGCCACGTCCGCGAGCTGGCGCCCGGAGAGCGCGAGCTTCTCGGCGGCGGCGAGCTCCACGCGGACCTTCTCGACGTCCTCGCCGTCGGCCATCGCCTCGCGCATCACGCGCGACTCCTCGTGCGCGAGCTCCTCGACCTTGCGGCCGATCTCGGCGCGCAGAGCGCGGCCGCGGCGCTCGAGCGCCTCGAGCTTGCGGGTGAGGCTCGCGACCTCGCCCTCGAGCTTGTTGGCGCGCGCGGCGAGGTCCCAGGCCTGCGCGAGGCCGTTCTGGACCTCCTGCGGCACCTGCCCGGACGGATAGGCGCGGGAGACCATGCGCGAGAACAGGGCCGCGCGGCTCGCCCACTCGATGACGCCGGCGCTCTGCGGCGGCGGCGGCGGCGGCGGCAGCGGCACGCCGTCGCCGCCCTCGACCTCCCACGCGTGGGCCGGCAGCCCGCGCTGGAGCGCCTTCAGCTCCTCCTGAAGGTGATGGGCGTCGCGGTAGCGCTTGCGGATGTCCTTCTCGAGCAGGCGCAGGACGATCGCCTCGCCCTGCGAGTGCGCGTCGGGGCGGATCGAGCGCGGGCGCGGCGGCGCGTGGGTCCGCTGCATCTCGAGGAGGGTGTCGCGGTCGTTCGCGCGGAAGGGGAGCTGCCCGGTGAGCATCTCGAAGAAGAGCACGCCGAGCGCGTAGAGGTCCGACTGCGCCGTCGCCTCCTCGCCGCGGGCCTGCTCGGGCGACATGTACTCGGGCGTCCCGAAGACCGCGCCCTTCGGGGCGAGGCGCGGGTCGCGCGCGATGGCGGCGAGGCCGAAGTCGAGAATCTTGACGAAGTCCTTCCGGCCGCCGCGGTGGGTGAGCAGGATATTGTCGCTCTTCAGATCGCGGTGCACGACGCCGAGGTCGTGGGCGCGAGCGAGCGCGGCGCACATCTGCTCGAGGATGTCCACCGATCGCGCGATCGGCATCGGGCCGCGCGCGAGCTCCGCCGAGAGCGGCGTGCCGACGAGGTACTCCATGACGAGGTAGAGCTCGCCCTCCTCGGTCTCGCCGATGTCGTGGATATCGATGATGTGGGCGTGGTCAACGCGGTTTGCGGCGCGCGCCTCGCGCAGCATCCACGCGCGGAGGTGGGTCTCTCCGCGGAGATCGGGCCGGATGAGCTTCAGGGCGACGACCCGGTCGATCAGCACATGACGGGCGCGGTAAACGACGCCCATGCCGCCTTCGCCGAGCCGTGCCTCGAGCCGGTACCTGCCGGCCACGACCTTACCGATCAACGGATCGGTGCTCGAAGCCTTGGGACCTGCCGGTCGCTGAATCGCGCGCTCCATGGTGCCTTCGTTTCTCCTCAGCGCTCCCCAGAAGGGCGGTTCGCGTCTCTCAAGGGGCTTATTGCGCTGTGCGGTGAGTCGGATCGCTCGCTGAAGGTATCCGGTTTGAAACAGCCGGTCTATGGGCCCGCGGTCGGGTTGGAGAGGAATCTGGAGCGCGCTCCGCGTGGAGGTGGGGTGGGAGACCGGCGCCGATTGCGCGCATTCAAGCGTCCACGGATAACGGTGAAGGCGGGCAAGCCTCCGCAGGCGGGCAGCCGGCTGCAGACGGCCGTGCAGGCGGGGGCGCATCGCCTTGCAGACGGGCGCTCCCCGGGCGAGGATCGAGGGGCAGGCGACAGACGAAGCGCGCCCCGGCGGGCTCGCCGTGGCGCAGATCTCCAGCGCGGCCATCCGCGGGGACGAGGGCGAGCGTGCCGCCGTGCCGCCGGACGATGTCCGTCGAGATCGAGAGCCCGAGGCCCGTCCCCTGCCCTCGCGGCTTCGTGGTGAAGAACGGATCGAAGATGCGCTGCGCGAGATCGGGCGGTACGCCCGGGCCGCTGTCGGAGATCGCGACGGCCGCCATGTCCTCGTCCTCGTCGATCCAGGTCTCGATGCAGATCGCGGGCGCGCCGGGCGGGCCCGGCGCCGCTTCGCCTTCGCCCGCCCCCTCCGCCCCGGCCGGCGGCGCGGAGGCCCGCGCAGGCGGCGCGGAGGCCCGCGCAGGCGGCGCGGCGCTCGCCTCCTCCAGCGCCTGGATGGCGTTGACGAGGAGGTTCATGAACACCTGGTTGATCTCTCCGCTCTGGCAGGTGACGGGCGGCAGCTCGCCGTAGCGCTTGATCACCTCGATGCGCGCCTGTCGGAGCCGCGGGCCGAGCAGGAGCAGCGTCTCCTCGAGCCCGGCGTGCAGATCGACGGGCAGCGGCTCGCCGGAGGCGCGCGAGAAGCTCTTCAGGTTCGTGACGATGCGGACGCTGCGCTCGACCGCGCGGTGGACGAGCGTGGAGATGCCGACGAGATCGTCGAGCGCCGCCTCGGTCTGGAGCTGCGCGCGGAGCGCTTCGAGCGCGCCGCGGCGGTCGTCCGGGAGCTCGCGCTCGGCGGCGCGGTAGGCGTCGAGGACGGCGCGGAGCTCCGCGGCGAGCTCCTCGATCGGCTGGGCGGCGCCGGCGATGGCGTTCAGGGGGTTGTAGATCTCGTGCGCGACGCCGGCGACGAGCTCGCCGATGGAGGCGAGCCGCTCGCCGTGGATGAGCGCGGCCTGCGCCCGCTTCAGCTCGGACAGGGCGCGCGTGAGCTCCGCGGTGCGCGCGGCGACGTTCTCCTCGAGGCCGGCGCGCTCGCCCTCGAGCTCGGCGATCGTCCGAGACAGCGCCTGCCGCATGCGCTCGACGCTCTCGCCGAGGCCCACGACCTCCTTCGGCCCGGACAGCCGCGGCACGGCGGCGTCGAGCTCGCCGCGCGCGACCTCGTCGGCGGCGCGGGCGAGCTGCGCCATCGGCCGCGACAGCTCGCGCGCCGCCCGCGCGACGACGCCGAGGGCGGCGAGCACGAGGAGGGAGAACGAGGCGAAGAGCGCGGTGATGGCGTTGAAGTCCTCGTCGAAGGACGAGCCGGTCGCCAGCGCGCGGTAGAGGCCGATGGAGGAGAAGAGCGAGAGGAGCCCCGTGAACAGGAGCGGCAGCCCGAAGTCGCGGAGCATGCGCCGCCGGAGGGGCATCGGGGCCGCGCCGCCGCGCTCGGGCGCGCCCGTCCACGCGCGCAGGAGGTCGACCGCCCGCGCGACCGAGTCCTTGTGCCACGCGCGCTGGTAGAACGAGACGCCGAAGGCGAAGAGCGCGCCGAAGCCGAGCTGCATGAGCGCGTCGGCGACGCTGAAGGTGGCGCCCGGGCTGAAGGTGGCGCCGGGGCGCACGTAGGCGATGCCGATCGCGGTGCACCCGAGCCACAGCGCGAAGTTCAGGGAGGCGAGGACGTCGGGGAGCCGCTCGGCGCGGGTGAGGCCGCGGCCGAGCAGGGCGCGGTCGCCGGAAGGGCCGGCCCGGAGGGCGGCGACGATCGCGCGCGTGGCGGGGCGGACGGCGAGGGTGAAGCCGAGGGTGCCGGAGAGCGCGAGGAGGGGGACGACCTCGAACCACGCCTGGAACACGACCTGGCTCTGGGTGCGGAGGAACGCGACGCAGAAGAGCAGCATGACGTGCCCGCCGACGATGCCGGCGGCCGTCGCCGACTCGGCGAGCCTCGGCCGGAGCGCCGCGGCGAGGGCGCGCGCCGAGTCGGCCTCGGAGGCGCCGCCGTCGGCCGCGTCGGCGCGGAGCAGGCTGCGGTAGATGGCGCGGCGCATGCCGCCGGCCATGACGCCGAAGGCGACGGCCGTGACCAGGAGGCCGAGCCACGAGGGGGGCGTCGCGTGGCCGATCCCGAGCGGACCCGGCCAGGAGGAGGGCGCGGGGGGGGCGCCCAGGAAGGCGAGCGGCGAGACCGCGAGCGGCCACGAGAGGGTGCGGATCGCCGCGGCGATGGCGAAGCCGCGATCGCCGCGGCGGACGAGCACGCCCGAGAGCGCGGCCGAGAGGGCCATCGAGGCGAGCAGGAGGATCGCCGGCCACGGCGTGGTGAGGGCCGCGGGGACGACGGCGGAGAGGAACAGCAGGGCCGAGAACAGCTCCCAGCCGGTCGCGACGAGCTCCGCGCGGGCGCGCGGCGCGCGCGGGGCGCGGAGCTGGGAGGGCGGCGGGGGGCTCACGGGACGGGCGGCATGGAAGCGCAGGGCGCGCGCCCTCGCAACGGCGCGCGCCCTCGCAACGGCGCGCCGGCGCGCCGGGCCGCGCGTCAGCGGCCGGAGAGGCGCACGCCGGGGAGGACCTTGCGGCGCTCGACGACCTCCTCGAGCGCGTCGGCGTCGATCAGGAGGTGCGCCCGCAGGCTGTCCTCGATCGCCGAGAACACCTTGCCCTGGTACCGGACCTCACCGCCGGGCCCGGCGGCGAGCCAGTAGTTGCCGCCGGGGCTGCTGTCCTCGCCCGCCGCGCTCGGGACGTCGAGGAGCGGCCCCGCGTTGCCGGGGAACGGGTCGGGCGGGGACGCGAAGGCGGGGAACGGCGGCGCGGGCGCGGAGGGCTCGGCGCTGGCGGAGAACGTGAGCGACGCGCCGGGCTCGAAGCTCACCGAGAGGACGCCGCCGCGCGCGGCGACCACGACGCCGGGCGTGCGATCCTCGACGACGACCTCCTCGATGACCTTGCCGGAGACGAGCAGGAGCGTGTGGTTGCTCGTGATCCGCGAGCTCTCGGCCGTGAGCTCGCGGCGCAGCGCGATCTCGTGCGAGACGTAGAACTGGAGGCTCTTCACGTCCCTGTCGGACAGGTCGTGCTGCACGCGGAGCTCGTGCGTGAACGGGACGAGGCGGGGGCCGCAGCCGGCGAGGAAGATGGCGGCGAGCGCGAGGAAAAGCGCGGCGGGCGGCATGCGCCTGCGCGCGGGGTGGCGCTTGCGCGGAGCGTGAAAAGAGCGGACGCGGACCAGCATGGGAACCCTCGTGACGGCGCTCCGGCGTGAAGACCGGGGGCGCACCTCTTCGCAACGGGGCGGCCGGGCGGAGCTTACAGCGCGAGCGCGTGCGGCGGCGGCGGCTCGAGGCCTTCCTCCCGGACGACGACGCAGCCAGCTCAGCGATCCGGAAGGGGCATGCCCGAGATCGTTGCCAGCGCCCGGACGAGCTTGTCGAGGCTGTCGGATCGCCTGCGGACGAGGGCGATGTCGATCCTCCGTGTCTCGCTCAGCTGGTGCGTTGTCGGCAGGTAGCCCGGGACGAGCCGTCTCAGCACCTCCTTGGCGCCGCGTATGCTCTCCGGCATGGGGGCTCCAGCCCGCCGCAGGGCATCCTCCGCAAAGTTGAGAAGCAACCACGTCTCGTACTCACAAACAGCCATCACGGCGTCGCCGGACATGAGCTCCTTGACCACGCGCGCCGCGTCCGGGCCCCAGGTCGCAGGGCAATCGGCGTCCGCGTCGCACAGGACGAGCACGGCGTCGGCCTTCCGGGTTTGCCGCGCGAGCAGCACGGCGCGGCGCACCCCCTCGGCGTGACAGAGGCGCAGCGGGCTCTTGCGCGTCCCGTCCACCAGCTTGCCACGAGGTTGCCGGATCGGATCCTGATCGACGATCCACGCAATGTCTCCGAGGTACTGGCGGAGGATCCTCGTACAGAGGTTCGGGATGGCAGCGACCTCGCCCTTGCCCTCGACGATGCAGACGAGCCGCCTCATCGGGCTCAGAGCTGGACGCTCGCGGGTTCTTCCCCCTCGATCCGCAGCGGCTCGGAGCGCATCAGCTCGGCGACGGAGAACAGCCCTTGTCGAACGACGTCGCGCTGCGCCGAGGAGAGCGGACCTATCTGCGTCACCCCGTCACGGTACGAGCACACGAGGATCTCCTCCTCGCGCGCGGCGTCGAGCAGATCGGCGCTGTGCGTGGTGATCAGCAGAGAGCCCCTCGTCGACGCGTCCTTGAGCACATCGAAGAGCAGCTGGGCGGCTCCGACGTGGATCGCGACCTCGGGCTCCTCGATGATCACGAGCTCGTCTCCGGTCATCTGCTGGGCGGCGACGAGGATCCCGAGCGCGCGAAGCGCGCCGTCCGACATCTCGCTCGCCGAGAACCGCGCCACGTGTCCTCCGGGCTGACGCTGCTCGAACTTGAGGAGCAGGAAGCGATCGAACGCCTCCACGGCGATGCGCAAGAGCCCCGGGACGATCTGCTGCATGGCGGCGAGGACGCGCGCCTGCCCTTCGGCATCGAGGCTCCGGAGCGCCACGGCGATGTTGTTCCCCGACTCGTCCAGGCGGGTGTTCTCGGTCGCGACCTGCGGCTTTCGCATGGCCTCGGCGTCCAGCCGGATCCGCGTGACGTTCCTGAGCGCTGTGGCCGTGGCGAACTCGACGAGCTGGCGCGCGAACACCATGGCGCTCGCGGTCTCGCTGGGCATGTAGGCGCTCTCGCTCGAGACCAGGCGCGTCCCCGACGCGGTCTCCACCTCCAGTCCCTCGGGCGTCCGCTCGACCCAGAGCACCGGGGCGCCTCGGACGAATCGCTCGATGGTCTCACTGCGAAACGCCCACAATCCATCGCCCTTCGCGCGGATCGTGAACCGGTGACGCAGGTAGTCTGTCTCCAGGGCCGCGCGCGACGTCGCGGCGCGGACGTCGACGTGCACTTCGGTTCGGTCATTCTCCTCCGCCGGCTGCCAGCGCCTGATACCGGCGAGTCCGCCGCGCCGCTCGACCGCGGTCGCGGCGTCCGTCGCGACGTCGCGCGCGAACACGATAGCGTCTGCGAAGTTGGACTTGCCGCTGCCGTTCGGGCCGACGAGCACCGTGAAAGGGGCCAGCTCGACGCTGGCCTCCGCGATGCTCCGGTAGTTCCTGAGCTCGACGCGCCGCCACATCTGTACCGGGGCTTCATCGCTCGGTGGCGCGCCGTCGTCGACATACCGGCGCACTGCCAGGCTGAACCCGTTCGCCGCGATCTCGTCGACGTCGACGAGGCGTGCAACACCAGGGACGTCGCTGGCCGACCGGAAGGTCGTCGCCATCTTCACCACGTCATCGGGCCCGAGCCGGTTCCTCGTACGCCCCTCCTGGACCCCTCCCGAGGCGTCAATGAAGAGCACCTTTCGCTTTCTCGACGCCGGCTTGTCGCGGCTCAGTACGAGGAGCGCAGCGGGGCCCCTCCTCGCTGGCAGCAGGTTGGCAGGGAGCCCGACCACCGCGTCAAAGAGGTCGTCCTGCAGCATTCCCTTGCGGATTTCCCCCTCGGTTCCTCCGCGAAACAGCACGCCGCCGGGCGCCAGCATCGCCATCACCCCCGAAGGGTGGAGGCTGGCGAGCATGTGCTGCAAGAAAGCGAATTCACTGCGGTTTCTAGGAGGCACGCCATACCGGAAGCGCGCGTGACGGTCGCGCTCCACCACGTCATGCCCCCCCCACGAGAGGCCGACCGGCGGAACGCAGAGGACGCGGTCGTGCTGCACGAGATGCCCGTCCACGGTGCTGCGCGGATCGCGAAGCGTGTCACCCCTGTCGATCTGTGCGTCCGGCAGACCGGCCAGGAGCATGTTGATCCTGGCGAGCGTCCAGGCTTCGATGCTCTTCTCCTGACCACGGAGCGAGAGGCTTCGCCCGTCTCCGCCGCGGCGCTCGACGTAAGTCGCGCACGCGACCAGCAAGGCGCCGTAGCCGCACGCCGGATCGTAGATACGCATCCCCTCGGAGGGGGCGAGCAGCTCCGCCATCAGCTCCGCGATCGCGATCGTGGGGTGGGGCTCACCGGCGCGCTTCGCGTCCCGGAGGTCCATCTCCTCGAGAAACATCTGGAAGGCGCGCCCCAGCGTGTCGGGCGTGGCCAGATCCCCGTCTCGAAGCGACATCCCCGAGAGGAGCTGGACGAGCCTGTAGAGGAGGCGGAGGCGCTCCCTGCGATCCCCGAAGCGTCGCTCGTCCGTGAAGTCAACCCAGGAAAGCACGCCGTCGAGAGCCGGATTGCTCTCCTCGAGCGCCGCACAGGCCCGGTTGAGCGCCAGGTCGACCTCCGGAAAGCTCCCCTCCACCGTCGCCCATCGCGCGTGGACCGGCACGGCGACGTTGAACGTGGAGGGTTCCGCGTCGTTGAGGCGCTTCAGGAGGAGCAGGACGGCGATCGTCATCCGGTGCTGCCCGCTCGGACCGAGCGCGTGCCGAAGGAGTTTGTCTGCCTCGAGCAGGCAGCCCACGATCTGTTCCTTCGTCAGCCGACCGTCTTGCGCTGCGCTCCTTGGGCCGAGCCGGGCCGCTACGGCTCCCTGTGCTCCCGCGGCGCCGCGCGCCGCGCTCTCAGGGGAGCGGTCCTCCAGCAGACGCGCGACGAGGACGGTCTTGTCACGCCCGCGAGCGTCGAGGCCGAGCGCACGGCACAGCTCCTTCAGCTCATCGATGCGCAAAGCGCGCAGCAGCTCCTCGACCTGCAGCTCCGGCGCCGAGAGCATCGCGTCGATGATCGCCGCCTTCTTCCGCCGGTCGGGCAGGTCGACCCCGAAGCGGTCGGCCAGGGCCGTGAGATCAGCCCGGGGGAGCAGCAGCAAGACGTCGCGGGGCGTCGGCATGGCTGCGCGAACGATACACGCGCGCACCGCGGGTCGCGAGCCTGCCTCCTTCCGCCGCCGCTGCCGCCGCTGCCGCCGCGAACGTCATTCCCTCGCCCCCGCGCACGCCAGGGTCGCGCGCTCGGCCACGCGGGCTTGAGCGCAGCACCCCCTCACTCCCAGTACAGCGTCGCCCGCCCGATCGCCGTGAAGGGCCACCCCGGCGAGTAGTGGATCCCCGTGACCGCGGCCGGCTCGTACGGCAGCCGCGAGTCGCTCGCGAACTGGACCTCGCGCCACGTCGTGTCGAGGAGGTTCTGGATGTCCACGGCCACCTCGACGTTCCTCCACCGGAGCCCCGCGTTCGCGTCGACGACCGTGAACCCCTCGGCGGTGAGCGACTCGTCCTCGGTCGCGGGCCGCGCGCCGATCGCCTTGATCCGCAGGGCGGCGAACGGCGTGAACGCGCCGAACGTCGGGCGGACGCCGACCCCCGCGGTCAGCGTCCGGGTCGGCGCGAGGGCGACCGCGCTCGCGTTGCCGGCGTTCACGCGGAAGCGCGCGCGGGTGAAGGTCGCGTCCACGTCGGCGAAGAGCCAGCTCCCGAGCCGGTAACGCGCGCCGATCTCGACCCCGTAGCGCCGCGTCTGCCCCGACGCCTCGGTCACGCCGGCGTCGCCGCTCCAGACCAGCTCGGAGTCGAGATCGAGCAGGAACCCGGCCGCGCTCAGCGAGAGCCCGCGCACGGGCGCGACCCGCGCGCCGACCTCGTAGCCCGTCGCGGGGGTGATCAGCGTCGCCGCCCCCTGGGCCAGCACCACGCCCCGGGCGTCGTTCGAGTGGAAGCCGCGCCCGTAGTGGGCGAAGAGATCGACCCCGTCGATCGGCGAGACGATCGCCGTGAGCTTCGGGAGGAGCTGCATCTGCCCCTGGGCGCCGCTCGACCTGTTCCCGGTCGCCTGGAGGTCCTCGCGCAGGTCGTCCACGTTGACGTCGATCCACTGCCCGCGCGCGCCGAGCACGAGGCGGAGCCAGCGCCGGAGCCGGGCGTCCTGCTCGACGTAGACGCCGATCTGGCCCTCGTCGATGTGGGTCCGGTCCCTCTCCTCGAGCCGCTCGCGCGCCTGGTCGTGGTGGAGCGACTTGTCGATCCCGTCCGCGCGGAGCTGCGCGCCGAGCGAGGTCGTGAACCTCGCCCCCCCGAGCTCGAACTGCTTGCGGAACCGGAGATCGGCGCCTGCGACGGTGCGGTCGTCGTTCTGCTCGATCTGATCGCCGTGGACGGGGTCCTCGCTGAAGAACGTGAAGTTCGAGTACAGCGTGAAGCGATAGCTGAGGAGGTAAGCCATCGCGCTCAGGTCGGCGTCCCGCCACGCGGTCGAGAGGGAGACGGACCCCATGTGCCGCGCGGTCGACCCGCCCTCGGTCGGATCGACCGCGCCGAAATGATCGATGCACGGCTGTCCGAAGGCGGAGGGCGGGGGGTTCAGGCCGCCCTGCTCGCCCTCGCCGCACACGGCGCGCGCCGGGATCTGGCCGGAGCCGGACCAGGTCGACCCGTAGGACATCCAGGTCATCTGGACCTTCCCGGCGCCGCCGAGGTCGTGCGTCGCCCTCAGGAACACGTTGAAGCGCTCGAGCCGCTCCGGATTGAGGAACGGCCCGTCGTTCCGGTAGACCTCCGCCGCGGCCACCGCGCGCCAATCGTCGCCGAGATCCGGCGAGGCGATCACGAGGCCGCGCAGGATGCCGTACTGCCCCACGCTGAGCTGCGCGGTGCTCTCGTCGAGCTTCTCGGCGAAGCGGAGGTTGACGGCGCCCGCCGTGCCGAAATCGCCGATGCTCGCGTAATAAGGCCCCTTGTAGCCGTCGAGCCCTGTCACGAGCTCCGGGATCATGAAGTAGAGGTCGGTGAAGCCGTGCCCGTGGCCGTGGCTGACCAGGTTGACGGGCACCCCGTCGACGAAGAAGGCGACGTCGGTCCCGTGGTCCGCGTCGAAGCCGCGCAGGAAATACTGGTTCGCCTTGCCGCCGCCGGCGTGCTGCACGGCGAAGAGCCCGGGGACCGCCTCGAGGATGTCGCCCGGCCGGAGCCTCGGCCTGAGCTCGAGCTCGCGGTACCCGACCGAGACGCGCGAGGCGGCCTCGCTGCCCGGCTTCTCCGCCTGCACCGTGACCTCGAGCGCGCCCCCGTCCGCGGGTGCCTCCGGCGGCTCGACCTCGGCGCGCGCCGGCCGCGCGGTTGCCAGCAAGAGGGCCAGTGCGGCGATCCAACGGAGCGGATGGCGGTGTTCGTGGCCGTTCGTGACCGTCTCGCGGAGCATTCGTGTCCTCCTTCGCTGCAATCGCGCGGAGCGGCGCCGGGCCGCTCGTGTCGAGCTCCGCGAGGAAGAAAAGGCGAATCCGGCGCGATGCGCTGGACCGACCTCTCGCCCCCACGGGCGACCGAAAGGCATCGCGGGGGGCGGTTCGGGATCCGGGACGTGCGCAGAGATGCACCGGCTCGGACCTAACCGCCTCCCTCGAGGCTCCCAGGTCGAACCGGCATCGGATGTCTCCCCGTCGCCGGGCGCTGGCAGGTCTTCGGGCTCGCGAGCGCTCCGGCCGGGCCGGCTTCCTACTGTCCACCGCTTCCCAGCCCTCGCGGGCCAGTGCTTGTCGTGGGAGGTCGTTCTCGCTTACCGCTGCGGGGCAGCCCCGGAATTTCACCGGGTTCCCTATTCAGCCTGGACAGGCGCCCAGGCACCAGCGCGGGCGCACCCTACGGTAGCGCCCCTCCGGCTGTCAATCGCTCCCGCTCACCTCGCCCGCTCCGCTCGCAGGTCTCGCGCCGCGCGCGGTCCGAACGTTCGAGCTCTAGCGAGGATGGGCTCGCTCCTCCGTGGAACGCGTGCTAAACGGCCGCCGCTGTATATATGCCGCGTAATGACCTCCGCAACATCGCCATCGTCGCCCACGTCGACCACGGGAAGACGACCCTCGTCGACCACATGCTCCGCCAGTCGGGCGCCTTCCGGGAAAACGAGGTCGTGGCCGAGCGGGTCATGGACTCGAACGACCTCGAGCGGGAGCGCGGCATCACGATCCTCGCGAAGAACACGAGCATCCGGTACCGCGGCGTCAAGATCAACATCGTCGACACCCCCGGCCACTCCGACTTCGGCGGCGAGGTCGAGCGCACGCTGATGATGGCCGACGGGGCGCTGCTCCTCGTCGACGCCGCCGAGGGCCCGCTGCCGCAGACGCGGTTCGTGCTCTCGAAGTGCCTCCAGCGCGGCTTCCCGATCATCGTCGTCATCAACAAGATCGACCGGAGCGACGCGCGCGCCCACGAGGTGCTCTCCGAGGTGTTCGACCTCTTCTGCGATCTCGAGGCGAGCGACGGGCAGATGGACTTCTCGACGCTCTACGCGGTCGCGAAGTTCGGCCAGGCCAAGCGCGAGCTCGAGCACGAGGGCACGGACCTCGTGCCGCTCTTCGAGACCATCCTCGAGCGGGTCCCCGGCCCCTCCGGCGACCCTGACGGGCCGCTCCAGGTCATCGTCTGCAACACGACCCACGACGACTACGTGGGCCGGCTCGCGGTCGGCCGCGTGGTCCGGGGCACCGCCCGGTCCGGCGCCGACGTCGCGCTCCTCGGCGAGGACGGGCAGTCGCGCGGCTACGTGAAGATGCTCTACGCCTACGAGGGGCTGAAGCGGGTCTCGGTCGAGAGCGCCGTCGCGGGCGAGGTGATCGCCATCGCGGGGCTCGATGCGGTCACGATCGGCGACACGATCGCGGATCCGGCGAGCCCCGAGGCGCTGCCGCGGATCGTGGTCGAGGAGCCGACGATCAAGATGAAGATCGGCGTGAACACGTCGACGTTCGCCGGCAAGAGCAAGCAGTCGAAGTACCTGACGAGCCGTCACCTGAAGGAGCGGCTCGAGCGCGAGGCGATGAAGAACCTCGCCATCCGGGTGGAGCCGACCGAGGTGCCCGACACGTTCGTGGTGCTCGGCCGCGGCGAGCTCCAGCTCGCGATCCTGGTGGAGACGATGCGGCGCGAGGGGTACGAGATGCAGCTCTCGAACCCCGAGGTCGTGACGCGCGAGATCAACGGCGAGGTGATGGAGCCGGTCGAGCTCGTGGTCGTGGACGCGCCGGACACCTACGTCGGCATCGTGACCGAGCGCCTCAGCGGCCGGCGCGGCCGGATGGTGAAGATGACGAACCCCGGCTTCGGGCGCGCGCGCCTCGAGTTCCGGGTGCCGTCGCGCGGGCTCATCGGCTTCCGTGGCGAGTTCCTGACGGCGACGCGCGGGACGGGCCTGCTCAACACGATGTTCGACGGCTGGTCGCCCTGGGGCGGCCCGATGATGCGCCGCCCGACAGGCGCCATCGTCGCCGATCGCATCGGCGTGGCGACCCCGTACGCGCTGCACCACCTCCAGCCGCGCGGGATGTTCTTCATCGTCCCCGGCGTCGAGGTCTACGAGGGGATGATCATCGGCGAGCACAACCGGCCGAACGACACCGACGTCAACGTGATCAAGGAGAAGAAGCTCTCCAACGTGCGCAACCACGGCAAGGACGAGAACGTCCTCCTGGCCAGCCCGCGGCTGCTCACGATCGAGACGGCGATGGAGTGGATCGACGGCGACGAGCTCGTCGAGGTCACGCCCGACGCGGTGCGCGTCCGCAAGAAGGTGCTCGCGTGCAACCGCCGGGAGCGCCGCGAGGACGCGATCGAGCAGTCGCAGGCGGTGGAGTGATCGGCCGGGGGCGCCCGGCGGCGAGCGCCCCTCCCCTGCCCGCCCGGGTGTAGACTCCCGGGGATGAGAACGACGCTGCTTTCAGCGCGGTTGGCTTCGCTCGTCGCGCTCGCGGGGGCGAGCGCCTGCGGCGGGAGCGTGGTGGTCGACGGCTCCCCGGGGGGCGACGACGGCTCCGGGGGCGCGAGCGCGACGTCGAGCGCGAACGCGACGTCGAGCGCGAGCGCGAGCGCGGGCCCGCAGACGGCGAGCTCCAGCGGGACGGGCTCGGCCGAGTCCGTGAGGGCCTCGTGCGATTTCTTCTGCGAGCTCTTCGATGACACGGCGTGCCGGGAGCCCGGCTGTCGCGAGGCCTGCGTCGCTCTGCTCTCGGAGCCGCGCCCCTGCAACGACCTGACCGCGCCGTACTTCGACTGCATGGGCGGGATCGTCCACATCGGGTCGTTCACGACCTGCGAGGAGATCTCGGCGTGGCTCGATCCGCTCTTCGAGTGCCTGGGCTCCCGCGAGTCGGCGTGCGACACCGATTTCGTGTACATGGACTGCGCGCCTGCCTTCGAGGCGCACAGGGAGTGTCAGCTCGGCCAGGGCCGGTAGCCGGGAGCGCGCGTCACCGGGTCTCGCGCGGCCGCGCGCCGGGCCGCAGGGCGCCGCGCAGCGGCCCGAGGGCGTCGATGACGAACGCGACGACCGCCTTGACGCGCGGCACCCCGCGCGTGTCGCGGTGCACCCCGAGCCACAGCGCGCGCTCGGGCGGGGGCGACGGCGGCGAGAGCAGGCGCAACCCCGCCGTCGCGTCGCCCAGGGTGCGCGGCAGGCAGACGAGCCCGACGCCGGCGGCCCCCATGGTCGCCTGGGTCTCGCGGCCGTTGGTGCGGGCGGCGACGCGGGCCTTCGCGGCGACGGCGCGCAGCCATGACAGATCGGCGATGGCCGGCGGCTCGTCGTTCATCGTGACGAGGGCGTGGCCCTCGCACTGCCGGTCCCAGTCCGGCAGGCCGCGCTCGGCGAGGTAGGCCTCCGACGCGTAGAGGCCGAAACCGATCCGCGCGACCTCGCGCTGGAAGACCTCTTGGTGCTCGAACGCGGCGGGGCGAAGGGCGATATCCGCCTCCCGCCGCGGGAGGCTGAGCCAGCGCGCATCCGCGATGAGGTCGACGGAGATGGCGGGGTGGCGCGCGAGGAAGGGGACGAGCAGCGGCCCGAGGACGCGGACGGCGAGCCACTCGGACGCGGTGATGCGGAGGTGGCCTCTCAGGCCGGCGTCGCGGCCGGAGGCGGCGCGCTCGGCGGCGAGCGCCCCCTGCTCCATGCGCTCGGCGTGGCCGAGCACGCTCTCGCCCGCGGCCGAGAGCGCGAACCCCGACGGCGAGCGCTGAAAGAGCTTCGCCCCGAGGCGCCGCTCGAACGCGTCGATGCGCCGCCCCACGGTCGGCTGGGTGACCTTGAGCGCGCGCGCGGCGGCCGAGAGGTTGCCGTGCCGCGCGACGGCGAGGAAGTAGCGCAGATCGTCCCAGTCGAGCATGGCTCCCGCGCGCGGGGCGCGGCGGCCCGGGAGCGCGCCGCGCCATGCAAAGATGCATGGCGAGTATACGGCGATGGCGGATCGCCGGGCAACGGCGGAGCGCGCATGCTCTCCTCCACGCATTCGCGCGCTCGTCTCCGGCGCGTCTCCGCGTGCCCTGGCGCGTTGTCGCCTTCTCTCCGCGTGACTCCGCGTGATTCCGCGTAATTTCGCGCGCTTCACATCGGATGATCCGATCGAGGACAGCATGCATTCGAGTCGTCGTGAATTCCTCAACCGCGTGGCCGGGACCGCCGCGACAGGCATCCTGGGCTCGGCCCCGCCGGCCATGACCGCCTCGTGCGTCGCCGAGCGCGGGCCGGCGCCGCCGCGGCCGGCGGCAGGCCCGAAGATCAGGGCCATCGCCTTCGACGCCTTTCCGATCCTCGATCCGCGGCCGATCGCCGCGCTCGCCGAGGAGCTCTGTCCGGGCAAGGGAGCCCTGCTGAGCGAGGCCTGGCGCACCCGGCAATTCGAGTACACGTGGCTCCGGGTCGCGGCCCGCGAGTACGCCGATTTCTGGCAGGTGACGGCGGACGCGCTGGTGTTCGCCGAGCGGGCGCTGCGGCTCGATCTCGGCGAGGACAAGCGGGCGCGGCTCCTCGGGGCGTATCTCGATCTCGACGCGTGGCCGGACGTGCCGCCGGCGCTCGAGTCGCTGCGGCGCGCGGGCGTCCGGCTCTCGTTCCTGTCCAACTTCACGCCGGGGATGCTCGACGCCGCGATCGAGCGCTCCGGCCTGGGAGGCCTGTTCGATCACGTGCTCAGCACCGACCGGGCGCGGACGTACAAGCCGGATCCTCGCGCGTACCGGATGGCGCTCGACGCGTTCGGCCTCGCTCGCGAGGAGATCCTCTTCGTCCCGTTCGCCGGCTGGGACGCCGCGGGCGCCCGGTGGTTTGGCTATCCCACGTTCTGGGTCAACCGCATGGGCCTGCCGGCCGAGGAGCTGGGCGTGAGCGCCGACGCGATGGGAGCGACCCTGACCGATCTGGTAGAATTCGTGACGGCGGGGGCGTGAACGGCATGAGGGCGAGGGCGGACGAGTGTCAGGCCCGCTCGCGGCAAGCCCCCCTGGCGGTCCTGGCGCGCGGCGGGCGGCGTCCTCGTCACATCCCGGGGCCGTCGTCGCTCTTCGCCAGCGTCGCGGCGTTGGCCTTCACCTGCTCGGGAGTCAACGGCGTGCCGTACACCGCGGCATACTGGATCGAGCCGCGAAAAGCGCGCCCGCCGCTCCGCCTGTTACCGAGCACGAGATACCACATCGGCTCCGCCCACGTGAAGACGTAGTCGGCGGGCGGCCGCTCCTGCATCACGTTCGTTCGCGCGTCGCCGTTCACGTAGAGATCGACGACGCCCTCGGCGGCGTTCAGCACGACGTGCAGGACGCATGGCCGCTCTATCTCCTCGGCGGGAATGAACCACTGCCCCACGAACTGCGCCTGGGAGCCGACGAAGACGTGGAACTGCAGCTCTCGGTTTCCCATCGCGTCGGGGTCGCCCGCGCTCAGCGAGTACTTCCCGAGCTCTCCGGTACCGGTCCCGACGTACAGAATGCGAGACGGCACGCCCTCGACCGCCGCGGCCGTCACGCTCACCACGGCCTCGAGCGTGAGCTCCGCCTTCGCGACGAGGAGCTTGCTCGGGGGCGTGGAGGTGGACGAAAACGCGGCCTCCACGCGCGCGTTGCCGCCGAGGGTCGACCAGCGGATGCCCACGCGCCCCGCCTCGCCGTCCAGCGTGAGCATTTCTCCGTCCCGCACCACGTCGAGCGAGAGCCCCGGCTCCGGTCCCGAGTCGACGAGCCTGCCATCCGAGGCGTACGCGTCGAGGAAGTACCGCGCGATCAAGCCATCGTCGATGAGGCACGTCGAGATATGGCTCCCCGGCCCGGCGCAGCCCTCCGGGGGCGCCACGCCGCAGCCGCCTCCCCCCTGCCCGCAAGGCTCCACGCTGCCACCGGCGCTGCCGCTCGCTCCGCCCGCGCCGGGGACGACATCCTCGTAGCTGAAAAAGACGCAGCTACCTCCGGTGAGCGCGACCAGCGGGACGATCGGCGAGAGCGCCCAGCCCATCCATCTCCAAGATACGATGCGCACCATCGGGAAGATCCCTCTCTTCGGAAACCTCACCAGCGCTTGCTGAGGACGAGCCCGCCCGGCATGGGGATCACCGACAGGCTGGTTGCCGTCGCGTCCCGCGCGTCGGGCTGCCCTGTCAGGAGGACGTACGCCACCGTGCCGAGCCCCGCCGCGCCCGCGGCCAGGAAGCTCCAGACCGCCGCGTTCGCGAGGTCTGCCTTGGCGTGTCCCAGGTCGTTGTACCCGCGCAGATCGAGCCCAGGGCAGCGCGCAGGGTCCGTGCAGGCCGGCCCCAGGAGGAGCTGCTGCGAGCTCGCCTTCTCGTTCGACATGAGCACGAACGCGGCGCCGAGCCCCGCCCCCACGGCGGTCGCGGCGAGCCCCGTGATCACGACCGCGGTGCTGCGCGAGCTCGGGCGCCCATCCGCCGCGTCGCCGCCCTCCTGGGCGCTGCCGCCGGCCGCGACCTGCCCAGGGCCGACTGGCTGCGCCTCGCCGCCCTCCTGGGCGCCGCCGCCGGCCGCGACCTGCCCAGGGCCGACCGGCTGCGGCTCGCCGCCCGCGCCGTGCTCGGTCCCGTCGCTCCCGATCCGCACCTTTCCGGCCGCCAGATCGACCTCGACCCGGGTCCTCATCCCCTCTTCGAGGACGATCTGCCTCGTCAGCCCGCGTCGTCCAGGCGCCCCCACGGCCAGCGTGTGGCTGCCCGGATCGCGCGCGACGGGCGTCGACGGCGGCACGTCCAACCCGTCGAGCGCCACCTGCGCGCCCCCCGAGCCCGCGCCCGTCACGGTGATCTCCACGGTGGGGATGCGCGACGCCACGGCCTCGAGCTCCGTCCTCGCCTCGGCCTGGGCCTGCCGGAACGCCTGCGAGGCGTCGGCCGAGAGCTGTTCGTCGACGATGAGCTGGTAGACCGAGCGCGCCTCGGTCAGGCGGCCGAGCTTGTGGCAGGAGCGCGCGACCATGATCAGGAAGGTCGGCGCATGCACCGTGGCCTCAGCTCGCCGGAAGGCCTGGAGCGCTTCCCGGTACCGGCGGGCTCGGTAGGCCGTCCACCCCTGGTTGGCGTACGTGACCGCCGCCTGTCGCGTCCTCGACGACGGGGACGGCGCCTGCGCCGACGCCTCCGCGCCGGCGAGCGTGACCAGGAGGAGCGTGCCCATCACCGCGGCTCGGAAGCGCATTCCTGCTCTCTGGGGGCGCGGAGCCACCCGGCTAGAGTCCCCAGTCCGGCCCGCGCCCGCCGGACTTCTTGCGAGGAGCCGGTGGTGTCTTGCGCGACGCCGGTTTCGGCGCGGCCCGAGCGGCGGCCGGGGACGTGGGGCGCGCGGGCGCGGCGCTCTGCGCCGCCGCCCCGGAGGGGACGGGCGATGCCTGCGCCGGCGCCGGGGAGGCGGCGTTCGGCGCGCCCGCGCCCGGGTCGAGCGGCAACGGGGCCGGCACCACCGCAGGAGCCGCCGCGGTGCGCGCCTCGGGGGCGCTCGGGCTGGCGGGGACCGTGGCGAGCCCGGCCGGCGCGCCGCTCGACGGCGCGGCGAGCGCGGGCGCTGAGTCGGCCGCGGACGCTCGGGTCGCGGTCCGGTCGCCGTCGGTCGATGATCCGTTGAGCGCGGCGACGCCCAGGCCGACGCCCACGACGGCGATCGTCGCCCCGATGGCGACGCGCCCCGCGGCCCGCGCGATGGCGGCGCGCGCCGTGTGCGGCGCCGACAGGTTGATCGCGTCGGTCAAGGTGCCCTGCGTCGAGGCGCGGAAATCGTTCGGGTCCGAGCGCCGCTGGATGGGCATCGTCGTCAGCTGCCCGACCGGCGGGGTGCCGGGGTCGGCGAGCCCCGGCGCCCCGCCGGAGCCGCGCCCTGACCACCCGGCGCCCAGCGAGGTGTCCCCCGCGAGCGAAAAGAACGGCGGCGCGCCCGCGACGCGCGCGAGCTCGTTGACCATCTCGCGCACGTTCTGGAACCGCTTGTCCCGATCGCGCGCCAGCGCCCGCATGAAGAACGCGTCGATGCCGCTGGGCAGATCGGGGGCGATCTTCCTCGCCGACGGGACGGCGCCGAGGATGACCTTCGTGACCACGCGGCCGATCGCGTCGCCCGGGAACGGCAGCTGCCCCGTGAGCATCTTGAACAGGATGACCCCGAGCGACCAGAGATCGCTGCGCGCGTCCACGTCCCGCTCGCCATAGAACTGCTCCGGGCTCATGTAGTTGGGCGAGCCCATCACCTCGCCCGTGGCCGAGATGTCGGACGCGAGCGCCGCCGAGATGTCCTTCGCGATCCCGAAGTCGAGCAGCTTCACGATCTCGCCATCCTCGCCGTCGATGCGTGCCAGGAAGAAGTTGGCGGGCTTGAGGTCGCGGTGCACGAACCCCGCTTCATGGACGCTGCGGAGCGCCTTCCCGGCCTGGGCGATGATGTGCAGCGTCTCCGGGAGCGAGAGGCGGCCGCACCGCTGGAGGCGCTTGTTGAGATCCTCGCCTTGCAGGAGCTCCATGACGAGGTAGGGCACCTCATCCTCGAAGCCGAAGTCGTGGACCTGCACGATATGAGGACTCTTGAGCTGCGCGGCGGCGCGCGCCTCCCGCTCGAAGCGCGCGCGAAGCACCGGCAGCTCCGAATACACGTCGCGCATGAACTTGACGGCGACGGGCGTGTCGAGCTGGACGTGCTGCGCCACCCAGATCGAGCCCATCCCGCCGTGCGACAGCTCTCTCTCCAGGCGAAATTTGCCGGCCAGAATGACGTCTTTCTCGAACTTCATACGCCAGCGCACCTCCCGAGGGGGGAACCGTGAGGATACCGGATCCCGGGCAGGACGCGAAGCTTCGTGTGGTCGATCCGGCGCGGGGAGCAGTCCTCCACAGGACCGTCAGAAGGGGGCGGTATGCAAACGGGCGACACCGCGCCAGAGCGGGGCAACGGGGCCAGGACGACGCGCGCTGCGCCCGCAGGCGTGCCTGCCCGGTCCGTACCCTGGGAAGGCGAGGCGACGCGCAGGACATTCAGGAAGCAGCCAGGGGTACTGACGCGCCGCGACGCCACAGCCGCCGCAGCGGCGCAGTGGTGCGAGAATGTGAGGAGAGAGCGTTTAACCAGACCGTGCCGGAGCGGCCTCCCGGACCCCTTGGCGGCGCGCCCGCCCTGACGAGCTCGTTCAGATCACAGGCCGAGCCATGCTCCGTCGAGCGAGGGTGAAGCACTGCCCCCGGCGACCTGTCTCGCGCGGGCGCCACGACGTGAACCGCGCCGCTCGGGTGGAACTGCAGGCGTCCTTTCTGCGAGTTGCACATGTCGACGGGAACCTGCACGGTCGCCCCCCCATGGGAGAGAAGCTCCCGTCATTGTTGACCATCGCCCGCTCCCCGGCTCCGGGGGAGAGGCCCAAGGACTTCCCTGGTTTCACGAGAGAAGGAACCACGGAGGCACAGAGGATACAGAGGACAGATAGATCAATTCTTCTATCTTCTCTCTCCTCTGTGCCCTCTGTGCCTCTGTGATTCAAATTCTTCCCATCACGGAATCAGGAACGAACCTGGGCGACGCGGCGCTAACAGCCCGGGAGGGCGCCATCGGTCGCGCCGAGGGGATCGCGGCCTGGAGCGGACAGAACAGGGCGAGCTGGTCATGGGATCAGCCCGACGCGTCCCCTCGCCCCCGCGACCGCGCTATCCTTCCGCTCCCCCGGCGCGCGCGGCCTTCCGGTGGGTGTGACCGCGCCCCAGGGTGAAGGGGCACCGCTCGCCCGCACCCCGCGGGCGGCCCAACCGCCCTCCCCTCGATGCACCAGGACTTCCTCGATCTCCTCCTCGCCCTCGACCACGTGCCGCAGGATCCGCGCTGGCACCCCGAGGGCGACGCGCTCTTCCATTCCTTGCAGGTCTTCGATCTGGCCCGCCGCGAGACCGCGGATCGCTCGCTCTGGGCCGCGGCCCTGCTCCACGACGTCGGCAAGGCGTTCGCGTCCGCCGACCACGCCGAGGAGGGGGCCGACGTGCTCGCGGAGCTCGTCTGCCCACGGGTGGTCTGGCTCGTGCGGCACCACCTGCACCTGCTGCGCGCGCCCGGCGCGACGAGGCGGCGCCTCCGGCGCACGAAGGCCCTCGCGGACCTCGCGCGGCTCCGCCGGTGGGATCTCGGCGGCCGCTCGCCGGGGGCGACCGTGCTGAGCCCCGAGGCCGCCGTGGAGGTCCTGCTCGACGGCGCGGACTTCCCCCTGCTCTCTATCGGCGGCGAGCCCGCCCCCGCCCATGATCTGCGAAAGGAGCCGCTCGCCTGAGCGCAAGGCCCGCCGGGAGGTCCTCTGCGACGACGTCGACCGCTGGGGCGATGATCGCCGGCTCTGGGGTGACGAGGCCGAGACACCGGGGCGAGAGCGGCTCTGCGCCGCGGTGCGGGACGCGGTCGAGACCGCGCTGACGGCGAAGCAGCGCGAGGTCGTCGAGGCCTATTTCTTCGACGGGCTGTCGCAGGGCGAGATCGCGCGCCGCCTCGGGGTGGCGCAGCAGGTGGTGCAGAAGCGCCTGTTCGGGGCGCCGCGGGGCGGCCGGATGGTCGGCGGCGCGATGCTCCGGCTGCGGCAGGCCCTCGCGCCGGCGGTCGTCGCGGCGCCGGCGCGGGCAGCGCGGGTGACCCGATGAGCGCCGAGCGATTCGGCGGGCTGCGGACCCGCATCGCCGCCGAGGCCGCGCGCCTCATGTACGAGGAGGGCGTGGACCAGTACTTCACCGCCAAGCGGATGGCCGCGAAGCGGATCCTCGGCCAGGTGGAGGGACGGCGGGCGCGCTACCGGCCCGCGGACCTGCCCTCCAACGGGGAGATCCGCGAGGCGCTGCTGCTCTTCGCCGAGCGCGCCGAAGGGAGCCAGCGGACGCGCCGGCTGTTCGCGCTGCGCGTCGTGGCGCTGGAGGCGATGCGCGCGCTCGCGCCGTTCTCGCCGCGGCTCATCGGCTCGGTCTCCACCGGCCACATCCGCCGCGGCAGCGACGTCGATCTGCACGTGTTCCCGGCCGACGAGGAGGCTCTGGAGCGGCACGTCCGCGCGCTCGGCTGGACCTTCGACCGGGAGCGCGTGACAATCCAGAAGGGCGGCGAGATCCGCGAATACGTCCACTACCACGTGGCGGACGTGGCGCCCCTCGAGCTCACCGTGTACGCCCCGCGCGAGCTCCGGGCGCGGCCCCGCAGCAGCACCGACGGGAAGCCGATCGTGCGGCTCGGCATCGCCGCGCTCTCGGCGCTCTGCGCCCGGGATCACCCGGCGGCCTGGGAGCGCTACCTCGAGACCGGCGAGGTGGAAGGGATGGACGCGTTGCTCGAGGCGGACGAGGAGGCCCCGCTCCCCGGGCCGTTCGACGGGCTGCTCGACGACGGCGGAGAAGACGGCGACGAGCCGGCCTGCGCCGAGCCCGGCGAGGAGGACGACCCCGACCAGGACTACGATCCGCTGCCAGGCTTCGAGGGCGCAGCCTGAAGCCCCCGCCCGCAGACGAGCGCTGCGCGGGCGAGAGAGGCGGGTCAGCACGCGCCCGCAGACGAGCGCTCCCCGGGGGCGAGATGGGGCGGGTCAGTACGTGAGCGAGACCGTCGCGCAACCCAGGCCGAAGGCGCTGACGGCGGTCGCGATCACGGTCTGAACGGCGTTCGGGACCTGGGAGCCGCCGCAGACGGTGTCCGGGAACGGCTCGCCGCCTTCGCCGCCCGCGCCGCCCGGATACGAGAGGGGCCCGAACTCGACGCGGAGATCGCCGGGCGCCCCCGTCACGAGGAGCGGCGCACAACCGATGGAGAAGAAGTCCACGAAGCTGCCAGCCCGGCCGCCGAAGCCCACGACCACCTCGTGCTCCGGGCACATGAGCTCCCACGGCTCGTCGCCCAATTCGCCCCGGACCGGAGTCACGTCGCCGGGCGTCGTGGTGATCGTATACGGACCGGCTCCGGTGAGCTCCAGGTGGCCACACTGCGCCTGAATCTTGCCGAGGATGAACGACTCCCTCAGCGACGCCAGGACCCCTCGATAACCGAGGGCGACCTGCCCATCCGGGCACACGTCCATGATGGGGGTACCCGCAGTGGAACTGCCGCGCAGCTCGGTGAACGTCGGGTCCACGAGCTCGACGCCTCGCGGCACCGGGCACGGGCTCCCGTCGCATTCGCCGCCGCCGCCGCCGCCCGATGCATCGCCGCCGCCGCCCGATGCATCGCCGCCGCCGCCCGATGCATCGCCGCCACCGCCCGACGCATCGCCGCCGCCGGCCTCACCGCCGTCGCCGCCCGCTCCGCCGCCGCCGCCATGGCCAGGCGAGGCGCCGCCTCCTCCGCTCGCGCCCACGCCGTCGAAGGTCAGGCTGTCGATACCCGAGATCGCATTGCATCCGGCGAGGACGAGACAGGAGATGAGCGCGGGGATGCCGAGGTGATAGCGCGTCACGGAGAACGAGTACTCGATCCAAGGCCGGCCCGGTAGGCGGTCGCCGGAACGCCGCTGTCTCGTCGAACTCAGCGGACGTGGAGCCAGGGACCGCAGCGCTGCTCCCGGAGCTCCGGGACGCCGCCGGTCGTCGCCGGCAGGACATGCCGATGCCCGCGCGGCCCGCCGGCCGGCGCATATCAGGGCGAGGCAGGTGTAATAAGCTCGCGGCCGGTGCGTCCTCCCCGGCGCGACACCCCAGCAGGAGACGCCCATGCACACGCACACGCACACGCACGCCCGTTACATCCACGCCTTTGGCCCCGCCGTCCTGACGCGCTTCTACGACCCGTTGGTCCGGCTGCTCCTCCGCGAGGACGCCTTCCGGAGCCAGCTCGTCGCGCACCTGCAGCTCGCCCCCGGCCAGAAGGTGCTCGACGTGGGCTGCGGCACCGGCACGCTCGCGGTGCTCGCGCAGCGGCGCCATCCCGGGGTGGAGGTCCACGCGATCGACGGCGACGGCGAGGTCCTCGCCCTCGCCCGCGAGAAGGCCGCGCGCGCCGGCGCGGGGGTGCGCTTCGAGCGGGCGATGGCGTGGGAGCTGCCGTATCCGGACGGCACCTTCGATCGCGTGGCGTCGAGCCTCATGTTCCACCACCTCGCCGCGGACGACAAGCGGCGGACGGCCGAGGAGATCCTCCGCGTGCTCCGCCCCGGCGGCGCGCTGCTCCTCGCCGACTTCGGGTCGCCGCGCAGCGCGCCCGGCCGCGCGGTCGTGGGCGCGCTCCGCTGGTTCGAGCGGCTCGCGCATCGCCGCGACGACCCCCTCGTGCACCGCTTCGACGACAACCTCGCGGACCGGCTCCCCGCGGTGCTCACGGGCGCGGGGTTCTCCGAGGTGGCCGAGATCGACCGGTTCGGCACCGCGATCCTGCCGATCGCGATGGTCAGGGGCCACAAGCGCCGCGACGACCCGGAGGCCTGAGCGGCGCACACGCCCCCTCGACGCCTCCGCCGCGGGCGCGCCAGGCGGCCGCGGCGGCGCGTTGCTCGGCCGCTCCGCCGCGGGTACAGTCGGTGACGCATGAGGGTCACGACGGTGCTTGAGCGCGAGGCCCTCTCGGTGCTCGACTACCGGTGCAGCGCCGGACCTGCCGACGCGCCGTTCGCCGAGCTGCACCGCGGCTTCTCGGTCTCCTACGTGCGCAAGGGCAGCTTCGGTTACCGGGTGCGAGGGGGGTCGTTCGAGCTCGTGGCCGGCTCGCTCCTGATCGGCCACCCCGGCGACGAGTACATGTGCACGCACGACCACGTCCGCGGCGGCGACGAGTGCCTGTCCATCCACCTCGCGCCGGCGCTTGTCGAGGCGCTCGGCGCCCCGGCCGGGACCTTTCGGACCGGCGGCGTGCCGCCGCTGCCCGAGCTGATGGTGCTCGGCGAGCTCGCGCAGGCGGCCGCCGAGGGCAAGAGCGACATCGGCCTCGACGAGGCGGGGATGCTCTTCGCCGCCCGCTTCGTCGAGGTCGCCTCCGGCCGGGTGCAGCGGCCGCAGGAGGCCCTCTCGCGCGACCGCCGGCGCGCGGTGGAGGCGGCGGTCTGGATGGACGAGCACGCGCACGAGCCGATCGATCTCGAGGGCGCCGCGCGGGAGGTCGGGCTCAGCCCGTTCCACTTCCTGCGGCTGTTCGCGAGGGTGCTCGGCGTGACCCCGCACCAGTACCTGGTCCGCGCCCGCCTGCGCCGCGCGGCGCGCCTCCTGGCCGACGGCGCCCGGTCCATCACCGACATCGCGCTCGACGTCGGGTTCGGCGACCTCTCCAACTTCGTCCGCACCTTCCATCGCGCCGCCGGCGTCTCGCCCCGCGGCTTCCGCCGGGCGGCGCGAGGGGATCGCAAGATCTTCCAAGACCGGCTCGCCGCGCGCTCCTAGGATGGCCGCCGGACGCGGGCGCTCCGCCGCGCCGACCCCCCATGACGGCACACGGTTTCCTCCTCTTCGATACGGCGATCGGCCGGTGCGGCATCGCGTGGGGCACGCGCGGCGTTGCCCTCTTGCAGCTCCCGGAGGGGCGCGAGCAGGGCACGCGCGCGCGCCTGCTGGAGCGCGTCCCTGACGCGCGCGAGGCGCCGCCCCCGCCCGACGTGCAGCGCGCGGTCGACGCGATCGTCGCGCTCCTCCGCGGCGAGGCGAGCGATCTGTCCGGCGTCGCGCTCGACATGGAGCGCGTGCCGCCGTTCCACCGCCGCGTCTACGAGGTCGCGCGCACCATCCCGCCGGGCGCCACGCTGACCTACGGCGACATCGCGGCGCGGCTCGGGTCGCTCGGCGCGGCGCGCGCCGTGGGGCAAGCGCTCGGGCGCAACCCGTTCGCGATCCTCGTGCCGTGCCACCGCGTGCTCGCCGCCGGCGGCAAGGTCGGCGGCTTCTCGGCGAACGGCGGCGTCACGACGAAGCTCCGCCTCCTCTCGATCGAGAGCGCCCGGGCGGCCGGCGCGCTCCAGGCCGACGGCGGCGGCGCCCTCGGCTTCGACCCGGCCGCCGCCGTCGAGCGCCTGCGCGCGTCCGACGCGGCCCTCGCGCGCATCATCGATGCGGTCGGGCCCTTCGGGATGCGGCTCGACAGGACATCGAGCCTCTTCGTCGCGCTCGCGGAGTCGATCGTCTACCAGCAGCTCACCGGCAAGGCCGCGGCGACCATCTTCGCGCGCGTGCGGGCGCTCTTCGCCCGCGCGCACGAGGGCCCCACGCCCGAGCAGATCCTGCGCGCCTCGGACGAGAAGCTCCGCGCCGCCGGCCTCTCGCGCGCGAAGCTCCTCTCGCTGCGCGACCTCGCGCGGAGGGCGCAGGACGGCGAGCTCCCGACGCTCGCCGAGGTCCACGGCATGGAGGACGAGGCGATCATCGAGCGCCTCACCCAGGTGCGCGGCATCGGCCGCTGGACGGTGGAGATGCTCCTCATGTTCCGCCTGGGCCGCCCCGACGTGCTGCCTGTGGACGACTACGGCATCCGCAAAGGTTTCGCGATCGCGTTCAAGCTGCCCGACCTGCCGGCGCGCAAGGACCTCGAGCGGCGCGGCGAGCGCTGGAGGCCTTACCGCACGGCGGCGAGCTGGTACCTCTGGCGCGCGGTGGATCTGGCGCGGGGCGATTGACCGGCGTCCTGCTCGCGCGCCGCTGCGGGGGCTCGCGGGCGGCGTCCCGAGCCGGCGCGGCGCGGCCGGGCAGCTCGCCCTGTCCCGGGAGAGCGGCCCTGCGTCGCGGTCGTCTGTCGGGCGCGCTCCGGCGCCGGGCGGCTGCAGAAACGCGACAGCGGGCTGTGCAGCATGGCGCGCGCCGGCGCGCGGGCACCCGAGATGACGCGCGACGGCTGGCCGGAGTCGAAGGTCGGGGTTAAGTTCTCGCCGGCCGCAGAGCGCCACGTGGAGCGCCGCACGACGTTGAACAAGCGGTTGCCGTTCCGATGGCGACGAGAAGCTCACTGGAGGAGCAGGACAGTCATGTTGAAGAATCTCGAAGGGCAGCGCGTTCCGGATGTCACGTTTCGCACGCGGATCGACGGTCAGTGGAAGGACGTGACTACCAAGGACGTGTTCGCGGGCAAGAAGGTGGTGGTGTTCGCGCTGCCGGGCGCCTTCACGCCGACCTGCTCGAGCAGCCATGTGCCGCGCTACAACGAGCTCGCGGACGAGTTCAAGCGGCGCGGGGTGGACACGGTCGCGTGCGTGTCCGTGAACGATGCGTTCGTGATGGATGAGTGGTGCAAGAACCAGCACGCGGACAAGGTCCAGTTCCTGCCCGACGGGAACGGGGAGTTCACCGAGAAGATGGGCATGCTCGTCGACAAGGCGAACCTCGGGTTCGGCAAGCGCTCGTGGCGCTACTCGATGCTTGTCGACGACGGCGTGATCAAGAAGATGTTCATCGAGCCCGAGGTGGAGGGCGATCCCTTCGACGTGTCGGACGCCGACACGATGCTGAAGCACCTGGATCCGTCGTCGAAGGCGCCGCACGACGTGCTGCTGTTCACGAAGCCGGGGTGTAGCTACTGCACCAAGGCGAAGCGGCTCCTGGAGGAGCGGAATGTGCCCTACGAGGAGGTGGCCGCCTCGCCGCGCCGCCTGCGTGCGGTGAGCGGCAAGTCGTCGACGCCGCAGGTCTTCGTCGACGGGAAGTACATCGGCGGAGCCGACGATCTCGAAGCCTATTTCGCGAAGGGCTGATTCACGACAGCGCCACTAAGGCCCGCTCGCACAAAGAGGCCGCCAAGCCCCCTTCTTCTCTCCCCATCTTGGCGGCCCCTCCCCTCCCCCCACTTCCGATCTGAACGGCGCCCGCGGGGCTCACCCGCTTCAGTCAGAGTACATTTGGTCGATCACGCTTCGGAAGCGCTGCTCGATCACGTTGCGCTTCATCTTGAGCGTCGGCGTCATCTCGCCGTCCTGCACCGAGAACTCGCGGATGAGGACCGTGAACTTCTTGATCTGCTCGAAGCTGGCGAGCTCGGCGTTCAGCGCGTCGATGTGCACCTTCACCTGGCGGACCACCTCGGGGCTCGTGATCGCGGTGTCGCCGCTCAGGGCGCCGCCGCCCTTGAGCTCGGCGAGCTTCACCTCGGTCAGGGTGATCAGCGCCGAGAGGTACTTGCGGCCGTCGCCCACCATGCACACCTGACTGATGATCTCCGCCGCCTTGA
The DNA here is from genome assembly GCF_051521455.1 of Sorangium sp. So ce887. NCBI lineage: Bacteria > Pseudomonadati > Myxococcota > Polyangiales > Polyangiaceae > Sorangium > Sorangium sp. So ce887. The sequence goes on along the minus strand of NZ_CP150354.1, from coordinate 1,417,114 downwards.
GCTTCTCCTCGATCGGCAGCGGCGCGATCATCTTGCCGCCGGAGGTCTTGAGGATCTCCTTCTTGCGACCCCGGATCTTGAGCTGCCCGCGCTCGTTCCACTCGCCGAGATCGCCCGTGTGCAGCCAGCCGTCCTCGAGCGCCGCCGCGGTCGCCGCTTCGTCCTTGTGATAACCAACGAACACGTGCCGGCCGCGCGTCAGGATCTCGCCGTCCTCGGCCAGCTTGAACTCCATGCCAGGCACGGGCTTGCCCACCGTGCCCGCGCTCTCGACGCCCGGCTCGGTCATGCAGATGACGCCCGTCGACTCGGTCTGGCCGAAATCCTCGAGGATCTCGAGGCCCAGCGCGCGGAACCACGTCGAGATGTGCGGCGCGAGCGCCGCCGCGCCCGAGGCCAGGATCTCGGCCTTGCCCAGGCCGAGCGCGGCGCGCACCTTGCTCAGCACAAGCTTGTCGGCGAGCTTGAGCTGCAGGGCATCGAGCGGGCTCGGCGCCCGCTTCGCGTACTTCGCCTCGGCCACGCGGGCGCCGACGGCGAGCGCCCACTCCGCGAGCTTCTTCTTGGCGCCCTTGCCGCCGCGCACCTTCGCCATCACGCCTTCCATCATCTTCTCCCAGAGCCGCGGCACGCACAGCAAGAGCGTGGGCTGCACCTCGGGGAGCTCGACCGAGACGTTCTCGAACTTCGAGCAGAAATTGACGGTCGAACGCTGGGTGATACCGACCCCCACGTTCTGCAGCTTCTCGGCGATATGGCAGAGCGGGAGGAACGAGAACATCGAGCCACGCGCGAACGGCAGGCCCCAGTACTTCGCCGCGACGTCGGACGTGTAGGCCAGGTTGTCGTGCGAGAGCATCGCCCCCTTGGGGTTGCCCGTCGTGCCCGACGTGTAGATCAGGAACGCGCCGGCCCTGGGATCGATCTTCGCCAGGTAGTCGGCGTAGGTCTTCGCGCCCGGCTGCTGCGCGAGCGCGCGGCCCTCGGCCAGCGCCTGGTCGTACGAGATCGCCTTCGGAGAGATCGACGTGTCGCCGTCGAAGACGAGGATCCATCGCACGCTGTCAGGGACAGCGGCCTCGCCCTTCTCGCCGGAGATCTTCTGAAAATACTCCTTGTTTTGCACCGAGAGCAGCGTCGCCTCGGTGTGCGTCAGGATGTACTGGATGTCTTTCGCCGTGGAGTTCGGATAGAGCCCCGCCGACTTGCCCCCGACGAGCAGCGCCGCCAGGTCGGCGTGCACCCACTGCGGGCAGTTGTACGAGAGAATCGCGCCGATCTGGCTCGCGTCGAAGCCCTTCGACTCGAGGAACAGCGCCAGATGGTGAACCCGGTCACGGAAGTCACGCGCGGTCAGCGCCTTCCATTCGCCCTGGGATTTGTAGCGCTGGGCCGGCGCGTCAGGAGATTCATTGGCCCACTGATCCAGACGATGGAGAACGGTGCTCATGGCATCTTCCTGCGGCCCAGGGCCTCTCGGGGGTGATCGGAGCCCAGGATGCGGGACCCGCCGGGGCATTGTCAATCAGCCTCGAAGAGCCCGGGGAGGCCACGCTTCACGGTGGCCGCCGTGCGCCACGACCTGATACGGTGCCGATACGGGACCTCACCTCGCGTAGCCCTCCATGCCGCATGTCCCCGAGCGCTTTCAGATCGTCCGGCGGCTCGGGGCAGGTGGCTTCGGGATCGTGTACGAGGCGCTCGACCGCGAGCGCGGCGAGCGCGTCGCCCTGAAGACGCTGGCGCGCGTGAGCGCACCGGCGCTGTACCGCTTCAAGAGGGAATTCCGGGCGCTGGCCGACATCGCGCACGACAACCTCGTCCGGCTCCACGACCTCGTCGGCAGCGGAGACGCGTGGTTCTTCACCATGGAGCTCGTCCACGGGGTCGACTGGCTCACGTACGTGCGCGGGCAGGACGCCGCGGGCGGCGCCGCCCCGCCGCCCAGCCTGGCGAGCACCGCGCCGCCGGACGAGGGGATCGATCTCGACGCCACGCAGGAAGAGCTGGAACGGGAAGAAGAGATCGCGCGCTCTCCCGCATCCATCGATGTCCGCGCCGCCCGCCCGGGAGCGCGCGCCGATCTCGAGCGGGTGCGGTCGTCGCTCGTCCAGGTCGCGCGGGCGCTCGAGGCCGTGCACGAGGCGCGGCTCGTCCACCGCGACCTCAAGCCCTCGAACGTGCTCGTCACGCCCGAGGGGCGCGCCGTCGTCCTCGACTTCGGCATCGCCTCGCGCCTCTCGCACAGCGGGCAGAACGCGACCGACGCCGAGCAGCTCGTCGGGACGCCGCGCTACATGGCGCCGGAGCAGGTGGGCGCGCGCGCCGTCGCGCCGAGCGCCGACTGGTACGCCCTCGGCGTGATGCTCTTCGAAGCGCTGGCAGGCCGGCCGCCCTACACGGGGACGCCCCTCGAGGTCCTCGCCGAGAAGCAGCGATCCTCGCCCCCCCGGCTCCGCGACGTCGCCCCGTGGACGCCGGACGACCTCGAACGCCTCGCCGCCGATCTGCTGTGCGCGGCGCCCGAGCGGCGCCCCTCCGGCCCCGAGGTGATCCGCCGCCTCGGCGCGACGGGCGAGCCCGCGCCGGCGCCCCCGGCCGCGGCGGCGGCTCCGGGCGGCCGCGGCGCGGGTGTCGCGGCCGCGGCGCGCGCGGCCGCTCCGATGCGCGCGCGGCGCGCGCCGGAGCTCGACGCGATCGCCGGCGCGCTCGCGCGGGTGCGGGAGGAGGGGCGGCCCGGCGTGGTCCTCGTCCAGGGCGCCGCCGGGGCGGAAGCGGAGGAGAGCGCGCTCGTGCGCGCCTTCCTCGACGGCAGCGCGGAGGACGCGCTCGTCCTGGAAAGCAGGTGCCACGAGCGCGAGCAGGTGCCGTTCAAGGCGCTCGACGGCGCGATCGACGCGCTCAGCCGCCACCTCGTGCGGACCCCGCCGCCGGAGGCCGCCGCGCTCATGCCCCGCGGCGCCGCCGCGCTCGCCCGGGTCTTTCCCGTGCTCGCGCGCGTCCCGGCCGTGCGCGCCTCGCCGCGGAGCGCCGCCGACGACGAGGGCGAGCCGCGCCTCCGGGCGCGCGCGTCGGCCGCGCTCCGCGACCTGCTCGGGCGGCTCTCCGACCGCCGCCCCGTGATCGTCTTCGTCGACGACGCCCACTGGGGCGACGCCGACAGCGCGGCGCTGCTCGCGGAGATCATGGCCCCGCCGGACCCGGCCGCGATCCTGCTGATCGTCGCCTACCGCGCCGAGGGCGCAGGACGCAGCCCGCTGCTCTCGACGCTCCGGGCCTCCCCGGCGATGGCCGCGGTGCGCACCGTCGAGATCGACCTCACCTGAACCCCGGCGCGAAGATCGCCGCGATGCGGGCGGGGTCCCGTATCCCCTGGCCCGCCATCCACGCGTCCGCGGCCTGGATCAGGGCGCGGCCCTCCTCGCCGCCGAGGAGCTGACCGCGGCGGCGGCGGGCGCAGGCGGCGAACAGGGCCATCTCGCTCTCGTCGAACGCGGCCGCGGCCGCCTCCAGGAGCGAGAGCGCCGAGGCGGCCTGGCCCCGCTGCGCCGCGATCGCGGCGCGCAGGGACATCGCCATCGGCGCGACCCACGGCGCGCCCTCGCGCGACAGCCGCCGCGCGTCCCGCTCCGCCTCGCCGAGGAGGGTCCGCGCGAGCCGGGCGTCGCCAGAGGCCTCGCGCGCGGCGGCCTCGAGCGCGGCGGAGGCGCGCAAATGATGAATCAATACGCGGTAGTACTGGAACCTCGGCAGGAACGACCCGGCGATCTTGCGCCAGCGCTCCCGGATCCGCTGCCGCGCCGCGAGCGGCGCCCCCACGTAGAGATCGATGCGCCCGAGCGCCATGGTCTCCAGGCAGTCGAGGTGGTCGAACGAGCGGCGCGGCCACCGCGCCATGGCGCCGAGCACCTCGTCGCGCGCGGCGTCCGGCCGGTCCGCGGCGAGCGGCACGATGTACGTGAGCCCCACCCGGAAGAAGCTGGCCGCGTAGAGGTCGCCGCGCGCGTCCGCGTCGGCGATGCGCGGCGCCGCCAGGCGGGCCAGCGCGTCGAGCTCGCCGCGATGGTAGTGGGCCACCATCATGAACCGGCTGGTGGTGCCGAGCTCCCAGGCGACGCCCGCGCACCGCGCGCGCAGGAGCTCCTCGGCCTCGCGGCAGAGCGCGAGGCCCTCGGCCCAGCGCCCGGAGAGGCACTCGACGACGCCGAGCATGCATTTGTTGACGCCGACGAGGTACGGATCGCCGACCTTCTCCGCGAGCGACGCCGCCGTGCGGTAGCGCCGGTGCGCGAGGCGGCGCCCCGCGGCGTGATCGGTGCCGAGGTGCCCGATCTCGGTCGAGAGGCCGCGGGCGAGGCGGTAGGGCTCGCCCGCGCGGAGCGCCAGGAAGAGGTGCCTCGCCTGGAAGGCGGCGCCCTGGAGGACGTCGGCCATCGCGAGCCCGACGGCGGCCGACCAGCAGATGTCGAGGCGCGTCAGGACCTCGGCCGGCAGCTCGCGCGCGTCGCGCTCCCGGAAGCGGAACCCGCGCAGGCGCAGGAGGAGCCGCCAGAACAGGAGCGAGAGCAAGACCGCCCACCGGCGCTCGACGAGCCGCATCCCCACGGTGGCGAGCACGCCCCGGAGCGCGCGCTTGCCCTCCTCGATGTGCCCGCTCACGAGCAGCTGCTCGGCGGCGCACCGCCGCAGATCGAGGCTCTCCCGCGGCGCCGCGCCCTCGGCCGCGGCGGCGTACGCCCGGGCCGCCTCCGCCCCGCGGCCGGCGTTGCGCAGGGCGAGGGCGAGCTTGACCCGCAGCGCGCGCGCCTCGGCCGCGCCCCCCGGCGCCGCCTCGGCCGCGCCCCCCGGCGCCGCCTCGAGCGCGGCGGCGTAGTGCTCCGCGGCGCGATCGAACGCGAGCGCCTCGGCCGCGCGATCGCCCGCCTGGACCGCGTAGTGGGCCGCCTTGTCGATGCGCCCGGCGCGCCGGAAGTGCATCGCGAGCACGTCCGCCTCGGATTGCCCCGACGCCTCCAGGACGGCGGCGAGCCCGAGGTGGACCGCCGCGAGCTCCGCCGCGCCGACCTGCGCGAGCACCGCCTCGCGGATGCGGTCGTGGAACGTCTCGAGCTCCTGCTCCTCGCGCTGACCCCACGTGCGGATCGCGTTGCCGGCCCGGAGCGCCGCGAGCGCGGCCTGCTCCTGCGCGGGGGTGAGCCCGGCGGCCTCCCGGGCGGCGCGGCGGCCGAGCGGCTTGCCCGACACGGCGACCACCTCGAGCAGGCGCCTCGCCTCCGCGGGCAGGCGCAGGAGGCGGTTCGCGAGGACCGACCCCAGCCGGACGCCTCCGTCGCCGCCGCGCGACGAGTCCGGCGCGGCGCGCCCCTGCAGCTCGCGCGAGAGCTCGAGCACGAAGAACGGGTTCCCCTCGGCCTCCGCCGCGATCGCGTCGGCCTGCGCGGCGGCCCTGTCGCCGCCGAGGAACGCCAGCGCGAGGGCGCGCCCCTCCTCGGGCGTGAGCGCGCCGACGGCGAGCGCGCGCACGTCGCCCGCGTCCCCGCCGGCCGCGTCGATCGGCGCGGGCGGGAGCAGCCGCGCCACGAGCTCGCTCCGCGCGGCGTCCTCGCTCCGGTAGCAGAGGAGCAGCAGGAGCGCGGGCGCGTCCGGCTCGCGGAGGAGGTCGGTGAGGAGCGCGGCGCTGTCGGCGTCGTCGCCCCACTGCAGGTCGTCGATGAACAGGACGAGCGGCCGCCGGTCCGCGATCCGCGCGAGGATCTCGCGGAGGGCGGCGAACCCGCGCCGGCGGAGCTCCCGGGCGTCCGGGGGCTCGACCTCGCGCCGCGGCGCCCGGGCGATCACGTCGACCCGCCCGAGCACCGGGAAGAGGCGCACGACCGCGTGCACATCGCGCGGCATGAGCTCGGCGGCCGCGAGCCGGGGGAGGCGCGCGAGGTGGCGGCTGAGCGCGTCGATGAGGCTGTCGACGGCCTTGTAAGGGACGGACTCCCGCTCGTAGCACCGCCCTTCGAGGACCACCGCCTCCTCCGTGCGCGAGAGCTCGTCGAGGAAGCGCCGGACGAGGGCGGTCTTGCCCGCGCCCGAGGTGCCGTGGAGGTGCACGGTGGTCGCCCTGCCGCCCCTCGCCCGCGCGAAGGCGCCCCGCAGCGCGTCGATGTGCCCCTGTCGCCCGACGAACGGCGCGCTCGGGGCCGGCGCGCTGCTGCGGGCCCCGGGGCGCTCGGGCGCGCCGGCCTCGCCGCGGGCGCGGCCCTCGGCCTCGCCGCTCGGCGGCAGCAGCCGCCGGAGCACCTCGTGCGCCGGGGGCCGCTCGTCGGGCTGGGACCGCAGGAGCTCGGCGCAGAGCGCGTCGAGGTCCTCCGGGATCCCCTTCGCGAGGGCGCTCGGAGGCGGCGGCCGGTCTCGCTGCTTCTGCACGATGACCTCGATCGCCCCGCCCTCGAACGGCCTCCTGCCGGTGAGCGCCTCGTAGAGCATGACGCCCACCGCGTACCAGTCGCAGGCGGGCGACAGGGATCCGCTCCTCGCCTGCTCCGGCGCCATGTACGCCGGCGTCCCCGCGATGTGGCTGCCGCTCTGGTCGATCGAGCCCGTCGAGAGCTCCGTGACGAGGCCGAAATCGAGGATGACGGCCCGGCCCTCGCGCGTCACGAGCACGTTCGACGGCTTCAGGTCGCGGTGGAGCTTGCCGGCCGCGTGGAGCGCGGCGAGGCCCTGGGCGAGCTGCAAGAGCGCGCTCCGCAGCGGCCCCCAGCGCGGCGGCGGAGCGGCGGCCGGGTCGCGCTCGGCGTCGCCGGCGGCGGCCGGGTCGCGCTCGGCGGCGCCGGCGGTGGCCAGCTCGGGCCACGTCGACGAGACGAGCGGCGCCGTCTCGTCCGGATCGTCGCGGGCGGGGGCGCGCACCGAGGCGGTGAGCTCCGAGGCGCTGAGCTCCGAGGCGCTGCGCACGGAGGGGCCGCGCACCGAGGAGAGGAAATCGGTGCCCTCGATGAGGTCCATCGTGAAAAACCACCGATCCCCCTCGGAAAACAGCTCGTGGAGCGCGACAAGGTTCGGGTGAACGACCTCGGACAGCGCCCGGAACTCACGCTTGAACCGGTAGAGCGCGACGGGGTCGAGGCGGTGGAGCGACTTCAATGCAACGCGCGCGCCTCGCTCGCGGTCGTGCGCCTCGTAGACCACGCCGAACGCGCCCTCGCCGAGGCGGCGGCGGATCGTGAATCGCGCTGTGCTGGAGAACGTCCCCTGCATTCAATCGCCCGGCATTCCTGCCTGCGGGCGGCGAGCCTACCATGCGGCGTGTCGCGGTTCCTGCCTGTGCAAGGACCTTGCCTTTGCAATGCGTTCGGCGCCGAGCTCCTCGCGCCCCGCTGTGCTCCGTTGCGGTCCGTTGCGCTCCGTTGCGCCCGATACGCACGATGGCGCGCAACGACGCACGACAACGGACGGCGACGCGCGATGACGAACCATTCCGCGCCGGCCTGGAGCCTTGCGCGCGCTGGTGCCGAATGAGAGAGTCGGCCGCGAGAGGATGAGCGAGGCAACAGCGTCCTGGGGTCCGACCCGAACAGATGACGCGCCACGCGGGGCCGACGAGGGCGGCTCGTACCTGCTCGTCGTGCAGGGGAGCTCCTCCGCGGTGCTTCGCCTCCCGCGGAACGGCGTGGTGCTCCTGGGCCGCGGGCCCCGGGCCGACGTGCGCCTCCGCAACACCTCGGCGTCGCGCGAGCACGCGAAGATCGTGCTGCTCGACGGGCGCGCGCAGCTCGTGGATCTCGGCAGCCGGAACGGCACCCAGCTGAACGGCGTCCCCGTCGACGGCGCGAGGCCGCTCGGCTCGGGCGACGTCGTGTCGATCGGCGACACGGTCGTGGTGATGCGGTGCGCCCGCCCCGCGAAGAGCCGGCAGATCCTCGAGATCGCGGAGCTGCGGCGCAGGATCGAGGGGGAGATCGACAGGGCGCTGCGCCACGACCGGCCGGCGACGGTGATCGCCATCCAGCTCGGGGCGGCCTCCGCCCGCGAGGTCGTCGCCGGCGCGCTGGAGCGGGAGCTCGCGGTGACCGATTTCGCCGGCTTCGAGGCCGACGATCGGCTCCTCGTGCTCCTGCCCGAGGCGGACGCCGCGGCGGCGGGCCATGTCGTGCAGCGGCTGCTCGACGCGGCGCACGCGGCGCACGCCGCCGGCGCGGCGGCGCCGAAGGCCGGCGTGGCGACGGCCCCCGCGGACGGGTGCGACGCGGACACCCTCGTCGCGTCGGCCCGCGCCGCGGCGGAGGTGGCCCTGCCCGGGCAGGCGGCGACCGCCGTGGAGGCGGTGACCACGCTGGAGCTCGGCGGGCAGCGCACGGTGCTCGCCGACGCGGCCATGGTGCGCGTGTTCGACCTGATCCGGCGCCTCGCGGCGACGGACCTCCCGGTGCTCGTCACCGGCGAGACGGGCGCTGGCAAGGAGAGCGCGGCGCGCGCGCTGCACGAGTGGTCCCCGCGGGCGACGCGGCCGCTCGTCACGCTCAACTGCGCCGCGATGCCCGAGAGCCTGGTCGAGAGCGAGCTCTTCGGCTACGAGCGCGGCGCGTTCTCCGGCGCGGTGGGCCCGAAGCCGGGCCTCCTGGAGCACGGGAGCGGCGGGACGGTGTTCCTCGACGAGATCGGCGATCTCTCGGCGAGCGCCCAGGCGAAGATCCTGCGCGCGATCGAGACCAGGAAGATCCTCCGGCTCGGGGACGTGCGCGAGCGCGACGTCGACATCCGCCTCGTCGCCGCGACGCACAAGGACCTTCAGGCAGAGGTCAAGGCGGGCCGCTTCCGGCAGGATCTCTATTATCGGCTCGGCGCGGCCACGGTGATCTTGCCCCCGCTCCGGGAGCGTCCCCGGGAGATCCTCGCGCTCTCGCGGGCGTTCCTGGCCGACGCGTGCGCGCGGGCGGGGCGCGAGGAGATGGTCCTGTCGACCGAGGCGACGGAGCTCTTCACGACCTACCCGTGGCCGGGCAACGTGCGCGAGCTGAAGAACGTCATCGAGTACATCGCGGCGACGGTGAGCGCGCGCATCATCGAGCGGGGGCACCTGCCCGCCCCGCTCGCGCCGGCCCAGCCGCGCCCCGAGAGCATGCCGCCTTCCGTGACGCCGGCCTCCGCCGCGGCGCCTTCCGCGAGGGGTCCCGGCCGGACCTTCCGGCCGCTCGCCGAGGAGGTGCGGGAGCTAGAGCGCACGCGCATCGCCGAGGCGCTCGCCGCGGCGGGCGGGGTGCAGACGAGGGCGGCGGAGGCGCTCCACATGCCGCTCCGGACCTTCGTGCTGAAGATGAACCGCTACGGGCTGGCGAAGCGCAGGCGGTGACGCCGCCGCCCGGCGCGGCTCCGGGCGGAGATGGCGCGTCTCGGGGCTGCAGGCCCCCCCTTCCGGCGTTCCGCTGGTGGAGCCGTGATCGAGCGCCGAGGGCCCTCGCCGAGGTGACGAGGCCCCTCGCCGCGCGATGAAATATTTACTTGCGAATATATACACCAACATGCATATTCACGCATGCCCAGCTCGGAACTGTTCGAAGTGCTGGCCGACCCGACGCGGCGTCTCCTCGTGGAGGCGCTGCTCGACGGCGAGCGCGCGGTCGGTGAGCTCGTCGAGCTCGTCTCGATTCAGCAGTCCGGCGTCTCGCGCCATCTGCGCATCCTCGGGGAGGCCGGATTCGTGGAGGTGCGGGCGGAAGGCACAAAGCGGCTCTATTCGCTGCGCCCGGAGCCTTTCCGACAGCTCGACGACTGGGTGGGGCGCTATCGGTCGCTCTGGGAGAAGCGCCTGGATCGATTCGGTGAGGCGCTCGAAGCGAGACGAACGGCGCGCAACAACAGCCCCAAGAAAGGACGAAGTGAATGAACGCGACAGTCGAAAAGGCCACCATCCTCGTCGAACGCACCTACCCGGCCTCGGTCTCCGAGCTCTGGGAGCTCTGGGCGACCAAGGACGGCTTCGAATCCTGGTGGGGCCCGGAAGGATTTCGGGTCGAGGTCCACGCGCTCGAACCGAAGGAGAACGGGCTCCTCCATTACTCGATGATCGCCGACTCTCCGGAGATGATCGAGGCCATGAAGCGCGGCGGGCAGCCGACGTCCCACGAGGTGCGCGCCCGCTTCAGCGCCTTCTCGCCGCAGAAGACCCTCACCATCACGAGCGTCATCGACTTTCTCCCGGGCGTCGAGGCCTACGAGAGCTATATCGACGTCCTCTTCACCCCGCTGGCGCACGGCGCGCACATGGCCGTGACGCTCCACGCGATGCACGATCCGCACGTCACGGAGATGCAGAAAGCCGGCTTCACCAGCCAGCTCAGGAAGCTCGACAAGCGCTACACGAAGTAAGGGCCCCCTCGCGGGACGCTCCCCGGCTCCGGCGGCTCCTCGCTCGCGAAGGGCCGCCCGTCGCGAGCCCGAGATGGTTCTGGCGCAGCCGACGACGAGGATCGACGCTGAACGACGCCAGTACGCGGCCGCGGCACACCCGCGACGCGGATGTCACTCCACGTCAGCCGCCGCGGCCTGCGCGCGTGCAGAAACGCGATGGGTACGTGCATTGCAGCAGGCGCTGGGCGGAGGAACGAGATGCAGAACACGATGTGGACGGCGGCAGCGATCCTGCTGGTTGGCTGCGGCGGAGCCGACCTGCCCGGGGGCTGGGAAGACGCGGAGGCCATCGAGGGCCTCACCCAGAGCGAGTGCACGGCGAGCGCGTACGACGAGACGGTGAAGGAGGCGCTCGTGGCGACGCCGGAGCGCGGCGCCGTTCGCCTCGAGTACCGCGCTGCCCACTTTCGCTGCGACCAGGAAGTGGAAGGGTTCGTCCGGAGGGCCGGCGACAGGGTGGACGTGCTCGTGCAGCCGGCGGACATGGATCCGGGCGCCGTGGCCGGGTGCGACTGCCGCTATGACGTCGGCATGGCGATCGAGGGCCTGAGCCAGGGGACCGTCAACGTCGAGCTGTATCGCCGCTGGGACAACCTCAACGAGCCGAACGATCCGGAGAAGGTCGGCTCCACCGAGGTGCAGATCCCCTGAGGGCGGGGCCGAGCCCCCGCGTGCGCCGCGCTCGACGCTCGGACGGCGACGGCGCGCGCTCCGGCGCGGGTGCGGTCAGCGCAGCGGTCTCGGCAGCGAGGCGATGTGCTCTGACTTCTCCCACGTCCTGATGAACGTCTCGGCCGACTGGTCGCGCAGCGCGCTCAGGTACTCCGGCCGCAGGCCGACGGCCTCGAGATCACCGTGCAGCTGGGCGATGAGCCCGTGGTGGGCGTAGCCGCGGGTGTGAAAGTACGCCCAGTCTTTCTCGTCTTGCGTGGCATAGTGGGTCAAGTTCGTGTCGATCGACGGAAGGCACGACTCGACGGTCGACAGGGGCTGCTGCAAGCACTCCATGCACTCGCCGAATTGGCCCGGCCGCTGCATGCACTGCTCGACGCTGTTGGCGTTGCACCAGTCGCTGCGATCGGTGGTGTAGCCGAGCCGCGGGGCGACCCCCTGCCCGAGGCCCTGGAAGTCGCCAGCCCACGCGACGCGCCGTCCCGCCAGGTCGGCCGCGTACGCCACGCTCTGGGCCAGCGACCGCGTCGAGCGGGCGCATGTGTTGTCGACGCCCGAGTTCGGGTAGTCGAGCGCGACGTCGCCGCCCGTGAAGTGGCCTGCGAAGCCCTCGGTCTCGGCGATCATCTGCAGGGCGTCGTCGCCCAGCTTGCCCTCCCAGCCGGCGCTGCCGTCGGCGCTGATGCGCCGGGCGTAGACGTGGCTCGCGACGAGCGGGTAGCCGTAGCGCGCCGACGAGAGCGCGTACACGTCGTCGATCGCCCCCTCGGAGATGTGCCCGATCTCGAGCAACATGCCCTTATCCATCATGCGCTCGACGACCAGCGCGCCCTCGTAGGTCAGCCCGAGCACGTTCTTGTTCACCGTGACGGGCGCGCCGTGGAGGGTCGCGTCGACCCCGGGCACGACGCCGCCGCCCGGATAGACCTTGAAGCCGTCCCAGCTGCCGGCGTCGAGAAAGCGCTCGGCGATCTTGAGCGAGCAGAGCTCTTCGTAGCTCGTCGCGTACTCGGGCCAGCAGCCGAGCTGGTTTTTCTGGTTGACGGCGCCGGGGTGCTCGGGATCGGTAGCGAAGGGGGTGTTCGGGTCGGTCTGGCACTGCACGTTGTGCAAAAAGCAGTTGAGAAACGACTGCTGCGCGGCGAATTGCGGCACGTAGATGGCCGTGCCGGCGACGCGCGTGTTGAGCGAGTGCGCGAGAAAGGCCGTGCGGGCCCCGAGGGAGTGGTAATATTCGAGGCGGTCGACTGGGCTATCGTACGGGGCCCACGCGTAGTCGGCCTCGATGCCGATCACCATCGCCATCTTGCCCTCGCTGATGATGCGGCGGGCATCGGCCGCCGAGGTGGCGATCTCGAGAAAGTCAGCGTGGTTGTCGGCGAGCGCGTTCAAGAAGTGGATCTGCCTGACGATGCTCTGGAGCGAGTCGGCCATGTCGCACTCGAACCCGCCCTGCCGATCGGGGTTGGTGCCCACGCCGCTTCGCACGAGCGAGCAGAGCGGGTAGTTCTCGACCGCCTGGGCCACGATGAGCTTGAGGCCGCCCTCGAGGGCGCGGCGCAGGTAGCCGTGCCAGTAGCGGGGGTGGGCGTTGGTGTCCCACTTGGGCCACTCGAGGTAGTCGTGCTCGGGGTCGCCTGTGTGGCCGTCGGTTCGCTTGAATTGGCAGTCGCCGATCCCGCCGCCGTGGCAGCAGGTGTCGACGCCCAGGATCATATCCCCCACGCCGACGTCGCAGAGGCCGGCGGCGCCGGCATGCGTGTCGCCCGAGCCGTCGCAGCTCCGCATGGCCTGGGCCTCGTCGCCCTCGACCGAGCCCCAGAACCACTTGCCGCTGAAGGCGAGCTCGGAGGCGACGTGCTCGTGGGTGGCGGCGGCCCCGAGCACCGGGTCGCCCGTCGGGGGCACGTCGTCGAGGGTCACGTGATCGATCGCGCCCTCGGTCAGGCGAACGCGGTCGATGTCGGGCGCGGCTCGGCCCGAGTTCGGGAAGTTCGTGAAGACGATGTCGTTCGGGCCGGCGTCGAGGTCGACGCGCAGCACCAGCGTGGTCGGCATGTAGAAGTCGCCGTCGGTGAAGGGGACGAATGTCGGCGGCCGGTCGTTGACGCTCACCAGCGCCAGGCGCTCGTCGCCGAGCCAGTCGACCTCGAGCAGGTAGCGCCCGGTGGCCGGGGCCATGATATTCTCGAAGTGCAGCGACGCGCCCTCGTCGATGCCCCGGACGACGGCGCCGCCCGAGCAGTACGACGCGCAGCTGAAGTTGTCGAGGTAGACCCCCTGAAGGACGTTCGACGGCGCCTCGGCCTCGTAGACCGCGGGCAGCGCCCAGGGCGGGGGCGGGGGCGAGTTGGCGACGGCGGAGACCTCGCTGGCGCTGAGGGCGCGGTCATAGAAGAGCACCTCGTCGACCGAGCCCTCGAAGGAGTCCCACGACGGGTGGTTGCCGATGACGATGGGCCGGCTCGACGCCTGCGGCGTGCCGCTGGCGGGCTTCGACGCGGCGAGCACGCCGTCGAGGTAGAGCGCGACCCGGCTGCCGTCGTACGACCCCGTGACGTGCACCCATGGGCCCGCCATGGCCGGCGCGGTGACCGAGACCGTGGTGCCCCACTGCCCGCCCGGAAACGTCACGGCGAACATGAACTTGTTGCCGAGAAACCACAGGCCCCACACGTCGGGCACGTACCAGCGGTTCACGATCGCGCCCGGCCCCGAGGGCTTCACCCAGGCGGCGACCGTGAACCTGGGCGCGGCGAAGGCCGAGGCGTTCGAGACCTCGACCCGGCTGTCAGGGGCGCCGTCGAAGACGGCCCCGTTGTCGTAGCGCCCGTCGCCGCAGAAGGCGGTGCCGTGGAGCTGGGCGTGGTGGGGCGTCGCGCCCTGATCGACGACCTGGCCCCCGTCGCAAGCGTCGAAGCTCCAGTGCCCGAACGGCTTGGGCGCCGACGCGTTCTGCGCCGCGGCCGTCCTGGGTGCGACCGCGGCCGCGAAGAGCGCGAGCGCGAGCACCCGGAGTAGAATGATTGTTCGACGATACATCATAGGCTCCCTTCGATACGAACCCGAGACCACAAAGACCCGCCCCGACGTCGGCGCCGCCCGGCGGTCGCGCCCGACGCGCCCAGGCACCGGCCTCACGCCATGCCCACGCCCTTCGCGCTCGGCGGCCAGGGCGCGCCCGACGGCCCCTTCGCGGCCCGTGCGGGGCCCGAAGCTCGGGCCCGACCTGGCAGTCGCGACCACGGGCAGGCCTATCGTGCGCCCGGGGCCCTTCGGCCTTCCAGTGGCATGAGCCGCCAGCGCGTTGTCATTTGACGCCAAGGCCCGGTGGGCGCGACGATGGGGGCGTGAAACGAGGTGCGCCCGGGCCCACCGCTCGACCCGCCCCGTACGCCGATTCGCCCCTCTATCGCTCGTTCGTCGTGCGCCCGGCGCTCTGGTGGGCGCAGCGGGCGGGCGCCGACGCGGTCGCGCTCGCCGCGAGCTTCGGCCTTGGGCCCTCGGCGCTCGAAGACCGCGCGAGCGAGATGCCGCTCGCCGCCTACCGCGACCTCATCGACGCCTGCGCCGAGGCCGCGCGCGAGCCCTTTCTCGGCTTTCGCATCGCGACGTCGCTGCCGCGCGGCTACCTCGGCGTCTTCGAGCTGAGCGCCTCGTCGGCCTCCACCGCGGGCGAGGCGGCGGCCCGCTTCGTCAAGTATCTGCCGCTCGTCAACAACGGGCTCTTGAGCGCCCGGATCGAGCGCCGGGGGGGCGAGGTCACCGTGCGCCAGTGGATCGAGGGCGAGCCCCTGGCGCAGGGCCGGCACGGCAACGAGTTCATCCTGACCGCAATCCTGCGCCAGTCGCGCGATTTTACCGGCCAGCACGTCGTGCCCCGCCTCGTGCGCCTCGCCCACCCCCGCCCGCCCGACGTCGGCGAGCTCGAGCGCTGGTTCGGCGCCGAGCTCTGCTTCGGCAGCGGCGAGAACGCGGTCGTCGTCAGCGAGGCCGTCATGGCCCTGCCCCAGGTGGCCGCCGACGGCGCCCTGCTCGAGGTGCTCGACCAGCACGCCACGCGCATGCTCGACGAGCGCGCCCAGCGCCCCGACGACTTTCTCGCCCGGGTGCGCCGCAGCGTCCGCGAGAACCTGACCCACTCCGAGGCGCTCTTGCCGCGCGTCGCGTCGCTCTTGTCGTCGAGCCCGCGCACGCTGCAGCGCGAGCTGACCGCGCGCGGCGACTCGTTCCGGCGCCTTGTCGACGAGGTGCGGGCCGAGGCCGCCCGCGCCTACGCCGCCGAGGGCACGCTCGGCGTCGGCGAGATGGCCTTCCTGCTCGGGTACGCCGACACGCCGAGCTTCGTCCGCGCCTTCCGCCGCTGGACGGGCCAGACCGTCGGCGACTACCGGCGCGACGCTGCCCCCGCCGCCGGCCCCCCGCCGCGCTGAACGCGCGGCGGGAGCACCGGAGAGAGCTACGACGCCTCAGGAGAGCGAGGCGCTGTGCGCGAAGCTCGGCCACATGCAACCGTCGAAGAGCAGTCTCGACCGACTCCCGAAGCAACTCAGCGGTGAGTGGGAATCACAACGCGAGTCGTTCGAGAAGACAGTGCGTGCTCGGACGGATGTCGGAGTTCAAGAAGTCCACGTTGCCCATCGCGGAAGGACCTTTCTGTCACCTCAGGTGAGCGCGGCGATTCGCCTTGACATCCTCGAATCGTTTTGTTTTTCCTTTTCCCTCGGACAGGTCAACGTGCTTACCGGCGCGAACGGACGCGGAAAGAGCAACCTCGGATGCCGGTCGACGGCGGTGCACCGGTGTCGCTGTCCGGAGCGTTCGTCCGCGGCGACTTCGGGCGGACTGCCGAAGAACTTCTGCGGTCTGGGGAATGACGAGCTTCGCGATCCCCGCGGAAGGGGTGACCGGCCGTTGATCCTGCCCGCGAACGGTCACTTGGGATCAGCTGTCAGCAGCAACAAAGGGTCGACACTCTCCATGAAAAAAGCATTCATTCTTTTGGCTTTTGCCGGAGCGCTATCCGCTTGTCAGCAGAATAGACCTGACAGTCCCGAAAAGCTGAAAGCAGTAATCGAAGCATATTTTGACTGCATCAGCCGAAAGGACTTTGCACGAATGAAAGCACTGACAACCCATGATTTTATCCTCTTCGAGAACGGAAAAATCATGGATCATGACGGCCTGATCGATATCATCAAGAAGTCGCCGATAGTCAAAGCCGATTACTCATTCGAAAATTTCAAAATCAACGTCGACAACAACTCAGGAACCGCAGTCTATTTCAATCACGGTGAATTTGTAACGAATGATGCAAGCCACCTTACGCGCGACTGGCTGGAGAGCGCAATTTTCAAAAAGGTTGGAAATGAGTGGAAGCTGCACTTTGCACATTCAACGGTCAGAAAATAGCCTCGACGCTTCGCGGTCGAGGCGAAGACCACCTCCAGCGGCGTGATTTCTGGAAAGGGATCAGCGGTGACGCCGGCGCGCCGAGCGGAGAGCGGCGATCGACGTGAGCGCAGCCGACGCGAGCCAGCCTGCCCCCGCACCGCGCTCGGACCCGGCCGCGCGACAACCGCAGCCACCGTCCTCGCCCGCATCGACGTTGTTGCCGCCGCTCGTCGACGCGGTTGATGTACAGGTTGTGCGACTGGCCGTCCCCGAAGCCGTTGTTCGCGAACTCGGTGGTTTCGATGAGGAGGGTGCTCCCCTGCTTGTCACCCGCGAGGATGCCGTCGTTTCATGGGCTCACTCCGGCAGGCGCATCGACAGCATGGCGTCGATCGCGCCGCGCGAGAGCCCGCCCGGCAGATCCGGGAGCATCTCGGCGGCGGCCGGGGGGATCCTCTCGGGGTGGATGACCGCGACCTGGATCGCGCGCTGCGCCTCGTCGAGCAGGATCATGAAGTAGCGATCGCCGATGGGCCGACGCCACGTCGGACAGCCGTCCGAGCTCCCGCCGGCCTCGATGACGGGCCCCTTCTCGTAGGCCTCCTGCGCGCACGCGTCCACGACCTCCACGTCCTCGGCGAGCTCGTCGCGATCACAGCCGGCCCCGCAGACGCTGCCGCCGATATGCCCTTCCTGGTACGAGCGGACTCCGGTGCTCATGAACTCGCGGTTGCTGTACTCGTTGTTGTCCATCACGACCTCGAAGACGTTGATCTCGCCGCAGCCGTCGCCGACCGTGCCCGTCTTCGAGTAGCAGTTGCAGAGCCCGTTCCACTTGCGGCCGCCGTCGCGGATCAGCTCGGACGCGACGAACGCGACCCACGGGCCGGGGTGGCCCTGCCCGCCGCCGTCGCATTTCTCGACCTCCGCGTCGTCGAACGTCATCGAAGCGAGGAAGACGACGAGCTTCGAGCCCGCCCAGCCAAGGTGCATGATGCCCGGATCGTCGGGGCAGTAGTAGTCCTTGCCGTCACCGCACTGGAAAGGCTTGTCCTGCATGAAATACGTGACGCAGTCCTTCTTCGTGAGGTCGCCCGTGAAGTCAGCGGACGTGTTCTGCCCTTCCGTGACGAGCAGGTTCGAGCCCACGCCGCGCCTCGCGTCCCACGACGAGACCATCTGCCAGGCGGCCGGGTCGCCGCCGGGCTGGTAGACGGCGAGCTGCTTCACGCGGATGGCCTTCATGATGAGGGTCATCTCCTCGTCGAACGGAGCGAGCTTGTCGCTCGTCGTGTGATGCTCCGTCATGCAGCAGTGCCCGCCCCAGGTGTCGTCGCCGTCCTTGTAGTCGCACGCCGGATCCCCGGGATCGCGGTCGATGCGGCGAGGCCACCCGCCGGGCGCGCCGATGTTCGTGAACGTCATCGTCCCGCCGCGCGTCGGCGTGCTCGGCTCGGGGACGTGGGGGCCGAGACCTCCGCCGGCGCCCGTCGCGCTGCTGGACGGGCCTCCGCCGGCGCCCGTCGCGCTGCTGGACGGGCCTCCGCCGGCGCCCGTCGCGCTGCTGGACGGGCCTCCGCTCGCCTTGCCTCCGCCGCCGCCCTCTCCTCCGAGGTCGCCGCCGTCACCGCAGGCGCACGCGAGGACGACGAGAGCAGCCTGCGCGAAAAACGAGGAGCGCTTCATGTCCATGAGTGTTTCCGGAGCGCGCTGGTTCCGTGATGAAAAACGGCGGGGTCAGCGCCGGTAGGTCATCGCAAGGCCCACATCGGCCCCGATCGGCCCCGGCTTGAGCAGGTCGAGCGCAAGCAGCTTGGGCGGCGAGGTGGTAGGCATCCGTTCAACTCACCTCGCTGGACATCGAGAGAGACGCTCTCGCATCGTCCGCATCGTCGCCTCGCGCTCGCGATCTCCTCTGGAGAGGATGGCGCCGGGAACGCCGCCGAGAGGCTCGCCGCCGCGCGCGGCGAGAGGGCGCCCGCCGGGTGCAGGAGTTACCGGCATCACGTAAGAGTTACCTAGCCCGGTCGTGCAAGAGTTGCACGAGCCCGCCAGGAGGGCGCGCCACGCCCGGGAGAGCGCGCTGCGCCCGGCGGCGCCGGCGCAGGCACACGGGCTGCTAGGACGACGAGGCCCGAGCGTCTCGCTGGATCCTCGAGCCACCGAGGATGGAGCGAGGCGCCGAGCGGGTCACGTCCGCCGCTTCCGCCTCTCGCCTCTCCTCTTCCGCCTTCGCGCGTGCCCACGCGGACGCCAGGTGAAGACGAGAGATGGGAGAGCGCTCCCTGCTGGCAGCCCGAGGAGATCTGCTTGCTCAACTCCAATCTGACGACATCCCTTCTCACCTCCGCGCTCGTCGGAGAGGTCCAGCCACTCCGATCCATGATCGCCGCGCTCACGCCGGTGATTCGCGCGCGGGTCGGACGGGCGCTCTACCGGCGCTGCGCCCGCTTCGGAGGCGGCGCGGCCGACCGCATGGACGACCTCGTACAGGACGTGTTCGTCGAGCTGTTCCGCGACGGCAGCCGGGCGCTCCGCGCCTGGGATCCAGCCCGCGGCCTGAGCCTCGCCAACTGGGTCGGCCTCATCGCCGACCAGCGGGTAGCCGCGGCCTTCCGCCGCCGGCGGCGGTCCCCGGACGCCGCGGCGCTGCCGCTCGACGAGGCGCCGGAGGAGGGCGCGCGGTCCGACGACGATCCGGAGGCGAGGGTGCTCGCCCGCGACCAGCTGGAGCGCCCCCTCGGCCTGCTCCGCGCCGAGCTCAGCCCCCTCGGGCTGGAGCTCTTCGAGGCGCTCCTCATCGAGGAGGAGCCGATCGCCTCGGTGTGCGCGCGGAAAGGCATGAGCACCTCCGCCGTGCAGGCCTGGAGCAGCCGCCTCAAGCGACGGCTCGCGGAGCTCGCCGCCGGGGACGGCCGGCACCAGCCGAACCCGC
The DNA here is from genome assembly GCF_051521455.1 of Sorangium sp. So ce887. Lineage (NCBI taxonomy): Bacteria > Pseudomonadati > Myxococcota > Polyangiales > Polyangiaceae > Sorangium > Sorangium sp. So ce887. Next base: position 1,397,715 of record NZ_CP150354.1, on the reverse strand, counting down.
ACCGGAGCGGCAGAACGTCGCCTCACCGCGGGAAAGGCGGCACGGCGACGAGGCGGCTTACCTGATCCGCCGTACGCCGGCGCGGCGCCGGGAGCGCGAGCATCGAAGAAGACGAGATTCAATGTCAGCCGTGTCGCCCGCCGCGCATAAGCCTCCATCGACAACGGGGAGGCGCCCGGGGCCCGCGGGCCGGGAGCAGCGGCGCGCCACCTCACCACAGCCAAGGGAGAAGACATCATGTTTCACAAGACGGTGCAGCGCTCGATGAAGGTGGACCTCATCTCGCTGGTCGCGGCGACCGCGGCGACCGCGGCGCTCGCGGGGCTCCTTCCCGCGTGCGGCGCCCCGCCCGCGGGCGACCTCGATCACGCCGAGGAGGGGGATCTCTCCGCGCAGGCGGACGCGATCGTGGGAATCCCGAGGGGCCGCGACGCCTGCGCTGGCGTCCGCTGCAAGGATGGGTTTCTCTGTGAAGCGCAGGGCGGGAGCCCCGTGTGCGTGGCCGCTCCGCCACCTGCTTGCCAGACCGACGCCGATTGCAGCCTCGTCGCAAATTACTGTGGAGGCTGCAACTGCAACGCCGTCCCCTCGGGCGAGAGCGAGAGCCAGAGCGAGCCCAAGTGCCTTGAAGGCGAGGTGGCTTGCCTGGTCTGGCCGTGTCTCGGTCTCCAGGCTTCCTGCCAGGCCGGCACGTGCGTGGTCGCGAACGGGCTCTGATCGACGATCCGGGGCAGGCGTCGCGTCGCGGCGCCGTCCGGCTCGCCCGACGCGGCGCCGCCCGGGCCCTGCGCCTCGCGCAGGTCGAGCCGCCGTCGCTCAGCTCACCCCGGCTCGCGCCCCGGGATCTCCGGCCGCACGCGCACGCTCTTCCACCGCGCGAGCTGCACGAGCCCGGCAGGGGCGCCGCGCGGCTTGCTCACGTCGGCGACGCGGCAGACGTGGACTTCGACCTTGGCGGCGCCCCGCGCCTTCGAGTACCACGCGGCGGCCGCGGCGGCGCGCTCGACCACCTCGCGCGGGACCTCCACGCGCTCCGGATTGCGCACGATCACGTGGCTGCCCGGCGTGCCGCCGGCCACGTGCAGCCAGAGGTCGTGCGGCTCGGCGACCTCGAAGGTGAGCGCGTCGTTGTCGTCGTCGCCGCGGCCGATGAGCACCTCGAAGCCATCGATCGTGAGCGTGCGGTACGGCCGCCCCTTGCTGCCCATCCCGGCCCTCCGCCCTCAGCCGGTCGCGGCGCCGGCGCCCGGCCGCGCGGGCCGCGCGGGGGCGGCCGCCTCGGTCTTCACCTCGGCGGCGAGCCACGCGAGCAGGTCCCGCACGACCTCCTCGCGGTTGATCTCGTTCAGCATCTCGTGGCGCCCGCCGGAGTAGAACCGCGGCGTCACCCGGCGGAGGCCGGCGGCGCGGTACGCCTCGATCATCTGGCTGACGCCCCTGAGCGGACCGCCGACCGGATCGCGGGAGCCGGAGAAGACATAGAGGGGCAGCTCCTTCGGGATCCGCGCCTGCCGCTCGGGCCGCGCGATCTCCACCATCGCGTCGAGCACGTCGACCCACAGCGACGTCGTCGCGGGGAAGCCGCAGTGGGGATCGGCCATGTACCCGTCGACCTCGGCGCGATCGCGAGAGAGCCAGTCGAAGGACGTGCGCGTCGGCGCGAACAGCTTGTTGAAGCCGTCGAAGCTCATCGACTGGAGGAGCCGGCTCTTGCCGCGCTCGCCCAGGCGCCGCCGCTCCGCCCGCGCGAGGAGCCGGCCCGCGTCCACGAGCGCGCTCGGCTTGCCCGACGCGCCCGAGAGCACCGCGCCCTGGATCGCGCCCCCGTGCTCGATCAGGTACTCCTGCACGAGCGAGGAGCCCATGCTGTGGCCGAAGAGCACGACCGGCCGGCCCGGATGCTCCTCCTGCTCCCGGGCGATGAGCTGCGCGAGATCGCGGACGACCCGCTGGAAGCCGCCCTCGCTCGCGAAGAAGCCGAGCTCGCCGCTCCCGCGCGCCGTCCTGCCGTGGCCGCGGTGGTCGTTCGCGTAGACGGCCCACCCGGCGGCGCAGAGCGCCTGCGCGAGGCGCGCGTAGCGGCCCGCGTGCTCGCACATGCCGTGGGCGATGTGGAAGATGCCGCGCGCGCCCTCGTCCGGGAGCCAGCGGTACACGAAGAGCTCTCGACCGTCGTCCGCCTGAAACGTGAAGGTGTCCGCGGGCATCGGGAGCGGACCCTACCACCGCTCCGCGCGCGACTGACCACGATTCTCGATGCTTCCGCGCCGAAAGGAGTTTTCGGTACGGTCCTCCGTGGCATGAGGTTCGCACGACGCTCCGGACCATGTCCGAGCGCCGATCGTTGCCCGTGCTCTCGTTGCGCGACACCGTGCTCTTCCCTGGGATAGCGACGCCCATCACGGTCGGACGGCTGAAGACGCTCCGCGCGGTGGAGGCCGCCCTCCGGATGGAGGGAGAAGACAAGCGCATCTTCGCGGTCGCCCAGCGCGACGCCGCCGAGGAGCCCACCGCGGGCGGCCTCTTCTCGATCGGCGTGATCGCCCGCATCACCCAGGTGCAGCGCTTCGGCTCGGGCCTCCAGCTCGTGCTCTACTGCGAGCGGCGAGCGGCCGCGCCCCGCTACACCGAGGCCGAGGGCGTGATCCGCGCCCCGGTCATCGAGCTCGCCGATCTCCCCCTCCGTCCAGAGGAGGAAAGCGCCCTGGAGGCGCTCTCCCGCGAGGTGCGCGAGCGCGCCGTCGAGTACGGCCGTCACCGCGGCGCGCCGGAGGACGTGCTCAAGCAGTTCGCTGGCAGCATGTACGGCCCGGCCGAGCTCGTGAACCACATCGCCTTCTATCTGGACCTCCCCACCCCCGAGAAGCAGGCGCTGCTCGAGATCCTCTCGACGGAAGAGCGGATGCGCAGCCTCGCGCTGCACCTCTACCGGCAGATCGGGATCGTGGAGACCCAGGAGAAGATCCGGACGACCGTCGAGGAGGAGCTCGGCGAGCGGCAGCGGGAGCTCTACCTGCGCGAGCAGCTGCGCGCGATCCAGAAGGAGCTCGGCGAGGAGGACGACGAGAACGCCGCGGCACGTCTGGAGCACAAGCTGCAGCGGGCGAATCTCCCGGCGGAGATCCTGCAAGAGGCCCGGCGCGATCTGGCGCGGCTGCGGCGCATGGGACGGGAGACATCGCCCGAGGCGCAGGTGCTGATGACCTGGCTCGAGTGGGTGGCCGATCTGCCCTGGAACCAGCGGACTGACGACCACGTCGATCTCGATCGGGCGCGGGCGATCCTCGACGAGGATCACCACGGCCTGGGCGATGTGAAGGACCGGGTGCTCGAGTTCCTGGCCGTCCGCAAGCTGCGCGTCGAGCAGGCGCGGGGCGAGGGCGAGCGGAGCCGCGCGGTGTCCCGCGGCCCGATCCTGCTCTTCCTCGGTCCGCCCGGGACCGGCAAGACGTCCATCGCGGAGTCGATCGCGCGTGCGCTCGGGCGCAAGTACGTCCGCGTCTCGCTGGGCGGGGCGCGCGACGAGGCGGACATCCGGGGCCACCGCCGCACCTACGTGGGCGCGATGCCGGGCCGCATCCTCCAGGGGATCAAGCGCGTGGGCTCGAAGAACCCGGTGATCGTCCTCGACGAGGTCGACAAGCTCGGCGCCTCTTTCCAGGGCGATCCTGGCGCCGCGCTGCTCGAGGTGCTCGATCCGGCGCAGAACGACGGCTTCGTCGATCACTACCTCGGCCTGCCGTTCGACCTGTCCGAGGTGCTGTTCATCTGCACGGCGAACTTCCGCGAGACGATCCCGGCCCCGCTGTTCGACCGGATGGAGACCGCGCTGTTCGCCGGATACACGGAGCAGGAGAAGCACGAGATCGCCCGGAAGTACCTGCTCCCCCGCCAGCGAAGGGAGTGCGGGCTGCGCGAGGATCAGCTGCGCGTGACGGGCGCCGCGCTCGGCGAGATCATCAGCGGATACACGCGCGAGGCGGGCGTACGGCAGCTCGAACGGACGCTCGGCGCCCTGGCGAGAAAGGCCGCGCGCCGGATCGCGGACGGCGAGAGCGAGCGGGCTGTGGTCGGCGCCGAAGCTGACGTGAAGGAATTGCTCGGTCGCGCGAAGATGCGCCTTGAGCGGAGATTGCAGCACGATCAGCCGGGTGTCGCGACCGGCATGTATTACACGCAGATGGGTGGTGACATCATGCACGTCGAGGCGAGCGTGATGCCTGGCAAGGGCGATTTCGTCCTGACGGGGCAGCTCGGCGAGGTCATGAAGGAGAGCGGCCGCGCGGCGCTGAGCTACGCGCGCGCGCACGCGGCGGAGCTCGGCGTGCCGCTCGATCGGCTGCTGCGGCGCGACGTTCACATCCACGTTCCGGCGGGGGCGGTGCCCAAGGACGGTCCGAGCGCAGGCGTGACGATCGCGGTGGCGCTCGTGAGCGCCCTGTCGGGCAGGCCGGTGCGGAGCGACATCGCGATGACCGGGGAGATCACGCTGCGCGGGACGGTGCTGCCGATCGGGGGAATCAAGGAGAAGGTGCTGGGAGCCCACCGGGCGGGGATCTTCGAGATCCTGATCCCGGCGGACAACGAGGCGGATCTCGACGATCTGCCCGCCGAGGTGCGGAGCTCGCTGGAGTTCTACATGGTGAGCACGCTCGACGAGGCGATCGCGCTCTGCCTGCGGCTCCGCACGATCCGCCTGGAGCCGTCCGACGAGATGCCGCACGCGCGGGCGTCCTGAGGCCCGGACGCGGGCGGCGCGCGGGCGAGGCGATGGCGCGCCGGGCTCCGGCCGATGGAAAGCCCTCTCCTTGAGGCGCGCGTTCTGAGACGGGCTCAGCGGCGGTCGGCGCTACCCGCGCTGGCTGCAGCGGCTCCCCGCCACTCGGCCAGCCCGGCGGACTCCTCGATGATGGCCTGGAAGCTCCGCAGCTTCCCGGCGTCGCGCATCCCCACACGGATGGAGAAGCCCGGGTCGTCGGGGCGCCGGTAGAGCAGGAGGGCCGCGTCTTCCCGCTCGAACAGGAGGCAGCGCCGCGCATACGGGAGCCGCGTGAACCCCAGCCGCTCGAAGACCACGGCCGCGTCCTCGGCGCTCCGAGGCGCGCCCGCCGGCCCGTCCGTGGAGAGATGCTCGGCGCGGTGAGGGAAGGTCGGGAGGTGGACATTCCTCATGGCCAGCACGAAGAGCATCTCCCGGAGGCTCACGAACCGCCGGGTGAGGCGCGTCTTCCACGTCTGCTCGCCGAAGGGAAAGCGGACCACCTGGCAGTCCTCGGCGCCGGACGGGGCGTCGAGATCGAGGAAATAGTGCTGCCCATCCGGAGAAGCGTCGCCGAAGACGTAGAGGAAGCGGCGCGGCGGCATCCACGGGGCCAGCTCATAGAGCTCCGCGATCCTGGAAGGATGGTACTCGTGAAGGCCCTCGAGCATCGGCCCGCCCTCGGCGCCCATCGCCAGCGCAAAGGATCGGTAGAAGCCCGGGCAAGGGCGGCCGAAGCGGTCCTCGAGCTCGTCGAGCCGCCAGTCGTAGACGCCCTGGACCCGGCCGCGGTACCCCGGCGCGTAGCGGTCGAGGAGCGAGAGGAGCTCTTCCATCGCTCAGGGACACTCCGCGTGGTTATTGCAGAGCATCTCCGGGACGAGCGCCTGGCAGGTCTCGCACGAGGGCACCGACTCTTCGTGCTGGAACTCCTGCACGCCCCTCTTGCTCTCTCCGTCTTTCGTCTTCGTGTACGTGACCTTGACGAGCTTGCCCAGGGGCGAATACCACTTCTCCGACATGGTCTTGACCTTGTGTCCCCCCGCGCCTCCCGCCTGGAGGAGCTTGGGAGCGGCGCAGTCCCAGACATTGCGGTCCATGTTCTCGAGGGCGCTCTTCTGCCGCTCGCTCTGCGTGAAGCCGTCGACGAGCTCGAACGTCCCGGTGGCCTCCACGGCGTCGCTGAAGCCGGGCGTGACCTGGCCGGAGGCGGCCGCGAGCATCTTGGGGTCCTCGTCGCACTTGCAGATGCAAGCCCCGATCATATAGGGCTTGGTGTACGTGCCGGTTTGCTCGCTCGCACCGAGGACAGGGCGCATCGCCCCAAGTTCTTCGTTGATCTTGCGGAGGTCTGCCGAGAGGGCCTCGGTCGCGATATCGGCCTCTCGCCGGAGGGCCTTGATCTCGGCCTGCTTCGTCATGACGTTCTTCTTGGCGACGTTGTACTCCTTGCCGAGCTGGGCCCTGTTCTCCACGAGCGCTTCATCGAGAGCCTCCTTCGCAGATGCCGCGGCCCTCTCCAGCTTCTGCAAGTTCGCGCCTTCCTCGTCGATCTTGCGCTCGAACACGGCCCGCTTCTCCCGCCGTTCCTCCAGGAGACCGAGATACCTGCGCAGGAGCGCCTCTTGCGCGCGGAACCTGTCCCGGAGCTCCATGAAGAGGGCGAGCAGGGTCTCCACGACAGCGCTCGTCTCGTGAACCCGGTGGTTGTCGAGCGACTCCCCGCACACAGCGCACGGCGCGTCGTCGCCATAGGCCAGCCCCGTGCTTCCGTTCGAGATGAACGCCGTGTTGAAGGTGTTGCCGTTGTGCAGGGTCGGGTCGAGGAAGCGCACGACGCCCTTGCCCTCCACCTTCACGTCCATGCTCGACCCGCTCCAGGTCAGCTTGCCCTTGATCTTCGACGAGATGACGCCCCCGGCCGTCCCCGGCTCGTCGCCCGTGCTCGTGCTGAGCTCCGAGCTCTCCAGGGCCACGGGGTTGCCCGCGATGCTCGTCTGCTTGCTGCCCTTGGCGAGCATCGCGTCCTGCGCCGTGTTCACGAACGGCGTGGGCACCGGGCCGGCCGGCGTGGGCACCTTGCAGACGTCCGGCGGCGCCGCGATGTGCGTGAGGCCGTCGCCCTGATGCAGGACCAGCCGGCCATTCGCAAAGACGTTGCTCATCGCCCCTCTCCTCCGTCGGCGCCCCCGAAGACCGCTTCCACAACGCAGGCCCCCACGCGCCCCCCGCGGCCCCGCCCGCCGTCCGCGCTGCCGTACACGAGCGTGCGCGGCGCCCGCCCCGACGCCCCCGACGCCTGCGCCCGCCTCCGCCGCCGGTGGAGCGCCGCGGCCAGCATCACCGGCGCGGCGCCCGCGCCCGCGTCGCCCAGCCACTCGCCCGCCGCGCGCAGCGCGAGCGGCTCCGGCATCAGCGCGGCGTTGCGCAGGTACGCGCGCGAGAACTCCGTCGCCCAGAACGACTCGCCCGGCTGGCAGCTCATCACCTCGTCCACGCGCCGCGCCCCCGCCGCCTCGTCCCCCCGGAGCGCGCGGAGCACGCCCGTGAGCCCGTCGGCCGCGCTCGGCACCCGCGACGCGAACGGCGCGGGCTCGGCCCCCAGCGCGACGCCCAGCACGACGCCCAGCGCCTCGAGGCCCATCGCCGCCGCGGCCCCGGGTCGCGCCACGACGACAAAGCCCGCCGCCTCCCCCGGGATGCGCCCGTCGCGGTTCTGCGCGGAGAGGTGCAGCCGCGCCGCCGAGAGCGCCGAGAGCGAATCCGCGTCGCAGAGCGAGTCGACGGCGCCCACCACCGCCATGGAACCGACCCGGCCCGCGCGCAGGTCCCCGAGCGCCGCGGAGAGCGCCTCGAAGAACGCCGCGCGCCCGCCGTCGAACGCCCCGGTCAGCACGAGCGCGCCCCCCGCCTGCCCCGGCGGCACGGCCTGGAGCGCGGCCAGGAGCGACTCGCGCGCCACCGGCGCGCCCAGCCCCGGCTCCGGCAACCCGAGGTAGAGCGGCACCCGCCCCGTCGGGGAGGCCTTGAGCCGCTCCCGCACCCCGTCCAGCGCAGCGCGGCCGAGCGCGATCATCCGCTCCGTGCGGGTGGACGACGGATCGAGCGTCGAGAGCCGCGACGCGCGCACCGGCTCGCCGTGGGCGCCCCGCTCCGCGGTCTCGGCGAAGCGGGCGAGCCCCGCCCGCATCGACGCGAGCGTCATCGCCTCGGTCGTCCCGACCGGCGTGCACAGCCCGAGGCCCACGACGCGCTCGCCGCTCACGGCGCGTTCTCCCACGACTCCAGCAGGCGGACGGTGGTGCCCTCGTGCCCGGCGAGCTCGCGGTGGGCCGCGAACGTCGCGCGGTAGACGAGCGAGACGCGCCGCTCGTCCGGCTCCAGGTAGACAGCGTCGAGCGTCATCAGCCGCCGCTCCATGCGCCGCGCGAAGGCGCATTTCGCGACCACCCGGCACACGGGCAGCGAGAACGCGACCGGGCCGTCCGGCGAGACGCCGTCGAGGAGGACGGGCTCGCCGCCGCGGAGCCGCGGCGAGGCAGAGAGGCCGCGCGGCGCCGCCTGGAAGAAGCGCTCATCGAAATCGGCAGGCCAGAGCGGGGCGCGCCGCTCGACCCACGCCGCGTCGTACGTGCCCGCGAGCCCGAGGCGCGGCTGCCAGCTCCGGGCCACCGGGCCGAAGCCGCACGGCGGAGGCCGGTCCGACCAGCCCTCGATGAGCGCGTCGGGGTCCTCGATGAACGGCAACGGGCGGCCCTGCGCGTCGCGCTCGCTCGCATGAAGGCCCATGCCCACCGGGTTGCGCGCGTCGTGCGCGCCCGCCGCCGCCCCGCCGAAGCTCTGCTCGTAGCGGAGCGGCATCGACCTGAAGGGCTCCGGGCTCGAGGGGGAGAGCCCCGCCCTGCCTCGCTGCCAGACGCGCGCGCCGAAGACGAGCGCCCGCTTCTCGAGCCGGCCCACCCGGACCGCGACCGGAGCCGTGGCCGCCCGCCTCCCGCCGGCGGTCCATGCATGGCCATGGAGCAGCACGTCCGTCATCGGGCGCGTGTACGCGGCCTCCGATTCATAGCGAAGGCTCGACGCCCCGGGCTCGCCCCAGTACGCGTCGGCCGCGCGCGGCGCGGGCTGCTCGTCGCAGAGGCGCAGCGGCCCCGCGGCGGGCCGCCCCGGCGCGGGCAGGACGAAGCTGCCGGCGACGACGACGACGAGACATTCCGCGCCATCCCGGGTGAGCGAGGGGAAATCGGCGGCCGCGAGCGGGGTGAGGTTGTCGAGGGCGGGCATCCAGCCAGTGAGCGAGGATGATTTCAGACTCGCCGGCCCACGACAAGCCGCTCGACACCGCCCCGCACGAACCATGTATCATCGGGCCGCTCGCGTGCGCGCGCTCCCGTGCGCTCGCCTCTCGGGAGGAGCGGGACCCGTGCACACATTCCAGATCGAAGGGGTCGGCGAAGATCTCCGGGTCGTCCGCTTCGAGGGGCAGGAGGCGGTCTCCGAGCTCTTCCGGTTCGATATCACGCTCGTGAGCCGCGCGGGCGATCTCGCCCTCGACGGCGCGGTCGGCAAGCGCGCGTCGCTCACCTTCAGCGTCAGCGAGGACGTCCGCCACGTCCACGGGATCGTCGCCCATTTCGAGCTGGGGGAAGAGGGGAAGAAGCTCACCACCTACAGGGCCGTGCTGGTGCCCGACGTCTTTCGCCTGCTCCACCGGCGCGACAGCCGCATCTTCCAGGAGCTCTCGGTCCCCGACATCCTGAAGAAGGTCTTCGACGCCGCCGGCGTCGCCCCGGGCGAACGCCGCTTCTCGCTCCAGAAGAGCTACGCGCCCCGCGAGTATTGCGTGCAGTACCGCGAGACCGACTGGGCGTTTGCCTGCCGGCTGATGGAGGAAGAGGGCATCGCCTACTGGTTCGATCACGACGCGAGCGCACACGCGCTCGTGCTCTGCGACTCCCCCTCGGCCCACCCCCCGATCGACGGCGAGGCGACGCTCGTGTTCCGCCCCCCGCTCGGCGCGCTCGTCAGCGGCGAGCACATCTCCCGCTTCCGCTACGCCGAGCAGGTCCAGCCCGGCAAGGTCACGCTGCGCGACTACAACTTCAAGAAGCCGGCGCTCTTGCTGGAGAGCTCCGAGCAGGGCGAGCGCGACGACGATCTCGAGATCTACGATCACCCCGGCGATTACGACGCGCCGGGCGCGGGCCGGGAGCGCGCGCGCGTCCGCCTGGAGGAGCTCGCGGCGAGGCGCCGTATCGCCGAGGGCGAGGCCGCTTGCCCCCGCCTGCTCGCCGGCCGCACGTTCACGCTCGCCGAGCACCCGCGCGACGACGTGAACCAGGCTTACCTCCTCGTCCGCGTCGAGCACAGCGGCCACGAGCCCGCCATGGAAGCCGTGGCGAGCGAGGACAGTCCGCCCTATGAGACCCGGTTCCAGGCCATCCCCGCCGACGTCCCGTTCCGCCCGCCGCTCGTCACCCAGAAGCCCGCGATCAAGGGCATCCAGACCGCGATCGTCACCGGCCCCGCGGGCGAGGAGATCTACACGGACGAGCACGGGCGCATCAAGGTGCAGTTCCACTGGGACCGGCAGGGCAAGCGGGACGAGCGCAGCTCGTGCTGGATCCGGGTGAGCCAGACGTGGGCCGGCGGCGCGTGGGGCGCGGTCGTCCTGCCGCGCATCGGCCACGAGGTCGTGGTCGATTTCATCGAGGGCGACCCGGATCGCCCGCTCGTCGTCGGCAGCGTCTACCATGGCGCCAACGTGCCGCCGTACGCGCTGCCCGCCGAGAAGACGAAGAGCACCCTCAAATCGAACAGCTCGCCCGGCGGCGACGGCTTCAACGAGCTCCGCTTCGAGGACCGGAAGGGCTCCGAGGAGATCTTCCTCCACGGCGAGAAGGACTGGAACATCGTCGTTCGCAACGACAAGACCCAGGACATCGGCCGCGACGAGGCGCTCCACGTCGTCCGCGACAGGACGAAGCGCGTGGACAACGATCAGCGCGAGATCGTCGGCGGCCACAAGACCATCGACGTCACGAAGACGCACACCGAGAGCATCGGACAGGACGAGCGCCTCGACGTCGGCGGCGACCGGAGCGTCTCGGTGTCGGGCAGCCACGCCGAGTCGATCGGCAAGGACCAGTCGATCGACGTGGGCGGCGGCCAGAGCGTCTCGATCGGCAAGTCGGCGTCGATCTCGGTCGGCAAGAGCAAGAGCGAATCGGTCGGCGAGGCGAGCGACGAGACGGTCGGCAAGAGCAAGTCGGTGAGCGTGGACGAGGCCTACGCCATCACGGTCGGCAAGGACATGACCGTCACGGTCAGCAAGAGCGCGCGGGACGAGATCGGCGAGAACAAGGCCGTCATCGTGGGCAAAGAGCTCACCATCCAGGTCGGCGACGCGCAGATCGTGATCAAGCAGAGCGGCGATATCGTGGTGCAGGGAAAGCAGCTCGTCGTGAAGGCCGACGGCCCGATCCAGGTGCAGGGGCAGAAGCTCGCGGTGAAGTCCGACGGCGACGTGAGCGTGCAGGCCTCGGGCAACGTGAGCGTCAAGGGCGGCAAGATCGGGATGAACTGACGGCGTGTCCGATCGAGGCCGCGGGTCGAGCAGAGGAGAGCGCATGGCGAGGCGAGGGAGCGGAGCGGCGGCGGGCGCCGGATCCGGGGCGGCCCGGTGCAGATCGACGGACCGCGCGGGCGTCGGCGGATGAGCTCGACCCTGGAAGCCTCGCTGTGCGAGGAGCACGCGGACCAGGCGGCGTTCCTGTGGCTCCTCCGGGATCGCGCCGCCCGGAGCGCGGCCTACGACCTCGATGACCTGGCCGGGCTCGACGACCGGCTGGAGGCGCACCTCGACGGGCTCAGGCTGGCGGGAGACGCGGGCTGGGAGGCGTGCCGCGCGCTGCTCGAGCAGGCCGAGGGGGGCGAGGTGTTCGGCGCGGCGGTCGTGGCGGTGCATCGCTGGGACCTGCGGGGGCTCGCGCGGGTCCTGGACGTGGGCGGCGGAGCGCCGGACGTGTCGCGGGGCATCGCGTCGGCGCTCGGGTGGACGTCGCTCGATCGCGTGCGGCGCCTCCTGCCCGGGCTCGTCTCCGGCCGGTGCCCGCCGGCGCTGCAATGGCTCGGGATCGCGGCGTGCGCGGCGCACGGCGAGGACCCCGGCGCGCCGCTCGGCTACGCGCTGCTCGCGCGCGACGAGCGGCTGCGCGCGCGGGCGCTGCGGGCCGCGGGGCAGCTCGGGCGGGTCGACCTGCTCCCCGACGTGCGCGCGTCGCTCCGCGCAGACGACGAGGCGTGCCGCTTCTGGGCGGCGTGGGCGGCGGCGCTGCTCGGCGAGAGCGCGTCCGCGCCGGTGCTCTGGGAGCTCGCGAACGGAGGCGGGCCGTTCGCGGCCGAGTCCGCGAGCATGGCGATGCGGCGGATGGACCCGGCCGCCGCGTCCACCTGGCTGCGCGCGCTGGCGAGGTCCGCGCGGGATCCGCGGGCGCCGGTGGCGGCGGCGTGGGCGCTGGGTGACCCGGCGGGCGTGCCGTGGCTCCTGGAGGTCGCAGGAGATCCGGCCCTCTCGCGCCTGGCGGGTCACGCCATCGCGCTGATCACCGGGCTCGATCTGGCGGCGGAGCAGCTCGCGAGGAAGGCGCCGAGCGGCCTCCGCGCCGGGCCGACGGACGATCCGAAAGACGGGGTCGTGGCGATGGATCCGGACGAGGACCTGGCCTTTCCCGACGTCGCCGGCGTGGCGGCCTGGTGGCGCCGTCGCGCGGCGGAGTACAGGCCGGGGACACGGTACCTGCTCGGCCGGGCGATGACGCGAGAGGGGCTGGAGCAGGCGCTGCGGGAGGGCAACCAGATCGCGCGCGGGGCCGCGGCGGTGGAGCTGAGCTTGCGGGAGCGGGGGCGGGCGGTGTTCGAGGTGCGGGGGCCGGGCTTCGCGCAGCAAGAGGCGCTCGGGCAACGCGGATAGCGCGCGGCGGCCTGTCTCACGACCGCTCGTCCAGGCTGCGCATCGTCCTCGCGCCGGGAGAACGCGGCGTGGTACTCCCATGGACCGTGCACTCCGCTCGATGGCCTGTCGCGATAACGTCGCTCGGCCGCGCCTCGGTGGCGACGCTTGTCTGGCGGCTGCGGGGGCAGCGGTTCGTGACCGCGGTCGTCAAGGCGACGTTCGGGCTCGTCGCCGAGGGCACGGTGACGCTCGGCGAGCCGGACCCGATCGTGCCCGGCGAGGTGCCGGATCCCTCGGGCGTGGGGCTGCGCGCGGCGGGGGATCTGGCGCCGTACCTGCGCGAGGTGGACGTCCTGCTGACCGGACACGCCGGGGTGCCTCCGACGGTCGCGGGCGAGATCCTGGTCCGGCTGGCCGTGGTGCAGGAGGGGGCGCTGCGGCTCGACCGTTGCGTGACGCTCGACGGGCCCGCGCCGGGGAGCGAGGGGCCGAGGCGCGTGCGGGTGGACGGGATGGGGCCGCTGTCGCGCCGCTGGCCACGGCGCGAGGCGCTGCTCGGGACGGCGGATCCCGGCCGGCTCGAGGGCGTGGCGCTGGAGGTGCCCGAGGGGCTCGACTGGGGGTACTTCCAGGCGGCGCCGGCCGAGCAGCGGATGGAGAGGCTGCGAGGGGACGAGTGGGTGGTGCTGGGCGGCATGTTCGCGCAGCGCCCGCGGCTGCGGACGCAGCTCGCGGGCGCGCGGGGCGTCGCGCGGCTGTACCGGCGCGAGGAGCGGGCGCCGCGCGAGGGAGCGCCGCTGTCGCTGCGGGCCGATACCCTGCAGATCGACGCGGATCGGCGGTGCTGCTCGGTCGTGTGGCGAGGGCACGCGGCCGTGGGTGACGAGGATCTCGCGGCGCTCCGGGTCGTGGCCGGCGTGGAGCTGCCGGGCGAGGCGCTGCGGTGGGTCGACCCCTTTGTGCAGGAGGCGGGGCGACCGGCGTCGCCGCTTTCGGCGGCGTCATTGCGCGCGACGCTGCGGCTGCCCGCCGGGGCAGCGCCGGTGGTGGGGCAGGTCGAGGACCATCCGCTCGAAGGGACGGTGGAGCCGCTGAGCGCGCGCGCGCGCAGGCCAGCGACGCCGTTCGAGTCCCTGCCCAGGCGCCCTCCGGCCACGCTGCCGGCCAGCCCGGCGCTGCCGCGGGCGCCCGTGATCGAGGACCATCCGCTCAAAGGGACGGTGGAGGCGCTGAGCCCGCCCGCGCGCAGGCCAGCGACGCCGTTCGAGTCCCCGCCCGAGCGCCCTCCGGCCACGCTGCCGGCCAGCCCGGCGCTGCCGCGGGCGCCCGTGATCGAGGACCATCCGCTCAAAGGGACGGTGGAGGCGCTGAGCCCGCCCGCGCGCAGGCCAGCGACGCCGTTCGAGGCCCCGCCCGAGCGCTCTCCGGTGGCGCCCGCGCCGCTCCCGGCGCCCGCGCCCGCTGCTCCCTCGAGGCCCACCGCTGCAGCCCCGCCGATGCTGTCCCCGGAGCTCGCCGCCGAGCCGACGGGCCTCGGCGACGCGTTCCTCTCCGCCATGGCCGAAGCGGGCGCCCTGCCCTGACGATCGCGCGCCCGGCTGGCGCTGTCATTTGCCCAGAGGGGGTTCCCATGAAGTCGGGAAGTTAGGAAGATCATTAGGGTTTTCTTCCCGCCTTCCCGCCTTCATGTTCAGATGACGGCACCGCCGGGCTTTCCTTGCGCGAGGGCAGGCTGATACGCTCGCGCGAGCCCGGGAAGGAGCATGGTGGTTTGAAGCGGCTGCTATCGCTGGGTTCGCGGCGCTTCGCGATCGAGCTCTCCGACGGCCGCGAGGGCGGCGCTGACCGGCTCGACGATCGCGCGAGGGCGGCCGCCTCGCTGCGCCAGCTCTTCGCCGAGCCGCAGAACCGCCCGGCGCTCCGGCGGCTGCTCGACGACGCCGCGCCGGCCGGCGCCGTCCACCGCCTGGCCGACGCCGACGTGCTCGACACGCTGAGCCGGCTGCTGCTGAGCGGCCGGGTGCGGCTCCGCGAGGCGCCCCTCCCCGGGCTGCCGTCCTACGGCGGCGACGAGGCCAGCGTCGAGGACCAGGCGCCCGGAGACGCCACCCCGCGCGCGCCGAGGACCGAGCTCACCTGGATCGAGATCCGCCTCATCGGCGAGGACGACCAGCCCATCCCGCGCGAGCGCTACCGGGTGGAGCTACCCGACGGCTCGGTCCGGGAAGGATCGCTCGACGCCGAGGGCCGCGCCCGGCTCGACGGCATCGAGGCGGGCGCGTGCCTCGTCACCTTCCCGGCGCTCGACCAGGAGGCCTGGGAGCGCGTGGGGTGACCGCGTAGACTCGCGCGGTGGCCACCGAAGCCGATCTCCTCCGCGATGTCCTCGCCGCGCCGGACGCCGACGCGCCGCGGCTCGCGTACGCCGCCTGGTGCGACGACCAGGACGACCCGGCCGTCGAGGCGCGGGGCAGCTTCATCCGCGCGCAGATCGCGCTGCTCGCGACCGACGAGGCCGCCGAGCCGGATCGCCGCTTCCGCCTCTCGTGCGAGGCCCGCGACCTCGAGGAGGCCCACCGCGCCGCGTGGATCGCCGCCTTGCCGCCGCCTGCGCGCGATCCCGTCCTCGACCGCGGCTTCGTCGAGCTCGTCACCCTCGACGCCCGCGCCTTCCTGCAGCACGCCGGCGCGCTCCTCGCGCTCGCGCCGATCCGCCATTTGACGATCGCCGCGCTCGGCGACGCGGCCGAGGAGCTCTTCGCGTCGCCGCACCTGGCCCGCGTCCGCTCGCTCCGGCTCGACCGGGTGGGCCTCACCGACGACGACGTGGAGCGCCTCGCGGCGTCGCTGCACCTCACCGAGCTGCGCTGGCTCTGGATCGGCAACAACCGCGTCACGCGCCGCGGCGCGGAGGCGCTCGCGGCGTCGAGGCGCCTCCCCGCGCTCGGCTACGTGGGCTTCGTCAACAACCCCTTCGACCCCTCGGAGCGCCAGGGCCACGATCAGGGCCTCATCGTCGACCGCTGGCTCCCGCCCGAGGGCCGCGCGCTGGAGGCGAAGTTCGGCGCGCTGCGCTGGCTCCGCACCGAGGCGCGCACGCTGATCGAGGTGGTCCCGGACCGGCTGCGCATGCCCGGCTGATCAGTACACGAGATCGTCCGCCGCTCGGTACTGGGTGGTGAGCTTCGCGATCGGCGCGTCCCAGGACGGCTTCCAGCCCGTCCGCGCGAACTCGACGATCTTCTTGAGCTCGCCCTTGATCTTCTTCTTGAGCTCCTCGCGGTTCGTCCAGACATCGTCGAAGAGCGCGCGGTCGGTCTTCCTCACCGCCTCTCGCGCTTCCGCGATCTTTCCGGCCAGGACCTCGTCGCCGCCCACCTGGTTCGCGATGTTGTGGGGCAGTTTGTTGAGCGTCTTGTCGAACTGCTTCCAGCCGTCGAATTTGCCCTCCCACCCCTCGGGCAGCCCCTCCGCCTGGCCGCGCGCGCGGCGCGCGAGCGCCACCTTGAGCTCGTCGATCGTCACGTATCCGCTCTGCGCCTTCATCCGGACCTCGATGATCCTCCGCGCGAGATCGGTGTCCCCGAGGAGGGCCTCGAGCTCCTTCTGGGACATGGTGTTCACGTTCGTGTTCGGGGCCTTGCCGTTGTCGGGATCGAAGTAGCGATTGGCCTCCGCCACGTTGAGGGCGGAGAAGACGAACCCCACGAAGAGGATCCGCCCCTGCACGGGGAGCGTCGCGTGGTACTCGCGCATCTTCTTGACCGCGGCGTCCTCGGCGCTCACCAGCGCCGCGTTGCCGGTGGAGGCGGCGCCGAGCACGCGCACGGACTCGTCCTTGGTCTGGAGCCCGACCATCCGGCCGTCGGCGGGGGACGCGATGGGGACGAGCTCCAGCATGGCCGCGATCTTCTCGGCTTGCCCCACCTCGCGGATGTCCTGTCCTGCGCAGCGGATCACCCGATCGTAGCTCCTTGGGTCCTCGATCGCCGGCGGGGGCTCATACTTCTCGGAGAACGTGAAGGCGCCGGCCTCGAGATTGGACACCTGCTCGTCGTGATCCCGGATCAGCGCGGGGATGGCCTTCTTGCTCATGTCGGGCGCGTTCGGCACCTTGTCGTACTTCGCGTCGGGGCTCTGCTTGAAGGTGATCCGGAGCCGCGGCGCGGCCTCCGCGACCCGGTCGAGATCGCACCCCTGGCCGAAGCGCCACTTGGGCCTCGCGGGCAGGATGACCGCGAGCTGATCGTCGCGCCCATAGGCGAAATCATCCATCTGCATCGGCTGGCCGCGCCGCTCGCTCACGCTGTCCTTCGGGTGCTTGAGCAGGATGTCGTTGCGGCCGATGGGAAACGACTCGTGGAGCGTCTTGGTCGCGAGCCAGTCGATCCATTTGCCCGTCTCCTCGGCGCGCTCCACCATGTTGACGCCGACCCCACCCCCGCCCATCACGCAGTAGCGCTGACCGACGCTCCAGTCGGTCTCTCGATAGAGCCCCTCGGTCCCGGAGAGGATCGCCCGCCGCTTCTTCGCCGGGTCCCAGCGCTCGACCGGCTCCCAGAGCCGGGTGCGCACCGCCTCGTAGAGCTCCGGCGCCACCATCGTCTCGTCCACGGCGCGCGGCTTGCCGGCGCCGGTGCAGATATCGATCTTGTCGGCGTAGAGCCAGTGGAGGCTCGCCGTCGTGTCGGCGAGGAGCAGCCGGTAGCGCGGGAAATCACCCGGGTACGGCCAGTCGAGCATGAAGTCGAGCTCGTCCTCGTCGATGCCCTCCCGGAGGATGGCGCCTCGGGTGCTGTCGTGGAGGGCCGTCACCCCGCGCGGCACGACGGCGAGGACGCACATGGCGAGGCGGAGCAGCTCCAGCGGGCGCACCTGCGGGCCGTAGGCGGTCGCGACCCAGACCCGCTTGTTCGCGCGCACGTGCTCCGCGATCCGCGCCCGCTCGGCGCGCGTGTCCGCGGCGAACCTCGTGGAATCGCGCGGCCCGGTGACGTCTTCTTTCCCGCCCTCGCCGGGCTTGCCGAGCACAGGCCGCTGCGCGACGCCGGGCAGGCCGAGCAGCTGGGGGAACTGCCCCATCTTGTGCTGGTTGTAATGGCTCCAGGGGTCCTCGAACCCGACGTGCAGGATCTCCGCCGGGGCGACCCGCGCCTTGCCCCACGCGCTCTGCCGCAGCGTCGTGTGGTTGACCGTCGCGGCCGTGCCGTCGCCGATGATCACGTAGGCCGGGATCGGCCTGCGCAGCGCGTTCTGCCCCTCCCGCTCGGCGTGGGCCTCCGCCTTGTAGCGGTCGTAGATCTCGGTGACGCGCTTGACGGTGCGGCTCTCCTTGAAGACGATTCCCCAGGTCTTCCCGAGCCCCACGGCGATCGACCGGAGGACGATCAGCAAGAGCTCGCTGCTCACGATCTTGCCGTGATAGACGATGCTCGCGGGCTTCGTCTCGCCGTCCCCTCCGACGATCAGCAGGCCCTTGTGGTCGCGCGGCCTCGCCAGATCGGCGCTGACCTTGTCCCTGGCGGCGTTGCCGGTGACGGAGATGTTCGCTTCGGTGATCGTGATCTCGGTCCAGTAGATGTGCACGGCGCGCCCCTCCTCACTCCTCGTGCCTGCGCTTGATCTCCTGGAAGGTGTCGTCGTCCGGCAACGACGCATCGAGATCGTGCGCGGCCCGGAAGCGGGCCAGCGCGTCGGCGAAGGCGGGGCTCCGCTGCCCGTCGACCTCACCGTGATAGAAGCCCAGGTTGGCGAGGCGAGACTGGATGCCGCGGATCTCGTCCGAGGGCTGGAGGTAGCCGAGCGCGATCGTGACGATCTCCTCGCCGCCGGACAGGAAGAGCCGCGCCTGCCTGGCGTTGTTGGGGATGAACTCCTCGATGCGCCCGTCGCCGTCGGCCTTCTTGTCGTTCGGGCGGAGCTCGCCGTCGACCTCGAGGAAGTACCCCTCGTTCGCGCGGGGCCTGCCCTCGTGGTCGAGGAGCCGTATCCTCAGCTTGGCCGGGACCCCGCGCCGCCGGAAGGTGTGCAGCTTCGTGGTCTGGCAGCTCTCCTCCTTGAGCCGCGGATCCGGGACGACCACCTTGTCGACGCCGGGGACCAGCGTGAACGGGTCGCTCCGGACCTCGCGGAGCACCTGGTTCTCCGGGTGATCCCAGAGCGTCTGCCAGAAGAACCCGTTCTCGTACGCGATGCTTGTGAAGCAGTCGCCCGCGCGGACGCGATGCGCCTTCATGCCCGTCCCCACGCCGCAGGGCGCGTCGCCGGACGGCGCCCGGGCTCAGCGCCGCCCCTCACGCCCGCGCGCCATTGACGGCCCATTCCGATCAAAAGACCCAATGTCCCCCGGGAAGTCAAGCGCCCGGCCCGCTGGGCCGCCGGGACGGGGGCGCGCGCCTCAGGTGGGCGGCTTGGAGGCCGGCGTGCCTTCGCCGCCGAGCGCGTCGGCCAGCGCGGCGGCGGCGGCGGCGGCGAAGGCGTCGAGCGTGGCGGGCTCGCTCCAGCGCGTGGCCTCGCGGGCGTCGAGCGCGTGGTGGGTCTCGACGAGGATGGAGGGCATCGAGGGGCGGCGCAGGACGAAGATCCGCTGTTCCTGGGGCCGCCGGTCGACGAAGACGCCTGACTGGGCGATGTCCGGGGAGTACAGGCCGCTGTATCCGGCGCCGCTGTAGGGCATCAGACCCGCTTCCTCCATGCGCCGGGCGAAGGCGCGGGCGAGGGCGAGCCGGCGGGCGCCGAGGGCCGGGTCCCCCTCGTCGGACCAGAGCACGGCGAACCCCGGCGCGGCGAGGCTGAGCGGGCACGTACGGCCTTGCACGGGCGACCACGTGTCGATCTTGCCGCGCACGTCCGAGTGCAGGCTGACGAAGGCCTCGGCGCCCCACCGGGCGGCGTCCTCGACGCGCTCCGGGTAGGGCAACGGCCGGTCGAAGGTCCTGCCCACGCGCGCCTCGAAGCGCCCCGTGGCGTTGAGCCGCTCGGCGAGCGCGTGCGCCGCGGAGAGCGTGAAGTCCTGCTCCTCGACGCAGAAGCAGGAGACGTTGCCGGTGTTGCCCGGGGCGCCGTGGCCCGCGTCGAGGTAGATGCGGCGGACCCCGAACTCCGGCGGGAACACGGCGGAAGGGGCGACGATGCGGGCTCCCGGGAAGGGCCACCCGCTCGGCGCGATCGGCAGCTTGAGGGCGCGCCGCGCCGCGGTGTCGCGCGGAGCGCCGGGGGCGAGCGCCCGTGAAAGGGCGGCGGCGCCGGCGGCGCCGGCGAGACCGAGGACGAGCTTCCTGCGCGAGATCACCGCGGCTCCGCTTGCTATCAAAAGCGGGGCGCGGGGTCAGGTTCTCGGCAAACCCGCCTGGAGGAGGTGGCCGGGACCGCCGTGCGCGAGGCCGATCGACATCCCGAGATCGCCCCGGACGCCTGCACGATCGTGCCCCGGCGCGGCCCTCCGCACCTCGGCTGGAACCCCCGCTACTGGCCCGACGTGTAGCAGACCTCGAGCTTCGGCCGGTTGGCGACGTTCACTTGCTCGCTCGACCGGATGTCGGTCCGGCCGCTCACATCCTGGAGCGCGATGCCGTAGTTCGGCTGGGATCCATCGACCCAGGTCTGGACGAGGGCCGCCACGTTGGCGGTCGCGACGGCGTCCGCGGCGACGGTGGCGATCGTGGTCTCGACGGCCGCGTTGTACCCGGAGAAGTTGCCGGCGTGGAGGGTCGACTCCTGCCAGGGGCCGTTCACGCGGTGCACCTCGATGACGCCGGCGCTCGCCTTCCACGTGTGCGAGAGCGAGAGGACCGCGGAGTCGACGTCGGAGCCTGCGGGGATGAACGACAGATCGAAGGCCAGCACGCCCGGCTGCTCGCCCTCCGGCAGCGTGTTCGTGACGATGTACGGATAATCGCCGTAAGGCCACGAGACCCCGGGCTGGATATGGGCATCCTGCACGGTCCCGTAGGTGCCGCGCTGCACGACGACGCACTGGGAGGACGGGGGCTCGCAGGCGTTGCCGATGCCGTCTGCGTCGGCGTCGGCCTGGGAGGGGTTGGCCAGCGCCGGGCAGTTGTCGCACGAGTCGAAGACCCCGTCCTGATCCGTATCGGCGGCGACCACCCTGACATGATCGAGGAGCGTCCCCTGGCCGTTCGAGATGCCCAGATCGTTGAACTGGAGGCGCGTCGTCGTGCCGGAGGCCACGAGGGTATAGGTATAATTGACCCATGTGGAGCTGCCGGTCGTCAGCGTGGCCACCGCCTGGCCGCCCCAGACGACGCCGAGCACGTTCTGGCTCGCGCTGGTGCCGGGGCGCGCGGCGAAGGCGAACCGGAGCTGGTATATCGCTCCCGGGATGGTCGTGAGATCCTGGTAGATGCCGCTCGAGTTACTGGCGTCCAGCTCGGCGTGCTGGTTGCCGTGCGCGGGGCTCATGCCGTTCGAGTGGTCATGGATCTGGATCTGACCATAGGCAGCCTGCCAGCCGGAGATCGAGCTGTACAGCGACGACGAGCCGTTCGACACGTTCGGCGCTTCGAAGCTGCCGTTCGTGACGATGTCGCCGGAGGGCAGCACCGAGCAGGAGACGAGCGCCGCCGCGCCCTCGCCGATGGCCTCGTCGTTGTCGTCCTGCGGCTCGGTAGCCGCCATGCAGCCGGAGATCATCAAGGCGAGCGCGAACGCAGAGATCGACGGATAGGTGGTTCTCATGGGAGAGCTCCTCGTTGGGGCGCCGGCATAGCTGGCGCCATGCAGTGCGGCGACCTGCCGCACGCTGTGGATTCAAAAATACCTTTTCGATGCGTAAGCGATGCGTAAGCGATGCGTAAACGATGCGTAAACGATGCTTGAGAAGAGGTTGCTTTGCCCGAAGGCGGCTCGCGGAAGGCTCTATCCGTCAACCAGCGCTTGCAGCCTGCACGACACGCCGGGACGGCCGTTACGAGGCGCTCGTCTCCCGGATCGTGGCCGACCTCGAGCTCCCCGGCCCCAGGAGGATCTCGCCCCCTGAGGCGGTGAGGGTCGTCGCCGGCCAGGCGATCGATGGAAGGAGTCGGGCGACCCCGGTCACGAAAGATTCTTGGAGCTGCCAGCCGTAGGGCTGTCTCGTTATATCATGAAATGGGCGCGCGGATCATCGTCTTTCGCATCATCGACCACATCGGCGACAAAGCTCGCCCCTCGGGTCTCATGACAAAAGGCACCATAGAGGGCGCCGTGGGCGCCGAGGGAAGAGGAGGGATAAAAAAATTCTACTCTCTCCTCTTCCCCCGGTGCCCTCTGTACCTCTGTGGTTCAATTTCTCCCCGCCACGGAAGCGGGCGACGGCGCGACGACCGGTCGCAGCCCTCGGGAGCGAGGGTCCGCGCGCCGGGTCGGCGATCGGCAGGAGAGGGCGATGAACCAGGGACGAGATTCTCGCGCGCGGTGGACCGAGGCCGACATTCCCAGCCAGGCGGGCCGGATCGCGGTCATCACGGGCGGAAACACCGGCATCGGCCTCGAGACGGCCCGAGCGCTGGCGGAGCGCGGGGCCACGGTCGTGCTCGCGTGCCGCGACATGGGCAGGGCCGGCGCCGCGGTGGAGCAGATCGAGGCGCGCGTCCCGGGCGCGACCGTCCGCGCCGTCCGCCTCGATCTGGGCTCGCTCGCCTCGGTTCGCGAGGCCGCCGACGAGCTCCGGGCCACGTACGACCGCATCGACCTGCTCATCAACAACGCGGGCGTGCTGTCGTTCAAGCGCGAGGTCACCGCCGACGGCTTCGAGCTGCAGCTCGGCGTGAACCACCTCGGCCACTTCGCCCTCACCGGGCTCGTGCTCGATCGGCTGCGTGAGGTGCCAGGATCGCACGTCGTGACGGTGAGCAGCGTCGCGCATCGGCAGGCCGACATCTCCTTCGACGATCTGCAGAGCGAGCGGGCGTTCCGGGGGTTCTCCGTGTACGGGCAGTCCAAGCTCGCGAACCTGCTGTTCACCTACGAGCTCCAGCGCCGGCTCGCGGCGGCCGGCGCGAAGACGATCGCGCTGGGGGCTCACCCGGGCGGGTCGCATACCGAGATCGCGCGGAGCGCGCCTGGGTGGTTTCGCGGGGTGAGCCAGCTCGCCTCGTGGCTCCGTCTCGGGCAGAGCGCCTCGATGGGCGCCCTCGCATCGCTTCGAGCGGCCGTCGATCCGGAGGCGAAGGGAGGAGAGTACTACGGGCCGACAGGACCCTTCGGGATGACGGGGTTTCCGGCGCGGCACGCGTCGAGCGCGCGGTCGTATGACGAGGGCGCGCAGCGCCGGCTCTGGGAGGAGTCCGAGCGGCTCACCGGGGTGAGGTATCCCCTCTGACGGAGACGAGGTGCCCTGTCGACCGGCGGATCGACCGGCCAGGTCTCCTCACCTGGGGAATCCCCTCATTTTGTGCCCGTATACAGCGGGAAATTGAACAGGGAGGCGGGGAGGCGGGGAGTTTTTCTGAGATTTTACTCCCCGCCTCCCCGCCTCCCTGTGAATTTTCCAAAAAATTTGAGGAAATTCCTCAGCTCCTCACCCCTCGCCCGCTCGCCGCTCACGCAACTCACGCAAGGGAAGCAGCAGCCCGAGAAAGATGACCGAGATCGCGGTCCCCAGGGCGAACAGGCCTGCATAGCCGAGCCGCTGGGCGAGCGTGCCCGACAGCCACACCGCAGGCGACTTCCCGAGCACCTCGACGCTCGCCAGCAGCGTGTAGTGCGTCGCCCCGACCGTTCGCCGGACGCGCGACATCATGAAGGCAAACACCGCGGTCGTGAGGGCGCCGCCGAAGAGGTGCTCGGCCACGGTGACCGCGATGACGGCCCCGGCGGCGGGTGGGCCTGCCGCGGCGAGGTACCACTCGCCCGCCATCGCGGCGGACCGGAGCGCCGAGGTCACGCCGACGGCGGCGAGCAGCGGTATGCGCTGCGACAGGAGGCCCCCCGCGAGCGAGCCGGCGATCGACGCGACAAGGCCGTACGTGCCCACCCAGAGGCCGATCCGGTGCGGCGGGAAGCCGGCGTCGACAAGGAAGGGCTTGAACATCATGTCGACCATCGCCTCGCCGAGCTTGTAGGTCCCGAGGAACGCGACGACCCAGAGCGCGCCCGGCGCCCGCAGCGCGACGAGCACCGTCGCGAGCACCTCGCGCAGCGAGCGGCGCGCGCGCGCCTCGACCTCGCTCGCCGGCGGCTCGCGCAGCGCGAGCGAGGCGAGCACCGACAGGAGGATGAGCGCCGCCATCGCGCCGAACTGGCCGCGCCAGCCGATCCAGGCGCTCGCCCAGACGAGCAGCCCGCCGGCGACGAGCATGCCGACCTTGTACCCGACCACCTGCGCGGCGTTCGCCAGCCCGAGCTCGCCACGACCGAGCAGGTCGATCGCGAGCCCGTCGACCGCGATGTCCTGGGTGGCCGCGAGCAGGTTCATCAGGAAGACCAGCGCGAGCAGGGCGCCGAGGTGGCGCGACGGCGGGACGAACGCCGCCGCCGCGCACGTGAGCGCGAGCAGCACGCCGAGCGGCAGGATCCACGAGCGGCGCCTGCCGAGCCGCTCCCACCCGAAGCGGTCGACGAGCGGCGCCCAGAGCGCCTTCGCCACCCACGGGAGCGCGAGCGCCCCCGCGAAGCCCACGCCGGAGAGGGAGACGCCGCTCGCCCGCAGGAAGACGGGCAGCGCCGTCGCCTGGAAGCCGAACGGGATGCCCTGAGCGAAGTACAGCGCGCCGAGGGCGGCGATCTTGCCGGCGCGCGTTCGGTCTGTCACGACCGACAATCGTAACCGAGGGGACGAGCTTCGGTCGCTCGAAACACGGACACTGGGGGTCGATCTCGTTTCAATTGCGATCCGGTCTCGATCAGCACGCCGCGCCGACCTCGATGATCACGCCGCACCGACTCACCACGTCTGCCGATCGGGCGAGCCAGCGCCGATGATCGCCGACACCTTCTCTCCGCGGTCGCTCGCGCCGGCTGGGACGGTCCGGGTGCGGTGGCTCGGCGCGGCCGGGTTCGCGGTCGAGCACGCCGGCACGGTGGTGCTCATCGATCCCTACCTCACGCGCGCCTCGCTCCGCCGTTGCGTGCTCGGCCGGCTCGTCCCCGACGTGGCCGCCGTCGCGCGCCACGCGCCGCGCGCCGACGCCGTCATCGCCGGCCACACCCATTTCGACCACGCGCTCGACATCCCGGAGATCGCGCTCCGCACGGGGGCGACCGTCCTCGGCTCGCGCTCCGCGGTGGCGCTCTGCCGCGCTTCCGGCGTCCCTGCGGCGCGCGTGCGCGACGTCGAGCGCGCGCCGGGCGGCCAGCCTGTCGTCGCCGAGGTCGGCCCGTTCCAGCTGCGCTTCCTCCCGAGCGCCCATTCCCGCCTGCTGCTCGGCCGGGTCCCCTTCCCTGGCGACATCTCCGACTGCGACCAGGTCCCGCTCCGGGCCGACCGCTACCGGTGCGGCGCCGTCTTTGCGGTGGAGATCCGGGTCGCGGGCCGGCGCATCGTCCACCTGGGCAGCGCGGAGCTCGTCGAGGCGGGCCTCGATTGCAGGGAGCCCGACCTGCTCCTGCTCTGCGTCGCCGGCTGGACCGCCTCGCGCGACCTCCCCGAGCGCGTCGCGCGCGCCCTGTCGCCGCGCGCGGTGCTCTTCTCGCACTGGGACAACTTCTTTCTGCCCCTCGATCGCCCCGCCGTCGCGCTCCCCGCGATGCAGGGAGAGCGCCTGGCGGAGCGACTCGGCCGGGCGGCGCGCGACGTGAGGATGGGCGTGCTGCCGCTGCTCGGAGAGGTCTGGATCTAGCGGCGCCCGCGCCGGGCGCCGCCGAGCCTCCCCCCGCCCGCGGGCCAGCCCCTGCGGCTCGGATGACGCTGCGGCCGCGCGGTGGCAGGCTCCCACGAGCATGAGCGCCCGTTCGACCGTCATCGAAGTACCGCCTCGGTTTCGTGTGATCCTCGGCCCGTGGGACGCGGAGATCGACGAGCGCACCATCGTCCTCGGCCCGAGCCACGCATTCGGCGACGGCCGGCACGAGAGCACGCGGATGTGCCTGCAAGCGCTCGCGTCGTTCGCGCCGCGAGGCGGCTTCCGCCTCTTCGACGTCGGGTGCGGAACAGGCATCCTCTCGATCGCCGCCGCGAAGCTCGGCGGCGAGGCGATCGGGGTCGACATCGATGCCGCCGCGCTCGCTGTCGCCGAGGAAAATGGACGGCGGAGCGCGGTGGAAGGCCGCGTGAGCTTCGCGACGACGTGGCCGGACGGCACGTTCGACATCGTCGTGGCCAACATCCTTCGCGATGTGCTCGCGGAGCTCGCCCCCCTGATCGTGGCTCGCCTGGCCCCGCTCGGGACGCTGATCCTCTCGGGGCTCGTGTCCACCGACGCTCCGGAGATCGTCGCGCGGTATGCGCCGCTCCTCGCCGGACGTCGGCCGGAGATCTTCGAGCGGGACGCGTGGCGTACGCTCGTGTGGCGCCTGCCCCCCCGACCCTCGCCCTGAGCCCGATCCGAAGCGAGGCGCGGAACAAAGCGTGTCCCGAGCCCCGCCTTCGTGTCACCCGAAGCGCACGCTGTAGATGGGCGGCAGGTTCTGGGCGATGGCCTGCCAGCGTTCTCCGCCGTTGCTGCTCACATAGAGATTGCCGGTGGTGCTGCCGAAGGCAAGCTCATCGCCGCTGAGGGCGAGGGCGTGCCGGTACACGACATCGTAGGCGTTCTCCTGAGGCAGCCCCTCCCGGAGCGCCTGCCACGACTGTCCGCCGTCGCGCGTGCGGGCCACGAAGAGGCCGCCGCCGATGGTCATGCGCTGTTGATCCGAGACGCCGGGCACCACCCAGGCGGTGCGCCCATCCTCGTCGTGCGGGACGATGGGAAAACCGAAATGGACGCCCTGCTCGGGCTGGCTCACCTTCTTCCACGTCGCGGTGCCATCGCTGCTGTAGAAAACGCCGCAGTGGTTCTGCTGCCAGACGTGGTCGGGTTGACCGGGGCAACACTGGATGAAGTGAGCGTCGTGCCCCCACTCGGCTTGCTGCTCGGGCAGATAGTCGTTGGTCAGGCCCTTGTTTCTGCCGTGCCAGGTCTTGCCGCCGTCGCGGCTCTCGAGCACGCCTGCCGTCGAGATCCCGACCCGCACGCGGTCGGGGTCGCGCGGGTCCACGTCGATCGAGTGGATGCCGGCGGCGAACTCGCCGCCCTCGGACGCCGGCGTGCCGAACCAGTGCGTCTTGCCGCTGCCGTCCCCGTCAAACAGGTTTCCACCGCGGCTCTCGTGGTCCCAGAGCGGACGGTTGAGCTCGAAGCGCTCTCCCCCGTCATCGCTGACGAAGAGCCCTCCCGGGATGGTGCCGACGTAGATGCGGCCCGGCGCGCCGAAGCCGATGACCCATAGCTTGAGCAACGTGGCCGGGCGCATCGTGAAGCGGCTCTCTCCCTCGCCCTCCTGCCCCGGGTCCGGCGGCGACAGGTACCGTGCGCCTTCGGGATACTTGATCTGCGAAGGGGCGTCCTTCCACGTCTGCCCTCCGTCCCGGGACGTCGACAGCTTGGCGCCCCAGTGCCCGAAGCCGAGCGCCGCCCACAAGCTGCCGTCGTGCGGATTGGCCGCCACATAGTTGGCGCACACGCCCGCATGACCCGCGAGGCGCAGGCGATAGCCGGTCGCCCCGCGCTCCGCGATGAAGGTGCCTTTGCGTGTACCGATGAGAAGTCGCTGGACCATGTTGTCGAGAGCTCCTGTTTGGGGTGGTTCAAGCCGGGGCCGGCGTTCGGGGACGTGCCGCGGCGCGTGGCTCAGCCGCCGCTGAGGGCTTGAGCGATGAAGACGCTCGTGTCCGAGGAGACGGCATCGGAGAGGGCGCGTCGATCGACGATCATCTCCCCCGCCACGAACACATTGACGTGCTTGCGCAGCCGGCCTCGCTCGTCGCAGATATAGAACGCCACTCCGGGCGCGAGCGCTTCGAGGCGCTGGATGACCTCGGCCACGGTCGACGCTTCGACGGAGAGCGGGCCTCCGGCGAGCTGAGGAAACAACGTGGGCAGATGAGTGCTGAACTCGACGCGCGCCATCGGCCGACGATCGCACATCGGGCGCCCTCCGTCGAGCCCAGAGGGGCGGCCGCGCAGCAGCAGCCTCCCCACCGTCAAGCTCTACTCCGACACCTGGTGACATGGCGCCCGGCGGCCCGGGCCCTCCGCCTGCTGGTCCCCTCCGGACCGGCGGCCGCGCGCCTCGAGATCTCCATTGCAGCTGGCCCGCGGCGGTGGCCTCCTGGATCTTGGGGACGAATGTTCGAACATCAGGATGACGTCGCCGCATGCAGGACCCCGAGCCCGGGGACGCGGGGGCTCGCCTGACCCTGATCACAACTCACGCAAGGAGCACTCCATGCAGCCCCGAGCGACAGCCAGCGACGCACCCCTCGACCCGGATTGCCGGTCCGGCGCGCCGCCGATCGACATGGCGCTGAACCACGGCACCTACTGCTCCGAGCGGTGCGCGGACGTCATGCGGCGTCATGACGGCAACGTGGCGCTGCGGCGCTATCCAGCCGCGGACAACGGAGACCTCCGGCGCGCGCTCGCCGAAGACGCAGGCGTGCGGCCGGAGAACGTGCTGGTCGCCAACGGGAGCGGCCCGCTGCTCAAGGCCTGCATCCCGTTCCTCATCGAGAACAAGATCAAGCGTTCGGCGATGCGGACCCTGCGCTTCCTGTTGAGGCGTGTCGCGTACCCCATCATCACCACGCGGCTCACCTATTCCAAGGTGCCTGCCGCCGGCGTCCGGGTGGGGCTGCGATGCGTGCTGCTCCCGCTGGGTCCGGAGAACGGCTTCGCGCTCGACGTGAAAATGCTCGAATCGCAGCTCTCACGGCAGGACGGCCTTGTCTATCTCTGCAACCCCAACAACCCCACGGGGAACGTCCTCATCACGAGGCGAGAGCTCGAGCCGCTGCTCGCCCGGTTCCCTGACTCCTGCTTCTTCATCGACGAGGCGTATGTCCACTACCTCGAGGACAGCCCGGGCACCCGCATGACGGACCTGGTGCTCCGCCATCGCAACCTGATGGTGCTGCGCAGCTTCTCCTTTGCCCACGGGCTCGCGTCGGCGCGCGTCGGGTACGCCGTGGCGGACCAGCAGCTGGTGGCGCAGATGGAGGCCAGGCTGACGCCTCACCGTGTCGGGCAGCTGGCCGCCGAGCTCGCGATGGCGTCGTTGCAGGACAGAGGACACCTCGAGTTCGTCCGGCAACAAACCGGGAGGGAGCGAGCCAGGCTCATGGCGGCCATCGGCGGTCATCGCCCCCTGGAAGCCTTCCCGTCGAAGGCCAATTTCATCCTGTGCCGCGCGCGCGGGGCGTGGTCCGGGGCGAAGGTCCACGACGCGCTGCTCGCCCGCGGCGTGAAGGTGAAGGTCTTCGAGCCGTTCGGCGAAGAGCGATACGATGAATACTTCCGCGTGACCGTCGGCCTCCCGGCGGAGAACAGCTGTTTCATCGAGCAGCTCGACGCCGTGATGAACCCGCGCCGCGCAGCGGCGGCCAGCGTGGCGGCGTGGCGCGAGGCGCCGCGCGCCGCTACCGTCGAGATTCAAAAACTCGGCGAGAGCAGAGAAATTGGGTAAGCGAGTGGGTCGTTGGAGGACAAAAGTGTTCGCGATCGACTCGTGATGTGTGGCTGACCGGACAGGTTCTGGTAGGTTCTAACCTCGGCGCTGTTGAGTCTCAGCGCCGGGAACCCATGTCAGCGCCGATCCATGGAGTCGGCGCTCGCACCAGCTCGTGCCTTTCGTCGGGCGCGGCGTGGAGGACACGGTGAACCCCGATCATCACACGCATCGCTGGCCTTTCGAGCTCCCGGGCTCAAAACGCAGGTACGCTGCGCCGCTCTTGCTCGCGCTCCTCGCGGCTTGCAACGGCCAGATCGGCGGACCTGGCCAATCCACGCCGGCCGGCTCGGGCTCCGAGAGCGGCGGGGACACGCCTGGAAGCGCCCAGACCCCGGAGGACGTGCTGGCCTCGCCCTTCTGCCAGACGCCGCAGCCCGGCGCGACGCCGCTCCGCCGCCTCAGCAACTACGAGTATTCCAATACGCTGAAAGATCTCTTCTCCGGCGTCTCGGGCGTGGCCTCCACCATCGACACGGTGGTCGCCACGTTCCCGAGCGAGCCCGAGTCGCTCGGCTTCCGCAACAACGCGAGCTTCTTGACCGTCGGCTCGCTCGTCGCGCAGAAGTACCTCGACGCCGCGGAGCAGATCTCCGCCGTCGCGGCGCAGGCTCCGGGCCTTGTCTCCTGCGATCCGGCGGCGCTCGGTGAGCTCGAGTGCGCCAGCGACTTCATCCGCACCTTCGGCGCCAGGGCGTACCGAAGGCCGCTCACCGAGGCCGAGGTCCAGAGCTACGAGGAGCGCTTCACCGCAGGCTCGGACGGGCACACCTTCAAGGACGGCATCGAGTGGGTCGTCTTCAGCATGCTGCAGTCGCCGAACGTGCTCT
The DNA here is from genome assembly GCF_051521455.1 of Sorangium sp. So ce887. NCBI lineage: Bacteria > Pseudomonadati > Myxococcota > Polyangiales > Polyangiaceae > Sorangium > Sorangium sp. So ce887. The sequence continues at coordinate 1,367,528 of NZ_CP150354.1, read as the reverse complement.
ATCGCGTCGAGCTCGGCCAGGCGAGCACGGGTGACGTCACCGAGCCCACGCCGTACGAGATGGCCTCGCGGCTCTCGTACCTGATCTGGCAGTCGCAGCCGGACGCGGAGCTCACGCGCGCGGCGGCGGCGGACGAGCTCGGCACGCCGGCGCAGGTCGAGGCCCAGGTGCGGCGCATGCTCGCCGATCCCCGGGCCGACCGCTTGCTCGAGTACTTCGACCAGTGGCTCGACATCGACCTGCTGAGCGGCATGACGCGCGATCCGGCGGTGTATCCGGACCTCGTGCCCCGCCTGCCCGACCTGCTGCAAGAGGAGACGCGCACGTTCGTGAAGAGCTTGTTCTCGAGCCCGAGCGGCTCGTTCGACGAGCTCTTCACCGCTGAATACAGCTTCGTGAACGGCGCGCTCGCGCAGCACTACGGCGTGGACGGCGTGAGCGGCGACGGCTTCGTCCGGGTCGACATGCCCGGCCGCTCGGGCGTGCTGACCCAGGGCATGATGCTCACGCACGACAAGGCGACCCGCACCTCGATCGTCCGGCGCGGCCTCAAGGTGCGCACCGATCTCCTGTGCGCGATCGTGCCCGCTCCCCCCAACGACGTGAAGCTCGATCTCGAGGGCCTGGGAGAAGGGCTCTCGCAGCGCGAGCGCCTCGAGCTCCACCGCAGCGAGCCGAGCTGCGCGGGGTGCCACGCGATGATGGATCCCCTCGGCGTGGTGTTCGAGTCGTTCGACGCCGTGGGCCGCGCCCGCACCACGGACGAGGAGGGTCGGCCGGTCGCGACCTCGAGCGACATCTCGCACACGCGCGACGCCGACGGCCCCGTGGCGAACGCCGCCGAGCTGGGCCAGCGCCTCGCGCAGAGCGAGCAGGCGCGCGCCTGCTACGTGCTGCAGAACTTCCGCTTCTCCCACGGTCGCGACGAGACCGACGCCGATCGCTGCTCGATGGCTGCGCTCTCGGTCGCGTTCAAGGAGAGCGGCTACAGCCTGTCCGAGCTCGTGGTCGCGCTCACGCAGACCGACGCCTTCCGCTACCGCCCCGTGATCACCCCGGAGAGACCATGAAACCGCTGAGCCGCCGTACTTTCCTGCGTGGCGCATCCGGAGTTGCGCTCGCGCTTCCGTTCCTCGACGCCATGCGCCCGAGCCGCGCGCGCGCCCAGACGACGCCCTCCCCGCGCCGCATCATGTTCGTGTTCCAGGCGAACGGCGACGAGACGGCGAAGCGCTTCAGCGCCGGCGGTGAGACGAGCTTTCAGCTCGGCGAGTTCCTCGCCCCGCTCGAGCCTTACCGCGAGGATCTCGTCTTCCTCAACAAACTGCACAAGCATTTCTACGACTTGCCGGAGGCCGAGCGGGCCGACAACCACCAGCAGGGCGGCAGCTCGCTCGCGCCGTGGAAGTCCGGCACCGGGTCGTTCCCGATCGGCGGCACCGAGTCCACCATCGGCTACGTGGAGGGGCCGAGCGCCGACTACGCGATCGGCGGTCGCGTGCTGGAGGCCGACGAGAGCGTCGCGCACCGGCACCTCGTGTTCCGCGTCGGGAACAAGCGGAACGACATCTGGAACACGCACGCCCACGCGGGTCCCGTGGGCAACCAGAGCCCGATCCCACCGGAGACCGACCCGTACGAGGCCTACGCCCGCATCTTCGCCTTCTCGTCCGGCGAGGGGGCCGCGCAGCAAGAGGTGCTGAGGCGCCTGGCGAAGAAGCAGTCGGCCATCGATCTTGTGCGCGAGGAGGGCAACTCCCTCCTCACCAGGCTCGGCGCCGAGGACCGCGCCAAGATCCAGCAGCACCTCGACGCGATGCGCGACGTCGAGCGCGCGCTCCAGACCGGCAACGACGCGGCCGCGTGCGTGCAGACCTCGCTCGGCATGAAGCTCGACCCCTACGCCGACGACAACCACGTGATCATGGGCGAGCTGTTCTTCAAGATCAGCGCCCTGGCGTTCGCCTGCGATCTGACGCGCGTGGTGAATTTCAACTGGAGCGGCAACACGAGCAACCGCGTCTACTCGAGCCTGGGCCTCAGCGAGGGTCACCACGACATCTCGCACAACAGCGACGCCGCAGCGTTCGCCGACGTGCGCAAGATCCACAAGCACCTCTGGGAGCAGAACACAAAGCTCTACGAGATCTTGAAGAACACGAGCGACGGCGACGGCACGCTCTGGGATCATACGCTCGTCGTGCACTGGAACGAGCTCGGGCAGGGCGACACCCACAGCATCGAGGACAGCCTGGTCGTCTTCGCGGGCAAAGCTCACGACCACTTCCGGCGCGGGCGGCTTGTCGACTTCCGGGGCGATCGCTCCTTCGCCGACATGCTCGTGAGCTGCTTCAATTACATGGGCTTCGACGACGTCACGAGCTTCGGCGAGGACGTCTTGAACGCCGGGGGCGCCCTGCCGCTCACCTGAGCAGGCGCCCGAACGGCTGCGGCCCTCTTCCTCTGCCACGCCAGCAAGCAGCCGGGGCCACCCCGATGCCATTGACGCCCCGGCAACTCTCCTCTTCCGAGAGCCAACCCCTGTGCGCGCGACACCCCTCTTCGGGGTCGACGCGGCTCCGGATGGACCGGCGCTTGCTAACTTCCCCGGCGCCGTGAACCGCGCGCCCACGGGCGGAGGCCACGGATCCCCGACGACGGCCTTCGCCGCGCTGCACGGCATGAGGGCCAGGGAGGCGAGCCTGAGAACGTCCATGCATGTCGTGAGAGCGCTGGGTATGGCCGCCGCGATCCCCGCGACGGCCGCCTGCGCGCGCGGCGTCGACCCGGCCAGCGAGGGCCGTCCCATCGCGCCTTCGGCCCCATCCCCCGGCGCCGCGACGCAGCGGCGCCACGGCGACGGGTGGAAGATCACCCAGACGGCGGACTTCAACGCCGACAGGATGGCGGATGTGGTCTGGTACGACGCCGAACGAAACCGGATCGCCGTGTGGTTGATGAACGGAAGCGATCTGCTGGCGCCCGGACCGTTCATCCCGGGGCCCGGCGGCGACGGCTGGGTCGTCTGGGCGAACGATTTCGACGCCGACAACATGGCGGACCTGCTCTGGTCCCATGACGAACGGGACCTGATGGCGGTCTGGCTGATGGACGGCAGCCGCCTGCGCGCGCCCGGACCGTTCATTCCAGGGCCGATCGGCGATGGCTGGACCGCCTTGCCCGGCGATTTCAACTTCGATCAGATGGCGGACGTGCTCTGGATCAATTCCGATCAGAACCAGATGGCGGTCTGGCCGATGAACGGCACCCAGCTGCTCGCGGCGGGGCCCCCGATCCAGGGTCCGATCGGCGGCTTCAGCTTCAGCTTCGGCTTTCCGATCGACGTCAATTTCGATCGAATGGCGGATGTGGTCTGGATCGATATCGAGCAGAACCTGCTGCTGGTCTGGCTGATGCACGGAGGCCAGCCGCTCGCGGCGGGGCCCGTGATTCCGGGGCCGATCGGCGACGGCTGGGTCGTCACCGGCGTGGGCGATTTCAACGCCGACGGCATGGTGGACGTGCTCTGGAGCAACGAAGAGAGCGGGCTGATGGCCGTATGGCTGATCGCAGGGAGCCAGCTGCTCGCGGCGGGGCCCGTGATTCCGGGGCCGATCGGCGACGGCTGGAGCGCGCGCGCCGGCGGCGACGTCAACCTGGATGGGATGGCGGATGTGATCTGGCAGAGGGCCGGGACGAACGAGATGGCCGTATGGCTGATGGAGGGGAGCCGCCTCCTCTCGCCGGGGCCGGTGATCCCGGGCCCTCGCGGCGGCGACTGACCGGCGCCGCCGGTGGCTCGCGGCTCGCCGTCGGCGAGCTCGGCGTCGCTCCTCACCCCGGGCACGCCGCGGCGCATCCCTTGCCGCCGCAGTCGACGCCGAGCTCGTCGCCGTTCTCCACGCCGTCCTTGCAGGTGGGCTCCTCGCAGGCGCCGGCCCAGCAGACGCCGCTCGCGCAATCCTCGCCGGACTCGCAGCCGCCGCCCTCAGGACAGAGGCGAGGGCACGCGCCGCTGCAGTCCACGCCGGCTTCGCCGCCGTTCTTCACGCCGTCGGCGCACGTCGGCGCCTTGCAATGCGCCATCGCGCACACGCCCGACTGGCAATCTGCCCCGGCGTTGCATAGATCCCCATCTCTGCACGGAGCGCAAGCCCCACCGCAGTCCTGAGCGGTCTCTCCGCGCCCGACATCAAACACCATGTTGACGCAGTGGGGCGGCACGCAGAACACCCCGTCACACGCCAGCCCTGCGGCGCAGTGCAGGGTAGGATCGTCGTGGAGGCACTCGACGCACCGCCCCTCATGACACCGCCCCGACCCCGAGATCGGGCAGATCACCCCGTCGAGCAGCGCGTTGAGCGGCCGGTCATAGTCGCAGAGATCGTTCGTGCACTGGTTGCCGTCGTTGTACACGTCGTACGCCGGCACGCTGACCACGCTCCCCTCCTCCGTGCACTCGTCCTGCTGGCAGTCGCCGCGGACCTGCGAGCCGAGGCGACCCGGCTTGATCTCGAGCTCGCATTTCCCCTCGACGCAGCGTACCGCGCCGCACCGCGGATCCGGCGGGCCGGGGCACTCCGCGTCGTTCTTGCACTGCGCCGACGGGTCCACCACGCCCGAGCACTCCGCGGTCCCCTCCGCGCACTCGTCGCAGGGCCGGCACATCAAGAAGCAGTCCGGCTCCTTCTCGCCGCGCGGGCAGCAGACCACCTTGCCCGGCTCGGCGCACTCGCAGCGCCCGTTGATGCAGACCGTGCCCGGCACGGTCTGGCCGTCGGACAGACAGTCGTCCGTGGTCGCGCAGTCGCCCCCCACGTACGGCTCGGCACCACAGGCGAAAAAAAGTGCAAAACTAGTGAGAAACAAAATCGCCAAGACGCAATGCTTGACAGAGCTCATCGTACGTCCAGTCCTCCGGCACAGGGCTGGGCAGCCGACACCCTGGCGGCCCCAATCCGCCGGGGTGTCGTTGGCCTGCTCCTCGAACGGGCTCACTATGCCGCGCTCTGCCCGCGGCCGTCACGCAAGTTTTCGCCAGTGCGCGGCACGCAGGCGCCGGTGTCGGGTCACGCGCCGGTCAGGCCAGGGTCGATGTCGAATCCGTGGTCAGAAGACGCCTGTGACCGTAAAGCCATCCGCCGACACCCGGACGTCGGCCTGGCCGCGCGGGTAGAACGAGTATCCGAGCGTGACCGCCAGGGCCGCGCCTCCCGTGATGAGGCCGGCCACCCCGAGTTGCCTGAAGGTGCGCATCTCGCCGCGGGCCGCGACGGCCTGCTGGCACATCGGCCAGCTCGCCCGGAAGCAACCGTTCGGCCCTGCGGCGCGGGCGTAGGCGAGGACGGCTTCCTCGCGCTTCTCGGCGCCGGCGAGCAGCACGCCGCCGACCACCGCGAAGGTGACGGACAGCCCGAGGCCGCCCGTGACGAGGGTGGCATCCGGCCCCGGTCGCGCGGGCGGAGGGGGCGCGGGGCTCGGTCGCGCGGCGCGAGGCCCCTCGGGCGGCGGGGGCGGCAGCGGTGGCGGGGGCGGCGGGGGGAAGGTCAGCCTCACTTCCCGCGTCTCGCCGCGCGGGACGTCGACCTCGGCCGAGGCCGTCTTGCCGTCCAGCGCCGCGCGCACGACCCAGCGCCCGGGCTCGACGGGGATGGGCCTGTCGCCATCGATCTCGGCCGGCGCGCCGTCGATCGTGACCGTCGCGCCCGCGGGCGCGACGATGCGGAGCTCGCCGGCGAGCTGGCGCGCGCGGGCGAGATCGACCATCCGCGATTCGTAGAGCTCCCGTTCCACGGGGGTCCGCGGCGCGCGCATGATCTCCTTGCAGAGCGACAGCCAGCGCACGGCGGCCGGCATGTCGCCGATCCGGAACGACAGCGCGCCGATGTTGCAGGCCGCCACCTGGGAGCGCTCGAGCTTCCACACCGCCATCCACAGATCGCGCGCCTCGGCGAGCCGCGCCTCGGCGACCGCGGCGTGCGCCTGCGCGACGAGCCGGTCGCGGGCGCTGGACGGAGGCTCGGCCGCGGCGACCGCCGAGATCGACAGCAGCGCGCCGGCCAGCGCCGGCGCGACGGCACGACGGATGTTCCTGTGCATGCGACTCGTCGGCTAGCTCTTGAGTAAGTTTTCCCGCTGTTGCCACGCTGTAGCAAGGTGGGTCATAAAAGCGGCTCCTCCGTAGACCATTCGCAACGGGAAGCCGGAATTTAACGCCAAGGCGCAAAGGCGCAAAGGCGCAAAAAGGCAAGGGCGAGGGGGGAAGTCAGTCCTGCAATCCGTCGACCACGCGATGGATACCCTGCCTCCAAGGCTGCGATGCACCTCGATCGCCGCGTCGACGACGATCTTAGCCATCTCATTCTCGTTCATTTCCTCTCCGTCGTTTTGCGCCTTTGCGCCTTTGCGCCTTTGCGTTGAATTCTGGCTGCTCCGCAGAATATGCGCTGTGCGTACGGATAATGTCTCGACATGTCCTCGACCGCCTCGATGTCGCGCAGCTGCTCGGCAAGACCGTCGATGCCGTACGTCGCGACGAGGTCCATGCTCTCAGGAAGGCAGGACAGCAGGCCGTGCTGACGAAGACACGCTGGATTCTTCTCAAGAATCGTACAGATCTCGCGCTCCGCGCACGGAGCGCTTTCGCCCACGGCGCCACCCCAGGCCTGGCCCCCGCCGTCCTGCTCCCTCACGACCCGGCGCGCAAGAACGCCACCTTGATCCGCTTCTTCCCCCACCCCGAGAACTTCACCGTCGCGATCGGATCCGCCCCCGGGTCCACGCTCTCCACCACGCCCGGCCCGAACCGCTCGTGGAACACCCGCGTCCCGCGCCGCAGCACCAGCCCCTCGCCGCCCTCGCCGCCCGCGTCGACCGCCTCCCGCTCGACATAGCGCTCGCCCGGCGCCCGCTCGGGTCGCTCGACGCCGCGCGGCGCCGGCGCCCTCACGGGCTCGCCTTCCGCCGCGAACCGCGACCACGCTAGCCGCTCCTCGGGCTGCGCCGCAGGCCTCCGATCCCGGCCCTCCCAGAAGCCACGGGCCTCTCCCGCGCCGCCGGACCTGGACCCGGCGTACCCGCCGCCCCCGACGTCGCCCCGGCGCTGCGCCATCATCGCCGTCGGCGTCGCCATCGGGCGCACCGCGGCCGGCGGGAGGTCGGCCAGGAAGCGGCTCGGCAAGCCGTAACGCGTCTGGCCGAAGATCGCCCGCCGCGCCGCATGCGTGATCCAGAGCCGCGCCCGCGCCCGCGTGATCGCGACGTACGCGAGGCGGCGCTCCTCCTCGATGTCACCCTTGCGGTTCGGATCCTGGCTCCGGAACGGGAACAGGTCCTCCTCCATGCCGGTCAGGAACACGGCATGAAACTCCAGCCCCTTCGCGGCGTGGATCGTCATCATCGCGACCTTCGGCATGTCCACGAGCGCGTCGACGTCCGACACGAGGCTCACCCGCTCCAGGTAGCCCGAGAGCGTCGCCTCGTCGCCGGCGGCGAGCGTCTCCTGCTCGTAGTCCACGAGCGACTGCACGAGCTCGCGCAAGTTCTGGAGCCGCGCCTCGGCCTCGACGCTGTCGTCCTGCTCGAGCATCCTCGCGTAGCCCGACCGCGCGAGCACCTCCTCCGCGAGCGCGCTCGGCGACGCGCTCCTCGCCTCCGTCATGAGCCCCTGCATCAGATCGCGGAAGCCGAGCAGGCTCCGCTTCGCCGCCGTCGGCAGCGGCGGCAGCTGGCCCCCCGGCATCTCCGACGGCGGCACCGCCCCCTCCACGAGCGGCGTGATCGCCTCGTAGAGCGACACACCGAGCACGTCCGCCGCCTGGATGAGCTTGTCCACCGTGCTCTGGCCGATCTTGCGCGCCGGCACGTTGATGATGCGGTTGAGATCCACGTCGCTGCGGGGGTTCGCCACGACGCGCAGGTACGAGAGCAGGTTCTTCACCTCCGCCCGCTCGAAGAAGCGCGTGCCGCCGATGATCTGGTACGGGATGCGCGCCTCGCGCAGCACCTCCTCGAGCACGCGCGACTGCGCGTGGATCCGGTAGAACACCGCGATCTCGTTCGGCGAGACGCCCTGCGCGATGAGCTCGCGGACGCACTCGACGACCCACGCCGCCTCGTCGTGCTCGCTGTCGGCCGCCACCACGTCGATCAACGCGCCGTCCTCGTTCGACGTCCAGAGCTCCTTCGGCTCGCGGTCCGAGGCGTGGCGGATCACGCCGAGCGCGCCGCGCACGACGTGCCCCACAGAGCGGTAGTTCTGCTCGAGCTTCACCACCTCCGCGTGCGGGAAATCGCGCCGGAAGCCGCGGACGATCTGGACGTCCGCGCCGCGCCAGCGGTAGATGCTCTGGTCGTCGTCGCCGACCACGCAGAGGTTGTCGTGACTCCTGCAGAACGCCCGGACGAGCCGGTACTGCACCTGGTTCACGTCCTGGAACTCGTCGACGAGCACGTGGCGGAAGCGCCCCCGGAGATCCTCGCCGGCCAGGCTCGCCGGGTCCTCCGCGAGGCGGAGCACGGAGAGCAGGAGGTCGTCGAAGTCCACCGCGCTCGCCGCCTTGAGGTGCCGCTCGTAGGCCTCGAAGCACCGCACGATGGCGTCGTCGAAGTAGCCCTTGCGCTCGAACTCGCCGGGCCCCCGCCCCTCCTGCTTCTCGGCGTGGATGCGCGAGAGCACCTGGCGGGGCGGATAGCGCCGATCGTCGAGGTTGAGCTCCTTGAGGACGCGGTTCATGACGGCGCGCTGGTCGTCGTCGTCATAGATGATGAAGTTCTTGTCGAGCCCGGCCGCCTCGTGGTGCCGGCGCAGGAGGCGCGCGCACACGGAGTGGAACGTGCCCACCCAGAGGTCCTTCACGATGTCGGCCCCGATGAGCCCCTCCAGCCGACGCTTCATCTCGGACGCCGCCTTGTTCGTGAACGTCACCGCGAGGATCCGGTAGGGCGGGACACGGTGCGTCACGATGAGGTTCGCGATCCGGTACACGATGACGCGCGTCTTTCCGCTCCCCGCGCCCGCGAAGATGAGCAGCGGCCCCGCCGCGTGGCGGGCCGCGCGCGCCTGCGGCTCGTTCAGCTCCTCGTAAGGGAGGCCAGGCTCGGGCGGCGGGGGGCGGTCGGCGTCGTGTGCGGCAAAACGATCCACACGGGGGTCGCTAGCACGACCATCGCGCGAGCGGGAGCCTGGCCAGTCCCATCGTACACCGCCAGGCATCCCCGTTTTTTCCGCCGCAAATCAGGCGCGCTCACCGTAATCTCGCACGCGCATGCGCCTCCGACAGAGCACAGGAGGCGCGGCCCGGACGAGCGGCACAGGAGAGACCATGCGTATCGCGGTCACGCACAACCTGAAGATCACGGGGTCCGCCGAGGAAGCAGAGTTCGATAGCCCGGAGACGATCGCCGCCATCGCCGGCGCGCTCGAGCGGGCCGGGCACGAGGTGGAGCGGATCGAGGTCAGCGGGCCGGCCTCCCGGGTCCTCGCGCGGCTCGAGGCGGTCCAGCCGGACCTCATCTTCAACACGGCCGAGGGCCACAAGGGCAAGACGCGCGAGGCGTTCTATCCGTCGCTCTTCGACGAGCTCGGCATCCCGTACACCGGCTCCGACGCCTACACGCTGAACGTCGCGCTCGACAAGTCGCTCACGAAGCGCGTCCTCGCGAGCTACGGCGTCACGACCCCGCGCGCCCGCCTCGTCAACCGGACCACCCTGGAGAGCGGCGCGCTCGACGACATGAGCTTCCCGGTCATCGTGAAGCCCAACTTCGAGGGCTCCTCGAAGGGGATCTCCCGGGAGTGGAGCGTCTGCGAGGACGCGTACCACCTCGCCGAGGTGGTCGAGCGGCAGCTCGCGCGCTTCGAGGCGGGGCTGCTCGTCGAGCATTACATCGCCGGCGTCGACATCGCGTGCTCCTTCGTCGACGGCCTCAAGGAGGCGAGCGGCGCGCGACCGAACGGCGCGGGCGTCCCCGAGGGGGTCCTCACGCCCATCGAGTTCGTGATCGACCCCCAGGTGCCGGGCAACTACAACGTGTACGACTTCAACCTGAAGCACGCGAGGCCCGAGCACGTGACGCGCCGGCCCGCGCAGCTGCCCGCGCCGGTCATCGAGCGCATCCGGTCGCTCACCGCGCGCATCGTGCGCGCGCTCGACCTCAAGGACCACGCGCGCTGCGAGTTCCGGGTCACGCCGTCGTCGATCCGCGGCCAGGGCCACGACGTGCACTTCCTCGAGGTCGACGGGCTGCCCACGCTCCAGCCGGGCGCCAGCGTCTTCGTGGCCGCGGCCCAGCGCGGCGTCGACTTCGACGGCGTGATCCGGGCCATCGTGAGGAGCGCCTGCAAGCGGCGGGGGCTCTTGCCGCTCCTGGAGAGCAACCCGCCGCGCCGGGCGAAGCGGACCGCGCTCCGCGTCGGCTTCACCTACAACATGAAGCGGGGCGAGCCGGCCGCGGCCGACGGGGGCGCTGGCAAGGCGGGCGCCGGCGCCGCGTCCGACTCCGAGGCCGAGTTCGACTCGCCGCGCACCATCCAGGCGATCACGAGCGCCATCGAGAGCTACGGCCACACCGTGGTCCCGCTCGAGGCGACCCCGGATCTGCCGCGCGCGCTCGCCGCTTCCGGGGTCGACGTGGTCTTCAACATCGCCGAGGGGCTCCGCGGCCGCGGCCGGGAGGCGCAGGTGCCGGCGCTCTGCGAGCTGCTCGGCATCCCCTACAGCGGCTCGGACGCGACGACGCTCTCGCTGGCGCTCGACAAGGGGCTGACGAAGCAGATCCTGCGGGCCGCCGGCATCGAGACGGCCGAGTGGCAGGTGGTCACGACCGGGCGCGAGAAGCTGAAGCCGTTCCGCTATCCGGTGATCGTGAAGCCCAACGCCGAGGGGACCTCGAAGGGGATCACCTCCTCGTCCGTGGTCAAGGACGAGGCCGCCGCGCGCGCCGCGGCGAGGCAGCTCGTCGATCGCTACCACCAGCCGGCCCTCATCGAGGAGTACGTCACGGGGCGCGAGTTCACCGTGGGCCTGCTCGGGGAGCGGCGGACGAAGGTGCTGCCGCCGATGGAGGTCGTCTTCGTCGACCCGCCCTCCTATCCGGTCTATGGCTACGAGGAGAAGCAGGCGGACACGTCGCGGGTGCGCTTCGATTGCCCCGCGCAGCTCACGCCGTCCGAGCTCCGCCGCATCGAGAAGGTCGTGCGCGACACGTTCGCGGCCCTCGGCTGCCGCGACGTGGCGCGGGTCGATCTGCGCATGACAAAGGACGGCAGGGTGTACGTCATCGAGATCAACCCGCTGCCCGGCCTGACCCCCGACTTCAGCGATCTCTGCGTGATCGCGAAGGTGGCGGGGATGGATTACCGCACGCTGATCGGCGAGATCATGGCCGGCTGCCTCAAGCGCCACCGCGAGGCCCGCGCTGCGGCGCCGCAGTCCGCCCTCGCCGCCGCGGCCCCTGCCGCCGCCGCGGCCCTCGCCGCCGCGGCCCCTGCCACCGCGGCCGCCGCGGCCCCTGCCGCCGCGGCCGCCGCGGCCCCTGCCACCGCGGCCGCCGCGGTCTCCGCGGGCGCCTCGCCGGCGGCCGAGCCGGGCCTGCAGGCCGCGCCCCAGCCGGCGCTCGCCGGGCCCGCGCCGCTCGCGGCGGAGCCCGCCCCCCTCTCCTCCACGGCGTCCACGGCCGCCGTCGCGGACCGCGAGGTCGCCGGCCCGTGAGCGCGCCCTCGACCTCGATCAGGCGCCCTCGGCTGCGCGATCTCGGCGTCGCGATCGGCCGTTTTCCGACCGGTCCCGAGAACGCGATCACGGACGTCACCGGGGTCCGGGTCCACCACGTGACAAAGATCGAGGGCGAGGGCGAGCTCGTCCCGGGCATCGGCCCGGTGCGCACGGGCGTGACCGCGGTGATACCCGCCGACGGCGACATCTTCCTGGATCGGGTGTTCACCGCCAGCTACGTGCTGAACGGCGCCGGCGAGGTGACCGGCCTCTCGCAGATCAACGAGTGGGGCCTCTGCGAGACGCCGATCCTGCTCTGCAGCACGCTCTGCGTCGGCCGCGTCCTCGACGCGAGCGTCGCGTGGCTCTCGCACCGTCATCCGAGGATCGGCAAGGAGGACGACGTCGTGATCCCGGTCGTCGCCGAGTGCGACGACAGCTTCCTCAACGACACGGTGGGCCGCCACGTGACGCAGGCCGACGTCGAGGAGGCGCTCGACAACGTCCGGGGTGGCCCTGTGGCCGAGGGGAGCATCGGCGCTGGCACGGGCATGCAGACCTTCCACTTCGCGGGCGGGATCGGCACCTCGAGCCGCTCGGTCCCGGTCGGCGGGGTCGAGTCCACGGTCGGCGCGCTGGTGCTCTCGAACTTCGGCGATCGCGAGCTGCTCCGCGTCGACGGGGTCCCGGTGGGCCGGCTGATCAGCGACCGCTTCACGCACATCCCGCGGCGGGGCCCGGCCGGCTCCATCATCGTGCTCGTCGCCACCGACGCCCCGCTCATCCACCGCCAGCTCGCGCGCCTGGCGCGGCGCGCCGCGCTCGCGATCGGCCGGACCGGCGGGTACGCGGCCAACAACTCGGGCGAGATCGTCCTCGCGTGGAGCACCGCGAACCGGGTGCCTCGCGTCGCCACCGAGCGGTGGAGCGCCCCCCGGTCGAGCCGCTCGCTCAGCGTGCACCCCCTCGCGCCCGGACGGCACATGGCCGAGCTCGTCCTCGACACCGAGATCGACGGTCTCTACGAGGCCACCGTCGACGTGGTGGAAGAGGCGATCCTCAACGCCATGTGCGCCGGCGTCGACACGACCGGCCACAGCGGCCACCACGCCCCCGCCCTGCCGCTCGACGCCGTGGCCGAGATCCTCGCGCGGTACCGCCCGCCGCACCCCTCCGATCCCCCCCCGCTCCTCTAGCCGCCGCGCTCCCCCCGCCCCTCCTCCGCAGAGCGGCGGTCACCCGCACAGGAGACGGGCCCAGATCGGCGTTTTCGGCGCGCAGGCGCACTCCGGTGCGCTGAGCACCGAAAACGTCGAGGTGGGCCCGTATCCGAAGCGGGTGCCCGCCGCTCTATTCGGGATCGCCGTGGAGGAGCCACTCGTGGGCCGCGTCCTCGTCCCAGAAGCGGCGGAGGACCTTGTCCGTGCCGCTCTCGCGCGCCACGCGGTTGAGCTGGAGCGCGACGATGTCGCTCTCGATGATCTCGGCCACGCGCATCACCCCGAGCTCCAGGCCGAACTCCTGGACGGCGCGGATCTTCTCCGCCACATCGGGGGACATCGGCCGGAAGCCCCGGACATCGGCCTTGATCTTGATCTCCCGCCCCTGGAGGCCCTCGCACGCCTTCCTCAGCTCGCTGACGAAGTTCTGCATCTCTTCGAGGCGGACACGCCCCTCGAGGAGGAAATCCACGATGGCGTGGATCCGGTCGACTTTGATCTCGAACACGTTGAGGGACCTCCTGCCAGTTCCCGAAGGGGCGGGATGGGGCCGCGGAATCATACCCCGGATCGCGCGGGGCGAGCCTCGGGATCGCCCCGCGCGCCGGAGAGCCTCGGGGCCCTCGGGCGCGCGGCGCGCTCTCCGGAGGCTCACGCGCGCAGGGAGCGCGCCCGGAGCCGTGCCTGCCGGGCGCCTGCTCCCTGTCGCGCGCGGCCGTTCACGCCGCGCGCGCCTCGCCGACGGGCGACTTGCCCTGTCCGCGCCGCGCGGCGATCGCCTGCTCGTAGATGGCCTGGTACTGCGAGAGCAGCGTGGGCCATTGCCGCTCCTTCAGGATCCACTCCCGCGCGTTCTTGCCGACGCGATCGAGGCGCTCCGGGTCCTTGAGGGCCTCGACGCACCGCCTCGTGAGGTCGGCGCTGTCGCCCGCCTTGAAGACGAACCCGGTCTCGCCATAGCGCACGAGCTCTCCCATCGCCGGCACGTCGCTGACCATCACGGGCCGGGCCATGGCCATCGCCTCGAGGGGCTTCAGCGGCGTCGTGAGCGCGGTCGTCCGGGTCCGGATGCGCGGATAAACGAGCAGGCTCGCCATCGCGTAGATGTTGAACACCTCGTCGTGCGGCACCCGCCCCGTGAACGTCACCTTCGACTCCACGCCTCGCTCGCGGGCAAACGCCTTGAGCTCCATCTCCTGGCCGCCGGCCCCCGTGATCACGACGTGCGCGTCCGGGATCTCCCGGGCGATGTCGCCGATCGACGCGATGAGCGTCTGGAGCCCCTCGTACGGCTGGAAGGTGCCGACATACCCGATGAGCCTCTTCCCGGCGAGCCCGAAGCGCTCCCATGCGCCGGGCGGGGCCTCCCGCGGCGCGAACTTGTTCGCGTCGACGCCGTTGCCCACCACGTGGAGCGCGTCCGTGCTGCGCACCCGCGGCGCGACCGCGTTCTTCAGGCTCTCGCAGATCGTCACCGTCGCGTCAGCGTACCTGTACACCACCGTCTCGAGGCCGGCCGCGATCTTGTAGGGCACCGAGTCCTCGGCGAACTTGCCCCGGTCGACGGAGGCGTTCTCCCAGAGGTCGCGCACCTCGTAGACGAGCGGCAGCCCGAAGCGGCGCGCCGCCGCGAGCGCCGGCAGCCCGACAAGCATCGGCGAGTGCGCGTGCACGACGTCGGGCTGAAACTCCCGAATCGCGTCCTCGACGCGCGCCTCCAGCGCCCGCACGAGCGAGAGCTCGCGGAGGAGCGGCAGCTTCTTGCCGGAAGGCTCGCGCGTCCGCCAGTACGAGATGCCGCCGATCTCCTCCTTCAGCGCGTCCCCGGACCCCTGCTGCCCCGAGGTCACCACCGCCGGACGCATCCCGTGCTCGGCCTGATGCTTGACGATGTAGTCGCTGCGGATCGTGTACCCCGCAATGACAGGCAACGACGTATGAAGAACATGAAGCACGCGCACGAATCACCACCCTTCTTTCTGATGCGCCGCGCAGCCTACCCGAGGCCGTCGCGACCGTCACCAGGCTCGTCCACGCAGGAGCGCCGCGCGCCGCGCGCCGCACGCACGGCGCCCGACATGGACGCGCCGCGCTCGACGTGCGCGACGCGCGCGCTCCTCCGTCCGCCGCGCCGCCGCGGCCCGCCCCGGCCCCTGGAGCGAGGCGCCGGGCGCCGCCCGCCCGGGGCTCGAGCGCCGCGCGGCCAGGCGAGGCGCCCGAGAGCCTAGCTCTCGCCTGCCCCGTTGCGGTACGCTCCGCCGCCCCATGACCCTCAAAATCGCGATCGTCGGCTGCGGCAAGATCGCCGACGGCCACATAGAAGAGATCCAGAAGATGCCGGAGCGGGCCCGGGTCGTCGCCGTATGCGACCTAGAGCTCCTGATGGCCGAGCAGATCGCGGTGCGCTACGGCATCCCGAGCCACTACGACTCGTTCGACCGGATGCTCGACGTCGAGAAGCCCGATGTCGTCCACATCACCACGCCTCCGCAGTCGCACCTGTTCCTCGCGCGGCGGGCCATCGAGGCGGGCGCCCACGTCTACGTGGAGAAGCCGATTGCGCTCAACCTCTCGGACGTGCGGCGCCTCATCGAGCTCTGCACCGCGGCCGGGAAGAAGATGACCCTCGGCTGGGAGTACCAGTTTGATCCGCCGGCCATCGAGATGCGGAGGCTCATCGGCGACGGCGTGCTGGGCGACCCCGTCCACGTGGAGAGCTGCTTCGGCTACAACCTCTCCGGCCCCTTCGGCACGGCGCTCCTCGGCGACGGCACGCACTGGGTCCATCGCCTGCCGGGCAAGCTGTTTCACAACAACATCGATCACCTGCTGAACAAGATCGTCGAGTTCGTGGACGACGAGCAGCCGAAGGTCACCGCGACGGCCTACGCGCTCCGGGAGAAGCGGTATGGCGACGCGCGCGACGACATGCTCGACGAGCTCCGCGTCACGGTGCAGGGCGCGCGCGTCAGCGCCTACGGGACCTTCTCGTCGCACGCGCGGCCGCCCGGGCACTTCCTCCGCGTCTACGGCACGAAGAACACGCTCCACGTCGACTACACGAGCCGCACGGTCACGCTCGACGCGTCGCCGAAGCTCCCGAGCGCCATCGGGCGCGTCGTCCCGGCCTTCGATCAGGCCCTCTCGTACCTGCGCGAAGGGGGCAGGAACGTGGTGAGGTTCGCCCGCAGCGACTTCCACTTCTTCTCGGGGATGAACCGCCTGATCGGGCTCTTCTACGACAGCATCACGCGGGGCGCGGAGCTGCCCATCTCGTACCGGGACATGATCCGGGTCGCGTGGATGATGGATGAGATCTTCCGGCAGGTCCCGCAGGAGAAGGCGCGCACATGAAAGTCCTTGTCACCGGCTCGAACGGCTTCCTTGGGTCGGCCCTCGTCGACCGGCTGCTCGCCCACGGCGAGACCGACATCCGCTGCCTCGTCCGCCCCGCGAGCAACCGCGCGCGGCTCGAGGAGATCGAGAAGCGGCACGGCGCCCCCCTCGAGGTCGCGGTGGGCTCCCTCGCCACGAAGGAGGCCGCCGAGCGCGCGGTCGAGGGCGTGGACGTCGTCTACCACGTGGCCGCGGCCATGGGCGGCGCGCCCGCGGACATGTTCCTGAACACCGTGGTCGCCTCGAAGAACCTGCTCGAGGCGCTGGTCCACACCGGCCGATCGCCGCGCGTCATCCTCATCAGCTCCTTCGGCGTCTACGGCGTGGCCGACCTCCCGCGCGGGTACATCGTCGACGAGAACACCCCGCTCGAGTCGCGGCCCGCGCAGCGCGACCTCTACTCGCAGGCGAAGCTCCGGCAGGAGAAGCTCTTCTGGGAATACCAGGCGCGCTACGGCTTCCCGCTCACGGTGCTCCGCCCCGGCGTCATCTACGGCCCGGGCGGCAATGCCTTCTCCGGCCGCGTGGGGATGAGCCTGTTCGGCGTGTTCCTGCACCTCGGCGGGCGCAACCTCCTCCCGCTCTCGTACGTCGACAACTGCGCCGAGGCGATCGCCATCGCCGGCCGGAGCGAGGTCGCGAAGGGGCAGGTCTACAACGTCCACGACGACGACCTGCCCACGGCCGACGTCTACCTCGCCCGCTACAAGCGCGAGGTGAAGCCGATCCGCTCGCTCTCGGTGCCCTATGTCGCCCTCACCGGGATATCGAAGCTCGTCGAGCGCTATCACGCCTACTCGAAGGGGCAGCTGCCGGCCGTCTTCACGCCGTACAAGACCGCGACGTCCTGGAAGGGGAACCGGTTCGACAACACAAAGCTGAAGGCGCTCGGCTGGAAGCCGCTCGTCTCCACGGAGGAGGGCCTCCAGCGGGCGTTCGCCTACCTGCGGGACCGCGCGACATGACGCGTCGGGCGCCGTTCGCGTCGCTCGCCGTGGCGCTCGGCCTCGCGGGCCTGCTCGCCGGGTGCGACCGGCGGCAGACCCCGGGGCCCCCGGCGGTCCACAGCGGCGCCGACCCGCAGACGCAGGCCGGCGCCGCGGCGCTCGGGGTCGCGGCGCCGGGCGTCGCGGCGCCGCGCTTCGAGGGGCCGCCCGCGCCGGCCGCGGCGCCGGCCAAGGGGCACCCGCGGCTCTGGGTGCGCGCGGCCGACCTGCCGGGGCTCCGGGCGCGCGCCACGCCGGCGAACCCCGTGTTCAAGGAGCTCGCCACCGTCACGGCCGAGGCCGTGGCCGCGATGGACAAGGGGAGCATCCCCTCCGAGGGCGACTGCGCCTTCAGCCGCGTCTACTGCGAGGCGCACGCCGAGCTGTTCGCCTTCATGTCGCTCGTCTCGAGCGACGAGGCGGCCCGCAACGACTACGCCGCTCGCGCGCGGAAGATCCTGCTTTACATCGTCGACCGCGTGAACAAGGGAGATCCGAAGGACCCTTTCAACCACAGATTCTCGACCGGCGACCGCGCCCGCTGGGCCGGCGAGTCGTTCGGCCTCACGGTCGACTGGATCTACGGGTACCTCTCGGCCCAGGACAAGGCGGCGATACGGCCCGTGTTCCTGCGCTGGGCCGAGGATCAGCTGAAGTCGTCGACGACGAGCCACGACCACCCCGAGCCGGTGGGCAAGCTGAACGACCCGGCGATGCTGAAGGAGCCGCGGAAGCGCAGGTACGCCGTGAACAACTACTTCACGTCGCACATGCGCAACCTCACGCTCCTGTCGCTCGCGTTCGACGAGGCCGACGATCCGCCGGATCCGAAGCACAACGGCACCTACCCGCGGCTCAGGGACTACTTCGCCAACGTCACCGGGGCGTGGCTCTACATGACCGACCACATCCTCCGGAACGACGCGCGCGGCGGCGCGCCGCCGGAGGGCTTCCAGTACGGCCCCGCGACGCTCGCCTACGTGAGCCAGACGCTCCTCGCCATCCAGACGGCCGGCGAGGCCGATCCGGCGAAGTGGGGCCCGCAGGTGCACCTCGACGGCAACCCCTTCTGGCACGAGTTCATCCCGGCCCACGTCCACAGCCTGAGCCCCGCCGCGCCGGCGGGCCGGATCGGGCCGACCCACGAGGCCGCGTGGACGGGCGACGGCCAGCGCTACGAGTACACGGATCACATCGATCCGTTCGCGGCGCTCGGCCTCCACGCCCAGAACAGCGGCAACGCCGAGCGCCTCAACGCGCTCCGCTGGATGGCCGTCCACGCGAGCCCGGGCGGCGCCGCCGGCCTCGCGCGGCGCGCCCGCTCGCAGCTCGGCCAGGTCCACAAGCGCCACTCGATCCTGTACTTCCTGCTGCTCGACCCGGCGGTCACCCCGACCGATCCGCGCCCCTCCATCCCGCTCACGCACTACGGCCCCGGCCTCGGCCAGATCTTCGCGAGGACGAGCTGGGGCCCCGAGGCGGCGTGGCTCCAGTTCCAGCTCGGCTGGGAGCACATCGATCACCAGCACGGCGACGGCCTCAGCTTCGGCTTCTACCGCGGCGGCGAGTGGCTCACGAAGGAGCGCATCGGGTACGGCGCCTTCTTCGGGAGCTCCGAGCAGCACAACACGCTCGCCGTCGAGAACGACCGGAACCGCCGCCACGACGACCCGAACCGCGGCGGGCTCTGGCGGAGCGGGTCCCAGTGGCCGCTCGTGCACACGAACGATCCCCGGGTGCTCGCGAAGAGCTTCGCGCAGGACCACGTCTACGTCCTCGGCGACGCGACCCCGCTCTACAACTCCGACTACGAGAACATCAACGACGTCACGCACGTCAGCCGCTCGCTCGTGTGGCTCAAGCCGGACCACCTCGTCATCTACGACCGCGCCGCGACGGGCAAGGAGGGGCGCTTCAAGCGGTTCTTCCTGCAGACGCCGAGCGCCGCGCTCGTCGCGGGGAAGCTCGCGACGGTCACGACGCCCAAGGGGCAGAAGCTCTTCGTGACCGCGCTGCTGCCGGAGAGCGCCGTCGTCGTGGCCGAGCCGTACAAGCCGACCGGCACCTGGGACACAAAGCCGGCCGAGTTCGAGCCGATGCTCGCGACCCTGCGGACCGAGCCGCCGGCCCCGATGCCGAGGGACGCCCGCTTCCTCCACGTGCTGGAGGGCGCGGCCGGCAACGCCGCGGCGGCGCCGGCGACGCTCGTGCGCACGAAGCAGGGCACGCCGTTCGTGGGCGCGGCGGTGAAGGGCACCCTGGTCCTGTTCCCTGTCGATCTGGGCGCCGTGTCCCAGGTGCAGTTCACCTCGCTGCCCGGCGTGACGAAGCACCTCGTCACGGGGCTCGCCCCCGGCGCCTCGTACGACGTGATCAGGAAGCCCGCGGGCGGCGGGGACGAGATCACGATCCGCCCCGGCTCGGCCGCCAAGGCCGACGAGGGCGGCGTCCTCACCTTCTGAGCCGCTCGCCCTGCCGCCCGCGGTGGACCTGGGTCCCCGTGCGCGGGGGGGAGCGAGGCGCGCGGGCGAGGAGTGGCTCCCGGTCGGCTTGTCCTCGGCGCGGCGCGCTGCGATAATTTAGGTTCCCTGCCCGCGTCCTCCACGGAGATGTCATGAGCAAGAAGCACCTCGTATCAGCCGGCGCATTCCTCGTCGCGCTGGGCGCCCTGTTCATCCCTATCGAGGGCAAGGCCCCCGCCGCGACCGGCCCGATCGCGAAGGCCACCTCGCTCGATCTGTCGGGCTTCTCGAGCGCCCGGCCCGACACCCCGCTCGATCTCCTGTTCATCCATCACTCCTGCGGTGGCCAGCTGCTCACGGACCCGGGCGCCGAGAAGGAGAAGGCGTCGTGCGTCTACGAGGCGCACCCGAACGGAGGGGGCCTCAAGAAGAAGCTCACGGAGCACGGCTACCGCGTCCACGAGGCCTCCTACGGCAGCGAGATCGGCGAGAACACCGACCTCTTCGACTGGGCGCCCAAGTTCCGCGACAAGATGGACAAGGTGCTCCGGGTCGCGCTGAACGACGAGATGCACCCGGACGGCGTGGTGAACCGGATCGTCGTCTTCAAGTCCTGTTATCCCAACAACCGCTTCGTCGGCGAGGGCGCCGCCCCCGGCAACCCGGCCGGCCCGGAGCTCACCGTCTGGAACGCGAAGGCCACGCTGGCGTCGCTCCTGCCCGACCTCGCGAAGCGGAAGGACACGCTGTTCGTCTACGTCACCGCCCCCGCCAACGTCCTCAAGCGCTCGAAGGAGCCCGCCTGGAAGTGGACCGCGAAGCAGATCCTCGGCAAGCCGTCCGAGGCCGAGGTCGCGCAGCGCCAGGCCGACCTCGCCCGCTCGTTCAACAACTGGGTCAAGTCGCCCGACGGCTGGCTCAGCGGCTATGCGGAGAAGAACGTCGTTGTCTTCGACTACTACGATGTGCTCACGAACAAGGGCGAGTCCAACTTCTCCCTGTTCGGCTCGGAGGGGAACACCGACAACCACCCCTCGCGCGAGGGCAACGAGAGGACCGCGGACGAGCTCGTGCCGTTCCTGAACCAGGCCGTGCGCCGCATGGGCCTCAGCACGTAACGTCGAGAACGCGGTGAGCGCGGTGAGCGCGGTGAGCACGGCGGCCGATGTCGCCGGGAGGAGCGAGCGCAAGTTGCTTGACGCGGACCGCGATTCTCCGGAACGTCCTTCTTCACCCGAACCGCGTCTTCGCTGAGGACCCTCGTCATGCTCGCGCTCCCCGGGGTCATCCTTCTCATCATCTTCATCTACGGCAGGCCCCAGGAATGGGACGAGCGCTTCGAGAGCCTGCCGTTCCTGTACCTCTGGTTCGCCCTCTCCTTCATGGGCATGGGCCTCGACCTCGCCCTGGGCAAGGTCCGGCTGAAGGCGACCCCGCAGCTCCGGTGGGCGATCGTCGTCTACATCTGGTGCGTGATCACGCTCGGCCTGCGGAACCCCGGCGATTTCTCCGCGAACTTCGTCGCGATCAGCGTGACGTTCGTACTCTTCTTCCTGATCGGGCACAGCCCGGACGGCTTCAGGGGCTTCCAGAAGCTCGCGACCACGGTGCTCGTGATGGGCCTATTCGTCGCGGGCGTCGCGGTGCACCAGGGGTTCTCGTCGTTTCAGTGCCTCGCGATGACGCAGACCATCGGCGGCTCGCGCGGAGAGGCCGGCATCCCCGACGGCCGGCCCTGCGAGATGCGCGTGGACTGCCGTGAGGGGCCGGGCGCCGATCCCGAGGCCGAGTACCTGTGCGAGCGCGTCGGCCTCTTCAAGACGTCGACGATCAACGGCCGCGTGCGCTGGCGCGGCGTGCTCCAGGATCCGAACGAGCTCGCGCTCACGTCGGGCATCGTGCTGCCGTTCAGCTTCGCCCTGTTCGAGCAGAAGCGCTCGTTCATGCGAGCGCTCCTGGTCCTCGCCTCGCTGCTCGTGATCGCGACCGCGATCATCCTCACGCAGTCGCGGGGCGGCCAGCTCGTCTTCGCGACGGTGCTGGGCGTCTACTTCGTCAAGAAGTACGGCATCCGCGGCGCGGTCTTCGGCGCGGTCTTCGCGGCGCCGCTCATGCTCCTCGGCGGCCGCGGCGGCGGCGAGGCGGACGAGTCGGCGAACGAGCGCACGGAGATCCTCTCCGAGGGCCTCCTGATCTACCGGATGTTCCCGCTGATCGGCGCCGGCTACCGCCAGTTCACGGAGCACCACTGGCTCACGGCGCACAACGCGTACCTGCTCGCGCTCTCGGAGCTCGGCCCGCTCGGGATGTTCGCGTGGACGGCGATGATCTATCTCACGCTGAAGATCTCGCTGGTCGCGCTCAAGCGGTACGAGCACGGCGCCCAGTTCGCGATGATCCGCGCCTGGTCCATGGCGATCATGGCCGGGTTCTGCGGGATGATGGTCGGGATCTTCTTCCTCTCGTTCACCTACCACTACGTGCTCTGGATCTACTTCGGCCTCGCCGGGGCGCTGTATTGCGCCATCAGGAGCGTCGATCCGAACTTCTCGATCCGGCTCGAGAAGCGCGACGTGTACCGGCTCATCCTGGCCGACGTCGTCGTGATGCTCGTGATCTTCGGGCTCAGCAGGAGGGGCTAGCTCCGTGCGCCCGAACCCCCTCCGGGGCTCGCGGACGCGCGGAGCCGGGGCGGCCGCGGCGCGGGCGCCGGGGCGCGCGGCGACCTGCTCAGCGCCCGAGGCCGAGGACCATCACGAGCGGCGTCTTCAGGATGATCGAGAGCTCCATCTGCAGGAACGTCGAGAGCTTCTCGAGCGAGGCGGCGTACGCGAGGTCGAAGAGCAGCTTCATCCGCATGTCGTCGGCCTCGGCCCCTTCCGCCTCCTCGAGGCCGAACGGGTTCGTCAGCGTCGCCTCGAAGGCGGCGACCTCGCTCTCCGCCGGGGCGCGGCCGGTGTAGCCCAGCGACACCTGCGCGAGCCCCGTGATGCCCGGCTTGATGTCGCGCATCCGCTCCTCGAAGAAGGGAATGGCGAGCGCCAGGTTGACAAGCAGCTCCGGCCGCTCGGGGCGCGGCCCCACGATGCTCATGTCGCCCATGAGCACGCTCCAGAACTGCGGGATCTCGTCGAGGCGCGTCTTGCGCAGGAAGCGGCCGACGCGCGTGATGCGGGGGTCGTCCTGCTGGGCGAGCACGGGCCCGGTCATCTTCTCGGCATCCACGCGCATGGAACGGAACTTGCGCATATGGAATTCGACGAATCGCGGGTAGCTGACGCCGTCCCGCACTTCCGTGCCGATGAGCATCCCGGCGCGGCGCTGCAAATAGAAGATCGGCCCGGGCGACTCGAGATAGATGGCCGCGCCGATGAAGGGGTAGAGCGGGAGGGTCAGCGTGAGACCCACGAGCGAGCCCGCGAGGTCGATCGCACGTTTCGCTACACGAACGCCAGGTGTCACTGTTTACCTTGTGGCTCCCATAGTCGAGAACGTGGTAGGGTACAAGCTCGGATGGAGGTTTGGGCGTGATCCGACTCCGCGTACCAGGTTCGTTGACCTATCGCCACCTCGCCCTCCGCGTGGTGGCGGCCGCATGCAAGATGGCCACGCCTGGGAGGGTCGAAGGCGGATCGCCCGGCATGACCCAGGAGGAGTTCGAGGACCAGACGGTCTCGGCGTTCGGCGAGGCGTTCAACAACATCGCCATTCACGGATACCGCGACGGGCCGCCGGGCGACGTCGACATCGAGATCGAGTCCGACGCGGACGGCATCATCATCCGCTTGATGGACACGGGTTGCAGCTTCGATCCCGCGGCCATCGACAACCCTCCCATCGACGACCTTCCCGAGTCCGGGATGGGGCTGTTCATCATCAAGTCATTCATGGATGAGGTCGACTACTGTCCTGGCAGCCCGAATGTCCTCCGCCTCGTGAAGCGGCGGGAGGGCAGCTCATGCATCGCCGGCGACGACAGTGAAGGCAGCAGCGAACAAGAGCATTCCGATGCCGATTTCGCCGGAGCGACGGGGCATCGGACGAGCAGTTTTCGAATGCGGAGCGTCTCCCGCTTGGGCGCAGCCCGCGCCGCAGGGGGAATCAAAATCCAATGAGCTATACGCGGACCGATAACGGCAGTGAGACGGTTGTGCAGTTCGAGGGGACCCTCGACGCGGTGACCGCACCGGAGTTCAGGACGTTGGTGGACGAGCTGGTGGCCGAGAACCGGCAGAACATCACGCTCGAGCTCTCGTCGCTCCGGCTGATCGACAGCTCCGGCGTCGGCGTCATCGTCTCGCTGTTCAAGCGGGTACGAGCCAACGGCGGCCAGGTGCGCATCGTGGGGCTCCGGGATCAGCCGCGCGCCATCTTCCGCCTGCTGCGCCTCGATCGGGTGTTCCCCACGTGACGCTCGGGGGCGGCGCTCGCGCCGCCGGCCCGGCGATAGCGTCCGCGGCGGCGCGCCGCGACGGGAGCGCTCGGCGCGCCGCTGCGACCAGGGCCGTGGCCACGCCGCTTCCTGCGTGCGCCGGGGGCGTGATGGGCGTGAGCTAGCACGCGGTGAGCACAGGCCGCGTGCAACAAGCTGGCGCTCGGGCGTCGCACGTCTACCATAGGCAGCCGTCTGCCGGACTGGGGTGCGCGTTCTCCGGGTCGGGCGGAGCAAGGGCAACGCAACCTTCAAGGAGCGCGGAATATGGACAAAGAAGATGAACCAGCAGACCTCCGGGCCTAACCCGCCCCAGGAGGCGCTCGGGGCGCTTCCCGTCGATGCAACGGCGCGACCTGGGGGCCCGCAGCCGCCCAGCATCAGCGCGATGATCAACCGGACCCTCGCGCACTGGTACGTGGCGGTGCTCGTGGCGCTCGCGGGGATCGGGTTCACGGTGCTCGTCGTGCAGTCGAGGAAGCCCGCGTACCGCTCCGAGACGGTGATCTTCTACCGGGAGGGCGTGAAGGCGACGTACCTCGGGCCGGACGGGCCCGACCCGCTCCGCACCCTCTCCGCGCGGCTGAAGGAGACGCTGCTCGCGCGCTCCAACCTCGAGAAGGTCGTGACCGAGTTCAGCCTCTTCCCCGAGGTCCTCGAGAAGCGGGGCATGGTCGACGCGGTCGACCGGCTCCGCCTCAAGATCACCTTCAAGGCCCGCTCGACCGACACCTTCGCGATCTCGGCCGAAGGCGAGACCCGCGAGCAGGCGCAGGAGGTGACGCAGCGGCTCGCCGACATCCTCGTCGAGGAGACGACGCGCATGCGCAGATCGCAGGCGAAGCTGACGAACGAGTTCCTCGACGCCGAGCTGAAGCGCGCCGAGCAGGACGTCGAGAAGGCCGAGACCGAGCTCGCGGCGTTCCTGGCCGAGCACCCCGAGTTCGCCGCCGAGCAGAACACGGCCGGCGGCGCGCAAGGCGGCGCCGCCATCCGCGAGCGGGAGCGCCGCTCCACCACCACCGACCCGACGCTGGAGGCCCTCGAGCGGCAGGTGCCCCGCCTGCGCAGCCGGCTCACCGGCAAGCCGGAGCAGGTGGCGCAGAGCGCCACGGGGTTGCCCTCCCCCGCGCTCGTCCGGCAGAAGGAGCAGGCGGAGCAAGAGCTCGCGACCGCGCGGCGGGATCTGGGCGACAAGCAGTCCCGCTTCACCGAGCAGCACCCCGATGTCCGGGCCGCGGCCGCCCGCGTGAGCAGCGCCGAGGCGGCGCTGCGGCGCGCCGAGGCGGCGCTCCTCGTGCCTCCCGCGCCGGAGCCCGTGATGGAGGTCCCCGCGACCGACGAGGCCGAGAAGGCGAAGATCAGGGCCCAGCTCGCCAAGATCGAGCGGGAGATCGCGGCGCGCAGGGGCGCGAAGATGGGGACCGCGGCCGACGCGAGCGAGACGGCGAAGGCGATCATCAACACCGAGACCGACTGGTCGCGGCTCAGCCGCGAGAAGGTGCGGGCGCAGCAGCGGCTCGCCGACCTCGAGGGCAAGTCGTTCCGCGCGGAGATGGCCGCGAGCTCGGAGCAGGGCGGCTACTCGGCGCAGATCGAGGTGCTCGACCCGGCATACAGGCCGAGCGCTCCCTCGAGCCCGTCGCGGCTGATCCTCGCCGTCGCGGGGCTCTTCGTGTCCGTTGCAGCCGGGATCGCCGCCGCAGCGGCGCGTGGCATCGTGCTCGACGATCGGGTTTACGACATGGAAGATATCGATCGAATGGCGCTCGCTCCGGTGCTCGTCGTCGTGCCTGCCGCCGCGCGCGGGTCCCGAGGGCGCCGTGGCTGAAGCAGGCGGAGCTGAGCCGGGAAAGCCGCCGCCGGTCGCCTCCCTGGAGCGGGCGCTCGATCAGGTCTGCGATTTCCTGAGTCGCGCGGAGCAGACCGCGCGGGTCCGCGCGCTCGTCATCGAGGCGCGCCGACTCCGCAACGTGGTCGGCAACTGGCGCTCGATCGCGCCGGATCCCGACGTGCGCGAGGAGATGATCGCCCGCGTCCTGCGCCTCGCGAACGACGCCGAGGACGTGGTCGCGGCGGAGCGCCCGAGCTCCAGCCACGAGGACCCGAGCGCCGCGTTCGACTCGCCGACCATCCGCCAGGACCTGCCGCACATGGGGCACCAGCCCCCGCACGGGATGGGGCTGCGCCTCGGCGCCGCGCCGATGCCGGGGGGCCATCCCGGCATGCAGCCGCCGATCAAGGGGCCGCCGCAGGCCGCGGCGATGTTCCTGGCGGGGCTCTCCGGGGAGCACGGCGAGCCGCGCGGCGTGCCCCAGGGCCATCCGGCGATGCACGGCGCGCCGGCGCTGCCGCCCGGCCCCGAGCGGCACTTCGCGGGCCCGGTGGTGACGCGCGTCGTGGACCTGAGCGCCACGCTGAGCAGCCCCGGGCTCGTTTCCAGCGGCCCGGGAGCGGCGAGCTCGCCGGCGCTGCCGGGGCCGATCGATCGGGTCATCGCGCCGCCGGCGCGCGACGCGGGCGTCCGCAACGCGGCCGGGCCTCCTGCGGGCGCTCCGCCGCTGGAGCGCTCGTTCAGCGCGACCTTCCGCTCGCCGCCGTCGCTCGTCTTCGATCGCGTGGTGCCGCGCGAGGTGACGGCGCGCGAGGTGACGGTGCGCGAGGTGCCGCCGCCGCGGCAGCAACAGCAGCAGCCGCCGCCCGAGAGGCCGCTCGAGCGCTCGGGCACCGCCGCGTTCTCCTCGCCGCCGTCGCTCATGTTCAACCGCGTGGTGTCGACCCCGGCGCAACAGGCCGTGGACGCGAAGCTGCAGTCGCTGGACCCGACGTTCGAGGAGCCGCCGTCGCTGCACATCGAGCACATGCGCTCGCTGCCCGGCGCGCCGGAGAGCGCCGCGCTGCTCCCGGCGGAGTCCCTGGGCGGCCCGGGCGAGGTCACCGTCCGCCCGCTGCCGCTGCCGGACGCCGTGGATGCGAACATCGTGATGATCCACGCGCCGTACTCGCCCCAGGCCGACGCCTACCGGACGCTCCGGCGCAAGCTGCCGTCGGGCCCCGGGACCACGATCGCCGTGACGAGCGCCGGGCCGGGCGAGGGCAAGACGTCGTGCGCCATCAACCTCGCGCTCGCCCTCCGCGAGACCGTCCGCGGGAAGATCCTCCTCATCGAGGCGAACATCCGCAAGCCCGGCATCGCGAAGGCGCTGCGGTTCGAGCCCCCGAGCTGTTTCACGGAGCAGCTCCAGCGGCACGCCTCCGACCGGTTCGCCCCCTGGGTCGTCGTCGACCAGGCGGCGCCGGCGCCCGCCGTGGCGCCCGGCGACGACGGCATCGATCTGTCGGACCGGAACGCGGCGCCGATGGGCGGCAGGTCGCCCGACCCGAGGCTCTCCGTCCAGACGCCCGTCCACATCCTGGCCGTCGATCCGCGCACCGAGCGGCCGCCGATCCTCGACTCGGTGGCGTTCTCGACCGCGATCGAGAGCCTCAAGCGCGCGGGCTACTCGTACATCGTCATCGACACGCCGCCCGTGCTCGGCAGCATGGACATGAACGTGATCGGCGACTCGGTCGACGGCGTGCTCCTGACGTCGCTGGTCAAGAAGTCGACCCGCAAGGCGATCCGCCAGGCCATCGACCAGCTCCGACCGGCGCCCATCCTCGGTGTCGTCCTGCTCGACGCCTGAGCGCTCGGCGCGCGGCCGGCGACTTCCCTGCCCGAAAGGTCGGGGAGGCGTAGCCGCGCGCCGGCTCCATTGTTACCTTGCGACCCTCATGCGCTCCGGACGAGGTATTGCGGTCGCGGCCTTCGGCTGCGCGATCCTCACCCACGACGACGCCCGAGCGCAGGACGCCTATCTCCAGGGCGTCTTCACCGGGTCGATCGGCATCACCGACAACGTGAGCTCGGCGGCGGAGCCTCCGGCCGGGCCCGGCCCCGACGCCGACGGCTTCGGGACCGCGAGCCCCGGCCTGATCTTCACCTACACGACGCCGCGGACCGCGCAGACGCTGTCCTACACGTTCTCGACGAGCTTCTTCTTCCTGCACTCGGAGGCGAGCTCGTACTCGAACATGGCCATGTGGTCCGGCCGCTTCGTCACGTCGCCGAGGACGTCGCTGACGCTCGGCGCGGCCGGGTCGCAGGGCCAGCTCAACACCTTCCAGCTGGAGCAGACGCCGGGGACCACGACGATCCAGGGCACCGCGGGCGGGACGACGAACTTCGTGCAGGCGTCGTTCAACGAGGGGTTCTCGTTCCAGGCCTCGCCGGTCTGGGCGCTCGGGCAGGCGGCGACGTTCCTCGTCTACAACCCGCTCCAGGATCGCCCGCAGCGCACGTACAGCGCGGCGAACACGCTGAGCGCGCAGCGCATCTTCCGCCACGACACCGCGGCCCTCGCGCTCTCGGTCGGCTACACCCATTTCGACAACGTCCCGGTGACCGACACCGATCCCGCGACCGAGGACACGACCACGGCGCGCGACCAGCTCCTGACCACGCTCGTGGCGAGCTGGCAGCACGACCTCGGCCGCCGCTTCTCGAGCCAGCTCGACCTCGGCGGGGTCGTCGCGACGGACCTGACCGGCGGCGCCGACTCGCTCGTGCGGCCGGCGGGGCTCGCGGCGCTGCGCTACACGCACGACCGAGGCGAGGCCGAGCTCGCGTACGCCTACTCGGCGACGCCCAACGTCTTCCTGCAGCAGATCCAGCTCTCGCATCAGCTGACGCTCCGCGCCGCCGCGCCCCTCCGCCCTGCCTGGCACCTGTCGGTGGAGGGCTCGGCCGGCGGTCAGATCGCGCAACCTCTCGAGGCGAACGCGGCCGGGGAGCTCGAGACGGGGCCGACCACGATCGCCGTGCTCACCGACGTCGCGCTGCTCTGGAGCCCTCCCATCGTGATCCCCGACTTCGCGCTCGCGCTCCGGTACCAGCACACGAACCAGCGCACCGCGGCGAGGACGGCGGAGCTCCCCGACACGCGCATCGTCCGGAACGCGCTCCTCCTGTCCGTGTCGGGCGCGTTCCCGCGGCGGATGGAGCCGGGCTCGCGCATCTCGATGACCCAGCCCTTCGGCTCGGCGGGCCCCGTGGGCGCGCCGCGCCGGGAGCCGACGCCGATCGAGCCGACCGAGGGCGCGGAGCCGTCGTCCGCCGGCGACGCCGCGCCCTGAGCGCGAGGGCGCTCAGGTGCGCCGCGCGAGGAGGAAGGCCCTGTCGTCCTCGGGCAGCTGATCGCCGCGGAACTCCTCGAGCATGTGCGTGAGCTTGTCGGCGATCGACGCGACCGGGCGGCCGGCGTTCGTGGCGCACAGCTTGGCGAAGCCGGTGCCGAGCGCGTGCAGGCCGAGCATCTGCTTGGACGAGTTGCGCAGCTCGGTGAGCCCGTCGGTGTACATCGCGAGCACCTCGCCCGGCGCGAGCACGCTCTGGTGCGCCTCCATGGGCACAAGGCCGATCCCGAGCGCCGGATTGACCGCCGCCTGGAGGTGGCGCAGGCCGCCCTCCGCGGTCGCCACGAGCGCCGGCGGGTGCCCTGCGTTGACGCATTCCATGCGCCCCGTCGCCGGGTCGAGCGCGACGGCCACCATCGTCACGAACGACTGCTCGGGCAGGTACTCGCAGAGATAGGCGTTCAGCCGATCCATCATGCCCGTGATGCCGCGGCCCGCGTCGACCGTCGCCCGCACCATCGTGTGCACGCTCGACCCGATGAGCGCGGCCTGGAGCCCCTTGCCGCAGACGTCCGCCACCGCGAGCATCAGGCGGCCGTCCGGCATCGGGACGATGTCCACGTAGTCGCCGCCGACCCACCGGCACGGCTCGAAGCCGAGCGCCACGTCCAGCGCCTTGAACTCCAGCCGCTTCGGGACGAACGTCCGCTGGATCTGGTGCGCCATCTCGAGCTCGCGCTCGATCGCCGCGTGCGCCTGCGCGTGGCGCCGCGCCTCCCACGCCGACTCGGCCTGCTGATAGACCTCCGACGCGAGCGCGATGAGCCCGAGCCACTCGACGCTGCCGAAGTCGGGCGGCAGGGTCACGTAGAGCAGGTTCATCAGCTGCTCCTCGACGCGCAGCGGACAGGCGACGACCCAGAGCGCCATGACGTCGCGCGACATCGTGAGCTCGACCGTGGCGCTGTCGCTCACCAGGTTGCCGGCGAGCACCGGCTCGCGCGTGTCCTGCACGGCCGCGAGCACGCGGCGCGAGATGTACGGCGGGGCGACGGAGTCCTCGCGCCGGAGCGACTGGAACGGGCGGTGCGGCCCGGACAGGATCGTCAGCGCGCCGTTCTGCCGGAGCCGCAGCGCGAGCGCCATGCTGCCGTGGAAGTCCTCCCGGACCATCAGCTGGCAGAGCGCGTCGAACCGATCCGTGGCGTCCTCGATGCTGAGGAGCCGCCGCGACAGGTCCATCAGGGTGAACAGGTGCTTCGCCGCGATCCGCGGCGGGTCGAGCTCGCCAAGCTTGCGGATCGCGGTCGGTTTGTCCTCCTCGAAATGGAGCCCGCCCGGCTCGATCGGCACGCGGGGGGCGCGCGCCGTGAGCTGGAACTCGAGGACGTAGTCGCCGATCCCGATGCGATCCCCTGGCTTCAGCACCTTCTCGTTGACCCGCTCGTCGTTGACGAGCGTGCCGTTGGTGCTGCCGAGATCGCGGATCCACCACCGGCCGAACGGATCGCAGAAGAGCTCCGCGTGGCGCCGGGAGACGGTGTAGTGGTCGAGCGTGAGCTGCACGCCCGGCGCCCTGCCGATGACGATGTGAGACTCCGTCAGCGGCCGCCGGGTCCCCGGGAGATCGCCGAGCCGGATCTCCAGGTGGCCCTTCCAATCCGAGCTCGATGGCGCAGGGCCCAGGCTGTCATCTGCAGGCGACATCGTTCGACCTGGCCCGACCATGGGCGGCGGCGTGGACATGGACCGTCCTCGATGGGTACCGAACCGGCGCCCTGACATCAAGGGGATGCTCGCGATTTCGCGAGCGCGGCGAGATCCGCATCGGTGAGGCCGTGAGCCTCCCCGCGCCGCGAGCGTCCCCGCACCGCGCCGCCCACAGCGCGGGCGTTGAGCGACACATTGCGGTGCGGGACCGCGGACGAGGCGATGGCGCCGCCGATGGGTGCCCGGTCACCAAGCCCGCCGCGCTCTGGTGCGGCGCGCGCGGGCAGGCGACGCGGATCGAGCGCGCTCGTACGGGCAAGGCAAGGCGGAGCGCAGGCGTGCCGCTCGGGGCGCCCTCCGCTAGGCCTTGATGACCTTGGGCTGCGCCGCGCGGTAGACGCCGCGGGTGTCGACGATCAGGGCGGCGTGCTTGAGCACCAGGTCGTAATCGACCACGGAGTGATCGGTGACGAGGAGGACCGCGTCGTGGCTCTTGAGGGTGTCCTCGTTGAGCGGGAGCGACGCGAGCTCCGGCAGGTGCGGCCAGGTGCGCATGCGGGGCAGCTTGGGCACGTGCGGGTCGTGGTAGCTGAGCACGGCGCCGAGCCGCCGCAGGAGCTCGATGATCTCGAACGCGGGGCTCTCGCGCGGATCGTCGATGTCCTTCTTGTAGGCGACGCCGAGGAGCAGGACCTTCGTGCCCTTCATCGCCTTGCCGCGGTCGTTGAGCCCGAGCTGGAGCTTGTCGACGACGTAGTGCGGCATCTCGACGTTCACCTCGCCCGCGAGCTCGATGAACTTCGTGGACACGCCGAACTCGCGCGCCTTCCAGGCGAGGTAGAACGGGTCGAGCGGGATGCAGTGGCCGCCCCAGCCCGGGCCCGGGTTGAACCGCATGAAGCCGAACGGCTTTGTCGCGGCGGCGTCGAGCACCTCCCAGACGTCGATGCCCATGGCGTCGTAGACGACCTTGAGCTCGTTCACGAGGGCGATGTTGATCGCCCGGAAGATGTTCTCGGTCAGCTTCGCCGCCTCGGCCGCGCGCGCCGACGAGACGGCCACGACGCGGGCGATCGCCTGGGAATAGAGCGCCTGCGAGAGGACCAGCGACGCGCGATCGACGCCGCCGACGACCTTCGGGATGGTCGCTGTGCTGTGATCGCGGTTGCCCGGGTCCTCGCGCTCGGGCGAGAAGGCGAGATAGAAATCCTCACCCATGCGCAGGCCTGATTGCTCGAGGATGCCCAGGACGAGCTCATCGGTCGTGCCGGGGTACGTGGTGGATTCGAGGACGATGAGCTGCCCCTTCCGCAGCCGCTCCTTGATCTTCTGGGCCGAGCCGACGACGTAGCTCATGTCGGGCTCCCGCTGGGCGGTCAGCGGGGTGGGAACGCAGATGAGGATGGCGTCGGGCTCGCCGAGCCGCCCGAAATCCGCCGTCACCTCGAGTCGACCCGTCTTGGAGGCCGCCGCGACGCGCGAAGGGTCGAGGTGCTTGATGTAGCTCTTCCCCTCGCCGAGCGCGGTGACCTTCGCCGGGTCGACGTCGAACCCCAGCACGCGGAAGCCTTTCTCGATGAACGTGAGCGCCAGCGGCAGGCCGACATAGCCCATGCCGATGATGCCCACCTGGGCTTCGTGCGAGGTGATCTTGGCCAGGAGGCTCTCGACCGCAGCGGGATGCGTCTCTGCCATATCCGTTTATCTCCAGTGGTGGAGGGGAGCCGCCACGCGGATCCCGACCCATGTTCGAAGAGAGGGGCCCGACGCTACCACAGGCCCCCAAAATTCGCTCGAGTGTCGAAAAGGTTCCCACGAGCGCCGGGAAAGGGCCTCCTCGTGAGGGTCGGCCGGCGACATGGACTCCACCTCATCGACGGCGGCGCACCGCTTCGCGGGCGAGCTGGAGGAAGTCGCGCGACGCCTGCCGCGCGAGGATCAGCGCGGAGCCGGCGAAGACCAGCCCGCCCGCGACCACCTCGGCGCCGAGGCGGAAGCCGCGGGGCAGCTCGCCGAGCGAGCGCATGCCGTAGCGGACGGCGAGCACGGCGGCGACCATGGGCAGGCACGCGACGAGCGGGCGGATCAGCGGGCGCACGAGCCGCATGTACGGCACGCCGTCGGCGCGCTTCACCACCCAGAGGCTCCCCAGGGCGTGGACCCCGAACGCAACGCCGACCCCGCCGCACGCCCAGAGGACGCCGCCGATCGAGCCGAGCAGCGCGATGCCGCCGATGATGGCGATCACCTTGAGCCACTCCAAAACCATGATCGCCCGCGTCCGGCCGTAGACCTGCAGGTACGAGGACATGACCCAGCCGATCGGACGGGTGACGCCGAGCGCCGACAGCACGGCGAGGAGCGGGCCGGCCGGCTCCCAGGCCTCGTTGAAGAACGTGTCGTTGAGGATCGTCGGGGCGACCGCGCCGAGGCCGATGGCGAGCGGGAAGATGAGGAGCGAGAGCAGGGTGAGCGCGCGGACGAGGGCGACCTTGCGCTGCTCCGGCTCGATCTTCGAGAACGACGGGACGAGCACGTCGCCGATGCGCTCGCCGACCTGCGAGGCCGGGATGTCGGCGAGGTTCCACGCGAGGTTGTAGAGGCCGCCGACGTGCTCGCCGAAGAGGCGGATCATGACGAGGTTGTCCCATTTCGAGGCCCCGAAGTTCGCCAGCGACCCGAAGTTGAGCGGGATGCCGAAGGCGAACAGGTCGCGCGCCTTCTCGCGCGACAGCGGGCTCGGCGTCAGCCACTCGGCGAGCTTCACCGCCGGGACCGTCGTGATCACGCGCACGACGGCGCGCAGGACCGTCGCGACCACGATGGCGTTCCCCCCCCAGCCGCGCATGGCGAGGACGACCGACGCCGCGGTGTAGGTGAGCTCGCCGGCCGCGTTGCGGAGGCTGACGCTGCGGAAGCGCATCTCGCGGATGAGCAGGCGATCGGGGATGTACCAGAGCCGATCGATGATCATCGCGACGATGAGCCAGGGCATGAACTCGAGCATCCCGGGCGCGCCGACGAGGTGCACGGCGATCGGCTCCCGGAGGAGGTACACGACGCTGATGGCGAGCAGGCCCGCCACATGGAAATAGATGGTGGCGTTGAAGACGGTCTGGCGGTCGAGCTCGGGCCTCGAGGCGATGTACTGGCCGATCCCGAGGCTCGACACGAAATGCGCCGTCATGATGACGACGGAGGCGGCCGAGACCTCGCCGTACACGTCCGGCGCGATGAACCGGGTGAGCACGAGGGTGCCAATCAGGCCGATCACGCGCGAGCCGAGCCCTGTCGCGATCGTCCAGACCGCGCCGAGGACGGCCTTGCGGGCGAGCGCGGAGGAGCCGGCCACGATCAGGGCACGAAGATGGTATCGCCGGACTTGAGCACGAGGTCCTGCTCGGGCCGCTTGCGCGAGGCGATATCGTCGTAGTTGATGGGGATGTGCCGGAACTTGCCCGGGCTATCCATGCGGATGAGCAGGATCTGATCGGTCGAGGCGAACTGGTTTGGACCGCCGGCCATCGCGAGCGCCTCGGAGACGGAGACGAAGTAGTTCGAGTTGAAGATGCCGGTGCGCGCGACGTTGCCGCTGACCACGAACCGGTAGCTGTTGATGCCGGTCACGGCGACGGTGATCACGGCCGTCTCGTCCTTCACGAACTCGGTGAGCCGCTTCTTCATCTCCTCGCGCACCTGGGTCGGGGTCCTGCCGGCCACGTAGAGGTCGCCGATGAGCGGCATCGTGATGAAGCCGTCGGCCCTGACCAGCGCTTCGCTCGACAGGTCGGCCATGCGCCACACGTTGACCCGGAGCTGGTCCCCCACCCCGATCACGTACTCGTGCTTGCGCGGGTCGTACTCCTTCGCGTAGTTCGCCGGGTTGTAGACGTACGTGGGCGCACACCCGGCGGAGAGCGCGGCGAGGGCGAGGCCTGCCGCTGCTGTCAAAAGCACTCCTCTCATGAAGGACCGTTTCGTGGGACGGGCTGTGCCTTCCATGGGCGTCTGCATTGAGGAGGATGTCAGGCAGTACGGGGTTGCGCTTACGAGGCGATCACGGCCGCGCGGCCGCGCAGCTCACGAGCGGCGCCAGCATTGCAGGAAGGCCGTCCGCCGCCAAGGGGAAGTTTTCATGCTGCGGCAGGACGCGGGATCCTCGGCGAGGAACCAACTTGACGGCCCGATGACTGCTCTCAAAGCTCGGCTTTGATGCTGCTTCATCTCCAACGGATCACCGTCCCCTTCGAGTACCCCGTCTATCTCACGAACGGCGTCTTTTCGCCGCGCAACGGCGACCTTGCGTCCGCCGTCGCGTCGAAGGAGCCGCGCCGGCGTCACCGGGTGCTGCCGGTGATCGACGGCGGCGTCGCCGCGGCGTGGCCGTCGCTCGCGGAGGACATCGCGCGGTACGTGGACGCGCACGCGGATCGGCTCGCGCTCGCGGCCGAGCCGATCGTGGTGCCCGGCGGCGAGGCGGTGAAGAACGACGCCGCGGCGACGGAGGCGCTGCAGGCGAGGCTCGACGCGCTGGGGATGGATCGGCAGTCGTTCGTGATGATCGTCGGCGGGGGCGCGGTGCTCGACATGGCCGGCTACGCGGCCGCGACGGTGCACCGCGGCGTGCGGGTCGTGCGCATCCCGACCACGGTGCTCGCGCAGGCCGACTCCGGCGTCGGCGTGAAGAACGGCGTCAACGCGTTCGGGAAGAAGAACCTGCTCGGCACGTTCGCCCCGCCGTTCGCGGTGATCATCGACCCGCGCTTTCTGGAGACGCTGCCCTTGCGCGACAAGGTGGCCGGGATGGCGGAGGCGGTGAAGGTCGCGCTGATCCGGGACGCGAGGCTGTTCTCGTGGCTGTCCGAGCATGCGCCCGCGCTCGCGTCGGGCTCGGTCGGGCCGCTCGCGGAGCTGGTGCGTCGCTCGGCGGAGATCCACCTCCAGCACATCGCGAGCGCGGGCGATCCGTTCGAGCTCGGGAGCGCGCGGCCGCTCGATTTCGGGCACTGGGCCGCGCACAAGCTCGAGTCGCTCACGAAGCACCGGCTCCGGCACGGCGAGGCGGTCGCGATCGGGATCGCGCTCGACACCCTCTACGCCGAGCTGGCCGGCCTTTGCAGCGAGTCGACGTCGGCCGCGGTGCTCTCGACGCTCGAGGCGCTCGGCTTCGCGCTGTGGGACGACGCGCTCGCGCTCACGCGGCCGGGCGACGAGCGGGGCGAGCGGCTCTGCGTGCTCGACGGGCTGGACGAGTTCCGCGAGCACCTCGGCGGAGAGCTCACGGTGACGTTGCTCGAGGACGTGGGGCGCGCGCGCGAGGTGCACGCGATGGAGGAGCGGCACATCGTCGCGGCGATCGCGCGGCTCCGCGAGCGCGCCGGGCGGCGGGGCGCGCTGGTGGCGGCCGGCGTGGCCGGGGCGGCCGGGGCGGCGCGATCATGAGGCTCGCGTGCGCGGGAGCGCCGCACCTGACGTACTGCACGAACATCCACCCGGGCGAGACGTGGGCGGAGGTGAAGCAGAGCCTGGAGACGCACCTGCTCGAGATCTGGTCGCGCGCGGCCGGAGGGCGGGAGGGCGCGCAGCCGCGCGGCGGCGGCGGACCGGGCGGGGCGGGCGGAGGCGGACCGGGCGGGGCGGGCGGAGGCGGCGGGGTGGAGCGCACCGGGCCCGGCGAGCGACGCCGCTGCGGGGTGGGGCTACGGCTCTCGGCGAGGGCGGCGGCGGAGCTCGCGGCGCCGGCGGAGCTCGAGGCGTTCCGCGATTTTCTCGAACGAAACGGCCTGTACGTGTTCACGCTGAACGGCTTCCCCTACGGCCGGTTCCACGGCGCGCCGGTGAAGGAGCGCGTGTACCTGCCGGACTGGCTGGACGACGAGCGCCTCGCGTACAGCGATCTCCTCGCGACGCTCCTCGCCGCGCTGCTGCCGGCCGAGGAGGGCCTGATGGGGAGCGTCAGCACCGTGCCCGGCGCGTTCAGGCCGCGGGTGCGCGGGCGGGAGGACGCGGAGGCGATGGCGCGGCGGCTGGTCAAGCACGCGGCGCACCTCGTCGAGCTCCGCCGCCGCACGGGCAAGCGCGTCGCGCTGGCGCTCGAGCCGGAGCCGTGCTGCTTCCTCGAGACGACGCCCGAGGCCATCGCCTTCTTCACCGATCACGTGTTCGCGCGGGAGCGCGCGCGGGAGCTCTCGGCGCTGGCCGGGATGAGCCTGCCGGACGCGGAGGAGGCGCTGCACACGCACCTCGGCCTCTGCTTCGATGCGTGCCACATGGCGGTGGAGTTCGAGGACGCGCCGGCGTCGCTCGCGGCGCTCCGCGCGGCGGGCATCGGCGTGCACAAGGTGCAGATCAGCGCCGGGCTGCGCGCGCGCGTGGCGGAGCGCGATCCGGCGACGATGGCGAGGCTGCGCGCGTATGCGGCGGACATCGTCTACCTGCACCAGGTC
Organism: Sorangium sp. So ce887; assembly: GCF_051521455.1. Lineage (NCBI taxonomy): Bacteria > Pseudomonadati > Myxococcota > Polyangiales > Polyangiaceae > Sorangium > Sorangium sp. So ce887. Next base: position 1,329,987 of record NZ_CP150354.1, on the reverse strand, counting down.
GTCGAGCGGCGCGCGGGCGCAGGCGAGCTCGTTCGCTACCTGGATCTGCCCGACGCGCTGTCGGCGCTCGAGGGCGCGGGGGCGGCGTCGACGGAGGCGCGGCCGGAGGAGTGGCGTATCCACTTCCACATGCCGATCTTCCGGGGGATCGAGGGCGCGCTCGCGACGACGCAGCCGGAGCTTGCGACGCTTTTATCTCACCTGCGAGAGTTGCCCGCGACGCAGCACCTCGAGGTGGAGACCTACACCTGGGATGTCCTGCCGGAGGATCAGCGGCGCGGCGGCCTGGTCGAGGCGGTGGCGAGGGAGCTCCGCTGGGTGGAGGAACGGATGGTGGTGGAAGGGAGCGGCGGCGCCGGTGCCGGCGCGGTCAGCGGAGGCGACGCTCGCGGCGGCGTCCTCGGCGCGGGTGGCGGAGAGGAGGTCTGACCATGAGCTCACGCGCGCGGGTGTATCTGCGGCTAGGCCGCGTCTCGAACCTGCCCACGGTCTGGACGAACGTGCTGTGCGGCATGGCGCTGGCGGGGTCCGGCCTGCGGGCGCCCGAGGTGGCGCTGGTGGGGCTCGCTGTGTCGCTGATGTACGTGGGCGGCATGTTCCTGAACGACGCGTTCGACCGGGAGATCGACGCGCGTGAGCGCCCCGAGCGGCCGATCCCGTCCGGGCTGGTGAGCGCCCGCGAGGTGTTCGCGGTGGGGTACGGCCTGCTCGGCGCGGGGGTGCTGCTCGTGGGGGGCCACGCGTACCTGGAGGGCCGGGGCGCGGCGCCGATCGTGGCGAGCGCGCTCCTCGCGGGGGCGATCGTGCTGTACGACGCCTGGCACAAGGGGAATCCGCTGAGCCCGGCGCTCATGGGGCTGTGCCGCGTGCTGGTCTATGCGACGGCGGCGCTCGCGGCGGGGGGGCAGCTCGGGAGCGCGGTGATCGGAGGAGGGGTGGCGCTGCTCTTCTATCTGATCGGGCTGACGGCGATCGCGAAGCAGGAGAATCTGCTGGCCGTGCGCAGCCTGTGGGCGCTCGGCTTCATGGCGGTGCCGTTCCTCTCCACGATCGGGGCGCCGCTCACGGGGCTGGTGGGGACGATCGCGTACGGCGCGCTCGCGGGCTGCGTGATCCACGCCGTGAGGCTGCTGCGGGGGACGCGGAAGGACCGGATCCCGCGCGCCGTGGTGACGCTCATCGCGGGGATATCGCTGCTCGACGCGGTGCTCATCGCGAAGAGCGGAGCGCCGGGCGCCGGCGGCGCCGCGGCGCTGGCGCTGATGGGATTTCCGCTGACGCTGGCGATGCAGCGGGTGGTGCGGGGGACGTGAGGCGGGCGCCGGGATACGCTCAGATCCATCGGCGACACAACGATACCGGCCGCACCTCACCGCCAAGGGGCCATGCGGGCGCCTGTGACTTAAACCTGATACAGAACAGGAGAATTCGTGAGAACGACACCAGGATCGCACCGCCTGATTTGTATTGCGTTACTTCACCTCTTGATGAGCGCAGGCTGCGCGGTCGTTCTCGGGCTGGACGAGTTCCATGATGCTGACCCCTCAGGGAACGGGGATCCGCCCAGCGACCAGGCGTGCGAGCCCAGGACGACGGCCACCTGCTACAATGGTCCCCAGGGGACGGAAGAACACGGGCTGTGCCAGGCTGGAACGAAGACCTGCCGGGAAGACGGTAGCGGCTACGGCGACTGTATCGGCGAGGTCCTTCCACAGGCCACAGAGGTCTGCAGCCAGCATGGAGACGAGGATTGTGACGGTGTTCCGTGCAGTGACGCCCTGTGGAGCAAGAGTTACGGTTCAACGAGCGATGAGATTCCAGTCAAGCTCGCGATAGACGGGAAGGGCAACATCTTCCTGCTGGGCACATTCACCGACACGCTTAACATCGGCGCAGAATCCCTGACCTCCGGGGGTGGAAAAGGCTACTTCATCGCGAAGCTCGACAGCGCCGGTACAGTCATCTGGGCCCGAAGCTTGCCAGGACTCATCACCGATATCGCCGTCGACTCCCCGGGAAACATCGTAGTATCCGGCAGCTTCAGCAACTCCATCACTATTGATGGCCAGATTTTGTCCACGCAGGGTGACACTGATGCTTTGGTGGCCGCGTTCGACCAGGCCGGAGAGCGCATGTGGGCGGTGCAGTTCGGCGACGACCAAGCACAACTGGCCAACGGGATCACTGTTCGCTCGGACGGGGACGTCTTGGTCGTCGGAACATTCCAAGGGACGACGAGCTTCGGCGGTCCAACGTTCACGAGCAAGCGTGAAGACATATTCATCGCGCGCTACAGCATGGCGAATGGCTCGCATCAGTGGAGCACGTCGATCGGGGATGCCTCCGGGGAAGACGACGCCGATCAAATAGGGACGAAAATAGTAGTCGATTCGTCCGACAACATCATCATCACAGGGACGTTCAACGGATCTGTCAACCTGGGTTCATTCTCGCTCAGAGAGAGAATTTTTCAAGATAACGGCTTCTTCGCCAAGCTCGACAGCACCGGAACCCCGATCGCGGGGCTCTACTGTCGGGAGTGCGATATGTTCGGAATCACCACCGATTCAAGAAACAATTTCACAATCGCAGGACGTTTCAGCGAAGTGCTCGACTGGGGCTGTGGAGCGCTGGATCCGCGCGACGACTCCAGTGCCGTTCTCCTCGTTCAGTTCAGCCCGCGAGGATTCTGCCTTTGGAATCATTCCTTCGGTGGCGGTGGACATGACAGCGCGACCAGCGTCACCAGCGACACGTCTGACAACATCGTCATGACTGGCTATGCGTTTCAATCAATCGATTTCGGCGATGGTGAGATCGAGACCCGAGACGCACCCGATTTATTCGTCGCAAAATTCGACGACGCTGGAAAGCACCACTGGAGCAGGGTGCTCACAAATCAGAACGCCCAGCACGGACGAGCGGTCGTCGCTGACCCGTCCACCGACGCCCTCGTCATCGCAGGAAGCAACTCAGGGGTGATAGATTTCGGAACCGGCGTTCACGAATCTTTGGGAGAGCACGACATCGTCGTTGCCAAACTGGCGCCGTAAGTCCCGCATCACAGATGCTCTAGAAAGAGGTGTCGTAGGACGAGCTCCTTGACCAGACCCGCGGGCACAACAGACGGCAAATCCCCGGGCTCCGTCGAAATGAACAGCGGCATCGCCTCGGCCCGATCTGTCAATCGCCCGTGGGATCCTCTCACCAGAGAGGCGTTGAGCGGGATCACATTCATCAAGTACCTGTAACCGAGCTTCTTCTTCAGCAGCGTCCAGGCTACTCGCAAAGGAATCATCGACAACGCCGGATCCCGGAACAGCTCTACAGGATCATAACCGGGCTTCCGGTGGATGTCGACAGTACGCGCAAATTCCGGCGCTTTCTCGTCATCAAGCCAGTAGTAGTAAGTAAACCAGCTGTCCTCCTTGGCGATCGCCACGAGCTCGCCCGAGCGTTCGTGATCCAACCCGGCAGCACGCTTCTCTTCCTGACCCAACACGGTGTCCACTCCCTGAAGTCGCTCGATCAGCTCTCTCACCTCTCCGACGCGATGCGGGCTCCGTACATAGATGTGCGCTACCTGATGGTCTGCCACAGCAAAGGCATCGGACGCCCCGGCGTCGAGCTTCTCCAATCCACGCTCGACGCGGACCCGCAGGAATCCATGAGCTCGAAGTACGCGGTTGATATGAACTGCGCGAGAGACTCGCACGATACCGTATTCGGACAGGACGATCACCCGCGCTCCGTCCTTGCGCACGTGGTCGATCAGCTCGCCGCATACGGCATCCACGGCGCGGAGATCCTCCTTGATCGCGGGATGATCCGGTCCCAGCCGCTGCAAGTTGTAGTCGAGGTGCGGGAGGTAGACGAGCGTCAACGTCGGCCGCCGCGTGTCGTACACATGGCGCGCGCACCGCGCGATCCACTCCGTCGATCGGATGTCCGCGTTCGGACCCCAGAAATTGAAGAGCGGGAATTCACCCAGCCGGAAGACGAGCTCATCGCGCAATGACGCCGGGTCGGTGTAGATGTCCGGCAGCTTGAGCCCGTCCGCCAAGTAGATCGGCCTCGGCGTCACCGCATAATCCGCCGAGCTGTACATGTTGTACCACCAGAACAGCTTGGCGCAGGTGAACGTCGGATCGCGGCGGCGCGCAGCCTCCCAGATCTTCTCCCCCGCCACGAGCTGGTTCGCCTGGCGCCACAGGTTCACTTCGGCGATCTCGCGGAAGTACCAGCCGTTCGCGACGCAGCCGTGCCCGCTCGGAAGGAGGCCTGTCGTGAAGGTCGACTGGACCGTGCAGGTGACCGCAGGCAACACGGTCTCCAGAGGGCGCATCACGCCTTCTCGCGCGAGCCGCTGCAGGTTCGGCGTGGCGTCGCCGAGGAGCTCGCCGGTGAGCCCGACGACGTTGAGGACGACGGTGCGGTGCATAAGTGTGCTCGTCAGCTCTGCACGATGGGGGCCTGCCCGCGCAAGACCGAGTTCCCCTCGAACAGCGCGCGCTGGTCCACCGCAGGCGCCTCGCCGAACTCCGCGAGGTCGAGCCGGCCGCTCTGGGCGAAGAAGGCGAGCGGGTTCTTCCAGACGATCCGCTCGATCACCTCGTCCGCGATGCCGTTCTCGCGCATCCGCGCCGCCGTCTTCGGCACCTTCAAGGGATCGCTCACGCCCCAGTCCGCCGCGCTGTTGATCAGGATCCGCTCCGCGCCGTATTTCTTGACCAGCGCGACCATCCGGTCTTCGTCCATCTTCGTGTTCGGGTAGATGGAGTGACCGGCCCAGCAGCCGGTCGCGAGCACGAGCGGCAGCGTCTCCTCGTTGTTGTGATCGATGAGCACGCGCTCCTCGGGGAATTTGAGCTCCCGCACCAGGGCGAGCGTCCGCTCGGTTCCCCGCTTCTTGTCGCGGTGCGGCGTGTGCACGAGGACGGGAAGATCGTGCTCTCGCGCGAGCTCGACCTGCTGGACGAAGTACTTCTCTTCCTCGGGCGTCATGTCGTCAAACCCGATCTCGCCGACCGCGACCACGCCCTCCTTGTCGAGATAGCGCGGCAAGAGATCGATGACGCCCTGCGCCACGCGGGGGTTGTTGGCCTCCTTCGGGTTGAGCGCGAGCGTGCAGAGGTGGCGGATGCCGAACTGGCTGGCCCGGAAGCGCTCCCAGCCGAGCAGGGACGCGAAGTAGTCCTCGAACGTGCCGACGTGCGCCCTCGGCTGACCGAGCCAGAACGCGGGCTCGAGGACGGCGACGATGCCGGCATCGGCCATCGCCTGGTAGTCGTCGGTCGTCCGCGATGTCATGTGGATATGGGGATCGAATAGCTTCACTTGTCTCTCCGCCTCGCGCGGCCTCACTCAGGGATCCGAGTTGCGCGCTCGTGCTCGTGCTCCGGGGAGAGCAGGCCGATGTCGGCCGGAACGCTCCGGCCAGCCGCCCTCCGCTCACTCGCGAAGTCCTCCGCCATCCTGGCGAGCTCGCTCGACCGCCGCTGTTCCAGGCCGACGATCCGCGCGAGCGCCACGCCGATGAACATGGCCTTGAGGACCATCTGGTTGAAATTGAGCTCCGGAAAATACGCCGCCGGGTAACGGTTCTCGCAGGCGATCGCCTCGAAGACAGGCAGCTCGTTCGTGCGACACGCATCGACCGCGAGCGGGAGGAAGCGCTCCGCTCCAGTCACGAACGGCAGGGCCCGCAGGAGCGCCTGCCGCTCCCGGCTGTCGCCCTGCTGGTAGCCAATCGAGAGCAGCTGTTCGAGCTCCGTTGCGGGCAGGCGCCTCGACACAAGCGCCAGCATGGTGACCCGGCCGAGCTCGTCCAGCAGCCAGCCATCCACCGTTCTGGCGGCCCCCGCAGCTTCCAGGGCGTCCCGCTCGTCGGCGTGGAGCCCGAGCGGCGTCTTGCCAAGCACCCGCGCGGCGGCAGTGAACGTCGACAGGAAGCGGTCACGATCGAACCAGGTAGACGTCTCGTTCGCCCCTGCGTCAGGCACCTCGCCACGTCGCACGCCAATCCCGGTCACCTGTTCGGCGCGCTCTCGCCAGGAGCCGGCCGCAGGAGGAATCCGGCGTGACAGGATCTCGAGCAGCGGTAGGGAAGGGTCTTGCATTGTAATCGCGTTCACCGGTCCCGGCGGCGTGGGAAGCCGCAGACGCGGCGCCATGAGGTGGAAAGTTATACCAAGGGGCGCGCGCTTCGGATAGTCTCCTAAGCCATGATGGACCAGAAGCGTTTCCTTTTGTCTTTCGTGCCCATCGCAGCCGCCGTCGTCGGTCTGAGCTTCACCTTGAATGGCTGCGGGGGCAACGACGCCGGACCAGGATCAGGGGGCAGCGGAGGAGCCGGTCCTGGCGGAACCGGCACCGGCGGCGGCGCTACCACGGGCGCGAGCACGGGCACAAGCGCGGGCACGGGCACGGGCACGGGCACCCCCACGACTGGCAGCGGAGCCGGTCCGGCCACGAGTGGAACGACGGGGGCGGGAGCCGGCCCTGCGACCGGAACCGGCGCAGGCGGGCATGGGACAATCGAGTGCGACGAGCCGGGCGGGACCGTGCCGCCGCTCAAGCTCACCGAGGTGGCCAGCGGCCTGAGTCATCCCCTCTTCGTGACGAGCGAGCCGGAAGACCCCAGCCGACTCTACGTGGTGGAGCAGGGCGGAACCATCCGGCTCATCACCGGAGGCGTGCTGCAGAGCGCCCCGTTCCTCGATATCACAGCGGACGTCCAGCAGGTCCAGTACGACCAGGATGAACGAGGGCTCCTCGGGCTCGCGTTTCACCCGCAATACGCGACCAACGGAAGGTTCTTCGTCTACCACAACACGAGGTCACGGACGCTGGCCCTCCGAGAGTTCAAGCGTTCAGCGACCAACCCGGACCAGGCTGAGCCGCAGCAGGGGCAGGAGGAGAAGGATCAAAACACGCTCTTCTCGATCCCGGTCCTGGTGGGCAACCACAACGGCGGGATGCTCGCGTTCGGTCCCGATGGAATGCTCTACGTAGGCGTCGGCGACGGCGGCGGGGACAGCTCGAACCCGGACCCGGACAACAACGGGCAGAACATCGAGGTGAAGTACGCCAAGATCCTTCGTCTGGACGTCAACAACCATCCGACGCCGCCTGCCGGGAACGTCTCCGGTGGAGACCCCTACGTATGGGATTACGGGCTGCGCAACCCCTGGCGCTTCAGCTTCGACCGCTGCCGAGGCGACCTCTACATCGGAGATGTCGGTGGGCGCTTGTTCGAGGAGATCAACATCGAGCCGCGCGGACAGGGCAACAAGAACTACGGATGGAGCGTCACCGAGGGGGCGACATGCCTGAAGGACGGCCAGGCGCCGGGCTGCGCTTCGCCGGCGATCACGCCGCCGGTCAAGCGATTTGATCACGACAACGGCGATGGCTCCGTGACAGGCGGTTATGTCTACCGCGGCAGCAAGATCCCCGCGCTCCGTGGGAAGTACCTGTACGGCGATTTCGCATCGGACAGGGTGTGGATGTTCACGTGGAAGGACGGTGTCGCCACGCCCGCGATGCCGACCGAGCTGGGGACGTCGCTCAGCCAGGATCTCGACTCCGTGAGCACCATCGAAGGCCTCGCCTCCTTCGGCGAGGACGCCGCGGGCGAGCTCTACATCGTCTCCTATGGAGGCACGATTTTCCGGATCGATCCGGAATAGGGCGCTCCGCGGACGCAGCACCGTAACGCCGTTTGTCATCGGTTCACGCTCTCCGAAGGGCAGCTTGCCAGAGCTGAATTCAAGCCATGCAGAAAAGGTCGAGACTCGGGGTAGGTTGGGTGCTCGCGTTCGGGCTGCTGAGCCGCGAGGCGGCGGCTGGAATCGATGACCTCCAGGGGACGAAGGCGGGCGAGATGCCGGAGCAGAACAACCTCGGCACCGCCGAGCGCTGCGCTGGATGCCATCGCGCCGAGGACGAGAGCGCCATGGATTACATGCCCACGGACACGTGGGCAGGTACCATGATGGCGAACGCGTGGCGGGATCCCGTCTTCAAGGCCGCCCTCACCATCGCCAACCAGGACGCTCCGGGGGTCGGCACGTATTGCTTGCGCTGCCACTCCCCGATCGGCTTCGTGAACGGGAGGGCGACGCCCCCGGATGGCTCTGGATTCGACCCCAACGCCGCATCCGACGGAAAGATCGTCGATGGCCAGGGGGTCAGCTGCAGCGTGTGCCATCGCGCGATGACGACCCTCGGCCCCGACGATACGAGATCGTACCTCATCGGCAACGCTCAGCTCGTGTTCGATACCACGCCGGAGGCCGCCGGGTTCACCAGCACGCCCGTGATGTATGGGCCGTACGAGAACGTGGTCTCGAACTCCCATATCGGCGAGCAGGACCCGACGCTCGCCGGATCGCAGTTCTGCGGGCAATGTCACCAGGTCACGAACCCGGAGGTCATGCTGAGGAACGCGGACGGCACCGAGACCACGTTCGAGTTTCCGCTCGATACGACCTTCGAGGAGTGGGCCTCCAGCGACTTTCGTGATGGTGGATCGAGCGAGAAGAGCTGCGTCGACTGCCACATGCGCAGGAAACCCGGCGAGTGGACCATCGCCGATCTCGGCCCGATCCGCGCCGAGCCGCGCGACCACGTCCTCGTGGGCGGCAATCACTGGGGCATCCAGGCCGTCATGGCGGCCGAGAAGGAGTTCGCCGCGGAGCGCGCCGGCGCCTTCCAGCTCGCGCTCGACCGCACCCTCGAGAGCCTCGCCTCGGCCGCCTCCGTCGCGCTCATCGAAGCCCCTCGGGAAGCGGAGGCCGGTGACGACATCACCCTCACCGTCCGCGTCGAGAACCTCACCGGACACAAGTTCCCGACCGGCTACGCCGAGAGCCGGCGCGCCTGGATCGCCGTGGTCCTCGTCGACGAGGACGGGCGCGAGCGGCCGCTGCTCGGCGGCTATGACGCGGACACCGGCGAGATCCAGCACGAGCCGCCCACCCACGAGTACCGGGCCGTGCACGGGCTCTGGAACAGCGGAGCGGGCGTGGGCGAGAAAGAGGAGCACCTCGCGCTCCACGACATGATCATCTCCGATACGCGCATCCCGCCGAAGGGCTTCGTGCCGTCGACGACGACCCAGCCGACGCCGGAGATCGACTTCAGCGACGGGAACGGCGGATTCCGCAACTACGATGAGGCGCGCTTCACGCTCACCGTGCCCGCCGGCACCTTCGGTGCCCAGACGCTCTCGGCGCGCGTCTACTACCAGTCGATGACGAGGGAGTACATCGAGTTCCTGCGATCCGAGAACGTCACCGACGACACGGGAGAACGGCTCCTGGAGATCTACGAGGAGACCGGCGAGGCGCCGCCGATCCTCGTCGCGAGCGCCGATGCGCCGATCGATCTGGGAGAGCCGCCCGACACCGCCGGCAACGGCAGCGGCGGCAACGGCAGCGGAGGCGGCGGCGGCGGCGGCGGCGACAGCCCGACCGGCGGCGGCACCGACGGCGCGCGCGACGCCGGCGGGTGCGGCTGCCGGACCCCCGGCGACGGCCACGACGGATGGCTCCCCGCAGGCCTCGCTGGGCTCGTCCTCGCCTCCGCCGCAGCCCGGCGGCGGCGAGCGCACCGGCGGCGCTGAGCACCCACCCGCCATGAAACGCAGCGACGGAACGGGCGCATCGCCGCCCGCGTCCGTCCCGCCTTCGCAACGCGCCTCTTTTCCCTCGCCTCGCTCCCCGGCGACAGCATAGATAGGGCTCCACCGAGCGCCTCACGGCGAGCCTCGCCTTGCCCATCGCCCGCCTCGTCGATCCCCTCTTCGTGCTCCTCGTCGCCGCGGGCCTCGGCCTCGTGCTGTCCGGCGGCGGGTGGACCTACCGTGCGCGCCGGGCGAAGGTCGGGCGGGCGCTCGCGTGGAGCGCCTGGCTCACGCTGTGGCTCCTCTCCATGCCCTGGGTCTCCAGCGGGATCGTGCGCCGCATGAGCACGAAGCCGAGGGATCTGCGCGCGGAGCTCGCCGGCAGCTCGCCCGAGCGGCGGGTCCTGGTCATCCTCACCGCCGGGATCGACGCCGACGAGTTCGGCACGCCCGCCATGGAACGGCAGTCGGCGCCTGGCATCGAGCGCGGCCTCGGCGCCGCGCGCGTCTACCGCACCTACGGCTTCGGCCACGTCATCGTCTCGGGGCAGGACGTCCGGCTCGAGCGCACCGAGCTCGCCGGCGCCATGGCCGACCTGCTCGTCGAGCTGGGCGTGCCGAGGAAGAAGATCCTCCTGGAGACCGAGTCGCGCGACACCCGGGAGAACGCCATCTACTCCGCCAGGATCGCCCGCAGCCTCTCGGCCGACGCCGTGGTGGTCGTGACGAGCGCGCTCCACATGCCGCGCTCGATCCGCATGTTCGAGCGCGCGGGCCTCGACGTCCTCCCCGCGCCGATCAGGTTCCAGGCCCTGCCGCACGACGGGCCGGGGCAGCTGATCCCATCGTCGCTCACCCTCCAGCGATCGCAGCGCGCCGTCCACGAGCTCGTGGGCCTGCTCGAGCCGTAGCCGCAGAGATCACGGCGAGCGCTCGCGCGTCGCGCTTACCAGGTGACCTTCTGCGAGCCGCGGACGAAGCGCCAGAGACCGACCACGGCCGCCGCATTGAGGACCACGAAGGTGCGCGCGAGCGAGCCGAGCTTGCCCGCGGCGCCCCCGAGCGCCGCGAGCAGGTAGAACGCCGCCTGGCCCCCGAACATCGCGCGCGTCGCGTAGAGCGTCCACGAGACATCGCCGCTGGCCTCGGCGCCGATCCACGCGGCGGTCGACGCGATCAGCAGCGCGACGAGCGCCCAGGGGCACACGAGGCGAAGCAGCTTGTGAGAGAAGATCTCGAACCACGACGGGTTCCTGAACGGGACGAGCAGCGCCGGGAGCAGCGAGAAGAGCTGGTAGTTGCCCGCCAGCGTGCGCACCTTGCGGCCGAACTCGCGCTCGTCACCGAAGGCGTCGTCGTACGCGATCGCGTCCTGCGCAAAGAGGATGGAGCGGCCCTCGAGCCGGAGCCGCATCGGCACCCACATGTCGTCGAGGATGACGCCCTCCGGGAGCTGGCTCATGTCGGCGCGCCGGATGGCGTAGATGGGACCGGTCACCCCCACCATGCTCCTGAACCTCCCCTCCTGGAGGCGGATCCAGTTCTCGTAACGCCAGTACGCCCCCGAGCCCGCCGAGCCCTTCAGGACCAGGTTGCCGGAGACGCAGCCCGCGTTGGGATCGGCCAGGAGCCGCATGAGCGCGCGCAGCGCCCCGGGCACGAGCGGCTGGCGGATGTCCGTCATCAGCAGCACCTCGCCCGTCGCGACCCCGAGCATCGTGTTCACGCCGATCGGCTTGCCGCGCCGCGCCTCGTTGACGATCACCTTCACCCGGGGGTCGCGCTCCGCCAGCTGCCGGGCCACGAGCACCGTGTCGTCGGTCGAGCCGTCGGAGTAGAGCAGGACCTCCAGCTTGTCCCTGGGATAGTCGAGCGCGAAGAGGCTCTCGACCTTCGCCTGGAGATACGACGCCGCATTGTAGACGGGGATACACGCCGTCACGGTGGGGACGTAGCTCGGATCCTCCATCCGCTGCGCAGGCCAGAGGCGCGCCAGGATGCCGATAACGATCGGGTACCCGAAATACGTGTACACGAGCACCGCGACGGCCAGAAAGGAGGCAATGACCACGCTAAACTGTAGAGCGCCGGTCGGGGGCGGTTGTCAATCGACATGGATGAGCGCCGCCGCGACCCAGCGGTTCGCGTCGCTCGAGCGTCGCGCGGCGTACGCGCGTCGCGCGAGCGTCGCGCGGCGCACATCACACGCCGCGATCAGTCCCGCACCTTCACGCTCCGGACGACGTCCCCATCCACGAGCGCAGCCCACGGCCCGGCGGCGACGCCGACCGCCGCGTACTGGCCGTCGAGGTGCGGCGCGCGAGCGTGCATGACGAAGAGCTGGCTCGATCCGGTGTCGCGGCCGGCGAGGGCCACGCCGACGCGCAGCGGCTCGAACGGGACGGGCGACGTCTCGCAGCGGAGCGCCGGCCTGCCGGGCGGACCTCCGGCGCCGTCGCCGAACGGAGCGCCGAACTGGGTGACGAAGCCGGGCACCACGCGGTGGACGATCTTGCCGTCGTAGTAGCCGGAGCGCGCGAGATCGACGAAGCGGGTCACCGCGACCGGCGCGAGCGCGGGGTCGAGCGTCATCGTGAGCTCGCCGGCGTCCGTGTCGAAGGTCAGCACCGCCGGCGCGCGCACGAGCGCGGAGGCCTCGGCCGGCAGCTCGCCGGCCGGCGGCGCGATGGCCGGCCGCCCCGCGTCGCCCGGCAGCCCGGCGTCGCACGCGATCTTGCGGCCCCGGAGCACGCCGAGCGCCGTCCCCGCGCGCGCCCGCGTCGTGGGGTAGCTCGAGCGGCAGAGATCCTCCAGGCGAGCCTCGGCCGGCTTGAGCGCGAGCGCCCCCACGGCGTCGATGACCGCGCCGATGAGCTCCGGATCGTCGCGCACGCCAGGGCGATCGAGGAGCGAGAGCAGCGCGCCCTCGATCGCCGGCGAGGTGACCGCGGCGGGCGCGTCCTTGTCGTCGCGCCGCCGCTTGCGCTTCCGCTTCCCCTGCCCCGGCGCCTCCGACGCGCGCTGGGGCTGCCGCGCGATGACCTCCGCCGCGGCGGCGACGAGGCCCGGCTCCTCCGCGGCGAGCGCCTTCGCCAGCAGGTCGGGCGCACCGGCGATCTCCTCGTGCGAGGCGATGAGCTCGATCGCGGCCTCCCGCGCGCGCAGCTCGCCCGACTCGGCGTAGGCGCGGAGCGCGGCGAGCCGCGCGCCCGTGATCGCCCCGCGGCCGATCACCTCGACGACCGCCCGGGCGCCGATCGAGCCGCGCACCGGCGCGGCGGCGTCCGGCTTGCTCGCCGGATCCGCCGGCGCCGTGACGTCGCAGCCGAGGAGCAACGGTTCGCGGTGGTTCGCGCCCGCGAGGAGCCTGGCCGCGCCGCAGCGGAGCCACGCGACGCGACGGAGGATCGCCGCGGGCGCGCTCGGCGGCGGAGGCAGGGCGGCGAGCTCGCGGAGCGGCTTGCGCGCGGCGCCTGCAGCTCCGAGCGCGTCGAGGGCGGTGAGCAGGACGCCGAAGTCCTCGCTCACGAGGCCCGTGAGCGCGATCGGGTCCGCGCTCGGGACGAGCGCGGGGAGCGCGTCGGCGAGCGCGCGCTGGCCGGGCGCGCCGAGGCGCTTGAGCGCGCGCGCGGCCTCGGCGCGCTCGCTCGCGGTGAACACGCCCTTCGTGCCGAGCACGCGCGCGAGCTCGGAGGCGGCCGCCTCCCCTGCCCGGCCGAGCGCGCGCACCGCGAAGAGCCGCGCGTCGCCCGCCTCCGCGAGCCGCGCGGTCGCGACGTCGCGGATGCGGGGGATGACCGTGAGCGGGACGTGCTCGAGCCGTCCGATCGGGTAGAGCGCCTCCGGGACCGGCGGGCTGGCCGCGCTGCCCGAGGCGAGGTTGAGCAACGCGACGAGCGTCTCCTCGCGCAGCTTGAGCTTGATCGCGGCGAGGTCGCCGAGCGCGTACGCCGCGTGGATCGCGCGCTCGCGCGGCCCCTCGAGCCACGCGACAAGCGTCGGCTCCGACGCCTCGGCGCCGCACCGCCCGATGGCGCGGGCGAGCGCGCCGCCCGCGTCGAGCGGCGGCGCTCCCGCGGAGGCGCCGCCGCTCGCGGCAGCGTCTCCGCCCGCGTCGCGCGGCGGCGCTCCCGCGGCGGTGCCGCCGCTCGCGGCAGCGGCGGCGCTCGGCGCGGCCGTCGTGCCCGGGCGGGCGTCGCGGGCGAGGGAGCGCGCGACGAGCGCCGAGACCGTCTCGCCCTCGTGGCCCTTGCACGAGAACCCGAGCCCGTAGGCGGCCCACGCGACCACCTCGTCGTCCTCGTCGGCGAGCGCGCGCCCGAGCCCGGGCCGCGCCGCGTCGCCGCCGATGCGCGCGAGCGCCCGCGCGGCGGCGCGCCGCACGTCGACGTCGCGGCTCTGCTGGGCTGTGGGGCTCACCTCCAGGGCGGCGCGGCGCTGCTCGGCGGCGAGGAGGGCATCGAACCGCGCCTGCGCCCCGGCGCTCGTGGCCGGAGCCGCCGCGGTGCTCCCCGCGTCCGGCGCGGGGCCGGGCGCCGGCTGTCCGGTGCAGGCCGCGAGAGACAGGGGCAGAGCGAGGAGAAAGGAGGAGCGCCTTCTCGGCATGATCACGTTTCACCCCGGCGCGCGCTGTCGAGCAGCCAGGCGGCGCTCTCGCAGAGGATCCGCCGGCGGCGCATCGCGCGCGCGTCGAGCCACATCGAGACCACCTCGTGACCGCGCTGCCACGCGCGCGCAACCACCGACGCGCTCACGTGCGGCGCCGGCAGCGCGCAGGCGTCGATCCCGACCTCGCGGAAGTTCTGGAGAGCCCTCGTCATGTGCCAGGGGCAGGTGACGATCGCCGCCCGCCGCGCGCCCATGCGGCGCAGGAGGGCCGCGCTGAAGATCGCGTTCTCGTGCGTCGTCAGCGACCAGAGGTCCTGCAGGATCGCGTGCGCCGGGACGCCGGCGCGCCGCAGCTCGGCGGAGAGCACGCGCGCCTCGATCTGCGCGCCCCAGCGGCGCCCGCCGCTGGCGATCACCCACGGCGCGACCCCGTCGCGGTAAGCCTGCGCCGCGCGCGCCGCGCGGCGTGCGCCGGGGGCCGCCGGGCGCCCGGACGGGAGCATCCTGCAGCCGAGGACGACGATGGCGTCCGCGTGGAGCGGCATGCGCCCGACCATAGCCCATCGGCCGTGGCCGTCGCGCGTCTGCTGCGCGGTGGCGTTCCCGCCGACCACCAGGTCGCCGCCGCCGCCGCCGCGCCGCCGCGCCGCCGCGACCTCCCACCGCCGCGCCGCCGCCGCCGCGCCGCCGCGACCTTTCGCCGCCGCGACCTTTCGCCGCCGCGCCGCCGCCGCCGCGCCGCCGCGACCTCCCGCGCCGCCGTCTCCGGGCCGAGCCGTGGCCGCCTGCCAGGGGCTCCCGCGCCACCGCAGCCCGCGCCCATCCGGCGCCCCCCGGCCGCCGCCTTCGCCGCCCTTCCGCCGCTGCCGCGGGCCTGCCGCGGGCCTGCAACCTACCCCGCAACTACATTGGCGCCCTGGCCCTGCTCCCCCGGCCAGGTCTCCACGTCTGCGACCTTCCTTGCTCCCGGTGCACCAGGCAGCTTGACGCTGCCCGCGCTCGGAATCTAATAGCTCTACCTTGAAACGGGCGGGGTTCAGCGAGCGAGGCAGGATGCGGATCAAGATGTGGGGGGTTCGCGGAAGCATCCCCACGCCCGGTGCAGGCACGGTCGAAGTAGGCGGCAACACGAGCTGCTATGAGATTCGTGCCGGCGAGACGCTGGTCATCCTCGATGGCGGGACGGGGCTCCGTCTCCTCGGCCAGGATCTGGTCAAGGAGATGCCCTTCGAAGCCTGGATGTTCTTCAGTCACGTGCACTGGGATCACATCCAGGGCTTCCCCTTCTTCACCCCCGCGTTCGTGCGCGGGAACAAGATCCATCTGTACGGCGGCCTCAACGTCTCTCGGACGCTCGAGGAGACGCTCGCCGGGCAGATGGACTACCCGAGCTTCCCGGTGCACCTCACGGAGATGGGCGCGGCGATGACCTTCCGCGATCTCTACGAGGGCGAGGTCGTCACGATCGGCCCGAACGACGACGTGCGCGTGACCAACGCGCGCGGCAACCATCCGAACGGCGTGTACGCGTACCGCGTCGAGCACGAGGGGAAGGTCGTCGTGTACATCACCGACTCCGAGCACTACGCCATCGTGGATCCGAAGCTGAAGAAGCTCGCGATGGGCGCCGACGTGCTGATCTTCGACGCCATGTACACGCCCGAGGAGTACGCGGGCGAGGTCGGCGGCGGTCCGAAGACGGGCTGGGGCCATGCCACGTTCGTCGCGGGCTGCCAGCTCGCGAAGGAGGCGGGCGCCAAGCAGCTCGTCCTGCACCACCACGACCCCAACCAGACCGATGCCATGGTGCGCGAGAAAGAAATGCGCGCCCGCGAGCTCTTCCCGAACACCATCGCCGCCCGCGAAGGCACGGTCATCGAGATCTAGCGCCCCGCCGGGCTCGCGGCGCGCCCCTCTCGGCGCGCCGCGGTCGGCGACGGCTCGCCTACCCGAGAGCGCGCCGTCCAGGCGGCGGAGCGCTGCGCCGCCTCAGGCGCTCTTCGCCAGCGGCGCAACGGGCTCGCGGGTGATCTCCTCGATGCGCGCGCGCATCCGCTTCTTCGCGCGCTCCTCGATCTGACGCACGCGCTCCTTGCTGACGCCGAAGTCGGCGCCGAGCTGCTCGAGCGTCACGGGGCTGTCGGTCAGCCAGCGCTGGTTCATGATGCGGCGCTCGCGGGGCGACAGCTCGTTCACGACCTGGAGCAGCGCGCGCGAGAGCTGCTCGCGCTCGTCGGCGGCGCAGGCCTCCTCCTCCGGCGTGTGCGAGCTCGACGCGAGCCGCTCCACCGGAGCCACGCCGTCGTCGCTCGGAGAGCGCTCGAGGCTGACGTCGCGCGCCATGAGCAGCGGCAGCAGCTCCGTCGCCCGCTCCTCCGACAGGCCGCTCAGCTCCGCCAGCACCGCCGGGTCCTTCTCGTGCGTCTTGCGGTAGATGCGCAGCGCGCGGCGCTCGCTCTTCGACGAGCCGAGGCGCACGATCCGGTACCCCCGCGCCACGTGCTCGCGGATCTCCGCCCGGATCCAGTAGGCCGCGTAGGTCGCCAGGCGGCAGCCGCGGTCCGGATCGAAGCGCTCCGCGGCCTTCAGGAGGCCGATGTTCCCCTCCTGCACGATGTCCTCCATCGGGAGCCCCCACCGGCGGTACTCGAGCGCGATCGTCATGACGAAGGGCAGGCACGCCTCGATGAGGCGCCGGCCAGCATCCCGGTCGCCAGCTCGCCAGCGGAACGCGAGCTCCCGCTCGGCCTCTGGGCTCAGGGTGGCGTAGTTCGCGAGCTCTGTACGATAAGCCGAGAATGCCGCACGATCCCAGGTGGTGCTCATGGTCTCTTCGTTCTCCGCCGCGCGCGCCGATCAAGGAGGCCTTGGGTTGGGAGACCCCTGCAAGCCGGTGGGCGGCACCCGGCCAGATGCAGGCGCGATGCCGGGGTAAACCCTACAAAATCGCCTTTTTTTGCGCTGGAATGCGCAACGTGTTCGGATCTCCCGAGGGACGCGAAAGCTTTGCGGGAAGCGGAGGAGCACGGATGCGCGGCGCTGAGCCCAGATCCATGGCGCACGAGCGGCGAATGAGTACAGGACGTGGCTTCCAGGTTTCGGGCGTGGGCAGCGCCCGCGGCGCCCTCCGCGCCCCGCGAGCGCGCGCCCCGATCGCCGCCGTCGCCTCTGCCCCCGCCACCCGCGTCGTGATATTCGGAGAGCAGTGAGGACACGCGTCGCGAGCTCCGTCGCGTGCATCGCCGCAAGCCTTGCGGCGCTCGCCTTGCTCTCGCGCGAGGCGGAGACGCCCCTCGCGAAGGCGCGGCGCGGGCTGGCTCGGCCCCTGCTCCACGCCATCGCGCCCGACGACGAGGAGATCGACGGCGCCGGCTGCGATCCGAACGCCCTCGACCGCGGCATCGCGGTGCCGACCGGGGCGCCGACCTCGCTCGGCTGCGAGCAGGCGCGCGCCATCGTCGCCCAGGCGCGCACCACGCTGGCCGCTCCGCCGCTCCGCGTCGATCCCGCAAAGTTTGCCGAGGCGACCTCCGACTGGCTCGATCCGCACGGGCTCTGGTCGGTCGCGCCCGACGCGCCCGTGGGGGCATCGCTGGGGCGGGAAGCTGCTGCGCTCCTCGCCGAGCTGCAGGCGCCCGTGGGCAGCGGGCCGTGCTCGGCGGCGCTGCGCGTGGGCGAGGAGCTCTCCCGGTGGTCGCGCGAGCTCGATGGGCTCTTTGACGAGGGCTACCGGCGCGGGCTGGCCAGCCCGCCCGCGACCCCGGCCCAGACGTGGGAGCTGATCTCGGCGGCGCCGTTCGAGGACGGCGAGGTGACGCGGAGCGCCCGGGATCTCGCGCGCGAGCTCGGTCGGGAGGTCGGCGGGCTGCGCGCGCGCTTCGGAGAGCCGCTCGCCCGCTACGCCGACGCCGTGCGCGAGCGCGCGGCGCCCTCGCTGAGCGAGGACGGCTGGGCGCGCACGGTGATCGCGGCCGCGGTGCGCGCCTACGTGCCCCAGCTGGACGCCCACGGCGCCTGGGCGCCGCTCGAGGAGGAGGTCTCCATCTACGACCTCGACCTCGAGGCGCGCCCGCCGGCCCGGCTCTGGCAGGAGATGACGCGCACCGCGATCGGGGTGCGCATCGACCGCGGCGCGCTCGCGCCGCTCGCGGACGGCGACGTGGTGATCCGGATCCAGGATCTGCCGATCTCCGGCATGAGCGTCGAGCAAGCCGAGCAGCTCGCCGTGCTGGCCGACGTGCGCCCCGGGACGACCGCGCGCGTGGCGCTGCTCCGGCGCGGCGCCGCGGCGCCCCTCGAGCTGGCCGTGGCGCCGCACCCGATCGGACCGCAGCCGGCGGAGCCCGCGCCGGCCTCGCTGCCGCTCGATCTGGTGCGGTTCGGCGACGGCAAGGTCGCGGTGATCACCATCCCCGACGTCCCCGACGACCTCGGCGATCGGGTCGCGGCGGCGCTCCTCCGCGCGCGCGCGCAGAGCGACACGCGGGGCGTGATGCTCGACGTGCGCGCGAACGGCGGCGGCTCGACCGACGGGGCGATCGCCGCGCTGGGGCTGTTCCTGCCGGGCGTGCCGCTGTTCCCGATGCGGCGCCGCGACGGCGGCGTCGAGGTGGAGCGCTCGCCCGACGTGCCCGAGGGGCGCGGGTGGAGCGGGCCGCTCGCGGTGCTCGTCGACGGCGACTCCGCGAGCGCGGCGGAGATGATCGCCGGCGCGATCGGCAGCTACCGGCGCGGCGTGGTCATCGGCGATCGCACCTACGGCAAGGGGTGCGCCCAGGAGTACCTCGACGACGACGCCCACGTCGGCGTCCTGCGCCTCACCACGCTGCTCTACGCGCTCCCCGACGGCGCGCCGGTGCAGAAGGTCGGCATCGTGCCGCAGGTGCAGCTCTCGCTGCCGGCGACGAACGAGCGGGAGGCGCGCGTGGACCGGGCGCTCGGTCCGTGGCGCGGCCCCGACGTGCGCGATCTGCACCGCGTGCGCGAGGTGCCGTGGTCGGCGCACGCGGGGCGCGTGGGGCCCTGCCGCGACGAGACGGTCTGCCGCGCGCTGCGGTCGCTCGGCGCAGTCCGGGCGGCGGCGCTCTGACGCGCGTCAGCGCTTCCAGAACTTGCCGAGGAGGCCGCCCGCGGGCGTCGGGTCGTTGCTCGCGCGGCTGCGCATCTCCTGCACGCGCACCTCGCGGATGGCGTCGAGGTTCTTCGGGTTGATCTCGGCCGCCAGGCGGAAATCGCGGCTCGCCCGATCGACCCGCCCCGTGCGCTTGAGGAGCATGCCGCGGTAGAAGAGCGCCCGCTCGTAGCGGGGCTCCTTCCCCAGGACGACGTCCAGCGTCTCGATCAGGTCGTCGTAGTGCGCGCTCGTGGCCCCCTCCGCGAACGCGGGCGGCTCGCCGCGCCGCTGCGCCTGGATCCAGACGAGCAGCGTCATGTACTCGGGCTGCTCCGGGTCGGCGCTCAGCGCGCGCCGCGCGCGGATCTCGGCGCCCACGAGGTCGTTCTTCTTGAGCAGGATCTCGGCCTTCTGGAAATCGAGCGCGGCGTCGACGACGCGGGCGATCTTCTCGTCGTCCTCCGCGGGGGCCGCGGCCTCCTTCGGCGCCTGCATGTACTCGGCGCGCCGCTTCGGATCGCTCAGCGTCTGGTAGGCCTCGCTGATGCGGGCGAACACGCGCGCGACGAGCGGCTTGACGTCGTGGAGCTCCGCCGGCGTCCGGTCGGGGTGCCACTGCTTGGCGAGCGCGAAATAGACGCCCTGCACGCGCTCAGGAGGGGTGTCCTCCGCGACGCCGAGCATCTGGAAGAAGCTCTCGCCGTCGATCGCGGCGGCGCGCGCCTCGATCTCGGCGCGGCGCGCGGCGAGCTCGGGGCTCGGCGCCGCGCGCGGCAGCGGCGGGAGATCGGGCGGGGGCGCCGCGGGCTCCGGGGCGCGCGCCGGCGGAGGCGACGCCGACTCGGCGCGCCCCGCCGCCCGCGCGGCCCTGCCCTCCTGGCCGACGGCCGCCATCTTGACGGTGGGCGCCTGCGGCTGCGGCGGCTGCGCGCGGGCGCCGGCAAAGGACGGCACAGGGGGCTGCTTCGGCCCCTTCGGATCCGCGCCGCGGAGCGCGCCGCCCGGATCGCCGCCGGACGCGCGCGGATCGAACGGCGCCGCGGGACCCGGGATCGACGCGCCGCGGCCGTCCAGCGCCCCGGACGGGGGCGGCACGGTCGAGCGGCGCGGGACGAGCGGCTCGGCGAACGGTGATCCCGGCCGCCTGCTGGACGGCGCCGGGGGGGCCTCGGTCTGCCGCGGCGAGGCGCGGCCGTCGGCCTCGCCGCGCGCCGGGCGCGGCCCGGGCATCGTCGAGCCCGAGGTGGGGCGCGGCGAGCGCGCCGCCGCGCCGGCCGGCTCGCGCTGGGGGGCCTGGCCCGCGTCGGCCGGGACGGCGCCGGCGGCCCGCTCCCGGCCAGATCCACCGGACCCGCCGAGCCCCACAGGGCGACGGCCCGGCGCGCCGAGATCGAGGTGCCGCGTGATCGCGAGCGCGTAGATCGTCAGCCGCACGACGCGCTCCTGCGCAACGCCGGCCCCGAGGAGCTCGGCGAGCGTCATGCGCCGCGTCCGCAGCAGGTCGACGACGGCCGCCTCGTCGCGGTGGAGCTGGAACCGCTTCATCTCGGCCTCGACGTGGAGGCCGAGCTGCCGGCTCTGGATCCGGTCGAGGGTCGCATCGATCAGCGGATCGTCGGCGTGGAGCCGGACGCCCGCCACGATCACCGCGAGCGGCTCGCATCCGATGAGCTCCGGACCGCCGTAGGACGACAGCAGGTTCTGGCCGTCGTAGTAGGCGTACCGCGTCTCGGGCGAGAGGTCGTAGAGCGCGACAAGCTTGCGCACGAGCTGCTCGCGCAGCACGGCGTAGACCGTCTCCCTGTCGAGCAGGCCCCGGGAGACGAGCAGCCGGCCGTGCAGCACCCTCCGCTTCGTGATGTCCCGGAGCGTCTCCCGGAGCGTCGCCTCGTCGAGGAGGCCGAGATCGAGGATCACCCGGTCGAGCGGGGCGATGATCGTCCCGGTCCAGATCTTGGCCGGCACGCCGTCGCTGAAGAAGATGCCGTGGCGGACGCCCCCGGGGTCGGTGAAGCACGTGGTGCCGGTGAGGCGCCGGTCGAGCATGTACACGAGCAGGTGGACGAGCGGCGTGCGCGCGAGCGCGCCCTCCGCGGTCGGCGTCTCGCCCGGCAGCGACAGCACCGCGATGGGGCCCGCCATGGCCGAGGGAGGCAGGTCCGACACCGGGGTGCGCTCGCGCCGCGGTGACTGCTCTCCCCAGCCGCGGGCGCGCAGCGCGAGCGGCCGCGCGCTCTCCTCGGGAACCTCGTCTGGATCGCTGTCTGTCTGCACCGACCACGACTCCTCTCCGTGAGCGCCCGGCGGGGGCGAGTACCGGTCCGCCGCCGCGGCGGGCTCCTGCTGCTGCGGTGGATCCGGCCAGCGCGCCGTGGTGCGCCCGGGCCGCAAGGTCGGCGAGCGCTTGCCGGACGGCGCCGGCGGCAGGTCCGCGAGCATCCTGGCCTCTTCGCCGCCGTCGTCGGCCAGCGCCGCCGGCGCAGCCTCGGCCGGCGAGGCTGGGCCGCGGCCGGCGTCGCTGGACCGCGGCTGCGTCCTCCGGCTCCCCGGCGAGCTGGTCATCGGCAGCGTGGGCGACGAGGGCCGCGTGATCTGCTGCGGCGGCGGCATGCGCAGGCTCGCGAGCGGCGACGCCGGCGCCGGCGCGGAGCGGATGGGCGGCTCCGCCGCGATCGCCGGCGACCGGAGCGACGCCTGCGGCGCCTCCTGGACGGCCGCGTGGGCGCGCATCGACGCGGCGGCGGGGTCGTCGCTGGTCGCGACGATCCGGCGGATGTGCCGCGTCGGCTCGCCCTGGCGGGGCCGCTCGGCGAGATCGACCTCGAGCGCGCGCGCGGCGATAGGACCGCCCGAGGCGTCGAGGACCAGGCGGACGCGCGGCTGCGAGTAGCGGGCCGGGTGCGCCGGCGTCTGCACCACCAGCGCGACCTCGCCGGTCGAGAGCTCCACGAGCGTGCCGGTCGGAAAGATCCCGAGCGCGCCAACGAGCAGCCGCAGCACCGTGCGGTCCGCCGGATCGGTCGCCTCCTGCTCGAGCTTGGCGATCGCCTCGTCGGCGGAGAGCGGCGTCTCGCCCGGCGCGGGCGTCAGGAGATCGTTGAAGGCGCGGGCGGTCGCGAGGATGCGCGCCTGCAGCGTCGGCTGGCGGAGGCCGCGGTACACCGGGCCGAGCGCCGCCTGGCGGCGCACCCAGTGCGCCTCGTAGGCCACCACGGTGCGCATGACGCTGGGCTCGTTGACGAGGCCGAGCGCGGTCAGCACGACCGCCGTACCCGCCGGTACGTCCGCCTCCTGCTGCTCGCTCAGCTGCGGGACGAGCCCGCCCGCGCCGCTCGCCGCGGCGCCGGTGAGCCGCGGCCGCGCGATGTCGAAGAGCAGCGCCGCCATCGAGAGCCGCTGCAGGAGGACGACGTCGCCCGTGATCTGCCGGGCCATCGCGAGGCTCAGGATCGCGGTGTTCACCGCGCGCCCGGCGTCGTCGTGGTTCTGGTTGCGGAGCGCGGTGACGCCCAGGAACGCCGGCGTCTCGTTCGCGGAGAGGTCGACGAGGCGCTGCGTGATGCGCTTGACGCCCTGCCGCAGGGTGTAACGGCCGTGCCGGAGGTCGTCATAGAACCGGCGGAGGATCACGATCGCCGTCGCGTAGGTCCGCACGATCGCCGAGGTCTCGTCGCCCTCGCGATCGGCCGCCACCTCGCGGCGGAGGACCGCCTCGTCCACGGCGCGCAGGCGGACGCGCGGCGCCGGGCGGTCCGCGAGCGCCGGCTTGCCGCTCCGGAGGGCCTCGGCGAGCGCGGAGGCGAGCGCGTAGAGATCGCTCGCGCGGACGTCCTTCGCGACCCCGATCTCGGAGTAGCCGCAGCGGCTCAGGACGTCGCCGAGCTCGAGCGCGCCCTCGTAGACGGCGCGGTTCGCCTTGAGGAGCTGCCCGGAGACGAAGACCGAGCCGCGGGTGAACAGGATGGAGACGTTGTGGCCGGAGCGCTGGCCGAAGTCCTGGATCAGCGAGACCGTCTCCTCGACCTGCCGCACCATCGCCTGGTTGTCGATGGCGTGCAGCGTCGAGAGCTTCACCAGCCGGAAGAGGGCCTGCACGACGCTGGCGGCGAGATCGCGCGCCTGCTCGCGCCGGATGTTCTCGGACACGTTCTGGCTGATGACGTCGACCTGGGGAGCGGTCACGGGAGATCTCCGGCCGTCGAGATCCGCTTGCCGAGGCGCGCGGCGATCGCCTCGGCGGCGGCGCTCGCGGCGTCGCGCAGCGCCTGGCTGTTCCAGGGCCGCCGCTTCGAGGCCGCGAGCGCGGCGTCGAGCGCCTCCTGCGAGCTCGCCTCGCGGCCGAGCAGCTCCGCCGAGAGGCAGCGGGTCTGCTCCGCGGCGTCGTCGGCGAGCAGGCCGTGCCGCTGGAGCAGCTCGACGGCGATCGACTCGCCGCGCGCCGGGTTCAGCGTGTAGAGCGCGCCGAGGAACTCGCGCCGCTCGTCGAGGGCGAGCTGGTGGAACGAGCCGTCCTGCACGCGGCGGACGAGCAGCGGGCCGGCCGCGCGGACCTGGTGGTGCGCCAGCGTGCGGAGCGCCGCGACGCGCACCTCGGGCGGCGCCGCCTCGGCGAGCGAGAGCAGCTCGTCCCGGATCTGCTCGGGGCTCGCCGCGAGGTGGGCGATCGCCTCGCAGCGGAGCGCCGCGTTCGCGCACCCGGAGAGCCGCTTCAGCGCGCCGAGGGCGCCCTGCGTCCGCGACGCGGCGAACATCTTGAGGATCGGACGGGCGACGTCGAGATCCAGCGTCATGAGCGCGTCGACGACCCCCTCCTCGTGCCCGGGCAGCGTCCGCTCGAAGTAGCCGAGGAGCGCGCGGCGCAGGGGCTCGTGGCCGATGTGCCCGACGACCTCCATGGCGACGGGCAAGTAGTCGCTGCCGAGCTTGTGCAGGATGGGCGCGAGGCGCTGCGCGACGAGATCGAGATCCACGGAGGCGGGCTGCGCCGCGGCGCCGGGGGTGCCCGTCATGACGACGCGCGTCGCCTCGCGGAGGAGCAGCCGCATCGTGTCGGGCGGGAACATGCCCCGGGCGAGCTCCGTCGCGAGCGCGCCGCCCTGCTGCCTGGGCGCGAGCGAGTCGAGCGCCTTCTCGACCGCATCGTGCATCCCGAAGAGCATGTCGAAGCGGCGCGCGAGGATGAGATCGCGCGCCGAGGCGGCCATCGGCTCGGTCACGAGCGCGACGTCCTGGTAGCGCTTCGCGTTCAGGAAGGCGTCCGCCACGATCTCGACGAAGCGCTCGCTCCAGCGGTCCGGGCTGAGCACGAGCTGCGTGCCGAGCGCGCGCTGCGCGACCGGGTCGAGGGCGAGCGCGCTCGCGGCGCGGCGCGCCGCACGCAGCGCGGCCGCGTCGGTGTCGATCACCATCGCGGCCGCCTCGGCGCGGTTCGCCTTCTCCTCGGCGGCGCGCCGGGCCATGCCCTCGAGGTCGTCGGCCTCGTGCCAGAACTGCTCGCGATCGGCCGCGTCCCCCTCGGCGAAGACGCTCACCACGTCGTAGCGCACGTGCTCGAGGCGGCGCTCCCACAGCGCGGCCGCGACGTCGTCCTCGGGGGCGAGGTCGCGCAGCGGGTCGAGCAGCAGCACCTCGCAGAACGAGCGCAGCTCTTCCTCCGTGATGCCCGGCAGCAGCTGGACGCGCCGCACGCCGGCCGCGAAGAGGTTGTACGGGACCAGGTCGAGCGGGTGCGGCGGCTCCCACACCGTCCGCCCGCGGTGCTCGAAGGCGTACGGCGTCAGCGCCCAGTGGACGAGGCTCCCGTCCGCGCGCAGCGCCTCCACGATGGCCTGGAAGGTCGCGCGGAGCTTGTTGTCCGCGTCCGGATGGCGAAAGCCGTAGTGGCGCACCGCCGGGAGCAGCCGCTCCACGCGGCGGAACACCTCGGTGAGCCGCGTGACCGCGGGATCGTCCGGCTCCGCGTCGCCCGGCTCCTCCTGGGGCGCGGGCTCCTCCGGCGGCCGCATCCCGACGGCCGTGGGCGAGTCGTCCGGCGGGGGGCGCCGCGTGCTCTGCGGCTCCGGGCGGCGCGGGGCGGACGCGCCGGTCTCCTCGAGGACGCGCAGCACCTCCTGCCGCATCTGCGCGGCCGAGTCGTAGCGGTTGCGCCGGTCCCAGGCGAGCGCCTTGTCGACGAGGCCGATGACCGAGGCGGGCAGCTCGGGCGCGATCCGCGCGAGCGACGGCGCCGGCGTCGTCGCGGCGAGGATGAACGCCTCGTTGTCCGAGCGCCCCTGGTGGAGGCGCTGGCCGCTGAGCACGGCGTACAGGGTCGCGCCGATCGAGAAGAGATCCGCCCGCCCGTCGACCCCCTCGGTCAGCCCCATCGCCTGCTCCGGCGCCATGAACGAGGGGGTGCCGAGCGCGGTGCCCGCCTTGGTCTTGTCGCCGGGCGCGCCGCGCAGCCTCGCCACGCCGAAGTCGAGCAGCTTCACCACGTTGTCCTTCGTGACGAAGATGTTCGCGGGCTTCAGGTCGCGGTGGACGATGCCTTCCCCGTGGAAGCTCTCCAGCGTCTCGAGCACCTCCCCGGCGATCCAGAGCGCCTCCGCG
Source organism: Sorangium sp. So ce887 (assembly GCF_051521455.1). Classification (NCBI taxonomy): domain Bacteria; kingdom Pseudomonadati; phylum Myxococcota; order Polyangiales; family Polyangiaceae; genus Sorangium; species Sorangium sp. So ce887. Next base: position 1,304,047 of record NZ_CP150354.1, on the reverse strand, counting down.
GCGGGGAGCTTCCGGCTCTTGCGCTTCCAGAGCTGCTGCACGGTCTCGCCGTCGAGCAGCTCCATCACGAGGAACGGCTCGTCCTGCTCGGTGATGTCGTCGTCGAGGATCGCGACCCGGCCAGGGTGATCGATCTTGTTGGCGACGTACCCCTCGCGCAGGAACCGGTCGCGGATGCCGACGTCCCGCGCGAACTCGGCGTGGAGGATCTTCAGCGCGGCGCGCGAGCCGTTCCGGTGGGTCGCGGCGTACACGGACGCCATGCCCCCCACGCCGAGGAGCGCGTCGATCCGCCACTTGTTCTTGAGGGTCATCCCGACGCGCGCGCGCGCCCGCTGCTTCTCGTCCGGGGCGTCCGAGACCTCCGAGGGAGGAGGAAGGACGGACTCGGGGATGACGCCACGTGAGGTCATTCGGCCACCAGAAGGCGGGAAATCGTATCACCTCCGCGCCCTCGCCAGGTTCCGGATTTCACGCGGGAGCGCGGCCGGGCTTACGGTCCGTCGCGCGCCCTCCCTCGGTTTCCCTCGGCTTCCCGGCGTTTCCGCGGGTGGAGCGCCGTCAGGACGGCCCCCGCGCGGCGACGATCGTGCGACAGCGCGCGTCATCGAGCACGGGGCGCACGCCGCGGTTCGACGGGAAGAGCGCGTTGAGGCGCGCGGTGACCGCGGGATCGCCGGTGAAGACGTCGATCTGGCGGCCGACGACCTTGATGCCGCGGTCCTCGGCGACGAAGCAGCCGTCGTGGCGGCCCCCGCCCGGGAGCGGCAGCCCGACGAGCTCGGGCACGTAAAGGGCCGTGCCGAGCGGAATGACGCTCGAGTCGACCGCGACCGTGCGCAGCGGCGTGATGGCGCGCCCGGTGGCGCCGCGGCCGTACGGGAAGCGCCGCGGGTCGAGCCGCTCGAAGCAGACCTGCTGGCCGGTGCGCGGGCAGGCGTCGGCGCACGCGCAGCCGCGACGCGCGAAGCTCACCGTGTCGCCCGAAGCGAGGCGGCCGCTCCCCTGGACGCAGACCTGGTCGTGGAACGCGCGCGGGACGCTCGCGAGCGGCGCGCACGCAGCGTCGTAGAGGACCGCATCCTTCGACCCTCCGCCCTCGCTCGGGAAGTCGTAGTAGGTGTTCCGGAACAGCCCGGGCGCGAGCCCCGGCGCCGCGGGCGCGCGCGCCGCGTCGGCAGCGCGCGCGGGCCGGCCGTGCTCGCGGACGAGGATCGCGGGCTCGTCGTGCCCGGGGACCTCGCCCGCGGCGCCGCGCCGGTCGGCATGCGCCGCGTCGGCCGCCCCGTCCGGCGCGCCGGCGGCGCGGCGGCCCTCGGGGCCGCGGGCGGCGCCGGCGGTCGGGCCGCGATCGCCGTCCTCCGGCAGGGGCGCATGGAGCCAGCCGGCGCCTCCGCGCGCGATCTGCGGCGCGCTCGAGCCGTCCTCGGCCCAGTCCGCGCCCCCCTTCGCCGCGCACCCCGCGGCGAGCGCCAGCAGCAACGCACCGAGCCCGCGGACGACGGGCGCGCCCGCGCGCGCCACGCTCGTCAAAAGGCGCCTCCGAGGCGGGCGAGCTCCCGGATCGCCGCGGCTGCGATGTCGGCGCGCGCCCAGATCGCGGCGGGAGCGCCGGCGCCGGCCGGCGCGGCGCCGGCGGCGACCACCACGGGCGCCGGATCGCCCGCGCCCGGCTGGCCGAGGCGGCTCGCGACGAGCCGCAGCGGCTCGACCACCAGCGCGAACGCGATGTCCGCGCCGAGCGGGGCCAGCGCGGCCTTCATGGCCGGCACGTCGCCGAGGCTCTCCCCCTGGGCCGCGGCGACGGCGCTGCGGAGCCCCGCGCCCGGATCGTTGCCGACCGACGCGAAGAGGCCATCGTCGCGGATCAGGTAGAGCAGCTCGATCGTGGCCGGCGGCAGCGCCGCGCCCGACGCTCCCTTCCGCGCCGGCCGCGCCGCCGACGCGCCCGCGCCGCCGGGCTGGCTCGCCGCGGCGGTCTGCTCGAAGCGCACGCGCCGCACCTCGCCCTCGAGCTGCGGGAGCTCGGCCTTGCCCGTGGAGGCCCGGATCCCCTCCCGCTGCAGCGCGGCCTTGATCGGCGGGAGCTCCGCGGCGCCGAGCAGGTCCTGGATCGCGGCCTCGAGCTTGGCCCGGTCGCCCACGGCGGCGCGCACGAACGCCGTGGGGCCCCCACCGTTGAAGCGGAGCCCGCCGGCGAACCAGTCGCCGCGCGCGTCGGACGCCGCGCGGATCGCGGCGCCGAGCCGCTCCCGCTCGGCGGGCGGGAGGCCGCCCTCGATGAGCCCCGCGAGGGCGTCGACGAGCTTGGGGACGTTCTCGGCGCGCGACGCGGCCCGGTCGCGGACCAGGATCCCGGCGAGCGCGTCGGCGGGCAGCTCGAGCAGCGGCTTCACGTCGCCGACCGCGAGCTCGGTCGACGCCTTCGACGCCGGGCCACCCCCGGCCTTCGGCGTCCCGGAGACGCGCAGGTGCGCGCTCTCGTCCAGCACCAGCGTGAGGCGCGCCCGCTCGAGATCGCCGAGCACCGCGAGCCCGCCCTCGATCATCGGGGCGAGCGGGACCGCGGTGGCGGCCGGCGCGCCGTCCGGCCCGCGCGCCTTGTCCCAGGCGCTCCGCGCCGCCCTGAGCACCGGGCCCTCGATCGCGGGCCGCGGGATCTCGATCGCGAGATCCTCCTTCGGCACCTGCGCCTGCGGCATCGTCCGCGCGACGTACGGGCCCAGGGTGGTCAGGTCGCCCGGGCTCTCCGCGACGAGCAGGTAGTTGCCGAGGACGCCGAGGGCCACCGGGCTCGCGCCCTGCAGCGGCTCGAGCAGCGCGATCGAGGTCGCCGCGTCGGGCTTCACGCGGAAGCGCGCGCCCTCGCCACGCGTGAGCTGGTCGATCAGACGCCCGCCGTCCTTCACGTGGATGCCGAGCGCGGCCCGGGGGCGCGGCCGGTCGGGGGACTCCACGGCCGCGCCGAGCAACGGCACGTTGCCGTCGATCTCGGACGCGACGGCGATGGGCAGGCCGAGCAGCGAGGCGGCGAGGGCGCCGGCGCTGCCCGGGAGGAGCGCCGCCGGGCCGCCGAGGAGGGCGCGCACCTTGGCCCACGTGGCGTCGGGCGTCGGGAGGAACGCCTCGGCGATGAGCCCCGCCGGCGCGGGCACGGGGCTCAGGCCCGCGACGCCGGCGTCGGCCGGCGCGCCCGGCGATTTGCAGCCGAGGGCGCCCGCGCTCAGGCCGAGGCCGAGGACGAGGGCCAGGAGCGCGGCGGCGCGGCGGTGCACGGCGGAGGTCGGTCGTACGATCACGACCGCACGGTAGCGCCTTCCTGCCGCGGTCGACCACGAACCTGCAAACCGCCGCGCGCTGGGGTTCCCGAGGCGCCGCCGCGCCGCGGCGCAGCGGCGCGTCAGGACCTCGGGGAGCGGCGGGCGGCGACGACCACGGCGGACTCCCCGAGGCAGATGCGCGCGAGCGAGAGCAGCATCGCGTTCTCGCGGACGCGGTGCAGGAAGCTCTCGCGCAGGGCGGGCTCCGGGATCTCCGCGGCCCGGGCGAGGAGCCTGTCGCGGCCCCGGGCAGCGGCGGCGCGGGCGCCCTCGAGGTCCCCCGCGGCGCGCGCCGCCTCGACGGCGGCGACGAGGACCAGCGACTCGAACGCCTCGAGGCCGCCGTGGCGCGCGAGGATGCCTTCGGCCTCGCGCGCCGCCGAGAGCGCGTCGTCGGCGCGCCCCTGGGCGGACAGGGCGCGCGCGAGCGCGGCGAGCGCCCCGGCGCGGGAGGGCGGCACCACCTGGAGGAGCTCCGCGGCGTCGCGGGCGTCGGACTCCGCCGCGGCGAAGTCCCCGGCGGCGTGGGCGATGAGGGCGGCGTAAATGCGGGTGCCGCCCTCGAGGCGCAGGTTGCCCTGTGCGCGGGCCTCCAGGATGACCTGCCGCGAGAGCGCGAGCGCGTCGTCGAGCCGACCGCTGGCCGCGAGCACACGGCCGAGGTTCTGCCGGGCGCGCGTGGCGACGGTGCGCAGCCCCATGCGCTCGGCGGCCGCGAGCGCGGCGGTGAGCTCCTCGCCGGCCCGCTCGAAATCGCCGAGCTCGAGGAGCGCGCAGCCGAGGCTGACGCGGGCGTTGCACGCGTCGCGGACGTCGCCGGCCCGCTCGAACGCGTCGACCGCGGCCGCGTAGCCCGCCATGTCGCCCGCGGGATCGCCGAGGTGCCGCGCCCGCGCGCCGCGCAGCCGGTGCACCTCGGCGGCGGCGCGCGGCGCGAGGGACGCGAGATCCCCCGCGAGGGCGCGCACCCGCGCGATCAGCGCGTCCGCCTCGGCGTAGCGCCCCGCGGGGAAGAGCTGGCGGGCCGCCGAGCACAGGGCGATGACGCGCGCCGAGCGGAGGTCGGCCGCGGCCCGGGCCCCGGACGGCTCGCTCCGGGGCGCGCCCGCGTCGCCTGGACCGCCCGCCGTGGCCCCGGCATCGCCGCACGCGGCGACCTCCTTCGCCCAGGCGGTCGTGAGCATGTAGTCGCCCCTCCGGCCGCTCGCGCTCATCAGCTCGTCGGCGGCGCGGAACCAGGGCGGCGTGCCGCGAGGCAGGCGCCGCGCCGCCTGGGCGGCGCAGCGCTGGGCCTGCTCGAACTCGCCGCGCCAGCGGTGCGCCTCCGCCTGGACCAGGCGCAGCGCGCTCAGCGTCTCGCCCTCGCGCAGGCCGTGCGGGTCGGCCGAGGCGCCGCGCTCCCCGGCGAGGTCCTCGTCCGCGAGGCGATCGCAGAGATCTCCGTGCCGCGCGCCCCGCTCCGCGTGCGCGATGGCCGCGCCGAGATCGCCGCGATCGAGCGCGTGCTCGGCGCCGCGCAGGAACCACTGCATCGCCCGGCCGTGCTCTCCGCCGTGGTCGAAGTGCTCCGCGAGCACGATCGGGTCGAGCTCCCCGGACTGCTCGAGCCACGCGCCCGCGAGCCGGTGGCCGAGGAGCCGGTCGCCCCGGGTGAGCGTCGCGTACGCGGCCTCGCGGAGGCGCGCGTGCCGGAACGCGTACTCCTCCTCGCCGGCGAGCCTGCACGCGGGGCGCCGCTCGACGAGCGCGCGCGCGACGAGCTCGAGGAGCCACCTGTCCAGGTCCGGCGCGCCCTGCGCCCCGCCGAGCAGGGCGGCCACGCCGCCGCGCCAGAACGCCTCGCCGAAGATGCTCGCCGCGCGGAGGATGCGGCGCACCGCCGGGTGCAGGTCGTCGAGGCGGGCGTGCGCCATCGCGAGCACCGTCTCGGGCGAGCCCTCGGCGTCGCCGCGGGCCACCGACCGGATCAGCTCCTCGAGGTAGAACGCGCGCACCGCCGCGCCGCCGTCGGCGCGCGCCTCCGCGGCGGCGCCCGGCCCCATCACCTCGCGGGCGAGCTGCCCCGGGGCACGGGGAGCGCGCTCGCCGGGCCGAGGATCGAGGGGGGCGCCCGCGGCCCAGAGCTCGGGGAAGAGGCGCTCCATCTCGTGACGGCCGATCGCGAGCAGGCCGGCCGTCACGTCGTCGATCAGGACACCGCCGTGCGGCGGCGCGCCGTCGCTCCCGGCGCCGGCGGGGCGCTCACCCTCCGCGCGCGACTCCGCACGCGACCGGGCGCCGAGCAGCGCCGCGGCGCGATCGATCACCTGCCGCGCAGGCCAGCGGCCGGAGGCGACGTCCTGGCCGGTCGCGAGCGCGATGGAGACGTCCGCGGGCAGCAGCGAGCGCAGCGCGAGCGCGCAGCGCGCCGCGTGGGCGGCCTGGTCCGTCGGCGTCCTCGCCTGCGCTCCGGCGGGGCGCGGCGGCTCCGCCTGCAGGTTGGCCTCGCCGCCGCCGGCGATCGTGACGAGGAGCCACCTGGCAGCGAGCCGGTCGACGCGCCCGCCGAAGGGCGCGACCGCGGCCCGGACCGCCGCCTCCATCGCGGCCCTCGGCGCGGGCTCCTGGGGGTGCGCCGGCTGCAGAGCGGCGCCCGGCGCGCCGGGCCCGGCGCCCGCGGCGGGCGCCGCCGCCGCGGCGTCGCCCGGGAGCGCGCCGTGGATGAGCACCACGCTGATGAGCCGCGGCTCGCCCGCGGCGCTCTCGGCAAGCGCCCGGGCGGGCCGCGTGCTCGGCGTCCCGCTCTCGCCGGTGTCCCTGGCCTGCTCCCGGGCGACGCGGAGCTGCGCCGCGCTCGCGAGGACCTCGTTCCCGTCCCGCGGCCGGCCGTCCGGATCCTTCTCGAGCATCCACGCGACCAGATCGTCGAGCGCAGCGGGCACGTCGGGTCGCAGCTCCGAGAGCCGGCGCGGGCCCACGAGCGCGGCCTTCGCGAGGATCGCCATCACCTGATCGCCGGCGAAGGGAGGCCGGCCGGTGAGGCAGTTCCAGATCACGCACCCGAGCGAGAACACGTCGGCGCGGGCGTCGACGTGCGCGTCGCCGCGCGCCTGCTCGGGCGCCATGTACCCCGGCGTCCCGAGCGTCACCCCGTCGCGCGCGACCTCGCCGTCCCGGAGGACGCCGGCGTCGTGCCCGCGCGCGGGCAGGCCCACGGGAGCCCCGGCGTCCGCGCCGGCGCGAGCGATCCCGAAATCGACGATCTTGGCGCCCCCCAGCGCGCCGCCCGGCAGGAAGATGTTCCCGGGCGTGACGTCGCGGTGGACGATGCCCCGCTCGTGCGCCGCGCCGAGCGCGCCCGCGAGGCGCTGCAGCAGCGTCACCGCGCCGTCCACGCTGAGCCGCGCGCGCGCCACGTGGGCGGCGAGGTCCTCGCCGTCGAGCCACTCGAGCGCGAGGTACCGCTGCTGATCCGCGGTGACCCCGTGCGCGACATAGCGGACGATCCCCGGGTGGCGCAGCACGGAGAGGAGCTGCGCCTCGCGCTCGAGCCGCCTCTCCTGATGCTCGGCCCCGCGGTGCAGGATCTTCAGCGCGACCCGGCTGCTGTCGGTCAGGTCGGTGGCCCGGTACACCGAGCCCATCCCGCCCGATCCCGCCAGGCCCTCGATCCTGAACCGGTCCGCGACCGTGACTCCCGGGCGCATCAACCGGGCGATTATACGTGGGGCCGCGGTCGCGGATAGGGGCAGCCCTCGGCCGCGCGCCCCCCCCGCCGGAGCGCGGCGCGCGCTGCCGCATATGCCCCCATCGCTCCGCGCTCGTCCGAGGCGGCGTCAGCGGAAAGCTGCGGAGCAGGCACACTGCTGCGGTAAGCTTCGATCGATGCCTCGCCCCGGCCACGACAGCGTGGTGCTCATCACCGGCTTCCCCTCGTTCATCGCGCGCAGGATGCTGCAGCACATCCTCGCTTCGGAGCCGCGCACGCTCGTGTATGCCGTGGTGCTCGCGAACTCGTCGGCGCAGGCGACCACGGAGCGCGACGCGCTCCCGGCGGCGGACCGCGAGCGCGTCGTGCTGCTCGAGGGGGACGTCGCGGCGATGGATCTCGGGCTGTCGGGCGCCGAGTTCCGGCAGCTCGCCCGCGAGGTCGACCGGATCCATCACCTCGCGTACGTGAGCAAAGCCGGCGCCGACCGGAGCGCCGCCCACGCCCTGAACGTCGTCGGGACCGCCGAGGTGCTCGAGCTCGCCCGCGCCTGCGCCTCGCTCCAGTGCCTCGTGCATCAATCGACCGCGTTCGTGGCCGGAGATCGTACAGGGACGGTGTACGAGGAGGATCTCGAGGCGGGTCAGGCGTTCCGCAACCCTGTGGAGGAGACGCGGATGCGCGCGGAGGTGCTCGTGCGGCGGGCGATGCGCCAGGTACCGGTGGCGGTCGTCCGGCCGACCACGGTGGTGGGCGACTCGGTGACCGGGGAGATCGACCGGCTCGACGGCCTGTACCTCCTCGTGCTGCTCATCATGGCGGCGCCGGCCGACATGGCGATCCCGATGCCCGGCCGCGGCGACGTGCCGCTCAACATCGTCCCCATCGACTTCGTGGTCCGCGCGACGCACGCGATTGGCCTGCACCGGCTCGCGCCGCGCCGCACGTTCCACATCGCCGACCCGCACCCGCTGTCGGCGCGGCGGGTCTTCGACCTCATCGCGCGGGCGAGCGGCCGCCGCGCCGCGCGCGGTCACATCCCGTCGAACCTCGCCAAGGCGCTGCTCCGCACGCCCGGGATCGAGCGCTTCCTCCGCAGCCCGCGCGCGTTCGTCGAGCAGCTGATGACCCCCGTGCGCTACGACGCCCGGAACGCGGACCTCGTACTGAGCGGCGCCGGGCTCGCCTGCCCCCCCTTCGAGTCGTACGTCGACGTGCTCGTCGGCGCCGTGCAGGAGCGTGTCCGCGAGCGGCGCGAGCGCCAGGAGCTCGAGGCCAGCGCGGACGCCGAGCTCGACATCGAGGATCCGCTCTCGTGAGCGGCGCAGCCCGCTCCGCGGCTCGCGCGGAGACCCCGGAGCGCAGCAGCTCCGCGCCTCCTCGGCGCCTCGTCGCGGCGCTGCTCGCGGCCGCGGCGCTCGGCTGCAGCTCGACGCGCGAGCACGTCGCGCCTCCGTCGCCCGAGGTGGGGGCCTCGCCGCCCACGCCGGCCGGGGCGCCCCCGTCGCGCCCGGCGGAGGTCGCCGCGCCCGGCGGCGATCGCGCGGCCGCGCCGCGCCTTCCTGAGCCCCCGCCGGAGCTCGCGCTGCTGCGCCCGGAGGACGGGCCCTACGCGCACTTCTTCGCGGCGCTCCGCGCCCTCGAGCAGGGGCGCCGCAAGGATCACGTGCGCATCGCCTGGCTCGGCGACTCGCACGCCGCGGCGGACTTCTGGAGCGGCGCGGTCCGCTCGGCGCTGCAGCGGCGCTTCGGCGACGGCGGCGTCGGCTTCGTGCACCTCGGCTATGCCGCCTACCGCCACGACGGCGCGCGGCTCACGGCCGACGGCAAGTGGCGGACCCGCCCGAAGACGCCGGGCGGCTCAACGCCGATCGACGACGGCGTCTTCGGGCTCGGGGGGATCCTCTTCAGCGCGCACAAGGGCCCCGCGCGCGCGGAGATCACGGTCACCGGGGCCGGGCCCTCCACGCGGCTGCTCTGGGACGTGTGCTTCCGATCGAGCGCGCCGACCGACGAGCTCGCGGTGACGATCGAGGGCGGCCCGAGCGAGGTCCTCCGCGGGGCCGCGGGCGACGCCCCCGGCGCGCTCGAGCACGCGAAGCTCGCGAGCGTGGGCGCGACGAAGCTCGGCGTCGTGCCGTCGGGCGCGCCCGAGCTCTGCGGGCTCGTCGTCGAGACCGATCCGGAGGTCCAGCCCGGGGTGGTGCTCGACACGCTCGGCATCAACGGCGCCCGCCTGGCGACGGCGCTGCGGTGGAACGAGCTCGCATGGGCTGCCGAGCTCGCGCGGCGCTCGCCCGAGCTCGTCGTGCTGGAGTACGGCACGAACGAGGCGGGCGACGTCACCACGGATCCGTCCCTCTACGCGAAGCAGCTGGCCGAGCTGCTCGCCCGCACCCGCAGGGTCGAGCCCGACGCCGACTGCCTGGTCCTCGCGCCCACGGATCGCAAGGACACGGCGGAGCGCACGCCCGTCGTCCGAGACGTGCTGCGCGACGCCGCCCGGGAGGGCGGCTGCGCGTTCTGGGACACGTACGAGGCGATGGGCGGGAGGGGCTCCATCGAGACCTGGTACCGCGAGCGCCCGCCGCGCGCGTCGCGCGACGGCGTCCACCTGACCTTCCGCGGCTACCGGGAGCTCGGCGTGAAGCTCTCGAACGACCTCCTCGAGCGCTATCGCCCCTGACGAGCGGATCGACCCAGCGGCTCCGTTCGACGGCGACGGCGGATCGCCGAGCCCGTGGCCTTGCTCGTGCTTTTCGGCTCTCGGTGCTCGATCGGCGTGAAGGCTTCTCACGCGCGATGGGCGAAGGGGGCACATGCTGCATGCCGGGGACGTCGCAGGAGGTCGCTTCCGACTGATTCGGCCGATCGGCTCGGGCGGGATGGCGAGCGTCTGGTGGGCGCGCCACGAGCTCATCGGCCGGGACGTTGCGCTCAAGCTGTCCCCGGCGCACCGGGACGAGCAGGTCGTCGGGCGGTTCATCCGCGAAGCGAAGATCATCGGCAAGTTCCAGCACCGGAACATCGTCGGCGTGGTCGACGCCGGCGAGCTCCCGGAGGAGGGCTACCTCTTCCTGGCCCTGGAGCTCCTGCGGGGCGCGCCGTTCGCGGATCGCCTCATCCCGAACCGGCCGCTGCCGCCCGAGGAGGTCGTGCCCGTCCTCATCGAAGTCTGCAGCGGGCTCTCCGCCGCCCACGCCGAGGGCGTCGTGCACCGCGACATCAAGCCCGAGAACATCGTGATGGCCATGGTCCCCGGCGAGGGGATCGTGCCGAAGATCGTCGACTTCGGCATCAGCCAGCTCACCGACGCGGGCGACGCGATCACCATCGACGGACAGCTGCTCGGGACGCCCTCGTACATGAGCCCCGAGCAGGCCCTGGGCAAGCGCACCATCGACGCGCGCGCCGACCTCTGGGCGGTCGGCGTGATGCTCTACGAGGCGCTCAGCGGCGCGCAGCCGTTCAGCGGGGGCAACCACCACGCGATCCTCCGGCGCATCCTCGAGACCGAGCCCGCGCCGCTCCCGCCCTCGATCCCGCAGCGCCTCCGGAAGATCGTCGGCCGCTGCCTCGAGAAGGAACCGGCGCGGCGCTACCCGGACGCGGCCTCGCTGCGCGCGGATCTCCAGGCCGCGCTCGGCGATCTCGGCGCGAGCGCGCCCGCGCCGATCGTGATCCTCTCGCCGGCTGCCACGGGCCCGCGGTCGCTCGCGACGACGCGCCCCCGCGGCGCGCTCGCCGCGCCCCCGCGGCTCGCCCTTCGCGCCCTCGGGCGGCTCTGGACCGCGGGGTCGCGGGCGCCTCGGTGGCGCGAGGCGACGACGCTCGGGCGCATGCAGGGCGCCGGGTCGCCGCCGGAGGCGCGGCGGCGCGTGCGGGCGATCACGGCGCTCCAGCTCGCGGGCGCGGCGGTGCTCGCGGCGGCGCTCGGCTCGGGCGCGCTGCGGGAGCAGACGGACGCCGAGGCCGGGGACGCGGCGCGCGAGAGCCTCCGCCCCGTGCTGGCCGCGGCCTTCGCCGACAGCGGCGCCGCGTGGCGACGCGGCGCGGGCGCGCCCGAGCCGGCGGGCTTCGACGCACCGCACGCACCGCACGCGCCGGCCGGCAAGTCGGCGAGCCGCGACGGCGCGCCGGGCTCGCCCGAGCTCGCCTCGGCGGAGCCAGGCAGGCCCGAGATCACCGCGGCCCCGGAGGACAAGCCCCCGCGCGCGCCGGCGCCGCGCGGTCCCTCGCGATCCCGCATCACGAGCCCCGGGTTCTGATGAGCAGCGCCGCACCGATCTCCGCCCTGCGCAGGCGCGCTCGCCGGCGCGCCGCTGCGCTCGCGCTCGCCGGCTGGGCGCTGCTCTCGCCGTCCTGGGGACATGCGCAGGACGACGGCCCGACGCGCGCGCTGCGGCTCCAGTTCGCGCAGGGGCTGACCCTTGAAGTCGCCGGACGCTGGGCCGACGCGCTCGATCGGTTCGAGGCGATCGCCCGCCAGCGGCCGACGGCGAACGTGGCGTTCCACATCGGTCTCTGCCACGAGCGGCTCGGCCGGCTGCGGACGGCCGAGCGGACGTACCAGGATGCGCGCGCGACGGCGCGGGCCGCGGCGCCGGCGGTGCTCGCCGAGATCGACGCGCGCCTCCAGGACCTCGAGGGGCGCATGCCCCGGATCGTGCTGAACCTCGCCGGCGCGACCGACGGCGTGACGCTGCTGCTCGACGGCGAGGTGGCGCCGTCGTCGCGGGCGATCCGGGTCGATCCGGGTCCGCACGTGGCCGTGGCGCTCCGGCACGGGATCCCGGTCGCCGCGAGCGCGTTCTCGAGCCACGAGCGCCGCACGAGGTTCGTGACGCTGACCGTTCACCCCGTCTCGATCGGCGTGCCGCGCCCGATCGGCGCGCCGCGCCCCTGAGCTGGCCGGGCCGTCGATCTCTGGAGCATCCATGACGGACCGCTCTCCTCTCCGGGCGTGCGCCGGCGCTTCGCGCTCCGCCGCGCGCGGCGTCGGCCGGGACGGCCCACGTCGGCCCCCCCCACACTCGAGCACGTGTGTGCGCGCGGAGGAGCTCGCACCCCTCGCTGCGAGCACGGGCGCGCCGTGGCCACGATCGCCTCGGGAGCGAGCTCGTCGCGGCCTGGAGCTCGTCGCGGACGTGTGTCAAGCCGCGAGAGCGCCCGCGGCGCGCTGGCGAGATCGCGCCGAAACCAGGGCATTTCGAGGCGAGCGCGGCGCTGGCCAGGTCGCCGGGCGTCCGCTCGGACCGCGCTGGCAGCTCGCCTGACAGGGCGCTCCGGACACGGCCAAGCTCGCGTTTTATCGGGCGTGAACGCTGGATCCAGCTTCTGACGTCCTGATAGCATGCAAGTCCCATGGCGCTCGACAGGCCGCCCGGTGCGGGCTCTGCTTCGCGACTCGGCAATTATGAGCTGCTGAAAGAGCTCTCCGGCGGCGGGATCGGGTCCACGTGGCTCGCGCGGACGGCGTCCGACGAGGGCGAGGCGACGAGCGCGTCGCCTGTCACGATCCTGCGCATCTACCGGCATCTCACGAAGAGGGCCGAGATCACGGACAGCATCCTGCGCGAGGCCGCGATGGCGCAGCAGGTCCGCTTCCCCAGCGTGCTCTCGGTGCTCGATGCCCGCGTCGCCGACGGCGAGGTCTTCATCGTCTCGGAGTACGTGGAGGGCGAGCCGCTCGGCGCGCTCGTCTCGGCCGCCGGCGCCGAGGGGCTGCCGCTGCCCGTCGCCCTCCGGATCGGGGCCGACGTGCTGCGCGCGCTCGCGTCCGCGCACGCGGCGGAGCCGGCGCCGCTCGTGCATGGCGAGCTGAACCCGACCCACGTCACCGTCGGCGTCGACGGGGTCACGCGGGTGAGCGGGCTCGGCGTCGCGCGGGCCATCGCCGGGCTCGCGCCCATGGGGACGAGGAACCCCGATCGTCTGGCCTACGCCGCGCCGGAGCGGGTCAAGGCGATGGCGACGCACACGGCGGCCCCGCTCGATCCGCTCGCCGATCTCTTCTCGGTCGGCGTGCTCCTCTGGGAGCTGCTCGTGCGGCAGCGGCTGTTCTCGTCGAAGCTGGAGTCCGCGGTCATCCAGAAGGTGCTGACGGCGCCCATCCCGCCGCTCGCAGGCGCCGCCGGCAGCGCCGTCCCGGCCGAGGTCGGCGAGGTGATCCGGACGGCGCTCGAGCGCGATCCCGCGCGCCGGTTCGAGAGCGCGTCGGCGATGCTCGCGGCCCTGGAGGCCGCGGGCGCGGGGCGGATCGCCGGGGCGGCGGACGTGACCGCGGCGCTCAGCAGGCTGGCCGGCAAGACGATCGAGCCGCGCAGGACCATGGTCGCGGCGGCGATGGCGGGCCTCGCCGATGCGGCGAGCTCGCGGCCGCCGCCGCGCGCGCGCGGCGCGACGCTGGTGGGCTTGGCGATCCCCGACGGCGCGCTCTCCCCCCAGGGAGACGGCCCGCGTCACGCGATCACCGCGCCGTCTCCGCGCCCGCGCGGGACTCCGGGCCCGCCGCCGGCCGCGGTCACCGCGAGCCAGCTCCGCCCGTCGAGCGGCGCGACCGCGCCGAAGGAGGCCGCGGCGCTGAAGAACGGCCTGGCGGCCAAGACGGGGGCCGGCGCGTCGAACGGCGCCGTGCCGGCGGCGCACGCCGGCATCGACGCCGAATGGGGCTCGGCGGAGGACGTCGCCGCGCGCGGCCTGCCCGCGCCGCGCCCTCCTGCGGACACGCTGCCGCAGATCGAGCCGTCGAGCGAGAGGACGGAGAACCGCGACGCCGCCGTGGCGAGACCCGAGGTCCCCGCGGCGTCGGCGACGCCGGCGGCGGCCTTGCGGAAGGAGCAGCCTCCTGCGCGGCCAGCCGTGCCGCGGCCCGGGGATCCGGGCGACAGCCTCGTGGCGGTACGGGTAACGCCGACGCCGGCCGAGGGCACGGTGCCGAAGCGGCCGACGCCCATCCCGGCCGGGCCGCACGCGAGGCCGCCGCGCCCGCCGCCGCCCCGGGTGGTGCAGCCGTCGCCGCCCGAGGTCCCCGGCAAGACCTCCGCTGCGGCGTCCACGGCTGTCGGCGCCGCGGCGTCCGTGGCTGCCGGGCCTGCGACCGCGTCCAGCCCGGTGACGCCGCGAGCCCCTGTGTCGCCCGCGGCGCCGCTGGCCCCGGCCGCGCATCGCGTCCCCGTGGTGCCCGCCGCGGCGCGTGGCCCTCGTCAGACGCCGATCCCTCCTGCGCCGGCGTCGGCCACCGCGCCTGCGATCGCCGCCGTGCTGAAGGGTCCACCGCTCCCGTCGGCGGCCGCCTCCGCGGGCGGTGGGGCGGCGGCTGCCACGCAGGAGATCGCGCTCGGCGGCGGTCCGGCATCGACCTCCGGCAGGACGCTCCTCACGCCGACCGGCGCCCAGGGCCCGATGAAGCTGTGGGGTCGCGCGGCATCGGCCGTGGACCGGCTCGGGCCGGGGAGCACCCTCGGCCGGTACGAGATCCTCATGCCGGTCGCCAAGGGAGGCATGGCGGCCGTCTGGGCCGCGCGCCTGCAGGGCACCCGCGGCTTCAGGAAGATCGTCGCGATCAAGACGATGCTGCCCGACGTCTCCGACGACCCCGACTTCGAGTCGATGTTCCTCGACGAGGCGCGGGTCGCCGCGCGCATCCGGCACCCCAACGTGGTCGAGATCCTCGACCTCGGCGAGGAGGACGACGTCCTCTACATCGTCATGGAGTGGGTCGACGGCGAGACGGCCGGCACGCTGCAGAAGGCCGCGAAGCGGCTCGGCGGCATCCCGCAGCGGATCGTGCTCCGCATCGCCTCCCAGATCTGCGCTGGCCTCCACAACGCGCACGAGCTCCGCGACGACAGCGGCGCGCTGCTCGACCTCGTCCACCGCGACATCTCGCCGGCGAACGTGCTCATCTCGACCGCCGGCTTCGTGAAGATCGTCGACTTCGGCGTGGCGAAGTCGAAGGGGCGCCTGCACGTCACGCGCGCCGGCGGCATCATCAAGGGGAAGACGCCGTACCTCTCGCCCGAGCAGCTGGGCGGGCTCTCCATCGATCGCCGGAGCGACATCTTCTCGCTCGGCGCGCTGCTGTACGTGCTCACCACGGGGCTGCACCCGTTCCGCGCCGAGACCGAGCTCTCGACCGTGGAGAACATCACGATCAAGAACCCGCTCCCCCCGCGCGAGCTGAACGGCGCGATCCACCCCGAGCTCGACAGGATCATCCTCAAGGCGCTCGAGAAGGATCGCGAGAACCGCTTCTCGACGTGCGCCGAGATGCAGCGGGCCATCGATCAGGTGGCGTCGACGCTCGGCGATCCCACGACCGACGAGGACGTGGCGGCCTTCGTGCGGCAAGCGATCGGCGAGATCCAGTCGAAGCGCGCGCAGGAGCTCCGCGATGCGATCGCAGCCGTCGACGCCGGCGCGGCCGTGAACTCGGAGCCGCGCTCCGGCGCCGCCCCGGAGCCCCACACCGCGCCGGCCGACGCGGGCGCGGGCGCCCGCGGGAGCGCGTTCGCTGCCGGCGCAGCGGCCCTCGCGACAACGGGGCCGGCCGGCGTCAAGCCGGCCTCGAAGGCCGCGGTGACGTCCTCGGCGGCAGCGCACGAAGAGGAGGGCCCCGTCAGCCTGGAGCCGATCTCGTTCGAGGAGATCGCCGTGCCGGCGAAGCCTGCCGAGGGAGCGCCGCGGCTCATCATCGCGCCCTCGCTGCAGGCCAACATCCCGCCCGTCGAGCCGGTCGAGCCGGCGAGCCCGCGGCCCTCCTCCCGCGACGGCAAGCCGCTCGGCTCGTCCGTGCCGCGGGTCCTCCCGGCGGCCGGCAGCCCTGCCACGAAGGTGCTCGCCGCGGCGGACCCGCCCGCCTCCAGGGCGGCGGCGCTCGCTGCGCGCTTCGCGAGGGGCGGCTCCCGCAACCTGGCCAACGACACCGGCGAGGTCACGGTCGTCGACAGGTCGTTCGAGACCGGGGAACGACGCAAGCGGCTCCAGCTGATCGTGGCCGGCGCGGCGATGTTCTGCGTGGCGCTCGGCGCCGCCGCGCTGGTCGTGCGCAGCGGCGACGAGCGCTCTCCCTCGGAGATCGGCAAGGCGCGCGTCGACGCGCTGCCCGCGCCCGCGACGGCGGGCACCGCCGCGCCCACGGTCACGGCCACGGGCGCGGCGGAGGCCATCCCCGCGGTGCCCCCGGCGACAGCGGAGCCTCCGCAGGCGGCGCAGCCACCCTCGCCGCCGCCTCCCGAGGAGGCGCCGACGCCTTCGGCCCCGCTTCCCGAGGAGGCGCCTCCCCAGACGGCGCCGCCTCCCCAGACGGCCAAGGCTCCCGCTGCGACGCAGCAGCCTGCGCGCCCGACGTCGACGGGGCGCCCAGCGTCGACCGCGCGCCCTCGGACGACGTCCACGTCGACGAAGCCCGCGCCCAAGCCGGCATCGACCGCCAAATCGACCACCCAAAAGAAGTACAACCCTTCGGGTATCTGACCACCGTGCGATCTCGACCCTGGCTCCGTGCGCTGCTCTTCGGTGCGGTCTCTTGTCTCTGCCTGTGCACGCTCCCCGGGCCCGCAGCGGGCGCGGACGACGCCGCGGCCACGCCGGCGCCGGACGCGGTGGAGAAGGCGCAGAGCCTCTTCAAGAAGGGCGCTGCCCTCTACGAGAGCAAGCGCTACGCGCTCGCGCTGGAGCAGTTCCGGGCCTCGTACGCCGCGGTGGCGAGCCCGAACTCCCATCTCTACATCGCGCGCTGCCTCGCGGATCTGGGCGAGCACACCGAGGCGTACCTCGAGTTCGATCAGGTCGCGGCGGAGGCCGCGTCCCGGGCCAAGGACGAGCCGCGCTACGTCCAGACGGAGCAGACGGCGCAGCTGGAGCGAGACGACCTCGCGCGCAAGATCGCGCTCGTGACGGTCACGGTGGCGCACCCGGAGGCCGCGACCTCGCTCGCGATCGCCGGCAAGGACGTCCCGCGCGAGCGGTGGGGCAAGCCGTTCCCGGTCAAGCCCGGCAAGACCGAGGTCGTCCTGCGCACGAGGACCACCTCGATCCCGCAGACCCTCGATCTCTCGGCGGGCGACGCGAAGACCGTCGCGCTCGACGCCGATCAGACCGACCCCGTCGGCGATCCGGTGCTCCTCGACGAGGGCGCGGGCCTGCCCGAGTCGGAGGCGCCCTCGGCGAGGGCGCACCTGCGTCCCTACGCCTATGCCGCCGGCGGCGTCGGCGTGGCAGGGCTCGCCGTGTTCACCGTCGCCGGGCTGATGGCGAACAGCACCTACGGCGATCTCGCCGAGACCTGCCGGGGCCCCTGCCCCGTCGACCGCAAGGACGACGTCGACACGGGCAAGGCCCAGAAGACGGTCGCGAACGTCGGCGTGGTGGTCGGTGCGATCGGGCTCGTCGCCGGCACGACGCTGCTCGTCCTGAGCTTCACCGGCGGCAGCGCTGGCGAACCCCAGCGCACCACCGCCTCGACGCAGCTGCTCGTCGGTCCCGGCTTCGCCGGCCTGCGCGGCACGTTCTAGACCGCCGCTCCATCGAGGAGGGGGCGGGCCGCCGGGGCGAAAGGCGCGTCAGGAACATAAATTCCTGAGCCTTTTCGCGCCCTTGGCGTCATGGCGATCGCTCGATCCGCGCCCTCGCGCGGGCCGGCTGCCCGAGCTCGACCGAAAAAACGAACGGGCGGGATCGCTTCTGCGACCCCGCCCGCCTGTCGTCAATGCTCTCGCGTGGCCGCGGAGCGATCAGCGACCGCCAGGGCCCTTGCCGACCTTGGACTTCTTGTCCCCGGAGTGGCCGTGGAACGTGCGCGTCGGGGCGAACTCACCCAGCTTGTGGCCGACCATGTTCTCCGTCACGAACACGGGGACGAACTTCCTCCCGTTGTGCACGGCGAAGGTCAGACCGACCGACTCGGGCAGGATCGTCGAGCGGCGCGACCATGTCTTGATCACCTTCTTGGCATTGGTCGCCTGGGCCGCCTGGATCTTCTCCAGCAGGTGACCGTCAATGAAGGGCCCTTTCTTAACGCTCCTCGGCATGACTAACCCTTGGTCCCGCGCCGCCGGACAATCATGCCGTCGGTGCGCTTGTTGTTCCGCGTCTTGAGCCCCTTGGCGAGCTGACCCCAGGGCGAGCACGGGTGGCGCCCACCGCTCGTCCGGCCCTCACCGCCGCCCATCGGGTGATCGACGGGGTTCATCGTAACACCGCGGTTGTGCGGCCGGCGTCCGAGCCAGCGCGACCGCCCCGCCTTGCCGAGGCTGATGTTCGCGTGGTCGGAGTTCGACACCTGCCCGATCGTGGCGCGGCAGTCGAGGTGCACCTTGCGGATCTCACCGCTCGGGAGGCGGACCTGCGCGTAGTCGCCGTCCTTCGCCATGAGCTGCGCGGCGACGCCGGCCGAGCGCACGAGCTGGCCGCCCTTGCCCTTCTTGACCTCCACGTTGTGGATGGAGGTGCCGGGCGGGATGAAGCGGAGCGTCAGGCTGTTGCCAGGCTTGATGTCCGCGTTACGGCTCGCGAGCAGCGTCGCCCCGACCGCGAGGCCGTCGGGCGCCAGGATGTAGCGCTTCTCGCCGTCCACGTAGTGCAGGAGCGCGATCCGCGCCGTCCGGTTCGGGTCGTACTCGATGGAGGCGACCTTCGCCGGAACGCCGATCTTGTCGCGCCGGAAATCGACGATCCGGTAGCGCTGCTTGTGACCGCCGCCGCGGAACCGCGACGTGATCCGGCCGTTGTTGTTCCGGCCGCCGCTGGACGTCTGCTGCTCGAGCAGCGACCGCTCGGGCTCGACCTTCGTGAGCTCCTTGAAGTCACTGACCGAGTAGTAACGCCGCGCCGGCGAGGTCGGCTTGAAGGATCTGATTCCCATGGCTATTCCGCCTTCTCGTCGAAGAACTGGATCTCGTCGCCTTCCTTGAGGGTGACGATCGCCTTCTTCCAATTGCGCAGCTTCGCGTAGCCGCGCCCCATGCGCTTTTCCTTGCCGCGCATGATCATGGTGTTGACGTCCACCACGCCCACCTTGAAGAGCGTCTGGATAGCGTCCTTGATCTGGATCTTGTTCGCCTCGCGGCGGACCTCAAAGATGACCTTGTTGCCTTGGTCGCGGAGCCGGCTCGACTTCTCCGTGAGGATGATCGGCCGGCGGATGATCTGCTCGGGCTGCATGGCGGACTCCCCTGACTAGCGAAGGCAACGCGCCTCGAGCGCCTTGGCGGCGTCCCTCGAGACGATGAGGTGGTCGTGCCTGAGGAGGTCGTAAACGTTGACCCCCTCCGGCGGCAGATACTGGTGATTCTCCAGGTTGCGGAGGCTCTTCACCAGCTTGTCGTTCCCGGCCGTGTCGACGACCAGCGACTTGCGATCCGCTTGCAGCGTCAAGAGCGTGGCAGCGATCGCCTGGGTCTTGATCTCGGGGACCTCCAGGCTGTCGAGCACGATGAGCCGACCCTCCTTCGCGAAGAGGGAGAGCGCGCTCTTCAGGGCGCCGATCCGCACCTTGCGGGGCGGACGATACGACCAGTCCTTCGGCTCCAGGGCGTGCGCCATACCGCCGCCCGCGTGGTGCGGCGCGCGGATCGAGCCCTGGCGAGCGCGACCGGTGCCCTTCTGGCGATAGAGCTTCTTCGAGGAGCCGGAGACCGCGCTCCGCTCCTTGGTGGCCTTGGTGCCCGAGCGACGGGAGGCGAGCTGCGCCTTCACGACCTCGTAGAAGAGGTGCTCTTTCACCTCGGTCCCGAAGACCTCGTCCGAGAGGTCGAGCTCGCCGACCTGCTCCCGCTTGAGGTTGTAGACGGTAACCTTCATGGTACCTGGACTCCTAGCTCTTGATCTCGACGTCGACGCCGGCCGAAAGGTCGAGCTTCATCAGCGCGTCGAGGGTCTGTTGAGTCGGCTCGATGATGTCGAGAAGCCGCTTGTGAGTCCGGATCTCGAACTGCTCGCGCGACTTCTTATCGACGTGGGGCCCCCGGAGCACCGTGTAGCGGCGGATCTCGGTGGGCAGCGGGATGGGTCCCGCGACGTGCGCGCCGGTCCGCTTCGCCGTCTCGACGATATCGCTCGTCGACTTGTCGAGCAGCTGGTGGTCGAACGCCTTGAGGCGAATCCGGATCTTCGTTGTATCAGCCATGGTGCTCTTCCTACGCGAGGATCTTGGTGACGACGCCGGCGCCCACCGTCTTGCCGCCCTCGCGGATGGCGAAGCGCATCTGCTCCTCCAGCGCGACCGGGGCGATGAGCTCGATCGTCATCGTGATGTTGTCGCCCGGCATCACCATCTTCACCCCCTCGGGGAGGTTCACCGTGCCGGTCACGTCCGTCGTCCGGATGTAGAACTGCGGCCGGTAGTTGGTGAAGAACGGCGTGTGGCGCCCGCCCTCCTCCTTCTTGAGGACGTACACCTCACCGGTGAACTTCGTGTGCGGCGTGATCGACCCGGGCTTCGCGAGCACCTGGCCGCGCTCGATCTCTTCCTTCTCCACGCCGCGGAGCAGACATCCGACGTTGTCGCCCGCCTGCCCCTGGTCGAGCAGCTTCCGGAACATCTCGACGCCGGTGACGATCGACTTCTTCGTGTCCTTGAAGCCGATGATCTGCACCTCGTCGCCGACCTTGATGATGCCGCGCTCGATGCGGCCCGTGGCCACGGTGCCGCGGCCCTTGATCGAGAACACGTCCTCGATCGCCATCAGGAACGGCTTGTCGATGTCGCGCACCGGCTCGGGGATGTAGCTGTCCAGCGCGCCGAGCAGCTGCTGGATCGTCTCCTCCCACTTGGGGTCGCCCTGCAGCGCCGGCAGCGACGCGCCCCGGATGACCGGCGCGTTGTCGCCGTCGAACTTGTACTTCGACAGGAGCTCGCGGACCTCCATCTCGACCAGGTCCAGCATCTCCGGGTCGTCCACGGCGTCGCACTTGTTGAGGAACACGACGATGTGGTTCAGGCCGACCTGTCGGGCGAGCAGCACGTGCTCGCGCGTCTGCGGCATCACGCTGTCGAGCGCCGACACGACGAGGATCGCCCCGTCCATCTGCGCCGCGCCGGTGATCATGTTCTTGATGTAGTCGGCGTGTCCGGGGCAGTCGACGTGCGCGTAGTGGCGATTCACCGACTCGTACTCGACGTGCGCCGCCGCGATGGTCACCGTCTTGGTGTCGTCACGGACCGTCCCGCCCTTCGCGATGTCGGCGTACGAGATCGCCTTCGCCAGGTTGCGCTTCGACTGCACCTTCACGAGCGCGGCCGTGAGCGTGGTCTTGCCGTGGTCGATGTGACCGATGGTGCCCACGTTCACGTGCGGCTTCGTACGAGCGAACTTCTCCTTGGCCATGGCGTCTCTTTAACCTCGCTGCTTGGCGACGATCTCTTCCTGGATCGCGGCTGGAACCGGTGCGTAATGGGAAAACTGCATCGAATGAGTCGCGCGGCC
This sequence comes from Sorangium sp. So ce887, assembly GCF_051521455.1. Lineage (NCBI taxonomy): Bacteria > Pseudomonadati > Myxococcota > Polyangiales > Polyangiaceae > Sorangium > Sorangium sp. So ce887. The sequence goes on along the minus strand of NZ_CP150354.1, from coordinate 1,282,610 downwards.
CTGCGTCTTTGAACGGACGTCGGTCGCGTAACCGAACATTGTGGCGAGCGGGACCTCCGCGCGGATCACCCGGGTGTTCGCGCGTTGCCCCATATCGAGGATGCGGCCACGTCGCGAGTTGAGATCTCCGATGACGTCCCCGAGGTAATTCTCGGGAGACACGACCTCGACGGACATCATCGGCTCGAGGAGCACGAGGCCCGCCCTCTTGGCGCCCTCCTGGAAGGCCATCGACGCGGCGACCTCGAACGCGGGGCCCGAGGAGTCGACCTCGTGGTAGCTGCCGAAGTGGAGCCGCACCTTGATGTCGACGACCGGGTAGCCCGCGAGCACGCCGCGGCCCATCGCGTCCCGGATGCCCTTCTCGATCGAGGGGATGAACTCCTTCGGGATGATGCCGCCGACGATGTCGTTCTCGAACACGAAGCCCGCGCCACGCTCGGCCGGCTCGATGTCGATCCGGACGTGACCGAACTGGCCGTGCCCGCCCGACTGCCGGATGAAGCGCCCCTCGACGTCGGTCGCCTTCTTCGAGATGGTCTCGCGGTAGGCGACCTCGGGCTTGCCGACGTTGGCGTCGACCTTGAACTCGCGCTTCAGGCGGTCGACGATGATCTCGAGGTGGAGCTCGCCCATCCCGGCGATGATCGTCTGCCCGGTGTCCTCGTTCGTGAAGGTGCGGAACGAGGGATCCTCGTAGGCGAGCTTCTGCAGGCTGAGCCCGAGCTTGTCGAGATCGACCTTGGTCTTCGGCTCGATGGCGATCGAGATCACGGGGTCGGGGAACTCCATCCGCTCCAGGACGAGCGGCTGCTTCTCGTCGCAGAGCGTGTCCCCGGTGCGGGTGTCGCGGAGCCCGACGGCGGCGTAGATGTTACCCGCGTAGCAGACGTCGATCTCCTCGCGCTTGTTCGCGTGCATCCGGAGGATGCGCCCGAACCGCTCCCGCTTGCCGCGGGTCGAGTTGAGCACGCTGACACCGCTCTTCGTCGTGCCGGAGTAGACACGGAAGAAGGTGAGGTTGCCGAACTGGTCGTTCATGACCTTGAACGCCAGGGCCGCGAACGGCTCGTCGTCGCTCGCCTTGCGCAGGACGGTCTTGTCCTTCTTGTCGGGCAGCGTCCCCTCGACGGCCGGGATGTCGACCGGCGAAGGCAGGTAGTTCACCACGCTGTCGAGCAGGAGCTGGACCCCCTTGTTCTTGAAGGCCGAGCCGCACAGGACGGGGACGATCTTGAAGCCGAGGGTGCCCGCGCGGATCGCCGCGTGGATCTCCTCCTCGGTGACCTTGTCGAGCTCGCCGGCGATGAACTTCTCCATCACCTTGTCGCTCGAGTCGGCGCACGCCTCGATGAGCCTCTCCCGGAGCTCCTTGCACCGCGGCAGGAGATCGCCCGGGATGTCTTTCCACTCGTACTGCTGGCCCTTCGTCTCGTCGTCGAAGACGGCGGCCCGGAGGGTCACGAGGTCGATGACGCCGCGGAACGAGTCCTCGGAGCCGAGCGGGTAGTGGATCGCCACCGGATTCGCGCCGAGGCGCTCCCGGATGGAGTCGACGCACATGTCGAAGTCTGCGCCGACCTTGTCCATCTTGTTGATGAACGCGATGCGCGGGACCTCGTACTTGTCCGCCTGCCGCCACACCGTCTCGCTCTGCGGCTCGACGCCGTTGCCGCCGTCGAACACCGCGACCGCGCCGTCGAGCACCCGCAGGCTCCGCTCGACCTCGATGGTGAAGTCGACGTGACCGGGAGTGTCGATGATGTTGATCCGGTGAGGGACGCCCTTCTGAGATCCCTGCTCCGGCGTCCAGAAACAGTTCGTCGCGGCGGACGTGATGGTGATGCCGCGCTCCTGCTCCTGAACCATCCAGTCCATCGTGGCGGCGCCCTCGTGGACCTCGCCGATCTTGTAGTTGACACCCGAGTAATAGAGGATGCGCTCGGTGACCGTGGTCTTGCCCGCATCGATGTGGGCCATGATCCCGATGTTGCGCGTCCGTTCCAGGCTGTACTCGCGTGCCACTTTTCCTTCTCCGTCGTGTGATGCGTGGGGTGAGGGGTTAGGACTCAGGATGCAAAACACCCTCTCCAGCCCGGCCCACCGCCATTGTGGCGGGCACTTGAACCTGGAGAGGGTGTCGGGGTACAGCAGCAGCTTTTATAGGTCTCGCCAAGGCGAGCGCTGTCGCGCTCCCTCGAGAAGACCGGCTCTGTAACCCGATCCTTATGTCGACTGTGCCATCTCGCTCTACGCGTCTCCTCGCCTGGAAATGCGACGTGACATACGTGAAATGGACGAACCAGCGCAGACCCTGGATCTGCGCTGGCCGCCTCGCGGACCTACCACCGGTAGTGGGCGAACGCCTTGTTGGCCTCCGCCATCTTGTGCGTGTCGTCGCGCTTCTTGACCGCGTTGCCGCGGTTCTGCGCTGCGTCGACGAGCTCGGCGGCGAGCCGCTCGCGCATCGTCTTCTCGCCACGCCCGCGGGAGTAGGTCACGAGCCACCGCATCGCCAGCGCGACGCGGCGCTCCGGGCGGACCTCGACGGGGACCTGGTAGGTCGCGCCGCCGACGCGCCGGCTCTTCACCTCGAGCTTCGGCTTCACGTTGTCGAGCGCCTTGCGGAAGACGTCGATCGGCTCCTCCTTGAAGCGCTCGCGCACGATGTCGAACGCGCCGTAGAGGATCCCCTCGGCTGTCGCCTTCTTGCCCGACTGCATCAGGGAGTTCGTGAACTTGGCGACGAGCTTGTCCTTGTACTTCGGGTCCGGAATGATCTTCCGCTTCGGGACTTCGCGACGACGGGGCATTCTTCGTTCCTCTGCTCGGCTTTCGCCAGATCAGGCCTTCGGGCGCTTCACGCCGTACTTCGAGCGCTTGCGGTTGCGGGTTGCCTTGTTGGTGGAGCTCGGCCCGGCGGCACCGGACGCGTCGAGCGTGCCGCGGACGACGTGGTAGCGCACGCCCGGCAGGTCCTTTACACGGCCGCCACGGATGAGGACGACCGAGTGTTCCTGCAGGTTGTGGCCTTCGCCCGGGATGTAGCTCGTCACTTCCATCTGGTTGCTCAGCCTGACGCGGCAGACCTTGCGGAGCGCCGAGTTGGGCTTCTTCGGCGTCGTGGTATAAACACGTACGCACACACCTCGGCGCTGCGGGCAGGACTTGAGCGCAGGAGAGGCCGTCTTGTAGCGGGCGGCCTCGCGGCCTTGGCGAATGAGCTGGCTGATGGTCGGCATAGGGACGCGGATTTCCACCTGAGGGATGGGGACGCGCAGGATACCCAGGAGCCAAACCATGTCAAGCGGTACGAGACCCGTTCGTGCTGGATGCGTCCGCGCCCGGGTCTTCGGCGCTGCGCGCGGGGGTCGGGCGCGTCGCGGAGCGCATCGCCGGAGCGGTGGCTGACGCGCGCCGACGGCGCTCCAGGGCGCTCGTGGGGCTGCGCGTCGCGCCCGCGCGCGGCACGAGGCGGACGCTGACACGCGCCGGCGGCTCTTGGCGGCCCGGCGGCGGTTCGGTACGGTCGCTGCGTGGCGAAGAAGCTTTCACGCTCTCAGCGTAGAGAAAGCCGGCGGAAGGCGCCTCAGAGCGGCGCCGCGTCGGGGGCTGCGTCCCGCTTGGACACGAGGGTCGTGGGGCCCTCGTCGCGAAGCGACCCGGGCGACAACGCGACGGAGAGAGGGCCGGCCGCGGCGCGCCTCGATCGCACGACGAGCCGCCAGGGGGACGACGCGCTCCGCGCGACAGCGCGCGGCGGCGCCGCTGCGAAGGGCGAGCAACCGGCGCGAGCGCGCGGCGGAGGCACGCGCACGAAGGCGGGGAGAGATCGCGTGCTCCTGGTCTTCCTGGGCCTCGTGGCGCTCGCCGCGGTGATCGTGTTCGCCGCGCAGTCGCCCCGCGCGCCGGAGCGCGCCAGGGAGGAGCCCGTGAGCACGGCTCGGACGCCGCAGGAGCGCGAGGCGCCGGAGCCCTCCAGCGCGGCCCCCGCTGCGCCGACCGAAGCGGGCGAGCTGCCGGCGCGACCTCCCGTCGACTCGTCGCCGCCGACCATCGTCACGGCCGAGGCGGCCGCAGGGGCGCCGGCGAGCGCCGCGGCCTCGCAGCACGCAGCGGCCAGCGCCGGCCCGCAGGGAGCAGCGACCGGCGCCGCGTCCGCGGCAGCAGCAACGCCGAAGAAGCGAGCAGGCGCGACGAAGCCGGCCGCCGTGCCGAGCGGTGCGACGCCGACCGGTGCGACGCCGCCAACCGGTGCGACGCCGACCGGCGCGACGCCGAGCAGTGCGACGCCGACCGGCGCGACGCCGAGCAGTGCGACGCCGCCAGCGGGGACAACGCCGCCAGCGGGGACAACGCCGCCAGCGGGTGCGACGCCGCCGGCCGCGGCGACGCCGCCAGCGGGGACAACGCCGCCGGCCGCGGCGCCACGGCCCGCCGAGGCTCCCCTCGAAGGGTCAAAAACGCCGCGATGAAAGGACGTCCGAGATGCTTCGCTTGAATGCCTTGCCCGACGCCGCCCGAACGCCGCGCCGCTCGCCGCTCTCCTGCGGGCGGACGTTCGCCCTGCCGCTCGGCGTCGCGCTGTCCGGCCTCCTCGCCGCGACGACGGCGGTCGCGCAACCGGCGCCGCAACGACAACCCCCTGCGGCATCGCCGGCGCAGCCTGGGGCGACTCCGCGGCAGCCCGGCGCGGCCGCGGCTCCGCCGGCTGCGGCGCCGCCGGCCACGGCGCCGCAGCCCGGCAGCGCTCCCCCCGCGCCGCCTGGCGCCGCGACGCCACAGGCCGTTCCGCCAGCTCCCGCCGGGCCGCCCTACCCCGCGGCGCCCTACCCCGCGGCGCCCCACCCCGCGGCGCCCTACCCCGCGGCTCCGGGCGCCGCGCCGCCGCAGGGGGGCCCTCAGGCCGCGCCGGGAGCATCGCCTGGCTACCCGCCGCCGGGCTACCCGCCCCCCGGCTACCAGGGCGGCTACGCTCCCTATGGCGGTGCCTACCCTCCGCTGCCGCCGGGCTATCCGTCGCGCGCGGCGGAGATCCCGCCTGCGCCGCCCCCGGCTCCGCTGCGTCGAAAGAGCCCGAGCCTGATGCTGGGCGGCATCGCGCTCACCGCCGGCGGCACGATCGCGTTCTTCGCCGGGACCGGCCTGCTCGCCTCGGCGAGCGAGCGCTACGAGATCTATTGCGATTTCGGGGGCTACACCGGCATCTGCGACACGCGCACCGACGGCCCCCGTCAGGTCGCCGGCGCGCTCGTCTCGATCGGAGGCGGCATCATGCTCGCCGTGGGCATCCCGCTCTGGATCATCGGCGGCAAGAAGGTGCCGGCCACCGCCGATGCCCCCGAGGCGCCCGCCCAGACGACGCTCTCGCTCGGCCCCGGGTCCGCCGCGCTGCAGACGCGGTTCTGATAGCGCCCCCTCGCCCGCTCCCGGCGCCCCGAGCTGCTCCCCTCGCCCGCTTCACCGCCTGCCCGCGCTCGAGGCCGCCAGGGCGCCCGTCGCTCAGGAGAGGCCCTTCTTCTTCTTGCCGCCCTTGCGGTGCCGCGACTCTCCGTCCGACGCGTTCACAGGCATGCGGAGGATGTGGAAACGCCCGCCGCCGCGCGCCAGCGGATCGCTGAGCTTCACCCGCTCGCGCGCGATCTCGATGAAGCGCTGCTGCGACCGCAGCGCGGGGGTGCCGGAGGGCACCTGGAGCTTGTGGTAGCTGCCGTCGCTCGCGAGCTCCCAGGTCTTCGCCGTGTCGGAGGTCGCGGTGCTCAGCATGTCCTCCACGCGCGCGCGGATGGCAGGCTCGATGATCGGGACCATCAGCTCGACGCGGCGATGGAAGTTGCGCGGCATCCAGTCGGCGCTCGACATGTAGATCTCCTCATTGCCGCCGTTCGCGAACCGGAACAGGCGCTTGTGCTCGAGGAAGCGATCGATGATCGCGCGCACCTGGATCCGCTCCGAGAGCCCAGGGATCCCAGGCCGGAGGCAGCAGATGCCGCGCACCGCGAGCTTGATGTCGACCCCGGCCTGCGACGCCGCGTAGAGCGCGTCGATGACGTCGACGTCCACGAGCGCATTCATCTGCGCCACGATCTCCGCCTTGCGCCCGGCCCGCGCGTGCGCCGTCTCGCGCGCGATGAGGCCCAGCACCGCCGCGTGCAGGCCGAGCGGCGCCACGAGGAGGCGGTTCCACTTGGGCGGCGCGCTGTAGCCCGTCAGGAGGTTGAAGAGCGACGTCATGTCCTCGCCGATCTCCCGGTTCGCCGTGAACAGGCCGATGTCGGTGTAGAGCCGCGCCGTCTGCGGGTTGTAGTTGCCCGTCGAGAGGTGCACGTAGCGGCGCAGCTTGTCCTTCTCGCGCCGCACGACGAGCAGCGCCTTCGCGTGCGTCTTCAGCCCGAGCAGGCCGTAGATCACCTGCACGCCGCTCTGCTCGAGCATCCTCGCCCACTGGATGTTGCTCGCCTCGTCGAAGCGCGCCTTCAGCTCGACGATGGCCGTCACCTGCTTGCCGCTCTCGGCCGCGCGGGCGAGCGCCTTCAGGATCGGCGAGTCGCCGCCGGTCCGGTAGAGCGTCTGCTTGATCGCGAGGACGTTCGGATCATCCGCCGCGCGGGAGACGAACTCGGCGATCGGATCGAACGACTCGTACGGATGGTGCAGGAGCACGTCCTGCTCCCGGATGACGGCGAAGATGTCCTCGACGTCCCGGAAGACCGGCGGGACCTGCGGCGAGAACGGCTCGTCGCGGTACTCACGGCGCTCGTCGTCCGCGACGATGCCCATGAGGTCGGCGATGTGGAGCGGCCCCGGCACCCTGTAGACGGCGAGCGACGCGTCGACCTTGAGGGCGCGGCAGAGCCGCTGGACCGAGGTGCCGGCGCCCTCGCCGATGCCGATCTCCAGGCGCACGGCGTTGCCGCGATCGCGCCGGCGGAGCTCGGCCTGGATCGTCTCCAGGAGGTCCTCGCCCTCCTCCTCGTCGATCTCGAGGTCCCAGTTCCGGGTGACGCGGAAGGCGTACGTCCCGCGCAGCCTGCCCGAGGGGAAGAAGTCCTTCACGTGCCGGGCGATCACGTCCTCGAGCAGGACGAAGGCGCGCGTCGCGCCCTCCAGGCGGACCTTCATCAGCCGGCTCAGCATCGGCGGCACCTGGATGACCGCGAAGCCGGGCTCCTGCGCTTCATGCTCTCGGGAGAACATGATCCCGAGGTTGATCATCTTGTTGCGCAGGTGCGGGAACGGGTGCCCCGGATCGATCGCGATGGGCGTGAGGATCGGGAAGATGTCCGTGCGGAACCGATCGTCGAGCGCGCTGAGCTCGGTCGGGCCGAGCTCGTCCGGCCGGACGATCACGATGCCGGCGCGCCGGAGCGCCGGGATCAGGTCCGAGTTCCACAGCTGGTAGGCGTCGTCGACGAGCGCGTGGACCCGCGCGCCGATCGCCACGAGCTGCTCGTGGGCCGTGAGCCCGTCCGGCGGGACCTCCGCGATCGTGCGCTGCGTCTGCGCCTGGAGGCCGGCGACGCGCACCATGAAGAACTCGTCGAGGTTGGCGAAGAAGATGCTCAGGAACTTGAGGCGCTCGAACAGCGGCACCTCGTGCGATCTCGCCTCCGCCAGCACCCGCGCGTTGAACTCGAGCCACGAGAGCTCCCGGTTCAGGTAGTGCGCCGGGTCGCCCTCGATCGGGATCGGCCCCGAGGGGACAGGGATCGACACCGGACCGCTCGCCGGGGCGGCGCTCCCTCCAGACCTCGCTCCGGTCGGGTCGCTGGAGCCCGCTCCGGGCCTGTCGGTCTGGTCAGCATCCGTGTCGCCGCCGGAGCCGGAGGCGAGGGTGGTATCCGTGGAGGAGGGAAGGTCAACCATGGTCGAAGCTCCGATTTTAGCCCAGGTCTGATAGGGTCCGCCTATGGAATTCTGGCGACATCCGGGCGAGCTGAGGCACGCCTGCGAGCGAGCGCGCGCGGCGGGACGCCGCGTCGGCCTCGTTCCGACGATGGGCGCGCTCCACGCAGGCCACCTCGCGTTGATCGCGGAGGCGCGGCGGAGAGCGGACTTCGTGGCGGTGACCCTCTTCGTCAATCCGACGCAGTTCGGCGCCGGCGAGGATCTCGCGCGCTACCCGCGGCCGCTCGAGCGCGACCGCGCCGCCTGCGCCGAGGCCGGCGCCTCGGGCATGTTCGCGCCGGAGGCCGCGGCGATGTACCCGCCCGGCGAGGAGACGCGCGTGCGCGTCGGCGCGACCGCGGCCCCGCTCTGCGGCGTCCACCGGCCCGTGCACTTCGAGGGCGTCGCCACCGTGGTCACGAAGCTGCTCGCGCTCGCCGGCCCGTGCGTCGCCGTCTTCGGCCGGAAGGACTACCAGCAGCTCCAGGTGATCCGGCGGGTCGTCGCCGATCTGTTCTTGCCGGTCGAGGTCGTCGGGGCGACGACGGTGCGCGAGCCCGATGGTCTCGCCATGTCGTCGCGGAACGCCTACCTGTCGCCCGAGCAGCGGAGCGCGGCGCGCGCCATCCCGCTCGCCCTCGCCGAGGCGTGCCGCGCCTTCGCCCGCGGCGAGCGGCGCCCCGCCGCGCTCCTCGGACCCGCGCGCGCGCGCCTCGCGGCCGTCGCGACGAGCGTCGACTACGTGGACCTCGCCGACCCGGAGTCGCTGACGATCTGGAGCGAGGAAGCGGCGATCGGCGACCGGGCCCTGCTCGCGGTCGCCATCCGCCTCGGGACGGCGCGCCTCATCGACAACGTCGTCCTCGGGGAGGACGCGCCGCCCGTCGCGGTAGCGGGCGAGGAGGCCAGCTAGATGGTGAAGAGGAGCTCCGAGCAGGAGGGCCCCGCGCCCTCCCCGCGCCCGGCCGGAGAGACCGGCCGCGGCGTCTTCATCGTCTTCGAGGGCATCGACGGCGCCGGCACGAGCACGCAGGCCGAGCGCTACGCGGCGCACCTCAGGGCCGCGCGGCGCCTCGTCCACGTCACCCGCGAGCCGAGCGCCGGGCCGGTGGGCGCGCTGCTCCGGCAGGTGCTGACCCGCCGGATCTCGCTGCCCAGCGCCCGCCAGGCCGAGGTGATGGCGCTCCTCTTCTCGGCCGACCGCCTCGATCACCTCGGCGCCGAGGTCGAGCCGCTCCTCCGCGACGGGTACATCGTGATCTCGGATCGCTACGACCTGTCGAGCCTGGCCTACCAGTCCACGACGGCGGCCGACGGCGGGGATCCAGAGGAAATTCTGGAATGGATCCGAACACTTAACCGCCACGCGCGGCGGCCCGACGCCACGGTGGTGATCGACGTGGCGCCCGAGATCGCCGAGAAGCGGCGCCGCGGCCGCGGGGGGGCAGAGGAGCTGTTCGAGAGGACCGAGCTGCAGGCGCGGCTCGCGGAGGCGTACCGGCGGGCGGAGGAGCTCGTGCCGGGCGACCGCGTCATCCACATCGACGGGGGTGGCCCGGTCGAGGAGGTCTCCCGCGCGATCACCGCCGCGCTCGGGCCGTTCGTGGAGCGTTGAGCCGGGGCGGCGGCTCATCGAACCTCCGAGAGGAGCTGCGGAGGACGCGGCGCGTCCGTGTCTCTCCGTGCTCTCTGCGCCTCGGTCGTCCGAGCCCTCGAGTCGCGCTCTACGGACAGGCCGCGTTCGCGATCTCCACGTCGTCGATGCTCCAGCTCGACACGGTGTCGACGAAGGAATCCCGCCCGACCTCGTAGCCGAAGCGGATCCGCAGGCTCGCGTTCTTGTGGGGGGTCAGGTCGTAGCGCATCTTCGTCCAGGCCGAGTCGCGGACGCCGGGGTAGGGCCCCGACTCGAAGAGCACCTTCCACCGGACGCCGTCGTAGACCTCGACCCGGTTCGTCATGTGGGGCGCCTCATCGCTGTTCAGGAAGCGCCAGAACGTCAGGTACACGCCGCCCGTGACATCGGCGTTGATGACAGGGCTCGTCAGGTAGAAATACGGGTGAACGCCGGGGGGGGCGTTCCCTCCGATGACCACGCCGGCCAGCCCGTTGTCCGGGGTCGCCGTGTGATCGAGCGCCGGATCGGCGTGCCCGTAGGTCTGCCCGACGGAGGCCGCCGCCGCGCCGATCTGCCAGGTCGGACCGAGCTCCCACCCGGCCGCGTTGCTCTCGAACGTATCCCGGAAGTAGACCGCCGGCGCCGCCGCGTCGCCGCCGCCCTGGCAGACCCCGGCCAGGCAGGACTCCCCCACGGTGCACCAGTCGCTGTCGACGCAGACGCCCCCGTCGGGGACCGAGCGCGGCGTGCACACCCCGGCGTCGCTGCAGACGCCGCGCGTGCAGCCGACCGTCTGTGAGGAGCACGATTCCCCGGGGGTAGGGATGGAAATACAGGCGCCGTGCTCGTCGCAGACGCCACGTTTGCACTCGTCGGTCCCGGAGAGACAGGCGCCGCCCGGCGCGATCGGCTCAGCATAGCAATTGCCAGAGCCCGGATCACAGGCACCACCGTTGCACCCGACGCTCAGCGCGCTGCAGTCCTTGGGGACGCCCCCCTCGCAGCGGCCGCTCTGGCAGGTCTTGCCGACCCTGCACAGGTCGCCGGAGTCCGCGCACGGCGTCCCCTCGTTCCCCGGGACCGCCTCGCACGCACCGGTGGCCGGGTTGCACGCGCCGACATGACAGGAGTCCGGTACTTGGAAGAAGAAGCAATCCCGCTGGGTCCCGACGCAGGCGCCGTCCATGCACGCCGCGTTGAGCACGCAGCGGTCTTCCGTCGCGCACGACGCCCCGTTCTCCCTCGGCTCCACCCCGCAGCGGGGCTCGCCGCCCGCGTCGACGCACGTGACGAGGTGACAGCCGTCCGGCGCGATGCCGCAGTCCTCCTGCGCGCCGCCCTGACAGACGCCGTCCTCGCACGTCTCGCCGACCGTGCAGGCGTCCCTGTCGTCGCAGGGCTCCCCGCCCGCGCTGGGGACGAGCTCGCACGCGCGCGTCGCCTCGTTGCACACGGCCGTCATGCACTGCGAGGTCGGGACGAGCGAGCAGTCTATCTGGCACGGAGCGCCGGCCCCGCCGCCGCCCCCACCGCTCGAGACATCCGGCCCGGCAGCGCCGCCGCCGCCCCCCGCCGCGCCCGAGCTGCCAGCGGACGTCGCGGTCGAACAGCCAAGATCCGTCAGGGCGACAGCGGCAATTACCCAGGGAATCCACCTAGTCATGTTCGCCTCTTTCCAGCAATCGTGACGCACCTCGTGGGAATTACGCGTCCTTCGCGGCTGCGCAAGGAAACATGATGTTCCGACGCGCGAGCACCCGGAACGGTCAGCGACGACGAAGGGCGACGAAGGGCGACGAACGACGACAAACGACGGCGGCGAGGAGCGCAGCGCCGGCGGCGCGGGCGAGGACAAGAGAGCTGCGAGGAGCCGTGAGAAGCCGTGAGAAGCCGTGAAAGCAAAGACAGCGACGAGAGCGAAGACATCACGAGACAAGCAAGGCCCACAAACCGGAGAGCCCCTATCGCCCCGCGTTCGAGAGATGCAGTATGCTGACGAGATCGTCTCGGAGCTCGGCCACCCCTCGATAGACAGACTACTTCGCGCGTGGAGCCCTCGCGGCCGCGAGCCACGTCGCATCCATTTGCAGAGGAGCGCAGAGATGTCCTTCCGACGTCATTCCGTGTTTGCCCCTTTCCTCGTCGCCGCCGCGCTGGCCGCTCTATCGGGCGGCTGCGCGGCCACCGAGGACAGGAGGCCCGCGCGCGCCAACCCGCCGGAAGACGCCGAGAGCGGCGGAGGCGGCGCCTTCGCCTTCGGGGCGAGCAGCACGGGCGGAGGCGCGTCGCTCGGCGCGGGAGGGTTCGGCGCGACCGGCGCGGGCGGCTTCGACGAGGGGGCCTCCTGCGCACAGACGAGCGCAGCGGCCGCGCTGATGCCGCTCGATATGCTCATCTTGCTCGACCGCTCCGGCAGCATGCTCGGCTCGAAATGGAGCGGCGTCACGAGCGCGCTCTCGACCTTCGTGAACGACGCCGCCTCCGCGGGGATGAACGTGGGGCTGACCTACTTCCCGCGGGGCAACAACGGAATGAACGACTGCGACCACACGGCCTACGACCAGCTCGCGGTCACCATCGGCGAGCTGCCGCTGCACACGCCCGAGATCACCGGCTCCATCCGGGGCACCTCGCCGGGCGGCGGGACGCCCATGCGTCCGGCCCTCCAGGGGGTGCTCTCAAACGCGACCGCCTACAAGGACGCGAACCCGTCCCACAAGGTCATCGTCGTGCTCGCGACCGACGGCGATCCGTCCGGGTGCGCCGGAAACACGGTCGCGAGCACCGCGGAGATCGCGCAGCGGGCGCTCAACTACAACGGTGTTCAGACCTACGTCATCGCCGTGGAAGGCTCGACCCTGGCCAACCTGGACCAGATCGCCGCCGCCGGCGGGACGGCGCGCGCGTTCGACGTCACCGCGGACGTCGCCGCGTTCTCGGCGAAGATGGCCGAGATCCGCGCGTCGGCGCTCCCGTGCGAGCTCCTCATCCCCGAGCCGCCCGCGGGCGCGACCCTCGACACGAGCCGGGTCGCGGTCAGGTTCGCGGCGGGGAGCTCCAGCGCGCTGGAGATCCCGAAGGCGGACGACGAGGCCGACTGCGGCCGGGGGCCTGGGTGGTATTACGACGACGAGCTGCTCCCGAAGAAGATCATCCTCTGCCCCGCCTCCTGCTCGACCGTGCAAGGCGAGGTGCAGGCGAAGCTCGACGTGCTCTTCGGGTGCGAACCGACGCTGAACTGAGCGCCTCGCGTCCGGCCGTCGGCGCGGGGCTCACGGCCGCCGCGGCGCCGCCGTCTTCAAGGCGTCGAGCGCGGCCAGGAGCTCGGCCTCGGTGAACGGGAGCCGCGCGAGCGCCGCCTGCTCGTCCGCGAGCGCGAGATCGATCTCGCGCTGCGCGTCGCGGGCCCGGAGGATCCACCCCGACGACTCCCCGGTGCGATCGCCGAGGCGGACGGTGCCGGCGAGCATCTTCTGCCCCTTCTCCAGGAGCACGCGGTAGCGCAGGCGCATCGCGCCCTCGAAGAGCTGCTTCTTCCGCGGGGTGTCGGCGCTCGGCGGCGGCGGGACCCGCATCACGTCACGGTGGAGCTCCTTGTAGAGCTGCCCGATGCGGTAGCCCGCCATCGCCGACCAGTGGGCGTCGAGGCTCCGCATGGCCTCGGTGTAGGCGCCCTGCGCATCGAGCAGCCCCTGGCAGCGCCGCTCCAGCGCCTCGGCGAAGCTCGCCGGCACCGGCACGAAGGTGATGGCCTCGCTCCGGCGCCGCCGCACCTCGCCGAGCGCAAAGCTCACCTGCGCGAGCTCGATCGGCGGCTTGCCCGACTCGCCCAGCCGGTGCGCCTCGATGAGATCGCGCGCGAGCCCGACCTGACGCGCCGCTTCATCCACGAGATCCTGCTCGACGAGGCCGAGCGCGAGGGCGCCGCGCACCTCGATCGCCTCGAACACGCTCAGATCGCCGAGGCGGAGCAGGCGGCGCGAGACCTCGACGAGCTCGGGCCACCGCTCGAGGGCGGCCGCCGCGCGCGCGAGCCGGAAGAGGGCGCCGCGCGCGACCGCGTGGTCCGGGAAGCGCCGCGCGACCTCGCGGTAGCGCTCGGCCGCGAGCGCGCGGTCGCCGAGCGCCTCGTGCGCGAGCCCGGCGTTGAACAGGCTCGGCGGCGCGACCTCGCCGTCAGGCGCGAGACGGACCAGTCGATCGAACAGAGGCGCCGCCTCGCGCGCCTTGTCAGCCAGGAGCAGCGCGCGCGCCCGTTCGAACTCCGCCGCGAGCTCGGCGTCCGAGTAGGGCGATATGACGACCGGTGCGAGCTCGACCGGCGGACGCGCCGAGGCCGCTTGCGGGGAACGCGCCCGGGCCGGCGCCGTGGCCTCCGAAGTGCATCCACCGAGGAAGACGAGGAAGACCAGGACGACCGCAAAGGTGAGGAGAGCGAGCCGGGGGATGCTGATGCTCGACATGACCCGGGAAGAATAGCCCCACGCTCGAGGTTGTTCCGCTTCGTGCATGGACGGAGCTCCCGGCCTGGCCGTCCCGAGCGGAGGTGGATTGCTGTGCGCAGTAGGGCAATCCCCGGTTTCGGCTGCTGCTCCATGACGTTGCAGAGGGTACCGCCCGACAAAAAGCCTGCATTGATCCGCCATGTTGCGGTAATCTCGCATTCGTTCCACAGGCCGCTGTTTGGGCTCGTAGCTCGGCGGCGGTCTCCTCTCCAGCGACGATCAGAACGAGGGCTTCTGTTGTGGGCTCTCGAAGGATTCACGGCCCTGTGGTGGGGCCTTGGAGGTGGGTACATGAAGCATCAGATCATCTCTCCTCGTGCGGTGACGTCGGTCGGCCCGGAGCAGCGGCTCAGCATGGCGGAAGCGCGTCACCGCGAGCTCGACTCGCGCCTCAGGCAGCTGGGTCGGCGGGCGTTCTTGACACCGGGGGAGAGCATGGAGGCGGCCCAGCTCAAGAAACGCAAGCTCGCCGCGAAGGACGAGATCGAGTCCCTGCGCCGGCGGCTGTCGTAGCGCAGCCCGACTGACCGGCGATCTCCAGCGCCACGAACGGCGCCCCGCCCCGCATCTCCCCCTCACTGTTCCTGTCCAGGCCATCCGGCGCGCCCACACGGTGGTGGTGGGGGAATTTGCCCGGAGAGATGTCCCATGAAGGCGCGAAGGCGGGAAGATCATTGATGATTTCCTTCCCGCCTTCCCGCCTTCATGTTCAAATGACCCCACCACCCACACGGTGGGACGCCCGCACGCGGCACGATGCCAGCGCGCGGCGCGAACCCAGTGCACGGCGCGGCGCCAGCGGCGCGCCGAGGCACGACGACCGCGGGCGCCGGCGCGCCGAGGTCAGAGCGTGGGCGCCGGGGCTTCCGGCGCATCGGCCGGCGATTCAGGAGCAGCGTCGGGCTTCGGCGCAGCGTCGGGCGCGGCGCCGGTCTCCGGCAGCGCCTCGGCGCCGCCGTACACATCGCGGTTGAGATCCGCGAGCGTCTCGGTGAGGCGGATCTTCTGCTCGCTCGTGACGCCTCCGGGGGTCTGCTTCTCGATCGCCGCGGCGAGCCCGAGCCAGTGGCGCGCGTTGTCGCGGTAGCCCTTGCGCGGATCGGCGACACCGGTGCCCTGCGGCGCAAGCTCGGCCAGGCGGTAGTCCGTCATGCCCCGGAGGTACGCGTACTGCGCCCGCTCCGGGAGCGAGAACGAGTCCATGTCGTGCTCGAGCACGCGGAACAGCGAAAGCGCCTGCTCGAACCGGTTCGCCTCGTAGTGGCTGCGGGCGCGATCGAGATCCTGCGTGTAGGTCGCGCAACCCGGCGCGAGGGCGAAAGACGAGAGGAGAAGGACGCACGAGACCAGGCGACGCATGCGCGGAGGGTATCCCCCGCGTCGCGGCGCGATCAAGCGGGAAGGCGGCCCACCGCGCGGCGGCCGCCGCCTCCCGGGGCGCCCCACCGGCTCGAGCGGAGCGCAGCGCCGGCCACCGTCGCGGTGGCGTTCGGCGATGAGAGGGTGTGGGCGCGGGGAGAGCCGCCCCGGCTCACCCCGCGAGCCGCCTGCCGAGGAGCCGCGCGGCGAGCGCCCGCAGCCAGTCCGCCCGCCGGGCGTCGGGCGGAACGAGCCGCCCCGTGCGCCCAGCCTCCAGGATGGCGGCCGTCTCCGGCGTCGGGTCGGCGCACGCCTCCAGCACCCGGAAGACCGTCGCGTCCTCGTGCGCGACGCCCGCCTCCGCCACCCAGGCGTCCACCGACGCCGCGAACGCCGGGTCGCCGGGGAACGGCTGCTCGACCTCGTTGCTCGGGCCAAGCCCGTTGATGCCGCTGATCACGAGGTCCTTGCGGTCCTTGTAGGTCAGCCCCGCGAGCTCCTCGGGGAGCAGCGGGCGGCCGATCCAGATGTCCTGCACGCCCATGCCCAGCGGGAACTCGAGCCGCGTCTCGAGCGGCTCCGGCGGCAGCGCGCCCGAGAAGCGCACGGGCACCACCGGGACGCCCACCGCGAGCGCCATGTCGATGAACGCGCCGCTCATCTTGCGCACCGGCGTGCGGCACTCGAGCGACCGCGTGCCCTCGACGTGCACCATCACCCCCTTGCCGGAGCCCTGCATCTCGGCCCCGAGCTCCGCGATGATGGTCCCGAGCGACGCCCTGTCCTCGCGATCGAAGTACGTGATCACCTTCGGATCGCGCGCGCCCGGGTACGCGAAGCAGTGCGCGAGCATCGTGCCGAGCCACGTCGCCCGGTGCTCGGCCTTGGCCAGCGTGACCGTCGAGACCCCCGTGAGGCCCGAGACGGCGATGCCGAAGAGCAGCGACTCCACGGCGACCTGGTGGTTGCCGACGTAGAGCAGGCTCCGGCCCTTCACGGCGCGGAACGCCGCGGGGTCGGCGATGTGCACCCGGCGGATGAACCGCTCGATGAGGCCGAAGTACAGGTCCTCCGCGGGCCACCGGCCGAGGCCCATGGCCGCGCCCCAGTAGCGGCGCACAGGCTCGATGTCGATCACCGGCGGGCCGGCGTCGCGGACCACGACCTCGGAGCCCTCGCGCGCCACCGCGAACGGCCAGCGCGTCAGCGGCTGCGCCGAGGAGACGCCGGCGAGGGAGACCGTCGACGGGTGCACGCCGGCGCGCCGCGCGACGTGATCCTTCACGGCCGCCGCCTCGACGAGATCGCCCGACGCGGCGTACAGGTGCGCCACCGTGCCCGGCATCCAGTCCATCGTGCGCACGTCGGCCGGACCGCAGCGCGCCTCGCCCGACGCCGCGTCGACGCGCGAGACGCCGAGGTCGACCGGGGCGCGGTCGCGCAGGAACGCCCTGCGGATCCCGGGCGGCGCGCCGCCGACAGACCCCTGCGGGATCAGCACCTCGACGAGGCGGAGCTCCAGCCAGACGCGCTCCCCGGCGGCCGTGCCGGCCCCCGCGATGGCCTGCACCCGGAACGAGACGAAGCGATCCTCGCGGCCCTCGTAGCGCACCTCGATGCGCACGGGCGCGTCGGGCGACGGCCCGAACAGGCGGAGCGACGGGATGCGCGACGGGAACGCGATGTGGCCGGGAGGGCTCTCCGGATCCCACAGGAACAGCCGGTCGTGCGGGATGGCGTGGGTCAACGCGTCGAGCATGCCCTGGTGCAGCGTCCCGGGAGGCACCGAGCCCTTGCCGGGATCGAGCACCGCCGAGGCGCCGCGCGCGCCGAGCCGCAGCGAGGTCAGGTACCGGAACGCCGGGCCGTGGAACAGCGTGCCCACCGCGTAGGGATCGTCGGCCTCCGGCGCGTCGAGCGCCGGCTCCAGCGCGGGGGCGGGCGGGTACGCGCCGGCCACCCGCACGCGGCCGGTGCACACCGGCTCGAACCGCGAGAGCGCCGGGTTCGAGGCCTCGCGCCACGCGAGGAGCCGCACGTCGAGGACATCGCCGGATCCGGTGGCCTCGGCCTTGACGCGCACCGGCCCCGGCACGGGCAGCCAGCGGAGCACCACCACGTCCTCCACGGCCACGACCACGCTCCCCGGGCGCGCCCGCACAGCGGCGCCGGCCAGCCGGTCGACCATGCTCATGCCGGGGAGCGCCGGGAGCGTCCAGGTGGGGCAGTGATCCGCCACCCAGCCGGCCGGATCCAGCACCTCCTCGGCGTCCTCGGCCTCCGGCGACGGGGCGGCCCGCCCCGCGGGCTGCTGCTGGAGGCGAGGGCCCTGGCTCCGGAGCACGGCGCCAGGGAGCGAGGCGAGGTGGCGCGCGTTCCCGCGGACGTCGAAGCCGACGTCGCGCCGCGCGCGGGGCGGCGGAGCGCCGTCGACGATCCGCACGCCGAGCGTCGCGCCGTAGATGCGGAGGCCGTCCACCCACAGGTAGGACTCGGCGATGACGAAGGGCCCGCGGTCGTCGCGGCCGACCTCGAGGATGTCGGTCTCGACCGTCACCCGCCGGCTGCTCGGCAGCACCTGGCCGCGGTAGCGCCAGGAGTGCTCGTGCCCCGTCATCACCGGCTCGAACCGCGGGTCGGCGAGGCCCGCGTGGAGGTCGTGGTGCAGCATCCAGAACTGGATCGTCTGCAGCATCGCCTCGATGCCGAGCGAGCCGGGTTGCACCGGATCGCCCAGGAAATGGGCCTTGAAGAACCACTCCGAGGCCTGGACGTCCCGCTGCGCGCGCAGCCGGCCGAGCCCCTTCCGGCCGCCGGTTTGCCACAGGCCATCGACGCGGTCGATCATCAGCAGAGACGGCCGCGCGAGCCCGAGCTTGTCCCCGCAGTAACGCGCGGGGCGCTCGCGGAGATCGACCTCGAAATCGGACGGCGCCTCCAGCGCGGCGAGCTCCTCGGGCTTCGGCGGGATGCCGATCTGCGTCGCGAGCGCGGCCTTCGGGAAGAAGCCGAACACCGTATCGAGGTCGTACACCGGGGCGCCGCCGAGGCTGCACTCGACCCGGAACGCCAGGATGATCATGCCGCCCGACCGCGAGAGGTTCGTGAGCCGCGACGTCGTGCGCAGCGCGCCGCCGGCCGACGCCGGCAGGACCTCGCCGCGCAGCGTGCCCTTGCCGTCGAGGTTGCGGAAGTACAGCGCGCCCTCGCTCGAGAGCGCGCAGCCGGCGTAGCTCGCGAGCCAGCCGCACGTCTGGAGCGCGGCCTCGAGCACCACCGCGAACGGCATGGTGAGGCTCGCGTTCTCGTCGAAGTACCAGGCGTCCTCCGGGACGTCGTACTCGACCTCGACCTTCGCGCCGGCCTTCATCGCCGCCATGGGGCTCGAGACCGAGAGGACCCGGCTCATGAAGTGGTACGGCGGCCCCGGGAGCCGGGCGACGTGCCGGCCCTCGTCGAACCTGCGGTAGAGCGGGCCGAAGGCGTCCGACGGCCTGCCCCAGGCGCACGAGAGCAGGCTCCGGTAGTCGAACGGGAAGCCGCCGGCGTGCGCGTCGTCAGAGCCGGCGCCGTCGGGCGGCGGCGCGCCGAGCTCGGACCCGGGGACCCGCGCGACCGGCTTCGGCTCGACGTGGCCGTCGAGGAGCTCGGGGGAGCCCGAGAGCGGCCAGTCCGGGCTCAGGCGCAGGCCCACGCGGCGGGCATGGAACGCCTTGAGGCCGTCGACCGTGCACAGGAAGTCGGCGAACACCGTCGGGTGCGGGCCGTCGTGGACCTCCTCGATGAACACCTCGTACGTGAGCAGCCGGCTCGTCGGGACGACCTGGCCGCGGCAGCGGAGCAGGTAGGGGATCTCGGGCACCGGCTCGAAGCGGAAGCCGTCCGCGTCCACCGTGAAGCCCATCGCCGCCATGGTGAACGCGAGCGCCTGCAGGCAGCCCTCGAACATGAGCGTGCCCGGCATGCACGGGTCGTCCTTGAAGTGGCCCTCGAAGTACCAGCCGTCCTTCGTGATCGGCAGCGTGGCCCTGAGATAACCGCGCTTCCACGGGCCGCCCGCGGGATCGAACACGTCGACGCGCTCGAAGAACAGCATGGGCGGCGCGCTGATCCGCGGCGTCCTGACGTGGGTGCGCAGGCGCTCGAAGCCGGGGCCGAACGCCGCCGCGCCGTCGCCGGCCGCGAACGAAACGAGGTCGGCCCGGTCGAACGCGGACTTCTGGCAGGCGATCCGCGGCGGATCGAGGCGGGCGGTCGCCGCGTGCTCGGCGGTGTCCGCGTCCCAGAGGACGCCGCCGGAGCTCGCGAGCTCCTCGTCGGTGAAGAAGCCGGCCTGGCCCTTGCGCGTCTTCAGCCGCAGCTCGCCGCCGATGCGACAGTCGTAGTGGAAGAAGAACAGGCGGACGTCGCCGTGCTTCGCGTGCCCGTCGACGTGGATGTCGTAGACGAGCGTGTCGCCCGGGCGCGGCAGGCCGCCGTAGAAGGTGAGCTCGCAGCCGAGCAGCCGGTAGACGCGCTCGCCCTTGTTCTCGAAGTCGGCGCCGAGCCAGCTGATGAGCAGCAGGTCGGCCTGGCCGCTCTCGATCATGATGCCGGCCGGCATCGCGCCGTCGTGGAGGTACCAGGAGTCCCACCGGACGTCGGTCTCGGTCCACATCGTGCCGAGCTTCATCGAGCCGGGCTCGGCGTCGATCCCGGTGACCCGGTCGGCGAGCAGCAGCGGCGGCATCGGCATGCGCACCTGGCGGCGATAGCCGTCCTGCCGGGCGAAGAGCGGGCCGAACACGTCGGAGATCCGGCCCGAGGCGAGGCGCTCGAGCTGCTCGCGGCTGAACCGGGGGCCCCGCGGCGCGAGGGCAGCCGCGGCGGGGCGCGGCGAAGGCTGCGGCGCGGCGGCGGGGCGCGGCGAAGGCTGCGGCGCGGCGGCGGGGCGCGACGGCTCCGCCGGGCGCGGCGACTCGGCGCGGGTCGGGCGCGGCGTGTCCACCGGCCGCGGCGGAGGTTGCGGCGCAGCGGTGGGGCGCGGCGATTCCACGGGGCGCAGCGCCTCGATCGGCCGCGGCGGCTCGACGCGGGTCGGGCGCGGCGACTCGACGGGGCGCGGCGACTCGGCGCGGACCGGGGCGACGCGGGAGACCTGCGCCGAGGGCGTCGCGTGCACCACCGCGGCCACGCCCGACGACGCCTGGACGAGCGAGTCCAGCGCGCGCTGCCGCATCTGCAGGAACCGGCGGTGGACCTGGGCCTGCTGCTCTGCCCACTCCCTGTGGATCTGCGCCAGCTGAACGGTGAACGCCGCCGCACCGGCGATCACGTCGCCCGGGATGTCCACCGCTCCGGCCTCGACGAGCTCCGGCGCGACCGGCAGCGGCTCGTTCGGGAGGTACATGGCCGCGGCCTCGACGAGCGCCGGCGCGACCGGCAACGGCGCGATCGGGAGGTCGGCGGCAGGGGCCCCGACGAGCTCCGACGCGACCGGCCGCGGCTCGTCCCAGGACAGCAGCGGCGGCGCGTCGGCGGCAGAGAAACCCGTGGGCCCGGGGTACAGCGACGGCAGGTCGTCGAGAGCGGACGGCAGAGGCGGCGCAGGTTCCATGGAGTCTCCAGGGGATGAGGAGGAGGCCGCGCCGGGTACGACGATCGCCGGCGGGTGGGCGGGGAGCGTGAGCACCGGGCCCTCCGCCGATCGTGGCGGCGGGAGCGGCGCGGCCGGACCGCCGGCCCCGATGCGGACCGACAGCGAGCCCCCGCCGAGGCCGGCGCAGCGGACCTCGGCGACGCGGACGTCGTCGGTCCACGGCGTTCCGTCGGGCTTCCGGGCATGACGGCAGGCGAGCACCGCGGCGGCGACATGCAGCAGGCCGGAGGCGGCGTGCGCATGGCCGAACCGCGGCGCGAGATCCGTGGCCGACAGCACGAGCCCGGGGTCGGCCGGCTCGTCCACGACCACGGCCAGCACCGGGTGCCGCTGTCGAACGGCGTCGTCGAGCCGCTCGAGCACGAGCACGACCGCGGCGTCGCCGGGGGGCAGGTGAACGCCGAGCGCCTCGAGCGCGGCCACGTGGGCGGGCTCGCACGAGAGGTCCACGGCGCCGACGATCGCGGCGTCCACGGTGCCGGCGCGCAGGGCGCGGGACGCGACGCGCAGCGCCCAGGGCCCGGAGAGCTCCTCGGCCGCGATCGTGAACGACGGTCCGCCGACGTCGAGCTGGCTGTTCAGCCGGTTCGCCGGGATGTTCGGCATGTTCCCGACGACACCCGCCGCCTGGAGGGCAGGGATGATCGAATCCCGCAGCGCGCCGACGTCGACCGACGGGCCGAGCCGCGCCGGCGCCGTCTCGGCGACCCGCCAGCGCGTCATGTACCGGCACACCTCGGTGTCGGCGCCCATGCCGATGAGCACGGCGGTGCGGTCGCGCGGCAGCGCGAGCCCCTCGGTCGCCTCGATCGCCGCCTCGAGCAGCAGCGTCTGCTGGGCGAGCGCCTGCTGCAGATCGCGCGGCGGGAACCGGAGGCGATCCGCGGGCAGCGCGACGGTCGCGCGGCGAGGATCCGCGCCGCCGCCCGAGAGGAGCGGCTCGGCGAACGCCCGGACGCCGCGGAGCTCACCGACGCACAGGCCCATCGCCACAACGGCCAGGTGACCGGCCGGGGCGGGCGGCGCAGCCGGGGCGAGGCGCGACGCGGCCGGGTGCGACGCGGCGTGCGTGGCGTGGGCGGCGCGCCCCTTCGGCGAGGCGGGCTCGTACGCCTCCACGAGGAGGTGGGCGTTGTTCCCGCCGAACCCGAACGCCGACAGGCCCGCGAGCCGCCGGCCCTCCCACGGCTCGGCCCGCTGCAGCACCCGGAACGGGCTCGCGGCCACCGCGTCGCTCAGCGGATCGGCGTGCAACGTGGGCGGCCGGACCCCCGCCGCCATGGCGCCGAGCAGCTTGAGGAGCCCGGCCGCGCCGGCGGTCGTGACGAGGTGACCGAGGTTCGACTTGAGCGAGCCGAGCGGGACTTCGCGGGGGCCGAACACCTCGGTGAGGGTCGCGATCTCGGTCGCGTCGCCGAGGGGGGTGCCCGTCGCGTGGCACTCGAGGAGCGAGACCTCGCCGGGATCGAGGCCGGCCACGGCGTACGCGGCCCGCATCGCGCGCAGCTGGCCCTCGACCGCCGGCGCGAGCAGGCCGCGGCCGCGGCCGTCGTTCGACAGGCCGACCCCGCGGATCACGCCCAGGATGGGCCTGCGCGCGGCCTCCGCGTCGGCCAGGCGCTCGAGGACCACGAACGCCGCGCCCTCCGCCGGGACCAGGCCGTCGGCCTCCGACGAGAACGGGCGGCTGCGCCCGGTGCGGCTCATGGCCGACAGCGCGCAGAACCCGATGTGCATGAAGAGATCGTCCGACCGGCACACCGCGCCGGCGAGCATCCGGTCGGCCTCGCGGTCCTGCAGGCGCTCGCAGGCGAGCGCGATCGCGTAGAGCGACGACGCGCACGCGGCGTCGAGCGCGAACGCCCCGGCCCCGAGGCCGAGCGCGTCGGCGAGCAGGTGGGCAGGCAGCCCCGACATGAACCGGTTGCGCGGATCGGGCCGCGCGACGCCGGCGAGATCGCCGAGCCACGTCGACTCGCACCACGCCGACATCGCCGACGAGGGGAACGAGAGGTTCCCGACCACCGCGCCCGCGCGGTCGGACCGGCCCTCGTGGCCGGCCTCGCGCAGCGCCTCGCGGCCCGCGTAGAGCACCCACTGGAAGAGCGGGTCGAGCGCGAGCAGGGACTCGGGCGGACCGCTGCGCCGCGGGAACGGGTCCCCGGCCAGCACGCGGCGGAAGTGCTCGTCGAACTCGGTGACGTAGCCGCCGCGGTCGCTCCACGCGCGGTCCTTCACATCGCGCACGTCGCGCACGCCGCCGGCGAGCGCGACGCCGGCGAGCGCGCGCTCGCGCGACAGGCGCCAGCGGCCGTCGGGGGCGCCGGACACGAGGTCCCTGCCGGCGAGCACGTTGTCCCAGAGGGCCGCGGGGTGGAGCGCGCCCGGCAGGACGCACCCGCGGCCGACGATGGCGATGGGCTCGAACACGGTTGCCTCGATCACGCCTGGCCGCGCGCCGTGTCGGGGCGGAGGACGTACTGCACGTCGCGCAGCTCGGCGACGAGCGTGCCCTCGTGGTCGACGAACGCGATGTCCGCCTTGGTGCGGTCGCGGGCCACGATCTGCCCGCGCACCACCGCGCGCAGCGGGCCGTCGGACGGCCCCTCGGCGAAGGTGTGCAGCGCGCCCACGGACATCGGGAGCGCCGCGCCGCCGAGCACGTGCTGCGTCCACAGCGTCGCGAGCTGCAGCCCGCCGTCGAGCGCCGCCGGGTCGGTCTTCCACGGCTGGGACACCCAGCCGGCCTCGCGCAGGCCTACAACCGTCCCCACGATCCCCTCGCGGCTCACGCCGTCGAGCTGCCGGATCACCTGGAAATCGCGGCCGTGGAAGAGCGTGCGGCCGTCGTACAGGTCGCCGCCGGGCCACGGGCCGAGCGACGGCAGGGCCGGGCCCTTCGGGGCCACGCGCCCCTCGGCCTGCCCCATCTCGATGGTCGCCGCGTAGTGCAGCGCCCCCTGGGGCCCGCGCAGCTCGGCCGCGAGCACCGCGCCTTCGCCGTTGCTCACCTCGCGGCAGTCGACGCGGAACACCTCGCCGCCCGACTCGTACGCCGTGAGCTTGATCCCGCGCAGCACCCGCACGTCGCGGAGCTCGGTCACGACGAGATCCGGCCGGCACGCGCGCGCGGCGCGGGCGAACCACTCGAGGGCGATCACCACCGGCACGACGGGGACGCCGTTGATGGCGTGATCGCCGAGGTAGGGGTGCGTCGCGCGGTCGGCGCGGACGGCCAGCGCGACCCTCCGGCCATGCTCGGGGGCCGCGAGCGTCGCCGGCTCGGCGCCGAGCACGAGCTCGACCGCGCCGGGCGAAGCGGAGCCCGGCCCGCTCGCGCCGCGGTCGCCCGAGCCGTCGCAGAGCTCGTCGAGCAGCATCTTCGCGCCGGCGGCGAGCGGGATGAGCGGCACGCCGAGCTGCGCGAAGTGCGCCTCGAGCGCCGCGTTCACCATGCCGCCCTGCCAGGGTCCCCAGCCGAGCGACTTCACGCGGCAGCCCGGGCGGCGGGCGGCCTCGGCGGCGGCGACCTTGTTCAGGACCTCGTTCGCCATCGCGTAGTCGCACTGCCCCTTGTTGCCGGTGCGCGCCGCGATCGAGCTGAAGAGGACGATCGCCTTGAGCGGGTCGCCCGCGGTCGCGCCGAGCAGGGCCCGGAGGCCGTCGACCTTCGTGCTGAACACGCGGTCGAACTGCTCGACCGTCTTCTCGGCGACGAGCTTGTCGGCGAGCACGCCCGCGCCGTGGACGATCGCGGTGACCGGGCCGAAGGCGCGGCGCACCTGGTCGAGCGCCGCGGCCACGGCGCGCGCGTCGTTCACGTCGGCGGGGACGTAGAGGGCCTCGCCGCCGGCCGCGCGGATCGCGTCGAGCGTCGCGCGGACCTCGCGGTTGGCGAGGATCTTCGCGACCTGGCGGCCGATCTCCGCCGGCGTCGCCTTCTGGCCCGCGGAGGACGCGGCCTTGACGAGCGCCGCCTTGAGCGCGGCCTCGCCGTCGGCGCCGCGGCACGCGACCGGGTCGTCCTCGATCGCGGTGCGGCCGAGCAGCGCGAACCTCGCGCGGCTGGCCCTGGCGAGCGCGATCAGCGTCGCCGCGGTGACGCCGCGGGCGCCGCCGCTGGCCACGACCACGTCGGACGGCCCGAGGGGGAGCGGCCCGGGCTGCGCGTCCTGCCGGACGCTGCGCGGCGTGGTGCGCCGGCCGTCCGCGCGCAGGCCGATCTCGAGCTCGACGCCGCCGGACAGGAGCTCCGCGACGATGGCATCGGCGAGCTCGGCGGCGGGCCGGCCGTCGCGCTCGATGTCGATCGCGCGGCAGGACGCCTCGGGCCACTCCATCGCCGCGGTCTTCACGAGGCCTGGCAGCCCGCCCACCCAGGCGCGGTCCGAGCCGGCGACGCCGAAGTCGCCGCCGGTGTCCTGGACCGTGACGAACAGGGCCGGCTTCGCCGCGATCGCCTGGGCCGCGAGGAACGCCTCGCGGTGGACGGCGAGCGTCTCGTCGGCCGTGGCGAGGTCGCGCAGGCCGCCGAGGAACACGGCGCCGCGGGCGCCGCGGGGCACGGCGGCGGCGTGCTCGGCGGCGATCCCGCGGGCCGCGAGGGCGGCGACGAGCGCGGGGCCGAGCGTGTCGTGGCCGGTCACCACCACGGTGCCGGCGTCGAAGAGGCCGGGCATCGCCAGGCCGGCGGCGGGCGCCGGCGCCTCGACGAGCGTCCACCGGCCGAGCTGCGCGGCGGCGGGCGCCGCGGCGGGCGTCGCCGGGGCGTCGCCGGCGGCGGAGCCGAGGCTCGCGCGGAGGTGGTCGACCACCTGGCCGAGCGTGCGCAGCTGCGCCAGCGCCGAGGCGTCGACCTCCGACAGCCCGGGCGTGCGATCCCGCACCGCCGACAGGATCTCCACCCGCTTGATGCTGTCGATCCCCAGATCGCTCTCCAGCTCCATCTGCAGCCCGAGCATCTCGGCCGGGTAGCCGGTCGTCTCGGCGACCACTGCCATCACGACCCGCTCGACCTCGGCCGCTGCGGGCACCGCGGCGGAAGCTCCGGCCGGCGCGGGTGCAGGCGCCGCGGCGGAAGCTCCGGCGGCCGGCGCGGGTGCGGGCAGCGAGGCGCGGAGGTGGTCGACCACCTGGCCGAGCGTGCGCAGCTGCGCCAGCGCCGAGGCGTCGACCTCCGACAGCCCGGGCGTGCGATCCCGCACCGCCGACAGGATCTCCACCCGCTTGATGCTGTCGATCCCCAGATCGCTCTCCAGCTCCATCTGCAGCCCGAGCATCTCGGCCGGGTAGCCCGTCGTCTCGGCGACCACCGCCATCACGATCCGCTCGACCTCGGACGCCGCGGGCGCCGCCGCGGCGGGAGCGACGGCCGGCGTGGCCGCAGGGGTGGCGGCCGCAGGCGCGGCGACAGCCGGCCTGGCGGCGGCCGCCGGCGCCCCGGCGGGCAGCGAGGCGCGGAGGTGGTCGACCACCTGGCCGAGCGTGCGCAGCTGCGCCAGCGCCGAAGCGTCGACCTCCGACAGCCCGGGCGTGCGATCCCGCACCGCCGACAGGATCTCCACCCGCTTGATGCTGTCGATCCCGAGATCGCTCTCCAGCTCCATCTGCAGCCCGAGCATCTCGGCCGGGTAGCCCGTCGTCTCGGCGACCACCGCCATCACGATCCGCTCGACCTCGGACGCCGCGGGCGCCGCAGCGCCGGCGGATGCCGTTGCCGAGACGGGAGCGCCGGCATCCGGCCTGGCGCTGGCCGCCGGTGCCCCGGCGGGCAGCGAGGCGCGGAGGTGGTCGACCACTTGGCCGAGCGTGCGCAGCTGCGCCAGCGCCGAGGCGTCGACCTCCGACAGCCCGGGCGTGCGATCCCGCACCGCCGACAGGATCTCCACCCGCTTGATGCTGTCGATCCCCAGATCGCTCTCCAGCTCCATCTGCAGCCCGAGCATCTCGGCCGGGTAGCCCGTCGTCTCGGCGACCACCGCCATCACGATCCGCTCGACCTCGGGCGCCGCAGCGCCAGCGCCCGCCGGCGCTGCTGCTGCGGGCGCCGTTGCGGCGGCGGGAGCAGCCACAGCCGGCCTGGCACCGGCCGCCGGTGCGGCGGCGGGCATCGAAGCGCGGAGGTGGTCGACCACCTGGCCGAGCGTGCGCAGCTGCGCCAACGCCGAGGCGTCGACCTCCGACAGTCCGGGCGTCCGGTCCCGGACCGAGGACAGGATCTCCACCCGCTTGATGCTGTCGATCCCGAGATCGCTCTCCAGCTCCATCTGCAGCCCGAGCATGGGGACGGGGTATCCCGTCTTCTCGGCGACCACCTCGAGGACCATCCGCT
Source organism: Sorangium sp. So ce887 (assembly GCF_051521455.1). Classification (NCBI taxonomy): domain Bacteria; kingdom Pseudomonadati; phylum Myxococcota; order Polyangiales; family Polyangiaceae; genus Sorangium; species Sorangium sp. So ce887. Next base: position 1,255,272 of record NZ_CP150354.1, on the reverse strand, counting down.
CGAGATCGACGCCCGGCGCGGCGGCAACGGCCGCCTTCGCTGCCACGGCCGGCGCCGCGGGCGCGGGCGTCGCGATCGCCGCCTTCGCTGTCACGGCCGGCGCCGCGGGCGCGGGCGGCGCGACTGCCGCCTTCGCTGTCACGGCCGGCGCCGCGGGCGTCGCGACCGCCGACTTCGCTGCCGCGACGGGCGCCGCGGTCAGCGCCGCGACCGCCGCGTGATGCTGCCCGCCGGTGCCGTTCAGGCCGTCCTGGATCGCGCTGCCTCTGCCCCCGCCGTTGTGCAGGACCTGCGCCGCTGCGGGCCCCAGCGCCGCCTCCGAGACCGGCCCTCGATGCACCGGCGCGAGGAGCGCGGGCGCAGGCCACGCCTCGGGCGCCACCGTGGCAGCGACCGGGTACGAAGCGCCGGTCGCGAGCGCGGCGAGCCCTGCGAAGGAGGCCTCGGCCGCCTGCAGGAAGGCGATGTGGGTCTCGGCCATCGTGCGCTGGTACACGCTGTGGGCTTCTGCCGTGGCGCGCTGCGCCTCCTGGTAAGCGGCGAGCCACGAGGCGCTCGCCACGGGCGCCGACGCGCTCACGGCCGGCCGCGATGCGCGCACTGCCGGCGCTGACGCGCTCACGGCCGGCGCTGACGTGCTCACGATCCTCGGCCCCGACGCGCTCACCGCGGGCACCGACGCGTTCACTGCGGGCACCGACGCGCTCACCGCGGGCACCGACGCGCTCACTGCCGGCGCCGACGCGCTCACGGCCGGCCGCGACGCGCTCACTGCGGGCTCTGGCGCGCGCACCACCGCGGCCGACGCGCTCACGCTCCTCGGCCCCGATGCGCTCCCCGCCGGCGTCGACGCGCGCACCACCGGCGCCGACACGCTCGCTACCGGCGCCGACGCGCGCGCCACCGGCACCGACGCGCTCGCTACCGCCGCCCGCGCCGTCTCTTGCGCCGGCCGCCCAGCGCTCGCCTTCGGCAGCTCCTTCGCCCCGCCCTGCGGCGGGTACGGCTTGCCGTAGTTGCTGCCGTTGATCGGCAGCGCCAGCTTCGGCTTCGGCAGCGCCCGCGGGTCCACCGGCGCCGCGAACCCGTCCCAGAGGACCCGCGCGTCCAGCGGCACCCCGGCCACCGCGAGCCGCGCCACCGCCTCGAACAGGCTCGTCACGCCGTGCTTGCCCTTGCGGTCGAGCGCCACGGCGCGGTGCGGCCGCCCGCTCAGGATGTCGCCGACAAGGTTCGTGAGCACCGAGCCCGGCCCGACCTCCACGAACGTGCGCACCCCGGCCGCGTACATCCGCTCGATCTCCTCCACGAACCGCACCGGCTCGGCGAGCTGCCGCGCCAGCCGATCGCGCACCGCGTCGCCGTCGCCCGGGTAGGGCTCGACCTCCGCGTTGCTGTACACGGGCGCCCCCGGCGCCTGCACCGCGATGCCCGCCAGGAACTCGCGGAACGGCGCGCTCGCCTCCGCCACGAGCGGCGAGTGGAACGCCGCGGCCACGTCGAGGCGCCGCGCCTGGATCCCCATGCCCGAGAGCCGCTTCTCCGCCGCCTCGATCGCCGCGACCGAGCCCGACAGGACCACCTGCTTCGGGCCGTTGTGGTTCGCGACCACCACGTCGCCGAGGCCGATCGCCCGCACCTCGTCGATCGCCCGCGGCACCGCGATCATCGCGCCCCGCTCGGACGACGCCGCGCCCATCAGCTCGCCGCGCCGCCGGGCGACGCGCAGGAGGTCCGCCGCGGACAGCGCGCCGGCCGCGTGCAGCGCCGCGATCTCGCCGAAGCTGTGGCCCGCGAGCGCGTCCGCCCGCACCCCGAGCGCCCCGAGCAGCGAAAGGTGCGCGAGGCTCGTCGCGCCGATCGCGGGCTGCGCCCACCGCGTCTCGCGGAGCCGCGCCTCCTGCGCCGCGCGGTCCTCGTCCGAGAACACCGGCCGCGGGAACACCACCTCGTGCAGCGGCGCGTCCGCGATCGACACGCCCGCCGCCGCGTCCCAGGCCTCGCGGGCCGCGTCGAACGTCATCAGCACGTCGGCGCCCATCGCGAGGTACTGGCTCCCCTGCCCCGGGAACAGGAACGCCACCTGCCCCGGCGCCTCCCCGCTCGCGTAGTGCACGAGCGGCGCGGCGAGCGCCTGCTCGGGCTTCGCCCCGAGGTGCGCCGCGACCTGCTCGAGCTTCTTCCGGAGATCCGCCTCGTCCGTGGCGCACAGCCCGAGCCGCGCGGGCCGCGACGCGTCGAACGAGAGCGCCGACTCCCGCGCCAGGAAGCGCAGGCTCTCGGGCGTCTCCGCCGCCTTCGCCAGCGCCCGGACGCGGTCCGCGAGCGCCGCCGGCGTGTCCGCCGACAAGAGGACGAGCTCCGCCGGCGCCGACCGCACCCGCCACGCCCGCGGCGCCGGGCCCGTGTACTCCTCCAGCGCCACGTGGAAGTTCGAGCCGCCGAAGCCGAACGAGCTCACCGACGCCCGCCGCGGGTGGTCGCCCGGGCGGATCCACGGCCGCGCCTCGGTGTTGAGATAGAAAGGAGTCTTTTCGATCTCGAGCTTGGGGTTCGGCTTGTCGACCTTGATGGTCGGCGGGAGCACCTTGTGGTGCAGCGCCATGATCGCCTTGAACAGGCCCGCCGCGCCGGCGGCCGCCTTGGTGTGGCCGATCTGCGACTTCACGCTGCCGAGCGCGCACCACTGCCGATCGGCGCGCCCCGACTCGTCGAACATCGCGCGCAGGCCCTCGAACTCGGCCGCGTCGCCGGCCTTCGTCCCGGTGCCGTGGGCCTCCACGAGCTCCACGGTCTCGGCGCCGTACCCGGCGGCGGCGTAGGTCCGGCGCAGCGCCTTGGCCTGCCCTTCCGGCACCGGCGCGTACACGCTCTTGCTCCGCCCGTCCGAGGACGAGCCGATCGCGCGGATCACCGCGTACACCCGGTCCCCGTCGCGCTCGGCGTCGTCGAGCCGCTTGAGCGCCACCATCCCGATGCCCTCGCCGAGCAGCGTGCCGTCGGACTTGTCCGAGAACGGGCGGCAGTCGCCCGACTTCGACAGGGCCGGCGTCTTGCTGAAGCACATGTACATGAAGGCGTCGTTCATCGTGTCGCAGCCGCCCGCGATCACGAGATCGGACTGGCCGAGCGCGAGCTCGTTGACCGCCATCGACATCGCCGACAGCGACGACGCGCACGCCGCGTCGGTCACGCAGTTCGTCCCGCCGAGATCGAGCCGGTTCGCGATGCGCCCGGCCACGACGTTGCCGAGCAGGCCCGGAAAGCTGGACTCCTGCCAGGGCACGTAGCTGCCCGCGATCCTGTCGCAGACGCGCTTCACCTCGTCCTCCGGATACCCGAGGTCCCGGAGCGCCCTCGCCCAGACCGGCCGCTGGATCCGGCTCACCATCGAGGCGAGGAGCTCCTGCGCCGAGGTCACGCCGAGGATCACGCTCATCCGCTCGCGGCTCATCGACTCGAACTGCCCCTGCGCCGCGTCCTCCAGCACCCGCTTCGCCACGATCAGCGCGAGCAGCTGCGTCGTGTCCGTGGCCGGCACGATCGAGGGCGGGACGCCCCACTCGAGCGGATCGAACGGCACGTCCCTCAGGAAGGCGCCGCGCTTCGCGTACGTCTTGTCCGGGGCGGACGGATCGGGATCGTAGTAGTCCTCGACCAGCCAGTGGGTGCTCGGGACGTCCGTGATGAGGTCGGTTCCAGCGAGGATGTCGCGCCAGAAGCCGTGAGCGTCGAGCGAGCCCGGGAAGATGGCGCTCACACCGACGACAGCGATGGGCGGAATACGCGAGGACGAAGGGTGCATGACGGACCTCAGCAGGTGATCAGGCGCTCAGTCGAGCGGGCGAGGAGTGAAATAGAAGGCGGCGCTCGGCACGGGGACGCCGTATGTCCGGAGCTGCTGCGCGCGCGTGACGACGGCCGCGCCCTCGAGCAGGTTGCGCGCGACCTGGACCACGGTGCGGCGCTCTGGGTCCTCGAGGAACGACCCCTTGACCCAGCGGTTGAAGGCGCCCATGGCCGGGCCACACCAGATCTGGAAATCGGCGCGGCGCTTCGGGTCCCCGGCGATCGCCCACTTGCTGGACATGCCGAGATACCAGCGGAAGATCAGCGCCATCTTGTGCTTCGGCTCGCGGGCGGCGCGCTCGAGCTCGGCCGGGTCGCGCTCCGCGAAGAACCGCTCGCAGCCCGCCCACACCTCGTCGCACGACATCTGGAACAGCTCTCGCTCGATGCGCGCGCGCACGTCGGCAGGCAGCGACGCGATGGAGTCGTGGGCGACGTACAGCTCGTAGAGCCGCTGCGCGCGGACCCCGAACATCGTGCCGCGCTTGAGCACCTGGACCTGCACGCCGAGCTCGAACATGTCGGCGGCCGGCGTCATGACCACATCCGGGAGGTCGGCCTGGGCGAGCATCTTCTTGCCCTCGTCGGACAGGCCCGACTCGATGCATGCCTGGTTGACCGAGCCCGTGAGCACGTACGCGGCCCCGAGCGCGAACGCGGCGGCGATCGTGGACGGCGTGGAGAGGCCGCCGGCGGCGCCGACGCGGATCGGGCGCTGATACCCGTGCTTCGCCGCGAGCTCGTCGCGGACGCCGAGGATCACCGGGAACAGCGCGACCAGGGGCCGGTTGTCGGTGTGACCCCCCGAGTCGGCCTCCACGGTGATGTCCTCGGCGACCGGGAGGCTGCGCGCGAGCTCCGCCTCCTCCCGTGTGAGCCATCCGTTCCGAACACACGTATCGAGGATCTCGGCCGGCGCGGGCGACAGGAAGCGCGCGGCGACCTCCGGGCGCGAGATCTTCGCGAACAGGTGGTTCTGCCGGTCGATCCGGCCGTCGGGCAGGCGCCTTATGCCGCTGTAGGCGAAGCGCACGACCATCGGGTTCAGGCCCATGTAGGCCGCGGCCTCGGCCCGGCGGACTCCCTTTCTCAGGTAGAGCTCCACCGTGTCGCTCTCCAGCTGCGGCTGGTTCGGAGCATGGATGAGGTTGCACCCCCAGGTGGGGCCTTCCGTCCCGAGCGCAGCGATGATCTCATCGACGGCCTGTTCGATCCGGTGCAGCCCGAGGCCGGCGGCGCCGAAGAACCCCATCATTCCTGCCCTGGCCATCGCGATCGTGAGCCGCGTGGTGTGGATACCGTTCGCCATCGCGCCGGCCACGTAGGGGAAGCGCAGGCGGTGGACCTCGAGGAAGGAGCGGTCCCCGAGCCACTCCGGGTAGAGCGCCGGGAGCGTGCCGAGGAGCGGAAACGTGGGGACCCCGTTGACCTGATCTTCGCCGATGACGGCGCCGCCGCGCGACACGCCGACGCGCCCCTCCGGCATCTCGCGCACCACGTGCACCGGCTCGCGCACGCAGGAGACGGCCTCCCGCAGATCGGTCGACGTGAACGCGGGGAGCCACGGTCCGCTGCGCCAGATACCGATCGGCTGGAGGCCCGCGCTGCGGAGGGCCTGCGGTTCCTTAATCATGCTGAGCTGCCTCCCTAATGACAAGCAGCCCCTCTGTAACATCCGTCGTCTCCGCCCCGCGGTAATGGTTCGGTCACGGAGCGCGGCACGGCCCGATCGCGGGATCCCCGGGCTCGGGCCATGAAAGCGCTTTCCCTCCGCTCCCGCGCGGCCCGCGCCGTCGTGACGCATTGCGCCTCCGCTCCCGCGCGCGGCTGAACGAGCCCTGTGCCGGACAGGAATAAAGTCTCTTGCTTTTTCCGCGCCCCGGTGGATCCGAGACTGGACCCCTCTCTCCTGCCCCCGTCGACGAGCTCGGACGACGCAAGACTGACTAGCTAGAGCGGCGGTCACCCGGAGCTCCACCGCGAGCGCGTGCAGCGCGTCGCGGTTCCTGTCGATCAGGACAAGGCCACCCACGGTCTGCGACAGCCTGCGTGCGGTCGCCGCGCCGATGCCCGACGCCGCCCCGGTGATGAGCGCAACTCGACCTGACATCTGCGGCGCTCCTCTACCACGGCGGAGCCGCCGCGGGAACCTGCGCCGGCGCAAGGCGGGTGGACGGTAGAGGACACGCGCTCTGGCCGGCACCGCCGGCCATGACGGGTGTCTTCGACAAGGCCGCAGCCGGCGCGCTTCCGCCGGGTCTCGACGAGAGCGACGGAAGGATTCATCCAGGGCACATGAGGGAGGATGGAGCGGCAGAGCCGGCGCGCTCGCTCGCTCAATCTCCCCACCCAGCCGCTCGTGCTCAGCGGCTGGCATCCTGTGCGGTCAAGCTTTGAGGTCGCTCGCGCTCGTCCTATGCTCCCGCGACAATAAACGATGCGACGTCGCTACCGCCTCTCTGCCAGGATCCGCAAGCTCCTCCAGGCCAGTCGAGCACGCGCCGGACAGGCACGGACGTCCAGGGCGGCGCAGCCGGACGAGGGGGACGGGGCGCGGACCGGCGCTGCCGGCAACGCCGCGCGGGAGCAGGCGCGGGAGACTCTCGAGCAGCAGCAGGCGGTGCTCAAGTACGTCATCGCCAACGTCCCCCACGCCATCTTCTGGAAAGATCGCGAGGGCAGGTTTCTCGGAGGAAATCAGAACTTCCTCAACGACACGAACACGAAGGTCCTGGAGAACCTCGTCGGCAAGACCGACTTCGATGTCTGGGGAACGCATGACGCGGAGTCCTTCGTGCGCGTCGACCGGGAGGTCATGGAGCGCGGCACGCCGTTCCTCGACATCGAGGAGCCGCTGCGCCGCCCGGACGGCGAGCGGCGGGTCCTGCTCACCAGCAAGGTGCCCATCCGCGACGAGCGCGGCGACGTGACCGGGCTCCTCGGGATCTACGCGGACATCACCGAGCGCAAGCGGATGGAGACAGAGCTCCAGAAGGCCAAGGAGGCCGCCGACGCCGCCGCCCGCGCCAAGGGGGAGTTCCTCACGGTGATGAGCCACGAGCTCCGGACGCCGCTCTCGCTCATCCTCGGTCCGCTCGAGTCGCTCCTGTCCAGCCAGGACGAGCCGCTGTCGCCGCGGGTGCGGACGGATCTGGAGCGCATCCAGCGCAGCGGGCGGCGGCTCCGCCGGCTGGTCGACGACGTCCTCGATTACCAGAAGATCGAGGCCGGCAAGATGCAGGTCGACTGGGAGGCGGTCGACGTGAAAGAGCTCGTCGCGGACATGGTGGACGAGGCGCGCCCCGCGGCGGAGCGCGGCGGAGTGCAGCTGTCGCTCCGGGTGGATCCGGCGCTGAAGATGGTCCCCCTCGATCGTCGCAAATTCGAGAAGATCGCGCTCAACCTGCTGGGCAATGCGCTGAAGTTCACCCCGCCCGGCGGCAGGGTCGAGGTCGGCCTGCGGACGGCGAACGGCGAGTTCGAGCTGTCGGTCGAGGACACGGGTCCTGGCATCCCGCTGGACCAGAGACACCTGCTCTTTCAGCGGTTCCAGCAGATCGACGCGTCGGCGACGCGCAAGCACGAGGGGACGGGGATCGGCCTGTCGCTGGCCAAGGAGCTCACCGAGCTCATGGGCGGCACGCTCGGCGTGGAGAGCGAGCCCGGGGTCGGCTCCCGCTTCTTCGTGCGGCTCCCGCGCGCGGCGGACGGCGTGATGGCGTCGCGGGCGCCTCGCGCGGCGGAGCCACCGAGCCCGGCGGGGACGCCCCGCGCCGCGGACGACCTCGCCGCGCCCGCGCCCCGCACCGCCAACGATCCCGCCGCGCCCGCGGCGCGCAGCTCGGACCTCGCCGCGCCCGCGACGCGGGTCGCGGGGGCGACCCGCGAAGGCGACCTCGCGAAGGCGCGCGCGTCGCGCGTGCTCGTCGCGGAGGACAACGCGGACATGGCGTCTTACCTGGAGGGCATCCTGTCGGCCGAGCACGAGGTCGTGCTGGCGACGAACGGCCGGGAAGCGCTCGAGTCGATCCGGGCGACGAGGCCCGATGTCATCGTGTCGGACGTGATGATGCCCGAGATGGATGGCTTCGAGCTCGTCCGGCGGCTCAAGGGGGATCCCGAGCTCCGCGACATCCCGGTCCTCCTGCTCACGGCGAGGGCGAGCCGCGCGGAGGCCGTGGGCGGGCTCGAGGTCGGCGCCGACGAGTACATGAGCAAGCCGTTCGACCCGCTGGAGCTCAGGGCGCGGGTGCGCGCGGCCGAGCGGCTGCACCGCGCCTATCTGGAGCTCGCCGCGAAGAACCGCGAGCTCGCAGTCGCGCTCGAGCGGCTCTCGGAGACGCAGGAGGAGCTCCTCCAGGCGGGCAAGATGGCGGCGATAGGCACGCTGGTCGCGGGGCTGTCGCACGAGATGAACAACCCCGTCTCGGTCATCCTGATGAACGCGCAGCTCCTGCTCAGGCGGCACCGGAAGGGGCACGGCCTGCCCGACGAGGCTGCGATCCTGAAGGCGCTCGGCACCATCGAGCGGCAGGCGAACCGCTGCTCGGACCTCGTGACGGCGCTGCTCGAGTACGCGCGCGGCAAGCCGATCGGCCGGCAACCGTGCGACGTGCGCGAGGCGCTCCGCCGCGCGGTCGACCTCTCCACGCCGCGGGCGCGCGAGCGCAGAGTAGAGCTCCAGGCGAACAGCACCGCGCCGGCGCTGCCCGCGGTGCTCGTCAACACATCGCAGCTCGAGTCGGCCCTGCTCAACGTGATCGGCAACGCCCTCGACGCCAGCCGTCAAGGCGGCGCCGTCGTCGTCGGGGCTCGCCCGCTCCCGCGCGGGGAAATCCACGGCGTGGAGATCGACGTGCGCGACACCGGCTGCGGCATCCGCGCCGAGGACCTGAGCCGCATCTTCGAGCCGTTCTTCACGACGAAGCCGCCCGGACAAGGGACCGGGCTCGGGCTGTCGCTGACGCACCGGTTCATCGAGGAGCACCAGGGCAGCATCCGTATCGAGAGCGCGATCGGCCAAGGCACGACGGTGCGCATGTGGCTGCCAGCTCTGCAGGCGGAGAGGGCGGGCTGAGGGAGCGCCCGGCACGAGGCGCAGGACGCCTGTGCGGCCCGAGGGAACCGCCGCAGCCTTAGTTACACACTTCTCTACGTTTCACTTCAGCGCTCGTTGTTCATTGTTTCATGCCTCTTGACAGATCCATCCTCTCTGCGATGTCATCCTAGCGTCTGCAGGTGCCTTGGGCTCCGTGCCGATTTGCATCGCGTCTGTCGAATCGGCGTGTGGCCCGTTCATCCTTCATCGATTTCGCCCCCGTTCCCGTCACCTGCCGCGTCGGGCAATGATCTCGCGGCGAGCGTGACGGTCACGCACGGGTGCGGCGCACGATCGACGAGCCACGGACGAGGAGAATCTCATGGGGCGGATTGGACGATGGAGTACGACGGTCCTCGGGCTTGCGCTGACGACGGCGGCATGCGGGTCGGGCCAGCCCCTCGACGCGGGCGAGCAGGTCACGCCCATCCGGCGAGCTCCGGCTCCGGACAACGAATTCACGCCCCTGGAGCTCGAGGCGACGGCCGACCGCCTCGTCTCCGAGATCAACGCGAGCGCGATCCGGCCGATGCAGATGGCGGTCGTGCTGAAGAACGCCAACGGCTTCTGGAAGCCGGTCGTCACGGCGGCGAACCGAGCCATGGCGGAGCTCGGGGTCTCGGGGAGCGTGATCGGGCCCGTCGCGCCGTGGGAGGATGGCCCTGAATCGGAGGTGCTCCAGGACCAGCAGATCGAGCAGATGGTGGAGGACGGAGCGGAAGGGCTCGGCCTCGCGCCCTTCAACGACCTCCAGACCGCCGCCATCGACGAGGCCGTCATGAACGGGGCCCACGTCGTGACGCTCGACACCGACGTGGCGGCCTCGAAGCGCTCTATCTACGTCGGGACCCTCAACCGGTCTGCCGGAGCCACCGCAGGGAAGACCCTGCTCATGATGCTGCCCCCGCCCCCGGGGACGGTGATCATCCACGGCAGCACCAACGCGGACGGGAGCAGCGGCCTGGAGCGAACGCAGGGTGCCCAGGAAGTGTTCGCGAAAGCCGGCTACGTGGTCCTGGTGGGTCAATCCACCTGGACCTCCGACGGCGAGACCGAGGACGTCGAATGGATGACGACCCAGATCGGGACGGCGGACCCGCCCGTCGTGGGGATGATCGGCCTGTTCAACATCTCGTATCGATGCGCGATGGCCGCAGAAGCCGCGGGCGCGCCGGAGCTCCCCATCGTCACCTTCGACTTCGATCCGAGGACGGTCGACTACATGCGCCAGGGGCGCATCAAGGCCACGCACATCCAGCGGCAGTACTACCAGGGCTATCTGGTGCCCTACATCCTCTACGGCATCAAGAACATCGGCCTCGACGCGACCAAGAAGATCCTCGCCCCGCAGCTGGTCGACGACAGCCGGGTCAACACCGGCGTCGATGTGGTCCCGGCGGACAAGATTGACGCCTACAACGACTTCCTCGGCTCGATCGACGCGAACCAGTAGCGGCGCCGCGGCCCGAGCGCCACGGCGTCCGAGCTCGTCCGTGGGCTCATGAGGAATCGACAGCAGAGCCAGAGAAGGCATCGGCCAGCGCGCGCCCGTGGGCAATGGGTCGACAAACAGGCGCACTGCGCCTACATCGACAGCCATCGTAGGCAACAGAATCCTGTTGCAAACTTGAAATGAGCTGCGTACCGTCTCGGACTGAAGGGCATCGCCGCGCACCTGTCCGCGCTCCCCCGGGGAGCTTCCGACGGCGTCCGGCCGTGCCTCTTTCTTCGTGGGGGCGCGGATGACGTACGCTCTTGGATTCGACCGTTCCTTGCATCGGGTGCGAGCTGCCGCGCCGAGCCCCTGATGCTGGGCGCCGGCGCCGTCTCCCCGCCTTCGACGCCCGACCGACAGCGCGCCGGGCGCGCCGGCTTTCCCCTCGGTATCGGCGCCAAGCTCGCTGCGGCGACGGTGGCAGTCCTCACCAGTGTCACCGTGCTGGTCGCCAATCACGTGATCCAGAAGACACGGGATGATCTCGTGTCGGCGAAGGCGAACGCCGCCTCGATGATGGCGGATCTGCTCTCGGGGACCCTGACCGCACCGCTCGATTTCGGCGATCACGACACGGCGCAGGGCGACCTCGGACAGCTCCGGTCGAACCGCGCGCTGATCGGCGCCGTCGCGTGGGGCAGCGACGCCGCCGAGCCCGTCGCCAGGGTCGGAAAGATCCCAGAGGGCCTGTCGGCGTTCACCACGCGCGGCGCCGAGAACCAGGTCCTCGAGCACGAGATACGCGTCGCCCGCCCGGTCGTGCGCGACGACGGGCGGCGCCTCGGGACGCTCGTCCTCGTCTTCTCCCTCGCTCCCGAGAACGCCGCGTTCGCCGCGGCGCGCCGCAATATCCTCGAATACGCGGGGCTCGTCGGCGCGATGACCGCCTTCCTGCTCCTCGGGTTCGCCCGGTGGCAGATCGTGCGCCCGCTCTCGCGGCTCGTCGACGCGGCGCGGCGCCTCGGCGAGGGGGACCGCACCGTCCGCGTGGACGTCCGCACGAACGACGAGCTCGGCCAGCTCGCCGATGTCTTCAACGCGATGAGCTCCGCCATCCTCGAGCGCGAGGGCAAGCTGGAGATGGCCACGAAGAGCCTCCGCGAGCTCTTCGACAATATGCGCGAGGCCATCGTGGCCTTCGGCCCCGACGGCCGGCTGGGCAGCGAGGCATCGAAGCAGGCCAGTCAGCTCTTCGGCGAGCGCGCCGAGGCAGGCCGCCACGTCGCGGAGCTCCTCTACGGCGGCGGGCCGCTCTGCGTCGAGAGCCAGGCGCTCCGGCAATGGGTCGACGTGGCGTTCGACGCGGAGCTCGACCTCTTCCCGGAGGTCGCCGAGCTCGCCCCGCGCTCGCTCTGGTTCGAGCGCGCGCCGGGCGACCGCAGGTTCCTGCGGATCGAGTTCTGCCCCGTCGTCTCCGGCCAGAAGATCGCGCGCATCATGCTGCTCGCGACCGACGAGACAGAGCTCCGGCGCCTCGAGGAGAGCGTCAAGACCAAGGACGAGGAGCACGCGCGCCAGATCGCGGCCATGCGCCGCCTCGTCGCCGGCGGCGGCCAGGTCTTCGTCCGCTTCGTCGAGATCTCGCGCGAGCGCGTGGCCCGGTGCAGCGAGCTCCTCGAGGCCGGCGGGCGGCTCCACCCCGCGGACCTCGACGAGCTCCTGCAGCAGCTGCACACCATGAAGGGCGAGGCCCGCTCGTTCGACCTCGAGCGCCTCGCGGACGAGATCATGACGCTCGAGGACGAGCTCGCCTCGGTCCAGGCGCGCGCGCGCTCGGAGGACGAGCCCTCCGGAGGCGGGTACGTGGCGTCGTTTCGCGCGCGGCTCGAGCGCGTGGCGGAGGAGCTCGCGCGCGCGCAGGAGACGTTCGTCGACGCGTCGCCCGTGGGCCGCGTGATCCTCGACCAGATCACGGTCCGCCGCACCGACGTGAGCCGGCTCGGCGAGCTCCTCGGCGGGCGGGGGGGCGAGGCCGCCGAGATCGTCCGCCGCCTCGCGGCCCGGCCGTTCGGCGAGGTGCTCGCGCCGCTCGTCGAGCGCGTCCCCCGCTGGGCCGAGAAGGAGGGCAAGCGCGCCCTCCTCGAGATCGACGGCCGCGAGGTCCCCGTCCCCGCCGATCTCGCCGGCCTGCTCCCGGGCGTGCTCATCCACCTCGTGCGGAACGCGATCGCCCACGGCATCGAGCCCCCCGAGGCGCGCGTCCGGTTGGGCAAGCCCGAGCTCGGCGTGATCCGCGCCGTCTGCATCGAGGATCGGCCGCTGCCCACGATCGTCGTCGAGGACGACGGCCGGGGCGTCGACCTCGAGGCCCTCGCCGCGAGCGCCGGCGTCGATCCGACGGATCTGCGCCGCGCGCGCGAGCTCCTGTTCGCCCCCGGGGTGAGCACGAAGGGCGACGTGAGCGACCTGGCCGGCCGCGGCGTCGGCCTCTCGGCGGTCCGCGCCGACCTCCTCTCGGTCGGCTGGCTCATCGAGGTGGACGCGTCGCGCCGGACCGGGACGGCGTTCGTGATCCGGCCCGGCAGCCAGGCTGTTCCTCTCAGCAACGGAGATTGAACCGATGTCACACGGCGGACGCATCCTGGTCATCGACGACAGCGAGATCGTGCTGATGCGGATCCGCGTCGAGCTGTCGAGCGCCGGCTACGACGTCGTCACGACGACGCAGCTCGTCGGCGCCGCGCGCCACCTGCTCGGCTGCGATCTGGTCATCATCGACTTCTTCATGCCGGGCCTCGACGGCGGCGCCGTCCTGCGCTCGCTCAAGGCGGCGATTCCCGAGGGCGAGCGGCCGCCGCTCTTCTATCTCTACACCACCGACGCGAAGGCCGGGGCCCGGTACGCGGAGCTCGGCTTCGACGGCGTCTTCGGCAGGAAGGGCGATCTCCTCGCCCTCACCCCGCAGGTGCAAGCGGCGCTCCGCATACGCAAGCTCTCCGGCCTGTCCCGCGCCAGGGAGCGCAGGACGTGACGCTCTGCCGGCGCGCCTTCGTGCTCGGCCTCTTCGTCGCGGCCGCCCTCGTGCCGTGCCACGCCCTGGCCGAGCCAGCGACGGCGCCCTTCGCCGTGCAGGCGGAGATCGTCACGCGCATCCTGCCGTACGACCGGGGCTTCGCGGAGCGGGTGAAGGCGCAGGTCTCCTTCCTGCTGCTCACGAGGGCGGGCGACGCGGACTCGGCGAGTGCCGCGCACCAGATGAGGAGGGCGCTGCAGGACATCGGCAAGGTGCGGGACAGGCCGATCCGCGTGGACGGCATCGAGTACTCGAGCGCGCCCGAGCTCGCCGCGGCGTGCCGCGCGCGCGACGTCCACGTCGTGTACATCTCGTCCGGGCTCGCGAAGGACGTCGCCGCGATACGCGGCGCGCTCGCCGACACCGGCGTCCTGAGCTTCGCGGCCGTCGAGCCCTACGTCGCGCAGGGCGCCGTGCTCGGCGTCGACGTCGCGAACGGCAAGCCGCGCATGAGCATCAACCTCGCGCAGGCCCGGGCCCAGCGCATCGATTTCCCGGCATCCATCCTCAAACTGGCAAGGATTTACTGACGTGAGCTCGACCCGTCTGGCACTGCTCTGCGCCGCGTCGCTCGCGTGGTCGACCACCGCCTCGCGCGGAGCGCGGGCCGAGGACGTCAGCTCCCTCCTCGAGATCCTCGAGGAGAACGTCGTGTCCGGCGCCTCCCGCTCCGCGGAGCGCGCGAGCGACGCGCCCGCCATGTCGTCGGTGATCACCGGCGCGCAGCTCAAGCTCTTCGGGATCCAGCGCCTCGCCGAGGCGCTCAACTTCCTCGCCAGCGGCGTCTTCGCGCACTACCGCATGTCCACCCCGGAGGTCGGCGCGCGCGGGGTCGCGCTGACCCGGGACGCGAACAGCCACGTGCTGCTCGTGCTCGACGGCATGGTGTTGAACGAGCAGGGCGGCGGCTCGGTCTTCCTGCACGACATCCCGATCGAGGTCGTCGACCACATCGAGGTCATCCTGGGCCCTGGCTCCGTGCTCTACGGCGCGCAGGCCATGCTCGGGGTCATCAACGTCGTCACGAAGAAGGCGACCGACCACCAGGGCCTCCACGCCTCGCTGATGCTCGGGGCGTCGCCGCCGCTCGACGAGTCGGGGAGCATCAGGGCCCCGGCCGTCGAGAGCCCCGGGGGCGAGAACACGGTGGCGCTGAGCTTCGGGCGCGGCTTCACGCTGCTCGGGCAGCCCGCGGGCATCGTGGCGGCGCTCGACATGCACCACTTCAAGGGGCCGCACATCCGCTTTCCGAAGCAGCGGATCCCGGACGGGCCCGACGGTGCGCCCTCCGTGGATCTCGGCTCGCACGCCGAGCCCGGCGCCTGGGGCGGACCGGTGGAGGAGCAGTGGTTTCGCCGCAAGACGGGCGCGTACCTGCGCCTCGACGTCGGCGATCTGAGCGCCGCCGCGCAGGTGACGCGCTCGGTGTGGGCGGCGCCCTTCATGGATCTCTACGAGAACCGCGTGGGCGTCTATGACGACGCGCACAACGACAACACGCAGTCGCTCGTCCTGGGCAGCGTGCGCTACCGCGCCCGCCTGAGCGAGCGGATCGAGGGCGTGGCGCGCGGGTACTTCGGGTACAGCCGGCTCCTGCGCTCGCGCTACGTCGTGGGCCACGACGCGCTCGTGCCGCACGTGCCGCTCGGCGTGATCGATCCCGAGCAGTGCCCGCGCGGGCCGTCCGGGCCCTGCCGGAAGGAGTCGCTGTTCCTCTCCCGCTGGGTCGGGCTGGAGCTCCAGGCGGTGGTCGACTGGGCGGGCGACGGCGCCTTCTCGACCCTGGCGGGCGTCGACGGGCGCCTCCGCACGGCCGCGTACGAGGCCGTCGCGTTCGACGATCTCACGGGGAAGAGCTACGGCTCCGACCCCGCGCGCACGCGCTGGCACGGCGGCGGACACCGCCTCGAGGACGAGGGCGCGCTCGGGGCTTACGTGCAGCAGACGCTCCGCCCCTTCCGGTCCATCTCGCTCAACGCCGGGATCCGGGTCGATCTCGACTCGCGTATCCCGCTCGAGTACGTGGCGAACGCGATCTCGCCGCGCGCCGCGCTGATCGCCGAGCCGGACGAGCGCATCTCGCTCAAGCTCATCTACTCGAGCGCGTTCCGCGCGCCCAGCTTCGTCGAGCTCTACACCGTGAGCGGCAGGCTCCTGCCGAACCCGGACGGCCTCAAGCCGGAGAAGGTCTCGTCGCTGGAGGCGGTGTCGTCGTTCCGGACCGGCGCGTACTCCATCACGGCCGGCGGCTTCGCCTCGGCCTGGCGGGACGTCATCGAGCTCCAGATCGTGAAGGCCCAGGCGCCGAGCGTCTCGAGCTACAACAATGTACCGGGCATCCGGAACTACGGCACGAACCTGGGATTCGAGACGAGCTTCCTCGATCGGAGGCTGCGCCTCGGCCTGAACACGACGTTCGCCGTGACGCGACGTCGCATGTCGGGTCCGCAGATCGCCCGGAATGCGCGGTTCGGCACCGGCGACGAGGTCCCCATCACCGTCGCGCCGCAGGTGTACGGCAACGCGCACGTCTCGTACGAGATCGGCGCCGGCGCCATGTCCCTGGCGGCCGCGTACATGGGCCGTCGGATCGCCGATCAGGCGTACTATGGCGGCGACCCGTCGAACATCGCCCCTCGCCCGGAGGTGCCGCCGCAGCTCGAGCTCCGCGCGGCGCTGACGGGCGCGTTGCCTGGGGTGAAGGGCGCCGGGTACACGCTCGGCGGGCAGTACGCGTTCTCGGCCCACGAGCCCTACGTCGTCGGGCCCAACCAGGGGCAGCCGCGCTACCTTGTGGAGCGCGGCCCCACCGCGGATTTCGCGCTGACCAACCGGCTCACGCTCTTCGCGGGGATCGAGCTCCACCTCGACGACGGTGGCTCCGCGCCAGGGCAGAACCCGGCCGCGGCGGCCGGCCCCTCCTCCCGCGCGACGGCCTCGCGCGCACCCCTGGGAGCTTTGCCGTGAAGACAACGACGCTCCTTCCCTCGCTCCTCGTCAGCTTGTCGGCGGCCACAGGCGTCATGGCATGGGGCTGCATCGAGGTCGGCCACCCCGTCGAGGTGGGCTGCGTCGAGTACCACACCCCGAACTGCATCGACACGGGCGTCTCCTCGAGCTCCGCCCAGGCGAGCGGGACCACCTCGACCGGCGGCGCCGGGGGGGGCGGCGGCGCGGATGGGGGCGGCGCCGGCGGAGATGACGGCCGTGGCGGCGCCGGCGGAGACGGCGGAGCCGGCGGGACAGGCGGTGAGGCCAGCGCCGGCGGGACAGGCGGCGCCGGCGGGACAGGCGGTGAGGGCGGCACCGGCGGGACAGGTGGTGACGGCGACCGAGCGTCGAGGTCCACGAACAGGGTGCCTCGATAACACCTCTTCTCCCCTCGACCGGCGAGCGGGCGACGTCGGCGCCAGCACTAGGACAGCACAAAAGGCGTTGACAGCCAATTTCATCTCATCTAGTCGTAATATCGAATCTTGACTGCTCTCTCGTATTCTGATCGTGGAGGGGGACTATGCGCTATCGGAGCTTCTCTGGGGGTATTCTCTTGGCGACCAGCGTGCTTGCCTGCAGCGAGGGCGAGAGCGCGACGGGAGAGCCGATAACCATCGCCTACATCACACACAACAAGTGCAATCGGTTCCACGATCTCGGCCGCGAGGGCGCCAGACAGGCGAGCACGGAGCTCATGGCCACGAGCGCGCGGCCGGTCGAGGTGACGGTCATCGATCCCGAGTGCCCGGAGCTCAACGCGGAGGGCGAGCCGACCGTTCCCGGGGACTCCTGCTACTTTTCCCGGCCGCAGATGGCGGTGCTGCAGGAGGTCATCAACAGGAAGGTGGACGCGATCTCCATCGATGTCTTCGATGGGGTCTGCGAGAACGACCTCATCAACCAGGCGGTGGACGCCGGCATCAAGGTCGTCACGTACGGCGGCGACGCCCCGGCCAGCAAGCGCCACACCTACTACGGCATGGACAACAAGGCAGCCGCCGCCTTCCTCATGGATGCGCTCGCGACCCTCAACGGGAAGACCGGCAAGATCGCCTTCCAGACGATGATGGACGAGAACGCCGACGGAGGCTACACCCCCACCGCCGCGGGGACCTTCGTCGACCGGACCGCCGGGTTCTCCGAGGCGCTGGCGAGGTACCCGGACATGACGAACGCCGCGACCCTCCCCTGCGTCTGCTGCGACTACGAGGACCCTTTCTGCACGCAGCAGGCGGAGAAGGCGCTGGAGGAGGACCCGGAGATCACGGGCTTCTTCCTCTCCTACAGCAAGCTCCTCGGCGAGCCGAGCCTCGAGGACAACGCGCCGCTGCTCACCGCGAAGGCGAAGGAGAGGAAGATTCACTCGGTGGCGTTCGATACGCTGCCGGAGTATCTGGGGCGCATGCGCGACGGATACGTGGACGTGCTCCTCGGCCAGAAGCTGTTCGGCTGGGGCTACGACACCGTGATGCTGGCGTACGATCTGGTCACCACCGACCGGCAAGTGACCCCTTTTACCGATGCTGGCTGGTACGTTGTCTGTCCGAACAACCTGGAGGAGTTCGAGCGCAACACCCAGGCGATGGACTACCGGACGCCCCTGTCACACTGCAGCCTGCTCCCCTGAGCCCGGGGGGGCTCTTCACGGCAGGCGACGTAGCGTGACGCGCGTCGCGATCGCTGCCCGCGCGGAGCAGGCTGGCGCGCCGCGCCAGGCGTCCTCGACAAGGATGCGCGGCGCCATCGTCGATTCCGTCGCGCGCGCGCCGCGGCCAGTGGCTATCATGCATCGAGCTCGGGCCCGCGGGTTTGCCGCCGCCCGGCCTGGTCAGGAGCCGTCATGAACAAGGGCGTGCCGGGATGAAGGAGACGATGGCCAAGGAGCCGCACGGGGCGAGCGACGGGCGCGCCCAGCGGATGCTCGACGCGGCGCCGGCGATCCTGTGCGTCGTCGACATGACCGAGAGGCGGCTCACCGCGCACAACGCCGCCCTCGCCCGCGCGCTCGGTTGCACCGACGAGGAGCTCGCGATGCGCGGCGTCGAGGCGCTCGCGGCCCGGATTCATCCGGACGACCTCGCCGGGCTCGCCGCGCGCGCCGAGCAGCTGAAGGCGGCGCGAGACGGCGAGGTCGTCGAGGCCGAGCTGCGGGCGCACGGCCGCGGAGAGGGCGAGCGGCTCTTCGCCGTCCGCGCCGAGGTCTTCGCGCGGGGCGCGGACGGCGCCGCGCGCGAGATCTTCCTGTCGGCCGAGGACGTGACCGAGCGGCGGCGCCGCGAGCAGCGCCTCCACCGGAGCGAGGCGCTGCTCGCGACGTTCTGCAACCATGCGCCGGTCCTCCTGTATGCGAAGGACCGGGACGGCGCCTTTCTCCTGGTGAGCCGCTCGCTGGAGGAGATCGTCGGGGCGGCCCCGGGCAGCATGCTCGGGAAGACCGACAAGGACTTCTTTCCACCGGAAGTCGCGGCGATTTACAACGACGTCGACGAGCTCGTGCGCAAGAACGGCGCCCCGTTCGAGGCCGAGGACCCCGTCCCCCACGCCGAGGGCGAGAGGACGTTTTATACCATCAAGTTCCCGGTCTGGGGCGAGGGCATCCGGGAGGGCGCGGTGGCCGGTGTCTCCGTCGACATCACGCCCGTCAAGGCGGCGGAGCGCGAGCGGGAGGCGGCGCGGGACGAGCTCATCGCGGCGCAGCAGGACACGATACGGGAGCTCGTCACGCCGCTCCTGCCGATCGCCGAGGGCGTCCTCGTCATGCCGCTCATCGGCTTCTTCGACAGCGCGCGGGCGAGCGGGATCATCGAGACGCTGCTCCAGGGCGTCGAGAGACACTCGGCCCGCATCGCGATCATCGATATCACCGGCGTCAAGGCGGTCGACGTGTCGGTCGCCGAGATGCTGGTGCAGGCCGCGCGCGCGGCCGGGTTGCTCGGCGCCAACGTCGTGCTCACCGGCATCCAGCCCGCGATCGCGCGGACGCTGATCGAGCTCGACATCGACCTCCGGGGCCTGGTCACGGAGGGGACCTTGCAAGGCGGCATCGCGTATGCGCTGAAGCACCGATGACGGCAGTCCGCCTCCAAGAGCGGCATCATCCCCCGCGGACGAGCGCGGGCAGCGGCAGCGCGGGGCCCACCCCCCGCGTACGCGCCGGGGGAGCGTTCGTACAAGCTTGGATATAAGGATGGGATGCGCCCTGTGTGGTAGCCTCGGCGCATGACCAGCGCGAGCGCGACGCTGCCAGTCCCGGTCGCGGCGCCGCGCCGAGAGGGCTTTCGGGCCCGCCTCATCGAGTTCCTGCTCGTGGGGGGCGCGACGCTCGCGCTCTTTCCGCTCGCGTGGCTGCTCCGCAGGGCCGTCGGGCTCGACGCGTCGGAGCTCGCGCTCGGCTTCCTGACGTTCCACGCCGCGACCGTGATCAACGATCCTCACTTCGCGGTCACGTACCTCCTGTTCTACAAGGACGCGCGGCGCCGCGCGTTCGGCGGCGCGCTCCCCCCGGCGCAGCGGGCCCGCTACATCGTCGCCGGGCTCCTCGTCCCGCTCGCGCTGCTCGCGTGGGCGACCTGCGCGCTCGCGACCGGCTCCGCGCGGACGATGGGCTTCATGATCCAGCTCATGTTTCTCCTGGTGGGCTGGCACTACGTGAAGCAGGGGTTCGGCGTCCTGACGGTGCTGTCGGCGCGGCGCGGGTTCCGGTTCAGCCCGCTGGAGCGCAAGGTGGTCCTCTCGCACTGCTTCGCGGCCTGGGCCTATGCGTGGGCGAGCCCGGCCGATCCGGGCAGGGAGCTCGAGGAGAAGGGCGTGATCTACACGTCGCTCGCGCACCCGCCGGCCCTCGAGCCCGTCACCCGCGCGGCGTTCGCGCTGAGCGTGCTCGCGCTGCTCTGGGTGCTCGCGCGAAGGTGGCGAGCGGAGAGGCGGCTACCGCCGCTCGGGCCGCTCTCGGGGTTCCTCATCACGGTGTGGCTCTGGACCGTGTACTCGAGCCTCGACCGGCTCATGATGTACGTGATCCCGGCGCTGCACTCCATCCAGTATCTGTACTTCGTCTGGCTCCTGAAGCGGAACGAGGCGCGCGACGCCGAGGGCCCGCCGCTGTTCGGGAGGCCGACCGGCCTGCGCCTCGGCCTCCTGGCCGCGTCCGCCGTCGGCCTCGGATGGGTCGTGTTCCGCGGCGCGCCCGCGCTCCTCGATGGCGCGCTGGTGCTGGGCACGAGCGACGATGAGACGATGGCCGGCCTGGGCCCGACGCCGTACTTCGCGGCCGCCTACGTGTTCGTGAACATTCACCACTACTTCATGGATAACGTGATCTGGCGCCGGGAGAACCCCGACACACGGTATCTGCTGCGCCAGGACGCTCAGGGCAGCGCGAGCGGCTGAACGGGGAGCTCGCGCTCCCTGGCCCGCTTCACCCCCTTCGCTTCAGGACCGCCCCCGCCGCGCGCGCGGCGAGCCAGACGGCGGACGCTGCTGCGCCGAGCGCGCTCGTCGCGACCACGGAAGCGCGGACCAGCGCAGGGGCGACCTTCTCCGGCCGGTAATCGGGCAGGTACGGGCGGACGGCGCGCGGCAGCACCCACGCCTCGCTCCCCGGGCCCTCGCCGCTGATCGCGCGCATCGCGCGGGCGAGGCGGGCGCGGGGCTGCGTGCGGCTCTGCACCCACGGGATGAACCGGGCGAGCGGCATGTTGCCAGGCGCCTGCCGCTCCATCCAGGCGAGCGCGCGCCGCAGCTCGGCCGCCGTCGCGGGGGCGCCGCCGTCGCCCTCGAAGCGGTGCCACTCGCCATGGCCGGGCAGGAGCCACGCGAAGCCGAGGTGGCCCGCCTCCGCCAGGGCGGCCAGGCGGCGCACGGAGCGGCTCTGGCGCTCCCAGTCGTCCCAGCACTGGAGCCGGAACGCCACGATCTGGCCGAGGCGGCGCGAATAAGCGAGGTGGTCGCCGGTGAACAGGAAGCGGCCGCGGTACAGCAGGCACATCGATCCCGCGGTGTGGCCGGGCTGGGAGAGCACGGCGAGCTCGGCGCCGGCGAGCTCGGCGTCGGCGAGCGGCGCGCCCTCGAGGGTCATGGGCTCGGGGCGATCGGGGAGCTGGATCTCCACGTCGGTGGTGATCGCGCTGTACTCGCCGCCGCTCGCGCTCACGTCCGCGAAGCCGAGGATGCGGCGACAGCCGGGGAAGCGGGCCGCGAACTCGGCGTGGTGCGCGGTGTGGTCACGGTGGGTGAGGAAGATCCACCGCACGCCGCCGTGCTCCTCGAGGAAACGGAAGATGGCCTCGTTCGGCCTGGGCAGGTCGACGAGCACGTTGCCGCCGGGGCGCTCGATGAAGTAGGTCGTGGCGCCGATGTTGTCGGTCGAGGGATGACCGAGGGCCCAGACGTCCTCCTCGATGCGGCGCGGCCAGGTGCTGAAGGGGGCGCCGAGCGCGCCGGGGCGGGGGCGCACGGCGGGCGGCTTGAGGCGCAGGGCGTGGACCGGGCAGGCGGCCACCGCCGTGCGCGCCGCCTCGAGGTCGGCCTGGCTCCGCGGCTGGCGCAGGACGCCCGTGAACGACCCCTCGTCGTAGGTGCCCGCCAGCACGGCGGGGCCGCAGCGCTTCACGTCGCCGTCCATGGCTCCCCAGTGCGCGGGCGCGACCTCGCCCAGGAGCTCAGGCGCGAAGTTCCTGCAAACGCCTGCGCCGCAGCAGGCACGCGTGACGTGCAGTCGTCCCCAGTCTTCCCCGCCGCTGCCGTCCGTCAGTGCATTGTCCATGGCCGCGCAGTCTATCACGCTGCCCCCCGAGCCGGCAGTTGCGCCGTCGGCCTCACCGGCGATGGATCATCACATCGCCGCGGTCCGGGCGCCTTCACTCCGCCGCCGTACCGCCCGGTCGTCCGTGCTGTACACACCCGGCAGGCTCAGGCGAGCGGGCCGGCGATCTCATCCGTCCATACGCGGAAGCTCTTCAACGTGTTCTCGCCGAAGGTCGTGGTGATCGCCACGTCGGCGGCGTCGCGCCCGCGGGCGATCAGCACGCGCCCGATGCGAGGCACGTTGTTGCGCGCGTCGAACGTATGCCACTCGCCGCCGAGATAGGCCTCGAACCAGCCGGAGAAATCCATCGGCCCGTGGGGCGGAGGCACGCCGATGTCGCCCAGGTAGCCCGTGCAATACCGGGCCGGGATGTTCATGCAACGGCAGAGCGCGATCGCGAGGTGCGCGAAATCTCGACAGACGCCCTTTCGATCGTTGAACACCTCCCACGCCGTCTTGGTGGGGCTCGCGAACTCGTACCCGAAGGCGATGTGCCGGTGAACGAAATCACAGATGGCCTGCACGCGGCCCCAGCCGGTGGGCGCCTGGCCGAACAGGCCCCATGCCGCCTCTGACAGGCGATCCGTCTCGCAGTACCGGCTGCCCAGCAGGAACACCAGCGTCTCCTCCGGCAGCGCATCGACCGGGTGCTGCACGGCCGAGGTCACGATGCGGTCCCGAGCGCCCGTGTCGTTCACCACCGCGTCGGCGGAGACCCTCAGCTGACCCGCCGGCGCGACGATACGGCTGCACCAGTTGCCGAACGCGTCCCGGTAAGACCGGGCCGGGGTCGGCGGACTGGTGATCATATGATCGGGCCGCACCAGATCCGATACGCGCGAGTAGTGGATGCTGAGCGTCAGGATCACCGGCGTGGGTTGTGGGAATTCGTAGACCAGCTCGTAACCTACGCGGATCTGCATGCGTGCACCTCGAGGTGATTGCGCGGCTCACGTCACGAGCAGGCCCCCTGCCCTCGCGGCCCGCGCCGTGTGACGACGCCGAGAGCACCAGAAGCCCGAGCGCGACAGAGGCTTCGACGCACGCTCGAACGTTTGCTGGGCTATCCTGCACTCAGCGCGCAAGTGCGTCAAGGACGAACCGCCGCCGAGGTCGGCCCACCGTCGAACCGTCGTGAACTCCCGTGAAACAGCGGCCCCCCGCTCAGGCCGCTCCGAGGAGACGACACACGCGACGTCAGCGACGTCAGCGACGTCAGCGACGTCAGCGACGTCAGCGACGTCAATGGCGGGCAGGAGCGACGTTGCACCTGGTAGCATAGATTTGTTTCCGTTCGATGAACTCGCTTGTTGGGGGCTCGCCGCACGGACGGATCGAGCGGAATGCGGACGTTCGTGCGCGAGAAACGCGGCTCCGGACTTGTCGGCGCATGACCATCCGCTGACCGCGTTCCGGCTCGCAATCGATGTACAAGCGAACCATGGAACTCGTTGCTGTCCTGATCGCTCACTCCACACTTTCTGTCTTCTTCCAGACCTTCTTCCTGCACCGGTACGCCTCGCATCGGATGTTCACGATGTCGAAGCGCTGGGAACGGATCTTCCACGTGCTCACCTACGTCACGCAGGGCTCCTCGTATCTTGTGCCTCGGGCGTACGCGATCTTGCACCGCATGCACCACGCATACAGCGATACGCCGAAGGATCCGCACTCTCCACGCTACTACGCGGAGCCAGTCTCCATGATGCTGTCGACCGCGAAGCGCTATGACGCCATCTGCGACGGCACGGCGGAGGTGGAGCCGCGCTTTCTGGGTGGCTACCCCGAGTGGCCCACGCTCGACCGCATCGGCAACTCGTGGGTCAGCCGCCTCGCGTGGGGGACGGGCTATGCGCTCTTCTACATCGCCTTCGCCACGCAGTGGTGGCAATTCCTGTTCGTCCCGCTCCACTGGACGATGGGCCCGCTCCACGGGGCGATCGTGAACTGGTGCGGCCACCGCTACGGCTATCGCAACTTCAACAGCGATGACGACTCGCGCAACACGCTGGTCCTCGACATCGTGACGCTCGGCGAGCTCTTCCAGAACAACCACCACAAGTACTCGCAGAGCCCGAGCTTCGCCGTGCGCTGGTTCGAGATCGACCCGGCCTACCAGGTCATCCGCGTGCTCGCCTGGGTGGGCATCCTCCAGATGCCGGAGAAGCGCCAGGTCGCCCGGCTGGACACCGGGACCACGGGTGTCGAGGGATGAGCGCCCCTGCCTGAGAGACATTTCTCGTGACGCCCGAGGAGCACGGCGCGAAGGCGCGAACACCGCGCGAAAACGCTGCGAACACCGCGTGAAAACGGCGGGAAATCGGCGGGAAATCGGCACAAAAACGGCGGGAAGGCGCGAACACCGCGCGAAAACGGCGCGAACACGAGAAAAAGCGTCACACCGGCGAAATCGGCGCGCGCTTCACCGATAAGCGTGGTGCCCCGGCGCTTCTTTCTGCTATACATTTGCGCACACGCAGTGAAGTTGTCGGCGATGCCGTCTGGCCCATCGACCAGACCCGGCAGGCACGGCCGTCATGCGACGTTCGAGGCAACTTTTGCACAGCCGTGGGGGCGCACCTACGTTTCGTGCCTTCCACCTTCGGAGAACGTCGAGATGAGCCACGCGTCCACGCCCAGCATCACCGCCGCGCCGAGCAGCGCGGCGCTGGGTGACGGCCTTGCTCTGGACGCGCCATCGCGCGCCGAGCGGATGCCGACCGACCTGCGCGCGCTGGCGCTCTGCCTCGCCGGCCCCTTCGCTGGCCTCTCGAAGAGCGCGAGGTGGAGCCTGGCCCGCCGCTGCGACAGCTTCGCCGAGCTGATCGAGACCCAGGGAGCGCTCCCCGATGCCGCTGACGACGTGCGCTCGTGGCCTCGCTTTCTCCTGAGCGCGCTGTTCGCGCTCCGCTCCGCCGGGGACGCGCCGCCGCTCTCGGAGCAGGACGAGGCGTGGATGGTGGCGGAGGTCGAGGCCGACTTCGGGGAGGCGCTCGCGCTGTTCGAGGGTCGGACGGGAAGGCCGCGCTCGCCGATCCCGCCGCGCCCGCTGCTTCCGCGCTGCGAGCTCGCGTGCTGAGCGCAGAGAGGTACAGACCATGAAAGAGGGGTTGTCTCGGGTGGTGGACGGCGTGGAGCAACGGCTCTGCTGGCGCTTCCAGGTACACGGCAGGAGCGATGTCACGTACGAGCCGGCGAGCGGCCAGCGTGGCCCCTTCGATCGCGACAGGCAGCGGCACCTCAGGACGGGTGAGACGTTTCAGCGGCTCGACCGCTCGGGCTCTCCCCGGAAGTACAACGGGCTCGTCTGGCAGCCGATGAGCTCGATCGCCGGCGCGCTCCCGTGAGCGCCTGCTCCACGGGCGCTCGGCCGCAGGACCATCCCGGAGAGATACGTCACCTGGGCCGCACGCAACGGCCATCAACGGAGCTGTTCAACACCGCCATGTCCATCCCCCAGAAGCCAGTCGCCTCCACCCAGTTGCTCGCCACCGCTGCTCCGCTCAACTTCCGCGCCACGTCGCGCGACCGGAGCGGCTCGACGCTCGGCGTGCTGATCGACGCGTCCGGCGCTCAGCAGCACCTCGTGATCGACACGAGCGGCGCGGAGGGCGCCTGGATGCTGTCCAGCGCGCTGCCCACCGGCCACGCCTCCTTTCTTCTCTACGAGAGCGCCGCCAACGTGCTGCGCGGCGGAAACCTGGGCGAGGACGGGAGCATCTCCTACCAGGGAGCCCAGTACGTGATCGAGTCGTCGCTCGACGGGAACACCCGCACGGCCAAGGTGAGCGGCAGCGTCTGATCGGCTGCCGGTCGATCGCGCTCGCCCACGCTCACCCGCCGGATCGATCGACGGCCGCTCGAGCGGTGTCGTCACCCTTCTCCGGCCCCTGAGCGGCGAGCGCAGCGACGACCGTCAAGGCGGCTCGCGCGGCGCGGTCCTCTTCAGGGCGTGAACATGCCTGTGTAGCTCTGGGCCCGGGCCAGGGTCGCTCCGTTGTACCTGGAGGGCGCCTCTCGCGTGTGCGAGCCCAGGTACGCGGCGACCTGCACGCTGTAGTATCTTCCGCTCTCGAGCACGCCTTCCGGCACCTTGAAGGTGGTCCCGGTGATGTCGGCGCTGAGCACCATGCTGCGCTCGCTCAGCACCGCGCCGTCCGCGTCCTTGAGGTCGTCGTGAAGGACGATGCCTACCTGATACCCATCCGCCGCGCCCACGTCCGGCGGCTCGAAGGTGAGGGTCGGTGTCGCCCCGGTGCCCTCGGTCACCGCGTCCGCTGGCAGGCTCTTGCCGTCGAGCCGCAGGTCCCGCGGCAGGCCGAGCAGCGGCGCCATCGCCGCGCCGTTCGCGTCCTCGGCTCTCATGATGACCGAGACGAAGCCGCGCAGGACCTCCTGGCGCGCCTCGACGGGATGCGTGACCCGCGTGCGGAACAGGACGCTCACATCGGCCAGCTCCATGCCCCGCGGCGCGTACGGGTTCCCGTACGCGTAGGTCGCCACGTGATCGCCGGGGTGGAAGGTGATCAGGGCGTCGTTGCACCCGTCCGGGCAGAGCTGCGGATCACACGCGCCTTCCTCCGGGAAGCAGGTCGCGTCGGCCGGCGCGCGGCCGCTCACGACCTGCGCTCGGAGCAACGTCGGTGTCATCCCGTAGATGGGCACGCCGCTGCCGGGCTCCTGGTACAGGCTCAGCGAGGTGATCGTGCTCGAGAGAGCGGCCGGCGCGTGCGCCGTCACCTGCGCGATGAACTGCGAGATCCGGAGATCGGCCGCGAAGCTCGACAGCGCGAGCGGCGCGAACGCCCCGCCGAGGACGGCCGCCTCCCCGTCCTGCAGGGTCATCTCCCGGGTCGAGAACGACGCTTCGGCCGCCTGGTAGGTGAACGACGACCAGGGGTCGCGCGGGTCCGCCTGCCCCGCGGACGGGGCCACCTGGTGCTCCACGAGCTGGGTGACATGCAGCACGTCGCCCCGGGAGCCGTCGACGAGCGGCACCTCGCCGTCGTGCGAGGACGGGTAGACGCTGTCGCGCCAGTTGAACGTCCAGCCCGAGAAGGCCGTGCCCCCGTCGGCCGGCGCGCCCGTATCCCCCTCCCCCGGTTCGATCGAGGCGAGCGCGTCGACGTTGAAGCTATAGAGCTCGATGCTGTCCTGGAGCGGCTGGACCCCACTGCCGTCCGCCTCGAGGCCGACCTGGTGCCAGGGCGTGAGCCCGTCGGCCGTGAGCGCGACCTCGATGTCCCGTGTCGCCTCGCCGCCGTCGGGCCGCCCGGCGAACGTGCGGCCGAAATCGACGGTGCGGGCCGTCGTCTGCAGCATCGCGCGGCTGCTCGGCGCGCCCTCTGCGCGCTCGTCCGGCGCCGTGGTCGTCACGAGCCAGTACTCCCCCTCGGGCACATCCGGGATCTCCCAGCGCGCGCCATCCGCCGACAGCGCGCCCGCAAAGGCCTGCACCGCGCCTTCGGCGAGCACCTGGACCTCGACCGAGGCGAACCGCGACATGTCCCGGTTCGCGGTGGTCTCGCCGCCCTCGGTGACGTACCGATCGGTCAGCTCGAGGATCACCCCGTCGAACGGCGCGCCGCCGGTGCCCCCCGCGCCGCCGCTGCCCGCTGCTTCTCCGGGCGTGCTCGTGCCGTCCCCGCCGCATCCCGGCGCCACCCCGAGGATGGCTCCCACCAGCATTGAAGAGACTTGATGGATCTTGCGCATCGTCCCAGTAAACGAAAGTGGACCGAAACAGCGCAAGAAGAAATTTCCGTCCATGACGCGACCCCCGGAATTCCGCCAATACGTGCGTTCGGCGGCGGCAGCAGCGCTGTGTGGGGCGGAGGGCGCACATCGCACAAGACGCCCGATGGTGGCTTTGGTATGGCGGGACCAGGTGCGGGAAGCGGTCCGCGGCGACGGCACCGCCGCCGATGCCGAGCGGCCCAGATGCGCCGCCGACCGTGACCTCCGGATCCATGAACCGGTTAAGATCGTGTGCCCGACGACAGCCGACGGCGCACGCGCAGCCACGCGCCCGCGCGTGCTCGGCGCTGCCTCGACACGCACGCCGTTGACAGGCGGTGACGCGGCGCAATACCGCGCCGAAGCGCGATCGAGGTGAGACGGCACGAAGCCGGCGTCGGCACCTCGCCCCGGAGGTGCCCGTTGACTCTGAACCGATTCAGCAGTTTATTCTCGCCCTGCCACTTGTACCCTTCGCAGGGAAGAACCGATGAATCTTAACCAGCTCAGTCCACGCATCTGCGCCGCATTCCTTCTGTGCTTGGCAGCCGCCTGCGGGTCGTCGAACGACGGCACCCCGCCCGGCGACAACCCGCCCGGCGACAACCCGCCCGACGACAACCCGCCCGACGACAACCCGCCGGATGACAACCCGCCCGACGACAACCCGCCCGACGATGTGCCGGAGTTTCCGGACACGCCACGAGGCAAGCTCCTCGAGGACCTCTGGACCTCGTCCCGAGCCGGCAAGTTCCGGTTCGGATACGAGAACAGCATCCTGTGGGGGCTCTACGATCCGGGCACGAAGGAGTTCGTGTCGACCAACGACTGGTTCTCGACCCTCGCGGGCCCGGCCAGCCGCGGCGAGCGGGCGTGGGCGTCGGACGCCGGCGCCACCGTGGGCGAGAACCCCGGGCTGCTCGGCCTCTCCCTCGACGCGATGGTCTTCGACCCGGTCGCCTGGAATCGACGCGACGTCACCGCGGCCGGCGCGGTGCACGCGCTGGAACAGCCGGGCGGCATGGTGGCCATCGACTGGCACACACCCCCGTGCAACTACGACATCACGAGCTCCGACTTCGCGACCGACATCGCGACGCCGCTCGCCACGATCACGGTCGACGGCCAGAGCGTCCCGATCCACGCCCAGGGCGGCGGCACCCCGTTCTACGCCGAGACGTATTACTCGGGAGCCCTGAGCTCCAGCGCGGACATCCCCGAGAACCTGAAGTGCATCTGCAAGATCGCCAACGACGTGCCGATCGAGCAGGGGACCCACGCCGGGATCTCGGCGCGCGACTGGCTCGTGGCCCACGCGAAGTACGTGGCCCAGTTCTTCCGCGAGCACGGGCTCGAGGGCAAGCCGGTCGTCCTCAGGCCGTTCCACGAGCACACAGGCGGGTGGTTCTGGTGGGGTCAGCCCTACTGGAACTGCCAGGGCCTGCTCGGCGACGACCAGGCCGTCACCGGCCCCGACGCCTACCGCGCCGCGTACCGCACGTTCGCCGAGGCCATCCGGAGCGAGCCGGGGATGGAGAACGTGATCTTCGCGTACTCGACCGACAAGCTGCGCAAGCTGAGCGACAGCTCGGTGACGCCCGCCGAGGCGAAGGTCAGAGATCCAGAGAGCCTCTCGCGCGACATGCTCCGAGCGCGCCTCCTCGAGGAGCTCTCCGAGCTCGGCGCGACCTACGAGAGCCCGCTCCAGCAGGCGATCGTCGCCCACGACGGCCAGCCGCCCTCCGGGATGCTGGAGGAGTACTACCTCGAGGCGTATCCGGGAGACGACCTCATCGACGTCCTCGGTATCGATCTCTATTACCCGTACGAGCGGGCGGCGTCCCCGGCCGACCTCGAGGACATGAAGGCGATGGCGAGCGCCGTCGCGGCGATCGGCGAGGCCAAGGGCAAGCCGCACGCGCTCAGCGAGACGGGCACCTACCGGCTGCACCTCCTGCACCGGGTCAGCAAGCTCGCGGCGGGCCAGCCGCTCACGCTCTATTCGGCGGACCACGTGAGCCGGTGGTACGAGACCCTGTTCGATCAGGGCCTGCAAACGGAGTTCCTGGCCAACTACGGCCTGAGCTCGGCGTCCGCCGTCGCGCTCTCCTCGACCGAGGTGACGAGCCTCTTCCCGGACGCGGGGCAGGGAGCGCTCACCGAGGACTGGTACAACGAGCACCTGCTCGACCTGGCGAAGAGCGCCGGCGTCGCCTACGTGCTGACGTGGCAGACCTATTACGACGGCACCGACTTCGACAACAAGCCCGTCTACTATTATGTCCCGTTCCCGGGCCACCCCGAGGCGGACAACTTCCGTCGCTTCGCCGAGGATCCCGCGGTCTGCTTCGGCCCGATGGCCTGCAACTAGAGCGACAAACGGGTTGAAACCACGAGAAAAAGCAGGAATTTTACAAGGAGACGGGGAGGCGGGGAGCGAGAGACGGCAAGAGGGAGAAATTCATTTTTTTCTTCCTCCCCGCCTCCCCGCCTCCCTGTGAAAATTCTCCGGGTTTCAACGTAAGCGGTGTTCTAGGCCCTGCCTGACGCGCGTCGCGCGCGGCCGCTGCCCAGGGAGCGTGCCCGGGCGGCCCCGAGCCGCCGGAGCGAGGGAGCTCACCCCCGCTCCGGCGAGGCGCAGATCACGGGCAGAAGGTGACCTCGAAGCTCGTCTCCGACGAACAGGCGTGGAGACCGGCGGCGTCGTCGTAAGCATAGCTATAGGCGGTGGGGCACATCTGGTGCATCCGGATCACGTAGTCCGTGTGCTCCACGCTCCGCGGGTCCGCGGTGTTCCGGCACGCGTCCGAGGTCATGCACGCTCGCTCGGCGGTGCACTGGCCCGTGGCCGGATCGATGGGCGTCGGGCAGCAGAGGTGGAGCCCGGGGTCGGCGCTCTCCGGCTGGCCCAGGCCCCAGGGCGCCGGATAGTTCCACTTCTTGCAGGGCGCCATGCAGCCGACCACGACGCCGTTGCTGTCGCGCACCCGGAGATCCTGGTGCGCGTACGCGGGGAACTGGCCGTTGCCGAGATCCTCGTCGCCGGGGCACTGCGAAAGCGACAGCCCGGAGCAGTCCGAGGTGATGCAGCTGCCCTGCTCGGCGCCGACGCCCCTGGGGACGACCTTGAAGGGCAGCGTGTAGCCGTCCACCTGGCTGAGGTTGTACCAGGTCTGCGCCGTGCTCCCCTTGGCCGCGAAGGTGGCCTCGAACTTCGACTCGAAGGGCGGCTGGCAGCCGCCGGCCGGGCAAGGCGCGACGCTGTCGCCCGTTGTGCAGTTGCGGCCGCCCTCGTCACAGCCTGTCTTCGGCCAGAAGCGGGTCGCGCTGATGCCGCCTTCGGGCACGTCGTAGGTGTACGCGGCGCCCCGGGTGAGCTTGACGTTCTGCGCGCCCTGCACGTTGGTGGAGTGGGCGACCCAGATCGGCGCCGAGCAGTTGTTGATGACCTTGAGCGTGCGAGCGCCGGGGGACGGGCCGCCGCTCACCTTGTCGAGGACCCAGCGCTGGTTGGCGGTGCCGCCGTAGGGGTACTGGAGGATGTCCGTCCCGTCGGCGGCGTTGCCCCACGCGAGGTCCACGGCCTGGTCGGTGTGGCGCGCGTGGATGCTGAACTGGGTGCCCCCGCGATGGACGAGCTTCCACTGCTGATTGGCGCCGCCGCTGTAACTCCATTGCTGGATGACGGCGTTCTGCGCGGTGCTCACGTCGCGCACGTCGAGGGCCTTGTTGCTGTTGACGTTGACGATCTTCCAGTAGCCGTCGGTCGTCGGGGAGACGTGGAACTTTTGCGCGTTGGTCCCGTTGCAGGTCCACTGCTGCATCCGCGTGCCATCGGCGGTGCTGGACGAGGGCACGTCGAGGCACTTGTTCGTGGCGACCGAGCGGATGACGTAGTCCCCCTCGGCGACGCTGGAGACGAGGACCGCATCCGAATCCTCGACGCTGGCCTCGGTCAACGCGGTCTCGTCATCGGCGACCAGACACCCCCCCATCATCAGGGTCCACCCCAGCGCCAGCGACAGACCCCCCAACGCGATTTTTCGAGCCATGATGCCCTCCTCGGTGTGCCCTGGTTCTCGGCGCACACGCTGTGTCGAGGCGTCATTGCATCCGGCGTTCCACGTGGACAACCCAGGGCGCCCGGCCAGGCCGCGGTGAATCCGCAGTTATTTCGCCGGGATGCGAGGGGCGCGGGGGTGATCCGCGGGATCGCCCTGCGCCCCGGCGGGGCGATCCGCGGGATCGCCGTGGGCCAGGGAGGGGCGATCCCGCGGAGCGCTCCCCGCGCAGCCGAGCCCCCTCCGAGAGCGATGGCGCTTGCAGGGGCAGATGCGGGTAGTGGTCAAATTTGCCCAGAAAGAATTCACATGAAGGCGAGAAGGCGAGAAGATCATCGATGATTTTCTTCCCGCCTTCCCGCCTTCCTGTTCAAACGACCCCACTACCCAGCTGCGCCCCGAGCCCAGGAGATTGCGATGGCCCGCAGCGGCGGAGCGCATAGGCAATGCCGCTCTGGAGGGTGCCCATGGTGACGATCGAGCTCATCTCGATGTCCAGGCGCACCATCGCCTGGGCCACCTCGGCGCGTATGCCGGTGAGCACGGCCTCGGTGCCGAGCAGGCGCAGCGCCCTCGCGGTCCTCAGGAGGGTCCCCGCGATGTGGGTGTCGATATGCTTCATCCCGGTGATGTCCAGTATCACGACGTTCGCCTGGTAGCGCTGGGCCCCATCGAGCGCGACCTCGAGCACCTGCGACGCCCGCTCGGCGTGCATCGTGCCAATGAGCGGCATCACCATGATCCGGTCGGTGATCGGGATGAGCGGCGTGGAGAGCTCCGCCACCATGGCCCGCTGCGTGTCCAGCATCTGCCGCTGCAGCGCGGTCCGCTCCCGCTCCGCCGCCTCGCGCTGCACGAGCTCGATCTGCAGGCGCTCGTTGGCCGCGCCGAGCTCCGCGTTGGAGCGCCGGAGCTCCTCGGTGCGCTGGGCGACGTCGGCCTCGAGCCGCCCATTGACGCGCTGGACCTCGTCGTTCGCCGCCCGTGTGCTCGCGAGGAGCAGCGCGTTCTCAATCGAGATGGAAGCCTGGGACGACAGGAGCCCGAGCAGCTCCACGCGGCTCGAGTTGAACGCACCGCAGGTGGCGTTGTTCTCGAGGTAAAGGATGCCGCTCAGGCGCGTCTGGTGGAGCATGGGCAGGCAGAGGACCGACCTCGTGCCGCGCGCGACGATGCAGGGATCGCCCGAGAACCGGGCATCGGCGCCGGCGTCGTCGACGACCAGCGGCTCGCGGATGCGGGCCACGAACAGCGCCACCGCGTGCGGGACATCGGCGCGCGCGTCGAGCGGCTCGCTCGGGCCGAGCACGAGCGCCTCGGGCTCCACGCCGAAGGTCGCCTCGACGAAGAGCCGCCCGTCGCGCTCCAGGAGCAACGCCCCCCGCTGCGCGCCCGCGTTCTCGAGCACGAGCGTCACAAGGCGCTCGATCACCCGCTCGAGCTCCGTCTCGCCGGCGATGCCCTGCGCGGCGCGGACGATCAGCGCCGCGTCCCGCAGGTTGCCGACGGTCGTCCGGCCCAGGATCGTCCTCCCGGCCGCCGTGCCCGAGACGCTGGAGGGGATCGACGAGACCTTCACGCCGTCGCCGGACGACGGCAGCAGCCCGGCGTGGTCCCGCGCGAGCGCGTCCGCCTTGGCCGTCGCTCCCCAGTGCTGATAGCCGAGGTACGCGTCGATCATGTACGCGCGCGCCACCTTCGCCCTGCCCGCGCGGAGGTGCATCTTCGCGCACAGCTCGTTCGCGAGCGCCTCGTCATGCGGGAAGCCGTTCTCCCGGGCCAGCGCGATCGACCGGTCGTAAAGGCGCATGGCCTCGAGCTGCTCGCCGGCGATGCGCGCCTCCTCGGCCTGGAGGAGCAGGAGCTGGTGCAGGAAGTTCATAGGCGCGCTCGCCGCGAGGCCCGCGATCCGCTCCCTGTGGCGGGCAACGGTCTGCGCGCGGCGCTCCGCCTCGTCGGGCGCGGCGGCGGGCAGCGCGAGGAGCGAGAGGCCTGCATAAAAGGGCAGCCGGGTCGTGTGGTACATGCCGAACATGCCCACGCTCTTCGCCTCGGCGTCATCGGCCATCGCCGCGGCCCCCTCGTGATCGCCGTGGAGATACCGAAGCTGCAGCCTGGACATCGCGTGCAAGAAGATGGCCGCGCCCTGATCGCTCGCGTTCAGGCCCGCGAGGAACTGGTCCTCGTCGAAGTCGGCGTCGCTCAAGCTGTCGCGGGCCCGCGTCCGGCCCTGCAGCGCCTCGATCGCCTGCCTCACGACGAGCAGCACCGCCGTCGCGGTCGCGTCCTTGAGGCGCCGGGTCACGAGGAGGCCCCGATCCACCTCCTCGCGCAGCTCCTCGAGCTGGTGGCCCGCGCCGAGCTTCACGTTGAGCATCGCGTACCAGGCGATGCCGAGATAGACGAAGTCGCCTGACTCCAGCGCCTCCTGGCGCGCCCTCAGATAATAGGGCATCGCGTCGCGCAGGGGCTCGGACAGGTAGGAGTAGCCAGAGAACGCGGCGTTCACCTTGCCGGCCAGGCTGGCGTTCCGGAGCTTGTCATTCAGCGCGAGGGCGAGCCGGCCGAACGCGTGGCCGTCCGCGGGCCGCCCCTGCATGGTCGAGAGCATGAACCCGTAGACGAGGTACGCGAACGCGGACACGTCCGAGCTCCCGTGCTCCAGGGAGATGTTGACCTGCTTGAGGACGATGGCCTGGTAGAGCTCCGGCCTGGCGAAGAAGACCGGCATGGTCAGGTCGCACAGGAGCTGCAGCAGCGCCTTGCGCTCCGGGTCGTCCATCACCGGTGCGTCGATCAGATCCTCGATGCGCCTGCCCGCGAGGTTCTTGTCCACCGCCGAGAGCTCGGCCTCGACGCACGCCTGTCGCTCCGCCTCGCTGTCCGGCAGGGTGAAGCCGAGGAGGCGGAGGCCCTCGCGGCCCAGCTGCACCGCGTCGACGTACTTCCCCAGCGTCGAGTAGAGCACCACGCGCAGGTTGTGGATCTGCGCCTGCTCCGCGCTCGACCGCGCTCGAGGCAAGAGGGCTGTGAAGAGCTCCTCGGCCCGCTCCGGCGCGCCGCTCAGGTACACGCACTCCGCGTTCTCGCGGCTGAGCGTGAAGCAGAGCGCGTCGTGGCGCCCCCAGCCCGCGTCTCCCAGGAGCTCGAGCCCCGCGCCGAAGTAGTCTGCGCCCGCGGCATAGGCTGTCCTCGCCTTGGCCGCCCTGCCGGCCCGCAGGTTGAGCCGGGCCACGGCCACCCGCTCGGCCTCGTCGCGCATGCCCGGCGCGCCGAGGTTCAGGTGGCGGACGACATCGAGCAGGTGGTCGTCGGGCGGCGTCTCGCCGGCCCGCGCCCACAAGAGCCGGCCGATCTCCAGGTGGACCGCCTCCCTGCGCGCCGGCTCGACCAGCGAGTAGGCCGCCTGGCGCACCCGGTCGTGCAGGAATCGATACGATACGTTGAGCTCGTAAGGGACCGCCGAGGGCTCGGCGCCGGCGCCGCCGTCGAAGAAGCGATAGTCGCTGTCGAGCGGCACGATCAGGCCGCCGCGCAGCGCATCCCACAGGTCAGCGGCCGCCGCGACGGGCGCTCTCTGTTGGATGGTCGCCAGCGTGGTCAGCTCGAACGCGTGGCCGAGGCACGCGGCGAGCTCCAGCGCGCGCCGCGTGGCCTTCGGGAGCCGGTGCAGCATGTCGAGCATCAGATCGACCACGTTGTCGCTGACCATCGCCTGCCGGACGCGCGCCACGTCCCACGCCCAGGCCTCCAGCGATGCGTCGAACCACAGCGCCCGCGCGTCGTGGAGCGCGCCGAGGAGCTGGCTCAGGAAGAACGGGTTGCCCTCGGTCTTCTCGAACACAAGCGCCGCGAGCGGCGCGACATCGTGCGGCTGCGCGCTCAGCGTATCGGCGACGATCTGCGTGACCGTGGGCAGGTCGAGCGCCCGGAGCTCGAGCTCGGCGATCTCCACGCCCGCCTCGCGGAGCTCGCCCAGCGCCGCGAGCAGCGGGTGGGCGGCGTCCACCTCGTTGTCGCGGTAAGCGCCGACGACCAGGAGGTATTTGCACTCGACGTCGGTCAGGAGGCGCTCGACGAGCCTGAGCGACGCCGGATCGGCCCACTGCAGATCGTCGAGGAAGATCGCCAGCGGGCGCGTCGGGGAGGCGAAGACCTGCACGAAGCGCTGCACCAGCAGATCGAAGCGGTTCCTGGCCTCGCTCGGCCCGAGCGCCGGCACCTCCGGCTGAGGCCCGATGAGCAGCTCGAGCTCCGGGATGAGCTCCACGAGCAGCTGCCCGTTCGCGCCGACCGCCCCGAGCAGCTTGCCCTTCCACGCCTCGACGGCGCCCGCCGACTCGGTCAGGATCTGCCGGATCAGCTCACGGAAGGCCTGGGCGATGGGGGCGAGCGGGATACCTCGGTGGATTGGATCGAACTTCCCCTTCGCGAAATAGCCGCCATGACGGGCGATAGGCCTGTGGATCTCGTTCACCAGCGCGGATTTGCCGACACCGGAGTAGCCGGAGACGAGCACGAGCCCGGCCGCGCCGTGGCGGGCCCGGTTGAACGCGGACAGGAGCGCCTTCACCTCGTGCTCCCGGCCATAGAGCAGCTGCGGGACGCGGAGATCGAGCGGCCTGTCGCGCTGACCCAGCGGAAACGGCTCGATCCGGCCTGTCGCCTGCCACCGCCGGAGGCACTCCTCGAGGTCCGATTTGAGCCCGCGGGCGCTCTGATATCGC
This sequence comes from Sorangium sp. So ce887, assembly GCF_051521455.1. Classification (NCBI taxonomy): domain Bacteria; kingdom Pseudomonadati; phylum Myxococcota; order Polyangiales; family Polyangiaceae; genus Sorangium; species Sorangium sp. So ce887. The sequence continues at coordinate 1,218,493 of NZ_CP150354.1, read as the reverse complement.
TCCTCCGGCGTCTTGGCCAGGAGCTTCATGATCACCCGCGAGAGCGCGCCGGGCACCTCCGGCGCCCGCTCGTCCGGCGGGGTCGGCGTGCGGGCCATGTGGCTGTGGATGAGCGCCGTCGGGTCGAGCCCCGCGAACGGGAGGACCCCTGTCACCATCTCGTACAGCGTGACGCCGAACGAGTAGAGATCGGCGCGCAGATCCACGATCCGGTTCATGCGGCCGGTCTGCTCGGGGGCGATGTACGAGAGGGTGCCTTCGAGCGCATCCGGCGGGGCGGTCTTCGGCGTCTCCCGCGACAGGCGCGCCGCGATACCGAAGTCGACGAGCCGCGGGCTGTACGTCTCCTCGTCGATCAGGATGTTGTGCGGCTTGATATCCTTGTGAATGATCCGGAGTCCGTGGAGCGCGTCGAGCGTGCCCGAGAGCGCGATCGCGATACGGAGCGCTGTCCCCACGTCGAGCCTGCGCGTCCTCAGCACGGTCTGCAGCGAGGAGGGGCCGAGGTCCTCCATGACGAGCGCGAGGCCCCTGCCGCACTTCTCGAGGGCATACGCCTTGACGACGCCGGGCACCTCGCCCGCGTCCCGCAGGATGGCGAGCTCGCGCCGCAACCGCGCCAGATCCCTGGCTGTCGGGAAATCAGACCGGGTTACCTTCACCGCGACCGGCGTGCCGTCATCGTCCCGGCGGCCGCGGTACAGCACGCTCTCGGCGCCCTCGTAGACCCTCTCGGAGAGGGTATAACCAGACAGATCGATCATCGCGGTAAGGGTCCCCCAACCCCGCTTCTTCCACCCAGAGAAGCCGTATCGCCCACCGTTCCACGCCCCCCGTGCGCCAAAACGCCCTGGACACGAGTGGCCTGTGCGGACAGAATACCGATCGGGGAATAAAAGTCCAGCGTTCGTGGCGCCGCGTGCGGCGTGGCGCACCACGCCGGCTCGCACACACCAACGTGCTCGATGTGCGCCTGGACCTCGGGTGCCTCCGGGGCCGGATCGCCGCGCGCCGGCGTGGGTCCGACTGGCAACGAGACCTCGCGCTCATGGCGCAGGGCACGCGAGCCTCGTCGAGAGCTTGCCAATTCCAGCACACGAGACCTTCAGGAAGCGAGAGCAGAATCCAGACATCGAATCCCTCGGTGTCGTGGATCGCCCGCAACGAGGTCGCCCGTCAGCTCGCGGATTCCACCCCGGGTCGGGTCGCATCGGGCGGCGCCTGCGCGAGCCCCTCGCCGAGCACGTCGAGGACGGCCGCGGTGAGCTCCATCGCGCCCTCGCGCGGCAGGTGGCCATCGAGGAACATGCGCGCGAGCCCGTAGGCCATCGCTCGGCCGGCGACCTCCGTGACGATCGGATCCGTGGGACGCAGCTCGCCCTGCGCCCGCGCCTCGTGAAGCATCGCCCGCAGCCGCGAGCGCGCCTCGTCCTGGGCGGCGAGGAGCTCGCGCGCGCCCTCCGGGTCGGCGCGGAAGGCAGGGCCGTTCAGGAGCTCGAACAGCGCGGGATGCTCGAGGGCGAAGCGGACCGAGGCGAGCCCGAGCGCGCGGAAGCGCAGGAGCGGCGTGGGCGCGGACGCGATCTCCGCCGCCGATACGAGCTCGAACCGCTCGAGCCCCGCGAGGGCCACCGCGCGCAGGAAGTCCTCCCGCGAGGGGAAGTGGCGGAACGGCGCAGCCGGAGAGACGCCGACCCGCCGGGCGGCCTCGCGCACCACGACGGCCTCGATCCCGGCCTCCTCCAGGAGCGCGACCCCCGCGTCCACGAGGGCCCGCTTGAGGTCGCCGTGGTGGTACCCGCGCGCCGGCCGCTTCGAGGGCGCCCGCCTGGCGCGCGGCTCCCCGGCGGCCGCCTTCTTCGCGCGCGGCTCCCCGGCGGCCGCCTTCTTCGCGCGCGGCTCCCCGGCGGCCGCCTTCTTCGCAGGCGGCTCCTCGGCGGCCGCCCTCTTCGCACGCGGCTCCTCGGCGCGCTTTCGACCCGGAGGCATGCCGCGCTTTCCCGGCGGCGGACGGCGGCGTCAAGCAGGAGACCTCCCCTCGCCTTCAAACAGCCGGCCCCCCGGAGAAGGATCCGGACGCCGATGGCACGCCCCCCGAAGATCCCGCTTGCGCATATGTGATCATTGATTACATCATCGAGGCCCGATGTGATCATCGATTACATTTGCGCCCGGAGGTCCCATGACCATCGCCCTGACCGCACCCGTCCTCGACGCTGCCCTCGACGCCGCCTTCGCCGGCGCGCCCCCGCAAGCCGCGCGCGGCGCGCGCGCCCTCGATCACCTGCCCGATCTCGAGACCGAGTACGGCTTCACGCCGCTCTCCGTCGAGGGAGCGCTGCCCGAGGGCCTCGAGGGCACGCTCTTCCGCGTGGGCCCGGCCCGCGCCACCCTCTTCGGCGTCCGCGTGCCGCACCCGTTCGAGGCGGACGGAGGCGTGCTCGCCGTGCGGATGTCGGGCGGCCGGGCGGAGGGCGCGCACCGGATCGTGCGCAGCCGCGGCCTCGTGGAAGAGCTCGCGGCCGGCCGGCGCCTCTACGGCTCGACGCTGTCCTGGCCCGCGCGCCTGCTCCGCGCGCTCAAGAGCAAGGGCCAAGGCAAGAACGCCGCGAACACGAGCCCCTTCGTCGTCGGCGGCCGGCTGTTCGCGCTCATGGAGGCGGGCAGGCCGACGGAGCTCGATCCCGCGACCCTCGACACGCTCGGCGAGAGCGATCTCGGCGGCGTGATCGGTCCGACGTTCTCGGCCCATCCGCACCGGGTGGCTGCCCGGAGGACGAGCTACAACTTCGGCGTCCGCTACGGGCGCAGGCCCGTCCTCGACCTCTACGCCGTCGACGACGACGGGCGCGCGCGCGCGCTCGGCGCGGTGCCGCTGTCCGCGCCGGTGATGCTCCACGACTTCTGCGCCACCCGGCGGCACCTCGTGTTCTTCGTCTCGCCCGCGGTCATCCGGACGGCGCGCGCGCTCCTGCAGTGGGGGAGCTTCGACTCATGGGTGCGCTTCGAGCCCCGCCGGGGCACGGAGGTGATCGTCGTGGACATCGACGACGTCTCCCGCGTGCGCCGCTTCAGCGTCGATGCGTTCTTCCAGTGGCACTTCGCGAACGCCCACGACGACGGCGAGGACCTCGTCGTCGACCTCGTCCGCTACCCGGAGCTCGGCACGCTCGGCGCCATCGGCAAGGATCCCGAGCGGCCCGAGCTCGCCTCCGTGGAGGGCGGCGTCCTCGTGCGCCATCGCGTGCGCCCGGGCCGCGAGCAGCTGCTCGTGGAGGACCTCGGCGGCGTCCTCGGCGAGTTCCCGCGCTGCGACCCGCGGGTCGAGGGGGATCGCCACGGCGTGATCTTCCTGGCCACGAAGGGGCGGGCCGAGGAGCCGCACGGAAACGGCATCGCCCGCGTGGACATCGCCACGGGCGCGATCACCCGGGCGCACCTCGCGCGCAACGAGCTGCCCTCCGAGCCGGTCTTCGTCCCGCGCGCGCCCGGCGCCCCCGAGGGGGACGGTCACGTGCTCGCCCTGGTGACCGACGTGCAGGCCAGCAAGAGCGCCATCCACGTCTGGGACGCCGCGCGCCTCGGCGAGGGGCCGCTGGCGCGCGCCCATCTCCCCTTCGCCTCGCCCCAGACCTTCCACGGGGCGTTCCTGCCCGCCGGCGCGGAAGCCCACGGCGGATAAACCCACCGGCCCGGATGAAGAAGACCGCCATAGAGCGGCGGTCACCCGCATCTGGTGCATGCCGCTCTACTAGAACACCCATCATGTTGAAACCCGGAGAATTTTCACAGGGAGGCGAGGAGGCGGGGAGGAAGAAAAAAAAAGAATCTCTCCCTCTCGCCGTCTCTCGCTCCCCGCCTCCTCGCCTCCCTGTGAAATTCCTGCTTTTTTTCGGGGTTTCAACCCGTTTGTCGCTCTAGAAGATCTCGAGTCCGCTCATCGTCGAGGAGGGCACCACGCGGCGCGAGTCCCAGTGCTCGACGATGTCGCCGCCCTCGACGCGGAACAGATCGTAGAAGCCATAGGCAGTCCCGTTGCGGCTCCCCTCCGAGAGGGTGAATACGAAGTTGCCGTCGGCGATGACGTGATGCACCTCAGCGTAGCTGATGTCCTCGTCCCCCACGTACTCGACGAGCGCGGCCGGGCCGCTCGCGCTCGTGTCGCGGTGCTCGACGTAGCCCGCGCCGAGGAACTCCGAGGCGCGCGCGTGCTCCCCGTCGACGAGCACGGCGTCGATCATGCCCAGCACGAGCGCGCGGTTCTGCCCCGTGAGCGCCTCGTCCTGGATCTCGGTGGGGCCGGTCGTCTCCGTGGCCTGGTTCGCATCGGAGTCCCAGTGCTCCATGATCTTGCCGTCCTTCACGCGGAACATGTCGAAGATCACGCCGGTCTGCGAATAGCGGCCCTGCACGACCACCAGGTCGCACTCGGCGAACGTGCGGAGGCGCTGGTAGTTGAACGACGGCGAGGAGACGATCCCGCCCATGATGCTCCTGAATGTGGCGACGCCGCTCCTCGCAATGGGATTGTGCTGGAGGTACGGATCGGCCCAGTAGCGATCGGCCGCCGTGATGTCCTTGTCGATGAACAGCTCGTCGATGGCCTTTCCGACGAGATCCCTGTTCGCGCGCGACTCCGCCGGATCACAGCGGCTCCCCTCGTCCGGGTTGCCGCCCGCGCCGCCGGTGCCCGGCGCCCCTCCGCCGCCGCCCGTGCCCGGCGCCCCTCCGCCGCCGCCCGTGCCCGGTGACCCTCCACCACCGCCCGTGCCCGGCGACCCTCCACCGCCGCCCGTGCCCGCGGGAGAGCCCGTCGAGGAGGTCGAGGACGTCGAGGACGTCGAGCCCTCCGGCGACTCATCGCCCCCCGCTCCCCCGCTCCCCGCGGTCGCCATGTCGCCGGCAACGCCGCCTTGCCCGCCTGTCCCATCGTCCGATTGCTCGGAGCACGCCGCGAAGAGGCAGACTGCCGCCATTCCGAACCAAGGAGCGACGTTCATTCACGCCGCGTATCGCGCCGCACACCCGGGATCAACCCGCGGCGCGCCGCCCCGAAGCGTTCTACACGGGCTGAAGTTCTGAAGGAGCCGCTCGATCCGCGCGACCGGTACCCGACCGACAGCGGAGCGCCACCCGCGCACCGGGCTCGGCCGAGAGGCCGCGGCCCGCCGCGCCGCGGCCGGCGCGTCACGGCTCGCCGGCGAGCTTCCTCACCGCGGCGAGCAAGAGGTCCGGCTTGAACGGCTTGATGATCCAGCCCTTGGCGCCGGCCTTCCGGGCCTTCTCGATGAGCTCGGGCTGCCCCTCGGTGGTGAGCATGAGGATCGGTATGGCGGACGCGAGGTTCTTGTCCCGCAGGCTCTGGAGCATGTCGATGCCGTTCATCACGGGCATGTTCACGTCCGCGATGATCATCGCCAGATCGCCCTTGTGGGCGGTGACCGCGGCGATCGCGTCCCGGCCGTTGTCCGCCTCCACGGTGCTGTAGCCCGCCGCCGACAGGAGGATGCCGACCTGCTGGCGGACCGTGTTCGAGTCCTCGACGAGAAGAATTTTCTTGGCCATCTGTCGTGTCTCCTTCGGCGTGCGGGGCCCGCGGCTCAGAACAGCAGCACTTCACCTTCACGCTGCGGATCGGGCATGTCGACCTCCTCGAGCTCCAGCGCCGTGTCGGGGGCCATCGCGTCGAAGAGCACGGCGAGCCGGTCGGGCCCCGCGTCGAACACGAGCCGCCGGAAGCCCTCGTTCTGCTCCTCCCGGGCGCGCAGGTGCTCGCCGATCGCGGCGCTCGGCGTCGAGAGCACGATGATCAGCCCGAGGTGGCGCAGGCGGTTCTTCACCCGCCCGAGGAGCTGGTTGGCGAGCTCGCTCGCCCAGTCGCACACCATGTCCTCGCCGAGCGCGCGCCGCTCTCGCAGCGGGTGGCAGCGCGTGATGAGCGCCACCGGGGCGACGATCGTCAAGCTGCCGCGGAGGTGATCCCCCGTGAAGCCGATGAAGGAGACCACCGCGTTGCCCGGCGTCGCCTCCGACTCCGCGTTCTCCAGCAGCCGGAGCTCGACGCCGTTGTCGCGAAACAGGTGGACGCACGAGGTCGCAAGCTCCTCGTAGATGCGGTGCCAGCTCTCGGAGTTCATTCGCCTCTCCTCGATCTCTCGCTCTGCAGGGTCGATGCGCTCACGGTGTCACCCGATCCGGGGGGCCCGCGCTCGTCGAAGGTCCCGGGCTCGATCCGCCGCGCGAAGGGCCGGCGAGGAGCGCGCCGCGCCGGCTCGACGGCGGCAGCGGCGCGGACGGCGGCGAGGCGGCGGCCTCGCCGAGCTCCCGGGGGAACCGGAAGCGGAAGGTCGTCCCCTTGCCGCGCTCCGTCTCGGTCTCCACGCGGCCGGCGAGCCGCCGGCACTCGTGGAGCGCGACGCCGAGGCCGACGCCGCGGCCCGAGACGTCGGTGACCTGCTCGGCGGTGCTGAAGCCGGGAGAGAACAGCGCGGCCTCGAGGTCCCGCCGCGTGGCGCTCGGCAACCCGACGGCCGCCGCCTTCTCGCGCACGCGCTCGAAGTCGATGCCCGCGCCGTCGTCGCCGACCTCGATGACGACCTCGTCCGAGGTCGCGCGCGAGCGGAGCGTGAGCGTGCCCCGCTGCGGCTTGCCGGCCGCCTCGCGCACCTCCGGCCGCTCGATCCCGTGGTCCATCACGTTGCGCACGACGTGCCCCAGCGCCTGCCACATGGCGGCGAAGCGCGACGCGGGGAGCCGGACGCCCCCGTCGTCGATGTCCACGTCGGGCTTCGGCTTGCCGAGCTTCCGCGCCAGGGTCTCGGCCTGGTCCTTCATGCGGTTGAACCGCACCTCCGTCCGCTCGTCGCGGAGGGCCCCGATGGCCCGCTCCACCTCGGCGTGGTCGCGGCGCTGGCGCACCATCGCGAGCAAGGCCTCGATCTCCCCGTCGTCGACGTCGACGCGCGAGGCCTGCGCCGTCGAGGCGAGCAGGCCGCCTACCCGCGCGACGAACGCGGACCACGCGTCCTTCAGCGCGTCGATCTGCTCGTCGGGGGGCAGCGAGCGCTCCTCGACGACGAAGCTCTCGATCTCGTGCGCCACCTTCGCCACGCTCGTCACGTCCCAGAGCCCGGCGTTGCCCTTGATCGTGTGCACGAGGCGCATCACGTGGTCCACCTCGCCGATGCTCCGCGAGCTCACCGCGTCGACGAGCTTGCTCGTGTCGCTGACGAACCCGAGCAGGCCGAGCCGGTCCTTCACCGCGCGCTCGAACACCTGGATGTACTCGCGCTGCCGCTCGGACTCCCGCACGGAGTCCATCGTGGCCGTGACGTCCGTGATCACCATCAGCGCGCCGCTGAACTGGCCCTCCGGGGTCAGGATCGGCTTGAAGCCGAGCGTGAGGTGGCGGCCCTCGCGGTGCAGGACCTTCGGCAGCTGGTCGAGGACGACCTCGAGCGGGAGGAAGTCGTCGCAGGCGGCCTCCCACCCCATCCTGAGGAACGCGCGGGCCCGGGGGTCGTGGCCGGCGATGCGATCGGCGAAGTGCTCGTCGACCGCCGGCACGCCGAAGAGGCGCTCGAAGGCGGCGGAGTGCACGGGCTCCATCGTGCCGTCGCGGTGGATCGTCACGAGGGCCTGATCGACGTTGTCGAGCACGAGGCGCATCTCCCGGTTGCGCTTCTCGAGCTCGCAGGTCCGCTGGGCGACGGTGGCCTCGAGGTTCTGCCGGTGGCTCTCCAGGGCCTCGTCGCGCGCCTGGATGCCCGCCAGCATCTCGTTGAAGGCGTCCGTGAGCGCGCCGAACTCGTCGTCGGCGGTCTTGCGGGCGCGCGTCCTGTAGTCGCGCGTCTGCCGGACGTGGGCCGCGGCCTCGCCGAGGACCTCGAGCGACCGGGACAGGCCCCGCACGAGGACGAACGCGAGCGCGACCGACACGATGAGCACGAACGCCGAGACCGCGACGCCGTTGGTCACCGTCCTCCGCGTGTCCGCGACCCGGGCCGAGGCGGCGCGCCGCATGCCGGCGATCGCCTCGTGCTCGATCGCGGCGAGCCGGTCGATGCGCCCTTGCTGCGCGTCGAACCACGCGTCGTGGTCGATCGCCAGGTCCTCGTCCGTCGACGCGATCGCGGCGGCGCGCAGCTCATCGGCGCGCTGCACGCGCGGATCCGCGCGCGCTGTGTCGTAGAGCGCCCGCGCCGAGTCCGACGCGTTGGCCATGAACACCTCGCGATAGAGCTGCTCCTCCGTCATCAGCGTCACGAGCGTCTTGAAGGCGCCCGGCTCGAACTGCGTGGACGCGAAGGCGTGGGCGAGCAGCGCGTGCTGGCGGCTGGCGCGCTCGGCGAACTCGTGCACGGCGACGAGCGACTGGATCCTGCGCAGGAGCTCGCCCTCGTCGCTCAGCTCGGAGAGCCCCGCGTTGGCCCGGATCAGGCTCACGTTGATGCCGCCGAAGACCTTCAGCACGCTGTCGAGCGGCGCCGCCTTCGCGTCGACCCCGCTCCGGAACGGGCCGAGCTCGGCGACGTGGGCGCGCGCGTCGGCGAGGTCGCGGGCGAGCCGGGGCGGCAGCCGGGAGAGGTCGCGCTCGGCCAGGAACGTGTCGAGGTGGGCGAGGCTCTCGTCGGTCGCCGCCCGCGCGGCCGTGAGCTGGCTGCTCGCGCGCGAGAGCGCCGCGTCGCGCTGGAACGGCCGCGCGGCGCCCCGCGCGGCCTCGGCGTCCCTCGCGTCGGGCGGCCGGACCTCGAGCCCCTCGACCAGCGCGGTCCACGCCCGCTCCTTCTGGAGCGCGTGCAGCGGCTGCGCCATGATCGACGAGAGCTGCGCGAGGTCCTCGATCGAGCCGATCGCCGCCGCCCTGACCGCCTGCTGCCGCGCATCGCCGACGATCATCGCCGCGAGCAGCAGGGCACCCACGACCGGGACGCCAGCGAGCGACCACAGCTTCAGACGAATCGAAGCTCTACGCAATGTCGGCATGCCTCCGTCTCCCCGGAGTGGCCCGCGCGGCACGACGACCGCTCGCCCTCGTACGCTCTACTGCAAGGCGCCCCATGAGGACGACTGAATCCCGCGCCTCGCTCTCCTGGAGCCCCGGAAGAGATGAAGAGAGCAAACGACAAGGGAAGCAGGCGAACGCGGCCATCATGTGCGCGCCCTCGCGCACCATGTGCGTTGCTCTGATTCAGGCTCTTTCCTGTTGCGACGTTTCACTTGCTGTGGTGCGCCCGTTCGAGGCGGATCGAGTTGTTCCACCACCTGGCATCGAGGGTGTGTATGCTACGCGCGAAGGTCGCGAGTCCGCAAGAGCGCGCGCGGCGTCGGCCTGTACAGCAACGGAAGCTCTTCGCACAGGGAGAGAGCAATGAACATGGGTCGGAGTTCACAGCGGCGGCCGCGAGCAGGGTGCCTCGCGCGCGCATCGGGCGCCGCCATCGCAATCGCAGGAGTGCTTTCCACGGCATCTCTCGCGCACGCGCAGAGCCCTGCCGCCGGCGTCGCCCCGGAGCCGGCCGCTGCGCCCGCCACCGGAGCGGCCGCCGCGCCGCCCGCCACCGGAGCGGCCGCCACGCCGCCCGCTACCGGAGCGGCCGTTGCTGCGCCCGCCACCGGAGCGGCCATCGCTGCGCCCGCCACCGGAGCGGCCATCGCTGCGCCCGCCACCGGAGCGGCCGCCGCTGCGCCCGCCGCGACCGGAGAGGCTTCCCTTGCCGCGCGGCTCGACGCGGCGGAGAAGAGATCGGCGGCGCTCGAGAAGCGCCTCGCGACGCTCGAGGACGCGCAGGTCTCGCCGGAGGACGATGACAACAGGGAGCTCCTCCGGCTCTACGGATTCATCGACGTCGGCGTCCAGCGCACGTGGGTCCCGGAGAACTCGGGCCTCGCGGCCGTCCTCCCGCAGGCGAACGCGCTGAACTTCGTCGTGGGGAACATGAACCTCTACCTCGACGCGCAGCCGAGCGATCACTTTCGCTTTCTCGGGGAGCTGCGGTTCACGACCTCGCCCGGCGGCGCCCCGGTCCCGGTGACGGGGCCGCTGCCGCCCGACCTGGCGGCGCGGACGACCACGCAGCCGTACGGGACCTTCGACTCGACGGGGATCGCGATGGGCTCGCCGACCACCTATGGCGGGCTTGTGTCGATCGAGCGCGCCCACGTCGACTGGACGCGCTTCAACCTCTTCAAGGTGCGCGTCGGCCAGTTCTTCACCCCGATCGGCATCTACAACGTCGACCATGGGAGCCCGGTGCTCATCACGGCCGCCGTCCCTTACTTCATCACATCGCGCCTGTTTCCCACGCGGCAGACCGGGGTCATGGTCTACGGCAACACGTTCACGGGCCCGTGGGAGCTCGGGTACAACGCGTACGTGAGCAACGGGCGCACCGAGAACGCGCCGTTCGCCTTCGACGACAACCGCGGGTTCGGCGGCCGCCTGCACGCCAGCTACGAGGACCCCGGCAAGCTGACGTTGAAGCTCGGGGCGTCGTTCATCGCGAGCAGGTCCCGCGACTGGGTCTCCGATACCAAGCTCGGCGAGTTCGCTCCGACCATCCACTCGACGTGGGCGCTCCGGGAGTACGTCGGCGCCGGAGACGTCTCGCTCGACGTCGGGAAGACGCGCCTGCGCGCGGAGGCGGCGGTCATCCGCGCGGTCTTCGAAGAAGGGAAACGCCAGGGGGGATTCGGGTTCTTCGCACCGAACGCCTGGAAGACCTCCGCGTATGCCGTGGCGGCGCACCGGCTGGATTTCCTGAACATGGAGCCGTTCGTCATCGGCGCCACCGTGCACGCGCCGTTCTCCGGGCACGACACCATGTTCCAGGTCGGCGGCGGTCTGAACTTCTATATCACCCCGGACGTCACACTTCGGACCCAGGTGCTGCGCACGATCATGACCGTCATGCGTGAGGAGAACAAGGTGCCGGAGTTCCCGGTGCTGGACTTCCACACCACGAACGCTCTCGCTCGTCTCATCCTGGCCTTCTGAGAGAGGTTCAACGCAATCATGAAGCGTTTATCCCTTCTGCTCCTCCTGGCCCTCCTCGGCATGACCCCGTCGGCTTCGTCGTTCGCGGAGGAGGACGAGATCGTCATCGTTGTCAACCAGGCCAACCCCGCGCGGGCGGCGGGGCGCGACACGCTCCGCCCGCTCTTCCAGACGACGCGTACGGAGTGGTACGGCAGGTCGGCGATGCCGGTGAACCTCCCCGAGGACTCCTCGATGCGGCAGCGCTTCGACATGGCGGTGCTGGGCCTCGATCCCGAGGGCGTCGCCCGCTACTGGATCGATCGAAAGATCCGCGGCGGCGAGCGGCCGCCGCGCAAGGTGCCGAATTCGAGCGCCGTCCTCCGCGCCGTGGGCGAGCAGGCTGGCGGCATCGGGTACATGGCCGCCAGCGATGTCAACCCCACCGTCAAGGTGATCGCGCGCATCCGCGACGGACAGGTGGTGCCGCCGTGAGCCTGTCGAGAGAGGAACGAACGATGGACATCCAGTCGTCTCGCCTGTTGCTGTCCAGCTGCCGTGGGGCCTTGGTCGTCGTCCTTGGCGCCCTTTCCGCGGCGATGCTTGTGGGCTGCTGGGACTCGGACCCTTGCGACCCGGGCCAGGTCGTCTTCTTCAACGGCTGCCTTCAACCCCTCCCGCCGCCCCCCCCCACCGGCAGCGGCAGCACCACCGGCACCGCCAGCACCACCGGCGCCACGGGCACCGGCGGAGGCGGCGCCACCGGCACCGGCGGCGGTGATGGCAGTGGCGGCGGCGCCACCGGCACTGGCGGCGGTGATGGCAGTGGCGGCGGCGCCACGGGCACTGGTGGCGGCGCCACGGGCACCGGCGGCAGCGGCGCCACGGGCGGCGGCGGTGGCAGCAGCCCCGCGGGCACCGGCGGCGGCGGCGCCTAGAGCACCGGTCCGCTTGCAGACCGAGAATGAACCACAGAGGACAGGCAGGGGAATGGCACCTTCATTTCTCTCTCCTCTGCGTCTCTCTGTGGTTCAAAATCTCTCTTTCTCGCGGCCTTTCAACCTGTTCGGTGTTCTAGAGTCGAGTCCGAATGAGAAGGAGTCGACCGTCCCGACGCCAGAGACGCCAGGATGACAACCCCTGGGTCTCTCTGACGTCCTGGCGTCTCTTGCCTGATCCGCTTCGCGCCGCCCCCACGCTCCTTCGCCACCCCAGGCCGTCCTCCTGTGCATGCGCCCCCGAGCGGCGGTCGCCCGCACAGGAGACGGGTCCAGCTCGGCGTTTTCGGCGCGCAAGCGCACTCCGGTGCGCTGAGCACCGAAAGCGCCGAGATGGGCCCGTATCCGAAGCGGGCGCCCGCCGCTCAGAAGAGGATGAGTTTGCCGTCGAGGGGGAGCGGGGACGCGTTCGAGAACACCAGGGAGCTCTCGTCGAAGTCGCCGCTCAACGAGACGAGCACCTCGCCCTTCAACGTCCTGAAAGAGTAGCAGAACTGCTGCTTGCAGTTCCGGGTCCGGCGCTCCACGTCGCTCGGGTGGCGCAGCTGCGGCAGCTCGGCGTGAAGCGCTATCTGGAACCGGGCGAGGCGGCTCTTCACCTTGCCCATGAGCTGATTGGCCACCTCGCGCATCCAGTCGCCGACGCCGTCGGCCATGGGCGGCACCCCGGTCATGGAGCGAAACACGCCAGGGTGCGCAGACAGGGCCAGCACGCCGGAGAAGCCGCGCGCCGAGAACTCGACCGTGCTCGCGGGATCGCTGTGAAGGCGCACCTCCTCGCGGCTATCTCCAGCGTCCGCCGGCGCGATGGCGACACCGTAAAAGTGAAAGAGCTCCACGGTCGCGCCCTGAACCAGGACGTCGATCGTCCGCACCTTGCGCGACGGAGGCGGCCGGGAAGTAGGCGACGGCTCGCTGGGCGGGCTGGAACGCCCGGGCACGGATGGCGGCGCAGGTCGCTGCGAGGAGCTCGGGGCGCGGTGCTCGATGCCCGGGCGCTCGTGGATGCTGGGCCCAGGCCGCGCCTCGGACTGACGATCGCTGGTGATGCCCCGGCGCCGCACCATACTAAACGCACAGCGTAGCTCATCGATCCTTTATGGGGCAATGATGTTCGCGGACGAGATGCGCGAGCACGCCGCACCACGCTCACCCACGTCAATCGACATGTGCCCCCTTGTGGGTGCCCCCGGCCGCGCGGGTGTTCCACGCCCGGCCGGCAGAGACGCGCTGCGCACGCGTCGGGCGGCGCTCGGATCGGCGCCTGCCGGTCGAGATCCTCGTCAGGCGCTCGCGCGTGACGGGTCGCACGGCGAGCTCCACAAGGAGGTTGACACCGGAGAAAGTTCCAGGATTCCCTGAATGCCCCATGCTGAAGCGCAGAGATTTCCTTCGAGCCACCCTCGTTACCGCCGGCGCGCTGGTCGTCCCGGCCTGCGGCGGCGACCCCGAGATCATCAATCCGCTCGACGCCGAGCCCGAGCGCGAGCTCACCGACGGCTCCGCGTACTTCCCCCAGTCGATCGCCTCCGGCGACCCACGCCCCGGCAGCGTCGTCCTCTGGGCCCGCGTGCAGGACGGCGAGGAGGATCTGGATCTCGAGGTCGAGGTCGCGACCGACGCCGGCTTCACGCAGCGGGTGGCGCTCGACGCCGGGCAGGCGAAGGTGAAGGCGCTCGCGAGGCACGATCACTGCGTCAAGGTGAAGGTCCGCGGCCTGTCGGCGGGCGCGGTCTACTACTACCGCTTCGTCTACGTGAAGGGCGACACGGGCTACGTGTCTCGCGTGGGGCGCACCAAGACCGCGCCGGCCGAGGGGGCCGACGTCAAGGTCCGATTCGCCTACGTGTCCTGCCAGGATTACATCGGACGGTTCTACAATACCTACCTGGCGCTCGCCCGGGAGGAGCTCGACTTCTTCGTCCACCTCGGCGACTACATCTACGAGACGACCGGCGATCCCAGCTTCCAGAGCACCGGCGGGCGCCGCGTCGTCTTCACCGACGCGGCCGGCGCCATCGCCCTCGGCGAGGGCGATACCGCCTTTCACGCGGCCAGGTCGCTCAGCAACTACCGGGAGCTCTACAGGACCTATCGCTCCGACGCGAGCCTCCAGAAGGTCCACGAGAGCTTCCCGATGATCGCCACGTGGGATGATCACGAGTTCTCGAACGACGCCTTCGGCGCGACGGCCACCTACTTCGACGACCGGAAGGACGAGACCGACGTGGAGCGCCGCAAGGCCGCCAGCCAGGCCTGGTTCGAGTACCAGCCCGTCGATTACGGCGACGACGTCGAGCAGGCCCCCGGCGCATCGCTCCCGGACAATTTCCGCATCTACCGCGACTTCGTGTTCGGCCAGCACGTCCACCTGGTGATGACGGATCTGCGCAGCTACCGGCCGGATCACCTCATCCCCGAGGGCGCCTTCCCCGGCACGGTGGTGCTCGATCAGGGAAAGCTCGGGGCCGAGCTCGGGGATGTCCCCGAGCTCGCCATGCCGTACGTGGACGATATCGAGACGTACGCCGACGGCATCTACGCCTCGGTCCTCAAGGGGGCCGCGGAGGCCGCCGGTTACGACGCCGCCGAGGTGACGGGGAAGATCAGCGTCCTCGTCATCAACCAGATCGTCGCCGGCGTGAACGAGGGCCTGCCGGCGGACGTGCAGATCCCGCTCATCGATGCGGCGGAGTCGAACTTCTTCGATCGGGGCATCGCGTACGTGGATCTCGGCAAGTTCAGCGCCCACGGCGCGATCGGGGCTCGCTACCTCACGATCAAGGACACCTTCGATGTCTACGCTGCCATCCGTTACAAGGAGACGCAGGGCGCGAGCGAGGACATGATGGGCGCCGAGCAGGAGTCCTGGTTCCTCGACACCATGGAAGGCTCGAGGGCGACCTGGAAGGTCTGGGGCAACGAGCTCTGCCTCCTCCCGCTCGCCGTCGATCTCGGCCCCTACAGCGTCCCCGAGCAGTTCAAGCGTCGCTTCATCATGAACGCCGACACCTGGGACGGGTTCCCCAGCAAGCGGAACGAGCTCCTGGAGCGGCTCGCCGAGCTGGGCGGCGTCGTGGCGATCACCGGCGACATCCACGCCTTCTACGCGGGGACGGCGGGCCCGAGCGGCGATCCCTCGAAGAAGATCGTCGAGTTCGTGGGCGGCGCGGTCTCGTCGGCGTCCTTCCGCGAGATGCTGCTGAGCCAGCTGGCCGGCGATCCGGTGCTGAGCGCGGTCCCGGGGGCCACGCTGCTCGCCGCCGGCATCGACGGTCTGCTCATGTCGACCGAGACGAAGGTGAACCCCCACCTCGCTCACGCCAACAGCTATGCCCACGGCTATGTGGTGATCGAGGCGAGCGGGGAAGAGCTCGTGGCCGACATGCGGAGCATCGACGCCGCCGAGGCGCTGACCGATCACGCGGAGAACAGCGGCTTGCTGGAGGTCGGGAGCGAGCGGTTCCGCACCCTCCGCGGGGAGAGCGAGATCTACCGGGACGTCCGCGGCGCGTGGAAGCGCTGGGATCCCGCCACGCAGAAGTGGATCTGAGCCTGCACGCTCGGCGGACGCCGCGCGCCCGGTGAAGGCGCCGGCGAAGCTGTCGCCGGCGCCGTAGTCGCCGAGGACGCGGGCCGGCGCGGGCGGCGCGGTGCCTCCGGGGCGAAGGACGCGGACGGGGCGCCGCGGCGGCGCCCGCCGCCGGGTAAGGCCGGCGGCGCGCCTTGGAAAAAAAATCGAGGGCTGTCAGACGCCGGAGAGCCGTGGCGTAGGAAAGGGAGGTGGCCCGAGCGCCACACCTGGGCTGCGCCCGCCTGCGAGCCGGGGCGAGCTGCCGTCGCGCGCCTGCGCGCGGAGGCGGGCGCGCGACGATCGCGGGACGCGGACGTCGCGCGGCCCGAGGGTTTTGTCTGCCGAGCTTCTCATCGACGATCGATGTGCAGAGGAGATCATCACCATGCTTCAGGACGCATTCAACCGACCCATTCTTCACCCTGCGCCATGCCTCGCTGCCGCGCTCGTCGCGGGCTGCGAGAGGACGGACGCCTCATGAGAAGGCTCACCAAGAGCGCGCTCTCCGCGGCCCTCGCCGTCTGGGGAATCTGCGCGAGCATGGGAGATGCGCGCGCGGCCGAGGGCGCCGCCGCGTTCTGGGACAACCCCGTCGAGGTGGAGGTGTCCGACGGCACCCTCACCCGCGGCCCCGGCTGGGGCTGGAGCGCGGGCGCCTCGTCGGTCCAGCAGATCGAGGCGGGCGACGGGTTCGTGGAGTTCTCCACGAACGAGGCGGACCGGACCAAGATCGCCGGGTTGAGCCACGGCGATGACGACCCGTCTTACTGGGACATCGATCACGGGCTGCTCCTGCGCGGCGACGGGGGCGTGGAGATCCTCGAGCAGGGTCATGGACAGGGCTACTTCGGGACGTACGAGGCGGGTGACGTCTTCCGCGTCGAGGTGTTCAATGGCCAGGTGCGCTACCGCAAGAACGGGGTGGTGTTCTACACGAGCGCCACGGCGCCCACCTACCCGCTCGGGCTCGACGCCAGCCTGCACGACGAGGGCGCGACCGTCACCAGCGCCCAGGTCACGCGCTGCGCGGCCGGGGACACGAGCTGCATGCCGCCGGGGTTCTGGAAGAACGTCCGCTACGCCCCGGCGAACGGGGCCTTGCTGACGCGCAGCCCCGGCTCGGGCTGGCACGCCGGGGCCTCGTCGGTCGAGGAGATCGAGGCGGGCGACGGGTTCGTGGAGTTCTCCACGAGCGAGGCGGACCGGACCAAGATGGCCGGCCTCAGCCACGGCGACTCCGATCAGGGCTACTGGGACATCGACTACGCGATCTCCCTGCGCGCCGACGGAGGCCTGGAGATCGTCGAGCAGGGGCATGGTCAAGGCTACTTCGGGACGTACGAGGCCGGCGACGTCTTCCGCGTCGAGGCGTGGGGCGGCCAGGTGCGCTACCGCAAGAACGGGCTGGTCTTCTACACGAGCCACACGGCGCCGACCTACCCGCTCGCGCTGGACACCAGCCTTCATGACGAGGGCGCGACCGTCACCAGCGCGCAGGTCACGAGCTGCGCGGCCGGGGACACGAGCTGCATGCCGCCGGGGCTCTGGAAGAACGTCCGCTACGCCACCGCCAACGGAGGCTTGCTGGCGCGCACCGCCGGCTGGGGCTGGCACGCCGGGGCCTCGTCGGCAGAACAGATCGAGGCGGGCGACGGGTTCGTGGAGTTCTCCACGAACGAGGCGAGCCTCCAGAAGATGGCGGGCCTCAGCCACGGCGATGGCGATCAGGGCTACGGGGACATCGACTATGCGATCTTCCTGCGCGCCGATGGAGGCCTGGAGATCGTCGAGCAGGGTCACGGACAGGGCTACTTCGGGACGTACGAGGCCGGCGACGTCTTCCGCGTCGAGGTGTTCAACGGGCAGGTGCGCTACCGGCAGAACGGGATGGTGTTCCACACGAGCAACACGGCCCCTACCTACCCGCTCGGGCTGGACACCAGCCTGCACGACGAGGGCGCGACCGTCACCAGCGCCCAGGTCACGCGCTGCGCGGCCGGGGACGAGAGCTGCATGCCACCGCAGGCCTGGAAGAACGTCCGCTACGCCATCGCCAACGGAAGCCTGCTGACCCGCGATGCCGGCTGGGGCTGGCACGCCGGGGCCTCATCGGTCGAGCAGATCGACGCGGGCGACGGGTTCGTGGAGTTCTCCACGAACGAGACGGACCTCCAGAAGATCGCCGGCCTCAGCCACGACGACGTCGACCAGGGCTACGGGGACATCGATTACGCGATCTACCTGCGCGACGACGGAGGCCTGGAGATCCTCGAGCAGGATCACGGACAGGGCTACTTCGGGACGTACGAGGCCGGCGACGTCTTCCGCGTCGAGGTGTTCGACGGTCGGGTGCGCTACCGCAAGAACGGGATGGTGTTCCACACGAGCAACATGGCGCCCACCTACCCGCTCGGGCTGGACACCAGCCTGCACGACGAGGGCGCGACCGTCACCAGCGCCCAGGTCACGCGCTGCGCGGCCGGGGACACGAGCTGCATGCCGCCGGGGCTGTGGAAGAACGTCCGCTACGCCACCGCCAACGGCGGCTTGCTGACCCGCGATGCCGGCTGGGGCTGGCACGCCGGGGCCTCGTCGGCAGCGCAAATCGAGGCGGGCGACGGGTTCGTGGAGTTCTCCACGAACGAGGCGAACCTCCAGAAGATGGCAGGCCTCAGCCACGACGACGTCGACCAGGGCTACGGGGACATCGATTACGCGATCTACCTGCGCGCCGATGGAGGCCTGGAGATCTACGAGCAGGGGTATTGGCAGGGCTTCTTCGGGACCTACCAGGCCGGCGACGTCTTCCGCGTCGAGGTGTCGGGCGACCAGGTGCGCTACCGCAAGAACGGGATGGTGTTCCACACGAGCAACACGGCCCCTACCTACCCGCTCGAGCTGGACACCAGCCTGCCCGACGAGGGCGCGACCCTCACCGGCGCGGAGGTCACGAGCTGCGCGGCCGAGGACGCGAGCTGCATGCCGCCGGGGTCGTGGAGGAACGTTCGCCATGCCACGGCGAGCGGAAGCTCGCTGACGCGCACCGCCGGCTGGGGCTGGCACGCCGGGGCCTCATCGGTCCATCAGATCGAGGCGGGCAACGGGTTCGTGGAGTTCTCCACGAACGAGGCGAACCTCCAGAAGATGGCAGGCCTCAGCCACGGCGACGCCGATCAAGGATATGGGGACATCGATTACGCGATCTACCTGCGCGCCGATGGAGGCCTGGAGATCTACGAGCACGGGTATTGGCAGGGCTTCTTCGGGACCTACCAGGCCGGAGACGTCTTCCGCGTCGAGGTGCTCGGCGGCCAGGTGCGCTACCTGAAGAACGGGACCGTGTTTTACACGAGCACGACGGCGCCCACCTACCCGCTCGCGCTGGACACCAGCCTGTACGACGAGGGCGCGACCCTCACCAACGCGACGATCTCGGGCGCCGGCGGCCCGACCGCCGGGTGCGGCGACGTGGGACCCGGCGACGAGCTCAGCGACACGAAGGTGCCGACGTTCTGCAATCACCCCACCACGATGCCGAACGGGAGCGCGCCCCCGATGGGGCAATACTTCGGCCACACGTGCACCTCGGTCGTGATCCAGACCATCTACTACGAGAACACGTCCGGCAATCACAGCGGGCTCGATTTCTCCGTGCCGGCGCGCAGCCCCCTGTACTCGGTCGGCTATGGCCAGGTCATGTGCGCCGGGCCAAACGCCTGCACGGACAGGTTCCCGATCGCCCAGGGTGCGCCCTTCCAGATCGATCTGACGATCCGCTATGGCGCCGTGTACGTCATCTACGGGCACGCCGCGTCGAGCCTGGTCGCGGAGGGCGATCTCGTCGTCCCGGGGCAGGAGATCGGCGAATCGTCGGACTGGCCGGGCAACGATCACCTGCACTTCGAGGTCCGCCGCGTCGCCGACAACAAGGCGCCGAACCCGGTGCCCTTCTTCTCGCCGGACCTCCAGAGCTATCTCGAGGGCACCGTGTCCGACGCGCACTTCTGCACGGGGCACTTCGACGATCAGGCGGACGTGGGCTTCACGATCCATCCACAGCTCGAGGAGCGGCCGTGCACGGACGCGAACGACGGGACGACCGGCCCGATCCGCTGCCAGGAGGTGTGCTCCCAGTACAGCCCCGCGAACTGCGAGGTCATGACCTTGCCCGACGGGGACCAGGAGGTGCACGAGTACTGCAGCGTCTTCGCCTGCGGCGGCGGCACCTTCGCCTGCGGGCTCCGCCGGAACACGGCCGCCCAGGCGTGCCAGTGACGCCCGCGCCCTGACACCGCACATCCGCCCAGCCTGCTGAGCCGAGCTCGCCGGCGCCGCCGCCCCAGAGCCGCGGTGGTGCCGGCGAGCGGGCCGCTCACCTCTCCCGACCGGTGACATCCCGGTGACCTTCCCGTGCGATCCTGCGCCCGTGCTCTCCCCTCGGGCCAGCCGGCTGCGCGACTGGGCGCTCTTCGCCGCCGCCGCGAGCGTCCCCGCGATCTGCGTCGGCGTCCTCGGCCTGCGCGCCCTCGCCAACGAGGCCGACGGCGCCCGCCGCGAGGTGGCGCTCGGGCTGTCCACCGCCTCCGCCCGCCTGTCGCGCGCGCTCGACCAGGAGACCGACAGCGCCGCCGCCGCCCTCGCCGCCCTCCCGATCGACGGCGCCCCCGAGGCCGCCGCGGCGGCGCTCGCCGGGATCGCGCCGCCGTTCTCCGCGCCGGTGCTGCTCGCGCCGGATCGCTCCGTGCTGCTGCCGCCCGAGGCCGCGCTGCCGCTTGCGCCCGCGCCCGAGGGGTGCGCCGCGCTGGCCCGCGCCGCCGCCGGGCCGGACGCCCAAGGCCGCGCCGGCGCGCGCCGCGACTTCCTCGCGCGCTGCGCCGAGGCCCGGTCGCCCGCGGGGCGGTGGCTCTGGCCTGTCCTCGCGCTCGACGCCGCGGAAAGCCGCGCCGTCGACGTCGACCAGCCCGCCGTCGCCGCGTGGCTCGAGGCGCACGCGGCGGGGCTCTCCGAGGCGGAGCGACAGGCCGCCGCGATCGAGGTGGACGCCGCGCTCTCGGGCGAGCCGCGCGAGCGAGCGCGCGCGGCCCTCGCGGCCCCGCGCCCGGAGCGGGACGCGCTCGTGGCCGAGCTCCGGCGCGGAGGCCTCGACGCCGAGCTGCGCGCGCGCCCCGACGCGCGCGGGCTCGTCTCGTGGCGCGCGGGCGCCTCCGCGGGCACGCTGCGGGCGCTCCCGGACGGGCGCTCCGCCGGCTTCGTGATCCACGCCGGCTCGCTCGCCGGCTGGCTCCGCGGCGGCGCGGGCCCGGTGCCGCCCGACGTGCGCGCCGACGTCCTCGCCGGGGCCGCCGGTCGGGCGCCCGCCGCGCCCGAGCTCGGCGGCGCGCCCGCGGCCCTCCTGTCGATCGCGCCCGAGCTCGTCGTGCGGCTCTCGCCCGCGGATCCGGCGGCCGTGGCGCGGCACGCGGCGCGGGGCAAGCGGCTGCTCGTCGGCGTCGGCGCCGCCGCCGCGGCGCTCGCCCTCGGGCTGGCCGCGCTCCTGTTCGCGCGCATGCGCGCCGCCCGGCGCTCCAGCGAGCTGCGCACCGACTTCGTCGCCGCCGTCTCGCACGAGCTCCGGACGCCGATCGCGTCGGTGCGCATGCTCGCGGAGCTGCTCGAGGAGGGGCGGCTCGCGCCGGAGGAGCACCGCGAGGTGTTCGAGGCGCTCGGGCGCGAGTCGCGGCGGCTCGGCGAGACCGTCGAGCGGCTGCTCGGCTTCAGCCGGATGATGGCCGGACGCGCGGCCGCCGATCGCGCCCCGGCGCGCGTCGCGGAGGCGGTCGCGGCCTCGATCGACAGGTTCGAGGAGCGGAACCCGGAGATGCCCAGGGTCGAGCGCGATCTCGACCCGGCCGCGGAGGCGAGCATCGACGCGGGCCAGATAGAGCTCGCGGTCGACAACCTCCTCGCCAACGCCCTGAAGTACGCGCCGCTCGCCGCCCCCTACCGCGTCCGCGTCGCGCGCGAGCGGGGCGGCGTCGGGATCGCCGTCGAGGACCGCGGCCCGGGCGTCGCCCGGCGCGACCAGCGCCGCATCTTCGAGCCGTTCGAGCGCGCCGACGACCGGCTGAGCCACGCCGTCTCGGGCAGCGGCATCGGGCTGTCGCTGGTCCGGCACGTCGCCCGCGCGCACGGCGGCAGCGCCCGCGTCGAGAGCGAGCCGGGCCGGGGCGCCGCGTTCACCCTGTGGATCCCAGGACCGAAGGAGCCGACTCCATGACCGAGAAGACGCCCCATGGCAGGCTGGAGACCGTCCTCGTCGTCGAGGACGACCCGACGCTGCGCCTCGGCCTCCAGAAGACGCTGCGCTCGGCGGGCTTCCGCGTCGAGGTGGCGAAGACGGGCGCCGAGGGGCTCTCGATGGCGCTCGCCGCGCGGCCCGATCTCGTGCTGCTCGACGTGATGCTGCCCGAGATGAACGGCTTCGAGATCTGCGAGGAGCTCCGCCGGCACGACGCCGACCTGCCCATCCTGATGGTCACCGCCAAGGGCGAGGAGCAGGATAGGGTGCGGGGGCTCCGGCTCGGCGCGGACGACTACATCGTGAAGCCGTTCGGCGTGTCCGAGCTCCTCGCCCGCGTCGACGCGGCGCTCCGGCGGCGGCGGCTCGGCGACGCCGAGCGCGCGGTCGTGCAGTTCGCGGAGGTCGTCGTCGACTTCCGCGCCCACCGCGTGGAGCGGCGCGGGGCGCCCGTCGAGCTCACGGCGCTCGAGATGAAGCTCCTGCGCTTCTTCGTCGAGCGCGAGGGCGCGCTCCTGCCGCGCCAGCGCATCCTCGACGCGGTCTGGGGCGCGGACTACTTCGGCACCGATCGCACGGTCGACAACTTCATCAACCGGCTGCGCGCGAAGCTCGAGCCCGACCCGCGTTCGCCGCGGCACCTCGTGACCGTGCGCGGCGCCGGCTACCGCTTCACGCGCGCTCCGGCGCCGGAGACAGAACGGTGACATGGCGAGGACGGAGCCAACAAGGGCAGCGCGCACAATGCCTCTCACGCGCTGCCGCAAGCGGGCCGCGCGCCGGAGGACACGAATCGCCATGAACACGATCCATCACCGCGCCGCCGCCGCCATCCCCCTCGGCCTGCTCTTCCTCGCCTCGTGCGTCGAGGGCCCGGAGACCACCGCGCCGGGCGCCGAGGTGCGCGTCGAGATCTCCGCGGGCACCGACAGGCGCCCCGACATCTCGCTCGCGATCGAGCAGGCCGAGCGCAGGCTCGACGCGGGCCGGGAGATCGCCGCCGCGCGGCAGGCGCTCACCGAGGTGCTCGCCGATCCGGCGCTGGCGCCGGATCAGCGCGATCAGGCGAGGCTCGCGATGAGCCGGGTGCTCGAGGCGGAGGGCGACCGGGAGGCCGCGATCGCCGCCGTGGAGTCGCTCCTCGGCGATCACCCCGTCGGCGAGCCCTGGTCGTTCCAGAAGGCCGCCGAGGGGCGCCTGCGCCTCCTCGTCACCGGCAGCGAGGAGATGCCGCTGCCGGAGGAGCCGATCGATGCGAGGCTCGCGTCACCGTTCGCCCGCGCGCTCGCGCGGTATTTCCCCGTGCCGGAGTCCGATCCCCGGGAGCTCACGATCCGCGTGTTCGCGTTCGGCGGGAGCCGGGAGGTGAGCGAGCGCCTCAGGACGTTCGCGCTCCCGACCGCGATCCGCGCGCTCCGGCAGGAGGCCTGCCCGCGCTGCGACGACCAGGTGGCGATCGACCACACGTCGTCCCGGACCGACGGCTGGGCCCAGATCCCGGCCGCCCGGCCTCTGCTTGGGTCGAGCCTCGCGGTCTTCTACTTCGATCTCGGCAACCAGCGCATCCCCGCGCGGTACGACGCGGAGCTGCCGCTGCCCTCGGCGGACATCGTCGCGCGGCTCGAGAAGGGGGAGGGGCTCATCGCGGTGCGCGAGCGCGGCGGGGCGCCGCCCGCGATCCTGATCGCCGCGCCGCGCCAGGCGCAGCTCCCCGCGGTCGAGGAGGCGCTCGCCGCGATGGCGGAGCTGCCCGCGGGGCCGGTCGCGGTGCCGCTGCCGAGCGAGCTCGAGCCCGCGGAGATCCAGGCCGTGGTGCGGGGCTCGTTCGGCCGCTACCGCGTCTGCTACGAGGAGCTCGTCGCGCGGAGCCCGGCGGCGGCGGGGTCGGTCCCGCTCACGTTCGCGATCCTGGGCAACGGGACGGTGGCCGACGCCGCGGTCGACAAGGCCAGGTCGACGCTGCGCGACGCGACCCTGGAGAAGTGCATGGTGGCTGCGACGAGGGCGCTGACGTTCCCGGGCATCGGGAAGAAGACCACGGTCGTCTATCCGATCGAGTTCTCCCCCGGCGACTGAGCGAGGCACCGGCGCCCGCGGCGGGTGGCTACTGCGCGAACGCGCCGATGGTGAGCGTCGGGCCGTCGTTGCGCGGCTCGGCCTGCTGGTGCAGCGAGTACTGGTGGTCGACCGGGGGGAGGCCGTCGAGCGCCGCGCCGGCGCCGATGAGCGGCGCGCCCGTGGCCGGGATGAAATCGTGGGATGCCGCCGAGGCGAACGCCGGGTCGACGCCGAAGATCGAGCTGTCCAGGCCGTCCACCCGCCCGAGCAGCCTCGGGCCCGGCACGGGGTCGAACGCGGTCCACCCCTGCCTCACCCAGTTCCCGGCGAGGAGGAGGACCCCGGACGCCACGTCGTCGCGGTCCCCGAGGAAGGTGACCGCGCGGAGGGACGTCGGCTCGTGGCTGCTGGCGAACACGTTGTTGCGCGCGTCGATCCGCTCGTCGTTGGTCGAGGCCTCGAACACCGCAGAGCGCTCGTAATCCAGGTACGTCTCGTTCTTGACGAAGACGGTGTTCGCGAAGAAGCGGAGCGTGCCCTTCCGGTAGTACTCGGTCTGCCCGCTGTCCCCGCCATAGTGGATCATCGACGGGCCGTAGCCGGTGCGCAGGAGCACGTTGCCGTAGATGAAGGTCTCGTGGAACGACGGCATCGCGACCGAGTCGGTCGCCTCCTGCGCGTCGACGAGGTCGATCAGGTGGGCGCCGTCCTCGATCCAGTTGTACCGGATCACGACGCCGGCCGAGCGCTCCTTGATATTGTTGCCGTTGCCGCCGCGCGTGGGGCCGAAGCGGTTGAACTGATAGATGACGTTCGACGCCTCGTTGTAGACGTTGTGCTCGTTGTAATCCGAGAGGCTGCCGTTGTCGTGGATGTAGTTCGACTCGATGAGCACGTTCGTGGTGAGGATGTCCCCGCCGGCCGTGCCGATGAAGAGGCCGTTGGCGTTCTCGTGCACCTCGCAGCCGCGGACGGTCACGTGGTCGCCGCGCTCCACGAAGACGCCGGCCGCGTTGCGCGCGTAGGGCGCCGCCGATCCCGCCTTGTCGGTGAAGCCGAAGGGCGTCGAGGCATTCTTGATCTCGAGCCCCTCGATCGTGATGTGGCTCGGTCCGAGATCGTACGGGTCGTCGTGCTTGTGCCCGACGACGATGAGCCCCCTCACCTGGTGGCCGTCGAAGGGGAAATCGAGCTCGGGCCGGGTGGTGGCGTCCTCGCCGTCGATCACCGGCAGCTCGCCGTTCGGTCCCGAGACGCCGCAGAGCCGGATCGGCTGCTCCGCCGTCCCCTGGCCGCCGAGCATGATCTTCTCGCGGTACCCCTCGGCGCGCCAGAAGACGCGCACCGTGTCGCCCGCGACGAGCGACTCGAGCGGCACGTCGCCGATCGCCTCGAACTCCTTGCCAGGGCCGACCTGGTAGTCCTTGCCGCTCCCGACGTGGGTGCAATCGATGTTGACCGGAGGGATGTTGACGGGCGGCGGGAGCGTCACCGGGCCCCAATCCGTGCCGTCATCCGTCGTTCCGCCGAGCTCGCCGGTGCAGCCGGCGACGAGGAGCAACCCGGTGAAGCAGGCTCGAACTCTCACAGAAGCGTCCTCCTCATTCATTGAAAAGTTCCACTGGAATTTTACAATACCGCGGTGAGGCATTCTTGCCCCGGTGAGGCAAGATGACACGCCTACGTCCGTTGTCATCCGACCGAACACTGCTGTTGTCGCAGATCCTGCGCTTCAGGTAGCAGGATGTAATCCGAGCTCGGGCCCGACGCCGCGTCCGCGAAGCCTTGCTGGCGGTGCATTCCTTACATTGGACATAGCGGTGCTTCTGCGAGAAGCGTTTGAACCGCCAAGACGCCGAGGACGCCAGGAAGAGAATTTTTTGGCCCTCTTGGCGTGCTCGACGCCTTGGCGGCTCTCTTCATCCGCCGCTGTTCACGTTATCCGAGGCGATGACATGCACTATGCACCTGGCGCATGAGTCCCATGTGGCCTATGAGTTGGATCTCACCGAGGAGCTCGCTAGTTATTCACGACGAAGACGAGCCCCGGCTCGGCGAGCGCTCGATACCGATCTTCGGCGAGCCCGACGAACGCGCCAAACAGCACGGCTCGAACATTCCTGGGAGAATCGAGGACTGAAGCCATGAAGCGAACGAGGCCGAACGGCGTGAAATCCATCGAAGATCTCGATCTCCTCGCCGCGCCCGGGCGGCGAGGGACGGCGCTCGCCGGCGCGGTCGTCCTCGCGGCGTCCGGCCTGACCTCAGGCTGCCTCGGCGGCGACCGCGACGGGTCCCCGAGCGACAGCGGGCTTGTCGACGTCGCGCCAGCGAGGATGCGCCGGATGACACCGGAGCAATTCACGCGCTCGATGCGCGACCTGTTCGGCGATCCGGCGCTCGATCTGGACCTGGATCCGGACACGGGAGAGGTCGCCTCGCTGCTCGCCGTGGACAAGCTCAACGCCGCGGCGGAGGCGATCGTCGCGCGACGCCCGTCGTGGGGGACACCGGTGTTCCCGTGCGACACGAGCGGCGCGGAGGACACCGCGTGCGTGGACAGCTTCGTGCGGACGTTCGGGCGTCGCGCCTTCCGGCACACGCTCGACGAGGCCGAGGTCGCGATGCTCAAGGACCAGTACACCCGGGCGCGGAAGGAGCAGTCGTTCGAGGACGCCCTCCTGGTCGTGCTCAAGACCATGATCCAGTCGCCCAGCGTCTATTACTTCGTCGAGCTCGGCCGCGAGGGGGACGGGAGCGAGGCGCTCGCCTCCGGCGTCCGCCCGCTGACGGGCTGGGAGCGGGCGGCGCGCCTGTCGTATTTCCTGTGGAACACGACGCCTGACGACGCGCTGCTCGACGCCGCGGAGTCCGGCGCGCTCGACACGGCGGAGGGCGTGCGCGAACAAGCGGAGCGGCTCCTCGCGGACGACCGCGCCCGGGCCACGGCGAAACGCTTCTTCGCCGACTGGCTCGAGCTCGACGGTACGAACAAGCACGCCTCGCTCGAGAACGCGCCGAAGAGCGCCGAGATCTATCCCGAGGATTCGCCCGCGCTGCGCGCCGCCATGCGCACCGAGATCGAGGCCCTCGCGGAGCGCGTGATCTTCGAGGGAGACGGCCGCTTCGAGACGCTGCTCACGACGACAGACGCCTATGTGAACGGGCCCCTCGCCGCGCTCTACGGGGTGGAGGGCCCCCCGGACGACAGCACGTTCGCCTGGGTCTCGCTGCCCGGCGATCAGCGCGCGGGGATCTTCACGCGGGCAGCCTTCCTGAGCGTATTCGGGAGCGTCGAGGTCAAATCGCCGATCCGCCGCGGCGCGTACCTCCTGGAGCAGGTGCTCTGCCGCCCCCTCGGCCCTCCGCCGCCCAACGCGAGCGACGTGCCGGTCAAGGGCGGAGCCGCCCTGGAGAACGGCGCGCTCGTGCACCGGACGATCCGCCAGGATGTCGAGGCGAAGACGTCGAGCGGCACCTGCGTGAGCTGCCATAAGGCCATCAACCCGATCGGCTTCGCGTTCGATCATTACGACGCGCTCGGGCGCTGGCAGGCGCAGGAGACGGGCGGGGGCGCAGAGAGCCCGTACACGCTCGACATCGACGCGCGCGGCAGCCTCCCTGCGCTCGGTCCGGACGGGGTGGCCCTGGAGGTCGACGGCGGCGTCGAGATGTCGGCGGCCCTCGCGGCGAGCGCCGCGGCGCGCGCTTGCCTCACGCGGCACTTCTTCCAGACGGCGCTGCGGCGCGTCCCCATCGACCAGGATCTCGCGTCGATCGAGGCGGCCACGCCGGCGCCCGAGAGCGGCGGCAGCCTGCGTGACCTCATCGTCGCCCTCGCGACGAGCAACGCCTTCCTGCACCTGCGCCAAGCCGAGGAGTGAGCCCATGAACCGCGCCGCTTTCAGCCGAAGGAACTTCCTCCGAACCGCGACCGGCCTGTGCATCGCGCTGCCGTTCCTCGAGGCGACGCACGGGGACGTGTGGGCCGCGGACGGCAGGGCCAGGCGATTCATCGTGTTCTTCAGCCACGGGGGCACGATCACGTCTCGGCATTCCTCCGGGGCGAAGGGGGATCCGTGGAAGCCTGGCGCCTGGAGCCTGCTCGACCTCTGGGCCCCAGGCGGCGAGGGGCAGGCGCTCGAGGTCCTCGGCGAAGAGATGGCCGCCCTTGAGGACCACAAGGGCGACCTCACCCTGCTCCGCGGCGTCGACGACGCCGCCGGGAGCGTCCAGGGAGACTACGGCGGGCACCACGGCTGCTCGAACGCGACCGTGCTCACCTGCGCCGACACGACCTCGGGAGGCGACGACGCCAGGGCGCTCGGCCCGTCGATCGATCAGGTGATCGCCCAGCGGCTCGCCGGCGAGAGACCGACGCCGTTCTCGTCCATCGATCTCATGGTCGACGGGCACAACTACGGAGAGCCGCTGTACGGCGCCGCGGGGGAGCAGGTGTCCACCGAGAAGGACCCGACGAGCGCGTTCGACCGGCTCTTCAAGGACGTGACGGAGTCCGGCTCGGGTCCGACGCCCGAACAGCTCCGGATCCGCGCTCAGCGGAAGAGCGTGCTCGACGGCGTGAGCGAGCAGCTCGCGACCTTGAAGGGGCGCGTGAGCGCGGCCGACAGGCACCTGCTCGACGCGCACGCCGAGCACATCCGGGGCCTGGAGAAGAAGCTCGAGGGCGTCGCCAACCTGGCGGCTTGCACGAAGCCGGATGTCGGCGGCGCGCCCGTGTACCAGGGATATGGATCCTACACGGGGGGAGGGATCAAGGAGGTCGCGCCCCTCATGGTCGACATCCTGCTGCACGGGTTCCGCTGCGGCCTCACGCACGTCGCCACGCTCCAGATCGCCGACGTCCTGACGAGCTGGCTGCCTCAGCCTTACACCACCGACCTCGGCCACAGCCTCGGCCACGCCGGCCTCGATGTCGGCCCGAGCGGCGCGGAGCCCGACAAGCTCGAGGACTGGCGCGCGACCATCCTCGCGAACCGCAGCTGGCGCATGGAGATCTTCGCGCGCCTGCTCGACGGGCTGAAGAGCACCCCCGAGGGCGACGGCACGATGCTCGACAACAGCGTCGTGCTCTTCACGAGCGAGTTCGGGTGCGGAGGGGGGCACTCGCCCCGCGATATCCCCGTCCTGCTCGCCGGCAAGGCAGGCGGCAGGTGGCCGGGCGGCCGGCACGTCAACTACGACAAGCGCGCGAGCGCGGACCCCGCAGAGGCCGAGTACGAGACCGACGTCTCGATGCACAACGTGTACACATCGATCCTGCGCGCCTTCGGCCAGGAGGACGCGCACTTCGGGAACGACACAGCGTACAAGAAGGGCCCTTTGGCGGAGCTGCCGTAGGCCTGCTCAGCGGTGGACGTGCTCTGTGGACGCCGCCGCCTCGAGCACCCGGGACGACGCGGAGAAGGCGGGGTTGTCGCGCCGGAGGGGCATCTTGCTCATCGCCCGTTCGGCCATGGCGGTGATGGTGAGCGACGGATTCACGCCCAGGTTCGAGGGCACCATCGAGCCGTCGACAACATACAGGTCCTCGTGGCCGAACACCTGGTTGCGCTGGTCGATCACCCCGCGCTCCGGGCTGTCGGCGATGGCGCAGCCGCCGAGGATGTGCGCGGTGGTCGGGACGTTGAGCACGGCCTCGTTGATGGCGTTGCGCGGGGTGCCGTTCATCAGCACGCCGAGCCGCCTGCCGACCTCGTTGGCGATGGGGATGTACGCCGGCGGCTTCGGCTGGTCGGGCGGCCTGTGCGTGGTCATGCCGCCGCGCTTCCAGACGAGCTGCATGTAGTTGTCCACCGTCTGCATCACGAGGAGGATCGTGGAGCGCCTCGCGAACTTGAACGGCAGGAGCCCGAAGATCAGGTCGATGGGGTGGAGCAGCCGCCGGCCGAGCCAGCGCAGCCAGCGCGGCAGCCCCGGCCCGTCGTCGGTGAGCACGGTGCCCAGCGCGCCCATCACGTCGGAGCCGGCCGGGTAGCGCACCGGCTCGATGTGCGTGCGCTCGTCCGGGTAGATGCCGCTCGTGATCGCGATGCCACGGGAGTAGTCGACCCGGTCGTCCCTGGCGGTCACGCCGAGGATGACCTCGCTGTTGGTGCGCACGTAGTTGCCGAGCTGCCCGGAGAGGTGCGGTAAACGGCCCTCGGCCCTCGCCTCGAGCAGGAGCTTCACCGTGCCGAGCACGCCGGCGCTGAGCACCACCCCGCGCGCCCGGAGCGTGCGTCGCCGCTTGCCGAACACCGCGGTGGAGCGCTCCAGGGTGAGCTCGTAGCCGCCGCCCGGGAGCGCGTCGATGGCCGTGACCATGGTCTCGGGCTGGATGGTGCAACCCTTCTTCTCGGCCAGGTAAAGGTAGTTGAGATCGAGCGTGTTCTTGGCGCCGAAGCGACAGCCCACCATGCAGCCGCCGCAGTGGACGCACGTGGCGCGCTCCGGCCCCTCGCCGCCGAAGAACGGGTCAGGCACGCGCTGCCCCTCCTGCTCGCCCTCCTTCGCGAAGAGCACGGCCACGTTGGTTACGTGGAACGTGTCCGCGCGGCCCATCTCGTCGGCGATCTGCCGGAGCTGATGGTCCGCCGGCCAGAGCTTCGGGTTCGCGGTCACACCGAGCATGCGCTTCGCGGTCTCGTAGAAGGGCATCAGCTCGTCACGCCAGCTCGTGCCGGCGGGCCAGCCCGGGCTGGCGAAGGCCTCAGGCGGTGGCACGAGGAGGGTGTTGGCGTAGACCAGCGAGCCGCCCCCCACGCCTGCGCCCGAGAGAATGAGCGTGTCGCGGAGCAGGGTCAGCCGCTGGATTCCGTAACACAGCAGCCTGGGCGCCCAGAGGAACTTCCGGACATTCCAGTTGGTTTTCGGGAAATCCTCCTTGCCCCAGCGCTTGCCGCACTCGAGCACGGTGACCTTGTAACCCTTCTCGGCGAGGCGCAGCGCCGAGACGCTGCCCCCGAAGCCGGAGCCCACGATCGCGAAGTCGACGTCGAAGTCCATTGTACGCACCTGCTTCTCGGCGCGGAGTATGGTTCAACCGGTCTCCGGCGCCCACCGGAGCCACGAGCGGGTTCATCTGGTAGCCGCTCCGTACGCCCGATCCACCTGCAAACCCGGGATCTAGGGCGGCGAAGGCAGGCTGTACCGTGGAGGGCCAATCTCCAGCAGCGCTCCGCCGGCCGCCCATGCTCGCCTGGGCCGCAGGAAAGCGACACACGGCGCGGGACTTCGGCGAAGATGAATGGATGCCGATGGACTACCGGCTGGGGAGGGTGCTGTACACCGGCGCGGAGACGCGGGTCGTGGCCGGCGTCGACCTGAGCACCCGGGCCGCCGTCGTGCTGAAGATCCCGCGCCACGAGCTGCCGGACGACCAGGTCGTGGACCGGCTCCGCAGCGAGCACGCGCTGCTCCGCGAGCTCGACCTCCCCGGGAGCGCCCGCGCGCTGGACCTCGTGCCCTACGGCGCCGGGGTGGCCCTCGTGCTCGAGCGCTGGGGGGACTGCTCCCTCGATCTCGCCCTGGTGAGCGGGCCCCTGCCGGTCGAGACCGTGCTGCGCCTCGGCGCCTCGCTCGCCCGGCTGCTCGGGCAGCTGCACCGCCGGGGCATCATCCATCGCGACGTCAATCCGCAGAACATCCTCGTGGACGCAGCGCGCTCCCAGGTGCGGCTCATCGACTTCGGCCTGGCCACGCGGCGGGCGGCGGCCGGCGACGCCGCCGAGGCCGATGGCGCGGCCATCGGGACGCTCGCCTACATGGCGCCCGAGCAGACCGGCCGCATGAAGCGCAGCCTCGACGCGCGCGCGGACCTCTACGCGCTGGGCAGCACGCTCTACCAGATGCTGACGGGCAAGCTGCCCTTCGAGCAGACGGACGAGCTCTCGCTGATCCACGCGCACATCGCCCGGAGGCCGCCGCCGCCGCACGAGCGCGCGCCGGCGCTCCGGATCCCCGAGGCGATCAGCGCCGTCGTGATGCGGCTCCTCGAGAAGAGCCCGGAGCAGCGCTACCAGACCGGCGACGGCGCGGCGTGCGACCTGGAGCGCGCCCTCGAGGAGCTCCGCGAGACAGGCGCGATCCGGCCGTTCGCGCTCGGCGCGCGCGACTGGGAGGACCGCATCCGGAGGCCGTCGCGGCTCGTCGGCCGGGAGCGGGAGCAGCAGGCGCTCCGGGAGGCGCTCGAGCGCGCGCGCGGCGGCGAGACCGAGCTCGCGCTGTTCTCCGGGCCGTCCGGCGTCGGCAAATCGGTGCTCGCCGGGGCGCTGCGCGAGGAGGCGCGCCTCGCCGGGGGCCTCTTCGCGCCCGGCAAGTTCGACCTGCTCCAGCGCGGCACCCCCTACGCGGCGCTCGCGCAGGCCTTCCGCGCCATCGCGCGCCGCAGGCTCTCGGACAGCGCGGAGGCGCTCCATGGCTGGGCCGAGACCTGCCGCGCCGCGCTGGGCCCCAACGTGCGCATCCTCGTCGACATGGCGCCGGAGCTCGCGCGCATCCTCGGCGAGCCGCCGGCCCTCCTGGAGGTGAGCCCGGCCGACGCGAAGCACCGCTTCCAGCTCACCGTGCAGCGCTTCGTCCGCGCGACGGCGAGCGCCGCGCACCCGCTCGTGCTGTTCATCGACGACCTCCAGTGGGCCGACGCGCCGTCGCTGGCCCTGCTCGAGGCGATCGCGACCGACCCGGAGATGAAGCACCTCCTGCTGCTCGGGGCCTACCGCGACGGCGAGGTGGGCGAGGCGCACCCGCTGCGCGCGCTGCTCGAGGCGGCCCGGGCGAGCGGGCGGCGCGCGGCGGTGCACGCGCTCGGGCCGCTCGACGACGAGGCGCTCGTCGGGATGGTCGACGACATGCTGCACGGCGCCGGCGACGAGGTGCAGGCCCTGTGCTCGCTCGTGCGGGCGAAGACCGACGGCAGCCCGCTGTTCGTGGCGCAGTTCCTGCTGGCGCTGCACGAGCAGCGGCTGCTCTCGCGCGACCTCGCCACGGGCAAGTGGCGGTGGGAGGCGGAGCGCATCGAGCGGGCCGCCGTCACGGACAACGTCGTGGCGCTCTTGACGGCGAAGATGGGCCGCCTCCCCGAGGAGCCCCGGCGGACGCTGGCCGCGGGGGCGTGCGTGGGGGCGGGCTTCGAGGCCTCCCTGGTGAGCGCCGCCGCGGGGCTCCCGGCCGAGGCGGTGCGGAGGGCAGCCGAGGCGCTGCTCCACGAGGGGCTCCTGGTGGCCGCAGGCGAGGGCGAGGGCGAGGCGTACGCGTTCGTGCACGACCGGGTGCAGCAGGCCGCGTACGAGCTGCTCGGGCACGGCGAGCGCCTCGACCTCCACCTCGCGCTCGCGCGCGAGCTCGATCGGCGCTGGTCGGAGCACGGGGGGGACGCCGAGCTGTTCGCGCTCCTCGACCACTACCTCCGGGCCGCGGAGCGCCTGACCGAGCCGGCCGAGCGGCGCCGGGTGGCCGATCGCTGCCTCGCCGGCGGGCTGCGGGCGAAGGCGGCCTCGGCCTACGCCGAGGCGGTGCGGTTCCTGCAAACAGCCCGCGAGCTCCTCGGCGACGCCCCGGCCGCCGAGGGCGGCGCCCCGGCGCTCCGCTTCGAGATCCTGCTCGCGCTCGCGGAGGCCGAGTGGCTCGCCGGGCAACCCGAGGCGGGCGAGCGGCTGTTCGCGGCGTGCCGGGAGAGCGCCGCGGACGCTGTCGCGCGCGGGCGCGTGGCGCTCTCGCAGGTGCCGCTGCTCACCGTCGCCGGGCGCTACCCCGAAGGCCTCGGCGTCGGGCTCGCCGCGCTCGCGGAGCTCGGCTGGTCGTTCCCGCGCGAGCCCGGGGCGCTGGCCGCGTTCTTCGCCGCCCAGGCGGCGCGCATCGCCCCCCTGATCGCGGCGATGAGCCCGGAGTCGTTCCGCGCGCTGCCCTGCTGCGCCGATCCGGTCGCCCGCGTGGCCGGCGAGCTGATCGGGGCCTCCATCACGGCGGCGGCGCTCAGCGAGCCGTCCCTCGCGCCGAGCCTGATCTTCGCGATGCCCGAGATCGCCTTTTTGCACGGGCTGTATCCGCGCGCGGCCTACGGGCTGAGCATGAGCGCGGTCGTGCTCACGGGCGTGCTCCAGGAGCTGCCCCTCGGGGCCCG
This sequence comes from Sorangium sp. So ce887, assembly GCF_051521455.1. Taxonomy (NCBI): domain Bacteria; kingdom Pseudomonadati; phylum Myxococcota; order Polyangiales; family Polyangiaceae; genus Sorangium; species Sorangium sp. So ce887. The sequence continues at coordinate 1,184,488 of NZ_CP150354.1, read as the reverse complement.
GTGCGTCGAGCTTGTGTACGCCGCGCAATCGGTCGAAGGCCTGCTCCTCGCCGGCGCCCTCCACACAGGGAACCTCGCCGGCCAGTTCGTGCACCCGGACCTCGCCGCCGTCCACGAGCGCTGGCGCGACGTGCCCGAGCTCGGCGCCCGCGAGGGGGCCATCACCCACAGCGAGGTCAGCCAGATCATCCTCCCCGCCGCCCGGATGGCCGCGGGGGCGCGGCTGTCGAGCTGCCCGATCCCCGCGGGGCCCTGGAGGGACCGCATCGCCGGCCAGAGCGGCCCGGCGTGCCGCGCCGTCCATCACCTGCTCGCCCAGGCGGACGAGCCGGACGCGGGCGCGGCGATCCGCCGTGTCGCCGCGCTCCCGGCCGGCTCGGCGATGATGCAGGTCATCGTGCTCGGCGCCGCCGCGTTCGCCGCCGTGCACCTGGGCGAGGATCGCGAGGCGCTGCGGCTCGCGGCGGAGGCGAGCGCCCAGTGGACGGCCGGCTGGTGCAACCCGCCGGTCCTCTGGGCGCTCGAGCTCCTGACGATCCTCGGCGCCGCGCTGCCGCCCGCCGGGGCCCCGGGTGCCGCGGACGAGGACCGCGACGTCCGCGCCGCCTTCGCCGCCCAGCGCGGGCGCCTCGCCAGGCTGGCGGCGTTCAACCCGGCGACCTTCCGCCACGCCCTCCTGCTCACCGAGGCCGGGGAGGCGCAGGCCGCGGGGCGACACGAGGACGCCGAGCGCCTCTACGACGAGGCCATCGAGCACGCCCACCGGCAGGGCTTCGTCAGCGGCGAGGCCCTCGGCCTGCGCCTCGCGGGCGAGTACCTGCTCGCGCGCGGCCGCGCCCGGATGGCGCGCGCCTACCTGCGCGACGCGCACGGCGCCTACCTGCGCTGGGAGGCCACCGCCGCCGCCGCGGTCCTGCGCCGCAGGCACCCCGCGCTGTTCTCCGTGGCCGAGCCGGACCGGACCTCCGTGGTTGAGCCGGGCCGGGCCGAGCCGGCGGGCGCCGCGGCGCCCCCGTCGCGCAGGACGGCGACCGCGCCGGGCCCCGCGGGCAGCCAGCTCGACGTTGTCTCGCTGCTCAAGGCCGCCCAGGCGCTGGCCAGCGATCGTGAGCCGGACTCGCTCATCGCGCGCATGATGCGGCTCCTCGCCGAGAACGCCGGCGCCGAGCGCGCCGTGCTGGTGCTCTCGCGCGGCGACCGCCTCGTCGTGCGCGCGGAGCTCACCGTCGAGCCCGAGCGGATCACGCTCCACCGCGACGAGCCGGCCCTCAGCTCGGCGCTCCTGCCCGCCGAGGTCGTGCGCTACGTGGCGCGCAGCCGCGAGCCGCTGGTGCTCGGGCGCGACGGGGGCGACGGGCGCTTCGACGACGACCCTTACCTCGAGCGCCGCGGCCCGGCCTCGCTGCTGCTCGTGCCGCTGCTCCATCAGGGGCGGCTCCTCGGCGTGATGGTGCTGGAGCACGCGGGCGTCTCGGGCGCCTTCCCCGAGGCGCGGGTGCAGGTGGTCTCGCTCCTGGCCGCCCAGGCGGCGACCGCCGTGGAGAACGCCGCCCTGTACAGCGAGCTCTCGAGCTCGCACCAGCGCCTGGAGCAGCTGGTCGAGGAGCGCACCGCCGAGCTCAAGGCGGCCAAGGAGGCGGCCGACGCGGCGAGCCGCGCCAAGAGCGATTTCCTCGCGAGCATGAGCCACGAGCTGCGCACGCCGCTCAACGGGATCCTGGGCTACGCGCACATCCTCCAGCGCCTGGAGGGGCTATCGCCCCGGCACCTGCGCGCCGTGCAGATCATCCAGTCGTCCGGCGAGCACCTGCTCACGCTGATCAACGACGTGCTCGACCTCGCCAAGATCGAGGCCGGCAAGCTGAGCCTCACGCCCGACGAGGTGCACTTCCCCTCGTTCGTGCAGGCGGTGCTCGGCATCTGCCAGGTGCGCGCCGAGGCCAAGAGCCTGGCCTTCCTGTTCGAGCAGGAGGGCGCCGCGCTCGGGACCGTGATCACCGACCAGAAGCGGCTCATGCAGGTGCTGCTCAACCTCCTGGGCAACGCCATCAAGTTCACCGAGAGCGGCCGCGTGGTGCTGCGCGTGACGGCGGGCGAGGCGCTCCTGGAATCAGGAGAGCCGAGGGAATCGAGGGCCGGCGCGCCGCGGCCGGTCCGCTTCCGCGTGGAGGACACGGGCCCCGGCATCGCGCCCGAGCACCTCGAGCGGATCTTCGAGCCGTTCGAGCAGGTTCCGCCCGAGGGCGCGCCGGTCGAGGGGACCGGCCTCGGGCTCGCGATCACGCGGCGGATCGTGGAGCAGATGGGCGGCGCGCTCCGGGTCGAGAGCCAGCTCGGGCAGGGCAGCGTGTTCGAGTTCGAGGTGCCGCTCGCGGACGCGAGCGCCGCTCCGGCCGCCGCGGCGCCGCAGCTCGAAGCCCACGTGGGCATCGCGTCGACGCGCTCCGAGCCTGCGCCGCGCGCGGCGGAGCCCGCGCCGCCGTCCGCGGAGACGCTCGCCGGGCTGCTCGACCTGGTGAACCGAGGCCGGATGAGCGGTCTGCTCCTGGAGCTCGAGCGGCTCGAGCGCGAGGACGCGCGCTTCGCCCCGTTCCTCGACGAGCTGCGCGGTCTGGCGAAGGGCTTTCAGGTCAACCGGCTGCGCGAGCTCCTCCGCGCTGCCGCAGACCCCGCGCCGGCGACGGCAGCGCCCGAGACCCGCGCCGCATCGAGGTGATCGCCCGCGCGCCGCCGGAGCGGCCGCGTCACCCGCGCGCCGCGGAGTTGGCCGCGCGGCGCGGCTGCGAGCCGGTCTTGCTCATGGCGTAGGCGATGCCGCCCTGGAGCGTGCTCTGCGTCACCATCTCGGTCATCTCGGCGCCGAGCGCCACGAGCTCCCGCGCGACCTCGGGGCGGATGCCGGTGATCACGACCCGCGCGCCGAGCAGGCGCACCGCTCGAGCCGCCCTCACAAGCGCCTCGGCCACGCGCGCGTCGACCCGCGACACGCCGGTGATGTCGAGGATCATGACCGCCGCCCTGCGCGCGCTCACCCCCATCGTCGCCGCGTCGACCATGCCCTGCGCGCGCTCCTCGTCGACCATGCCGATGAGGGGCATGACCAGGATCTGGTCGCTGATGGGGATGATGGGCGTCGACAGCTCGGCCAGCCTCGCCGCCTGCGCCGCGATGATCTGCGCCTGGAGCGCGGAGCGGGCCTCCTCGAGCGCCGCTCGCTCGGCGAGCTCGCGCTCGAGCTGCTCGTTCGCGCGCTGCAGCTCGCGGGTGCGCCGCGCCACCGTCTCTTCGAGCGACTCCTTGGCTCGCTCGAGCTCCGCCACCGCCCGGGCGAGCGCCTCCGTCCGCTCCTGCACCCGCCGTTCCAGCTCGTCGGCCAGCCGGACGAACTCCGTTTGTGCGGCGGCGCGCACCTCGATCTCGTTCTCGAGCTCGGCGTTCTTCCTGGCCAGCGACGTCAGGGCGCGCCGGAGCGCCAGCTGCGTCTTCACGCGCGCGAGGAGCTCGTCGCGCTCGAACGGCTTGGTCACGTAGTCGACCGCGCCGAGGCGAAACCCGCGCAGCTTGTCCGACATCGCGGCGTGCGCGGTGGTGAAGATGACGGGGATATCGGCGGTCGCCGGGCTCGATTTCAGCCGCTCGCAGACGTCGAAGCCCGTCATGCCCGGCATGGTGACGTCGAGCAGGATGAGGTCGGGAGTCTCGTATTCCAGGCGTTCAAGCACCATGGGGCCGTCGGTCGCGATGCTGACCTCGATCCCAGCCGACTCAAGCGTGCTTGAGAGCACCTCGAGGTTCACGAGTACGTCGTCGGCAACGAGCACGAGCCCGGGCGACGGCTGCTCGGTCCCCATCCCTTCACCTCCCCTGAGCGCCTGCGTGGGAGCGCTGCCGTTCCCCCCGGCGTGAGTGCGTTAACGCGTCGTCGCTGACTTCGACCGCATCGTCACGTACCCGGTTTCGGCTGTCAAGCGCGTTACCTCGCGGGCGCGATCGCCCGCAATCTCGGCTTGCTCGGCCTTGCGACGAGGGCGCGAGTCGCACGCGACTTGTGGGCTCGGCGGCTCATGTCTTGATGGAGCCGCTGCCGGCCGGCTGCTGGCTCGGGTGTGGGGTCCCGTGATTCGCGGCCAGGAGCGCCAGGCTGTGTGACCGGGCGGGCGCGCCGTCGTCGGGGGGCGGCGGCGCCGCGGCGCCGGCGAGCAGGCTGGGCGCGGTGGCCACGATCGTGACCCCGGCGAGGAGCACGAGCCCGGCGGCCGCGATGCGCGTCGAGAGGGCCTCGTCGAGCTGGATCCAGGCGAGCAGGGCGACCAGGGGCGGCCGGAGGAAGACGTAGATGGCCACGAGCGTCGGCGAGGCGCGGCGGAGCACCCAGGCGTTCACGGCGTAGGCCATGACGGTCGGCACGAGGACGCAGAAGGCGACGAGGAGGGCCGCCGGCAGGGACCACGAGGGCGCCTCGCGGACGAGGGCGACGCCGCCGACCGGCGCGAACATGAGTGTACCCCAGCCGAACACCCAGGCCATGACCGTGACCGTGCCGAGGCGCTGCAGGGCCGATTTCGCGTAGATGACGTAGATGGCGGTCGAGAGGGCATAGACGAGCGCAAACGAGTCGCCCAGCCGCGGGACGGCGAAGCCGGTGAGCATGGCGGCCCCGAAGAGCGCGACCGCGGTGCCGACGCCGGCGCGCCGGGAGAACGGCTCGCGGCCGGTGAGGGCGGCGAGGGCGGCGGTGAAGACCGGGATCATCGCGATGAGGAGGGTCGCGGACACGGCCGAGGTGATGCGCAGGCCGACGAGGAAGAGCGCCTGGTTGCAGACGACGCCGAAGAAGGCGAGCACGGCGAGGTGGAGCGCGTCCGCGCGACGCGCGACGCGCGGCGTCCGGAGGGCGAGGTGCGCGCCGGCGAAGACCACCGCCCCGCCGAGGAAGCGCGCCATCGTCAGGGCGGTGGGCGAGACATCGTGAGGCGGGCTCATCGCGAGCTTGCCTTCCACGGAGAGCGACGCGAAGGCGAGTGTCGCGAAGAAGAGCGCGGCGTGGATGCCGGCCGAGGCGCGGCGCTCTCCAGGTGGCTTGGACGGATCGCTGGTCGGCATGGACTGGCTCGCTCCCTGGCTGGGTGCTCCCATGCCGCCAGCGCGGTTGGCTCACCCGCCCCCGATCAAGCGCGGGACGAGCTTGCCGCGGCGCGCGTCATCTTTCCCCCAGGCTGGAGAGGATGCCATGAAGGCTTCGCCGGGAGACAGAAGATTCCGGCTGGTGACAGAAGATCCGTCGCGGCGGATGCGGATGATGCGATGCGGGGCATGTCTCACCCTGTACGCCCGCTGACGCCGTTCCGCGGAGGAGGCGCCGCGAGACGCGGAGTGCCTGTCTTCGAGCGCCATGCGATCGGATCACAGAAAAAAGCCGCCAAGACGCCAAGAGACGCGAAGAGAGAGAATGATAAGCGATAGAAAGCGAGGAGAGAAGTCATAACCAACGCGCCATACGCACAGGGCGCATCATCTCTCCTCTCTTTCTCCTGAGGAATCCCCTCAAATTTTTCGGAAAATTCACAGGGAGGCGGGGAGGCGGGGAGTAAAATCTCGGAAAAAACTCCCCGCCTCCCCGCCTCCCTGTTCAATTTCTCGCTGTATACGGGCACAAAATGAGGGGATTCCCCAGCTCTTTCTCCCCTCTTGGCGTCTTTTGGTGTCTTGGCGGTTGTATTCTTCTCGCCGGATCGCAGGGCCAGAAGCGTTCACCGAGCAGCGCAGGTCACCGGCGCCGCGATCCGCGCGGTCGCCTCGGCCACGCCAGGAGGGCGGCCTGCGCGATGCGCTCCAGTTCCTCCCTCGAGGCGCCGTCGCGGGCCTGCGCCGACATGCCCTGGACCACCGCGCCGTAGAACTTGGCGAGCGCGGCCGCATCGGTGTCCGCGGGGAGCTCGCCCTCCGCGATCCCGCGCTCGATGCGCTGGCGGAACAGGCCCTCGCTGGCCGCCCGGCGGTCGCGCAGCGCGGCCTCGACCTCGGCGGAGTCCGGCGTGCAGTTGGTGGCCCCGTGGACGATGAGGCACCCGTGCGGGTGATCCGGCGCGCTCGCGATCGACGCGAACTCCAGCAGGACGCGCGCCACGGCAGCCCGGGCGGTCGGCTCCTCGCACAGCGCTCGCGCAGGGCTCGCCCCGTACCTCTCGACGTACAGCGCCACCGCCTCGAGGAACAGCTCCTTCTTGCTGCCGAACGCCGCATACAGGCTGGGCGGCGTGATCTTCATCGCGGCCGTCAGCTCCGCGAGCGACGTCGTGTCGTACCCGTGCCGCCAGAACACGTGGAGCGCCGCCTCGAGGGCGACGCCACGATCGAAGGTGCGCGGCCGGCCGCGCGCCGCTCGGGGGGTCACGTTTTTCATAGTGATCGCTATATAATTTGTTGACGAGCGGGCTCGTCCAATTTACATAGCATTCGCTATGAATATAAAGCGATCTTCGGCTCTCGTGCTCACCTCGGGTTTGCTGCTTTCGCTGCTGCCTGCCGCCCTCGGAGGATGCGCGAGCCCGGCGCCACCCGCTGCGGCTGCGGCTGCGGCTGCGGCTGCACCGGCGCCGGCGACGCCGGCCGTGGCGGCCGCTCCCCGCGGTGACGAGCCGCTGCAGCGCCGGATCGATGCGGTGGTCGAGGCCGCCACCGCCGAGGGGCGGATCGTCGGCGCGGTCGTCGTCGTCGCGCGCGACGGCCAGGTCGTCTACCGGCGCGCCGCCGGCTTCGCCGACCGGGAGGCGGGGCGGCCTGTGCGCGAAGATACGGTGTTTCGCCTCGCGTCGATGACCAAGGCGATCGTCTCGGCGGCCGCCCTCGCGCTCGTGGATGCGGGCACGCTGGGGCTCGACGATCCGGTGACGAAGTGGCTCCCGGCGTTCGCGCCGCGGCTCGCGGACGGCCGGGCCGCGACGATCACGGTGCGGCACCTGCTCACCCACACCGCGGGCCTCAACTACACCTTCATGGATCCGCCGGACGGGCCGTACCACCGCGCGCGCGTGTCCGACGGGCTCGATCAGCCCGGCCTCTCCCTCGATGAGAACCTCGCGCGGATCGCCCAGGCGCCGCTCCTCTTCGCGCCTGGCACGGCGTGGCACTACTCGCTGGCCACCGACGTGCTCGGCGGCGTCGTGGCCAAGGCGGGCGGCGCGCCCCTGCCGGACGTGGTCCGCCGGCTCGTGACCGGGCCGCTGGGGATGGAGACCGCGTTCACGGTCGCCGACCCGGACCGGCTGGCCGTCCCCTACGGCGACGCGGGCGCGCGCCCGGCGCGCATGGCGGAGCCGCACGTCGTGCCGTTCGGACCGGCCAAGGTCACGTTCTCGCCGGGCCGCGCCCTCGATCCGCGCTCGTACCCCTCGGGCGGCGCCGGCATGGTCGGCACCGCCGACGACTACGTGAGGTTCCTCGAGGCGCTGCGCACCGGCGGCGGGAAGCTCCTGCGGCCGGCGACGGCCGCGGCCATGACCTCGAACCAGATCGGTGAGATCCAGGTGCAGCAGCCCGGCGGGACATGGGGCTTCGGCTTCGGGTTCGCGGTCCTGAAGACGCCGGATCCGGCGACGATGCCCTCCGGCGCGGGCACCTGGCAGTGGGGCGGCGCCTACGGCAACCACTTCTGGGTCGACCCGAATGCCAAGCTCACGGTGGTCGTCCTGACCAACACCGCCTTCGCCGGCATGCAGGGCGAGTTCCCCGACGCCGTGCGGCGCGCGGTCCACGGCCCGGCGCAGCCGTGACGCGGAGGCGCGCGGCGTGGAGGCGGCCCCGCGCGCCGGCGCGGCGTCAGAAGGGCCTGCGCGCCGACGGACGTCAGAAGGGCCTGCGCGCCGACGGAGGCGTGCTCGGCGCGCTCCGGCGCGCCTCGCTGGCCTTAGAGGTCGCGAAGCCTCCGGCAGAGCGCAGCTCAGGATCCCTGGCGGTCTCCGATCCGGAGCTAATCACCCACTTCTTCCTCGGGATTAGGCGTGGGCCGAGACACATCATCGTCCTGCCGAAGACCCGCATACACGAGAATGGATCCCACGACTGGCAGTATCCATATCAGCACGCTCTGAGCGAGCTTGTGCTCACGCGAGTAAAGATCGCTCCGCCACAGGCGGGCCGTGATGACCGCCTGAGCGAGGATCGCCGCGGCGATCGTGGCCCAGCTGATGGCCTGAAGCATGGCTCGCAACGTAGCACGCTTCCGCGCCTGCCTTGGTCCAGCCACATCGACCCCGTGTCCGTCGTCCGATCGGCCACGCGCGCCGGCCCGAGCAGCGGGTTCTCCGTGGTCCGGGCCGAGCGCACGAGGCGTGCATGACCCTGCCAGCGGGCCCGCACGCACCGCCGCCGGGATCGCTGTCATCCGCGGCGGTGTTCTGGTCCTGGCGAACCGGGCGCGCGGCTCGGCCCGCTAGCACCAAACGCCCCCGAGCCCTTCGGAGCGTTCACTGACGACTTCCGCCTCAACGCATGTTGGGCGGAGAGGAAGAAGGAAAGATTCACAGGGAGGCGGGGAGGCGGGGAGGCGAGAGATGGGGATCAGTCATTCGAACCAGCAGGCTCGGCGCTGACGGCTTCGGGCGGCATCGATGCGGGGCGGCTGGTGGTGCCGGGGTGGTCGTCTTCGGTGCGACATCGGGAGAACCGGACAGCCTCCGCACCGCGGCGTACCAGGCGTCGGATCCCGCGGCGGAGCACCGGCGTGTTGAAGTTGACGAGCAACCCGACGTCCAGGTCCGTCAGCTTCAGGTATGTGAGCACCTGAGCTTCATGGACTGGCAGCAGGTGATCGACGGCCTTGAGCTCCAGTATGAGCCTCTCCTCGACGACAACGTCGAGTCGATAACCACAGTCGAGCGTGGCTCTCTTGTAGGTCACTGGAAGTGGCCTTTGCCTCGCGAAGCTCAAGCCCATGAGCGACAGTTCATGACACAAGCATTGTTCGTAGGCAGACTCCAGGAGCCCGGGGCCGAGGTGGCGGTGCACCTCGATGCACGCTCCGATGACTCGCTCGGACAGCTCCCACAATCTTCTCGTTTCCCTGTCTCGCTGTGCCCCATCGATGCTCATGGCTATCTATCGACGCGGGACCAGCTCTGGTTGCGCGAAATTGACATCACCGGGAACCGCCCTACAAACGAGCGACCTGAAAGCCGTCGATCCCAAGCGAGCAGGCTCGGACGATGGTCCCCACCTCTCGCCTCTCCCCCTTGGTCTGTATATCTCTCTCTCCTCCCCGTCTCCCCGTCTCCCTGTGTACTCTCTCTTGCTCTGTCTCCCGCCCAACAAGCCGCGGGGGCCGACCGCGCTTCGGGGTGTCGCGTCGTGATGGGGTTCGCCGCCAGGGGCCGACTGCCGTCAGACGCACGGCCTGTGCTGCCAAGTGCTGCGGAAGTGGGTTCTGGCAGCGCGAAGGGCTGCGGGGGCGCACGATACACGGGGCAGCAGTCGGGGCTTCGCAGGTGCATTGCCGAGTACGACCGGCGTGTCGCCGGCGGCACGGCGATGCCGCCGCTGCGGCCCGACGCGCGCCCCTGGTCTACCAGGCCGCCCCCCGCCGCGTCACACTGGGTGGGGCCGACGCCGCCCCCGCCGCCCACCGGCGGCGGCTCGGGAGGAGGGGGCACGTCATGATCGACGAAGCGAAGATCGAGCGCGAAGGTGGGAGCATCGAGCGTGCGCTCTTCCTCGTGTCGCTCGACTGCGTACGGCCGCACTACGAGAAGATGGGCCTGCGCGTGACGAGCGAGGAAGAATTCCAGGCGGCCGTGCGGTCGTGCACGGCCGACCGCGACGGGTCCGTCAACACGCGCGAGGCCCCGTATCGGGTCACCGTCGCCGCGCTCGGGTGCCTGCGCGCGCGCGCCGCGGAGCTTGCGGGCGCGCTGCTCGGCTGGGCGACGTCGGCGCTCGGCGGTGCCGGCTACTGGCTGACATGGAAGTCCGTCTTGCGCGTACAGCCGCGCGCAAGGGGCCTGTTCGGGCTCGCCGAGGGCGCGCGGGAGACGCTGTGGGGCGCGTTCGACGCGGCCGAGCGCGCGAGCGCGGAGGTACCGTCCCTCGACCCGGCCGAGCTGTCCGAGTTCGACCACCAGGTCCTCAGCGAGAAGGGGTACCTGGAGGACGAGATCGACCCCATGGACACGGTGCAGGAGCTCGCGGAGGCGCACACGTTAGCGAGGTGCTGGCGCGAGACCGTCGCACCGCTCCTGTCCGAGGACGAGCGTCGAGCCCTCGTCGCAGCAGCCGCCGGGTTCTTGCGTGGCCAGGGGCGTGACGGAGAGGCCGACGTCCTGGTCTCGGGGGCGTGCGGGTGAGCGCCGTTGAGCGGGAGAAAGCAGCCTGAGGAGATCGAGATCGCCAGCGCGACAGGCGGCTTCTTTCGAAAGAGAGATGGCCGCGCACGATGGGGTGAAGGACGGCCCGCCACCGCAGTATCCAGCAAGCGAGAGAGACCGGGATGCGAGCGGTCCCCTCCAGCAAAAATTCTCAGGAGAGTACGGTGTCCGAGAGGGCCTATCCGCCGCCCGGCGGCGCCCCGGCCCCGGCTTCGCGCGGCCGCCGCCGGTAGAGCAGCCGGCTCACCGGCAGCCCGTCGGCGATGGCGTGATGCTCGCGCGGGCTCCTCGCGCCGTACGGGTTCTCGACGAGGTGCGGCGAGCCGGGCGTGTCGCCCGCCGGCTCGAACGCCGGGTGCGCGCCGATCTGCTCGGCGTAGAGCGCGGCGCGCTCCTCGACGTCGGTCTGCACGAAGAGCTCGCCGCCGTCCACCAGCAGGCGCGCGATGCTGTCGAGCAGCGCCGGGCCCATCACGAGGCGCTTCTCGTGGCGCTTCTTCCACCACGGATCCGGAAAGTGCAGGTAAAACCGCGCGATCGACGCGTCAGGCCGGAGCCGCGCGAGCGCCTCGCGCGCGTCGGCGTTCAGCGCCCGCACGCGGCCGCCCAGCCCGACCTTCTTCAGCCGCTCGTCGACGATCGCCGACCACTTCAGGCGGATCTCCAGCCCGAGCAGCCGCGCCTCGGGGCTCGCCGCAGCGCGCTCGAACAGGAAGCCGCCGCGGCCGGGGCCGATCTCGATCTCGACGGGGCCGGTGCCCGGGAGCAGCTCGTCGATGGAAACGTCGTCCCCGTCGGGGAAGCGGGGCGCGTCAGCGTAGGGGTGGTTCGGGCGCGGCTGGAAGACCATGGAGCCCCGGCGCTCTACCAAATGCCGGCCGCCCACGCGCGGGAAATCGCGGCCCTCCGGCGGGGCGCGGTGGTATTCGTCGGGCCCCATGGCGGCTCCCCAAGCCCCCTCCCCGCTGCGCGCCCTCGCCGCGCGCGCCCTCCCCTACGCGCCCGCGCTCGCCGCGAGCGGCGCGCTCGGCGCGGTGTGCATCCGGGCGGTCCTCGAGCAGGCGGGGCGCCCGGCCCTGCCGCTCGACGATGCGTTCATCCACATGCAGTACGCCCGGCGGCTCGCCGAGGGCGGCTTCTTCAGCTTCGTCGCCGGCGACGGGTACTCGACCGGCGCCACGAGCCTGCTCTGGCCCGTGCTGCTCGCCCCCTTCCACGCGCTCGGTCTGCGGGATCTCTCGCTCGTCTACGCGATCTGGGCGCTCGGGCTCGTGTTCCACGCCGCCCTCGCCGTCGAGACCGCGCGCCTCGCGCGCCCCCTGGCCGGCCCCGCGGCGGCCGCCGGCGCCGGCGCGATGTGCGCCGGGTTCGCGGCGTTCGCCTGGTTCGCCTGGAGCGGCATGGAGACGGTCGCCTTCGCCTGGATCCTCACCCGCACCGCCCGCCTGGCCGCCGCCCTCTGCGAGCCGGATCCGCCGGAGCCCGCCGCGGACAGCGCACAGCCCGCGCCATCCCCCGCCTCCGCCCAGCCGCCCCTCGCCTCCGCCCAGCCGTCCCCCGCCTCCACCCAGCCGCCCCCCGCCTCCGCCGCCCGCGCCCTCGCGCTCGCCGGCTTCGCGGCGCCCCTGCTCCGCCCCGAGGGCGCCCTCGCCTCCCTGATCGCCGCGCTCGCGCTCGCCGTCGCGGCGGCGCGCCGCCCCCCTCCCGCCCCTCACGCCGCCCCCCTCCCGCCCTCGCCGCCCTCCCCTGGCCGCCGCGCCTCCCGCCTCCTCGACGGGCGCCTCCTCGTCCTCGCGCCGCTCCTCGGCCCGCTCGTCGTCCCCGCCTTGAACCAGCTGCTCGCGGGCCACCCGACCTCGTCGACGACCACCGTCAAGTGGCTGCTCGGCAACCCCAACTACGACGGACCGACGCTCCGGGCCGCCGTCCTCGAAAACGTCCGGCTGCTCGTGACCGACGTGATCGACGGCGGCCAGTGGACCGCCGTCTTCCTCCCCGAGGGCTCCGCCGCCATCATCGCCCTCGGCGCCGTCGCGCTCGCCGTGGCGGCGCACCGGCGGGGCCGGCCCGTCCACGCCGCGATCGTGGTCGCCCTCGCGCTCGGCGCGCTGCTGCCCTGCACGTACCTGAGCTTTCTCTGGAACCGCGTGCGCTACGTCTGGCCCTTCGCCCCGGCGTGGATCGTCATGGCCGCGTGCCTCGCGCGCGAGCTCGGCGACGCCGCCCAGCGCCTCCGGCCCTCGCTCCACCACGTCACGCCCCTCGTCGCCGGCGCGTTCGCCGGCGCCCTGGCCGCGCGGCTCCCGTGGGCCATCGACGACCTCGCCAACTCGGCGCGCGCCATCGATCGGCAGCAGGCCTCGCTCGGCCGATGGGCCGCGCTCCACCTGCCCTCGGACGCCAGGATCGGCGTCAACGACACCGGCGCCCTCGCCTACCTCAGCGGCCGCAGCACCTTCGACGTCGTCGGCCTGACGACCGAGGGCGAGGCGCGCTACTGGGTCGCGGGCGCCGGCTCCAGGTTCGAGCACTACGAGACGCTGCCCCCGGAGCGCCGGCCGACGCACTTCATCGTCTACCCGCACTGGATGGCCTGCGCGCCGGTGCTCGGCCGCGAGCTCATCGACGCCACCGTCGAGGATCAGTCCATCCTCGGCGGCACCACGATGGTCGCCTACGAGGCGCGCTGGGACCTCCTCGGCTCCGGGGCGCTGCCGGTGCGGTCCGTGCCCGGCGAGAAGATCCTCGACGAGCTCGACGTCTCGGACCTCGAGTCCGAGTCGGCGCACGCCTACGCGCTCGAGCCGCTCGCCGACCAGCGCAACGTGGCGCTCTCGCTCGCCGCCCCCGAGAGCGACGCGCCCGGAGAGCTCGACCCCACCCGCGCCGAGATCGCCGACGGCGGCCGGTACCACCGGACCGCCGACCGCTTCGTCGCCCACCTCGCCGCGCCCCCCGCCGAGGCGCGCCTCGTGCTCCGGGTCGCCTCGGACGACGGCGCCGAGCTCGCGGTCTCCGTGGCAGGCGAGGAGGCCGGGACCGTCGATGTGCCGGCCGGAACCTGGGTCGAGCGCGCGCTCCCCCTCCCCGCCGCGCGCCTCTCCGGGCCGACCCCGATCGCGATCACCCTGCGGCGTGGCTCCGGATTCCACGCCTTTCATTACTGGGTCGCCGGACGCTGACACGCCGTTGACGGATCCGCGCGTTCGTGTAGCATCCTGGACGTTCACACAACATAGCAAGGCAGCGCGCAAACCACGGTAACAGTCGTGGGGGGAAGACCGGGCAGCGCGCGCGCTCCCTACATCCACGCACCGCCGCGCGCAGCAGATGGCCGGCGGTCCACGCGTACTCCAGAGGACATCGGGCGACCGGCGCGCGGGCTCGCCCGAGGACATCCCTGCTCGCTCTGCCCGGCTCTCGAACGATGGGGGGGATTCTATGCGAAGGTCGGCTCTGCTGCTCTGCTCGCTCCTCGCTCCGATGGGGGTGACCGGCGCCTCTCGGGCGCAGGAGCCCGCGCGCGGGGCGCCGGCCGGAGGCGATGACGGCGGTGAGGCGCAGTTCCTCTCGCTCGATCTCGAGGAGCTGCTCAACGTGAAGGTCTCCTCGGCCGGCTTCTTCGAGACCGAGAGCAAGTCGTCGACAGGGCAGGCGCGCCTCTACGACGCGCGCACGCTGAAGCTCTATGGCGTCCGCTCGCTCGACGACCTCCTGCAAGCCCACCAGCCCGGCGTCGTGATCGGCGAGCACGAGCGCACCTCGCGCCTCATCGGCGTGCGCGGGGTCCTCATCGACAACAACGCCAAGACGCTCGTCATGCACGACGGCGTGAACACGAACATGCGCGCCCATTTCGGCGCCATCGGGAGCACGCTGGCCGTGCCGCTCACCGGGGACATCGAGAAGGTGGAGGTGATCCTCGGCCCCGGCGCCATCGTCCACGGCTCCGGCGCGATCGGCGGCTTCGTCAACGTCCTCAGGCCCACGGGGATCACCCGCCCGGGGCTCTGGGGCAAGGCGTCCTATGCCTCCGGCGACACGCGCACCCTGGAGGCCAGCTATGGCGGCCTGCTCAGCGAGAAGCACAACGCCGATTACTTCCTCTACTTCGGAGTCGCCGACAACGAGGGAGAGAAGCCCGCGGCCCCCCGGCCGGACACGGCGGAGCTCTACGGCAGCGGCTACGCCGGCGTCACGACGTCTCCCTTCCTGCACCACACGCGCGTCGACGCCCTCGGCGAGCCGAGCTACAAGGGCTTCGGCCGCTTCCGCTACGGCTCCGAGCGCAGCCTCGTCAGCGTCGATCTGCGGCTCGACTACGCGCAGACGTCGATCATGAGCAACGTCCCGAACCGGACGACGACCGTCGAACAGATCATCGCCCAGTGGGCCGACAGCAACACCGGCCATGTGCGGCAGCGGAGCCTCGCTGTCACGCCGGAGATCCACGTCCGCCTGTCCGAGGAGCACAAGGTCGCGCTGATCCCGACCTTCTCGACCTTCGAGACCACCCTCGTCCCGGCCGACTGGGTCATCCACGAGGTGGAGAAGGTCTCCGGACCGGGCTCCGGCGAAGGGGTCGTGTCGACCGGGGGCCTCGGCGAGGAGCACAGCGACGTCAAGCTCGTCTACAAGACCACGGCGATCCGGAACACCCAGCTCGCCCTCGGCGCCTCGGCGAGCCACAAGCGCTTCGACGGTCACAGGTCCCGATGGGGGCGGATCCACGGCGCCGCCTACGAGTCGCCGGAGAGCTTCTCGTGGACCGAGCTCGCCGCCTTCGCCGAGAGCACCGCCACCTTCCGCGATCTCACGGTCTCCGCAGGCCTGCGCTTCGATCACGCGCGCTTCGGCGAGCTGGTCCTGAGGAACGGCTCTCGCGAGGTCGCGCCGGTGGTCAGCCCCGCCTACCGGGTCGCGGCCGCCTATGCGATCAGCGACACGCAGAACGTCAAGCTGTCCTACCAGAAGGGGTTCCGCTTCCCGGACGCCGCCTACTTCAACTGGCTGGAGCAGTTCAACGCCGCCTTCGAGGACGAGCCGATGGCGCCGCTGCCCGCGCTGAAGCCGGAGTCCTCCCACCTCGTGGAGCTCGACTACCTCGTGGGCCTGCTCGACGAGCGCCTCGTCCTCGACGTCGCCGTCTTCTACGAGCGCTACAGGGACACCCTGGGCTGGGTGTCGTGGGACCTCGTGCGGCCGGACGACTACCAGGAGCACGTGGTCGACAACCCGAGACACCCCTCCAGCGGCGGCTGGTGGGGCAGCTTCGCGAACAGCACAACCGACGTCCACGCCCTCGGCGGCGAGCTCGGCGTGCTCGGCGAGCTCGGCGGCGGGTTCGCAGGGGACGTGTGGTACAGCGTGACGAGGCCGTTCGGCGCGCAGAGCCCCATCCACATCCTCACCAGCTGGGACGCCGAGGCCTGGGCCAACTACCCCATCCACCTCGTCAAAGGTCACCTGAGCTACAGCGCCAGCCGGTTCACGGCGGGCCTCGCGGCGACGTTCCGGACTGGCATGAACAGCCACGGCACCCGGGACGCGCCCGCCCGCGACACGGACGACCTGCCGCCGAGAGACAGGCTGTACGCGCGCTCGGCGTTCAACCTCGACGCGGCGGTCTCCTTCTCGCCGCTGGAGCACGTCTGGGTCTCGGTGTTCGGCAAGAACCTCACCTTCAACAATGTTCCTCCTCCGACCTACGGCGCGCACCGGTTGATCCTCGCCACCGGCCGCCCCTACGTCGGCGCCTCGGTCGAGGTCGCTCACTGACGCCGCCTCGCCCTTGTGATAAACCGGAGAACACCTTGTCCGAAGCGCTCAATCAGGTTCACGAGCTGCTCGACCTGCGCGACGACGCCCCGGACAAGGGGCCGCGCGAGAGGGCTGTTCTCGACCTCCTGCTCTTCGAGCTCGGCGCGGTGACCTTCGCCCTGAGGGCGCAGCAGGTCGAAGAGGTGATCGCGTGGCGCACGCCCCTGCCGCTGCCACGCACCGATCCGCGGGTGATGGGCATCCTCCAGGACCGGGGGAGGATCATCGTGATCATGTCGGCCCCGCTCGCCGAGCCGGCGGCCGCGCCGCTCCGCATCGTCGTCTGCCGCACACAGCGCGGCTACCTGGGATTGCCCGCGGGCAAGACGCGGTGTGTGGCCGCGGTCAAGGTGTTCGGCGAGCTCGTGCCGAAAGCTGTGGTCGACACAAGCGAGGGGGTAGTAACCTTCCTGGACGTGGTCCATCTGCTCGACGCTTCCGAGGGCGCGCCGCAGCCGTCCGTCGCGCCGCGCGGCGATCCGGCCGCCTGGTCGAGTCGATGAGCGAGCCGAGCTCCCGGTCGTCCCCGCCGAAGCCCAGGCCGCCGAGCGATCCGGTCGATGAGGCGGGGACCTCGGTGAGCTCGTCCTCGCCGCCGAGGTCGCCGTCGAGCGTGCCGCCGAACCCGCCCGTGCTCGTCATCGACGACAGCGAGATCGCCCGAGAAGAGGTGTGCCGCGTGCTGGGCGCGGCCGGCTTCCAGGTGATCGCGCTCCCCTCCCCCATCGGGGCGACGCAGGCCATCGTGCGGCACCAGGCGCGCATCGTCGTCCTCGACGTCTTCATGCCCACCATCCGCGGAGACCGGCTGCTCACCCTGTTCCGGAAGAACCAGCGGCTCGGGCACCTCAGCGTCATCCTGATGTCCGGGCACTCCGAGAAGGAGCTCGAGCAGTTGCAAATGGAGGTCCAGGCGGACGCGGTCCTCTCGAAGAGCCACCTCGATCGCCTGCCGGCCCTCGTCCGGCGGCTCTCCGGCAAGGAGCGCTGACATGGGGGCCGTGGTCGCCATGCTGCACGCCGGGCTGCGATGCGCGTTTCCAGCGCAGCAGGTGCTCCTCGCCGAGGGCGGCCCCGCGCCCGAGCGCGGCGCCTGTCTCTGGGGGAACGCCGACCCGGGGAACGCTGGCCCGCATCGCGCGGCGCGCGCGGCGCCCGAGCCGGCGACGCGGAGCGTGCGCCTGTCGACCGGCGGCGGCGCCCTGGCGATCCCCTGCGCGTTCCCCAGGCTCGTGGAGGTCGACCGGGAGCACGTGTGGCCGCTGCCGGAGCTCCTCGCGGAGCTCCTGGCCATGCCCCACGTCGTCGGGCTCGCCGAGATCGACGGCGCGCTGCACTGGGTGATCGACGCCCGCCGCCTCCCCCACGCCTGATGCGGCGCCCATCGAGGACCCGTCCGAGGTCGTTCAAGGCTGACCAGAGAAACATGGTGTCTCCGAGCTCTTCGATTCGAATGCTGATGGCCCTCCTGCTCGTCACCACCGCGAGCGCCGAGGGCCGCTCCGCCGCGTCCGTCCCGTACGAGCTGCGGGGCGCCATCCTCCTGCGCTCGATCGGCTACGAGCGCGGGTTCGCGAGCCGGAAGGGCCCGGCCGTGCTCGCCGTCGTCGGCGGGGAGTCGGGCGAGAGCGCGGAGGACGCGAACGCGATGGCGGCCGTGCTCTCGAAGCTGGCCGCGAAGACGACCGTGGCCAGCCGGCCGGCGAGCGTCCTGCGCGTGACGTACAGCGGAAAGGCCCAGCTGCAGGAGGCGCTGCGCGCCGGCGGCGCCGAGGTGGTCTATGTGGCGCGCGGGCTGGCCGCGGCCATCCCGGACGTCCCGTCCCGCGAGGGCGCCGTGGTCCGCATCGTCGTGTGCGGCGACGGCGACGACACGAAGCGCGGCTGCGCCGTGGCCGTGGGGCTGGCCGGCGCCAAGCCCGAGCTCCTCCTGAACGTGAAGCACGCCAACGCCATCGGCCTCCGCTTCGACCCGCAGTTCCTCCGGCTCGCCCGCATCGTCGACTGACGCCCTCGCGACGTCGGCCGCCGACACGGCGCGTCGTCTCTCTCAGGATTCACGGTTCACGATTCACGGTTCACGACTCACGACTCACGATCTCTCCTTCAGCGTCCGTCACCGCTCCTCCCTCAGCCGCCATGTTCAACTTTCGCTCCATCCGCTGGAAGATCGCCGCCCTCGTCGCGTCGGTGGCCATCGTGCTGTCGGCGCTCGATCTGTGGCTGATCCCCGATCGCACGGCGCGGGCGAGCGAGGCCGAGCTGCGCGAGCGCGCCGGGATCCTCGCCACGATGCTGAAGGAGCCCATCGGCGTGGCCATGGACCTCGAGCAGCCGCCGGAGACCTTCCCGGACACCCTGCGGACCGCGATGACCGATCCCCTGGTGAGCTGGGTGTCCGTCTACGACGCCAAGGGGGAGCGCATCGCCGCGATCGGCGCGGTGCAGGCGCCCGCGAGCGCGCAGGGCGCGCAGGGCGAGGGCGACGCCAGCGTCGTCGTCAGCGAGGCCCCGATCCGCTCGCGGAACGGCGATCGCCAGCTCGGGACGCTCGCCGTGGGGCTGCGCAGCGACCGGATCGCCCAGCGCCGCGCCGACTCGCGCCGGACCATCGCCCTCCAGTCGGCGGGGATCATGCTGCTCGGCCTGGGCCTCGCGTGGGTCATCTCGGCGCGCATGACGCGCTCGATGGCGCACATCAAGGAGGCGGCGGACCGCATCGCCCGCGGCGACGTCTCGGCGCGGCTGTCGCTCAGGATCTCCGACGACGAGCTCGGCGACATGGCCAGCGCGTTCGAGCGGATGAACACCCAGCTGCGCGAGCTCCAGGAGACGGCCGCGCGGGTCGCGGGCGGCGATTTCACCTGCAAGATCACCGGCGACGGGGAGCTGTTCGCCGCGTTCCGGGCCATGGTGACGAGCCTCCAGGAGCTCGCCACGCGCATCGGCAACACCTCGTCGGAGGTCGCCTCGGCCGCCGCCGGGATGTTCTCGTCGGTGCGCGAGCAGGAGACGACCGCCAACCAGCAGAACGCGGCGCTCGAGGAGATCCGGAGGACCGTGGAGGCCCTGACCGGCAGCGCGGACCACATCGCGAAGGACGCGACGACCGTGCACGAGATGGCGCAGCGGAGCCTCGTCAGCGTAAAGCACACCGCGGAGCAGACGCGCCTCGTCAGCTCCCACTCGGACCGCATCGGCGAGATCCTGTCGCTGATCCAGAGCATCGCCGACAAGTCGGACCTGCTCGCGCTGAACGCCGCGCTCGAGGGCACGAAGGCCGGCGAGGTGGGGCGCGGGTTCTCGCTCGTGGCCGCCGAGATGCGCCGGCTGTCCGAGCACGTGATGGACTCGGTGCGCGACATCCGCAAGCTCGTGGCGGACATGCACGCGGCCTCCCACGCGTCCGTGCTCGCGACCGAGGACGGCATCAAGCTGGCCCGCGACACGGCCGCGGCCGCCGCGAAGATCTCGGACGCGGTGGACCACCAGCGCGAGGGGACGGCGCAGGTGAAGACGGCGATCGTCGATATCGTCGGGGCGGTGAACGACACGCTGACGAGCAGCGCGGACGCGACGCGCTCGGCCGAGTCGCTGCTCCAGCTGTCGCACGCGCTCAAGGCGACGGCGCGGGCCTTCCGGGTCAAGGCGGCCGGGGCGAAGCGCGAGAAGCCGGCCATCGCGGAGGCGGACGCGGATGAGGAGCCGGGCTGACCTCGCCGCCACGTTCCACCGGGCCATGCCGGACCGCGTGGCCCAGGCGACGGACCTATGGCTCGGCTACGAGCAGGGCCAGAGCGGCAACCTGCCGGTCCTGCGCCGGCTCCTGCACACGCTGAAGGGCGAGGCGCACATGCTGGAGCTCGCCGCGTGCGGCGACCTCGCCGAGCTGGCCGAGACCGTCATCGACGCGGTGCGGGGCGGCGGGCGCCCCACGCAGCTCATCGGCGACAGCGTCCTCGGCGCGCTGGAGGCGCTCGGGCTCCTGTCGGCGAGCGTCGGCGAGGAGGCCGCGCCGGACCTCCACGCCGTGAAGGAGACCCTCCGCGCGGCGCACGCGGAGCTCACGAGCGGGCGCTCGCCCGCCGGGGAGCCCGCGCCGCCGCCCGCCCCCATGACCGAGAGCGCCCTGCCGCCGCGGCTGGACCCGCCCGCGGTCCTCGACGCGGAGGCGGTCGGGGCGCGCGTGCACGAGCTGCAGCGGCTCCACGGCGAGCGGGAGGTCCTCCAGCGGAGGCTCCGCGAGGCCCAGCGCATGCTCCGCGCGCTGCTCGTGGAGATCGATCCGCGGGGGGGGACGGACCGGGTCGCCGAGCGCATCACGAAGACGCTCGGCTACGGCGCGGAGATCGAGCGCCTCCTCGGCGCCGTGCGGGCGGACTGGTCGAGCAACGAGTTCGCGTCCGGGCGCGCGCTCGGCGAGCTCGACGAGGTGGTCCGCGCGGCGTCGGTGGTGCGCACCGAGCGCCTCTTGAACCAGGTCTCGCTCGCCGCCCGGAGCGCGGCGCGCATGCTGGGCAAGGACGTCGAGGCGCGGGTCGAGGGGACCGGGCTCCTCGACGCGGCGGTGGAGCGCCGCCTCGAGCCGGTGCTCCTGCACCTCGTGCGCAACGCCGTCGATCACGGCATCGAGCCGGCGGACGTCCGCGCGCGCCGCGGCAAGCCCGCGCGCGGGACGGTGGCGGTGACCGTGGTCCAGACCGACGCCGCCGTGCGGGTCGAGGTGAAGGACGACGGCGGCGGGGTCGACTTCGCGCGCCTGCGCGAGGTGCTCGCGGAGGCGGTCCCGGGGGCCGCGTCCCTCGACGACACCGCGCTGATCCCGTACCTGTTCGCGCACGGGCTCACGACGAGCCGCAGCGTCGGCGCGATCTCGGGCCGGGGCGTCGGGCTCGACGTCGTGGCGCGGGAGATCGGCGCGCTGGGCGGGCAGGTCCGGGTCGACTCGAGGCCCGGGCTCGGGACGACGATCCTGCTCGTGGTGCCGAAGAACCTCCACGGCGAGGAGGTGGTCCCCGTCTCCTGCGGGCGGTTCCGGTGCGCGGTGCCGACGCACGCCGTGCACTCGGTGATGCTGCTCGACGAGCTGCTGCACACCTCGGACGGCCCGCGCGTGCGCCTGACCAGCGGCCCGAGCGCGGAGCTCGTGCCGCTCTACGCGCTCGGGGCGGTGCTCGGCGACGGGGGCCAGCCCGAGCCGGGGGACGCGGCGCTCGTGCTGCACCACGCCGCGGGCCTGTTCGCGGTGAGCGTGGACGGCTACGAGAACCCGCGGCTCTGCGCCCTCGTGCGGTCGGAGGAGCTGCCGTGGAGCTCGCCGCTCGTGCGCGGCGTGGCGCCGACGGCGGACGGCGAGGCGATGCTGCTCCTCGACGTCGAGCGGGTGTTCGCGTGCGCGCGGCAGGCGCCCCGGGAGGCGCCCTTCGCCGCCGCCCCCGAGTCGAAGCGCGAGCCGCTCGCGCTCGTCGTGGAGGACGCCCCTGTCGCGCGGGAGCTGCTCTGCGGCATCCTGCGGGCGCTCGGCCTGCGCGTGGAGGAGGCGAGCGACGGGCGGGAGGGGCTCGCGCGGGCGCGGGCGACGCCGCCGGACGTGGTGCTGACCGACCTCGAGATGCCGTACATGAACGGCCTCGAGATGGTGGCGGAGCTCCGGCGCACGCCCGCGCTCGCCCGGGTGCCTGTCGTGGTGCTGACCACGCAGACGACCGCGACGCACGCGCAGAACGTCGCCGCGCTGCGCGGGCTCGGCGTGCGCGCGGTGCTGTCGAAGCAGCGGTTCGTCGAGGAGGAGCTGCGCCGGATCATCGCGGAGAGCCTCGGGGGCGCGTGAGCACGCGGGTCGTGATCGCCGACGACTCGGACATCGCCGCGGCCCTGCTCGAGGCGATCCTGGAGGAGGACGCGGGGATCCGCGTGGTGGGCCGGGCGCGGACCGGGGCCGAGCTCCTGTCCTTGCCGGAGGTCGCGATCGCCGACGTGGTGCTCGTGGATCTGCTCATGCCCGAGCTCGACGGCCTGTCCGTGATCCGGACCCTCGCCGCCCGCGCCGGCGTGATCGTGGTCAGCTCGCTCCCGCGCGGCTCGGCGGTGGTCCGCGAGGCGCTGGCGCAGGGCGCCGGCGCCACCGTCGAGAAGCGCGAGCTCTCCGGCGCCCCGGCCCGGGCGCGGCTGCGCGCCGCGGTGCTGCGCGCGGCCCGGCGGCCGGCGGCGGCGCGGGGCGGTCGGGTGATCCTCGTCGCGGGCTCGACCGGGGCGATCCCCGCGCTGGAGGCGCTGGCGCGGGGGCTCGGGCCGCTCGATGTGCCGGTGCTGATCGTGCAGCACCTGCCGGATCGGCGGGAGCGGGACCTCTCGCGGGCGCTCCGCGGGCTGGGCGCGCGGGCGCGGCCGGCGCGGGCCGGGGACGCGCTCTCGCCGGGGTTCCTGCTCGCGCCGTCGGGGTTTCACATGGCCATCGACGCGCGCGAGCGGATCCAGCTGACGGGCGATCTGCCCGTGAGCGGTCACAGGCCGTCGGCGGAGGTCCTGTTCGCGTCGGCGGTGCCGCTCGCCCGGCGGGTCGCCGCGCTTGTGCTGTCGGGCCTCGGCGACGACGGCGTCCGCGCGCTGCCGGGGCTCTCGGGCGGCGGGGGCCTCTGCTTCGCGCAGGAGCCCTCGGAGTGCAGCGCGCCGGGCATGCCGCGGGCGGCGCTGCTCTCGTCGCCGCGCGTGCGGCCGATCCGCGTCGTGGATTTCGTCGCGCTCGCGCGGAGGTGGGTGCTCGGTGAGGGATGATCGCTCGCTGGAGCGCGCCCTCGCGCGCGTCCTGTCGCCCCGGCTGGGCCACGTGCCCTCGCGGTGGCCCGAGACGCTCTACCTGCACGTGCGGGAGCGCGCGCAGCGGGCCGGGCAGGGCGAGGCGGAGTACGTCGAGCGCGTGGGCCAGGCCGGGGAGGCGGCCCTGCTCGCGATGCTGCTCGACGCCGCGACGATCGGGCACACGGCGGCTTACCGGCACCCGGAGCAGTTCGACCGCCTGCAGCGCGCGCTGGCCGGCCTCGCGGCGAGGCGGCCGGGCCCGCTGCGCATCTGGTGCGCGGGCTGCTCGACGGGCGAGGAGGCGTACAGCGCCGCCCAGAGCGCGCAGGCGGCGGGGGTGGACGCGGCGGTGCTGGGCACCGACGTCAACCCGGTCGCGATCGCTGTGGCGCGGAGCGGCCTCTTGCCGCAGCGGCGCTCGGTGGGCGCGCCCTTGCCGGCGGCGTGGGCCGAGCGGGTGCCCGAGGCGCTGCGGCGGCGCGTGCGCTTCGAGGTGGCGTCGCTGACCGACGCGCAGCCGGCGCTCGGGGCGGGGCCGTTCGACGTCATCTTCTGCCGCAACGTCCTCATCTATTTCGATCGGGAGCAGGTGCCGCGCCTGCTTGGCCGGCTCGCCGCGGAGCTCGTTCCCGGCGGCCACGTCATCCTCTCGCCGGCGGAGGGCATCTTGCCGCTGCCCCCGGAGCTCCGGCGGGGTCCTGCGCCGGGCTGGCTGCGGCTGCCGGAGGGCGATGACGGGCCGGAGCCGGCGAGCCCGAGGGCGCGCGTCGCGCAGATCGAGGAGGAGAGCGGGCCGGCCTCGGCGCGGGGGGGCGCGGCGGTCGGCGGCGTCGCGGTCGCGCAGGCCCCCGCCGCCGCCGCGGTCGCGCAGGATCGACGCGCGGACGCGGCGGCCAGGCTGCTGAGCGCCGGGCGCGCCGCGGAGGCCGAGCAGGTGCTGTCGGCGCTGCTCAACGCGGATCCGGAGCACCTGGAGGGGTGGTTCCTGCTCGGGGAGGCGCTGCTGGCGCGGGGCGAGCGGGCGCAGGCGCGGGCGGCGTTCCAGCGGGTGCTCCGCTGCTCGGCCGCCGGCACCCGCAACGTCGACGCGGACGCGCTGCGGCGCGCGGCGGTGCGGCGGGCGGAGGCGCTGCGCGACCCTCGCTGAATCGCTGACGAGGCGGGAGACGTTGCGCGCCGGGCTCCCCCGGCGGCCCTCACTTCACGTCGCGCGGCCCGTCCGGCAGCGCGATGGAGATCTCGACCCGCTCCGCGGGCAGCTTGGTCTCTCCGAGCGCGGCGCCGGCGGGGTCGTGCTCGGCGTGACCGACCGCGGACAGCCGGGCTCCCGGCACCGCGCACGCCTCCTGGAGCGCCTGCGCGACGCTCGCCGCCCGGGCCGCGGAGAGCGCCCACGGCGTCGGATAGTCGCGCTGCAGGACGGGCGCCACGAGGTCCGGAGGACCGCTGACCGCGCCGACGCGGATCGGCGCCGGGCCGACCGCCGCGACGGTGCTCGCGACTTGGCACAAGAGGGCTCGGCCCTGCGGGCTCACGTCGACTTTGTACGGAAGGAACACCGCGGTCTCCGGGAGCACGACGAACGCCTGTCCGTCCGCGACGGCGAGCGCCGCGACCCCCTTCTTGATCTGCTTGTCGAGCTTCGCTGCGAGCTCGGTCTTGAGCTGCTCGACCCGCTCCAGGCCCGATTTCTTCGCGGCCTCGGTCTGCTGCCGCTCCGCTTCGACCTTCTCGACCTGCGCCGTCTTTGCCTGGAGCTCTCCGCGCACCTGGCTCAGCGTCTGTTCGAGGTCTTTGCCCTTCTCGCTCGACTTTCGCTGCTCCTCGAGCAGGAGCACGTGAGCGCGGCGAAGCGGAACGTAATATGCCGCCACGAACGTCGCGCTCGCGACGAGGAGGAGCGCCGGCACAAGCCGGATCCAGCGTCGGAAGCCGGAGGATCCAGCGCTGTTGCTGGCCGCGACCGCCTCATTCGCTGTGCTCATGAATGTCTCCATGCTCCGCCCCCATCGGCGGCGAGAATACCGACATGGCGAGGATCCTGCCAGCGCCACGGGGCGCACCTCATTCATTGCAAAAATCCGCACCGTCTCGAAAGCGCGCCCTGCCTCATGTCGGTGTGTACAGGTGCGCTCGTGCCGTGGCATCCTCGTGCGCGCAAGGGAGGACTTTGTATGAAACCGCCGCCCCTTCCGGCCAGGCGCCCAGCGCCGCCCGTTCCCGCCAGGCGCCCAGCGCCGCCCGTTCCTGTGACCGATGATCGCGAGACGCTCTGGCACGTCGCGGTCGCTCCGGACGACATCAAGGTGCTCACGTTGGAGAAGCTCGACGATCTGTTCCGGCTCGACCTCATCGACGAGTCGACGAAGATATGGCGACCCGGGATGGCCGCCTGGCAGCCGCTCGGCGTCGTGGCGGGCATCGACTCGGCCCCGGCCGAGTCGGCGCGGGTCCAGGGTCCGCCGAGCGCGTCGCGTCGGGGCCCGCCGCGCCCGCCGCCCCCGCCCGTTCCCGGGTCGCGGAACATGGAGTCGGATCATCCGACGCCGGTGGTGTCGAGCCTGTCGTCCACGATGCCGCTCGCGGGCAAGATGACGATCGAGTCGCTGGACAGCTCGCCGCAGCACCTCGTGACGCGGACCGAGGTGCACGCGCCGCCGGCGGCGATGCTCGCGGCGTCTCGGCCCACCGCGCCGCCGGGGGTGCCGGATCTGCGGGCGCCGGATCTGCGGGCGCCGATGTTGCTGCAGCGCGACGTGACCGAGGTGACCGTCGCGGCGCCTCGCGCGCACGACACGGGCCGGGCGCAGCGCCTGATGCTCGCGCTGTCGGTCGTGGCGGGGCTGATGGTGACGCTCTACCGCAATGACGTCCTCCTCGACGCCGCGCGCTCCGCGGGGCGCGAGGGCGTGTATCAGCGGATCGAGACGGCGTTCGGCGGCCCCGGGTTCGGGACCCCGCGCTCGATCGAAAAGCTCGGCGTCTCCTCGGCGCCGGCGCCCGTCAAGTAAGCGCGCCGCGCTCCGGCATCCCCGCGGGGCTGCGCGACACACCGCGTCGCGGCGTTCAGCCGCCCTGAGACAGCGATCCGGACAGGAAGACCGCCAGGGCGCCAAGCACGCCAGTAGACCCCAGAAGGATTCTCTTCTCGGGCTCCCTGGCAACTCGGCAGCTCATCTCCTTCTCCCAGGAGCATCGCTATCACGCCGCTCGCTGTCAGCGATGGATCGCGTGAATCGCGTGAATCGCGTGGCTCGCTCCGAGGCTCGCCACCGCCTCGCGGGTCGCGCTGTGCGCTGGCTGGCACAGCAACGCCCGTGCCATTGAACTCAGCATCTCGTTCACGCGCCGTGTCATCCCTCCTCATCCATCGACATCGTAAATCAACCTTGATGGTGCAGGCGAGCTCGGCGCTTGCTATAGTAAAGACCTTACTCTAACCGGGGGCGCGACTTACCGGACGCCATGCGATCCCCGGTTTGACGCCGAAGCTTTGTCAGCACGCCCGCCGCGCTCTGACGCGGCGGGATTCGGTCAGCACCGTCACTTGAAGAGAAAAGTGAGGTAGTTGTATGTCGCTATTTATCGCACGCGGCCCAGCTGTTTTCCTGACTCAAGTTGGTTTGCTCACCACAGCTTCGTGGACGCTCGCCGGATGCGGCCACGCGGATCTCCCGGACGATCCGATCGAATCGCACGGCCAGGCCATCGCCTCCGGGGGTCCCGGCGATGAAGAGGAGGACTGCGCCGAAGAGGAAGCCTCGTTCGCTTCGCGCGAGATCACACGGGATCTCTCGTTTCCGATGCGGATCGTCTGGGGACCGGATGGCTATCTCTGGTTGACCGAGCGCGTCGGAAAGCGCGTCGTCCGCGTGAGGCCGGAGGACGGCGTGCGGACGACCGCGATCACCCTCTCGGAGGTGTTCCAGTCGGGGGGTCAGGACGGGCTGCTGGCCCTGGCCCTGCACCCGGATCTGCTGAAGGGCAAGGGGAAGGACTACGTGTATGTCTCCTTCACCTATGACGTCGATCCAGGTCCAGCGGTGGACCGCAGGACGAAGATCCGCCGCTACACGTACGACCCGGCGACCGAGACGCTCGGGAGCCCCTTCGACGTCATCACGGGCCTGCCGGGGAGCGACGATCACAACTCGGCGCGGCTCCTGTTCGGCCCCGATCGGAAGCTCTATTACACGGTGGGGGATCAGGGGAACAACCAGTTCGCCAGGAAGTGCCTCCCGATCCGCGCGCAGGCGCTGCCCACGGCGGCCGAGGTCGCGGCGCAGGACTGGTCGACGTACGTCGGCAAGGTCCTGCGCCTGAACGTCGACGGCTCGATCCCGCACGACAACCCGTGGATCGGCGGGGTCCGCAGCCATGTCTATTCGTACGGCCACCGCAACCCGCAGGGCCTCACGTTCGGCCGCGATGGCAAGCTCTATGCGAACGAGCATGGGCCGAAGAGCGATGACGAGCTGAACCTCATCAAGCCCGGCAAGAACTACGGCTGGCCCCACGTCGCGGGCTATCAGGACGACCAGGCCTACACGTACGACAACTGGTCGGCCTCGAGCCCGGAGTCCTGCGAGTCGCTCGTGTGGAACGACTACGTGCCCCCTCCCTCCGTCCCGCGACAGCTGGAGAGCGCCTTCAGCCACCCGTATTTCAAGGAGCCGCTCCTCACCTTCTTCACCGTCGACAACGACTACGACTTCTTCGACCCGGCGTGCGGCTTCCTCCAGTACATCTGCTGGCCCACGATCGCGCCCTCCTCGCTCCACTACTACCCCTCCGGGCACGGCATCCCCGGGTGGGGGAACACTCTCCTGATGACCGCCCTCAAGAAGGGCGCGCTGTACCAGGTGAAGCTGAGCGCGAACGGGAAATCCGTGGTCGGCGAGCCCGTCGTCCACTTCCAGAGCACCAACCGCTACCGCGATCTCGCGATGAGCCCGGACCGCAAGACACTCTACATCATCACGGACACCGCCGGGAACACGAGCTCACCGACCGGCGGCGCCACGACGGCCCTGGAGAACCCGGGGGCGATCCTCGAGTTCAAGTACACGGGATCGCACTGAGCCAGCGCCGGGGTCGCAGGGCCTGCCTCGTACCGACGCGGGCCCTGCGGCATCCAACCGAATCGCCGCGCTCCCCCAGCTCCATTCGGCGAAGCCATGCGCTCCCTCCCGCTTCTACCGCGGCGCGGAGGGGAGCAGGTTCCGCAAGGCATCGTGCAGGCGCCGATACGTCACGATGACGCTCCACTCCGCGCCCTCCCTCGCGAGATCCCGGGCGACCTCCGGCCCGATGCCGGTGAGCACGCAGGCGCTGCCGAGGAGCCTCACCGCCACGGCCACGCGGAGGAAGAGCGCAAGCGCGCTCGCCTCCATCCGGTCGAGCCCGGTGATGTCCATGACCACCGCGCGCGCCCTCCTGGCCTTCACGGCGGCGAGGAGCCTCTCCATCAGGTGCGCGCACCGCTCCTCGTCCACGAAGCCGATCACGGGGACACAGAGGATCTGACTCCACACCTCGAGGATCGGCATGGAGAGCGCGCGTATCGCGGCGCGCTGGTGCTCGATGAGCGTGAGCTTCTCGCCGAGCTCCCGCTCGTGGGTGAGCTCGCGCGCCCGGGCGAGCTCCTTCTCGGCGTGGGCGCGCGCGAGCGCCTGCGATGCTGCGGGCAGGAGGCGGCGGACGAGGCTGACATGGCGCGCGTCGAAGGAGGCGCGCGCGGGATGGACGAGCACGAGCAACGCCAGCAGGGGGCCCCGGCCTGGAGCGGCGCGTGGAGCGCGGAGCCGTAGCTCTGCAGGATGGCCTCCGGCTGGCGCTGCCACTCGGCGAGCTGCGCGACGTCGAAGCTGGCCACCGGATCGGGGGTTGGGAGAGCCAGTGTGCCGTGGAGTCGAGGGGAGCGGAATGCCCGCTGGGGAATCCCTCGTTTTGTGCCCGTTTACAGCGGGAAAATTCACAGGGAGGCGGGGAGGCGGGGAGTTTTTCTGAGATTTTACTCCCCGCCTCCCCGCCTCCCTGTGAATTTTCCGAAAGATTTGAGGGGATTCCTCAGGGTGCCCGGCACCGCGCCGTGAGCAGCGGGCCATGGGGCCGGCGGGCGATGCGCAGGAGGGGGAATCGTTGCGTAGGATATAGAAATTGGCGCACAGGAGGGTGGCGAGGCTGCTCAGGAGGGTGGCGGGACGGCGCAGGCGTCGCAGAATGGTTTCGAAGGATACAGAAATGGGTGCGCAGGAGGATGGCGTGGCTGCGCAGGAGCCGCACGATTGTAGCACAGGACACCGAATGTGGCGCAGAGGAGGGCGGCAAGGCTGCGCAGGCCGGGCGACGAGGCTGCGCAGGCGGGGCGTCAGGGTGGGCCAGCCATGTGCGGCGCCCGCGTTCCGTCCCCTATGCGCGTGCGCGTGTTCGGTGCTCGTCTTCGACAAGAGGGCTACCCGTCCCGCAGATCGGGGCCTCGCCGGCGATCAGGGTACCTGTCGCGCCCGCGTTCGTGCTCTCATAAAAGGAAACCAAGAAAGGTCCGGTGCTACGAGATGCGTGTGTCGTCTTCCTTGACCGTGGGGCATCTGCTCCTGCTCCTGTCCGCGCTCGCCGGAGCCGCCTGCGGAGGCGATTCGCCGCCAGTGGAAGAAGAAGATCTCTCGTCGTCGACCTCGTCCGGTGGGGATGGCGGCACCGCGGGCGCCGGCGGGCTGGGCGGCGGCGGCGGGGATGCCAGCGGCGGGGGAGGCGCCGGTGGTGAGGGCGATGGGGGTGGCTCAGGCGGCGCTGGCGGCACCGGCGGTGGGGGTGGCTCCGGTGGCGACGGCGGCTCCGGTGGCGACGGCGGCTCCGGTGGCCAGGGCGGCTCCGGTGGCGACGGCGGCTCCGGTGGCCAGGGCGGCTCCGGTGGCCGAGGCGGCGATGGCGGCTCCGGCGGCGAGACCGGCAGTGGCGGCTCCGGCGGCACTGGCGGCTCCGGCGGCACTGGCGGCTCCGGCGGCACTGGCGGCTCCGGCGGCACTGGCGGCTCCGGCGGCTCCGGCGGCACTGGCGGCTCCGGCGGCGACGGCGGCTCCGGCGGCACTGGCGGCACTGGCGGCTCCGGCGGCGGCGAGGAGCTCCCCCCGGTGCGCGTCCGGCTCATGGCCGCGAACCTCACGAGCGGCACGAGTCAGAGCTACGACCCCGGCCACGGACAGCGCATCATCCAGGGGGTCGGACCGGATATCGTCCTGCTCCAGGAGCTCAACTACGGCGACAACAGCGCGGACGCGCTCCGCGACTTCGTGCACGACACCTTCGACAGCACCTTCAGCTACTACCGCGAAGAAGGCGCGCAGATCCCGAACGGGATCGTGAGCCGCTATCCGATCCTCGAGGCCGGCGAGTGGGCCGACAGCGAGGCGCCCAACCGGGACTTCGCCTGGGCGCGCATCGACATCCCCGGCCCGATCGACCTCTGGGCCGTCAGCGTCCACTTCCTCACCGCCGGCTCGAGCGAGCGCCAGGCCGAGGCGCGGCAGCTCGTCGCGAGCATCCGCGCGAGCCTGCCCGAGGACGATTACCTGGTCGTCGGCGGGGACTTCAACACCGACAACCGGAGCGAGTCGTGCCTCTCGACCCTGTCGGAGGTCGTCGTCACCTCCGGCCCCTACCCCGCCGACAGGAACGGCGACACGGACACCAACGCCGGCAGGAGCAAGCCGTACGACTGGGTGCTCGTCGACGTCGACCTCGATGCGCACGAGACCGCCGTCGTGATCGGCGAGAGCAGCTTCGCCAGCGGCCTCGTGGCGGACACACGCGTCTACGCGCCGATCGAGGAGCTCAGCCCCGCCCTCGCGGAGGACAGCGGCGCCAGCCAGATGCAGCACATGGGGATCGTGCGCGACTTCCTGATCCCCGTGGACACGACGACTCCCGTCGATCCGACGCCGGGCACAGCCGCCCTGATCCTCAACGAGATCCTCGCGAACGAGCCGGGCAGCGACACGGCCGGCGAGTTCGTCGAGATCGTGAACGTCGGCTCGGCGGCCGCCGACCTCGGGGGGTGGACGCTCTCGGACAGCGTGTCGGCGCGGCACACCTTCGCCGCCGGAACGACGCTCTCGCCCGACGCGGCCATCGTGGTGTACGGCGGCTCGACGGCCGTGCCCCCCGGCGCGAGCTGGGCAGTCGCCGCCTCCTCGGGGCCCCTGGGGCTCAACAATTCCGTGGATACGGTGACGCTGCGGGACGTATCGGGCGCCACGGTGGACGCCACGACCTACGACGCGACCCTCTCCGGCACCGACGGCGTCTCGATGAACCGCGACCCCGACACCGTCCCGGGGGAGCTCTTCGCGCTGCACACCGCGCTCTCCGCGAGCGACTGCTCGCCCGGCACGCGCGTGGACGGGTCGCCGTTCTGATCCGACGCTGCCTGTCGGCGCCGCGTCCGTCGCGCCCGACAGGCAGCCGTCGCGACGGCGCGCCTGCGCTCAGTTCCAGAGCCGCGTGACAAGACCGTACGTGGGGTACGTCTGCCGCGTGCCGGCCACGAGCAGCTTGCCGTCTCCAGCGACCGTCATCGACTGCACGGCGTTCTCCTCGCCGAGAAAGAGCGCCTGCACCCCCTTGTCGCCGAACGTCGGATCGAGCGCGCCGTCGGGCAAGAAGCGCACGAGCGTGGGCCGGCTGGCCGCATGCTCACCCACGTTGCCGGCGACCACGATGCGGCCGTCCCGCTGGAGCGCCATGTCGACCGCGACGCCGCCCGGAACCCCGGCGAGCGCGAGCCCGTCCTCTCCGAAGGTCGTGTCGAGCCCGCCGTCCGGCTCGAAGCGCACAACGAGGAAGTCGGTCGATCCCGCCTCGGCGCTCCGGGCGCCCACGAGGATGCGGCCGTCGGGCTGGACGGCCATGGCGACCGGCTCCTGAGGGCCGGCCCTCGTGATCTGTTGTTGCCCCAGGCCGCCGATCGCACCGTCCGGCGTGAGCTCCAGCAGCACGATGTCGCGCTCGCCGGCCACCTCGATCCAGCCGGCCACCAGCGTCGAGCCGCCCGCGTCCGCGACGAGCGCCGTGCCCGCGCCCGGGCTGCCCGTGAACGGGGCGGTCCACCCCTCCGTGCCGAAGTCGCGATCGAGGTAGCCGTACGTGGGGTTGATGGCCGCGACGAAGAGCTCGCCGTCGCGCTCGCCGGTCACGAGGAGCCGCTCCGAGGGCGACAGATCCATGGCCGCCACATACTCCTCGCCGCCGAGATCGATCAGGTCCTTGCCCGTGTTGCCCGAGTCGACGCCGTCCCGGGTCCCGTCGTCGCGGTAGCGGAGGAAGGCGATATCGTCCGTGGTGTCCCCGCTGGCGTGGCCGACGAGGAATACGGCGCCGTTCAGGAGGCGCGTAATACCACGAATTTGCTGAGGTTTCGTGCACCCACAGAAGGCGTCGGCCACGCTGCCGCCCGCGAAGGACGGGTCGGCCGCGCCGTCGCCGAGCAGGCGGAAGCCCTTGAGCGTGGCCCCGCCGAGGCCGCCGATGCCGTTGCCGGCGGTCAGGATCTTCCCCTGCGCCGTCTGCCGGATGTCGTGGAGCCCCCCGCCGTCGGAGCCGAGGTTCCAGGCGGCGATGCCCGCCTGACCGAAGCTCTCGTCGAGCGAGCCGGGCTTGCCCGTGACCACGGCGCGCACGGTGTCGGTGCGCGCGGTCCCGCCGGAGGTCGCGATGAGATCGAGGTCGAACGCGGTGCCCAGCGTGAGCGCGCCGGAGGCGCCGACCTCCAGCCTGCCCGCGCTGCTGCCCGGCGGGATGGTGATCGCCGCTGCGACGAGGCCCGGAGGCGGCGCCTGCACGTCGACCTCGACGGGCCCGTCGAAGCCGGCGATCCGGGTGATCGCGACGTCGACGTGGTGGATGCCGTTGTACGGGACGTTGACCCCGGTCGACTGGATGGCGAACGTGAAGTCGCCCTCGGCCTGGCCCCCCTGCCCTCCGCCCCCGTCGGCCGCCCCCCCGCCGTGCGTCGAGGTCGAGGCGGAGGACGACGACGCGCCGGCGCCGCCGCCGCCCGCGCCCGGGTCGAGCGACACGCCCTCGATGCCGAGGAGCGCCTCGCAGCCGAGGAGCGCCACGGCGCCCCCGAGGAAGGCCGCGCGTGCGGTGATGCGGGCCAGGGCGGCGGTGGTTCGATGGGGTGTGCTGTTCACGGCATCGAGGAGGCTAGGCCACCGGCGGCACCGCGTCGAGACGGCGGCCGCGGCGCTCGCGCGGGCGCGCGGGCGCTGCGCGCGGGCGCTCAGGCGCTCGCGGGAGCCCGGTGCAGCTGCAGCAGGTCCATTGAGGGAGCCCGGCTGGTGAGCCGGAGGTCGTAGCGCTGCTGCAGCAGCCGCAGCACGTTTGGCGAGATGGAGGCCGGCAGGCGCGGCCCGAGCACGATGCCCTTCACGCCCAGGCTGAGCAGCGTGAGGAGCACCGCCACGGCCTTCTGCTCGAGCCACGAGATCACCAGCGTGAGCGGCAGATCGTTCACCCCGCAGCCGAACGCCTGGGCGAGCGCGCCGGCCACGCGGATGGCGCCGTAAGCGTCGTTGCACTGCCCCATATCGAGCAGCCGCGGCAAGCCGAGGTGCGTGCCGTGGTCCTGGTTGCGAATGCGGTACTTGCCGCAGCCGAGCGTGAGAATGAACGAGTCGGCCGGGGTCTGCGCGGCGTAGTCGGTGTAATAGGTGCGCGCCGCCTCGGGGCCGTCGCAGCCGCCGACCAGGAAGAACCGGCTGATCTGCCCGGCCTTCTCCGCGTCCAAGATGGCGCCCGCGTGCGCGAGGGAGGATCGCCTCGTGATGGTAGCCGACCTCGGTCTCGCGGACGAAATGGTCGGGCAACGGCGGGCTCGCGAGGGCCGCCCGGATGACCTCCGAGAAGTCGCCAACATGGACGCGCCGGCCGCCGGGCACCGCTGTGACGCCGGCGGTGAAGAGGCGATCGCGGTAGGCCTCCTTCGGGATGAGCACGCAGTTCGAGGTCATCAGGATCGGCCCGAGAACGCCGCGAACTCGCCCTTCTGATGCTGCCACGCAGAGCCGTAGTGGCCGGCTAGGTTCGGGTGGCTCGCGAGCTTCGGATACGCGTGCGCCGGGAGCATCTCGCCGTGCGTGTACACGTTCACGCCCGTCCCCTCGCACTGCTGGAGCAGCTCGGCGAGGTCCGCGAGATCGTGCCCCGAGACGAGGATCCCCCGCCCCGCGACGGTGCCCTCCCGGACCATCGACGGCCGCGGCTCGCCGAAGCGGAGGCGGTGGCCCTCGTCGAGCATCTTCATCACCTGGAGGTTCACCTGGCCGCACTCCAGGCAGAGCTCGAGCAGCGCCTCGGGATCGAAGCTCACGTTGGTCAGCGTGGAGAAGAGCGCCTCCTCCAGAAAGGCGTTCACCCGCTCGTCGCGCATGCCGACCTTGCGCGCGTGGTGCGCGTAGGCGGCGACGCCCTTCAGGCCGTAGATCAAGATCTCCTGGAGCGACTGCACGTCCTCGTCCTTGCCGCAGACGCCGGCCGTGGTGCACCCGGTCCCGTGGGATGCTTGCTCGCACTGGTTGCAGAACATGGTCATGGTCGACCTCGTGGGGTGTGGGCCCCCGCGCGCGGCGCAGGCTCGGGCTGGAGCGCGCGCCGCCGCTGCCGCCACGCAGCGGCGCGGCCGCGCGGCCGCGCAGGGCGCGTCCTCGACAGGCCACGAGACCAATCAACGCTCGTGCCGCCGGCTCGCGCCGGGTCTCGCGAGGCCGAGCGCGGGCGAACCGGGTTCGCCGGCGCTGCCCCGCGCCGGCGAGGCGCAATCAGGGCGCGCGGGCGCAAACGGTGCGCACGAGCGGCTTGCCTTCGCCTCCCTTCGCCTCTCTCCCGTCTGTCGTTCCTCGCGGGGAGCCGACGCTCGACGGCCTCATGGGGGAGCGCAGCATGATTGCGGGCGGGCAGCGTGAGACGTCACCACAGGCGCAGGCGGTATGGACGCAACATCATCGAGCTCGGCTACGAGTGGCACAGGTGCCGAGGCCACCGAGGCAAGCAGCGCATCGAGCGTCGGATCGGGCGGCGGAAGCACGGCTAGCTCTGCGAGCAGCTCGAACGGCAGCGCCGGAGCGGACGCCGGCGGCGCGGACACTGGACGCTCCGGCGAAGGCTCATCGGACGGGTGCAGCATCGGCGGACCAGAATCGCGGCAAAGTCGCGAAGCCACCGTGCTGAGCCTCGCGTTCCTCGCCGTCGCGATGGCTGCACGGGTTCGACGCCGCGCCCCGCACGAAGCGCCGAGCCGGGTGCACACCGCCAGTGCGCGCAGGCATCCGAATTGAAACAACAGCCAGGTAGAAGCGCCAGGCGCCCCTGCGCCGCCCGATCCCGCCGCCGCCGGCCACGACGTCCCCAGCCGTGTCCATCGCCGGTCGGGTCGCTGCGGCTCCGGGGTGATTGTCAGAGACCGGCCTCATGGACCACGACTCCATTAGGCAGAACGCATCACGACTGGAGCGGCCAAGAATCCCAACTTGAACCCCACACCCGCCCCTTCACCGCACGCCGCGCAGCTCACCTCAAGCGCTTGAATCTGTTATGGTTTTCGCACAGCGGACCCTTGATGTGAACGAGCACCGCACCCACCTCCTCGCGGGGTCCAAGCGGGGCTTGCCCGCGATCCGCTCAGCCGGTCCGGGCACGATCCGAATGGGCGGTGCCTGACAGTACCGTCGGAACGACCGCTTGGGTCGCGTCGGAACGGCTGCTGGGATCACGTCGGACTACACGGCGACGGCGCACGATGGCGTCCCTCGGGCCGTTGCTAAGGCTTGGGGCTCTCCTCAAGCGCCAGCGAGGCGACGCCGCGCCGTTGCCGAAGCGGCATCGGCCCTCCGCTGACCTCGCCATCCCCGGCAACGTCGCCGCTGCCTGCGACGCGTCGCACCATTGCGTCGATCAAATCGCCCTATCAATTCGTACCAAAGGCTTGACATGCCGGGTTGGCCGTAGGCTACGCTACCTTCCAACGATGCGCAGGAGGGGTATGAGGGGCGGGATTGGATCTATCGACCGTCCACGCAGGAGCGGTGGTCCGTGGACCCGGAGGCGGATGACGCCCAGCTGGCCGCGATCGAGGAAGGCCTTCGAGGAAGGCCTTACCGCATCCTCGAACGCGCGCCTGCGGCGCTTCGACGGGCCGGCCGTACTCATCCGCTGGAAGACGAAGATGGGCCGCACGGCTCACGACCTACATACTGGGCCATGGAGATCGGCCGCGCGTCACAGTTGATTGCGACGTTGGACTGACCGAACCTTGACACAGAGAAGAAAGGAGCCGCATGACGTCCCCGCATGAGCCGCGCCGCCCTGGAGAACTCGCGGCCGAACGTCTTTCGGCGTTGCTCGCCTTGCTGTCACCGCAGGATGGGAGAGCATCGCCGCCCCGAACCTTTCTGGCTCAACTCGAGCGGTGGAGCACCCAGACCATCGCCGCCCTTGAGAATGTTCAGCTTGACCCTTCGCTCGTTCGGCGGCTCCTTCAAACGTTCCTTCGGCTTCTTGTCGAGGTTGCGCCGCGTCTACAGGACGGCGCTGCTTCAGCGACGCCTACCGACCCTCAGATATCGTCCCACGCCAGCTACGTTCCGATGCGAAAGTTGGCTGAGGCCGCATACTCTCGCAATCCGAAAGCAACTTACAGGACCATTCGTAGCACCGACCAAGAAGAGCTGGAACAGGGCTATTTTCTCATGAGTTCGGCTCTTGGACATGCCGCCGCTGCGCTAGAGCTGGAGACACAGGCAGACTTTGCAATGACGTCGATCAGGCGCGGGTACGAGAAAATGTATCGAAGATACGTGAAAACAATATTCGATCTCTACACGCTTGCATCAGACAAGGCACATCGACCATCGATTGACACCGGTGAGCAGATGAGCCTACTCGACAACATTCAAAAGAAGTACCCCAACATTATCGACAAACGAGCCATCTTCGTGCGCAATGCCGCGGCCCACGACAATTGGGATGTGGATCCGGAGGACCCTCACGCTTTCGTCCTGTGGAACGAGCACAAGACGCAAGAACGATCGAGGCGTACTCCTCGCCAGCGCTTTACGTTGAACGACCTGATGAGCCTGGCGCACGACATGGGCTTCGTTTGCACGCGCGTATTCCCTGCCGTGACTCGACCGTGCACTCTTCATTATGAGGAGCGCTTCATTCAGCGGGTTTCCCCGGTCTTGCCTGAGATCGTAAACGATGACCCCAACACCTCGTCTGCTGCCGTGGAACTGGTCAACGAAGAGTTGGACGCAGCTGGCATTGCAAAGGACTCGTCGAACCGCGACGCGCTAGTCCAACCGGCCGCGCGGAGCGCGCCCAGCCGCGCTCCGCGCGGCCGGGCGCGCCGCAGGTGAGCGCAAAGTCGTTGGGTGGGCGGAGCGGTGACTGCCTCGCAACCGTCGGCGTGTGTTCGTGCCTAGCATCCGTCCGACGTGTGCAGCACCTCGGCGCCACGCAAGCGGCGTGTGCGCATCCGTGCTGTGACTGCACAGCCAGAGCGCGCGAGAGCGCCCTCCCTTGCCACGCGGAGTTGTTTCGATGTACGATACACAACGATCAAGCTCATGAACAGCCCCCTGCAACAATTCGTCAAACTGCATCGCGCGCGCCTCACGGTCGCAGGCACTGCTGTGCGAATCGTTCATCAGTCGGACGTCGTTCGTACGGCTGGCTCCCAAACGCTGGATCCATACATTGCTCAGAGAGCGCTAATTTTTTATCGTTCAATCACGAACATCATCATGGATCTTCAGCAAGGGTACCCACTAAACACATTCAAAGAAACTCTCGCGCGAATCCCTCAAAGCGAATCTTTTAGGACGTCGCACTTTGGAGAGATCGCGGCGTGCCTTTTTGCCGAAGAAGTAGTCGGACTGAAGCGGCTCTATAGCAAGCTCTCGCTACTTACCGCTGAGAATGCAAACGCCAACAAGATGGACCTGCTGCTCTATGACCCGGGCAAGGTACCGCTCGAATTTGTCCTCGGCGAGGTCAAGTGTAGCGCCAAAAGCATTTCCGACGGCGATCCACCCCGACATCACGAATCATGCTTCGCGTCGCTTTTCAAATCGATGCGAGAGTATACAACAACCGACCTCGAGTTCGATCTTGCTGCCATCAAAGATCGACTTAACGACAGCGACATTCCGCAGGGCGATAAGGCACGTATCATCGACGCGCTACGCCCGTACAGCCAACGGCGAGTCCGCTACGCAGGTTTCGTTGTGATTGACGCGTCGACCCGGCGCGATGACGAGGCCCAGGTTCTAGCAACTCGTGCCAGCGACAAGGAATGGGATGTTGACTTGGTCGGGTTCGAATCTTACTCGGCCATATCTGAGTCAGTCTATAAGAGATTGGAAGGAGTCCTGGAAGCGCTAAGGAGAGCATGTTCACCCTAGAAATCATGGAGACAGTCGCACAGGTTCCGGAATTCGTTGCCGATATGGCTGCGGTGCGTCAGTGGTTAGCACACGAGCGCATTCGTGCAAGCCATGAGAACCTCACTCTCGCGTTTGAACGCCTCGCGCATTTCATCGAATGCGTCCTCGCGAGTGCCCCCGGCTGGGATCCATCGCGTCGGAGGACGTTATGTGTCGCTGCCGCAGAGTCTGCCGAAGCCCTCGCCCTTGTGTTCGAGGCTCGAAGCGCGATGGCACGGCGTATGCGGTTCCGTGCATCAATCCTATATGAACTCGCTGAGATGCCCGCCATGAGTTCGAGCGTGCTCGCCGCTGAGGATGCAAAGGGATACTTGGATGCCATGTTGCGGCACCGCGGACCGTTCAGTTCTCTTGATGCAGCGCCGAAGCCGGAACCACAATCGGAAACTCAGGCTCGGAATGTCGATCTCTTGGACGTCGTCGATGCAGACGTCAGCGCGCTCGCGATGTATCAGCATGGGCACGCTGCGCGCCCGACGTGTCAAGCGACAGGCGCCGCGGCCAGGCTTGCATCTTACCTTTCATTGGGCCTGACTCGGTCAGAGGTCGAGTCGCTCATTGAGGTAATCCAAATTCACAGCGAACGAGCTGTTCGGGCACACGTATCTGATGACCTCTTCGAATTAGTGCGACGCCTTTCATTTCCGACCGAGCTATTCCCGGCGCAAATCACTGCACTTAACAGTGGTCTCCTCGACAACGCGATCGATTCGTGGGGCTTCGCTGCACCCACGGGAACCGGGAAGACGTTTGTAACCCGTCTACTCATTCTTGATTACTTGCGCTCAAACATCGGAGGAGCAGCACTGTACGTAGTACCGAGTCGCGCGCTGGTTCACGAAATTACCAAATCGCTTCGCGAGTTCTTCGATCGTGAGGGAGTGGAGGTAGCTTCGATTAGCCCTCAGATCACGCGACTCACAACGGAAGAGGAGCAACGACTCGCATCCAAGAGCGTCATCGTAATGACGCCCGAAAAGGCGGACCTTTTGCTCCGACTCAGCACGACCGTGCTTGACCGAATGAAACTGGTGGTTGTCGACGAGGCTCATCATATCGAGTCGGGCACGCGCGGCGCTCTTCTCGAGTTCTGCCTGTGGCGCCTACGTCGATTGGCGCAAGAGTCGACAAGGATAGTGGTACTATCCGCGGTCGCTCCCAACATTGCGGACATTGCACGATGGCTCGGGACCCGGCCCCGAGTTGCTACGAGCGATGTTCGATCGACTCGCATGCGAGCTGGCATCTACCGAATCAAAAAGACCGGTCGCTTCAGAGAAGGGTGGATTGACTACGCCGACGGATCGTCCGTTCGGCTATTCGAGAGGGCGTTGGCTACCACAGATCATGGCCTTCTTGTGCAATTGGCCGATCGGATAAACGCTGCCGGGCCTGTGTTGATCGTCGCCAGCGGCAAGAAGGAATGTGAAAAGATTGCCGCTATGTTAGTTGAGTGGAAGAGGGAACACGGGACGCTCCGAAGTCTCAGTGCAGCGGAGCTCGCAAGCGATCACATTGCGCGCCTAGATTCTCGTCTTGAGCGTGAAATGTACGCGAACGTATCGATGCGCTCTCTGCTGAAGCATCGAATCGCGTATCACCATGCTGGTCTTCCACCGCGGGTCAGAATAGCTGTTGAGGAAGCCATACGAATGCGGCTTATTGACTTCGTGTGTGCGACCACGACCCTTGCGGAAGGGGTGAACTTCCCGTTCTCTTCGTTGATCGTTCAGTCTGTCGCAATTCGCGAAGCGCCGGAGAAAGGGCGCCCCGTCAGATACCATCCCGTGACCCCTCGTTCATTCTGGAATATCGCCGGGCGTGCAGGTCGGCCGGGTGTGGATAAGGAGGGCCAGGCGATCCTATTTGAACCTTCTCTGGGCCTGGAGCGAACCAAATACGTAATCGGCGCCTACACCGACTCAAGCCTGAGTGGTCTGGACCCAGTTCGAAGTGCACTCGGCGAGGCTATTGCTGAAATTCATACGGAATTTGCTGCAGGCAGGCTCGACCTGACAACTTTGGATCAAGAGGCGCTTCCTAGGGAAACGTCGAAGGCTGTACAGGGCACAGTCAATCTTGCCCGCGTCGCGCTGATTCATTCGTCTGCGTCTGGGGTCTTGGCGACGCCTAAAGAGATGGTAGAGGGAACGCTTGCGTTTTCACAAATGACCAAGCCCGTACAAGAGTTCGCGGTTGGTTTCTTTGAGCGACAGAACCAAGTTGTCGATAGATTTTTTGCAGCCCGTGGTGCCCCCAGTAGAACCATCGTCGCTGAACTTGGACTTTCACTTCAGACACTCTCTAATCTAAGAGCGTACGTTCAATCACTTGACGACTGGAAGCTGAGCAGGATGGCGAACGTACTTCGCGGCGGACAGGTTGATCTTCGCCAAGCAGCGTTCGTGGTGGGGCCTGTAGCAAAGCGAATGGCTGAACTTGAGGGGCCAGAGCTTGGTGGGATCTACAGTGAAGTGGCCGTTCAGTGGATTTCCGGGGTACCGCTTACGTATATAGATAAGAGAGCGCAATTTCGCAACTGGTCTCGGCTTGAGGATCTCATTAGTGTTATGTACTCCCGCGTTCAATTCTTATTACCCTGGGGCCTCTTTGCATTCGATCGTCTTGTCGAAGAGGAGGATAATGCGCGCGGCATTGTGTACGGCAATGAAATCAAGACGTTGTCTTACCTTGCCGATGCCGGCGTTCCGTCTCTGGATGCCCTGAGACTAGTGGGCTTGGATTTTGAGCGTGTCGACGCGGCGCGCCTTGCCTCGGAGTACCACAGAAAAGGCGGCAAGAGCCTTGGTGTTGATGTTGTGGGTTGGATGGTGTCACAACCCATCACCGCGTTGGAGCGAGCTGTACTTGGAGTGGACAGTCGGCGTATCGATTATGATTTTAGACAACTTGTCTCTGCGATTCGGCTTGCTGCGTCATCCTAGTTTTATGACTGTCCCGAAGCCCGCCGCGAGGATCGCACGATCGCGGAGAGCGGTGGGGTTGTGGTAGGGTGCGACCCCGCGGCGCGGGCTTCGCAGATGAAGACTGGCCGTAGGTGCCCGGTTCGCGGACCCGCGTGTTGGACGGGTTCACCTTCCTGAACCACGTGTTTTCGACGTTATTCAGGGAGACGCAGCGTCTCGACGGCGATCCCATCCGGCCCCGTTACCATGTCGCCATACCAATCCCAGCTGCTGCCGCCCTTGCCCGGCGGCCCCAGCTCGTATGTGACGCCCTCCAGGGTGAGCTGGTCCTCGTCGAGGTACGCGACGCCGATCGAGTCGCCGCCACGCCCGGGGCCACCGTAGCCGCCGTCGCCCCCTCG
Organism: Sorangium sp. So ce887; assembly: GCF_051521455.1. Taxonomy (NCBI): domain Bacteria; kingdom Pseudomonadati; phylum Myxococcota; order Polyangiales; family Polyangiaceae; genus Sorangium; species Sorangium sp. So ce887. The sequence continues at coordinate 1,142,681 of NZ_CP150354.1, read as the reverse complement.
GCCGCCGCTGCCGCCGCCACAGGACCACCTGCCATCCCCCAAGGCGCCCCCCGGTGCGCCTCGGCCGCCTTTGCCGCCTAGCTCCGGCGGCCCGCCGTCGCCGCCCGGCCCCGCCTCGAGCGTCCTGATCACGCTGTCGCGCACCGTCACCTTGGCGCGGAGCGCGACGATGCCGATCGTCGGGTGGCCGTTCTCGCCCGCTCGCCCCCCTCGGCCGCCGCAGCCGCCGGCTCCTCCGGACCCGCCGCCGGCGCCTCCCTTGGACGCCGCGCCGCACACCGCCAGCCCGCCGCGACGCCCGCCGCCCCCACCGCCGCCTTGTCCCGGCCTGCCCCTGCCGCCGTCGCCCGCTTTGTCGCCCTCCCATCCGGCCTCGCCGATACGCCCGATGCCGTGGCCCGTGGAACCGATGGTACCTTGCGCCCCGAAGGTCCCGAAAGCCCCTGCTTTGCAATCGGTGCCTGTCACGTCTCCGGCTCCTCCCCGCCCATCATTCGTCGGGTTAGGAGTCGGCGTCGGCTCCCCGTCGTCCCCGTCGCCAGCGCCGTCGGAAAGCCCGTCGCCTCCCTTGCCGCCGATGCTCGGGGTTCCGCCCTCGCACGGGTTCACCACCGCTGGGCCGCCGGGGACGGTGGCTGCCGAGCACGCGTCTCCCCCATACAGCCCATCAGCTGCCGTCGCTGCCTGATTCGGCCAGGGCCATTTCTCGCCGTCGTGGCCTGCCCACCCGTAGGATGTGGCAATATCGCTCCGGATGAGCTCCACCGCGGTGTCGGACCGAACGAGCACCGTGATCGGGCCCCATGCACGCATGCCCATGTCGACGACCTTCGACACCCCGTCCGCGGCGCCTGTATCTTCGGCGCTCGGCGGCACAACGGTCAGGGTAATATCTGACTTGTCGGTGATCTGGATCAGGGAGCGCGCGTCGGGCACGCGCCTCCAATTCAAGCAGCTGAATCCTCCGATGAGATCCACGCCGGAGGGCAGCGTGAGCGGACCGAAATAGCCGTCGTAGCACGCGAACACGCGCCCTCGTTGGGTACGCGCGATCTCGACGCCACGCTGCAGCGTACGCACCGGCTTGTCCCTCGTGCCGGGGTTTGCATCGTCCCCGCCGCCGAAAACACCGCCCACGAACACCCCGCAGCCATCCTCCAGGACATCGGCGGCGAGACGATCGAGGCAAACCGACTCCGGCGGCGGGTCGCCTTGACACGACGAGGCCCCGTCGCAGGCCGTTCCGCCAGCGCCGTTTGGGCCCGGCGCGGTGCCGCAGCCGGTTGCGACGAGCAGCAGCACGGGAGATAAAAATTTCACTCGCCTGGTTCGCATCGGTTTCCCTCGGTGGTGCGTCGCGCGTAGGAGGGCAATCAAGGGGGCGGTCCGGGATCGGGACCATGGAATTGGCGATACGGCATGGAATCGCCGGTTTGGCCCTTGCCTGCGTCGTCATCTGGCGCTGCATTGCCCGCAGGACCTCCCTCACCAGCACGTCCGTTATACGCGGCGGCATCCGGCCCGAAGCTCACGTATGCGCTGAGGGCTGCGACGCCGTAGGAAGACCCCCCGAGTCCGCCACCAGCATCGCCCCCACGGCCTCCGTCTCCTCCAAGACCGCCTTCGCAGCCTCCCCACAAGGTGCCGTCTGGACCAAAGCCCCTACCGCCATGACCGCCCCAGTGACCGACGCCGCCAGGTTGGCCGGTTCCGCCAACCCCGCCCTGGCCACCATCGCCCGTGGTCAAGGCGGTCGCCTCGAGCGTCAACGCGCTCCCCTGCAGCGCAACGACACCGATGCTCGCCCCACCATACCCGCCGCCCTTGCCGCCCAGTCCCCCGCAGCCGCCACCGCCCCCGGAGCCGCCTGCCGCACCGCCTTGAGGCCCGCCTTGCCGACATTGCAGCATGGGACCGAGCGCCTTGCTGCCGCCACCGCCGCCTCCCCCTTGCGCCACGCCGCCTTTGTTTCCGTCCCCGCCCCGAACGCCAATCCATCCGTCGACGCTGAGGTAACCTGCCCCGAGGGCGCCGGCGGCGCGACCGGCGTCCGCGCCATCGGCGCCCTTGCTCCCTGCGCTGCATCCCGTGACGTCTGCGCCCGAGCCTCCGCGACCCATATCCTCTTGATTTTCCCCCGGCTCGGGCTGGCCCGGGGCGCCATCGCCTCCCACCTCAATCCTGCCATCGCCGCCGTATCCGCCCGTCGACTCGGTACCATCGTCGCACACGGTCACGACCGGCAGGGCACCCGTCGCGAAGTCCGCCGTGCAGGCGTTCGCGCCAACATTCCCGGAGTCACCATCCTTGGCCCGAACGCTGAGCGCGTCCTCGCCCGCCTCGCCGTCCTTGCCGTTCCCCGCGATGACCTCGCTCGACACCACCTTCACCTTGGCTCCCGGGCTCAGGATCATCGCGATCGACGACTTCCCATCGGTCGCGGACGCATCCGCCGCAACGATCCGCACGCCGAAGATCACCGACGTCGCGTCCTTCTCCCCGACGACCCGCATCGGGATCCCCAGCGCAGGTGCGATGGTGGTCGGGTGAGTGGCCCCGTCGAACGACCACCCGTAAGACCATCCGCCGTCAGCACAGCGACGACCGCCCCAGAGGTGGACACCCGAGATCAGGGTCACCTCTTCCTCGAACGTCTCGCCGCAGGCATAGACGTGGTGCAGGCCTCGGGCTTGCGCCTCCACGATCGCCTGTTGCAGCGACGTGAACGGCTCAAGCCGCGTGCCGGCGCGCGGGCCGTCTCCCCCGGCGCTGGCCCTGACGAACACCCCGCATTCGTCCATCACGGGACCCACGCCGGGCTCGAGCACCTCACAGGGCGACTTCGGGGGTGCGAAGCACATCCGCTCCTCGCCGCAGTCCTCCGCGTACATGCAGCCGGAGAGCCCTCCCGCGCCGCTCGTCGAGAAGACAGTAAAGGCGCACAGCCGCCGCACATGTCGCCACTGGAGAGAACGCATGTCCTTGGCTCCTTGATCACCACGCCCCGTGCGCCACGAGGCCAACCTGCTCTGGCGTTGCCACCGGCGAGAACGCAACGCGATCTCTCGCGGGCTCGGAGCGGGTGAAGGCAAGATCCGTGAAGAACGACGCCACGGTCGCGGCCCCAACGACGCCGCCCGCAACCATCATCCCCGTGCCAAGCGCGGCGAACTGGTCTCGCTGTCGTCGGAGACGCGAAAGCTCAGGGCACGCTGCAGGCGGCGATGGCTCCCGGCAAGCCCACGACGTGACTCCAAGCTCGTCGAGCTTGCTGTTGTGCTCCTCGAGATCGCCGTCGGCTACGCTCGCATGGATCATGAACAGGGCGCCGAAAGAAGCTGTCGCCGTGGTCAGGCCGATGCCGGCGATGCGCAGCGTCCCCGGCCACGAGGCCCATGGCCCGGGAGCCTGCGCGCCCGCAGCGGCAGTGGTGGAGGACGAGCTCGCGGGCGCCGACATCGGCCGCGCCGCTTGGTCGGAGCTGCGTGCCGCCGCCGCGTGCGGCAACTGCATCGAGATCTCGTGCTCCGCGCCCGCCACGGCGCGCAGTGAGTGGAGCACCTCCTCTCGGCCCGGCGCGCGGGCCCGCACCATGTGCTGGCCGGGGTCGAAGAACAGCGTGTAGGTCCGCGCGGCGCGACCGACACGCTCGCCATCGACGAGCACCTCCGCATCGGGCGGGTCGACCGCCAGGTAGAGCAGCGCAATGTGCGGCGCAGTCTTGCGCTGGCCCTCCTCGAATCGTCGCTGAAGCGCAGGAGAGAGGGCCTCGCGCTGTTCGAGGCTCCAGGCCAGGTGCTCGGCTGCGTCACGGTATCTCCGCAGCGCGAGCTCACAGAGCCCCAGCTCTCCGGCGAGCTCCGCTCGCTCTCGCGCCGCGGTGGACGCAGGGTCTGCTGCCTTGAAAGCCGCGTCGTAAGCTGCGTGCGCCTCGGTCCAGCGACCGGCGTCTCGCGCCTTCCGACCGCGCCGAGCGAGGTCCTTCACGGTCGCGCTATCGATCCGGCGTGGCGTCGCATCGATGTCCTGAGCGCCGACCGAGCTCGCAAAGCCCGTTCCGGCTCCAAGCATCATGCAGACCAACAGTGGACGTGCAACGCGACGCATTGATGGACGGTACGTACGCCAGCTGCACGGCGTCAATGTCCATGAATCGCTGTCAAACGAGCTCTGGGACGAGAAAAAACAGCCAGATCCCGGAATGAGTCGCTTCATCCTCAGGGACCAGCTGGATGCGGACATTAAAGCCACACATACACACATTATCCCACCAAAGTTGCCCCGCGACTCACTTTCCTGAACCCTTTTGGCCGCCTCAAGTGTGCTCCCCGCGTGGACAAGCGATCGACCGGCTCTTCCGGATTCGAGCTCTTCCGGCGCCTCGCCAGGCGCCACGGTGTCCCGGCGCGAAACGCCGAGGATGTCGCCCAGGAAGCGCTGCTGCGCGGGTTGGAAGCGGACAACCGAATCGAGCCGGGCGGCGACACCGCGCCGTACCGCGTTACGATCGCGATCAACCAGGCGCGAAATCACGTCCGTAACGCGCACTGCCGCGGAGAGGTGCTGACCTCGTTTGACGAGCGCGAGGTCTGGGACGAGTGCCCCACGCCGGAGGAGCTGCTCCGGAGGCGGCAGCGGGAAGCGCTCATGCGGCAGCTGATCGGCCAGGTCGCCCCCAAGTACCGGACTCTCTTGATCAAGCACGAGCTCGAGGAGACGCCGCTCGCCGAGATCGCCGCCGAGCTGGGGCTCCCGCTGGCGACGGTGAAGACGCAACACCGGCGGGCGCGCAAGGAGCTCGAGAGGCAGAGGCGACGGTGGGCAGCGCGGCAGCACTCTCACGGATGGGATGAAAGCGCCTGCGTGCCGCTCGCGTTCGGGTTCCACGATGGCAGGTCGTGGACGGCCTGGCTGCGCCGTCTGGGTGTGAGGATCCTCGTCCAGGGTGCGCTCGTCCTGCTGACCGGCGCGCTCGTCTCTGCGGTGCCGCCCTTGCTCGGCCGGGAATCGTGGCAGCCGCCGGCGGCGGCTCGCTCACCCGGTACCGCGCCGGCAGCGGAGGCCGCCACGGCGATCACCGCAGGATATGACGCGCGGCGAGCCGCGGGGCCGGCCGCGCCAACCGCGCGCCCGAGCTCGTCGCCGACGGCGCAAAACAGCGTGCGTGCCGAGGCGGTGGTGAGCAACACGCCCGCTCCCTCGATGACGACAGCTCGTCGGCCCGCGTATCCGACGAGCGCCGTTCGACCCGCCGTCAGCGAGCGCGAGAGGAGCCTGGTCAACCAGGCCCGGAGGGCCATGGAGGCCCACAACGCCATCGGCGACGTCGAGGCGCGTCGGCTGCTCGAGACCCATGCACAGCAGTTTCCGCGAGGGCGGCTCGCGGCCGAGCGCGAGGCGTTGCTGAGGCAGCTCCGCTGAATCGTCGGCTGTCCATCGACAGCCAGCAAGCGGCAACGCCGGTGGTGTCCTCGGACAGCGCGCTGAATACGACACTTCCCGGAGCAGGGAGCCATCGGTGAGCCCAGCTGCGCCTCGCGTCCGGCGGAAACGCCCACGCGACCGACAACCTCTCCGTGCGTCGACCGTGCCGCCTTACAGCGCCGCGCGAGAAACGGGTAGCGCGGCAGCCCTGTATGTCAGTAGAATGGCGAATCCTTGAACTCTGAACGAGGTTGGCAGTGGAAAATAATACCATGGTTAAACGACCGCGCTTTGCCCGGCTTCGCCGCTCCATCTCGCTCGCCCTCGTCGCTCTTTGCGTCGCCTGTGGCCAGGCACCGACCGATGCCGACGGACCGGATGGCAACGGCACCACGGAAATCCCGTCCCTGAACGGGGATGTCGCGTTCTCCACGCCTAGCCAGACGTTCAGGGATCAGATCCAGGTGGAGATGTCCACCACGATCGCGGAGGCGGAGATCCGCTATACGGTGGACGGGCAGCGACCGACCGCGGCCTCCACGCTGTACACGGGCGAGCCCGTGACCCTCACCACCACGACGCAGATCCGCGCGCAGGCGTTCGTGGGGGGCGCCGCGAGCGGCGCGGTGAGCACCGGCATCTACATCGCGCGCACCGTCGACGCGACCTCCGACCTTCCCATCATGATCATTGACGGTTACGGCGAGGGCAAGCCGACCGACAAGGAGATCTACTTCGACGCGGCGGTGATGATCTGGGAGCCGGTCAACGGGGTGGCCTCGATAGCCTCGCTGCCCACGATGGCGATGCGCGGGGGGTATCACGTGCGCGGCCAGTCGTCGCGGAACTTCCCGCAAACACCGTACAAGCTCGAGCTGTGGGACAACGACGACAAGGACCTCGACTACCCGGTGCTGGGCATGCCCGCCGACTCGGACTGGGCGCTGATCCCTCCCTACTACGACCGCACGTTGATCCGTAATCCGTTCACCTTCACCCTCGGCCGCGACATGGGCCTCGAGGCGCCGCGCACCGAGTTCGCCGAGGTCTACCTGAACTACGACGCGCGCTCCATCGGCGAGGCGGATTACCAGGGCATCTACTGGATCTCGGAGACCATCAAGAACAACAAGGTCCGCACCGACCTCAAGAGCCTCGAGGAGACGGACCGGGCGCTGCCCGATATCAGCGGCGGTTACATCTTCAAGTTCGACCAGGCGGCCGCCGAGGAGCCGCAGCTCACCTGCACCGGCGCGGACCCCCTCCCGTCGTTCGGAGGCTTCGGGGGCCCGGGCGGAGGGCCGGACCCCGAACCGAGCGGCACGTGCTGGATCGATCTCGAGGTCGTGGATCCCGATCCCCTGAACGACGAGCAAGCGACCTGGCTGACGCAGTACATCCAGCAGTTCCACGACACCGTCCATCAGACGCCGATCGGCGATTACTCGGCGTACATCGACGTGCCGTCGTTCATCGATTACCTGATCATCAGCGAGCTGACGTTCAACGTCGATGCTTACGTGCGGAGCTGCTATTATCACAAGGATCGCGATCAGAAGCTCAAGGCCGGCCCGCTCTGGGACTACAACTTCGCGCTCGGCGGCGTGGGCGCCCAGAGCCCGACGCCGGAATCGAACGGCGAGACCGGCTGGCGCTTCAGCGGCCAGAGGAACGTCAACAACTGGTATCAGAAGCTCACCGCAGATCCGACCTTCATGGCGCAGGTGAGGACGCGCTACACGGCGCTTCGCCAGACGCTCCTGTCCGAGGCCGCGATCGAGCAGCGCATGAACGGCCTGAGCGCGCCGCTCGCGCAGGCCGCGGCCCGCGACCTCGCCAAGTGGCCGGTGTCGGACATCATCGAGTCGAGCGAGGGCTTCCTCGGCGGCCCCACCGCGCCGACGTGGGAGGGGCAGCTGCAAGTCATGCGCGACTTCATGATGGCCCGACTCGCCTGGATGGACGCCAACTTGCCGTGACACGTCCGGGACGGGGAGCTCTCGACGCAGATCGGATGGCAAGGCTCCGGGGAAGGCTTCGAAGAGGCGTTCCACGCCCGGTGCTCACCCGGGTGGCGTCGCGGCCCGCCCGTCGCGTGGCGGCACCGACGTCGACCGATGTTTTCCCATCCGGCTTCCGGGGTTAAGCTCCCTTCCGGTGAGCACCTGGTGCGCCGTCTGCGCGTGGCTGCTGGAGGACGCCGATCGCGCCTGCATCAGGTGCGGTGCGCCGGTGCAGGGGCTCGCCGCGCAGCCCGCGCTCGCGTTCCAGGCGGGCGGCTTCTCGGGGCCGTCGCCACCGGGCTCGCCTGCGCTTGCAACGCTCCCGGGCGGCTCCTCGCCCTGGCCACCCGGTCCCGGGCCGGTGGAGGTGTTCATCTCGCACGTGCCGGCAGATGAACGCCACCGCGCGCGGCTCGAGGTGCACCTCGGTCTCATGATGCGGCAAGGGCTGCTCCGCACGTGCCACCGGGGGCGCGTGCGCGCCGGGGAGGTGGTCGACGCCGCGGTGGCGGCCAGCCTCGAAGGCTCCTGGCTCGTCCTGCTCCTGGTGAGCGCCGATTACCTCGCTTCCGAGGAGTGCTTCGCGTGCGAGGTGCTCCATGCGCTCATCCGCCACGAGCGCAGCGAAGCGCAGGTGGTCCCCGTGCTCCTCCATGCGTGCGACTGGGCGAGCGCGCCGTTCGGCAGGCTCATGGTGCTCCCCACGGGGAGCAAGCCCGTCTCGAGCTGGCGCAATCGCAACGAGGCATGGGCAGACGTGGCGCGCGGCATCCGGCGCCTCGTGGAAGCGCGTGCGAAGAGCGCCCTCGCGACGCACGAGATTTGCTTTGGGGGCCCTCCGATGGGGGCGCCCCTTCCGCTATCTCCGGGCTTCGAGCCCGGCGCCTTCGGCCACGGGGACGGCCGCGCAATCGAAGAGGGCAGCCGGTACGCCCCCTCGCCGTGGCCGCCTCCGCCGCCCCAGGGCGCTCCTGCCCTGTCGTGGCCCGGCAGCAGCGACACCCGCACGGACAGCGGCGCCCCCGCGCCGCGGCGGCCCCCCCGGCCCTTGCTCCCCGCGCCGCCCGCGGACTTCCTGGGCCGCGAAGACGACATCTCCGATCTCCTCCAGAACCTCGGCCCCGCGGGCGCCGCGATCATCGGCCCCGCGGGCGTCGGGAAGACCACGCTCGCCCTCCGCCTCGCCCTGGAGCTCGAACCTCACTATGCCGAGCGGCGGATTCACGTCGAGCTCGGGGGCGCGGGCCCCATGTCCCTGCATCCGACCCTCGCGATGGTGCGCGTTCTCGAGAAGATCATCGCGGGCTTCAAGCCTCCGGGCGATGCGGCGACGCTCGAGGCGATGTACCGCCACACCCTCTCTTCCACCCCCGCGCTGCTGCTCCTCGACGATGCAAGGGATCCCGAGCACGTGGCGCCGCTCGTCGCCGGGTGCACGCGGTCCCTCTTCCTGGTCATGTCGTCGCAGCCGCTCGCGCTCCCGGGGCTGTACACGCGGCAGCTCGGCGCGCTCTCGGCGGACGACGCCTGCGCGCTGGCGCGCGCTTTCGCTCCGCGCCTGGACGAGGCCGGCGCCAGAGCGCTGGCGGCGCAGTGCCAGTCCCTGCCGCTCGCGATCCGGGTGGCCGCGAGCGCGCTCGCCGCGGAGGCGACCCTGGCTCCCGCCGACCATCTCGATCGGCTCCGGGCCGCGCTGCGCCGGCTCCCCCCAGCCGAGGCGGCGCTCTGCTCGAGCGTCGACCTGCTCCCGCGCGGCCTGCAGCAGACGTGGTGCGGGCTCGGCGAGCTCGACGAGGACTTCGATGCCACGGTGGTCGCGCAGGTCAGCGGTGTGACGCCGGAGCTCGCGCGCGAGCAGCTCCGCGAGCTCGAGACGCGGGCCCTGGTCGACCGGGACCCCACGCAGGATCGCTGGAGCATGCACGAGCTCGCGCGCGGCCACGCCCGGAGGCACGGCTACGACTGCGCCGCACCGGGACTCGTCAGTGGACGGAATGCCGGTTGAACGGCGCCTCGCGGATTGTCAGCTCCAGCGTCCTGAGGTCCTCCTCCGTCACGAGCACGCCGCCCTTGCGCACCTCTTCCGCGACGCGAGGATCACGGCAGTTGAGCGGCAGAGACTTGCGCGAATCTGCCGGGTCCCTTGTCGAACGAGTTGGTGCGGATCTGCCCCATCGAGTTGCCGTACCCGCCGGAGCTCAGGTTGGCGCCGTAGGGGTCGACGTGGACCACCGGCTTGAACCCCGGCAGTCCTCTATTCGATCCGATCCCCCTTGAAAAAGCGACGCTATAGCGGAGTCCGGGAGTCGCGGAGAAGGCGAACCTGCATTCGCGTCGCGGTCGAGTCTGCAGCTGGATGACCCGCGGCGCTCGCCCCGGGGCCGCGTTGACGCAGCGCGGCCCCAGGGATAGACGGCGGCGGCCTTGCTGGAGCTTGCATGAGCCGTACTTCGCTCGCGCCTGCCGGGGACAACGCTCGCGCCGAGCTGCGTACGCTCGCCCGTCTCGCGCTGCCGCTCACCTTCGCTCAGCTGGGCCTCGTGTCCATGGGCCTGGTCGACACGGCCATCATCGGCCGCGCCTCGGTGCAAGATCTCGCGGCGATCGGCATCGCTCGCTCCATCATGTTCGCGGTGACGGCGTTCGGTATGGGGTTCGCGTTCGCCCTTGAGCCGCTCGCGTCGCAGGCGATCGGCGCCGGCCAGCCTGCGCAGGCGTGGGCGGCGCTGCTATCGACGATGCGTGCCTGCGCGCTCCTCTCGCTGCCGAGCATCGCGCTCTCGTTCGCCGCGACGCTGCTGCTCGAGCCGCTCGGCGTCGAGGCCGCGCTCATCCCGGGCGTACGCGCGTACCTGCTCGGCCATGCTCCCGGGTTTCTCCCGTTCCTTGCGCACCTCGCCTACAGGACGTTCCTGCAAGCACACGGCGAGACGCGGCCCGCGCTGGTCGCCTCGCTCGCCGCCAACATCGTCAATGCGGCGCTGTGCGGGCTGCTCGTCCGCGGCGACGAGATGCTGGCGTGGTTGTACCTCCCGCAGCTCGGGCTGCCGCGCCTCGGCGCCCTGGGCGCTGGGCTCGCGACGAGCGCCGGGAGCTTCGTCCTCGCCGCCGTCGTCCTGAGCGCGGCGCGGAAGCGCCGGCCCGCGCCGGCGCGCGAGCGCGTCGCGATCGGGGCGGTCTTCCGCCTCGGCCTGCCCATCGGGCTGCACCTGCTCGTCGCCGGCGGCGCCTTCGCGCTCCTCGGGATGATCGTGGGGCGCCTCGGGGCCCACACCGTGTCAGCTCACCAGATCGCCCTCGGACTCACGAGCTTCACCTTCATGGGGGCGCTCGGCGTGGCGGGCGCCACGTCGGTGCGCGTCGGCCACGCGATCGGCGCCGGCGCCCCTCCGCGGCGATCCGCGCTGCTCGGGCTCGCCCTCGGGGCGTCCGTCATGACGTGCGGCGCCCTCATGTTTGCCCTGGCCCCACGCTGGCTTGTGGGACTGTTCACGTCGGACGCCGAGGTGCTGCACATCGGTGTCCAGCTTCTCTCTGTGGCTGCGCTGTTCCAGCTCTTCGACGGCGTCCAGGTGGTCACGGCAGGAGCGCTGCGAGGCGCGGGGGATGTGCGGTTTCCGTTCCTCGCCAACATCGCCTCGCACTGGCTGGTCGGCTTCCCGCTCACGCTCCTGTTCGGCTTCACGCTGGGCCTCGGCGCCAAAGGGCTCTGGTGGGGGCTCACGGCAGGGCTCGTGACGAATTCGGTCCTCCTCGTCGTCCGGCTCCTGCGCCTCACGAGGGGCAACATCCTCCGCGTCGGGGCAGGCGCCGCCGGCGCAGCGCGGGTCGCCTGAGCGGATCGCCGGGACTCGTCAGTGGACGGAATGCCCGTTGAACGGCGCCTCGCGGATCGTCAGCTCCAGTTTCCTGAGATCCTCCTCCGTCACGAGCACGCGGCCCTCGCGCACCTCTTCCACAACGCGAGGATCACGGCAGTTCAGCGGCAGAGACTTGCGCGAATCTACCGGGTCCTTTGTCTCGTCGCACTTCCTTGGCCTGCTCGTGAGGAAGCTCTCCAGGACCTTCTGGCGGAACGGGAGGAATACATCGGTGAGCGCCTGCGAGATCGGCCAGCGCGACCCGTCGGGGCCGGGCTCCAGGCCCGACGATTCGTCGACGTGAACGAACCGACGCGAAAACGGCCAGGTGATCCCGTCGCCGAGGTCGCGCCCGTTCGAGAGCTGGTGGCAACCGCCGCACGACAGCGCAGTCGCGCGGTCGGCGATGTGCTCGGGAAGAAGCGAGCTCCCGATCCCCGTCAGCGCCGTCTGGACGTCATTGCGGAACAACGGGTCCATGAACACGACATAATCGTTCGAGTCGGGAAACCCGCCTTCTGCGATGCTCTGCCCCGAGTTGAACTGGTCGCCGACATCGTAGGTGAACGCGTTGATGTCTGCGACCGCGAGCGACGGCACCTGCGCGGCGAGGCTGCTCTGGAACGCGGGCTGGCGCGGGTCGCCGAAGGACGACGACCAGAGCTCGGGATACGGGTTCGCCTTCGTCGTTATCGGGAGCATCGCGAGGCGACAGGACGCCCGAGCGGCTTGGTTGCACCGGCAGTCGTTCACCAGCTTGAACTCGCGGAGCATCCACTTGCGTTCGATGAACGAGTTGGTGCGGATCTGCCCCATCGAGTTGCCGTACCCGCCGGAGCTCAGGTTGGCGCCGTAGTGGTCGACGTGGACCACCGGCTTGAACCCCGGCAGTCCGTGGAAGTAGAACTCGCGCAGCCTCTTGGCGCGCGTCTCCACGTCGTCGGTCGCGGTCAGGTCCGACCAGAATTCGGCGACGGGACGGCATGCCTCGACTCCGCACTCGGGGTGCGGGTTCGGCAAGACCGCCTCGAAGATGAGCAGATTGCGCGAGTCCCCGCCGGATTTCGGCACCCCGGACTCGCGAGCATACACGATGCGGTACTCGCCGCACGTCTCGCCGCTCTTCGGAGCCAGGTCGAACCGGTTGAACAGCCCCAGCGGGATGTACCCGTCGGGCTCCCGGGAAACGTCGAACGGGTCGGTGTGCGCCTCGGTCCCCTCGGCGCGCGGACAGTCCCAGGGGAACTGGTTGAAGGAGGCCACCCCGCTCGTGAGCTCGTCGTCGCAATGAGGCGACCAGGGCACGACGCCGCTCGACTGGTCGTTGAAGGTGTCGAACCACTGGTTGAACAGATCCTTGGGCGTCGTCGGCGCGCCGGACTGCGTGATGAGCTGCTGGAGCACGTCCACCAGCGGGAAGTGTCGAACGATCTCCTCCTCGGTGACGGCCAGGGAGCGGCGGGGATCGATCGGCACGGTCAGGCTCTCCGCGCTCTCGCCCGGCGGCGGCTCGGGCGGCGCCGGCGGCAGCTCCTCGACGAAACAGGCGGCGCTCCCGGTCGCCGCTAGCATTGCTCCAATAAAGAAGATTCTAATTATTTTTTCGTACATATACATCCTGTGCGTTTCCAGGGTTGCGGGCCCAGGAAGGCAGGATGTGGATGATAGAGGAATGCTCACCATTTGTAAGCGGATTGGCGGCCAACCCCTCACGCCTGCTCCCACGGTGGCCGAGCTGCGAGAGCGCCCGCGCGGGCAGGAGCGCGGGGCGCGACGTCCTCACCATATTTTTGTTGTAAATGACCTCGCGCGCGCACCCGATTACCGCTCCGCCGTCACGCGCGTGCCTCCTGCGGCGCGGGCTCGAGGTGCTCGTCCACGCTCCGGCGCTGCGAGGCGGCGACGAGGAGCCGTACGAGCGGCTCCTCGCGCGGGCCGACATCGCGCTCGGATGCAGCGGCAGGACGATCTCAACCTCGCCGTCCGGCTCCTGCGCCTCACGAGAGGCAAGATCCTCCGCGGGCTCACTCCCCGTGGCGGCGCCTGCCAGCGGTGCGGTCGCGGGCCGGAGCGCCGTTCGCGCGCGCTGGAGCTCAGTGGTGTCCGAAGGGCCGGCTGAACCAGACGTACGCAATCGCGATCCATGGTGATGATATCCTCGTCATCATTCAGCGGCGGCTCTCGGAGAGAAGGAAAATCCCATGCGGTACAAGCTGTTTGGGCGGCAGACGGGCCTGCGCGTGTCGGAGCTCGCACTCGGAGTTGTAAACCGGAGTCACGCTGTTGAAGTCGCCGCCCGGCGGCCCTGACAGCATGCAGCCGTTGAGGGCGATCGCTGTGATCCGATTGTCGGCCCGCATCGACAGCTCGAGCATCGGCGCGGCGAAGCCTTCCCTCAGGCAGAAGCAGCTCTCGTAGGTGTAGGATCCCGGGATGCCGTCGACTGCCCCGTCCGCCGGCCCCACCCACTGGGAGCCCGGGAGCGTCGTTGACCAGATGGGGTCGAGGGTCGTCGGCCAGAGGGGGTCGAGGATCGTGGCAGCGGCACCGTTCAGGCTCGGGTTGAGCGCCGCAACGAGGGTCCACGAGTCGTCTTGGTCGCCGACCGGACCGGCCATGCCCGACGCATTCTCGACGCCGCTCGACAGGTCAAGCTTACGCACCGGGCCCCCACGGCCCCTCGCCGAGGAGCAAAGGCCCGCACCCGAGCGCGCTCGGCGCCTATCATGGCTTTGTGCTCGCAACGCTCGACCGTTATCCAACGCTGGTCGCGACACGCCTGTACGACAGGTTCGTCGAGCGCGGCTACACCGGCAGCATCAGGACGCCGTGGCGATTCGTGCTCTTGAATCGCCCGGCGCCGACACACGAGGTGTACCTGCGGATCGAGACGCTCGCAGGCGAGCAATCGCAGATCGACTGGGTCCACGTTGGCAAGCTCCGCGTTTCGGGCGGCGCGCGCCCGCTCTACTGCTTCGTGCTGGTGCTGCGCTACTCACGCGCGATATGGGCCGAGCTCGTGCTGGAGCAGACGACGGCGAGCCTTCTCCGCTCGCTCGTTCGCGCGGCGCAGTACTTCGGCGGCGTCACCCACCAGTGGCTCTTCGACAACCCGAAGAGCATCGTCGCGGCGAGAGACGGGAGCGCGATCCGCTTCCAGACCGAGCTCATCGAGCTCGCCTCGCAGCTGCACGTCGCGCTGCGCGCCTGCCGGGTGCCCTCGCTGAGCGGAGCGGCTGGGGGATGGAGGAAACCCGCCGGTGCTTTCAGAAGGTCCAGGACCAGGGGCCTGCGCTCTAGGATCCAGAAACGCTGCTCTGCTGGCTGCCGAACGCGGTGAAGCACAATGAGCCCGCGAACCCGAACGTGGTGCTCGGGTGGCTCGAGGAATGGCGCGGGCTGCCGGAATGCGACCTCCTGCGCAAGGCCGCTCGATGGCAAACCGAATTTCATGAGTCATCGCGCCCTCTCACTCACTTCGGACCAGACTAGTCTGTCGCACTGTTCGTCCTAAGCGATCCTCGGCCGGCCACGATGAAACCGTTCATGAACGTCGGCGACGAGGTGCGCCCGTGCGCGGCGGTTGCCGTCCTGACGGGCGAGGGCTCGCGCCCAGGACGCTCCCGCTACGAGGATGCATAACGCAAATTTTGTCCTACATTATTGGTTGCTCAGCTTATCCATCCGTGCAATCAACACCAACCATGCGGAGGAGCGGGACACTGCACGCTCCTCGATGGGATTCACGAGTTCAATCGAGCAAGCTCCGAGCAAAGGAAGACCGGCATGAAAATCGGGAGACGACTCGTCCGCGCAGCATTGTTATTTTTGCCGCTATCGCTGCTGTCGGTACCCAACGCGGCGGCGCAAGAGGTCGTGGTGAGGGCATCCGGCCAAGGTTTTTTCTTCACGGCATTCGGCGGCGCGCTCCGCGTCTTCGCTTTTACCGCGGTCCAGCGCGAGGACGGCACAGTGATGGGGCAGGTGGTGCTGTTCAGCCAGGCCTCCGGGGCCAGAATACACATCGAAGTTACCTGTATCCGGGTCGTGGATTCCAATACAGTCGTGGTGGGCGGCGTCGTCACCCAATCCACGAGCCCCGGACTCGTGGGACGTCAGGTCGTTTTTGCGGTGAGTGACGGCGGGGAAGGAATCGGGTCCGTGGACTTTGTCAGCCCGCTCTTTGAAGGGACGTGCGAGAGCAACCGACCGCTGGAGTCGCTCCTTCCGATCGACGCAGGAAACGTCCAGGTCGACACGGCGTAGTCACCTCGCCTTCCGCCCCCTTGGCCCCCTGCACGGCGCCGCCTAGCCCGTGAAAATCTTTCTCAGCCGCGACGCGCGCCTTGACCGCGCTCTTCAGCGGTCGCATGCGCGATCGACTCCTGTCGCATGGCCGCGACCACCCGCCGCGCCATCTCGTGGGCACGCGCCTGCATCCGACACATCAGGCTGCGTTCGATGTCGATGCCCTCGCGGGCCAGGATGTCTTCCTGGCGATTGTAGCGGAGATTGTCGGCGAACTTCGAGAAGCCCGAAGGCTCGCATCTTCGTTCAGATGAACAGCGAAGCGAGCCTCGACACTGGCAAAAAGGTCAAGGCTGTCGTCGAGGAGCTCTAGGCAACAGCCCGGCGGGGCTCGACGAGCCGGTCCTGCTCCACTGCGCGCGCGGGCGCGATGTCCGCCCCACCGTGGGGCGCACGTAGTCGCCGCGGTGGTGGGTCAAACCTGACCGATGGCGGCGGCGCGGCCGGCTCGCGCATCCTGCGCGGCCATGGGCCTTACCTCTCCGCCTCACCCTGGCTTCCAAGCACCCCTGTTGTCCGTCGCCCGCTCCACTGCGTGGATCTCGGTCTCCGGCGAGGCCGGGCGCCTCGATGGCTACGTGCTCACGGTCGAGAGCGCCGGAGTCGATCGCGCGCGCTGGGCTGTCGAGGCCGGCGCCAAGCTGCCCGATGGCTTCGCCCCGCGCCTGCTCACTGCGCATGCCTACGAGGCGCTGAGGGACGGCACCGTCGAGCAAGGCGGCGCGCTCGTCTGGAAGGGCCGGCGGCGGGCGCTCCGCGACGCGTGGGACGGCACGCGGATGATCGCCCGGCTTGAACCCCTGCCGACATGACGCGCGCAGCGCTCGTCGCTCTGCTGGCCCAGGCTGTCGTGATCGGCCTGGCGTGGACGCTCACCCGGCGGCGGGTCGAACACCGGCCGTTCGCGGTGTGGGCAACTGCGATGCTCACCGGCGACGTGCCAGCGCGACCTACACGGGGATGCGAGCGGGCGAGCCCGCCGGGTTACACTGGGGAGCCGCCAGCTTCCGCAGATGGATCACCGTGCAACGAGTTTCTCGGGGCCAACGAAGGCGGAGGACATTCGGTACGTACCGCTCCTCGACCCGCTCCTTCCGGTCTTGAGGCACGACTTAGGCGCCGAAGACTTCGCGCACCCGGCGTTCGGCCGAGTCGGCCAGGTCCTGCGAGATCAGGTGCAGGAAGGTGCCCGCTTTGTCCAGTCGGGCACCCGCGGGCGTGGTGCGACCGAGGATTCCGGCCCCCTGGCGGCTGAGCTCGGCCAGCAGCTCATTGGAGCGGACGCTGGCGAGAATGGAACGGTGCCCGACCTTTCTCTCTAATGTGTACCTCTGCTTGCCCCGGGCTCCGCGTTCGCGGACGATCAGGCCCTGCTCCTCGGCCCATCGGGTGGCTGTGGAGACGGCGGCCGGGCTGACATGGAGCCGCCGCACCAGCTCGGCGGACGTGAGATCGCCGGAGTCGGTGGTGAACAGGCACGACAGGATCCTCGCCACCATGCGCGGGCATCCGGTGGCGATCATCAGCTCGGCGAGCCGCTGCTCGAATGCGAACACCGCCTTGGGGTCGCGTCCGTAGGCGGCGGCGGTGGCCGGAGTCGCGGGCAGCGGTATCGGCTTGCGGCGGCGGGCACGCAGCCGGGTCAGCTGGTGCGCATGGTCGGCGCGGTAGTCCTCGGGCCCGCCGTTACGGGCCACCTCTCGGGTGATGGTTGACTTGGGACGGTTCAGCCGCCGGGCGATCTCGGTATACGTCAGGCCCTCGGTGAGCCACGCGGCGATGCGCCGACGGTCCTCCTGGGTGAGTCGGTCTCCTGGCACGGCGGGCGCCTCCAATGTGGTGCGAGCGTCGAGCAGTATGCATTCATTGTCATGTCATTGCAACCGCTGGAGGGTCCGCGTTGCATTCGTCTCCATGCTCATTGCAACATGTCCCCATAATTTGCACCATTTTTGTTGAATTTTAGCCCCAACGAGCTTGACTATTTTACGAATGCAACGTAGCTTTTGATTCCTCGCGAACGTTTTGCGGTCTCAACACAACGCAATTCGGCGAGGAAGAGAGGAATGAACATGTCGGAATCCGTACACACCGTCGGCCTACTGCCGACGGCGCGTGAGCCTGGCTGTCCTTTCGACCCGCCGAAGGAGCTGCGTCAGGCGCGTGAGCACGGCCCCATCAGCCGGTACCCCTTCCCCGGCGGACACGAGGGTTGGCTGATCACCGGCTACGACCTGGTCCGGTCGGTGCTGGCCGACTCACGATTCAGCTCCCGCAAGGAGCTCATGCGCCACCCGTTGATCGACTTGGGCGACATGAAAATCCCTCCGGCGCCGCCCGGCGAGTTCCTCCTGACGGACGAGCCGGAGCACGGCCGCTACCGGAAGCTGCTGACGGGCAAGTTCACCGTCCGGCGGATGCAACTGCTCACCGAGCGCGTCGAGCAGGTCACCACCGAACACCTGGATGCCATGGAAAAGGCCGGCCCGCCGGTGGACCTGGTGACCGCGTTCTCCAAGCCCATCCCCACGATCATGATCTGCGACCTACTCGGGGTGCCGTACGAGACCCGAGACTCTTTCCAGGAGCATGTCGATGCGATCGTCTCCGGGGTGAGCAAGGAGGACCAGGTGGCCGGCTACGTCGCGACCCAGCAGTACATCGCACAGTTGGTGGCGGCCAAGCGCGCCAATCCCACCGACGACGTGCTCAGCGACCTCACCGACACCGACCTGACCGACGAAGAACTGATGGGTGTCGGCCTCCTGCTGCTGGCAGCCGGGCTCGACACCACCGCGAACATGCTGGCACTGGGCACCTTCGCCCTGCTGAGCAATCCCGCGCAGTGGGCCACGCTGCGTGCCCGACCCGAGATCGCCGACCAGGCCGTGGAGGAACTGCTGCGGTACCTGTCTGTCGCCAAGACCTTCCAGCGGACGGCGCTGGAGGACGTCGAACTGGGCGGCCAGACCATCAAGGCCGGCACGACGGTCATCCTGTCGTACAACACCGCCAACCGCGACCCGGAGCGCTTCGCCGATCCCGACACTCTCGACATCCAGCGGCAGGCCATCGGGCACCTGGCCTTCGGCCACGGCATCCACGTGTGCCTTGGCCAGCACCTGGCCCGTATCGAGATGCGGGTCGCCTTGCCCGCGCTGGTGAAGCGCTTCCCAACCCTCCGCCTGGACGTAGCGGCCGAGGACGTCGACCTGCGCCCCGAAACCGCGGACATCTTCGGAGTGAAGAGCCTCCCGGTCACCTGGAACGCGTGACCCATGAGAGTCACTGGGCCACATGCCCCGTTGGGCCACACCGGAGCCGCCCTCGGCGGCGAAACAGGCGGAAACCGTGAAATCGCTGCTGTTTCCGGCGACGGCTCGTCATCGACCGGCTTCTCGGGCAGGATTTCTGACCCGCGGTACTAGCGGCGCTGCAGCCGGCCCGCGGCGAGCGCTCCGTCGCCGAGGAGCGCCTGCGCGCCGAGCGCGATCATCAGGAAGGCGACATACTCCCAGCCGCCCCCCTGGCCGGCGAACATCCAGCCGTTGGGGAGGTGCACGAGCAGCGCCCCGGCCATCACGGGCAGGAGCGCCAGCGCGACAAGGCGCGTCCTGAGCCCGGCCAGGAGCGCCGCGCCGCCGAGCAGCTCGGCGAGGAACACCGGATACGCCGTCCAGCCCGGAAAGCCGCTCGCCGCGAAGAACGCCACAGTGCCCGGCAGCGTGTACACGAACGGCTTGGCGAGCGCGTGCGCCAGGAACACGGCGCCCAGCCCGACGCGCAATATCAGCGCGGCCAGCTCGGCCGAGCGGGGAACGGAGAGGATCTTGTCGAGACGGGTCATGGGTGATGCCTCCATGACCCGAGGAATAAGCCCCGGCGCCGCGCGACGGTAGAGCGCGCCCGGGAACGAACTGTTCTTCAGGGAGAACGATCCGGCGCTACGCCCACGAGATCCCGCGAAACGCGGCCGCCAGGTGCTCGATGAGCCGCCGCACCCGCGCGGGCGGGCGCCGGCCGGCCGCGTGCACCGCGTAGATGCCCATGGGCCGGGGCGCGAACGCGCCGAGCAACGTGACCAGGCGCCCCGCCCGGAGGTCCTCGTCGACCATGAAGCGCGGGAGCACCGCGAGGCCGATCCCGGCCACGGCCGCCTCGCGGAGCGCCGTGCCGTTGCTGGCCGTGAGCGGGCCGGAGACGGGGACGGAGACGCGCCCCGAGGCCCCGTAGAAGCGCCACTCGTCCTCGACGCGCAGGTGGAGGTAACGCAGGCAGTCGTGGCGCAGGAGATCCCCCGGCTGCTCGGGCCGCCCCCGCCGCTCGAGGTAGCCCGGCGCGCCGACCACGAGCAGCGCCGTCGTGGCGAGCTGGCGCGCGACAAGGCTCGAGTCCTTGAGCTTCGTGATCCGGATGGCCAGGTCCACGCGCTCCTCCACGAGGTCGACAAGCCGGTCGTTCAGCATGAGCTCGACATGCGCGCCCGGGCTGGCCCGCAGGAACCGAGAGAGCGGCTCCGCCAGGTACATCTGCGCGAAGCTGACCGGCGCGTTGAGCCGGATGCGGCCCCGGTCGGCGTCGGACGCGCCCCGCACCGCCGCCGCGGCCTCCTCGAGCACGCGCGCGCAGCGGGCGTAGAGGTTCATGCCGGCGTCCGTGACGGTGAGCTTGCGCGTGGTGCGCACGAGCAGCCGCTCGCCGAGGCGCTCCTCCAGGCGCGCGACCCGGGTGCTCACCATCGACTTCGACACCCCGAGCCCGGCCGCGGCCGCGGTGAAGGAGCGGCGCTCCACGACGCGGGCGAAGCACAGCAGGCCAGGCAGGTCGTCGAAGAGCGGGTCGATCATGCGCCCACTGTGCGCGGCGGGGCGGATTGTTCGCAAGGAAGAACACCGCCCGCGGCGGCGAGGACGGCAGTCCCCTGGCTTCCGTCCAGGGGCCAGCCTTCGCCGGCCTGCGGGGCTCGCGGCACTCGCCGGCTGGACGTACGCGAGAGGTAGTCTCATGCATGAGCCTGTCCAGAGTTGAGCTGAACTCTATTCCTGGTGCTGCACGCGGTCCTCGAGGAGCGCAGCGCCACGGGGGCGGCGAGGCGGCTGCCGCGACGGGCCGGCGAGACGTTCTGCACCTCTCCTGGTACAAGCGCGCACGCAGCGTCGCAATCTGCCACAACCGCGCGCCTGGCGCATCGCCGCGCGCCGGAGCGGACACGTGCGATCCTCAGCGCAGAGCGCCTCCGAGCGTCCGCGGAAGCGGCGCAGTGCGACCTGGCATGGACGGTGCTTGAGAGTCGTGCTCGATAGCGGGCCCGCGGCGCATGGCTGCGAATCGGGCTACGCGTGAGGCCGCCATCCGAAATTCTGGCGAGCTGCGAGAGAGGAAACAACGATGCAAAAGTGTCTCTGGGCTTCTTTGGCCACGACGATCTTCCTGGTTGGGGCCGCCGGCTGTGACGACGCCGCGGACACCGTGAACGACGTGCTACCCGGCGAGGCGTCGCGCGAGGCGCGCATAACACAGATCGCCGAGGCGGCGTGCGAGCGGTACGCCGACACCGAGGCGGGCTGCCCCGGTTACGGCACCACCGACGACCAGACCTATGCGACGGAAGCGGACTGCGAGCGCGATTTCGAGGATCGCGCGGGCGAGCTCTGGCCCGCGACCGAGTGCGGCTCGGGACAGATCAACGATAGCCGCTACGACGTCTGCGAAGAGCGCGCAAAGGCGGTCGCCTGCTCAGAGGGTATCTTCGACGCGATCGCCGCGCTGGATGAGTGCAGCGCCGGGAGCGTGTGCACGGATCCCGCCGACAAGTGACGCCCCCTCTCGGCGGGCTGCTGCTGTAGGGGCAGCCCGCCGAGAGGCAAGTGGTGATCAGGCTCGAAGGCAACCCCCCCGCGCAGCTCGAGCTGGCGCCTCCGCGCGCGGCAAGCGCGAGTTGCCAGGTCGATCAACGGGTGTTACCGTGCGCGGCATGAAGATCGCCATCGTTGGACCTGGCGGGATCGGAAGCACATTTGCGTTTCAGCTCGCGCGAGCGGGGCACGAGGTGACGGTGGTCGCTCGTGGAAAGCGGCTCGATCACCTGCAGCGAGAGAAGGCGATCGTGAACGTCTCGGGCCAGCGTGCCGAGGTGCACGTGAGCGCCGCGCTCGACACGACGGCGGAGTGGGACCTCGTGCTCGTGACGGTGCTCGCGTCGCAGGTGGACGCGGTGCTGCCCGCGCTGGCCGCCAGCGCGGCGAGGACGGTGATGTTCATGTTCAACACCTTCGAGTCGCTCGGCCGGCTCCAAGGTGCGGTCGGCTCGGCGCGCTTCGCCTTTGGCTTCCCCGCGATCCTGGCGACCGTCGATGACGGCAAGCTGACGTCGAAGATCGTCTCCCGGGGCATGGTCACCACGGTCACCGATGCAGCCTGGGCGAAGGTCTTCACCGACGCAGGCATTCCCAGCGTCGTGCACTCCGATATGGAGAGCTGGCTGCGCACGCACGCGGCGTTCGTCGTGCCGGCGATGGTTGCCCTCATCACGTCCCACACGCGGAGAGCAGGCGTGTCGTGGACCGAAGCGATGAACCTGGCGCGCGCCCTGGATGAAGGAGTTCGCCTTGTGCGTCAGCTCGGAAACACCATCACCCCGGAGCCGATGGCGTGGCTGAGCCACTTGCCCCAACCGATGCTCGCCACGCTCCTGTGGACGTTCAGCAGGCTCGAGGCCGTCCGCAAGATGGGCGCCGCTGGGCCCGGCGAGCCACGCACGCTGATCGACGCGATGGCCGCCGCGGCCCCCGGCCAGACGCCGGCGCTGCTCGCCATCCGGCCCTGAAGACAGCCAGAGGGGCAGCCGAGCCGCGTCTCAGCGCGCCGGCGCGTTGACGAGGCGGGCCGCACACCGGCCGTCCTTGCAGAGGCAGCCGCCGCCGCAATCCATCGTCCCTGGCCGGCACTCTTGCGTGCACATCAGCCCTTCCTCGCACGCGGGCGCCGTGGCCTTGGCGACGCAGGCGGCCGGGTGGCACCCGCAGACGGGCACACAGTCCGCGTCGCTCTGGCACGGGTCGCTGCCCGCGACGATCGTCTCGTCCGTCGGGGGGGCCGCGGGCGGCGTGGCCGGATCCTGCACCGGAGGCGTGTTCGAGCCGGGAGGCTCGTGCGACGACGCCCCGCACGCAGCACAGCAGAGCACGGTGGCCAGGAGGAGCCCCATCGAGCGCGCGATGATGTGTCTCATGTGCGTGCTCTCTCACGGATCAACACGAGCTTCCACCCTCACCTGCGAGCTTTTCCGGGCGCGCCCGGCAGGCCGCTCCCCCGGGCCCCGCGGCCGCCCCCCGGCCCCCTCCGCCGCTCCGGCGGCGGCGACGGGGTTCCCTCAAAAAAAAATCTCGACGCCATGTCGAGCCGGCGCGTCGTGCTCCGACATCCAGGCGAGGCGAGGTCGAGGTGACCGCGCCCCCACCCCACCGCCGGGCTCGACCCCGGCCAGGAGCCACGACCATGACCACCGCGCAGCAGATCAAGACGTTCCTCTGGTTCGACAACAACGCCGAGGAGGCGGTGCGGCTCTACACTTCCCTCTTCAAGCGCTCCCGGATCGTCGAGGAGCTCCGCTGCGGAGACTCGGGCCCGGGGCCCAAGGGCGCGATCCTGACCGCCGAGTTCGAGCTCGAGGGCCAGCGCTTCGTCGCCATGAACGGCGGTCCGCACTTCAAGTTCAACGAGGCCATCTCGCTCGCCGTCACCTGCGAGACACAAGACGAGGTCGACGAGCTCTGGAGCAAGCTCACCGCCGACGGCGGCTCCGAGAGCCAGTGCGGGTGGCTCAAGGACAGGTTCGGCCTCTCCTGGCAGATCATCCCGTCGGCGCTGCCGCGGCTCCTCCAGCACCCGGAGCCGGCCAAGGCGGCGCGGGTCATGCAAGCGATGATGCAGATGAAAAAGCTCGACATCGCGAGGCTCGAGGAGGCCGCCCGGTAGCGCAGCGAGCGCCCCGATCGCTGAGCTTCAGCGTCGTGCTGAGCTCGGGCGGGCAGGCGAGCACCAGCCCGAGCGACATCGATGCTCAGGCGACCTGGTGTTGCGCGTCCGCGCCGTGGGCCGCTGGGCGGCGCCGGCACCTCACGCGAGCGCCCGGATCTCGCGCACCACCGCCTCGACGTCCGCCTCGGAGTTGAGCAGGCTCGGCGCGACGCGGGCATAGGAGATCCCGTACGGCGACGTCGACGCGATGATCTTCCGCTCGCGGAGCTTCCCCACGACGGCCGCCGGCGTCATCCCCGCCACCTCGAAGCAGACGAGCCCCGCGGAGATGGCGTCGTCGAGCGGCGTGTGCAGCGTGACGTGGCGCATGCCCTTGAGCCCCTCCTTGCACTGCCGGTTCAGCGCGTGGATGCGGTCGGCGACCTTGGCCTTGCCGATGCGCCGGTGGAACGCGAACGCCGCGGGCAGCGCCCAGCGGTGCTCGAAGGAGTGGAATCCTCCGGGAGACATCATGTTGGCGGTCGTCGGCGGCGACGGCTGCCCCCGCAGCCAGGCGCCGTATCCCTCCCGGCCGAAGTGCGGGATGCTCGGGCGGAGCATCGGCCAGAGCTCGGCCCTGCCCCAGAGCACGCCCGTGCCCCGCGGCCCCAGGATCCATTTGTGACAGGCGGCCGCGAAGAAATCGCAGCCGAGGTCGGCCATCGTGACGTCGTCGACCCCGAAGCCGTGCACGCCGTCCACGCAGCAGACGACGCGATCCCCCGGCGCCCGCCCCTGGTTTGCCCTGGCGACGACCTCCGCGACGGCGCGCACCGGGGTCTTCACCCCTGTGCTCGAGTGCACCCACGTGATCGCCACGACCCGCGTGGCGGGCGTGATCGCCCGCTCGATCGCGCCCGCCATCTCCGTCGCCGTCGCCGCGCTGCTGCGCTCGTAGAGCGCGATCTTCCGCACCGCCGCGCCCGTCCGCTCCGCGGCGAACCGGAGCGACTCGTGCGTGGAATAGTGATCGTGCACCGTCGTGAGCACCTCGTCCCCGGCCCCGAGCGGCAGGCCGAGGTACAGCGAGGCGAGCCCCATCGTGGTGCTGTCCGTCAGCGCGATCTCCTCGGCGCGGGCGCCCATGTACGCCGCGGCGGCCTCCCGCACCGGCGCCGGATCCTCGTGCTCGTGGAGCGCGTCCACCGGGTTCTCGTCGAGCTCCCTCCGCAGCGCCTCGATCGCCTCGCGCACGGGCCGCGGGTGCGACGCGAGCAGGAAGCTCGTCATGTGGATCCACGCCGGCGACACCTCGATCTCGTCCCGGACGCGCTGCCATGCGTCGGCCGGCGCCTGCGACCGATCGCCCGCGGCCTTCACCGCCTCCGGGGCCGCGCAGCCCACGGCGCCAATCGCCAGCAGGCCTTCGAGCAGGCTTCGCCTGGGTAGCTTGGTCGTCATCGCAGCTTCCTCCCTCCGTGCCGGCGCAGCCCCTCCGGAGCCGCAGGATCGCTCGCCCACGAGCGCTTCGATGCCGCGAGCAGGGAGGTTCCTTCTCGCCGCGCCGGCCGCGAGTATGCACGGGTGCCGCGAATGAGCAGTAAACAACTGCAAGGAATCAGCTTTTTACAGCGCGCAACGAGGGGCAGATCGCGGTGTTCCGCGCTGTCGGCTCCGTCCCGTCACGCCGCACGGGCGCGAGATTCCTGGCTCGCCGTGGAGGACTGCTATCCCCGCGCGCTCACGGCGCCGGGCTCGGATAGCGGGCATGGATCTGGTCGATCTCGGCGAGCACCTCCTTGCCGAGCACCACGCCCGCGCTCTTCACGTTCTCCTCGAGCTGCTCGAGCGTGGTCGCGCCGAGGATGGTGCTCGCCACGAACCAGCGGCTGCGCACGAAGGCGAGCGCGAGCGACGCCGGGGTGAGGCCGTGCGCGCGGGCCAGCTTCACGTACGCCTGCACCGCCTCCTCCACGTTGGGCTTCCGGTAGCGCTGGCCGAAGGTCTCGAACCGGGCGAGGCGCGAGCCCGGCGGAGGTCCGCCGAGGTACTTGCCCGTGAGCAGGCCGAAGGCGAGCGGGCTGTACGCGAGCAGCGACACGTCCTCGCGGCGCGAGGCCTCCGCGAGCGCCGAGTCGAACGTGCGGTTGACGAGGCTGTAGGCGTTCTGGATCGACACCGGCCTCGGGAGCCCCAGGTGCTCCGCGATGCGGCTGAACTGCGTCACTCCCCAGGCGGTCTCGTTGCTGAGCCCGAGATAACGGACCTTGCCGTCGCGGATCACCTCCGCGAACGCCGCGAGCTGCTCGGGGATCGGCGTGCTCGAGCGCTCGCTCGCCGGATCGTAGGCGGTCGCGCCGAACTGCGGCACATACCGATCCGGCCAGTGGATCTGGTAGAGATCGATGTAATCGGTCCTGAGCCGCCGCAGGCTGTCCTCGACCGCGCGCCGCACGTTCGCGCGGTTGACCGCGAGAGACCCGTTGCGGACCCACGGGATAGGGCGGCCCGGCCCCGCGATCTTCGTGGCGAGGACCACCCTGTCGCGCGGCTTTTGACTCAGCCACTCGCCCACGTAGCTCTCCGTGCGCCCCTGCGTCTCGGCGCGGGTCGGCACGGGGTACATTTCGGCCGCATCGACGAAGTTGATGCCCGCGTCGAACGCATAGTCGAGCTGCGCTTTCGCGTCCTCGAGCGTGTTCTGCTCGCCGAACGTCATCGTCCCAAGGCAGAGCTCCGAGACCCGGAGCTCGCTGTCACCCAGCTGTCGGTAGTTCATCGCTGTTCCGTCCGTGGGGCGTCCAGTACCACGGAGCGGCGGCACCGTCCACCATAACGGACAATATATCTTATATGACGGACGCGCACGCGGGCGGCGTGGCTGCGATCAAGGCGAGCGCTGAAGTCGTGGCGTGAGCGCTTCGACGAGGAAGTCACGAAACGTCGCGATGCGGTGGGGCAGGTACCGCGCGGAGGGGTACACGAGGTGCAAGGGCGCCCCCGAGGCCACGTGCGACGGCAGCACGCGCACGAGGCGGCCTCGCGCGACCTCGCGGGCGCACAGGACGGCCGGGAGGAGGCCGATGCCGACGCCCGCCAGCACCGCGCGCCGCGCGAAGCTGAGCTCGTCGACGGCGAGCGGCCCCTCGACCTCCACCGTCTCGTCCCCCGCGGGCCCCTGGAGCGTCCACGCGGCGCGGCCGCGCGTCGCGCGAAAGAGGACGCACCGGTGCGCTGCCAGGTCGCCGAGGCTCCCGGGGACCCCGGCGCGCTCGAGGTACCGAGGCGAGGCGTACAGCGCGACTTCCACCTGCCCGATCTTTCGCGCGATGACCGAGCCGTCGCGGAGCGGCCCGGCCCGCAGCGCCAGATCGAAGCCCTCCTCCACGAGATCCACGACGCGCCCCGTGAGGACGACGTCGATGCGGACGGCCGGGTGGCGCCGCACGAACCGGGCGATCGCCGGCTCGAGCATCGCGACGCCGACGTCGACGGGCGCGGTGATGCGGATGGTGCCGCGCACCACGGCCTCCAGATCGGCCGCCATCGCGGCGGCTTCCTCGAGGCTCGCGACGCCGCGCGACGCCCGCTCGTAGAACGCCGCGCCGGCCTCGGTGAGCCTCACGCTGCGCGTCGAGCGGTGCAGGAGCCGCGCTCCGAGCGCCTGCTCGAGGAGCGCGACCGAGCGGCTGACCGAGGACTTCGGCAGCCCCAGGACCCGGGCCGCCGCGGTGAAGCCCTGCTCATCGACGACGCGGACGAAGACGGCGATCCGGTTGAGGTCCATTGTTCGTCCCTGGAGAACAGCCTGTTCACAAACGCCTGTCTAGTGCGTTCACGAGCAACGATGCATCTTGTCTCCTGTGACCACGGCCAGCGCGCCCCGGATGACCCGGGTGCGGCGAGCCCGAACCTCTTCAGAGGAAGGACCACCAGCCATGAACACCACGACCAGCACCACCACCCCGAGCGCGACCCCCTCCCAGGCGGCCCGCTGGACGATCGACGCGGCGCACTCCAGCGTCTCGTTCTCCGTACGCCACATGATGATCTCGAACGTGCGCGGCGAGCTCGAGGGCGTCGCCGGCGAGGTCCTCTACGATCCGCGACACCCCGAGGCGACGAAGGTCTCCGCCACGATCGACGCGGCGTCGATCCACACCCGCGAGAAGCAGCGCGACGCGCACCTCCGGAGCGCCGACTTCCTCGATGTCGAGACGTACCCGACGATCACGTTCGTCGGACGGAGCGTCCTCCGTCGCGGCGACGGGCTCGACATCGCAGGCGACCTGACGATCCGCGGCGTCTCTCGCGAGGTGACGCTCGCGGTCAGCGAGCTCTCGGGCGAGCACCGCGACCCGTACGGCAACCGCAAGCTGGGCGCGACCGCCACGACGAAGATCCGCCGCAGCGATTTCGGGATGAGCTTCAACGCCGTCCTCGAGACAGGCGGCGTCCTCGTGGGCGACGAGATCTCGATCACCCTCGATATCCAGCTGATCAGATAGGCTTCTTCAAGGAATCGACGGCTTGTAGTGACGTGGCCCCTGCAATTGCCTTGCCTTCAGCGGCCCCACCACGCACTCGATGGGCAACTCGACGACGAAGGTTGAACCCATGCCGAGCGCGCTCTCGACCCGGATCGAGCCGCCGTGGGCCTCGACGATCTGCGCGGCGACGAAGAGACCGATGCCCACCCCGACGTAGTCGCGCGGCGAGACAGCGCGCTCGAACCGCTCGAAGATCCGCGCCGTGTTCTCGGGGGCGATGCCGATTCCATGATCGCGCACCGCTATCACGGCCATGTCTCCACGCCGCTGTACGCTGATCTCGACGGGGGCGTTCGCACCATACTTCATCGCATTGGACACCAGGTTCGTCACGACCTGCTCGATCCGCAGCGCATCCCAGCGACCGCGGATCTCGCGCTCGACGCGCAGAGACAGCGAGCAGCCCGCCTGCGCCAGCACCACCCGGAGGGGCTCGACTGCCTGACGCACCACCTCGACGAGATTGACCCTCTCAGGATCGAGCTCGAGACGCCCCGCCTTGATGCGCGACAGATCGAGCAACTGATCGACCAACCGCGCCAGCCGAGCGACCTGTAGAAGGCTTCCGTCCACCGCTCGGACGGTGCGCTCGTGCAGGAGGGCCGCGGACCCGCCGCCGCCAAGCTTGCGCTGCAGCGCCTGCAGCGTGAGCTGGAGCGCGGCGATGGGCGTTCGGAGCTCATGGGACGCGATGGAGAGGAACTCGTCTCTCTCTCGGACGGCAGCCTGGGCGGCCTCCGCACGGAGCGCGAGTCGGCCGCGATCTTCTACGGCCCTTCCCCGATCACGGTCGACGCATTCCAGCACGGCAGCGCTTTGCCAGATGTGGCGCACGATGAAGACGATGCTGCCGACGATGAGGAGCGACGACTCGAACGCCGAATCGTAGAGGCCGAGCTTCCGACCCTCCACGATCACCCAGCCGAGGATGAAGGGCGCGCCGAACGCGGCAGCAAGCAGGCGCCGTGCCATCACGCCGCCGGCCCCCGCGCTCATCAACAGCTCGACGCCGCTCAGCTCGGGCCGCACGCACAGGACGCCAGCAGACAGCACCAGAAAGAGCAGCGCCGTATGCACCGCCATCTCGGTCGTCGCTCCGACGCCATAAAGATACCCGACCCCGAGCACATATCCGAGCACCGCCAGCTGCCCGAACAGCGCGATCAGCACGACCAGCACCAAAAAAAGCCGGCGCACGCGCTGCGTCTTCGCATCGAGGAGACACAGAGCCGAGCCGACGAGGACGAAGCAGATGGCCGTCGTGAGAGCCATTCTTCCGAGGTGAGGGGTGCCGACGGCGCCCGGCCCTTCCCGAAAGAGAACTTGGTCGATATGGAGCGGCTGGTTCAGCGCGTATTCCAGGAGCGTGAGCAACCCGATGACAGCGACTCCGCCGGCGCACGCCCGCGCCAACCGGCGCATCCACAAGCTCGAACCCGCGCAGCAGTAGAGCCACAGCGACGCGCCAGCGGCAAGGAAGGCCAGCGCCGTGTTCGCCTTCATGGTCACGAATGTCGGGTGAAAACTCTTGAGAATCTGAACATCGAGCCACCAGCCCACCAGGACGGCCACGGCGGTCACGACGGTGATGGCGCCCGCGACTCTTGGGATGATCCCAATCCAGCCGAGCAGAGGTGAGCCAACGCGTTCGTGCGGGCAGCCAAGCCCGTCCAGTCCGCTCCTTCGTCCGCCCCCTTTCGAAATCATTGCTCAGTGTAGATTGCCTCCGGACACAGCGATGCGCAACGTGGCGAAAAGGCACACGCTACCTTCTCGTCTCGTCACGCCTCCCGGCGCCGCGCTCTTCGAGTTTTTCTTGGCGTCTTTGGATCTGCGATCTGTACACGGGCAGACCAGCGGGGCAGCCCAAGCGGAACGGCGGGGTCTGTCCGGCCGCGGAAGGAGCGGCGGAGGCCGGCGCGCGCCGCTCCGAGCTGGCCGCGTCGGAGGTCTAGTCCCCGGTGGACAGGATGCGTACGTCGCGCCCGTCGCATTCCGTATCGTCGAGCGGCTGCCACATATCGCTGGCAAACTCGAAAAAGTCAGGTGGGACCACCATCGAGAAGGTATCTCCCTTCTGCTGGTTGCGCCGCTGCACGCGCTCGCGGCGCAGATCGCGGGGCGCATCCAGCACGTGGATGGTCATGCGATGCCCGCTGACGTCGACACGCTCGTAGAATCGCTCCCGGTGGTCCCGGCGAATGAGGCCAATCTCGAGCACGACGCTGGTGCCCACCTCGAGCATCCTCTCGGTCAGCGTCCAGATCTGCTCGATGCACCGTCCGGTGCGCTCGAGGTACCACTCCAGGACGCCCGCGTCCGGGCGGTCCGGCCGGAAGAGCGTCGCCATCCACTCGTCCAGGTTCAACCGCACGGCGCGCTGCTCTCGACAGAGCTGCAGCGCGAATGTGGACTTGCCGGCACCCACCGGCCCCACGATGAGGTGAAGATGCGCCATGCCGCGCGACGCCGCGTGCTGCTCGTCGGGCGCGGCGCGCTTCGAAGATGTCCTCTCCTCGTGGGTCGTCATCTTTTTCATCGATCTCTCCTCGGTGTGGGGCGCCACGCGTCGATCCGCGACCCGCGAACCGGGGCAGGGCGAGATCGCCTCGAGGCATGGGTCACGATCGTGCGATGGGGGGCGAGCGCTCGTCGCGCTCCGGTTCCGGGCGACGTGCACCGCGGACCTGCGGTGAAGCGCGCACAGTGAGCTCGTCGCGAGCGGGATCAGAAACGAAAACGCCAGCTGGAGGGCTGGCGCTCCCGATGTTGTACCGAGAGGGGCGGGGGGTCGCAAAGCAAAAACGTACGGGGCCTACAGCGGCCGAAGCCCTGACGCGCGTACCGCGTCCCGCAGGACCCCTCGGAACCACTCAGGGCGCGGCGCGACCGGCCCTGGAGCGCGCGCCGCCGCCGAGGTCTACGCCCTGGACTACACAGAGGGGCCGAGCTTCGCCCAGCAATGGCCGCACAACGTTGCCTGAGCGCGGATGGATTTTCCGCACGCCGGGCAGTCGCGCGTCGACGGCACAACCTCGGCGCTGGCTTCGATGTGCTGCTGTATCTGGTCGATGCACGCGCGCGCTTCTCTCAGCCTCTCGGACACCCCATTCATCGCTTCGACATCCGGAGAGCTCGCATGGGATGTCCGGATCGCCGCATCGAGCTGCTCCTGTGCGACACTGAGTCGCTCGTGCGCGGCCAGGACCCTATTCTCGATCGATAATACATTCATGATCCATGAACCTCGCGTTTGGTCCAAGCACAGGCGCTCGAACAACACACATTTCGCCCACTTTGAACGATGGGATTGAAGGCTGGGCGGGCAGGGACTCCGAGCGCTTCGCTGGTGCCAGCCCTCGGAGCGAGCCGGGATGATCCTGCCCGCATCCGAGGCGCCCAGCGTCTCCGGTCACGTGCTCACGGCGGGCAACTCCGGACAGCTCGCCCAGCAGGACTCGGCCTCCTTGCACGTCCTGTCGTCGGTGCACTCCGTACAGGCGGCGGCGCGCTCTTGATAGCTCGAGTCCGCGTCCGCCTTGTCCTCACACTCGCTGGTGCACGAAGTAACATCGACCTCCTCGATACATTCGGAGTATCTTGAGCAGATGCTGGCGCAGTCAACGGTGCGCCCGGCCTCGCTGTCCCTGGCGCATCCAGGCGCCAGGAGAAAGACCGCAGAACCGAGAATTCCGACTGCTGTCAATGTTCTCAGGGTTGCCTCACGGGGTTGAATAGATCGTAATTTCACAGGGTCGTCTCACCCGCGCACGTCGCGCGTCAGTACGTGGGAGGAGGAGCCGGCGGCGGATCCCCCGGCCTCGTCTGGCGAGGAATCGGCGTGCCGTCATCCATCGCCTTCTGCACGGCCCTGCCGTGTGCATCTTCGGCCTTGCGCTGCTCGTCGCTCGCCATACCGTACTGCCCCTGATCCGCCGCTTCATCCGCGTTGTGCTGATGGGTCACCGCGCGCCGCTGCTCCTCGGCCGAGGTCGCGCCGCAGCCAATCGCCGACGCGACCAGGACGCCTGTGATGCATGTCATCTTGATGAAATTGTTCATGGAATCTCTCTTTTTATCCACAACTTGGCAAACGCGAGCTCTGCCACGGGATCCACAGTGACCGTCTTTGACGTTCACGTGTCGACCCGCGCCGCTTGGCCAGGGGCCTGAGCCCACCCCGTTACCGATCGTGCACCGACTTCGGCCCACCCGCGCTGTTGCAGCCCGGACGATCGATCCGCATCGTGTATCGCAATAAATGGGCCAACTCACGCCGGAAGCGGCGACGCCGGCTCCCGACGGGTGAATTCAGCCGAATCGCCATCACGCTGCGAGAGCAAGGCGGATCCGGCGAGGCGCGCGCCTCACGGCCACCGAGACATATTGTCCCGTTGCGCAGGGCAGAACGGGGCGCGCCGGCGCCTGGCTCCGCAGCGTCACCGAAGAAGCGCGGCGACCACGCCGTCTCGCTGGAAATTGACAGAATGTACCAGCGCAACGATTTGCCACGCTCGTAACGCCACCTCACGACCGTACCGACAGAAACACGCTCACCAGGCGCGCCCTGTGGCCGAGCGCGCCTGGTTCCGCTGCGCGCCGATCCGGCCCCGCGCCTATCGCCGTCGTCTCCTTCGTTCGAGCCGGCCCGTCATGCGCGCGCGGGGCGCGGGCCGCACAGCGGGCGTAGCGCGTCGCGCTCGGCCGTGGACAGTACCGTGACCGGGCACGCTGGATTGCCGGTCGCGCGGTCGAAGAACGGATGTGGCCACGTCTTGCCGCGGACCTTCCAGCCGAGCACCTTCCGGATCGTGCGCGCGATGAGGCGCACGTTCGGCTTCACCGAACCAGGCGGCGGCTCGCCGATCGCGAACTTGCCGAAGAGCCGGCCGCGCGGCGCGCCGAAGACCTCGTCGCACGGGCGTGCGCTCGGCGATTGCTGGAACAGCTCGGTGGCGAGGCCGACGAACGGCAGTCGCGGCGTCCACGTGTCGCCGAGCGGCGTCTTGCAACAGCTCGCGTACCAGCGATAGGCGCCCTTCGGCGTGAGGCGCACGGCGGCAACGAGCTCGCCGCCGCGGTCGAACGAGACCGTCGAAGGAGCAACCTGCACGATGTCCGAGCCGCCGTGCTCGTCGAGCAGATCCGCGCGGCCGAGATGGTGCAGGAATGCCTGGCAGTCGTCGCAGTAGCAGACAACGCGGTTCACCGCGCTCGGCGACGCATCGCGCAGCCATCCGTGAAGCTTTCCGCAACGACACTGGAGCTCGACGTCTCGGGACATGGAGCTTCCGTATCACGTCTCGACGCGCGATGCGCGTGCTTCTCCCGCCGCGCGGCGGACGGCGGCTGACAGCGCCCCGATCAAGGCCCCGTGAAGAGGGCAGAGATGTGGATCTTCACCAGCGGATCCGTCGCCTCGGTGTAGACGACCTCGCTCGCCCCGCCGATCTCCCGGCGGACGATCACGTCCTCGAAGATCCCGGGCCCGCCTCCGAACTGGAGCAGCGCGCCGCACCCGTCGAGCTTGGATGTCGACGCGCTGACCTCGGTCGCTTCCGCCGGAAGAGGAGGGAAGACGCCGAGCCGCGTCGCGTTCCCGCGCCCGTCCACCTCCCAGAGCTCCTGGCTGCTGCCGTCGTCGCTTGGCGCCTCCGAGCCGAGCACCAGCAGAAACCTGTCCGGCGCCTTGGCGCGCACAGTGTGGAGCCGCTCGATGCTGGGAAGACCCACGATGGGCATCGACGTCGACGTGGCAAGGTGAATCACGCTCTGCTCGGTCAGCGCGAGATCGCCGTGGCCCAGGTGGAGCAACCCGTTGTCCGGATCGGCGTGGACAACGGCTCCGCGCTCATCGTACCAGGTGGCCAGGTCCGATCGGCAGCGGTGCAGCACGGTGCCTGCCGGGGACACGAGGAAGCCGGCGAGCGGGTCGGACTCCGGATCGCACGGCGGCGTGGACAGGACGGCATCGTTCTCGAGCGGCGCTGCCGGGTAGGCGTCGCCATCATACGGGCAGCCGTCGCAGCGGAACTCGCGGAGCAGGTCCTCGAAGACGTTGATGTAGAGCAGCCGTCCGCCGGCGGGGAGGATCTGGGCGCTTCGCTCGTTGACATCGCAGTCGAACCCCACCGCGGCCGATCCCGGCGAGCCCCAGTGCACAACCGCGTCCTGCCCGCAGATTCCCTCGTACAGCGTCCCGGCAAGGTAGACCTGCTCGGGATCGAGCACGTCTCCGGCGACCGCCGCGGAGGCCCCGCTGCAGTCCGGCGCGTGGTCGCCGCCGCTGCCACCGCTGCCGCCTTCGCCACGCCCGCCGCCGCCTTCGCCACGCCCGCCGCTGCCTTCGCCACGCCCGCCGCTGCCGCCTTCGCCACGCCCGCCGCTGCCGGAGCCGGCCGCCCCCGCGTCGCCTGTCCCGCTCGCCGTCGGGCCCCCGGCGCCGCCGCTGCCCGCACCGTCGCTGCCCGCGCTGATGGCCGGCGCGTCGCCGCCGCTGCCACCGCCCCCAGCGGGCGTCTCCGCGCTCGAAGAGCAGGCTGCGAGCAGGATGAACGCGGCAGGACTGACGAGGTGACGCATGAATTGACCTGTCTGCGGGAAGCGGGACGCCCGCTCAGGACGGGTCGCGCGCAGGGCCGCAGTCGACGAGGGTTGAACAAGCGATGGGGTCAGTAGCTACGGCCCCATCATGGCGTGAGCCACCGAATGCGTCGACTGACCGTGGCGTGCTGTCCCGGGCGCTGGGACGCGCGAGCGCGCGCGTCTGCCCGCTGGCAGCGGCGGCGGCATGCGGCGGTGCCAGCGGGGCGGACGGACGCGCGCGCGGCGCATTCGCCCCTGACGTTCTTTCATCGCTTCGCTGTTCGTCACCCCCGTGCGGGGCCTGGTCGGCGAAGGTCCTTGTTGGCGTCGTCCCCCTGCGTCTCGTCCCCTGCCCCGTCACGGCTCCGGCGGCGACGCGAGCAGCTCCTCGCCGAGCGCTCGCAGCGCGCTCTCCAGCGCGGGCGGGTCGCTCCCCTCGATCTCCCATTCCTTCCGGCTGTAGTACCTCGCCGCGCCCCGCGGCGCACCGCTCAGATCGAGGCAGTAGTCGAAGCCCTTCACGTCGCACGGCCGCGCGTCGAAGGCGGCCTCGTGCTTCGACTTGTCCTGCGGGAAGAGCAGCTGCACCTTGTCGTTGCCGCGGAGCTCGTAACGGAACAGAGCAAACGAGCCCTCGTACTGGGACGCACGCCGGAAGATGCCGATCGGCTCGTCGGCGAGCAGCGCGATGAGCTCGACCTGATCCGTGTCGTTCCTCGGGATTCGCTCGATCCAGACGCGGCCGACCAGCGTCTTCGGGTCCGACCCGCGCGAGCTCAGGAGCCCGTAGCCGCCTGCGACCGCCGCGAGGGCGATCGCCGTGACCGTCATCATCTTGGAAACGCGGTTCATGGACGGCATCCTACCCCCTTCCAGCGCCGGACGGGACCCGATCGCGAGGCCCTCACGGCGGGGCGCCGGTGCGCCGGCACAGCGCCGCGGCGGTCAGCGCCGCCCCGCGCGCTCCGGACCCGCTCCGTCCACGCGCGTCGCTCCGCGCGTTTCTCCAGGAGGTGTCCGGGATGTGATGTCGGGAGGACTTGAATCAGCGACGCCCCATGGAGATCTCTGCCATCGTTCGCGTCTCGCGCGTCTCGCGCGCTCGCCCCTGCTGCTGGAGCGAGGGTGTCCTCTTGGCTGCACAGATCGATTATCGACACATCGTCGCTTTCTCAGGAGGGCGGACGGCGCGCCTCTCGTTCCGTCGCGAACCCGTGAATGCAACGTGACTGTACGACCCAAACAGTTGCACGAGGAGCTTGACTTCAGACCGTGTTTACGTGTTTCAATATCAGCTCATGCTCGGGCTCCTCTCACGCCGGGCATGCTGTGCGAGACCCACTTCAACAGCCACGGTGTGACCGGGCACACGGCCGGTGCAGATGGGTGTACACGGTCGTGGTAAAAAGAGCCCTGGCCGGGAATTCAATGAACCCGGGCAATGGTCGGCTGAGCTCGCAGGCAGATTTCTGGTTTACTTATCCATCTTGAGCAGAAGCCTGCGGCCCGGCCGGCCGGATCATGGAGAACTTTGATGCGAATCGATCGCTTGCTTGGTCATGTGTCCCTGTCGTTCGCGTGCTGCCTGCTCGCCTGCAGCATCGAGCCAGCCGATCTGGAAGACAGCGACTCCTTCGACTCCGCGGTGAACAGCGCGGATAACACGATGGCGGCGGACCTCGCGCTCCAGTCGCAGTGGGGCAGCGGGTACTGCGCGGAAGTGACGGTGACGAACAACGGCCCCGGCGCGGCCACCGCCTGGAGCCTGGTCATCGCGCTCAACGGCTCGACGGTGACCAACCTGTGGAACGCGATCTCCACGACGTCGGGCGGGCAGATCAACGTCAAGAACCAGAGCTACAACGGATCGCTGGCTGCGAGACAAAATACGAAATTTGGGTTCTGCGCGAACGGCACCGGGAGGCCCACGGTCGCCTCGGTCAACGGCAATGGAGGCTCGGGCACCAGCACGGCCACGTCCTCGTCGAGCAGCAGCGCGAGCTCGTCCTCTAGCGCCTCGTCCTCTAGCTCCTCGTCCTCCAGCTCGTCGTCATCGACCTCCTCGTCCTCGAGCTCCTCGTCGAGCAGCGGCCAGGGCGGCTCCGGCGGTGCAGGCGGCTCCGGCGGTGGGGGTGGCTCCGGCGGCTCCGGCGGCGGGGGCGGCGGGACGCCGGGCGGGAAGTTCGTGGGCAACATCACGACGAGCGGCCAGGTGCGCAGCGGCTTCGCGAACTACTGGAACCAGATCACGCCCGAGAACGAGGGGAAGTGGGGCGATGTCGAGAGGTCCCGCGGCGTCCGAGACTGGAGCAAGCTCGACGCGATCTACAAGTACGCGAAGGACAACAACATCATCTTCAAGCAGCACGTCTTCGTGTGGGGCGCCCAGCAACCCAGCTGGCTCGCGAACCTCTCCGGGGCGGATCAGCAGGCGGCCGTGAAGGACTGGATGCGGTCGTTCTGCGCGCGCTACCCCGACACGAAGTACATCGACGTCGTCAACGAGCCGCCGCCCCACACCACGCCTTCCTACAAGAACGGCATCGGCGGCGACGGCGCCAGCGGCTGGGACTGGATCGTCAACTCCTTCAAGTGGGCCCGCGAGTACTGCCCGCGCGCGGTCCTCATCCTCAACGACTACAACAACATCGAGTACGAGAACGACCACAACAACTTCATGCGGATCGCGAGGGCGGTGATCAACGCAGGCGCCCCGGTCGACGCGCTCGGCGCCCAGGCGCACGACGCCTACAAGATCAACACGAACACGGTGAAGGGGTACATCGACAAGATGGCCGCGCTGGGCAAGCCCGTGCACATCACCGAGTACGACATCGGCATCGCGAACGACGCGGAGCAGCGCCGGGTGATGCAGGAACAGTTCACGATGTTCTGGAACCATCCCTCCGTGCCCGGCATCACCCTGTGGGGTTATATCGTCGGCGCGACCTGGAGGGACAACACGGGTATCCAGCATTCGAACGGCACCATGCGGCCGGCCATGACCTGGCTGATGGACTTCCTCGACCGCTGACGAGCCGCGGGCCCGGCCGCTCACGGCAGGGAATCATGCCGCCTAGGGCGGCGGCCAGCGGAGGCCGAGGCCCTGGTGCGGCGAGTCGGCGCTCAGCCGGACGTCGTCCGCGGGGGGCGGCAGCGCGCGCCACACGTCGGGGTGCTGGTCGGGCTGCTTGCCCTGGTTTTCGTCGATCGCCTCGTAGAGCGCGCCCTGGTGGAGGACGTGGAAGCCCTTCGGGTACACCACGGCGCGCTCGTCCGGGCTGAGCGTCGCGCGGTCGGTCCACCACTCCAGGCGACGGGTGTTCTCGTCGATGGCGCCCACCATGAAGTCGCGGAAGCGCACCCGCGGCACCGCGACCGTCGGGTTGTTCTCGGCCGTCACGCTGTCGAAGAGCCACTTGATGAACGGATAAGGCCCGTCCACCCGGTTGTCCGTCAGGAGGTGCGGATTGGGCGCGTTGCTGCCCACGCCGAAGACCTGCACCGGCACCTCCGTGTCGGGGTACACCTCATCGTAGTTGAAGTGGAACCCCAGGAACACGTTGCGCTCGAAGCGTATCGTGGCGCCGGTGTCCACCGCGTGCGTGTACACGCCGGTGAGCGACGTGTCGGCGAAGTAGTTGTCCGTGAACGAGATCGTGTCCCCGGGCGAGCGCGGGTCCTGGTCCACGCGCGTCGGGAACAGCTCGACGAAGAGGTCGCCCGTCCCGATCACGATGTTGTGGTGGAAGCTGGAGCTGCCGTAGCGCTGGCCGAACTGCACGTTGCCGTCCTGGTAATGGTCGAACGCCGACCGCCACCGGACCGCCCCGGGCCCGAGGACGTTGTGGTGGATCTCGCAGTCCGAGCCGAGCTGGCCGACCTGCAGCGCCTCGGTGCCGGTGCGGAGGAAGCGGTTATCGTACACCTCGAGGCGCTCGAACGCGTGCTGCGGCTGCGCCTGGGTGCTGCCGAAGTAGATGCCCTCGGATCCGACGTCGTGCACGTACAGGTCGTGGATCTTCACGTTGCGCATCGTGGCCTGCCCGTCGTCGTCGGTCTTGGCGATGACCCCGGCGAACTCGACGCGCGCGACCTCGAGGGTATCCAGCTCGAAATCCGACGCCCCGCCGCCGATGGCCAGCCCCGACAGGCCCTCTTTGCTGAACCCGTCGTCGATGAAGATACCGTACGTCCCCTGGCTGTGGGCGAACCCGCCCTCGGCGTGCCCCCTGAACCCCTCATGGCCGGTCTTCGAGACGGGATCGTGGCGGCCGGTCAGGATCCAGCCCTTGCCGCCCTTCAGCACGAACACGTAGTTGGCGGCGTCTCCGCCGACCTTGACCTGGCCGCCGAGGTTCGTGATGACGAGCGGGCGCTCCGCGCTGCGCTCGGGCAGGCCGCCGAGCAGGAGGCTCCGGTAGTCACCCGCCGGGATGTAGAGCCGGTCGAGCGCGCTCCAGTCGACCTCCGGGAACGCCTTGGCCAGCTCGGGATACGCGATCGCGGGACGCTCCCCCTCGTTGGGGGTCGGCGCCGGCAGCGTGAAGGTGGTCGCGGCCTGGCCGAAGCGCCCGTAGGCCGGGACGCCCGGCGCCTCCCCGCCGGCCCCGGTGCCCGCGCCGGCCCCGGTGCCCGCGCCGGCCCCGCCCGCGCCCGGCGAGGAGGCTCCGGCGCCGCCCGTGGACGTCGCGTCATCGCCGCCGCACGCCGCCATCGCGACGAGCAGCGCCCCTAGCCTCGCGTTTTGCCTCATGCGATGGAGACTACGCGCTCAGGCCGCCGCGTCGCGAGCGCATCGTCCTCCCGCCGCCTCGCCTGCCGGTAGGCGATGGGGCTCACGCCGTGGGCGCGCGCGAAGGCGCGGGCGAACGCGGGCTCGCTGTCGTACCCGACGCGGGCGGCGACGAGCTTCACGGGGAGCGTCGTCTCGCCGAGCAGCACCGCGGCGCGCGAGAGGCGCAGCCGGCGCACGTGGTGGCCGAGCGGCTCGCCGAGGAGCGCCGTCGCCCGCGCAGCGAACGCCGAGCGCGAGAGGCCGGCCTTTCGCGCGAGGTCTCCGAGCTCCCACGCGCGCTCGGGCGAGGCGCGCACCCGCGCGAGCGCGGCCGCGATCGGCTCGTCCCGGAGCGCCTCCGCCCGCGGCAGCGACGCCGCCGGGTCGCGCAGCGCGATCGCGAACAGCGCGTGCGCCCACGTCTCGCCGACCGAGCGGCGCAGCGCCGGCGACAGCTCCGGCGCGCCCGCGAGCAGCGCGAGCGTCTCGTTGAGCCAGCGCGCGAGCCCCGGCGTCGCCCCCGTGACGTGCACGACGGGCGGCAGCAGCGCGATCCACGGGGCGTCCGCCGCGTCGAGGTGCAGGTCGACGATGACGAGCTGCGCCTCCGGCGGGGCCTCGGTCGCCAGGGCGCCGTCGGCCACGGCGTGCATCCCGCGACAGACGGCCTCCGGGTGCGCGAGCGACGTCGTCGGCCGATCGCGGATGGCGTGCTCGTCGGCCCGCGGGAGGAACACGAGCTCTCCCGCGCCGAGCGCGAGCCGCCGCCGCGCCACGTCGATCCATCCGCCGCCGCTCCTCGCCGCGTACACCCGGGCGGACGCGCGCCGCGCCGGCTGCCGCTTGCCCCAGCGATCGCCGAGCGCGAAGCGCATCACCTCGGTCTCGCGGAGCGCGACGCTCCGGGCCAGCTCGTCGAACGCGGCAGACATGGTGCGATCGACTGTACCGCACGCGCCCGGCCCCGCCACCGGCGCGCGCCGTGGACGCGCGGATCGTGGAGCTGGACGCGCGGTGATCGCGGCCTCGCTACGCTGACCTCATCACCATGAAAGAAAGAGGCCTTGTATGACTCCCCCTCTGCCGCACCCCCGCTCGCTCGACGCCGCGCAGGCGCTCGACGCCCACCTCGACCTCATCGGCAGCGACATCGAGGGATGGCTCGCCCTCTTCGCCGACGACGCCATCGTGGAGTTCCCGTATGCGTCTGCGGTCGGCGTGCCGGGCCGATTCGAGGGCAAGCCGGCCATCCGGCGCCATTTCGAGGGCATTCTCGAGAGCTTCCGCGACCTGTCGCTCGGCGACGTGCGGCGGTATCCGACGACCGACCCCGACGTCGCGCTCGCCGAGGTGCACGGCTCGGCGACCCTCCTGCCCACGGGCAAACGCTACGAGCAGGACTACGTGATGGTCGTCGCCACGCGAGACGGCAAGATCGTGCGGTACCGCGAGTACTGGAATCCGGCGCCCGTGCTCGAGGCCTTCGGCGGCGCGCTCGCCGCGCATCGCGAGGCGGCGTCGTGAGCGCGCGCGCAGGGAGCGGCGGACCGCGCGTCCTGCTCACCGGCGGGACGGGCACCACCGGGCGAGCCATCGCCGCGCGGCTCGAGGCCGCCGGCGCGCGCGTCCGCGTCGCGAGCCGGACGGCGCGCGACGCGGACGCGCGCGAGGGCGTGGAGCACGCGCGCTTCGACTGGGCCGACCCGGCCACGCACGAGGAGGCGCTCCGCGGCGTCGATCGCGCGTACCTCGTGGCGCCCGCGATGGTCGAGGAGCCCTCGGCGCTCATGGTGGCCTTCATCGAGCGGGCGCTCGCGGGCGGGGCGCGCCGCTTCGTGCTGCTCAGCTCGTCGGCCGTGCCGGAGGGGAGCCCCGGGATCGGCCTCGTCCACCGCGCGCTCCGCGAGCGCGCGCCGGAGTGGACCGTCCTTCAGCCCTCATGGTTCATGCAGAACTTCATCGATCCGCGCCACTGGCACAGGGCGGGGATCGCCGGGCCCGGCGAGCTCACGACCGCGACGGGCGGCGGCCGCGTCGGCTTCGTCGACGCCGGCGACATCGCGGAGGTCGCCGCGCGCGCGCTCCTCGACGAGGCGCCCCACAACGCGTCGCACGTCATCACCGGCCCGGAGGCGCTCAGCTACGATGACGTGGCGGCCATCGTGTCCGAGGTCGCCGGCCGGACGATACGCCACATCCGCGTCGACGAGGACGCCGCCCGCGCGCACCTCGTGAAGGCGGGGGTGCCCGCGCCGTACGCCGCGTTCCTCGTGCGGCTCGACCTCGCCATCCGCGACGGCGCCGAGGACCGCGTCACCGACGTCGTGCAGCGCGTGACCGGCCGCGCGCCGCGCGCCTTCCGCGACTTCGCCCGCGCCCACGCGCACGCCTTCACGTGAGTCCGCGCGGCGCGGGCCGTCACCCGCGCCAGAGCTCCTTCACGCCGTCGGCCATGAACTGCACCGCGATGGCGGCCAGGATG
This sequence comes from Sorangium sp. So ce887, assembly GCF_051521455.1. NCBI lineage: Bacteria > Pseudomonadati > Myxococcota > Polyangiales > Polyangiaceae > Sorangium > Sorangium sp. So ce887. The sequence continues at coordinate 1,100,733 of NZ_CP150354.1, read as the reverse complement.
AGGCCCATGACGCGCTCGAGCACGGCCACGCCGGACGCCTTGAGCGCCCGCTGCACCAGCCCCGCGCCGCGCAGCACGAGGTAGGAGGCCACGAAGGTGATGGCCACGCTGGCGAGCACGAGCGCCATGGCCACGGGGTCGTCGCCCCCGCGCGACATCAGCACCATCACCGTGGCGATGGCGCCCGGCCCGGCCAGGAGCGGCATGGCCAGCGGCACGAGCGCCACGTCCTCCTTCGCGATGCCCTCCTGCTCCTCGGACGGGGTGGTGCGCGTCGCCGAGGAGCGGGCGCGCAGCATGTCGAGCGCCGTGATGAGCAGCAAGAGGCCGCCCGCGATCCGGAACGCGGCCAGCGAGACCCCGAAGACCTTGAAGATGACTCCGCCGAAGAGGGCGAAGAAGAGCATGAGCCCGCCGGCGACGGCGCACGCCCGGAGCGCCGTGCGCCGCACCTTCTCCGGCGGATCGCCCGCCGTCATCGTCAGGAACAGCGGCACGATGCCGATCGGATCCACGACGAAGAAGATCGCCGACAGCGACATGAGGAAGACCGAGACGTAATGGGCCATGCTCACCGGACGCGTCGCGGACCCCGCGGGCCAGGCGCATCTCCCACATCGTCGAGGGTCGCGCTAGCACCGCGTCGCCCAGGGATGAATCTGCGGTGATGGGTCAGCGGAGCTGCGGCGGCCGACGTGGCGGCGGGCGGCCGCCAGGCAGCTTCGCTGCGCGAGGGAGGGGAGCAAGGAGAGGAGAGCGGGCGGACGACCTGCGCCGGTGACCGGGCCGTCGCCGCCCGCGGCGCGAGGAGGACCCTAGCGGCCCAGCAGCGCGTCCAGCACCTTGTTGTAGGTCTCCTTCTTCTGATACTGGTCATTGAAGAGCAGAGACTGAGAGCTTTGCCCGTTGCACAGCGCCCCGCTCCAGCTGTTGAGCCACGACCTGCCGTCGTTGATCCCCCAGAAGGTGATGCCGACGCACTTGGGCAACACGAAGCAGGCCTCGACGATGTCGTGATAGAACGTGAGCTGTTCCTCGGCGGAGACCTGACCGCCGCAACGGTTGATGTCCATCTCGGAGATCAGCACTTCCAGGCCCAGATCGGTGAAGCGCTTGAAGTTTGCCGCCACATCCGCTCCACCGGCTTTGTTGTTCGGTGGGCCGATGTGCATCTGGAACCCGACGCCGTCGATCGGGACCCCGCGCTCGACCATCCCCTTGATCATCTCGTAGACAAAGTCGGCCTTGTCATTGAGCGCATCGATGCTGTAATCGTTATAATAGAGCTTGGCGGTGGGGTCTTGCTCTCTCGCGATCTCGAAAGCGAGGTCGATGAACCTCTCGCCCAGCGCGTTCTGGAACACCGAGGGTCGCATGCGGGGATTGCCGACGCCGGTGTCGCTGTCGGTCAGGACCGCTTCGTTGACCACGTCCCAGTCCTTGACCCGGTCCTTGAAGTGCCCCATCACGCCTTCGATGTGCCTGCGGATGGCCTGCTCTACCGCTGCCGCCCCGCTCAGGGAGTTCGCCCACCCCGGCAACTGGTTGTGCCACACCAGCGTGTGACCCTTGACCTTCATGTTGTTGTCACGCGCCCAGTTCACGATGTTGTCGGCGGCGCCCCAGCTGAACTGCCCCGCGTTGGGCTCCAGCGCGTTCCACTTCATCTCGTTCTCTGCTGTCACGTAGTTGTGCTCAGCAGCAGCGACGCGCTTGTAGTTGTTATCACCGAGGCCGGAGCCCGAGATGGCCGCGCCGATCAGGATCGGGGGGTTCGCCTTCTCACCGGCCTCCCTCATGGTGGCGGCGCTTGCAGCAGGAGTTCTGGCGGCCGCGCCGCCGCCGCCCGTGCCGCCGCCGCCCGTGCCGCCGCCGCCCGTGCCGACCGAGCTGCTCGTCGCGCCACCCGTGCCGCCTGTCGTGCCGCCCGAGGTGCCGCCCGTCGCGCCACCCGTGCCGCCTGTCGTGCCGCCCGAAGTGCCGCCCGTCGCGCCACCCGTGCCGCCTGTCGTGCCGCCCGAAGTGCCGCCCGTCGTGCCCGCGCCGCCGGTCTCCCCTCCCCCGTCGCCACCGCCGTCCGAACAGCCGGTAGCGCACAGGAATGCCGAGAGTAGAAGGGTAAGGGGTGTTGACCTCATGCTTGCATCCTCCAAAGGGAAAATCCCTGCCATAAATCCCGCGAAGGCGTGCCTTGATCATCGCCGCGGCCACACCGCGCACGGGCAGCCCCCGAGGGGGTCCGAAGCGGCAGTCGATCGGCCGCCATCCCCCCAGCCTACAGCTTCACGATGCGGGCTTGTAGGGATATGTGTCTCCGGGAAAATTTCACGCTTAATTTATAATTTCGCTCTGGCAACAACGTGTGTCGGAGGGCGAATCAGTAGGGCACCCCACACCTGGCTCGCCCTGCTCCTGGAGCGCGCCTGGCACCCGCTCGAGGAGCCGACAGCAAGCGCGACAGGTGCCCTCACCAGCGGAGCTCGGCCGGCAGGAGCTCGGCGATGAGATCCTTGTAGAACGGCTTCAGCCGCTCCACGTCCGGCGGGGCGTCGGCCTTCGAGTACAGATCGTACGGGTTGAACCGCCGCACCCACTCCATCATCCGCCGATCTTGCTCGTTCATCAGGTGCCCGTACGCTCCCTCGCGGTGCGCCGCGTAGAACGAGTGATATCGGATCATGGTGAGCGCCTCGAGCGGCAGGTGGTCCTTCACCACATGATACAGATACTCGTCGTGCCCCCACGACATGTGCACCCGGGAGAGCCCCGCGCCCTCCTCGTAGATCCCGCACGGCGTCTGGTACGCCGGGTTCGTCATGTCCGGGTTCCGCGCGAAGAGCTCGGGGAAGACGATCCGGTCCGAGAAGGCGCAGCCCACCGGGAAGCTGTCGCCCACCACGGCCCACTGCGGCTCGCCCCACGTGCACAGGATCTTCCCGGCGTCGTGGATGAGCGCGGTCAGCACGAACCACCGCGGCTGCCCGTCCCGCCGCGCCGCCTCCGCGGACTGGAGCGCATGCGCGATCTGCGACAGCTCCGTGTCCGGATCGCTGTCGTCGACCACCTGGTCGAGCAGCTCGAGCACCTCCCACATGCCCATCCGGCGCCGGTCGAGCCCGAGGTACTGCCGCTCTTTCTCCTGCACGAAGGCGAGCGTCTGCCCCTCGTGGTTCAGGCGGTAAAACTCCTTCACGCTCGGCCGCGCCTCGGCGCGGTAATCGCGGAACGCCGACGTTTCCGTCTTTCCCGCCTCTCCGCGCGCGGCGCTCCCCTCCACGCCTGACGTCTTCTCACGCTGCTCGCTCATCGCTCCGGCCATAGCGTACCCCCCTGTCCAGCGCCAGCGCCCTCGCGGCGCAGGCGCGCGGCACCGCGCGGGCTGCGAGCGGCCCGATGCGCCGGCGCTCACATCCAGGACAGCGCCTCGCCCGCGCTCCGTACGAGCAGGATCCCCTCGTCCTCGCGCCCCTCCCACGACGTCGGTGCTCCATCCCATCGAGCCGCGCGAGGCCCTTCGCGGCCCGTGATCAAGGCTTGTAGCCGGGCAGCTCGATCACGTAGGTGTCGACGGTATCGCCATTGCCCCAGTCGCTCCCGAACACGGCGCGCGTGCCGCGCGGGCTGGGCACGGTGTGCGGCTCGGCCCAGTACGGCTCGGCGAGCCTGGTGTTCTCCTTGCCCCAGCTCCGGTGGCGGCCAATCCGGCAGACCTTGCCCGTGCTCGTGTCGGCGATCAGGTTCTCCATGTCGAGCACCCCTGCCCCCGACGGATCGCCGATCGACGACACGAACATCCACCCCGGCTGCCTGTACGCCATCCCCGAGATGTGCCCTGTCGGCGGATAGGGCCACCCCGTCTCCGGCCCGATGACCACCTTCGAGGTGCCGTCCGCGAGATCCCATGTCACGAGGAGCCCGATGTCCTCATTGCCGCCGGGACCGGGGTCGTAGACAACCCCGTTCCAGGTGTCGTGACCGTTCACCCTGCTCAACGACGCGTGACCGTACGGCTCGAGCAGGTCCAGAGTACGCAGCACGTTCAGCTGCGGATCGGTCACGCCGCCGCTGTCGCTCAGGAACGCCAGCGTCCCGCTCGGCGCGACCTGGGCGGGGTTCTCGTCGAGCGTCTTCCTCGCGAGCACCGTGTTCTGGCCGATGTCGTAGATGAACACCTGGTCATCGCACGTCAGGCCGATGCGGTTCGAGTCCCACGACATGAACAGCGGGTCGCTGCCCGCGCTCGGGCCGCCCGAGCAGAAGTCGAACGTCGTCACGACCTCCTTCGTGCCGGCGCCGACGTGGTAACGGATGAAGTCCTTGCCGTCGACGTAGAGCAGGATGTCGGGCTCGGAGGTGTGCCAGTAGACCTGCTCGATGTCCGCGGGCGAGATGTCGAGCGCCTTCATGAACTGATAGGTCTTGCCGTCGTAGAGCTGGTGCTCGCCGGCCGCGACAGAGAAGAGGATGAGCCTCGACTCGTCTGCGTTCCACGCCGAGATGGTCGAGTACATCGGCTTGATGACCGGGTCGTTCCCGCCATCCACCGCGACCGCCGTGATCCGGCGGATCGTGGTGCCGAACTCGGCGTCGGTGACGACCTCGCCGAGCGCCGGTTTGGCGAGCTCGGTCATCGGGTGCGCTTCCTTGTCCTGCACGAGACCCGCGCAGAGATCGAGCAGCTCGCCCGCGCCCGTGCCACCCGCGCCCGCCGAGGCGCCCACCCCGGTCGTGCCGCCGGCGCCCGTCCCCGCGGCACCGCCGGATCCGGCCGTTCCGCCGGTCCGGCCGTCTCCGGTCGATGAGCCGCCGTCGGAGCAGGCAGCGTGGAAGGGAAAGGAAACAAGGATCATGGCGGCGACGCCGACTCTCATGGGGATTCCTTCGCGTTGCGGTGGACGATCTATCCGTGGTACACGACGGGCGGCGAGATCGGTGGGATCATCGTGTTCACCGAGGAGATCACCGAGCGAATTCTGCTCGAGCCGACCCCGGCACACGACATGTTGCTCGGCTGCAATCGAGCCGGGTCATTTCGTGAACAGGAAGCTCGCCGTCACCTGGGTGGTCACGCGGATCTCCCCGGGCTCGACCGGGAAGCCGGTCACCGTCTCCACGGCGTCGGCCATCATGGCCTTCTGCGCGTATCCGTAGCTCTCCGCGGCCACGGTCTTGATCGTGCGGAGGCCGCTCACCGTGACGTTCGCCGCGCCGGCCACCACCTTTGCGTTCTCCCGCGCGTCGCGCACGGCCGCGGCGAGCGCCAGCCTGTGCGCCTCCCGGGGCTTGCTCAGGAAGAAGTCGACCCCGCCGACGACATTGGCGCCCGCGGCGAGCGCCGTATCGAGGATACGCGAGCCGTGGGCGCGCAGCTCCTTGACGGTGACGTCGCGCAGGGCGACCGAGAGCCTGCTCTCCGCCTCGTAGCCGATGATCCGGGGCGGCGTGTCGTCCCCCGGCCTCTGGCGTTCCGGGATCGGCGTCACGGCGATCTCCACGGTCCGGACCTGCAACGCCTGGATCCCGAGGCCCTCCAGCGCCGCGATCACCGCCCGCGTCTTGCTCCCGGCCTCCGCGCGCGCCTGCGCCAGCGTCTCCGCCCGCACCCGGATCGAGATGCTCGTGCGCAGCGAATCCGGGTTCAGCATCACCTCCCCGTGTCCAGCGACCGTCAGGAGCCGAGATGCGGCCGCATTCTCCACATTTGCCGCCTGCGTACCCGCGCCCCCGACCGCGAGCGCGGGCGCGGAGACGGCGGATATCACGCAGGTCGCGAGCAAGGCGAAGAGTTTTGTCGTATTCGTCATGGGTCCCTCCATTCCGCGGAGAATCTAAGGCGGACGCATAAGGAAGCACAGGGCCTCGGCAGCGGATGCGCCATTGACGGCCTCCTGCGCGCCGCCAGGTTTCACGGGACGTGCAGAAGGCGAGGAGGTGTCCTGTATCGGATCGAATCATCGAACGGAACTCCAGCATTTCATGAAAGCGGGGCATTCAGGTTGCGAGCGTCGCCATCAACCGCCTCGTTCAGGGCTCGGCGCCGACTTCCTCTTCGCCGAGGCGGGCGAGGCCCGGTTCCTGGACAGCGCCGCCGCCATCAGGCCGCATGCTCGGGTACGAAGGGAGCACCGTCTCCTTGCCGCTCGCCGAGGCAATCGCCGCCTTCGGTGAGGATGCCGTCCGCTACTGCGGGGCGTCCAACAGCCGCGTGCGCGCCACGCGAGCACGCCGGCTCGGATGGGCGCCGAAGCGCACGTCGCTGTTGCACGAGATCGAGCAGGGCAGCTACCGCGAGGACTTCGCGCGTCCTTCCGACCCCACGCGGTGAGCGTCGACGCAGGCGTCGCGCGACGTGAGCCGCACGGGCGCGCGCCCATGGCGATGGCCGGGCGCTTACTCTGCTGCCGCCGGGAGGGGTGCCGGCGACGGGTCACGCCGCCGTCGGTCGTCTTCCTGGGCCGGCGTGTCTACCTTGAAGCGGTCGTCATCGTCGCCAGCGCGATCGCGCAGAGCCAGCGGGTGGACGAGACGCTGCCGAGCTCGCTGACGCACGCCTCGACCACCATCGCGACCGGTCGCGCTCCGCTTCGCAGGTGCAAGGACCGTCCGGACGTAATGTGGCCAGATCACCTGTTGACGCCGCCTTTTTGCTGCGAGATCGGATGCGCTCATCCGGATGGGTAAGAACAGGGAACACGGCCTGAAGGCGAAGGTGAGCGCGCTCGTGCTGTGCGGCGGGCTCGTGATGGTGCTCGCGTCGGCATGCGACTTGTCCTACACCTGCGACACAGTGGATCCAGGAAGCGCGGGTGCTGGATATCCGACAGAATCGGCAGGGGCGGGGGATTTTCCAAGTAACGGCAAAGCAAACGAAGGAGGGGGCGAAGACGTGGGCAGCGCACAGCTGGAGATGGCGGGGGCGTGCTCGCCGAGCAAGACATGTACCGACATGTTCGAAGCCTGCCAGGACAAGGGTTACCCGTGCACTCGTGAGATCGAGTACAAAAAGACTCTCGTGCGATTTGCCAGAGAAACTGCATCAACAAACATCCATATAAGTATTCGGAATGTTACGAATGCGGATTTGAGTGACCATGGCTGACCGCCCGACCCTTCGCAATGCGACCCATGTTGCCTTCGACACGCCGACGGCGGAGCAGCTGTTGCGCATGGGCGCGTCCAGCGTCGTGCCTGCGTCTGATTGCCTCGTCATCGGTCCGAGCCGCCAAGACGCCGAGGAGCATGCGCGCGCGCGTGAAATGTTTTGGGCTTCGTCCGAAAAATTCGACCGGCTACATTCGTCGGAGATCTGTTGGAAACCTCCAGTTGTCTTGTGGGCGTCGTCGAGCGTACACGAGCGGTTGAACCTGTGGAGAGCCTGTAGCTGGTTGCACCAGGTCGGAATCTCATACGATGAGGTGACGGTTATCGATTTTGCGCCACTGGCCATCTCACGTGAACTTGACGAGCCGGCGCCGATGTTCGAGTGCACAGATTCGGTATCTGATCGCTCTGACGCGATCCTTCTAGAGCGCCTCGACAAAGCGCAATCCTGGCCACGCGAGCGCTACGATCGCGCCGCGCAATTATGGGCCATGTACGCCGATGCGGATCCTCGACCCTTCGTTGAAAGTTGCGCCCGCGGCGTGGAAGGGTTCCCGGAGCTCGCTTCTTTGTGGGCCCTGCTCTCCTGCTTTCATGCAAGGAGGACTCCGGACGGTCGCCTGCTCTTGAGTCGATTCGACGAGCTCTTGCTGGAGCTCCTGTCAGAGGAATGGCGGACACCGCTCGCCGTGTTCTGCCATAAGTCGCAGCAGGGGACGGAGTTGCGTGGATTCCTGTCGTATACAGGAGATCTGTTTCTTGTCGATCGCCTGAATCATTGGGCGGACCACGACGCAAGCGCGGCTGTGGAGCGTGCGCCTGGACCGAAGCCGCCTAACGCTGGTTACCCGATGCTCTCGGAGGTCTATCGCCTCACCGAACGCGGGATGCGGCTCCGAGACAAGGGGCTCGATCAGCTCACGGATGCGCCAAGCCTGCCCATCGCCGGGACCGAGGCGTACTCGCCTTCGACCCCCTGGATGCTGCTCGAAGATGGACGGCTCGCTCGGCTGTGAGGCGTAGCGGCGGCTCCGCTCAATCGAGCGGCACCGGCCATGAGGCCGAATCGACCAGGTGATCGCGCGCGCCTACCCCCCGCTCGCGCGCGAGCGCCAGCGGGACAGGCCGGTAGAGCAGCGTGGCAGTGACGTTCGCCGTCCCCGAGCACCCCGCGGGGATCGCGAAGCCGTGCGAGGTCACCGCGACATGCCCCGGCGGGATGCGGTTATCGCTGGCGATGTCGACTGCGCGGTGCTGCGGCGCGTGCCGCGCGCCCGCCGGATCGACCAGCACCTTCGCGAAGGTGTATCCCGCGGCCCCGGCGAACGCGGCCGCCGGTCGCTCGGCATCGGCCGGCGGCGCCGGCAGCGGCGCGCCGAGGTAGACGATATCCCCGTCCTGCGCAGCAATGGCGCCGCTCAGCGTGATCCCGCCCCCGCCCGCGTCGACGTCGACAACCCGCGCCTCGCCCACCGGCGCGCGGATCTCGAGCCCCTTGTCGGCGGCGTCGAGCGACGGATCCGCGAAGCGGCCGACACCCGTGTAATCGTCATGCGCTCCGGTGGGGCGGACGACCCGCACCACGTCCCCTGCCCTCGCGCGCGCCGCGCCCTCCGGCCAGGCGAGCACGGCGCCCGTCAGCTGCGCGCCCGCGCCCGCGCCCACGCGCGCCTCCGCGAGCGCGCCGCCCGTGTCGTGCACCGTCATGCCGCTCGACGCCGCCATGGGCCCGCCGCAGGCCTCCGCGGCGACGAGGAGCACGAGCGCGCGCATCGGCTCCCCGGTCGGGACCGCGTGGCCCGAGAGCTCGCTGGCCAGGGCGACCGTGACCTCCAGCTCGCCCGAGACGACCGAGGCGGCGGCGATGCGGACCTCGACCGAGCCCCGGATGAGCGGCGGCGTGCCCTCCAGCGGGCCGCGGAAGATGTGCGAGAGGACCGACCCCGGCGGGCGGACGAAGCCCAGCGAGACGCTCGCGTTCGCCTCGGTCGCCACGTCGACGCTGTTCTTCAGCGACGGGACCCCCGGCATGTGACAGCCCTGGCACTGCGACGTGGGGCGGTTCCACGCGCTCCCGGCCCACTCGGAGAACGTCTCGTGAATCGGCAGCCCGTCGGGCCAGCGCGCCGGGTCGAGCGCCGCGCCCGGCAGGAGCGCCGCCTGCCTCTGCTCGTGGCAGCCGCCGCAGTACTCCGAGGTCGAGAACTTCGGCTGATAGCTCCCGCCCATGAACCTGTTCGGCACGTCGGGCCGCGGGCCGAACATCACCTCCAGGAGCTTCGACGAAGGATCCACGGAGATCCGCTCCCGCGGGCGCTGGATCATCAGCGCGCCGGCGACCCCGGGCGGCTTGCTCAGGTCGACGTCGCGGACCTTGTGGCAGACGTCACAGTGGTCGCCCTTCTCGAAGGCGATGCCTGTTGCGTCGAGCAGGTCGCGCCCGCCCGCGGGGCCGTCGATCCCCGCAGCGTGGCAGTCGGCGCACGCGCCGAACGCCGCCGGGCGCTCCGCCGCGGGCAGCGCGGGATCATCGCACGACGGCCGCGCCGCCCCGCCGCAGGAGGGGTTGAGATCCGGCAAGACGCCGCCCCCGAGGTAACACCGCATCGCGACGCCGGCCTCGGTCCCCGGAACGCGGCCGGCCTTCCAGCGCCCGCCCGCGGCCGCGCACGCCGCCTCGTCCTCGTGAGCCAGCGAGACCCCGGCGTAGACCGCCTGGAGGAGCGGGTTCCTGGCCGACCGCGCGTGCCCCGACTCGAGGAACTGGGCCACGAGCGTCGTGTGGCAGTGGTCGCAGAAGCGCGTCGAGTTGTGGGCGTCGCCCTCGCCCGGGTCGCCATAGGTGTAGCCGAGCGCGTTGTCCGGCGGCGACACGCGGCGCAGGGCGAGCTCCACCGGCCCGTCGGGGAGAAGCTCGAACTCGATGCCGTCGGTCCGATACTCGATCTTCGCGGCGACCACGGTTGGCTGGCCCGGGATGTCGCGCGTGATCTCGATGGAGAACGCGCCGTCCGGGCCGGTCAGGAGGGCCGGCTCCCCGCCGGCCTGCATCACGATGGCGCCCTCCAGCGGCGCCGCGCCGTCTGTGACCACGCCGGTCACAAGGAACGTGTGCGGCAGCTCCTCCGGGGCGCCCCCGAAGCCCGTGCCGATGCTCACGAAGGTGGTCGTCACGGACGTCGCGCCGGCGCCGCCCTGCCCGGCCGGCGGGGGCGGCGCCTCCGAGCACGCGCCGCCGAGCAGGCAGGCGAGGAGCGCCGCAGCGACCCTCGTTGCTCCGGGACGGCCCATCGCTCGACTCAGCTCTTCGCGCCGTCCGCGCCCGCGCCCCGGCGCTCCTCGCGGAAGTCGTCGGCGGACAGGCCGCAGCGGCGGAGCAGCCGGTAGAAGCTCTCGCGCTCGACGCCCGCGTGCGCGGCGGCCTTCAGCACGTCGCCCCGGAAGCGGCGCATCACGGCCTCCAGGTAGCGGCGGTTCATCTCCTCGCGCGAGGCGTCGACCGCCTCGCGGTACGAGAGCTGGGCAAGGTCGATGTCGCTCGAGCTCGTGAGCCGCAGCGGGCTCGCCCCCTGCACCTCGGGCGGCAGCGACTCCAGCCGGATCTCGCCCGCCGTCTCGACCACGAGCGCCCGCTCGACAGCGCTCTTGAGCTCGCGCACGTTGCCCGGCCAGCGGTACGTCTGGAGCGCGCTCATCGCCGCGGCCGAGAACCCGGTCACCACCGACCGCGGCTGCGGCGCCCGCTCGGCGAGGAACCGCTGCGCGAGCAGCGGGATGTCCTCGGCGCGGTCGCGGAGCGGGGGCAGCTCGATGACGCAGACGTTGAGCCGGAACCAGAGATCCTCGCGGAAGGCGCCCGCCTTGACCATCGCCCGGAGATCGCGGTGCGTCGCGCTGATGAGCCGCACGTCGACCTTGCGCTCGCGCGACTCGCCGATGCGCCGCACCGCCCGCTCCTCGAGCACGCGCGTGAGCTTCGCCTGGACCGTCGGCCGGAGCTCGCCGATCTCGTCGAGGAACAGCGTGCTCCCGTGCGCCTCCTCGAACAGGCCCGCGCGGTCGGCGACGGCGCCCGTGAACGAGCCGCGGGCGTGGCCGAACAGCTCGCTCTCGATGAGCGAGCGCGGGATGGCCGCGCAGTTGACCGCGATGGGGCGGAGCGACGCGCGCGACGAGTGCTCGTGGATGGCGCGCGCCACGAGCTCCTTGCCGGTGCCCGTCTCGCCGAAGATGAGCACGGTCGCGTCCGTCGGCGCCACGCGCTCGATGATCGTGTAGAGGGCCCGCATCGCGGGCGAGCGCCCCGTCATGGCCGCGAAGCCCTGCGCCTCCGGCGCGCTCGACTCGCCCTTCAGCACGGCGGCCTGCGCCGTCGCCCGCTCGACGAGCGCGCGCAGCTCGTCCGGGTCGAACGGCTTCATCACGTAGTCGTAGGCGCCCTCGCGCATCGCCTGGACCGCGGTCGGGACCGACGCATACGCGGTCATCAGGATGAACGGCACCCCGGGCCAGCGCGCGCGCACCGCCCGCAGCACGTCGAGCCCGTCCCCGTCGTTCATGCGCAGATCGCAGAGCACCGTTGTGACCGGCTCGGTCTCAAGGACCTGGAGCGCCGTCCGCACCCCCCGCGCCGTCAGGACCCTGGCGCCCTTGCCGAGCACCTTCGAGAGCAGCGTCAGCATGTTCGCCTTGTCGTCCACGACAAGCACCGTCGGCTTCATGCGCGCTCCTGGCTCTCCCTTGCTTCGTCGACGAGGACGCCCGGCAGCTCGACCACGAACCGGGAGCCGCCCCCCGGCCTGGGCTCCGCCCGGATCGTCCCGCCGTGCGCGGTGACGAGACCATAGCAGACCGCGAGACCGAGTCCGGTGCCGTCGCGGCGGGTGGTGAAGAACGGCTCGAACAGCCGCTCGCGCGCCTCGTCGGGGACGCCGGCGCCCCGGTCGAGGACCTCGATGAGGTACCCGCCGTCAAGCCGCCTCCCGCGCACGACGATCTCCTCGTCTCCCGCGGTCGCCTCGCGCGCGTTGGCCACGAGGTTGACGACGACCTGCCGGATCCGGAGCGGATCCACCGCGATGAAGGCCGGCTCGGCGTCCACGCAGAGGCGCGGGTCGCCCCGCCCGGGCGGCCCGTCGCAGTGCGAGGCGGCGTCCCGGAGGAGCTCGTCGGCCTGCACGGGGCGCGGCGCGAGGACCGGCGAGCGCGCGTACATGAGCAGCTCCTCGGCGATGCGCTGGCAGGCCGCCGCCTCCTCGTCGAGGATCGAGAGCTCCTCGCGGAGCTCGGGCGTCCCTGCCTCCTTCACCATCGTCTTCACGTAGCCGCGGATCACGGCGATGGGGTTGTTGATCTCGTGCGCCACGCCCGCGGCGACGCGCCCGACCGCCGCGAGCCGCTCCGAGGCGACAAGGCTGGCCTCGGCGCGCGAGAGCGCGTCCAGCATGCGGTTGAACGCGTCGGCGACCGCCGCGAGCTCCACGGCCGCGACCGGCTCGACGCGCGCGCTGCGATCCCCCGTGGCGACGCGCTCGGCGACGCGCTCGAGCGAGGCGAGCGGCGTGGAGAACGAGCGCCAGAGGTTGCGCCCGGCGATCAGGGCGAGCGCGGCGGCGAGCGCGCAGACGGCCGTCGCGAGGATCAGCGCGAACCGGATGAACTGCTCGGCCCGGCGCTCCGCGGCGAGGGCGCGCTCGTCGTAGTGCCGCGCCAGGCGGTCGGCGTGCTCGGTCATCCGGTCGACGAGCGCGTTCGCGCGATCGTGCGCGTGGTGGACAGCGTGCCAGTCCTGCCTGTCGATCGCCGGGAGGATCTCCTTCGCGAAGAGCTCGCTGAGCTCGCGGCTCGCCCTGCCGATGTCGTCGAGCTGCGCGGCCGCGTCGGCGCCGAGGCTGGGCCGCAGCTCGGCGAGCTTGTCGCCGAGCTCGCTCACCCAGGCGTCGTGGTGCGCGACGTGGGAGCGGTCGCGCAGGATGATCGTGTGGGCCTCGTGGATGTACTGCTCGCGCGCGGTGACGCTGAGGAGCGCGGCCCGGCGGGACGCGACCTCGAGGTCGTGCGCCTCGAGGATCGCGCGGCGGGACGCGAGGCCCGTGAGCACCGTGGCGGCGCCGCTCGCCACCACCAGGGCGACGAGGAGGCTGATGACCAGGAGCAGCCGGCGGCGGAGCCGATAGAGGCGCTGCGGAGCGGGAGGCGGAGCCATGGCCGAGGACACCGCCCGCCGCGTCGCAAGCCGCGTACCGGGGCCGCGAGAGGCGTCCTCGGCCCCGATCCGGCCGGGCGACGCGCTCGCCGATCCCGGCGAGGGGGCGATCTGTGACCGAGAGGGTCACAACGCGGTGACCCTCGAGGTCACTGAGAGAGCGATCTGCCGCACCGGAGCGCGGGATCTGCGCGTGTGGCGTCTTGGCGCGCTCGTTGCTCGGGGGCATGCTCTCCCGGGCAAGAACCTCGGCTCCAGGAAAGCACGATGCGCCAAATCCTTTTCTCATTGCTCGTCTCGATCCCGCTCCTGGCCTGTTCCACGAAGGAGGCGCCTGGCCACGACCACGCGAAGGCCGGCCCAAAGCAGGGTCCCGCGGCGGCGCCGGCGCCGGCGCCCCACGACCACGCCGCGAGCGAAAAGCGCCCTCACGCGGATCACAACCCCCGCCACGGAGGCCTGGTCACCATGGAGGGCGACAACCACGTCGAGGTCGTGGTCGGGGCCGACGGCGCCGTCGACCTCTACGTGAGCGACGCGGTGCGGACGCCGATCCCGCCGAAGGACGTCGCCGGCACCATCACGATCGAGCCGAAGGGGAAGGAGAAGAAGACCCTCCCGCTCGCGCCGGACGAGGCGAAGGGGTCGCTCTCGGCGAAGGGCCCGGCGCCGGACAAGGCGGATTACACCTGGGATCTGAAGGTGCGCGGCGCGCCGATGAAGATGACCCTCACGGTGCCGGCCGGAGGCACCGCGGCCTTCGCCGACACGCCGGCGCATCACCCGACCGGAGAGCACGCCCACGGCTCGCCCCACGGCGGCGTCGTGCAGTCGCTCGGGGACGGCCACGTCGAGGTGAAGCTCGAGAAGACCGGCGACATCACGGTCTGGATGCTGGACGCGGGCGAGAAGCCCCGCTCGGCCAAGGGCGTCACCGCGAGCCTCCGCCCCGTCGTCGCGGGGGCGAAGGAGGTCCAGCTCGCCTACGACGAGAAGGCCGACGTGCTCCGGGGCAAGGTCGATCCGGTCCAGCAGGATCACCTGGACGGGGTGCTCAGCATCACGCCGGCCGGGGGCGCGGCGGCCTCGCTCCGGTTCGCGTTCCACCTCGAGGGGCACGGCCACACGGGGCACGAGGGGCACGGCCACGACGGGCACGGGCACTGAGATGACGACCCCGCGGCACCGGCGAAATCGGGGCGTCGCTGCCGCCGCCCTGGCCGCGGCGCTCGCGCTCTGCGCGGCGGCCCCGCGCGCCCTCGCGCACGGGGGCGAGGACCACACGGCGCCCGCCGCGCCGCGCGCCGCGAGCACCGGGACGGAGCACGTTGTGTCGGGAGAGACAGCGAGGTTCTCGGTGGTGGTGAAGTACCCGGCGCGGAAGGCGGAAGGCACGCTGCCCGCGCGCGTCTACGTGGCCCGCGCCGACTCCAGCGCGCCGGTCGAAGGCGCGCGCGTCCGGCTCGAGCTGAAGGGCGGGCTGACCTTCGCCGCCGACGCGGCGAAGACGGGCGCGGCCGGCGTGTACGAGCTCGCCCTCCCCGCCGCCGCCCCGGGGACGACGGCCAACGGGGTCGTGTCGGTCGAGGCCGGGGACGCGTTCGACCTCGTGATCGTCGGCGATCTCCGCTTCGGCGCCGCTCCGCCCGCCGCGGCGCCGCCCGCGGCGGCGTCGGCCCCGGGGGTGCCCGCCGGCAGCCTCGCCGTCGGCGCGGGCGCGCTCGCCGTGCTCAGCGGCGCGATCGGGTATGCGCTCGGGCGGCGCGCGCGGCGGAAGCCACCTGCGGGAAGCGAGCCTCCGGAGGGCCGGCCCGCGCTCTCGCAGGTGGCCTCGTGAGCCGCGCGCGCCCGATCACCGTCGGCGCCGTCGCCTCGGCGCTCGCCGTCGCCTCGGCGCTCGCGTCCTTCGGCCTCGAGGAGCGCGCCGACGCGCACGGGGGCGAGGATCACGGCGCGCCGGCGAGGCCGTCCGCGGCGACGGCGGCGGATCCGAACGTGGCCCACGTGTCGATCGAGACGCAGTTCCTCCTGGGGCTCCGCACCGAGCGCGCGCGGCGCGGCGCGCTGGCGGCGGGGCTCGGGCAGATCGGCACGGTGATCGCGCGCCCGGCCGGCGAGCTCGCCGTGGTCGCCCCGACGGCGGGCCGCCTCTTCCCGCCCGAGGGAGGGTTCGTCCGGCTCGGCGACGAGGTGAAGAAGGGGCAGCCGCTCGCCACGCTCAGGCCGAGCCTGGGCGGCGCGGAGAGCGCGCAGCTCGGGCTGTCGCGCAGCGACGCCGCGTCCCGGGTCGCGGTCGCCGACGCGCGGCTCGGCGTGGCCGAGCGCGAGCTCGCGCGGCGCCGCGAGCTCCGGGGCCTCGTCGCCGAGAAGGAGATCCAGGCCGCCGAGGCCGAGGTCGAGATCGCCCGGGCCGAGGCCGCGCGCGCCCGGGCGGACGTCGGGGCGCTCGCGGGCGGGGCGGGCGCGCAGAAGCTCGGCGCGACGATCGACGGCACGGTGGTCTCCGGCCGCGTGAGCCCGGGCGCCCAGGTCGCCGAGGGGACCGAGCTCTGGCGCATCGTGGATCTCGCGACGCTCTGGCTCGACGTCCGCATCCCGGAGGCGGACGCGGCGCGCCTCTCCGGCGACCGCGCCGAGGCGGCGCTCGTCGCGGATCCCGCGGCGCGCTTCGAGGCGAGGCGCCTCGCCGTCGCCGCGCTTGTCGACCCGGCGACCCGCACCGTCCAGGCGCTCTTCGAGATCGACAACAAGGACAGGCGCGCGCGGGTGGGCGCGCTCGTCCACGTGCGCATGGCCGGGGGCGCGGCCGTCGAGAGCGTTGTCGTCCCCGTGTCGGCGCTGCTCGATCGCAGCGGCGCGCCCACGGTGGTCGTGAAGACAGGCCCCGAGACGTTCGAGCTGCGCGCCGTCGCGGTCGGGCCGAGGTCCGCCGGCGCCGTGGGGATCACGGCGGGCGTCGCCGCGGGCGAGCGCGTTGTCGTCGAGGGCGCCATGACCGTCCTCCTCGCCGCGGGGGGCTAGCCGCGACGATGTTCGACGCCCTGATCCGCTTCTCGCTCAGGAACCGCCTCTTCGTCCTCGCCGCCGCCGCGCTTGTGCTCGTCTACGGGACGTACTCGCTCCTGAAGCTGCCCATCGACGTGTTCCCCGACCTGAACCGGCCCACGGTCACGCTCATGACCGAGGCGCCGGGCCTCGCGCCCGAGGAGGTGGAGACGCTGGTCACGATCCCGCTGGAGCGGGCGATGAACGGCGCCCCCGGGGTCGAGCGCGTGCGCTCCACCTCGGGCGTGGGGCTCAGCGTCGTCTACGTCGAGTTCGACTGGTCCACGGACATCTACCGCGATCGCCAGCTCGTCGCCGAGCGCCTCGCCACGGTGACCGAGCAGCTGCCGCGGGGGATCACGCCGCAGATGGGGCCCGTCGCCTCGATCATGGGGGAGATCCTGCTGATCGGGGTGCAGGGCGAGGGCGTCTCGCCGAGGGTCCTGCGGACGCAGGCCGACTGGGTGATCCGGCCGCGGCTGCTCACGATCCCCGGCGTCGCGCAGGTGATCCCCATCGGCGGCGAGGTCCGCCAGATCCAGGTCACCGTCGATCCGGCGAGGCTCGCCGCGGCGGCGGTGTCGCTCGACGAGGTCGCGCGCGCGCTCGCCGGCGCGAACGCCAACGCGACGGGCGGGTACGTCGACCGGCGGGGGCTCGAGTTCCTCGTCCGCACGCTCGGCCGCGCCCGGACCGAGGCGGACATCGCCGCCACGGTCATCGCCGTGCGGAACGGCACGCCGGTGGCCCTGCGGCAGGTCGCGACGGTCGAGGAGGCCGCGCGGGTCAAGCGGGGCGACGGCTCGATCGACGGCAAGCCCGCGGTCATCCTCTCGGTGCAGAAGCAGCCCGGCGCCGACACCGTGGCGCTCACCGAGCGGATCGACGCGGCGGTGGCCGAGCTCGAGAGATCGATGCCCGCCGGCGTCACCCTCAACCCGCGCCTGTTCCGGCAGGCGACCTTCATCGAGAGCGCGATCCACAACGTGGCGGAGGCGCTGCGCGACGGCGCGATCCTCGTCGCGATCGTCCTGTTCCTGTTCCTGCTCAACCTCCGGACGACCGCGATCACGCTGACCGCCATCCCGCTCTCGTTCCTCGTGAGCGCGCTCGTCTTCCGGGCCGCCGGCCTGTCGGTGAACACGATGACCCTGGGCGGGCTCGCCGTGGCGATCGGCGAGCTCGTCGACGACGCCATCGTCGACGTCGAGAACGTGTGGAGGCGCCTGCGCGAGAACCGGGCGCTCGCCTCGCCGAGGCCGCCGCTCGACGTCATCCGCGACGCGTCGAGCGAGGTCCGCGGCTCGATCGTGTTCGCGACGATCCTCGTGGTCCTCGTCTTCGTCCCCCTGTTCGCGATGAGCGGCATCGAGGGGCGGCTCTTCGCCCCGCTCGGGATCGCCTACATCGTGTCGATCCTCGCCTCGCTGGTTGTATCCCTGACGGTCACACCTGCGCTTTGCTCGGTTCTCTTGCCGTCGATGAAGCAGATGAGCCACGAGGACGGCTGGCTCGTTCGCAAGCTCAAGGCCGCGGATCGCCGCGTGCTCGCGGTGTCGTTGCGGCACCCCGGGGCGGTGATGGCGGCCGCGGGCGCGCTGGTCCTCGCGGCGGCGGCGGCGGTGCCGCTGCTCGGGGCCGAGTTCCTGCCGCCGTTCAACGAGGGGACGCTCACGGTCAACGTGGTGGCCAGGCCGGGCACGTCGCTCGCGGAGTCGAGCCGGCTCGGCACGCTGGCCGAGCAGCTGATGCACGAGGTCCCCGAGGTCGTCTCGACAGGGCGGCGGACCGGCCGGGCCGAGCTCGACGAGCACGCGGAGGGGGTCCACTACACGGAGATCGACGTGGATCTCGCCGCCTCCGGGCGGGCGCGCGAGGCGATCCTCGGCGACATCCGGGCGGCGCTCGACAGGATCCCCGGCGTGGCGATCAACGTGGGCCAGCCGATCTCGCACCGGCTGGATCACCTGCTCTCGGGCGTGCGCGCGCAGATCGCGGTGAAGATCTTCGGCGAGGACCTCGGTGAGCTGCGGCGCCTGGGCAAGGCGGCGCGCGACGCGATGGAGGCCGTCCCGGGGGTGAAGGATCTCCAGCTCGAGCCGCAGGTGCTGATCCCGCAGATCGCCATCCGGGTGGACCGGGAGCGCGCCGCGCAGCTCGGCGTCAACGCGGGTCAGCTGTCCGAGCAGCTCGAGCTGGCGCTCGCGGGCGGCACCGTCACGCAGCTCCTGGAGGGCCAGCGGACCATCGATGTCGTGCTCCGGTACCCGCCGGAGCTCCGCGAGGACACGGACGCCCTGCGGCGCGTGCTCGTCGACACGCCGAGCGGCGCGAAGGTCCCGCTCTCGGAGCTCGCCGACGTGACGGAGAGCGCGGGACCGAACCAGATCAGCCGCGACGACACGCAGCGACGGATCGTTGTGTCCGCCAACGTGGCCGGGCGCGATCTGGAGCGGGTGGTCGGCGAGGTCCAGCGCGCGGTGGGCGCGATCCCGAGGCCGCCGGGCTACCACGTGACGTACGGCGGGCAGTTCGAGAGCCAGCGATCGGCGTCGCGGCTCATCGGGCTGCTGTCGATCGCGAGCCTCGCCGGGATGCTCGTGGTGCTCTATTCGCAGTTCCGCTCGTGGACTGTCGCGCTCCAGATCCTGCTGAACATCCCGCTCGCGCTTGTCGGGTCGGTGCTCGCGGTCGTCCTCACCGGCGGCGTCCTGTCGGTGGCGACGCTCGTCGGGTTCATCACGCTGTGCGGGATCGCCTCGCGCAACGGCATCATGATGATCTCGCACTACATCCACCTCATGAAGGCCGAGGGCGAGCCGTTCGGCGAGGCGATGATCGTGCGCGGCTCGCTGGAGCGCCTCGTCCCGGTGCTGATGACCGCGCTCACGGCGGCGCTGGCGCTCGTGCCGATCGCGCTCTCGGAGGGGCAGCCGGGCAAGGAGATCCTGCAGCCCGTGGCGGTCGTGATCCTCGGCGGGCTGCTGTCGTCGACGCTGCTCGATATCATGGTGACGCCGGCGGTCTTCTTCCGGTTCGGCAGGGCCTCGGCCGAGCGGCTGGCGCGCGCCCCGGAGGTCGCGAGCGGGGACACGCGTCTTCGACGAGACGCCGGGCCCGCGGATGGATAGCAGCCAGCGCCGCAACGCCCTTCATCGACACGAGTCCGAGCGCGTCGTGTTCGACGCTGGGCCTACACCCATCGCCTGTGGTTCTGCGTACACACAAAAGCGGGGCGCGCTCCACGCGCGGCGTTGGCCAGGGCCCGCACACCTCACGAAAGGTCGGCAGATTTGCGTTACGTCACCCGGCATGCGGGGTGCTATCCATGGGCCCCTCATGAGGACAGTGGGGTTGATCTGGGTGCTGGGAGCGGTGCTTTCGTGTAGCAAGGCGGAGCCCGCAGGAACGAGCGCGAGCGCCAGCGCGGGAGCGAGCGCCGCCACGCCGGCCGCCGCGAGCGCCGCGGCTTCGCAGAGCGCCGCGGAAAGCGCGCCGACCGCCGTGCTGCCCAGCGCGCCGACCGCCGAGGTGCCCAGCGCGCCGTCGCCTGGCAGCGCCAGCCGGCCGAGCTCCTTCAAGGGCGGAGCGAAGGAGAACATCGAAAGCGCCGTGGGGCTCGGCTGCGAAGCCGTGAGCCTCGACGGCTGGTTGCAGTTCCTTTGTCGCAAGAAGAACGGCACTGGCGGCCACCCCAAGCGTGCGCTCATCCGCACGCCCGGCGGCGCGGAGCAGGCGGAAGGCCGCGAGCCCGCGCCCGGGGCCGTCGCGGCCGCGGAAGGTGCCGAGCTCCCGGGGGAGGAGCTGCTCCCCAACGAATACGGCGACCTGACCGTGGTGGTGCCGTTCAGCGGCGACGAGCGGCGCGATGTGACGCTCGAATGGAGTGACACCCGCTACACGCTCGAGGTGAGCGGCTCGAAAGCCCGCCTTATCTGGGCGGCATCGGGCGTTCCTCACCGCCGCGGCTGCGCCGCGGTGCTCGAAGAGAGCAAGGCGGCCTTGCAGAACGCGCAGAAGCTCGAGCCGGCGGAGCGCCTCACGGCCACCGAGGCGACGAAGCTACCGCGCTTCGGCGTTTGCCAGCCCGCGGGGCTCGGCTCGTGGGCGCTCGCGCTCAAGGCCGCCTCCGCGCAAGGTGAAGGCGCGACGCGCAGCCTCCGGCTCGAGCTCGAGGTCGTGCGCGTGGACATCGAGGGCCAGCGCAAGACCGCGAGCTTCGGCGCGCTTTCCGCGGCTCCCGGTGGGCTCGAGATCTCGGCGCTCCAGGCCTACGACTACGACGACGACGGCAACGACGAGCTCATCGTCCCGTACGAGCTGAAAGCCAACGCGGGCGCGAGCCCCGCGGAGCTGCCCGCGCCGATCTGGTCGTTCGATGCCGCGGGCATCAAGCCGTATGCCAGAGCGCCGCGCGTTTCGGGTGGCGTCGGCGTCGAGCACCTGGATTTCGACATGCGGCCTGATCTCGGGAGCTACGGCGGCTTCGTCGCCTGGCTCGGAGCGGACTGCGGCCTCAAGACCTGCCCGGCGCGCGTGACCGGCCCCAAGCTCTATTTCCACGCGCTGCCCGACGGTGGCTTCTCCGAAACGGACGACGCAGCCCTGGGCGCTTTGAAGCGCGCTTGCCCGAACAAGCCCGCTGTCGTCGTGGTGGAAGCGGCCGGCAGCCTCAACGCCGCTCAGACCGCCAAGAACCTGGTGTGCGCCCGCGCCCACGGTGTGAGCGAAGAGGAGCTTGGGGCGCAGCTGGCCGCCAAGCACGCGCTGCTCTGCGGAGAGGCCGCCGCGTGCCCGCTGGAGACGAGCCTCTCGTCGTGGCTGAAAGCCCCGCTGAACGTCGCGCTGCCCGCGCCCGCTGCCAGGAAATAGCCGGCGATCGGGGCACAGCGCGCGTCGTGCGACAGCGCGCTCGTTCGAGCTCATCGCTGCGTTCGCCGTCATTCCCCGGTCATCGCCGCAGAGAGCCAGCCCCGGAGCGCCGCGATCTCCTCGCGCGCCGCCGCGCCCGGGAGGTGCACGAAGTGATAGCGATAGCCGTCGAGCGCCGGGCCGAACGGCTGCACGAGGGCACCGCTCTTCAGGTCGTCGGCGACGAGGACCAGGCTCAGGAGCGCGACGCCCTGCCCCGCGAGCGCCGCCTGGATCGCGTGGGCCTCGTCGGAGAACGTGACGCCGCCGTCGTCGCGGACGCCGGACAGACCGGAGCGCTCGAGCCACAGGCGCCATGTCGGCGTGTCGCGCTCGACGCGCCGCCACTCGAAGTGGAGCAGCGGCACGTCGCGCAGGTTTTCCGGACGGCGGACGGCGAGCCCGGGGCTGCAGACGGGCGCGAAGCGATCCGCGATCAGCACCTCGGCGGCGAGCCCGGGATACGGACCTCGCCCGTACCGGATCGCCGCGTCCGCCTCGCCCGCGCTCAGGTCGACGAGCTCGTCCGACGCGTGGAGCCGCAGGTCGAATCCGGGGCACGCCTCGCGGAAGGCCGCGACCCGCGGCACGAGCCACCTGGCCGTGAACGCCGTCGTGGCGGAGAGGGTGATCGCGCGGCGCGAACGGCGGGCGGCCAGCTCGTCGAGCGCCCTCGCGAACGCGTCGAACCCGTCGCGGAGCACCGGATAGAGGAGCTGCGCCTCGCGCGTGGCCACGACCTGCCGCGCGTGACGCTCGAACAGCCGGACGCCGATCGTCTCCTCGAGCAGCCGGACCTGGTGGCTGATCGCCGTCGGCGTCACCCCGAGCTCCCTGGCGGCCCGCTTGAAGCTGAGGTGGCGCGCGGCAGCCTCGAAGGCGCGGAGCGCCGTGAGCGGTGGGAGCCGTCGCATGCGGGAGAGATAGCTGATCCCAGCTCATCTATCAGCTGAGAATTACTCGTTGGTCATCCGCCCCAGGCGACCCATATTCACGGCGTGAACGCGCTCTCCACGGGCCCAGGAGCCGAGAGACGGGTGCCGCCGCGGCGCCCGTTTCGATGAGGAGAACTCATCTCTTGTCGACCCCGCTCGGCCACCGCCGGCGCCCCGCGCCGCGACGGACGCCCGAGCGTGCGCCGGGGAGCTCTCGCCGCCCGGGCTCGTGGAGCGCACCCACCACGCCGAGGAGACAGGCCATGTTTACGATACTGCACATCGACTCGAGCGCTCGTCCGGACCGCTCGGACACGAGCCGCCACGGCTCTCACACCCGCCGGCTCACCGCCCGCTTCGTCGCGCGCTGGCGTGCGGCCCGTCCAGGCGACGAGATCCTTTACCGGGACGTCGGCCAGAACCCGCCCTCGCCGGTGACGGGGCGCTGGATCCAGGCCGCGTTCACGAAGCCCCACGCGCGCGAGCCCTGGATGCGGCAGGTGCTGTCGGAGAGCGACGCGCTCGTCGACGAGCTCCTCGCCGCCGACCTCATCGTGGCCGGCGTGCCGATGTACAACTTCAACGTGCCCGCGCAGTTCAAGGCCTATATCGACAACATCGTCCGCGTGGGGCGCACGTTCGGCTTCGACCGCTCGCGGCCGGGCGATCCGTACTGGCCGCTCCTCGACGGGGACGGGAAGCAGCTCGCGATCCTGACGTCGCGCGGCGACCACGGCTACGGCAAGGGCGGGCGGCTCGAGGCCATGAACCACGTCGAACCGAGCATCCGGACGGCCTTCGGCTACATCGGGATCACCGACGTGGCGTCCGTGGCGATCGAGTACGACGAGTTCGCCGACGAGCGGCTCGCGGCGTCGATCGCGATGGCAGAGCTCGAGGTGGATGCCCTCGTCGACCGATTGCTGGCGGCGCGCCCCTCGGCGACGGGTCGAACGGAGATCGAAGCACCCTTGTACGGCGGAGGCTGACCGCCGTCGAGGTTAACCGGTGTGCGCAACGGCGCGGATTTCAATCAGCTGATGAGGGAACGCCAGACCCGACACGCCGATGAGGGTGCCTGCCGGACGATGTTGCCCCATATACTCCTTGTACAGACCGACGCATCGCTCGAAATGTTCGCTCGGATTCGTGAGATAAATCACCATTTCAGCGATATTGGACTTCGTGATGTTGAATCCCGCCAGCACCCGATCAAGGTTCTCCAGCGTCTTCCGGGTCTGTGCCTCGAAATCGCCCTCACCGACGAACGCGCCCTGCATGTCGTGGGAAAATTGGCCCGAAATGTAGATGGTGCCATTCACGCTGTACCCTTGGGTGACGCCGAAGCCTTCTTCCCACGGGACGCCGTGGTCGTAGGTGGTGGCCTTTTTTGTCATGTTCGTTTCCCTTCTGTTGGAAGTTCCCCGCCGCGACATCGACGAGGCGCTGAGAACTGTAGTCCGCCGATTGACGAACGGATTTCTACACAGACGCGAAGAACTTTCTTGATACGTTCCAGACCCCCGGTTCAGCCCAGCGCCGGAGCAGGTGGAGTTGCGATATGCCGCGCGCGAATCTGAACGAGATCCTCGTCTTCATGGCCGTCGTCGATGAAGGGAGCTTCATCGCCGGGGGGCAGGCGATGGGCCTGACCAGGTCGGCGGCGGGCAAGGCCGTGAACCGCCTGGAAGGCAGGCTGGGGGTGCGCCTCCTGAACCGCACGACAAGGGCGCTGAGCCTCACCGATGAAGGTCGGTTGTTCTACGACCGCGGTTTGCAGATCCTCGCGGCGGTCGATGACGCCGAGGCGAGCGTGGCGGGGCGTCATGGCACGCCGAGGGGAGTTCTGCGGCTCACCGTCCCCGATGCCTTCGGGCGGCTCGTGGTTCTTCCGCTGCTGAAGAAATATCTCGAGGCCTGGCCCGACATCCAGGTCGAGGTGAACCTCACCGATCGTCAGGCGGACATCGTCGAGGAAGGCTTCGATCTGGCGGTACGAATCGGAGAAGCGCCCCCGGACACGCGGCTGGTCTCCCGGGTGGTTGCCAAGTACAAGGCCATGCTCTGTGCCTCTCCGTCCTACATCGCCGAGCGCGGCGAACCGCTGGACGTCGATGAGCTGGCAGCCCACGACTGCTTGATCTTCAGCAGTCGCAATCGCAGGCAGAGCTGGCGCTTTCTCGACGACGATGGAGCCTGGGTCAAGGCACAGGGTCGAAGCCGCTTGCGGCTGGATAGCGGAGAAGCCCTCCGGAATGCTGCCGTCGCAGGGCTCGGCATCGCGTTTCTTCCGGACTTCCTGGTGGCCGAGGACCTGGCTGCCGGTCGCCTCCGGCAGGTGCTACCCGATCTCGAGGCTGGGGACGTGAAGATCGTGACGATCTATCCGACCCAGCGCCTTCTGGAGCCCCGTGTCAGGCGCTTCATCGATCTCATGATCCAAGAACTTGGGACGTGATGCGCCACGTTGCCAACAGATGCCCCCTCGCGCGCGCTACCGCGACATCCTGAGCTCCGCGGGCGAGGGCTCCGGCGCTCCGTCCTTCGGGAGCCGCGGGGCCGGCTTCGGCGGCGGGGGCGGTGGAGCCGCCCACGACACCCGCGGCCGCGACGGCGGGTCCAGCGGCTGCCCGGCCGGCGGCGACGTGACCGGCGGCGTCGGCGGCTCGGGCAGCTCGGTCGCGCTGAGCTGCCGCAGGCTGCCGTGCCCGGACAGCGTGGTGTCCGTCGACGCCGCGTAGGCCTCGGCTTGCTCGAGGACCCGCAGGAAGTTCCCGCCCAGCAGGCGGAGGATGTCCCCGTCCGAGTAGCCGCGCCGGACAAGCTCCAGCGTGAGGTTCGGGAGCCCGTCGATGCCAGCGAGCCCGTCCTGGAGCACCTCGTCGCCCCCGAAGACGGAGCCGAGGCCGACATGAGCGATCCCCGCGACCTTCACGACGTAGTCGATATGGTCCACGATCCGCGAGAGCGGCGGCGGCGGCGCCATCGGCCCGTCCTGGGCCTTGAGCTTCTCGACCAGTTCGCGGAGCGCCCCCGCGTCGCCCTGGAGCCTCTCGCCGAGCTCCTTGATGTACGCCCCGTACTTCTGCGCGAAGCGCGCTGACTGCGCGGCATACGCCTCGTCCAGGAAGAGCGCCCAGGAGTTCACCATGACGATACCGCCTTTCTCCGCGATCGCGCGCAGCATGTAGTCGTCGAGGTTGCGGCGGTGATGGCCGACGGCGCGCATCGTGGAAGAGGTGATGACCGGCGCACTGGCCACCTTCATGACCTCCTGGAACGTGCTGTCCGACGCGTGCGAGACGTCGACAAGCATGCCGATCCGTTGCATCTCGCGGACCACCGCTTCTCCGAAAGGGGAGAGGCCGTGGTGGCGGACGAGCCCGGGATCGAGGGCTCCTCCCGCGGAGTCCGCCCAGTCGTTCGTCGTCGTGTGCGTGAGCGCCATGGTGCGGACGCCGAGGCGGTAAAACGAGCGCAGCGCAGGCAGGGAGTTCTCGATGGCGTGCCCGCCCTCGATGCCCATGAGCACGGCGATCTTGCCTTCACGCTCGGCGCGGCGCACGTCCCTGGCGCTGCGCGCGAGCACCAGCGTCTCGCGGTGGCGCTCGATCTGCCGGTGAGTCGCGTCGATGAGGTCGAGCGCGCGGCGCGCGACGCTGCCGCCGAGCGACGAGGGCGCCTGCGGCGCGGGCGGGCCGACGTGGATCGAGAAGAACTTGCCCGTGACGCCCGCCGCCTTGAGCCTCGCGAGCTCCGCGGCCGTCGGCTCGCCGCCCGGGCCCACCGGATCGGACGAGCCGCCGGGGAGCAGCGAGGGCACGCTGCTGTGGCCGTCCACGAGGAGCGCCCTGGCTTGCAGCCGCGCGGCCCGCTGCTCCGGCGTCGCGGGTCCCGCCGGGCTCTCCATGACGTCGGGCGCGGCTTCGGCCCACGGCCCTACCTCGTCGACGCTCGACGCGAAGGGATCGGGCGCCTCCGCAGGCGCAGCGGGAGGAACGCACGCCGCGAGCGCCGCGGCGGCGAGGAGCACGAGGGACAGGGACGTGCGCATGAACAAATCGTATCATGCGGGCTCGGCGGGCGGAGGGTCCGAGCGGCGACCAGATCGTGCGCCGGAGATGGCGCGTCCACAGCGCCGACGGAAGCCGGCGCGGCGAATGAAAAGCCTCCGCGATCGGCTAGGCTCGATCAGGAGACCTCATGTCGATCCGACAGCGCGATTACATCCTCCGCATGATCGAGCAGCTCGCCGAGGCCCTCGGCCGGATCGCCGGGCTCCGGCGCGCCGGCCAGCTCGACGAGGCGGAGCTGCTCGTCCGCTCCACCGCGGACGGGCTCTTCGGCCCGATGCGGGACATGCTCGACCGGCTCGACGCCGCGGGCGCGGCCACCCTGCTCGGCGACCACGAGAAGATCGGCGCGTACGCGGCGCTCTGCGCGGAGCAGGCCGAGCTCCTCGAGCTCCGGGGCCGGGCCGGGCAGGCGCTCGCGGAGCGCAGGCGCGCGCTCGAGCTCCACCTGGAGGCGATGAGCCGCGCGCCCGAGGGCAACCCCCGCGCAGAAGAGGCCGCCCGCGCGCTCCTCGGCCGGGTGGACGCCGCGCGCCTGGCCGAGCGGCACCGCGCCCTCGCCGCGAAGCTCGGCTGACCCGGATAGCGCCGGCTCGCTGTCGGATTGCCATGACACCGGCGTGAACCCATGAGACGGGGAGCCCCCGTGGAACCGACCAATCCGTCCGTCAGCTTCGCCTCGCTCGGTATCGGGCCCGCCCTCCTCGGCGTGCTCACCGAGCTCGGCTATGAAGAGCCCACCCCGATCCAGCGCGAGGCGATCCCGCACCTCCTGAGCGGGCGCGACCTGCTCGGGCAGGCCGCCACCGGCACCGGGAAGACGGCCGCGTTCGCGCTGCCGCTCCTCGAGCGGCTGGAGATCGGCAACGAGCCGCCCAGCCGCCCCGCGGCCCTCGTGCTCGTGCCGACCCGCGAGCTCGCCATGCAGGTGGCCGAGGCGATGCACCGCTACGGCCGCCGGCTCGGCGTGCAGGTGCTGTCGGTCTACGGCGGCCAGCCGTTCGGGCAGCAGCTGCGCGCGCTGCGCCGCGGGGTCCACATCGTCGTGGCGACGCCGGGCCGGGCGCTCGACCACATCGGCCGAGGGACGCTCGCCCTCGACGGCATCCGCACCGTCGTGCTCGACGAGGCGGACGAGATGCTCGACATGGGCTTCGCCGAGGCGCTGGAGGCGATCCTCGCGGCCACGCCGGCGGCGCGGCAGACGGTGCTGTTCTCCGCGACGCTGCCCCCGCGCATCGCCGCGATCGCCGGCCGGCACCTGCGCGAGCCGGTGCGGGTCAAGATCGCGGGCGAGAAGACGGCCCCGGGCGAGCTCCCGCGCATCCGCCAGACGGCGTACATCGTGCCGCGCGCGCACAAGCCCGCCGCCCTGACGCGGGTGCTCGACATGGAGGACCCGTCGTCGGCCATCCTCTTCTGCCGCACCCGCAACGAGGTGGACGAGCTGAGCGAGGCGCTGCGCGCCCGCGGCTACGAGGCCCAGGCGCTCCACGGCGGGTTCTCGCAGGAGCACCGGGATCGCGTGATGGCCCGCTTCCGCGCCGGCACCGCCGACCTGCTCGTCGCGACCGACGTCGCGGCGCGGGGGCTCGACATCGAGCACGTGTCGCACGTCATCAACTACGACGTCCCCTGCGCCGCCGAGGTGTACGTCCACCGTATCGGCCGCACGGGGCGCGCCGGCCGCGAGGGGGCGGCGATCACGCTGGTCGAGCCGCGCGAGCACTACCTGATCCGCAACGTCGAGCGGCTCACGGGCCAGCGCATCACGGTCGCCACGATCCCGACCGTGGCCGACCTGCGCGCCCGGCGCCTCGAGCTGACGCGCGCCTCGCTCCGGGAGACGCTCCTGGAGGGCGGCGCCGAGGGGTTCCGGGTCGTTGTCGAGGGGCTCGCCGAGGAGTTCGACGTCATGGACATCGCCGCCGCGGCGGTGAAGCTCGCGCACCAGGCGACGGAGGGGGAGCGGCAGCAGGACGAGGCGGAGATCCCCGCGATCCGGCCGCCGCCGCCCGGGCCGGAGCGCGGCTACAACGACCGCACGTGGCGGGGCCCGCCGGGGGCGCGCGGGCGCCCGGGAGAGGGGCCGGGGCGGCCGCGGCGCGAGGGACGCGAGGAGCGGGAGAGCGACGGCAACGTCGCGCGGCTCTACATCGGCGCGGGGCGCACCGCGGGCATCCGGCCGGCCGATCTGGTCGGCGCGATCGCGAACGAGGCGTCGCTGACGTCCCGCGACATCGGCGCCATCCAGATCGCCGACGGCTTCTCGGTGGTCGAGGTCCCGGCCGACGCGGCGGACAGCGTCATCGAGGCGCTGCGCTCCACCCGGATCAAGGGGCGCAAGGTCCAGGTCCGCCACGACGAGGGCCCCGGCGGCCCGCGAGGCGGCGCGCGCGAGGCGCGAGGCGGCGCGCGCGAGGCGCGGGGCGGCGCGGACGAGGCCCGCGGCGGCGCGGACGAGGTGCGGGGCGGCGCGGACGAGGCCCGGAGCGGCGCGGACGAGGCCCGCGGCGGCGCGGACGAGGCGCGGGGCGGCGCGGACGAGGCCCGGAGCGGCGCGGCCACGGAAAAGCCGCGAGCCAGCGCGGCCAAGACGCGGGGCGACGCGGCCGAGGCGCGGGGCGACGCGACCAAGGCGCGAGGCGGCGCGGCGAAGGCCAAGGCCCGGAGCGGCGCGGCCACGGAAAAGCCGCGGGCCAGCTCGGTCGAGACCCGGGACGGCGCGACCGGCATGTCCCCCCCTCGGCGTCGGTTGGTGGTGCAGTCATTTGAACGGGAAGCCGGGAAGGCGGGCAGAAAGCCTGGATGAATTTCCGCCTTCCCGACTCCATGTGGAACCTCTCTGGGCAAATGACAGCATCACCCGGCGTCGAATGCCAGGAGCGCGGGAAAGGGTCTCCGAGGTGGTAGTGTTAGCCAGGGTCTTCCTTTGCTCGTCGAATCGGCAGGATACGGACCCGTGACGTCGCCCCGTCGAGGGTGACGATCGCTCCTCGGTCGAGCGCGTCGGCGTGCTTGCGAAGCACGCCGACGACATCGCCACCTACCGCGCTGGGGAGAGGATCCAGGGTTCGAATCTGCAGGACGCTCGGACCGCTGGCGCCGGTCGTGGCGATGAGGATGCTGAAGTCGAGGTCGTGCGTGAAGACGATGTACCCGCCCTGACGTGCCCAGGCCATCAGCTCTCGATCCTGTGCTCGAGGGTCGCCGATTGCAGCCCAGTGAACGGCCTCTATCCCCTCGCCCTTCAGGAACGATGCCCAGGTCGGCGAGAGGTTCATGTCCACCAGAACTTTCATGATGCCTTCAGCGGGAGCTCAACCTCCTCGGCGCGCCATGCCGCATAGGAGAGCGCCGCCATCACGTCGTCCCTCTCGAGGTAGGGATAGAGCTCGAGCACCTCCTCGATCGGGTGCCCCGCGGCCAGCAGCCCCACGAGGGTGCCCACCGTCACCCTCATCCCTCGAATGCAGGGCCGGCCCCCCATCACGGCGGGGTCGTGCGTGATCCTTGTCAGCAGCTCCGTCGGCATGCTGTCGAGGTTACCTCATCGTCGGCTCCTCGGCTCCCCTCTGCCGCTTTCTCGGGGAAAGCGGGACGACATCGGCGGGCGGCGCAGCCCGCACCCGAGCCGCCGCAGCCGGTGCCCGAACCGGCGCGGCCGACGCCCGAGCCGGCGCGGCCGACGCCCGCGGCAGCGCGGCGGGCACGGCACCCCCGCGGCACCGCCCTCCGGCCTGCGCTCCACCGCTGCCCAGGCAGCTCAGCTCAGTCGGCGGTGGTCTTCCGCCGCTGGAACTGGGCGAACAGCGCGGCGCGGACCTCGTCGTGCAGCGGCTCGCCCGGGATCCCCCGGAGCGCGTCGACCGTCAGCTCCATCTGCCGCAGGTAGGTGCGACACCTGTCACACCACGCGAGGTGCCGCGCACAGCCCTCCTCTTGCTCCGAGGACAGCTTTCCCTCTTTCCTGTCGGTGATCATCTCCGTCAGCTGACAGCACGTGACGAGCATGCGCGCTCACCCCCTCGTCAGGTATCGCTCCAGCGCGGTCCTGAGCGTCGATCTGCCACGGTGCAAGAGGACCCTCTGGTTCGCCTCGCTGATGCCCAGGATCTCGCAGACCTCGCCGGAGGGACACCCCTCCACGTCGCGTAACAGGACCACCGCGCGCTGTCCAGGCACCAGCGCCTCGATCTCCCGCTGGAGCACGGCGCCTATCTCCTTGCGCAGCAACAGACCTTCCGGGCTCTGCTCCGTCCACGGGACAGGCGGATTCACCCAGTCGCCCGTGCCGTCGAATCGGGCCGGATCGACCGCCGGCTCGCTGCCCTGCTCCCCGTCCTCCTGCCACGCGACAGGGACCGTGCGCTTCTCTCGCGTGCCCCAGGTCCTGGCGCGGTTCGTCAGGATCCTGAACACCCATGTCTTCAGCGCGGAGCGCCCCTCGAAGCGGACGAGCCCGTCGAAGACCGCCGCCCAGGTCTCCTGGACGACCTCCTGCGCGCCTGCGGGACCGGCGAGGGTCCGGGCGAGCCGGAGCATGGGCGTGTGGAGCTGGGTCACGAGCTGCTCGAAGGCCCGCTCGTCCCCTGCGAGCAGCCGGCGGACGAGCGCGATGTCGTCCCCATAGGCTGCGCACTCGGGCGCGGCGGACGAGGCCGCGCCGCCCGGAGCGCCCGCCGCGAGGAGCGGGCCTGTCTCGGCCGATGCGCGCTGCGCCGATGCGGCCTCTGTGCCGTCGGCGCCGGCGCCGGCGCCGGCGCCGGCCGGGAGGTCGTGGGACACGCGGAGCACGGTATCACGCCGCCCAGCCCCGCATCAATCGACGCCAAGGGTCGACGCCGATCCGGCGCGGCCCGTCCCGCGGAGGACGACGGCCGCCGCCCGCGTCACAGAGATGTCAGCGCGTCCGCGACCTCCTGCGGCTTCGTCAGGAAGGGGGCGTGGCCCGCGTCGATCGAGATGACCCGCTCGCAGGGCAAGGCCGTGTACTGCGACTTCTGCTCGGCCGGGCTGATGGCGAGATCCTTGAGCGCCTCGATATAGACCCGGGGGACGCTCCCCCACCTCTCCTCCGTGACATGAATGGGCTCGCCGAACGGCTTCGCAGGCTCCTCGCGCAGGTGGCTCTCGAGCCGCGCGATGTCCTCCGGAGAGCAGTCCTGACAGAAGGCGTTCTCGGCCCACCCCTCCTTGAAGGACAGCGAGGTGCCGTCGTCCGACGGGACCGCGTACGCCTTGATCTCCGCGCCCTGGTCGTCGGCCCACTCCTCGTTCAGCGACTGACCGTCCTTCATCAGGAACGCGGTCAGGTAGACGAGCGTCTTCACCTTGTCGGGCCGCTGCTCGGCGGCCTGGCTCACGACGATGCCGCCCATGCTGTGGCCGACGAGGACCACGGGGCGCGAGGCGCCGTCGATGGCCGCCACCACGGCGTCGGTATAGGCCTGCAGGCTGGCGCTCGCGAGGGGCGTCTTGTCCTCGCCGTGCGCGGGGAGATCGAGGGCGATCACCTCGTTGCCGCCGGCCTCGAGGAGCGGCACCACCTTGTCCCAGCCCCAGCCGCCCACGAAGGCGCCGTGGACCAGGACATACGTGTTCTTGCCCTCCCCCTGGGAACCGCCGCCGCCCGTCCCGCCGTCACCGTCCCCGCCGCCGCAGCCGGGCAACGCGGACGACATGAGCGCCGCGGCCGAGATCATGGTGCCAAACCGCAGGACATTGCGAAGCAGACCGTTCATGGATGTCTCCTCATCGTCGCCAGGCTCTCCTCGAGCGCGACGTCATCGGTGTTTCGAGTCGCGATGGATGCGCGCGCCCATGCGCCCGGGCGTGTCCCCGGCGCCGCGGCGGCTCATCCCGCTAAGGGCACAGTCTCGGAGGGGGGCCGAACGTTACAGGCCGATCGAGGAATCGTACGGAGGGGGCCGCGGCCTCGCGCCTCCGGCGCGGCGGAGCCGGGCAGAGAGCGTCGGACGCGCGGCTCTGGCACCGGGGAGCCGCCGGGCGCCGCAGCGCCGGGCACCGGGGAGCCGTCCGGCGCCGCGTCCGGCGCCGCGGCGGCCCCTGGTGGCGCTGCGCGTCCTGGGCTAGACGCGTCGCGATGCCCTGGCGATCGGTCGAGCTCCGAGGAACCCGCGCGCTCGCGCGCCACAGCCCGCCGGGTGGGCTGCTCGAACACGCCCGCAACCCGCCGGCCTGCCAGGCACCAGGAGAGCTCCGTGGCTAGTCGAGACGATCTCATCACGCGCGACCGCCGCTGCGTGATGCACCCCTATACTGCGCCCATCTCGAGCGCGCCGCTGTTCGCCGTCGAGCGCGCGGAGGGCGTTCGTCTCACGCTGACCGACGGCCGCGAGCTGATCGACGGCATGTCCTCGTGGTGGGCCGCCATCCACGGCTACGCGCACCCGGCGCTGACGGCGGCGATCAGCGCCCAGCTCGGGCGGATGAGCCACGTCATGTTCGGGGGCCTCACCCACGCGCCCGCGGTCGAGCTGTGCGAGGCGCTGGTGGCGCTCACGCCCGAGCCGCTGACGCGCGTCTTCCTCGCCGACTCCGGATCGGTGTCGGTCGAGGTGGCCATCAAACTCGCCTTGCAGTTCTTCATCGCGCGGGGGCAGCCGGAGAAGCGCCGCCTGGTCAGCGTGCTCGGCGGCTATCACGGCGACACGTTCGGCGCGATGGCGGTCACCGACCCCGTGAACGGCATGCACCACCTCTTTCGCGGCGCGCTCGCGCAGCACCTGTTCGCCCCGGCGCCTGGGCCGGCCTTCGGCGCGCCGTGGTCGCCGGAGGCGCTCGACAGCATGGCCGCGCTGCTCGAGCGGCACGCTCACGAGGTGGCGGCCGTCATCCTGGAGCCCATCGTCCAGGGCGCCGGCGGGATGCGCTTTTACCACCCACGCTACCTGCGCGAGCTGCGCGCCCTCTGCGACCGCCACGACGTGCTGCTCATCCTCGACGAGATCGCGACCGGCTTCGGTCGCAGCGGGGAGATGTTCGGCTGCCAGCACGCGGGCATCGCGCCGGACATCCTGTGCCTGGGCAAGGCCCTCACCGGCGGCACCATGACGCTGGCCGCCACGCTCTTCACGGAGCGGGTGGCCGAGACCATCGCCGGGAGCGAGCCGCGCGTGTTCATGCACGGCCCCACGTTCATGGGCAATCCGCTCGCCTGCAGCGCCGCGCTGGCCAGCATCCGGCTGCTGCTCGGCTCGCCATGGCGCGCGCGCGTCGCGGCCATCGAGGCGCAGCTCGTCCGCGAGCTCGCCCCCTGCCGCGCGCTCGACGCGGTGGCCGACGTGCGCGTGCTCGGCGCCATCGGCGTGGTCGAGCTCAAGCAGCCCGTCGACATGGCGCGCGTGCAGCCGGCCTTCGTGGAGCGCGGCGTCTGGATACGGCCTTTCGGGAAGCTGGTCTATACCATGCCGCCTTACATCATCGAGCCAGCAGAGCTGTCGCGCATCAGCGAGGCCATCGTGGGCGTGCTGTCCGAGGTTTGAGCCGCGGGCGGCTGCTCGCCTCAGGAAGGGCGACGTTCCGAGGGTTCGTCGACGCGCCCGGCAACCTGGCTCACAACGCCGTCATCTACCGGAGCGCGGGCTCGTGACGCCCCGCTTCGCCTCACCCGCCGCGGGCGCCGAGCCCTCATTCCCGACCCCTGCCATGTCCACCACCGCCCCTGCCAGCACGAGCCGCGCAAAGGCAGCGCTGCAAGTCCTCGTCGTCGCCGCCATCCTGCTGGCGCTCATCACGCTCGGCCAGGCGGCGGGCCGCGACGCGCGAGCGCTCTCATCGCGGGACATCGCCCAGGGCGTCGCCCTCGGCGGTGGCGTCTTGCTCGGCAGCGTCGCCGTCATGCTCGCCGTGCTTCGAGAGCCCTGGAGCACGCTCGGCTTCCGGCGCGAGGCTCCGAGCGCCGTCCTGACCTCGGGTCTGCTCGGGCTCGTGGCCTGCTACCTGGCCGCCGGCGTGGGAGCGGCCGTCTATGCGCTGGTCGCGGGCCTCGCCCCTGAGCGGCTCGCCGCCGAAAAGACCGCCGCGCTCGGCGGCTTCTCCGAGCTCCCGCCGGCCCTCGTCCTTCCGCTGGCGCTCTTCACCGGCATGTACGAAGAGCTGGTCTTCCGTGGCTTCTTCGTCTCGCGCTTGCGGGCCGCCCTGTCCCCCAGACCCCATGACCGCTCCGCCGCCATCGGCGCCATCGTGCTGTCGTCCGCCCTGTTCGCGGCCGGCCACTTCTATCAATCCATGCTCGGCGTCGTACAGACCTTCGCCATCGGCCTGGTGCTCGGGACGCTCGCGGTGCGACGGAACAATGTCTGGCCGTGCGTCGTGGCGCACTCGATCATCAATCTGATCGGGATGATCGCGCTGCGGTCTATCTGAGGCGGCGCGGGGGGCAGCGCTGGCCAGCCCGCGGGGCCGCGGGGCCGCGGCTCGATGGGACGGCAACAGAGGATTCGAGGCGCTGGCCCTCACCGACCTGCGGCTCTCCGATCTCGCGTCGAGCACCGGATCCGGACGCGTGCCTGTGAACCCCGCGGTGCTAGCGTGCACGCCCAGGTCATCGCTCCGGCTCACCCGGATCGCTCACGACCACGAGAGGTACGACCATGACCAAGGGCGCGTGTCTATGCGGGACGGTCCGCTACGAGATCGGCGGTCCATTCCAGACCATGCTGAACTGTCACTGCTCGATGTGCCGCAAGTTCCACGGCTCGGCGTTCGCCACCGCGGTGGTCGCGCCGCTGTCGGGCTTTCGCTGGCTCGCCGGCGAGCACGCCATCCGTACGTCCTGCGCGAGCGACCATCGCTCCTTCTGCATCACCTGCGGCTCGGCCATGCCGCTGCTCGTTCCCGAGAGGCAGCTCGCCCTGTTCCATGCCGGTAACCTCGAGGGCGATCTCGGCATCGAGCCACAGTTCCACCAGTTCGTCGGCTCCAAGGCGCCCTGGTACACGATCACGGATTCCCTGCCGCAGTTCGAGGGTTGGCCGCCCCAGATCCAGAGGCCGGTCGTCTCGCGTCCCGCGGTCCCGCCCAAGGAGGGCGTCACCCAGGGGAGCTGCCTGTGCGGCGACGTGGCCTTCGAGCTCGATGGCACGCCCATCCTCATGATGAGCTGCCACTGCTCGCGCTGTCGCCGCGGGCGCAGCGCCGCGCACGCGACCAACGTCCTCGTCGCCCTGGACAAGCTCCGCTGGGTCCGCGGTGAGGCGCAGGTCGCGAGCTACAAGGTGCCCGAGGCGCGGTTCTTCGGCGTGGCGTTCTGCACGCGCTGCGGCGGCGCAGCGCCGCGCAAGTCACCCGAGCGCGGGTTTGCCGTGGTGCCCGCGGGCGCGCTCGACACCGATCCCGGCATCCGCCCGAGAGCCCACATCTTCGTCGGCTCCAAGGCGAGCTGGTTCCCGATCACGGACGAGCTGCCGCAGTTCGCCGAGCTCCCGCCCCAGGCCTGACCGAGGAGGAGGTGCGGGGGTTCGCAGCCACGCCAGCCGCCGCGCCGATCCGGGGGATCACCTGCCCTCCACGCCCCACACCTATGCGACCGGGCGCCGAGTGGCCCGGATCGCGTCTCGCTGGGCGAGCAGCCACGCGCGCGCCTCGTCCTCCGTGCCGAAGAACTGCTGCGGGTACGGCTGTCCTGTGACGATCTGCACGCCTTTCGCGAGGAGCGTCAAGACGACGCCCAGGGAAAAGCTCACGCCGAAGATCGCGACGGCGTCGAGGCGCGCGCTGCGCATCTCTTCCGCCGCCACCTTGCGCGTCGACGCCGGGATAGCGCCCACGTGATGCGCGTCGGCGAGCACCAGGACCTCGCGGCCGCTCTCCGCCACGCGCCGCAGCGCGCCGATGATGGCGCGCGCTCGCTCTTCCGTGAAGTCGCCGTGCAGCGACACCCGCACGATGCCGTCTGGCTCGTTGCGCACGTCGAAGCCCGCGTCCTCGAGGCCGAAATCGTTCATGCCGGGCATGCTAGCTCCTCCGCCGCGCGGCGACGCGCGTGCTCTCGGGTCAACGCCGCCGTCGTTGCGGGCGGGCGAGCGCGTCGCTCGCAGCGGGGGTCGATGGCGAGCTACTTGAGTAGCTCCAAGCTGGATGGCTTGAGGACAGGTGGCTCCGAGATCCTCCGCTGGCCATGACAACCACCTCTTCGTAGTCCGGCAAGGATCGGCGAATGCGCCGGTGGGTTGATGGGCCTTCCTTGCCCACGCCCGGGTCGGTCGGTCTGGCCAGGCGCGACTTCATGAAGAAGTAACACCCGCACCACATGGCACGGCGTAATGTGAGAGTGGCCGCCACTGTCTGCCGCGGCCACTTCCTCCAATCGTATTCGAACGCCAACAGGTGTCATCGTGCGAAATCTGTTCTTGTTTCCGCGCGCGCGCTCGCGCGCGGGGTACTCTCTTCTTCGACTTCACTCCATTCGATGGACGGCTGCCCTGACGCTCGCGACCGCCTGGGGCTGCGGCGGCTCGCCGGATGCCGGCGAGCTCGGGAGCGCCGAGCAGCCCGCTGAGCTCGGGAGCGCCGAACAGGCCGTCTCCCTCCCGAGCGGGCGCGTGGTCATCAGCCAGGTGTACGGCGGCGGGGGAAACGCGGAGGCCGTGTACACGCACGACTTCGTCGAGCTGTTCAACCGGTCGAACAGCCCGGTGTCGCTCGCGGGGTGGTCCATCCAGTACGCGAGCGCCAGCCGCACAGGCGCCCTCGGGGCCACGACCACGCAGCTCACCGAGCTGCCCGCGATCACCCTGCAGCCCGGCCAGTACCTGCTCGTGCGGGAGGCCGCGGGGTCGGGCAACGGCGCGCCGGTCCCCGCCCCCGATCTCGTCGACACGACCCCCATCAACATGAGCGGTTCGGCGGGGAAGGTCGCCGTGGTCCGGCAGGCCACGGGCCTCGGCTGCAACGGCGGCACCGCGCCGTGCTCGGCGGCCCAGGAGGCGCTCATCGAGGACCTTGTCGGTTACGGCGGGGCCAGCTACTTCGAAGGCGCCGCGCCGGCTCCGGCGACCGCCAACGCGACGGCGTCGCTCCGGCGGGGCGCTGGCTGCCAGGACACGGGCAGCAACGTCGACGACCTCTCGACCGGGACACCCGCGCCCCGCAACACGTCGACCGCGGCGCTCGCGTGCGGCGGCGACACCCCGCCGGTGGTGACCGCGACGGCGCCCAGCGGCGGCGCGACCGGCGTGGACCCGACCGCGAGCCTGAGCGTGACGTTCAGCGAACCGGTGGTCGCGGTAGACGCCTTCGAGCTCTCCTGCGCGGGCAGCGCGCGCCCGATCGCGATCAGCGGCGGCCCCCTCGCCTTCACGCTCACGCCGGCCGAGCCGCTCCCCGCCAGCGCCGCGTGCCTCCTCGTCGTCCGGGCGAGCGGCGTGCAGGAGCAGGACCCGGGGAGCAACGCGACGATCGAGCCCTTGCCCGCCGACGTGTCGGTCTCGTTCACGACGGGGCACGCGGCGCCGACGGTCGCGATCCATGAGATCCAGGGGCGCGCGCACCTCTCGCCGCTTCTGGGCACGGTCGTGAAGACAACGGGCCTCGTGGCGAGCCTGCGCAGCAACGGCTTCACCGTCGAGTCGCCGGCGCCGGACGGCGATCCGGCCACCTCCGAAGGCCTGCTCGTCTTCACCGGAGCCGCGCCGGCGGTGAGGGTCGGCGACCTTGTCGAGCTCACCGGCGAGGTGGCGGAGTACCGCGCCGGCTGCGCCGACCCGTGCACGCCCTCCCGCGGCAGCGCGTACCACAACCTGACCGTCACCGAGCTCGACCGCCCCCAGATCGCCGTCCTCTCGACCGGCAACGCGCTGCCGCCCCCGGTCCCGGTCGGCTTCGCGCCCGGCTCGCGCCGCCCCCCGGCGCAGACCATCGAGGACGACGCCAGCGGCAGCGTGGAGGCCGCGAACCACGTCGACCCCGAGGCCGACGGCATCGATTTCTGGGAGAGCCTCGAGGGCACGCGGGTGAGCCTGAACGACCCGGCCGTCGTGGGCCCCACCCGCCGGTTCACGAGCTCCGGCACCGCGGAGATCGCGCTGATCCCGGGCGACAGCGACCCGGCCACCGGCGACGCGGCCGGCCTGCGAAGCGCGCGCGGGGCCGTCGTCATCAGCCCAGGCGACTTCAACCCGGAGCGGATCCTGCTCCAGGTCCCCCTGAGGACCTCG
Source organism: Sorangium sp. So ce887 (assembly GCF_051521455.1). Lineage (NCBI taxonomy): Bacteria > Pseudomonadati > Myxococcota > Polyangiales > Polyangiaceae > Sorangium > Sorangium sp. So ce887. The sequence goes on along the minus strand of NZ_CP150354.1, from coordinate 1,062,281 downwards.
ACGCCGGCGCTGGACGTCGGCGCCACGTTCGCCGGGCCCATCGTGGGCACGGTCGACTACAACTTCGCCAACTACAAGCTCCTGCCGGTCGACGATGCGCTCCCGGCGGCGCTCTCGGCGCTCCCGCGTGAGAGCGCGTCGCTGGGAGCGCGGAGCGCCGACGACCTCGACGTGGCCGCGTTCAACGTCGAGAACCTCGATCCGGGCGATCCGCAGGAGAAGTTCGATCGCCTCGCCCGGATCCTCGTCGATGGCCTCGGCAGCCCCGACCTCGTCGCGCTCGAAGAGGTCCAGGACAACAGCGGCCCGAGCAACGATGCGGTGGTGGACGCATCGGATACCTTCGCGCGGCTCATCGCCGCGGTCGCGGCCGTGTCAGGCGGGCCCACCACCTATCAGTTCCGCAGCATCGATCCGGTCGATGGCGCGGACGGCGGCGAGCCGGGCGGCAACATCCGCGTGGGCTTCCTGTTCCGGACCGACCGCGGGCTCGAGTTCGTCGACCGCCCGGGCGCCGGCGCCCTCACGCCGAACGAGGTGCTCAGCGGCGCGGGCGGCGTGTCTCTGCGCTACAGCCCGGGCCGCATCGACCCGGGCAACCCGGCCTTCGGTAACAGTCGCAAGCCGCTGGCGGGCGAGCTCCGCTGGAACGGAGAGCCGCTGTTCGTGGTGGCCAACCACTGGAACTCCAAGGGCGGCGATGAGCCGCTGTACGGGCGCTTCCAGCCCCCGGCCCTCTCGAGCGAAGCCCAACGACGGCAGCAGGCCACGGTGGTCGCCGGCTTCGTGCGCCGGATCCTCGACAGCGACCCGTCCGCAAACGTGGTGGTCCTGGGCGACCTCAACGACTTCCAGTTCTCGGCGCCCCTCGGGATCCTCAAGGAAGCCGGGCTGGCCCCCCTCATCGAGACGCTCCCGCCGGAGGAGCGCTACACGTACGTGTTCGACGGCAATGGCCAGGTGCTCGACCACGTGCTGGTCAGCGCCAACCTGGCCGGACCGAAGCTACTGGGCTTCGACGTCGTCCACGTCAACGCGGAGTTCGCCGACCAGGCCAGTGACCACGATCCAGGCGTGGCGCGCTTTCGCATCGCGTCCGCTCCGGACATGGATGGCGACGGCGTCCCTGACGCGCACGACAACTGCCCGACGGCGTCCAACGCCTCCCAGGCGGATTCGGACGGCGACAGCTTCGGCAACGCGTGCGACCTCGAGTGCGTCAGCGTGCGGCGCGACACGTTCGGCGGTGTGCAGGACTCCTTCGTTGAGGACTTCACGACCGGCTGGGCGTACGGCGCGTATCCATACCTCATCACCGGCGCGGGCGCGGTCCGCCCGGCGACGGCGGTCCTGGCCTACGATCTGTCGTTCATCCCGGCAGGCTCCAGCGTGACCTCGGCGACCCTCTCGCTTTCCTATGCCTGGAAGCCCGCGGGCAGCGTCGTCACCGTGCACCGCGTGAACGGCGCCTGGGAAGAGCTCACCCTCGATGACGGCGACTTCAGCGGATACAGCCCGACCGTCGAGGCCTCGCTCACCACGCTCGCGCAAACCGACGCGTTTGCCTCCGCCGAGCTGACGTCTCTCGTCCAGGGCTGGATCAACGGCGCGCAGCCGAACCATGGTGTCGCGCTGGTCGACGCGAGCAACAGGACCGACTTCCGCGCGAGCGAATATCCCGACGTCGCGCGCAGGCCGCAGCTCGACGTCTGCTATCACGCAGCCGAGTAACCAGGAGGCGCCGCGGAGGTCGCGACCGAACCGCGCGCCCGGGACATCGCTCAGCGGCCGCGGCGCCCGCGGTGAGCTCCCACCTGTAGCCGTTCCAGCTCATGGGACCGAGCGCCGCCTGGCCCGGAGCGCGTCTCGCTGAGCGAGCAGCCACGCGCGCGCCTCGTCCTCCGTCATGAAGAACTGCTGCGGGTAGGGCTTTCCTGTGAGCAGGTGCACGCCTTTCGAGAGAAGCGTCACGACGACGCGCAGGGAAAATCCCGCTCCGACGATCGCGACGGCATCGAGGCGCACGCTGCGCAGCTCTTCCGCCGCCGCCTTGCGCGCCGACGCCGGGATCGCGCCCGTGTGACGCGCGTCGGCGAGCACCAGGACCTCGCGGCCGCTCTCCGCCATGCGCCGCAGCACGCCGACGAGAGCGCGCGCTCGATCGTCCGTGACATCGCCGTGGATCTCCAGGCGCACGATGCCGTCGGGCTCGTCACGAACATCGGGGCACGCGTTCTCGAGGCCGACACCGCTCATGCCAAGCATGCTAGCCGAGTCGCGACGGCGATTCAGCCCATCATGTCGCGCCCGCGAGCCTCAGCACCTCGGCCCGCTCGCCGTCGGTCGGCTCGCGCTGGCAGTCCTTGCCGGCGCTCTCGAGGGCGTCGAGCTGGCGAACGAGATCCCCGGGGTCGACGCTCATGCAGCCCTCCTCGAACTCCGAGCACTCGGCGACGGAGAGCGCGGTCCCCGCGACGTAGCGGCAATCGAGATCCCCGGGAGGGTACCTCAGGAAGGCGGAGGCCTGGGTGAGCAGACACGTCGCGTCCGACGGCGTGCCCGCCTTCTTGCAGCGCGCGGCGGCGATGCGCGCCATCCGCTCCAGATCCGCCGCCGGATACACATGGACCCGAGGGCGAGGAGGCTGCGCGCTGGCAGCGCCGGCGGTCCGAGGGCCCGCCGCGGGCCGCGCCGTCTCGGAGCACGCGCACGCGAAGAAGGCGCACGCGCCGATGAGGACAAGCAAGGATCCCCCAGGCCTCATGCAGCGACAAGTACCACGCCTGCTCGAGCGCCCGCAACCGAGCGCCCCTCCTCCGGTCCGCGAGCCAGCCCGGACCGAGCCCTGCCGTACAGCAGCCCCCGGGCCGGGGGCGTCACGGCGGAGACAGCGGTGCTTTCAGGTTCATCGCGGTCGCGAACGCGATCCCGCTCTGCAGGTCGCGGCGGGTCACGATGCCGGCGAGGTCGATATCGAGGTCGATGATGGCCCGGGACACCTCGGGCCGGATGCCTGTCAGGATGACTTGCGCCCCGAGCAGCCGGACCGCCCGCGCCACCTGCAGGAGGGCGCTCGCCGAGCCCGTGTCGATGTGCGGCACGCCCGTGACGTCGATGATCGCCACCTGCGCCTGCCGCTCGACCACCTTGCCCAGCAGGTTCTCCATCATCTGCTGCGCCCGCGCCGCGTCCAGCACGCCCACCAGCGGCAGCACGAGGACGCCCTGGCTGATGGGCACGATGGGCGTCGACAGCTCCTGGAGCGTCTTCGCCTGCATCCGGAGCGTATCCTCGAGCCGCTTTCGCTCGGTGATCACCTCCGTGAACAGCATGATCCCGCCGATCTCGCCGCTCGTCGTGTACCACGGGAAGATCTTCCAGCGCACCCAGTCGACGCGCCCGTCGCTCCGCGGGAAGGGCTCCTCATCATTCCCTTCCGAGGCCCCTGCGAGGCAGCGCCGGTGGACCGCCTTCCAGTGCTCGGGGATCTCGGGAAAGAGCTCATAATGGCACCGGCCGGTGATCTCTCGTTCTTTCAAGGCGAAATCCGCCAGCCAGCGGTGACTGGCCAGGATGTAGCGCATGTCCCGATCGAACATGGCCACCGCGGCCGGTGTGTAGGTGACAAAGATGCGCGCGTGCTCCTCGCTCTGGCGCAGCGCCGCCTGGAGGCGATCCCGCTCCGCCTCGGCCTGCTCCAGCTCCCGGATGCGCTGCTTCAGGTGCTGGTTCTCCGCGACGACATCACCGTAATTCACGTCACAGTTCATCCGGTCCCTCGGTCCTATTCCGGCCGGGAGGTATATCAGGTTTTCATGCTTCACAGCGGTCGCCCACATCAGCGGTGGTTGGCGAAGGCGCGCACGGGCTCGACGAAGGCTCGCACCTTCGCCGGAACGTGCTCGGTGCCGGGATGGACGGCGAACACGCCTTGCTCGGGCGGCGGGTAGCCAGGGAAGAGCTCGACGAGGCGACCTTGGGCCACGTGCGCCGCGACGGACCATGGCGCCAGCACGGCGGCGCCGGCGACCGTCAAAGGCACCTTCCTGTGGATTCATTCTCGGCCAATGGGACCCCTACCCGGCGCGGGCCCAGCGCCAGAGCTCGCGCAGGGTCGGCGTCGCGCCATGCGCGAGGACGCCTATCCGGAAGATCTTCGCGGCGACCCAGACGAAGAGCAGCACGGTCGCGCCGGTGCCGCCGATGGAGACGAGGATCTGCCAGAGCGGCGGGTCGGAGACGAGGACCCGGACGAACATCACCATCGGGGCGTAGATCGGGATCATCGAGAGCACGACGGCCAGCGTCGAGCCGGGGTGACCGGCAATGACCACGAGGAAGAACGGCGGCGCGGAGAGCGCCATCGAGATCGGGCTCATCAGCTGCTGCGCGGCCTTCTCCGAGCTCGCGGCCGCGCCCCCGACGGCATAGACAGCCACGTTCACGAGGTATCCGAGGAGGAAGAACACGACGAAATACACGGCGACCATGGGACGAAACAGGGTCTCGGCGTCGATGAGGCGCGGCCCTCCCAGCGCGCCGATCGCGACGCCCGCGACAGCCGCCATCCCGAGCCACACGACGATCTGCGTGAGGCCGGCGGCGGCGAGGCCGAGGATCCTGCCGGACAGGAGCTCGAACGGGGTCACCGAGGAGAGGAGGATCTCCATGATCCGGTCCGACTTCTCCTGCACGATGCGGCGCAAGATCTCGCGACCATTCAGGAGGATCGCGACGAAGAGCAGGCCGCCGAAGCCGAAGGCGACGAGCAGGTCGAGGTCGCCGCCGGGGCCCCCAGGGCCGCTCCGGGAGAGAGGCGCCGACGCGAACGCGGGGGGCGAGAGGAGGCCCTCGATCTCGGCGGCGTCGCGGCCGCCCGCCGTCCACCTCGCCACGGCGACGCCGCGCGCCACCACCGCCGCGGCGTGCTCGACGGCTTCGAGGTCAGCCCCGCTCGCGTACAGCGCGCCCCGCGCGCCGGCGTCCTCGAGCATCGCGGGCGGGAGCACCACCACGGCGTCCACGCCGTGCCCCCCCGTCGCGACGCCCGCCCTGGCGCCGTCGAGCAGCGCCGCGACCGCCGCGCTCGTGGCGGCGGCGTCCCCGGGGGCCACGTAGGTGAGCCGCAGCCGGGCGGCCCTCGGGAGCACCGCGCTGCCCATCGCGGCGCCGAGCGACCTCGCGGCGGACCGCGCCGACGCCTCCTCGGCGAGGCCCGCGAAGGCGGCCTCCACGACCCCGCGGAGCCGGCCTGTCCCGTCGACCACGACGACCGAGCGGTCGCCGACGCCCGCGGCGACGATGAGCGCAGGGAGCAGGCCCATCGCGGCGAAGAGGACCGGCAGGAGGAGCGTCGTGAGGACGAAGGACGCGGTCTTCACCGAGGCGACGTACTCGCGCTTCAACACGACGAGGATGCGGCTCACGATGCCTCCAGCGCGGAGCCCCGGCCCGCGCGCGCCCTGGTGGCGAGCGGCGGCGGGGCGCCCTCGCCGACGACGCGAGAGAAGATCTCGTCGAGCGACGGCGACGAGACCTCGAACCTCCGCACCCGGAGGCGCGGGAGCGCCGCCGAGAGCGCCCGCTGCGCGTCGCCGGCGTCGCGCAGCACGAGCTCCGCCGCGCCGGGCTCGAACCGCGCGCTCACCACACCGTCGATGCCGAGGAGGAAGGTCCCGTCGCCGTCGAACTCGATGCGCGCGGTGTTGCCGGCGAAGGACGCCTTCACCTCGCCGACGGGCCCCTCCAGGACGACGCGCCCCCGATCGACCACGACCACGTGGTCGGCCAGGCTCTCGGCGAGCGGCATGACGTGGGTCGAGAGCAGGAGGGTCTTTCCGGCGGCGCGGAGCTCCCCGAAGAGCCTCGTCACGAGCACGGCGTTGACGGGATCGAGGCCCGACATCGGCTCGTCGAGGACGAGGATCTCCGGGTCGTGGACGAGCGCGCCGCAGAGCTGCACCTTCTGCTGGTTGCCCTTCGACAGCGTCTCGATCCGCGCGCGCGCGACGTGCTCCAGCTGGAGCGACCGGAGCAGCCGCGCGGCGCTCTCGCGCGCGCGGCGCGGGCGGACGCCCTTGAGCTCGCCGAGGAAGGCCAGGTGATCGGCGACCGGCATCTGCTTGTACAGGCCTCGCTCCTCCGGGAGGTACCCGACGCGATCGCGGATCGCGACGCTGTCGCTCCTGCCTCCGAGGACCTCGACCGCGCCCTCGTCGGGGAGGAGGATGCCTGTCACGAGGCGCATCGTCGTCGTCTTTCCAGCGCCGTTCCGGCCGAGGAGGGCGGTGGCGCCGCCGCGCCGCACCTCGAACGACGCGGCGTCGACGGCCCGGCGCGACGCGAAGACCTTCGTCGCCCCGCGCAGCGAGATCGCGGGCGTCATCGGCGCTCCGGGGCCGAGGCGCTCGCGGCCCGGTCGCCGGGCGCGGCGCGGCGATAACACACCTCGCGCAGCGCCACGCGCTTCCACTCGTCCGCATCGGCGAAGCCGGCGGAGCGCAGCGCGCTCGCCGGATCGGGCGGCACGGGCGCGCCCAGGCATCGCTCGAAATACCACCGGGTGAGGTCGCCTTCGGTCATCCCGGCGTCGGAGAAGGCGGGGTTCGACAGGCCGAGCTCGGCGAGGCGCTGCTGCTTGTCGCGGGCCCGAGAGAGCAGCTTCGCGTACTCGCCAGAGACCGAGAGGTGGTCGCGGACGTGGCCTTGCGCCGCCTCGTCGATCGCCTTGTCGACCCAGCCGATGAGCGCCTCGTCGCGGAGCAGCCTCGTCAGCTCGCCCCAGCCGACGCTGAACTGACGCATCCACGCCTTCACGTCGTCAGGCTCGTAGAGGCGCCGCTCGCGGCGGAAGGCGTCGGACGTCCGCTCCAGCGCGGCGTTGTCCACGGTGATGCCGCGCCGCTCGGCCTCCTTCAGCGCGAGGTAACGGAGCATGGCCCCGCGCTTCGCCCGGCCGTAGGCCGCCGCGTCGAGGCGGAGCTCGTCCAGGATGCCGTCGAAGACGACCGTGTCGTACGGCGACGCGTCGCCGGCGCCCGGGCGCTCCGCGGCGACCATCTCGCCGGCGAGCTGCTCGGTGCGGCACCAGAACTCGGTGACCTCGAACCTGTACGTGACGGTCTTCAGCGAGAAGCCCGCCTCGGCGCGCGCGCGGAGGTGCCGGAGCAGCGCGATCGCGTCGTCGCGCTTCTGGTGGACGCGCCCCTTCGGGAGGAAGTCGCGCAGCGACGCGAGCTCGCTCTGCGGGACGCCGTGGCGGGACGCGGCGTCGAGGATCACGGGATAGGCGCGGTCGGGATAGTAAAGAGCCTTTGCGATCGCCGTGAGCGCGTCGCGCGTGACGGCGGTGATCACGCCCGCGGCCGCCGCGGCGTCGAGCGTCCTGCGGATGTTGACCATCGCCTCGGAGCCGGCGCGAAAGCCGCTGTCCGCGGGGCCGTGGGCGACGGCCACCTCGTCGTCGTCCTCGATGAGGCCGTCGCGGTACCCCTCGAAGATGGCGCCGACGCCTTCCATGCCGAAGGCGGAGAGCTCGGCGGCGCGCAGCGCCCCCATGCTGGAGCTCCCGAAGACGTGGATGCCCTGCGCCATCGCAAAGAGGATCTCCTTGTGCCAGACCGCCGGGACCCGCTCGAAGTAGCCGTCGATGATCGCGATCGCGCTCGGGCGCTTCGCGCATGCCCGGTAGACGTCGCCCTGCGAGACCGGCGGCAGATAGATGGCGTCGAGCTCCGCCCGCGCGGCCTCGAGCGAGAGGGTCGGACCGATGAAGACGATGAGGCTCATGCGATCTCCTTCAGGCTGTTCGCGCTCCGGCGATCGAGCGCGCGGCGGAGCCGAGGGCCAGGGATGTAGCTGGGGAATGAGTGGATCCCTTCGAGCCCGGGAATCACGATCTTGACGACGGCGATGCCGAACTCCTGCTTCGTGAGATCGAAGGCGACGACGCTGTCGATCCCGACCGCGCGCAGCCGCTCGAGCTGCCAGGCGACGTCGTCCTCGAACGTGTCGCCCGCGAACGTCGGCCCCGCGGAGAACTGGCGCTCTCCGCGCGCCGTCAGCAGCCGGCGGAGGTGCCGGACCTGATCGGGGCTCCGGTGGCGGTCGTAGTCGGTCCGGAGGAGGTCGTCGCGCGCGCCCGAGATGACCGTGAGCCGGGTCTGCGCGGCCTCGGTGAGGGCGCGCAGGAGCGCGACGGCGCGCGACGGATGGCAGCCTTGCCCGCCGGAGCCGTGAAGCGCCCGGATGGCGTCCTCCGTCCGCTCGGCGATCAGGCACTCGTACGAGGGGATACCGACGTCGGAGGTGGTCTCCCACGCGCCGACGGCGATCCCGGCGGCCGAGAATTTCGCGAGCACCTCGCGGCAGCCGGGATCATCGATGGTGTCGAGATCGAGGCGCCTCGCGTCCCGCTCCTCGTCGGTGAGGGCCCCCCACACGGCCGTGGCGTCGCGCTCGACCACCTCGCAGATACCGTAGCTCACCGCCTCGAGGATGCCGTTTCCCGACGAGAGCCCGTTGGTCGAGCAGCAGAAGATCCCCGGGTTGACGCGGCCCGTCGTGGTGGCGTTGACGTGCACGAGCTCGTAGGGGACCCACACCGGGGCGCCGCGCATGAGGTCGTAGCCCTCGGCCCACAGGAGCGGGGTGTCCTCGTCGAGCGGCACGCTCGAGGTCCGCGGCAGCGCGAAGACGTCGGCTATCGCGTGGGAGCGCCGGAGCTCGCGAGAGGAGCCGAGGAGCAGCGGCCGGAGGATGTTCTCGCCGTGATAGGCCTCGATCGACTCCATCAGCCCCGAGACCCTCGCCGCCGCGAGCGTCAGCCCCTTTCCCTGGCTGACCGAGAGAGAGCGCGAGTTGGGGCGGCAGACGACGACGACCGGTATCCCGATCGCGTCGAGCCCGGTGACGTTGGCGATCCGCGTGATCCCCATCGCCGGCATGAAGCCTTTGATCCGATCGAAGGTCTCCTCGGGCGAGGCCGTGCGGTGGGTGCCGTTCAGGAAGCGCTTCCTCTCGGGGCCCGAGAGCCCCGGCATGGGCGGAAGCTTTGTCTGAGTCTCCACGGTGCTTCTCCTTCGCTCTGCGCCCGCGGCGGGCGCGACTCGAGTTCGTTCAGGTGCTTTGCAAACCGAGGGCCACCGGCCGGTCGCGGCGGCCGTCGCCGCGACCCGCGTCGCGCCGCGCGCGGGCGAGGGCCGCGACGAGCCGTCGCTCCTCCGGCGGCACGCCCGCGGTGAGCTCGGCGGCGCGCCCGAGCGCGGCCGCCCTGCCGGCGTCGTCCCCCGCGGAGGCGGCGACGTCGGCCTCGAGGTGCGCCGCGGCGAGCGCGAGCAGCGGCGCGCTCGGCGGGGCGGCGCGCCCGAGCGCGGCGAGGCGCGCGCGCAGGCGATCGAGGTGCGCCCCCGCCGCCCCGGCCTCCCCCCGCGCGAGGGCCGACTCGGCGCGCGCGTAGAGCACGGCGAGCTCGCCGTAGGGCGAGCGCCACACGCGGGCGCGCGCGGGCCGCGCGTCGTCGAGCCACGCGCGGACCGGGGCGGCGTCGCGGCGCGCGAGGCCGAGCGAGATCGCGCTCTGCGCGGCGAGCGACGCGAGATCGAAGAGGCCGATCCACGCCGCATGGCAGGCCGCGATCTCGAAGAGCGCCGCCGCCTCGGCGAGCTCACCCGCGGCCGCGACGCTGCTCGCGAGGCGCACGCGCACCATGAGGGCGCGGCGGAAATCGGCGAGCTCCTCGGCGAAGGCGAGCGCCCGGCGCTGGTGCGCGAGGCCGCGATCGAGCTCGCCGCGGGCCGCGTGCGCGGCGCCGCGCCACGCGTGCGCGGCGGCGAGGCACTGCGGCGGCGCGTCGCCGCGCGGCGCGGCGAGCAGGGCGTCGAGCCGCGCCTCGTGCTCGGCGCGGCGCTCGTCGGTGGCGCACGCGAGCGCGGCGTCGAGCTCCGCCCAGCAGCGCTCCGCGGCGGACGCGCCGGACAGGGCGTCCCGGGCGACCTCGTCCCGGAGCGCGTCGAGCGCGGCGGTCTCGCCCAGGTTGTGGAGCGCGGCCATCCGGACGCGCCGCGCGAGCGCGCGGCGGCGCTCCGGGAGGCCGAGGCGGAGCGCCGCCTCCGCCGCCTGCCGCGCGAGGGCGGGGCGCGACATGCGGAGCATCGTCCTCGCGAGCGCCACGAGCGGGTCGGCCCGCGCCGCGGGCGAGAGGCCGGGCGACGCGAGGGCGTCGCCGAGGATCGCGGCGGCCTCGTGCAGCGCGCCGGCGCGGCAGAACGCTTCGCCCCGCGCGACCGTCGCGGGCCCCGGCGTCGCCGCGGGGGCGGCCGCTTCGCCTTCGGGCGCGGGCGCGGTCGCGACGCGGAGGAGCCCCGGCCCGTCCTCGATCTCGGCCACGATCGCGGCCCACCCGGGGCTCGGGCGCCCGCTCGCGGCGAGGACGAGGGAGAGCGGCTCCGCCTCCAGGGCGCGCGCGAGGAACGCGACGGCGTGCTGCGTGTCGGCGTCGGCGCCGTCGACGTCGCGGAGGACGAGCACCGTGGGCTCGAGCGTGTGCTCCGCGAGGAAGGCGCGGAGCGCCTCGGCCACGGACGACGGGTCGGGCGGCAGCGGGCACTCCGGCGCGTCGTGCGCGGCCTCGATGCGGCCGAGGGCGGCGAGGAGCGCGCTGCCCGCCGGGTGGGCGTCCGCGAGGGCGCGCAGCAGCGCGAACGGCGCGGACATCCCGCCGCCGGGCGCGGCGGGCGCGATGAGCCGGAGGCCGTCGCGGCGGGCGGCGTCGCGGAGCGCGTCGAGCGCGGCGCCTTCGCCGGGGTCGAGGAGCGCGGTGACGGGCCGGCGCTGCTCGGCCGCGCGGGCGAGGCGCCGCCACGCCTCGCCCGGCGAGACGCTCGGCGGGCGAGCCCGCGGCGGTTCGTGCGGGGCGCCTGCCTCGGCGAGCGCGTCGGCCACCCACACCTCGAAGGCGAGCGTGAGCCCGAGGCGGTTGTGGAACGTGTGGGCGAGGTTGGTCACGACGGTCGCGAGCGGCGCGCCGAGCGCTCCGCGCCGCGACGCCTCGGCGAGCTCGGGCAGATCCGCGTCGAACGCGGCCAGGAGCGCGCGCTCGCCGTCGACGAGCTCGCCGAGCGCGGCGAGCCCCTCTCCCCCCACGAGCGCGCGCACCAGCGCGACCGACTCGGCGTCCGGCGCCGCGCAGACGAGCTCCACGCCCGAGATCGCGCGGGCGAACGTGCGCCAGTGCCGCGCGTACCCCGCGAGGAACGACCGCCGCGCGTCGCCCGCGACGCCCGCGCGCGCGAGCAACGCGTCGAGCGCGCACGCCGCGACGAGGGCGCGCGCCCGCGGTCGCCCCGCCGTCTTGCGGATGCAGCCGAGCGCGAACCTGCTCGACGCGAAGAACTGCCGCTCCGCGATCTCCATCCCCACGGGTCCTCCGTGCTTCTCGAGCTCCGGCTCGTACGCGGCGGCCTCCGTGCGCGACACGGCGGCGCAGCACGCCGCGGCGGCGTCCACGCGCGCCGCCACGCCTTCGGGGTCGCGCCCGGGCGCCACGCGCACGCGCAGCCGCAGGTGGTCCCCTCCCTCGGCGTACCGGAGAAAGAAGAAGCGATCGATCGCGCCGCTCCTCTCCAGCCCGGACACGAGCGGTTCGATCAGGCCGAGGAGGAGCGCGTCCGTCCCCTCGCCCTCGGGACCCAGATTGTGGAACAATTTCCGGTAGATCCAGCTCATTGCGCGCTCCTCTCGCCGTCGATCTCGACGAGCAGCTCCGCCGCGTGCGGCCTCCCGTCGAGGCAGAGCCACGACGCCTCGGGCTCCGGCAGGAGCTCGGTGAAGACGAGGTACCCGCTCCTCCCGTCGCCGGGACCGCCGAGCAGGCGAGCCAGCCCGCTCAGCGTGAACGGGCTCTCCCAGTCGACGTACATGTTCGTCTCCGTGAAGCCGCAGCCGGCCGCGTCCTGCCCGACGTACCGGGCGAACCCCCGGCTCGGGATCTCGCGCTCGCGCCGCAGGCGCGCGACCGCGCGGAAGTACGACGCGTACGGCTGCTTCGGCTCCTTGCGCGGGACCGCGCTCACCGGGATCGCCCACCGCGCGCGCTCCACCACGACGCGACCGACCGTGAGGCGCGGGCGCCGCGGGGCGAGCGCGGCGCCCCGGGCGAGGTCGAGGCGATCGAGCACGTTGTAGAGGTCCGCCCGCTCCGTGACCGTGTCGTCGCGGAGCCGCGGCGAGAGCGCGCGGAGCAGGAAGTGCGGATCGGGGAGCGCGGCGTCCCGCAGGAAGCCGAGGTGGATCGGCTCGATCTCGCGGCCGAGGCGCCGCGAGCGGAGCCGGAGCTCGACCGCCGCCGCGTCGAAGCGGAGGGAGAGATCGCGGAGCGGCAGGACCTTGTCGCCGGGCGCGCCCGGCTCCCACGGGAGCTCGAGCGCCCACGCCGTGAGGCGCGGGTGCACCTGGAAGTTGAGGCCGAGCGTGGGCGAGAGCTCGACGGGGAGCGGACCGTCCTCGTGCGCCAGGCGGCGGCGGATCGCCTCGAGGGCCTCGGGGGCGCGCCCCGCGGCGTCCGCGAGGTAGCGCGACAGGTACTTCGCGCGCCCGGCCTGCGCGCCGTTGAGCACGACGCGCGGCTCGCCGCCGTCGCGCGGGCGCGGAGGCTCGATCTGGAGGAAGAGCGCCATCGACGACGGCGCGTCCGGGGCGGCGAGCCCCTCGAAGAGCCCTGGATCGAGGCGCACGACGTCGCCCGTCGCCGCGGCGGCGACGCGGCCGAGCTCGGCGTCGATCCAGCCGATCGGCTCGGACGCGCCGCGGATGCGCGCGACGCGCCGCGGGTCCTCGAGGATCTCGGTCACGAAGCCGCCGACGTCGTCGCACACGCCGTCACGACCGAACCGCTCGACGAAGGCGGCGCAGAGGCGGCGGTGCGCGGCCCCGCAGGCGCTCGCGCGCACGAAGCGCACGACCGGCTCGAGCGCCGCGGCGAGCGCCCCGCGTGGGACGGGGAGCTCCGCGCCGAAGGCGCCGTCCACCATGACGTCCTCGAGCACGGACGAGCGCCCGCGGCCGCGGCCGAGCTCGGCGGCGAGGCGCGCGCGCACCTCGACGTCGGCGGTCGCGTAGCCCTCGAGGCGCCGCGCGACCGAGCGGAGCTCGTCCGGAGCGCCCGCGCACCCGATCTCGCCCAGGGCGTCCGCTGCGGCGCACAGCGCCGCGGGGGTCGGCCCCATCGGGACGCTCGCCGGCTCGAGCATGCCCGCCTCGATGAGCTGCTCGAGGACGTCGCGGCACGCCCGCTCGTCGGCGTCGTCCGACGCGAGCGCCCGGGCGGCGTCCTCGAGCGTGCGCCCCTCGGCGCCCTCGACGAGGCGGGCGACGGCGGGGGTCCACCCGAGCGACATCAGCTCGCCCGACCCGGCGCGCGAGAACACGACCGACGGCGCGGCGCCGGCCGCGAAGCGCCGGAGCGGGTTCATCCGGAGCGGCAGGCGCGCGCGCGCGTGGGCGTGTGCCGCCGGATGAGAAGACATCGCGCGCGCGACGAGCTCCCCGGCGCGCGCGAGCGCGAGCTGCGGGAGGCTGCGCCACCGCGTCTCCCCGGCCGCGTGCGGCGCGTCGCCGGCGCCTGTGGGCGACGCGGAAAGGTCGAGCAGCGCGACGCCCGCGAAGCCCGCGAACGGCGTCGTCCGCGCCGTCGCGCGGAAGACATAGCGCGCGATCGTGGCCTCACGGATCTGCTGCGCCGAGGTGAGCGGCGCGCCGCCCGGGATCTCCGCGAGCTTCTGCGCCGTGGTGAAGTGGTCGGCGCTCGAGAGCAGGATCCCCCCGAGCAGGCGCGAGCTCCCGAGCGTCTGCCGGAAGCGCTCCGACGCGGCGATCCACTCCGCGGCGAACGTCGCCTCGTAGCGCTCCTCCAGCGCGGCGCACCGGGCCGCGCGCGCGCCGACGAGCGCGAGCGCGGCGCGCGCCCCTTCCGGCGGCGCGGTCCTCGCGCCGTCGAGCGCGCCGGCCGCCACGGCTTTTCCGTTGAACAGCCGCCGCTTCGCCTCGAGGGCCGCGCGGCGCAGCGCCTCGTCCTCGCACCGGTGCACGACGTCGAACAGGGTCGCCGCCGCCTCCGCCCGCGCGGCCGCGAGCTCGATCTCGGCCGCGGCGAGCTCGCGCTCGACCGCGGGGCTCTCGCGGAGGCGGAGCCCGACGAGCGCGTCGGCCGGCATCCCCGCGACGCGCAGCGCACCCCACGGCGCGATCTGGAGCCCGCGGCTCATCGCAGCTGCCCTCCGCGAGGCGCCTCTCGGGACGTCGGGTGGCGGTGCCCTCCGACCGCGAACGCGAAGAACGCCGTATGATCGCGGCCGTCGAGCCCGAGGACCTCGTCGACGACCGCGGGGGCGAAGCCACCGGTCGCCGTGTAGGTGAGCCCGAGCGCCTCCGCGACGAGGTAAAGGCGGTCGGTGAGCCACCCCGCCGCGAACGCCGCGCCCCGGTAGCCGCGATCGCCGAACGCCATGAGCCACCGCCCGATCGGGACCACAAGGAACAGCACCGCCGCGCCCGTGGCGTGCTCGTGCTGCAGGATGGCGGTCTCGGCCATCCGCGCGCGCGGCGCCGGACCGATCGGCGCCAGGCGATGCTCGCCGCGGTCGTACCGGTGCGCGCCGGGCGGGACACCGTCGACGTCGAAGACCACCGGAAACAGCAGCGGATCGAGCGTGGCGTCCGCGAGCCCCGCCGGCCGCGCCGCGGCGGCCGCGAGCAGCGTCCCGAGCGTCGCCGCGTCGAGGGCTCCCGTCGAGAGCCTTCCGCTCCGCCGCGCGGCGATGACCGACGCGAGCGAGCGCTGGACCGACTCGAGCGCGCGCGGCGCGGGCAGCGAGAGGGCGCGCTCCGCGTCCCCGGGCAGCGGCGACGGCGCGGGCAGCGCCGGCTCCGGCGACGGCCGCGTCTCGGGGTAGCGGCTCGCGAGGGCGAGCTCGGCGACCCCCCGCAGGGGCTGGGTCGCCGCGGCGATCGTGGACGAGATCCTGTGATCAGCGAGAGACATCGCGGGCCTCCGTGGCTGCGCCCCTGAGCGCGATGAGGAGATGCGGTGCGAGATCGATGCCGTCGACGCCGACCACGCGGGCGACGACCTCGTCGTCGAACGCCCAGACCGTCGTCGCCGCGAGGCCGAGCTCCTGGGCGAGGAGCTCCACGCGGTGGGCCATCAGCCCGGCGTCGAGCAGCGCGTAGGTGTACCCGCGCGCGTAGTACTTGGAGCACGCCCGCGCGACCGAGCCGACGACGACGATCACGGCGCCCGCGGACTCCACGGCCGCGGCGTGCTCGGCGCTCCCGCCCGCGAGCGCGGCGCGCCCGAGGGCGCCCGCGGCCACGCCGCCGCGGAGCGGCGTGAGCTCTCGCGCGGCGAGCTCGAACCGGTGGACGCCCGCCGCGATCCCGGGGACCCGCGCCACCGCGACGTACGCCTCCGCCGAGCCGAGGTTCCCGGCCGACGCGGTAGCGCGACGCACGTGGGCCTCGCCCTCGGCGCGGCGCTCGACGCGCCCGCCGAAGCTCAGCTCGAGCAGCGCGCCGAGCGCTCCCGCGTCGAGCGTCCCCGTCGCGTCGCGCCGGCGCGACAGCGCGACCCCCGCGGGCGCGCCGAACGCCGCGCCGAGCGGCGTGGCGACCTGCGTGCCGGCGCCCTCCGGAGGCCGCCGCGGCGACGGCGCGGCCGGCGCGCTCTGCAGCTTGCGCACCTCCGGGCTGATGTGCGCCTGCATCCCCGCGTGCTGGCCGATGTGCCACGGCTGGACGACCGTCGTGTTGTGGAACATCCGCGCGAGGCTCTCCGCGTGGCCGGACGGGAGCGTCGCCGTCCGCGGCGGCGCGTCGCCGCCGCAGACCGGGCAGCTGGGCAGCCTGGTCATGAAGGGGTGGAGCGCCGTCTCGCCGGCGCCGGGCCGCCACACCTCGACGTGCTCCAGCGGGGCCACCGCGAGGAGCCCGCTCGCGTGCAAGATCACGTGCTGCGCGACCCGGCTCGCGAGCGCGCGCCCCCAGAGCGCGCGCTGCGCGGCGTCCTCGAGCGCTGGATCCGCCGCGGCGGCGGCGATCTGGAGCCGGACGCACGCCGGGCACGCGGACGCCCCGGGGATCGTGAGCGGCCCGATCATCCACGTGCCGGGGTTCGCGGCGAGCATCGGGACGCGCGCCGCGATGCACGCGCGCGCCGCCGCCTCGAGCGCTTCCTGGTCGCCGATCACCACGGCCAGATCGACCTCGCCCCGCGCGAGCTCCCCGGCGCTCGCGGCGAGCCGAACGTCGGCGACGCCCGCCTCGCGGAGCATCGTCACGAGCATCCCCGCGAGCGGCTCGTCCTCGTCCCCCAGCGCGCGCACGCGCGCGCCTTCGAGCGCCCGCTGCGCTTCCCCCCGGCTGCGGTTGCGCCCGGTCCGGCGGAGGTACCTGCTGAAGAAGGCGCGCTGCGCCCGGCGCGGCTCCTCGGCCGCGGCGCCCTCGCCCTCCTCGAGCATGCCGTGCATGTGCATCAGGTGGATCGCGTCCCGCAGGTCGGAGGCGGCGATGCCCGGAAACGCGGCCTCGACGTCGCCGACTGTGCGCGTCCCGTCGAGCAGCGGCACGAGGTTCTCCATCACCCACGGGAGCGACGCTCCCTGGATGATCTGCGCCTCGCCGCCGATGACGTAGAGATCTCCGCCCGGGAGCGCCGCGCGGAGGAGATCCTCGACGAAGCGCGGGCGCTCCGGGCAGCGAAACTCCCAGTAAAGCTCGGCGAAGCGGCTGAGATCGCGGGCCTCGTAGGCATCCTCGGACGGGCTCATCGCTCACCTCCCACGCCGGACGCTCCGGCGAGCGCGAGCGGGTGCTCGGCGAAGTAGCCCGCGAGCGACGCCCCGCGCCCCGCCGCGTGCTCGCCGGCGGCGCACCGCCCGCACAGCCCGACCCTGGCGAAGCGCCGCGCGCGGAGCCCGCCCGACGTGACGTCACACTCCCAGAAGCGCCCCATGCGCGCCGCTCCGGCGCGGGGAGGCTCCGGCGCGCCGCGCGCCTTGAAGAGCGCGAGCGCCTCCGCGGCGAGCAGCGCCGCGGCCTGCTCGGTGACGGCCGCGAGCTCGCCCTGGAACCAGGGGCGAAGGTCGCCCGAAGCCCCGAGCGCCTCGAGGGCGTCGTGCGCCTCGAGGTCCAGCGCGACCGAGCGCACGCGCCGCGAGAAGCAGGCGAAGCACGGCGTGCGGCCGGGGACGATCGACGGCCCGATCCGGAGCTCGTGCGCGAGCCACGTGCCCGACGTCCAGGCGACCCGCGCCGCGAACGCCGCCTCGTCGAGCGCGAGCGCCGCCGCGGGCCGCGGGCGATCGGTCGCGAGGACGATCACCGCGTCGGGCGGCGCTTCCGGCACGCCCGTGCCCAGCGCCGACGTCGTGACCCGCGCCCCCGCGCCGGTCAGGAGCTCCGCGCAGCGGGCGCCGAGCTTTCCGTCACGGATGACGTGCACCGCGGGCGCGCCGGCGGCGCGCTCCGAGGCCGGGGTCTCCTCAGGCGAACGGGATCGGATCATCGGTGATCGACTCCTCTGTGCGAGCGCCGTACCCGAGCCTCTGCGGCGCGTCGTACAGGCGGGGGTGCGCGAGGTACCGCGCGTGGTGGGTGAAGCTGATGGGCAGGAGCTCGGGCACGATCACCTTCACGACGACGATCCCGAAGTCGCGGACCTCGGGCATCGTCACGTCGACGGCGACCACCTCCATGCCGAGCGCGGCGAGCCGCGCGACGATCGCCGCGAGCGGGTCGTCGCCCTCGATCGGCCGGGGGAAGGCGGTCGCGACCGGCGCCTCGCGCGTGGCGAACTCGAACCGCGCCGGCCCGTCGGGTCCCGCGTAGAGGCGCCCGAACGACTCGGGTGTCTGATCGGCGTCGGTGAAGAACGACGCCCGGGTGACGGGCGGAGCGGGCTCGGTCAGCGCCACCCGCAGGCTCCCCACCTCTTCGAGCACGCGCGCCGCCGAGGCCTCGCCGTCGGGGCGGCAGGCCGCCATCGTGATCGCGTGCGGCGCGCTGAGCGCACACGTCTGCACGGCGCCGATCACGGGGACGCCGACGTCGGTCGTGAGATCGAGGAGCGTCGTCTCCGTGCCCGCGGCCTCGGCGCTGCGGAGGAGCTCCGCGACGAGCGGGCTCCGCGCGCTCCCGGGCGCGATGCGCGGCATCCGGAGCTGGTGCAGCCAGAACAGCGCGAGGCTGTCGCGCTCGATCACCTCGCACAGGCCGGAGAGGATCGCCTGCCGGAAGCTCGCGCCCGCCGCGAACCCCGTCGAGAGCGGGAAGAGCGCGTGCTCGCGGATCGGCAGCGGCAGCCCCATGTACGTCGCCGTGAGCGGCACCCAGATCGGGCGCTCGTGGGTGAGCGAGAAGCCGCGCACCCAGAGCTCGTCGCGATCCGGATCGGGCTCGCGCAGGCGGAAGGTCGAGGGCGCGCGGGCCCGCTCGCGCGCAGAGCAGCGCGGCAGCCGCGCGGGGTCGAGCGCGCGATCGCCGAGCGAGCGCGGCGTCGCGCGCAGCACCCCCTCGGTCGGGTACATGACGCCGCAGTAGCGCTCGAGGGCCTCGCAGACGGCCCGGATCTGGGCCGTGGTCTCGTCGACGGCCGTGCCGGAGCCGGTGAGCGATCCGAGCTTCGAGCCCACGCGGGACGGGCCCGGGTGGAGCGCCGCGGGCCTGCCGAGGAACGCGGTGAAGCCGTGCATCTGCCCCTCGAAGCCGGGGGGAAAAATGAACCGGCGGACGCGGCGGACGATCCCGCAGCGCTCGTCGATGAGCGGCGCGAGGCGCTCGATGAGCGAGATCTCCGACATGGTGGCGACTCCTTGAACGGGGCGGGCGGCGCCCCGGGCGGCCCGAACGCGCGACGCGCGTCCGGGCCGCCCGGGGTGCGCCTACGGATTCACTTCTTGTCGGCGCCGAGCTCGACGCCCTTGGCGATCGCGGCCGAGACGAGGGCGTCCTGGCCCATGACGTCGAGCGCCTTGTCGTGCATGCGAATGACGCTCTCGAGCTGCCCCTCGTCGAGGCTGTCGAAGGCCGAGCTCGACGCGGCGTTGATCGAGCTGACCGAGGAGAAGCACCCGCTCGTGCAGGCGGAGCTCAGCGGCACGCACTGCAGCGTCTCGTTGCTCTTCTCGCTGATCTTCTTGAGGGTGAGCTCGAGACGCTGCACGCCGGCCTTCGTGTCGACGACGTCGGACGCGCCGGCGGTCGTCTGCATCTCGAACATCGACTCGGTATTCTGGATATTCAACATGACAATCTCCTTCAGACGGTGACTACGTATCGGCGGGCGCGGTCGCTCCCGATGATTCGAGAACGACCGCGCGCGCCCTCTCGGATTCGCTCCGAAGAGTCCTTGAGGTCCAGGGCGACATGTCGCCTGTGACACCCCGTGATCGTCGAGCCGGACAGCGAGCGTGCCTTCCGGCGCCGCTCCAGCCCCGAAGCTCGCGGCCCGCTGTCCTTGGGGCTAAGCAACGCGCGTGCCGCGGGGCCCGAGCTCACGATCGCGGCCCGGGACCGGCGGATCGCCGGCCAGGGCGCGGGCGGCATCCAGAGGACCGGCCCGCGATGCGCAGATCCTCGCGCATGTTGAGCGACGGTTTGCCCAACATGCGCGCGCATGCCTCCGAGCGCGCTGCACCCGAGCTCAAAAGGCCGCACCACCGCCCGGGTCGCGATGGACCAGGACGCGTTGTGGTCGCGGGCGAGCCAGGTCGCCATGGAGCGGGATGTGTCGTGGTGGGGGGGGAGCCGAGGCGGAGCTCGGCCTGGCGCCGTCCTGCGATACCACCGCTCCGCCGCTCGCGATCCATCCATGGAGCGCCGGCGGTTCAGCGGATTCGCTTCAGCAGCGCTTCAGGCTCCGCGGCGAGCCGACCGCGCGGGAGCTCCCGCGCGTGCCGTTCTACGCTGCGGCGCTGATGGACGGCCACATGCCTGCGCGCGACGGCTACGCGGCGACCGCGGAGATCCGCCGCGCCGAGCGGCCAGGCGCAGAGGAGCGCCGGCGCTCAGCTGGCCTGGCAGTAATAGAATGCCATGTTGTCGCAGTGATCTCCGTCGCACTCCGCGCCTGCGATGTAGTAGCCCGGCGGAAAAGAAATCGTCCCACCGTTCTCCTCGGAGATGAATCCGCTCCAGTAGCAATTGCCCCAGGTCTTCCCGTTGAGATGGGAGCATTGGAGCGACACGTTGTCGCAGTAGGAGCCGGTGCACGCGAGCCCCGTGACGAAATCCCCGTAGCCGCACGTCCGCGTGCCGGTGCCTTCCTCGGAGAAGTAGGAGGTCCAGTACGTGGACGTGTTGTAGGTCCCGAGGGAAGAGCAATAGCCCCTGATATTGTCACAGTCGGAGCCTCGGCAACGGAACGCGCTCATGGCGTTGCCGCTGTCGCATGCGACGGGCGCCCAGCCGTCGGACGTCTCGGCCGTCCATCCATTCGTGATGGCGTCGGCCGCCTCTCCGACTTCCTCATCCGTCTCGGAGTCGGCGTCGGTCGCGCTGTCGACCGACGAAGCCATGCAGCCGGCGGCCATCAACAGGGTCGTTCCGAGCAGCGAAACAAGCGACAGCGTCGATGTGATCTTCATGATGAACCTCGTGGCGCGACCGTGCACGAGCCGGCTTCGCGTCGGCAGCACGGTCGCGCCTGGTGGAATTAGAGTTCCAAGGCTTGGCGCGGGTATCGAGGCTTCGAGGCCCGCGCCGCCGACATGAGCAAGGCGCGTACCGTCGCCGTCGGGCCCGGTCCCGCCCCGACATCGCGTCGGAAGGGCCCGAGTTCAGGCGGGCGCCAGGCGCGTCGCCCTGGCGGACGGGCGTCGTTGCGCAGAGCCTCGCGCAGCTGTTGAGCGAAACCTCGCCCAATTGCGCAGAACGTGGTGTCGGGACGAGCGTCATGGCGTGCACCCGAAACGACCGGTTCGCGTGGCTCGCGGCGTGCGAGGGGGCGCGTGAAGGGCTCGGGACCGACGCGACCCCCCGAAAGCGGGCCGCGACATCTCTGGAGAAGCCCACCCGCGGATCGTGATGGCGTCTACGGCTTGTCGACCTGCTGCTCGAACGAGGGCGCGCGGGCTCGTCGCGATGCCGATAAAGTATCGTATCGTTCCCACGAGGCACCGAAACACCATGCGCAAAGAGCGGCTCGCCCTCTCTCTCCTGCAGATCACCCTGCTCGCGGCGTGCGCGCAGCCCCCTGACCCGGACGGCGGCGCAGCGACGGGCGCCGCGCCCACGTTCCCGTGCCCGCCGGGCGCGCTGGAGACCGGCGCGGGCTGCGAGCCGGCGGGGGTCCCGCCCGGGCGGTGCGGGAACGGCTTCGCGCCCGACGGAGCGCAGGGCTGCGTGCCCGTCCTGCCGGAGGAGGCGGGCCCGCCAGGTCAGATGGCCGTCCCCGGCGAGGCGGCGTGGCGTGAGGTCGCTCCGTGCGGCGCGGGCCGGTGGGGCGGCGCGCCGATCGACGAGACGACCGAGTTCGTCGACGCGGCCTACGCCGGGACGGACAGCGACGGCACGGAGGCCAGGCCGTGGTCGACGATCCAGGACGCGGTCGACCACGCGGCCGAGGGCGCCCTGGTCGCGATCGCGGAGGGCAGCTACGTCGAGGAGCTGCTGATCTCGAGGCGGCCCGTGCGGCTCTGGGGCCGGTGCCCCGCGCTCGTCGAGATCGTCGGGCCGACCGCGGGGGGGATCGCCGTCCAGGTAGACAGGGGCGCGAGCGCCACGGAGATCCACGACCTCGCTGTCCGCGGACAGGGCATCGGCCTCGGCGTGAGGAACGCGCTCGATGTCGTGGTCGAGCGGGTCTGGATCCACGACACGAGCGACGTCGGCCTCCTCGCCTCAGGCGAGGCGACTGCGACGAGCCTGACCGTGCGCGGGGCGCTCGTGGAGCACACCACGGGCGCGGGCATGGTCGTGGCGGACGCCGCCGTGACGCTGGAGGGCACGGTCCTGCGCGACATCGATCTCGCCACCGGGGACCCGGGGCACCCGTTCAACGGCCATGCGATGGCGGTGCAGGTCGAGTCGTATGAGCGCCGCGCGAGCGTGACGGCGCGATCCGTCGTGATCGAGCGCGTCAGGGGGCTCGGGATCAGGTTCTCCGGGGCGGACGGCGTGGTCGAGGACAGCGTCGTCCGCGACGTCGCCTGGCTCGCGGAGGACATGCCGGGCGCTGGGCTCACGGCGACTCACATCCCGGACGTCGATCCGGGGACCCTCACGGTCCGGGGCAGCGTCCTGGAGCGGAACCACACCGCCGCCATCGCGATGATCGGCGTGGAGGCGACCATCGAGGCGACGGTCGTGCGCGACACGGGCTCGGGGCCGGCCGAGGGCGATCCGGGCCAGGGCATGGGCCTCTACGCCGAGCCGAGCCGCATCGACGGGCGCCCCTCCCGCGTGGCGCTCCGGCACGTCCTCGTCGAGCGGAGCCGCGAGAGGGGGGTCGTCGTCAACGGCTCCGACGTCGAGATCGATGGCCTCCTCGTGCGGGACCTCGTGCCCGGCGCGCCGGACTACGGCGTGGGGATCGAGATCGCGCACGATCAGCAACGCGCGAACGTCCGGGTGCGCGGCAGCGCGGTGGAAGGCAGTTACGGGACCGGGATCGCCGTCTTCGGGGCCGACGCGGCCCTGGACTCGACCGTTGTGCGCGACACGAGGCCGCTGCCGTCGAACCAGGATCTCGGCCGAGGGGTCAATGTCCAGTCGCTGCCCGACCTCGGCGAGCGCGGGAGCGCGCGCCTGCACAACGTCCTGATCGAGCGGAACAGCGACGGCGGCCTCTTCCTCAGCGACTCGGACGCGACCGTCGAGTCGACGACGATCGCGGACACCCTGGGGCGCGCGCTCGACGGCACGAACGGCTGCGGCATCATCGCCTACAACAACGAGACCGGTCAGGCGAACGTCCTCGTCCGGGACAGCGTGATCGAGCGGAGCGCCGCGGCCGGCATCTACAACTTCGGCGCGACGGTGCAGATCGCGTCGACGACCTTCACGTGCGAGCCGCTCGACATCGTGAGGTACGTCGATGAGCGCTCCCCGGCGGTCTACGAGGATCTGGGCGGAAACGTCTGTGGCTGCGAGGGCCGCACCATCGACTGCAGGGCGGAGCCGACGCGCATCGAGCCCCCCCGCGCGCTGCCGCCCCCGCCGCCTCTGCCCGAAAGCGAGGGCTGAGACTTCCGCTCGTCCGCTACGCCCGTGGGATCTCTGGATGGTGACGGTGGTGGGTGCGCACGAGGCGGCTCGCTCCGGCCGCGCTACCAGCCCTGAGACCAGATCTGGCCGGGAGTCGAGGTCGCGGCGCTGTAGAGCACGTTGACCACACCGGCGTCGTCGCCGCCGCCATATCCCAGGTCCTCGCGGGGGACGCCGATCGCGAGGTCGGCCTTGCCGTCGCCGTTGAAGTCGCCGGCCGCCAGCGCGTACCCGAACCGATCGTCCGCCTGGACGGCGCCCTCGACGAAGCTCGAGTCCTGCGTGAAGCCGGGGTCGTACTGCGCGGAGAGGCCGGCCGCCGTGCCGCGGAAGAGGTGGACCGTGCCGCCGTCGTCGCCGCCTGCGAGGTCCTCGAACGGGGTGCCGACGGCGAGGTCGTCCTTGCCGTCGCCGTTGAAGTCGCCGGCCGCCAGCGACCAGCCGAATCGGTCGTTGGTCTCGACCACGCCGGCCACCGACGTGCTGTCCTGATTGAAGCCGGGGTCGCCGGAGGTCACGAGGCCGAAGAGGCTGCCGGTGAAGACGTGGACGATGCCGGCGTCGTCGTGACTGCCAATGTCGTCGTGCGGCGCGCCGACCGCGAGATCGTCTTTGCCGTCGCTGTTGAAGTCGCCGGCCGCCAGCGACCAGCCGAATCGATCGTTGGTCTCGACGCTGCCCGCGACACCCGAGCTGTCCTGATTGAAGCCCGGATCCAGGACGGGTGAGAGGCCCGATGTGGTGCCGCGGAACACGTGAATCGTGCCGCCGTCGTCGCCGCCCGCGAGGTCCTCGTGCGGCACGCCGATGGCGAGATCGGCCTTGCCGTCTCCATTGAAGTCCCCGGCGGCCAGAGACCACCCGAAGCGGTCGTTGATCTCGACGCTGCCCGCGACATTCGCGCTGTCCTGATCGAACCCCGGATCGCCCGCCGCCGACAGACCGCTGCTGGTGCCGCGAAACACGTGGACCATGCCGCCGTCGTCGCCGCCCGCGAGGTCCTCGTGCGGCACGCCGATGGCGAGATCGTCGTTGCCGTCTCCATTGAAGTCGCCGGCCGCCATCGACCAACCGAAGCCATCCTGGCTCTCGCAGCCGCCGGCGACGTTCGGCGCGTTCTGGTCCCATCCCTGGGCGGAGAAGGTGCCAGTGGCGCGCAGCCCCGATGCCGATCCGTGGAGGGCGAAGACCGCGCCCGCGTCGTTGTATCCGTCCACGTCCTCGCCCGGCGCGCCGATGGCGAGATCGTCGAATCCATCGCCGTTGAAGTCGCCGGCCGCGAGCGCGTAGCCGAAGCGGTCGTCCCCTTCAACGCTGCCGGGCACGCCGTCCGAGCCCTGGTCCCACATCTGGTTGTTCGGCCGCGCCAGGCCGTAGATCGAGCCGTAGACGACGTTCACGGCGCCGGCGTCGTCGTGGCCGTCGATGTCCTCGTACGGGGCGCCGATGGCGAGGTCGGCCTTGCCGTCTCCATTGAAATCGCCGGTCGCGACCGCGCTTCCGAGCTGGTCGTCCGCCTCGGAGCCGCCCGCCAATTCCGCCGTGGTGATGCGGTGGGCCGGCACCCCCTCGCAGGAACAGGTCCCTTTGCATTCGCCGCCCACCAGCGGCGCGTCGGGTTGCAGGCCGGCGATGCAGGGGTGTTTCGGATAGAAGCTCTGGTGCGGCGCGGTCACGTGAGCCGCGACGGGGCCGCAGCTCTCGACGTAAGGGTTCCGGAAGTCCGCGTCGAACGGGATCGCGATCGGGGAGCCGGTCCCGCTGTCCACGACGGTCACGATCATGCGGTCTTGCTCGAACTGCACGAGCAGGAAGAAGTTCCACGTCGCCGAGCCGGAGCGGTACCACGGGATCTTGACGCCGTGGAGGGTGACGTCCCCGCGATGGCCGGCGGTCTCGTGGACGTGCCCGGCGAAGATGCCAACCACATTGTATTCGAAGCCGGTGATGGCGTCGATCAGCTCTTGATCCTCCTCCGCCCCCGGGTCGCCGTGCTTGTTGCCGAACTCGTGCATGTTGAGGACGACGCGCTGCCCGTGCGCGACCGCGTCCGCGAGCTGGCTCCGGAGCCACGGCGTCGATTTCGCGATCCGGAAGTCGGGCTCCTCGTAAGCGGCGTAGTGGTGGAGCTGGACGAAGCGAATCCCGTTCTTCACCCAGGAGTAGGCCACGCTGCCGGGGTCGAATGACTCGAGATCCTCCCTGTGATCGTCCACCCACGACTCGATCTTGCGCCGCGAGTTGTTGCCGCACCAGTTGGAATACTCCGAATACCAGTCGTAGTCCCCGACGCTCGCCCAGCAGTCGCCGTGCACGTTGTGGCCGTAGTCGTGGTTCCCGAGGCCGGGGAACACGGGGACGACGAGCTTGCCCGGATACTCGTCCTCGTACGCGTTCCACTGCTTGGTCCGGGCGAACTCCGTCAGATCGCCGTTGACGATGACCTGCTTTGGCGCGCGGTAGCCGAACGAGGCGTCGTCGGCCGCGAGCGCGTTCATCGCCTTCACCTGGTTCCGGTTGGTCTCGTAGCCGAGCTCTTCCTGGTCGTCGTCGGTGAGGCCCGAGTCGTCGTAGGGGCTCCCTGGACAGGCGTCGTCGATGGCTCCCGTGAAGTTGTATTTGCTCCACCAGAACTGGGGGTCGGAGGCGATGATCACGGAGAACGGCGTGACCGTCTGGAGCGCCTGCGCCGCCTCCGCGACCGGCGGGTCGAGCTCGCTGTCGGCGTCGGTGTCCGTGTCGAGGCCCGCGTCGACGGCCTGACAGGCGGCGAGCGACAGGGCGGTG
This sequence comes from Sorangium sp. So ce887, assembly GCF_051521455.1. Classification (NCBI taxonomy): domain Bacteria; kingdom Pseudomonadati; phylum Myxococcota; order Polyangiales; family Polyangiaceae; genus Sorangium; species Sorangium sp. So ce887. The sequence continues at coordinate 1,036,238 of NZ_CP150354.1, read as the reverse complement.
GCGAACAGGGCGAGGGGGGCGATTCGTTTCATGGCTCGGGGAGTCCTCCGCCGCGCCGCTCCGTGCAGCGCGATGAGTCGAGCCTAGGGAGAGGGCCGCCCCGGTACCGTGGCCCGAGCCGCCATCCAATTGGCCCGAGCCGCCAGAACGGCGCAGGAGCCCGTCACGTCGCGGCGCGGAACGCCTGCGGCGTCTTGCCCGTCCAGCGCTTGAACGCGCGGTAAAACGCCGGGACATCGGAGTACCCGAGCAGGAAGGCCACATCGGTGATCGTGGTGTCGCGCGAGCGCAGCAGCCCGAGCGCGTTCACCCGGCGCAGGTCGTCGAGCAGGTCGTTGAAGGTGGTGCCGGCCTCCATCAGGCGGCGCTGCAGCGTGCGCGAGCTCATCGCCAGGAGGCGCGCGGCGCGGATCTGATCCACAGGGCTCTTCGGCATCTCGCGGGCGAGCAGGTCGCGCACGCGCTGCACGATCGGAGCCTCGTCGGACGGCAGCGCCTCCAGCATGCGAGCGGCGTGCGCTTCGAGGTACCGCGCCACCTCGGGCGCGGGCGCCGTCGTCGCGCGATCGAGCTCCGTGGCCGGCAACGTCAGCGCCGTCGCGTCGGCGGAGAAGCGCACGGGCGCCCCGAAGAAAGCCTCGTACGGCTCCACCGGGCCGCGCGCGCGGTGCTTGAAGGCCACCTCGCGCACCTCGATCCGCGCCCCGGCCAGACGCGAGACCTCCTTGAAGAGCAGCGCGAGCATGAACTCGATCGGGCCGCCGATGTCCTCGACCGCGGGGTGATGTCGCTGCACCACCTTTGTCTCGCCCCCCGTCTCCTCCATCGTGAGCCGCAGATGAGGCGCGGTGAGCCGCCCATAGCGCACCTGCTGGGCGAGGGCCTCGCGCACCGACCCCGAGCTCTTCATCAGCTCGCCGACGACGCCGAAGCGCGCGGCTTCGAAGCTGGCAGCCAGCGTGAGCGGGAGCTCGGGCTCGTTCAATCGCTCGATGTACATCTTCCACAGCGCCAGCATCGCGGTGGCCGGCACATGCCGGTCGGGGTCGGCCAGCTCTTCGGGCCGGAGCCCCGCGGTCGCGAAGATCTCGCCGGCCGGAAGCCCGCGCGACATCCCGAAGGCAACGAACCCGGCGACCACGCCGGCGATAGGGCCGGTGACCCTTTCGAGCCCGCGGGCGCGATCGGATCGCGCTCCAGAGCCCTTTGGATCCGTGTCGAGCACCATCCCTCCATCTTCGCTGATCGGGTGACCTCTCGCCAAGGTATCGGCGCCAGAGGGCTCCAGCGAGCTCATTGCTCCACGATAGAGAGCGTGGCCGCGCGGCGCGGGGGGTTTCAGAATCTCTTGCGTCGCGCGGGCCTCGCCTCTAAGCAGACGCGACTTTGGGTGCTCTCCGCGGCAAGCTCACCTTCTCCCGGTTCTTCGTGCTCGGCGATCTTCCCGATAATCTCGCCGGCACGTCGATGAAGCGCATCCGCGCCGCCGCCTCGCAGCCGCTCGTCCCGGAGGAAGACGAGAACGAGCGCCACGGGTAGTGCTCGATCGAGGACCCGATGGATGTGGAGCTCGACCGCGAGAAGGTCTTCTTCAACGAGTACGTCTGCCTCGGCCTGCGCGTCGACCGCTGGGCCGTGCCCAAGCCGCTGCTGCAGGCCCACCTCCGGGACGCGGAGGCGGCGCTGCTCGAGAGAAAGGGACTGGAGCGGCTCGGCAAGAAGGCGCGCGCCGATCTCAAGCTCTTCGTTCTGAAGAAGCTCCGGCGGCAGCTCATCCCGGCCACGAGGAGCACCGACCTTGTGTGGAACACGGGGACTGGCATGGCCCGCTTCTTCAGCCAGTCGCCGCGCGTCCACCTCCTCCTCCAGGATCTCTTCGAGAAGACGTTCCGCCTCAAGCTGGTCCCGGAGAGCCCCGGCACCGCGGCGGAACGGCGCCAGCTGGACGCGCGCGCGCAGAAGCTCTGGGAGGCGCTCGAGCCGACGTCGCTCGCGCGGCCCGGAGGTGCGGAGTGACGGATCTCGTCGAGCGCATCGAGCGCAATCGCTTCATCGGGCGCGAGTTTCTGCTCTGGCTCTGGTTCGAGAGCATGCTCTTCGAGACGAACCTCGCTCCGACGGGCGAGCCTGCGTGCGCGCTCTGGCTTGAGGCGCGCCTCACGCTCGCCTTCGAGAAGGACGAGAGCGTGCTCAAGACCGCGACGCCGGGCGCGGCGCCCGAGGCGAAGGAGGCGCTGCGCCAGGGCAAGCTCCCGCGCGAGGCGCGTTTACGACTGGTGTCCGGCGAGCGCGAGTATGCGTGGCTCTTCAAGGGGGACACGCTCGCTCTCGCGAACCTGTCGATCCCGGTGGAGCTCACGAAGAAGGACGACGAGGTCCACGAGGTGCTCTACGAGCGGATGCGCCTGGTCGAGGCGCTCGAGGCGACGCTCGACGCGCTCTTCAGCGACTTCCTCGCGCTCCGCCTCGCGGAGGCGTGGGAGGCCGCCGTCGTGCCCGCGCTGGTCCGCTTCGCGCACGACGAGGCGGTCGACGAGGCGTCGTACCTGAAGGCGAAGCAGCGCGCGCTCGGGAAGCGCTCGCGCCGATCGAGCGCGTAGTCTGCAGGCGAGCCCATCCCAGGCCGAGCGAGGGGGAGCTGGGGGCTCAACCCGGGTCGACGGCTCAACCCGGGTCGGGTTGCCGGTCGCCGCCTCGCCTCACGCGACCGCCGCGGAGCGGCCCGCCCGCCGGGACCGGATCCGGGCGAGGCCGCGCGGATCCGCCCGGCAGGACGAGGCGTCGAGGCGCTGCGGCTCGAGGCCGAGCTCCCGCATCCTCGCCTCGTCCCAGGCCTCGATGGGGTCGCGCCCGGCGATGTAGCTGCGCGAGCGGTTGACGAGCGGCCCGCGCAGGCTGATCACCTCGGGCGCCGACATCAGAACGCTCGCCTTGTAACGAGGCAGATCGCTCGCCATCAGCCGGTTCCAGACGTGGCGGCCCACGTTCCGCAGGCTCCCCAGCGCGCGGCTCAGGCGCTGAAAATGCTCGATCGCCTCGGAGGGGTGCAGCCGGGTCGGCCGGTGGCAGAGGGTGTACCCGTCGAGGTCCCGGCTGGTCACCCCGGGCAGGAGCCGGCCCTCGGCCGCCACCTGCGCGAAGAAGGGTGTCTCCGGGTACGGGCAGACGATCCCCAGGAACGTCGGGCAATGATCCCCGAGCTCGTGGAGGTACTCGGGCAGCCGCTCGAAGTACTCGTTGGTATCCCCGTCCGCGCCGACGAGGAGCCCGAAGGAGAGCACGATCCCGCTCGCGAAGGCCCGCTGCATGACCTCGCGGACCTCGCTCAGCTTGTTCTGGTCCTTGTTCATCGCGCTGATCGACTCGGGGTTCAGCGACTCCAGCCCGGTGTAGACGTAGCGGCACCCCGCGCGCCCCAGGAGGCGGACCAGCTCCGGGTCGCGCAGCACGTTGAAGGTGAGCGCGCAGCCCCAGATCTTCTTGAGGGGCATCAGCGCCTCGCAGAGCTCCCGCAGGTAACGGGGCGAGCCTCCCAGGTTGTTGTCGACGAAGGCGAACGTATCCTTGATCAGCCCCGGGACGCGCTGGTTGAAGATCATCCGATCGCGGATGTCCCGGATCACGTGGTCGACGGGGCGATAACGGTACTGCTCGTGCCCGGTCAGCACGCAGAAGTTGCAGGAGAAGGGGCAGCCGCGCGACGCCTCGATGCCCGGCATCCGCACGAGGTTGGTGCGGTAATCGACCAGATCGTAACGGTACGTGGGGATCTGCTCCGGGGGCACCGGGGGGAGCGCGTAGACGGGCTGGAGCTCGCGCCGCTGAAAGTCCGCGATGAGCGCCGGGACGTTCGCCTCCGGGTCGCCCGCCACCACCGCATCGAAATGCTCCAGCGCGTCCGCGCGGAAATGGCTCGCGTGCCGGCCGCCGGCCACGGTGGTCATGCCCCGCCGCCGGAACAGCGTGGAGAGCACCTTGGTGTGCTCGTAATAGGCGTGCAGGTAGGAGAAGAACACGAGGTCCCAATCGCGGTCGAGGGGGACGTCCGATTCCTTCTCGTTGTAGAGCTCGATCTCGGCGTCCGGCGGGCACAGGGCGGCGAGGAGCTCGGGCACGGTGGATTGCATGATCGAGCGCTCCTTGCGGTGCAGGCGGCTCGGGTGCGTGTAGGTCGAGATGATCGCGATGCGCATCGAGGGGAGCTCCTGGTTCAGTTCAGGCCGACAGCGACGCTCGCGAGGCCCAGAGCGGCGTGCGCGAGGGTCACCCCGAAGAGGGTGCGGTGCCGCGCATAGAGCGCGCCGAAGAGAAGGCCGATGGCGAAGGTGAGAAAGGCGAAGCCGAGCGAGACGTGCAGATGGTAGACGCCGAAGAACGCCGAGGTGAGCGCGAGAGGGGCGGCCCGGCCCGACCGGGGCAGGAAGCGCTCCAGGGAGGTCTGGATCACGCCGCGCGCCACGAACTCCTGGAGCAGGCAGTGGGGCGCGTAGAGGACCAGGAAGAGCGCGCGCCAGGTCGCGTCGTAACCGGCGATCGATCCCCAGGTGATCAGGGGCTCGCCGCGGCTCCACGCGCCGAACCGCAGCGCGGCGCAGGCGGCGGCCAGGCCGAGCGCGACGATCAGCGACTCCGTCACGCTGCGGCGCAGGCCGGCCGTGGTCACGCCCATCCGCGAGAGCGGCAGCGACTGGCGGCGCACGTACCACGCCACGGGGATGAGGAGGACCAGCAGAAGCCCCCAAGAATAGGCCATGTGCAGGGCGGGGGGCAGCCCAGGAGTCACCGTTCGCTGGACCACCCGCGCCATGAGGAGGAGCGCGGCGGCGAGGGCGATGAAGGAGGTGATCTCGCGGCGGAGCTTTCGCGCAGGGGCCCTACAGGAGGGCTCGAGGCTGCGCTCGCGCACCTCGGGAGCGACGGTTGCCGGAGCGTCGGTGGCCATGCCGGCTCGCTGAGCAGCGGATGTGCCAGGCGGCGCTCGGCGGCGCGGGATGCTTTCGGCCGGCGAGCGCCGTGCGCGGAGGCCGCGCGGATTGAGCCGACACGGCACAACCGTCGAGCGGCTATGACACCTTCACCCTGGTGGTCCTGGCCGGGGGGGGCTGACGCGGCCGGCGCGCTCGGCGAGACAGGGTCTTACGGCGAGCCCGCGAGCTTCAGCACCTCGGCCCGTTCGACCTCGGTCGGCTCGCGACTGCAATCCTTGCCGGCGTTCTGCAGGGCCGTGAGCTGGTGGTCGAGATCCTTGGGATCCACGCTCTGGCAGCCCTCGGCGAAGTCGGAGCACTCGGCGACCGACAGCGCGGTCCCCGACACGTAACGGCAATCCGGGTCCTCGGGCCTGTATTTCAGGAACGGCGTGGCCTCCGCGAGGAGGCACGCCGAGTCCGAGGGCACATTCGCCTTCTTGCAGCGCGCGGACGCGACCCGGGCCACCCGGCGCAGCTCCTCGGCGGGATAGATGCGCCCCCGGGGACCCGCAGCGCTCGCCGCCGCGGCGCCCCCGGCCGGCGCCGGCGCGCCCGCCGACGGCACGCCGTCCCCCGGCGCGCGCCTGCCATCCCCCGCGCTCTCCGGCAGCGACGGCGACAGCGGCGACGACGAGGCGCACCCGCAGGCGAGGACCAGGGCAATGGTGTTGAAAAGAATTCCCCCAACCTTCATAGGCGACACATATCACACCTCGCCTCGCGCTCGCAATGCTGAATTCCCGCGCCGAGCGCCGGCACCGAGACGTGATTCAGCCCGGCATGGCGTCCCTGCGTGAAAATTGCAGTGCGAGCACCCAGCGCAGCGAGCCGCCCTGTCGCGATGTTCAGCGATTGCAGCGTTCGTCTCGGTCATCACCCATCACGCGCGCTGGAGCGCGGCGTCGCCGAGCCGCTCGTGCGCGAGCGCGAGCTCTCGCTGGCCCGAATCCGACGAGCGCCCGTGGACACCGCTCCTGCCCGAGGCCTCTTCGCCTCCTCGCCGGGGGCCGCATTGCCCGCTTCCTCCGCGCGGGCGGCGCGAGGCGCAGCGGCGCGCCTTTTCAGCCCGGGTCCTGGTACGGCCTCGAATCGAGGGGCAGCTCCAGGGTGAACGTGGTCCCGCGCTCGGCGTCGCTCTCCAGCGTCACCCTTCCTCCGTGCGCCTCGGCGCACCCGCGCACGAACGCGAGGCCGAGCCCCCACCCCTGCGGCCCGCCCGCCTTCGACGCCCTGGTCCGGAAGAACGGCACAAACAGGCGGGCCTGTTCGTTGGCCGGGATCGGCGGGCCCTCGTTGTGCACAACCACGGCGGCGCGCTCCGAAGACTTCTTGATGGTGACGACGACCGGCGCGCCGGGCGCTCCGTACTTGAGCGCGTTGCTCGCCAGGTTCCAGATCGCGCGGCGCAGCCCCCCCTCGCTCCAGACCCCCCGGGCGCACCGCTCTCCCTGGACGACGACGCACTGATCGTGGAAGGCCGCAAGGTCGTCGGCGGCCGCGCGGGCGATCGCGGCGAGATCGCACTCGCCGAGCGCCATTGAGAGGCTGTGGCCGGCATTGAGCCGCTGCACGTCCAGGAGATTGCGGATCATCTCGTCCATGCGGCCCAGGCTCAGGACGATCCGGCCGGCGAGCTGCTGCGGGTCGTGCCCCACCCGGCCCATCTCGATGACCTGGGCGGAGAACATCGCCGCGGTCAGCGGGCTCCGCAGGTCGTGGGTGATGAACGACGTGCACTGCTCGCGGACCTGCTCGAGCTCACGGATCCGCGTCACATCCCGATAGACGTTCATCGCGAGCGCCACCTGCCCCCGCGCGTCGCGCACGGCGGAGCCGCTCAGGACGATGTGCCGCACCGTGCCGTCGGGCGCGTGCAGGAGCACCTCCTCCTCGGCGAACGGCTCATCCCGCAACATCCGGGACAGCACGTCCTGCTCGAAATCGAGGGGCGCTCCGTCGAGATGCCGGAAGTCGCAGCGGCGGTAGTCGTCCAGCGTGGGGCTCTCGCTGGAGAAGCCGAGCATCGCGCGGCCGACCGGGTTCACCAGGACGACCTCGCCGGTGGCGCCGAACACCGTCACGCCCTCGACCATCGCGGTGAGGAGCGCCTTGAGCTCGGCCGCCCTCTGGCTCGCCTCATCCGCGAGCTCCTGCTCCCGGATCCCCGCGACGAGGAGCCGCTCGTTGGCCTCCTTCAGGTCCCGGGCGGCCTGGACCTCGCGAGCGCGCCCCGTGACCTGCCCCGTGGTGTCGAGGATCTGCACGAGGAGGCCATGGTCATCGAGGAGCGGGGCCACGATCGCGGTGCCGTGGAAGGTTCTCCCTTCCCAGCAGGAGAACGCGACATTCGCCGCAACGTCGGTGACGCCGTCCCGGAACACGCGGTCCAGCAGCGCATCCAGCGCCTCCGCTCCCCGGAAGAGGCTGGTAAAGCGAACCCCGGCGGGGACCCCCGACCGGAGGGCAGACAGCCTGAAGAACGCGGGGTTCGCATAACGGACGAGGTGCTCTTCCGTCACGGTCAGGACCGCTGGAAGCGGAGACCGCTCGATCGCGGGCTGGTGCAGGCGGATGAGATTCCCCGCTGCATCGGACACCTGGATGCCCTCTCCCTTGCACGGCGCGTATCCCATCGAGTTCCCCCCTTGTCGTATTATTCGCTCTCCGTCTGTCCGAGCGGGCGCACGACCGACCGGTACAGCACCCTCCCGTCCTCGTCGACAGCGATAAGGTAGTTCAGGTCGACCAGACGGGCCAGGGCGCGTGACAGCGCGGGAGGGTCCACCCCGAGCGCCTCGGTCAGGCGCTCGGCCGTCGCTTCGCCCAGCGCCAGGACCCTGTCGAGCACGGCGCGCTCCCGGCCGGTCAGCCCCGGCAACCCCGCTGGATCGAGGCGCCGCTGGGTCGGGACCCCCGTCAGGATGCCGCTGTAGCCGGTGAGCGGCTCGGCCACCCTGAGCCCCTTGGACGAGATCTCGTAGGCGTGCAGGTACGGGCTGTGCTGGCTCCTCCGCATCTTGGCGACGGTGAGCACCTTGCGAAGCTGGCCGTCGATCTCGGCGTAGCGCAGGAAGATGATGTTGTGCGCCATGAAAGAGACGGTGTGCGGGCTGAAATTGATCCTGTCGAAGGACTCCGTCACCTCGACCGTGAGCAGGACGCTCACGCCTCCGCCCGTCACCGCCCCGACCATGCGGTAGAGCGACTCCCGGAAGTCCTCGCGAGAGCTGGCCGACAGCGCCAGCTCGAGGCCGTTCAGGGAGTCGATCACGAGCCGCCTGGCGCCGATCTGCGCCACCGCCTGCTGCACCTCGTGGAGGATCTCGTCGGCGGAGAGATCGAGCGGCCTGAAATAGAGCACGCGCAGCCGATCCTGCTGCATCATGGCCTCGAAATCGAACCCCATCTCCGCCGCCCGCGTGACGAACTCTTCCGGGTGCTCCTCGAAGAGGGCAAGAACCCCTGGCTCTCCGTGCCTGACCCCCTCGCCGGTGAACTGGATGCTCATGGCCGTCTTGCCCGTGCCGGACGGGCCCGCCACGAGCGTCGCGTCGCCCGTGAGCAGGCCGCCGCCCAGCATCTCGTCGAGCCCGGGCACACCCATGGTGACGCGGCACCGCTCGGGGAGCCCCTCCGCGCTCGGGAGCCGGGACATCGTCCGCGGGAAGACGTGGATCCCCTGCTCGCTGATGCGGAAGGTGTGGAGACCGGGGATCGTCGCCTGCCCCCTCATCTTCATCACCTCGATCTTGCGGACAATGGAGTTCCGCTCCCTGTTCTGCGTGAGCCAGCAGATCCCGTCCGCGATGGTGAAGACGGCGTTGTTGCTCAGCTCGCCGTCCGAGTACTCGCCGACGAGGAAGGAGGTCACCTGCCAGCTCGTGAGGTGGAGCGCGAGCCGCTGCAAGAAGCCCTGCAGCTCCACGTCGCCCCCGGCGTACGCGCGCGTCACCGTGCGGAAGGAGTCGACCACCACGATGGCGGGGTTCGTCTGCTGGACGTGCTGCACGATGCTGTCCAGCAGCGCGTCGAGGTCCTCCGCGAGCACCTCAGGGCTCAGGTCGATGAAGCGGATCACCGTGCCCACCTTCTCGGGGTCGAAGAACCCCATCTGCTGCTGGTAGCGCAGCATCTTGAGGGACGGCTCCCCCAGGACGGTGAAGTAGATGGCAGGTCGCTCGGCCGAGGCGTTGGCGAACGTCAGCTGGTGGGCCAGGGTCGTCTTGCCCGCGCCGGGCGGGCCGGCGATCAGGTTGAACGAGTACTCGGGGAGCCCGCCGCCGAATACCTTGTCGAGCCCCGGGATCCCGGTCGACAGGAGCTTCAGACCCATTCTCTCTCTCCGTTCCTCATGGAACCTAGGCCTCCTCCGCGCCGGAGCCTTCCCCGCCGCCGGGCAACCCCGCCCAACCCCTGCGCAGCAGGCGCAAGGTAAGGTCTTCGCCGATGAAGCTGCAGAGCAAGGCGATGATATGGTCGAGGAGGGCCGCCGCAGCCGCGCCCGCCTGGTCTGCTCCCTCGCGCTCGATCATCTCCGAAATCCCTCTCATCACGAAGGTGTCTCCACACGCGATCTCGCAGGCGCCGAGGCCGGGATAGTCCCGCCTCGTGAGGTGAACGGCGCGGGTCAGGACCGCCTGGAAGCCCAGCGGCCCGATGACCGTCACCATGATCTGGTAGAGCTGGCGAAAGACGCCCTCGATCCCCGCCGCGATCTCGGCCGGCCCCTCTCGACCGGCGAGCTCGCGCTCGACGATCCGCCGCGACAGGACACGAGCGCTGGAGCCGGGTGTGCTCACCGGCTGTCCTCGGGGCGGCCGGCGGCCGTCCCCCGCCGCTTCACCCGGCGCTCCGAGGGCAGCCTCGCTATCGCGGTCAGCAGCCCCTCGGCGCTCTCCTGCCGCGAGAGCACCCGGATCCCCTCGCCGCCGATCTCGTACTGTCGGATGGAGTGGTCGTGCATGGTGCCCCGCATCTTGAGGATCGACAGGATCCGCCGGAGAGCGCCCCGGAACTCGACATAGCGGAGGAGGAGCACGTTCTCGGCGAGCACCTCGAGCGGCGAGCCGGCGAAGTCGAGCTCGGGCCCCACCACCTGCCCTGTCTCCCGCGTGAAGAGCGCCGTGACGCCGCGCGCGCGAACGAGCTCGGCCAGGGAGGCCAGGACGCCGAACCGGCGCCGCTCGTCGACGATCGTGTCATCGAGCTCGGCCAGGCCGTCGACCCCCAGGCGCGTCGCGCCCGTGCGCTCCAGCTCGGCCAGCACCTGCGCGAGGACCTCATCGATCACGAGCTCCGCGGGCACGTGGCGAACGACGGTCAGCAGGCCTTCCCTCACCGGGCCATCGAGGTCCAGCCCGAAGGAGCGCGCCGTGGCGCTCAGATCACGGTACGACTCACGGAACCCCACGAGGAGCCCCTTCTGGCCCTGCCGCGCCCCCTCGACGAGGTACTGCAGCAGGACGAGCGTCTTGCCCGTGCCGGGGGCGCCGGCGGCGATCGTGACGCTGCCGCCGGGCAATCCGCCCGACATCATCGCGTCGAGCTCGGGCTGCCCGGTCGACAGCCGCTCTGCCGGCGAGGGCGCCGAGGGGGGGAGCGGGCGAGTCTCGAACCGCGGATGGACGGTCAGGCCGTCTGCGGTGATCCGGACCGCGTGGCTCCCGAGCACGCACGGGGCGCCGCGGTTCTTCCACACGCTCAACGCGCGAACCTGCGGCCGGCTCCCGTCGGGATGCCGGAGCTCGACGACGGCGTCGCTCATGGTGAACTCGGGCGGCGTGCTCCCGCGCATGTCGGCCACCTCCGAGGTCGTCACGACGACGGTGCAGCCGAGCGCCGCGAGCGCGACGCCGACCTCGTGGAGAAAGTAACGGTGCGCGGCCGACTCGGGGTGGAGATCGCGGATCGTCATCAGGCCGTCGAGGATGAGGAGCTGGGCCCCGCGCGATCGTGCGGTCCCGATCAGGGCGCTGGCGACCTCGGCGACGCCTTGACGGACGAGCGGGTAGATGCTCTCGATGAAGAGCCGCTTGCCGATCAGGCGCGGGTCCCAGAAGGACAGGGTCCCGACGTGCTCGATGAGCCGGGGGGCCGGCTCGGCGAGCGTCGAGACGTAGACGACCTGGCGACCCGCCGACGCGGCGTGGTGCGCCATCTGGAAGACCATCGTGGTCTTGCCCGCGCCGGGCGGGCCGAACACGAGGAGCATGCCTCTCTCGAAGAAGCCGCCGCCGAGCACGTGGTCCAGGCCGGGGATGCCGGTACCGAGGAGTTTCGTCGCGTTGCTCGTCATGCTCACGTCAGCGCGCTGCGGGGGCTGGCCGTGACCGGAGCTGCTGCACCGGGAGCCGTCGTTCCGTCAAAGCATGAGCGTGACGCGGCGGCAAGCGACCGCCTCCGCCCGGGGGTGAGGTCGGAGCGTCTGGCTCCTCCTCATCTCCATTCATTGAGGACGGCAGTCTCGCGATCCGTGCACTGTCGAGCTCGCTGCCGGGCGCCGAGCGCGCGCATCCGAGACGAGCGAGGCTAGAGCACCAATCATGTTGAAACCGGGAGAAATTTCACAGGGAGACGGGGAGGCGGGGAGGAAGAAAAAAAAGAATCTCTCCCCCTCGCCGTCTCTCCCTCCCCGCCTCCTCGCCTCCCTGTGAAATTTCTGCTTTTTTTCTGGATTTTAACCCGTTTGTCGCTCTAGCTGCGCAGCGCCGCGGTCGCCTGAGGTCGCAGCGCGGGGCGCGGACGCTTGGCGATCTCTGCTTTGCGGGGCACGGAGGGCCTGGCGTCGGCTCTCCAGGGCTGGAAGCGCTCGTCTTTCCACATCACGAGGCCACCCGACAGGGGCGCCTCGGGGCCCGCGCCCTCCTCGGAGCGCAGCCATACGAGCGGGCGCGCCTCGAAGACGGGCTTCGTGCACGCGATGTCCTCGAACGCCGCGGACCAGGAGCCGGTGTTCCCGAAGAACACCCCGCCCTCCCAGCTGCCCTCCGGGTTGTGGGTGTGCCCGAAGACCACGGCCTTCGCGCGGTGCGCCCTGGCCACGCGCCGCGCCGCCTGGTTCACGCCCTGCCAGACCGCATCGAGCGTGGGCTTCGGGATCGCGCGCTCATAGGCGACGAGGAGCGTCGGGGCGAGCAGGACCGCCGGCGCGAGCCCTGCCGGCATCCAGCACAGGCACGCGAGCGCCGCGACGAGCCCGACGAGCACGAGCCCGAGCCGATCGAGCCAGAGCTCGCGGGCCACCCGGCCGAGGCAGTCCTCGGCGGGCCGGGCGAACAGCCGCGCGTGCTTGACCACCGCGGGGAACGGCGCGCCCGTCTCGCGGGCGGCGGCACCGAGGTCCGCTCGCCGGAGCGCGCGGCGGCACGGGTCGCGCCGGCGCACGAGCTCGATCATCGTGCGCAGCGCGCCCACGGCGAACGCGAGCACGAGGGACCGGCCCGTGAACAGGTAGTACCGCGCCCAGTGGGCGAGGTACCCGAGGCCGGAGAGCATGAACGAGGAGTCGACGTGCGGGTTGAAGTACCCCATGCGCGACACGAGCAGGCGGCTCACGAGCGAGCCCATGGTCGGCTGGATCTCCCCCGGCTTGCGGCCGAACGGCGCCATCGGATAGCGGTAACAGCAGTACGAGTCGTACTGATTGCCGTGCTCGACGATCACGCCGTCGTGGGTGCGGTGGAACCAGGCGCGGAAGAGCACCCGCGCCGCGAGCGCCGCGCGGAGCGCCGGGGCCGCGCTCGCCGGGGGGGCGCCGTCGCGGGCGGAGAGCGCGTGGAGGGCGGCCTCGACGAGGCGCCGCTTCACCGCGTCGCGCACCTCGGGGAGCGTGAGCTGGATGTCGTGGTTGCCCGCCACGAACACCACCGTGTGCCCGTCCGCGACGACCCGGCCGACGGCCGCGACGAACACGGGGTGATCGCGCAGGATGGCCTCCATCGCCGGCACCGCGTGCTCGGCGGTGCGCGGCAGGTCGTGGACCACGCTCTCGTTGTCGAGCACGCGAGGCGCATCCAGGTCGAAGATGTCGCCGTTCAGGACCAGCGTGAGCTCGTCCCGCGGCGCGTTGAGCCCGTTGAGCCCGCCCGCCCCCTTCCGTATCTCTCCTCGGAGGGCGTCGAGCATCGCCGCGATCTCCCCGTCCGGGGAGTACGGCGCCTGCCGGTAGCGCATCCAGAGACCGGCCGTCGGCTCGAGCTCACATAGATGGATGTCTGAGATAGCCACCGTGTGATGCATCGGCGGAGAACCTGACATATCCACGTTTCCACGCCAGCCACGGGACCGTCAAGACTTGGTGTCATGGGCCCCGGGGGGCGCCCTGCTGCAGTTCGCCCGGAGCGTGACTCCATGGCCAGAGCGCGCTCAGCACACCTGTTCGCCACCGTGCATTCCTGTGAATGTCGCAAGCTCGCCACAAGCGCTGTCGGGGCGCCGGTGCACAAAGTGCATTGAGATCCTCCTTCAGAGATTCTCATCAGGCGAGCGGGCCCCATCGGGTTGGGGGTCAATCGAGCCGGCACCCCCTCTGTTGGGGTCGCACCCGGGAAGGGCGGGTCCGGGGCGCCCGGCGGGCGGCCCCGGCCGGGGGCGGAGCAGGCCGGTCGCTGGCGAGCCGTTCCGCCGGGGTGGGCGCGGGCTCGCTGCGCCGGCCTCTGGTACGGTGCACACTGGCGGGGCAAGGTGGACGCTCGCCAGCCTGGCTGGACGGACGGCCGAGGTCGCGGGGGTCCCGCGCAGGGACGTGGAGAGGTGATCATGTCGACCCATTTCATCGGCGGCAGCTGGGTGTCCGGCACGGGGGAGCCGTTCGCGAGCCGGAACCCCGTGACGCAGGCGCTCGTCTTCGAGGGGCGCGCCGCGGCCGAGGGGCAGGTGGACGCGGCCGTGACGGCGGCGCGCGGCGCGTCCAGGGCGTGGCGCGACGGCGGCGTCGAGGAGCGGGCGGCGCTGGTGAAGCGGTTCGCCGGGCTGCTGGGCGAGCACAAGGCCCGGCTGGCCGACGTGATCGGGCTCGAGACAGGCAAGCCGCGGTGGGAGGCGCTCACCGAGGTCCAGACGATGATCGGCAAGGTCGACGTGTCGCTCATGGCCTTCCGGGAGCGGACGGGCGAGCGGCAGGCCGAGGCGGGCGACGCGACGGCCGTGGTGCGGCACCGGCCGCACGGGGTGGTCGCGGTGTTCGGGCCCTACAACTTCCCGGGCCACCTGCCGAACGGCCACATCGTGCCGGCCCTGATCGCGGGCAACTGCGTGATCTACAAGCCCTCCGAGCTCGCCCCGAAGGTCGCGGAGGAGATCGTACGGCTGTGGCAGGAGGCGGGCGTCCCGGCCGGGGTGCTCAACCTGGTTCAGGGGGGGAAGAGCACCGGCGTCGCGCTCGCGGGTCATCCCGGGATCGACGGTCTGTTCTTCACCGGGAGCTCCGGCACGGGCAGCGCCCTGCACCGGCAGCTGGCGGGCCAGCCGGAGAAGATCCTCGCCCTGGAGATGGGGGGCAACAACCCGCTGATCGTGCAGGACGTGGCCAACACCGAGGCGGCGATTCACCATATCCTGCAGTCGTCCTTCATCTCGGCGGGCCAGCGGTGCACGTGCGCGCGGCGGCTGCTCGTGCCGTCGACGCCGGAGGGCGACGCGCTGGTGGAGCGCCTTGTCGACGCGGCGGGCCGGCTCAAGGTGGGCAGGTACGATGACGCCGAGCAGCCCTTCATGGGCGCGGTGATCTCGCTCGCGGCCGCGGATCAGCTGCTCGGGGCGCAGGCGCGGCTGCTCTCGCTCGGGGGCGAGGCGCTGCTGGAGATGCGCCGGCTCGAGGAGGGGACAGCGCTGCTCTCGCCCGGCATCATCGATGTGACGGCGGTCGAGGCGCTCCCGGACGAGGAGTTCTTCGGGCCGCTCTTGCAGGTGCAGCGTTACGCGAGCTTCGATGAGGCGATCTCGCTGGCGAATCGCACGCGTTATGGGCTCGCCGCGGGGTTGTTCTCGGATCGCAAGGAGCTTTACGAGCAGTTCTGGCGGGAGGCCCGGGCGGGGATCGTCAACTGGAACAAGCCGCTGACGGGGGCGTCGAGCGCGGCGCCGTTCGGCGGTATCGGCAGCAGCGGGAACCACCGGCCGAGCGCGTATTACGCGGCGGACTACTGCGCATACCCGGTCGCGGGGCTGGAGGCGGCGAGCGTGGCGCTGCCTGCGCAGCTGGCGCCGGGGATGCGGGGCAACTGACGAGAGGGCAACGGGCGCCGGCGGCTCGAGGCGCTCTGCGATGGCTGAAGAGCGTCAGGAAGCGGAGCTCTGCGCGCCCAGCTCGACGGGGATGGCGGTGAGGCCGCGCACGCCGGGGGTCTGGCGCCAGGTCAGCGGGGCGGAGGAGAGCTCGGCGTGCGGGAAACGGCGCAGGAACGTGACGATCGCGGCCTGGACCTCCAGCCGGGCCAGCGCGGCGCCGGCACAGTAATGGACGCCAAGACCCAAGGAGATGTGACGGATGTCCGTGCGGCGGAAATCGAGCCGGTCAGGATCGGGGAACTGCGCGGGATCGCGGTTCGCCGCGCCGAGCACCAGAAACGCGCGATCCCCCTTCGGGATGCGCACGCCGTCGAGCTCGATGTCCTCGAGCGCGACGCGGCTCATCCACTGCACCGGAGAGTCGTAACGGAGCAGCTCCTCCGTCGCGGGGCCGATCAGGGCGGGAGACGCGCGGAGCGCGTCGCGCTCGGACGGGTTGCGGAGGAGCGCGAGCAGACCGTTGCCGATCAGGTTCTTCGTCGTCTCGTGGCCCCCGAAGAGCAACATGCAGCACGTCGAGAGCAGCTCCTGCTCGCCGAGGATCATGCCCTGCTCCTCCGCGACAAGGAGCTGGCTGAGCAGATCGCTCCCGGGGCTCTGCCGCCGGGCGGCGATCACGCCGCGGAAATAGTCCTCCAGCTCGGCCACGGCGGTCATCGCGTTCCCCGCGATCTCCAGCGTCGGCCGGCCCGAGCCAAGGAAACCCCCGAGCGCGTTGGACCAGCCCTTCAGCCGGTGCCGATCCTCGGCGGGCACGCCGAGCACCTCGCCGATCACGAGCAGCGGCAGGAGGTCGCCGAGGTCGCGGAGGACGTCCATCCGCCCCGCCGGCGCGACCGCGTCGAGCAGCTCGCCGACAAGCGCCTCCACCCGGGTGCGCAGCCCCTCGACGAGCCGCGGCACGAACGCCTTGTTGATGAGCGAGCGGATGCGCGTGTGCTCCGGCGGGTCGAGCAGCAAGGCCCACGACGCCAGGTTGCGGCGCAAGGGCTCGAGCCGCTGCCGCACGTCCTCGGGCAGCTTCGTCACGAAGGCGCTGGAACGCTTCGCCGACAGCCGCGGATCGCGGAAGCCCGCCGCGACCTGGTCGTAGCGGGTGATGAGCCAGCCGTTGTAGGCCGCGCTGAAGTACACCGGCGCTTCCTCGCGCAGCCGTGCGTACACGGGGTACGGGTTCGCGAGGGTCTCCGGCGATTGAAGGCGAAACGGGTCGAGATCAGCGTCCGCCGCTGGAGTGGCCGCGGGCGCCGCGTCGGGCTTCGGTGCGTCGGGCGAGTTCATCGGCCCAGGGTACGCCGGTCGCGCCCGCTTGGGAACCGGCGCGGCCCGCGTCCGCGCGGGAACCGGCGCGGCCCACGCCCGCTTGGGAACCGGCGCGGCCCACGCCCGCGCGGGAACCGGCGCGGCCCACAGCCGCGAGCGCCCCCCCTCGGCCGGCGTGCCGCGGGCGACGAGGCCGGGCCCGCCCGCGCGGTGCTAAGCCCAGAGCTTGATGCCGCCGAGCAGGCCGGCGACGTTGTCGACGACGACGGCGTTCTCGGGCAGCCGCGAGACATCGAGCAGGCGCGCATTGCCGCCGCCAAGGTAGAGCTTGCGGTAATTGAAGATCGGCTCGAGCTGCGCGATCATCTGGCGCACGCGCTTGTTCCAGCGCTTCGGGCCGATGCGCTTGCACTCGGCGTCGAACACGCGATCCTCGTACTTCAGGTCGCGCTTTCCGTAGGGGTGGTGCCCGAGCTCGAGGTTCGGCACGTAGTGGCCGTCGATGTACAGGGCGCAGCCGAGCCCCGTGCCGAAGGTGAGCACCATCTCGAGCCCCCTGCCCTCGATGACGGCGAGCCCCTGGATGCCCGCGTCGTTGGCGACGCGCACAGGCCTCCCGAGGCGGCGCTCGACGGCCTCGGCGAGCGGGTAGCCTTTCCACTTCTCGTTGTCGAGGTGCGGCGCCGTCTTGGTCACGTTGTCCATCACGACGCCGGGGAAGCCGATCGAGACGCGATCGAGCTCCCCCAGCGCGCGCGCGATCTCCTCGATGACGTCGAGGATGGGGTCCGGCGAGGCCGGCTGCGGCGTCGCCACGCGCACGGGATCCGTCATCGGAGTCCCCTGCTCGTTGAGGATGGTGGCCTTGATCCCCGTTCCGCCGATATCGATGCAAAGCGTGCGCATGGATCCCTCTGTCTCCTCCCGGAGCTCGTCCTCCGGGGCTGCCGCGGGCACGTCGGCGCGCCCGCGATCGCGGCGGACATAATCTAGAGCTCTGGCTGCGTGTCAACAGCCGCGTCAACGGCGCGCGCCCGAGCGGCCCACGGCGCCTCCCCGCGGCCCCGGCGGGCGCGCCCGCCGTCGCTCTCCCGCGCCGCCGCGGCGGCTCCGGAGCGCGCCCGGAGGCGCCGCGGCGCCGGGTCCGCCGCGTCGAGGCGGCGCTCACCCCACCCTGGCGTCCCCTCTACGGCGGACCGCAGCTGTCGCAGGCGACGCTCTGCGGCGGCTCGCCGTTCACGAGCGCGTCGAGCCACCGCACGAGCCGCGTTCCGCCCGATTCGACGGAGTAAAACTCCGGCCGCCAGAGGATGCAATGAGCGCTGCCGGGGGCGAGGAACGAGCGGAAGCTCGGCGTCGACGCCTCGATATGGGCAATGGAAGCCCTCATGGCGTCCGACCACGCCTCCGCGCCGCCGCCGCCCATCGCATTGAAGAAGAAGATCTGGTCGTCGTCCTGGACCGTGTTGTACTGCGACAGGCGCATCTCGGGGTAGTGCGCGCCGAGCTTCTCGTAGAGCACGAACAGCTTCGCGAGCTCGGCCGGGTCGAAGCCGGGTATCCAGGTCGGGTAGGCGCCCTCGGGCTTCCAGGAGGGGAAGCTGTCCTCGAAGAAGGCCTCGGTGATGATCCCCGCGCCGCTGTCGGCGAACTGGACCACGGACGCGTCCTTGTAGTGCTCCCGCAGGTGCGCGGACCACAGGATCGACCCATACGCGCCCGCGCTGCACCCCGTCACGAAGATCTTCTCTGGGGCGGGGACGTTCGCGTAGACCCAGTCGAGCGCGGCGCGGACATTGACGGCGCCCTTGTGCCGGACGGTGACGGCGCTGCTCCCCTCTCCGTACGTGGCCACGTGGTCGCCCCAGTGGATATCCCCGGTGCAATAGGGAATATAGACATGGTGCCAGTCCCTGAACGGGTTGTCCGGGTTCTCATGATCGTAGATCCCGGTCGTCATGGGATCCTCGCTGACCGTCTCCTGGAAGAGTTCTACTCCAGGGGCGCAGGTGGCGGCGCTCCAGCACGCGCCGCCGCCGCGGAACTCGACGACGAGGCGATTCACGGTGCCCGGGCGTACGAGGTACTTGAACGGATCGCCGCGGGCGCACGTCGTCTCGCCGCCCGGCTCGAGGGTGTTCCAGCCGGACGGCAAGCTCAGGATTCCAGCCCGTGGCGGGCTGGTCGGGCCTTCGTCCTTGGCGGACGGGCCGTCACAGCCGGCGACGGCGAGCAGACACAGCGGGAGGTGGGACGGAAGGAACGCGAGGGCCTTGAATCGCATGACAGGCGAGAGGATAGCATTCCGCGACTTGCGGGCCTGTCCGCCGGAAACGTCCGCGAGGGAGGATGCTGCGCGCTAGGGCGCCGGGGCTTGCTCTGCCCAGAGCTGCGCCGCAGCCGCGCTGACCGCGCGGCGAATCGAGCCCTCGTCGAGGCGCGCTCTGTCGCGCGGCGCGAGGACGGCGCAGATGGCGAGCGCGACGAGGTAGAGGGCGCCGAGGAGGCCGATCCAGCGCAGACCGGACGCGCCCAGCCGGGAGATGATCTCGATGGGCACGATCTGCGCGCGGATCTGGATCGCGCCGATCACGAGCACGGCGCGGTCTCCTTCCTGGAGCTCGATGTCGGCGGGGCCTGTCAGCAGGCGCCCGAGCCCGTCGGCGCCGTGGACGCGCGCCCGCGTTCGCCGCGGTACGTGCAGCACATAGCGCGCGCCGGTCACCTCCGCGATGACGGGGGCCGCTCTATCCAGCTCTCCTGACGGCACGCGCGCGATGGACGCGGGCGTATCGCCGATGTGCGCCCGCCCCTCGGCGAGCAGGTGGCGGACGCCGATCACGTCCTTGCCTCGGACGGCCACGAGCTCCAGCGCGCGCCGCGCGGAGGTGCTCGCCGCGGGCGGCCGTGACTTCCGGTCGCTGACGGGTTCGGCCCTCGATGCCTCATTAGGCCTTTTCGCCATACTCTACAGCCCCCTTCGTCGCCCACGGGCAGGGGTCGACTCTGCATGTCCTGTGGAGACCTGCCCTCGGCGGAGCCGCCCCGCGCGCTCCCACATCACTCCCCTTCCCCGGCTCCTCTGGCATGGATCGTTCCGCAACCAAGCGCGCAGGGACGTGGCGCCCCGGCGGCCCGTGCCGGCGCGCGGGCCGCTGAAGGGGCGCCCTTCGCCCGGACGCGGCGGCTCGATGGGGGACGCCTGACCACGGGGCGACCCCGCCGCTCCGGGCACCTCCGGGCACGGCGGCGCGCGCGACGCGGCGCGCCGTCTCGCCGGTGATCTCGCGACCCCAGCGTCGTCGAAGGGGGAGAAGGACGGAGAAGACGACGGAGACGGCGGCAGCGCCGGTGGCGGCCAGGTGGAGGCGGCCGTCGTCGCTGACGGACCGGAGCGCGGGCTCGACCTCGACGTCCGGACCGACGGGCGCGAGCAGGTCGCGCGGCGCGCCGATCGCGGCGCGCGCTCAGGATGCCAGGTCGGATCGGAGGCGCGCGGCGCCCGTGCAGTAAGAGAGCTCCAGCCCGTCGTCGAGCGGGATGGCGACGGAGAGATAGCCGTTGCCGTCCTTCCGGACGTACTCGAGATAAGGTGTCACCGACTCCGGGTACACCGTCGTGTCGTCCGCGATGACGAGCGCTCCCGGGCTCAGGTGCGGCTCCAGGAGCTGCAGCACCGGCAGGTAGATCTCTTTCCAGCCGTCGAGCAGGAACATGTCGACCCCTGCGTCGAGCCCGTCGCGCAGCGTCTGAAGCGCGTCGCCCTCACGAAGCTCGACAAGGTCGGCGAGGCCCGCAGCGCGCAGATTTTCGCGGGCCTTCGCGGCCTTGATCGGGTTGAGCTCGGTGGCGATGAGCCGGCCTGCGCCGTTGTCGCGGAGCGCGGAGGCGAGGTGGATCGCCGAGATGCCGAACGAGGTGCCGAACTCGACGATGACCTGCGGCCGGCGCGTCCTCGTCAGCATGTACAAGAAGCGACCGACGTCCGGCGCGACCGGCATGTACGCGCGGTCGAGCTCCTTCGCCCAGTACTGGGCGCTCTTCGGTGCACCGGTCCTGTCGATCTCGGCGATGATGTGATCGAACACGGCAGGATCGGTGTCGTCCGCCTCGTGGTAGATCCGGGCAAGAACGCGGGAAACTTCGGGGGTGCTCAGTGAATCCATCGGGTAGCCCTCCTGTGGGGCGCGGGTTGATTGGGTCGAAGGGAAGCAGGGCTCGGGCCTCGTCCGAGGACGCGTTGGCCATGAGGACCCTTGATCCATGAGGCCCTCGCCCTCGCCCCCGCCCTCGCTCTTGCCGTGAGCAATGCCCGTGCCCGAACCGCGCATCACCAGCGCCCGCTCGGCGTCGAACGGATGGATCCCGGCCCGATCCGCTGTCGCGCCGAGGTGACGCCCGGACGAGCCCTCTGCTCGCGGGTCCGCCTCCCGAACCTTGCTCACCCGTGTTGCGCGGTCGCGCAAACGTTCGCCTGAAGCACGCCGATGGCCCCGCCCGCCGCGTGGACCGCGTGAGCGCGGCCTGCGCGGGGAGGGGCGCGATGGCCGCCAGATGGACCGCGCGTTGCACTCGGCCGCGGCGTTCGCGTCGCCCTGTAGGTTTCATTGCATCGAAAGGATGTTCTTCATGCGTATCAAAGTCTCGTTTGGCTCGAGCGACGACTGGAGCCAGGCCGTCGACCTGGTTCGTCAGAAGTACCGACGCTCGTTCGGCGCCGAGGTGATGCCCAGCCCCGATTGTTTCGTCGTCTGCACCGCGGACCACGGCCTCGGCGCTGGCGCCTCGAAGGTGGTCGCCTGCGCGGGAATGACCTTCAGCTCGGGCGCCCGCTTGTTCTCCGAACAGTACCTCGATGAGCCGATCGAGCAGATCATCTCCGGGATGGAGCGGCGACCGGCGGACCGCGATGCGGTCGTGGAGGTCGGGTCGCTCGCGTCCGTCGAGCGCCGCGCCGGGACCGAGCTTATCCGCGCCGTGCCGATCCTCGCCTGGTGCCTTGGTAAGAGGTATATCCTCTGCACGATCACCTCGAGCCTGAAGCTCATCTTCGACGCCGTCGGCCTCAATTTCCAGCCCATCCGGGGCGCGGACGCCGCCCGGCTCGGCGCCGGAGAGCAGGACAGGTGGGGCAGCTACTACGACCGAGGGCCGCAGACTGGCTACATCAGGCTCGAGGCGATCGCCGAGATGTTCGCCCGGAGCACGGGCCGCTACCGGTTCACGGCCCTCGATCTCGACCTGGAAGAGCACAGGCGAGCGGAGCGCTACCATGAGGCTCCTTGAGGACATCGTCGCCAGGGGCGAAGCGCGGCCTGATGCCGTCATGATCGAGGTGCTGGACGCCTCGCCCGGCGCCAGACGCAGCTATCGCTGGCGTGAGATGCTCGACGCGGTCTCCGCGCTGCGAGGCCTGCTCATCGACCTGCAGGAGACGGCCGGAGGCAGTTTGCGGGTCGGGCTGGTCATGGCCAATTCGCCGGAGTGGGTCGCGGCCGATCTGGCGCTCTTGCTCGGCGGGGCCGTCGAGGTGCCGATCCCGCTCGCGTTCTCGGCGGAGCAGGCCAGGCACCTGCTGGAGCACGTCGACATCTGCCTTGTCGACGGGCCGGGGCAGCTCAAGCTTCGCGCGTGGGCCGAGGCCGGCGTCGTGGCCCCGAAATGCCTTCCTGTCGACGTCGACGCGCTGATCCGGCGCGGCGGATCGAGGGACCTCACGCCCCGTCAGGGCCAGGATTTCCTCTGCAAGATCATCCATACCTCGGGCACCACAAGCGCGCCGAAGGGCGTGAAGATCCGGGCTCTTGGCGTGGCCGAGCTCGTCGGGTCCCTTCGCCGCAACGTGCGACCGGGCACGTATGCGCGATATCTGTCCATCGTGCCCCTGAGCCTGCTCATCGAGCAGGTCACCGGGATCTACATGACGCTGAGCGACGGCGGCACGCTGGTGCTCCTGTCGCCGCCATCGCTGCTCCTCGGCACCCCGGGGACGACGGCGAAGGCGATCTTGCCGTACCTCCGGCTCGCGCGCCCCTCGGCCATGACCCTCCCGCCGGCCATGGTGGAGGCGATCGACCGCTTCTGCCAGGCCAACGGCGAGAGCGGCGAGGCCCTGTTTCAACAGCTCTTCGGCCGCGACGAGCCGGCGTTCCTCGGCTGCGGCGGTGCCCCTGTCGCGCCGGACGTGCTCTCTCGGCTCGCCCGGCGCAAGATCCCCGTCTACGAGGGCTACGGGCTGAGCGAGAACTCCTCCGTTGTGACGTGGAACGTCCCCGGGAGCGCCAGGATCGGGACGGTGGGCCGGCCGCTCGATCATGTGGAGGTGAAGCTCGGCGCGGACGGCGAGCTGCTCATCAGGAGCACCTCCCTGTTCGCCGGCTACACCTCGGCCGACCCCTCGAGCTGCGTCATCGACGCGGAGGGCTGGCTGCACACCGGCGACCTCGCCGAGATCGACGGCGACGGCTTCGTCCGCATCACCGGCCGGAAGAAGAACCTGATCATCACGGCCAGCGGCAGGAACGTCTCACCGGCGTGGGTCGAGGCGATGTACAAGTCGCTCGATTGCGTGGAAGAGGCCGTCATCTTCGGCGATCGCCTCGAGAAGATACACGGCCTCTTCATCGTGGAAGAGGGCACGGATCCGGACGCGGCGCGGGCCGCGATCGACGACTTCGGCCGGCGGCACCTGTCGGAGGTGGAGCGGGCCGCCGAGATCGTCGTCCTGCAGAGCACGCCCGAGCTCTACCGGCAGTGCTTCACCATCACCGGCCGGCCCATTCGCGCCGAGCTCTGGAAGCGGCTTTCGCTGGCGCTCGGCATCAGGGAGACATCATGTCCGGTTTGACGACGAAGGTCAGCTATGATCACGGCGGCGGCGCGCTCATCACCGTGCAGCCGGGCACGCCGCTCGACGTCCTCGACAGGTCCTCTGTGATGGAGATGCTGGCGGACGCCGGCTTCATCCTGCTGCGTGGCTTCGCCGCGAGCCTGAACGAGTTCTCGCGGCTCGTGTGGCGCATGAGCGCTCGGATCACGCTCGACCCGGCCCGGTCGCTCCACGGCGGGGTGGCGCAGAAGGTCGACGCCGGGCTCGATGCCATCGGGCTCCACTGCGAGAACGGCAACAGCCCGTTCATGCCGCACCTCTGCTGGTTCTTCTGCGAGCGCGCGGCCGCGGTCGGCTCGGAGACGACGGTGTGCGACGGCTACAGGGTGTGGGACGCGCTCACGCCGGCGGCGCAGCGGGCGTTTCTCGACAGGGACATCGTGTACAGCCGCCACGTCGAGGCCGCGAAGTGGAAGGGCTTCGTCTACCACTCGCTGCAAGGCAAGAAGGAGATCGAGGACATCACCCTCGTGGACCTGCTCTCGCTCGCCGACGGCCGGTCCGGCACGGTGATCCGCGCCAGCGCCGGCGGGTCGATTTACTACGAGTTCCAGGTGCCGGCCGCCAGGAAGACGTTGTTCTCGGACCGCATCGCCTTCGCGAACAGCCTCCTGGGCCCGTCCTACAATTACGAGAAGCCGAGGATCACGTTCGCCGATCGCGAGGAGATCCCGCCGTCGCTCCTGAGCGAGGTGGTCAGGGTGACGGAGGCGATGACCCTGGATATCGCGTGGCAGAACGGCGACGTGCTGCTTGTCGACAACACCCGGGTGATGCACGGCCGCCGCGCGATCCTCGACCCTTGCCGCACCATCTACAACGCCCTGAGCTTCATCAGGTGAGGTGCGAGCGAGGTGCCGAGGCGCGGCGCCGGGCCTGTTCGTCGTCGGGGCCGCTGGCCGCAATCACCGCAACGCTCGATGGAAGATTGGCAAACAACGATTCGATGAAGGAGGAGCTCGTGGAATTCAAGGAAACGAACCGCGGCGCCCTGGACGGGGGCCGAGACGTCGGGCGAGAGACGCTTCGAGGAGAGGGGTGAGGGGCATGCGTTCCGAGCTGCACGACATCAACCGGCAGGCTCACCTGCGGACGATGCACCCGAACGGCCTTGGTTGGCCCGAGCGGATGCACCCGGAGGAGCTCGACTTCATCTCGCGCGTGGCGTTCGGTGCGCCGGGGCGCCGCTCGGGGGCGGTCGCCTACCTGGTCAAGGAGCTCGCGCAGCTCGCCGAGATAGAGCGTCACGTCTCGGCGGTGATGACCTACGTCATGGCGGAGATCCAGGCGGACGCGACGCCCCTCGGCGACGGGTTCGAGCTGAACCACGCGCTGTCCTGCTTCGCCGCGGAGGAGCTCCAGCACGCCGGCATGTTCTACCGCTACGTCCGGCTGCTGTCGGGCCGGGACTTCAAGTGTCCCGACAACCTCTTCGCCCAGCGGGTCGCGCTGTACCAGGGCGGTGACTCGCCGTACGTGAAGCTCTCGGCGCTCTGCTGTTCCGCGTACGTCGGCGAGTCGGTGATCACCGTGTTCGAGCACCGCCTCAGGGCGCTGGATCCGGGCAAGCGGTTCTTCTTCACCCAGCTCCTGCACGCCCACGGCCTGGACGAGGCGCGCCACGTCCAGTTCGACCACTTCCTGTTCGACCATGTGGTCCCGGCCCTGAGCCGGCAGGAGAGGCGCCGGATGCGCCAGATCCTGGAGGGCACCGAGATGCTCAACACCGAGCTGGCGAGGCGCTTCGAGGAGCACGCCAAGGCGACGTTCGACATCGACTACACGGAGCAGAACGTGGCCCACGAGACGCAGCTCAAGCTCGCGAGGGCGTTCCGCGGCCTCGTGCTCGACGAGGAGATCGTCCGCAAGGTCGATGACGGGATGAGCGACGCGGACCGGCGCGTGATCAGGGAATTCGGCCACACGGAGGCCATCCACGGCTGAAGCCACGGCTGAAGGGGAGCCGGGGAGACCCACCGCGGGTGACGGCTAAGCCGGCTGGCGGCTCAGGGCGTCACGTAGCAGAGGTCGAGGCGCGGCCGCTCGGAGGCGATCGGCTCCTCGCTCGACCGGAGGGTCCGCTTGCCCGTACCGAGCTCGCGGAGGAGCACGCCGTGGTTGGGGAGCGCGCCCGACACCCAGTCCTGGACGAGCGCCGTCACGTCGCACGACACCGTGGTCGTCAGGTTGGCCGGCACCGCGAGCGACGCTTCGACGGCGGGGTCGAAGGCGCCGTTCAGCGTGTTGTACGTGACGGAGGCCTCGGTCCACGGCGCCGTGATCGCGTGCACCTCCAGCGTCGCGGCCGTCGCGGCGTAGAGCGCTCTCACCGAGAACGTCGCGCCCTCGATGGTGGCGTCTCCGGGGATCCCGGCGAGATCGAAGGCGACGAGGCCCATCTTCGCTCCGGAGCCGGAGACGCCGGTGAAGAGGTTGAGATACGAGCCCGAGGTCGTGTTCGGATCGGAGCTCGAGATGAAGGCGTCGACGGCTCCGCCCGCGCCGCCGCGGTGGATGGCGACGCAGATCGGATCGCAGGCGTTGCCCTCGCCGTCGGCGTCGTTGTCGCCCTGTCCCGGGTTTTCGTCGTCGGGGCAGTTGTCGAGGGTGTCGCTCACGGCGTCGCCGTCGGTGTCGACCCACTCGGGGATGTTGACCTCGAAGGAGGCGCTCGACGTGTTGCCCGCCGCGTCGGTCGCGCCGCAGGTGACGGTGGTGACGCCGACCGGCAGGACGGTGCCCGGCGCTGGCGAGCAGGTCACCGGGACCACGCCGTCGACCGCGTCGAGCGCGATGGCGGCCAAGGCGAGCTCGGCGCCCCAGGGCCCCGCCGGCTCCACGGTGATCGAGCCGGGGACGGTGAGGATCGGCGCGCTCGTGTCCTCGACGATGACGGCGAAGGTGCCGTAATCGAGGTTGCCAGTGCCATCGAGCGCGTAGCAGTGGACGAGGGTGACGCCGATCGGGAGGGTGCTGCCCGGGGGCGTCGTGCAGATCACGGGGACGGCGCCGTCGGCGTCATCGATCGCGGTGGCGGTGAACGTGGCCGCGGCGCCGCTCGCGCCGGTCGCCTCGATCACGAGGTCGTCGGGCACGGAGAGCGTCGGCTCTGTCGTGTCGCCGACAGCGCCGGTGCCGCAGTCGAGCCGCAGGTCGAGATCGAAGACCGGCGGCGGAATGAGCATGACGGCGCTCTCGACATACGGCTGCGCGGCGTTGTCGGGCGCGTGGCAGCCGGGCTTCTGGGCGCGGACCTTGTAATAACCGGTGAGGACATCCCAGCCGAAGTGCCCCTCCGCGTCCGAGATGCTCGGATTGGCGCGGTTCATGGGCGACATGATCGCGCTCCCATCCGGCACGAGGGTAAACGACTCCGGCGCCCCGGTGTCGGAGCGGAAGAGGGTGACCGTGGCCCCCTCGATCGGCGCGCCGCCCACGGTCCGGATCCACCCGCTCGGGTCGATGTAGATCGGGAAGGTGATGCTCGTGGTCGTCGGGCCGCACTGCGTCCGGAGGAGCACGCTGGCGGCCCCGTGGTTGGGATAGAAGGGCGGAATGACGGCGTTGAACCGGCCATTGCCATCGAGCTGCATCGGGCCCGAGGCGAAGGTGACGGCGCCGAACTTCACGTCGTAGGTCGCCGTCCCGCCGTCGCAGCCGGGGGTGGTCAGGGTGGTCGGGTCATGCCAGTAGACGACGGGGACGTCTCCGCCGCCCCGGGAGGAGGGCTGGAGGTCGGTGCCGGGCGGCGGCTCGGTCGGGCTGTCGAGCCGCAACGACAGATCGTCGTAGCCGCTGACCCGCAGCGGCAGGTTGGTTTGATTCTGGATCAGGTCCGACCCCGTCGGCGGGAACGCGGTGATCGTCAAGAGGGTCCCGCTCGCCGCCTCCTGCTCGAGCGGTATGCGGTCCGCAATGAAGAAGCCTGCCTCGTCGGTCGTCCCGTACCACGGGCAACGGAGCAGCTGCTGTGTTCTCTCACAGATCTGCACGGGCGCGCCCGCCACCGTCACCTCTTGCCCCAGGTCGTTCAGCGCCGTGACCTTCACACGGATGCTTGCGCTTCCGGTATCCAGGATACCGTTCTTGACCGGGTACGTGTAGCGCCCTGGTCGCTCGAGGCCTCCCACGGATCTCGAGACGAGCGGGTAAGAGACGTCCGAATCGACGAAGATGTCGCCGACGTCATTGTCCGTGCCACGCTGCACCGCGACCTTGTCCAGCTCGTAGGGCCTGGCGTCGGCGGGGAGGGTGCCGTCCGGGCGCACGCCGGGAGCATAGCCGACGCGCGCGGTCTCACCCCCGAGCCCTCCGATGCCGCCGCTCGCAGCCCCGGCGTTCCACTGGATCTGATCGTAGTTGAAGAGGATGTCGAAATCCCCCTTTGCGCGGAACACGAGGCTCTGCGGATCGCATTGTACCGACGCAGGATCGCAGCTCGGCGGGGGACAGGCGGGATCCGAGCCATCGCAGACCAGCGTGGTACACGATGGCTCGTCGACGTAGCACGTGTGGGCGTCCGCGAGCAGGAGCTGGAAGATGTTCAACCTGTCCGTGCCGCCCGGATAATAGCCGACGCCCGTGGGGGTCCCCGAGCCGGGATCGTAGTTTGCCCACACCGCGCAGAAGGCAGGCCGGCCATCGCCGGTGAGCTTCTCCACGGCGCCCCAGTGCACGACCCCCGAGCCGACGCCCCTCGTGTCGACGTCGGCGAAGAAGGGGGCGATGATGGCGTGGCTCGTGCTCTCGAGCGGGAACGGCGTGTAGATGTTGAGCGGACCGTCGAAGGTGACGTTGCCGTTGTTGTTGACGTAAACGGTGTTGTAACGATTCTCGAAGAAATTGACCTCGAACGGAAGCCCGTGCGCGGAGCTCGAGCCGTCGTCGTCCACCGGCAGCGCGTTCTGGAAGCAGCCCTCATCGTAGATCACGGCGTCCGGCCCGACGGCGAGCGCCTCGCTGGGTAGCCACCCGCAAAGCACCACGGCGCCGGCGGTCCCCCACCGACCAACATTGCGCTTCATTCTATCCTCGCTTTGCCTCAGACAAAGAGGCTCGATGATAATGCATGCTCCCGGGGGGCGATGGAATCCTTTTTTCTCGTTCGCGCAGCCTTCAGTCGAAGCGGCGCGGCGCAGGGTTCGAGACGACGATCGCCGCTGGCGGCTCTTAAAGGACAACGGAATTCACCGCTCCCGACGAGGAGTGAGCCGTCGCGTCGCTCCCGCAGGAGCGCGCTCCGCTCACGATGGAATTGCGCGGAAGACATCTGCACCTTGACGCCGTTTCGAGCGCCTGGCTCTCATGGCGACATGTGGCGCGTGCCTGGTTTGCGGTGCGAGAATACGTCTACCCGTACTGGCCCGCTGGCGAGCTTGCTGTTCGTGGCGCTCGCCGCCACGGCGGCCTGCGCCCGACCCGATCCGTCGGCGACCGACGTGCTCGCGGAGCGGTTCCCCACCGTGGCAGCGCGCGTGATCAACCGAGGTGACGAGATGGTCGCGCGGGGCGCCGTCTTCACCCTCCCGGAGGATCGTGCGGAGGGGCCCCTCTCCGTGGAGTTGCCTCGCGACGCGGGGGAGCCGGTCCGCTTTCGCCTCCCCGGCGCCGACGGATGCGCCGGACCTGCGGCGGAGTGCCCGGATGCCCTCGAGATCCGGGTGCGCGAGGCGGGCGCCCGGGGGAAGGTGACGCGGGCGGGCCGCGCGCTCGCCCACGGTCGACCCGGAGGGACTTCCTTCTGGACCGTCGAGCCCAGCGCAGCCGAGGAGTGGCTGCTGCTCGAGGCGGAGGCGGTTCGGCGCGGCGCCCCCGTCGCCTCCTGGCACATCGAGGGAGCGACGCTGCGCCAGGCGGGCGACGTGGTGCTCGTCGTGGATGGGGCAGGCGTGCCGCGGCTGCGCGTGACCGCGCCGGAGGCGTATGCCCGGGGGGGCGAGCGTCCCGTCGGCGCGCGGCTGTCGGTCGAAGGAGCGACGCTCGCGCTGCACGTCGACGCCGACGGCGAGGCGGTGCTCGTCGACCCCATCTGGGAGCAGGTCTCCGCGGCCATGAGCGCGGGACGCCGGGAGCACACAGCGACCCTGATCACGAGCGGCTCGAGGGCCGGCCAGGTCCTCGTCGTGGGCGGCTACAACGGGGCAGCGGCGCTGAACAACGCCGAGCTGTATGACCCCGTGACGAACCGCTGGTCGCTCACGGCCACGATCGGCGCCACGGGACGGTATCAGCACACCGCGACCCTGCTGAGCGACGGGCGCCGGGTGCTCGTGATGGGCGGACGCGCCAGCACGACGTCCGTGGCGGGCACGGCACTGATTTACGATCCCGAGCTGAACACCTGGACGAACGCCGGAGAGGCGGGCAATCGCGCGTCCCATACCGCGACGCTCCTCGAGGACGGCGACGTGCTCGTCACGGGCGGGATCAACGGGACCAGCGTGCTCAGCGACCCGCGGCGCTACGATTCCGCGACAGGCACCTGGTCGACCGCGGGGACCATGAGCGCGCGCCACACGCACAGCGCCGTCCGGCTGCTCGATGGGACCGTGCTCGTCGCGGGCGGGTATTCCACCAGCGACCTGGGCACGGCCGAGATCTACGACCCGGTCACGAACAGATGGTCGGCGACCGGCGGTCTGAGCACGGCGCGCCGGTCGCACAGCGCGACGCTCCTCCCGGACGGCGACGTCCTTGTCGCCGGCGGCACGAACGGCGCGCATCTGACGAGCGCGGAGCGGTACGACCGGGAGGCGGGCGGCTGGTTGCCCGCCGGCGACATGCCCGCTGCGCGCAGCAACCACGCCGCGGTGCTGCTCGCCTCGAGCGGCGGCGTCCTGGTAACCGGCGGCTTCAACGGCAGCTATCTCGCCACGACGGCGCTGTACGACCCGACGAGCGGGGCGTGGTCTGCTGCCGAGAGCCTGCTCACCGCCCGCGGCTACCACACGCTGGTGGCGCTCGGCGACGGCCGGCTCCTGGCGGCCGGCGGCCGGAACACAACGGCCGCCCTGTCGAGCGCCGAGCTCTATCGCCTCGAGTCCGCGGACGGCGTGTCCTGCCGCGCCGACGGGGAGTGTCTGAGCGGCCGCTGCGTCGACGGGGTCTGCTGCAACAACGAGTGTGGCAGAGGCGACCCGAGCGACTGTCGGGCCTGCAGCGCCGCGGCCGGCGCCGCCGTCAACGGCGTGTGCGGGCCGCGCGCGTCGGGCAATGTCTGCCGCGGCTCGGCCGGGAGCTGCGATGTCGAGGAGCGCTGCAACGGCAGCTCCACGGCGTGCCCTGCGGACGCCTTCGCCTCTGGCACCACCGTGTGCAGGGCGGCGGAGGACCTGTGCGACGCGACCGAGACGTGCACCGGCAGGTCCGTCGATTGCCCTGCGAACGCCTTCGCGCCCTCCACAACGCTCTGCCGGCCGGCGGACGACCTCTGCGACGTGGCCGAGCGCTGCACCGGCACCGCCGTCGCCTGCCCCCCCAACGCCTTCGCCTCGGCCACCACGCTCTGCCGGCCGGCGGACGACCTCTGCGATGTGGCCGAGACCTGCACCGGCACCGCCCCCGCCTGCCCCGCCAACGCCTTCGCGCCCTCCACCACGCTCTGCCGGCCGGCGGAGGACCTCTGCGACGCGGCCGAGCGCTGCACCGGCACCGCCGCCGCCTGCCCCGCCAACGCCTTCGCGCCCTCCACCACGCTCTGCCGGCCGGCGGAGGACCTCTGCGACGCGGCCGAGGCCTGCACCGGCACCGCCGCCGCATGCCCCCCCAACGCCTTCGCCTCGGCCACCACGCTCTGCCGGCCGGCCGCGGGCCCCTGCGACGCGATCGAGCGCTGCACCGGCACCGCCCCCGCCTGCCCCGCAGACGCCCTCGCGGCGCCGGACACCGTCTGCGCCCCCGGCGCTTGCAGCGCCGACGCGACCTCCGTCGTCCCGCCGAGCCGCTGCTCCGCCGACGGCGCCTGCGTCGAGCGCACCGCCGTGGACTGCGGCCTCAACGTCTGCGCCGGCGACGCGTGCCTGACCGGCTGCGCCACCCACGAGCAATGTACGTCCGACGCCTACTGCGCCCCTCCCTCCTGCCGGGCGAAGAAGCCGCTCGACGCGCCTTGCGGGGCGACGGTCGAGTGCGCCCAGGGCGCCTGCATCGACGGCCTCTGCTCGCTCGACAACGACGGCGACGGCGTGAGCGACGCGGTGGACAACTGCCTCGGGACGCCGAACTCCACGCAGACCAACTCCGACACCGACGACGACGGCGACGCTTGCGATACCGACGACGACGACGACGGCAAGCTGGACCCCGAGGACGCCTGCCCCACGGTCGCGGACCCGGACAGCACCTCCGATCGGGCATGCAGCTGCGACCCGCCCAGGCAGGACGGCGACCCCTGTGACGACGGCGATCCCTGCACCCAGACCGACACCTGCCAGGCGGGGCGATGCGTCGGCAGCGACCCGTTCCTGTGCCCCCAGCCCGATTCGAGCACGTGCAGGCTCGCGGTCTGCGAGGCGCCGAACGGCGCCTGCGTCGAGGGCAGCAAGCTCGAGAATTCGCCGTGCCCCGGCGGGATCTGCATCGCCGGCGGCTGCCTTCTCGACGATCCCCCCGGCAGCGGAAGCGCCGGCGGCGGGCCGGGCGGGAGCGGAGGCGAGCCGAACGGGAACGGCGGCGGGCCGGGCGCGGCCGCTCCCGGCTCGGGCGGCGCCGCCGGCGGCTCCGGCGGGGCGTTCGCCGGCTCGGGCGGCGCGGGGACCGGCGGCGACGCCGGCGGCGACGCTGCCGCCGGCGGCAACCCCCCCGGCGGCGCCGGGCGCGGGCAGCTCCGGCTCCACGGCAACGGCTGCGCGGCGAGCGGCGCCGCCGGCAGCGCCGCGGGTGATGCCGGCCACGGCCCGCTCTGGCTCCTCCTGGGGCTGCTCCTCGCGCGCCTGCCTATTTCGTGGCGCCCTTCCCGCGCTGGTGTAGATCGCCGCCCGTGAGGAAACGCCACCTCGGCAAGACAACCCTGCAGGTCTCGGAGCTCGCCCTAGGCACCTGGGGCCTCTCGAGCGACGGCTACGGCCCGGTCTCCCAGGTCGAGGTCGATCGCGTCATCGACCGCGCGATCGCCGTCGGCATCGACCTCTTCGACACGGCCGACGTCTACGGCCGCGGCGACATGGAGCGCCGCCTCGGCAAGCGGCTCCAGGGCGCCGGCACGACCTTCGTGGTCACAAAGATCGGCACCGATCTCGACGGCCTCCCGCCGACGAAGCGCTTCGACCCGGCCTACCTCCGCACCGCGTTCGAGCGGTCCCAGGAGCGGCTCGCCCGCGACGTGGTCGACGTCGTCCTGCTCCACAACCCCACCGTGGCCGCGATGCGCGACAAGGAGCCCCTCGCCTTCCTGAAGGAGCTCAAGCAGGCCGGGAAGATCCGCGCCTTCGGCGTGAGCGCCGGCTCTGCGGACGTCGCCCGTTCCGCGCTGCGCGACGAGGCCGACGTCATCGAGATCGCCTACAACGCCTTCCACCCCGGCGATCTCCACGAGGTCGCCGGCGACGTCTCCGAGAGCGGCGCCGCCGTCCTCGCCCGCTCGGTGCTCGCGCACGGGCTGCTCGCCGGCCAGTGGAGCGCCGACCGCGAGTTCTACGCCGACGATCACCGCGTCAATCGGTGGACCCGCGAGGAGTTCAGGACCCGCCTCCGCCAGCTCGACGCGCTCCGGCCGCTGGTCACGGGCGCCGTCGTCTCGCTCCGCTCGGCGGCGCTCCGCTTCGTCCTCTCGAACAACCTCGTCTCGTCGGCGGTGCTCGGCCCCCGCTCGGTCGCCCAGCTCGACCAGCTCGTCCGCGAGGCCGGCATGCCCCCCTACCTCCGCGGCACGGCGCTCATGGAGCTCGCCGAGCGCCTCAAGCAGGCGGGGATCGAGGGGGGAGCAGCATGAGCCAGAGCGACAGGGAGCTCGACGAGCTCGTCCGCATCGCGCGCGCGGCGGCGGCGATCGTGATGGACGTGTACGCGACGCCGTTCATCGTGGAGATGAAGGGCCCGGGCGATCCGGTGACGCGCGCCGATCGCGAGGCGAACGCGCTCATCTGCGGCGCGCTCGAGGCCGCGTTCCCCGGCGAGGCGATCCTCGCCGAGGAGAGCGTCCCGGCCGCCGAGGAGCTCGCCGCGCGCTTCGGGCGGGAGCGGGTGTTCTTCGTCGACCCGCTCGACGGCACGCGCGAGTTCGCCGACAGGAACGGCGAGTTCGCCGTCATGATCGGGCTCGCGGTCTCCGGCCGCGCGGCGCTCGGCGTCGTGCTGATGCCCACGACCGGCGAGGCGCTGGCCGGCCGCGCCGGCGACGGCGGGGGCTTCGCCTTCCTGGAGGCGAGGGACGGCAGCCGCCGCCCGCTCCAGGTCTCGCCGGTGGCCTCGCCGGCCGACGCCACGCTCATCGTCTCGCGGTCGCACCGGCCGAAGGAGATCGAGCCGCTCCTCTCGCGGCTCGGCATCTCGAAGGTCGTCCCGTGCGGCTCGGTCGGCGTGAAGATCGCCCGGATCGCGACGGGCGAGGTCGACCTCTACGTGCATGGCGGCGGCGGCGCCAAGCTCTGGGACAGCTGCGCGCCCGAGGCCGTGCTCCGCGGCGCCGGCGGCCGCTTCACCGACCTCACCGGCGCGCCCATCGACTACACCGGCCCCGGGCTCAAGCTCGCGCGCGGCATCATCGCCTCGAACGGCGTTCTCCAGGACGCCGTCGTCGCCGCGGCGAGGGCGGAGCTCGGCTGAGGCGCGATGCGGGCGCAGGCGGAGATCGTCGTCGTCGGCGCGGGGATCATGGGCCTCGCGATCGCCTACAACCTCGCGCGGCACCACGGCATCACGGACGTCGTCGTCGTCGACCGGAGCTACCTCTGCGGCGGCGCCAGCGGCCGCAACGGCGGCGGGGTCCGCGCGCAGTTCTCGAGCGAGGGGAACATCCGGCTCATGCAGGAGAGCATCCGCATCTGCCGGGATTTCGCCCGCGAGATGAAGATCAACATCTGGTTCCGGCAGGGCGGCTACCTCTTCCTCGTGCGCAGCGAGGCCGGCCGCCGGACGCTCGAGCAGAGCGTCGCCGTGCAGAACGCGTGCGGCCTCGGGACGCGGATGCTCACCGCCAACGAGGCGCGCGCGATCGTGCCGGAGCTCTCCACCGAGGGCGTCGTCGCGGCGAGCTACAACCCCGACGACGGCGTCGTCTTCCCCTGGCCGTTCGTCTGGGGTTACGCCGAGCGCGCCCGGAAGCTCGGCGTCGACATCGCCACCTTCACGAACGTCCTCGGTTTCCGCACGCAGGGCGCGCGGATCGACGCCGTGGTCACCGACCGCGGCGAGATCCGGACGCACCGGGTGGTCAACGCCGCCGGCGCGTGGAGCCCGGAGATCGCGCGCCTGCTCGGGGTGGAGCTGCCGAACCGCCCGCACCGCCACGAGATCTGCTCGACCGAGCCGCTCAAGCCCTGGCTCGGCCCGCTCGTCGCCGACCTCTCGAACGGCCTCTATTTTTCCCAGTCGATGCGCGGCGAGATCGTGGGCGGCATCTCCAACGAGGACGTCCCCGAGGGCCTCGACATGGGGTCGAGCCACAAGTTCCTCGCGCTGTATGCGCGGGCGCTCGTCACGGCGTGCCCCGTCCTCGGCAGCGTGAAGGTGCTGCGGCAGTGGGCTGGCTGTTACGACCTCACCCCCGATCAGAACCCCATCGTGGGCGGGGTCGACGACGTCGAGCACTTCTACCAGGCCTCCGGGTTCATGGGTCACGGCTTCATGATCGCGCCGGTCATGGGCAAGCTCATCGCCCAGCACATCGCCGAGGGCACCGCCCTCCCCCTGTTCGATCGCTGGAACCTCCGCCGCTTCAAGGAAGGCCGGCTCCTCAGCGAGGCGATGATCATCGGCTGAGCCTCGCGCGGGGAGGCCGAGGGCGCCGCCAGCGCTCCCCTCGCCCGCCCTCCCCGCCCTTCGCCTATACTCGCCCCCCTTCCCCATGGGTCACCTCGTCCTCGTCACCGGATCCTCGAGCGGCATCGGCCTCGCCACCGCGGTCGCGTGCGCGGCCGCGGGCCATCGGGTCATCGCCACGATGCGCCGCCCCGAGAAGGCCGGCGCCCTCCTCGCCGCGGCCGCCGCGCGGGGCGCCTCGCTCGAGGTCGAGCCGCTCGACGTCGCCTCGCAGAGCGCCCCCGACCGGGTCCGGGAGATCCTCCGGAAGCACGGCCCCGTCTACGCCCTCGTCAACAACGCCGGCATCGCGGTCGGCGGCGCCTTCGAGGAGCAGGCGGACGACGACGTCCGCGCGCAGTTCGAGACCAACGTCTTCGGCCTCATGGCCACGACGCGCGCCGTCCTCCCGGCGATGCGCGGCGCCGGGCGCGGCCGCATCATCAACGTCTCGAGCGTCTCCGGGCTCGTCGGCCTCCCCGGCGTGAGCATCTACGCGGCCACGAAGCACGCGGTCGAGGGCTTCAGCGAGGCGCTGCGCTGGGAGGTCGCCCCGTTCGGCGTCCACGTCTGCCTCATCGAGCCCGGCACCTTCAAGACCGAAATTTTCTACGAGAACCAGCGTCGCGGCGCCCACATCTCGCCCGAAGGCCCCTACGCTGCCATGACCAGGACGATCGAGCAGCTCGTCCTCCAGGACGCCGCCAAGGCCCCGCCGCCCGCCCCGGTCGCGGCGGCGATCCTCCGCCTCATCGAGGCCCCCTCGCCGCCGTTCCGGACCCTCATCGGCCGGGACGCACGGGCGCTCGTCGCGCTGCGCCGTGTCATCCCCGACCGGCTGTTCGCGACGGGGATCCGCCGGCTGGTGTCCGCGCCGCGCTCGCGTTGACACGATCTCTGGCCCCGAATAGTTTCGGCACCGCCGTTTCCATGACGGAGCGGCGCCACGTCGTGGCCGAAGGGGGGCTGCGCCCCCTGCCGCGCGCTGTTTTTGTCCGCTTTCGTCCCCTCAGGCTAACGAAGGCTAGCCGCTGACCCCCTCCCCTGCAGCGCGCGCCGCGCGACGGCGAGGTCAGGCCGGCAGCATCACCGAGGTCCCGGAGGAAACACCATGTCCCGCTCAGCACGCAGCATCCTGCCGCTCCTTCGCTCGCTCCTCCTGGGGGCCGCCACCGCGTCGTCGATGGCGCTCTCCGCAGGGATCGTCGCCGGGTGCGCCGACGAAAACGACCCCGAGACGCACGTCAAGCGGCTCGACGACCCGGCGACGGTTACCCCCTCGGTCAACCGGCTCGTCCAGTTCTTCGAAGACGCGATGACGCGCGACAACAAGGACCGGAGCGGCCCGACCGTGAAGCCGCTCCTCGACAAGATCATCGAGCCGATGACGCAGCGGTGCGTGGCCGGCGACCTCGACGAGCGCACGAACTCGAAGCTCATCAAGTTCATCTCCGACACGCGCGACCCGCGCGGCGACGCCTGCCTCATCAAGGCGCTCAAGGACTACAAGCCCGAGTCGACCGAGGAGGACGTCCGCTGGGCCGTGCGCGGCCTCGGGGCGATGAAGTCGGAGAAGGCCGCCGAGGCGCTCATGGCCGTCTTCACGAAGCTCCAGCACGGCAAGGCGAAGGGCTCCAGCATCTCGCGCGACGTGCACGACGCGATGATCGATATCAACAGCAAGTCGTGGGAGGACGGGCTCATCACGATGCTCGGGCGTCCGATCAACGATCCGAAGGACGTCGCCACGATGCGGAACGAGCTGTTCTGGCAGATCACGGCGGCGGAGGTGCTCGGGTGGCAGCGCAGCGAGAAGGCGGTCGTGCCGCTGCTCAAGATGGTGCTGTCGCCGCTCAAGGCGGACGCCGCCACGACCGCGATCCTCGCGCTCACGAAGATCGGCAAGCCCGCGATCCAGCCGGCGATCGCGCTGCTCCAGGGCGATCAGAAGGAGCTCATCGAGTACTCGAAGGTCGAGAACCTGAAGGGCGCCGGCGACAAGGCGAGCGCGGAGCAGAAGAAGGCGGCGGAGACCGCCCACGTGGCGGCGGCCGCGCTCGTCCTGGCGACGATCGGCCGGCAGGAGTCGGTGCAGCCGCTGCTCGCCGCGCTCGCGAAGGCCGAGGACGTGCCGCGCGCCATCATCGCGCGCGAGCTCACCAAGGTGCCCAAGACGCCGGAGACCCTCGCCGCCTTCCAGGCGGCCTACGAGAAGACGCCCGCGGGCCTCGAGATGCCGCCGGCCGGCCTCAACGCGCGGGTCATGCTCGCCGAGGCGGCGAGCAACTTCTTCGACGCGAGCCTCGTGCCGTGGATCGTGAAGACCGGGCTCGAGGCGCGCGGCGAGGAGGACGACATCGCGCAGATCCGCGACGTGTCGCTGCAGACGGCGCTCAAGCTGATGAAGCCCGACCAGGTCGCCGACGTCGATCGGCTCGCGAACACCCGCACGAGCGGCGGCGGCACGGTCGGCAAGTCGATGGAGAAGGAGATCAAGCTCGCGAAGGACCTGCTCGGGGCCTGCGGCGCCAAGGTCGAGTGTTACATCGGGAAGCTCGGCGACCCGTCGGCGCAGACCAAGGAGACCCAGTTCACGGGGATCAAGGCCGCCTACATGACGGGCGTCCTCGGCTCCCCCGACGTCCGCCAGCAGATCATCGACGCGCTGCCGAAGGCCTCGAACGCGGCCGTGCGCTTCGTGTCGGTCTCGGTCATCGACGCGCTCTCGCCGAAGGGCGACGCCGACGTCGCGAGCAAGCTGCAGAAGATCGTCGACGAGGGCGAGGCCTCGAGGGACGCCGAGAAGATGGCCGCCAACGCGCCCTTCAAGACGGTCATCTACCGCCTGACCGCCCGCGCCCAGTAAGCCCGCAGCGCCACGCGCCCCGTCCCGCGGCCAGCTCCCGGGACGGGGCGAGCGCGCAAGCGCGCAAGCGTAAGAACCAGTACCCATTTCCAAGTTTTCTTTTTCCGGCGCTCTCCGGGGCGATGTTTCGTCGGAGTGCCTGGATCCCAGATTTTTCCTGGCATCTCCTCCGTCTTGACGGTTTACTCCGGGCCCTCTTCACGGGGCCTTCCTGGCTGAACGAACCATGATCGTGCTCGAGGTAACCCAGGGTCTCGCTGCCGGGCGCACCTTCGAGCTCCAGGGCGAGCTGATCACGCTCGGGCGCTCGCCGGACAACCGGGTCGTGCTCGACGATCGCCACATCTCCGGGGCGCACGCGCGCATCGTGAACGGCGCCGACGGGGTGATCCTCGAGGACCTGCGCTCCACGAACGGGACGAGCGTGACGCGGCGGGGCGAGCGGCTGGAGCTCGGCCCCGGTCGCAGCGCGGTCGCCCTCCAGACGGGGGACGTCATCGAGCTCGGCTCGGGCGACGCGGTCACCCGGATGGTGGTGAAGATCCCGGAGGAGGCCGACGAGGCGCGGGTCGTCTCGATCCGGCGACTCGACGAGATCGAGCCTGCCCAGGCGAAGATCGAGCGCGATCCGAGCGCGCTCTCGGCCATGTACGCGGCGCAGAAGCGCATCGGCGCCGCGAACGATCTCGACCAGGTGCTCGCCGAGATCGCCGACGCGGTGCTCGCGCTGGTGCCGAGCGCGACGCACGTCACGGTGGTGCTCCGCGACGACGACCAGGAGGCGGGCGCGGCGCCGGCGGTGTTCGTCCCGGTGCTGACGCGCGTCCGCTCCGCGTCGGGCGGCGGGGCGCCGCCGGCGGGGCCGGTGCCGATCACGCGCAGCGTTTACCGGAAGGTGATCAAGGAGCGAGCGGCCGTGCTCGCCGCCGACGCGCCGCTCGAGGTCGGGCAGACCGAGTCGATGATGGGCGCCTCGATCCGCAGCACCCTGGCGGTGCCGCTCTGGAAGGGCGAGGAGATCATCGGCGTGCTCCAGGCCGACAACCGGAGCGCGCCCGGGATGCTGAACGCGGGCGATCTGGAGACGCTCCTCGTGCTGGCGGCGAACGCGTCGCTCGCGGTGGCGAACGCCCGGCTCATCAAGCGGCTCGTGCTCGCGGAGGAGCGGCTCCAGAAGGAGAACAGCTTCCTCAAGGGGCGCGAGGAGAAGCGCCGGGGCGGGGGCGGGGGCGCGGTCGACATCATCGGCAACAGCGACGCGATGCGCAAGGTCATCGGCCAGCTCGACAAGGTGGTCGACACGCGCGTCACGGTGCTGATCGAGGGCGAGACGGGCACGGGCAAGGAGCTCATCGCCGCCGCCGTGCACTACCGCTCCCGCCGCCGCGACAAGCTCTTCGTCGCGCAGAACTGCGCGGCGCTGGCCGAGAGCCTCCTGGAGAGCGAGCTCTTCGGCCACAAGAAGGGGTCGTTCACGGGCGCGACCGAGGAGAAGAAGGGCCTGTTCGAGATCGCCGACGGGGGC
The DNA here is from genome assembly GCF_051521455.1 of Sorangium sp. So ce887. NCBI lineage: Bacteria > Pseudomonadati > Myxococcota > Polyangiales > Polyangiaceae > Sorangium > Sorangium sp. So ce887. The sequence continues at coordinate 996,483 of NZ_CP150354.1, read as the reverse complement.
ACGCTCTTCCTCGACGAGATCACCGAGACCCCGCTGTCGCTCCAGTCGAAGCTCCTCCGGGCGCTCCAGGAGGGCGAGATCCGCGCCGTGGGGGCGACGACCCCGAAGCACGTCAACGTGCGCATCGTCGCGGCGACGAACCGGAACCTCGAGGACGAGGTGGCCAAGGGGCGATTCCGCGAGGATCTCTACTACCGGCTCAAGGTGTTCCCGATCCGCCTGCCGCCGCTGCGCGAGCGGCGCGACGACATCCAGCTGCTCGCGGCGCACTTCCTGGAGCGCTACGCGGACGAGATCGGCAAGCCGTGCGGCGGGTTCAGCCAGCAGACCCTGGAGCTCATGGTCGCGTACGACTGGCCGGGCAACGTCCGCGAGCTCCAGAACGAGGTGCAGCGGCTCGTCATCCAGCTGGAGCCGGGGGCGTTCGCGACGCCGGAGCTGCTGACGCCGCGGATCCGGCAGGTCGAGGGGCTCGTGGCGCGGGCGGGGACGCCCAAGGGGTCGCTCAAGGAGATGATGGACGCGGTCGAGAAGTTCTTCCTCCTGGAAGCGCTGCGCGGGCACAAAAACAACAAGACCAACGCGGCGAAATCGCTCGGGATCACGCGAGAAGGGCTCCACAAGAAGCTCCGGCAGTTCGGGATCTGACGGCGAGGGCGCCTGTGACGCGGGGGCGCCGCAGCGGAGGGGGTCGGCCCGTCCGCGGCGTGCGCTCCGCGTCCCATCGCTCTGGGCGAGGGCTCGCCCCCTCCGCGCGGCTCAGCGACGTATCGCTCTATCGCTCTATTGCTTCGGATTATTGCTTCGGATTGGCGCGCATTCGCTTCGAGATCTGCTTCCAGCGCCGCTTTTCCTCGACCCTCGCGCGCACGTCCTGCTGCCGGGCGAGGTAGCGTCGCTCCGCCCCGAGCTTGAGGTACGCGCCGAGGCGCTCCGGGTCGAGCTCGCCGTCCTCGATGGCACGACGCACCGCGCACCCCGGCTCGCCGTCATGGGCGCAGTCCCGGAAGCGGCAGGCGGCGGCGCGGACCTCGACGTCGTCGAAGCCTGCCGGACCCGCCCCATCCGAGGACCAGAGGCCGAGCTCCCGCACGCCCGGCGTGTCGATGAGGAGGCCGCCGCCCGGGATCAGGAACAGCTCCCGGTGGGCGGTCGTGTGGCGGCCGCGCTCGTCTGACGCCCGGATCTCCCCCTCGAGCTGGATCTCGGCGCCGAGCAGGCGATTGCTGAGCGCGGACTTCCCCACGCCGGACGAGCCGACCAGGGCGAGGGTCTCCCCTGCCCCGATCTCGGCGCGGAGCGCGTCGAGGCCGGCGCCGGACAGGGCGCTGACCAGCGCGACCGGCGCGGTGGGCGCGACCTCCCGCGCGGCGTCGATGAACCGCCCCGGATCGGGGCAGACATCTGCCTTGTTGAGCACGAGCACCGGGCGAGCGCCGCTGTCGAGGACCGCCTCGATGTACCGTTCCAGGCGGCGCACGTTGAAGTCGGCGTTCAGCGACGTGACGATGAACACCTTGTCGACGTTGGCCGCGAGCACCTGGGCCTCCATCGTGGGCCCCGCGGCCTTGCGGCGCAGGCACGTGCTCCGCGCGAACGTGTGCACGATGTACGCGGGCCCGGCGCCGTCGCCGGGCCTGAGCCCCACCCAGTCGCCGACGGTGGGGAGCGCCGCGCGGTCGGCGGCCTCGTGCGCGAGGCGCCCGCTGATGACCGCGAGGCGCGGGCCGTCCGCGGTCTGCACGTGGTGCCTCGAGGCGGAGGCGAGGATGACGCGCGCCGGCTGCACGGCGTCCTCCAGACAGGCGAGCTGGCTCGCGAAGAAGGGAGTCCATCCGAGCCCGATCAGATCGGGTCGCGGTTCGTTCTGAGAAGACGGATCAACGAGAGAATCGGAGTCGATTTGCATGACGGACGAGCGCTCCATGGCGTTCGGCCGCGCGGCGCAAGCTGCGGCGCGCGGCGATCGACGGACAGGGCGCGGCGGCGCGCGAGTGCGCGCCCGCGCCGGCCATTCCACGCGCGGGGCCGCCGCGGTGCGGAGCTCGTCGACCGATCGGGACGTCACGCCGGAGGGCGCGCCCGGCCAGGGCGGACGCCCTGCGAGGCGCGCGCAACGCAGGACGGACGCGCGCCGATCAGGGCACGCGCGCGCCGGAGCGAAGGCGTGGAGACGAGCTCAGCTGGCCGCGGCGGAGACGGCGGCGGCGGCGCAATGGGTGTGCTGTGTATTCCCACTCATGACCTAACCTCCGTGTTCGGCTCACGTCACAACGACGCGGCAGCGCCTAGAATCCGCCAGCGCCGCGCCGCCGTCAAGCGCCTCCGAGAATCGACGAGAACCGACGAGAACCGGCCCCCGCCCCTCTGGAAAGGGCCAGGCAGGGCAGGGCGCCCCGGCCGTCCGGCCCTGGCCGCGGGGGAGGTTGCGAGGAGGGGCTCGCCGCACTAGGGTCCTTCGCTCCATGCCCACACCCTTCGAGCTCGTCTCCGAATTCAAGCCGTGCGGTGACCAGCCTCGCGCGCTGCAGGAGATCTGCTCCGCCTTCGAGCAGGGCGAGGCCTTCCAGGTCCTCCTCGGCGTCACGGGCAGCGGCAAGACGTTCACCGCGGCCAAGGTGATCGAGAAGCTGCAGAAGCCGACCCTCATCATGGCGCCGAACAAGACGCTGGCGGCCCAGCTCTACGGTGAGATGAGGGAGCTCTTCCCCAACAACGCCGTCCACTATTTCGTCAGCTACTACGACTACTACCAGCCCGAGGCCTACGTCCCGACGAGCGACACCTTCATCGAGAAGGACGCGATCATCAACGACGCGATCGACCGCATGCGCCACGCGGCGACGCACGCGCTGCTCTCGCGGCCGGACGTGATCATCGTCGCCTCGGTGAGCTGCATCTACGGCATCGGCTCGGCCGAGAGCTACCACGGGCTCCTGATCAAGCTCGAGCGCGGCACCGAGATCCGCCGCGACGAGCTGCTGCGGCGGCTCGTCGACATCCAGTACACGCGCAACGACGTCGATTTCCACCGCGGCACGTTCCGCGTCCGCGGGGACGTTGTCGAGATCTTCCCCGCCTACGAGGAGTCGCTCGCGATCCGGGTCGAGTTCTTCGGCGACGAGATCGAGGCGATCAAGGAGGTCGACCCCGTCCGCGGCAAGGTGGTGGGCCAGCTCGATCGTTACGCGGTCTTCCCCGGCTCCCACTACGTCACCGAGCAGCAGCAGCTCCGGCTCGCGATCCACGCGATCCGCGAGGAGCTGCGCGAGCGCATCGACCACTACGACAAGGCCGTGCGCTTCCTCGAGAAGCAGCGGATCGAGCAGCGCACGATGTACGATCTCGAGATGCTGGAGCAGATGGGGTTCTGCAATGGCATCGAGAACTACTCGCGCCACCTCTCGGGCCGGAAGCCCGGCGAGCCCCCGCCCACGCTGATCGACTATTTCCCGAAGGATTTTCTCCTCATCATCGACGAGTCGCACCAGACGGTCCCGCAGGTCGGGGCGATGTTCCGGGGCGATCGGGCGCGGAAGGAGACGCTTGTCGAGTACGGGTTCCGGCTCCCGAGCGCGCTCGACAACCGGCCGCTCAAGTTCGAGGAGTTCGAGCAGCACTACGCGCAGGTCCTGTTCGTGAGCGCGACGCCCGGCGAGTACGAGCTTCAGAAGTCGGCCGGCTCGGTGGTCGAGCAGATCATCCGGCCGACCGGGCTCATCGATCCGCAGATCCGCATCCAGCCGGTGGGCGGGCAGGTCGACGACCTGCTCGCGCGCATCCGGGAGCGGGTGGCCCGCGGCGATCGCGTGCTCGTCACGACGCTGACCAAGCGGATGGCCGAGGATCTCACCGAGTACTACACGGAGCTCGGCATCCGGGTCCGTTACCTCCACTCGGACATCGACACGCTCCAGCGCGTCGAGATCCTCCGCGATCTCCGGCGCGGCGAGTTCGACGTGCTGGTCGGCATCAACCTGCTGCGCGAGGGGCTCGATCTGCCCGAGGTGTCGCTGGTCGCCATCCTCGACGCCGACAAGGAGGGCTTCCTCCGGAGCCCGCGCTCGCTCATCCAGACGATCGGCCGCGCCGCCCGCAACGTGAACGGCGAGGTCATCATGTACGCCGATCGCATCACCGACGCGATGAAGCGCGCGATCGACGAGACGACCCGGCGGCGCGTGATCCAGGAGGCGTACAACAAGGAGCACGGCATCACGCCGGCCACGGTCAAGAAGGCGATCCTCGACCTGTCGCCCACGTCGGGCACGCGCGACTACTACGCCGTGTCGAAGGGCCCGGCGAAGCTCGCGGCCGACGCGGCGCGCGCCGCGATGGACGTGGTCGACCAGATCGACGCGATCCGGCAGGAGATGTTCGCGGCGGCGGAGAACCTCGAGTTCGAGAAGGCGGCGCGGCTGCGCGATCAGCTCCGCCAGCTCAAGGCCCAGCAGGGCGACGGGGAGGCCGGCGCCGCGCGCGAGGTGGCCGAGGAGAAGCCGGCGCGCTCGGGGCGGACGGCGAGCCGGCGGGGCGCGAACGGCAAGGGCGGCGCGGCCGGCAACGGCGGCGCGCGGGCGGCGGCCGGCGGCAAGGGCGGCGCGCGGGCGGCGGCCGGGCGCGGGGGCGGGCGCTACAGATAGCGACGGAGCCCCCCGGGGGAGGGGGCAGCGCGCGGGGGGCGAATGGGGACGCTCACGAGCGCGGAAGCGCTTTGCAGCCCGAGGCTGCCATTGCCGCTGCCGTGAGGCCGGGGGCGGCACGGACGCTCCGGACGGTGGACCTCCGCCAGCAGAAAGAGCGACGTTTGCGGCGATACGGTTGACCTGGGCGGGCGCGCTGCGGTCCACTTGAGGTCGCTCGCCCGTGCGCGTGAGGCGCGAATGAACGGAAGGAGCTCTCGGCAAGCATTCTTCTTCTTGGCGACGCACCCTCTTTCTTCGTGAAACGCTCGCTCTGCGAGCGTGGCACGCTCTCGTCGAAAGGCGTTCTCGAGAGACAAGATCTCTTGTGAAGCGTTCATCTTTCTTGTCGAAGCGTTGTCTCTCGTCCGGGGAGCGTCATCTTTGCTTGTCGGGTTCCTTCTTTCTTTGCGAGCCGTGACGCGATGGGACCCCCCAGGGGGCAGGAGGCTTGGTGATGAGGAAGCTTAGAAGCATGTGGATAGGCGCGCTCGGGCTGGTCGGCGGCGCGGTGGGCTGCGGCCCCAACGTCGATGTCGTGCGGGACGAGCCGGACAGGGCGGACGAGTGCCAGGCGGTGGAAGACTGCGCGGACAGGGGGTCGGCGTGCCGCGTCGTGGTGGCCTGCGAGCAGGGGGCGTGCGTCGTGGAGGACGCGGCCGAAGGCACCTCGGTCGCGGAACAGACGCCGGGAGACTGCCAGCAAGCCGTATGCGACGGCGACGGCGAGGTGAAGGCCGTCCCCCGCGAGGACGACGCGCCGGACGACGGGAACGCCTGCACGCTGGACGCGTGCGACGGCGCCGCGCCGGTGCACCTCGCGCAACCCGAGGTCGCCTGTGCGACGGGGCTGCCCGGGAGCTGCGCGGCCGGGCTCCAGCGCTGTGACGCGGACGGGCGGCCGGACGGCGGATGCGTGCCAGTCTCGGCGGAGGCAGAGCGCTGCGACGCCGAGGCGCGCGACGAGGACTGCGACGGGCTGGTGAACGAAGAGGGAGAAGGCTGCTCCTGCGGCGACGGATACGTGTCCGGCGACGAGGAGTGCGACGACGGGGGCACGACGGGCGGAGACAGGTGCTCGGCCGGCTGCCAGATCGAGAAGGTCCTCGCGATCTCCGCCGGGCGGGAGCACACCTGCGCGCTGCTGCACGGCGGCGCCGTCAAGTGCTGGGGCGAGAACACGAGCGGCCAGCTCGGCCTGGGCGACACCGAGAGCCGCGGTGATGCCCCCGGCGAGATGGGCGCCCACCTCCCGGCGGTCGATCTCGGCACCGGCAAGACCGCCACGGCGATCGCGGCGGGCGTGTCGTCCACGTGCGCGCTGCTCAGCGACGGCAGCGTCAAGTGCTGGGGGATCGGCTTCGGCCAGACGATCGGCGACGAGCCCGGCGAGATGGGCGACGACCTCCTCCCGATCGATCTCGGCACGGGCCAGATCGCCACCGCCATCGCGATCAGCCACGACACCGACGTCGCCTGCGTCCTGCTCCGCGACGGCAGCTTCAAATGCTGGGGGTACGGGGGCACTGGCGCGCTCGGCACAGGCAACGCCGAGAACCGCGGCGACGACCCCGGCGAGATGGGCGACGCCCTCCCCGCGGTCCACCTGGGCGCCGGCAAGACGTCCATCGCCGTCGCGACGGGCGGCGCTCACACCTGCGCGCTGGCGAGCGACGGCAGCATCAAGTGCTGGGGACTTAACCTCAATGGCCAGCTCGGTATCCCCCTGTACGATATTCCCTCGCCCCCGGTCGATGCCCTCCCTGCGGTCGACCTGGGCACGGGCATGAAAGCCACCGCCATCGCAGCGGGGCGGGTCCATACCTGCGCGGCGCTCGACGACGGAAGGGTCAAGTGCTGGGGACGCAACGACTTCGGCCAGCTCGGGCTCGGAGCAACCACGAACGAGGTCGGCGGGCGCCCGGACGACATGGGCGACAACCTGCCCCCGGTCGACCTGGGCACGGGCGCAACGGCCACCGCCATCGCGGCGGGCTATCACCACACCTGCGCGCGGCTGAGCGACGGCCGCGTGAAGTGCTGGGGGTACAACTTCACGGGCGCGCTCGGCCTGGGCAATCTCGAGTGGCGCGGGCGGGGTGACTTCGATATGGGCGACGCCTTGCCGGCGGTCGATCTGGGCACAGGCAAGACAGCCGAGGCCATCACGGCGGGCCAGTCTCACACGTGCGCGCTGCTCGGCGACGGCAGCGTCAAGTGTTGGGGAGACAACACAGTGGGCCAGATCGGCCTGGGCCGCCGGTACAACCTCGAGACGGGCGACAGCCTCCCCGCCATCAAGCTCTACTCCGACACCTGGTGATCCTCCGCCCGGCGGCGGCCTGAGCCCTCCCCCCTCCTGACTCCACCGCGAGCGGCCGGACGCCGACGGGGCGCGACCGGGACCTCCGCGGCGCGACAGACACGCTCCCGCGCCGCAGCGCGCGATCGGCGTCGACCCTGCCACGCGGCCCTGGTAAGGGGCCCGCGATGGCCGCCTCCGATCCCATCCTCGTCACGGTCACGGGCAGGGACCACCCTGGCATCACCGCCCGGCTCACCGGCGTCCTCAGCGACATCGGCGCCACGCTGCTCGACATCGAGCAGGTGGTGATCCACGGAAACCTGAACCTCGCGCTGCTCGTGCTCTTCCCCGAGGCGCGCAGCGCGCTCAAGGAGCTCCTGTTCGCCGCCAAGGAGCTCGGCGTGGCGCTCGACTTCAAGCCGCTCGACGGCGGCGCGCCGCCGCGCGCTCCCGGGAGCCGCTACGTGGTGACGGCGATCGGCCGGGAGCTCGGCGCCAAGGAGCTGCACGACGTCGCCTCCACCCTCGCCGCCCACGACGCGAACATCGAGAAGGTCGCGCGGCTGTCGGTCGAGCGGCTCTCCTCGGTGGAGATCCAGGTGCTGCTCCAGCGCGAGGAGGAGGCCGACGCGCTCAAGCAGGCCCTCCTGGCGCTCGCCACGCAGAGCAGCTTCGACCTCGCCTTGCAGCGAGAGGGCCTCTTCCGCCGGAGCAAGCGGCTCGTCGTGATGGACATGGACTCGACGCTCATCCGCATCGAGGTGATCGACGAGCTCGCGCGCGCAAAGGGCGTCGCGGAGCAGGTCGCGAAGATCACCGAGCGGGCGATGCAAGGGGAGATGGACTACGACGAGTCGCTCCGCCAGCGGCTCTCGCTGCTCCGCGGCCTCGACGTCGGCGTGCTCCGGAAGCTCGCCGCCGAGCTCCCCATCACCGAGGGCGCAGAGACGCTCATCCGCGTGCTGAGGCGGCTCGGCTACCGGACCGCGGTGATCTCGGGCGGCTTCTCGATCGCGGCGGAGGCGCTGAAGGCGCGGCTCGGGATCGACTACGCCTACTCGAACGCGCTGGAGGTCGAGGGCGGGAAGCTCACCGGCCGGGTCACCGGGCCCATCGTCAACGCGCAACGCAAGGCGGAGCTGCTCGAGACCATCGCGCAGGCGGAAGGCGTGCTGCTCGATCAGACCATCGCCGTGGGCGACGGCGCCAACGACCTCCTGATGCTCCAGCGCGCCGGCCTCGGCGTCGCGTTCCGGGCGAAGCCCAAGCTGCGCGAGGCCGCCGACACGTCGCTGTCCGCGAGCGGCCTCGACGCCATCCTCTTCCTGCTCGGCATCACCGAGCGCGAGCTCCTGGAAGTGACGTGACCGGCGCCGCCCTTGACAGGCGCGCCGGCCCACAAAACTGAACCGATTCAGTCCACGGCCGGCCTGTCGACACGACGCCGATCCGAGCGCTCGCCCGCCGCGGCCCCTCGCCCGCGGCGCCTGCGGTGGGCGAGGGTGTGGGAGCGGCTGCGCTGGCTCGGCGGCCTCGCGCGGCGTCCGGCCGTGCGCGGCGTGAGGCTCGCCCGCAGGCCGCCGTGCTATCCACCGAGGCCATGAGACGGAGCAGGTCCACACGGCAGGCGGGCTCCGTCGCCTGGAGCGGAGGTGAGACGTGAAGCGTCCGACGATCACGGATATCGCGTGGCGTGCGGGAGTGTCCAAGGGAGCGGTGTCCTATGCGCTGAACGGCAGGCCCGGCGTGTCGGAGCCGACGCGCGAGCGGATCCTGGCCATCGCGGCGGAGCTCGGCTGGCAGCCGAGCAACGCGGCGCGGGCGCTCTCCGACGGCCGGGCCAGCGCCATCGGTCTGGTCATCGATCGGCCCGCGCACACGCTCGGCATCGAGCCGTTCTTCATGCAGCTCATCTCCGGCATCGAGGCGGAGCTGTCCGAGAAGGCGGAGGCGCTGCTGCTCAAGGTGACCGAGGACCGCGCGGCCGAGCTGGAGACGTACCGCCGCTGGTGGGCGGAGCGGCGGGTGGACGGGGTGATCCTTGTCGACCTCTGCGAGGGCGATCCGCGCGTGAAGCTGGTCGAGGAGCTGAAGCTCCCGGCGGTGGTGGTCGGCGGACCGGCGGGCAAGGGGCGGCTCGCGGGCGTGTGGAGCGACGACGCGAGCGCGATGCGGGCGGTGGTCGACTACCTGGCCGCGCTGGGTCACCGGTCGATCGCGCGGGTCGCCGGCCCCGCGGAGTTCATGCACACCGCGCTCCGCACCAAGGCGTTCAACGCGGCCGCCCGCCAGCGCCGGCTGGAGCGGGTCCAGACGGTCCACGCGGATTACACGGGCGAGGCGGGGGGCCAGGCCACGCGGCGGCTGCTCGCCGGGACCACGCCGCCCACGGCCATCGTCTTCGACAACGACGTGATGGCCGTGGCCGCGCTCGCCGTCGCCCAGGAGATGCGCGTCCCCGTGCCCGAGCGCCTGTCGATCGTGGCCTGGGACGACTCGGCGCTGTGCCAGCTCGTGCACCCCGCCCTGACCGCGGTGCGCCGCAACATCGCCGAGCACGGCTCCCACGCCGCCGCGCTGCTCCTGCGCCTCGTGGCCGGCGAGGCGATCGCCGACGTCGAGTGCAGCGCGCCGACGCTGGCGACGCGGGGCAGCACCGCGCCGCCCCCTCGCGCCTGAGCCGGCCTCGCGCCGCCGGGGGTGCGTTCCTCCCTTGCACGCTGTAGACTGAACCGATTAAGTGGCCTGCTCGCCGCGCGGGCTCGGGGCGCGCGGCGCGGGCAGCGAGCAGGGAGAAGCGCCGCGCGGGAGTTACCTAGAGTTTGAATCTAGAGTTTGAGCCCCAGAGGCACGGAGGGCACAGAGGGAAGGACATGGGACGAAGAGCCCCTGTGACCTCTGTGCCTCTGTAGTTCACTTCTCGGCATTTCGAGACGGTCGATGTTCGAGGGCGCAACCCTGCAGGATCAGGACGAGAGGAATATGCACCGCAATTTCGCCAAAGTCGCTGTTCGTCAACAGGCCGTCGCCTGGCTCGGGGCCAATTTCTGGTCGAGGCGCGGCGGCCCGCTCATGTGGCAGAGCTACGATCCGGCCGTGGTGCGCGAGGAGCTCCGGGTGCTCGCCGAGCACGGCCTCACCATGACCCGATCGTTCTTCTACTGGCCCCATTTCATGCCGGAGCCCGACCGGATCGACGAGGGCTGCGTCGAGCGCTACGGCGATTTCCTCGAGGCGCATGTGGAAGCGGGCCTGACCACGATCCCGACCCTCCTCGTCGGCCACATGTCCGGCGAGAACTGGGACCCGGCCTGGCGGCGCGGGCGAGATCTCTACGGGGACGTGTGGATGGTCGCCCGGCAGGCGTGGTTCGGCGAGCAGATGGCGCGGCGCTTCGCGGGCCACCCGGCGGTGACCGGCTGGCTCATCTCCAACGAGATGCCGATCTACGGCGAGCGCGAGCGCTCCGTCCGCGAGACGGTCACGAGCTGGGCGAGCCTGCTCGTGCAGGCGCTGCGGGCCGGCGGGGCGAGCCAGCCTATCTCGATCGGCGACGGCGCGTGGGGCATCGAGGTCACCGGCAACGACAACGGGTTCTCCGTCCGCGACCTCGGCGCCCTCGTCGATTTCCTCGGCCCGCACGTGTACCGGATGGAGAACGACCTGGTGCGCCAGCATTACGGCGCGGCGTTCGTCTGCGAGCTCACGGGCTTTCTCGGCAAGCCGGTGGTGCTGGAGGAGTTCGGCGTGTCCTCGGACTTCGCGTCCGACGAGAACGCCGCGCACTACTACCGGCAGGTCCTCCACAACACGCTGCTGGCCGGCGCCACCGGCTGGATCGGCTGGAACAACACCGATTTCGATCTCATTCACCAGGATCCCTACCGGCATCACCCCTTCGAGCTCCACTTCGGGCTGACGACCACCGACGGTCGCCCCAAGCCGCAGCTCCAGGAGATGGCCCGCTTCGCCAGGGTGCTCGCCGACATCGACGTCCTCGGCTGCGAGCGCGAGCCGGCCGACGCAGCGCTGATCGTGCCGTCGTACCTGGAGGGCGCGTTTCCGTTCACGGAGGCCGAGGATCGCAGCTACCTGTTCACGATGCTGCGGCAGGCGTACATCGCGGCGAAGGAGGCGGATCTGCCGCTCGGGCTGACCCGGGAGCGGGACGGGATCGCCGAGGATTGCCGGCTGTATCTCCTGCCGTCGGCCAAGCAGCTGACCGCGCCGAGCTGGCATCTCCTGGAGCGGCTGGCCTCCGGCGGCGCGCTGGTCTACGCGTCGTACTCCCACGGCACGCACGGGTCGCAGCGCGGTCCCTGGTACGCGCACCTCAATGCGATGTTCGGTGTCGAGCATCAGCTGCGCTACGGCATGGTCGACCCGATCGAGGGCGATCGCGTGACGCTCACCTTCGAGCGCCGGTTCGGCACGATCGCCGAGGGCACGACGCTCACGTTCCCGGTCGCCGGCACCGACCACAGCCGCGCTTACCTGCCGGTGCGTCCCAGGGGGGCGGAGGTCGTCGCGGTCGACGAGCGCGGCCGGCCGGCGCTGTTGCGGCGCCAGGTCGGGAGCGGCAGCGTCGTGCTCTGCACCTACCCGATCGAGCACTTCGCCGCGGCGACCCCGCGGATCAACCCGGAGCCCACCTACAGGCTGTACGACGCGCTCGCCGAGCTCGCCGGCGTGCGGCGGCCGGTGATCGTGGACGACCCGCGCGTCGCGGCCGACACCCTGCGCCACCGGGATGGCCGCCGCTTCGTGTTCCTGGTCAGCCAGGCCGGCGAGCCGCTCTCGGTCCAGCCCGTGGTGGCCTCGGGACACCTGACCGAGCTGGGCGGCAAGTCCCCGGTCCACGCCGTGGAGCTCGCGCCGTACGACGTGCGGATCCTCGAGCTGCGGGCGGGGCCGCGGTGAGCGCGGGGCCGCCGCTCAGTACCAGCGCGGCGTGCCGCAATCGATGTGCAGGTGGTCCCGGTGGCTCGCGTCGAAGTCGGGCCCGAGGACGCGCGATGCCGCCCCCTCGGCGCGGAGTCGACGGGTCACGCCGCGGAGAAAGCGCCCCTCGCGGGTGCTCGGGTCGTTCCCGTGGAGCACGTAATCGCGGAGCACGCTGATCGCGCGGCCGCGCTTCGGCGAGAAGCGCGCGACATCGAATGCATTGCCGAACGAGTGCTCGCTCAGCCCCTCGCTCCACCGGCGCATCCTGCCGACCACTTCCCTGCAAGCGTAGCTCCCCAGGGTGCTGATGCGGGTGATCGGCGAGCTCAGGTGCGCTTCCGCCTCTTCCTGGATCACGCGCTCGATATCGACCAGCCGGAGGGCCAGCGAGCAGTCGACCTGAAGCGGAGGCGAGTAAACGATGCCAGTCGGGCCGCGCGTCAGCAGCACGCCGTGCGGGATGCCGCACCCCTTCTTGTTGGGCTTCGCGATGTCCGGCAGCGGCTGAAACCGCGCGCCGGAGAGCTTGAGCGCGTCGCGGCACTCCGCGCCTGCGGCCGCGGCGATGTGGTTCCACTGGCGCTGCGCTCGCGGCGGCCGCTCGCCGAGGCCGGCGGCGTCGGCGACGTGCTCGACCCAGGGGCCGGCCCATCCCGGCGATGCCGCCGGCGGCGTCGCGGGCGCTCCGCCGGCGACGGCGGGCGCCGGTTCCGCGGGGGCCGGCGCTGCTCCCGCGAGGGCCGGCGCTGCTCCCGCGAGGGTCGGTGCCCCCGCGAGGGCCGGCGCCGGGGGCGCCATCAGCGCGGTTCCGCCGAGCTCCGCGAGCGTCGGGCCGCCGTGAGAGCAGGACAGCACCGAGGTCATCGCCGCCGCGGCGAGCCCCGGAAGGAAGCGTGCGTGCACATCGATGTCCGTACCGCAGCGGGCGGCCGGCGCAAGACGCGCGATCCCCCCATCCCCGCGCGCCCGCCCACACGGCGACCGCGTTCGCCAGCCTCAGTCTTCTCCCGCGCCGCCCCGAGCCGCCTCGCTTCCTCGGCGCTCGCTCGCTTCCGTCGCCGCCCCGTCTTCCGGCTCTCCCGGCACCGTCGACCGGAGCAGGAGCAGCCCGGCCACCGACACGACCGCCCCCGCGGCCGTCACGCTCCACGGCAGCACCTCTCCCTCGATGATGCCCTGCACCGACGGCGGCTTGAAATAGAGCAGCGACACCGCGAGCCCGTTGTTCAAGGCGTGCAGGAGCGCCCCGGGCAGCACCGAGCCGGTGCGGTAGCGCGCGTAGCCGAGCACCAGCCCGAGCGAGAACGTCGGCAAGAGCCGGTACACCGAGCCGTGCGCGAGCCCGAAGAGGAGCGCCGACACCCCGATCGCCACCGCGGGCCCGGCGCGGCGCAGACCGGAATAGACGAGGCCGCGGAACAGCAGCTCCTCGCAGACGGCCGGCGTCACGGCGACGAGCAGCAGCACGACAGGGTACGGCTGCCCGCCGAGCAGCACGAGCTCGCCGAGCTCGCGGGCGAAGGGCTCCGGCGCGGGGAACCACCGGAGGACGGTGCCGCCGATCGCGGCCCACGCCGACACCCCGAGGAGCAGCGCCCCGGCGAGGCCCCGGACCGAGGGCCGACGGAGGCCGAGCGTCGCCCGCGGCGAGTAGCCGAAGCCGGCGACCAGCGCGAGGGTCGGGGCGAGAAAGAAGCCGACCTGCGAGACCGCGAGCTGGACCGCCACGCTGGCGCGGGCGATGAGCAGGCTGCCATAGAAGAAGAGCACCTGGACGCCCGCGAACGCCGCCAGCGAGAACCCGGCCGACGGCGTCCCGCCGGCCCGGCGCCGGAGGCCGAGCACGGCGCGCGCCGACTCCTGGCCTCCGAGCAGCACATTCTCGCGCTCGAACACGCGCGCGGCGAAGAGGAGCGCGAGGCAGGCGTAGAGCGCCGAGGAGAGGAGCGCCGTGAAGAGGAGATCGGCCGGCGCCTCCCCCACGAACAGCGCCTTGATCAGCACCGCGATGTTGAGGACCGGGGCGTAGGCCGTCCACGGGTTGAGCTCGACCACCGGCAGGGCCGTGATGCCGGCGAGCAGCGAGAGCGGCAGGTACGCCGGCATGAGCGCGTTCTGGCCGTCCTTGAAGTCCTTCGCGAACACGGCGAGCGCGAGGAACAGCGCCGAGAACAGGAGCGTGACCGGCACGAGCAGCACGAACGCCAGCGCGAAGATCCAGGGATCGACGACCATCACGTCGGGCAGCATCCGGCTCACCGTGAGCGACAGGCTCACCACGTTGCCGAGCGCCGTGAGCAGCGAGATGACCCACACGGCCAGGAATTTGCCCGAGATGATCTCGATGGATCGCACGGGCGCGCACAGCAGCGTCTGCATCGTGCCGCGCTCCTTCTCGCCCGCCGTGAGGTCGATCGCCGGGAGGAAGCTGCCGAGGAGCGACATCAGGATCAGCATCATCGGCATCATCGAGCCGAGGATCTGGCCGACCTTGCGGCTGTCGGCCGCGACGTCGCGCGGCACGACCTCGTAGGCGATCGAGAACCCCTCGGGCAGGCCGCGCGCCGCCTCTCGCTCCGCGACGATGGCCGTGCGGGCACGCCGCAGCGCGCCCTGGAGGCGCGCCTCCGCCGTGGCCGAGTCGGCGCGGACCGAGTCGAAGTAGATCGCGACGGAGCCCTTTCCGCCGCGCCCGAGCTCGGTCCCCAGCGACGGCCACGGGACGAGCACCGCGTCGATCTTGCGCTCGCTCACCGCGGCGCGCGCCGCGGCGAGCACGGGGTTCTCCGGCTCGGTCCACCTCGGCGGCGGGTCCTCGGCCCCGGGCGCCTCCTCCTCCTCGCCCCGGGGCACCGGTCCCGCCGGCGGCGCGAGCGCCCCCGAGAGGAGCCCGTCGCGCACGGCCGGCGGCGCGCCGGCCCACGGCACGAGCTCGAGCTTGCCCGCCGAATCGAGCCGCGTTCGCAGGTTCTCGGCCAGCTCCCCCCACACCGCGATCCGCGACGAGCGCGCCTCGCGCGCCGCCGCCTCGGAGCCGATGAGCTTGCTCATCCCGAGCGCGAAGAGCGGATAGAGGAGGATCGGCACGAGGACGAGGCGCACGAGCGTGCGCCGGTCCCGGAGCGACTCGACGAGCTCCTTGCGGAGGATGGTCCAGACGATCGCGAGCCTCATCGCGCCGTCCCTCCCGGAGCGGGCGCGCCGGCGCTCCCGGGCGTATCGCGCGCCTCGCGCGGGCGGCTCCGCTCCACGTGGTGGAGGAAGGCGTCCGTCAGGTTCGTGGTGGCGGTGCGCTCGAGGAGCTCCGGCAGCGCGCCGGTGTCCGCGATGCGCCCCTCGTGCACGAGGGCGATCCGATCGCAGAGGTACTCGGCCTCGCCCATGATGTGCGTCGAGAAGAGGA
Organism: Sorangium sp. So ce887; assembly: GCF_051521455.1. Taxonomy (NCBI): domain Bacteria; kingdom Pseudomonadati; phylum Myxococcota; order Polyangiales; family Polyangiaceae; genus Sorangium; species Sorangium sp. So ce887. The sequence goes on along the minus strand of NZ_CP150354.1, from coordinate 981,149 downwards.
CGGCCCTGCCCGCGGCGCGCTCGCGCCGGATCGACTCGACGATGAAGCGGCCGCTGATGATGTCGAGCGCCGTCGTCGGCTCGTCGAGGATGAGCACCTCGGGCTCGTGGAGGAAGGCGCGCGCGATGTTGGCGCGCTGCTTCTGCCCCGCCGACAGCGTGCTGCACGGCCGCGAGGCGAACGCGTCCATCTCGAGGTCGGCCACGAGCGCGTCGATGCGGCGCGAGAGCGCTGCCTCGCCCATGCCGTACAGCCTGCCGAAGTAGCGGAGCACCTCGCGGGGCGTGAGCCGCTGGTAGAGCTGGGTGTCGCCCGAGAGAAAGCCGATCCGTTGCTTCGCCTCGAGCGGCCTCGCGGCGAGGTCGACGCCGCCGATGAGGACGCGCCCCGCGGTCGGCGACAGGATGCCGGCGAGCATCCGCAGGGTCGTCGTCTTGCCCGCGCCGTTCGGCCCGAGCAGGCCGACGACCTCGCCGGTGTGCACGGCGAGGTCGATCCCGTCCACGGCCGTGAAGTCGCCGTACCGCTTCACCAGATGCTCGGCGCGAAGTGCGGGGCGCATGGCGGCATGTCCTATTCGGTCCGCGGCGGGGCGCAAAGCGCCGGTCAGCGCGCAGGGCCGATGCGCAGGGCACGGCCCAGGCCGCGAGGCGCCTGCCCGCGCCGCCCGACCGGCTCCCTCCGGGCCTGTTCCGCGGCGCCCCCCTCGACGTCCGCCGCAGACCCCCTAGACTACCCGGAACGTCATGTCGACGAGCACGCCTTCCATGCCCTACCGCAACCGCACGACGTCCGGGCCGCTCCAGTGTCCCTGCGGACACGGCCGTGACCACTACATGGTGAGCGCGGAGGCACAATACCGCATCCTTGGGTACATCCAGCTCGCGTTCGGGATCTCGGCCCGGCCGACGAAGGTGAAGTACAGGTGCCGTCGCTGCGACACGGTGTTCTCGACGACGACGGATCCCGCGGTCCTCGACAAGCATTACTGACGTGCGGCGCGGGTGCTCGTGAACGACACATGGCCGGCCGCCCCTCGCGGCCCGGAGGCTCCATGAAAGGCCGCGTCCTCATCGTCGCCGGGTCCGACTCGGGCGGCGGCGCCGGCATCCAGGCGGACCTCAAGACGGTCACCGCGCTCGACGCGTACGGCGCGACCGCGATCACCGCGCTCACCGCCCAGAATACCCGCGGCGTCGCCGCCGTGTTCCCGGTGCCGCCCGACTTCATCGGCCGCCAGATGGAGCTCGTGCTCGACGACATCGGCGCCGACGCGATCAAGACCGGCATGCTCCACTCGGCCGAGGTCATCGCCGAGGTCGCGCGCGTCTACGAGCGCCTCGGCCGCGGCACGCCGCTCGTTGTCGACCCCGTCATGGTCGCCAAGGGGGGCGCGCGCCTGCTGGAGTCCGACGCGGAGGGCGCCCTGCGCGTCCGGCTCCTGCCGCTCGCCTCGCTGCTCACGCCGAACATCCCGGAGGCCGAGGCGCTGACCGGCACGGTGATCGACAGCGTGGACGCGATGCGCCGCGCCGCCGCGCAGCTGCTCTCCATGGGCCCGCGCGCCGTGCTGCTGAAGGGGGGCCACCTCCCCGGCGCCGCGGTCGTCGACGTCCTCCGGACCGCGCCGGAGCCCGGCGCCTCCGGGCACCCCGGGGGCGAGCAGCTGTTCGAGGACGCGCGCATCGAGACGCGCGCGACCCACGGCACCGGCTGCACGCTCGCCTCGGCCATCGCCGCCGGCCTCGCCCAGGGCCTGGCGCTCGTCCCTGCGATCGCGCGTGCGCGCCGCTACCTCCGCGAGGCGATGCGCGCCGCGCCCGGGCTCGGCCACGGCCACGGTCCGCTGAACCACGCCCACACGGCGCGGCCGTTCTCCTGAACACCGCGCGGGGCGCCGCCCTCCTGTGGACGGCGGCGCGCGCGCCGGCCCCGCCGCTGCGGCGCGCGGCAGCCTCGTGCCGCCGGCCCCGCAGCGGCGACGGCCTGCCCCCGCCCCATCCCGCGCCGAACGGGCAAGCCGCAACGCTTGTGCAACGACTCGTTGCGCCCGGGGCTCGAATGGACGACCCTGCGCGCAGTCCGTATCGACGTGCCGGCGCGTCAGCTTCGGCGCCGGCGCGGAGCTCTTCCTCACCCTTCGTGCGCCCGTGGCCGTGACCAAAGATCCCCTCCCTCCCATCGACGTCGGAACGGTCATCAACGACCGGTACGAGGTCCTGAAGAGCATCGGCAAAGGCGGCATGGGCGAGGTCTTCTTGGCCTTCGATCGCCTGACCCAGCAGCAGGTGGCGCTCAAGGTGGTGCCCGAGGCCTCCGCCATGCCGGGCGACGACGAGGCCCTGCGGCAGGAGGTGATCCTCGCGCAGAAGGCGCGTCACCCGAACGTCTGCCGCGTGCACGACCTCGCGCCGAGCACGTGGGGGCCCATCCTCGTGATGGAGTACATCCCCGGGCAGACGCTCCACAACCACATCCGCAAGCGCAAGACGTCCGGCGGGTTCAGCGCCGACGAGTTCCGCAAGATCTCGACCGACGTCTGCGCGGGGCTCGCCGCCATCCACCAGCAGGGGCTGGTGCACGGCGATCTGAAGCCCGGCAACGTGATGGTCGCCGACGATCGCGCCGTCATCCTCGACTTCGGCTTCGCGAAGGAGCGCGCCCGCGCGGCCGTGCGCAAGCCGGGTGCGCCCCCGGACGGCGGCACGCCTCATTACATGTCGCCGGAGCGGCTGCGCAGCGGCGGGGCGAGCCCCGAGGACGACGTCTACGCCGCGGCGCTGACGCTCTGGGAGATGTGGACCTGCCGCGTCCCCGAGCCCGGCTACAAGCCGCGGCTCAAGACGATGAAGCAGCAGATCACGTTCGACGTGCCCGCCGCGCTGACGAACGACGAGATCAGGCAGATCTTCCGCGGGCTGAACCCGGATCCGCAGATGCGCCCGCAGGCGCGGCACATGCGGTTCTTCAACCCGACGCAGACCACGACCGCGCCGATCCAGCTGCCGCGCGAGCGCATCGACCCCGGCCCGGCGCCCGGTCGGGCCATCAAGACGCAGTTCACCCCCGGTGCGCAGTCGCTGCTCATCACGTACGCCACGAACGCGCCCGACAGCGTCACCACGCTGTTCCCGCTGCAGAAGCCGGTGCTCTCCATCGGCCGCCGCAGCGATCAGGATCTCGTCCTGGCCGAGGCGACCGTCTCCGGGTCGCACGCGCTCCTTCGCTGGCAGACGGGCTCCTGGCTGGTCGAGGATCTGAACAGCACGAACGGCACGTACGCGGACTTCCCGTTCGAGCGCAAAGCGCAGGTCTCGCTGCTCCACGGCGCCGAGGTGCAGCTCGGCGAGTGCCGCCTCATGGTGGTCACGTTCGGACCGGACTCGCCGCACCACGACAAGGCGAAGCGCTACCTTGCGCGGCGCGACGGCCTCACGGGGCTGCTCGTGCGCGAGCACCTGATGAAGGCCATCGACGAGGACGGCTTCTTCGCCGAGTGGGCCGAGGTGCCGATGGAGATCGCGCGCTTCGAGCTCCGTGGCCAGAACGGCCTCGTGAGCCTGCGGCCGACGATCCTCGAGATGCTGGCGCTGCGCAAGGCGGCGCTTCAGGTTGTGGACCTGACCCAGACGCTGCTGCTCAGCCTGACGCCGGCCGCGGCCGGGCGCACCGGCCCGCTCACGTTCGTCGTCTCGATCGTGGGTCCCAACCTGGACGAGGCCCAGCATGTGGTCGAGCAGGTCGTCGCGCAGGTGCAGGGCACGCTCCCCGAGACGCTCGAGCTGACCGCCACGCTCGTGAAGTGCGAGCCGGGTCGCCCCGCGCGCACGCTGATCGACTGAGGGCTACGGCCGCGCCGTTGCGGCTGCCGCGCGTTGCCGCCGGCGAGCCGTCATTCAGCCGGCGCCGCCACGTGCTCGTTCGGAGCCGCCGAACCCGTCACGCAGGCGCATGACCTTTGGCGCGAGCCCTCGCTCGCCGGCAGCTCCCGCGCCGGAGCGGCGAGCGCCTACTGGGACGATCCGCTGCAGACCTCGCCCGGCGCGGCGACGTGGTCGATCACCACCTCGCCGGACAGCTTCCGGACGTCGATCTCCCCCTGCCAGATGAGCTCCGCGCTGCCCTGCGCGTCGACGACGTCCCGCAGCAGCCGCACGTAGATCTTGCGCGGGGCGACCTCGGGAATTGCCACCGCGAAGTCGAACGCGCAGACCGAATCACACCTCGGGTTCGCCGCGTCGGGCTCGTCCCTCTCGGTGATCTCGTAGATGCTGTCGATCCGGTCCACGTGCATCACACGCTGACCGCAACAGTTGAGCAGGAGCCGGCTGTCCGCGACCGTCAGGGATCCGCTCGATGGGTCGTAGCGCCAGCGCAGCACCTCGGCGCCGCAATAGCTCTCCTCCCCCTCGACGGCGAGCCTCCGCTCCGGCTCCACGAATCCGCCGGCCTCGCTCACGGTCCCCACCTGCGCAGGCTCGGTTTCCAGACACGCGCTCAGGAGAACCAGCGACCCCACCGTTGCAAGTGCCCTATAGACCGCCGCGTTCTTCATGCCCAGACTTCCTTGGTTATCTCGCCCCACTGTTAAAATACGCCCAAAATGAAGAATCAGGGCTTCAATAAGAAGGCGCGATCTGTCTCCGTGATAAATATCGCGGAGACAGCCGCTGTCTGGCGTACGTAGGAGGCGCGTGCCACCACACCCCGGAGCAGCTGCACGCACATTCGAGTGTGATCTACGCGTTTCGGGAATAAATGTCCAGGTGAAACGTGGCAGAATGCGCCCGACCCTCTGACCTTGGACGTCGTGGTCGGTCGACCTGCTCCACCATCCCACCCTCAAGGTGCGGCGCCAGACAGCCGCCTGTCATCCGTTGCCGGCCGCCCATCCCGCCGGCTCAGCGCACGGCGGGGCGACGGGGGCGCGGTGGTCACCTCGAGGCGACGGTCGTGCTGCGCCGGGGCGGCGAGCTCTGCTCATGGCAGCCGGCATCCGCGGGGGCGTCGTCGAGGACGACCGCGCCTGCGGTGACGTCCAGATCGAGGGTGCCGCTCCAGACCACGGCCGGGCTGCCCTGCTGATCGACGACGTCACGCAGCAGCTTCACGTAGATCTCGCCCCGCGGGACGTCCTGCATGCCCACGGACAGATCGAAGGCGCACTGCTCGCTGCAGCGCCCCTCGGCGTCGTCCGGCTCGTCCCGCTCGGTGACCTCGTAGAGGCTGTCGATCCTCTCGACGTGGATCGCGCGCTTCCCGCAGCAATCGAGCATCAAACGAGAATCGGCCAGCCGGAGCGTCGCCGACGGCTCGTCGTACTGCCAGCGGAGCACCTCGGCGCTGCAGTATCCCCCGTCCTCTCGCGGGGCGAGCCGGTGATCCGGGTTCCGGAACCCCCCCTGCTCGCTGATCCTCGTTTCGTGAACCGCCGCCACCGAGCTGCAGCCACCGGCGCAGAAGGACCCGACGATCGCGATGGCGGTCCAGATACGGCTCGACACCATGCTCTTCTCCATGTTCGTTTCGCTGGCTGACCAGGGCGGCCTACAGCAATTCCCGTGCAACTTTCCAGCCAACTCACCCCTGAGCAGTCCGGAGGCTAACCGCGTCCGACGCAGCGGGCCAAAGAAGCGGTGACCCCCGGCGCGGTCTCCCTTCGCTCCGCTCTCCGCGGCGACGCACGTGATCGCTCAGGAGCTAGCCACGTCAGACGGGCCTGGGCCGAAGAAGTTGTCGGACGGAGAGCCCCTGGATCCAGCCGCGACGCGGCGCCCGCTGTTCCCGCGCGCCGGATGTCCGGGCCGCACCTCCCGTGGCGCGGCGCGCGGCGTGTCGCTCGCTGGATCGTGGCGCTGGAGGCCGACCGTGCGGGACGCCTTGCCACAGCGTGTGCAGCGTCCGCACGCCGCGCCCCCGATCTGCGCAGCACCGCCGAGCTCGGGTCAGCGGGCGCCGCGCTGGGACGGCGCCCGCGAGCGGGTCAGTTCTTCGCCTCGACGGCCTTGCCGGGAGGAAGGGGATCCCAGCGCAGCGAGTCCCCGAGCAGGTTGGAGATGCGCTTGGGGCGCTGCCCGTCGACGCGCATGATGTAGAGCCCCGGGCCCTCGCCGGACGTGCGCGTGGAGAAGAAGGCCACGAGCCGCCCGTCAGGGCTGCAAGCCGGGTACCCGTTCCTGCCCTGGCTCTGGGTCAACCGCGCGAGGCCGCCGCCCGTCTCCCCCGAGACGACAAGGTCGGTGTTCTTGCCGGCCCCGACGGCATAGACCGCCTTCACCCCGTCGGGGTGGTTGCAGAACGTGGGCGCCGACGCGAAGAGCCCCTCCGGCGAGATCGCCTTGCCGCCCACGTAGATGCGCTGCCCGTACCTGCCCTCGCCGGAGAAGGCGAGCTTGCCTGTCGGCGTGAACGCCGGGTGGAGCGCCATCCCCACCTCGGACGCCGGCTTGATGCTCTGGAAGTCGGGCCCGGAGAACAGCTTGATCGTCGACCCCACCCCGATGCTGAGCGCAACCTGGGAACGATCCTTGGAGAAGGCGATCCCGTAGACCGAACCCTTCACCGGCAGCGCCAGCGGGCCGCCCGCCGGCGTGAAGATCTTGTACTCGTCGCCCTTCACGCTCGCCGCGTAGTGGAGCTGCTCGTTCTTCCCGAACACCGGGGCGATGGCGGTCTGATCGGGCGGCGAGATGGCCTTGGCGTCGTGCCCGTCGGCGTCGATCGTGAAGACGCGGCGCAGCGAGCCCGAGCCCGAGGCGAACGTCATGTGGCTGGCGAAGCCGCCGTTCTGGCCGGTGAGGGCGCCGATGAGCTGGTCGGCCACCCGGTGCGACTCGAAGCGCACGTCGTGGAGCGGCACGATGAACTTCTTGTCGAACACCGGGGCCTGCCCGCGGTTCACCAGGAACGCCTGGCCGACGAGCTCGACCTTGTCCGGGCCGACCTTCTTGCCGCGCACGCTCACGACCGCCTCGACCCCCTTCGCGGACCACGCCTTCACGTCCACCGGGCTGTCGGAGAGGTACAGACCGTCGGGCGCGGCGCTGTCGGGCAGCACCTCGAACTCGCCGCACAGCTCGAGGTCGCGCCGGACCACGCTGTGGAGCGTCACGTCCTCGGGGTCGGAGACGAGCGACGGCAGGACGCCGATCTTCGGGAGCGGGCGCGATGCGCCGGCGACGACCGTGATGTGACCGAGGATCTCGTCCGGGTTGGGGGGCGCCGTGGAGGCCGGCGCCTGCGCCGGAGCAGGGGGGGCAGCGAGCGCGGCGGCAGCGAGCGCCAGCGCGCCGAGGGCGTATTGAGCTAGTCGCATGTGGTCTCCCTACAGACGAACGTGACGCTGACCTGCTTCTGACCGAGGTCGGGATAGTTCTCGGGCGGCGGCGGCAGCGCCTGCCCCTTCGCCCCCTCGAGCGTCGCCCGCGCGGCCGCGTCGAAGATGGCATTCCCGCTCGGCGTCAGCGTGTAGCTCACCATCTGCCCGTCGGATAAAACGATCACCGCGCGCGGCTTGTGCTTCGTGAGCTCCTCCGGCGGGAGCCCCGAGCCGTTCACGCGGAACCTGCTCGAGAACCAGCCCGCGATGCGGGCCAGGTACAGGTCCACCGCGCGCGCCTTGAGGGGATCGGTCTCCGTCCCCTCGGCCACGCCGTCCTGGTGCCCCTCCTGGTCGACGTTGGCGACCTGGCCGGCGTCGGTCGTCGGATCGAGCTCGGTGTCGACCTGCTTCGCGATCTCGGCGTCGGGCGGCGGCGGCGCGGTGCCCGCGTCGGCGACCTTCACCTCCGGGGGCGGGATGTCCTCCTCGGTCTTGCCCGCGTCCGGCGACACGAACGCCTTCTGCTCGACGCGCGGCTTGGGCGTCTGGCGCACCCACCGGTCGGGCAGCTTCATCTTGTCGCGCTTGCCGCCCAGCTTGAGCAGCGGCGTGTCCATGTCGAGCACCGGGACGACCTTCACCGGGACGCTCGGCCCCTTCTCGATCTCGGCCACCGCCGCGGGCACCGTGAGGTCCGCCAGGCTGACCGCGACGGCGGCGCCCGCCTGCACGCCCATCGCCACCGCGAAGGCCAGCGCGACGTCCCGCGGGCGGAAGTCGCTCTTCGGCCGGCGCTTCCCCGGCGGCGTCATCGGCCCGGGCGCGCGCGCCGCGGCCGGGCTCAAGGCGCCGCTCCTCCAGGTGGCGGCGCGCCGCCGCCGGGCCGCGGCGCCGCGCCCTCCGGCTCGATCTCCGGCTGGACGAGGAGGTTCAGCCCCTCGACCCCGGCGGCCCGGGCGGCGGCGACGACCCGCGCCACGGCGCCGTAGCGGGCGTCCTTGTCGGCGCGGATGTAGAGCTCCTTCTCCTTCTGCACGCGCCCGTTCGACGCGAGCACGCCCTCGATGTCGGCGGTCGCGTCGTCCTCACCGAAGAGGATCTTCTCCTCCTTCGTGATGGTCACGACGAGCTTCGTGTCCTTTGTCGGCGCCTCCTCGGCAGAGACGTTGGGCAGCTCGACCCGGAGCCCTGCCGTGAGCAGCGGGGCGGTGACCATGAACACCACGAGGAGCACCAGCATCACGTCCACGAGCGGCGTGACGTTGATCTCGCTGAACCCGCCGCCCCGCCGCCTGCGCCCTCCGCCCACCGACATCGCCATGATCGGCCCCGCCCCTCAGCCCTTCGGCATCACCGGCGTGGGCCGGTCGCTCGTCCGCTGGAGCGCCAGCGGGATGGACTCCTGCACCGCGCGCGCCGAGAGCGACGCGATCTCCACCCAGCCCTCGCTCGCGGCCTCGAGCGCCGAGAGCAGGTCGTCGATGCGCTTGTTGAGCCCGTTGTAGGCGATGACAGCGGGGATCGCGGCGAACAGCCCGATCGCGGTCGCGATGAGCGCCTCGCCGATGGCCGGTGCGACGACGGGCAGCGACGCGCTCTTCTGCTGACCGATGCGGAGGAACGCATCCATGATCCCGTAGACGGTGCCGAACAGGCCGATGAACGGCGACGCCGCCGCGATCGACGAGAGCGTCGGCATGAGCGCGCTCGCCCGCTGCGTCTCGGTCACGATCGCGCGCTTCGCGATCGAGTCGAGGAGCTTGTGGGTCCCGGTGCGGCGGCTGAGCTCCAGCACGACGCGGGCGCCCGGCGCGTCCGCGTGCCGCTGCGCGAGCGCGAACAGCTGATCGGGCGAGTGGGCGTGCGCCGACTCGTGCTCGAACCGCGCCTGCTGCGCCGAGAGCCGGGTCAGCTGGAGGACCTTCAGGACGGCGATCACCCAGACGAGGATCGCCGCGAAGATCAGCAGCCAGACGACCAGGAAGACCGGACCGGAGGCGTGGAGGACCAGGGAGACGGGATCGAGCTTGATCGGGACCGCCGTCGCCGCCTCGGGCGCGCTTTGCAGGAAGGCCATATCGATCTCTTGGGGTCAGGGAATCGGCTCGTCGGGGATCCGCGCGCGCGGCCCCGTTCAGTGCAGTTTGCGACCGCGGCCCCCTCTCTCACCTGGAAGCGCGGCCGTGGCCCTCTTCACGTCGTCCAGCGCCGCGCGCGGCGCGGCGCTCAGTCCGCCAGCAGGATGTCGACCTTCCTGTCGCGCGCCCAGCCCTCTTCGTCCGCGCCGGTCGCCTCGAACTCGCCCTTCGACGAGGTCGCGACGCGGCCCTGCTCGAGGCCCTTCTTGGCCAGGTACTCCGCGACGCTGCCGGCGCGCTTCTGGCCGAGGCCCAGGTTGTACTCCGTCTCCCCGCGAGGATCGGCGTGACCGATGAGCTTCATCCCCTTGCCCTTGAGCGGGCCCGAGACGAAGCAGCGCGCCAGCGCGTCGAGCGCGCTCGCCGCCTCGCCCTCGATGGCCGTCGAGTCGAACGCGAAGCGGGCCGTCGGCAGATCGCCGCAGGCCTTGAGGATCTTGTCGTCGATGCGGATCGACCCGCTCGTCGGCTTGGCCGTGTCCTGCTTCGGGGCGGGCGCCACCGTGTTCGCCACCGGAGGGGGCGCGACGGTGCCGCCGACATTCGCCGGCGGCTGCGGATCGGAGCCGCAGCCGGCCGCGAAGGCGGCAAGGGGCGCCGAGACCACGAGGATCAACGCGGGCAGTTTTGTCATGGGCATGCCGTTACCACGCCACGGAGCGCGTTGCAGCATTTTGAGCGGCCGCCGGCGGGCCGGCGCGCCGGGAGGACAGTCATTCCTGTAAAGTGCCGCGATGCATCGCCGGTCCCTGGCAAGGGAATATTTGGGGCACCAACGATCTGCCCCGCCTCGCGCCTCCCGTAGCGCCTTCCATGCCTTCGGCGCCGCGCTCCTCTCGCTCGGCGCGGCGGCCGCGGTCGCCGCCCCCGGCGCGGCGCAGGCCGAGGTCCCGGTGCAGCGCACGTTCTTCCGGCTGCCCTCGTCGAACGGGTTCGGCGCGGTGCTCCTCGATCTGAACCAGGCGAGGCTCACCCACTTCCGCGAGCATCTGTTCGCCACCGAGGAGCCGCTCCTCGACGAGCGCGGCGAGGAGGTCTGGATCGGCAACCAGCCGCAGGCCGTGCCCACGCGCGATCTGCTCTACGACGCGTACTTCGGGCTGCGCTCGGGGGGCAGGCAGCGGTGGTTGACCGAGGTCCCCGTCGATCTCGACGCGAGCGGCTACGCCGGCTGGACCGACGGGGAGCGCGGCGGCACGGGCGTCGTCACGATGGTGCAGCGGGTCGGCAACCTCGAGTGCACGCAGCTCTTCTTCGCGCCGCAGGGCCTCGGGCAGGCGGGGTTCGTGATGGCGATGCGCGTCGAGAACCGGGGCGAGGTGCCGGCGGAGGGCGTGTCGGCCTTCTCGCTGCACAACTTTCACCTCGGCTTCGGGCGCCCGGGCGTGATGACCGACATCGGCGAGTCGGGCGAGACCGTCGCCTACGACGGGAGCGGGGGCCGACGCGACTTTCTCGAGCGCGCCTTCGCCGGCGTGGTCGTCGCGCGCGCGCTCGAGCCGGCCGCGCGCCACGGCGCGTCGAGCGCGGGCAGCCCGGCGGACCTCGACGTCTACCGGATCGTCGCGGAGGGCGCCGTCGCCGATCTGCCGGACCTCGACGGCGCCGCGCCCACCGCGGACGGCTCCGTGAGCGCGTTCCAGTGGGACCTCGGCAGCATCGGTCCCGGCGAGGCGCGGTGGGTCGGCGTGGCGTTCGCGCATCACGGCGACCCCTCGGGCGCGGCCGACCCGCTCGTGCAGGGCGCCCTCGACGCGTACCTCGGCGCGAAGGGCGCGGCGGAGGTGGTCGCGGACGAGATCGCCGCGTACCGCGCGTTCCAGGGCTCGCTGAAGGTGCCGCCCACGGCGACGCCCGGGGAGACGGCGTTGCTCCGGCAGTCGGCCGTGATGCTCCGGATGGCGCAGTCCCGCGAGAGCCACGCCTTCCTGCGCGAGCACCTGACGCGCGACGCCGAGCCGCGCGCCACGCGCTTCGGCACGACGCTCGGTGGCGAGCCCGCCGCGCTGCCGGCGACCATCGCCCACCGCGGCCGCGGCGCCGTCCTCGCGAGCCTCCCGCCGGGCGAGTGGACGGTCGCCTGGATCCGCGACGGCGCCTACGCCACCGTGGCCATGGCGGTCCTCGGCATGGAGGCCGAGGCGCGCGACGCGCTGAGCTACTACCTGGACGCGGAGGCGGGGCGCTTCCAGCGCTGGAACGAGCTCGCGTCGTACGACATGCCGCCGTACCAGATCAGCCTGGTGCGCTACCACGGCTTCGGGGTCGAGGAGACCGACTTCAACGATTTCGGCCCGAACCTCGAGTTCGACGGGTTCGGCCTGTTCCTCTGGGCGCTGCGCCGTTACGAGGAGCTCACCGGCGACACGGCCTTCGTGGACGAGCGCTGGGCCACCGCGTCGTCGAAGGTCGCGGACGCGCTCGTCGCGCTCATCGACCCGGACACCGGCCTCGTCCGGAAGGACTCGTCGATCTGGGAGACCCACTGGAACGGGCGCGAGCGCTCGTTCGCGTACACGAGCATCACCGCGGCGCGCGGCCTGTGCGACGCGGCGGAGATCGCGGAGCGGCGCGGCGAGGCGCAGCGGGCCGCGGGGTACCGCGACGCCGCGAACCGGCTGCGCGACGCGATCGCCGCGCGGCTCACGGACGCCTCGGGCGCGCTGGCCGCGAGCCTGGAGGAGCTCGAGTCGGGCGCGGGCTACTGGGACGCGGCGGTGCTCGAGGGGATCGCGATGGGCCTGTTCGATCCGCGGGGCCGCATCGCCGCCGCCACGCTCGTCGGGCTCGACGAGCACCTGCTCGTCCCCGCGGGCGCCGGGTGGTCCCGGAACGACGATCGCTTCGATCACGCCGGCGCGAACGACCTGAGCCCCTGGGGCAGCGAGTACGACAGCGCCGAGTGGGTCGTGACCGATCTGCGCGGCGCTGTCGCCGCGCGGCTCATGGGGGACGAGGCGCGCTCGGACCGGCTGCTCCGCTGGGTGCTCGATCAGTCAGCCGCGAACTACCTCGCGATCGCCGAGACCTACGACGAGGCGAGCGGCGCCTACAAGTTCAACGCGCCCATGGTGGGGTTCGGCGCGGGCGTCTACGCGCTCGCGCTCGCGGCGCGCGACGGGCGGGTCGTCGGGCCGGCCTGCGGCGCGTACTTCGACGAGAGCGCCACGGGCGGCACCGGCGCAGGGGGCGGCCCCTCGAGCGGCAGCGCCGGCTCCGGCGGGGCGGGCGTCGGTGGCGCAGTTGGAGGCGCAGACGGCATCCAGGACGACGCCGGCTGCGGCTGCCGACTCGCGACGGCGGAGGGCGCGGCGCGCTGGCCGCTGCTCGCGGCGGCCGTGGCCGCGGCCGGCCTCGGGCGACGGCGGCGCGGGAGAGCGCGGCGCTGACGCTCGCCGGGCGCGCGCCGCGCTCGCGGGCTACTTCTCGCCGGTGTCCTCCTGCCGCTCTGCCTGCGCGGCGGCGGGAGACGGGGTGCCGGCGACCGCGGCGGCCATCGCATCGGTGAGCGACACCGGCGGCGCGGGCCGCGGCGCCTCCTCGGACGCGGGCGGCGGCGCAGGCGGGTGCGCAGGCCGAGCGCGGGCCCCCGACGCGGAGGCCGCGCGCGCGCCTGCCGCGGCGAGGGCGCGGACGCCTGCGCTGGAGGCCGTGCGGGCGCCTGCACCGGTGGCCGCGCGCGCCCCCGCCTCGACCGCGGCGGCCGGCTTCGGCGCCGCGCCGGGTTCGGCAGCATCCGCCTCGCCCTCGCCAGCCCCAGGTGTCTGCGCCTCGCGCCCGCGGGGCGCCGTGTTCGGGTATCCGGGCGCCTCGTCCGGCGCGCTCACCTCGCGCGCGATCTCCCCTGCCCGGGAGACGCCGCGCTGCGCGGTGGGGGGCAGCAGGACGTCCCCCGGGGCGCTGGACCTCGGGCCGGCGACCAGCGCGAGCCCGGCGGCGATCGCCAGAGCGCCGGCCGCCGACGCCATGAGCGCGCGCACGCGGGCCCGGTGCCGCGCCCGCGAGGGCGCCGCGACCGGCACGAGCGCGTCGTAGACCCGCAGCACATCGGTCACGCTCGGCGGCGCATCGACCGCGACCGGCATCGCCGCCGCGACCGGCGTCGCCGCCGCGACCCGGCCCGTCGCCGGCGCAGCCGAGCTCCCCGCAGGCGCAACCGCCGCCGTCCTCGGGGCGGGAGGGTTCGCGAGGAACGACTTCAGCGCGAGCGATCGGAGATCCATCATCGTCGGGTCGTCGTCGTCCCGCGGCACCGGGGGCGCGCTCGACCGCCGGAGCGGAGGAGGAGGCCGGCTCGAGCGCCCCCCGGCGCCCGCCGCCGGCAGCCCGGCCGTGCCCCTTCCCTGCGCGCGGAGCATCGTGCCGCCGCAGACGCGGCACTCGGGCGCGGCCCCGCCCCGCGCGCCGCCGGAAACCGTGGTGACGAGTCCGCAGACTTCGCAGTAGACGTCCATGAGCCCCCCGCAGGCCTCGCACCATGACGGCGGCGAGTGCCCGCTACGCCGAACCTGTGATCTAACTTACATCTCGAGTATGGCGTGCTCGGGCCGGGCGTGCATGCGGTCTCCCCGCGAATCGGACGCGAATCGAACGGGAAGCGAACGGGAAGCGGACGGAAATCGAGCGCTGGACGCGCGATGTGCGGCCATCCTGGACGGTCAAGGAGGAGCAAAAACCGTCCTGGACCGAAGGGTTTTCGGGTGGGCGCTTGCGATGCCTGCCTCTGAGCTGCTGTGGTAAGAGCGGCGCTTCGATGTGGTCGGGAGCGGGCCGGGGTCCGCTCCCGACGTGGTCGGGGCTCCCTGCCGGGGGTCACGCTGACATGGGTCAGGGGGCCTCGTCCGGTCCCCGAAGCGCCCGGAGGAGTTCGAGAATGGGTCTCAGCGAAACGCTGCTCGATGCGAACAAGAAATCACGGGTCATCGCCGACTGTTGCACGCTGGTCGACGAGGAGGTGGCTTCGAAGGGCGGGCTCTCCGGCCTGGCGGTCAAGGCCGGCTACGCGGCCGTGAAGGGCATCAAGCCCGGCTTCATCGCCCAGGTGGTCGAGAAGCTCTTGCCCGAGTTCGCCAAGAAGCTCGATCCCCTCTGGGTCGAGGCTGCGGGCAGCGGCAATGCGAGCTCGTACCTGACCACGAACCGCTCGCGGGTCGCCGACGCGCTCCTCAGCGTCACCGACGAGAAGGCGAAGACCTCGACGAGCGGCGTGGTGCGCGGCACCTACGAGAAGCTGCGCGGCTCGGCGAAGAAGAACGTCGAAGACGCCGTCCCCCGCCTCGCCCAGCTGATCCAGAAGCACGCGTCCTGAGCGGCCCGGCGCCCCAGGCCCGCGCGCCCACGCCGGCCTGGGGCGCGCGGCGCCCGCACCGGCCCGCTGCGCTCCGCAGCGCGGCCGGTGCGCCTCACGTCGACGAGAGGTGTCGTGGAGACGGGAGGCGCTCCGCGCGCCGGCTCAGCCGGGCTCGCCGAAGCTCCGCGCGAAGAGATCGCGGATGGCCTCGCGGCCGGCGTCGTTGAGATCCTGGGTGCCGATGCCGGCGAAGTTCTCGCTGATGATGCTCGGCTGCCGCGCCATCTCCCAGGCCGAGCCGCTCCAGCGGAACCAGCCGCGCTTCTCCTGATCGTAGACGAACAGCGGCTTCTTCCAGAGGCGCGCGAGCTCCGCGCCCCAGCCGGTGCCGCCGCGCACCGTGCCGTCGTCCTGGAGCGTCCCCACGACGAAGACCTGGCTGGCCGCGTTGATCTGGTGCCAGATCGTCTGGAGGATGTTGCGCACGAGCGGGATCTCGCTCAGCACGCGGCCGAGGCGCCGCGACACGTAGACGAGGCTGAAGTCGCCCTTGCGCAGCTCGTCGTCCCCGAGCACGACCACGCCCCGCTGGCGCTCGAGGAGCCGGTGGCCCTCGAAGCTGTAGTTCAGCTCCTGCACCCCGTACCGCTCGGCGCAGGCGCCGAACTCGGCCTCGGCCCCCTTGGCTCCGCCCGAGTGCAGGCGGAACTGCCGTGGGTCCTTCGGCCGCTCCGACGGGGGGCGCACGTCCTCGTCGATGACCCGCATCGAGTGCGGATCGAGGCGCAGGTGGAGCTCGGCGAGGTCCTTGTTGCCGTGGTCCTTCAGCAGCCGCAGGCGAACGACGTCGCGCTCCGGCTGCAGGTAGACGACCACGCTGAGGTGGCGCTCGACCTTCTCGAGCGCGGCCGGCAGCTTGCCCGGGGGGATCGACTCCTCGACCTGCGCCGCGATCCAGATCTCGGCGGAGCGCTCCTTGGCGAGGCGGCCGAGCGCCTCCATCGCCTGCTCCGACGCGATCGCCACGTCGAAGCCGTCGACGATGATCACGTCGGGCTCGAAGTGGGCGACGCCGCGCGCGAACGCCACCGTCTCGAGCATCTTCTCGACCCACAGCCGCGCCGCCTCTTCGGTCGCGTCGGGCGGCGCCTTCACATGGCCGAGGTGCGAGTAGATCTGCCGGTGCCGCTCGACCTCGAGCCGGACGGCCTCCGGCTCCTGGAGCCGCATCGACTGCGCGAGATCGTGGAAAATCTCGTCGTAGTACGCGCGGACGTGGTCGACCGCGTTCTCGTGCGAGATGTGCAGGACCCTGCGATCCCGGAGCAGATCGTCGAGCGCGATCTGCACGAGCAACGCCGTCTTGCCCACGCCGGGCCGAGCGACGATGACGCCGACGTTGCCGCGACCCAGCCCGCCGTGCATCGACCCCTCGAAGACCCGCATGGGGCTCCGCTCGTTCACCTCTTTGCGGTACATGCCGACCCCCTCACTTCGCCTTCTTGGCCAGCTCTTCCCGGTACTTCTTGATGAGCTCCTCCGCGAGAGCCGCCGGAAGGGGAGCATAGCGCGAGAACTCCATCGTGAACTCGGCTTTGCCCTGGGTGGCAGAACGAAGGATGGTCGAGAAGCCGAACATATCGGCAAGCGGCACCTCCGCCTCGACGCGGCAGAAGCCGTCCGCCTCGGTCGAACCGATGATGATGCCGCGACGCTGCATGAGGATGCCGACGATGCCGCCCTGGTACTCGCCCGGGCCCTCGACGGCGACCTTCATCAGCGGCTCCAGGATCTGCGGGCCGGCCTTGGGGTACGTCTCGCGCCAGGCGCCGCGCGCGGCCTCCTGGAAGGCGATGTCGGACGAGTCGACCGAGTGGGACGCGCCGTCGTTCAGCGTGACCGACACGCCCGTGACCGGCGCGCCGATGAGCTGCCCCTTGGCGAGCATCGACACGAAGCCCTTCTCGACCGCCGCGATGAACTCGCGCGGGATCGCGCCGCCGACGACCTCGTCCTCGAACCGGAACGGCGCCTCCGTCCACGGCTCCATGAAGCCGCCGACCTTGCCGTACTGGCCAGAGCCGCCGGTCTGCTTCTTGTGCGTGTAGTTGTAGTCCACGCGGCGCGTGATCGTCTCGCGGTAGGCGACGCGCGGCGGGCTCGTGACGACCTCGGCCGCGTACTCGCGCTTCATGCGCTCGATGTAGACGTCCAGGTGGAGCTCGCCCATGCCCTGGATGATCGTCTCGCCGCTCTCCGGATCCGCCCCGACGCGGAAGGTCGGGTCCTCCTTGGTGAAGCGGCGCAGCGCCTTCGACATGTTCGCCTGGGCCTTGTTGTCCTTGGGCGTCACCGTCAGCGAGATGACCGGGTCGGGCACGTGCATCGACGTCATCGCGACGGCCAGGCCGCCCTCGGTGAACGTGTCGCCGGAGTTGCAGTCGATGCCGAAGATCGCGACGATGTCGCCCGCGCTCGCGCCGTCGATGTCCTCCATCTCGTCCGAGTGCATGCGGACGAGCCGGCCGACCTTGTGGCGCTTGCCCGTGCGGGTGTTCGTGACCTCTTTCCCGCGGCTCAGGGTGCCCTGGTAGATGCGGATGTACGTGAGCTGGCCGAAGCGGCCATCCTCGAGCTTGAACGCGAGCATGACGAGCTGCGCTTCCGGGTCGCTCGACAGCGTGACCTCGGCCTCGTCCTTGTCGAGATCCACCGCCTTGTTGCTGATGTCGGCGGGCGTCGGGAGGTAGCGGGTCACGCCGTCGAGCAGGACCTGCACCGCCTTGTTCTTGTACGCCGACCCCATCATCATCGGGACGATCTGGAGCTTCACGGTCGCGTCGCGGATCGCCTTGTAGAGGAGCTCCTCGGTCACGCGCTCCTCGAGGATCGCCTCGGTGAGCTCGTCGGAGTACATCGAGAGCGCGTCGAGCATCTCCTCGCGCGTCGCCTTCACCTCGTCGGCCATCTCCGCCGGGATCTCGCCGGTGACGATCGTCTCGCCGTTCTGCCCCTCGAACCGGTAGGACTTCATCGCGACGAGGTCGACGACCCCCTCGAACTTGTCCTCGAGCCCGATCGGCAGCTGCAGGAGGACCGGGTTCAGGTTGAGCTTCTCGCGCAGCTGCGTGCGGACCCGCAGCGGGTTCGCGCCGGCGCGGTCGCACTTGTTCACGAACGCGATGCGCGGGACGCCGTAGCGGCGCATCTGGCGGTCGACGGTGAGCGACTGGCTCTGCACGCCGGCGACGGCGCAGAGGACCAGGATCGCCCCGTCGAGCACGCGCATCGCGCGCTCGACCTCGATCGTGAAGTCCACGTGGCCGGGCGTGTCGATCACGTTGATCTGGTGCCCGTTCCAGAAGCAGTGCGTGGCCGCGGACTGGATGGTGATCCCGCGCTCGCGCTCGAGATCCATCGAGTCCATCTTCGCGCCGACGCCGTCCTTGCCCTTGACGTCGTGGATGGCGTGGATCCGCTTGGTGTAGAAGAGGATGCGCTCGGTCAGCGTCGTCTTGCCCGAATCGATGTGGGCGCTGATCCCGATATTGCGCAGCTTGGACAGATCGCTGATCACAGAAGGCTCCCCGCCGCGCACCCGTGAGGGCGTGCCCGTGGAGGGCGTGCGGCACGCAATGAACCTCAGCCGGGCGTGCGCACTCTTGCGAGCGCCCAGTCAGAAATTCGGCGCGGCTCTTAAATCGGCCCCATCCCCAGCGCCAGGGGGAAAATGATTCTTCGCGATCATTTCAACTACTTGGCCTGGATCCTGGAAAGTCCGACGGTCTCGTCCCACTCCGAACCGTAGCCATCGTAGTGGATGCGGTAGCGCTCCTGCCCCACGATGCCGGTGACGACCGCCGGGTACATCTGCCCGTGCCACTCGACGCGCACCCTGTCGCCGATCTTGTAAAGGTTGGTCTGCGAGGCCTGCAGCCCCTTGCTCCGGACCTTCGGCGGCGGCGGGGGGTTGACAACGTCGCCCTCGACGAGGCCGCGGATCCGTTCACGAGGTACAGTTTCATCCCAGATGTCATCGTACCCCTGGTAGTGGACCTTGAACTTCGTCGGACCCAGGACCTCGATGACCTTGGCGGGGTAGTCGTTTCCTTCCCACGTCACGAGGACATCGTCACCGATGGCATATTGGCGCTTGCAGCCCCCCAGAACCAGGGCAAGGGCCAGGAGGAGGGCCGCAGCGTGAGCGCGCGCTGCGGGCATACGTCTGGCCCCGCCTTACCGTCCTCCCCGGCGCCCCGCAAGGGGCTTCGTGCCGGGGTGGCCCCGGGTCCGCCGGGGGGCGGTGCCGCGCTGTGCTGCGCCTCGCCTCGCCTCGCGCCGGGCGCTGCAGCGCGGCACGAACCCGTGTAGAGAACGCCCCATGACCCGAGATGTTCGTCCTGGCACGGGCACCCTGTCCCGCCCGTGCCCGTGCGGCTCGGGGCGCTCGTACCGCGAGTGCTGCGCCCCCTGCCATCTGGGTGATCGCGAGGCGCCCGACGCCGTGGCGCTGATGCGATCGCGGTACGCCGCGTTCGCGGTCGGAGACGCCGCCTACCTCTGGCGGACGCTGCACATGGGCCACATCCACCGAGCGCGCGACAGGGACGAGGCGCTCCGCGAGCTCAAGGCGACGACCCACCACCACCGGTACCGCGGCCTGAAGATCCTCGACAGCCTGCAGAGCGGCGACTCCGCGTCGGTGCTGTTCCTCGCCAAGATCTTCGAGGCGGGCGCGGACCGTTCGTTCATCGAGCTCTCCGACTTCCTCCACGACGGCGAGGGCTGGCGCTACCTCCACGGCGTGGCCGTCCCCCGGGCCCGCATCAGCGTCCCGCCCGACGAGCTGACGATCGCCCGGTTCTCGGCGCTGGTCGGCTGACCGCGCCCTCGCCGGCCGAGGGCGCGGTCAGCCGGCAGCTGCGCCTCAGCCGGATGCCGCGCCGGAAGCGCGGGCCTCGTGCCACCCCATCGCCTCGACCGCGGCGCGGTTCTTCTCCATCCACAGCGTGATGCGCTCGCGCGTCGTCCGGTAGGCGTACTCCAGGATGGCGCGCCGCGCGCGCAGGTTGGCCGGGTTGTGGAGGAACAGGAGCGCGTCGTTCCGCGCGGGCTCGAGCACGAGGACCTGCATGTTCCCCTCGGCGCGCGTCCGACCCACCGCCTGGTGGAGCCGCGCGTGCGCGCCGATCCGCATCGCCTGGTTGAAGACCCAGAGCAGGCCCTTGTCGCGCACGCTCTCGCGCACGCCATGCCCGGTCGGGACCGGGCGGTGCGCGGTGGAGACCGGCACGAGCGGGCTCACGACGATCGTGAGCTCCGCGCCGGCGGCCTGCGCGAGATCGAGGTGCGCCACGTGGCCGAGCCCGCCGTCGAGGTAGTGCCGCTGGTCGATGCGCACCGGCGAGAAGAACAGCGGGAGCGCGAGCGACGCCGCGCAGGCGAGCGACACGGGGACGTCGTCGAACCCCTCGGCGCCGAAGATCACGCGCTCGCCCGAGTCGAGGTCGTACGTCGGGATGCGCAGCGTCCGGGGCATCGCGCGGAACGAGTTCGGGATGCCGCGCCGCAGGAAGAACTCGGCGAGGAACCGCTCGTAGCGATCGAGCTGGAACAGGCCCGCGGGGAGCGAGTCGTTGAAGCGATCGAGCTGCTCGAACAGGTACTGCTGCGCCGGCGCGTTCGGGGTCGCGTCGCCCCGGGTCGAGAGCCGGACGATCGCGTGGCGGAGCGCGACCAGGCTGGTGGTGAGCGCGCGCCGCCACTCGCTGACGTCGAGGTGGAGCAGGTGGCTGCGCTCCAGCGGGAAGAAATTGTCGACCGGATCGAGCAGGGCGCGGTAGAGCCGCTCGATCGGGATGCCGCCGGCGAGGGCAGCGGCCACCGCGGCGCCGCTGCCGTGCCCCAGGTAGAGCGAGAAGCTCTGGTTGTCGATCCCCTCGACCCCGTCCTCGAGCGCCGCGAGCGCCCCGATCTGGTAGAGCGCGCCCGTCAGGCCGCCCCCCGGCAGACAGAGGCTGACGCGCGCCCCCCTCGCCTCGCGGCGAGGGGCCGCGCGGCCCTCGCCGTTTGCTTCCACGGTCTCGGGGGCGCGGCCTTCGCCGTCGCCCGCTGCGATCTGCGCGGGTCGGCTCGCGCCGCCGCCTTGACTCTCGACAGCCGGCATCATCGGAGGTCCTCTTCCCTCGCGCGGGCTGCCCCCTCGGCGCGGTTGCCGAGGGCGCAGGCGAGCGCGGTCAACACAAGCGCGCAGGCGGAGCTCACCGCCACGAGCCAACCCGGGATCGACGCGGTCTCCGGCAGCGCCGCGCCCGCGGCGGCGGGCACCTCGTCGACAGGGCCCGCGCCCCCGGCGGAGAGGAGCGCGAAGCACTGGATCGCGTTGTAGACCCCGTGCATCACGACGGGCGGCAAGAGCGAGCCGCTCGCGACCCGGACGACGCCGAGGGCCACGCCGAAGATCGCGATCGGCAGGAGCTTCTGCCACTCGCCGTGGGCCGCCGCGAAGAGCGCGGCCGTGGTCGCGACCACGAGCGGGGCGCCGTGCTGCCAGCGCAGGGGGCGGGCGAGCGCCCCGCGGAAGAAGGCCTCCTCCAGCGCAGGGCCGAGCGCGATGAAGATGAGGCCGAACGCGACCCGATCGAGCGCGCTCGCCTCGACGAAGGCCTGGACGAGCCGGGCGTCGCTGAGGCCCGACGGCCAGCGCCGCTCGATCGCCTCGTAGAGGGCGGCGACGGGCCCCGCGAGCGCGAGGCCGAGCGCGGCCGCGAGCGGATAGAACGCCGCGTGCGTCCTGCGCACCCCGAGGAGCTCGCGGACCGGCGCGCGCGGCGCGTGGACGCGGCGCACGCCGAGGAGTCCGAGCAGGTACGCCGCGGCCTGGCACGCGAAGCTGCCGACGACGTCGAGCTTCGTCGCCGGCTGGAGCGAGCTGACCGCGTCGCCCGGCGAAAGCGCCGGCCGGAGCAGGGCGAGCACGCCGAGCAGGCACAGGAAGACGAAGGTGACGGCCGCCGTCCAGCCGGCCGCCGCGAGGACCGACATCGGTCGCTCCCCGCTGCCGCGCCGGGCGAGCGGGGCCGGCGCTCCGTCGCTGGGCGGAGGCCCGGCGGTGCCGCGCAGATCGCTCATCGACCTCGCAGATGAGGCAGGACACCCCGCTTCACGACCGTGTCCGTGCCGAGGCGAGCGTCCGGCTCCGGGTAGTCGATGGTCGTGTGCAGCCCCCGGCTCTCGTGCCGGGCGGCGGCGCAGCCGACGATGAGCTCGGCCACGGTGGCGATGTTGCGCAGCTCGAGCAGATCCCGGGTGACCAGGTGCTTCCAGTAGTACTCGCGGATCTCCTCCTGGAGCAGGGAGATCCGCCGGGCGGCGCGCCGGAGGCGGGCGTCGGACCGGACGATGCCGACGTAGTTCCACATGGTCCGGCGCATCTCGTCCCAGTTGTGGGCGACGACGACCTCCTCGTCGCTCGCGACCGCGTTGCCGGCCTGCCACTCGGGCACCTCGGGGAACGGGCTCTGCCGGAGCTCGTCGATCTGCGTCGAGAGGCGCGCGGCGGCGCGGTGGCCGAAGACGAGCCCCTCGAGCAGCGAGTTCGAGGCGAGGCGGTTCGCGCCGTGGAGCCCGGTGCACGTGCACTCGCCGATCGCCCAGAGGCCGGGGATCGTCGTCCTGCCGTAGAGGTCGGTGGTGACGCCGCCGCACATGTAGTGGGCGGCCGGGACGACGGGGATCGGCTGCGCGGTGATGTCGATGCCGTAGCGGAGGCACTGCGCGTGGATCGTCGGGAAGTGCTCGCGGACGAAGCTGGCCGGCCGGTGGGTGATGTCGAGCAGCACGTAGTCCGAGCCGGTCCGCTTCATCTCGAAGTCGATGGCCCGGGCCACGATGTCGCGCGGCGCGAGGTCCTTCCGCGGATCGTGGCTCGCCATGAAGGCCGTGCCGTCCGGCAGCCGGAGGATGGCGCCCTCGCCGCGCAGCGCCTCGCTGACGAGGAAGCTCTTCGCTTCCGGGTGGAACAGGCACGTCGGGTGGAACTGGTAGAACTCCATGTTCGCGATCTCGGCGCCGGCGCGGTAGGCCATGGCGACGCCGTCGCCCGTCGCGACGTCGGGGTTCGTCGTGTAGAGGTAGACCTTGCCTGCGCCGCCGGTGGCGAGCACGGTCGCCCGCGCGAGGTAGGTCTCGACGACGTGCGGCTTCGAGGCCGGTCGGTGCCGGGGCGCGGGCCGGTCCGAGTCGCGCGGCCGCGGCGGCACGGGGTTCAGCGCGGCGTCGGTCTCGTCGAGCACGTAGGCGCCGGCGCAGACGTCCGGCCCGCCGAAGCGGGAGAGCAGGATCAGGTCGATGGCCGTGTGGTGCTCGGCGAAGCGGATGTTCGGGTTCTGCCGGGCCTGCTCGAGGAGGGCGCGCTCGATCTCGAGGCCGGTGGCGTCGGCGGCGTGCACGATCCGCCGCGCGGAGTGCCCTCCCTCGCGCCCGAGGCGCACCTGGCCGTTCTCGTGGTCGAACTGGGCGCCCCGCGCGATGAGCTCGCGCACCCGCTCCGGGCCTTCCCGCGCGCAGATCTCGACGACCACGTCGTGACAGAGGCCCGCGCCTGCCTCGAGCGTGTCAGCGATGTGCGCCTCGGGGGAGTCGTCCGGCGCGAAGACCGCGGCGATCCCTCCCTGAGCGTATTTCGTGTTGGACTCGTCACGCGCCCGCTTGGTGATGATGATCACCTCGCCGTGCTCGGCCGCCTCGAGCGCAAAGGTAAGTCCCGCAACACCGCTGCCGATGACGAGAAAATCGGTGGTTATCGCCACGGCCCGGAGGGTAGCAGGAGCGGGGCGTGTGAAGGTAGGCCGTGGTGCGCGTCCTGCACGCGACGGCGCTGCGGCCGGGCCGGGCGGGCGCCGCGCCGAGGGAGCCGCGCCGACGGAGCCGCGTCGAGGGAGCCGCGTCGAGGGAGCCGCGTCGAGGCGAGCGCCGGCGTATGCCGGCGAGGCCGGCGGTGTGGGCCGGCGGTGTGGGCCGGCGCGAGGCCGGCGCGAGGCCGGCGGCGTGAACCGGCGCGGGGCTGCACAGCGGCCAGTGCTGCAGCGCATGCGACAGGTACTGCGCTGCTTCCTTGCGCTTCTTCAGCTGGTCCTTGAGGAGCACGTCGCCCGGTTCCGTTCGCTCGACCTGGGTCTTCAGCTTCACCGCAGCCTCGCAGCCGAGCGCGCGGGTCGCTGCATTCGCGTGCTGGACCAGCATGGCCAGGGCATCCGGCGAGATGGATCCCTCCGACACGCCGTCGAGCGCCGCGAGATCACGCGTGCGCTCCTCCAGCTTCCCACCACGGAATCGGTAGGCGCGCAGATCGCCGACGTAGGTCATGTACGCCGCCCCCGGCGCGAGCAGCACCCCCGCGAAGCTCGTGGGTGCCCCGCTCCGTCCAGGCTCGGGGCAGTCGCTCTCGGGGCGACGATGGCTTGTTCGACGTGGGCTCATCATGAGCCGCACTTCGTCACGCCATCTCGCCGCGGTCATCTCCCCTGCACCAACGTCGTCCGCGCTGTCCACCTCGACCATTGCGTGCACCCTCTCGATCACCGTGCGGGAGATGATCTCTCCACCTACCTCACCGGTGACCACGAACAGCCCCAGACACGGCAGCGCCCCATGGCTCTGCTCGTTGCGCGCATGACGCCTCGATACAGGGGCCCTCCGCCCCGGCCTCGATAGCGAGCGTTGGGCATACCATCATCCACCTCGCATGCTCGTCCCAGGGACGAGCCGAGTCCCGGCGCACCACGCCCGCGATGCGCCAGATCCTAGTTGTCGCCCTGCGCACGGCGCCGCCGCCGTGCGGTCTCAGCGCGCCCGGACCGTCAACGTCTGCTCGCTCGAACCGGCGCCTCGAGGCGGGGGCCCGTCGCCCGAGCGCTCAAGAATCCTTGCGCTCCTGGCCCGGCGAGCGCACGAGCTCCAGCTTGCCGCGGCGATTGCTCCGCCGTTCGCGAGCCCCCGCCCCGGGTGGGGTCTTGGCCCAGCCAAGGCTCAGCAGCAGCTTCGCTCGGTTCTCCGACGGCGGCACGAGCTCCTCCACCGCTTCACCGCGAGCCGCTCGCTTCGCGATGCAGTGCTCGCAGCACTGCTCGGGGTCCCACGGGATGTCCTCGAGGCCGAGCTTCCGCACCATCATCCGCTCCCACTCCCCCAGCCCGCTCAGGCTGGGGCGCCGGCGAGAGGGAGGGAGGTCGTCTCGGCGGGACTTCCGACGCATCGGCATGAGGGCTCCTTCGGATCGGACGGTGCCGATTCTGCCGATACCGAAGGAAGTCGCCAAGCGGTTTCTTCCAGAAATTGATGCTCTTTCGCCGGTTTACGCTCAGCCATGTCGAGTTGTCACTAAATCGTTCGGCCGTCCTCATTTTTCACAGTCTCGCCGGTGGCTGCGCTCCGGTCGCCCTGCGCGCCTGCCGTACCCATCCCCCTCGGGACGCACCTCGCTCCTTCGATCGCGCCCCGCGCGATCGCCACCACCTCCTTCCGCACCCTCCCGCGGCGGCGCGGGCGACCCCGCGGCGACGCGAGCGACGCGCTCGACGATGCCGCCCGCTACCTCACCGCTCGCGCACGGAAACTCCTGCTCCGCCGCCGTTACGCCTCCGGCGCCGGCATTCTCTGCAACGTTGCTGCTTCCGCCGGGCCCGCCCGCGCCCGCCGCGCTGGGCATCAGCATCGTCTCCCCTTCCTGCTTCACCGCCTCGCCTCGGTACGCGATCGCAAGCGACGGCCCGCCGAGACCCCCGCCGCCGGGGCCGTCGTTGCCTCCCTGGCCGCCATGCCCGCCAGCGCACGCGTTCTTTGAGCCGCCGACCCCCATGCCGCCGACGCCGCCGACTCCGCCCCTACCACGCCCGCTGTCACCACGAGCGCTCCCACCTGCGCTCGCGACTCCGCCAGCCGCTTCTCCGCCCTCGGCTTCAGCTTCGCCGCCGCTTTTCATCAGCGGCCAGTGCCGCAGCGCATGCGACAGGTACTGCGCTGCTTCCCTGTGCTTCTTCAGCTGGTGCTTCGTGTTCCCGAGATTGTACGCCACGTCGAACGTCGGATTCAGCTCCCACGCCGACAGCAGCGCCGCTTCTTGGTACTTCCGTGGCCGCCGGTCGGGCGACGAACCGAGCTCCTCGCACCGCGCAGCTCGCGCTGGCGCGCAGAGGACAAGAGAGAGGAATACAACGATGCCCACCCCCGGCCCGTGCTCGGCCCTTCGGGCCTGTGCGCGGTCCGCCCCTCCCACGCCCCGCGCTGCGCGCGGGACGGGAGGGGTCCCCTGCTCGCCGGCGGCTCTCGCAGCTGCCCTGCGACGCATCCGCCAGGCCACGGATCGCGGGTTTCCCGCCGCGTAAAAGCGATCTGCTGCTGGGCTGCCTTCAGCGACCGTCGGATAATATCCGTTCTCGCGGCCCGACACAGAAGGGGTCAGCAGATCTCCGGTCCATCCGCCCGCGCCTTGGGCATTCCACGCTGTGGTGGCGAGGTTGTAAGCGCCGGGCAGCCCACCGTGCCGCGTCTCCGCGACAAACCACTCCCTACCACCCACGCGCGGGGGGCGTCCAACCATTTCTTCTTGTCTCCCTTCAGCTCAGCAGCTCACGAAGCGCAGCTCTCGTTCTCGGACCAATTGCATTCCGTTGAGCTCTTTGGAATTACCACCGCAACGACACCGTACGCCTCACTGCCCGCAGCTCGCATTGGCGGTGAAGTCCCAGCATTCTCCGCTCGCGCCATCTTTACCCGCGTTCCCGCCCGGCGCCGTGTTGCCTGGGGCGCCGGCTGTGCCCGCCGCGAAGTTCGCCAGCTCGACGGTTTCGCCCGGCGCCGCGGGGCATAGGCAATGCCCACCGCGTGGCCACCACGACCGGTACTGCCGGGGCCACGTCCCGCCTTGGCCGCCTCGAGCGCCATCGCAACCGATGGATCCACCGAGAGGCGTAGCAGCACCCCCGGTTCCGCCACTGCCTCCAGCGGCACCACCTCGCCCGCCAGCACCATCTCCCCCCTTGCCCGCCGTGCCCACCGCGACGGTCACCTCCGTCAGCACCAGCTTCGTCCCCAGGCTCACGATCCCGATGCTTGACCCACCGGCCTTCCCGCCGCCGCCGCCGCCGCCGCCGCCGCCGCCGCCGCCGCCGCCGCCGCCGGGGCCTTCTCTGCCCGGCGCCGCCTAGCCCGTACTTTTCGGGATTCGGCTCCGGCAGCGGCGCGCCATCCGCACCCTTCTGCCCTCATCGGTCCCCCTGGTCCCCCGCCCCCGCCCCCGCCGCGCTCTCTTCCTCCACCCCCACCCCGCCCCCGATCCGCCCGAGCTCCTCCGCGAACGCCTCGGCGCTCTGGAAGCGCTCCTCCGGCAGCTTCGCCAGCGCCTTCATCACCGCACCGTCCAGCCCCCGCGGGATCACCTGCGCCGCATGCCGCGACGGCGGCGACGGCGCTTCCCCCACCTGCGCCCGCAGCACCTCCAGCGCGTCCTCGAGGCAAGACATCGCGTGTGCAGAAACGGAGAAATGAGACATGAGGAAAAGACACAAATACAAAGTTGCCCACCCCCGGTCGGTGCTCGGCGCTTCGCGCCTGCGCGCCGCCCGCCCCTCCCAAGTCCCGCGCTACGCGCGGGACGGGAGGGGTCCCCTGCCCGATCCCGTACCTTCTCCCTCGCCACACTCTCGTCCTTGCACACCACCCCTCCTCACGGGCTCCACCTCTCAGTTGTCGCCTACGCGCGCAAGAAGGCACGTCACGTGCTCGGCCTCGCCGTGCTCATGAGCACAGTCCATCAGCAAGCTCGCCGCGAGGCGCAGCTCATGATGCGCCGCAAGGATGCCGCTCATACGGTGCTCGGGCACAGCACGCCAAAGCCCCGCCGAGCACACGAGAAAAATGTCGCCCGGCGCGGTGCTCTCTACCTGGGTCTTCATCTCCACCGCCGCATCGCAGCCGAGCGCGCGTGTCGCTGCATTCGCATGCTGGACCAGCATCGTCAACGCATCCCGAGAAATCGATCCGTCCAACATCCCACCGTCGAGCACAGCGTCATCACGCGTCCGTTCCTCCAGCTTTCCGCCGCGGAATCGGTAGACGCGCATATCGCCGACATAGGCCATGTACGCCGCCCCCGGCGCGAGCAGCACACCGGCGAAGCCCATCTGCAAGCCATGCGTTCCCGGCTCCGAGCAGTCGCTCTCGGCACGACATCCGCTCCATCGACGCGGGCTCATCATCATCCGCACCTCGTCCCGGCGTCTCGGCGCAGCCATCTCATCAGCACAGACACCTGCATTGTCTTTTTCGCGTCTGGGATGTGCGTGCACCATCTCAACCGCAGTACGGAACACGGTCTCTCCGCTGAAGTCACCGGTTACCAGGAACAGCCCCAGACAAGGCAACGCCTCAAAGCTCTCCTCGCTCCTCGCACGACGCCTCGACACAGGAGCATCCGCCCCTGCCTCGATGGCAAGCGTTGGGCACACCATCATCCACCTCACGCGCTCGTCGCAAGGACGAGCCGAGTCGGGGCGCACCGCGCCCGCGGTACGCCGGGTTCTATCTATCGCGCACGCTGCGCGTCGCGGCGCTGCCGTACGTCGTCAGCGCGCGCAGACCGTCAAGTAGGCTCGCTCGAACCGACGTCCCCGAGACGGCGCCTTCCGCTCAAGAATCCTTGCGCTCGAGACGCACCGTTCGCTCGAGCTTCACCAGCGTCAACTTGCCGCGACGCTTGCTCCGCCCTCTTGGACCAACCGCCGTGGGTGGGGTCTTCGCCCAGCCAAGGCTCAGCAGCAGCTTCGCTCGGCTCCCCGACGGCGGCACGAGCTCCTCCACCGCCTCTCCGCGAGCCGCTCGCTTCGCGATGCAGAGCTCGCAACACTGCTCGGGGTCCCACGGGATGTCGTCGAGGCCGAGCTTCCGTACCCACTTCCGCTCCCACTCCCCCAGCCCGCTCAGGCTGGGACGCCGGCGAGAGGGAGGGAGGTTGTCTCGGAGGGACTTCCGGCGCATCGGCATGAGGGCTCCTTCGGATCGGACGGCACCGATTCTGTCGATATCCGAAGAGGTCGCCAAAGGGTTTCTTCCGGAAACGGACGTCTTTTCGCCGACTTGCGCTCAGTCATGCGGAGTTGCCACTAAATCGTGCAGCTGGCCTCACTTTCCGCAGCCCTCGCCGGTGGCTGCTCTCCGGTAGCGCTGCGCGCTCGCCGTGCACGTCCCCCTCGGGACGCACCTCGCTCCTTCGATCGCATCCCACGCGCTCGCCACCACCTCCTTCCCCTCCATCCCGCGGCGGTGCGGGCGCCGCTCTCAACGACGCCCGCTACCTCGCCGCTCGCTCACGGAAACTCCCGTTCAGCCGCCATTACGCCTTCGGCGCCGGCATTCTCCGCAACGTTGCTGCTTCCGCCGGGCCCACCCGCGCCCGCCGGGCCGGGCATCAGCGTCGTCTGCCCTTCCTGCTTCACCGCCTCGCCTCGGTACGCGATCGCAAGCGATGGCCCGCCGAGACCTCCGCCGCCGGGGCCGCCGTTACCTCCCTGGCCGCCCTGCCCGCCAGCACACGCGTTCTTTGAGCCGCCGACTCCCATGCCGCCGACGCCGCCGAGGCCACCGCCTCCGCCCGGCTGCAGGTCACCGCCCGGGCCTCCCTTGCCTCCGTTGCCCGCCTTCAGCGCGCAGTCCGTCAGCGTCACCTTCCCCTCCACGCTCGCCAGCGCGATACTCGCTCCGCCGGCTCCACCGCCTTGCCCAGGCAGCCCGCCGCAGCCGCCGGGTCCGCCGCTGCCTCCGCTCGCTCCGCCTCCCTGCACGGCACCTGGGCAGATCGCCGCGCCGCCCTTCGCGCCGCCTCCTCCGCCTCCACCTTGCCCGGGCTTACCCGGTCCGCCCGCGCCGCCGCTCACGCCCACGTAGCCGGATGAGCTCAACGCGCCGAGACCGCTCGCCGCGGGGCCGAATTCGCCGGGGGGGCCGTTGTCGCCGCCCTGGCCTGTTCCACCGGCGGCACAGCTCCAATCGCCTGCCGCGGGCTCTCCAGAGCCTGCTGCGCCGAGCGCGCCAGGCTCTCCGACCTGTCCACCGCCACCGTTGTTCACCCTGCCATCGCCGCCCTCTCCGCCGATCGACAACGCGCCGCCACACACATTTTCGACCTGCGCGCCTCCTGGCAACGTCTCATCAGGCGCTCCTGACGTATCCAGATCGCTGCACGCATTGGTTCCGGCGTTCCCAGCCGACGCCTGCGCCGGCACCTCGCTCGGTGCATCCTCTCCCTCCGCGCCATCCGCCCCGTTCCCGGCGATCAGCTCGCACCGCACGAGCTCCGCCTCCGCGCCATCCACCAGCATCGCGATCGATGACGCTCCCGCCGCCTGCGCATCCGCAGCACGCACCGACACGTCCTCGACCCGCACCGTTTCCACGCCCCGGATCACCTTCAGCGCGATCGCTTCTTCGGCCGGCGCCACGATCGTCTTCTTCTCCTCGCCGATCCATCCCCACCCGTTCGCGCAGTCGAGCCCGCCGAACAGCTTGGCGCCCGCCGGCAATTCGACCGCCTCTTCGAACGTTTCGGCGCACGCATAGACCCCCGTACCTGTCCCGGAAGTGCGCCGAAGCGCTTCGGCAAGCGTCGCGACCGGCTCGGCCCGGGTACCTGCGTGGCCGTCCTTGCCAGTCAAAGCCACGAAGACGCCGCACGCATCATCTACAGCGCCGTCGGCCTCGCTCGGCACGCACCCAGAAGGCACGACCTCGCTGCCCCTCCCCCGGTATTTCTCGCATGTGAGCATGAGCTCGCAGTCGTTCTCGATGTGGTACCAGAGCCCATCGCAACCGCTGGATATCGAAACCGAAGCGACAATTCCCCCAAGCAGGATTCGCCTAGACGTTCTCATCCCTCGTTCTCCTGCTCGACTCACCATGCGCCCACCATCACAAACCCGACGCCATCAACCCGCGGCTCCGGGAGCACGAGCAGGGCGGTAGATGCCTCTGTCCGTTTCGTTGGCCAGAGGGCATACGTCAGGGCGGCCGTGGCGAGTACGCCCGACGCAATGTAGCTGGCCAATGCGATATCTCCCAGTCGACCGGCGCGCTCACCTGCGCTCTGAAGCTCAGCGCATTGTCCTGCGAACGACGGTGACGCCAAGCACCCGCCACCCGCGGCGAAGATCTTATCCTGTTGAGCACGAGCTTCCGAGTTCGCGCTGTTCGATGCAACCGTCGTCCCGATCCCCACGCCGAGCCCCACCGCGCTCGCCGCCCCCAGCGCGATCACCGGCACCCAGCTCCGCTTTTGCGGCTCCGGCCCCGGATACGCCGGCTCCGCCGGCGGCATCTCCGCGGCAGGCGCACCGGCCCCCGCGCCCGGCGCGCGCCCCCCCTCGGCCGCCCTCGCGCCCGGCGCCGCCTCCTGCGCCTCGCTCTTCACCGGCACCAGCGCCAGCGCCGCTGCCGCCGTCCCTCCCTTGGCGACCTTCACCGTCTCGCTTGCCGGCGCATACCCCTCCAGCCTCGCCTCCACCCGGTGCTCGCCGGCTTCGACAAACACCTCTCCTTCCAGCGGCGCCTTCCCCACAGCCTTGCCGTCCACCACCACCTCCGCCCCCACCACGCCCACTGTCACCACGAGCGCTCCCACCTGCGCTCGCGACTCCGCCAGCCGCTTCTCCGCCGTCGGCTTCAGCTTCGCCGCCGCTTTCATCAGCGGCCAGTGCCGCAGCGCATGCGACAGGTACTGCGCTGCTTCCCTGTGCTTCTTCAGCTGGTACTTCGTGTTCCCGAGATTGTACGCCACGTCAAACGTCGGACTCAGCTCCCACGCCGACTGAAGCTCCGACTCCGCTTCTTGGTACTTCCGTGGCCGCAGCTCGGACGACGGACCAAGCTCCTCGCACCGCGCAGTTCGCGCTGGCGTGCAGACGAGAAGAGAGAGGAATACAAGGATGCCCACCCCCGGCCCGTGCTCGGCCCTTCGGGCCTGCGCGCGGTCCGCCCCTCCCACGCCCCGCGCTGCGCGCGGGATGGGAGGGGTCCCCTGCTCGCCGGCGGCTCTCGCGGCTGCCCTGCAACGCGTCCACCTGGCCGCCGATCGCGGGATTCCCGCCGCGTAAAAGCGATCTGCTGCTGGGCTGCCTTCAGCGACCGTCGGATAATATCCGTACTCGCGGCCCGACACAGAAGGGGTCAGCAGATCTACGGTCCATCCGCCCGCGCCTTGGGCATTCCACGCTGTGGTGGCGAGGTTGTAAGCGCCGGGCAGCCCACCGTGCCGCGTCTCCGCGACAAACCACTCCCTACCACCCAGGCGCCGGGTGCGTCCAACCATTTCTTGTTGTCTCCTTCAGCTCAGCAGCTCACGAAGCGCAGTGCTCGCTCTCCGACGGATTGCATTCCGTTGAACGCTGCGGAATTACCACCACAACGACACTGCACTCCTCACTGCCCGCAGCTCCCATTGGCGGTGAAGTCCCAGCATTCTCCGCTCGCGCCCTCTTTGCCCGCGTTGCCGTCCTGCGCCGTGCTGCCTGGGGCGCCAGCTGTGCCCGACTTGAAGTTCGCCAGCGCAACGGCGCCGACCGGCCCCGCAGCGTAGGCGATGCCCACCGCGTGGCCGCCTCGACCGCCGCCACCGGGGCCGCCGGGACCGCCTCGACCACCTTTGCCCCCGTCGCAGCCGGGAATTGACGGCGGATTCGCCGACGCTGCTCCGCCGGTAGCACCGGCGCCGCCGTTGGCCCCGTTCTGTCCGCTTACTCCATCTCCCCCCTTGCCCGCCGTGCCTACCGCGACCGTCACCTCCGTCAGCACAAGCTTCGTCCCCAGACTCACGATCCCGATGCTCGACCCGCCTGCCTTCCCGCCCCCGCCTCCCTTGCCGCCGCAGCCGCCGGCGCCGCCACCGCCACCGCTCGCGCCGGGGCCGTCCACGAGGCTCGTACTGGGCCCGCAGAACTGCCCGGCTTTCGCCCCACCACCGGCACCTCCCCCTTGACCGCGTATCCCGATTGTGCCGTTGTCACCATCGCCGCCCGTGACGCCGGATAGCGCCAGCACAGTGCCGCTCCCGGCTTGGCCGGCCCTGCCGCGAGATCCGCTCTTCCCGCTTGCGCCGGGCTTGCAGTCACCGTCTGGATCCGTCTGTCCCGTGCCACCAACCCCAGACCCGTCGGGGTTCGGCTCCGGCAACGGCGCGCCGTCTGCACCCTTCTGCCCGTTACCCTCCTCGGTACCCACAATCCCGCCGAGGCCACCGGCGCCGCCGCGCGTCTCGCCGTCCTCGCACGTCGACACGCCGGGTTCGCCGCCGAATACCGCCACAACACATGCCGACGACGCGCTCATCATCACCGCGCTCGCTCCCGCCTGCGGCGTCTCCGTCGGCGTCTCCCCGCTCGCCCCGTCCATCCCAGCGCCCGCGGCCACGTCCACCTGCGCCAGCTCCGCCTCGATGTCCGCCACCACCACGCCGATCGACGACCCGCCCGGCTCCGTCGCGCTCTCCGCACGCACCGAGAGGCTCCGCACCTTCGCCCCGCTTGCATCTTCCCCCAGCGTGAGCGCGATCTGATTCGCAGGCGCCTCGATCGCGCTCCGCGCCTCCTCATTCCACGTCCACTCCGCCCCGCAGTCGAAGCCCCCGATCACCTCCAGCCCCGCCTCGATCGTCACGCTCTCCTCGAACGCTCCGCTCGTGCACGCAAGCACCCGCTTGCCGCCCGCGTTCGCGATCGCTTCCCCGAGCGACGCGTACGGCTTCTCCTTCGTCCCGTCTCCGCCAGGCTCCGCGCTCGCGCTCGCGAACACCGCGCACGCGTCGTTTATTGTGCTCGCATCCTGCGTCGGGTCCGCTTCGCACTCGGGGTTCGGCGTGCCACCTCCCGTCCCTGTTGGCAGGAAGGACTCGCAGGTGAGCATCAGCTCACAATCCCCTGACACATCACTCCAGATGACGTCACAACCGCTCGCAGCGAGGACAAGCACGACATTCGCCGCGATCCAGCGCCTTGCTTTCGTTTTCATCGCGTCCTCTCCCGAGCCCTTCACCATGCACCAAGCACGACAACGCCAGCGCCCGCAGGATGGACGGTAGCAACCACGCGCGGCGGCGCCGCGGCTCTGCCTTCATCGCGCGGCCACAGTGCATAGGCCACCGCCGCCGCAGCGAGTACCCCCGATGCAACGTATGCGGCGCCTGCCACATGGCCGAGCGTATCAACTCGCTCGCCGGCACCGTTCAGCTCTGCACAACGGTCGACGAATGCAGCCGGTGGATTCGTGCACTGCCCTCCGGCGTCTCTGATCGCCTGCCGCTGCGCATGCACGTCGTCGAGCACGTTGCTGCCCGCAACCGTCATCCCAATACCCAGGCCAAGCCCCACCGCGCTCGCCGCCCCCAGCGCGATCACCGGCACCCAGCTCCGCTTTTGCGGCGGCGGTTGCGGCTCCGCCGGCGCCGAGGGCGGCATCTCCGCCACGGGTGCACCCGCCGCATTCCTCCCCTCCGCCGCATTGGCGACCGACGAGCCCTCCTGCGCCTCGCCCTTCACCGGCGCCAGCGCCAGCGCCGCTGCCGCCGTCCCTCCCTTGGCGACCTTCACCGTCTCGCTTGCCGGCGCATACCCCTCCAAGCGCGCCTCCACTCGGTGCTCGCCGGCTTCGACAAACACCTCTCCCTCCAGCGGCGCCTTCCCCACAGCCTTGCCGTCCACCACCACCTCCGCCCCCACCACGCCCGCTGTCACCACGAGCGCTCCCACCTGCGCTCGCGACTCCGCCAGCCGCTTCTCCGCCGTCGGCTTCAGCTTCGCCGCCGCTTTCATCAGCGGCCAGTGCCGCAGCGCATGCGATAGATACTGCGCTGCTTCCCTGTGCTTCTTCAGCTGGTACTTCGTGTTCCCGAGGTTGTACGCCACATCGAACGTCGGACTCAGCTCCCACGCCGATTGAAGCTCCGCCTCCGCCCCCACGTACTTCCTCGACACCATCGCAGGCGACGAGCCGCGCTCCTCGCCCCACGCGACGCGCGCTGATGTGCACACGAGAAGAACGGCGAAAACAAAGTTGCCCACCCCCGGCCCGTGCTCGGCCCTTCGGGCCTGCGCGCGGTCCGCCCCTCCCACGCCCCGCGCTACGCGCGGGACGGGAGGGGTCCCCTGCTCGCCGGCGGCTCTCGCGGCTGCCCTGCGACGCGTCCACCAGGCCGCCGATCGCGGGTTTCCCGCCGCGCAAAAGCGATCTGCTGCTGGGCTGCCTTCAGCGACCGTTGGATAATATCCGTACTCGCGGCCCGACACAGAAGGGGTCAGCAGATCTACGGTCCGTCCGCCCGCGCCTTGGGCGTTCCACGCTAGGGTGGCGAGGTTGTAAGCGCCGGGCAGCCCACCGTGCCGCGTCTCCGCGACAAACCACTCCCTACTACCCCGGCACGGGATGCGTCCAACCATTTCTTGTTGTCTCCTTCAGCTCAGCAGCTCACGAACCGCAGCCCTCGTTCTCCGACCAATTTCATTCCGTTGAGCTCTTCGGAATTATCACACAAACACCGCGCTCCTCACTGCCCGCAGCTCGCTTTGGCGACGAAGTCCCAGCATTCTCCGCTCTTGCCCTCTTCGCCGGCCGTCCCACCCAGCGCCATGTTGCCTGGGGCGCCGGCTGTGCCCGACTTGAAGTTCGCCAGCGCAACGGCTCCGCCCGGCACCGCGGCATACGCGATGCCTACCGCGTGGCCTCCTCGACCGCCTCCGCCGGGGCCTCCGGCTCCGCCTCGACCGCCATCTCCCCCCTTGCAGCCCGGGATTGATGGCGGATTCGGCGATGCTACTCCGCCGGTGGCACCGGCGCCGCCGTCGGCCCCGTTCTGCCCGGCCACGCCATCTCCCCCCTTGCCCGCCGTGCCCACCGCGACGGTCACCTCCGTCAGCACAAGCTTCGTCCCCAGGCTCACGATCCCGATGCTCGACCCACCGGCCTTCCCGCCGCCGCCTCCCTTGCCGCCGCAGCCGCCGGCTCCGCCCCCGCCGCCGCTTGCGCCGGGGCCTTCGATGGTGTTCGGACCGGCCGGGCAGAACAGCCCCGCCTTCGCTCCGCCGCCGCCTCCTCCACCTTGACCTCGCTTCCCGGTTACGCCGTTGCCTCCGTCGCCGCCCGCGATACCGGCCAGCGTCATGGTCGTGTCACTGCCGGCGACGCCGGCGTCGCCAGGATCGCCGCTCTTGCCGTTTGCCCCAGCATCACATTCGCCAGCGGCATCCGCTTGCCCCAAACCTCCAAGTCCCCTGTTGCTTGGATTCGGCTCCGGCGGCGGCGCACCATCCGCCCCCTTCTGGCCGTTGCCGTCGTCGGTACCCGGGATCCCGCCGAGCCCACCGGCACCGCCGCGCGTCTCGCCGTCCTCGCACATCGTCAGGCCAGGATCGCCACCTCGAACTGCCGCGGGTAGACCGCACGCATTCGACGCGCGCGTCTGCTCCGTGTCTGGCGCGCTCGCTCCGACCTGCGGCGCCTCCGTCGACGTCTCGCCGTTCGCGCCGGCCATCCCATCGCCCGCGGTCACGTCCACCTGCGCCAGCTCCGCCTCGATATCCGCCACCGCCACGCCGATCGACGACCCGCCCGGCTCCGTCGCGCTCTCCGCACGCACCGAAAAGCTCCGCACCTTCGCCCCGCTCGCACCTCCCCCCAGCGTGAGCGCGATCTGATTCGCAGGCGCCTCGATCGCGCTCCGCGCCTCTTCGCTCCACGTCCACTCCGCCTCGCAGTCGAAGCCCCCGATCACCTCCAGCCCCGCCTCGATCGTCACGCTCTCCTCGAACGCTCCGCTCGTGCACGCAAGCACCCGCTTGCCGCCCGCGTTCGCTACCGCTTCCCCGAGCGACGCGTACGGCTTCGCCTTCGTCCCGTCTCCGCCAGGCTCCGCGCTCGCGCTCGCGAACACCGCGCACGCGTCGCTCACCGTACTCGCATTCTCGGTCGGATCCGCTTCGCACCCGGGGTTCGGCGTGCCGCCCCCATTTCCTTGGAGCCAGTCATGACGTGCACACGTCAGCATGTAGTCACAGTCGTCGGTCAGGTTGATCGACAGCGCATCGCACCCGACGGCCGCGAGCACTGCGCAGATGGCGCCAGCCGTGAAGCCTCTATGTCCTCTCACGTTCGCGTCCTTTCCTTGCCGTCACCGCTCACCACACACCGACGACACCGAGCATCGTCTCATCCGCCGCCAGGGAAGCGGTTGGGCGCATACCAACCGAGGTGCCCGACACGGTCGAGCGAGGCCACAGCGCGTAGACCAACGCACCGGTGGCCAGCGCACCGGACGCGGCGTAGGCCACAATCGCGCCTGTCCCCAGTGTTCCGGCGCGGCTCGTACTGTCCTCGAAAGCGCCGCAGGCGCTCGCGACGTCGCTCGGCGCATGAACGCATCCAGGACCGCGTGACATAATCGCCGCGCGCTGTGCATCCGCCTCGCTACGCGCGTTGCGGGACGCCACCGTCATCCCCACCCCCACGCCGAGCCCCACCGCGCTCGCCGCCCCCAGCGCGATCACCGGCACCCAGCTCCGCTTTTGCGGCTCCGGCCCCGGATACGCCGGCTCCGCCGGCGGCATCTCCGCGGCAGGCGCACCGGCCCCCGCGCCCGGCGCGCGCCCCCCCTCGGCCGCCCTCGCGCCCGGCGCCGCCTCCTGCGCCTCGCTCTTCACCGGCACCAGCGCCAGCGCCGCTGCCGCCGTCCCTCCCTTGGCGACCTTCACCGTCTGGCTCGCCGGCGCGTACCCCTCCAAGCGCGCCTCCACCCGGTGCTCGCCGGCGTCGACAAACACCTCTCCTTCCCGCGGCGCCTTCCCCACAGCCTTGCCGTCCACCACCACCTCCGCCCCCACCACGCCCGCTGTCACCACGAGCGCTCCCACCTGCGCTCGCGACTCCGCCAGCCGCTTCTCCGCCGTCGGCTTCAGCATCGCCGCCGCTTTCATCAGCGACCAGTGCCGCAGCGCATACGACACGTACTGCGCTGCTTCCCTGTGCTTCTTCAGCTGGTACTTCGCGTTCCCGAGGTTGTACGCCTCGTCGAACGTCGGACTCAGCTCCCACGCTGATTGAAGCTCCGCCTCCGCTTCTTGGTACTTCCGTGGCCGCACGTCGGACGACGGACCAAGCTCCTCGCATCGCGCATCTCGCGCTGGGGCGCAGAGGAGAACAGAGAGGAATACAAGGATGCCCACCCCCGGCCCGTGCTCGGCCCTTCGGGCCTGCGCGCGGTCCGCCCCTCCCACGCCCCGCGCTGCGCGCGGGACGGGAGGGGTCTCCTGCTCGCCGGCGGCTCTCGCCGCTGCCCTGCGACGCGTCCACCAGACTGCGGCCAAGGCCAACGGCTCTCGCAGAAGGCAAAAGCGATCTGCTGCTGGGCTGCCTTCAGCGACCGTCGGATAATATCCGTACTCGCGGCCCGACACAGAAGGGGTCAGCAGATCTCCGGTCCATCTGCCCGCGCCTTGGGCACTCCACGCTGTGGTGGCGAGGTTGTAAGCGCCGGGCAGCCCACCGTGCCGCGTCTCCGCGACAAACCACTCCCTACCACCCACGCGCGGAGGGCGTCCAACCATTTCTTGTTGTCTCCTTCAGCTCAGCTGCTCACGGATCACAGCGCGCGCTCACCGACCGATTGCATTCCGTTGAGCGCTGCGGAATTACCACCGCAACGACACTTCACTCCTCACTGCCCGCAGCTCGCATTGACGGTGAAGTCCCAGCATTCTCCGCTCGTACCTGTTTCGCCGGCGATCCCGCCCTGCGCCGTGCTGCCCGCGGCGCCGGCTGTGCCCGCGATGAAGTTTGCCAGCTCCACGGCTGCGCTCGGCGCCGCAGCGTAGGCGATCCCCACCGCGTGGCCGCCTCGACCGCCGGCGCCAGGGCCGCCCGCTCCGCCTTGACCGCCTCGTCCGCCATCGCAGCCACGGATCGAGGGGGACACTCCCGATGCATCTCCGCCAGGGCCGCCGGCCCCGCCGTTTGCTCCGCTCTGTCCGACCACTCCATCTCCGCCGTTGCCTGCCTTGCCCACCGCGATGGTCACCTCCCTCAGCACCAGCTTCGTCCCCAGGCTCACGATCCCGATGCTTGACCCGCCCGCCTTCCCGCCACCGCCGCCCTTGCCTCCGCAGCCGCCGGCTCCGCCTCCGCCGCCGTTGGCGCCGGGGCCATCCACCGGGTTCGCGACGGGCCCGCAGAACAGCCCTGCTTTCGCGCCTCCGCCGCCTCCTCCCCCTTGACCTCGCTTCCCAGATGTTCCGCTATCGCCGTCACCGCCAACGACGCCGGCCAGCGTCAGCTGCGTGCCGCTGCCGGCCTCACCGGCACTGCCGGTATCACCACTTTTGCCGTCTTCCCCGCGCCTGCATTCGCCGGACGCATCCGCCTGTCCGGTACCTCCGAGGCCCTTGTTGTTCGGGTTCGGCTCCGGCAACGGCGCACCATCCGCACCCTTCTGCCCGTTGCCCTCGTCGGCACCCTTGGTCCCGCCGAGTCCACCGGCGCCGCCGCGCGTCTCGCCGTCCTGGCACATCGTCACGCCGGGCTCGCCGCCGAAGACGACCTCGCACGCATCCGACACCACCTCCGACGCGCTCGCCCCCGCCTGCGACGCCTCCGTCGGTGTCTCGCCTTTCGCGCCGGCCATCCCATCGCCCGCGGTCACATCCACCTGCGCCAGTTCCGCCTCGACGTCCGCCACCGCCACGCCGATCGACGACCCGCCCGCCTCCGTCGCGCTCTCCGCACGCACCGAAAAGCTCCGCACCTTCGCCCCGCTCGCACCTTCCCCCAGCGTGAGCGCGATCTGATTTGCAGGCGCCTCGATCGCGCTCCGCGCCTCTTCGCTCCACGTCCACTCCTCCTCGCAGTCGAAGCCCCCGATCACCTCCAGCCCCGCCTCGATCGTCACGCTCTCCTCGAACGCTCCGCTCGTGCACGCCAGCACCCGCTTACCGCCCGCGTTCGCTACCGCCTCCCCGAGCGACGCGTACGGCTTCGCCTTCGTCCCATCTCCGCCCGCCTCCGCGCTCGCGCTCACGAACACCGCGCACTCGTCTATCACCGCGCCCGCGTCCTGCCTCGGGTCCGCATCGCACTCGGGGTTCGGCGTACCCCCTCCCGTGCCTGACGGATAAAAGTGATCGCAGGTGACCAGGAGCCCGCAGTCTTCCGCCAGATGGCTCCAGAAGCTATCGCAACCGCTGACCGCCAAGACGAACGCCAACCCGCCGACTGTTCTGCGCATGTTCCGCATGTGCCTTGCCTTCCGGAGCTCCATCACCACGCCCCCATCACTGCGATCCCCGCGCCATCCGAGTGCACCACGGGCAGCGCAACGGCAGATTCGGAGCGCTTCGGCTTGGGCCATAGAACGTACGTTGCCGCAGCGATCGCGAATGCGCCCGACGCGATGAACGCCACTCGTGCGACGTTGCCCAACGTGTCGGCACGAGTCGCGTCGTTCCGGACCTGCTCGCACGGCCCAACCCACGCTGACGCCGGCTTCACGCACTGTCCGCGGCCCTGAATGATCGCAGCGCTCTGCTTGTGGGCGTCATCGCTCGCAGCGTTCGACGCGACCGTCGTCCCGATACCCACGCCGAGCCCCACCGCGCTCGCCGCCCCCAGCGCGATCACCGGCACCCAGCTCCGCTTTTGCGGCTCCGGCCCCGGATACGCCGGCTCCGCCGGCGGCATCTCCGCGGCAGGCGCACCGGCCCCCGCGCCCGGCGCGCGCCCCCCCTCGGCCGCCCTCGCGCCCGGCGCCGCCTCCTGCGCCTCGCTCTTCACCGGCACCAGCGCCAGCGCCGCTGCCGCCGTCCCTCCCTTGGCGACCTTCACCGTCTCGCTTGCCGGCGCATACCCCTCCAGCCTCGCCTCCACCCGGTGCTCGCCGGCTTCGACAAACACCTCTCCTTCCAGCGGCGCCTTCCCCACAGCCTTGCCGTCCACCACCACCTCCGCCCCCACCACGCCCACTGTCACCACGAGCGCTCCCACCTGCGCTCGCGACTCCGCCAGCCGCTTCTCCGCCGTCGGCTTCAGCTTCGCCGCCGCTTTCATCAACGGCCAGTGCCGCAGCGCATGCGACAGGTACTGCGCTGCTTCCCTGTGCTTCTTCAGCTGGTACTTCGTGTTCCCGAGATTGTACGCCACGTCGAACGTCGGGCTCAGCTCCCACGCCGACTGAAGCTCCGACTCCGCCTCCACGTATTTTCCGTCCGAGTACAGGCGCAGGCCGCGCCGATACGATGCATCGGCGCGCGCCGCCGCATCGGCGCTGGCAGCGGCTTCCCGCGGCGCCGCAGGCTGCGCGGCGGCGATGTCAGGGGCGGCGATCACGGTCGCCGCAGTGAGCAACAGAGCAAGGGGTCGGCAGTTCATCGTCATAGCTCCACGCGATTTCACTCCATCACGTCATCAGCGAGCGGCTTGTCGGCCGGCACCGGCGCGACCGGCGCCTGCGGCGGACGCGGCGCCGCTGGCGCAGGCCGCGCAGGCGCCTGCGGCGCAGGCGGGTCGCTCTCGGTCACGACATCGTCAAGGCTTGGCTCGACCTCCTCCGGCGGCGGCCGCTCCGAGGCCACCGGCGGCGCCACCGCGCTCCGCGCCGGCGCCCCGCTCGACCGCGGCGCTGGCTCCTTCTCTTCCGGCGGCGCCTGTCGTCGCACGAGCGCCAGCGTCACGAATGGCATGCTCAGCGCGAGCAGCGCGAGCGCCACGACCCACCACCGCATCCTCCACCGACCCTCGGCGGTCGCCTGCGCATCGGCCGGCGGCTTCTGTGGGGTCACGGGCGGTGGCGTCACTGGCAGCAACGACGACGGCAGCAGCGCCTTGTCGATCGGCGGCAGCCCCCGGTCTGCCCACTGGCTCGGCGCCATCGCTCCCTGCGACGCCGGCGCGCCCTGCTGCACCGCTGCGCTCGGCCCAACCACGGCACCACGCGACACCGCCGCTCCATGCACCGCCGCCGCACCGCCGTACACCGGCGCCGCCGCACCGCCGTACACCGGCGCCGCCGCACCACCGTACAGCGGCACCGGCGCACCGGACGGCGCCGACGCGCGCTGCTGCGGCGCCATCGCTCCGGGCGGCGCCGACGCGCGCTGCTGCGGCGCCCCGCCCGGCGGCATCACCCCGACGTGCTGCGGCATCACCGCGCCCTGCTGCGTCACCGCTCCCTGCGGCATCATCGGTCCGTGCTGCGGCGCCGCGCCCTGCCGCGTCACCGAGCGCTGCGTCTCCATCACCGGCAGCGGCGGCATCACCGACCGCTGCGTCTCCATCACCGGCAGCGGCGGCGGCACCGCTCGCTGCGGCGGCCCTGCCCCCTGCGGCAGCCCTGCCCCCTGCGGCCCCGCCTGCCCCTTGGGAAGTGCCGGCACCACCGGGAACTGGAACAGCGGCTGCCCTGCCGCCTTCTGGTGCTGCATCTCGGACAGCGCTCGGTCCAGCTCCGGGTTGTCGAGGGCCTGCTGCAGCTTCCGCTCCGCCACCGCCGGATCCGCCTCGCGCTGGATGCTCTCCAGGTCCGGCAGGTACTGCCGGATGTCGTCGCTGTCCTTGTTGCTGCCCATATCCAAGACCTCTCTCCATCAGCGACTAGAACGGCCTGCACCCGACGGCCGGGCACGGGCCCGCTGGCTTCGCGCCCCCTTGGTTCGCCGGCGCCGCCTTCGGTGCCGGCGCCGCCTTCTTCTTCTCCTCGGACAGCACCCGCAGGAACGACGGCTTCTGCCGCTTCGGC
Organism: Sorangium sp. So ce887; assembly: GCF_051521455.1. NCBI lineage: Bacteria > Pseudomonadati > Myxococcota > Polyangiales > Polyangiaceae > Sorangium > Sorangium sp. So ce887. Next base: position 938,589 of record NZ_CP150354.1, on the reverse strand, counting down.
ATCGGGTAGATGTCCTCCTCGTCCTCCGTCTCCGCCGGGGCGGTCCTCACCGGCAACGGCCTCGCCGGCGCCGCCAGCTGCTCCTTCGGAGATGCCTCCGCTTCCGCGGCCGCCTCGGCCTTCGCAGGGGCTCCGGCTTCCGCAGCCGCCTCGGCCGGGCTCACCGCCGCAGCGCTCGCCGTCGTCTCCGGCGCGGGCGCCTCCGGCGCGGGCGCCTCCGGCGCGGGCGCCTCCGGCGCGGGCGCCGCGGATACAGCCGTGGGCGGCGGCGCGGGCGCGACCTTCGCCGACGTCGCGCTCGCCGTCACGCTCTCGGCCGGCGCCGCGCTGGCCGCCGGCTCTCCTATCGCCGGCGCCGACGCCGCGCCGCTCATCGCTCGGAGACCCAGCGCAGCCCCCACGCCCACCACCGTGATCCCCAGCGCCACAAGCGGCGCCAGCACGTACGCGCGCATCGCCCGCCGCGGCGGTGCGATCATCACCGTCGGCAGCCTCGGCGTCTCGCTCCGCAACGGCTTCGGCGGTCGAGCGCTCGGTGCCGTCAACGAGCTCGGCGCCGTCGGCGGCCCGGCGACCGGCAGCGGCGCCGATGCCGCTCGCGGCGCCTCCGTCACCGACGATGGGAACGGCGGCGTTACGTACTGCGCCGCAACCTCGCGCAGCTCCGGCGTCACGTACGGCGACGCAACCTCCGGCAACGGCGCCTCTCGCTGCGTCACCGGCAACGGCGGCGTCACGTACTGCACTGCAACCTCCCGCAGCGGCGGCGCCTCTCGCCAGAGCGACTGCGGTGGCGCTGCGTGCTGCGTCTCCATCACGGGCGGCGGCGGCCCCGCATACGCCTGCGCCCTCACCTCCGGCGGCGGCGGCGGCCCCGCGTACGACTGCGCCCTCACCTCCGGCGGCGGCGGCGGCCCCGCATACGCCTGCGCCCTCACCTCCGGCGGCAGCGGCGGCGGCCCCGCATACGCCTGCGCCCTCACCTCCGGCGGCGGCAGCCCTCCTCGCTGCGCCGTCCCTTCCGCCCACGCCCCCCCCAGCACCGCGGTTGCTTCCCGCCCCGTCCTCGCCGGCCCCGCGGCCTCCCGCGCCCTCAGCGACGGCAACGTCGACGGCAGCGGCTCCGTGTACCCCACGCCGAGCCCCCGCAGCGAGCGCGCCGGCGCCCTCGACGCCGGCGCGAACGGCAGCGCGCTCACGGGCGCCATGAAATGCGCCAGCGGCGCCGTCTCCCCGTGCGCCACCCGCCGCCCCCTCTTCGCTCCCTCTTCTTCCTCGCTCGACCGCGCCATCCCGCCCCCCTCGCTCTCGCCGCGCGCCCGCGCCTCCTCCGTCTCCCCCTCCCCCTCCGCCGCCTCTCCTCCGCTCCCGCTCACCGGCGCGCTGTCCTCCAGCTCCACCCCCGCGAACGCCGCCTCCCGCTCCGCCTTGATCCGCTCCTGCGCCAGCCGCCGCGCCAGCACGTGTCCTGCCGGCACCGTGTCTCTCAGCAGCGACCGCAGATCTCGCGCCACCTCGTCGAACTTCGCGTACCGCTCTTCCACGTCGATCGCGATGCAGCGCGACACCACGGGCCACACGAACTCAGGGCAATCCGGCACGATCTCGTGCACTGGCTCCGGCGCCGCAACAAGGTGCCCCGTCAGCGTCTCCTCCGCCGTCGCCGGCTCGCTGTCGTCCAGGAACAGGTGCTTGCCCGTCAGCACCTCGTAGAAGATCGCCCCGAACGCGTAGATGTCCGTACGCCCGTCAGGCTTCGCGCGCTCCGCCTTCTTCGACGCCCCGTACAGCTGCTTCACCTGCTCCGGAGAGATGTACCTCACCGTCCCCACGTCTGGCAGGTCGTCCGTGTTCATTCCGCCGTCCGCGAACTTCGCTATCCCGAAGTCCAGGAGCCACACGTGCCCTTTCGCGTCCGCCTTCGTCCCCACCATGATGTTCTCGGGCTTCAAATCACGGTGCCATATCCCCTTCGAGTGCACGAACGTCATCGCGTCCGCCACCTGCAGCATCACGTGCATCGCGCTCAAAAAATCGAGTCGGTACGCCTTGGTCAGCAGCTTCCTCAGCGTACGACCCTCGAGGTAATCCATCACGATGTACGCCACGTGCTCTGGCGACACCCCGGCCTTCCTCATCCTCACGATGTTCGGGTGCTTCAGCTTCGGGTAGAACTTGCACTCCTGCCGGAACCGCCTCGCGAAGTCCTCTCTCCTCACGTGCCGTGGCGACATGCACTTGATCGCCACGACATCCTCCGAGTAGTCCTCCACCGCTCGGTACACCTCCCCCATCCCGCCCGCGTCGATCAGCTCCGTGATCCGGTAGTCCAGGAACACGTCGCCGGCCTGCAGCGGTCCCCGCCCCATCACCACGCTCCCAGCCCGCGCAGCACCACCGCCGCCAGCGTCGAGAACACCACCGTGCTCGCCAGCGTCAGCACCGCGAACAGCCGCGCGTCCACCGGCGCCGGCGCCGCTCCCTCCCCCGCGCCCGCCGCCACGCGCCCCCCAGCTCTCGCCCCGCCTCGGCTGCCGCACGGCGTCGCTTCGAACCACGCCCCGATCTCCGGCTCCCACGCGGCCTCCGCCTTCCCTCCCCCGCCCGTCGCCCCCAGCATCCGCCCGCCTCCCCCGGGTCCCCCCGCCCCCGCCCCAGGCCCCGCCGCGCACTCTTCCTCCACCCCCACCCCCACCCCGCCCCCGATCCGCCCGAGCTCCTCCGCGAACGCCTCGGCGCTCTGGAAGCGCTCCTCCGGCAGCTTCGCCAGCGCCTTCATCAAGGCACCGTCCAGCCCCCGCGGGATCACCTGCGCCGCATGCCGCGACGGCGGCGACGGCGCTTCCCCCACGTGCGCCCGCAGCACCTCCAGCGCGTCCTCGACATGAGCGAACGGACCGTGCCCCACAAGGAGCGTATACATCAGCAACCCGACGGCATACACGTCGGTCCGCGCGTCGACCGGCTGACATCGCGCCTGCTCCGGCGAGGCCGTCCTGGGGGTCCCGACGAGCAATCCCGCCTCGGTCGGATACGCCGGCCCGCCGAGGAATCGCGGCGGCGCTGCCCCCGGCCCCGTCCGGGCAACGCCGGCGTCGAGCACCTTCGCGACCCCGAAGTCGAGCACCTTCACGACGCGCGCCGCCCCAGGCGCCGCCGCCCCAGGCGCGCACAGGAACACGTTGTCGACCTTCACGTCGCGGTGCACGATCCCGACCCGGTGCGCCGCCGAAAGCCCGGCCAGCACCTGCCGCGTGACCTCGATCGCCTCGGCCACCGGCAGCGGGCCGCGCCGCTCGAGCTCCTCCCTCAGCGTCCCCCCTTCGAGCCGCTCCATCACGAGATACGCGCGGCCTCCCGGCGTCGTTCCGAGATCCATCACCGCCACCACGTGCGGCGACGCGATCACCGCGAGCGCCTGCGCCTCGACCCGCAGCCGGTCCGCGAACCGTGGATCCCCCGCGAGCGCGCGGCGGACCAGCTTCACCACCACCCGCTTCCCGAGGGCGCGGTGCTCCGCCTCGATGACCTCCCCCATGCCCCCGCGCCCGAGCGCCCGGAGCGCCCGGTACGGTGTCCCCTCCAGCGCATCCACGGCGTCGCCGGCGGGCCCGGAGCTGTCTGACGTGAGGCGTGCCACCAGCAGGGTCTCCTGAGAAGGAAATCACGAGCACCGGGCCGGCTCGGACAAAGAAAGCGCACCGGCGCTGTCGATTGTCGGAAAGCAACGTCGTTTCAAGGAGTTGCCAGCCGCCGAGCGCGCGGGCGCAAGGCCCCGGCCCGCGCCCGACGCCGCAGCGCCTCCGGGTGGCGCGACAAACAATCCTGTCACGTCGCTTTCCTTGTCCGAACCGGCCCGCCGGGGGTGATTTCGAGATAGAAGGGGCGCCGCACCGCACCCGGGCTCCCCTGCGCGAGGTCACCATGACGCACGACGCTGCCGACCACGACGACCTGGACCTGACAGGCGACGCGGATCCCCTCCTGGAGGTCGTTCTCGCCGACGCGCTCGGCCCGTACCTCCGGGCGCTCTCCCCCGAGGAGATCGAGGACTATCGCAGGTTTCTCACGGTCTTCATCACGACGCACCCGGCGGCGGCGGCGCTCGACGATCGCTTGCGGGCGCGGCACCCCGTCCTGTCCGAGAGCGGCACGGTGGCCCGTGAGGGAGCGGGCGAGGGCGAGGCGGTGCCGGAGCCGGGCGACGGGACCTTCGGTGGGCGGCGGTGACAGGCAGCCAGCGTCCGTCTCCACATCCCCTCGATCGGGAGCGCGTGCTGGAGGCGCTGCCCATGGCCCGCCACGTCGCGCGGACGACCGCGCGGGTTTATGGCGTGCGGACGCGACAGGGCCTGGAGGACTGCGAGCAGACGGCCTATCAGGCGCTCCTCGAAGCGAGCCCCGGATACGATGCCGCGCGCGGCGTCCCGTTCGGCGTCTACGCATGGAAGCGGGTCGCCGGCGCCGTCCTCCGGCTGCTCACCCGCGAGGCGTCTTTCCGGCGCGCCGGCCTCGACGCCGCGCTCGCTGCGGCCGAGTCGATGCGCGACGCCGGCGATCCGTTCGGTGACGACGACACCGACGTATTGAACCAGCTCAAGGACCAGTGTCGCGCGCTCGTCTTCGCGCGCTTCGTCGCGGATGCCGGCGAGCGGCTCAGGGCGCACCCCGAGGACGCGATGGCGCGCACCCAGGCCCTCGAGGCGCTCAGGACGGCGCTCCGCGGCCTCGACGAGCGGGAGGCGCGCCTCATCGAGCTCCGGTACTGGCAGGACCTCTCCTGGGCCAAGGTCGCCGCGGCGCTCGGCGTGCACGAGAAGTACGCGCTGCGCATGGACGAGCAGCTGCGAAGGCGGCTAAGGGGCGATCTGCGGGCGAGCGACGTCGATGCGCCGCCGCCGAGCGAACCGCCGTAGGGCGCCCACCGCGTTCAACCGTTACCGAGCATCACCAGGTCCAAGGTCGAAAAGCTGCTTGTCGTGTCCTCGCCTGCGAGGCAGGAGGGCGGCTGGAGGGCGGCGCCGGGCGGCCTCGGTTCAAGCCGGCCGAAAAACTGCCGCAGAGCTGGTAGCGAGGGCACGTTCGCGTCGCGCGAATGGCCTTCACGGACAGCGCCCGACCTGAAAGCCTCACCGAGGGTGCGTTCCCCGGCGATCGTCGCCGGAGGAAGACCAAGGAGGCACCATGGCGCTCAAAGACCTCTCTCCTCGTCAGATGGTCCAGATCACGGCCGCTTGGCTCGACCCGGAGCGCGAAAGGCCGCGCCTCGCGTCGCTGAAGCGGTGCGCTCCGCTCATCGACGATATCGAGGCCGCGCACGACGGTATCTTGAAGTCGCACCGCCGGCAGAAGAAGGCGAATGACGAGCTCACCGGCATCCAGCAAAAGCAGGTCGTGTTCGATCAGATCCATGATCGCAAGGCCCGCGGCGCCCACGCGGTGCTCACCGGCTTCGCCGATCTGGCCGACGATCCCGAGGACGCCGCGATCTACCTCGATCTCCGCGATCAGCTCTTCGCCGATGGGCTCAAGTTCATCTCGGCGAGCTACAGCGATGAGGCGGGCGAGGTGAAGCTCGCGCGCGACCGGCTGACGCCGGAGTCGAAGGCGGCGCTCAAGGCGCTGCCGACGCCGGGGGGCAACCTGCTCAAGGCGGTGCAGGCGTGGTTCGCCGCGGGCGACGAGCTCGGCAAGCTGGACGCGCAGCGCGTCCACCTGGAGGCGCAGGACCAGCCGGGAGCGACCGAGTCGCGCGGCGGTCAGCTCAGGGCACGCAACCGCTGGATCAAGGTGGTGCGCACCGTGCTTCAGATGCTGGAGCTCGAGGAAGCCGACACGGAGACGACGCGCCGCCTGCTCGCGCCGCTGCAGCGGGAGGCGGGCAAGGCCGAGCGCCGGCGCTCGGGCGGCAAGGAGACCGACGCGGCCGACGGCGCCCCGCCGGCAGACGGCGGCGCGGGCGAGCCCGCGATCGACGAGGAAGCGCCCGTGGCCGGGGTGGATTGACGTGGCAGCCCCCGCCGCCAGCCCCTCCTGACGGACTCGATCCGTCACGACCCCCCGCCTTCAGCCCCTCCTGACGGACTCGATCCGTCACGACCCCCCGCCTTCAGCCCCTCCTGACGGACTCGATCCGTCGCGACCCCCCGCCGCCAGCCCCCTCTCAACGGTTCGCAACCGTCACGCCCCCCGCCGCCAGCCCCCTCTCAACGGTTCGCGTCCGTCACGCCCCCCGCCGCCAGCCCCCTCTCAACGGTTCGCGTCCGTCACGCCCCCCGCCGCCAGCCCCCTCTCAACGGTTCGCAACCGTCGCGACCCCCCGCCGCCAGCCCCCTCTCAACGGTTCGCATCCGTCACGCCCCCCGCCGCCAGCCCCCTCTCAACGGTTCGCATCCGTCGCGCCCCTCGCCGCCGCGAGGCGCCTCACAACGGGTCGCCTCCATGCCGACAGAACCACCACGCCTGCTTGACGCACCACGTCGGCGCTGCCATGACCGATTTCCTCCGCCTCGGGCGCGTTATTTCAGTCGGGCTCGCCGGATCCACGCTCGGGTCCGCCGGCCCGTCTGTCGTGTATGGCGCGCCCCTGCCCGGGCGGACTACGCTCTGCGTTACCCCCACAGCCACAGGAGCCAACCGAGCCGTGAAGATCCTCGTTCCGCTCAAGCGCGTCGCCGATCCGGATAACGCGAACAAGGTGAAGATCCCTCCTTCAGGGGACAAAATCGAGACGACCGGGCTCGAGTGGAAGCCGAACCCGTTCGACGAGTACGCCCTGGAAGCGGCGCTGCGCCTGACCGAGGACGGCAAGGCGCCGAAGGTGCGCGCGGGCGAGGTCGTCGTCGTCACCTTCGGGCCCAAGGAGACCGAGCAGACCCTCCGCGCCGCCCTCGCGACCGGCGCCGATAAGGCCTTCCGCGTCGATGTCACCGACGACAAGCTCGACGGCGACCTCGTGGCCCGCGCCCTCAAGACGCTCGTCGAGCGCGAGAAGCCGGACGTCGTGCTCATGGGCAAGCAGGCCGTCGACGGCGACTCGAACCAGGTCGGCCAGATCCTCGCCGAGCTGCTCGACTGGCCGCTCGCCACCTTCGCCGCGACCCTCAAGGAAGAAAAGGGCGCGCTGCTCGTCGGCCGCGAGGTCGACGGCGGCGTCGCCACGCTCCGCGTGCGCCTGCCGGCCGTGGTCACGGTCGACCTCCGCATCGTCGCGCCGACCAGCGTCTACTCGATGAAGACCGCGCCCGCGTTCAAGTACAACGACGGCGTGCGCTTCGCGGCGCTCCCCGCGATCATGGCCGCCAAGAAGAAGCCCCTCGTCGAGGTGAAGCTCGCCGAGCTCGCCGCCGACCCGACGCTCAAGGTCCAGTACCAGGCGTTCCAGGCGCCCCCGGCGCGCAAGGCAGGCATCAAGGTGAAAGACGTCGGTGAGCTCGTCACGCGCCTCAAGGACGAGGCGAAGGTCCTCTGACGGACGGCGAAAACAGGTCGTGGCCCCCGCGCGCGCGGGGATGAACCGACACGAGTCGACGAGGTGCAGGAGGGATTCATGGCTGACGTTCTCGTGGTGGCCGAGGCCGCCGATGGAAAGCTGAAGAAGACGACGCACTCCGCGGTCACGTTCGCCAGGCAAGCGGCCGCGGCGCTCGGCGGGACGTACGCGATCCTCGTGATCGGCGACGCCCTCGGCGAGGCGGCCGCGGAAGCGGCGACGCTCGGCGCGGCCAAGGTGCTCGTCGCCGAGTCGAGCGCGCTCAAGGACTACGTCGCAGAGCGCTACGTGCCGACCGTCGCGTCGGCCGCCAAGGGATACGCGGTCGTCGTGGGCACCGCGAGCGCCTACGGCAAGGACCTGCTCCCGCGCGTGGCAGCGCGGCTCTCGGCAGGCTTCGCGAGCGACATCTCCGAGCTCCTCGCCGAGGGCTCGACGCTCAAGTACAAGCGCCCGATGTACGCCGGCAACGCGTACGGGATCTGCACCGTCACGACCCAGGTCCAGGTCGTGAGCGTCCGGCAGAGCGCGTTCGCCGCCGCGGAGCCCGCCGGGTCGAAATCGCCGATCGAGCAGGTCGCGGTCGTCCCGCCGAGCGCCGCCGCGGAGCGCGTGGAGTTCGTCTCCTTCGACCAGGTGAAGAGCGAGCGCCCCGAGCTCGCCGAGGCCAAGGTCGTCGTCTCCGGCGGCCGCGCCCTGAAGGAGCGCTTCAACGAGATCCTCGACCCGCTCGCCGACGTCCTCGGCGCCGCCGTCGGCGCGAGCCGCGCCGCATGCGACGCCGGCTACGCCGCCAGCGACCTGCAGGTCGGACAGACGGGCAAGGTCGTCGCGCCGTCGCTCTACTTCGCCATCGGCATCTCGGGCGCCATCCAGCACCTCGCCGGGATGAAAGGGTCGAAGGTCATCGTGGCGATCAACAAGGACGCCGACGCGCCGATCTTCCAGGTGGCCGACTACGGCCTGGTCGCCGACCTCTTCGCGACCGTGCCCGAGCTCGTGAAGCAGATCCAGGCGGCGCGCAGCTGATCCAGGCGGCGCGCAGCTGACCGTCGCGGCGCTCGACCCCGCCGGGGTCCGCCCGCGCCGCCCTCCAGGGCCGCAGCCGTACCCCGGCACACCCCAAGAGCCCGCGACCGTACCCCGGCACACCGGAAGAGTCCGTCCAGCAAGAAGTCCGCGTCCGGCAACGTAGTTTCCGTGTCAGGTCGCCCGCCTAGCATCTTGTTCGCGACCGGCGGCCGTGGGATCCCTTGACGCTATGCCCGAACGTTCGGACATCCCGATCGTCACGGCGCTCGCTCAGGCCAGGGCATTGCTTTACGAAGCGGCCTCGACCGCCGAGCAGCGACGGCTCCTCGGCCCGGCGGTCGTCGAGATCGATCGCGCGATCGCGAGCCTCGACCCGACCGCGAGCGCCTCGTTCGAGCTCACGCCCCTCGCCGCGTCGGTGCCGCCGATCGACACCGAGCTCGAGGCGCTGCGCCGCGAGGTCGAGCGGCTCCGCGCGATCACGCAGCACGAGCGCGGGCTGCTCGACGCGCTCCTCAGCGAGAGCCCGCACGGCATCATCGTCTCCGACAACCAGGGCAAGCTGACCCTCCAGAACCGCGCCTCGGAGCGGATCTGGGCCGGCAGCGCCACCGCCGAGAACGTCGAGGGGTGGGGGCGCTACCGCGCGTTCCACCCCGACGGCCGGCCGTTCGCCGCCGAGGACTGGTCGATGGCGCGGTGCCTCACGCTCAGGGAGACCGTCCCCGCCGAGGAGGTCCACTTCCAGCGCTTCGACGGCACGCTCGGGATGCTGCTCGGCAGCTGCGCGCCGCTCTTCTCGCCGGACGGCGACATGCTCGGCGCGGTCTCCATCTTCGCCGACATCACCCAGTTCAAGCAGCTCGAGGCGGATCTGCGCGTCAGCAGGACCAAGTTCTCGACGACGCTGAAGAGCATCGGCGACGCGGTGATCTCGACCGACGGCTCGGGCCGGATCGACTTCATGAACGCCGTGGCCGAGACGCTGACGGGATGGACGCTCGACGAGGCGAGGGATCGCCGGCTGTCCGAGGTCTTCCGGGTCATCTCCGAGCAGACGCGCGACGATCTCGACAACCCGGTCACCGAGGTGCTGCGCCACGGCGGGATCATCGGGCTCGACGACACGACGCTGCTCCTGCGCAGGGACGGCTCGGAGCTCGCGATCGACTCGAACGGCGCGCCGATCCGGAGCGACGAGGGCGACCTCGTCGGGCTGGTGCTCGTCTTCCGCGACGTGACCGAGAAGCGGCTCGCCGACAAGCGGCGCTACTTCATCGGCGAGGCGAGCCGGCAGCTCGCGCTGTCGGGCCTCGAGTACGACACGACCCTGTCCAACGTCGCGCGCCTCGCGGTGCCGCACATCGCCGAGGCCACGGTGGTGGACATCGTCGAGCCGGACGGCTCGCTGAGCCGGCTCGCGGCCGTGCACGCGAGCAGCGCGAAGCTCTCGCTGGGGAAGGACCTGTCGGTCCGCTACCCGACCGATCCCGAGGTGCCGCGCGCGGTGCACGCGGTGCTCCGGTGCGGCGAGTCGATGCTGCTCCCGGACGTCGACGGCATGGCGTGGCAGCGGGCCTCGTCGCTCCAGCCCGGCAACGAGGCCTGGTCGGGCGCGCACGATCCGGTCTACCTCGCGCTGCTCCGGGAGCTCGGCGTCCGCTCGGCGATGATCGTCCCGCTGCGCGCCCGCGGCCGGACGCGCGGCGCGATCACGCTGCTCTCGACCGAGTCGAGCCGGCGCTACGGCGTCGACGATCTCGCGCTCGCCGAGGAGCTCTGCAACTTCGCGGCGCTCGCGCTCGACAACGCCCAGCTCTACCGCGAGTCGCAGCAGGTCAACCGCGCCAAGGACGAGTTCCTCGCCACGCTCTCCCACGAGCTCAGGACCCCGCTCACCGCGATCCTCGGCTGGGCGCGCATGCTCCGGCAGGGCTCGCTGAAGCCGGACACGCACGTCCGCGCGCTCGAGGCGATCGAGCGCAACGGCACGCTCCAGGCGCAGCTCGTCGAGGACCTCCTCGACGCCTCCCGCATCATCACCGGCAAGCTGCGGCTCGACGTGATGCTGGTGGATCTGCCGCCGATCATCAACGCGGCCATGGACGCGGTCCGCCACGGCGCGGACGCCAAGGGGATCGAGCTCGTCGTGCAGCTCGACCCGAACGCGGGGCCGATCTCGGGCGACCAGACCCGGCTGCAGCAGGTGGTGTGGAACCTCCTGTCGAACGCGATCAAGTTCACGCCGCGCGGCGGCAAGGTCTCGATCCAGCTCGGCAAGGCCGAGGGCCTGGCGCGCATCCAGGTGAGCGACACAGGCCAGGGCATCGTCCCGGAGTTCCTGCCGTACGTGTTCGATCGCTTCCGGCAGGCCGACAGCACGAGCACGCGGCCGCACAGCGGGCTCGGGCTCGGCCTGGCGATCGCCCGGCACCTGATCGAGCTCCACGGCGGCACCGTGAAGGCGGAGAGCGGGGGCGAGGGCAAGGGCGCGACGTTCGTGGTGGACATCCCGCTGGCGCCGCGGGGGGCCATCGCGGCGCTCCGGAAGGCCGACGGGCTGAGCCACCTGGCCGCCGATACGGAGCCGACGCTCCAGGGCGTCCGCGTGCTGATGGTCGACGACGAGCCGGACGCGCGGGAGCTCGTGACGACGGTGCTGGAGCGCAAGGGGGCGACCATCACGGCGGTGGCGACGGTCGAGGAGGCGCTATCGGCGATCGCGCGCGAGAAGCCCGACGTGATCCTGAGCGATCTCGGGATGCCCGGCGAGGACGGCTACAGCCTGATCCGGCGGCTGCGCGCGCAGAGCCCCGAGCAGGGCGGGCGCATCCCGGCCGCGGCGCTGACCGCGTACGCGAGCGCCCAGGACCGGACGCGGGCGCTCCTGGCCGGATTCCAGTCGCATGTTCCCAAGCCGATCGAGGCGTCGGAGCTCGCGGCGGTGATCGCCAACCTGGCCGGGCGCACGGGCTAGCGGCGGGGCTCCAGGTCGTCCGGGGCGGAGGGCCTCCTCGGACTTACCGCCTACCGAACGAGCGCCTCGGACCGGCGTTCTCGCGGCGAGCAGGGACCTCCGTGGTCCTGGCGCACGCCGAGCGAACGCCTCGGCGAAGGGCTCCTGTCGGGCATCAACGACAGGGACGCCAGCGAGGACGGCAAGGGCCGTCCCGCGGCGATTCTACCTGCCAACATGCGAAGAAATGAGTCGGGGCGAGAGGATTTGAACCTCCGACTCCTCGGTCCCGAACCGAGTGCGCTACCAGGCTGCGCTACGCCCCGTACGCTGCCGCGAAGCAACGCCCGCTGAACAGCGGGCGCGCAACATCGCCAAGAGCGAGCCTCCTGTCAAGACGAAATAAATCAGGACCCGACCGGCGCAGCCCCCGCTCCCCCGAACGACGGCACACCACAGCCCGGACAAATGGCGGGAAATGGCCGGAAACACGGCCGTTGGGCGCCTATCCGGCGCCCCGGACGTTTCACGAAGCCAAGAATCGGTGGAGCGCAAGAAAAAACTCCCGTCTCCACCTTGCTCAGGTCGTGTTAAAGTGTCACTGGAATCCCGATGTTGCCGATAGGAAGCAGAGAGCGAGGTGCCTGGGGCGCCGGTCAGGGCCTCGCCCCTGCTCGTGCAACGTGGAGTCAGGGACCGCCTGTGCGGCCCCTTCCAGAACGGACAAGAGCGACCGGCTTCGGCGGTCGCTCGTGAGACAAGAGCGACCGACTTCGGCGGTCGTACGTGAGAGGAGGAACAGGTGGCAATTGAGCTTCCCGCTGTACGCATTCTGATCGTCGACGACGACCGGGCGATCTGTGACTACATGCAGACGCTGCTCGAGCGCGACGGCTATCAGGTCAAGACGCTGGGCGATCCGACGACCGTGGAAGACGAGGTCCGCGCGGGCGGCTACCACCTCATCATCCTCGACCTGATGATGCCGAAGCTCGATGGCATCGAGGTGCTCAAGCGCATCCGCAAGGTCGACAACGACATCGCCGTCGTCATCTTCACCGGCTTCCCCAACCTCGAGAGCGCCGTCGCGTCCATGAAGCTCGACGCGGTCGACTACATCAAGAAGCCGTTCAACGTGGACGAGTTCCGCGAGGTGCTCGCCCGCGTCATGCGCAAGAAGGGCCTCGCGCGGACCCCCGAAGAGCAGCTCCACCGCGTCATCGGCGACACGATCAGGAACCTCCGCAAGGACAAGGACCTGACGCTCAAGCAGATGGCGCGCCGCACAGGGCTCAGCGTGTCGCTGCTCTCGCAGATCGAGCGCGCCGAGTCGTCGGCGTCCATCTCGTCGCTCTACAAGATCGCCGTCGCGCTCGAGTCGCGAATCCAGGACCTCTTCGGCCACTACTGATCCGCGAGGGGCGATGCCGGAGCCGCCACGCGCGGCTCTCCGCCCTCCGCCGACCCGCACGCCCGGGCAGGCGCGCAGATCCACGCCGTGTCAACGCCGCGCGCCGCGCTCGATCGCCGCGTCGAGCCTGTCGATCTCGAGGCCCACGAACGCGTCCACCTGTGCGCCGGTCGGGTCGTAGACGATCACGTAAGGCAGCTTCGAGGCCTGCTTCAGGTAGCGCCGGGCGAGCGGGGTGTCCCAGTCGACGATGTCGAGCTTGCGGTAGGCGACGTCCCGGCGAGCCTCGAGCACCTCGGCCATGTGCGCGTCCAGCTTGCGGCAGGGCAGGCACCAGCTCGCCGCGAAGTCGATGACCGTGACCTTGCCCAAGGCGATGTGGACGCCGAGATCGGGGACGTCCGCGCCACCGTCGGCGATCGTCCGGGCGTCCGCGCCCTCGGGGAACGTCGCCCAGCCGAGGTACTGACCCTTGCCGCCGCCGATCACCGCCTCGAACCCCTCGTCGGCGGCGAGCCGCTTCACGGCGCCGGCGACGTCGAACGAGCTCGACGCCGTCACGGCGATCTCGGCGCGGCGCTTGTTGAAGGTGGCCGCGTAGACGCCGGGGCGCTCGCGGAGATCCGCGACGAGCTCGGCGCCGCACGCCTCACAGTCGATCTTCTGCAGCGAGACGACGGTGGTGCGCGCGTCCGCCGCGGCGGGCTGAGCGCCGCCGCAAGCGGCCAGGCAGAGGACAGAGGAGAGGGCGATCGCGCTTCGCACCGTGTTCCTCCGGGTACCTTGCCCTCCTTCGCCGGGCGGCGCAACGTCGTGTAGGCTCGGCCGCGATGAGCTCCGTCGTGACCCGCACCCTCCCGGCCGATCACATCACACCGGTCCGCGCCTACGCCGCGCTCCGCGCCCAGTCGCCGGGCCGATCATCGTTCATGCTCGAGTCCGCCGTCTCCGGTGAACGCTGGGGCCGCTACGCGATCCTGGGATACCGGGCGCGCACCGAGAGCCTCCTCCCGAGCGGGTTCGACCCGTTCGCGACGCTGGCCGAGGGGCTCGGCCCACCGGCAGCGTCGGGCCCGCCGAGCGATCTGGCAGCCCGCGTCTGCCAGGCGTGGGTCGGCTTCCTCTCGTACGACACGGTGCACCAGCTCATGGGCATCGAGCCGTGGCCCGAGGAGATGTACCTCGGACGGGTGCTGAAGGACGCGACCGTGGTCGTGTTCGACAGCGTGGCGCAGACGATGACCCTCGCCGGCCGATCGCAGGGCGCGGTGAACCGCTGCGCGTGGGAGATGGCGCACGGGCCCGAGCAGCAGAGCCTGCCCGCGCTCGATCCGGAGGCCCTGCCGGAGCACCTCGAGACGCCGGTGAGCGACGAGCGCTACGCGGCGCAGGTGGCCGCCGCGCGCCAGCGCATCACGGCCGGCGAGGCGACGGAGGTCGTGCTCGCCCGCAGGTTCCGGGCGCCGCTCCGGGGCGCAGATCCCTTCGACGTGTACCGCGCGCTGCGGGTGCTCGCGCCGTCGACGCACCTCTACTTCGTCGACTTCGCCGAGTCGCCGTTCGCGCCGGGGCTCACCATCGCGGGGACCTCGGGGGAGACGCTCGTCCACGTCGAGCGCGATCCGTCGGCCGGGCCGCGCCCCGGCGACGCGTCGCCCGTCGAGGCGCTGCGCGCCGCCCTCGCAGGCGGCAGCGCCGTGGGCCAGCCGGCAGCGCGCGCGAGCGCCATCAGCCGCAGCCTCGAGGTCGGGCCACGGTGGGTCTACGGCGGCGCGATCGGGTACTTCGGGCAGGAGGGCGCGGAGGTCGCGCACACGCTCGGCGCCGTCTGGAGCGAATCCGGGTACTTCGAGGTGATGACCGGCGCGCGCATCGCGAACGGAAGCGAGCCCGGAGCGGAAGCCGAACGGACGCACCGCGACGCGCGCGGCCCGCTGTCGGCCATCCGCGCGGCGCACGAGGCGCGCAAGGCGCGCGACATCGCCGAGGAGAAGAAGGCCGCAGCCGAGAAGGCCGCAGCCGAGGACGACGCTGCCCGGAGCGCCTAGAGCAACAAACGGGTTGAAACCCCGAAAAAAAGCAGAAATTTCACAGGGAGGCGGGGAGGCGGGGAGCGAGAGACGGCGAGAGGAAGAGATTCTTCTTTTTCTTCCTCCCCGCCTCCCCGCCTCCCTGTGAAATTTCTCCGGGTTTCAACATGATTGGTGCTCTAGCGCGGCCCGCCGGGGGCGGCCTCCGCAGAGGAGCGCGGCCGCGCAGGACGCGGCGGCGCGGCGCTCGGCGGTACGTGGGCGCTGCGCTGGGGAGAGGCGAGCGGCGCTCGACGGAAGAGCGCGGAGGAGGCCACCTCGGGGGCGGCGGGCAGCGCCTCGACGCGGCGGGCGAGGGAGGCCGAGAGCACAGCCGTCGCGGCGCCGGTCGCAGCCGTCGTCAGCCTGGGCCGATCCAGCCGAGCGGTCGTCGCGAACACCGCCACGCCGAGCAGCGCGACGAGGCCGGCCGGGATGACCCACCCCGCGCGCGCAGACAGCCCGTCGAGCCCGCGCACGACCTCGGCGCTCTCCGCGCTGAGCTGCGTGACCGGGGCCGCCCTCCGGCCCGCGCTCGGTGGCTCGGTGCCAGGCTCCGCCCGCGCCGCAACGCCGGACGCGGCCACCTCCGCGGACAGCGCGGCCAGCGGCCGCGCCGAAGGGACCCAGGGGACGCGCACCGGCGGGGGCGGGCGCAGCACGCCGGACGAGGGAGGCGGCGCGAGGTCGGCGATCCGGACGAGCGACTCCACCATCTCGTCGATCGACCGGAAGCGCCGCGCGAGGTCGCGCGCGAACGCCTTCTCGAAGAAGCCGTCCAGCCCGGCAGGCAGGCTCGGCACGAGCTGCGTCGCCGCGGGCGGCGGTGCGAGCAGGATCTTCGAGGCCACAACGCTGGCGAGGTCGCCGGGGAACGGGAGCTGGCCGGTCAACGCGCGGAACAGGACAGCCGCCAGCGACCAGAGATCGGTCTGCGCATCGAGGGTACGTTCCGACCGGATCTGCTCCGGGCTGAGGTAGTGCAGCGAGCTCGCGCTCACGTCGGCCGCGACCTCGCCCACGAGCCGCGGCGCAGCCCTCGGGAGCCCGAGGTCGAGCACCTTCACGACCTCCTCGCCGCCGTCCAGCACGAAGAAGAGGCTCTCCGGCCGGAGGCCCTGGTGAAGGAAGTCCGCCGCGTGCGCGCGCTGGAGGGCCTCGCCGGCCTGCGCGGCGAGGCGCGCAGCCTCCTGGAGCGAGAGCCGGCTGCGCCGGAGCAGGCGGGTCGCGAGATCCTCGCCGGAGAGCAGGTCCATGGCCAGGTAGACCACCGCGCCCTCGACGCCGTGGTCGTGCACGCGCACCACGTGCCGCGACGAGAGCCCGGCGGCTGCGCGGACCCAGCGATCGATCCGGAGGAGATCTCCCGTCGCGCCGGCCTCGGGGTGGAAGAGCTTCAGGGCGACGCGCGCGCCCAGCTGCAGCTCGCGCGCGACCCAGACCGAGCCTCGGTCGCGCGCGACCCGCGCGCCAGGACGCACGAGCTGCCGCTCCAGCAGATACTTCCCCCCAACGATGGTGCCCGGTGCGCTGTCCATATACCTGAGCCTCCTCCCCCACGGTAAAGTTGCACATCGACCCCGGGGCGCAATTTGTTGCGGCGCGTTTCGCTTGCGAGACCGCCTTGGCCGTGCATGCGCTGTGAGCGTTCGCACCGCGGGGAGCGCAGGAGCTATCGCAGCGGGCTTTGCGGGTCGGGCGAAAGACGAAGCGGCACCACAAAGCGCAGGTCGCCGCCCTCCGGCGCCGGGAACGTGAGGGCGCGCGCGCGCCGGAGCACGCAGCGGGTGAGCCGTTCGTCCGGGAAGCGCGACTCGGCCTCGAAGGCCTCGTCGACGGCGCCGCTGTCGGTCACATGAAAGCGGATCGCGAGGCGGCCCCAGAGCGCCGGCGCGCCGGCAAGGGCCGCTTCGTAGCAGCTCCGCCACGCGGGCAAGGCGTCGGCCACGGCGGCCGAGATCGCGTCGGGCCGGAGCTCGCCGGGACCGGGAGCGAGGACGGACGGCGGAGGCTCGACCGGCTCGTCGCCCGGATAGACCTCCATCGTGGCGACGACGGTCGAGCCCGCCCTGGCCCTGGGCAGCGAGAGCGACCTCGCGCGCTGCGCGAGGCACGAGACGACGTCCGGCGCGGAGAGAGTGGACGAGGTCGCGCGCGCGCCCGTCACCTTGCCGGCGCGGCTCACCGTGAGCCGCACGGTGGTCTTGCCGTGGAGCGACGGGTCCCTGTACGCGCGCAGCCGGTAGCACGAGTACACGTGGATCCAGAGGTGCCGCCGGGCGACGCGCTCGACCTCGCGCGCCTTGAGCGGGCCATTCACCTTGCCGATGTCCACGATGATCCGCGGCAGCGGGTGCCCCTCGGCCGGAGGCGGCGGCGCGGGAGGATCTCCCCTGCCCCCGGCGTTCCAGCGATCCCGCTCCGCCGCCTCGGCCTGGCCGCGGGGCACAAGGTGCCGGCCGAGCTTGTAGGGCGGATCGATCGTGATCGAGGGCGCCTGGAGCGCGCCGGCCGCGGCGGACGCGTCCCCGGAGGCGGCGCTCGGCGCCGCCGGCGGGACCACCGAGGAGGCGGGCGGCGAGGCCGGCGCGGGCGGCGCGGCGGGAGGTGCGACGGCGGGCGCCGGCGCGTCCGCCCGCCGCGGCGGAGGCGCCGGCCGGACGGCGGCGGGCGCAGGGAGGCCGGCAGCGCGCGACGCCGGGCGCGACGGCGCCGGCGCTGGCGCGGCGCACGCGGCGAGCGCGATGGCGGCCGCGAGGAGGGGCCGGGGATCGATCGCGAGAGGCCGCTTCATGCCAGGTCTACCCGAGAGCTGCGCTCGCCCGAGCCGACGCGCGGCCGCGCCGACCCGCGACCGCGCTCAGAACCGGAGCTCGCCGCGAGGCGCCTCCACCGTGCCGTCGAGCAGATCGATCGCCTTCGCCACCTCGGGGTCGTCGACGGTCGGGACGTGCACGACGAACTTCACGTAGAGATCCCCCGGCTCCTTCGCCTTGCGGGCGATGCCCTTGCCGCGCAGCCGGATCACCTGGCCGGTCTGGGTGCGCGCCGGGATCTTGAGCGTCACCTCGCCGTCGGGCGTGGGGACGCGGATCTTCTCGCCGCGGTAGGCCTCGCCCAGGGTGACAGGCACATCGAGGTGGAGATCGTCGCCCTCGCGCTTGAAGAACGGGTGCGGCGTGACGTGGATGTTCAGCAGCAGATCGCCCGGCTCGCCGCCGCCCACGCCGGGGGAGCCCTGGCCGCGGATGCGCAGGCGGCTCCCCTCGGCAGCCCCGGGCGGGACGCGCACGGTCACCGGCTGCGGATCGTCGGCGCGCTGGATCTGGAGCGTCGTGCCCCGCACCGCCGAGACGAAATCGATGGTGAGGTCCTGCTCGACGTCTCCGCCTCGGCTGCGCGCGGGCTGCGCGCGCCGGCCCGCGCCGCCGCGGCCTCCTCGGCCGAAGAGGTCGCCGAGGATGTCGCTGAGATCGCCCTGGCCGCCGCCGGCGTTGCCGAAGATCTCCTGCACGTCGAAGTTGCCGGGGCCGCCGCGGCCCCCACCCGCAGCCCGGGCGTTCGCGTAGCGACGGTAGGCGCGGGCGCGCTCGGGATCGAAGTTCTGCGAGAGGCTCTCCTCGCCGAACTCGTCGTAGAGCGCGCGCTTCGTCTTGTCGCTCAGCACCTCGTGCGCCTGGTTGATCTCCTTGAACTTCTGCTCGTTGGCCTTCCCCGGGCTCTTGTCCGGGTGGTACTTCATCGCGAGCTTGCGGAAGGCCTTCTTGATGGTGTCCTCGTCCGCATCGCGCGAGACGCCGAGCACGGAGTAGAGATCACGAGCCATGGTCGTCCGTCATCATTCTGGGCTGCAGGAGAGGCAGGGGACGCGGGCCGCCGGGGGCCCTCATCGGGCGGAAACCTAGATCTGCCAGGAGTTTTCGTCCACTGGTGAGGACGGCGGCGGCCGGTCGTGCCGAGGAGCCGCTCCTGGGCAGCAGGACATGCGGACCTCGCCGGGTCGCCACAGAACGAGCAGGGCAGGCCCCTGGGCCAGCGTGTCGCGGAGCCGCACCTCGAGCATGGGCCCCGGGTCTATCAAGGCCGACGGATGCTGTCACGGGCCCGCGTGCTTAAGTAAATCCGATGCTGCCCCTCCGAGACCAACTGCCCACCCGCAAGGTGCCGATCGTCAACTACCTGCTGATCGCGCTCAACCTCCTCGGCTTCTTCTGGATGCGGTCGATGATCTCGGCCGGGTTCCCGCCCGACCGGCTGCTCTCCGTGTGGGGCCTCGTCCCGGTGCAGCTGCTGGAGGAGCCAACCGACGCCTGGTGGACCGTCTTCAGCAGCATGTTCATGCACGACCCGACCGGGTGGGCCCACCTCGGGGGGAACATGCTGTTCCTCTGGATCTTCGGCGACAACGTCGAGGATGCGCTGGGCAGCCTCCGCTACGCGGCGTTCTATGCGCTGTCCGGGATCGCCGCCGCGGGCGCCCAGATCGTGATCGATCCCGGATCGATGATCCCCATGGTGGGCGCCTCGGGCGCCATCTCGGGCGTGCTGGCCGCGTACGCGTCGCTCTACCCGCGCTCGCCGATCACGGTGCTGAACCCGATCTTTCTTCTGTGGTTCATCTTCGGCCTGTTCCTGGAGCTGCCGGCGTGGCTTGTCATCCTCCAGTACTTCGTGGTGAACCTGCTGAACGGGCTCGGCTCGATCGGCATGCGCAGCGGCGGCGTCGCGTTCTTCGCGCACCTCGGGGGGTTCGTCGCCGGGCTCTTCCTCGTCCGCCTCTTCATGGTGGGGCGCTCCCCGCGCGAGCACGAGCGCTGGCAGCACTGGCGCGCGTCGCCCCGGCGCCCGGCAGCCCGCCGATCCGCGCCGTGGGACGCGCCGCGGCGGCGTGACCGCTGGGACTGGTAACTGGTAGGAGAGATGCGCGCGACCGCCGGCGTTCGCCCAGGATGCAAAAGCGTGATAGCGTCGGCCCGCAGCGATGCGACGACCCCTTCGAAGGCGCCCCACCGCCGCCGGTTCTGCGGCCGAGGCAGCGAACCCCCGGGCCAGGCTCCTCGCGATCGCGATCGCGCTCGCCGGCTGCGGAGGCCCATCGTTCGATGGAACGGTCTACCGCGGCTCGGAGGTCGCCTTCCGCGTGCCCCCGGCGCCGGCAAGCTGGAAGCCGATCTCGGTGTCGGACGCGGCGGTGGCGTACCGCGACGAGGCGAACGGGGCCACCATCGCCCTGAACGGACGCTGCCGGAACGAAGAGGACGTCCCGCTCGTCTCGCTGACCAACCACCTCTTTTTGCACTTCACGGAGCGCGAGGTGCTGAAGCAGGAGGTCGTCCCGTTCGACGGCCGCGAGGCGATGCACACGGTCGTCTCGGCCAAGCTCGACGGGGTGCCGAAGGTGTTCGATATCTGGGTGCTCAAGAAGAACGGCTGCGTGTACGACATGCTCCTCATCGCAGATCCCGCCCGCTACGCCGCCAGCGAGCCGGCGTTCACACAGACGGTCCGCGGCTTCTCGACCCTGCCGGCCCATGACGACTGAGCGCAAACGGCCCCCGGAGGCGCCGCCGTCCTCCTCGAACAGCCCGGCTTCCACAGGCCCGGGCCCGAGCAGCTTGCCCCCGAACAGCGTGGCCCCCGCCAGCCGGGGCCCGAACAGCCTGCCGCCGCCGCCGCTCCCCCCGCTGCTCGCGAGGATCAACGAGTCGGCGGTCGGGTTCGTCGAGCACCTCGGGCAGTTCGGGCGGATGACCTGGGGGGCGATGAAGGCCATCTTCGATCGGCCGCTCGAGCTGCGCTCGACCATCTACCAGATGGAGTCGCTCGGCGTGCGCTCGGCCGCCATCGCGTCCGTGACGGCGCTGTTCGTCGGGATGGTCATGGCGGTGCAGTTCGCCATCGGTCTGCAGAAGTTCGGCGGCATGGAGTACACGGGCCGCATCATCGGCCTGTCGTTCTCGCGCGAGCTCGCGCCGACGCTGACGGCGGTCATCGTGGGCGGCCGCATCGGCGCCGGCATCGCGGCGGAGGTCGGTTCGATGGCCGTCACCGAGCAGATCGACGCGATCCGCGCCCTCGGCGCCAACCCGGTGAAGAAGCTCGTCCTGCCACGGCTGCTCGCGAGCATCGTGGTGATGCCGGTGCTCGGCGCGTTCGCGCTCGTGCTGGGCTTCGGGGGGGCGATGCTGATCTGCGCGACCGAGTTCGGCATCCCGGCCGGCTTCTTCCTGAGGACGGCGCTCAGCTCGGTCACGTTCATGGATTACTTCAGCGGGATGTACAAGACGCCCTTCTTCGGGGCGATCATCGCGCTCGTCGGGTGCCACTTCGGGCTGATCACGCGCGGCGGAACGGAGGGCGTCGGTCACGCGACCACGCGCACCGTGGTGGTGACGTCGATCACAATCCTGATCGCCGACTTCTTCCTGACGAAGATGTCCATCATGTTCTTCCCGAGCCGGTGATCGCGGCCGGTCCGGAAAGGGCCCAGAGGCCGTCGCCGACGTCGCAGCGCCGACTGGCCAGGCTCCTCGTCCGGGTCCTGCCTGCGCTCCTCCCCGGGATCGCGGCGTGCCAGGGCGACGCCGGGAGGGAGGGCGCGGGGGCGCCGGCGCTCGACGGCGGCGCGGCGCTGGCGGCAGAGGGCACGCCGGCGCCGCGCCGCCCGACGCGGCACTACCATCTGCGGCGGACGGACGATGGCTGCGAGCTCTTCTGGATCGACGGGGACCTCGTCTCCGCATCCCAGCCGCTCGTGTGCCCACCCGACCTCCAGGTGGGCGAGCGCCTTCGCCTGACCGGCAAGACATGCATGCGCGAGTCGGCGCAGACACCGAGCCGGGCCGTGCCGGTCGTCTGTCCGCTGCCGCTCACGAACATGGAGAAGGAGGACAGGGCGCCGCCCGACGCCGGGGCGCCGCCGGACGGCGGCAGGTGACCGAAAGGTAGAATCGCGCAGCCAGGCTCCTCCTCGGAGCATCGGAGTCCGAGGGGGGACGTATGAAGCACGCGGATACCGTCGTGATCGGATCAGGCTCCGGCGGGCTCACGGCTGCGCTCGCGCTCGCGCGCTCGGGACAGAAGGTGATCGTCGTCGAGCAACATTACCTCCCCGGCGGGTGGACCCACAGCTTCTCGCTGGATGGCTATCTGTTCAGCCCGGGAGTCCACTACATCGGCGGGCTCGGCCCCGGAGGCCCCGTGAGGCGGCTCTACGAGGGGCTCGGCCTCTCGGGAGATCTCGAGTTCTGCGAGCTCAACCCGGACGGGCTCGATCACCTGATCGTCGGCGACGATCGGCTCGACGTGCCCAAGGGCCTCGAGCGGCTCATCGCCCGGCTCACGGCGCGGTTCCCGCACGAGGCCGCGGGCATAGCGCGGTACTTCCGCGTCCTGCGCGGGCTCAACGACGACCTCGTCCGCCTCGACACGATGCTCGAGTTCCCGAAGGTGCTGCTCGTGCCGTTCAAGGCGCCGGACCTCGTGCGCTGGGGGTTTCGCACCCAGGAAGATCTGCTGGACGCGACGATCCGCGACCCCCTGCTGCGCGCGTTCCTGGCCGCGCAGGGGGGCGATCACGGCCTCTCGCCGTCGCGCGTGGCGCTGCCGATCCATGCGAGCATCGTCTGCCATTATCTCGACGGCGGGTATTACCCGCGCGGCGGCGCCAGGCGCATCCCGCTCGCGATGATCCGGGCGCTGCGCCGGCTCGGAGGGCAGGTCCGGATGCGCGCGCGGGTGAGGCGCATCCTCGTCGAGCGCGGGCGCGCGGCCGGCGTCGAGCTGGAAGGGGGAGAGACCCTGCGCGCGGCGAGCGTCGTCTCGAACGCGGACCCGGCGATCACCTATGGCGAGCTGCTGCCGCCCGAGCTGACCGCCCGCGAGCGCCGGAAAATCCAGCGGATGGAGTATTCGGTCAGCCTGCTCAGCGTGTTCTGCGCCGTGGACATGGACCTCCGGTCGATGGGATATGATTCAGGCAATTACTGGTGGTACCGCGGGCGGGACGTGGGGCGCATCTACGAGCGCGCGGAGCGCCAGCTGCCGCGCGGCGCGGTGGACGGGCTGTTCCTGACCATCACGACGCTGAAGGATCCGGGCCACCCGACCCGGGGCGATCACCACACGATCGAGATGTTCACGTTCGTGCCCCACGGGCCCTTCGCGCGCTGGGACAAGACCCGCACGGGCGAGCGAGGGGCAGAGTACGAGAAGCTCAAGGAGTCGCTCGGGGATCAGATGATCGCCGCGGCGGAGCACGTCATTCCCGGCATCTCCCGCGCGCTCGCGTTTCGCTCGGTGGCGACGCCGCTGACCAACGACTTCTACTGTGCCTCGTACCGGGGCGCCGCCTACGGCACCGCCAAGACACCCTGGCAGCTCGGACCGCTGTCGTTCTCCATCGGGACGAGGATCCCGGGGCTGTACCAGTGCGGCGCGAGCACGCTGAGCCACGGGGTGGCCGGCGCCGCGATGTCGGGCCTCATGGCGGCGCAGCGCATCACCGGCGTGGCGCGCGCCGAGGATCTGCTCGGACCGGCAGACGGCTCGCTGCGGGTCTACCCCGCCGACCGGCCGGAGGAGTGGCTGCACGAGAAGACCAAGGCCAGCGCCGGGGCGCAGGCCGACGCGGACGAGCGCAACGAGACGGCGTGAGCGCGGCGCAACCGGCGCAACCGGCGCAACCGGCGCAACCGGCGCAACCGAGCGACCGGGACGCCCCTCTCGGCGGAGCTACCCCGCCGGCGTCCTCGACCGGAACGTGATCTGCACGAGCGGCATCACGTTGGGATCGTCCTGCGTCTCCCGCTCGAACTGGAGCACGTCGTAGTAGCCGCACCGCGGCTTGCCAGGATAGTCGCGGCAGACCTCGGGCCGCGCGTCGTAGATGGTGCAGCCGCGCGTCGTGAGGTCGAGGAAGCGGCAGACCCGGCCAAGCACCGGATCCGACTGCCGCCGGAGGATGCGCTCGCCGCTGTAGCGCTTCGTGAAACGCTCCGCGGCGGCCTCGAGCGTGAGACCGAAATGGCGGGCGAGCCGGCGCATGTCGCGCGGCGTCACCTCGACCCGCTCGTAGATGGAGCAGCAGTAGGCCGGGCACTTCGAGCAGTCGTAAGAGACGCGGCGCTTGGCCTTGAGGGTCGTCGTCATGGGTCGTGAGGGACGTGCAGCCGATGCCGGTAGGAAGAGGCGGAGCGCTCGCTGGCAGGCAGCGGAGCATACGCGGCCGCGCAAGCCTCCGCGACGGCGAAGTACCCGCGACGGCGCGCGCTCAACATAGCGCGGCGGCGCGCCGCGACGAGCGCGCGAGCCCTCACTCGTTGAACCCGAGCTGCTCCCGGGCCTCGGCCAGGCCGTCGCTCACGGCGAAGACGATGAGGTCGCGCGCCTCCGCGTTGCGTCCGATCCAGGTGACGCGGTCCTTGCCCGCAGCGGGCGGCGCGTTCGTGTGGCCGCCCGACCAGGCGATGCCCGTGAGGGCAATGTTGAGGTCGCCGACCGCGAGGAACGCAGCCCGGTTCCCCCAGCCGTTGATCGCCGTGTTGAGCGTCGACGCCCGGTTGCCGATCGAGCCGATGACGTCGGCGGCGAGCACGCTGAGCTTCGGATCCACGCCGCCCGTCATCACCCGATCGATGCGGCCCTGGTACTCGCGAAGGCGACCGGCTTCGGCGCCCTGCGGCGCCCAGGAGGGGGTGAACGCCTTCAGGTAGGCCGCGAGCAGCGGCCAGAGGTCGATCGGCGCCGTCCGCGAGAAGGCCGAGCCGTTGGTCTGGAGGATCTTGACGGCGCGGTGGATGAGGAAGAGCCGGACGTCCTCGCGCGGCGAGGCGACCAGGGACTGCCCGAGGACGATCTTGGGCGGGCTCGAGGAGGCCGGGACGCAGACGGTGCCGAGCGCGCCCGTCACGTAGACCTGCAGGTTGGGGAGGCCGTACGCCGCCCCGATGCCGCGGGCCAGGTCGGTGATGTCGGCGTGCTGCGGCGGCAGCGGGGTCGCGCGGATGGAGTCGAGATCGAACGGCACCGCGGCGTCGAGCAGCGGGCCCGTCTTGAGCAGGAGCTCGCGGAACGCCGCGGTCATGAGGTCCGGGGCGAGGTGGACGTCGAGGCGGGCCGCGCCGGCGGCGTTGCCGGCGCCGCCCATCGCCGCCTCGCGGCCGTCGAGCGCGGCGACCGTCGCGCGCGCGATCCTGGAGGCGCCGGCGCGGCCGCGGAGCTCCGCGACCGTGGCGACCGTCGCGAACAGGTACGGCTCGAAGCGGCCGGTGGTGAGCGCGCGGCGGGCGTCGGCGAGGGCGCGATCGAGCAAGACGTTGGCCGCGGAGGCCTGCTCGGTGCGCTGGTAGTAGCCCGCCAGCGCGCCGAGCGCGAAGTCGTCCTTGGGCCACGTCTTGCGGGCCGTGAGCAGCGTGGCCTCGGCCTTCTTCAGGTCCCCGATCGACTCGTAGATCTCGGCGAGCTCCGCGGTGCGGCGGCACTTCTGCTCGGGCGCCTCCGCGGCGTTGATGAGAAGGTTCTGCTGCTCCAGCGCATGGACGCCGTCGCCCTCGCGCTTGTAGAGCGCGACGAGGCGCTCGCGCGCGCTCACGTCGCCCGGCGCGCGCTTCAGGATCTCCTGGTAGGCGAGCTCGGCGCGCTCCGCGTTCGGGAGGTGCTCGTCGTAGAGCTCGCCGAGGCGGAGGTAGATCGCGACCTGCTTCGCCGGATCGGGCACGAGGCGCGCGAGGCGGATCCAGGCCTGCTCGGCGCCGGTCCAGTCGCCCTCGCCGGCGCAGACGTCCGCGAACGCGGACAGGGCCTCGACGTGGTCGGGGTTCGCGTCGAGCGCGGCGGCGAGCGCCCGCTTCGCCGCCGTGGCGTCGCCGACGTCGGCGAGCGCGCGGCCGCGGAGGACCTCCATCTCGACCCGCTCCGCCGGATCCGTCACCGCGTCGAGGCGGCGCTCGAGGAGGGCGGCCAGCTCGGCGCGCGCGCCCTCGGCGACGTAGATCGCCTTGAGCCGCGAGAAGACGTCGGCGTACGACGGGTCGACGGTGGCGACCGCCTCGAGGACGTCGCGGGCCCGCGCGGCGTTCTGGACCTTGTCCTGCCAGAGCACCGCCGCGGCATAGAGCGAGTGCGCGCGCCCCTCGGAGCCGACGCTGGCGCCCGCCGCGGACTCGAGCGCCGCCGCGGCGGCGGCCGCCTCGCCGCCGCGCTCGAGCGCGTCGGCGAGGTCGAGGTGCGCGACGAGGTAGTGCGGGACGAGCGTGATCGCGTGCCGGAAGAAGGCGACCGCGTCCTCGATCGAGCCGGCGAGGAGGGCGTCCTTGGCGGCGCGCACCGAGAGGGCAGCGGCCTCGGACGGGCGATCGGTGCGCTCGATGAGCTGGCGATCCGCCTCGATCGCGAGGGCGTGCTCCGCCCTCGCGCGGGCGTGGGCGGCCATCTGGCGCAGCGACCAGATGCCCCGGGGCTCGTTCCTGTACGCGATCTGGACCGGCTCGAACGTCTCCTCCCACGGGAGCACGCGCAGGCGCAGGCGCGCCGACAGGAGCGCGTGCGCGATCGCCTCGGGGCCGTCGAGGACGCGCGCGACCTCGAGGGCGATCGGCTCGAGCTCCTCGTCGCGCCCCTCGCCGATGAGGAAGGAGGCGACGCGGCGGAGCGTGGGCAGGTGGTGCGGCGTCTCCTCCAGGACGGAGCGGCGCCAGAGCAGGGCGCTGCCGGCGTCGCTGCGCCCGAGCTCGTCGAGCTCCGCGAGGCGCTCGTAGATCTCGAGGCGCTCGGTCGCGTCCGCCGCCTCGCGGGCGCGCGGGATCAGGGCGTCGACGAGCTCGCCGGCGCCGTGGCCGGCGACGGCGGCGCGGTAGAGGGCGATCGGCGCGAGCGCCTCGTCGCCCGCGGCGATGGCCTGGCTGGCGCACGCGGCGGCCTGCGCGAGATCGCCGGTGCGCTCGTACTCGAGGGCGGCCTCGAGCGCGAGGCGCGCGGCCTCGATGCCCGTCGCGGCGCGGTCGTCGGCGTCGCCCGAGGCGCCGCCGTCGCCGCCCGGGTGGAGGGCGCGCATCAGCTCGGTGGCGCGCTCGGCGCGCCAGGCGGCGCGGTCGGCCGGAGGCTCCGGCGCGAGCCGCTCGAAGAGCTCGCGCAGGCCGATGTCCTGCGGGCGCGAGCGGTGCGCCGTCTCGAGGAGCGACGCGGCCGACGCGGGATCGGCCTCGGCGACGAGGAGCGCCTCGCGGACGAGGTCGTGGGCCCGCTCCAGCGGGTCGGTGGCGCTCTCGCGGCGGGTCCTGAGCCACTCGAGGAGGCCGTCGCGATCCACGCGGGCGCGCGCGCTGCGCTCGCCGAGGTGGAGCGCGACGGGGAGCTTCGGATCGATCTGCGCGGCGCGGGAGAGCAGGCGCTCGCCCTCGTCGTTGTCACCGCCGTCGAGCAAACGGATCGCCGCCTCGGTGACGAGCACCGCGGCGCGCGGCCCCTCCTCGAGCGTGAGCGCGTGCTCCGCGAGGATGCGGGCCGCGCCGACGCCGCTCTCCTGCGCGGCGCGGGCGCGCGCGGCGCCCTCGTGCTGCGGATCCGCGGCGCGGGCGCGATCGAGGTCGCTCATGGCCGCCCGCTGATCCCCCGCGACCTCCGCGATGACGGCGGCGGCGAGCGCGCTGTCGCGCTCGGACGCGACCTCGCGGAGCGCCGCGATGGCCCTGGCGACGCGGGCGCCGCGATCGCCGTCGAGATCGAGCTCGAGCGAGAGGGCCCGGAAGAGCGGGCTCTCGGGCGCGCTGTCGCCGTAGGTGAGCACCGCGCGGGAGAAGGCGTCGCTCGCGTCGATGCCGCCCTCGGCCGGGACAGCCTCGCGGGAGAGCGCGCGGCCGAGGACCGCGGCGGCGCGGGCGCCGGGGCCGCCGAGGGCGCGCACGCCCCGCGGCGCGGGCGCCCCGTCCGCCGTCGCGCTGTCGCCCGCGCCGCCGGCGTCGCTGAGGGCGGCGCTCGTCGCGGCGCAGAGCGGCGCGAACTCCGGGTCGTCGGCGAGGGCGGTGAGCCACGGCTCGATCTCGCCCGCGGAGCCGCCGGCGAGCGCCGAGAGGACGATGCGATCGGCCGGCGAGAACGCGTCGCCGTCGTCGCGCGTCGCCTCGCGCGCGGCGGCGGCGTCGCCGAGCTCGATCGCCTGCGCCGCGAGGGCGCGGCGCGCCTGGCCGCCGTGCGAGCCGGAGGCGACGGTGCGGAGCGCGCCGAGCGCCGCCGGGCGGGTCTCCTTGCGCGCGGCGCTCAGGGCGGCGGTGAGCCACGCGACCCCGGGCGCGAGCGAGGTGCTGCGCAGGGGATCGAGGCTCGCGAGGCCCTCGGCCAGGTCGCCGGCGCGGAGCAGGGCGCGGGCGCGGAGCAGCGCCTCGTACGGAGTGGCCGGCGCGGCGCGGCCGCGCCGCGCGGCGCCGCGGTGCGCGGCGACCTGCGCGCACGCCGCGGCGAGCGGCGCGAGCTCGGGCGCGTCGGGGAGGCGGAGCTTCGCGATCGTGGCGGAGGCCGCCGCGTCGGTGTCGGGCGCGGCGAGCGCGTCGCAGAAGCGCTGGACGTGCGCGCGCGGATCGGCGGGGTGCATCCGGGACGCGAGCTCCAGGCGCTTGTGCGCGCCCTCGGGGTCCGCGAGCGAGATGCGCGAGAGCTCGGCGCCGAGCGCCAGGTTGTGGCAGCGCGCGGCGGGCGTCCCGAGGATGCGGGTCTCGCTCTCCAGCGCCTCGAGCGCGGCGGGCAGATCCCCCTCGCGCATCAGGAGCCCGCGGAGCTGCCGGTGCGCGAAGATCAGGCCCGGAGAGAGCTCGCGCGCCTCGGCCGCGATGGCGCTGGCGGTGGCGTCCTCTCCGGCCATCACGAAGAGCTCGGCGACGGGGAGCAGCGCGCGCGCACGGGCCGCCGGGTCCTCGATGAGCTCCGCCTCGGCGCGGAGCCAGGCGGCGCGCGCCGCCCAGACGTCGCGCTGCTGCGACTGGACGAGGATCGCGCTCGCGTCCTGCTCGCCGTCGAACACGGACGCGGGCGGCGGGATCGACGGCAGCGGCGGGAGGCTCTCGGGCGCGCGGGCAGGCGCGGACGAGCGCGGCGGAGCGAACGTCGGGCCGACCTCCGGCCTCCGGCTCGCGACGCGCGTCTGGGCGAGATCGTCCTCCATGTCGGCCGACCCGTCGAGCAGGCTGGACTCGTCCACGAGCTCGCCGGGATCGCTCTCGATGGCGGGCTGATCCCAGTGGCTCGGGGGGGCGGACGGCACGCCGGCGTACGGTCGGGTCGTGGGCCCGGGCTCGTCGAGGGCGTTCGTCTCCTCGTCGTCGAAGCCCGTCGTGTCCTCGTCGTCGAAGTGCGGCGCCTTCGCGAGCCGGCTGCTGTTGACGGCGCTGGGCGGCGCGAACTCGAACGGGGAGTCGCCTCCGTCGGGGATGGGCGTCGCGCGGTCGCCCGGCTCGGCGGTGTCCTCCTCCTGCACCTCGTCCGGGCGCCCGGTCTGCGGCAGCGGGGGCGGGGTGGCGGCGGGCGGCGGGCGCGGCACCGGAGACCTCGCGGACGCGGCCCGCGCCGGGATCTTCGGCGTCCGATCGCTGTGCGCGAGCTCGGCGCCGAGCGAGGCCTTCGCGTCGCCCGGCCTGCCCGAGCGGGGCGTGGCCGCGGGGCGGGGCAGCGACGGGGGCCGCGGCGGCGGCGGCACGGGGGGCGTCGCCCGGCGCGGCCCGGTCAGCGCGGGCGCCGAGGTCACGACCCCGTCGTCGGGGTCGTCGCCGCGCGGCTCCTCGAAGAGCATGTCGAGCAGCGCGTCGCTCTCTCCGGCGCTCTGCGCCGGCCTCGCGGGCACGGGCACCGGCTCGCGCGAGAACAGCTGCTTCAGGCCGCCCTCGCCGGCGCGCTCCCCCTCCTCGGCGCGGATCGACTGGATGAGCTCGTCGGGGATCTTGGCGAGGAGCGTGGCCTCCTCGACGTCGTCGTCCGAGACCGCCGCGCCGTACATCGCCGGCGGCGGGACCGTGATCTTCTCCTGCGACGGGGTGCCCTCGTCGCCGCCGCCAGAGGAGCTCTTGGACTGCGGATTCTTGCTGCTCACCGGACCCCCATCCCGAGCTTCTTCCGAAGCTCGAGGTAGCTCTGCGAAAGGACGAACGCGACCAGCTGGCGCGCCCGCTCGCTCTCGGCGACGACACCGCCGAGCTGCTCGCGCGGGGTACTGAGGATGTCCGAGAGGACCAGCGAGACGTCGCCGGCGGCGACGACGGCCATGCGGTCGATGCTCCTGCGCGCGGCCTGCGCCCAGTGGTGCGGGTCTTGCTGGCTCGAGACGATGCGCTGGCACACGTCGGCGATGGTCTTGCGGGTGGCGCGCGACATCTCCTTGTGGATGGCGCGCGAGACCTCGCCGAAGACGGCGTAGGGCGGCTGCGGCACCGCGAAGCCCGCCTCGATGCACGCCGCCGCGACGAGCGAGGCGACGGTGTTGTCGTCCCGGGTCCGGAGCGACGTGATGCCTCGGCGCAGGGCGAACGCCTCGCGCGCGATCGCCGAGCGGGAGGCGGCGTCGAGCGGCGTCGTGACCTCGGGGCCGAGCACGAGCGCCGGCAGCTGGCCGTAGACGCCCGTGGCGCCGTGCGGGCTGGGGCCGCCGACGTAGAGCTCGAAGTCCGTCTCGAAGCTGAGCGCGCCCATCCACTCGGCGACCGCGACGCGCAGCGGGTGGCCGCCGCGCGAGTCGATGCGGTCCTTCTTGCCGACGCCGAGCGACACGAGCGAGGGGCCGAGCGTCACGGAGAGGGTCTCGGCCATCTTCGCGAAGAGCTCGCCGACCGGCCCGCTGTCGAGCGGATCGGCGATCTCGGCCATGGCCTTGGCGTCGAGGGCGATCTGCGGCCGCGCGGGGACGCGGGCGTCGATCTTCCTGAGCTCCGCGGAGATGCCCTCGTCGCTCCGGCCGAGCGCGACGAGCGCGCCGAGCGTGGCCTGCCGGAGCGCCGCGTCCTGCCCGGCGCCGGCGATCTTCGCGAGGAGCGCGACGCGGTCCGCGTCGATCGGGTCCGACGCGAGCGCCTGGATGAGCGTCGCCTTGGCGCGGCCGAGCACGCGGGTGCGGAACGCCGGGTCGTAGTCCGTCGTGAGGACGAGGTCGATCGCCTCCCCGTCGTCCGGGGCCTCGTCGAGGAGCTTCGCCGCCGCCCGCTCGGCGCGGCGAGGCGCGCCGAGCTGGTCCCGGTAGATGGCCATCGCGAGCCGCGCCGCCTCGATCCGCCCCGCGGGGGTGTCGCGCTCGACCATGAGCTCCTCGAGCAGGCGCGTGGCCTCGTCCCAGGAGCCGACCCGCGCGGCGACCCGGACGAGGCGCTCGCGGACGGGGAGCGTCGACAGCCCGGCCCGGTGCAGGCTGACCAGCACCTCGAGCGCCTTGTCGTGCTCGCCCAGCTTCTCGTACGCGTCGACCGCGGTGATCCCGGACATGAGGCGCTGCTCCCCGGGCGCCTTCGCGACGCGCGAGAGCTCGGCGTAGAAGGCCGCCGCCTGGCCAAGATCGCCCTGCGCCTTCGAGATGTCGGCCGAGAGCGCCAGCGCGCCGATGTGGTCCGGCTCGAGCAGCGTCACGTTCTCGAGCGCGGCGAGCGCCTCGTCGAGCTTGCCCTTCTTGCGGAGCACGCGCGCGCGCTCCCAGAACAGCTTGCAGATCTCGAGGTCGTTGTCGGCCACGCCGAGCCGCCGCTCGACGATGTCGAGCAGCCGATCGTCCTCGTTGCGCGCGCGCACCCGGCGGAACAGCCGGTCGAAGGCGACGCCGCGCCGCGGGTCGCGCGAGAAGGCGCGGTCGAAGGCGATCTCCGCGTCCTCGTGGGCCTCGGTGTGCTGGAGGAGCAGGAGCCCCGCGCTCTCCCAGAACCCCGCGCCGCGCGCGTCGTCCTTGCAGAGCGCCCCGAGCTGCGCCGAGGCGAGCGCCGTCGACACCGGGTCGCGCAGCGCCTCGGACGTCGCGCGGACGCCCTCCCAGGCGGCGACGTCGTCGGGCCTCCGCTCGACGACCGTGCGGAACGCGGCGAGCGCCCGCTCGTGATCGCCGGCCGCGAAGTCCGACCAGCCCGCGAGGCCGAGCGCGGTGAGCTGCGCGTCCTCGCCGAGCGCGTCGCCGAGCCCGTGCAGCGCCGCGGCGCGGCGCCGCGGATCGCAGCCGGGGAGCGCGAGCTCCAGGTTGGCGAGCTGCGCGGGCGCGTGCTCGCCCGTCAGGAACGGGCGCGGGAGGTTCGGCTGGTCGAGCGCGCCGACGATCGCGGCCGAGGCCTCCATCGCCGCGCGGGCCTCGCCGTCCATGTGCCGCGCGAGGGCGCTCCGGGCGGCGACCTCGGCGTCGCGGTCCTCGGCGCCGAGCGCCGCGCCGAGCCACTCGAGCTCGGCGTGCGCGCTCGGGTCGGCCTCGGCCCACGCCGCGGCGCGCGCCGCGGTGCGCGCGCGGTCGTGATCCAGGGTGCGCGCGAGGCGGAAGCGCTCGGCGTGGGCGATGGACGCGGCGCCGTCGCCCCGCTCCTCGACGTAGTCGAGCGCGCGCTCGACGGCGCTCCGCTGCTCGAGCGCCGGCTGCCAGAGGAGCCGCCCGAGCGCGGCGGCCAGGGCGAGATCGTCGCTCGCCTGCGACTCCAGCGCCTCGAGCGTCGCGAGCGCCTCGTCGGCGTCGCCGCCCTCGGCCGCGCCGATCTCGAGGCCGAACCGCGACAGCGCGAGCGCCGCCGGGTCCTCGCCCGCCTCGCCCGCCACCTCGAGGGCGCGGCGCCGGCTGTCGAGATCGCTGGCCTCGTGGCCGCGGAGCGCCCAGGTGAGGACCGTCGCGCCCGCCCGCGGCGCCTTGCCGCGCGCCGCCTCGAGCTCCTCGATGGCGCGCCCACGCTCGCCGGCGCGCCAGAGCAGGATGGCCGCCTCGATGTGCAGCGCCGCCGACAGATCGGCGTCGTCGATCGCCGCGGCGCAGGTCGAGAGCGTGGCGGCCGCGGAGGTGGGGCTCCCGGCGCGCCGCTCCAGCTCGGCCAGGAACACCGCGATGACCTCGTCGTCCGCGGATTGCTCGAAGAGCGCGCGGAGCCGGCTCCGCGCGCGATCGAGCTCGCCGCTGCGCGCGCTGCGCAGGGCGGCGACGAGCCACAGCCCGCGCGCGGTCTCCGGGCCCTCGACCTCCGCGAGCGCCTCGATCACCATCGGCGAGCGCCGCGGGCCGGGGGCGCCGGGCTCGTCGCCGCGCTCGCGACGGCTGCGGACGAGATCGACCGCGAAGGCGCCGAGCGCCCTCCCGAGCCACGCGTTCGGCGCGAGGCCACCGTCGTCGGCGCCAGCGGCGGCGAGCTCGGCGAAGGCCCCCTCGGCGCCGCCCGCGTCGCCCCGGAGCAGGCGGCTCCTGCCGATCTCGAACCAGAGGCTCGCCTTCTCGGCCGGGTCAACGCCGGTCGAGAGCAGCCGCTTCGTCGACTCCTCGTACCAGGCCGCGTCGCCGCGGAGCGCCGCGAACGACCGCCCGAAGCGCGCGAGCACGCCCGGATGCACGCCGGCCATGCCGGCCTGCGACAGGGCCGCCTTCGCCGCGCCGACGTCGTCCGTCCGCACCGCCCAGACGTAGGCCGCGAGGAGCAGCGCGCGTCCCCTCGCCTCGTCGCTGCCGTACGACGCCGCCGTTGTCTCGAGCGAGGCCGCGAACGCGGACGGGTCCTGGCCGTCGCCGAGCAGATCGATCTCGAGCGCGCGCGCCGGGATGCACTGCGGGTCGGCCGTGAGCGCGCTCCGGAGCGCCGCGAGCGCGGCCTCGCGGTCGCTCGCCAGCGCCGCCGCCTCGGCGATGCGGAGCCACAGCGCCGCGGCGCCGGGCCCGCTCGCGCCGCGCGCGATCTCCTGCTTGGCCAGGCCGGCGGCGGCCTCGGCCTCGCCGGCGGCCTCGAGGGCGGCGATGCGCGCCCGCCCGAGCAGCGCCGACTTGGGCAGCCGCTCCGCGGCCCGCTCCAGGAGCGACGCGAAGCCGCCTGTCCCCGTGCGCTGCGTCAGCTCGGCGGCGCGGAGCCACGCGTCGGCCGCGTACTCCGGCTTGCGCATGTACCGCGGGACGCCGTTGGCCTCGCCGCTCGCCTCGTCATCGAGCGCGTCGGCGATGAGCTCGGCCTGCCCCTCGAGGGCGCGCGCGAGCGCGCCGAAGTCCTCCTCGCGCCGCGCGATGGCCTCGAGCGCGAGCTGCGACCGGAAGCGCGCCCGCCCCTCCAGCGCGGCGGCCGCGTCGAGCAGCTCGTAGGCGCGCTCCACGTTCTCGGCCGCCGACGCGAGGTCGGCGAGCTCGATGAAGAGCAGCCCCTTCCACGTCGCGTCGGTCGCGAGCTCGGCGCGGGCCTCGATCGCGCGCATGCGGCCGGCGATGTCCCCTTCCTTGGCCGCGATGAGCTCGAGCTCGAGCCACGGGGTCGCGTCCTCCGGGTTGCTGAGCGCCGCCTCCTCGAGCGCCTCCTTGGCCGCCGAGAGGTTCTGCTCGTGGTCCTGGAGGTACGCCGCGCGCTCCCAGAACGCGCGCGCTCGCTCCTCGGGCGTGGCCGCGGCGCGCGTGAGCGCGTCGAGCAGCTTGCCGAGGTTCTTGATCGACTTGCGCCGGGTGAGGATGCGGACCAGCGCCTCGAGCGGCTCGCGGAACTGGGGATCGGCGTTGAACGCGGCGAGGTAGTCGCGCGCGGCCGTGGGCTCCTCGCCGAGCGCCTCCTCGAGCGCGCCGAGCTCGTGCAGCAGCAGCGCCTGGAGCTGTCGCTCCGGTTGGTCTCCTTGCTCCGCGCGAAGCCGCGCGATCAGGGCCGTCATGCTCTCCACCTGCCCTTCGGGTGCCTGAACCGTCATCTCGCTTGCGACGCCTCCGAAGGGGGTCTCATCTCTGCGCAACGCATGACGATGGCGGAGAGTAGCGAACCGAACGTCGCGGAGTAAAGCGCGCCGGGTAGGGGGCGGGCTCGATCTGCGCCGCGCGCGTGGAGGCGCGCGGCCCTGGAAAGCGCGGAGCTGCGGGCGCTGTGGCGCGCAGGTCTGCGCGGCGCTTCCTTGAGCCCGGCCGCCGCGGCTAGGCCTTGGAGAGCACGGCCTCGAGCTTCTCGTTGACCTTCGACTCGATCGTGCCCTTCATCGCCTTCAGCAGGAACGGGAGATCGATCTCCACCTGGACGGCGGACGCCTCGACGCGCACGAGGCCCTTCGTCCCCTTCGCTGCGCCGCCCGGGGCCTCGAACCGGATGAGATCGCCTTCCCACCGCCAGCGGATGCCGAGCTTGTCCTCCATGCCGCGCGCGAGCTCCTCCGCGCGCTGCCTGGCCTCCTCCTTGGTGAGCGCGTGCTGCCGGCGGATGTCGATCGTCGCCATACGGTATCTCCACTCGTTCGCGCGCGCGGCGACGCGCCGCGCGGTAGGCCTTCCTTACTCGATCCGGCGCGCGATCCAAAAGCCGCGCGGCGTGTCGACCGGGCCGCTCACGCCCCCCTTGGGGAGGCTGAAGAGCTCATACTCCGGCGCGGGCTCGAGCACGCCGCGCGGGATGTAGCCGAGATCGTCGGTGGATCCCTTGTCCCCCTTGCCGATGGCGGCCTTGAAGTCCGTCTTGGCGACCTCGGCGAGCTCCCTGGCGAGCGCCAGCGCGGCGTCCTTGGAGCGCGCGTTCTGCGTCGCGCCCTGCGCTCCACGGTACTGGACGAGCACCACGCCGAAGCGCACCTTCTTCGGCGCCTCGGCCGGCAGCCCGGGCGGCGCCTCGCCCGAGAGGAGCGTGATGCCCGCGTCGGATCGCGCCGCTTGCTCCGGGCCGCTCTCCTGGAGGAGGCCGTCACCGCCGGCGTCGCTCCCGGCGTCGCCGTCGCCCGCCGCTGACGCCGCCGCAGGCGAGCCGGCGTCGGCGTCGGCGTCGGCGCCCGCGTCGGCGGGCGCGCTGGCCGCGCCGCTCCCCTTCGGGCCGCCGTTCGCGATGACGAACGCCAGCGCGCCCGCAAAGAAGAGCGTGTAGATGACCGCCGTCGAGCGCTGCATGGGCGGCAGCGCGTTAGCACAGGTGGAGGACGCTTGGCGAGGCCGCGATGGCGGCGCGCTCCGCCGGCCGGACGTCGCCAACCCGCGCCCGCGCTCGCCGAGCGTCGCTCGGCCGCCGGCCGCGTTTGCTCCGGCTCCACCCCGGCGCGGCTCCGGCTCCACGCCGGAGACAAGCACGCGACATGCCCGGGGAAATCGCCGATTTGAGGACGGCCCGTAGAAGAGGCGATCCAAGGACCACAAGCCCTGCTAGTAAGGAGAGCGGATGTCGGGGCATCCCGGCCTTTGACAGGCCGAACGAGCGTGTAGGCGCGCGCCTGCGGAGGCACTCGCAGCGCCGGCATCGGGTCGGGGAGCATGATCAAGGTCGAGTGCGACGGATGCAAATCGCCGTACCAGGTCGACGAGAAGCGCATTCCCCCTGCGGGGCTCAGGATGCGCTGTCCGAAGTGCGGTACGAGCCTGCTTGTGACCAAGGGGGGCGCGGGTGCAGCACCTGCGCCGACGCCCGCGCCCACACCCACGCCCGCGCCGCGGGCTGGAGCGGGAGGCTTGCAGCTCTCGGAGCGGAGCGCGCCGGCGATGCACGACGACGCCGATCTGCCGGTGGCGGCCCCGGAGGACGTCGCGTTCCCCGCGGTCGCGCCTCCTCGTCGTCCGGGGCCGGCGCCCGTGGCGACGCCGCCGCGCCGCGCGGCGCCCACGGCCCCCGCAGCGCCCGCGCCGCTCCCTGAGCCGTCGGGCCCCGAGGTCTTCGGCGAGATCGGCCTGCCCGACGTCCCCGATCGCCCGGCCCCGTCCGATCGGCGCAACGCCAAGACCGTGCCGCAGCGCCGCGGCTTCGGCGAGATCGATCTCATGGTCGAGCTCCCGAGCCCGACGGACGCCGAGGTGCAGGGGCTCGATCCCGACGACCTGCCGGTCGTCTACGGCAATATGCCCGCCGCGCCGGCTCCGTTCGGGGCGCGCTCGCGCGCGGAGTCCCGCACCGCTCCGGCGACGCCCACCGCGTTCGCCGAGTCCGACCTGCCGGCGCCGTCCGATCCGCTTCCTCCCAGCAGCCGGCGCATCCTCGGGTTCGGCATACGGGACTCGCGGCCGAGCGCCCCCTCGGGGTTCGGCGCGCGCGATTCCGGGGCCGCCTCGCAGCCGCTCAGCCGCGGGCGCACCCGCGGGATGGGGGACGTCGCTCCGCCCCGCGTGGTCCCGGAATACGACTTCGGAGACCTGGACGACGACGCGCCCCCGGCTCCGCCGGCGCGTTCCAGCAGCGGGTCCATGTCGTTCGGCTTCGGCGAGCTCGAGTTGCCGCTCGAGGGCGACGGTGAGGCCGAGCTGCCCTCGCCCTCGGGCGACCTGCCCATCATGGCCAGCGATCTGCCGAGCTCGGTCCCGGGCGTGATCGGCATGCCCTCCCCGTTCTCGAACGCGGGCCTGCCCGCGCCGGCCTCCGCACCGCTCCCCTCGCCGGTGCGCGCCGGGCTCCCGACCTCGGCATCGGCCGGCTACCCTGCCGCGGCGTCCGCCGGCTACCCTGCCGCGGCGTCCGCGGGCTTTCCCACGAAGGCCACGGGCACCGCCCTTCCCACGAAGGCCACCGGCACCGCCCTTCCCACGAGGGCCACCGGCACCGGCTTGCCCGCCGGACCAGGCACCATCGTCGGCGCCGAGCTGTTCGACGAGGCCCCGCCGGACTACGACGACTCGCGCGTCGGC
Organism: Sorangium sp. So ce887; assembly: GCF_051521455.1. Taxonomy (NCBI): domain Bacteria; kingdom Pseudomonadati; phylum Myxococcota; order Polyangiales; family Polyangiaceae; genus Sorangium; species Sorangium sp. So ce887. The sequence goes on along the minus strand of NZ_CP150354.1, from coordinate 900,897 downwards.
GCCGCGTTCCAGGCGCCCGGGCCGCGCCCGATCCCGCAGGCGGCGCCCGAGCCCCCGAGCAGCGGCGCGATGCCGCCGGCCGACTTCGGCGGCGCGATGCCGCCGGCCGACTTCGGCGACGAGATCGCGCTCGGCGAGAGCGTGACGCACCTCGCCGCCAGCGCCGCGCCCACCGCCTACGATCCGTCCGATCGCTCCGGGAACTTCACGCAGACGCCGGCGGACGACGACGATCGGGGCATCGAGCTCAGCCAGCCGAACCCCAGCGTCGGCGACGAGGTCGATCTCACCGGCGCGGGCACCGAGATCGGCGACCTGAGCGCCGGGCCGGAGGCGCAGGTCGAGAAGCCCGCGCCTGCCCAGGAAGCCCCGGCGCAGAAGTCGAAGATCAAGCGCTACGTCGTCGCGGTGCTCGCCGTCGCCGCCGTCGGCGGCGGCGCGCTCGCGCTCGTTCCGGACGTCGGCGCCTTCGGCGTGAACCTCATCAGCGACCGGCTCAACGTCTTCGCGTACGAGGCGGCGCTCGCCGATCTCCGGCAGCGGACCCAGACGGCCCTCGCCCAGGACACCGCCTCGGCCGCGAACGGCGCGCTGAACGACGCAAAGGCCACACGCACGAGCGCGCCCCGCCACCGGCCGACGATGGCTTACGCCGCGTACGTCGCCTTCGCGCGCAGCGTCCGCTTCGGGCACCGGACCATCGACGACGCCTTCGGGAAGGAGATGGTCACGCTCGCGAGCTCCCATCCGGGCGACCTGCTCACCCTGGCCGTCGCGGCGCAGGACGCGACCACGGGCCAGCTCCCGCGCGCGCGCCAGGCCGCGCAGGCGCTCGGCGCCCAGCTCAAGGACGACATCGACGTCGCCGTCCTCGCCGCCGAGATCGAGCTCCTCGCCAGGGACGCTCCCAAGGCGACCGCGGCGTGGCAGCGCGCGACCGAGCTCCAGAAGAGCGCGCGCACGCTGTTCGGCCTGGCCCGGGCGCAGCGGCTCGCCGGCGATGCGCCCGGCGCCGAGGCGAGCGCCAGGAGCGCGCTCGAGGCCTCGCCGGACCACGTCGGGGCCCGCACCCTGATCGCGTCGCTGCTCTGGCAGACGCAGGGCCGCGAGCAGGAGGCGCTCGACCTGCTCGGCAAGGTCACCGGCGACGGTCCGGTCCGCGCCGCCGCGAGCGACCCCGAGATCGTCGAGGCGTACACGCTGCTCGGCACCATCCACCTCACGAAGTCCCGCATGAGCGCGGCCGAGCAGGCCTTCGCCGCCGCGGCGAAGATCGATCCGCAGGCGGTGCGCGCGCTGATCGGCAACGGCGAGGTCCTGTACCGGTCCGGCCGCTACTCCGAGGCGCAGGCGCGCTTCGAGGCCGCGGCCCGCGCCGACGCGCAGAACCTCGCCGCCCACATCGGCAAGGCGAAGACCTGGCTCGCGCAGGAGCGCATGAAGGAGGCGAAGGACCTCCTGAAGGGGCTGCAGAAGACCCACGCGGCGGATCCGCAGGTCGCCTACTGGATCGGGCGCACCGAGCTCGCGCTCGGCAACAAGAAGGAAGCGGAGCAGGCGTACCTCGACGCGGTGAAGTCGAGCGAGAACCGCCCGGAGGTCGTCGACGCCTACGTGGCGCTGTCCTCGCTGCTGTCGAGCCTGGGCCGCAACGAGGCGGCGGCGGCGAAGCTGTCGGAGGCGACGGCGAAGTTCCCGGAGCTGCCGGCCCTCCACAAGGCCAAGGCCGAGGTCGCGCTCCAGACCGGGAAGTACGAGGAGGCCCGGATGGAGCTCGAGCTCGCGCTCGCCAAGGAGGAGGACCTCGGCAGCGAGTTCAAGCTGGGGGAGGCTTACCGCCGCCTGCGCCGGTTCGAGGACGCAGCGCGGATCTTCGACAAGGTCATGGCGGCGGACAAGGACTACCCCGGCCTGGCGCTGGAGCGAGGGCTCCTGTTCGAGGAGACCGGGCAGAGCGAGCGCGCGCTGGAGATGTACGCCGACGCGCTCCGCAAGGCGCCGAACGACGTCGATCTGAAGCTGCGCGTCGGCTCGACCCAGGTGATGGCGGGGCACGCGAGCCAGGCCGAGCCCATCCTGCGCGAGGTGCTCAAGGACAAGGCGAACTCCGCCGAGGCGAACCACTTCCTCGGCCGCGCGCTCCTGGTGCGCGGCACGAACACGGCCGAGGCGCTGCGCTTCCTGGAGCGCGCCTCGGAGATCGACCCGAACCGCGCCGAGTACCACCTCTACGTCGGCTGGGGCGCCAACGAGACGGGCCAGACCGCGCGCGCCGAGATGGCGCTGAGGCGGGCGCTGGAGCTCGACGCGGAGCTCGGCGACGCGTACTGGCAGCGCGGCGTCCTGCTGCAGAAGCAGGGGGCGAGCCGCGACGCGCTGGCGGATCTGCAGATCGCGCTCGAGAAGCGGCCGTCCCGCTACGAGGCGTACGCCACGATGGCGCTCTGCTACCAGGATCAGGGCAACTGGCCGGCGGCGGAGGAGGCCTGGCGCAAGGCGATCGCGTCCAACGACAAGGTCCCCGAGTGGCACTACCGCCTCGGCAAGATCTACGCGTCGCGCGGCAACCGGGCCGGGGCCGCGACCGAGATGGCGCAGGCGGTCGCCCTGGGCGAGTCGCCGGAGCGCTCGACCCCGCCGTGGCTGTTCGACGCGCACTTCCTCCTGGCCGAGGCGCTCCGCGCGACGAACGACCGCGAGAAGGCCATCCGCCACTACCAGCGCTTCCTGGAGACGGCGCCGACCGACAACGCCTACCGGCGCGACGCGGAGCAGGCGCTGGCGAGCCTGGGGGCGGGCAAAGCACGCTGAGCGCCGAGCGCCGAGCGCCGAGCGCCGGGCGCCGAGCGCCGGGCGAGCGGTCGTCGCTCGGCTATCCTGGTAGATGACCTCCTCCATCACGGTCCGCGGGGCGGTGCGCGCGGACATGCCCGAGGTGGCGCGCTTCGCGGCGCAGCTCGTCCGCCTCCACCATGCCCTGGATCCGCACCGCTTCCTGTGCCTGGAGCCGATCGAGCCGGGCTACGAGCGATGGCTCACCAGCGAGCTCGAAAGCCCTGACGCCGCGATCGTCGTCGCCGAGCGAGGCGGCGCCGAGCCGGTGCTGGTCGGCTACGCCTACGGCCGCCGGGAGCCGCGCGACTGGAACAGCCTCCTCGACGCCTGCGGCGTGGTCCACGACCTCTATATCGCCGAACCCGTGCGCCGGCTCGGCGCGGGCGCCATCCTGCTGGAGGCCATGCTCGCACGGCTCCGCGCCCTGGGTGCGCCACGCGTCGTGCTCCACACCGCGACGCAGAACGCCGCTGCGCAGCGCCTGTTCGAGCGGTTCGGCTTCCGTCGCACGATGATCGAGATGACGCTCGAGCTCTGATCGCTGCCAGCGCGCACCGAGCACCTCTCTCTGAACTCGATGGTGCTCGCGGCGCGCCGGCCGAGCGCGGTGGTCTCACGGACGTTGCCTTCCTCGGCGCAACGGTGCTGTCACTCGCCCGGAGAGAGTTCACATGGAGGTGGCAAGATCATTCGATATTCTTCCTGACTCACGCCTTCATGTGCAGGTGACTTACTCCCGCCTTGGCCCCGCGAGCTCCGCGGCCGTCTGCGCCCACACCATGGTGTCGCGCGGCTCGCCCGAGGGCGTCAGGGCATTGGCCTCGAGCGTCGTCACATGCTGATACCCGAGCCGTCGAGGCACGGCGGCGCTCGCCGTGTTCCGCGGGTCGCAACGGATCTCGACGCGGCTCACCCCGAGCTCCTCGAGCGCGACCCGGGTCAAGCGGGCCACGGCCTCGCTCGCGTAACCGCGGCGCGTCGCGGTCTCCCGGAGCCAGTACCCGATCTCGATCGCGTCCGGACCGATCCGCGGGTGCAGCCCCGTCCCTCCGAGCACCTGGCGCTCGTCGCGCGTGAAGATGCCGTAATGGAAGTCCCGTCCTGCCGCGAAGTCGTCCCGGAACCTCTCCAGGAGCACAGTGGAGGCGTCCATGGATGAAGGCTCGTGCGCGGCCCACGGCATCCAGGGCCGCAGGTGCGCAAGGCTTCCGTCGATCGCCTCCCTGATCAAAGGAGCATCTTCGGGCCGCCACGCTCGCAGCGTCAGCCGAGCGGTCAGGATACGAGACGGCGGGCGCTCACCCGCCATCGCCCCGCTCCACGCCCGCCGCGATCGTGCACCTGACGACGAGGACGCTGCCCCGTCGAGCGCCGCGGACCGCGCGAGGGCCATGTCCCGAGCCGCAGAGCGCTCCAGCGTGGAGACGAACCGTCGTCATGCCGCGGAGCTTACAACGAAGACCTCGCTGGCACATCCCCGCATGTCCGGCCCAGTCCCCTCCCCGACAGCGCCATCCCCGCCGCAGACCCGTTACAGCGCGACCGATCAGGAACGCCAACGCCCTCCCGGAGCGGCTTGACACTTCCGTTATAACGGATTAACATCCGCCACGAAAGAGTAAGGCGAACAACAGCAGCTCTCCCTCCCGGTGCGTTGAGAGGAGCTCCGCGTCCACGCCCGCGCGTGGATGACCCGCTCGACCAGAGGCGCCACGCGATGACGTGGCGCCGACTGCGCCTCTTTCTGTCGCATCCGCGACCAACAAGCCACGAGGAGGAAGGATGAAGATCTGAACATGCGCCCGCCCGAGAGGCGCGCCGCCTCCCGAGCGTTTGACGTCTTTCGACCCTCCCACCGGCAGCGGCCCACCCCAGCGCCCCGCGCTCCCAGCGGAGCGCCGGTCGAGCAAGCCGACCCCGAGCACCTCGAACGTGCGTCCAGCAGGCGGTCCAGCGAGCCCGCGCGGCATCACAGGACGCCGGCCGACCGGGGCACCGCCTCACGACGGCCTCACGACGGATGAATTGCTGCCGCAGCAACACATCACCAGCAATCCTTGCTCCTGTCGCAGCAAGTCCATGTCCACCATGACGGATTGCGATCCGTTCCTGCGACAACGATCTGGCACGCTACCTGCTCTATCGATATAGCCATCGATATCGATAGCTCGTGAGATCACAGCTCGGGAGATGACGCGAACGCAATCGACTGCCGGAGAGCTTTTCGCGTGGCGGACGCCACGAAGGAGAACAGGATGACGACGCTGCGACTTTTCAGCGCGAAGGCGTGCCCCTTCGCCCACCGTACCCGGCTCGTGCTTCAGGAGAAGGCGATTGACGCCGAGCTGATCGAGGTCGATCTGCAGAACAAGCCGCGGGCGTTCGTCGACGCCTCGCTCTACGGCAAGGTCCCGGCGATCGAGCACGAGGGCAACCGCATCTGGGAGTCGGCGATCATCAACGAGTACCTCGAGGAGGTCTTCCCCGATCCGGCGCTCCTGCCGAGGGAGCCGGGCAAGCGCGCCCTGGCGCGGATCTGGATAGACTACGCGAACACGCGCCTCGTGCCGGCGTTCGCCCAGCTGCTCAGGGCCGAGACGCCGGAGCGCGAAGCGGAGGGGCGCAAGGCGCTCGGCGAGGTGCTCGCGTTCATCGAGCGAGAGGCGCTGGCGGGGTCGTCGGGCCGCGGGCCCTACTGGCTCGGCGCCGACGTCAGCCTCGTCGATCTCTCGTTCTATCCGTGGTTCGAGCGGCTGCCCGCGGTCGATCGCCTCCGCGGGTTCTCCATCCCGGCAGAGCTCACGCGGCTCCGGGCGTGGATCGAGGCGGTGCAGGCGCGCGACGCGGTCCGCGCCACCTCGAATCCGGTCGATTTCTACGTGGAGCGTTACGCGAAGTTCGTGAAACCGGCGGCGGCGACGGCCGCCTGAGCGGCACCGAGGGACAGGAGACATCATGCTGAGACTCTGGGGTCACAAGAACTCTTCGAACGTGCAGAAGGTCCTCTGGGCGCTCGACGAGCTCAGGCTGGATTTCGAGCGCGTCGACGCCGGCGGGCCGTTCGGCCGCGTGAAGGACGCCGACTATCTCACCCTCAACCCCAACGGCCTGGTCCCGACGCTCGAGGACGGGTCCCTGACGCTCTGGGAGTCGCACGCGATCGTGCGGTATCTGTTCGCGCGCTACGGCTCGCCGCCGCTCCAGCCGAGCGATCTCGCGGAGAGGGCGCGCGCCGACGCCTGGACAGACTGGCAGCTCGGGACCCTGTGGCCCCCGGTCCGGACGCTCCTCATCCAGCTCCTGCGCACGCCGGAGGAGCGCCGCGATCGGGGCGCGATCGACGGTGCGCGCAAGGCGGCCCTCGCCGCCCTGGGGATCCTCGACAGGCAGCTGTCACGGCACCCGTGGGTCGCAGGAGAGTACTTCACCTTCGCCGATATCCCCCTCGGGGTGGCGGCGCAGCGGTGGTACAACCTGCCGGCCGACCGGCCGGCGCTCCAGCACGTCGACGCGTGGTACGAACGCATCAAGCGCCGGCCGGGCTTCGAGCGCTGGGTGGACCTCCCGCTCACGTGAGGCGCGCGCCCCCCGCGGGCGCGTGACGGCTCGCCTGCTTCGCCCTCTCGTCTCCGTCTCTCCTCTCGCGGACGGCCCGTCAAAACATCGGTAGCTCGGTGTCCAGCCCGAGGAGCACGCGACCCTGGACCTCGCGCGTGTGCGGGGCGACGAGGGCGTGCTGCGTGACGGCGTGGACGTCGCGGAAGCAGCGCTGAAGAGGGCTGTCCGCGTAGAGCGCCGTGGCGCCGCCCGCCGTGAAGGCGAGATCGACGACGCGGGCCGCGCCGAGAGCGGCATTCGTCGCGGCGAGCCGGACGCGAGCTCGCTCCCGTATCGTGATCGACCCGCCAGAGGCCGCGGCATCCCAGACCGCGCCGACCGAATCGAAGAGGTACGCCCTGGCCGCGCCCAGCGTGGCCTCGGCCTCGGCCACGACGAGCGCCGTCGACGGCCGCGCCGCGAGCGACGCCATCATTCCAGACGGCCTCTTGGTCGCCGCGAGACGGACCAGCTCATCGAGGGCTTCGCGCGCCACCCCGAGCGCGGTCGACGCGACCGCGCTCGCGAGGAAGCCGAAGAGGGGGAACGAGAAGAGCGGCCCCGGATGGATCGGCGCCGCCATCGGGAGACGGATACACCGGCCGCTCGGCACGAAGACGTCCACGACCTCGAAATCGTGGCTCCCGGTGCCGGCGAGGCCGGAGACGGTCCACGTATCCAGGATCTTGCACTCGGAGGCGCGGAACATCGACACGACGGCCTCGGGCATGCCCGCCGGCAGCATGCGCGGGGCCGCCCCGTCGAAGACCACCGCGGTGCCGCCCAGCCAGTCGCAATGCTGACAGGCGCTCGCCATCGCCCACCTCCCGGTGACGCGAACCCCTCCCTCGACCTCGACGGCGCGCCCGCTCGGCGCGAAGACGCCGGCGGTCACGGCATCCGGGCTCGCGTACATCTCTCTGCCCCCCTCCGCCGGGAGGTGCGCTTCGAACGCGCCGGTCGTGCCGCAGATCATCGCGCACCATCCCGCCGCGCCGTCGGCCCGCGAGAGCTCCTCGATGACCTGCATCGCCGTGAGGGGGTCGGTCCCGAGGCCACCGAGCGCTCGCGGACGACACATGCGGAAGATCCCCGACTCCCTGAACGCCCTCGCGACAGGATCGGGCAGACGGCGCTCGCGCTCTCCCTGCTGCGCGTGCTCCTTGATGAGCGGAACGAGGCTGCGCGCCGCGTCGAGGAGCGACGCGGGCTCGGCGGAGGACATGGTGGACATGGTTCCCGACTCAACCCTTCCTGGGAGGCAGCGCATAGCGCTCCTCTTCAGCATAGTACTCAGGGAAGCCGACGATTTCCTGGAGCGTACCGAAGCTCGTCCGGGGGTCCGGGTGCCGGCCGGCGCGCAGGGCCGCGAGGGCCTCGCGCATGGCGGCGGCGGCGACCGAGAGCAGGGTGAGCGGATAGGCCGCGATCTTGTAGCCGATCGCCGCGAGCTCGGCCGGGGGCAGCACCGGAGTCCTGCCGTGATCCACCATGTTTGCCATGGCCGGCGCGCGCACTTCCCGGCAGAACGTGCGCATCTCCTCCACGCTCTCGGGCGCCTCCAGGAACACGATGTCGGCCCCGAGATCGGCGAACGCCCTGGCCCGGGCCAGCGCCTCGTCGAAGCCGTGGGTCTGCCGGGCGTCGGTGCGCGCCATGATGAGCACGCCGGCGCCCTCGTCGCGCGCGTCCACGGCGGCCTGGACGCGGGTGAACGCCTCGTCGCGGGGCACGACCTGCTTGCCGCGCGTGTGGCCGCAGCGCTTCGGAGCCACCTGGTCCTCGATCATGACGCACGCGAGCCCGGCCTGCGCATAGCCGCGCACCGTGCGCTTCACGTTCATCGCATTGCCGTAGCCCGTGTCGCCGTCGCCGAGCACCGGGATCGACACCGCAGCGCAGATCGCCCGCGCCTGGTCGACCATCTCGCCATACGAGATGAGCCCCGTGTCCGGAGCGCCGAGGCGCGCGGCGGAGACCGCGAAGCCGCTCATGAAGGTCAGCGAGAAGCCGGCCTGCTCGATCAGGCGCGCCGACAGCGCATCGAAGCAGCACGGCATGACGAGGAGGCCGGGCGTCGCGAGGAGCTCGCGGAGCTTGTGAGCGGAGGACACGGCCGGGACGATACCTCGACCGGCCGCCCTCCGGGCAAGCGCGAAAGCCCGAGACGCGCCGCGCGGCGGCGGCGCGCGGGCGGGGCCGGCGCGACCCTCCCCTCGCCAGAGCGCCTGTTCCCGGCGCTCACATCCCTGTCGGGTACGTCTCCGCCTCCGGCTCGCGCCGCTCGGTCGTCCATTCCAGCGGCCGCACCGCGCTCGTCTCGTCGACGTGGATGACCGCGTCGAACTGCTCGCTGAGCCTCGCGTGGAAGTAGTGGCTCGCCCGCTCGGTCTCCGGGAGATAGAGCACGCCGATCGCGCGCTCGAGGCAGCGCTCGCGCAGCGCCTCGACGAGCTCCCGGCGCGCGCCCGCCTCGGGCCGCAGGTCGAGCCAGAAGCGCGGCAGATCCGTGTCGTGGAAGAGCCGCTCGTAGCTGTCCGGCAGCGACGGCCGGACGCGCTTGATCTCCGCGGGATCGCCCCACGCGGAGGCGGCCATCACGGTGCCGGTGTGCGTCGAGAAGCCGACGAGGAACGTGTCGTCGCCGAAGCGCTCGCGCAGGAGCTGGCCGACGTTCCACTCGCCTGCTTCGCCCATCTGCGTGGCGCGCGCGTCGCCCAGGTGCGAGTTGTGCGCCCAGAGGACGGCCCGGGTCGGCGCATGGAACCGATCGAGGTGCGCGACCAGCGCCTCGACGGTACCGGCCATGTACCGGTCGCGGAGGTTCCACGACGACACGGGGCCACGAAACATGGTGCGGTAGTACTCCTCGGCGCTCTGCACGAGCCGCGCGTTCTGCTCGACCTGGAAGTACTCGTCCTCGGCGACGCGCCCATCGAGCTTGGCATACTCGGCCTGCTTCTTCATCAGCTCTATCAGCTGCTCGACGACCTCGCGCTCGCACGACCCGCTCAGCTCGAAGCCGGCCGCGTACCCGTATACCTGCGGGTCCTCGCTGAACCGGTCGAAACACCCGTAGCGGCGCCGCGCCCGCCTGGCGGCCTCCGGATCGACGCGGTCGAGGTATTCGAGGACAGCCTCCATGGAGGCGTGCAAGCTGTACAGGTCCATGCCGTAGAAGCCCGCCTTCGGCTGCCCGCGCGGGACGCGGGCGTTGTGCTCGCGGAGCCAGCGGACGAGCCCGAGGACATCCTGGTTGCGCCACATCCACCGCGGGAACCGCTTGAAGCCGCCGAGCGCCTCCTCGGCGCTGCCGTCGTCGTCCGTTCCGCGGACATGGCGGTTCACGCGGTAGGCGTCCGGCCAGTCGGCCTCGACGATGACGGCGGTGAAGCCCCTCTCGGCGATGAGCCGCCGCGTGATCTGAGCGCGCGCCTGGTAGAACTCGTGTGTGCCGTGCGTCGCCTCGCCGAGCAGGACGAAGCGGCGATCGCCGATCGCGTCGAGCAGGGCATCGTGGTCCCGCGCGCGGCCGCTCAGCGGCCGGGCGGCGTCGCGGGCGAGGGCGGTCACGGGTTCTCGAGAGCTGGGCATGGTGTCACTCCTGGGTCCGTCGCGGCTGCGGCCTTGTCGGGACACGACTGCACCTCTCCAGTCCGCCGGATCGACCCTTCTGACGAACGACGAGGGCGCCTGGGAGTTGCCGCTGAGCTCGCTGTTCCATGGTTCCAGAACGGTGTCTGGACAGGTGCCATGAGCTGCAAGACCCGCGCCGGCACAGACCACGACCTCGGGAGCCACCTGACTCCCAGGTACTCCGGATCCGGTCCACGGCGCGCCTGCTTCGCGCCGGTGCGCCCGGTCGAGCGAGGCCGCTCAGGGCGTCGTGGTGACGCGCGTGCGCTTACCGAGCTGGGTTGAGGCGTAGAGGAGGTAAAGGCCAGCGAGCCCGACGAGCACGTAGACGATGCGGCTGATCGCGCTGAGCCTGCCGAAGAGCGCGGCGACCAGGTCGAACTCGAACAGCCCAACAAGCCCCCAGTTGACGGCGCCGATCACGACGAGCGCGATCGCAGCCCACGTTAGCCCTGAAATCCCACGGTTGACCTGTTCCATACCCCGGGAGAAGCACGAGCCGCGCCGCGCGCGACGTGCACCGCGCGCGCGCTGCGACGTGCTGCGCAACCCGCTGATATCGCCCGCTCGTCGCCGTCACGCTTCGCCTCTGTCGCGCTGACGCCGCCGGCCTGCCGTCGAGGAGGCCGCCCGCCGGGTTCGGCGCGGGCGCGCGGGGGCGATCGCGTCGCCGGAGAGAAGTCGAGATCATCGCGTCGGCGCGCGCCGGTCAGACCGCGATCGTCACGGCGCGGGCGCCGGTGCGAGGTCGAGCAGCGAGGGCAGGATCTCCCCCGCGCCGCCGGTGAACACGAAATCGCAGAGGCTGGTGACCGCGCTGGGCTCCACGTTGATCTCGGCGATGAGGGCGCCGTGACGCTTGGCCAGGGGGACGAAGCCTGCCGCCGGATAGACCACGGCCGAGGTGCCGACCACGAGCAGGAGATCGCAGCCGTCGACCCCGGCGGCCGCCGCGGCGAGATCGCTCTCCTTCAGGGCCTCGCCAAACCAGACGACGTGCGGACGCTGCACGCCGCCGCAGCTGCAATGAGGCAGCTCCGCGGCGGTGAAGCGGCGGGCGCGGGTCTCCGGATCGGGGGAGCCGCTGCCCGCGAAGGCGGGTGTGATGGGCACGCCGCGGTTCTCGGTCACGCTCCCGCACGAGAGACAGCGCACCTGCCACACCGAGCCGTGGAGCCGCACCAGGTCCCGCGAGCCCGCCTGCTCGTGCAGGCCGTCGATGTTCTGGGTGATCAGGGTGAAGACGCCGCCGGCCTCCCGAAAGCGCGCCTCCAGCCGCGCCAGCGCGTGGTGGCCCGGGTTCGGGCGGCAGCCGAGCGCGCGCTCGCGGCGGTGGTTGTAGAACTCCCACACGAGCCCCGGATCGCGCTGCCACGCCTCGGGCGAGGCGAGGCTCGTCGCCTGGTAGCGCCGCCACAGCCCGCCGGCGCCGCGGAACGTGGGGATGCCCGACTCCGCCGAGACGCCGGCGCCGGTCAGGACGGCGATCTTCCTGGCGCGGCGCAGGCTGGACTGGAAGCGCTCGCGGCTCGTTGCGCTCATCGCGGAACCTCCTGAGGAAAATCAAGCAGGGAGATGGGGAGACAGGAGAACGGTTGTCGCTGCCCCCGGCTTCCCGCGTTCCAGCGCAATCTAGCGCGCGGCGGCGCCTGCCGCACCGCCGGTGCCTGTCGCACCGTCGCCGCGCCACCCGGTCCCGGGCACGGAGCACGCGCGGCCGGCGCGCCCTCGATTTTCGGTGTAAGCCGGCGGAGGCGACCGCGTTTCCCTGACACCCGGACGCGCCGGGGGCCCGCCGCCGCGAGCCCCGGCCGCGAGGGTCCCTCCGTCGGCTCGCCGGACAACCGGCGACACGCGGCTTTCGCCCAGCGAGAGCGGCGGGGGGATCCGTCTCGCCCCTGGACGATGCCAAAGGGGGGCCGCGCGTGCGGCCCTCGCAAGGACCTGTGTCGGGGTCGGCGATGACCGCCCCACGAGAACGTACTGCGGGGATCCGCGCTCGCGATCCCCTTCAAGGAGGACACCTCATGCGCACCCGACCCCTCGATCTCGTCGCCCCTTCTCTCCTCGCCGCGCTCCTCGTGGGCTGCGGCGCTGCGCCTGCCCTGGAGCCGGCGGCGGCGGCATCGGCGGCCGTGCCGACGGGCACCGCCGCCGGGCAGTCGATGCAGCCGGAGTACGACGCTCCGCAAGAAGAGGACCGCGCGTCCGCCGCTCGGGACGAGAAGGCCGAGGTGGCCGCCCCCGGGGCCCCGCCCGCGGTGGCCGCCCCGCCCCCGCCTGCCCCGCCCGTTGCGGCGGCTCCTGCCTCGCCTTCGCCGGTGCGGGTGGCCCAGTCGGCCACCGCGACGTCGGCCGCCAAGCCGGAGGCGCGCGGCCGCGCGACCGGCGCCGCGCCCGCGCCCAAGAAGGTCTCCGCCCCGGCGCGCCCCGCTGCCCCGCCCGCGGCGGTCGCCGTCACGGCGCCCGAGCCCCAGGGCAGCGAGTCGTACCGCGACTATGGCGTCAACCCGGTCGAGGACCCCGCGAAGGACCGGCTCTCGACGTTCGCGATCGACGTGGACACGGCCTCTTACGCGATCGCGCGCCGCAAGATCCTGGACGGAGCGCTGCCCCCTTATCAGGCCGTGCGCGCCGAGGAGTTCCTCAACTACTTCGATTACGGCTATGCGGCGCCCACGACGGGCCCGTTCGCGGTGCACCTCGCGGCCGCGCCCTCGCCGTTCACGGTGGGCCACCACCTCGTGCGCGTGGCGGTCCAGGGCAGGCGCGTGCCGGTCAAGGATCGGACGCCGGTGCACCTCGTGTACCTCGTCGACACAAGCGGATCGATGCACGCGCCGGACCGGATCGAGCTCGCGAAGAAGAGCCTGAAGATGCTCACGGAGTCGCTCAAGCCAGGGGATACGGTCGCGCTCTGCACCTATGCGGGCAGCGTGCGGGAGGTGCTGGCGCCGACCGGCATCGAGAGCAAGGGGAAGATCCTCGCTGCCATCGCGGACCTCAGCGCGGGCGGCTCCACCGCCATGGCGAGCGGGATCGACCTCGCCTACAGGCTGGCGGAGCAGACGCTCGTGAAGGGGCACATCAACCGCGTCGTCGTGCTCTCCGACGGCGACGCGAACGTCGGCCCGACCTCCCACGACGAGATCCTGAAGACGATCAAGCGCGCGCGGGACAAGGGGATCACGCTGTCCACCATCGGCTTCGGCCAGGGCAACTACAAGGATCTCATGATGGAGCAGCTCGCCAACCAGGGCGACGGCAATTACTCCTATATCGACAGCGAGGCGCAGGCGCGGCGGGTCTTCTCCGAGCAGGTCGGCGGGATGCTCCAGGTCATTGCGCGCGACGTGAAGATCCAGGTCGACTTCGATCCGAGCTTCGTCAAGAGCTACCGGCTCATCGGCTACGAGAACCGCGACGTGGCCGACCGGGATTTCCGGAACGACAAGGTGGATGCGGGCGAGATCGGCGCCGGGCACAGCGTGACGGCCCTCTACGACGTCGAGCTCAAGGCCTCGGCGCAGAGGGGCGAGGGCGCGGCGCCGGTCGTCGTGCGCCTCCGCCACAAGGCGCCTCTCGGTTCGGACGTGGCCGAGGAGACGCTGGTCAAGATGGCTCCTGGCGCCATCGCGCCCACCTTCGACGCGGCGCCGGCCGACCTCCGCTTCGCGTCCGCGGTGGCCGGCTTCTCCGAGATCTTGCGCCACAGCCCGCATGCGCGCTCCTGGAGGCTCTCCGACATCGAGAAGATCGCGAGGGCAGCGGCGTCCAGCAAGGGCGATCAGCAGGAGTTCCTCGGCGTCGTCCGCCGCGCCGGCGCGCTCGCGGCCGGCAAGACGGACGCCGTGGCCGCGAGGCTCGCCGACTGACCGGCAGATAGGTAGGTAGAGCGCCACGCCGCCTTCGAGCCGGCCCGGACATGCACGCCGGCACATCGAGCAGGGGCAGGAAACGACACGCCGGAGCCCGGCCACAACTCCGAAGCGCACTCTGCTGTACAGATGCTCACCAGGGATCACCGCGCCGGCTCCCCCTCAACGGCCACCCTCGCGGTCCCGCAACCGCAGTATCGCGCACCCGCTCCGTGTGAAAGCGCAACGGGCGCCATCGACGACGGCAACCCACCAACGAGAGCAACCGGCAGACTGGATTCCAGCGCGGAGCAGATTCCATTGCAGTTTCGATCAACTCAGGTCCGCGGAACTGTGACTTGACATCTCGTCTCCGATGTCGCTTTTATCATTCACCGTCCTCGGGCGTGGCGCGCGGGACGAAGGCCGAGAAGCGAGGACGCTGCCGTGGATGCGCTGTGCGTAACGATGCGGGGGCGGTGCCAGTATTGCCAGGCGATCCTGCCCATCAACCGGGTCGACACGAAGATCTTCTGCTCCGTGTGCGGCACGTTCACCGAGATCGCAAACCGCGTGTGGCATCGCATGCTACGCGAACCGCTCTACCGCGCTCCGCGCCTGCTGCCGGGCGAGGTGCAGCGCGTGCAGGAAATGTCACTGTCACTCGAATTTTCTCGATCGAAGCCCGCTTGTCGCGCTTGCCGGGCGCCGCTCTCCCTGGATTCGAGCGCGCTCACACCCCTCTCGTGCTCGAGCTGCGGGACGCAGCACGCGCGTCGCCGCTGGCCGGCGGCCATCCCGATCGCCGGCCTCGATCCCGAGGCGCTCCTCCTTGGAGAGGAGGCCGAGATCAGCGCCGCGGCCGAGCGCCCCGGCACCGCGGGCGTCGAGCCGTCTTCTTGCGCCCTTTGCAGCGCTGCGGGCGACTCGAGCGCCCCCGCAGCAGGCTGCGAGCGCTGCACCGCGGTCCCTCACGTTCCCGAAGCCTCCTCGCAACGCGTCCGTGACCGCGCCCCGATAACATGGCTCATCGCGTCGGAGCGGTTCGCCCCCGTCAGCGGGCGCGCCGCCCCGGTGCAAGAGGGGCTCTTCGACTGGAGAGAGGCGCCCAGGGTCGCACCGCTCGACGACGGTGGGTTCGTCCTGCTCTCGCTCTCCACCGGAGAGTGGACCGAGCCGCGGCGCAGCCACGACGAGGTGCATGAGCGCGTCGTCGTGGCGCTCGGCCCGGATCTCCGGGTGCGGTGGCTCCGGCGCGAGCGCATGCCCGGGAAGATCGGGAAGCAGGCGCTCGGCCTCGCGTCGGACGGTGAACGCATCCTCCTCTACTCCCGAGACGGACACGAGGTGCTCAATAGCGCCACCGGCGCCTCCCTCGGGAAACAGGCGACCAGCGATTCGATGCTCGCGTCGCTCCACGGGCGGGTGGCGCGCGCGCTCGGCCTTCATCTGCGGGTCGACAGGGGACGCATCGCCGTGGTGCAAGGCGATGCCGCCGTGCTCCCCGGAGCGGTCCTCGGCCGACGCGGCGTGAAGGTCGTCCGGCGCCTGCCCGGCGGCGGGCTCGGCGTCCTCTCCCGCCACCGCGGGGTGAGGCTCGATGTCGTCGATCCGCGCGGCGCGCTCAGGACGTTCCTTGTCAATCCGAAGGACGGCTCGCTCGATAGGCTCGCATTCTCGGTCAGCCCGAGCGGGCTCGTCGGAGTGCTCAACCATCGTCGCCTCTGGGTGGCCCGACCGGAGGACCAGGAGCTCCGCCCCTGCCTCGAAGGCCCGGCCGGCCGCGTGTGGCGCGATTCCGTGCTCCTCGCCGTCGACGACGGCGTCTGGCTCTTCGAGAACAGCTCGGGAGCGCGGCGCTACGCCCCAGACGGCGCACTGCTCTTCGACGCCGAGATCTGCCCGCGGCCGGCGACGCGCTCGCCGGCCCAGGTCGCCGGCGAGTCGGCACAGAAGAGGAGGGACAGGGCGCGGAGACACAGGCCCTCGCGGGCCGGCAAAGGGGAGCACGAGCTGGCCGAAGGGACGCGGAGCGAGGCGGCGCGCCAGGAGAGATGGCCGCTGCGCGCGCTCGCATGGCTGTTCGGTCGCACGACGCTGCTCGTCCTCCTTTTCACGCTGGGGTCCCGCCACCTGGACGGCGCGCTCGGCGGCTGAGCCTGGAGCAGCCGCCTCATCGGCTCATTGGCGCCGTCCAGCGGCTCGGCGCCGACGCGTTCGTGGTATGCGGCGGACATGGGGTTGCTCGCGATCTGCGGCTCGATCACCGCCGATCTCTTCGGTTACGGCCCGCGGCTGCCGCGCCCGGGCGAGTCGGTGCTGGGCCGCCGCTTCCTCGTGGCGCCGGGCGGCAAGGGGGCGAACCAGGCGGTCGCCGCGGCGCGCTCCGGCGCCCGCGTGCGGCTCGCGGGCGCGCGCGGCGACGACGCCCACGGCGAGCTCTGCGCCGCCGCGCTCACCGAATGCGGCGTGGACCAGTCCACCGTGGCAGTCCACCGCGGCGCGACGACGGGCGTGGCCCTGATCTGCGTCGACGACGCCGGGGAGAACCAGATCCTCGCGATCCCCGGCGCCAACGCGCTCGTCGCGCCGCCCTCGCCGTGCGGGGCCTCGGTCTGGCTCTGTCAGGGCGAGATCCCGGCCGAGGCGATCGACGGCGTGCTGTCGGCCGCGCGGGCCGACGGCGCGCTGTCGATCTGCAACCCATCGCCCGTCAACGCCATCGACCCTGCGCTCGTCGGCCGGTTCGATCTCGCCGTGGTCAACGAGCTCGAGCACGAGGCGCTGCGCGGTCACCTGCCGGAGCGCGTGGTGCTCACGCGCGGCGCCCGCGGTGCGGTGCTGCTGCCCTCGGGCGAGGAGCTCCCGGCCCTGCCCGCCCGCGCCGTCGACACGACCGGCGCGGGGGACGCGCTCGCGGGCGTGCTCGCCGGCGGGCTCGCCTCCGGGATGGCGATCGAGGCCGCGCTGCGGCTCGCGATCGCGGCGGCGGGCCTCTCGGTCGAGCGCGAGGGGTGCCAGCCCTCCTATCCGACCCGCGCCGAGGTGGAGCGCCGCCTCGGCGCCGCCCTGGATCCGTGATGGCCTCTCGGCCTGGTCGGCCGCGCAAAACGCGCCCCCTTCACGCCGGCTGAACGCTCGCCGCCGCCCGGGCGGGGTGCTCCGCGATCCATCGATTCAGGAACGCCGCGCTGTCGTCCCAGCCGGCGCGCATCTCCTTTTCCATGATGCCCTCGAGCACCCTGCCCACGCCGAAGATCTTCGCCTCGATCGTCGCCCTCGCCACGCGCGTCACCTGGCCGGGGCCCGACGGCTCGACCCGCAGGGTGCCCGAATTGCGCAGCCGATCGTGGAGCAGGCTCGGCGCCATCGTCCAGCTCCAGGTCCGCGCGGCCTTGTCGAAGACGCTCTCCTCGATGTAACGAAAGTTCGGCCCGAGCATCGATTGAAGGGCGGCCGGGAGCGCATGGATACGGGGCTGCCCGGTCGCCTTGCGCACCCTCGTGCGCTCGTCCTCCCGCTGCTCCAGCACCTCGAACGAGGGGAACTTGAGGACGTCGCGGTACATCCGTTCATTGACCTCACCGCTGAAGAACAGCTCCCAGAAGGTGTCCTCGTCGCAGTGAATCACGTGCCTCGCCTCGATGTGGATCATGCGTTTGCCTTCTCCTGCGCAAACCTTGAAGCCGGACGAGCCGGCTGACAACCGGCGCTCCGGGGTCACCGGCAGAGCCCGCTTGACCGAGGTCGAGCGCCGGCCAAGGATGGCTTGATGACGATGCGAGAGAGACTCTCCACCTCTCCGGAGAGAGGCGAGCGCGGCGAGGCCCGGCGCCGGGGCCGTCCCTCACCGCGGCAGGCCGAGCGCGGATGATGCGGGTGCAGCGCGCTCGTGGGAGGGCGGCCCTCGCGCTCTCGATCCCCCTCGCAGCCGTCGCGCTCGCGGTGGCCGGCTGCGCCGAGCCCGCCGCGGTCCGCGCGGCGCCGGCCTCGCCGCACGGCGCGGCGCCGGCCGTCGACGCCGCCCACGGACCTCCGCCCGCGGAGCCGGCGAGCGCGGGGCCGGCGGCGCCGGCGAGCGCCGGGGGGCGCCGGGCGAGCCTCCAGTTCGAGCTCAACGACCGCCCGTTCCCCTCGCCGCTCATCGATGCCGTCGTCGCCGGCCAGCCGACCGCGCTGATCGTCGACACCGGCGCCTCCCACCACGTGATCGCCCGCTGGCTCGCCGACGAGCTCGGGCTGCCGCTCTCGACCGCCGGCGACGTCGCGGTCGACCACGCGGGCCGGCCCGTGCCGGTCTCCCGGATCGAGCGCGCGACCCTCGCGCTCGCCGGGTGGGGCGCGGTGGACGCCCCCGCGCTGCTCGTCGTCCCCGTCCCCGACGCGCTGCAGCGCCTCGGGATCGGCGGCGTCCTCGCGCCGCAGGCGCTGGCCGCGCCGGGCCGCGCGGTCGTGCTCGACCTGCGCGAGGGACGGATGACCGAGGCGCCGCGCGACGAGGCCGCCCGCTCGCTCCGGGCGCGGTTCGGCGAGGCCGCGATCGCGGAGCTCGGCCACTGCGGCGGCCCGAACCAGGGCCGCGAGCTCACCGTCAAGGCGACCGTCGAGGGGATCGCCGTCACGCTGAAGGTCGACTCGGGCGCGTCACAGAGCTCGCTCTTCGCCGCCGCGCCGGCGGGGAAGCGGCTGTCGCACCGGGCGGCCGGCGGCAGGAGCGCCTACGCCGCCTCAGGCAAGCACACCGTCCCCGTGCTGTCAGGCGCGCGCCTCCACCTGGCGGGGTTCGACGCCGCCGCGGAACTCGATCTCTTGCCCGGCCAGCGGAGGGGGACCTGCCCGTCGGACGGATTTGCCGGAATGGATGTGCTCCGCAACTGTGTGCTGGTGCTCGCCGAGGACGGCGGCCTCGCGGCCTGCGCCCCGCCGTGAGCGGCGCGCGCGCGTTATCGCGTTGAGCGCCGCGGCGCGGATCGGGGCTGGGCCTCGAGAGGCGCGCCATGCCCCAGCGAGGTCGCGATGCGTCGTGGTAGAAGGGGCGCACGCGTGGACGTCCTGTCGCCGCGGCGGGGAGGGATCCGGCTCGCCGCGACGCCGAGGCGCCTACGGTGGTCGGGAGGCATCATGACGACAGGTTTCGAGTTCTTGACCCAGGATGACGAGCGGCTGCTGCTGGAGAAGTCGACCTGCGTCACCTACCGACCGGGCGAGCAGATCCTCGAGGAGGGCTCGCGCAGGCAGGGCATCTTCATCGTGCGCAGCGGCCTGGTCGGGGTCGAGGTCGCCCACCTCGGGCGCGGCGTGGCCCTCCGCCAGCTCGGCCCCGGCGCCATCTTCGGCGAGATGTCGTTCCTCGAGAGCGCCGCCGCGAGCGCCTCCGTCGTCGCCCGCGAGGAGTGCACCCTCGACGTCATCGAGGGCCCGTATGTCCACTCGCTGCTTGCCTCCGTCCCCGGCCTCGCCGCGCGTTTCTACCAGTCCCTCGCGATCATGCTCGCCCAGCGCCTCCGCGAGAACACCGCGATGCTCCCCCCGCTCCTCGTCGAGGACGTGCCCCAGGTCAACCGCTTTCACGCGGCGAGGACGGGCCAGGCCGGCACCAACAACATCCCTCCGAAGCTCATCGACACGGTCGAACAGTTCAAGTTCGAGATGATGATCGCCGACAGGATGGTCAAGGAGGCCAAGCAGCCCGAGGCGGAGATCCAGGAGAAGGTGAGCGCCGCGTGCCAGACCATCGTGTCCGCGCTGCGCGAGCACATCGAGCGCGAGCGCCACCTCGAGAAGGGCATCGGCGCCTACGTCTTCCGCGAGACCTTCTCGCTCTTCATGCTGAGCCGCACCGTCGACCGGTGCTACACGAAGCCGCGCGGCTACGCGGGCGACTTCTACACGATCGAGATGATGTACAACGACGAGCCCGCCGGCGACGGCCGCCTCGGCCGCTTCATCGACCAGTGGGGGCTCGCGATCGAGGCCTGCCGCGCCGTCAAGAACAGGCGGGGCGTGCTGAGCCGCGCGCTCCGGGAGGCCTTCCACGTGCACGGGTCCGGCCCGGTCCTCGTGACCAGCCTGGCGAGCGGGCCCGCCCGCGAGCTGTTCGACCTCTTCGCGGATGGGGGCGAGCCGCCCGACATCAAGGCGACGTGCATCGATATCGACAACCAGGCCCTCGCCTACGCCGCCGGCATCGCCGAGGATCTCGGCGTCATGGACCGCTTCAGCTTCGCCCAGGACAACGTGGTGCGGCTCGCCCACGGCCGCGGCAGGACGGTGCTCAAGCCCCAGCACATGATCTACAGCATCGGGCTCACCGACTATCTGCGCGACGACCTCGTCGTGAGCCTCCTCAACTGCATGCATGACAAGCTGCTCCCCGGGGGCATCGCGGTCGTGGGCAACTTCGGGGTGAACAACCCGAGCAAGGCCTTCATGGACCACGTCCTCGAGTGGGAGTTGATCCACCGCAGCTCGGATGATCTCAGGACGCTGTTCTCCCGCTCGAAGTTCGGGACCACCTCCGTCGAGGTGCGCGCCGAGGAGGCGCAGGTCAACCTGTTCGCGTTCTGCACAAAGACCTGACGCGCCCGCGCCGCCGCGGCCTCAGCGGAGCCAGCGCACCTCGTACTCGCAGGTGGGGTGTCCCTCGAAACGGCACTTCGTGTGGAGGCTCTGCCCGCCTCGCGCGCCCGCGAGCCGGAGCGCGTTCTCCTGCCACGCCGGCACGGCGTCCCTGCAGGTCTGGCGCCCCGGGTCGGACTGCGGATCGACCCCGAGATAGAGGATCAGGCGGAAGAACCGCTCGCCCTCCGCGAGCGGGGCGAGCCGGCCGCCGTTGAAATACATGCCCCACATCACGCCGGCCTGCCGCATGACGAGCGCGGGCGTGCCGAGCTTGAGGAGCACCTTGTGCGCCAGCGTCAGGTCCTGCTCGGCCACGTAGGCCGCGAGATCGCGGATGACACCGGCCTTGCTCGGCCATCTCGTGATCTCGTCCGCGATGGCGTTCCAGACCGAGACAGGGTACCAGCTGTGCGCCACGAGGTCGGGCGAGGAGAAGACCGCGCGGGCGGCGGCGGGCAGCTTCGCGTCGAGGGCCGACATGGCCTGGCTCCCCCACCGCGTCTGCAGGTAGGTCCTCGCGTGCATGAGCGCTGAGCCCCGGATCTTCATCGAGACAGCCGCCTGTCCAGGATAGAGGCTCCCGGGCCGCTCGGGCCAGCGCGGAGCGCGCGTGTGCCCGAGCGCGCGGGCACGCCGCTCGCTCCGGCACCGCCGCCTGTGCGCGCGTGCCTCCGGGCGCGCACAGGCGCGCTCACTGCAGGCGCTCGGCGGTCGAGGCCGGCGGCGGAGCGTCGCCCGAGCCCTTCGCCCGTCGCGCTTGCGCGGACGCGTCGAGCACCGCGCGCACCGCCCTGGCGAGCTGCGTCGGCGTGTACGGCTTGGCGAGGAAGTGGACGGACCCGTCGAGCAGGTCGGCCGGAAAGAGGGAGTCCTCCGTGTAGCCCGAGGCGTAGAGGACGGGCAGCGGGGGGCGCGCGCGGGCGAGCGCCGCCGCGAGCGCGGGGCCGCGCGCGTCCGGGAGGACCACGTCGCTCACGAGCAGGTGGATCGCGCCGGGGTGGGTGGCCGCGAGCGCGACCGCCTCCTTGCCGTTCCGCGCCGCGAGGACCGAGTAGCCGAACGAGCGCAGCGCGGCGACGCTGAGGTCGCGCACCTGCGCCTCGTCCTCCACGACGAGCACCGTCTCCCCGCCCCCCGCGACGGCGGAGGGCGCCCTCGCGGGCTGCTCGGAAGGCGCGCCGCGCACGCGCGGGAAGCAGATCGTGAAGCGCGTCCCCTGGCCGGCGGCGCTCGAGAACCAGATGTGGCCGCCGTGCTGCTTCACGATGCCGTGGCACGTCGCGAGCCCGAGCCCCGATCCCTTGCCCGGCTCCTTGGTCGTGAAGAACGGCTCGAACACGTACTGCCGGATGGCGTCCTCGATGCCCTGCCCGGTGTCCGTGACCGTGAGCTCCACGTAGTCGCCTGGCTCGAGCTCCGGCGTCCGCTCCGCGTCGCCCGCGCCGATCGTCGTGTTCGCTGTCTCGATGGTCAGGCGGCCCCCCGCGGGCATCGCGTCGCGCGCGTTCACGGCGAGGTTCATGAGCAGCTGCTCGAACTGGCCCCGATCGATGTGGATGGGCCAGATCTGGCTCCCCGGCAGCACGGCGAGCTCCACGTCCTCGCCGACGAGCGGGCGGAGGAGCGGCTCGACGCCGAGGATGAGCGCGTTCGGGTCGACCACGGTCGGCTGGATGAGCTGCTTGCGCGCGAAGGTGAGCAGCTGCCGCGTGAGCGCCGCGGCGCGCTCCGCGGCGGTGCCGATCTGCGTGAGGTGATCGAGGACGGGCGACGACGGCGACACCTTGCGCACCGCGAGCTCCCTGTGCCCGAAGATGGCGGTGAGCATGTTGTTGAAGTCGTGCGCGACCCCGCCGGCCAGGCGCCCGATCGCCTCGAGCTTCTGGCTGTGCAGGAGCTGCTCCTCGAGGCGCCGGCGCTCGGTGATGTCGAGGCTCGTGCCGACGAGCCCGGTGATCTCCCCTGTGTCGTCGGTGAGCAGCTGCGCCGCCATCTGCATGTGCCGCAGCTCCCCGGTCGACGGACGCACGACGCGGCACTCGACGGGGCTCGCGATGCCGAGCGGCGAGGCGCTCTCCGCACCGCCGAAGACGCGGTGGCGATCCTCCGAGTGGATGAGGCCCGCGAAGAGCTCGAACGTCGGGCGCACGGACGGGTCGACGCCGAGGAGCTGGTAGAGCTCCTCGGACCAGCGGATGGTCCGCGACGCGAGGTCGTAGGACCAGCTGCCCACGAGGGCGATGCGCTGCGCCTCCTTCAGCATGCGCTCGCTGCGGCGGAGCTCCTGCTCGGCGCGGCGGCGCTCGGTGAGGTCGACGATCGCGCCGAAGAAGCGGGTGGGCGGGCCCGCCCCCTCGATGACGGGCAGGCTGCTCAGGAGGCACTCCCGCACCGTGCCATCCCGGTGGCGCACGCGGAACGCGCTCGCGCCCGATCCCTCTCCGGTCTCGATCGCCAGCCGCATGCCGGCGTGCATCCGCTCCCTGTCGTCGGGGTGGATGGCCGCGAGGAACGTCTCCGTCGACGGCCTGTCCGTCGCGGGGTCGCAGCCGAGGATCCGGAAGAGCTGCCGCGACCAGGTGACGTGGTTCGAGCCGAGCTCCCAGAGCCAGTTGCCCATCTGCGCCGCGCGCTCGGCCTCGTCGAGCTGCGCCTCCCACCCGATGGAGGCGGGGCCCCGCGCGCCGCTCGGATCCGCGGCGGAGGCGCGCTGGCGTGACGCGTGGGCGTCGCACAGCGCCTGCTCCAGCTCGGCGACGCGCGCGCGGAGTGAGTCGAGCTCACGGCTCGCAGCCGCGCTCATGGCCGTCCTGCTCCTCGTCGTGGCGGGGCGGTGCTCATGGCCGCGCATTGTATGCCGCGGCGCGCCCCGCGGGGGATCCCTCTTCTGCGACCCATGCCGCGAGCGCGCCTAGCTCCGTCGGCGCACGAGCAGCGTACGCGTGATCTCCACGACCTTTTCCTTGACCCTGCCGTCGGTCTTTCCGAGCTCGGGGGTGAACAGATCGGCCCCTTGCTCGAGCAGCGCGCGCGGCGGAGTGTTCTTCACGCCGACGATCCGGAAGGTGACGCTCCCGGCGCCTGCGCCGGCCTCTTCACGGGCGATCACCTTCGACGCGGCAAAGAGCGTGTCGCCCGCGAGCACGCCGCTCGGGTGGGCCCCGTCGTCGAGGCCGAGGTCCCAGACGCCGCACCCGGCGGTGTCCCGGCTGGAGAGCGCGAGCACCCAGGACAGCACGAGCCCCCCGTGGACGACGCGCGTCTTCGCGAAGGAGCTCGCCCTGCAGTACTGCTCGTCGAGGTGCAGCGGGTGGGAGTTGCGCAGGAGGGTCGCGAGCTGCATGTGCTCGCTGTCACCGACGGTCCGGCCCACCTCGTGGGTGAGCACGTCGTCCACCTCGAAGTCGTCCCAGAAGCAGGCGAAGCCGCCCTGGCGCGCCGGCGGCGGCAGCGGGCCGTCGAGCTCCTTCGGCAGGCGCGCCGGGGTCCCGTCCGGCTGCACGACCGCGTGCGGCGCGTCGGCGGGGCGCTCCGCGACGCGGCCGGGGGGCACGAGCGCCTTGCGCTCGAACGAGCAGACGAGCAGCCCGTACTGGTTCACCACCTGCGTCCTGACGTGGACGACGCCCTTGTCGCCCGTCGAGACCGGCTTCTTGCCGATGACCATCGAGCTCGCGCGCAGCGTGTCCCCTGGATAGCAGGCCTCCGGGAACCGCACGTCGATGTACGCGAGGTGCGCGATCGCCTGCTCGCTCACGTCGTGAACGCTGAAGGAGATCCCGAGGTTGAGGAGCAGCAGCGGGCTCACCGGCCTGTCCCTGAGCCCCACCGCTCTGGCCGCGACGCGGCTCGAGTAGGTCGGGATCGCGTCCTGGAACGAGGCCGCGAAGAGCGCGAGCATCCCCTCGTCCACGGTGACGTCCCAGGGGTGGGCGTACACCGCGCCCACCGTGAAATCGTCGAGCTTGCGGCCGTAGCGAGGAGAGCGGACGCGGACCATCGGTCCGCGCGATGATGGCACAGGCGCGCACCGCTGACGACGGCGCCGATCGCAACCACGCCTGCGCACACTCGCCCGGGCCCTCGCCCGCGTGCCCCCGCGCACACGCCGGCGCGCGCTCGCCCTCGTCCACGGCGCGCTCCGCCGCGGCGGAGCGGGCCCGTTCAGGGCAGCGATCCCTCGAGCAGGGCGCGCGCGATGCCCTGCGCGAGCACCTCGCGCGTGCCCAGGTGGAAGAAGAGGCTGCGGGCGTCGAGCAGCAGCCGCGCCGGGACCGAGCCCTCGGCGTAGCCGTTCGCCCCGTGGATCTGCATGCAGGCGTCGGCGGCGTCCCAGGCCGCGCGGCTCGAGAACAGCTTGGCCATCGCGGACGTGAGCTCGCACGGCTGTCCCGTGTCCGCGGCCTGCGCGGCGGCGCGCGTGAGCTGGCGCGCGGCCGCGACGCGGGTGATGAGCCCGCCGAGCCGGTGCGCCACGCGCGGGAAGGAGATGAGCTGCGACCCGAACTGCACGCGCGTCTTGGCCCGCTCGAGCGCGAGCTCCAGGGCGGCCTGCGCCACGCCCACGCCGCACGCCGCCGCGTAGACGCGACCGATCACGAGCGACCGCTGGATCTGGGCGATCCCCTCGCCTTCGCGCTCGCCGAGCAGGGCCTCGCGGCCGACCTGGAGCCCCTCGATCCGGAGCTCGTAGTGCCCCATGCCGCGCTGCCCGAGCGCCCGCACCTCGGCCCCGGCGATCCCTGCGTCCGGGAAGTCGGCGCCCGGCGCGCCGCGCCGCTTGGCGACGGCGAAGAGGCTTGGCCCGAGCGGCTGCTGTCCCTGTCCGCCTGGCGTCGTGGTCCTCGCGAGGGTGAGCACGAGGTCGGCGCGTGACGCTCCGGTGACCCATGCCTTCTTGCCGGTGATGAGGTAGCTGCCGTCGGCCTGGCGCTCGGCGCGCGTGGCGACGCGCGCGAGGTCCGACCCGTAGGCGGGCTCCGAGAACGCGAGGGCGCAGCGCGCCTCGCCGCCGGCGATGCGCGGCAGCCAGGTCCTGCGCTGGAGGTCGGTGCCGGATCGGGCGAGGAGGTCGAGCGCGATGGAGGCTGTCATGGTGAGCACGCCGAAGCCGAGCGAGCCGCGCGCGAGCTCCTCGACGGCGGCGGCCATGGCGGCCGCGCCGAGCCCGTCGCCTCCGTGCTCGGGCGCGGTGGCCAGCCGGAACACCCCGAACTCCCCCATACGGCGGACGATCGACTCCGGGATGAGCCCGTTGCGCCGGTGGATCTCCGGGGCGAGCGGCTCGACGAGGCGCTCGACGAAGTCGCGCATGTTGTGCCGTATCCATCCGACGCGCTCGTCCTCTGCGCCGCCGCAGCCGGGGATCCCGTGCTCCGCGGCCGTGCGCACGAGCGACGCCACGGCGGCGCCCGAGCCGGCGTCGCGCGCCCACGCGGCGACCGCGGGGTGTCCGATCGCCTTGGCGACCTCGTCATCGCGGAGCTCGAGCTCGCCGAGCGGCGCGACCTCTCCGCCCCCCAGATCGACGCCTCCGCGCAGCGACAGGAGCAGCGCCCCTGCGTGGGCCTCGGCGACGGCCCTGGCCTCGCCGCCCGCCTCGCAGGCCCAGCTGGCGAGCGAGCGGCAGGCCTCGATCTCCGCGTAGAGGTGGGCGAGCGCGTGAGCGGCGAGCTGGTGTCGATCGAGCAGCATCCGTGACACGTGCAGCGGCACGGCGGCGCTGCCGGCGCGGACGAAGCTCGCGCTCCTCGGCGCGCCCCGCAGGCCTGCGTTCGTCGGGCTCCCGACGTCCACCACCCGGTCCCGGAGCCGCCCGCGCGCGACGCGCGCGAGCTGCTCGACGGAGGTGATCGCCTCGCGCATTCCCCCTGGGCTATCGGCCTCGAGTTTGCGAGAAACGATGGTGGCGTGTTGCTCCCGAATCGCCCTCATCCCCAATCCCCCCGATCGCGGACTACGACCCACCCCTTATTTCACAAGACGCAGGGCAACCACCTCTGCGCCGCTCCACGGTCCTACCCACCGCGACAGGCGCGGAAAGGCCCGCCGAGAATGGCATCTCAACCAGTGTTCGTCGAGCCGGCCCGCACGCTCTCTGTCTCGATTCGACAGCGCGCTAAGGCCCTTCCCGAAGCCCCTTTTCGTCTTCCGTCCGGCGACGCGCAACCACGCCTGTTCCTCCGCAAATCCTAAGTCTCGGACGGCGCCCCTCAAACAACCGTAGGCCCCGCGCGAACACCCCCTCCGCGCGGACGGGCGCCCCGGGCAGAGGCCGCTACATCGAGCTCACGCTCGGGAGCGCCGCATCCCGGATCTTGCAAACCCGGAGGAGCCTGTCGCCCAGCTCGACCGCCCACGACCGCACGGCGTCGGCCCGCGGGCACTGCGGCACCGACGCGACAGCGTCCTGGATGAGCCGCTGCAGCAGCCGGGTCGTCCCGGGGAGCCCGAGCTCCAGCGCCGTGTTCGGCCGCCCGAGCGCCCCGTCCCGCCCCGCCGGCTTGCCCATGTCCTCCGGCTGGCCGATCAGGTCGAGCACGTCGTCCGCGACCTGGTACGCCTCGCCGATGCGCTGCCCGAGGTCGCCCCAGGCGGCCCCGTCCTGGCCCGCCGAGAGCGCGCCCAGGGCCGCCGCCGCCTCGAACAGCGCCCCCGTCTTCGCGCGCCGGTAGGCCGACAGCGGGACCTTCGCCTCCGACTCCCACGCCTGCCCGGCGATGATCCCCTGGGGCATCCCGACGCCGCCCGCGAGCACCTCGAAGAACCGGGCCGCCCTCCGCGCGTCGGACACGCCGCTCGCCACCGCGTGGAAGGCGCCGCGCGCGAGCGCCTCGAAGGCGAGCACGATCAGCTGATCGCCGGCGAGCACCGCGATCGGCTCGCCGAAGGCCCGGTGGACCGAGGGCTGGCCGCGCCGGATCGGCGCGTCGTCGAAGCAGGGGAGATCGTCGTGGACCAGCGACGCGCAATGGATGAGCTCGACCGCCGCCGCCGCCGCGTCGGCGACCTCCGGCGCAGGATCGCCGTAAGCCGAGGCCACGGCCAGGCACAGCCGTGGCCGGACGCGGGCGCCCCCGGGGAAGAGGGCGTGGTGCGTCGCCGCCAGCAGAGCGGGCGGCGACGCGGGCGAGGAGAGCGACTCGATGGCGACGCGGAGCACGCGCTCGATCCGGCGATCGAAATCCATGACGGACGACTTTTGACGAGGTTCAGGGCATTGTCAATGGTTTGAACAACGTTTACACAAAGTATAGACAAACCGCCCGCGACGGGTAAACTCCGGCTCCATGGCGGACAAGGGAGATCGCGTCGTGGTGATCGGCGGGGGCATCGGCGGGCTGACCGCGGCCGCGCTCCTGGCATCGAACGGGCTCGACGTCGTGCTACTCGAGCAGGCGGCGCGCGTCGGCGGAAAGATGCGCGAGGTGGCCCTCGGGGGTCGCCGCCTCGACGCCGGCCCGACGGTGCTCACGATGCGGTGGGTCTTCGACGAGATCTTCGCGTCGCTCGGGCTCTGCTTCGGGGACCACGTGCCGCTCCGCCCTGCCGGGACGCTCGCGCGCCACGTCTGGCCGGACGGGTCGACGCTCGATCTCTTCGCCGACGTCGAGCGCACCGCGGACGCGATCGGCGCGCTCGCGGGGGCGCGGGAGGCGGACGGGTACCGCCGGTTCTGCCGGTACGCGCGCGAGATCTTCGACGTTGTGGAGGCGCCGTTCCTGCGCGCGGAGCGGCCCACGCTCAAGACGATCCTGAGCACGGCGGGCAGCCTGGGCCTCGGCGGGATGATGAAGATCGACGGGCATCGCACCCTCCACCGCGCGCTCCACGACTTCTTCGCGGACGGGCGCCTCTTGCAGCTGTTCGGGCGCTACGCCACCTACTGCGGCTCGTCGCCGTACCTCGCGCCGGCGACGCTGAGCGTGATCGCGCACGTGGAGCGCGAGGGCCTCTGGTTCCCCGAGGGCGGGATGTACCGGGTGGTCGAGGCGCTCGCCGCGGCCGCGACCCGCGCCGGGGCGACCCTGCGCTGCGGCGCGCGCGTCGCCGCCATCGAGGAGGGCCGCGGCCGCGCGCGGGGCGTCGTGCTCGAGGGCGGCGAGCGCATCGAGGCCGACGCGATCGTGATGAACGCCGACCCGGCGGCGCTGCGGAGCGGCCTGTTCGGCCAGCGCGTCGCCGGCAAGGCGCCGGCGAGCGCGCCGCGGTCGCTCTCGGCGATCACCTGGGCGCTCGTGGCCGAGGTGAGCGGCTTTCCCCTCCTCCGGCACAACGTCTTCTTCTCCGGGGACTACGAGGCCGAGTTCCGCGACCTCTTCGAGCGCGCCGCGGTCCCGCGCGACGCCACGGTCTATGTCTGCGCCGAGGACCGCTGGGATGAGCCGTCGCCGGGGCCCGGCGGGGCCGCGGCCGGCGCGCCCCCGGAGGCGCACGCCGGAGAGCGTCTGTTCTTCCTCCTCAACGCCCCCGCGACCGGTGATATGCACACCCCCTCATCCACGGAGATCCAAGAATGCGAGCAGCGTGTGTTCCATCGACTGCAGAGGTCCGGCCTCTCGCTGAAGAGCGCGGGCCCCTCCCCGGTGGTGACGACGCCGGCGGACTTCGAGCGCATGTTCCCGGCGACGGGGGGCGCGCTGTACGGGCCGGTGTCTCACGGGTGGAGCTCGACCTTCGCGCGCCCGGCCTCGCGCTCGAAGCTCCAGGGCCTGTACTTCGCGGGCGGGAGCGCGCACCCGGGGGCGGGCGTGCCGATGGCGGCGCTGAGCGGCCAGCTCGCGGCGCGGAGCGTGATGGAGGACCTCGCTTCGACCTCGAGATCCCGAGCGGCGGCTACGCCTGGTGGTACCTGGACGCGGTGAGCGACGACGGCCGGAGCGCGCTCACGATCATCGCGATGCTCGGGAGCGTCTTCTCGCCGTACTACGCGAGGGCCCGCGCGCGCGGCGCCGCGGACCCGCTCATGCATTGCGCGATGAACGTCGCGCTGTACGGCCCGCGCGCCGATCGCTGGGCGCTGACCGAGCGGCCGCGGCGCGCCGTCTTCAGGTCGCCGCGGTCGCTCGCCATCGGCCCGAGCCTGATGGAGTGGGCCGGGGGCGAGCTCCGCGTCGCCTTCGACGAGATCACGGCGCCGGTGCCCTCGCGGCTCTCCGGGACGGTGCGCCTCCGCCCGTCGGCGCCCGAGCCCGCGACGCCGGGCGCGGGCGGCGCGCAGCCCGGGGTCGCGCTGGACGGCCGGGGGCGCCATCGCTGGGCGCCCGTCGCGCCGATCGCGCGCGCCGAGGTCGAGCTCACGCACCCGTCGCTGCGCTTCTCCGGCAGCGCCTACCTCGACACGAACTCCGGCGATGAGCCGCTCGAGCACGCCTTCGAGCGCTGGACCTGGTCCCGCGCGCTCGGGGCGGACGGGATCGCCCTCACCTACGACGTCCGGCGCCGGGACGGCACGCGCATGCTCCTCTCGCCCGCGTTCGACGCGGGAGGCGGCGCGCGCGAGCTCCCGCCGCTCACCCCGCGGCCGCTCGGCGGCACGCGCTGGGGCATGGCGCGGGACATCGCCGCCGACCCGGGCTCCGCGCCGCGGCTCCTCCGCACCTACGAGGACACGCCGTTCTACGCGCGCTCTCTGGCGACGGCGACGTTCGGCGGCAAGCCGGCGATGGTCGTCCACGAGGCCCTCTCGCTCGACCGCTTCGCCAGCCCCTGGGTCCAGCTCCTCCTGCCCTTCCGCATGCGGAGGGCGTCGTGACGCTCTCGCTCGCGATCTGGATCGCCACGGCGCTCGCCGCCTTCGCGACCATGGAGGTGTGGGCCGCGCTCCTCCACGGCAGGGTCTGGCACCACGCCCTCTGGAGCATCCACCGCTCCCACCACACGAAGCGGCGCGGCGCCTTCGAGCAGAACGACGCGCTCGCGTTCCTCCACGCCCCGATCGCCGCCGGGCTCATCATCTACGGCTGCGATGGCGCGCCGGGCCCGCTGCGCGAGGCCGCCTACGGCTTCGGCCTCGGCATGACCGCCTTCGGCGCCGCCTACGTCCTCGTCCACGACGGCCTCGTCCACCGGCGGCTCCCGGTCTCCGGCCTCGCGCGCATCCCCTACCTCGCGCGCGTCCGCGACGCGCACCGCGTCCACCACAGCACCGGGGGCCCGCCGTACGGCCTGTTCCTCGGGCCCCTCGTCCTCGCGCGCCGGGCAGCGGCGGGCGCCGCGCCCGGGCGCCCCTCGGCGGGCGCCGCGCCCGGACGCCCCTCCGCCGGAGCCCCCCTCGGCGAGCGCGCCCCTCAGCGGGCGCGGTAGAGCTCCCGCGCGAGCCCCGCTCCCCAGCGGCCGAGGGCCCGGAGCGGCAGCGCGCTCACGACCTCGCGGTACACCTCGGGCCGCCGCGCCGCCGTCTCGCGCAAAAATCTAACAAAATCGCCAGGTTGCATCTCATCGCGCAGCAGCGCCGCGTACGCGTCGTTGCCCATCGCGTGGAGCACCGCGAACGCCGTGTTGAGGAGCGCGTTCATCTCCCCTGCCCTCGCCCCGCCGGCCGGCCTCGCCATCAGGGCCGCGAGCGCGCCCGTGCCCGAGTGCACCGGCGCGTCGCGCGCCGTGCTGGGCGCGCCCGGATCCCGCGCCGCGCGCGCCAGGTCGACGGCCGTCGCCGCGAGCTCGCGCACGTTCGCGCCGAAGCCGCAGAACGTCAGCGGCGAGTGCCGCGCCGCCGCGTCCCCCACGAGCCGCACCCGCCGCCCCGGCGCGCGCGGCGCGGCCGACAGCCGCGACCAGCCGGGGATGAACCCGAACGTCGGCCGGACGAGCCGCGCGTCGCCCTCCTTGTACCGCGAGAGGAGCCGGAAGAACCGCGCGTAGAGCGACAGCAGCGCGCCCGGCCCGACGTCCCCGGAGCGCGCGTAATAGAAGAGGTAGACGGTCGTCTCGCCCGGCCGCCCCGGGAACGCCTCCCAGAGGTGCTGCCTGCCCTCCTCGACGTCCTCCGTCGTGGCGAGGATCTCGCCGACATCCGGCCGGATCCGCCGCTCCCCATCGCCCTCCGCGAGCCCCGCGAGCACGCCGCCCACGGTCGGGCAGACAAGGTCCGCGGTCGCGTAGGGGCTCGCGGCGCCGCGCGCGTCGACGAGGAGCCGCGCCGACAGATCGCGCGGCGCGGCGCCCGCCCGCGCCTCGGCCACGGCGAGCGCGACGGCGTCCGGCCCCTCCGCGTGCCCGAGGAGCGCGTGCCCGTCGAGCAGCGTCACCCCGAGCGCCTCGGCCCGGGCCCGCGCCGCGGCGAGCAGCCCCCCCGCGTCGATCGCGTGGTCGAGCACGCCGCGCACCGGGTACGTCCCGCCGCCGTGCCAGCGGCACAGCCCCTCGACGTAGCGGGCGACAACGAGCCGCTCCACCTCGCTCTGCGCGAAGATCCCCGACGCCGACAGCGCCTCGACCTCGGCTGTCCCGGCGTTCCACTCGCGGTGCGCCGCGCCGATCCGCGCCCTGTCGAGCACCGCGACCCGCAGCCCGGCCGCCGCGAGCATCGGCGCGAGCAGGAGCGACAGCCCGCCGCCGGCGATCACCACGTCGTAGTCGGCCGCCGCGCCCCGGTCCGGCGGCCGCGGCGCGCGCCCGAGGCCCGTCTGCGGCGCCGGCGCGACCCGCGCCGCGTCGAGGTGCTCCAGGCGCGCGAGCAGCGCCTCGCCGCCCGCCTCGCGCACGCGTCCGCGCGCCGCGTCGAGCTCCCGCGCCGCCGCGCCCGCCGCGCCGCCTGCTCCGGCCCTCATCGCGCCGCCTCCAGGAGGAAGCGGACCTCGTCGAGCGGCGGCGCCGCGCCGTGCTCGCGCTCCTCCTCCGGCGCGACCGGACTGCGGACGAGCGCCTGCAGCACGAGCCACACCTTGCGGCCGGGCGACACAACGGCGCGCGTCGACACCGAGTCGAAGCCGCGGCGCGCGATGACGCGCCCGATGTCGGCGTAGATGAGCCGCGCCGCCTGGATCGCCGCGCGGCAGTCGCGCGGCAGCATCGGGATGCCGGCGCCCGCGCGGCGGTAGAGCACCTCCGCCTCGGCGAGCAGCCGCGCCACGACGCGCCCCAGCCGGTCGTCGAACGCGGGCCGCGCGAGCCAGGCGTCCGGCTCGATCCCGGCCTCTCGCAGCCACGCGAGCGGCAGGTAGATCCGCCCGCGCTGGGCGTCCTCCCCGATGTCGCGCGCGATGTTCGTGAGCTGCATGGCGACGCCCAGGTCGCACGCCCGCGCGAGCGCGTCGGGCCCCCGCGCCCCCATGAGCGTCGACATCGTCGCGCCCACGGTGCCCGCCACGCGCGCCGCGTAGGCGTTCAGCTCCGAGAGCGTCTCGTAGCGGCGCCCCTCCGCGTCCCACGCGAGCCCCTCGAGCAGCGCCTCGATGAACGCGCGCGGCAGCCCGTGCTCTGCCATCACGTGGGCGAGCGCCCGGTCGACGGGGCTGTCGTCCGGCGCGCCCGCCGCGGCGCGCGCCAGCCGCTCGCGCAGCGCCGCGACCGCCGCCGCGGCCGCGGACGGCGGGGCGTGCTCGCCGAGCTCGTCGACCGCGTCGTCGGCGACCCGGCAGAACGCGTAGAACGCCGCCGCCGGCTCCCTCACGCGCGGCGGCAGCAGCAGCGCCGCGGCGGCGAAGCTCTTCGATCCCTTGCGGAGGAGCGCCCTGCACGCGGCGAAGTCCGCCGCCGACGCCTCAACGGAACTTCGATGCATCCGGC
Source organism: Sorangium sp. So ce887 (assembly GCF_051521455.1). NCBI lineage: Bacteria > Pseudomonadati > Myxococcota > Polyangiales > Polyangiaceae > Sorangium > Sorangium sp. So ce887. The sequence continues at coordinate 867,622 of NZ_CP150354.1, read as the reverse complement.
ACCACCCGATCCAGCACGCGCGCCGACGAGAGCACCCCGGGCAGACCGGCCCCTGGGTGCGTCCCTGCCCCGACGAGATAGAGATGCTCGATGTCCTCGCTCGCGTTGTGGGGCCGGAAGAAGGCGCTCTGCGTGAGCACCGGCTCCGGGCCGAACGCCGCGCCGCGGAACGACAGCAGCCGGTCCTGGAAGTCCTGCGGCGTGAGGAGCCGCGAGCTCGCGAGCGCGCCCTCGAGCCCCGGCAGGACGGTCGCCTCGAGCAGCGCCGCGATGGAGCGCCTGTAGCGCTCCTGGGTCGCGGGCCAGTCCGTGCCGCTGAGCAGGTTCGGCACCGGCGACAGCACGTAGAACGCGTCGCAGCCGGGCGGCGCGAGGGCCGGATCCGTGGCGGTCGGCCGGTGCAGGTAGAGGCTGAAGTCGTCTGCGAGCACGTGCTTCTCGAAGATGTCCTCGAGCAGCGGCTTGTACCGCGGCCCGAGGAGGATCGTGTGGTGCGCGACGTCCGGGTACTGCCGGCGCGTGCCGAAGTACCACACGAAGAGGCTCATCGAGTAGCGCTGCCGCTCGATGCGCCGGTCGGTCCAGCGCTTCCGCGCCTCGGGCGCCACGAGGTGCCTGTAGGTCCACGCCGAGTCCGCGTTCGAGACGACGACGTCGGCCGAGAGCCGCTCGCCCGACGCGAGCTCGACGCCCCGGGCGCGGCCGCCCTCCACGGCGATGCGCCGCACCTCGGCGCCGCACCGCACCGATCCGCCGAGCCCCTCGATGAGCGACACGAGCCCGCGCACCAGCGCGCCCGTGCCGCCGATCGGGAAGTGCACGCCCCAGTTGCGCTCGAGGAACGCGATCAGGGCGTAGATCGAGGTGGTCGAGAACGGGTTCCCGCCGACGAGCAGCGGGTGGAAGCTCAGCACCTGGCGCAGGCGGTCGTCCTTCACGTGCTTCGCGACGAGCCCGTACACCGTGCGGTAGCTCTCGAGCCGCATCATGTCGGGCACGATTCGCGCCATGTCCGTCCACGACCCGAACGGCACGTGGGCGAGCTCCTCGAACCCGACGCGGAAGATCGCCTCGCTTGTCTTGACGAAGCGCTCGTAGCCCGCGACGTCGCCGGGTGACAGGCGCGCGACCTCGGCGCGCATCGCGGCGGCGTCGCCCGTGTAGTCGAACGTCACGCCGTCGTGGAAGCGGATCCGGTAGAACGGCGTCACCGGCCGCAGATCGACGTCGTCGGCCAGGTTCCGGCCGCAGAGCTGCCAGAGCTCCTCGAAGAGGAACGGCGCCGTGATCACGGTCGGCCCCGCGTCGAAGGTGAAGCCGTCCTGGCGGTGCACGTACGCGCGCCCGCCCGGCTCGTCGAGCTTCTCGACGACGGTGACCTCGTAGCCCCGCACCCCGAGCCGCACGGCCGCCGCGAGGCCCCCGAACCCGCTGCCGATCACGACGGCGCGCGGCGCGCGCGACGCCCCACGGGCGCCCGCCGCGCGCGGCGCCTGCCGCCGGGCGGCCCCGTCGTCGCCCGGCGACGGGCCGGGCCGCTCTTCATGCGCCGAAGAAGCGCTGGTGTTTCGCATGGTGCCCAGGATAATGTTTGTACTAGCCTTTGACAAAGGCGAAAACATCTGCGCAAGCTGGCCTTCCTGGGGTTGCGCCGCCCGCCGGCTCGGTGCTTCGAGCCGGCGCTGGCGGCCGCGGCTCGGCGGGTCCACCAGGGTCGTTCACTTGAGCCGCTACAGAATCCAGGCCGTCTCGAAGATGTGTGGCGTGTCCTCGGCGACCCTGCGCGCGTGGGAGCGTCGTTACGGCGTGCCGTCCCCTGCGCGCACGGCGTCGGCGTATCGCCTGTACAGCGATGACGATGTCGCGGTGATCAAGAAGATGCGCGACTACGTGAACGGCGGGATGGCCGCGGCCGAGGCGGCGCGCATGGTGCGCGAGACGGAGGTGCCCCGCGCGCCGGTGCACATGAACGGCGGCGACGCGTTCGCGGGCGCGAGCGAGCGCATCGTCGACGCAGCGATCCGGTTCGATCCGGACGGCCTCGAGGCCGAGGTGAACCGGGCCCTGTCGCTCGGCCCTTCGGTGACGATCTTCGAGCGCGCGCTCGGCCCGGCGCTCGAGCGCATCGGCGACCTCTGGCACGAGGGGAAGATCACGGTCGCGCAGGAGCACCTCGCCTCGCAGGTCCTCGGCGCGACGTTGATGCACCTCCTGCGGCTGGCGCAGCCGGGCGAGAGCGGGCGGCGCGTGCTGCTCGCCGCCTTTGCCGACGAGGATCACGTGCTCGGGCTGTTCGGCATCGGCCTGCGCTTCTGCGCGTGGGGTTTCCGTTCGATCGTGCTCGGCCCGAGGACGCCGCCTGCCGCGATCGCGCGCGCGGTCGAGTCGCTCGCGCCGGACATCATCGCCCTGACGGTCGCGATCCCGCCGCCGCCGCCGGCCGCGCGCGAGCTCATCGACGCCTACGCCGACGCCTGCCGGGACGCGCCGTGGATCGTGGGCGGCGCCGGCTCCGAGGCGCTCCGGCCGTTCATCGAGGCGCGCGGCGGCCTCGTGGCGGCCCCGGAGATGGCGGAGATCCGCACGCAGGTCGAGTCCGCGCTGCTCTCGCGCCGGCGCCGCAAGGACGCGAACTGAGCGCGCGCCGCGCCGGCTTGCGCGCGCGCCGCGGTCAGCCGTCGACCTCTTTGCGGAGCAGGTCGAGGACCCTTGTCTGCGCCTCGGGCTTGAGCTTGCCCTCGGCCGCGAAGAGCACCTGGCCGTTCTTGCCGACGAGGATGACGTTGCTGATGCCGCGGCGGAGCCGGTAGGCCTCGCGGAAGGTGCCGTCCCAGTCGCAGTAGATGGTCGCGCCGACCTTCCGCGACTCGTCGCGGATGGCGTCCTTCACGAACCCTTTCGCCGGCCAGAAGTCGTAGGAGCTCACGTCGGCGATGGCCGTGACGGCGATGGATCGCTTGTAGCGGTCGCCCTTCGCGAGCTTCGCCAGCGCGTCCTTGAGCGCCTGGTTCTGCGTCGTCGAGTCCTTGTCCTCGTAGACGATGAGGATCGGCTTGCCCCGCAGCGCCTTGAGCTGGAGCTCGCGGCCGTCGGCGTCCTCGACGCGGGCGTTCGGCGCCCGATCGCCCACAGGCGGCAGCGCCAGCGCGGCGCCCGAGACCAGCGCGACGGCCAGCGTCGCGGCGGAGGCGGCCGAGAGGAGGCGGGCGGGCCGCGGGCGGCGGGGAGCGGGCGGGCGGATCAGCATGTCCATGGTTTGTACCACTACCTCGAACCTGACTCCAGGGTTGTTCAACGCTGGTCGATCTACCGGGCTGTCGCAGCTGGAGGCGTCCTTGGGTGTCCTGGAGGTTCTTCTGGGGAGGGTGGCGATGCCCGTCGAGCTCGCCCTCCTCCCGGTCCGGCGCGGTGAGCGGGAGGGCTGGCGCGGCTCTTGACACCCCCGGCGCCGTGCAAAGATTGGGCGGTGCGAGGAGACCGGCTCTCGGAGCCAAGGTCCCGTAACACTACAATAAATGGGCCGTCGCGAGCAGGGGTGACGGCGCCGCGGGCGAGGCCCCGGCGCGCGCCGCGCGCGGGGGTCATGGAGGAGTCGTCATGCTGAACCGAACCACGGATTTCGATCGCACGTTTGCCATGATGGATGAGCTTCGCCGGCGGATGGATCGGGCGTTCGAGGAGTACGACGCGCCGCGATCGTCGCTCCGCGGCGAGTTCGACCCGTCGTCGCGGTACACGCCCGGCCCGCGCATTCACCTGTTCGACACGGGCAGCGCGCTTGTCGTGAAGGCCGATCTTCCGGGTCTGACGGAGAAGGACGTCCAGATCTCGCTCAACCAGGACGTCCTGACCGTGAGCGGAGAGCGCAAGTCGGACGCGCCGGAGGGCTATCTCGTCCACCGCAAGGAGCGGGGCGGGGTGCGTTTCAGCCGGAGCTTCACGCTGCCGAGCAAGGTCGACCCCGAGAAGACCTCTGCGGTCCTCAGGAACGGCGTGCTGACGCTGACGCTGAACAAGGCCGCCGAGGCGCAGCCGCGGCAGATCACGGTGACGGCGCGCTGAGGGGCAGACGGGAGCAGACCGAGAGGAGAGAGACGATCCGGCGAGCAGCGGATCTGGAATGTACCGAGGAAGGAGTGATGAAGATGAGCACCGATCGCAACTTGACCCACCGTGCTGAGAGTAACCCTGAGAAGATCCAGCAGCGCCCTGCGGTGCCCCCGGCGGTGGACATCTACGAGAACGCCGACGAGCTCCTGGTCGTGGCGGATCTCCCGGGTGTGACGCAGGACAAGCTGGCCATTCGTCTGGAGAAGGGGGAGCTGACGTTCGAGGGCCGGCGCACCGAGGCGGCCGAGCGCGAGCAGAGCGCGGGCGACCTGCCGGACTTCCGTCGCAGCTTCGTGGTCCCGCAGGGCATCGATTCGGACAAGATCGCCGCGGAGCTCCAGGCGGGCGTCCTGCGGATTCACCTGCCGAAGAGCGCGTCGCTCAAGCCCCGTCACATCCCGATCAGCGCGGGCTGATGTGGCGTGTGAACGGATGAGGCACCGCGTTGCCGGCGACCGGCGGCCCTCCGGAAGGGCCCGGTGCAGCGCGCGGTGCCTGACGAGCGATGATCGACGAGCCCTCTGGGCTGGAGGGGGCGGCATCGGCTACGGTTCCCGCGTGCCTCTCCTGCGTCGTCCTCTCCCCTCCATCCCATCCATCGCCATGACGGCGCTGCTCGTCTCCGGCTGCGGCACGCTGCTCGGCCTCGACGAGTTCACCGACGCCGCGGCCCCCGGCTCCAGCGGGGCCGGGGGCGGCGACGCGGCGCCTTGCGAGCGGGGCGACACGCGGCCGTGTTACGAGGGCGCGAGCGAGACCGAAGGGGTCGGCCTCTGCGCACCCGGCACGCAGACCTGCGGCGGGGACAGGACGTGGGGCGCGTGCGAGGAGCAGGTGCTCCCGAGCGAGGAGGACTGCAACCAGCGGGGCGACGAGGACTGCGACGGCGTGGGCTGCAGCGACGTCCTGTGGGCCAGGATGTCCAGCGCGGGATTCGACCGGACGGCAACGTCGGTGGCGATCAGCCCGAGGGGCGATCGCATCGCGCTGGCGGGACTCTATGTAGGCGAACTCAACTTTGGCCTGGATGCCACGACAGCCCTGCCGGAGCAGCCGGACATGGGCATCTTCCTCGCCGTGTTCGACGGCGCCGGCAACCATGTGTACAGCGTCGGAATGCCGAGCCCGGAGAGCTGGGCCGCGGTAGCGGTAGATGCGGAGAGCAACGTCCTGTTCGCGACCAAGTACAAAGGGACCGTGAACCTCGGCGGCGACGAGCTCACAGCCAGCGGTCGCAGCGACATGCTGGTCACCAAGCTCGACGCGGAGGGCGGCCACGTGTGGAGCAAGCGGTTCGGCGACCTGGAAGGCGAGGTCACACCGTGGGACCTCGCCGTAGCGCCAAACGGCGACGCCGTGATCACCGGGGCCTTCAGCAGGGCCGTGACCTTCGGCGGCCCGACGCTCGAGACCGCGGGTGTGCCGGACACGGACGGCTTTCTGGTGCGACTGAGCGGTGTGGACGGCGGCCATGTCTACAGCGTCCGGATCGGGGACCACATGGACGATACCCCGGGTGCCCAATATGGCAGAGGCATCGGGGTCGATGCGATGGACCGTGTGGTGGTCGCCGGCACGTTCGTGAACTCGGTCGACTTCGGCGCTGGCAATACCCGTCGGTCTTCCAGCATCGGACCATCCGGGTGGGTGGCCCAGTACGACGCAGAGGGAGCACTCATCTGGAATACGGCCTTTACCCACGGCGACGGCAGCACGGTCGAGATCGGCGGCGTCGACGTTGACCCGGCAGGCAATTCCGGCATTGTCGGGGTCTTCTCCGGCAAGGTAGCATTCCGGGGAACGAACGATTCGGTGGCTGTCACGCGCGAGACGGCCAGCGCGGACGACGTTGACCTCTTCGTCGTCCGCTTTTCAGCGACGGGCACTCACACATGGTCGAAACAGCTCGGAGACACGACCGATCAGAGCTGGGGCGTATCATTCCACGGCGTCGCGCTCGACAGCGAGGGCGAACTCGTCTTCGCTGGCGGCTTCCGTGGAAAAGTTGATTTCGGCGGCGGGGAGCTGGCCGCCATCGATGGCGACTGGTTCGTCGCCAAGTTCGACGCTTCGGGAACTCACCGGTGGAGTCACCGCTACGGCAGCGGCGCGGCGTTCCAGGGAGCAACCTCGGCAGCGATCCATTCGAAGACCCGCGAGATCGTCGTGGCGGGCATGAGCGACGGCGCGATCGATCTGGTTGACCTGCCGCTGATGATGGACAATTTCACCGTAGTGATGGCGCGGATGTCACCGTGAATGCAGCGCCAGACGAGGAGCGCTGTTCCGCACGAAGCAAGACCGAGGCGAGAGGGCGCTGATGTATGGCGCGCTCAGTCTCAGACTCTGTGTCTTCTGCACGGGCCCACCTGTAGATAGGTACGGCGTCTACTCCTGCATTGCTGCGCGTGCAGACTCAGGGCAACGCCGCATTGTTGCCTTCAAGCGTCAACGTCCATCGTGCGTCCTCGCCGCAGGCGGTCCCCTCCACGTGCCGCACCTCGAGGCTGAACCAGCGGTGGTCGTCAAAGATAGGGAGGTCGTCCCAAGTCGCGTAGAACGACTCGGGTGTACCCTGACCCCTTACGCCGGACACGAAGCAATCCGGCGCGTCAATATCCCCCTCATACACGATCAAATCGAAGTTCATGCCCGGCGGGAAGGTGAGCGTGGCGCGAAAATGCTCGGAGCTAGCCTCGTCGTCTAGGTCGACGACCTTGATCTTGAACCACTTCGATGTGGTGCCTGTCACCTTGAACGAATCGGCTTCGAAGTCGCCCGAGATCTCACCGAGATCCTCTGCGCCAGTGCAGGTGTTCGGCGCCCCATAGTCGCAGTCGCCCTCCGGTCCTCCGTCGCCGCCCTCGCCCCCGCCGCCATCACCGCTCCCGCCCCCGCCGCCCTCGCCCCCGGCGCCGCCGACCCCGGCGGAGCTCGAGCTCGAACTCGAACTCGAGCTCGCCCTCGAGCTCGAAGACGCATCCGCCCCTCCGGCGCCCCCTTCGTCTCCTCCGCCGCTTCCGCCGCCACCGGCCTGCTCCTCGTAGTACCCGGGCATTAACTCGTCGGTGCCGTTGGCGCACGCAGCGAGGGTGAGGAGGAGCGCAGGAGCGACGAGCAGCCGGCAGGGCGTGAGCATCGAGAGCATTCTATCTGCTCTCGCGAGAGCGGTCCAAGGAAGCACCGGGGGGAATTGAGATACCGTGACGATGCGCACCATGGCCCCGTAACACCGACGACCTGCCGAGTTGTTTTCATTACTATAAACCTGTATTTCCGAGGAGGACACGAAGGCGCAGCGCAGCACGGGCGGCCGTCGGAAACGTCCTCGAACCACGTCTGGAACTCGGTGCCTTGCGGGCTGCGTGGACGGATGAGGACGTCGCGCCTCCCACTCCCATCCAGCAGACCCATCCAGACGACCGCCGGACTCCGCCGGCCCCCCTCTCCCGCCGCGCACCGTCCCCGCCCCACCGGCGCGCTTCCGCTCCGGCCGCACCTCGCGCCGGCGCACTTCCACGCCGGCGCGCATTTCGATACTCTCGCCGCCGCTGACGCTGAAGCCCACCCTCGACGCCTTGCTCTCGCTGCGCGCAAAGACGCTGCTGGCGATCGCCGCCACGCTGCTCGGGCTCAGCTTTGCCCTGTACGGCGTCTCGTCGAGGGCGCTCCTCGCCAACTCCAGGGCCGCCGAGGCGCAGGACACGCGCCGCACCGCCCAGGTGGCCCTCAACCTGTTCAACCAGGCCATCCGCGACTTCAACGCGCGCTGGACCGACTGGAGCCAGTGGGACGACGCATACGCGTTCGTGCAGGACGGTAATCAAGAGTTCGTCCGCTCGAACCTCGTCGCCGAGCTCTTCGACATCACCCGGATCGATCTCGCCGTCTTCGCCGACGCGGACGGAATTCCCGTGTACAGCACCGGCTACGATCACACCACGAAGCGCTGGGCCCCGCTCCCGCGGGGCGTCGCCGAGCGGCTCCGCGTCGGCGATCTCCTGTTCGGGCAGGACGCGCCGGCCAGCGCGGTCCGGGGCGGCATCGTCCTCCTGCCGGACGGGCCGATGCTCGTCTGCTCCCAGCCGAGCGTCGGCAGCTCGGGCCGCGGCCCGGTCGCCGGCTCCGTCACGTTCGGGCGCTTCTTGACGGACGCCGAGATCAAGCGCCTCACCGAGCCCGCCGGCCTCTCGCTCGCCGTGCGCCGCCTCGACGACCCAGACCTGCCCGCCGACTTCCTCGAGGCGCGCGCCGCCATGACAGGCCGCGAGGCGATCCTCGTCCACCCGTTCGGCGAGGACCGGATCGCCGGGTACACCGTCCTCGACGACCTCGACGGCCGGCCGGCGCTGCTCCTGCGCGTCGACAACGACCGGGCGATCCTCAGGATGGGCCACGACACGCTGCGCTACCTCGTGCTTGTGACGGTGCTCGTCGGGCTGGTCTTCGGGGGCGTCACCCTGCTGCTCCTGGAGAAGCTCGTCCTCTACCGGCTCGCCCGGCTCAGCAGGGAGGTCACCGAGATCGGCGGCGTCGGCGACCTCTCGGCGCGGATCGCGATGCCGGGCACCGACGAGCTGTCGCGCCTCACCGGCTCGATCAACGGCATGCTCTCGGCCCTCGAGACGAACGCCCGGCGGCAGAGCCAGCAGAAGGCCGCGCTCGAGCAGGCGAAGGCGGCGGCGGAGCGGGCCCACGAGCGCTCGGACCGGCTCCTCCTCAACATCCTGCCGAGCTCCATCGCCGAGCAGCTGAAGGAGCACGAGCAGCTCATCGCCGAGCACTTCGAGGAGGTGACCATCCTCTTCGCGGACATCGCCGGCTTCACCTCCCTCGCCACACGGCAGACCCCGGCGGAGCTCGTCGGCCTGCTCAACCGCATGTTCTCGTCGTTCGATCAGCTCGCCGAGCAGCACGGCCTGGAGAAGATCAAGACCATAGGAGACGCCTACATGGTCGTCGGCGGGCTGCCGGCGCAGCGCCCCGATCACGCGATGGCGATAGCGCGGATGGCCCTCGCGATGACCCACGTCATGGGCCAGTTCCTGGCCGACGACGGCGAGCCGTTCCGGCTGAGGATCGGCATCAACACCGGGCCTGTCATCGCCGGGGTGATCGGCAAGAAGAAGTTCAGCTACGACCTCTGGGGCGACGCGGTGAACGTGGCGAGCCGCATGGAGTCGAGCGGAGAGCCCGGGAGAATCCAGGTGAGCGAGGCGAGCTATGCCCGGCTCGTGGGGGACTTCCTCCTCGAGGAGCGGGGCCTCGTGACGATCAAGGGCAAGGGCGCGATGAAGACGTATTGGCTCGTCGGCGAGACGACACCGCAGTAGCGCCGCGCGACGGGGGCGGGTCACATGGCGCCCACGCGGCGCCCACGCGGCCCGCCAAGGCCACGGATTGACAAGGCCAGGCGGGCGTGCAAAGGCTGCCTCCCTCCCCTTCCCGCCCGATGTCAGACCAGGAGCGACGCGCCCTCATGGACAAGCAGGCCTCGAACGAGACGACGCTTCCCGTCACCGTCCGCGAACCGGGCCCCGGGGAGGACCGCGACGAGCTCGTGCGCCTCCTGTTCGGCGAGGCCGCGGCGTCGGCCAGGCGGCCCGAGGAGTACGAGGCGCGCTATCCCCGGCGCGCGCTGCCCAAAGGCGCGATGGTCACCCGCTTCGCGCCGAGCCCCACCGGGTTCATGCACATCGGCGGCGTCTTCGTGTCGCTCATCAACAAGCGGCTCTCCCTCCAGAGCGAGGGCGTCTTCTTCCTCCGCCTCGAGGACACCGACGTGAAGCGCGCCATCCCCGGCGCGATCGACACCATCGTCGACTCGCTGGCACGCTTCGATCTCTCCCCTCACGAAGGCGTGCTCCGCGCGCCGGCCAAGGAGGGAGGAGCGTCGCGCGGCGAGCTCGTTCAGCAGGGCGACTACGGCCCTTATATCCAGACAGAGCGGGCCGAGATCTACCGGGATTACGCGATCGACCTCCTCCGCCGCGGCTTCGCCTACCCCTGCTTCTGCACGGTCGAGGAGCTCGACGCCATCCGGCAGGAGCAGGAGACGCTCCAGAAGAAGGCGGTCCAGGAGCAGAAGGCGCTCCAGGAGAAGGGGGTCCAGGACCAGAAGCCCGTCGCGATCAAGACCGGTTATCACGGCCGGTGGGCGAAGTGGCGCGACGCGCCGCTCGCCCGGGTGAAGGAGGCGCTCGCGAGCGGCACCCCGTTCGTGCTCCGGCTGCGCGCCCCGGACGACGTCTCCGGCCGGGTCGAGTGGAAGGACGGCGTGAAGGGCGTCATCTCGATGCCCGTCAACGATCTCGACACCATCCTCCTCAAGTCGGACGGCATCCCCACCTACCACTTCGCCCACGCCGTCGACGATCACCTGATGCGGACGACGCACGTGATCCGCGGTGACGAGTGGATCTCGTCGATGCCGCTCCACCTGCAGCTCTTCCGCGTGCTCGGGTTCAGGCCGGTCGAGTACGCCCACGTCCCGCCGATCCAGAAGCTCGACCGCGTGGAGGAGACGGACCCGGAGACGGGCGAGCTCAAGGTCTCGGACGCGCGGCGCAAGCTGAGCAAGCGCAAGGACCCCGAGGCGAACATCGAGTATTACCGGGAGATCGGCGTCCCGGAGACGGCCACGATCGAGTACCTGCTCAACATCGCCAACTCCGCGTTCGAGGACTGGCGCAAGGCGAACCCCGACAAGCCCTATTCCGCCTTCCCCCTCAAGCTCAACAAGCTCGCTCCCGGCGGCGCCCTGAGCGACCTGGTGAAGCTGAAGAGCGTCAGCCAGGCGGTCGTGAGCCGGATGAGCGCCGACGACGTCTACACCCAGGGCCTCGACTGGGCGAGGACGTACGACACGGAGCTCGCCGCGCTGATGGAGCGAGATCCGGAGTACACGAAGCGCGCGCTCGGCATCGAGCGCGGCGGCAAGAAGTCGAACAAGCGCATCGTCACCTGGCCCGACCTGCGCTCCCAGCTCTTCTTCTTCTACGACGAGCTCTACAGCCGCGTCGAGACGTTCGATTTCCCCGAGAACGTCCCGGAGGGGGATCGCAGGCCGCTGCTCCGGCAGATGCTCGAGGTCTTCGATCCGGCCGACTCGAAGGAGGCGTGGTTCGAGAAGATCCGGCAGATCGCGGTGGCCTCGAGCTACGCCGGCGAGGTGAAGCAGTACAAGGCCTCTCCCGAGTCGTGGAAGGGCCATGTCGGCGACGTCTCGATGCTGCTCCGGGTCGCTGTCTGCGGGACGCGCAACAGCCCCGATCTCACCGAGGTGATGGCGGTGCTGGGCGAGCCGCGCGTGCGGGCGCGCATCGCTCGCTTCCTCTGAGGCGCGGCGTGACACGGGCCGCGCGCCCGGAGCACGGGCGGCCCGAGCGCCGCGGCCCGCGCCGGCAGGAGGAACGATGAGCGAGGTGTGCCGGTTCGCCCCGTCGACCACCGGGCCCGCCCACCTCGGCACGCTCGCCGCGGCGCTGCTCTGCTGGCTGGACGCGCGGTCGCGGGGCGCGCGGCTGCTCCTCCGGCTGGAGGACCTCGATCCCGACCGCTGCCGGCCCGAGCTCGCGCGCGCCCTGGAAGCGGATTTCGCGTGGCTGGGGCTCGATTTCGACGAGCGCCTCGAGCAGCACACCCGGCGGGCGCACCACGAGGCGGCGATGGACCGGCTGGAGGCGCTCGGCGCGCTGTATCCCTGCTCCGCGACCCGCGAGGAGGTGCGCGCGATCGGCCGGCGCGCGCCCGACGGCGGCTGGGCGTACGACAACCGCGCGCGGGGCCGCGCGCTGCCGCCCGGCGGGTGGCGCGCGAGCGTCGAGCCGATCCGGGCGCGGCTGCCGGACGGGGTGTTCCGGCCCGTCGACGAGGGCGGGCTCGACCTGTCGCAGGAGCCCGCGCTGGCGATGGGCGACCCGGTGGTGCGCCGGCGCGACGGCGCGTTCTCGTACCAGCTCGCGGTGGTGGTCGACGACGGCGCGGCGGGCGTCACGCGCGTCGTCCGGGGGCGCGACATCGCGCCGAGCACCGCGACGCAGGCGGCGCTCCAGGCGCTGCTCGGGCTGCCGGCGCCTGTCTACCGCCACCACCTGCTTCTCCTGGAGGAGCGCGGCGGCAAGCTGGCCAAGACGCACGGCGCGGCGCGCGGCGCGGCGCTCGCACGGAGCGCGCCCGCGCTCTGCGGCGCGCTCGCCTGCTGCGTCGGCCTGCGGGATCGCCCCGAGCCGTGCACGCCGGCGGAGCTGCTCCGGGAGTTCAGCTGGTCGCGCGTCGCGACCGAGGACCGCGTCGTGAGCGCCTGCGACGGGGTGCTCCAGGTGACGACGCCGGGCCCCTGAGGGGCGCGCCGCTCAGGCGGTCCGCGGCGACGAGCCGGCGAGGCTCAGCCACGGAAGCAGCGTGGCGATCGCGTTCGGGCGCGGCAGATCGTCGTCGTCGTCGTCGTCGCGGCGATCGTCGTCACGCTCGCGGCGGGAGTGACCTCCGAGCAGCGTCCAGGCGCGCCGCGCCTGCTCGGCGAGGTCGCGCGTTCGTCTTGGTGAGGCGTCGTTTCCTAGGGGTGTCATGTCGGGCCGCCGCATACCATGGCTCCGGGTCGGCGCGCCAGCATTCTGCGCCGGCGCAGCGCGACCCGCGCGACGCTCGCTGCCTCGATGGCACCGATCGCGAGGCGAAGCGCTCGTCGCGCGCGCGGAACAGCGAGGGTGAATCTCGAGCCCGCCGGACGGAACCGCCGTCTGGCAGCGCTCGCAGGAATGCGCCATGAACGTCCCCCGGACCCGTTCATGGCCGTCGACCTCACCGCCCTGAAGCCCGCGTCGCCGTTCGCCGCCTTCGAGTCACGCGATTTTCGCGTATACGCGGCGGCGCGTCTGCTCGCCACCCTGGCGTACCAGATGCAGTCGGTCGCCGTGGGGTTTCAAATTTACGACCTCACGCGCGATCCTCTCGCGCTCGGCTATGTGGGGCTCGCTCAGTTCCTCCCCATCGCGGGGCTGTCGCTCGCCTCCGGGCACGCGGCGGATCGCTTCGATCGGCGGGGGATCCTCGTCCTTTGCTACCTCACGTCGTCCCTCGCGGCGCTCGCGCTCTTCTTCCTCGCGCGCTCGCCGAGCCCGAACGTGCCGGCCATCTATGCCGTCCTCGTGCTGCTCGGCACGGTGCGCGCGTTCCAGGGGCCGGCGGGCGCGTCGCTCCTGCCCTCCCTCGTGCCCGCGGCGCACTTCCAGAACGCGGCGACGTGGCAGTCGACGCTCTGGCAGGTCGGGGCCATCGGCGGACCGAGCCTGGGCGGGGTGATCTACGCCCTCTGGAAGGCGCCGGCGCCTGTTTACCTGAGCGCGAGCCTCGCGCTCGCCGCGGCGTGCGCCGGCCTCCTGGCCGTGCGGGCGCGCACCGGCCGCCTGGAAAGGAAGCCGCCGTCGCTCGCCACGGCGCTCGCCGGGCTGCGCTACGTCTTCAAGAAGCGGGTCCTCCTCGCGTCCATCTCGCTCGACTTCGCGGCCGTCTTCCTCGGCGGCGCGGTCGCGCTGCTGCCGATCTTCGCGACCGACGTGCTCCACGTCGGCCCGCAGGGGTTCGGCTTGCTGCGCGCCGCGCCCGCGGTGGGGGCCGGGCTGATGGCGGTGCTCCTCGCGTTCCGGCCCATCGGGCGCCACGCCGGGACGAAGATGCTCCTCTGCGTGGGGCTGTTCGGCCTGGCGACGGTCGTGTTCGGCCTGTCGCACAGCTTCCTCCTCTCGCTCGTCGCGCTCACCGTGATCGGCGCCGCCGACATGGTGAGCGTCGTCGTGCGGATGACCCTGGAGCAGCTCGCCACGCCGCCCGAGATGCGCGGCCGCGTGAGCGCGGTCAACATGGTGTTCGTCGGCGCCTCGAACGAGCTCGGAGAGCTCGAGTCGGGCACCCTCGCGCGGCTCATCGGCACCGTCCCGACCGTGATAGTCGGCGGCCTCGGGACGATCGCCGTCGTGGCGCTCTGGGGATGGCTGTTCCCCGAGCTGCGCGCGGTGGACCGGCTCGAGGACACGCGCGCGACCTCCGAAGAAGACGCCGCCGAGAAGGCGTGATGCGCGCCGCGCCGGGGTGGTTCGCCCGCCCCGGAGAGCGCGGCACCGTCGCTCCCGTCCTCGCTCCGATCCTCGCGCGGCCTCGATGAGGGCGAGTCGTTCTCCCGGCGATCGGAGGCAGCCAATCCACGCTTCATGCCCGCGGCAAACGTCGCGAAATCACGCGGGCGCGAAGCGGGTGCGAAACCAATTGCGCACCGCGTACCTCCGTCCGCACGATTGGCAATTCGACGAGGGCGTTATAATGCGCGCTGAGCGGCACGCGATCATACAATGCACGACGATAATCCCAGTCAGGCTGTTCTAAATGCTTGACGCAGAGAGAGACCACGACCTTACATATGTCATGGAGTCGATCATCGCGTGGGCGGTCAGCATCATGATCACATGGGCTCCGCCCGGGACGAGTCACATCAAGGACGCGATCGAGACGCCCGAGGACGGCCGCGCGCGCTACCACGAGATCGCGCGCGCGGCGGCGAAGGTGGCGTATGATCCCGAGTTGAAGCCGGTCTTCGGCGGCCCCCGCGCGCGGGCCGAGACGATGGCGCTGCTCCTGTCGATCGCCTATTTCGAGAGCGGCTACCGTCGCGACGTGGACCTCGGCCTCGGGAAGCTCGCGCGCGGCTCTGGGGTCGATTCCTGTCTGCTCCAGATCCGCGTCGGCGCCGGCAAGACCCGGGAGGGGTGGTCGCATGACGACCTCGTCGCGGACCGCGAGAAGTGCTTTCGCGCGGGGTTCGCGCTGATCAGGAGATCCTTCGGCGCGTGCCGCAAACAGGACGCGCGCGACCGGCTCAGCGCCTACACGCGCGGCAGGTGCATCGTCAACGACAAGCACTCGAGAGCACGTATGGGACGCGCGCAGAACGTGCCGCGCGCTCCGATGACGGACGAGGCGGTGCTCGCCTCCATGCCGGGGGGCAAGGCCAAACCACCGCCACAGGCGGCGCCGCCAGCGGTCGGAAACGATAGCTAGAGCAGGGTCGGGCTCAACCCCGGGCTCAACGCCCTTTGGCTCGGGAAGCCGGGTTGCTGTAGAGTCCTCCGCGCCCCTCGGAGGACGAGAATGAGCCCGCGGCCAGACCACCGGCAGAGGCGATGGCAGCGGGGCCCGCGGCTCAGCCGCGGAGCAGGGCCATGGCCGCCTCGGCGGTGAGGTAGCTCTTGCTCTTCATGCCGAGGCGGATGGACGACAGGCTCACCTCGAGCTCGCCCTGGATCGCCGCGAGCGTCAGCGCGTTATGGCAGTAGATGTTGATGAGCTTCGGGCTGCCGCCGCTCCTCGCGTGCAGCAGCTGCTGTGACGCGAGGTTCAGGTTGAGCCCCCGCCCGCTCCCTCCGACCGACCGCATCCTGAAATCGATGTACTCGATCATCTCCTGCTGCGTCATGCCAGGGAGCAGGAGCGATTGCGCGCCGGAGTAGAGCTCGCGCGGCACGCCGTTCGACGCGAGGGTCGGGGGCAGATCGGGGGCGCCCACCAGGATCATCGACAGCCTGCCCGGGGGGGCGCAGCGGAGGATGTCGTGGAGCTCCATCAGGAGGTCGTGATCCTCCGGATCGACGCCGTCGACGACCAGGACCGCGATCGCGTCCGACCCGGTGCGGAGGAGCGCCTGCCCGAGGAACGCGTCGACGAGGAGCTGCTGGCTCAGGGTGGGTGAGACGGACGACGCCCCCACCTGCCTGCACAGCGATACGAGAGGCCGCGTCCCGAAGAGCAGCTGCGGCTCGATCGAGAAGACCTGGATGCGAGGGACCTTGTTCTTGATCATCTCGCACACGAACGTCCGGCCGCTCCCCGGCTCGCCCACGAGGATCGCCGGGCGCTGCCCGGCGACGATCTGCGACGCCAGGGTCCTCAAGATCCAGGCATACGGGCCCGCATCCCAGAAGAAGCTCGGCTGCCGGATGTCGCTGAACGGGTACCCGGTCAGCCCGAAATGGTCACGGTAGCTGTACTGGCCGGTGAAATGCCCGCTCGTGCTCGAGCTGTTCACCAGGATCGTGCCCGCCGGCGTCGCGAGCGTGCCCCTCGTCGGCAGCGGGAGCTGGCTTATCCGCGTATCGGCGAGCTCCACCCCCGAGCCCAGCGCGGCGCCCTTCGGCTCCGGCAGCTCCCGCGGCCGCACGCTGCTGCGCCGGAGCATCAGCATGTCCTCGAGGAACGCCACGATGTGCCCGGCGGACGGCCGCTCCTGGGCCCGCTTCGACATGCAGCGGCGCAGGAGCTCCGCGAGGAGCGGATCGATGTCGGGCATCGACAGCTTCGGATCCGGGACGGGCGCGTGGCAGTGCGCCTGGAAGCAGCCGGCGAGGTCCCGCGCCGAGTACGGCGTCCGGCCGACGAGCAGGTGGTAGAAGGTGCAGCCGAGGCTGTAGATGTCGGACGGGGGCGCGATCTCCTGCCCGGTCCACTGCTCCGGGCTCATGTAGAACGGCGTGCCCTCCAGCGTGCGGGAGGTGCCGGTGGTGCCGAGCGGGCCGCTCTCCGGGTGGGACGCCAGGCCGAAGTCGGCGATCTTGAGCGTCCCCGACGCGGTGAGCAGGAGGTTCGCGGGCTTGATGTCGCGGTGGGAGATGCCGTACGACGCCGCGAGCTCGAGCGCCGCCGCGGCCTCGCGCATCTTCTCGATCCCGAACTGCTCCGGCAGGCGGCCGCCGTGCTGCTTCGCCGCCTGCGCCATGGTCAGGCCGTGGACGTACTCCATGGCGATGTAGCGGACGTCCTCGTCCTCGCCGACCTGGAAGATCTGCACCACGTTCGGGTGGAGGAGGCGCGCCGCCGCGCGCGCCTCGCGCAGGAAGCGGTCGCGCCGGTCGGGGTCCGTGTCCGCGCTCCCCTTCGCGATGAGCTTCACCGCCACGTCGCGCTGGAGGACGCTGTCCCTGGCCAGGTACACGGCGCCCATCGCGCCGATGCCGAGCAGCTGGATCAACTGGAAGGGTCCCAGCCATTGTCCTACCAGGTGGGTCAGCGTCATCGCAGGATCCGCGATCATTGGAAGCGTATTCCCATATTGACATCAAACCCCTGCGCTCGCCCAGCGCATGCGTCGGCCCGAGGTCACAACCCGCGCGCGCCGCTCACAGCCGCCCCGCGTCGCTCCGCACCCGGCCCCGGCCCAGGAGGTGGCCCATGGTGAACGCCGAGAGGACGAGGACCGTGACGATGATCGGCACGGCGTAGGTCGCGAGGGACGCGATGTTGGGCGACGCCCTGTCCGCCGCGGCGCCCGCCGCCGCCGCAGCCTTGTCGGGCCCGCCCACCGTGAGCAGGATGGCCGTGGCCATCGAGGCGGAGATCGAGAGCAGGGCGATCGCGAGCCCGGCGACGAGGCCGCTCGGCCCGGTCGGCTCCAGCACGACCGGCGCCGCGGGGGCCACCTGCGCCGCGGCGGGGACCGTCACGAGCGGGCCGTCCAGCTTGACTTGGACGTTGAGGACCATGTCCTGCCCCGACCACGGGAGGACGAGCCCTTGCGGGCTCGCCGGGCTCGCCGGGCTCGCCGGGCTCGCCTTCGCGCCGGCGGCGGGCGTCGGGGCCCGCCGCTCCTCGCGGTCGAGGCCGCTGGCCGCCAGAGCCTCGTGGGCCGGGTTCGTCTGGTAGTGCAGCGTGTCGGCGTCCTCGTCGAGGGGGCCCGGGCGCCTCTTCCGCGGCATCACCTCCGTGACGCTCTGCGCGGCCGGCTCCCGCGGCTCCGACAGGGGCGGTCGCTGCGGGCGCTCGCGCGGCGCCGGCGCCGGCGCCGCGTCGGCCTTGCCCGGGACCCCGCCGCCGGCGTGCTCGGCGGCCGCCTTCTTCATCACGTCGGCGATGAGGCCATAGACCTCTTTCCACGCCGCCTCGGCATCGCTCGTCAAGCCGTCGCCCAGCCCCTCGCGCAGCGTCCAGAGCAGCGCCTCGCCCACCAGGTCGTAGTGGCGATCGACGACCATGTAGCCGTGGTGCCGGGCGCCGAGCGATTTGAGCACGGGCACGAGCTTGGGCAGGTTGTTCAGCCCATCGACGGCCACCGCGAGCGTCTGCATGAGCTTCTTCTTCTGCTCGGTGATGTCGTTCTTGAAGAACGGCCGCACCGACGGATCGAGCTCGAAGAGACGGTCGTAGAAGAGCGCCGCCGCGGCGTCCGAGATGGGCATCACCTTCGCCCACGAGCGCTGCACGAGCTCGATGGTGCGCGGGCTGATCGACGCGACAGCGCTCGCGCCCACCGCCGCGGTCCCGGCGGCCGGCGGCTCGCCCTGCTGCCAGGGGGGGACGACCCCGACGAGGGTCCGCGCGGCCATCTTGGCCGACGAGGGCGGCGGCACCGAGTTCGGCCGCTGCGCCGGGTCCGCGGCCCCCGGGCGCCCGGCGGGGCCCGGCGCCGGCGGCGGGGCGTTCAGCCGGGAGCCATCCCTCGCGCCCGGCGCCGGCGTCGGCGGGAGCACCTGCGTGGTGCCCACCGCCACGTGCGTGGCGGCGGCCTTCTTCATCACGTCCGAGACGACGCCGTAGACCTCTTTCCACGCCGACTCGACGTCGCTCGAGAAGGCGTCGCCGAGCCCCTCGCGCAGCGTCCAGAGCAGCGCCTCGCCCACCAGGTCGTAATGGCGCTCGGCCACCATATAGCCCTGGTGCCGGACGCCGAGCCCCTGGAGCACGGGCACGAGCTTCGGCAGGTTGTTCAGCCCATCGACGGCCACCGCGAGCGTCTGCATGAGCTTCTTCTTCTGCTCGGCCATATCGTTCTTGAAGAGCGGCCGCACCGACGGATCCAGCGTGAACAGCCGCTCATAGAACAGCGCCGCCGCGGCGTCCGAGATGGGCATCACCTTCGCCCAGGACCACTGCACGAGCTCGATGGTGCGCTGGCTCAGGAGCTCGGCCGGAGGCGCTGTGCGCGCGGCCTTGCTCAGGAAATCGGGCGCGCCGTAGGCTCCCGGCCCGCGCTGGGTGGCGGGTCCGGCCGATGCCGCGGCGGGCAGCGCGCGCGCCGCGGGAGCAGGCACGCTGATGCTGCGTTGCGGCTTGGCGGCATCCCCCGGCGTCGCCGAGCCGCGCGTGTTGGTCGGGGGTGCGAAGGGATCGTTCGGTTTGGCCATCGTGGGTTGTCCGCTGGAGGTTACCGGGATTGCATCGGTGAGTTGCGCGCCGCGGCGCGCGCGTTCAGAGTACAGAGCCGCCGCAACCGCCATCCTACATCACGGAGCCGGCGCCTGCCTACGGCGCGGCAAGAGGGCCCGCCCAGGCACGGCGAGACGGCTGCGCCGCCGGCACGGGCGCCCCGCGGGAGGGCGCTCACCGCGGGGAGCAGGCCGGGGGCGCGGCGCTGTGGAGAGCAGGCCGGGGGCGCGGCGCTGTGGAGAGCAGGCCGGGGGCGCGGCGCTGTGGAGAGCAGGCCGGGGGCGCGGCGCTGTGGAGAGCGGGCCCGGCGCTCGCGAGCCACGTCCGATGAAGCGGGCAGGCCACCTCTCCGGGCTCTCGTGCGCTTCGCGCCGCTCTGCCGGGGCTCGCAGCAGGCCGCGAGGCCGCCTTCGGCGCGGCATTGCGCGAGGACAACGGCAGAAGCGAGGGAGTTCGCGCCACGGACGCTCGGCGCTCCGTGGGAGAAGCGACCTGTCACCGTCCATGGCCGCGCCGTGTCGGACGCGCCCCGGTGCTGGCTGGTGGAGCGGCGGGGAGCCAGGGCGCGAGTTGCGGCCGGGTAACCCGGGACGCCTTGCACGAGGGTCACACCGGACGAGCAGGCGACGCGCAGGACGAGAGGGCTCACCGGAAAGGCGGCTCGTCGGGGTCCCTCAGATCACCGCTCCGCCGGCGTTCCTTGTGCTGCGATGTCGACCCAGAAAACGAAAAACGCGAGGTGGCCTGTTATGGCCAATCCTCGCGTCCTCTTGCTGCTTTGATGCTTTGCTACTTTGATGCTTCTTGGGTCGTGGTTGCGCGGGCGGGATTTGAACCCACGACCTTCGGGTTATGAGCCCGACGAGCTACCAGGCTGCTCCACCGCGCGAGGTGGAATCTACTCACAGACCCGCCCTGGTCAAGGATTCTCTCTCGGCACCATGTCGATTGTGTCCACCACGCGTACCGAGCGAGGCAACCGCGGCTGAGCCCATCCGATCAGACGAGCGAGCCGAGGCGGCATGGGTTCCGCGCCGCCGACCGCCGGCGCCCTCCCATACGGTCCACGCCAGCGTTCGCGCGCGCGAACGCGCCTGCGGAGGGCGAGCGCGGGCCTGTGCGAGAGGCAGCGGCCGCGCTGCGCCGACCGCACCGCTCCCGCGCGCGGCACTCGCTCCGGAGCCGCCGCCGCCCGGAGCCGCCGCAGCGCCGCAGCGCCGCAGGTGGTGGCCTAATTTGCCCCGGAGTGATTCACATGAAGGCGGGAAGGCAGGAAGATCATTGATCCTGTCTTCCCGCCTCCCCGCCTTCATGTCCAAATCCGGCCACCACCGCGCCGCAGCCCCCGTGGCGGTGGTCCCCTACCCGTCCCTCAGCCCAGCCAGTCCGGCACGAGCGGCGACGGCGCCGCCGTCGAGATCACCCAGAGCTGGTGCGCCGCGCGCGTCGCCCCGATATGGAGCAGGTGCCGCGACTCGGCGTCCGCCGAGTAGGTCGACGCGTTCACGTCGACCAGCACCACGTAGTCGTACTCCAGGCCCTTCACCTGCCGGATCTCCGTCACCTCGACGCCGGGGCGGAACGCGAACTCGTAGGCGCGCACGCGCCGGAGGTTCGGGACCTCCGCCATCTTGAGGGCGTCGTAGTAGACGTCCGCCTGCTCGGGGTGGCGCGCCAGGATCGCCAGCGTGGCGCGGGGCTCGCGGGCGAACAGCGGGCGGATCGCGTCCGCCAGGAACGCGACGGCGGCGCCGGCGCTCGGGAAATGGTGGTGCTCGACCGGCGCGCCGCTGCGCGGCGCGAGGGGCGGCGTCGGATCCGCCAGCGGGCCGAGCACCGCGCGGGCGAACGCGAGCACCTCGCGCGTCGAGCGGTACGCGATGCGCAGCGGCTCGACGTCGACCCGCGACAGGCCCAGGTCGTCGAGCGTCGCGCGCCAGTCGCGGAAGCCGGAGTCCATGAAGAGCCGCTGCGCCGTGTCGCCCGCCAGGGTCACGCTGCGCGGCTCGGCCACCACGCCGAGCAGCACCGCGAGGTCGATCGGCGCCAGATCCTGCGCCTCGTCCACGAAGAGGTGCTCGTAGACGAGCACGTTCTTCCCCTTGCGGAGCTCGCCCCGGAGGAGCTGGTACGCCCGCAGGAGGAGCGCGTCGTCCTCCGGATCGAGCACCGCGCGGTCGTCGCTCGAGACCTCGGCCCTGTCCGCGCCGCGATCGTCGTCGTCGTCGTCCGCGGGCTCGTCGGCCATCGCCGCCTTGCGCTCGGCGCGATCGCCGGGGTCGAGGTCGAGCACCGCAGGGCAGCGGTCCGCGCACCAGCGCCACGCGCGCTTCACCTGCTCGGGGCCGAACTCGGGGTCGTTCGCCGCCGCGAACGCGGCCGTCACCCGGTCGAGATCGGTGAGCACGTCGGCCCAGAACGCGAGGGTCCCGCGCGAGTCGCGCCGCGCCCGCGCGTCGTCCTTGAGCTCCGAAGCGCGCTGCTCGAGGAGGTGGAGCATCGCCGGGTGGGTCTTGTAGCGGGTCACCACCGAGGGCGTGTTCTCCTCGACCGGCGCCTCGAGCCACGGGAACGCGCGCTTCCTGGCCGCGCGCGCCCACTCGGCGAAGGTCTCCACCGCGATGCCGCCCAGGCCGAGCGCGGGGAGCGCCTCGCCGATGTACGCGCGGAGCGCGGGGCTGCCGACGATGACGAGCATCTTGTCGGCGGTGAAGCGGCGGCCGCCGTTGTAGGCGAGGAAGGCGAGCCGGTGGACGCCGATCGTCGTCTTGCCGCTACCGGCGCCGCCCTGGATGACCACGATGCCGGCGTCCGGCTTCGAGATGAGCTCGAACTGCCGCGGGTCGAGGAGCGCGGCGATCTCCGGCAGGTGCCGGTCCTCGCGCGCGTGGAACGTCGCCCCGGTCCCGAGCCCGCCGCGCGCGCCGCCCGTCGCCGCGCGCGCGATGTCGCGCATGTCCTCCGGGCGCACCGCGCTGCCCTGGCCGCCGGCGAGCTCGGCCGCCCGCGTCGCGATCTCGCGGAAGCCCGAGGGCGCTCGCACGAACGTCCCCTGCGGCGCCGAGATGCGGCAGAGCTCGCCGCCGTCGATGGTCACCGTGCGCCGCACGAGCACAGTGCCCTCGACCTCGCGCTCGCCGAAGGTCTCCTCGTAGTCCGCGCCCTCCTCGTAACGGTAGTAGATCTGGCTGACCGGGGCGTGGCGCCAGTCGACGATCCGCACGCCCGCGCTCGCGTCGACGAGCGTCGTGCGCCCGATGAGCACGTCGCGCTCGGGACGGCCCTTCTCCCGCAGGCGCAGGTGGCCGAAGTACGGCGCCTTCGGATCGACGGGCTCGACCACGTTCTCGCTCCGCCGCGCGGCGATCCCTTGCAGGCGCTCCATCTGCTGCACAAGCGCCGGGATGTCCTCCAGCCGCGCCGCCGCGATCTGATCGCGGAGCGAGAGGAGCTGCTCCTCGTGGTTCTCGATGGGCGGCGGCCGCGACGGCTTGGTCGCGACCGAGGCGAGGTGCGTGGTCACGCGGGCGAGCAGGGCCTCTTCCTCGCTCACGATCGCCTCGCCCTGCGCGCTCAGCCCGGCGCCGGGCGCGCCGTCGGCGGGCTGGGTGGGCGAGGTCATGACGGTGTCCGAGGTCGGCTCGGTGGACTGCTCTTCGGTGTGCGTGGGGCTCGTAGAACGATTCGCGGTCACGGGAATGCCGATGCGATGAGGATCAGGTGACAGGCTGAGCAGCAGCGTCAGTACGCCGGACATCTGTTGCTGCCCGTTGGCGCAGGAGGGTCGGACCTATTGACCGATCCGGCTCAGCTCCGCAACTGCCGCGTGGGGCCCCCCACCTCGACCGCGCGCTGGCGGCACGTCGGCGCGAGCCGGCGCGCGCCGTCCCAGCGCCATCGCGCCGTAACGCGCCCTGCGTCCGCCGGTGGATCCGCCGCGGGCGGTGGCGTTCGGGATTGAGGTCGCAGGGGCGAACACCGTACAAGGCAGCGATGCAAAACTGCGCGACCCGGTCCGACCGGCTCCTCGAGCTGATCCTCTACTCGCTGCGCGATCGCGGGGCGCTCTGCGCGCTCGTGCTCGCCGCCTACCGGGCCGAGCTGACGTGCCTGCTCGACCGCGTCTCCGCCGGCTCGCTCGGGGACGACGACGCTCGCGAGGTCGCGCCGTACGTCCACAGGGGTCGCGCAGGCGGAGC
Source organism: Sorangium sp. So ce887 (assembly GCF_051521455.1). Classification (NCBI taxonomy): domain Bacteria; kingdom Pseudomonadati; phylum Myxococcota; order Polyangiales; family Polyangiaceae; genus Sorangium; species Sorangium sp. So ce887. The sequence goes on along the minus strand of NZ_CP150354.1, from coordinate 844,127 downwards.
CCCGGCGCGCGCGCGCGCCGGCGTGCGCCGCGCCGAGCCGCGGATCAGCGAGGAGGACGCGTTCCTCGTCTACGATCTCGCCGGGTGCATCGCCGAGGCGGCCGCCGCGGCCCGCCTCCCGGTCGTCCGCCGCGACGCGCTCACCCTGCGCGAGAAGGCGGCCGAGGTGCACGCCGGGGGCGAGCGCGCTGAGCGGGACATGTTTGCGGCCGGGCTCAGGGTCATCGACCGGATCCTCGACGCGGCGCGCGCGCAGCCCGCGCCCCGGGACGAGCCGGCGAGCAAGGACCTGAACTGAGCGCCGCCGGCGGGCGACGCGGCGCACCGCACGCCGGGCCGCTCCCGTGATCTCCGTCCACGACCCAACCACAACGAAGACGGCGCGGCGCGCATGCATCACCGGAGGACGGCGCTGGAAGCCGCGGCTCGAGCCCTCCGCGGGCGCGGGCGTGCGTGCACGCCGGGCGCTCCATCGCTGGCTCGCTCCCTGCACAGGGTGCCGCCGCGGGGCGCCCCGCCTCGGTCCCCTGGGGCCCTCTCGCCTCGAGGTGGATCGCGCCTGCACTGAGAAGGACAGCATGAGCACCCCTTGCGCCGGCTCCCTCTCCGCGCCGCGAACGCTGCGAAGCCCGCTATGGCGCGCGGCCGCGAGCGCGCCGATGCGCGTCTCCTTCGCCGGAGGAGGCAGCGACCTGCCGGACGTCGCCCGGCAGGACGGCGGGCGCGTCGTGGGCGCGGCGATCGATCTGCGCGTGCGCGTGGCCGTGGAGCCGTTCGATCGGGGCTGGGTGCGGATCGAGCTCGCCGCGCGCGGCCAGGGGCAGCGGCCGGCGGAGGGCGCCGGCACGGAGGGCGCGGGGGCCGGCGCGGCGCTCGTCCTCACGCGGCGCCGCGGGGATCCTCCGCGCGGCGACCTCGCGTTCCGTTTGATCGAGGCGACGCTCTCCGCGACGGGCGTGGGCGACGGGGTCGCCCTCCGGGTCGAGAGCGAGATGTCGCCCGGCGCTGGCCTGGGCGGCAGCGCGTCGGTGGCGGTGGCGGCGCTGTTCGCGCTGCGCGCCTCGGTCGGGGAGGCCGCCGCGGCGGAGGAGCTGGCGCGCGAGGCGGTCGCGATCGAGCGCGAGCGCCTGGGCAACGCGTGCGGCGCGCAGGATCAGGTGTTCGCGGCGTTCGGCGGGCTGCTCGATCTCGCCTTCGACCCGCGCGGCTGCTCCGGGGTGCGCCCGCTCGCGATCGGCTGCCCGGAGCTCGTGCCCGCGCTCTCGGCCGGGCTGCTGCTCGTCGACACGGCGGTGCGCCGCGTGTCCGGCGACGTGCTGGCTCGGATGGACGCCGGCGCGGCGAGCGAGGCGAAGGGCGAGCTCGTCGCCGCGGCCGGCGAGGTCGCTCGCGGCTTCGAGCTCGGGTCGCTCGCGCTGGTGCTCTCGGGGATGCGCCGCGGCGCCGCGGCGAAGGCGCGGCTGTCGGAGGCGGCGAGCGCGATCGCGCTCTCCCTGCAGCGGCGGCTCGACGGGCTCGGGGTCGAGGTGCTGCGGATGTGCGGGGCCGGCGGCGGAGGGCACATCCTCGTGTGGGCGCCGCCCGAGCGCCACGCGCGCCTCCTGGACGCGCTCGGGCCGTGCCTCGTGCGGCGGCCTGCGATCGGGGCGGCCGGCGTGCGGCTCGATCCGGCGTGAGAGGGAGCGGAGCGGGGGCGCGGCGCTAGGCGCTCGTGCGGAGGCGGGCCTTGCGCGCGCCGCGCTCGAGCGCGAGCGCGATGAGCCGTCCGACCAGCTCGCGCGGCGGGATGCCGCTCGCCTCCCAGAGCTTCGGGTACATGGAGATCGCCGTGAAGCCGGGGATCGTGTTGATCTCGTTCACGTACAGCTCGCGATCGGGCGAGAGGAACAGGTCGACGCGCGCCATCCCCGACGCCTCCAGCGCGCGGAACGCGCGGAGCGCGAGCAGCTGCACGGCGTTCGCCTCGGCCGGGGAAAGGTCGGCCGGGATCCTGATCGTGGCGCCCTCCGCGTCGATGTACTTCGCGGCGTAGGAGTAGAATCCATCGGCGTGCCCGACCACGATCTCGCCGGGCACCGAGGCGATGGGATCGTCGTCGCCGAGCACGGAGCACTCGATCTCGCGCACGCCCTCGATGCCCTGCTCGCAGACGATCTTCAGGTCGAACTCGAAGGCGTGCTCGACCGCCGCCTCGATCTCGGCGCGCGCCGTCACGCGCCGGACCCCGACGGACGATCCGAGGTTCGCGGGCTTGACGAAGATCGGCCCGAAGCGGCCGCTCCCGGCGGCGGACAGGCCGGCGATCTGCTCGAGACACGCGCCGCGATCGCGCTCCCACGCGGCGCGGCGGAGCGTGACGTGAGGGACGATCGGGAGCTCCGCTTCGCGGAGCAGGCGCTTCATCACGTCCTTGTCCATGCCCACGGCGGAGCCGAGGACACCGGAGCCGACGTACGGGACGCCGGCCAGCTCGAGCAGGCCCTGGACACACCCGTCCTCGCCTGTCGGCCCGTGCAGGACGGGGAAGACCACGTCGATCGGGGAGCGCGCGCCGCCCGGCACGGTCAGCGTGGCCTCGCCGGCAGGGCCCGGGTAGGCGTCGAGCGCGATCTCGGGCATCGCGTCGTTCAGCCGGGCGAGGCGGGGGTCGCGCGCGCCGCTGAGGAGCAGCGCCTCGTCCTGGAGCAGCCACCGGCCGGATTTGTCGATGCCGATGAGCACCGGCTCGAAGCGATCGCGGTCGAGCGCCTCGACGACGAAGCGGGCAGACAGGAGGGAGATCTCGTGCTCGGCCGATCGACCGCCGAACAGGACGGCGACGCGCACCTTGGCGGGGTTCCGCATGGCGGCACCCTAGCCGCGATCGCGCGTAGGGGCGAAGAAGGCGCGGCCGGGCAGGCGCGGCGGGGAGAGGGCGCGCTACTCGGAGAGGACGCGGAACGACGCGCGGACCGTCGCCATCGCCACGCGCGCGATGTGGCCGTCCGCGAGCTCCACGTCGAGGGCGGTGAGCCGGCCCTGACGCTCGATCAGCCGGGCCACGCTCACCCTGGAGCCCCGGGCGACCTCGGCCCGGGCGACCTTGACGTCCGCGAGGGCCTCCAGCTGGACGCCGACGGCGATGCCGCTCGCCCCCTTCGCCGGCGCCTCCTCGGCCGCGCCCGCCGCTCCGCCGGGGACGACCACGGCGAGCGCCGCGACGACCGCGACGATGAGGCTGCCAGCCGTGCTCCTTCGACTGCGGATGAGCATCGCGCTGATTCTACGCGGAAGGTGGGCGATGTCACCTGCGATGTCGCCGGATCCGACGCTCCGTCCAGGAAGCCCTCCGCGACGACATCGAGCGCGCCTGTCGGCGCAGAACACAGCGGCGCATCCCCCACCTGGAGCGCGGCACCGGAGCATGCCCCGGCGCGGGGAGCTCCGCGCGCCGCGGCCGCGCGGGCGTGCTCCTCGGCGCGACATCGAGCCCGGCAAAAAGGGTCCCAATGCGCGGTCCTCGCTCGTGTCCGATGAAGGCGAGGAGGCATGATGAAGTCACGATCGCTCTTTTCGGTCAAAGCCGCGCTGCTGGTTCTCTGCGTCTCGATCCCCGAGGCCGCCGCACAGGACAGGACCCCGACCAGGCAAGAGAACTACAGCTACACGTTCACGGACGACCTCCTCGATGCCTCGAACGGCGCCGCGTCCGGCGCCGTGCTCCAGGTCCGGCAGCTCGGGCGCCGCGACAGGCTGCTCCGGCCGAGACTCCACTTCATCCCGGAGATGCTCAAGTCGGTCGAATCGATGTGACGGGGCTCCCCTCGAGGAGCCAATCGAGGTCCGTCGACGATCCCCTCCACCGTCACCGAGGGCCGGCGACGGCTCGCCACCACGGGGCCGGAGCGTCGATGTGCTCGGGCTCGAAGGCGGCGCCGATCCGCGGGGTCACGATGCGCGCGCGGCGCTCGGTCGCCAGGGAGAGCAGCGTCTCGGCCGGCTCGTCCCAGTCGTGGAGGGCGAGGTTGAAGGTGCCCCAGTGAACAGGCAGGAGCGTGCCGCCGCCGAGCATCTCGAACGCGGTCAGCGCGTTCTCGGGGCCGAGGTGGATCGTCCCCCACGCGGGGTGATACGCGCCGACCTCGAGCATCACCAGGTCGAAGGGGCCGTGGCTCCGGCCGATGTCCGTGAACTCGGGGGTAAGCCCGGTGTCGCCGGAGAAGAAGACCTTGCGCCGCTCTGCCTCGATGACCCATGAAGCCCACAGCGTCGTGTTGCCGCTGGTCGGACCGCGACCCGAGAAGTGCTGGGAGGGCGTCGCGGTGAAGCGAACGCCGCCGACCTCCGCGCCCTCATGCCAGTCGAGCTCGGTGATCCGTGCGGGGTCCACGCCGAGCGCCTCGAGGTGCGCCCCCACGCCGAGGGCCGCGACGATGGGGACGCGCGTGCGGGCCAGCGCCTCGATGGTGGGAGCACAGAGGTGATCGAAGTGGTCGTGCGAGAGCAGGACCGCGTCGAGCGGCGGCAGCTCGTCGAGCGCGGCCGGAACGGGGTGGAAGCGCATCGGCCCCAAAAAAGAGACGGGCGAGGCGCGGTCGCCGAACACCGGATCGGTGAGGACTCGCCGGCCGTCGAGCTCGAGGAGCACGGTGCTGTGGCCGAGCCACGTGACCCGCAGGCCGGTGGCGCTCCGCCGAGCCCAGGTCTCGTGGGGCCGCGCGAGCGGCAGCGGCCCGGGCGGCTCCCGCCGGCCGCGACGAAAGAAGAACTCGCCGAGCACGGGCAACGTCGAGCCGTTCATGCCGGGGCCGGCGCCCGACGGGTTCTGGAACTTGCCGTCCCTGAACTGGGCTGAAGCGCGCGCCCTTTCAAGCCGGAGCCCCTTGCGACGCCGGGAATCATTCATGACAAGACGACCTCCTGCCTGGAGCGGCGCTACATGAGCCAGAGCACCACGTGGCCTGGCTCGTTCGCCCGACGAGCTTTACGATTGTGGTACACTTTGTCAAGTGCGGCCTGGACAATACCAACCGCACTCCGTCGTCAGGAGCAGACGGGAATCCACCGCTGGAACGAGCGTTGCCACAAGCGCGCCCGCTGCTTCAGGCCGCATCGGGTACATGCCGCGCAGAGCGGCGGTCACCCGCACAGGAGACGGGCCCAGATCGGCGTTTTCGGCGCGGAAGCGCACTCCAGTGCGCTGAGCACCGAAAACGTCGAGGTGGGCCCGTATCCGAAGCGGGTGACCGCCGCTCTAGAGCATCCAGACCCCGACGGCGCGGAGCGACACGAGCGCGCCGACCGGCAGCGAGCGGTACGCGACGCCCACGCCATCCACCGAGAAATCGTTGCGCCGGAGCGGCACCAGCGCGGCGGCGCCGATGTCGAATCCGAGCGGACCTGCCAGGCTCGCCAGCGACAGCTCGAGCGGCACCGCCAGCCACGCCGTCTCCGCGACGTCGTTCCGCGTGTAGCCGCTCGCCACCACCTTCAGCCGGCCGGCATGAAGGCCGGAGCACACCTCGAAGCGCAGCACCTCCGTGCCGGCAGCGGCGAAGCAGGCGCGCACGGCGCCGCCGAGCAGCGTTTCGCGGAGCTCGCCCGGTCCGTGCTTCAGCGTCTGAGGCACGAGCCATAGCGCGCCAAGCGTCGTTCGGAATCGCGCGCCGCCGATGCCGAGCTCCGCGGAGAGCGCGGGCGCCACGGGGCGCACCACGCCGAACAGGCCGGCGGCGCCGGCGGCCAGCGTGAGCCGCGTGACGCCGCGCTCCGAGCTCGGCGCCTCGCCCTCCTGCGCGCCGCCGTCGCCTCCCGCGGGCCCGGGCGGCGCGAGCGGCGCCCTGGCCGGAGCTCCGGGCGAAGGCGCCGGCGCTGCGGGGGCAGGCGAAGTCTCGTCGCGCGCGCCGGCGTCGGGCTCCGGCGGGGACGATGCCCGCGCGTCGGAGTCGAGCAGCAGGGCGAGCGTCACCGCCGTCGCCTGCTCGAGCGCGGCGCAGCTGGGACCGCGATCGCCCAGCACACGCGCGCCGCCTCCGCTGCGGATGGCCGCACCGAAGCCGTCGGCGCCGCGGGTGAAGTCGACGTGGTAGGCGCCGCTCGCACCCGTTTCGGGTCGACCGCGCAGCTGCTCGACGCGCTCGATGAGGCGCGCCGCGTCCGGACAGCTCTCGGCGCCGTCGCCGCGCGTCACGCTCAGATACGGCTCGCTTTGCGCGCTGGCAGCCCCCGAGGTGGCCAGAACCGCGCAGCAACCGGCGAGAAGAGCGCGACTGCTCCGCATGGGGACGGCGCGAGCGTAGCCGCAGCCCGGTGCACGCGCATTTTTTTGTGATCGCTCCGGGCCGGCGTCCCCACTAGGGGGCCGAGTGGTATCGTTTCTGCACAATTCCGCGCCCGCGCTTGCGGCTTTCGTTCATCTCGCTCGCTAGCAGGTCCCCCGGACGCACGGGCATGAGCACACCGGACCCGAAGTTTCGAGCCCTCTATGACGCGCATTTCAACTTCGTCTGGTGCTCGCTCAGGCGTCTTGGCGTGCGCGAGGCGGACGTGCTCGACCTGGCGCAGAAGGTGTTCTTGACCGCGCACTTGAAGCTCGCCGAGTTCGAAGGTCGGTCGCTCATCACGACCTGGCTCTTCGGCATCTGCCATCGGGTGGCGAGCGACTACCGGCGCTCCGCGCGGTTCCGGCGCGAGGTCACGACCGACGCCGCGGAGATGGACCTTTATGGCGCCGCGCCCGAGGATCTTGCGCTGAGCGCGGAGTCGCGACAGCGCGCGCAGGCGGCGGAAGTCCTCTTGAACAAGCTGCCGGAGCCGCAGCGCCTCGTGTTCGTCCTGTTCGAGCTCGAGGAGATGTCCGGTCAGGACATCGCGGACCTGCTGGGCATTTCCGTGGGTACCGTGCGCTCACGCCTTCGCCTGGCGCGCGAGACCTTCTCGCGCGAGGTCAAGCGTCTCGCCCTGGCGCAAGGCACGGACCGAAAGGAGGCCGTGTGACGGGGGATCCGGAACGACTGCTGAGCGCAAGGAGCGGAGCGGACCCGCTCGAGCGCGAGCTCCTGGGGAGCGTGCGCCACGTGGGTCCGCCCGAGGGCGCCAAGGAGCGCGCGTGGCGCGGTATCGCAAGCCAGCTGGCGGCGGGGGCGGCCGTCGGCGTCACGGCCGGCTCCGGCGCGGCCGCCGCCACGAGAGCGGGAGTCGGTTCGCTGGGGTCGCCGGCGCTCGCGGCCAAGGCAGCGGCGGTGCTCGTGAGCGGCGGCCTGGTGCTCGGCGGCGCCTACTGGGCGCTCTCCTCTCCGGCCGAGGCGCCCGCGTCGCACCGCGCGGCGGGCGAGGAGCCGGCGCCGGCGGTGGTGCCGCAGGCCCCGGTGATGTCGGCGCCGGAGCCCAGGGCGCTTCCCGAGCCGTCGGTGGAGGGTCCGACCGCGGGGGAGCCGGGCCGGCGGCCGAGCGGACCGAAGCCGGCCGACAGCGGGCCGAAGCCGGCCGACAGCGGGCCGAAGCCGACCGACCTGCTGCGCGCCGAGAGCGCGTTGCTCATGGAGGCGCGCGCCGAGCTGCGCTCCGGAGATGCGGCGGCGGCTGCGGCGACCCTCGAGCGCCTGCGCGCGCAGTTCCCGAAGGGCGTGCTCCGGCAGGAGCGCGAGGTGCTGGCCATCGACGTGCTGGCCGCGCGCGGCAACGCGCAGGAGGCGAAGCGGCGCGCTCAGGCCTTCATCAAGCAGTATCCCGGGAGCCCCCACAGCGCGAAGCTGAAGCGGTTCCTGGATCCGCCGTGAAGCGCTGGCCGGCCGCGTGCATCGCGGCGCTCGGCGGCCTCGCGGCCTCCGGTTGTGATGCGGAGATCACCTCGGTCGGCGCCTTCACGCCGGTCGTGTCCGGCGCGTCGTACGTCGAGGCGGAGCTCGGAGAGCTGACCGAAGGCTTCACCGTGGGCGAGGACAGCCGCGCTTCCGGAAGCCGCTTCATCGTACCCCCCGGCGGGATGAGCTCGGGCGAGGCGCCGGGGCTCGCGCGCGCTCGCTACCGCTTCGAGGCGCCGAGCGGCGCAGAGTACGTGATCTGGGGGCGGATTCACGCTCCGAACGCCATCAACAACCGCCTCTGGTTCCAGGTGGACGGCGGCCCCTGGACCCTCTGGCGCATCAGCGCCGGCGAGATCTGGTTCTGGGACGATCTCCACGACGACACGCGCTACGGCGAGCCGCTCCGCTTCTCCCTCGCGGCGGGAGCTCACGAGCTCGTCATCGCGAATGCCGTCGACGGCGTGGGGCTCGATCGGCTGTATTTCACGCCGGATGGCGACGAGCCTCCGGGCAACGACACGCCCTGCGATCCGCCGCACTCGATCGAGATCGGCGGTGAATGCCTCCCGAGCTGCGGCGCCTTGAAGGGAACCGAATGCGGCCCCGTCGCGTGCGCCGGGCGCGAAGCGCTCGATGCCTACGATTGCTCGGTGTGCTGTCACATCGAAGGCCCATGAGCCGAGCCGCTCCCGCTACCGAGTCGGAGCTCGTCGCCCGGAGACACACCCTTTCGTACCCAATCAAAGCTTCTCCGCGGTTCGTCGGCGATAAAATGTGATCGCGCCAGTGCTCGCCCGCCACCTACCCGGAGATGCCGGTAGCCCCGAGCGGAGCCATGAATGAAACCATCCTTGATTGAACAATCCACCGCTCACGGAAGCGCGGGTCTGCTCGCCCTGGCGTTCACGCTGTCGGCGTGTATCGGCAACCTGGGCGGCGGCGGCGGCGACGGCTCGTCGCCCGGGGACGACACGGGCGGCAGCTCGAGCAGCGGTGGCACGGGGTCGATGGGCCCCGGCGAGGCGCTGGCGTGCGACGCGAACGTCGTCGATCCGGGGCCCTCGCCGATGCGCCTGCTCTCGCGGGAGCAGTACCTGAACACCGTGCGCGACCTCGCCGGGGACGTGCCCGGCCTGGAGGCGGCGCTCGGTTCCGCGAACGAGGCGTCGGCGTTCGGTCTCTTGCAGCCGGACGTGACGCAGGTCGAGCTCGAGCATTTCCAGGCTGCGGCGGACGCCATCGCCGCGGCGATCGTCGGCGATCCGACGGCGCTCGGCGAGGTGGCGCCCTGCGAGGGCGGCGCCGAGCCGCGCGAGTGCGCGCGCCAGCTTGTCGTGACCTTCGGCGCCCGCGCCTACCGCGCGCCGATCACGGACGCTGCGGACATCGAGCGACACCTGCAGCTCTTCAGCGCCGGCGCCGAGACGAGCTACGAGCACGGGATCGAGCTCCTGCTCCGCGGCATGCTGCAATCGCCGCGCTTCCTGTACCGCGTCGAGATCGGCACCTCGGAGAAGGTGGGCGATCGGGCCGTGAAGCTCTCTCCGTACGAGGTGGCCGCTCGCCTCTCCTACACGCTGTGGGGCACCCTGCCGGACGCCCGGCTGAACGAGGCGATCGCGGACGGCAGCCTGACCAGCAAGGAGGGCGTCGCGGCGCAGCTCGGCTGGATGCTCGAGGATGAGCGCGGCAAGAAGCTTGTCAATCGCTTCCTCGGCAGCTGGACCCACCTGAACGCCGTGACCGGCGTGGTGAAGGACGAGAACGCCTTCCCTGAGTGGCAATCGCGGTCGTTCCGCGAGTCGCTGCGCGGGCAGGCCGACGCCTTCTTCGAGCACGTGCTCCGGAACGAGGGCGGCAAGCTGAGCGCGCTCTTCACCTCCACGACGGTCTTCTACAACAAGGACCTGGGCGGGTACTACGGCGTCACCGGCGACGACTCCTTCCAGGCGCTCGAGCGCACGGACGGCACCGCGTCGGGCCTCCTGACGCTCCCGGCGCTGCTCGCCGTGCAGGCGAAGCCCGCCGAGAGCTCGCCGATCTACCGGGGGAAGTTCGTGCGCGAGGCCCTGCTCTGCCAGCAGCTGCCGGCCCCGCCGGCGAATATCCCCAAGCCGCCCGAGGTCGACCCGAGCAGCTCGACCCGCGAGCGGCTCTCGCAGCACGAGGTGGACCCGGGCTGCGTCGCCTGTCACCAGCTGATGGACCCGATCGGCTTCGGCTTCGAGAGCTACGACGCGCTCGGCCGCTACCGCGAGCTCGACGGCGGCAGGCCGGTCGACGCGAGCGGCAGGGTGATCGCCACCCGCGACATGAACGGTGAGTTCGTGGGCGTGGCGGAGCTCGGGGCCATGCTCTCGGGCAGCGCCGAGGTGGAAGAGTGCGTGGCGCGCCAGTGGTTCCGCTTCGCGATCGCCCGCTTCGAACAGGACATGGATGGTTGCTCGATGAAGAGCTTGCTCGAGACGTTCAGGGCCGCCGGTCAGGATCTGAACGCGCTGCCCCGCGCCGTCGTGGCGACGGACGCCTTCCTCTACCGTCGCGTCATCGACACGCACACGCAGGAGATGCCATGAAGCGAAGAGGCCCGATCGATCTCCGGACCCAGATCAGCCGCCGCAAGCTGCTCGGCGGGCTCGGCGCCCTGACCGTGGCGCTCACGAGCCCCATCTGGCGGAGCGCCACGGTGTTCGGACAGGACGCCAAGCAGCCGGGCGCCAGGCGCTTCATCGGCATCTTCTCGGCGAACGGCACGGTGCCGTCGTCGTTCTTCCAGCCGGGGGACGCGCACGAAGCGCCGCTCTCGCTCGGCCCGATCCTGGCGCCGCTCGAGGAGCACAAGCAGAGGATGCTTGTGCTCAAGGGCGTGCACATGAACTCGACGATAGAGGACGAGCTCGGCGTCCCGAGCGCGAACAAGCCAGGCGGCCCGCACATGAAGGGCCCCGGCGCGATGCTGACGGGCGGGTCGCTGCTCGCCGGCAGCTTCACCGGCGCGGGCGGCCCTGCCGGCTGGGCGGATCGCATCTCGGTCGATCAGGCCATCGCCCATCGCATCGGCGGCGACAGCCCGTTCCCGTCGCTCGAGTTCGGCGTGCGCATCGAGGGGCAGGAGCCGCTGCGCGTCATCTCGTACCGCGGCCCGAACCAGCCGAACATTGCTGTCGACGACCCGTTCCAGATGTACGCGCGCATCTTCGCCAACGCGGATCTCTCCGACACGGAGCTGCAGCGCCTGATCGCCGAGCGCCGGAGCGTGCTGGACTTCCTCAAGGACGATATCGGCCGGCTGCAGGCGCGCGTCGGCTCCGAGGACAGGAATCGGCTCGAGGCTCACCTCGGCGGCATCCGCAACATCGAGCAGCGGCTGCAGAGCTCGGCGGTCTCGTGCACGCCGCTCGCGATGCCGGAGAAGTTCGACACGCGCGCGATGGAGAACTATCCGAAGGTCGGCCGGCTGCAGACCGATCTGATGCTGCTCGCGCACATCTGCGGCATGACCCGCGTCTCCACGTTCATGTGGGCCAACGCCGATAGCTGGCAATACTACCCCTGGATCGGCGTGAACGAGGAGCACCACGAGCTCTCCCACGCCGGCGATGACGACGCGGTCGCCAGCGAGAAGCTCGTGAAGATCAACCGCTGGCACAGCGAGCAGGTGCAGTACGTGCTGGATCAGCTGGCGCTCGCCAGGGAAGTGGACGGCAGCTCGATGCTCGACAGCACCCTGCTGCTCTGGGGGAACGAGCTCGGCGCCGGCAACACGCACTCGTACAGGGACATCCCCTGGGTGCTCGCGGGCGGCGCGGGCGGGTACTTCAAGATGGGCCGCGCCATGAACTACGCCGACCTGCCGCACAACAACCTGCTCGTGTCGGTGTGCAACGCCATGGGCCTCGACGACGTGACCACCTTCGGCATCCCCGGGGTGTGCACCGGGCCGCTGCCGGGCCTCCTGGCCTGAGCCGGGGGGGCGGCGGCGGCGGGCCACGTGAGGAGCGCCCGAACGCGCAGCGCCCGCCCGAACGCGCAATGACGCGACGCTACGCGACAGACGTCGGCCCGATGACGGCGGCAGACGAGGGGGACAGAGGGCTGCTCTGCTGCTCGACGGTGATGAGAAGCTCGAAGCTCGCGTGCGGCACCGTCGTCTCGGCCAGCTTGCCATTTCGGCTGTTGCGATTGTAGTCGAGCACTCCGACCCGCTGCCACGGGGTCTCGGCGCTCGGACGCTGCCAGACGACGAACTGCTTGCTGCCGGCCGCGATCCGCTCGGGCGGCGCGAGGTGAACGACGTGCATCGTCAGTCGTGTGGTCGCGGCGTCGGAGTCGATGTCGGCCGTGATGTGCGCATCGGTGCCGGGCGCGAGCTGAGTGCCCTGAACGGTTCGCTCGCTCGGACCGCCACAGCCGGCGAGCGCCATGCTCGCGAGAAAGCCGAGCGCGAGCCCTGTCCGGCGGCCCGCCCATCGTCTCGTATCACCGTGTTTCATCTCGCCACCTCGATCGCCTTTCTGATTTCACGACGGACCCACTGCCCATCTCGGGATCGACCCGGGCTGGCCGGTGCCCCAGCCGCCCGGCCGCACCGTCGTAGATCGAGCAAGCCGCATGCCGAAGTCACGGCCTCACGCGCAACGCCCGGTGTGCTTCACGGGTGCTCGGCGCCGTCGGCTGCCCGTTCGGCGTGACGTGTCCGTCAGGTCGGCAGGTGCAGCGGCCGCGCTCCTCAGGGACGCTCCAGGACCATCCGCACGCCGAGCGCCACGAGGATCACGCCGGAGACCGCCTCGAGCGTCCGGCGCACGCGACCGCCGGCCATGGCCGCCTGGAGCCGGCCGAGGAGCAGGACGAGCGCCAGGTACCAGGCGGTGTCCACGGCGACCCACACCAGCGAGAGGAGGAGCAGCGCCGGCAGCGCCGGCGCACCGGTCGGCACGAACTGCGGCAGGAAGGACGCGGCGAACACGGCCGCCTTGGGGTTCGCCAGGATGGTGAGGAGGCCGATACGGAAGGCGCTCCACCCGCTGGCAGCGGGTTCCCGGGCTCCCGACCCCACGTCGCCGGTGCCGGCCCGACGCCGCCCCAGCAGGGACTGGACGCCGAGCACGACGAGGACGACCGCGCCGGCGATGCGGAGCGCATCGTAGGCGACCTCGGAGGCCTCGACGAGCGCCGTGGCCCCGAGCGCCGCGACGAGGGCCCAGAAGAGGAGGCCCACCTCGTTCGCGGCGATGGTCGCGAGCGCGGCGCGGCGCCCGCCGCGCAGGGCCTGCCGCACGATGACGGCGGTGCTCGGCCCCGGGATCATGGCCAGCACCAGCGCGGCGCCGCAGAAGGCAAGGAGGGTCGAGCTCATGAAGAGCCTGTGTACCCGCTCGACGCTCCGCCGGCCAGGCCTCGCCGCGCGGGCTCGGACCGGAGGGTCGAGCCCGCGAAGCCTGATCGGGTGGTGACGCCGCGTCGCTCCCGAGAAGCTCGTCCTTCCGGCCCCAGCAGCCGCAGGGTGAGCTCGAGCCGAGGGACGGCTTGCCTACCGCGCTCGCGTGGTGAACAGGGAGCTGATGGTGTCCAGGATGTCCTGGATCGACAGATCAGGAGGTGCCTTGTCCGGATTGTCGAGGGCTCTATCCACGTAGCGCCCGATATACTCGGTCGTGACGAACGCCGTGATCGCGTTCGTGACCGCGCCGGCCAGCGGGATCAGCCCCAGGGTCAGGTTGAGCATGAGCCGAATGGCGCCGCCGCCCCAGATGATCTGGTGGATCTGGGACCACGCCGCCTTCGAGAGGTGCGCGCCTCGCTCCTTCGCGAGCGACGCCGTGAGCAGGTACTGGATCGGAATGACGAACAGCTGGTCCGAACCCGGGATCGGCTGGACAATGAAGCTGATGCCCGCGGCGCCAGCCGAGAATACGTGCGTGGTGAGCCGTGCCCCGAGCTTCATGAAGGAAGCTTAATGCGCGCACGGCCGTCGGGAAGCGGCTCGCGCCGCTCGTCCGGGCGCGGGGCGCGGGGCGCGGGGCGCGGGGCGCGGGGCGCGGGGCGCGGGGGCGATGTCCCGCATCTCCTGCTTCGTGCGGAGCGCCGCTCGGTCCATGCTCCCCAACCGCGGAGGAGGCGAGGAACGCGCGGCGGGATCCCCATAGAGCGTCTCGCGGAACTTGCATGCTGACCGCCCCTCGGTCGCCCTGAACCGCCTCGCCGCTGCCCTGAACCGCCTCGCCGCTGCCCTGAACCGCCTCGCCGCTGCCCCGAACCGCCTCGCCGCTGCCCCGAACCGCCTCGCCGCTGCCCTGAACCGCCTCGCCGCTGCCCTGAACCGCCTCGCCGCTGCCCTTTTCGCCTCGCACCCCGGGGGGCCCCCCACCTCGGAGCCGCTGGAGCTTCACGAGAGAGGTGGTGCATCCATACCCGCCGGGTTGCGACGCCCCGCGCAACCACTTGCGTCCTACCACAACGGATTGCGGCCAGGATCCAGCGAGGACCCGCCTGGCCCGGGACCACCATCGCCTCGCTCGCCGCGATGAGCGATGAGAAGCTCCCCTTCCCCGGCCCGAGCGCTCCCTCTCGACCGCCCCGGCACGGCGCGTGCTCACGGCGGCCGCGCGACTCGATATGAGGTCGCCAGCCCACGACAGAGGTCACGGAGATCCTGATGAAGCTCTTCTGTGCGCGGGCGCAGCTCGCCCTGCTCTCACTGCTGGTGATGCTGTCGTGCGCCGGCGACGGCGCGCCCCAGCTCCAGCTCGGCGCGGTCCGGCAGGCCTTCAACCAGGGGGTTCCTCCCGATCAGCCGGCGGAGCTCAAGCTGCCCGAGACCCCGATCGTCGCCGGCGCGGACGCCGGCTACCTGCCAGGGTCGGGGCAGGTGACGCCGGACGGAGCGTATACTTACCGGCTGCCGATCGACGTACCGCCAGGGCGGGGCATCGAACCGCGCCTCGCCGTCACGTACTCGAGCCGCGCCGGCGACGGCTTGCTGGGGGTCGGGTTCTCGCTGAGCGGCCTCTCGTCGATCCTGCGCTGTCACAAGACGAGGGCCGTCGACGGGGTGGTCGACGGGATCGACAACGACGGGACCGACGTCTTCTGCCTGGACGGCCAGCGGCTCGTGAGCGTGCTCGGCGCCTACGGGGCGGACGGCACCGAATACCGGACCGAGGAAGAGAGCTTCACCCGGGTGATCTCCTATGGCAGCCCGCAGCCGGAGCGCTTCCGGGCGTGGCTGAAGGACGGGCGCATCCGCGATTACGAGCGGGTCGGGCCGCTCGATTTCCGCATGACGAAGGAGCAGGACCGATCCGGCAACACGGTCTCCTATATCTATATGGACTTCGCGGGAGACGACGCGAAGGAGGGCGAGACCGAGCACCTGATCCACAGGATCGAGTACCTGAACCACCGGATCGAGTTCGGCTACGGCTCGGACCGGTACGGCCGGGCGACGCTCTACACGGCCGGCGAGGGTCGAAGGCGGAGCCGGCTCCTGCAATCGATCGCCGTCCACGGGCCGAACCCGAGCGACCAGGGGCTGCTGTGGCGTTACGATCTCGACTACGAGCAGGGCCCCGTGGACAGCGCGGACACGGCACGCGCGCGGCTCGTGGAGGTGAAGCGCTGCGGTGGGCTCGGCGGCTGCTTCCTCGCGCGGCAGTTCAGGTGGTCGTCCCGCTACGGCGACTGGTTCAAGGAGGTCCCGCTCGACGAGCACCCGTGGTTCACCGGCGCAGAGCACCCGCTCGTGCTGGACGTGGACGGCGACGGCAAGGACGAGGTGCTCCTCGAGACCACCGATCCCGCGGCGCCGTACCTCCTCTTGCGCAGCCCGCCCGCGAGCCAGCCGCTGGGCGCGAAGGTGGCGCTCGCCGGAGAGAAGACCGGGAGCTCGCCGGCCCTCGAAGGCGCGATGTTGAAGCATGCGAAGGCGGTGGATGCCGGAGGGGACGGCCGGAGCGAGCTCTTCACCTGGAACCGCCGCGCGGAGCAGTTCGAGATGTACGCCTGGACCGGCAGCGGGTTCGCGCCGACCGGAACCGCGGTGCCGATGTCGCCCGATCTCGGCTCGACGGCTACCGGCGTGGAGCCCTTCCACTTCGCCGATGTGGACGGCGACGGGCTCGCCGACCTGGTGAAGCTGCTCGATAACGTGGTGGACGGGATCTACGACCCGGAGTTCCTGGTGCGGCGCAACCTGCCGAGCGGCGACTTCGGCCACGCGGATGAGACGGGGATCCCTGTCACCACCGACGCGCTCGAGTTCGCGTCGGTCGCGCTCGACGTGCACGGCGACGGTCGCGCAGGCCTGTGGCTGAAGGGCGCTTCCGAGGCGCATTATCGGGATGACGCCGGCGGGGTCGGCGCCGCGGAGATCCCCATGCCCGAGGGCTACCCGGTCGTCGACTCGCACATGGCGGACCTGAACGGAGATGGTCTTCGGGACCTTGTCGCGGTCATGCTTCTCCCGCAGAACATTCCCGTTCTCGTTCTGGCCTGGAACACGGGGAAAGAATTCGTCCGTCAATGGTGGTACTTCGCGTACGACGTGGCCAAGCATCCAGGCACGCTCCAGTTGGCCGATGTCGACGGCGATGGGCGTGACGATTTTATCGTCACCGGCGACGACTCACAGACCATCGAGATCACCCGGCTGCTCGCGATCCCTAAGCCACGCGGGAACCGCGTGTGGCGGAGCAGGACGGTCGCGTCCCCGTCGGCGCGGATCACCGCCGTGCGGCACGGCGACTTCAACGGCGACGGGCTGCTCGACCTGATGTATCTCACCGAGCGCTGCTGGAGCACCACCGAGGGGCCGACGTCGTCGTGCACCTCGGGCACGAAGGTGGGGAGCCTGCGTGTGCTCGTGCAGCAGAGCACGGTCATCGACGTGGTGGACGAGGTCCTGGACGAGGGCGGAACGCGTCGGGAGGAGATCGAGTACGCGCGGCAGTGGACGGACACGCCGGAGCCGGCGACGTGCGCGTATCCCCAGGTGTGCCACCGTCGCGGTATTCCGGTGGTAAGGGAGCATCTCGTGCACGAGGGGATGGGCGCGCCGAGGCGGCGTTATTTCTCGTACGAGGATCCGCGCTCGGACCTTTTGGGGCGGGGCTTCCTCGGCTTCGGGAAGGTCCGCGTGTGGGAGCCGAAGGTGCCGCGCGAGACGGTGACGACGTTCGATCACGGGAGGCGCATCGGCACGCGGTATCCGTTCGCCGGCCGTCCGGCGACCGTGACCGTGGCGACGCCGGTGCTCGAGAACGACTCCGATGGAACGACGGACGAGCCGAGCCGGGCGCTGGCGCGGATCGAGCGCAGGACGATGCACTACAAGGCGCGCGAGCTGAACGGCGGCGTGACGCACGCGGTGTTTCCACAGGACTGGATGAGCCAGGAATGGGAAGAGGAGGTGGCGATCGACTGGGGGCTGGAGGGGCGCGTCCACACCACGCAGATCGATGGCCCGGTGCAGGCGGCGCTGCGGACGCGGTTCGGCTCGACCCGTTTCGACGACTGGGGTAGCCTGGAGCGCGAGACGACCGAGACGGTGGGCGGGACGCGGACGGTGGTGGAGAGGGGTTATGAGCACCGGCTGGAGCCGTGGCTGTTGTCGCTGCCGGCGTGGGAGAAGGTGACGTCGACGGCGGCCGGGGGGACGGCCTCGACGGAGCGGCGCGCCAGCTTCGAGTTCACCGACGCGGGGAGGATCGAGCGCGTCGTGGTCGAGCCGTTGGACATGCCGCGTCCCCAGCTCGCCATGACGGCAACGGTGCACTACGAGTACGACGTCGACGGGCTGTTGCGGTGCGTGACCCAGACGGCGCTGGGGGTGCCGGCGCGGCGTGTCTACATCGGGTACGACGGGACGCCGGGGCACACGGCGCCGAGCGTGATCTGGAACGACCTCGGGCACGCGCAGTGGTTCGCGGTGCACGCCGGGTATGGTGTGGTGATGGCGGAGATGGACGCGAACGGGCTGCAGACGAGCCGTGTCCACGACGATCTCGGCCGGCTGGTGAGCCGGCGGTCGGCCGGCGCCGGCGAGCAGACGCTGAGCTACGAGCAGCGGTGGGATGGGGTGACGGTGCGCACGTCGGACGGGGGCGGGGCGAGCGGGTTCGTCGAGCTCGACGCGTCCGGCAGGCCGCGGCACGTCGGCCATGTCGGCCACGACGGCGCCACGCTGACGAGCGAGACCAGGTACGACGCCTTCGGCCGCGTGATCGCGCAGAGCCGGCCGGCGCGCCGGCTCGACGAGGCGCCGCGGACCAAGCAGGTCTACGACAGCCTCGGTCGGCTGCTGAGGGTGACAGGCCCCGACGGCGCGACGGCGCGCTACACGCATTCGTTCTTCGAGACGACAGCGTCGGACCCGCGGGGCAGCCGGACGAAGCTCGTGCGGGATCTCGACGGCCGCGTCGTGCAGAGCATCTCGTACCTGAGGCAAACGCTTTCGACGGAGCCCGACCGATTCGACCGTTACCCGCCGGTGGCGCTGGCGACACGCTACGAGTACGGTCCGTTCGATCAGATCGAGCGCATCATCGATCCGGACGGCAACGTGACCTCGATTGCCTATGACGTGCGGGGGCGGCGCACGCGGCTCGTGGACCCGGACAGCGGCACGACGCGGTTCTATCACAACGGCGTCGGCGACCTCTACTGGAAGGTGGAGGGCGGTGAGGAGACGAGCTACGAGCACGACGTCATCGGCCGCGTTGATCGGGTGACGGACGTCGATGGAGTGACGGAGTACACGTGGGATACGGCGGCGCACGGGGTGGGGCGTCTCGCGGCCATGACGAGCCCGGATGGGACCACGACGGGCCTCGAGTATGATAAGCACGGGCGCCTGGAATCCTTGACGTGGAGGGTCGATGGCGAGCCGTTCAAGGTGCGCACGACCTATGACCCGCAGGGCCGGGTGGAGACGGTCGCATACCCCGAGGTGCCCGGGGCGCCACGGTTCACGGTGAAGCACGCGTACGACAGCCGGGGCTATCTCGATCACATCGCGGACGTGACGGCGGATCCGACGTCGGCGGGAGCGCCGCTGTGGACGGTGAATGCGCGCAACGAGGACGGGGCGCTGTCGGAGGCCACGTACGGGAGCGGCGTGGTGCTGACGCGGTCGCACGACCCGGTCACGGGCCGGCTGGATACGGTGGAGCAGCGGATCAACGGGGACGTGCTGTCATCGCTCCGGTATGAGTACTACTCCGACGGCCGGGTGAAGGAGCGGTTCGAGCCGGAGGGCGATCGGAGCGAGAGCTACGTTTACGATACGCTGCACCGGCTGCGCGTGTGGAGCTTGAAGTCCGGCGGCGTGGAGCAGAAGACGGGGTACGAGCTTGATCGGCTGGGAAACCTGACGCGGGTGCTGGTCGATGGCGAGGAGCGAGAGAGGAACGAGTATCTGGATGCGCGCCCGCACGCGGTGTCGTCGAACCTCGATGGCAGCTTCTATTACGACGCGCGCGGGCGGCTGGTGCAGGATCCGGAGCGGGAGATCCGCTACACGAGCTTCGACCTGCCCCGGGAGATCACCACGGCGGCGGGCGTGACGCGCTTCGACTACGACGCGGCGGGCGCGCGGGTACGCAAGGTGGGCCCCGCGGGGACGACGGTGACGGTGGGCGGCCTGTACGAGCGGCGGCAGGGGGTCACCCCCGCATGCGCGGGACAGGGCGTCACCGTCGTCCCCGCGCACGCGGGGGGTCGTCCCTGCGCACGCGGGGCGTGAACCTCTCCGAGGCTTACGCCTCGTCTGCGACGGGCAGCGGGCTCGTGGCCGGCGCCGGCTTGCGGCTCTTCTTCGCCGCGGGCCCGGCGGCGACGTTCCTCCGCATGAAGTCGATGACCGGCGCCAGGACGTCCATCACCTTGCGATCGGTCTGCGCGTGCGTCTTGGCGATCCGGTAGGCTGCATAGAGCGTCTCGCGGAACTTGATGGCCGCGTAGAGCGTCGAGTCGCCGATCTCTCCCCCGATCGGCGAGAGGCTCTCCGCGACCTCGCTGAAGAGCTGGTGCTTCTCGATGCGGTCCCGGAGCAGCGCGCTCTCGAAGCGGTTCGGGTCCATCCCTTCGTCCTGATCCGCCAGCGACTCGAACAGGGCGGGCTTCATGTCCACCACGTCGAGCACCTTGTTCAGCATCACATGCTCGCCGTCACGAAGCCGCGGCGCGGTCTGCCGCTGCTCCTTCGTCAGCGTCACGAGCCCCGGGAACAGGCTGTCGAGCTTCTCCCCGAGCTCGGCGGCCAGCGCCTTGGCCTTCTCGGCGCGCGCCCGGAACTCGTCGATCGGCATGTCTTCCCACGTGGTCCAATTCGAATCCTTCTTCTTCGAAGCCATTGGTTTCTCCTCCCGTGCTTCAGTTGCGAGCGGGTACCGTAAGATGGCGTGTCCGGTCTCGCAAGCATGCCTGGCTGCCAGAGCACGAACTCCACGCTAGGAGGAACGCGGAGGCGGCCTCTGTTGACGGCAGCCGTGACCACCGCCGTAGCTCGACCGCAGAGGGAGCAGAGCTACTGCATCTCTTCAACTTCGACGGTACGCTCGGCCTCCGGAGGCGCACCGGGTGTCGCAGTGTCTCTCCGCGCTCGCCCACGCACCGAGAGCGCACGGACGGAGCGCACCGAGAGCGCACGGACGGAGGTTGAGCACTCCAAGACGAGCATGCTGACCGCCCCTCGGTCGCCCTGAACCGCCTCGCCGCTGCCCTGAACCGCCTCGCCGCTGCCCTGAACCGCCTCGCCGCTGCCCTGAACCGCCTCGCCGCTGCCCTGAACCGCCTCGCCGCTGCCCTGAACCGCCTCGCCGCTGCCCTTTTCGCCTCCCACCCCGGGGGGCCCCCACCTCACCCCGGGGGCCCCCCGGGTGGGAGCCCCCAGCGCAGCTCGACCGGGGGGGCCGGCCCGCACGCCTGCCGCCACGCTCACGATGCGCCGCACCGCTCCGGGCACCACCGCTGCCGCGCCCGCGCGCCCGTGCGATGGCCGGGTAGCTTTTTTCACCGGATACCGGGCCGGGTTGTTACAGCTGGCCGTTGATGCGTCCTCCGATCCCGCAGCCAGCGGCGACGAGCGACCCCCAGGATAGGATGCCCGACCATGAGTGAACCGGCTGGCAACCCCCGCGTTGGCATGATGGCAACCGTGCGCAACCGCCGCGGGCTCGTCGTGTCGGTCGACCCGTTCGATGCGGCCCCCGAGGGACGCCTCCACCTCGTCCGGGTCGAGTACACCGATCCCGACGGCGCCCCGGACGACACCCTCCTCTGGGAGCGCGAGCACAACCGGGCGCTCCTCGAGCCGACCGCCCTGCCCCGGATCGCCGACCAGCCGCCCATGCCCGGCGACGACTTCGACGCCCTCGTCCGCGCGACCCGATGGAGCGCCCTCACGCCATTTCTCAGCCCGGAGGCAGCCGATCAGCCGTCGGACCTGCCCATCGCCTCGCCCTTCTTCGGCGCGGTCCAGGTCGACGATTTCCAGCTCGTCCCGCTCCTCAAGGCCCTCCAGATGCCCCGGGTCTCCCTGCTCCTCGCCGACGATGTCGGCCTCGGAAAGACCGTGGAAGCCGGGCTCGTGCTCACCGAGCTGCTCCTTCGCCGCCGCATCCGGCGCGTGCTCGTCCTCACGCCGGCCTCGCTCCGCAAACAGTGGCAGCAGGAGATGCGGGACAAGTTCTCGCTCGGGTTCGATCTCATCGACCGCGCCGAGACCCACGCGCTCCAGGCCCGCCTCGGGCTCGACGCCAACCCGTGGCGCACCTTTCCGCGGATCATCGCGTCGTACTACTACTTGCGCCAGCCGGACGTACTCGAGCAGTTCCTCGCCGTGTGCCGCGCCCAGGCGCCGGGCGCCTACCAGCTCCCGTGGGACCTCCTCGTCGTCGACGAGGCGCACAACCTGATGCCCTCGAACTTCGGCGACGACAGCGAGCTGTCGCAGATGCTCCGGCTCATCAGCCCGTACTTCGAGCACAAGCTCTTCCTCACCGCGACGCCGCACAACGGACACACCCGGTGCTTCTCCGGGCTCTTGGAGCAGCTCGACCCGGTTCGCTTCACCCAGAAGAGCGACCTCTCCGACGAGGAGAAGAAGCGGATCGAGGACGTGCTCGTGCGGCGGCTCAAGCGCGACATCAACGCGCTCGACGACAGCCTCGACCGGCCGCGCCGCTTCGCCGAGCGCTACCCCGAGCCCCTGCCCCTCTTCTTCAGTCCTCGCGAGCAGGCGCTCGCGACCGCGTTCGCGGCGTTCCGCGAGCGGATCAAGACCGCCACGGCGAAGGCGAGCAAGGCCGACCGCACCGCCGGGATGTTCGCGGTCGAGGTGCTTAACAAGCGCCTCCTCTCGTGCCCGGCCACCTTCGCCGACTCCTGGGTTCGATTCCGCCTGGGCCTCGCCGAGGCCGAGGCCGCCGAGGCCGCCGAGGTCTCGGCCGCCAAGCGCGCAGCCGACGAGGAGCTCGACGACGATCGCGAGCGCGAAGGGCGCGCCGCGCACGCCGCCAGGGTCGTCGGGGCCTGGCTCAAGCCGCTCGCAGGACGGCTCGACGCCGAGATTGCCGCCATCGATCAGGCGCTCGCGCGGCTCGGCCTCCAGCCGATCGAGGACGCCAAGGACACAGGCGCTCTCGTCCTCGGCGAGCCCTCCGAAGACGCCCGCTTCGATCGCTTGCTGGCGCTGATCGAACAGAAGCTCCGCAAGGGCAAGGCGTGGGGGGACGAGGAGCGGCTGATCGTCTTCACCGAGTACAAGACCACTCTCGACTACCTCGTCCGGCGGCTCCAGAAGGCGTTCGGGGAGGCGCGGCGCGAGGCGGGGTCGAAGAAGAGCGCGGGCGCCGCGGCCCCCCGCACGGACGCCCTGCGGGTGCTCTACGGCGGCCTGGACTTCGGGGAGCGGGACGCCATCAAGCGGGCGTTCAACGATCCCGACGATCCCGTACGCGTCCTCCTCGCCACCGACGCCGCCGCCGAGGGCCTCAACCTCCAGGAGACGGCGCGCCTGCTGCTCCACTACGACATCCCGTGGAACCCGGCGCGGCTCGAGCAGCGCAACGGGCGCCTCGATCGGCACGGCCAGGCGCGCGACGTCAGCGTCTACCACTTCACCAGCGAGAACGACGCCGACCTCCAGTTCCTCGGCAAGGTCGTGACCAAGGTCCACGCCATCCGCGAGGACCTCGGCTCGATGGGCGAGGTCTTCGACGCAGCCTTCCAGCGCCGGTTCGCGGACCTGGAGGACGCCGAGCGCGTCGCCTCGGGCCTCGACGCCGATGTGGCGCGGCAGAAGGACCGCGCGGCCCTCCCGAGGCAGGCCGTCGACGCGGCCACCGCGCAGGAGGCGGAGCGGCTCCAGCGCCTCTGCCGGCACATCGATCTCGCGCCCGACACGCTCCGGCGCACGCTCGAGATCGCGCTCGGCCTCGGGGTGGGCCGGCCTCGCCTCCTCGGCCCCGATGGGCGCGGCCGCATGCAGCTGAAGCAGCCGATCCCGCCGCGCTGGGAGGCGCTTGTCGACGACAGCCTCCGGCTCCCGACGGGCGAAGGCGGGCGCGGTCGCGGCGGGTTGCCCGGGCTCATCTTCGACGCCAGGCAGTTCGTCACCGTGCACGGCGGCCGCCCGGTCTTCCGGCCCACGAAGGACACGGTGCTCCTCCACCTCGGACACCCCATGTTCCGCGAGGCGCTCACCACCTTCGCGCGCCTCCGCTTCCCCGGCGAGAAGGAGGTCATCGTGAGCCGGTGGACGGCCCGCCGCGGCGCCGTCCCGGCCGGCGCGGACGCGCTGCTCCTCGTGACCGTCGAGGAGCTCGG
Source organism: Sorangium sp. So ce887 (assembly GCF_051521455.1). Taxonomy (NCBI): domain Bacteria; kingdom Pseudomonadati; phylum Myxococcota; order Polyangiales; family Polyangiaceae; genus Sorangium; species Sorangium sp. So ce887. Next base: position 820,515 of record NZ_CP150354.1, on the reverse strand, counting down.
CGTGAACGAGCTGCGCGAGCCGTTCCACCACTGGGTGCGGACGATCCGGATCCCGGTGAAGGACGGCGAGCTCGGCGCGCCCGTGGCGTACGTGGCGCCGGCCGACGAGCAGGTCGCGCCCGGCCCGCTCGACGACGACACGCGCCGCGCCGCCCTGGCCTGCTGGGACGAGGTCTCGCTCGACGTGGGCCCCGCCCTCAAGAAGCTCGCCGCCGATCTCGGCGCGCGGCTCGGCGAGCACCTCGCGGCCGCCGGGAAGCGGGCCCTGACCGAGGAGAGGAAGCGTTACCAGCACCGCCTCAAGGAGGTCGAGGCCGCGATGCGCGAGACCACGCTCGCGAAGCTCGAGAAGGAGCGCGACAAGCTGATCGATCGCCTGAAACAGGGGAGCCTGTTCCCCGACATCGCCCGCGAGACGGAGGCCCGGCTCGTCGACCTCAATGACGAGCTCCACCGGCGGAGGACGCATTACCAGGATCTCCTCCGGGTCCTGGAGGCCGACCAGGAGCGGGTGCTCACGCGCATGCTCCCGCGCCGCCATGCGCTCCACGGCGCGGCCCAGGTCTTCCCCGTGGCCATCGAGATCCGGCTGCCCGCCGCTCACTCCGGAGACGCGCGATGACCGACGCCCTGTTCGCCGATCCCACGCCGCGACGCGCCTCGGACGCGCCCGCGGAGGAGCCGTATGCCTGGTGGGCCTCGCTCAACCACGGCGGCCTGCTCGTCGCGCCGTCGAAGCTGGCGGAGCATTTCCCACCCCGGCTCGAGCCGCTCCCCGCGGCGATGGGCGAGCGCCTTCGCCGGGATCTCACCCGCCTTCACCAGGGCGGGGACGAGCGGCTCGCCGTGCTCCTCGACACCGTGCTCGAAGACCTCCTCGGCCTCCACAAGGCGCGCTTCAAGAAGGGGAGCGAGGTCGACAAGACGTGGTCCCAGCCCGCGGTCACGGGCGAGATCCTCCGGCCTCGCCGCGTCTGGCTCGGTCCGAACGGCGCCGTGCTGCCTGTGTTCGTCGACACGACGGTCGGCCGTCTCGGCATCGGCCGTGGCAAGCGGCCCGTGTCGCGCGTCGTCGAGTGGCTCCGCCGGATCGGGCAAGATCCCGCGATCAAGACCGCCGGGCTCGCCCCGCCGCGGGTCGCGCTCCTCGCCAACGCGCGCCAGCTCCGGCTCGTCCACGCGGGCACCGACTACGACGCGTTCTGCGAGTGGGACACGGCGCTCTGGTTCTCGGGCGGCGCGCCGGGCCCGCAGGTCCAGGCGCTCCGTGCCCTGCTCTCGGCCGAGGCCCTGACGCCGCCGGCCGAAGGGAAGCTGTCGAAGCTCGTCGAGGCGATCCAGGCGTCGCGCCAGGGCCAGGCCGAGCTCTCGTCCGCGCTGGGCGAGCGCGTCCGTCAGGCCGTCGAGCTGCTCATCCGCGAGTCGGCGCCGGTGCTCGAGCCCATCGACGCCGGGGAGCACGCCGATCCCGCCGAGCCGGGTCGCGTCGCCCGGCGCTCCATCTACGTCGCCGCGACGCGCCTTGTCATGCGGTGCGTGGTGATCCTCTTCGCCGAGGCGCGCGAGCTGCTGCCGCGCAGCAACGCGGTGTACGAGGGCTCGTACGGCCTGGAGGGCCTCCGCGCGCAGCTCGATCGCATGGCCGGCGGGCGCGCGGCGGAGCGCCTCCGCCACAGCCACGGCGCCTGGCCCCGGCTCGTGTCGCTCTTCCGGCTCGTCTACCAAGGCTCCGGGCACGAGGCGCTCCCCGTGCCGCGCTACGGGGGCGGCCTGTTCACGCCCGGCGACGCCGGCTCCCCCGATCCGGTGCTGCGCGCGCTCGCGGCCTTCGAGAGCGCGAAGAACGAGCCCACCGACCACGCGGTGCACGGGGTGCTCGAGCTGCTCTGCAAGAGCCGCGTCCGCGTGCGCCAGGGCCGCGCGAGCAAGTGGGTGGAGGCGCCCGTCGACTTCTCGGACCTCTCGTCCGAGTACCTCGGCATCCTCTACGAAGGTCTGCTCGACTTCGAGCTTCGCCGCGCGCCCGCCGAGGATGCGATGGTGTTCCTGAACCTCGGCGCCCAGCCGGCGCTGCCGCTCCAGCGCCTCGATCGGATGAAGAACGAGGAGCTCGGGCAGCTGCTCGACAAGCTGAAGAAGTCGGGCGAGAAGGTCGAGGCCGACGGCGAGGACGAGGGCGAGGACGCGGGGGCAGAGGACGCCGAGCCGGAGGGCGATGCCGGGGGCGAGGCGGAGGAGGGCGCGGAGGCCCCTGCGGCCGATGCGCTCGAGGACCTCGGCGGCGACGACCGGGCGCGCGTGGTCCGCGAGATGGCGCAGACCTGGGCCGAGCGGGCGGTGAAGGCCGCGAAGCTCGTGAAGTACCCGAAGAAGGACACAGATCCCCGGGTCCGCGAGCAGTGGAACCGCGACGTGGAGGCGACGGCGCGGGCCCTTGTGCAGCGGCTGATCCTCCCCGGCGGGTGGTTTCTCGTGCGCTGGGGCGGCACGCGCAAGGGCTCGGGGACCTTCTACACCCGGCCCCAGCTCGCGGGCCCGATCGTGCGCCGGGCGCTCCAGCCGCTGGCGTATGCGCCCGTGCGCGAGGAGAAGGACGAGGCCACCGGGCTCGTCACTGTGACCGAATGGGCGCCGAGGAAGCCGGAGGAGATCCTCGCGCTCAAGGTGTGCGATCCGGCGATGGGGTCTGGATCGTTCCTGATCTCGGCGCTGCGGTACCTCACCGAGGCGCTCGTCGAGAGCCTCCATCACCACGGGCGCCTCGAGGAGCGGCCCGAGCAGACGATCTGCCGGCTCGCCGACGGGCTGCCGGCCGACCACCCGTCGCACGAGACCCTCCCCGTCCCGAAGGACCACCCGGACTTCGATGACAAGCTCCGCGCCCGGCTCAAGCGGTACGTTGTGGAGCGCTGTCTCTACGGCGTGGACCTCGACCCGCTGGCGGTGGAGCTCGCGCGCACGGCGCTGTGGGTCGAGACGATGGACTGGCAACTGCCGTTCGGGTTCCTCGACCACAAGCTGAAGTGCGGCAACTCCCTGGTCGGGTGCTGGTTCGACCAGTTCCAGGACTATCCCATCATGGCCTGGGAACGGGAGGGCGGGGACAAGGGGCACGTCCAGTTCGTGCACCACTACCGCGAGGTCGTGGTCACGAAGGGGAAGGACAAGGGGAAGACGCAGCGGCTCGGGGACAAGTGGACGGCGGCCATCAAGGAGCGGCGGGATGAGGTGATCAAGCCGGAGCTCGCGTCGTGGCTGATGCAGCGGGACCCGAAGCAGGTCGCGATGTGGAGGGCGGAGGGGAAGGACGCCGACGCGCTCCATGCCGAGGCGCTCGTAGTCTTCGAGCGGCTGCACGCGCTGCCGGTGCACGATGCCGAGGGGCGGGAAGCTATTTACAAGGCAAAGTTCGCGGAAAATGGATCGATTCAGGAACTCAAGGCGGCGTTCGACACGTGGTGCGCGTTATGGTTCTGGCCGGGGGATGAGCTCGAAGCCGCGCCGGGACCGAAGGACTTGCTCGATCCGAGCGAGCGGGCACGGGCCGTCGTCATGCGTCTCATCGAGCAGCACAGGTTCTTTCACTGGGAATTGGAATTCCCCGACGTCTTTATGGGGCCAACGACTGGGTTCCACACAGTGGTTGGCAATCCACCGTGGGAGACCCAGAAGCCGAATTCGATGGAGTTTTTCTCGAACCGCGACCCTCTCTACCGCACCTACAAGAAACAGGATGCACTGCGGCGCCAAGTAGAGATGTTCGAACGGGCGATCGAGAACGAAGAAAGCTGGCTCACGTACAGCGCTCATATCAAAGCGTTCTCGAATTGGACAAAGCGAGTCGCAGAACCATTTGACAGCCAATCCACGGCCGTCGGTTTAGCTGTTCGCGGCACGCACACTGACAGCCATATGCTTGCTGTGCGCTGGCACTCGCCCCGTGGGAGATCTATCACTTATTGCGATCCACGGCACCCATTTCGCTTCCAAGGCTCAGGTGTCGACGCAAACACCTACAAAATGTTCCTCGAGATGGCGCACGCACTGCTCGCTGAGGGTGGCTGCCTCGGGTTCCTTGTGCCCAGCGGTACGTATTCCGACAACGCAAGCGCTCCCCTCCGAGAGCTATTTTTGCGCCGCTCCAACTGGACGCACCTGTACGTCTTTCAGAACGAGCGGTTCGTGTTTGATGGAATCCACCACAGCTTCAAGATTGCTGCGGTACATGTCCGAAAGTGCGAACCAGCCTCCGCGTTGCGAGCCCGTTTCCGAGTGGGACCAGGGGATTCGCCGGAAGCGCACGAAATCGAGACAGATCTCGATACGAACGTCGGGTACCTCCCGCTCAGCACTGACCAGATCGACAGATTTAGCCCAGCGAGTGGAGCCATTCTTGAACTCCGCACAAATCGCGATCTTTCAGCAATGGACAAGATCTACCGGAGTTCAGTTCGACTTAGCGACTCGTCGGCGGATTCATGGCAAATTGCGCACCGACAAGAGTTCCATATGACCCACGACTCTCCGATGTTCGTGGGACGACATCAACTCGAATCCGACGGCTATAAGGCGAGCGAGCACTCTCACTGGCTAAAGGGACATTGGCAGCCTCACATCAATACAAAATCCCATAGCACAAAGAACGACAAATCCATTTTGTCGCCAGATCAAACCGCACTAGTTCACCTTGATAACATCGAAAATATCGCACTTCCGCTGTATCAGGGGATCATGGTTCGGGCGTTTGAGCCTGGGGCAAAAGCCTGGATTTCGGGCACAGGACTGAGCGCTGTCTGGGAGGATTCTCCCGGAAGGGTCTTGCCTCAGTATCTCATGAACAAACAATCTTATCTTTCAACTGAGCGAGGCACCGTCGGCTGGAAGGTAGCGTATCGCAGAATCGCAAGAAGCACCGATACGCGAACATGGATCAGCTGCCCGCTTTATGGCGCGCCTACGGGCGACAGCATGTACGTGCTCTGGCCTGGGGACCAATCGGCACTTCGAGTCGCCGCGCTTACGGCGGTATTGAATTCGTTTGTGTATGACTGGATGCTGAGGAATCGGCTCGGTGGCACCAATATCAGCTGGTTCGTGCTTGAAGACACGGTCATCGTTCCGCCACGTTCCCCTCGGCTTGGCGAAGCGGGTGTCTTTGCGATCAGGCTTTCCGGATGTTCGGTGGCCATGGCCCCGCTTTGGATGAACAACCTTGCCACCACGACACGTCCCTGGCGCCGCCTCTGGGCCGTCACCCCCCACGAGCGCCTCCGCCTCCGCGCCATCCTAGACGCCGCCGTCGCCGAGCTCTACGGCCTCGATCACGACGACTTCGCCTGGATCCTCCGCGACTGCGACCACCCCGTCGCCAATGTCTGCAACAAGCCGTTCTCCCGCACCCTTGACCCCAAGGGTTTCTGGCGCGTCGACAAGGAGCAGGACCCCGAGCTGCGCCACCCCGTGCTCTCCCTCGTCGCCTTCCACGAGCTGAAGCGCATGGGCCTCGACGCCTTCCTCGCCCTCAACGACGGCGACGGCTGGATGCTCCCCGAGACCCTCCGGCTCGCGGACTACGGCCTCGGGCACGACGCGCGGGCGAAGGAGCCCCAGCCCGTGGCCGCGCGGCTCGGTGACCGCTTCCTGCCCTGGCAGCTCGAGCAGGGCGTCGAGGAGTCCTGGGAAGAGTGCCGGCGCCACGCCGAGCTCATCGAGAAGATCCTGGGGCCGACAGTGACAGTGAAGGAGCCCGCTCCGGCGGCAACCGCCGGCCAGACGCCGCCGGTGGACAAACCCTACGAGGTCAACACCCAAGGGCAAGCCGTGCTGTTCGCCGCCGAGCCGGTGCAGAAGGATCTGTTCGGCAATGTCGTGGAGCCGGCGGCGCGGAGAGGGAAAAAGAAGCGATGACCAAGGGCCAACAAGCGCCCGTCCCGCGGATCGAGTCGCTCCACGTCGAGAACTACCGCGCGCTGAAACAGCTCGACCTCGAGGCGATCACCCCGCTCACCGTGTTCCTCGGGCCGAACGGCAGCGGCAAGTCGACGCTCTTCGACGTCTTCGCCTTTCTCTCCGAATCCTTCTCGCTGGGCCTCCACAAGGCCTGGGACCGGCGCGGCCGCTTCAAGGAGCTCCGCACGAGGGGCGCCGAGGGGCCGATCGTCTTCGAGCTCCAGTACCGCGAGAAGCCCAAGGCCCCGCTCATCACCTACCACCTCGAGATCGACGAGGAGCCCAGGGGCCCCGTGGTCTCGAGCGAGTGGCTGCGCTGGCAGCGCGGGGAACACGACCGACCGTGGCGATTCCTGGATTTCAAACGGGGTGAGGGCGTGGTCGCCTCTGGAGAGGATCCCGACGAGACGGCCGAGCGCATCGAGGAGCGCCTCGACTCCCCCGAGCTGCTCGCCGTGAACACCCTCGGTCAGCTCGCCAAGCACCCGCGGGTGGGCGCGCTCCGCCGGTTCATCACGAGCTGGTACCTGACCTACCTGTCCGCGGACAGCGCCCGCAGTACGCCGGAGGCCGGCGCCCAGGAGCGGCTCTCGCAGACGGGCGACAACCTGCCCAACGTCATCCAGTACCTCAAGGAGCAGCACCCGGAGCGCCTCGATACGATCCTGGGCGTGCTCGCGCGCCGCGTCCCCAAGCTCGAAAAGGTCACGGCAGAGCCGATGGAGGATGGACGGCTGCTCCTTCAGATCAAGGACGCGCCGTTCAAGAAACCCGTCCTTGCGAAGTACGCCTCCGACGGCACGCTCAAGCTCCTGGCCTACCTCACGGTCCTCTACGATCCTTCCCCTCCCCAGCTCATCGGGATCGAGGAGCCCGAGAATTACCTCCACCCGCGCCTCCTCCCCGAGCTCGCGGAGGAGTGTCGCAACGCCTCGGAGAGGACCCAGCTCCTCGTGACCTCGCACTCGCCGTTCTTCGTGTCCGACCTCAAACCCGAGGAGCTCCGCGTGCTCTACCGCGACGAGCACGGCTACACGCAGGCGCGCCGCGTGGCCGACATGGACCGAGCCCTCGCGATGTACGAGGCCGGCGGCAAGCTCGGTCACCTCTGGATGGAGGGGTACTTCGACGTCGGCGATCCGCTGGTCCGCGCCGGCGGCCCCGTCGCGCCCCATGCTCCGCTTCGCTAAGGCGTTCCCCGATCGGCGAATCGTCTCGGCGCTGCTGAGAGAATCATCCGGTTCCTCCGGAGGATCGATGGGTGCGCGTTCCGCTGCCAGCGGACGCGGCGCAAGGACCTGAACGACACCCTCTCATGTGTTCCACGTGGACGCATCGATGCGCAGCTCTGAGCGTGACACGACGCTGCTTACAAAGCATCGATAGCGCACCATAGACCACGCTGACGATCGGCCGTTCGTCGCGGGAGGACACATGAACATTGCCCATTCCATCACGACCACATTCATCGCGTTGTGCGTCGGTTGCATGGTGAGCCCAGCCGAGCATACTTCGCATGAATCGTCACAAGAGGAAATTCAGGAGACGAACGATACCGGTTCGCCTCCCGCTCCGACGCCCACCATCGCGCCGATAGAGATAGCTATCGATGCGATTGACGAGATCTCTTCGCGAGGCACCTGCGAAGACGCGTGCGAGCTGTACCATCGGCACTGGAGCCAGCTCTGCAGCCGTGTCCCAGCAAGCGTCAGACGACAGTGCCACGCCGAGTCTATGGAAGGATACGGCCTCTGTCAGAAAAATTGTCGCAACGGGTGCGAAGCTGCCGGCTCGGCTCTGTACGACAGGTGGGAGCTGTACTGCGACGAGCGTTGCCCGTGGCACTACAAAGGCGAATGCAACTTGCGCAATAGGCTGGGACGCATAGCGTTTCGTCGCGCGTGCGGCCGAGCACGGCGTGTGGGTTCGGTCACGATCTGCTGAGGTAGAGAACCTCGCCTGAGCCCGAGCGGACGCACCTCCCGCTTGACCGGGCGCCGAGAGCGTGTATCGGACAACGCATGAACAAGATCCTCGGAGAGCGGAAGCTTGTGTTCAAGCCTTCCGACGGCTCACCGCCTCAGACGGTAGTCGCCCGATTCGGTCATCCAGAACCAGGAAGCGACGGCATTTGGTGCGTGGACGTCCAGGTGGAGAAAACAGGGAAATCCGGCACGACAGACCGGGCCCACGGCATGGACCAGGCTCAGGCTATCTTGCACGCATTCCTGCTCCTCGATGCTCAGCTCGAGGACATGGCAGCGCGTGGATCCATCGAGCTATCCGAAAGCAGCGAACCCGTGGAGCAAGAGCCCACAGAGAAGCCGGAAGCTTGGCGCTTCGTGCCGCGAATCGCGTCAGAATACGACTCCAGCATCGGCAACGAGCCGATGCTCGCAAGAGTGGACGTTCTCGGCGAGCGAGAGCTGACGCTGAAGGGGAAGGATGGCAACGAGGAGAAAGTGATCGTACGCCTCGGACATCCATATAGGTCCAGTGGCCATTGGCGCGCGCCGTGCGAGATCATCGGTCCAGGAGACGCGATACAGCGTCGCTCTGGCTCGGGAGAAGACCCGATCCAAGCGCTGACGCACCTGCTCTATCTCATCCCGATCCTCCTGGACAGCCTCGCGGAAGATAAAGAATTTCATACGCGGGAAGGCGCGGCGGGACATTGGTTCCCGCGGATCCTGATCGAGGAACAACCGGGTAAAGCAACGAAATGAAGCACAGCTCCGCCGACGGCGACGGCGGCGCCGGAGCTGGCAGCGCGGCCGCGTCGGTGTGCGGGGATGTGCCCGGGCGAGAGCCGCCTTGCCATGCCTCGCCGGCTCGGGTTCACTGGCATCGCGCGGAGCTCGGCGCGGCCCGAGGCGACGCGAGGGCCAAGGCGGGCCGACCACCGACGATGCTGAACCCGATCACGTACAGCGAGAAGGTCGTCGGCGACTTCCTCCGCTACCAGCTCACCACCTATCCCTTCGCCGACCAGCGCCTGTACGAGCAGCTCCGCGGCCTCCTGAGCCTGGAGCAGACCCGCCAGACGCCGCTCCTGCGCGGCCCCTACGTCGGCCTGAGCCGGTCGTTCCGCACCGGCGCCGCGGTCGCGTCCCTCGTCGCAGACGGCCTGCTCCACCCGGCCCTCACGAGCCTCGCGCCCTATCCCCACGTCTACGGCCACCAGCAGTCCGCCTTCGAGGCCATCGCGCAGCGAAAGACCACGCTCGTCGCCACCGGCACCGGCTCGGGCAAGACGGAGAGCTTCCTCTATCCGATCATCAGCCACTGCCTGCGGCTCCGCGACGAGCACGCGCCCGACGGGATCGCCGCCGTGCTCGTGTACCCGATGAACGCGCTGGCCGAGGACCAGCTCGGCCGGCTCCGCTCGCTCCTCACAGGCACCGGGATTCCCTTCGGGATGTACGTCGGCAAGACGCCGGAGAAGGCCGCCGACGTGGTGGGCGAGCGGCTCGGGGCCGGGGCCTCGCGCGGCGACTACGAGGCCGCGGTGCGGCGGCTGCGCGCCGAGAAGCGGCCCGTCGCGGCCATTCCGCCCGAGGAGCGCCCCTCGCGCGACGAGATGCGCGCCCCGGGCAAGCGGCCGCGCATCCTGCTCACCAACGTGAAACAGCTCGAGCTGCTCCTGACGCGGCAGCGCGACATCGAGCTCTTCGCGGGGGCGACGCTCGACTTCCTCGTGTTCGACGAGGCGCACACCTTCAGCGGCGCCGCGGGCGCCGAGACGGCGTGCCTCATCCGGCGGCTCCGCAGCTTCTGCGGCAAGCGACCCGACGAGACGGTGTGCATCGCGACCTCGGCCACCATCGCCGATCCCGCGCGCGGGCCGGAGGCCGGGCGCGAGTTCGCCAGCCGGTTCTTCGGCGTCTCGCCGGAAAACGTGGCGCTCGTGGGCGAGGAGCACGAGGACGACGTCTGGGCGCCGCAACGCGTGGCGTCGAAGCCGCTGCCGGGCGACCCGGCGGTGCAGCTCCAGACGGTGCTCGAGGCCGTCGCCGCGGTGGAGAAAGAGCAGCCCTCGAAGCAGGACCTGCGGGTGCTGAAGAGCGCCTTCCAGGCGATGACCGGCTCGTCGCTCGACCTGTCGCGCTGGCAGGAGAGCCTCTACGATCGGCTCGCCGCGAACGAGGTCGTCTACCAGATCGCCGAGGCGCTCCGGGCGGTCAAGCCGCTCACGCAGCTCGTGCGGGAGCTCGAGGCGCGCGTCGGCCGGCCGGTGCCCGAGGAGGAGATCGTGGCGTGGCTCGCCCTCGGGGCCGCCTCGCGCCGGGATGGCCGGCCGCTGCTCCGCCCCGTGGTGCACGCCTTCGTCCGCGGGCTCGCGGGCGCCGTGGTGACGTTCCCGCCGGGTCAGGAGATGCCGAGGCTGTGGCTGTCGCGCGAGGACGCCGCGGCCGCCGAGCCGGAGGGGAGCCGCTCGGCGCGCCTCGACGTCACCACGTGCACGACCTGCGGACAGCACTACTTCGTGCACTTCGTCGCCGACTTCAGCTTCACGGGCCGCGCGCCCGGGGGCGGCGAGGCGATCGAGGACCGGGTGGTGTGGCGGCCGCTGGAGGAGAAGTCGGGCGGTCAGCGCGTGGTGCTGCTCGATCGGCTGGTCTCGGACGGCGACGGCGAGGACGACGACGAGCCGAGGAACACAGCGACCGTGTTCCTGTGCCGGCGCTGCGGGGCGCTCCACCCGAAGCCCCGCGAGCGCTGCGACGGCTGCGGCGAGGCCGCGCCGCTGGTGGGGCTGTTCGCGGTCCAGCAGAAGGAGGCCGCCGAGCAGACGGAGACAGCCCAGAAGAAAGAGGGCCTCCGGGGCAAACTCAGCGCCTGTGTCGCGTGCCGCGCCCCGGGCCGCTGGAGGCCGGGCGACTACCGTGAACCGGCCCGGCCGGTGCGCGCGCAGAACGTGTCGGACGTGCACGTGCTCGCGCAGAGCATGCTCCACCACGCAGAACGGCCCCGGCTCCTCATCTTCACCGACAACCGCCAGGATGCCGCGTTTCAGGCCGGCTGGATGCAGGACCACGCGCGGCGCTTCCGCCTGCGATCGCTGCTCTACGAGCAGATCGAGCGCCGGCCCATCTCGGTCGGCGACCTCACCGGGGCGATCGACGACCTGCTCCACGGTGACGACGAGCTCTCGCGCGCCCTGATCCCCGAGGTATGGCGCGTCGAACGCAAGGAGACCGCCGGGACGCGGCACGCGTTCGAGCGGAAGCGCTTCCTGCGGATCCAGGTGCTGCGCGAGATCGCCACCGGCGCGCGGCAGCGGCTCGGGCTGGAGCCCTGGGGACGGATGGTGGTGAACTACGCCGGGCTCACCCAGGAGCACCCGTTCTTCCAGGCGTGGGCGCCTCGCTTCGACGGCTCGCCTGTCGATCTCCTGGAGGGGGTGGCCGCGCTGCTCGACATGAACCGGCGCGCGGCGATCGTCTTCGACAGGGAGGTGAGGATCTACTCGCGCTTCTGGGGCGACGGCGAGCGCGAGATCCAGAACGGGTATTTCCCGCAGATGCCCGGTGGCCCCAAGGGGTTGAAGCTGAGGCGCGGAGCGAACGATGACGACGCCCGGATCAAGCAGATCCTGAGCGCCCGCGGGGCGACGACGGCGCGCCTGCTCGCGCTCCGCTGGGGGCTCCCGGACGAGCAGCTCGAGCCCTTCTTCGAGGGGTTGTGGAAGCTGCTCACCGAGGAGCTCGGGCTGCTGGTCCCTGTGACCTTGACGGGCTATCGCGACAACGCGCTCCCGGGCTGCTCGGGGGCCATGCAGATCGACGCCGACCGCTTGCTGCTCACGGCCCACAAGGGGTTCTTCCGGTGCACCGTGTGCCGCCGGGCGAGCCTGCGGGCGACGCCGCGGAGGACGTGCACCGCGCGGACGTGCTCCGGGACGCTCGTGCACGCCCCGGAGAGCAGCGACAACTACGATCTGATGGTGCTCGACCAGCGCTTCGCGATGATCCGGCCGCGCGAGCACTCGGCGCAGATCCCCGCCGACGAGCGCGAGATGCTCGAGCGGTCGTTCAAGGGCGACAGCCAGCTCCTCAACACGCTCGTGTGCACGCCGACGCTGGAGCTCGGCGTCGACATCGGCGGGCTCGACTCGGTGCTGATGCGCAACGTGCCGCCGCTCCCGGCCAACTACTGGCAGCGCGCCGGCCGGGCCGGGCGCCGCCACCGGATGGCCGTGAACCTCACCTACGCGCGGGGAGCGAGCCACGATCGGGCCTATTTCACGAACCCGCTCAAGCTGCTCGACGGGCTCATCCAGCCTCCGCGCTTCAACCTCAAGAACGAGCCGATGGTGCGCAAGCACGTGCACGCCACGGTGCTGACCGTGCTCGGGCAGCTCGCGACCGGCGGGGCCGGCGCCCCGGGCGGCGCGCCGGACGGCGCCGGCGAGGCGCCGCTCGACAAGGGCGCGCGCGACGAGATCGCGCAGGCGCTCGAGCACAGCATCCCGACGCAGATCAAGACCTACCTCTTCGACGCGGCGGACAACGTGCGCGCGGTGCCGTTCGACGTGGGTCCGCTCGCGCGGGTCGTGTCGCGCCACGAGGAGCTGATCCTCGGCGAGGTGAGGAAGGCGTTCACCCAGGGGTGGCCGGCGCAGGACAGCGCGGTCGTGGAGCCCGCGGCCCTGCGCGCCGTCATCGCCGGCATGGCCGGGTCGCTTGTCGAGGTCATCGCCCGGCTCGAGCGGCGCCTGCGCTGGGCGCTGGATCAGATGCGACGGCTGGAGGCGGTGCGCGCCCAGAAGGGGACGCTCGATCCGGACGAGGACGCGCTGCTCGCCCGGTGCGACCGGCTGATCAAGCGGCTTAAGGGCAAGCAAGCGCGCGCCCGCCGCGACGCCGAGGGCTTCGACGACACGTACACCTACGCGGTGCTCGCGGCCGAGGGGTTCCTGCCCGGCTACGGGCTCGACGTCGGCGCGGTGGTCGGCTTCCACCAGGCGGCGCGGTACGGGACCGGCATGCGCGACTGGGAGCTCCGGCGCGCGCTCCCGCTGGCCCTGCGCGAGTACGTGCCCGGCAACCTGATCTATGCGAACGGGCACCGGTTCCTCCCGCGCTTCTTCCACCTCCTCGCGCTCGAGGAGCCGACGCTCTTCCAGGTCGACGTCACGAACGGCGCCGTGAGCGAGGCGGGGCTCGGGCGCGACGGCGCCGCGCTCGGGCTCGGCGCGGCGGCGCTGGCCGCGGTGCCGATCTGCGACGTCGATCTGCCGCACCAGTCCCACATCACCGACGATGAGGAGTTCCGGTTCCAGCTCCCGGTGACCGTGTACGGCTACGAGCAGCCGCGGCACGGCGGGGGCAAGGCGTTCACGTGGGGCGACCGCGTCGTGACCACCCGCGCCTCGGTCCACCTGCGGCTCGTCAACGTCGGGCCGACGTCGGGCGTCCGCGAGAGCAGGTTCGGATACCCGCTGTGCCTCGTGTGCGGGCAGAGCCGCTCTCCGCTCGCCTCGAAGAAGGATCGAGACGCCTTCTCGGCCGATCATCAGCAGCGCTGCGGCCGGCCGGTGACGCCGGTGGGCTTCTATGCCGACGTCGTGGCGAATGCCGTCGCCGTCGACGGCTGCGCCGATCTCCAGGAGGCCTACAGCGTGGCCGAGGCGCTCCGGAAGGGCGCGGCCGAGGTGCTGGAGATGGAGCTCGGCGATCTGCAGCTCCTCGTCGTGGGCCGCGCCGGCGAGGAGCAGCGCAAGGTGCTCGTCTACGATCCGATGCCCGGCGGCTCCGGGTTGCTCGATCAGCTCGTGTCGCGCTGGCCCGAGGTGGTGAGCGCCGCGCGGGAGCTCGTGGAAGGCTGCCCCGCGGGGTGCGCGAGCGCGTGCGTCGACTGCCTGCTCAACTACCGGAACTCTTTCTATCACGCCCACCTCGACCGCCACGTGGCGGCCGAGCTGCTGCGGCAGCGGGGCGGCGCCCTGGCGATCACGCACGAGATCCCGCCGCTGCTGCCCGCCCATCTCGGCACGGGGCAGCCGGTGAACCAGGCCGAGACGTCGCTCCGTTACATGCTCGAGCGCGCCGGGTTCCCCAACGCACGGGCGCAGCGCGAGATCGACCTCGGCAAGCCGCTCGGGATCACCGTCCCGGACTTCTTCTTCGAGGACCCGACGGAGCGGACCGACGGCGTCTGCGTCTACCTCGACGGGATGAGCCAGGCGCTCCATGGAAACCCCGCGACGCAGGCCAGAGATCGGGCCATTCGCGAGGAGCTGCGCAACCGGTTCTACGAGGTCCTCGAGATCACGTACGGTCAGCTCTCGGATCAGGGCGCGATGCGCGACAAGTTCGCGCGTCTCGCCCGCATCCTGCTGGGGAAGGAGCGCGCCGCCCAGATCCGGGACGACGCTTCCTGGTTCGAGGAGGCGCGCGCCGCCCACGCGTCGGACCACCCGCCTCCCTCGCTCGGCAGCGGTTGGGACGAGGCCATCGCGTTGCTCGACGAGCCCTGGCAAGCGCTGGCCGCCGGGCTCCGCGACGCCGGCGTCCCGGCCCCGGATGACTCAGACGCGGACCTCCTCGTCGATGGGCGGGTCGCGACCTACAAGGCGGTGCTGCTGTGGGCCCAGGCGACGCCCCTTGTCGCGCTCGTGGACACGGACGTCGCGATCGACGAGAAACAGGGCCGTCTCATGAGAGCCCAGCCGGAGAGCGACCCGGCGGTGCTGGCCGCCGCGCTGCTCGAACGACTCGGAGGGAAGCTGTGAAGTTCCTCATCGCCGACACGTTCACGAAGAGCCTGGCCAGGCTGGATGCGCAGTCTCAGGGCGCCATCAAGCAGGCGGCGTTCGACTTCCAGGTCAACCCCGCGAGCCCCGGCTTCAAGCTCCACAGGCTCGATCGCGCCAAGGACAAGGACTTCTGGTCCTTCCGCGTGAACAAGGACCTCCGCATCATCGTGCACAAGAGCGAGTCGTCGTTCGCGCTCTGCTATGCGGATCACCACGACGCCGCGTACGCGTGGGCCGAGGCGCGCAGGCTCGAGGTGCACCCCCAGACGGGCGCCGCGCAGTTCGTGGAGGTCAAGGAGCGGATCGAGGAGGTGGTGCGGCAGGTCGTGCGGGCGGCCGAGGGCGAGCCGGCGCTCTTCGCGAAGCACGAGACCGACTACCTCCTCGCGCTGGGGGTGCCCCCCGAGTGGCTCGACGCCGTGCGGGCGGTCGGAGAGACGGGGATCGAGAAGCTCTTCAGCCATCTGCCCGCCGAGGCCGCGGAGCGGCTGCTCCAGCTCGCGTGCGGCGAGCCCGTGCCGAGGCCGGTTCCCGTGACGACGCAGGACCCGTTCGAGCATCCCGACGCCAGGCGGCGCTTCCGAGTGCTCGATAGCCAGGACGAGCTCCGCCGCGCGCTGGACGCGCCCTGGGAGCAGTGGCTCGTGTTCCTCCACCCGACGCAGCGCGCGGTCGTGGAGAGGAAGTTCAAGGGGCCGGCCCGCGTGACGGGCGGCGCGGGGACGGGCAAGTCGGTCGTCGCGATCCATCGCGCCGCGCACCTCCTGAAGGCGGACCCGGGCGCGCGCGTCCTGCTCACCACGTATTCGCGCACGCTCGCCGTCCGGCTCGGCCACAGCGCCGATCTCCTGCTCGGGAGCGACACGAAGGAACGCAGGCGCCTGGCGGTCGATCACCTGCACAAGATCGCGAGGGACATCTCGGCGCAATCCACCGGAAAGCCGCTGTCGGTCCTCGATCCGGAGAAGCAGCTCGGCGGGCTGATCGAGACCGCGAAGGGCCGAGTTGCCCCGAGCGTGGACCTCTCGGTCGCCTTCCTCAGGTCGGAGTGGAACGCCGTCGTGGACCCGTGGGGGCTCCGGTCGTGGCCGGCCTACAAGGGGGTGTCTCGCGCCGGGCGAGCGACTCCGCTGGGAGCGAAGCAGCGGCTTGTGATCTGGAAGATCTTCGAGGAGCTCCAGCGCCTGCTCGCCGAGCGGCGGCTCACGACCTGGCCCGGGCTCTGCTACGTGGCGGCGGAGCGCCTGTACGACGCGCGGCCCTACGATCACGTGATCGCCGACGAGTGCCAGGACTTCGGGCCCGCCGAGCTGACGCTGCTCCGCGCGCTCGCGGACCCTGGGCCGGACGATCTGTTCCTCTGCAGCGACGCGGGCCAGCGGATCTACAGGGCGGCGGTGGCCTGGTCGTCCGCGGGAATCGACGTGCGAGGTCGCTCCACGCGGCTGTCGAACAACTACCGTACGACCGACCAGATCCGCCGATTCTCGGATCGGATCCTGCCGGAGGCGATGGACGAGGGAGACGGCGAGAAGGAGAAGCGGAGCACGGTGTCCGTGCTGAATGGTCCGCACCCCGATGTCCAGGGGTTCGCGACCGTCGCGAAGGAGGCCGAGGGCGTGGCGGGTCTGTTGAAGAACCTGCTGGCGTCGGGTTACAAGCCGCGAGACGTCGCGATCTTCGGCCGGAGCGAGCGCGTGCTCCGGGATCGCGTCGAGCCTGCGCTGGCGAGGGCCGGGCTCACGGGTCATCCGCTGAGCGACGACCAGCCCCCGTCGGCGGCGGACGTGTCGGTGGGCACGATTCACCGGGCCAAGGGGCTCGAGTTCAAGGTGGTTGTCGTCGTCGGGTGCGACGCCGACGTGGTGCCGGCCACGTACCTGCAGAAGGAGCTCGTCGACGAGGCGGACCGCGAGGCGTTTCTGGAGCAAGAGAGGCACTTGCTCTACGTGGCGTGCACGCGGGCGCGGGAGCGGCTGGTGGTGACGTACGCGGGGACGCCGAGCCGGTGGGTCGGGGCGCCGGGCGGCTAGGCGATCGGGGGCCAATCCCCTCACCGTACTTGTCGAGCCGCCTGACGCGCTGACACACCCGGCCCCTCTTCCCCCGGAGGGAGCTCCGGCGCGGCGCTCTTGCCCATGTGGCCGTTCGTCGGCCGTCTGGTGGACGAACACCCCAGCTCAGGGGCGTTCCGCTCCCAGCGGATACGCCGGCGCAGGCGCTCGCTACGGATCCCGAGCGATGACGATTTCGTGAAGGACGCACGGGCCCAGCGGCATCCAGGGAGGCAGGAGGCGATTCAACGAACCTGGCCCACCCGGTTCGAGGACTCCTTCGAAGACGGCTCGGCCGATCGTCACGTCGTGAGCTCCGAGCCTGCGCGTGGGTTCGAGGTCTGGGGTCCGTGACTCCAACCACGCTCGCGTCCGCTACTGCCACGCGCTTTTTTTCGAGACGATGGAGGTACAATGCGCAACGCTTCGTTCACCCATAGCAGCGGGTTTCTTGTTCTCTGCCTCGCGCTCTCCGCCTGCGGCACTGCGATGGAGGAGGCGGAGGCGGAGGACGTCGAGTCGATCTCCGCCGTCCAACAGCCCTCTGTCATCGGCGGCCGCAAGGTCGCGGCGATCTTCATCAAATTCGCGAACACACCGAGCCCGACTTTCACCATCGATCAGGTGCGGAACACCCTCTTTCACAACGCGAATTCGACCAACAACTTCTTCCTTGAAGCCTCCTACGGGAAGATGAACCTGACCGGTCACAACAACACCGACGGGGACTATTTCGGCTGGTACGAGATCAACGTGGGGCCCCCAAGCTGCGCTCAGCTATCCAACTACGCGGCGTGGGGCAGGACGATGGCCACGCTCCAGGGGGGCTACGTGGAGGCCAACTACCAGCACACGATGCACTTTTTCTCCGGGGGGCCGGACGACTGTAATTTCGGAGGTGTAGGTGACTTTCCGGGTTCCAATACGTCTTATATCGGTCTCACCGACTCGGGCACCTATGCGCACGAGCTGGGACACAACCTGGGCCTGGACCACGCCGAGCTGCTGAATTGCGCCGACGCTGCTGGGAACTGGGTGTCGATGAGCCCGAGCTGCGCGCAACCCGGTCTGCCTGCATGCGAAAACAGCGGCCAGCTCAACCCGGGGAACACGAGTTGTTTGCAGGGACACGGCGACTCGTTCAGCACGATGGGGGCGCGGTTCCAGCACTACAATGCTCCGGAGAAGGCGCTCCTCGGCTGGTTCGATCCGGCCAACACGGCGACCGTGAGCGCGAGCGGGACCTCCACCGTCAGCGTCAAGCCGATCGAGGTCGCTTCGACGGGCGTGCAGAGGCTCGTCGTCCCCATCCCCGGCGGGCAGGAGACGTACCAGGTTGAGTATCGTCAGCCGCTCGGCTTCGACGCCAGGCCGTTCAACGCCCAGGGGTTCACGGCGGACTCGCCGGTCGCTCGCGGAATCCTCGTGCACCGAGGCACGCTGGTGGGGACCCCGACGCACATCCTCAACATGACGCCCTCCGTGCCGATCGACGCAGCTCATTATGAGCCGCACGTCTCGCGCGAGGCGCTCCCCTGGAGTCATACGTTCGTGGATCGCGACGCGAACCTGGCCATCTCGCTGCTCGGGGTCTCGCCGTCCGAGGCGACGGTCAAGGTGACCCGCGGCACGGTGGCCGAGCCGATCCCCGCCTGCGCCGACGCGCCCAGTCACTGGTACTTGAGGTGCGGCGCGACCGACTCGACCTCGATGAATGCAGCGACCCAGCTCGCGGCGGTCGGCGACGATGCCCTCGAGCTCACGTACCAGGTCAACCAGTTGATCGCGACCCAGACGGGTGGAGACATCTGCTTGCTCATCCAGACGCACACCGCCGGGCAGTGGGATCCGTGCGCGCAGTACTGGGTGCCGGCCGGCGGCACCCTGGCGTCGGGCGAGACGAAGACCCTCTCGCCCAATCTCGCCTCGTTCCGCATCACCTATCCTGCGGCCGGGAGCTACAAGGCTTCCCTCGACGCCAAGGGCGCGCTCAGCGTCACGCCCGTTCCCTGACCGCCTCGGCATCGGCGCGTGGCTCGCCCTCGGGGCAGCGTCGCGTTGGGATGGCCGGCCGCTGCTCCGTACACGCGCGCCGCGCAAGCGCGCGCAATCGCGCACGCCTTGGACGGTTCGAGCCGCATCCGTTGCGATCGCCTCGACGAATTTCGGCTTGACGCCCGAATCACCCCCCGGAACAATGGCTCGCACCTCACATCGTATCGGCCTTCGGGGAAAGACGAACGTGGAAGGAAGGAGCGCTCTACGTGTTCCGGCCCTTGCGGCTCCGCCGTTATCTCTGTGCCTGTGCGCTCGTCGTTGCGCCGACGGCGGTACACGCACGCGAGTTCAGCGTTGGCGTGAGCGTGGGCGGGATCCAGGTCGGGACCGAGCCCAAGCTCGCGGTGAGCCCGTTCGCCGGAGTGCTCTGGCGCAAAGAGGGGGACTTCCGGATCGAGGTCCACAACATGCTCAGCATCGTTCCAGGATCACGTATAGGGATCTACGACCGGACGGCAGTCACTCTCGGGCACACCAGGAAGACAGGCAACATCAGCCTTGGCCCCTCCCTGTCGATCTACTCGATGGCGGTGTGCGGCGCCGTGTATTGCGACCGCGTGACGGGAGTTGCTCCAGGCGGCCGCGCCCAGTCCGACTGGTACTTCGCCGGACGCCTGGGCGCGTCCGTGAGCGCCAACGTGGACTGGGCCGGCGGAAGCAGCCATTTTCTTCATGACAGCCTGGTTGTCATGGTTACCGCTGGGCCTGTATGGAGATTCGGCGGAGAGTCGAAATGAACAAGATCCTTGTTGTTCTATGTCTCGGCCTCGCCGGGTGCAACTTCGACTCTGGTGACTGCTATCTCCGGAGCGAGGGGGATGGCGGCGCCGGGGGGATCGTCCTCACCGCGACAGGGGTCGGAGGCTTCGGGGTCCGTCCGACAGGGGTCGGAGGCTTCGGGCCAGTTCCGCTTGAGCCGCAAGGCATGGATCCTCCTCCTCCTCCCGTCTGCAACATCGCGAGCCAGAGTCCATGTGGCGAGAAGTGCGATTCGGACTACGAGACCGCTGCGATTCAGTGTGGGAAGATCGAGAATGAAGCGCAACGAAGTGCATGTCAGGACAGCGCGCACGCGGCCTACCAGAGCTGCCGGGATAACTGCCAGCAAAGAGGCGACGACGATTGCGACAGAAAATATCAGGATTGCCAGAACAGTGGCCCGACGTCCTGTCTGAAGAAAGTCGGCGGAAAGTCGCTCTGCCAGCGCTGCTGGGAGCGATGCAAGGCCGGTGATTCTCCGTCGTCGCAGTGCCGCACGTGCAGGTTTTGAGGGCGTGATGACCATTCATATCGCCACATCCGCGGACCTTGGAACGGTGGTTCGCCGCGGGCTCCGCGATCCTGTGTGCTTCATCTCCGACAACTGGCTCGTTGGCCCCTGCTCCTCGGATCTCGAGGCGCACGGTCGAGCGCGGTGTGACTTCTGGGCGCTCACGGGACGGGAACGAACACGATTTACCGGCTCGTTTCGCGAGGTCATGAAAGCGATCGACTCGCGCCAGCGCATCGTCCTCTGGGCGTCGCGGCTCGGGAGCGACACGGTAGCGCTCTGGGCGCTCTGCGCTTGGAGACTGCTGCGATGGTCCGACCGACCGAGCCTCGATCTCGCCGTGCTGGGCGGCCCAGCAGAGGCGGACGACGCGTCCGGGGTCGGCGGCGGTTTCATCCGTGTGACTCCCGCTGACGTCCGTCGCAGCCTGGACCACGTGCGCTCTCTCTCCCTGACGCGGGTCCGGGAGATGGCCCGCTTCTGGCGAAAGTTGTCCGGTCGCTCCCCGATCCTGTCCGGCAAGGGAGGCGACGGCGCCGCACGCGCGCGCAGACAGCTATTCGAGCTCGGCGGCTACCAGGCGAGCTTCTTTCCCCGGTTCGACGGGCATGCCATCACCCTCTCTCGGTTCGATGAGCTCCTGTTTTCGTGCCTCGCAAAGCAAGGGTCGACGGCTGTGGATGTGTTTGTGAGCCGCGGAGCGGCCGGCGAGGAGCTGCGCAACAAGTGGGTGAGCCTCACCGGGGATATCTTTCTGTCCATTCGCCTCGCGCAATGGGCAAAGCACAACGGGGGCGACCCCGCGCTGCTGAGTGAGCCGTACCGGGCAGGCAACGAAATGATGGCTGCACGCTACAAGCTGTCTGGTACAGGCCGTAAAATCATGCGGCATGGACTGACCGGTATCGCTCAAGGAGCGCCGCTGCCGGTGTGGGGTGTGACAGCGTACGACCCTGCGGCCCCCTGGGTCGTGGAGGATGGCCCCGCGGGGCAGCGCTTCCAGCGACTCGGAAAGCTCGCCACGCAAGACGCGAAATGATTCGTCGAGGTGCGCCGTAAGCATCGCGTCGACGCCCACCCCGGACGCTCGGGCCTCTCACTCATTTCATTGCATTTTTTAAATAAAAAACCGAGATTTGATCTTCCCATCATCTGGATGCACTTGACAGCAGCGCCTGCGCTCGGCGCGGCCTGGAAGTAGGAGCTCATGGCAAGGCCCGCTGAACCCAGCGAACGCGCGGCGCTCGTCGCGCTCGGAGACGAGCTCGCCCGCAGTCACGCAGCGCACGTCCTGAGCGATGCGCTGCAGGGGAGGCTCTCCCTCGACAGGCGCGAAGCGTTGCCCGGGCTCGTCCGGCAGAGCGAGCGCCACGAGGCCAGCGGGCCGATCTGCGACGCCGGACGCTTCGCCACGGCGCTGGTCGGGAAGCTGCGCGTCGACGGACAAGCAGAGCTCGCGGACGCGATCGTGTCGTTGCTGGGCGGCGGCCCTGTCGACGCCGACCCGATGCTCTGGCTCGACGAGGTCCAGGGGAAGATCGCCACGAGGCGCCACGAAGCCGCGACGCTTCGCGCCCACGGGCGTCACGAGCTCGCGAGCCTGGTCGAGAACACCCTCTCGCTCGACCTCCGGGTGGCGTTGCGAGAGCGGCTCTGCGCCGACGGTCACCACGAGCTCGCGGATGCCATCGCGAGGGCAATCCGCGCCCACGAAGAACGGGAGCGCCGCGAGGCAGAGACGCCGTCGCCGGCCCAGCCGCCAGCGGCCGCCAGAAAGCACGAGCCCCCGCCCGATGGCGCCGCGCTCCGGGCCCTGGCCGACACGCTGGGGGGCAGCTACCCCGCGGACGTCCTGGCCTGTGCGCTCGTCACCAGGCTCCGCGCCGAGGGACGCGACACGCTCGCGGGCTCGATCATGATGTTCTGGGCGCGCGACGTCGCCGGGCCGATCGTGGACCCCGCACGCCTCGCGGCCGACCTCTGCGCACAGCTCCGCGCCGAGGGACGCGGGGAGCTCGCGGACACCCTCGCGTCGCTGCTCCGCGACGCCGCCATCGGCCGCGATGCGGGCGAGATCCTGGCGGCCTGGCTCGACGAGCTCGCCGGGCCAATCGTGGCCCCAGGACCGCTCGCGGCCGCGCTCGTCTCCGTCCTCCGCAGGCAGCGGCAGGACAGCCTCGCGGACGGGATCCAGGCATTGCTGAGCGCGAGCCGATGAGCTCTGTCCCTGCGGATGCCCGCATCGCGGCCGCCCCCGCGAGGACGAACCGCCGCAATGCGCCCGGGACTCGGCTCACCCTCTCGGCTCGCAGCAGAAGCTCACCACCTCTTCCGGCACGAGCTCGCCCTCCTGCTCGCCGCCGACGGCCTTGCACATGGCGGTACGCTCGACCGTCGACGTCGCGCTGACGCTTCGCGGGACAGAGCCGGGCGGCAGAGCGTAGCGGACATCGTCTTCTTCCAGGCTGGTGGCGGGAATGGGCTGCGTACACCGCTCGTCTGCGTAGAACGTGAGCAGATCCGTCGTCTCCCGCGAGCCCGTCTCCTCGACCTCGCACCACGTACAACCCTTGACGCCGGGATGGGCCTGCACGAGCTGGGAATGTGAGTCGGGACACTCCGGAACCGCCTCATCACCGTAATAGACCAGGCAGTCACGGAAGCCCGGCGCCAGCTCCGGCATACACCGCGTGCCCAGCGCTCCGCAGATTTTGCTCAGCTCCCAGAAACGCTCACATACCCGGACGAGGGTTCCCCAGGAGGCCGCAACGTCCTCCGGAGAGAGCGACACCTCGCAGTTCGGCTCTGGGTCGGAGTACGTGAAGCCGCCCCAGACGAGGTCCGCGTCCTCCTCGAGGGGATTCAGGATCACCCTCTGGGATACGCAGCTGCCATCCCACGCGACCGGCAGGACGAACCCGCCGACGTTCGAGATGTCACCGGATGTCCCGTCGGTGCCGTCACCTTCTTTCGCCGTCGTGATCCGAACGTAGGTCCTCTCTCGCAGCGGCTCGGCGACGCAGCGGGGACAGCGGTCGATGGATTTTGGATCCTGGTAGTAGTCCCAGACGGGATAGGCGTTGGCCGACGTGCAATCCGGCGCGTCGCGCGGGTCCCCGACCCAGATCATGAACGCTTCACGGGGACGGAAATGCTCGGTGAAGTAGTCGTACTGGGGCGACAGAGGAGCCGAGCAGCGCCAAGGACAGGTGTGGCTCAGGGGATCCGTGCAGTCCCCGTCGCCGCACGGCAAGCCGGTGCACGACGCCCCGATCAGCGCCGCGCCGGCGCCGAGCGCCAGGAGCGCCACCGCCATCGAGATCGTCCGCATCCCCGTTCGCCCTGTCGCGCCCTTCATGTTCCCTCCGGCATGCAGCAAAGCGTCCTTCTTGCCAGGACCACATCCCCCACGAGCTCCCCGCCGCTCGACGCGCAGCTCCCGGGCGCGTTGACCCGCCATTCCGCGCGCAGGCTCCCGAGCGTCGAGCCCGGCTCGGCGTCGTGACAGACGCCGTTCTCGGCGACGACGGCGGCGGCGACGAGATCGCCGCACGCGTCGTCCTCGAACGTGGACACGAGCGCCTCGCACGTGCTCGGCGCGGTCTCGGTGCACGCGCACGGCGTGCAGTCGCGGCTGTCGTCGAGCACCTTCCAGAAGGAGAACCTCTCCGAGAAAGTGCGGCCTGCGGCGCCCTCGCCGGAGGGGCACTTCGCGTAGTCCCCCTCCATCTCCGAGACGATGCAGCGGCGGAAGCCCGGCTTGAGAAGCGACGCGCCGATCATGCACCAGTCATTTGCGTCCGGGCACACCCCCGGCTCACTGCCCCCCTTGCACACGACGGCGATCTGCCGTTCGTCCGGCAGATCACCGTCGCGCGGCACCGATACCGGCGCGACCTCGCAGGGGCGCTCGGTGACAGGGGCGATTTCGAACGAGCCGAACGCATCGGGCGCCACCGCGCGGGGCGCGACGCACGCCCCATCCCAGCCGGGCGGCGCTCGGAACGGGGTCACGGTCTCGCCGGGGCCGTCGTCGCACATCCAGCCAGAGGTCACGGTGAGCCCCGCCGGCAACACGCACGCGGGATCGGTGCACGCACACGGATCGCAGCGGAAAGGGCGCTCCGGCTCGGCGACGAAGAGCTCGTGCTCCGCGAACACCGCGCCTTGGCCCTCCTCGGCCACCACGGCGTCCTTGCACGAGGGCTGCTCCGAAGCAGGCCCGATCCAGACGATGCGCGGACGCTCTTCGAAATCAGGGACGTCGGCGTCGACGCACGTGCCCATGCAGGCCTCGTTGTTGGTGCCGTTTTCGGTGATGATGTCGCACGCCAGGAGTTCGTGGCAGCCATAGCCGTCGGTGACCCCGCAGCCGCTCGCCACCGCGACCGCCGCACTGCTCATGCCGGCCAGCGCCGCCAGGATCCTCCCTGCCTCGCACCGCATCCTCGCTGCTCCTCCTCGACGCTCAGCCATCACCACACCCCCTCGATCCGGACGCCGGCGCCGCGCGCCGTCGCCTGCGGGACCACGCGGACGCCGCCGCCGTTCTCCGGCGAGGGCGCCCACCAGAACGACGAGAGCGCCGCCGCTCCCACCACGCCGCTCGCCACGAAGCTCGCGACCGCGACGAGGCCCAGGGCATCGCGGGCATGGAACGCGTCCAGGAGCTGGGCGCACTTCGGCTCCTTGCTCGCGATCTTTTCGTGGCACGTATGGTCCGTGGTGTCCGTGTGCCCGCTGAGCACCTGCTCGCGCAGCGCCTCGGCCTCGGTGTCCTTGATCGCCGACGCGAGCGCGAACCCCGCGCCGACCACGATGCCCGCCGACGCGAGCGCGAGCCCCCCGACCCGGATCGCCGGGCCGATCGCCACCTCCGCGGCCGCGGGCCGCAACGCCGCCGGCCCCGGCGCGACCGCCGCGACGCGCGAGGCCGCCGCCGATGGCCGCGGCCCCGGCGGCTTCTCCTTGAGGGCCAGGCCGATCGCCGGCGTGTCCCCGCGCTGGGCCTCGAAGCGCCCCACGCCGTCCTCGTGGCCTCCGAGCGTCGCCCGCGCCTCGTGGCTGCCGGGCTCGACATAGACCACGTACGTGGCGAGCCCCTGGCCGACGCGCCGGCCGTCCATGAACACCTCCGCCTCGGGCTCGCCCACCACGATCGCGACCGCGGCGACCTCCTGCGCGGCCCGCTGGAGCCCTCGCTGGAGCTTTGCCCTGACGCCCGGCGCGAGCGCATCCCCCGCCTCGAGCGCCCGGCGCAGGTGCTCCGCGGCGTCCCGGAAGCGGCGCAGCGAGAGCTCCGCCAGCCCGAGCTCCCCGGCCCAGCGAGGGTCGCCCGTCGACTCCCACGCCGTCCGATACGCCGCCGCGGCCTCTTCCCACCGCCCGGCGCGCCGCTCCTGCTCCGCGCGGCGGAGCGTCGCCGCCGTGGCCGCGGGCGAGACGACCGGCGGCGCGACGGTCGCGCGCGAGCCTCCTGACGGCGAGACCGCCGAGAGCGAGCCCCCCGCCCCCGTGCCGGGCGATGGCGGCGCCTCGGCCAGCGCACCGCGGCTCCAGCCTGAAGCGCACGACAGCAGCGCGAGCCCCAGGCACCTCGTCAAGCGCATGGCCGCCGACCCTATTCAGCCCGCCGATCGCCCGCAAGCACGAATCCCAGGTGCGGAACGAGCGAGAGATAGGATGACGAATCAGAAGACGTCCACGTAATGCAAACGCATCGCGGCCCCGGCGCGCGCTCACCCCTCGCCACGGCGGATCAGCGCTTGCCGGGGATCCGGACTCCGCCAAGAGCGCAATACCGGCAGCCCGGGAGGGGGACCGGGAACGATTTCGAGCCCCATCGGGTAACCGGCGGATAATGGATCGGGCATGGATGCAAAGGATCCGCGCGGCGCGTCCGCCGGAGCGCCACCGCCCACCTGGGAGACCCTCCTGCGCGAGCACCTCGGTTTCCTGCGCGGCTGCGTGGCATCGGAGAGGATCCCGGAGGCCGACAGGGAGGATGTGCTTCAGGAGGTGCTGCACAGCATCTCGCGGGCCCTGGCCACCTTCGATCCGGCCCGGGGCGAGCTGCGCGCCTGGCTGAAGGCCGTCGTCCACAACCATGCATCCAACTACCGGCGCCGCGTCTACCGGCGGCGCGAGGCGCCGTGGCCGGACGAGCCGCTGGAGGTCGCCGACGAGGCGCCGAGCTCCGAGGAGCGCCAGATGGAGCACGAGCGGCGGCAGCTCCTGTCGACGCTGCTGCTCGAGCTGCCGCCGGAGCGGCGCGAGGCGCTGATTGCCCACGAGCTCGGCGAGGCGGGTATCCCGCGTGTCGCGGAGCTGCTCTCGATCCCCGCCACCACCGCGAAGAGCCGAGTCCGCCACGGGCGCGAGGAGCTCAAGGCAGCGGCGCGCCGCTGGCAGGCGCGCCATCGCCGCCGCCTCGCCGCGCTGCTCCCGATGCGCGCGGCCGGCGGCGCGGGGGAGCGTCCCCGGCGCGCCGCATGGCGGGAGCGCCTGGCTCACCGCGTGCGGCGCGCGCTCCGTGAGGCGGTGTCCGGCGCAAGGGCACCGCGGGCAGGCGCGGCCGCCCAGGCCTGCGGTTCGTTCGCGGCGAGCGTCTGGAGCGTCGCCTTGACAGCGGGGCTCCTGCTGGCCGGGCATGGCGGCTTTCACCCCGGAAGCGCGGCGCCGCCGGGCGCTCTCCTGGCCGCGCGTGCTTACGTGTCGTCGGAGGCGGCGAAGGTGGCACAGGCCGGCGAGCCCTCGGTCTTCCCCGCGAACGACGGCTCCCCCGCGAACGACAGGCCGCCCTCGGCTGGGGCGCAGGTGGCCCTGGCGTTGAACGATAAAGACATCGTGTCTGCTCGTCCTCGGGACGTGTCGCGGCCGCAGCCGCGCTGGACCGGCGCGCAGGGCGATCGGCAGGAGATCCTGAGGATGGCCGCCGCGGCGCGCGCCATCGGGGACGACGTGCTGGCGCGCGCGCTGCTGGAGCGTCCCCGACTCGACCTCTCCAGCATCACGCCACGGCCGGATCGCAATGTGCCCCTCGCTGCCTCGACGCCCGCGGCGCGCAATCGATGAGACCCCTCGGCCGCGAGCTCACAACTCCCATCAAGGTCAGCCTCCGTGGAGTGCGACGCGGAGAACAATGCATTCCGATCAGGAGCGTCAATTTTCCAAAACAAATCGTCTCATTCCTCGCCGCCCGCCTGCTCATGGCACCTCGACAGCCCGGTGACGGCGGGATACAGGCGGCGAAGGTATGCAGGTCTCCACGACGCCCATCACGTCCATCACCGCGAGCGACGTGAGAGGGCTGCTCGCCGCGGGCGCCGGCGGCGGGCTGCTCTCCGGCGCGGATCTCTTCACCTTGGCATTCGCGCTCTCGGGCCGGTCGCGCCAGCTGCCGATGACGCTCGATGAGGCGCATGACCTGCTGTTGGCAAACGGCCTTCCGCTGGCGCTCGCGGGGGGCGGGCTCATCGAGCGAATGCGCGAATCGACGAGCGCGGATCCGGCGTTCCTGGCCTACAACGCGAGCACGTTCTGCCTCGACCGCAACGTCGGTCTATCGCGCCGGCTCGTCCAGCTCGTTGATCGGCACGACGTCCAGCAGCTCATCCACGCGTCTCGCGCCGAGCGGCAGCCGCCCCCCGCACGCCCTGCCGCCCCCCTTCGGGCCCGGCCTGCCACGCCGGCTCGGAGGACCGAAGCGCCCGCTGCGCCGCCTCGACGACCCCCCACCGCCCCGCCCCAGGAGCACCCGCCGCGCGCCCGCGCCTCCCGCCCGTCCGCCACGTCCGCCGCCTCCCGCCCGCCCGCCACGTCCGCCGCCTCCCGCCCGCCCGCCGTGCCCACCGCACCGCCCCCGGCGCCCCCGCCCGAGCCCGCTCCGCCTCTGCCGGCCCCGCCGCCCAGGAAGCCGGCGCCGCTCCTGATGGCCGGCCTCGACCGGTCCGAGCTGCTCCAGCGGCTCCAGGGCCCGCCGGCCTCGCTCGCGGCGGTGAGCCACGCGCTGCGCGCCCATCTGCTCGCCTCGGCCGAGCAGTTCGAGGAGCTGCTCGCGCTCGCCGCCCTCACCGGCGTCGAGCCGCACCGCTACCAGATCGAGACCGCCCGCCGCGTGCTCCGCGGGTTCCGCGGGCGCGCGCTGCTCGCCGACGAGGTCGGGCTCGGCAAGACCGTCGAGGCGCTCATGATCCTGCGCGAGTACCAGCTCCGCGGGATGGTCCGGCGGGCGCTCATCCTCGTCCCCCCGGCGCTCGTCGGCCAGTGGACGGGCGAGCTCGCGGAGAAGGCCGGGATCGCGGCGCGCACCACCGACGACGCCGCGCGCACGGCCGACCCCGAGGCCTTCTGGCGCGACGAGGGCGTGGTCGTCGCGTCGCTCGCCCTCGCGAGGAGCGCGAAGCACGCGCCGCTCGTCCAGGCCGCCTCGTGGGACCTCGTGATCGTCGACGAGGCCCACCACGTCAAGAGCCGCACGACCGCCGGCTTCAGGCTGGTCGACGGCCTGCACAGCCGCTTCCTCCTGATGCTCACGGCGACGCCGATCGAGACCGACCTCGAGGAGCTCTACAACCTCGTGACGCTGCTCAAGCCCGGCCAGTTCGCGACCCCGGCCGCCTTCCGCGCCCAGTTCGTCGACCCGAAGGACCCGCTGTCGCCGAAGAACCGGGAGCGGCTGCGCGCCCTGCTCGCCGAGGTGATGGTCCGCAACACCCGCGCCGACAGCGGCCTCGCGCTGCCGCCCCGTTACGTGAGCACAACGCTTGTCGACCCGCTGCCGGAGGAGCGCGGGCTCTACGAGCGCGTCCTCGCGCTCGTGCGCGCGCACGGGGCCGACGCCGGCACCCGGCTTGTCACGTCGACGCTCCTGCTCGGCGCCGGATCGAGCCCGGCCGCCGTGCGCGGGAGCCTCGATCGCATGAGCGCGAGCGACAGGCGCGCGCCCGCGCTGCGCGCCGCGCTGGCCGCCCTCGCGAAGCAGGCGGCCTCGGTCCGCGCGTCCCGGAAGGGCGGCGCGCTCGTCGATCTCGCGCGCGCGCACGATGAGCCGATCCTCGTCTTCACCCGGTTCCGCGACACGCTGTCGTACATCGAGGCCGTGCTCCGCGACGCGGGCGTCGAGCCCGCGGCGTTCCACGGCGGCCTCTCCGCGGCGGACAAGCGCGCGGCCCTCTCGGCGTTTCGCGAGGGCCGCGCGCGCGTGCTCGTCTCGACCGACGCCGGCGGCGAGGGGCACAACCTCCATCACTGCCATGTCCTCGTGAACTTCGATCTCCCCTACAATCCCATGCTCATCGAGCAGCGGATCGGGCGGCTGCACCGGATGGGCCAGCGGGAGGAGGTGCGCGTCTACAACCTCTGCGCGCGCGGCACCGCCGAGGAGCGCGTCCTCGATCTGCTGGATCGCCGCCTGCACCTGTTCGAGCTGGTCGTGGGGGAGATGGACATGGTCCTCGGCAACCTGGCCGACGAGCGCGACCTGGAGGAGCGGATCGTCGCGCTCTACGCGACGTCGCGCTCGGAGGAGGAGCTCGCGAGCGGCTTCGACGCCATCGCCGAGGAGCTCGCCGCGGCGCGCGGGCGTTACGAGCAGGTGAAGCGCCTCGACGCCAGGCTCTTCGGGAAGGACTACGTGGCATGACCGCGTCGCCGGGGACGGCCTCGCCTGCGGGGGGCGCGCTGCCCGCTCCGCTCGATTTCGTTGTCGAGGCGCTCGCGGAGGCCGGAGCGCTCACCGAGCGGGAGGGTGCGCGGGCGGTGGCGCTGTTGCCGCCGCGGCTCGCGGCCGAGATCGAGAGCCCGGAGGAGTGCGCCCTCGCGCTTTACCCCGATCGGGACGGGGACGTCGCGTGCGGCCTCGGCTCGACGCTGCTCGAGCGGCTGATCGCGAGGGCGCGCGGGCGGCCGGTGTCCACGTCGGTGCGCCTCGCCGCGGATCCGCCGCGGCCTGCTCATGTGAGGGCCGCCGCGGACCGCTTCGCGCTGCGCAACGGGCTCTGCGAGCCCGGGCAGATCTCCATGGGCACGGCGGTGTACGTCGCGGCCAGCGTCGCTCATGTCGTCGAGGCCGACGACCGGCGCGAGGGGCTCGTCCGGGTGGTGGTGAGCGCGCACGACGGCGGCGAGCCGGACGCCGCGGTGGGCGCGCACCTGGACCTCGCCTGGCCGAGCGCGCTCGTGCAGCCGAGCGCCGCGCCGCTCGCGGCGGACGTCCGTGCGGCGGACTGGATCGCGCTCCGCGCGGAGCGGGCGGTGCGGGCGGCGGTGCAGCCGCTGCTCGGCGAGGTCGAGCGCAGGCACGCGCGGGATCACGATCGCATCGTGTCGTATTTCGCGGACCTGATCGCGGAGGCGCGGGCGCCGCGGCGGCGCGCGGATCCGAAGGCGGTCGAGGCCAAGGTCGCGCACCTCGTGGCGGAGCGGAACGCAAAGCTGGAGGCCCTGCCCGCGCGGTTCGCGGCGAGGGTGACGTGCTCGGTCGCGGCGCTGGTGATCGCCGAGGTCCCGGCGGCGCTCGTGAGCCTGCGTCTCCGGCGTCGCAAGGAGTCGCGGGAGCTCGTCGCGCGGCTCCCGGCGGGCGCGTCGAGCCTGGACAGGCTCACGTGCGAGGCGTGCGGCGCGGCGACGGCGAGGCCGGCGGCCTGTGACGATCGGATGCACCTGCTCTGCGAGGCGTGCGCGCCGAACGCGCAGGGCAGGATCGCGTGCCCGGCGTGCGCGAAGCGGCGCTGAGGGTCAGTCGGCCGCCGTGCCCCGAACCGCCTCACCGCTGCCCCGAACCGCTTCACGGCTGCCCCGAACCGCTTCACGGCTGCCCCGAACCGCTTCACGGCTGCCCCGAACCGCTTCACGGCTGCCCCGAACCGCTTCACGGTTGCCCCGAACCGCTTCACGGTTGCCTTTTTCGCCTCGGACCCCCGGTGGCCCCCGGGTCTGGCGCCCTTTTCGCCTCGGACCCCCGGTGGCCCCCCGGTCTGGCGCCCTTTTCGCCTCGGACCCCCGGTGGCCCCCCGGTCTGGCGCCCTTTTCGCCTCGGACCCCCGGTGGCCCCCGGGTCCGGCGCCCTTTTCGGAGTCGGGCTAGAGACACGCCTCCAACGAATAGGCGTTTGCGGGACTGCGCCTGAGCAGCAGCGGCGGCGAGGTCCCGGCGGCGGCTTCGTTCAACTGTCAAGCGCCGGGCCTGGGGAGCTTGCCCTGACCGATCCGTCGCCTCGGGCGGCCGTGGTCGCCTCGCTCGCCAGCACCCTGAGCCGCGCCGTCGCCCTCGGGGACGAGGTGGCGGCGCGGGTCGTTCACGAGGCGATCGGTCGGCTGCTCGGGCTGCAGGTGGCACCGGAGGGGTGAGCAGGCCTGGGCCGAACATCGAGCCCGCCGCTCGCGTGGACTCCGCTGCCGGAGCCTTGCCGCTCGCCAGCGCCCGCGGGCTCTGCTGAGATCGCCCGCGCGCAGTGGCTGCATGCCGATAAGCAGTCACCGGTTGGACTGCTGATCCAAAGCATTACAACGGAACATGTTTGTTGGCTTGCATGAGTTCGCGCTCACGCGGCCTGGGCGGGGTGGGTTCGACCGAACCCCTGACGGCCGCCATGGCGGAATTGGCGCCCAACAAACTGGAGGCCGCCGCCGATCCCCGACAAACTGGGCCTTCGCGCCTGGCACTGCGCCTGCCGAGAGCGCCGCCATGCCCCGGACCCCTGAAGCGCCTACGCCGCACCCCCCGCGCCTCCTCCCCGCGGTGCTCACGCAGGCCGAGGTGAGCGCTCTCCTGGATCGCATGACCGGCGTCCCGCGACTCATGGCCTCCCTCCTGTACGGCGCCGGCCTCCGTCTGCTTGAATGCGCCGAGCTCCGCGTGAAGGACCTCGACCTCGAGCGCCGCGAGATCCTCGTTCGCGACGGCAAGGGCAGGAAGGATCGAATCACGATGCTGCCGCTCCGCCTGGTCCCCCCGCTCCGCGATCACCTCACCGCGGTGTGCGCTCAGCACGCCGCCGATGTCGCGGCCGGCACCGGCTGGGTGACCCTCCCCGACGCCCTGGACCGCAATTATCCGAACGCTGGCCGGGCATGGCCCTGGCAATGGGTCTTCCCCGCGACGCGGCCCCATCGCGACAGGGAGACAGGTCAGCTCCGGCGGCATCATCTGCACGAGACGGTGCTCCAGCGCGCGGTGCGAGAGGCCTCCCTCGCCGCCGGTCTATCGAGGCGCGCGAGCTGCCACACCCTGCGTCACTCCTTCGCCACGCACCTGCTGGAAGCCGGCTACGACATCCGCACCATCCAGGAGCTCCTCGGCCACCGCGACGTGAGCACGACGATGATCTACATCCACGTGCTGAACCGCGGCGGCCTGGCCGTCCGCAGCCCCCTCGACGGCCCCTTCGGTCCGAGGTTGTGAGCGGACCGGGTTGTGTCCGGCAACGTCCCGATGAGGCGGCCGCGCCGTGTCACCCAGGCGCGACGCGTCCGCCGCGCCCCCGACCCCCGGAAAGGCGGCGACTGCCGCCGGAGTTAGACGGATCTACCCTACGGCGCTGGACAGCATTGGGGCCTTGCGGCGCAGAGCCGATCCGTGAGACTCTCCGTGGGGGAGGTCACAAAAGGCGACGAGCTAGACAGACCTGGTCCGGCGGCTTCGGTTGACCAATCGACTGATAGTTGGACGGCCCGAGGCTCCTTCGAGAGAAGCGTGGTAAAATGTCGACCTCATACCTTCTACGTCTTGGCGGTTTGGCTGCAATCATCGCAGGTATCCTGCGGTCAGGATCGTCGTTTCTTCCTTACGGACAACCCACTGTTGTCCAAGAGTTACTTTACCTCGTCATCGATATATCGATTCTGTTTGGGCTTCTAGGGGTGTACGGGTATCAGAGTACAGATGCTGGGCGATCAGGCTTATTCGGCTTCGTCCTCGCGGTGATCGGCACTGCCATGATTACCGGGCCCGACGGCACGCTCGGTGGCGTGCAAGAGTATGTCGTCGGTGCCCTGCTCATATCGGCTGGCATCGTTTTCCTGGCTATCGGTTCGTGGCACGCCGCGAGGCTCCCACGATACGTGCCTGTGCTGTGGGTCATCTCGACGGTCGTCGGCGTCAGCGGGTTTGCTCTCAGCGGGCCACCGGCACTGTTGACTATCGCTGGCCTGGCCTTTGGCGCTGGGTTCATTGGTGCCGGAATGAAGATATGGTTGGATCCAGCATTGCGGGCTTGTTAGCACGAAGAAGCGATCGTTCATTGCACCAGGGTGCCCAACTAGCGGCTGCACCGGACGCCACGCAGCGGACATGTCCGTTCCATCAACGTTGATCGCGCGGCGCCGGTGAACCTGACGTTGGGCAGATCGAAGCGGCTTCTTCAATCCTCGTTCTTAAACCACTCGGAGGACAAACAGATGAATTGGGCATCTATCGGCATTGGAGTCGCAGCAATCGTCTTTGGGCTTTTCACGGCATACGCTCGCCATTGCGCTCCGCACTTGGTAAGCAAGCTTGCGCACATGAAGCGGCAGTTTGGTGAGACCGCCGGGTACGTAGTCCACTTCATTGCCTATACGGTGATTCCTATCGTGACTGGGTCTTTGGCGCTTTACATGGGGCTTCAAGGGAGGTCGTTCTTGTGAGAAGGTCGCCCTCGCAATGGCACTCGACGCGCTGCCTCTTGCCGCCGCATCTCTCGCACGGCACATGACTCGGCATCATGGCGGCGCCATGGCGCTCCATGTACGCTGGACCGTGCCGCCGCACCACGTCGGCGAGCCGGAGCATAGCTCGAGGCCCGCGCTACACATCGACCATCAGCCGGTCGAGCGTCTCTTGCAAGCGCTCGGCGCCGGGCTGGGTGACATGCATGTAGAGCTCTGTCGTGCGGAGCGACTTGTGACCGAGCACTTGTTGGATGGTGCGCAGCGAGACGCCGGCCTCGAGCAGATGCGTCGCGTAGCTGTGGCGCAGCGTGTGGATCGTCGCGTCCTTCTCGATGCGGGCGTCCGCGCGTGCCGCCCTCGATGCGGGCGTCCGCGCGTGCCGCCGTGAACGTCTTCTGCAGCGTTGTCTCGTGCATGGGAGCGACCCCGTCCTGCGGGACGAACAGGTAGGGTGCCGAGGATCGGGCCGCTCGGTTTTCCAGTACTGGCGCAGACGCGCGAGCAGCGGGCGTGGCAGCGGCACGCCGCGATCCTTGGCGCCCTTGCCGTCGCGCACCCAGACGACGAGCCTTTGGCCGTCGATGTGTCCGGTCTCGATCGAAAGGCCCTTTCCGAGCCGCACGCCGAGGGCGTAGATCGTCGTCAGGGCCATGCGCCGCACGGGATGCCGCACGGCGCGGAGCACCGCGCGCACCTCGCCCTGGCTCAGGACGACCGGCAACATGCGCGGCTTGTTGACCCGAAGCAAGTCGAACACCTTCCAGTCGCGCTGCATGGTGTGGATAAAAAAAAGCGGAGCGCGTGCACGGCGATGTTGATGCTCGATAGCGCGAGTTTCCTCTCCTCTCGGAGGTAGAGGAAGTACGCGCGTACGTCCTCGTCCGTGAGCGCCTCCGGCTCCCGCGCTACCCGATCGATGAACTGCCGCACCGCGAGCAGGAATCCCTCCTGCGTCCGCGGTCGAAAGTCGCGCAGCCGCATGTCCTCACTCATCCACTCCCGCCAGGTCGTAAGCGTCACCATGGTCGTCTCCGTCGAACGCGCGGCGACACTGCGTCACCGTGCGAGGACAAGAGTACCAGGTACCGATATGGGCTGGCGACAGGCAAGCCATCCCAGGAGAGATATGGTGAGCGCGCGCAGCGACCAACGCGCCTATCGGCGTCTGCCGCAGTCTGGAGCTACCGCGCTTGCGCGGCTTCGTTCAACACGTCGCAGATGCTCGACAGCTCCTCGCTCGTGTGAGCCGCGAAGCCGAAGCGAAATGCGGGTACGGACCCAGCCGCGACGTGAGCAGACCCCGGCGTGAGGGCCAGGCCGCGCGCGTGCGCGCGTCTGACGAGCTCTTCCGAAGTGAAGCTGCGCAAGCGCATCCAGAGCGCCAGTCCCCCGCCAGGCGGATCGCACGCGATCGCGGAGCGCAAGGGCGGCCTCGACTCGATCTGTTGCAGCAGGTGGTCACGGCGCTGCCGGTAGAGCTGCCGGGCGCGCCGCGCGTGACGCTGAACCTCGCCGTCCTCGATGAGCTCGGCCACGGCGCGCTCGAGGACGATGTCTCCCTGACGATCGAGCAGCTCGCGGACCGCCTTCAAGCGCGCGACAACGGACCTGTCCGCGATGATGTATCCGAGCCGTAGGGCGGGGGCGATGAGCTTCGAGAGCGATGCGATGTAGATGCAACGCGACGAGAGGTCCTTGGTCGCAGAGAGGGGCAAGAGCGGCGCGCCCTCGAAGTGGTACTCGTAGTCGTAGTCGTCCTCCACGATGTAGAGCCGGAAAGACTCACAGATTCGTCGCAGGTGCATTCGACGCTCAGCGGACATCGCGACGGTCGTGGGGTACTGATGGTGCGGCGTCACGTACACGGCCTTGAGGCGCCCCTTGAGCCTCTTCGCGTGCACCTCCAGCTCATCCGTTCGAAGGCCATCCGCGTCGACGGGCACATGGACGACGTCGGCCCGAGCGAGCTGGAAGGCGCGCCATGCCGGCGCATAGCCGGGGTGCTCGACGGCGACGACATCCCCAGGCTCCAGCATCGCCAGCGCGAACAGGCTCAGCGCGCCCTGGCTGCCACGCGTCAAGACGACCTCCTCCGAGGAGCACGAAAGCCCGCGAGCGTGGTTGACGAAGCCCGCGAGAACCTCCCTGAGCACGGGATCGCCCGCAGCATCTCCGTAGCCGAGGCCCGTCCGAGCCAGCGCTCGGAGGGCGCGCCGCTGGGCGCGAGCGAGCTCGTCCAGGGGCGCGATCCGGGCGTCTGGAACCCCGTCGTTCACCACGATCACGGCGGCGCGTCGCCGGTCGAGCGCCGTCTCGACGGAGCGGCGGCCCTCGGCGTCGGCGACAGCGAGCGTCGGAAGGTTGAGCGCAACCCGGGTGCCGCGGGCGGGTAGCGCCTCGAGCCACCCCTGGGCCACCAGCTCGTCCACGGCGGCAACGACGACCTTCCTGTTGACCTTGAGCTGGGCTGCGAGCGTCCGGCTGCCCGGAAGCGTCGAGCCCGGCAGGAGTCGTCCGCGCTGGATCTCCTGGACGATCGCGCGGCTCAGCTGGGTTTGCCGCGGCACGGACGCACCGCCGTCGAGCACCAGGTCGAAGCGCCAGGGCCGACCAGCTGGACCCGTCGAGATGTTCGTTCTGGAGCCTGTCATGGGTCCAGCTTCGCGCTACTCCTGGTCCTGCGCAAGACGCTCTTCGCGCGGACAAGGAGCAAAAATGAGCGAACGGTTCCATTCAGCAGACTTCGACAAGACGCCGCCGCGGCCTCGCGTGGTGATGCCAGAGAAGCTCGCGCACCCGGCGGTCGAGTCCGCCGGGCGTCACGGCGACTACTCGAAAGCAAGGAAACACCCGGTCTTCTTCGTGGACCTCCCGTCCCACGCGATCAGCATGACCATCGGCTGGCTCGAGCCGGGGCAATCCTCGAATCGGCATCGGCACACGTACGAGACCCTCCTCTACGTCCTGGAAGGAGAGGGCTACTCGTACGTGGGCGGGAAGCGCGTCGACTGGAAGCAGGGGGACGCGATCTACGTCCCTGTGTGGGCCTGGCACAACCACGTCAACACAGGAGAGGGGCGGGCACGCTACCTCGCCTGCGAGAACGCGCCGGTGCTGCAGAACATGGGAGGGGTCGCGCTGCGCGAGGAGGTGCCCGATCGGGGTGACCAGCTCTTCGACAAGAACCACGAGTCGGAAGGAGGCGCGCGATGACCTCCTCTCTCCGTGGAATCGTCGCTTACCCCATCACGCCGTTCACGGAAGGCGGACGCGTCGATGAACGACTCCTCGGGCGCATCGTCGACGACATGCTCGCCGCGGGCGTCCATGCGATCGCGCCGCTGGGCAGCACCGGGGTGCTGCCGTACCTCTCGGACGAGGAGCGCGAGGCCGTCACCGACCTCGTCGTCAAGCGCGTCGCGGGCCGGGCTCCGACCCTGGTCGGCGTGTCGAGCCTCACCACGGAGCGGACCGTGCACCACGCGAAGTACGCGGAGAGGGCTGGCGCCACCGCGGTGATGATCCTCCCGATGAGCTACTGGAAGCTCTCGGACAAGGAGATCGTGACGCACTTCGAGACGGTCGCGAAGGCCCTCTCCATCCCCATCGCCGTGTACAACAACCCGGCGACGGGCGGCCTCGATCTGAGTCCCGACACGATCGCGCGGCTGCTGCGCATCCCGAATGTCACGATGGTGAAGGAGAGCACCGGGGACGTGAACCGGATGCACCGGCTCGTGCAGCTCTGTGGCGACCAGGTTGCCTTCTACAACGGGAGCAATCCGCTCGCGCTCGCCGCATTCGTCGCCGGGGCCCGCGGCTGGTGCACGGCGGCCCCGCACGTCATCCCCCGCCTCACCATCGAGCTCTACGACGCGGTGACTCGCGGCGACCTCGACGCCGCTCGGCGCTCCTTCTACCGCCAGCTGCCTTTCCTTCAGTTCATCGTCGCGCATGGCCTGCCGCGAGCCATCTCGGCGGCCCTGGAGCTGATGGGCCATCGGGTCGGGCCGCTTCGGGCCCCGCTGCAGCCCCTCGAGAAGGAACGGGTCGAGGAGCTTCGACGGATCCTTGTCGATCTCGCCGTGCTGCCGTCCACATGACGTACGCTTCGCCGCGATCCTCCTGAACCCCGCGCTCCGCAGGCGCCGCCGTGACGGCCCGCCGCGCTC
Source organism: Sorangium sp. So ce887 (assembly GCF_051521455.1). Lineage (NCBI taxonomy): Bacteria > Pseudomonadati > Myxococcota > Polyangiales > Polyangiaceae > Sorangium > Sorangium sp. So ce887. The sequence continues at coordinate 782,602 of NZ_CP150354.1, read as the reverse complement.
GCCCTTCGCCGGACGCCGACGAGGACAAGGCGACATGGCCGTGCGCGGAGCGGCGCGCGACGCCCCGGACACGGCGGCTCGGACTGGCGGCGACGCCGGGACTCGGCTGGTCGTCGAGGCGCGCTGTGATAGCACTTGAGCCCATGGGCGCCGCCGCGGCCCGCGGACCGTCCGCCGGGAACGGCGCGACGCAGGCCACCCGGTCGGCGGGGGTGAGGTGCGTGGATATGACAGTAGATTTTTCGGTCCTCTTCGGGCTCGGCGCGCTCGGCTGCGGTGCGGGCATGACCTGGCTCGCGGCTCGGACGGCCTCGTTGAAGGGACAGCTGCGCGAGGCCGCACGGAACGCGGAGGCCTTCCGTCAATCCAAGGTGCAGCTCGAACAGCTGCGCTCGGAGCACGCCCAGGACCGAGAGACGCTCGAGCGCGCCCGGAGCGAGGAGCGACAAAAGGTCGAATGGCTCGACGCGCAGCAGCGAGAGATCGAGTGGTTACGGAGGGAGCTGGACGCTCGGCCCAAGATCACGCAGAAACGGTACAAGATCCTGACGCTCGGCATCAAAGGGACCGGGAAGACCTCGCTCACGTTGAAGTGGGCCAATCCCCTCGTTGATCTCGGCAAGCTGCAAGGGACGAAGATCGAGCGCTACGAGCGAACCGTGAGCAACGTGTCCACCAAGGAAGAGCTGACCGAGCACATCTTCGAGATCGGCGACTGGGGCGGAGAGCATCTCGTCGAGGCCCAGCACGAGCTCGTCGTGGAAGAGGTCCACGGTCTGCTCCTCGTGGTCGATCTCGCGTCCAAGGACGGACGGCAGGTGGATCCGGCCCGGGTAGAGGAGCAGATCCGGGAATTTCAGCCGCAGTCGCTGCGCTACTTCTTCGGCTCGAAGACGCTGACCGCCTGCAAGGCGGTCGTCCTGTTCATCAACAAGTCGGACGTCCTCTCCGGGACGCCGGCCGAGATCGAGCTGGAGGCGCACCGGCATTACCGGCCGCTGATCGACGGGATCGAGCGGCTCAAGAACCACGTCAGCACGCGGGTGCTCGTGGGCTCGGCGAGCTACGGCCACAGCACGCACCACCTGTTCTCGCACTTCGTCGAGCGCATCCTGCCGAAGCACGCCTACGACGGTCAGCTCCTCCAGCGCATCAAGCAGGATGTCCTCGCGCCGACGGCCATCTCCCAGACAGCGCGACTCTCGGCTCAGCAGGTCGGGCCCCATGCGCAGAAATGAAGCCAGCGCCGCGGGGTACGAGCCTCCGCGCTACCGCGCCGCGGACGACGCGCCGTGGTACCACGTGCTCCACGGGAACGTCCCGGAGCACCAGATCGATTTCATGTATGGCCCGGAGGTCCCCCACGGACCGCTCACGCCGACGCATCTGAGCCACCTCGCGCGCCTGATGAAGTACATCGAGCCACAGACGAACGGCACGCACGCGTTCGCCATCGGCAATCTCTCGCGCGACGACACCCAGCACGAGGCAGGGCACGGCGCGATCTCCCTGATCTTCGCGTTCCGGATCGGCGGCGCGACGGATCACGCGGGCAGGGGGCACCCGCCGTTCGCGCACGGGATCGCGGCGGTCGATCGCGAGGTGCGCCCTGCGTCGCTGCTCGAAGCGGCGATCGCGTTCCACCGCCACACGATGAACGCAGGACAGTCCGGCTCTCCCGCGAGCGCCTTCTACCGCGCGTACGTGCGCGCGGTCCTGGAGCGTCCGGACGGCGTGTCCCGCGTGCTGGCGCGCTATGTGGAGGCGTTCGACGATCTCCCACGGTTGCCGCGGAGCGACCTGTCCTGGGCGTGGGTCGCCGATGCGGCCGCGCAGCCGAGGCGGGTGGTCATCGTGCACGGCGACGACGAGCCGTTCGAGGCGGTCGCGAGCGTCGCTTCGAGGCTCGCGACGGTGCTGTTCCGCTCGAACATCAAGTGGACGGCGATCACCACCGGTCGAGAGGCCGGTATCCCGGGCGGGCTGTCGGTGAGGCTCGTGGCCGAGCGCGATGTCGCGACGGAGGAGCGCCAGGGCCGGCTCCTGCGCCTCGAGGAGGTGCCCGGGGACGAGGCGGAGATCGCCCGGACGGTGTTCAGCGCGAGGCCGTATGGTGCGGAGTCGGAGAGGTCGAAGCCCGTGGGCTGGCGGGAGCGCTACGCGGCGCAGGGCGCGCTGGCTGCCGGCGCGCCCCAGGACGCCGCGCGCACGGGACCCGAGGCCCAGGCGGTGCGGCGCGAGGAGGCCGCGGCCGCTGCGACGCCCGCCGGCGCGCGCGCCGCGGCGGCGGAGGGCGAGCAGGAGGAGAGGCCGCCCGTCGTGGAGAGGCCGCCCGTCGTGGAGAGGCCGCTCGCGCGACGCTGGATCCGGAGGGCGGTCGTCGGCGCGAGCGCGGCGGTGGCCGCGGCATCGGTGCTCGGCGTCCTGTCGGATCCCGCGCGCGAGGAGAGGAGAGGGGATGTCGCGGCGCCGCCGGCAGCGGTGATGGAAGACGAGCCGGACATCGAGCCGACGGCGCCTCCGCCGGCGCGGGTGGACACGCGCTCACCGGAGGCGCCGCCGGCGGCCACGGGAGGTGCCCGGGCGCAGCGCCGGGGGACGCAGCGAGGTCCGGCGAGGTGGACTCAACGCAGGACACCGCCTCCGGCCGCAGAGACCTCAGAGACCGCAGGTCCGACGGTGTTCGACAGCCCACCCGTGTTCGAATAGGAGCTCGGCGTGGGGCAGGCCGCCGCTCACGGCGTGCAGCTCGTCCCCGTCTTGAAGTTCCAGCACGCGGCGCCCTCACCGCTGTCGCCCGCTTCGGACGAAACGTCCAGTCCACCCAGCCCGCCGGCTCCCGGCGATCCGGGGGAGAACGGCGTCAACGACGGCATGGCAACGCGGTCAGCGTCGTAGGCGATGCCGATCGCATGTCCGCCGCGCCCGCCGCCTCCTGGCCCGCCGCTGCCGCCATCGCTGCCATCCCCTCCAGTGCCTGCATAACGACGGTTCGGATGGCTCGCGTTGACACCACCTGGTGCACCGTGCCCCCCTGGTCCGCCCTCTTGCCCGGCCGCTCCGTCTCCCCCTTTGCCTCCTTCTCCAAGGGTGACGCTTACCTCTGACAGGACCAGCCGCGTCCCGATGCCAATGATTCCGATGCTGGACCCGCCGGCTTTCCCGCCAGCGCCGCCTCTGCCGCCGCATCCGCCCGCGCCTCCACCACCGCCGCTCGCGCCAGCGCCGTTTGCCTGACGCCTAGTTGAAAACATGTTTGAACCTGCTCCCCCTCCTCCTCCTTGGCCCGGATTCCCGGGCTTGCCGCGAGCGCCGTCGCCGTGCGTCACCCCGGCGAGGGTTAGCCTGCCGCCATGGCCGCCATGGCCGGCGCCTCCGTTGCCTCGGCGAGCACCATTGAAACCATTCTGGCCATATCCGGCATCGTCGACCGTGCCCCCATTGCCGTTCACCATCGCCTCCGGATCCGGCTTGCCAGCCTCCCCTGGCCTCCCGCGGCTGTCCGTACCGAGCGCGAGCGGCAGCCCCCCATCCCCGCCCGCGCCACCGTCGGTGTCCACGCCATCGCACGTAGTCCGTCCGGGCTTGCCCCCCATAGGGGCAGTCGCGATCCAGGCATCCGTCGGCGCGCCCTCCGCGTCCCCCGCCGGCGCGTCAGCCCCAGCCGCCGCCGTGCCCGTTTCCGCCACGCCGTCCTCGCCGGCCCTCCCGTTGCCGGCCAGCACGTCGATCTGCGTCAGCTCCGCCGCGATGTCCGCCACGGCAACAGCGATGGACGACGCGCCAGGCTCCGTCGCGTCCGCCGCCCGGATCTCGAATCCCTGCACCTTCGCCCCGCCCGCCTCGCCCGTCAGCGTCAGCGCGACCTGCCCCGCTGGCCCCACGATCGTGCTCTTCTTGTCCGCGCTCTTCTCCCACTCCCCGTTGCACGTGTAACCCCCGTGCACCTCGATCCCTGCGCGCAGCGTCACCGCCTCGGCGAACGCCTTGTCGGCGCACGCACACACCTTCCTTCCCTCCGCGTGGTCGATCGCGTCTTGCAGGCGCATGTAAGGATCGTCGCTCTTCCCGGAGCCTCCAGCATCCTCGCCCGCTCTCGCAAACACGCCGCACCCGTCCGTATTCCGAACCGGCTCCAGATCTGCACAATGCCAGCACCTTCGTACCGGCTGGCACGAGGTCGCGTGCAACGCCGCGGCGAGCACGGCGGCGTACCGAAATCTAGGAGCCTCCTCGAACAGACCCTGTCGCATGATAGGACTCCTCATTGTCACCGACGTGTGCTCAGCGAAAGACATGCTCCGGGCTCATGTACAGCGGAGGCCTGACCGCCCGATCTGGGATCGGTGTGCGGGTCGTCAACTTCGACATGAGCATCTCTCGCGATGATGCTCGAGGCGTGGTGGCAGGCCGCCGCTCACGGCGTGCAGCTCGTCCCCGTCTTGAAGTTCCAGCACGCGGCGCCCTCACCGTGGTCGCCCGCTCGGGACGAAACGCTCGGTCCACTCAGACCGCCGGCTCCCGGAGCTCCGGGGGAGAACGGCGTCAACGACGGCATGGCAACGCGGTCAGCGTCGTAGGCGATGCCGATCGCATGTCCGCCGCGCCCGCCGCCTCCTGGCCCGCCTCTGCCGCCATCGCTGCCATTCCCGCCAGTGCCTGCATAACGATGGTCCGGATCGCTCGCGTTGACACCACCTGGTGCACCGAGGCCCCCCGGTCCGCCCTCTTGCCCAGCCGCTCCGTCTCCCCCTTTGCCGCCTTCTCCAAGGGTGACGCTTACCTCTGACAGGACCAGCCGCGTCCCGAGGCTGATGATTCCGATGCTGGACCCGCCGGCTTTCCCGCCGGCGCCGCCTCTGCCGCCGCATCCGCCCGCGCCTCCACCGCCACCGCTCGCGCCAGCGCCGTTTCCATGACGCGTAATTGAGAGCATATTTGAACCTGCTCCCCCTCCTCCTCCTTGGCCCGCATTCCCGGGCTTGCCGCGAGCGCCGTCGCCGTCCGTTATCCCGGCGAGGGTTAGCCTCCCGCCATGGCCGCCATCGCCGGCGCCTCCGTTGCCTCGGCGAGCACCATTGGAACCATCTTGGCCATATCCGGCAATGTCGATCGTGCCCCCATTGCCGTTCACCATCGCCTCCGGATCCGGCTTGCCAGCCTCCCCTGGCCTCCCGCGGCTGTCCGTACCGAGCGCGGGCGGCAGCCCCCCATGCCCGCCCGCGCCACCGTCGGTGTCCACGCCATCGCACGTAGTCCGTCCGGGCTTGCCCCCCATCGGGGCAGTCGTGATCCAGGCAGCCGTCGGCGCGCCCTCCGCGTTCCCCGCCGGCGCGCCAGCCCCAGCCGCCGCCGTGCCCGTTTCCGCCACGCCGTCCTCGCCGACCCTCCCGTTGCCGGCCAGCACGTCGATCTGCGTCAGCTCCGCCGCGATGTCCGCCACGGCAACAGCGATGGACGACGCGCCAGGCTCCGTCGCGTCCGCCGCCCGGATCTCGAATCCCTGCACCTTCGCCCCGCCCGCCTCGCCCGTCAGCGTCAGCGCGACCTGCCCCGCTGGCCCCACGATCGCGCTCTTCTTGTCCGCGCTCTTCTCCCACTCCCCGTTGCACGTGTAACCCCCGTGCACCTCGATCCCTGCGCGCAGCGTCACCGCCTCGGCGAACGCCTTGTCGGCGCACGCGCACACCTTCCTTCCCTCCGCGTGGTCGATCGCGTCTTGCAGGCGCGTGTAAGGGTCGTCGCTCCTCCCGGAGCCTCCAGCGTCCTCGCCCGCTCTCGCAAACACGCCGCACCCGTCCACTGGAACCGGACGTGAATCCCCCTCCCCATCGTGACAGTGCCGGCAATCCGGTACCTGCTGACACGCGGTCGCGTGCAACGCCGCGGCGAGCACGGCGGCACACCGGAATCGACGAAGCTCCTCCAACAGACGAACTCGCATGGTGTCACTCCCCAATGTCACATCCTCGATGTCACCATCGTGCGCTCAGCGAAACTCCTGCCCCGGGCGCCAGCGCCACGGGAACGGCCGTCACCGCGGGTCCTCCATCGGCCCGCAACGATCCGTACAGCGCATAGCCCACGGTCGCCGCGCCGAGCACGCCCGCTGCGGCGAAGACCCCGGTGGAGACATTGTACAGGCGCGCGGCCTCGGTCCGGCGCTGGTGCACCTCGAGGCACCTCGCGTCGTCGGGCGTCTCGCGCGTCGCAGGTCCGCTCGCATAGCAGGAGTCCGCGCCGGGCACCGCGGCGTTGCCGCCGGCTCGCGCGCTCCGATCCGCGAGGAGCCTCAGGACGACCGCCGTTCCCGCCGCGAGCCCCGTGGCCGCGCCACCGGCTGCGACGAGCGCCATGCTCGGCCCGGCGGCGCCGCGATCCGGAGCCGTGGGCGGGCGATGCTGCGGCGTCCGGGGCTGAATCGCCGCCGCCGCAGCGGCGCGCCCCACGAACCGGAGCTCTATCTCCTGCGACGCTCCCGGCGCCAGCGCCACCGAGGTCATCGCCGGGGTCTCGCCCTGGAGCCGCGCCTCGATCCTCCTCTCCCCCGGCTCAACGTACACTTCTCGCCCGAGCGGGGATGTCCCCACGGAGACGCCATCGATGAGCACCGTGGCCTGCGCTCGGCTCACGATCAGCGTGAGCGTTCCGATGCTCGCCTTCGCCTCGTCGAGCATCTGCCGAGCCCGCGCCCGATCGAGCTCGCTCGCGCCCTCTGCCTCGCGCAGAAAGAACGAGATGTGCTCCGCGGCGTCGCGGTGCTCTCCGAGCTTGAGCTCCGCCCGCGCGAGGTTCGCCGCGATCTGGAAATGCTGCTTGAGCTTCCATGCCTCCAGGTAGGCCGCGTAGGCCTCCTGCCAGCGGCCTTCCCTGGCCGCCGAGATCCCCGCGCGGTAGATGCGTGCTGCGCGCGCGCTGTCGTCGCGTGGCGCCCCTGGCGCATCACGGGTCTGCGCCAGAGCGACCGCCTCCACGGTCACCGCGCAGAGGAACGCGCCCAGCATCACTCCGGCCGCACGCCGGCCAGAAGTCGTCAAGACACCCGCCATGGTGTACCTCCTGCGCGTCGATGACATGGGTTCATGAGGGGGCTCGAGAGGCGCAGGAGCACCGCCGTCTCGGCCATCGCGCCGCGGCGCCGACCCCTGCAGTGCGACAGGCCCAGGATGCCCGCCAGAGCGCTTCCGCCTGGAACTCACCGCTTCCCATCACTGCGGATCCTAGGGTCTGCGCCCTCGCTCTTCTCTGTCCAGACAGAGGACCCGTAGAAATCCCTTTTTCCCCGGGCAAGGATCGGCCTTCGACTGTCTATTTGAAGGCTGGCGGGGCGAAAGCGGCTTCTGGGTGCTCGTGCCAGCAGACGGTGCGTCCACACGCTGCTTGGATGTCAGGACTGGCGCAGGCGGTTCAGGCTCCAGACTCGCTCCATCCGCCGACATCCGCCTTGTGCTTCCGTCGGCCCGCGCCGGGCCCGGCGGGGCCAGCGCCGGTGGGCTCGATGCCGTGACGCCAGGCTCGGACGCCATCGCGCGAGGCTCGGGAGGGCGCTGCGACGGCAGCGCCGGCGAGCCGGCGCTCTCGTGCGCCGGCGCCGCCGGCGCCTCGGCGAGAAGCGCACGTCTCCCCGGCAAGACCAGCACCACCGCGACGAGCCCGGACAACGCAACCGCCGCGGCTGCGGCCGCAACCCTGGTATTCCACCTCGGGCTCGCGTCCTGTCGCGGCGGCTCAAGCGCTCCGGGCGGGATGGCCCTGACGGCGAGGTTCACCTGGGACGAGCTCGTGACCAGCGGCGTTGTCGAGCTCTCAGGGTCCCGCCGGTGGCTCGGAGTGGCCTTGTCGGTGTCCGTGGCGTTCGCGGTACCGTCGGCGCCCGAGGTCCGCGAGGAGGGCGGCGTCGAGAGCGGACTTCGCGCGATGCTCTGCGGCGGCGCCGCCTCTGGCGCCTCGCGCGTCCTCCCTGGCGCGGAGGGGAGCGCTCCTCGTGCCGTCGCGATCTGGTCGAGCAGCTCTGCCACTTCCGCCGCGGTCCCGAACCGCTCCTCGCGGTTTCGCCGCATGCAGCGGGCGACGATGTCGACGAGCCGCCGGTCCACGCGCCACAGGGTCCGCGCCAGGGTGGGGATCTCACCGCTCAGGATCCCCGCGAAGACCTCCGTCGCGTCCCCCCGGAACGGCCGCTCCCCGGTGAGCATCTCGAACAGCACGACGCCGAGCGTCCAGATGTCGGTGCGATGATCGATGGTCCTGTCCGCCTTGACCTGCTCCGGGCTCATGTACAGCGGAGATCCGACCACCCCGCCTGGCATGGTGTGGAGTCCGTCGTTGATCGACAGGTTCTTGGCGACACCGAAGTCCAGCACCTTGACGACCCACCCCTCCACACCGGTCTCCCGGTGCAAGAAGATGTTCGAAGGCTTCAGATCCCGATGGACGATGTGGAGCTCGTGCGCCGCCGCGAGGCCCCTCGCGACGTCTCTGCCGATGCCCGCGCCGATCTCCGGCTCGACACGACGCCTGCGCAGCAGCAGCTCGGCCAGCGTCTCGCCCGAGAGCAGCTGCATCACCAGGAACGGATCGCCGGCGTCCGTCTCGGCCATGTCATAGACATCCACGATGTTCCGGTGCTGGAGCGCTCCGCAGCTTCGCGCCTCCCGCTCGAGCCGGACCCGGAGCTCCGGCTCCGCGCGGATCATCCGCTTGAGCGCCACCTCGCGCCCTGTGGCGAGGTTGATCGCCGACCAGACGGAGCCCATGGCGCCCTCGCCGATCTTTTCGACGAGCTTGTACTTGCCATTGATCGCCACACCAGCGCCGGCGGGTGTGTGCGCCTTCAGCTTTGACATAAGCCTCTCTCGCGCCCTTTCGCACCGGAACCAGTGCGCCAGGAACGGACCGCACCGCGTCAGCCGCGCTGAACGCAGGTCGATTCTCGGCGGCGTTGCGCCCCTTCCAGGCGCCCTGGGATCGATCGCGGTCCGGTCACACGCTCGCCTGGAGCAAACACGACACGTGCCACGGGCAGGCGTGCAGCGTCATCGCACCTCCGTGGAGGTTCAAGGCGTCCATGCTCCGTCGCATGACCAGCGCCCGCGGCGGCGCCGAGCGGGCTCCACGTCTCAGGCGTGTCTCATGTGGCGCGCAACGAGACGTCTCAGTGGGCATGTCCCGAAGTGAGACGTGCCGGGCGGTGCTCTCAGCGTAAGCTCCCCCGCCCCCGTCTTGGCGGATGGCCGAGCGCCCCCCCGCGCGCTGCCGCGCACACCCCCACCCCGGCGCGTGCCTCCTGGAGCGCCCGTCACTCGTCCCGCGACCAGGGCAAGAGCCCCGTCGCCAGGCTCTTCACCGCCGCCGCCAGCTCGATCGGCTCGATCGGCTTGGGCACGTGCATCTGGTAGCCGGCCACGAGCGCCCGCACCCGGTCCTCGGTCCGCGCGTACGCCGTCAGCGCCAGCGCCGGCGTCCGACCCACCTTGCGCGGCAGCAGGTCCCGCACCTTCCGGATCAACGAGTACCCGTCCTCGCCAGGCATCCCGATGTCGACGACGAGCAGCGCCGGCTCCGACGTCTCCAGCAGCCTGAGCGCCTCGGCGCTCGATGTCGCCGTGCTGACCTCGGCCCCGCAGCGCCGGAGCACCGCCGAGAGCATCGCGAGCGTGTCGGGATCGTCGTCCGCGATGAGCACGCGCACGCCGGTCAACCGCGGGAACGGGTTGCGCGGATCGGGCGCGATGCCCGCGCTCGTCAGCGCCGTCGCCGTGGCGCCCGTCGACAGCGGCAGCTGCATCGCGCACGTCGTCCCGCGGCCAGGGCCGGGGCTCGTCATGCGCACCATGCCGCCGTGCAGCCCCACGAGGTGCCGCACGATCGACAGCCCGAGGCCAAGGCCGCCGTGGCGGCGCCCGATGCCGCCGTCCTCGTGCCGGAAACGCTCGAAGACGTGCGGGAGCACGTCCGCCGAGATCCCCTCCCCGTCGTCGGTCACCCGGATCTCGGCGAAGCGCTCGTCCTGCGAGAGCTGCACCTGCACCAGACCCCCGGGGCGCGCGAACTTCACCGCGTTCGACAGCAGGTGCCACACCACCTGCTGGAGCCGCGCCGGATCGCCCTCCACGAACACGCCCTCCGGGTCGAGCTTCGTCTCGATCGCCACGCCCTTGCCGGCGGCAGAGGGGAGGATCGACTCGACCGCCGTCTGCACCGGCAACGTCAGCTCGACCGCGAGCCGCTCGATCTTGAGCGTGCCCGTCACGACCTGCGACGCGTCGAGCAGCTCGTCGATGAGCGTCACCTGGTGCTCGGCGTTGCGCTCGATCGCCGACAGCGCGCGCGTCTCCGCGACCCGATCGAGCGAGCCCGCCTGCATCATCCGCGCCCAGCCGAGGATCGCGTTGAGCGGCGTGCGCAGCTCGTGCGACACCGTCCCGAGGAACTCGTCCTTCAGCCGGTTGGCGTCCTGCACCTCGCGGTAAAGACGCGCGTTGTCGAGCGCGAGCGCGGCGCGATGCGCGACCTCCTCGGCGAAGGCGACGTCGGGCCGCTCGAAGAACCGGCCGGACTCCGACGAGACGAGCGAGATCGCGCCGAGGATCCGCCCGCGCGCGCGGAGCGCCACGACGAGGTAGGAGAGCGGCGCGAGCGCCCGGTTGGCCGCCGCCTCCTCGCTCGTCATCGCCTCGTGCAGGAGCACGTCCCCGCGAACGTCGGCGTAGAGCTCCGACCGGCCCGTGCGCAGCACGCGCGCCACCGGGCCCGGCTCGCCGTCGACGCGGCTCGGGTGGAAGTACCGGAGGAGCGGCTCCTTCAGCGGGCTCACGTGCGCGACCGCGACGTGGCGCAGGCCGAGGCCGTCGTCGATGTCCACCAGGCAGAAATCGGCGAGCACCGGGAGGGCGAGCCGCGCGAGCGACTGGAGCGTGGCCGTGAAGTCGAGCGACGCGGCGAGCGCCGTGCTGAGCTCGGCCAGGAAGGCGAAGCGCCGCGCCGCCTCCTCGGCCTCGGCGCGCGCCGCCTGCACCCGGATCAGGCGCGCGCGCTCCTCCTCGGCCCGCTTGCGATCCGTGATGTCGCGGTGGATGCCGACGAGGAACAGCGGGCGACCCTCCTGGTCGTGCACCGCGTACGCCGTCACCTCGATCGGCACCTCGGAGCCGTCGCGCCGCACGCACGGGACATCGCCGACGAAGGTGCGCGCGTCCTCGATCTGCTGGAGGATCCGGCGCGTGGTCTCCTCGCGGACGTCGTCGCGGTGCAGGAGCGCCATGCTCTTGCCGACGATCTCCTCGGAGAGATAGCCGAAGATCGACTCGGCCTCGCCCATCCAGTACCGGATGTTGCCCTCGACGTCCGTGACGAGGATCGCCTCGGGCATCTGCTTGAGCACCTCGTGCGAGAGGTGCATCGCCTCCTCCGTCTGCAACGCGGAGAGGCGCGCCCGCTCGAGCGCCTGCGCGCTCTGCTGGACCAGCGCGAGCATGAACGCCCGGTCGTCCTCGGAGAACGACTGCGGCGCCGAGAAGCCGAAGCCCACGGCCCCGAGCACGCGCCCCTCGAGGAAGAGCGGGATCGCGGCGTACGCGCGCTCGCCCGTCGCCTCGCAGCAGGACGCGAAGCCCGGCTCGAACTCGCGGAAGCGCTCGTCCGACTCGAGGAAGATCGGCTGCCGCTCGCGGACCGCGCGCGCGAGCGGCAGCTCCGCGCTGAGATCGAACGTCTTGAAGCGCGCGATCTGCGCCTCGAGGTACCCCGTCGAGCGCACCGTCTCGAGCTCGCCGCCGAGCCCGGCGCGCAGCGCCACCATGCCCGTCATCGCGCCGGCGGCCGCGACGACGTCGCTCGCGAGCACGCGGAGCACCGCGGGCGGCGTGATCGCGTCGGACAGCGCGGCCGTGACCGCGAAGAGCCAGGCGGCACGATCCGCGCTCCGCTCCGCCGACTGGCGCGCCTCCTCCGCCTTCCGGTAGAGATACGCGTTGTCGAGCGCCAGCGCGACGCGGTGCGCGAGCTCGGCCGCGAGCACGAGGTCGTCCGCGGAGTAGATGCGGTTCGACTCGGAGACGCCGAACGAGAGCACGCCGAGCTTGCGGCCGCGCGCGATGAGCGGCACCGCCATGGCCGAGCGCGTGCCGAGCTGCTCCAGCGCGGCGGCGCGCTCGACGGCCTCCTCGCCCTGATCGCCGTCGAGCTCGTGCAGGAGCTCGGACTCGCCGCTGTGCAGCACCTTGGCGATGCCGAGGCGCTCCTCGGCGTCGGGCGAGATCGCGCGCAGGAGCCCCTCGCGCTCGGGGTTCACGTGCTTCGCCGCGACCCGGCAGAACCGCTGCTGCGGCGCGCCCGCATGCCCCGCGCGATCGGAGCCCGCCGCCTCGGCCACGGCGCGCTGGCGCCGCTGCGCGTGGATCCCCGGCGCAGGCGTGACGTCGAGCGCGCTCACTCCGGGCGCGAACGGCGGCCCGCCAGCCTCGGACGGCGGCGGCGGCGGCACGGAGCCGATGAGGCCCATGGCGTCGGCGGTGCCGCGCTCGATCAGGTCGACCGTGCACCAGTCCGCGAGGTAGGGCACCGACAGGCGCGCGAGCCGCTCGAGGATCGTGTGCGGATCAAGCGATCCGGTGAGCTGCTCGCTCGCGTCCGCCAGGAACATCAGCTCATTATGGATCGCCCCACCGCGGGGATGATTCACGACCTGCCATGCCATGGCGGTCTCGCTGGGATGGCCTTCACGCTCCATGATGGTCGCCGGCGGCCGCATCGTAGCGAGGGCCGATCGCAGAAGCCAGCGGCGTAGGAACAGAGAGCGACGCCTAACCGTCGGCGCTGAGCCGCGCGCGGGCGCGGTGGACCAGCGTCTGGACGGCCCGATGCGACTCGTCACGGACCGCGCCGACGTCCTGGCCTGTCGTGGCGATGGGCGCGCCGACCTCGATCGCCGCGGGGATACGTCGCGCACGGCTCACCCGGGCCATGTGCGCCGCGAGCGACTCGTCCGCGTAGGAGGAACCGTCGCCGCCGTACGCGAGCCCGACAGGGACGATCTCCGCCCCGACGCGGCACGCCGCGGTGAAGCCGCCCGCGCGGAACGGCCGCACCTCATCTCCGGAGAAGGTGGTCCCCTCGGGGTAGACCATCACACCACGGCCGCGCCTGAGCGCCGTGGACATCGCCTGCACGACCGCGGAGCCGCTCCGCTTGCTCGATCGGTCGACGAAGAGCGTTCCGACGCGGCGCGCCGCCATGCCGATGACCGGCCAGGCGGCGAGGTCGGCGCGGCTCACGACGGTCGCCTCGAAGAAGGCGAGCGTGACCATGATGTCGAGCGCGGAGCGGTGATTCATCACGAACAGCCGCCCGAGGCCCGCTGGATCGCGGCCGGGGTAGTACGCCCCGCTCGCCATGGCAGGGTCGACCGCGCCTCCGGTGGGACCTTGCACCGGCTCCGCCTGGACGAGGCCGCCGGCGCGCACGTCGAGGCCGTACAGCTTCAGGAGCGCGCGCCCGTAGCGGCGCATCCATGTATGGAGGACCACCTCGCGATCGGGCGCGCTGGAGAGCGCGGTGTCGATCTCGAGCAGGCCGTACATGCCGAAGGTGAGGCCGACGAAGCCGGCGGCCCGGAGGGGGAAGCGGAGGGCGTCGATGGGAAGAGCGCTGACCATGCTTCGGGTGTCTTGGTCGCCGGGCGGCTCGAGCGCGAGGCGATCCTTGGATGCGTCACGCGCCGGCGACGGGATCGCCCTCGAGCAGACGCTTGAGAACATCGTTCACGACGGCCGGGTTCGCGCTGCCCCCCGTCTTCTTCATGATCTGCCCGACGAAGAAGCCGAGCAGCGCGGTCTTGCCGGCGCGGTACGCCGCCGCCTGCTTCTCGTTCGCGGCGATGATCGACGCGGCGATCGCCTCGATCGCGCCGGCGTCGCTCATCACGGCCATCCCCTTGTCGCGGACGATGTCGCCGGGCGCCCTGTCGGTGCCGGTCATCTCCGTGTACACCTCCTTGGCCTGCTTGCCGCTGATCGCCCCCTCGTCGACGAGGCGGAGCAGCGCGGCCACCTGCGCCGGGGAGACCGGGAACGCGGCGGACAGGCCCGTGGTGCGGGTGTCGCGCAGCACCTCGCCCTGGACGAAGTTCGCGACCTTCACCGCGTCGCCGTGGAGGCGCGCCGCCTCCTCGAAGAACGCCGCGATCTGCGGGTGGCCGCTCAGGACCGACGCCGCGTACGGGGTGAGCCCGAGCGCCTCGGCGAAGCGGCGGCGCTTGTCGGCCGGCGGCTCCGGGAGCGCGGCGCGCACCTCGGCGAGGAACGCCTCGTCCACGACGAGCGGCGGCAGGTCCGGCTCGGGGAAGTAGCGGTAGCCGGACTCGTTCTCCTTGTCGCGGAGGAGGTACGTCTCCTTCTTCTCCGCGTTGTACCCGCGGGTCTGCTGCCGCACCCGGCCGCCCTGCTCGATGAGCCCGATCTGCCGGCGGATCTCGAGGTCGATCGCCTCGGCGACGAAGCGGAACGAGTTGATGTTCTTGAGCTCGGTCCGCGTGCCGAGCTTCGTCTCCCCGACCCTGCGGACCGAGACGTTGGCGTCGCAGCGGAAGCTGCCCTGCTCGAGGTTGCCGTCGTTCACGCCGATGAACATCAGGATCTCGCGCAGCCGCTTCAGGTACTCGGCCGCCTCGACGCCCGAGCGGAGGTCGGGCTCGCCGACGATCTCGATGAGCGGCGTGCCGGCGCGGTTGAGATCGACGACCGACAGGCCCCCGATGCCGTGGAGGTTCTTGCCGGCGTCCTCCTCCATGTGGACGCGCGTGATCCCCGCCCGCCGCTTCCCCGCCTCGGTCTCGATCTCGAGCACGCCGCGCAGCGCGAGCGGCCGGTCGTACTGGCTGAGCTGAAAGCCCTTGGGGAGGTCCGGGTAGAAGTAGTTCTTCCTCGCGAAGATGCTGCTCTCCTGGACGGCGCAGCCGAGCGCGAGCGCGGCGCTCACCGCCATCCGGACCGCCTCGCGGTTCAGCACCGGGAGCGCGCCCGGCAGGCCGAGGCAGACAGGGCAGGTGTGCGTGTTCGGCGGGTCGCCGAAGCTTGTCGCGCAGCCGCAGAACGCCTTGGTGCGGGTGAGGAGCTGCGCGTGGACCTCGAGCCCGATGACCGCCTCGAAGGAGCCGTACGTCGTCGCCATGGCCCGCTCTTCTAGCAGAACCACGCGCCGGCGAGAGGCCCCCCGGCTCCGCCGGGCGAGGCTGGCTCAGTGATCCGCGGCTTCGCGCGACAGGCCGGGGTGCGTCGGGTCGCCCGGCTCGTGGCGCCTGTTCGCCGTCAGGCGCGAGCCCGTGCGATCGGACAGGCTCATGAGGAGATCGCGCCGGTAGATGAACTGCTCGCGCGAGTCGTAGGGCACCGCGTGGAGGCCCGTGTCCATGCGGATGGCGTCGACGGGGCACGCCTCGACGCAGTAGCCGCAGAAGATGCAGCGGAGCTCGTCGATGACGAAGCTGCTCGGGTACCGCTCGTAGCCTTGCCGCCGATCGCCCGCGGGGTACTCGGCCGGCTCGATCGCGATGCACTGCGCCGGACACGCGGTCGAGCAGCAGAGGCACGCGACGCAGCGGGGCGAGTCGTCGTCGCGCAGCGTGAGCCGGTGGATGCCCCGGAAGCGCTCCGGGTAGGGGCGCTTCTCCTCGGGGTAGCTGATCGTCGTCACCCCCGGCTCGAGCGAGTGGAGCACCGGGTCGGGCTTCTGGCCGAGCACCATCTCCTTCGTGTTCTTGAAGAAGTGCCTCATCGTGATCCCCAGCCCCTTGACCATCTCGGGGATGTAGGCCTGCACGTCGGCGCTCCGGACAGGACGCGGCACCGGCTTGCCGACGACGGGCCGGCCGGCCGGCTTCGTCCAGGGGTTGCTCGGGGTAGCTTTCGCCATGGGATCCTCCTCTACGCCTGCTGCGGCGACGCCTTGGTGCCCCCCGCCGCGGCGGCGAACCGGGCAGAGGTTGAAGCGAGGGTGCGCTGGCGATCGACCGGCTCGAGGAGACCGGCGATGAGCGCCACGACCGCCGCGAACCCGCCGACGGCGACGAGCGCGTGGGAGACGTCCGCGGCGACCTGGAGGCCGCTGCGGAGCCCCTCGGGCGCCGAGTCGACGGCCAGCACCACGATGCCCGTCACCATCATGTTGACGAGCGTGAGCGGCAGGAGCTTCGTCCACCCGAGCCGCATCACCTGGTCGTAACGGAAGCGCGGCAGCGTCCAGCGGAAGAAGACCTGCACCCACGTCATGAGGATCGTCTTGCCGAAGAACGCGAGGGCGTACGTCAGGCTCACGGCGAGGTGGGTCATCTTGTACTGGAACAGCACCGTCTCGCCGAAGACGACGTTGATGCCGTCGCGGTCCAGGAACGGCAGGTGGTAGCCGCCGAAGAAGAGCGTCACGAGGAGCGCGCTCGACGTGATGAGCTCCACGTACTCGCCCGTCATGAACATGCCGAATTTCATCCCGGAGTACTCGACGAAGTAGCCGGCGACGATCTCGCTCTCGCCCTCGGGCTGGTCGAACGGGATGCGCTTCGTCTCGGCCGCGAGGGCGGCGAGGAACAGGAAGAACGCGAACGGCTGGACGAAGATCCCCCACGCGTGCTCGGCCTGCCACTGCACCATGTCACCGAGCCGGACGCTGCTGTAGATCATGAAGAGCCCGACGACGCTGAGGCCCATCGCGACCTCGTAGCTGACCATCTGGCTCGCGGCGCGCAGGCCGCCGAGCAGCGAGAACTTGTTGTCGCTCGCCCAGCCGGCGAGCGCGGCGCCGATGATGCCGGTGCCCGCCATCGCGAAGAGGTAGAGGATGCCGACGTTGAGGTCGGCGACCTGGAGGCTCGCGACGTGGCCGCCGCACGTGAACGCCTGGTCGACCGTCCGCTTGAGGAGCGGCAGGTCGCCGAAGCCGAAGACCCCGTCGCCGTTGTCCTCGAAGCAGAGCTTGTCGCCGAAGGGGATGACCGCGAACGTCACGAGCGCCGGGAACATCGCGAGCAGCGGCGCGAGCGAGTGGAGGAGCCGATCGCCCTTCGGCGGGATGAAGTCCTCCTTCCAGATCATCTTGATCGCGTCGGCCGCGGCGTGGAGCGTGCCGAGCAGGCGCAGCGGCACCTTGCCCTCGGGCACGCGCAGCGCGGTGTACGCGCCCGTCACGACGAGCAGCGCGCCGAGCAGCACGCACACGACCCGCGCGGCGGTGGGCGCCGCCGAGAGCGGGACCGCCTGCGTGACGAAGAAGGCCAGCACGTGGGCCATGACGCCCGCGTAGAAGATGCTGCGGGGGTCGAAGCGGGCGAGCGCCTCCTCGGCCGCGTTGATCGGGCCGCCCCGGCGGGCCGCCGCGCAGAACACGAGCAGGCCGAGCCAGGTCACGAAGACCGCGAACTGCGCGCCGATCACCAGCGCCTCGACGGCGGCCGGCGCGGGCATCGCGCGCGTCGCCGTGAACACGGCGAGCGCCCCGAGCAGCGCCGGCGGGAAGAACACGACGCCGCGCACGATCATGGACGGCAGGTAGACGACCGCCCGGTTCGGACCGACGCGGTCCTGCACCATCGCGCCCTGGCGCCGGTCGGCCCAGGTGGCGATCGCCGCCATGTTCAGCAGGAACATGACGACGATGAGAATCTTCACGATCGCGAGAACGAGCTCGACGACAGTCATGCCGTGGCCTCCGTCTTCTTCGGCTCGACGCGCGACCCGTCGGCGACAGCGGTCGCCGCCGCGGTGTGCGCGGGGGGCGCGGCGCCGAGCACCGCGGCCGGCGCGCCCGCCCCCGCGACCGCGCCGGGCGGCATCGCGCGGCGCAGCTCGGCGAGGGTCTTCCACCCGGTCTCGTACCCGAGCGTGCGCCCGAGCCGGCCGATGAGCTCCCAGGCCGGCCGCGCGTCGCCGTGCGGGAGCAACGCCCGCTCGCTCCGCTGCGCCAGGCCCTTCCTGTTCACGTACGTCCCCTCGGCCTCGGCCCAGGAGCACGCCGGCAGCGCGACGCGCGCCGCCTTCGCCAGCGGCCCCTCGTGGGCGGCGATCGTCACCACCCCCTTGAGCCGCGAGAGCGCCCGCTGCGCCTCGCCCGCGTCGACCTCGAGGTCCGACCCGAGGGCGACGACGTACGCGTACTGCCCCGACGCGATCCCCTGGAGCAGCTCCGCGACCGGGCGCGGCGGGGTCACCGCCGCGATCTGCACGGCGCCGCGGGTGTTCGGGTTCTTGTCCTCGCTGATCAGGATGTCGTCGCCCTGGCCGAGCGGCCTGCCCGACACGAAGAAGTCGGTCGCGCCGAGGTACGTCGTGGCGAGGTGGTAGAGCGCGAAGTTGTCCTCGTTCGAGTGCTGGGCCGACAGGACGATCGCGACCCGCGACGGGTCGTCGGCGTGGCCGCCGAGCTGCTCCTTGGCCGCGGCGAGGGCGTCCTCGATGCTCGCGTCGTCGTTGCCGACGAGCGCCGTGAGCAGCCGCCCGTCGACCGCGTGCCGGTACGACAGCATGCCGTCGTCGCACATCCAGTACGTGTTGACCGCCATGTTCTCGCGCGGGCGGTGCCGGTACGGCGTGTTGTTGCGCGGATCGTAGTCGAGGTAGGCGTTGCAGCCCGTCGCGCAGCCCTGGCAGACGGTCCGGGCGCTGCGGAGGAACCAGACCCGCGCCTTGAACCGGAAGTCGCGCGACGTGAGCGCGCCGACCGGGCAGACGTGCTCGGTCATCAGCGTGTAGTTGTGGTCGAGCTCGCGCCCCGGCGAGACCGTGATCTCCCCGAGGTTGCCGCGCTCGCGGACCGAGAGCACCGGATCCTGCGCGAGCTCGTTGCAGACGCGGATGCACCGCGTGCAGACGATGCAGCGCTCGGCGTCGTAGACGATGGTCGGGCCGAAGGTGACCGCCTTCGGCTTGTGGACCGGCTCCTGGTGCATCCGCTTGCCCTTGCGCTGGTGCTCGAGCCAGTAGTCCTGGAGGCGGCACTCGCCGGCCTGGTCGCAGATCGGGCAGTCGACCGGGTGGTTCAGGAGCAGGAGCTCCTGCACCGCCGAGCGCGCCTCGGACACGTGATCGCTGCCGTCGGACAGCACCTCCATGCCGTTCGCGCACGCCATCTGGCAGGCCGGCTGGAGCTTCGGCTTGGCCGCCGGCACGTAGTCCTGCTTCGCCGCGTCCCACCGGAGGATGTCGAGGCTCATCGCTGGCCTCCCGGGCGGCGGCAGCACCTCGACCAGGCACATCCGGCAGTTGGCGGCGACGCTGAGGCCCGGGTGCCAGCAGTAATGGGGGATGTCGATCCCGGCGCGGTGCGCCGCCCGGATGATCGTGTCACCGCTCTCGAAGGGGATCTCCCTTCCGTCGATCTTGATCGTAGGCATCGTGCTCTCGATTCCCGGCGGGGCCGCGGGCGCCCCAGCTTCCTTAGGTCGATGACGGGAGCGCCGTCGCTAGTGGTCGCACTCCCCGCCGATCATGTTGAGGGAGCCGAAGGTCGGCACGACGTCGGGGATCATCAGCCCGGTGATGAGCTGGGAGAGCCCCTGCGTCGTGGCGAAGCACGGCGGGCGGATGCGGACGCGGTAGGGCGTGCCGCTGCCGTCGGACACCAGGTAGAAGCCGAGCTCGCCGTTGCCGGCCTCGGTGTACGAGTAGCACTCGCCGGCGGGCACCTTGATGCCCTCCATCACGATCTTGAAGTGCTGGATGGTCGCCTCGATGGTCGTGTAGACCTCCTCCTTCGGCGGCAGCACGATGCGCGGATCGTCGATGTTGATCGGGCCCTCGTCGGGCATCTGATCGAGCGCCTGCTCGATGATCCTCGCCGCCTGGCGGATCTCCTCCTGGCGGCACATGAACCGATCGTAGTTGTCGCCCCGCGTGCCGACCGGCACGTCGAACTCGAAGCGGTCGTAGACCATGTACGGGTTCGCGCGGCGCACGTCGTACGGCACGCCGGTCGCCCGGAGCACGATGCCGGTCCAGCCGAGCGCGAGGGCGTCCTCCTGCGAGATCCGCCCGATGCCGTCGAGGCGATCGAGGAAGATGCGGTTCTTCAGGATGAGCTTCTCGGAGTCGCTGATGAGCGTGAGCACGCGCGCGAGGCCCACCCGCACCATCGCCTTGAAGTCAGGCGTGGGCGGCCGCGCCATGCCGCCGACGCGGCCGAAGCTGTGCGTCAGGCGCGCCCCCGTCTCCTCCTCGAAGATCTCCCAGAAGATCTCGCGCGCGCGGCACAGGTAGAGGAACGGCGTGAAGGCGCCGAGCTCCATGGCCATGGCGCCGCTGCAGATCATGTGATCGCAGATGCGCGCCAGCTCGCCGAGGATCACGCGGTAGTACTGACAGCGCTCGGGGACCGTGACGCCGAGCATCTTCTCGACCGCCAGCGCGAAGCCGACGTTGTTGAGCATCGGCGAGACGTAGTTGAGCCGGTCGACGTACGGGAAGACCTGCGTCCACGTGCCGCGCTCGCACATCTTCTCGAAGCCGCGGTGCAGGTAGCCGATCTGCACGTCGGCCTTGTTGATCGTCTCGCCGGACAGCTCGAGCACGATCCGCACCGTGCCGTGCATCGCCGGGTGGGACGGCCCCATGTTGAGGAGCATCGGCTCGCTCGGCAGATCGAGCGAGGCCTCGTCCAGATCGCGATCCAGGGGTTCCATCGGTCAGCTTCGCTCCTGCAGCGCACCCACGCCGATGCCCTGCGGTTTGCCGTTGTTCGCGGCCTCATCCCCGCCGGTCGACTCGAGCGACGGCCCCGTCCCGGGGTCGAGCCGCGCGAAGTCGTGCGTCTGGCGGCCGAAGGCCATGCCCTCGTCCGGGCCGAACGGCGGCAGCTTGCCGATGTTCGGCACCTCCCGGAACGGGATGAGCGGCTGGATGCGGTCGGCGGGGTAATCCTTGCGCAGCGGGTGCCCCACGAACTCCGGGTACATCAGGATGCGCCGGAGGTCCGGGTGCCCCCGGAAGACGATGCCGAGCAGGTCGTAACACTCGCGCTCGAACCAGTCCGCGCCCTTCCACACCGACACGACGGAGTCGATCTCGGCGCCGTTGCCCTCCTCGTCGCCCACGCGCGCCTTGATCCGGACGCGGTGGTTCTTCTCGAGCGAGCGCAGGTGGCAGACCACCTCGAAGCGGGGCACGTCGCCGCGCCAGAGGTAGTCGACCGCCGTGAGGTCGACGAACATGTTCATCCGGGTCCGCGGGTCGTTGCGGAGGAAGAGCGCGGCGTCGCGCCACACCGCCGGATCGAGCACGGCCGTGTCGTCGCCGAACTGCGAGTGCGTCTCCAGGACGGCGCCGGGGAACTGCGCCGTGAGGATCTCGAGGACCTTCTTGCTCATGGCTGGCTCCGCTCCTTGCGCTGGAGGGTGACGAGGCGCTCCGAGGTCTGCGCCGGGTCCTCGCGCGGCTTGACGATCGCCGGCGCGCGGTCGCCGCGCGCGATCTTGTCCTGGAGCAGCAAGAGGCCGTCGAGCACCGCCTCGGGGCGCGGCGGGCACCCCGGCACGTAGACGTCGCAGGGGATGATCTTGTCGATGCCGGCGACGGTCGTGTAGTTGTCGTAGAAGCCGCCGCACGAGGCGCACGTGCCGAAGGCGAGCACCCACTTCGGGTCCGCCATCTGCTCGTAGATGCGCCGGAGCGCGGGCGCCTGGCGCTGGCTGATGGTCCCCACCACCCAGAGCAGGTCGGCCTGGCGCGGCGAGAAGCGCGGCACCTCGGCGCCGAACCGCGCCATGTCGTAGCGCGGGCTCGCCATGGCCATGTATTCCATGCCGCAGCAGGCCGTCACGAACGGGTACTGGAACAGGGAGTACTTCTTCGCCCAGTTGAGCAAAGCGTCCAGGCGCGTGGTCGCGAACCCGTGCTCGGAGCCCTCCATCACCCGCGTCGAGGGGCCTCCGCCCTTCACTTCTCCCATTCCAGAGCTCCCTTCTTCCACACGTACACGAGCACGACGGCGAGCATCGCGACGAACGAGCTCATCGTCGCGAGGCCCGTCCACCCCAGGGAGCGGAACTGGACCGTCCACGGGTAGATGAGCACCGCCTCGATGTCGAACACGACGAAGAGGATCGCCGTCAGGTAGAACTTCACGCTCGGCTTGACGAATCGCCCGCCCGTCGAGTCGCTGCCGCACTCGTACGGCATCATCTTCTCGGGCGTCGGGTTCCTCGGACCGAGGAGCGACGTCAGCGTGAACATCGCGAGCGCGATGACCGCGGCGACGAGAAACAGCAGGAACAAGGGGATGTAGGTGGCCATCGAGAGAGCACTCCTACGGGTCGGCCCCGGGGAGGGTCGACCGCCTCGCCGCGGCGCGCGGCGTCTCGGGCGAGACCTCAGGGCCCGCGGCCCCGAACCATGCAGTCCAACAAGGTGAGAGCGACGCGGCGATTGCTGCCTGAAACAGCAAAATTCCGAGCGATCCCGGCTTAATCCGCGCCGGATCTAGTCGGCCGCCGCGGGGGTGTCAATGGAGGCGGTCAGTCAACCGGCGGGCAACCGGCGGGGTCGCAATCCTAGGAGCGGTTCGCCACGAGGACCAGCCCTCTCCACGCGGTGAGCGCCGTACCCAGGCTGTCCTCGATTTCCCGGATCTCCTCGACCATCTCGGCGTCCGGCACGCCGACGCTCCGCGCCTCGCGGACGCAGGCGAGCGCGGCCACGTACTTCTTGCGGTGCACGAACGCCCGCGCGAGGAGCGGCCAGATGTGCTTCGGCGGGGCGCCGAGGTTCGCGGCGCGCCGGAGGGGGCCGATGGCCTCGCCCGCCCGGCCGTCTTCGAGCATGGCCTCGCCCAGCCGGCGGAAGATGTCGCCGGCCGCGGCCCCGTCGTGCGCGTACTGGACCGCGAGGCGCATGACCTCCTCGCCCTGGTGCTCCTCGCCGAGCTTGACGCACGCGGTGCCGAGCAGGCCGAGCCCCTTGGCGATGAGGCTGCGGGCGTCCGGGGTGAGCATCTGCCCCTCGGGGGTGCGCAGGAAGATCGCGAGCGGCGCCGGCCAGGTGCCGAGCAGCTGGATCACCTTCGGGAAGTCGCCGCGCTGCGAGGCGACCTCGGCCTCCGCGACCTTGGTGAGGTCGATGGCGGAGCGCGCGCCGGCCGAGGCGCGCTCGAGCTCGTCGCGCACGTGCGAGCGGATGCGGGCGCGGAACTCGTTGAGCTCGTGCGTCTCCTCGATGCCGTCGCGCAAGAGGAGGAGGCGCGAGGTCTTCCCCTCGACGGAGAGCTTGCGGAGGCTGTAGCCGTAGAGCGGGGCGAGCAGCAGGTAGCGGACGCCGATGTGGAGCTGGATGCCCTCGAGGTCGGTGTCGCGCTCGGGGGCCTGCGGCGTCGTGTCCTCCGTGAGGAGGGCGCCGACGAGGCGGTGGCGGAAGTCGGCGAGCGTGAGCCGCTGGACGTCGCCGTCGATCTCCTCCTCGCCCGGCGGCGCGATAACGAAGTCGACGAGCGTGTTGTCCGGGTTGCGGCGGTCGACGGTGAGCGCCGTGATGCGGGCGCCGGTAATCATCGAGAAGGCAAAGAACGCCTCGCCCACGATCTCACAGAGCGCCTGGAAGCTGCCGATGCCGTCGCCTATGCGCTCGAACCAGCCGTCGGTCCGGACGGCATCGAGGGAGAACACGCGTTCCTTTGGCATGATTCGACCCGGATCACAGGGGGCGCGTCCCGGATGACGGACGCGTGTCCCAGGGGGCGAGACTCGCACGGGCGCGCGCTGCTCTCAAGAAAACTCCTAGGGAACGCCCGTCGCGCGTCGCGCATCGGGCATCGGGCATCGGGCATCGGGCATCGGGCATCGGGCATCGGGCATCGAGCGCGCGCGCGCGCGCACCGCCGCCACCCGCCATCCATCGCGCCACGCCGGTCCACCTGCCCCCACCGCGCCTCGAGCGTCGCCCTCCTCCGCTCGCCCCTCGGCCGAGGAGGCGCAGCGGGCGGCCTCAACCACCAGGACGCCAAGGACGCCAAGAAGAGATTTTTTTGACCCTCTTGTCCCTTGGCGTTCTTGGCGCCTCCTCTTCCGGGTCGATGCACGACCGGCCAGGCCTGGTCTAGGGCTCGGCGTTGATGTGCAGCACGAGGTTGCCGGAGGAGGACGACCGGCTGTCGCCGATGATCGTGATCACCTGGCCCGCGGTGAGGGTCACGCTCACCCGCGAGGCGACCCCGCTCGCGTTGTCGTTGCATGCGAGCTCGGCGCCGGTGCATCCGTCGCCGTCATGCACGTGGAGGACGGTGTCGAAGGTCGAGGACACCGTGTCGATGATGTAGGTCCCGTCCGCCGGCGCGGTGAAGCGGTAGACCCGGTCGTTGCCGCTCGACGTCGTGCAGCGCGGCGCGGCCGAGTTCGGCTGGAGCAACGTCAAGCCCGACACGGTCTGCGGGACCGTCGAGCCGAGGTCGATGGGCTTCGCGCAGGTGGCCTCGGCGTCGAACAGGTTGATGTTGAGCGTGAACGTGCCCGAGGCGGCCGGCCCGGAGCCATCGACCACGACGACGGTCTCCTGCCCCGCGACGAGCGGCACCGCCACCCGCGACTGGTGGCCCGTGGTGTTGTCGTTGCAACCGAGCGACGGGCCACCGCACGTGCCGTCGTGCACGTGAACGACCGTGTCGAAGCTCGAGCCGAACGTATCGAAGAGATAGACTCCATCGACCGGGGCGACGAACTTGTAGGTCGCCTCGGCGCCGCCGGGCACGCCGCAGGGCGCGATCACGAAGTCGCCGAGGCCGTCGGTCGTCCCCGTCACGACCAGCGAGACGGCCGACTCGAGCACGTTCGCCGGGCACGGGGGCGCCGGGAGGCCGCTCACGTTGAGCTTGTAGGCGCCGGAGTTCTCGAACGCGCCGTCCACGACCACATACGCTGTCTGTCCCGCCGAGAGCGGCGTGGACACCACCGCCTGGGACGAGGGCATCCCGTTGTCGTTGCAGCCCAGGGAGGGGCCCGTGCAGCTGCCGTCGTGAACGTGGAGCACCGTGTCGAAGCTCGACCCGACCGTGTCGAATGTATACCGGCCGTCGACGGGCGCCGTGAAGCTGTAGCTAACCTCGGGGCTGTCGCTCGTGGAGCAGGGCGACACGAGGTGGTTATCGAGGCCCGATGTGTTGCCTGTCACCGACTGCGGGTAGGTCGAGCCGAGGTTCACCATGGGGCACGGGGGCGGCTCCCACTCGGAGATGTTCAGCGTATAGAGCCCCCCCGCGGTCTCGAATCCATCGACGACGGCCACGATCGTCTGACCGGCGCGGAGCTCCACCGCGGCGCGCGACTGCGACCCTTCTCGCGAGTCGTCATTGCAGGCGATCACCTCACCGTTGCACGCGCCGTCTTGCAGCTCCAGGATGGTGTTGAACTCGGAGCCGAAGGTATCGAATACATATTTTCCGGCTGCCGGCGCCGTGAAGGTATAGCTCACGTCGGGGCCGCCGGCGTGGCCGCAGCTCGGCGTGATGGCGTCGCCGAGCAGCTCGGTGTCGCCGGAGAAGCTCTTCGGGAGCTCGTCGCCGACGTCCCCCGAAGGGCAGAGCGGCGGCCCGGCCTTCGACAGGTGGAGCGTGAAGTCGCCCTCCAGTCCGCCGAAGCCGGTCACGACGATCAAGACCGGCTCACCCGCCTCGATGACCGCGCGGAGCTTGGACTGCTTGGATTGGGGGCCCCCGCTGTCATCGCTGTCATCGTTGCAGGCGAGCTGAGCGCAGGTGGTCGCCCCCACCACGCCAAGGGCCGTGTCGAAGCCGGATCCGAAGGTGTCGAGCGTGTATGTCCCCGCCTCGGCGGGCGTGAAGAGGTAGACCCGCTCCGATGAGCCGGCTGCCACGCACGCAAGCCCGTAGTTCGCCTCTCCCGCGACGGTGGTCCCCGTCACCGTCTGCGGGAACGTGTCTTCGATCACGTCGTGCGCGCCGATGACGCAGGAGCAGGCGCCTTCCTGACAGAACGCCCCTCGCTCGCACGCGACCCCGCAGGTGCCGCAGTGCTGCTCGCTCGTCTGCAGGTTGGCGCACGAGCCGCCGCAGTCCGTGAGACCTTCGGAGCAGGAGCAGGCGCCCTCGACGCACAGCAGGGTGGGTGCGCAGCTGGACGCGCAGGTACCGCAGTGGGCCCTGTCGATCAGCACGTCCACGCAGGCGCCGTCGCACTCCGTGAGGCCGTCGGCGCAGGCGCAGGCGCCGTCTTCGCAGACCTGCCCCGCCGCGCACCGGACCTCGCAATCGCCGCAGTTCCGCGGGTCGGCCTCGATGTTCACGCAGCGGCCGCCGCATTCGGCCCAGCCTTCGCTGCACGCGTCGGTCCCCACGCCCGTACCGCTGCTGACGTCCCCGCCGCCCCCGCCCTCTCCGAGGCCGCCTTCCTCGACGCAGCGGCCCTCCGCGCAGCGATGCTCCGCCTCGCAGGCGTCGCCGCACGCGCCGCAATGCTCATCGCTCGCCTGGATATCGACGCACACGCCGTCGCACTGCGACTGCCCGTCCGTGCACGGGTTCGCCGCGTTGGAGCTCTCGGCGCAGGACGCCGCGAGGACAACCCCTGCGACCAGGAGCAACGCAGCGGACGATAGGGCGGGCCTGGGGCGCAATCCGGATCTGTTCATATCCATCCTTGGGGGTACCTCGCCGTTCGAGGCGGAGCGGATAACGAGTCGCATGCCAGAATACGCCCACGGCCGAGGTATCCGCAACGGGCGGGGGCGCTGGACGTCTGCGAGGTTCGCCTGACACAACGCGGATCGAGCCGCGGCCTGGACGGCGCTCGCCGCGCCTCGCGCAGGCGCCGCGGCGAACACAGCACGGTGGATGGCAGCACCGCCAGACCGGCTTCAGGACACGCGCGGCGCATTCTCACGGATCGGCGGGGGAGATGTGCAGCGTGAAGTTGCCCGACGCCGCGCCGTATCCGTCGACGACCACGGTGATGACCTGACCGGCGTTGAACCTTCGAATGAGCCGCGACGCTCCGGAGCCGCCCGAACTGTCGTCGCAGCCGAGCTCGAGGCCTCTGCAGCCGCTCGTGTGCACGTGAAGCACGGTATTGAACGACGAGCCGATCGTGTCGATGACGTACCTGCCGCTGACCGGGGCGGTGTAGGTGAACACCATCTCCGGAGCGTTCGATCCGGTCACGCAGCTCGGCGACACCGCGTTGGGATGGCTCGACGTCGTGCCGGTCCTGGTGAGCGGCAGCTCCGATCCGAGGGCGATCGCCGTCGAGCAGGTCCCCGGGCCGCGGAACCGGTCCACCTGGAGCACGTAATCGCCGGCGCTGGTGCCGCGGCCGTCGACGGCGATGAAGACGGTCTGACCGGCGGTCAGATCGGCGAAGACACGCGACTGCGGGCCGCCCGAGTCGTCGTTGCACCCGAGCGACGTCCCCCTGCAGCTCCCATTCAAGATCTGGAGGATCGTGTCGAAGCTCGAGCCGAACGTATTGAAGACGTACGTCCCGCTGTCCGGCGCGGTGAAGCTGTAAATCATCTCTGGAGCGCTCGAGGAGCCGCAGGTCGGGGTGACCGACTCGGGCTGCTCCACGGTGCTCCCCGTGACGACCTGCGGGTAGCCGGAGCCGAGATCGATGGGCGCCGAGCACGTCCCGCCGCCGGCGAACCGATCGACGTTGAGCGTGAAATCGCCCGACGCGCTCGCCGAATCGCCGTCCACGAGGAGGAGGATCGTCTGCTCCTCCTCGAGATTCAGCGTCAGCCGCGACTGCTGGCCTCCCGCCGCGTCGGCGTTGCATTTGATCGTGGCCCCGGAGCAGGTGCCCTCGAGCGCGGCGAGGGTCGTGTTGAAGCTCGATCCGAACGTGTCGAAGATGTACGTGCCGGTCACTGGCGCGGTGAAGCTGTAGGTCGCCTCGCGGCCGCCGGCGTTGCCGCAGGTCGGGCGCAGGATGTCCACCGCCTCCGCGGTCGTCCCGGTCACGGTCTGAGGCGCCGTCGACCCGAGATCGATCTGCGGGCACGGAGGGACCAGGGTCTGGCTCACGTTGAGCGTGAAGGCGCCGGAGGCCGCGCCGCTGTAACCGTCCACGACAACGACGATCGTCTGCCCCTCCTTGAGCAGCGCCTTCACCTGCGATTGCAGGTCGGACGAGTCGTCGTTGCACCCGAGGCTCGGCCCGCTGCACGTGCCGTCGTGGAGGTGGAGGACCGTGTCGAAGGCGGAGCCGACGGTGTCGAAGGTGTAGAGCGCGTCCGCCGGCGCGGTGAACGCATAGGCGACCTCGGGGCCACCGCCGCTGGCGCAGGGCGCCGGGAGGGCGCTCTCGCGATCCAGGATCGCGGTGGTGCCCGTCACCTGTTGCGGGAACGTGGTGCCGAGGACGAGCTCCGGGCACGGCGGCGGCACGTACTCGGTGACGTTGAGCGTGAAGGGCCCCGACTCGCCGGCGAAGCCATCGACGATCGCGACCACCGTCTGGCCCGCGGTGAGGTTCGCGACGATGCGCGACGTCGTGCCCGCCGAGATGTTGTTGTTGCAGGAGATCACCGAGCCGGTGCAGCTCCCGTTGCGCAGCTCGAGGACGGTATCGTACGAGGAGCCGGCCGTGTCGAAGATGTACCTGCCGGCGTGCGGCGCGGTGAACGTGTAGCTCGCGTCGGGGGTGTCGACCGAGCCGCAGCTCGGCACGAGGGCGTCGCCGAGCGCCCAGGTGTCGCCGCTGACCGCCCGCGGGAGAGTCGGATCGATGTTGCCCACCGGGCAGACCGGCGGCGCCGCCCGGTCGATGCTCAAAACGAAGTCGCCTTGCGCGCCGTTGTAGCCCGACACGACGACGAGGACCCCCTCCCCTTCATCGAGGATCACCGAGGCGCCCGCCTCGGCCCCCCCGCGATCGTCGTTGCACGCGAGCTCGTCGCAGACGGCGAAGCCGAGGACGGCGATGGCGGTGTCGTAGCTCGACCCGGCGGTATCGAACCTGTACGTACCGAGCTCCTCCGCCGTGAACCTGTAGACGACCTCGGTCGAG
This sequence comes from Sorangium sp. So ce887, assembly GCF_051521455.1. NCBI lineage: Bacteria > Pseudomonadati > Myxococcota > Polyangiales > Polyangiaceae > Sorangium > Sorangium sp. So ce887. The sequence continues at coordinate 753,618 of NZ_CP150354.1, read as the reverse complement.
CCGGCGGCCACGCAGGCGAGCCCGAAATAGGTGTCTGCGTCGAGCGTCGTGCCCCTCACGACCTGCGGGACCGTCGCGCCGATGTCCTCGTGCTCGCCGACGATGCAGGTGCACGTGCCCGCCTGGCAGACCAGCCCCGCGTCGCACGCCGCGCCGCACGCGCCGCAGTGCGCCGGGTCGCTCGCCAGAGCGACGCACCTGCCGTCGCAGTCCGTGAGGCCCTCGTTGCAGAGGCACGCCCCGTCCATGCACGTCTGGTTGAAGGCGCACCGGACCTCGCAGCTCCCGCAATGCAGCCGATCATTCGACAGGTCCGCGCAGCCGCCGTCGCACGCCGCGAGGCCGACGTCGCAGCGGCAGGCGCCGTCCTCGCACGGCTGCCCGATCGGGCACGCCTGGCCGCAGCCCCCGCAATGATGCGGGTGGATGTCGAGGTCGACGCAGTCCCCGCTGCACAGCGCGAGGCCGGGTGCGCACAGCGCCCCGCCGGTCCCGCTCGAGCCGAGGTCATCGCCGCTCCCGCCGGCGCCCTTGTCCTCACCGACGCACTCGCCCGCCTCGCACCGCTGCTCGCTCGCGCAGACGCTGTCGCAGTCGCCGCAGTTGCCGGGATCGGCCTGCGTGTCGATGCACGCGCCGCCGCACAGCGCGAGGCCGTCATCGCAGGACACGATCGAGCTGTCTTGGTGCGCGCAGGACACAGAGCAGGCGAGGAGGACAGCTGCCGTCAGCCAGAGCGCTGTGGACGACAGCTCGAACCTGGAGCGCGATCCGGGTTGACTCATGAACTTCCTTTGGCGGATACGCGGGCCGCCTTGTGGCTTTGAGACATTCCGAGGGTACGCCTCTTCGCTTTCGCTCTGCAATCAGGGATCACCGCGCATGGGCGCGCGCTCGTTCGACCTCCACGCCCTCGGACCGGACTCGGTGGGATGGAGCGCTCGGGCCGCGCACGAGGAGCGGTCCGGCGGAATCCGTGAGGCGACCGCGCGGGACACAGGCGTCACGCGGCCGGGACATCCGGCAGCGGATCGGCCTCGTCGGAGGTCGGTTGACGCGCCTGGATGGCCTCCAGCGCCGGAGCGCCCGTCTCGGGCCCCGGGGCGTCTTCGGGCTGCCGCTCCGGGCCGAGGAAGCGGGCGATCGGCTCGAAGAGCTCGACGCCGGTATAGGCGCCCACAGCCAGGTCGCCGTGTCCGTAATCTTCCCGTGCCCCGAAATCGCGCCCGAGCACGAGAAACCGCTTCGGCGTCTCCGGGTGATCGCGCCCCCACGCGTCGAACGCGGCGCGCACCGACGAGACGGGGGCTATCCTGTCGGCGCTGCCCGCGATGAACAGGGCCGGCGCCGCGACGGACGCGAGGCCGTCGAGCACCCTCTCTCCGTCCACGCGGATCTCTCCGTCGCTCGCCAGCCAGGCGGCGAAGTCGGCGTTCAGGGCAGCGGGGATGTCCTCGATGCAGTTGACGAGCGCGATCCGCGTGACGCCGGGGGGCACGTTGCGCGGATTGGCCACGGCGTGGTGAATCGGCGTCGGCAGCCACTCCGAGGCGAACGCGACGCTGCGTGCCATGAAGCGGAGCGGCACGCCCGGGAGCAGCCGGCCCGGCAGAAAGCGCATGAGGCGCGTCGGCATGGTGAAGCGGCCCGGAGATCCGACGACGACGACGCGGCGCACCCGACCCTCCGGCACGCTCCGGCCCAGCGCGGCATAGAGGAGCATGCCGCCCATCGAGAAGCCGACATAGTCGAGCGAACGGGCGCCGGTGCGCTTCAGGATGGCGTCGAAGGCGCAGGGCAGATCGTACCGGACCATGGCCGAGAAGCGGACGCTGCGGCGCTCAAGGCGGGTGAGGAGGCGACCGCTCCGCAAGGTCAGCAGCCACACATCGCGTCCGAGCGTGGCGAGGTGTCGGGCCAGCGAGTAGTCGGGGTGGATGTCCTGGTTTCTATGGTTCGCGGCGATCCCGTGAACCAGGAGGATCGGCGGCAGGTCCGGCTGCACCGCCGCACCGGGCGGGACCGGGACGCGGCGGATCTCGATCGGCGCGCCGTCCTCGGTCCGCAGGACCTCTTCCACGCTGTACTCGAGCGGGAAGGTCAGCCGCTTGACCCAGTAAAAGAGGTGCGCCCACAGCCCGATCGCCCCCAGCAGCACGAGCGCCAGCGCGACCAGGAGGTAAGCCCCGAATGTCCAGACCATACGCTCAATCTAGCCGCTGCCGCCGTCCTCGCATGCGAGCAATCTCGACAAGTTTGGCGCAAGGACGGAGCGCAGGCCATCCGCTGGCTGAGCCCGCTTACCGCTCGCGGATCCGGATGATCATGAATCCATGTGAACAGCCTGTTTCACGATCATTGCTCTCAGCGCGCGAGAAAGTCACACATGGCGCTCGACTCGACTCCGTCGCTTCGATCGCGCAGCGGGCCTCGACGAGCGCCGTTGACGGAAGCACATGTCGGCGACGGCTTGTTTTGCCCCCTATCGCATCGCGCGGTGGCATGGCCGTGTGTCCAGAACCAAGCGGCGAGCCGCGTGAAACCTTCAGCCCAGGCGTGCATAAAGGTTCCAGCCCCGCCGGCCCGGGGCGTGGCATGCGCGTCGCATCGGACGGAGAAGAGCACGGAGAAGACCAGGGAGAAGAGAGAAGTGGACAGGGTCCCGTAAGAGCCCCGGTGCAAGGGGGGCAAGCAGAGCGCCGCAGCGGAGCTCGGGGGGGCTCCGCTGCGGCGCTCTGCTTGCCGCGCCGGTCGCCACGACGAGCGGAAGCGCTCTGGCGCCCGCTGGAAACAAAATGAAAAAAGCGCCTCGCGGACCTGGGGGGGGAAGGTCTCCGCGACGGCGCTCGTCCACCCGTAGTGCAGACTCCGTGCCGACCTGTCGGACGCCAGATTTCAGATAGTTGTCGCGCAAGGATCTCGCCGCCATTGCACCCTTGCAAATCAAAACTGAAATCGTGTGCAATTCCGAAGGATTCCGCGACGTTATCTCGCAACGTCGACGGCTGTCCCGGACGAAACGACTGTGCACGGCGTGCTCACCCGTCCCAGTGGCGGCAGACGGGCTTCACGCCGCACCCCTGACATCGGACCGGATCGCGCCGCGACGGGCACTGCTGGAGCATGCCGAGATGGCAGAGGGCGAAATCGTACTTGACCGGGTCGGCCGGATCGAAGGCGCGTAGGGAGGCGGTGATCTCCTCGGCCGTTCTCCAGGTGGCTCCCCTGCGGTCGGTGAGGCCGATGTTGTAGCCGAGCTTCTGGATGTGGGTGTCGACGGGGATCAGGAGGGCGGACGGGGGCACCGGCCACAGACCGAGGTCCACGCCGTCGGCGGGGCGGATCATCCACCGCAGCAGGAGCATGAGCCGCTTTGTGGCGCTGCCCTTCTCGGGGTCGGGGAGGATGTGCGCCGCTCCGCGGTCGTCGGGGCGCCGGTCGAGGCCGCCCGCGCGCCGGATCGCGCGCACCCACGCGCCGAGGGCCTGGCGCAGGTCGCGGCTGCGCGAGAGCTCGGCCGCGAAGGCGGCGCCGAGCGAGCCCGAGGCGCGCTGCACCCGCCGCGCGCCGACGAGGAGCTCCGCGAGATCGCGGTCGCGGTAAACGCGGTGCCGGAAGCCGCGCAGGCGCGCCGAGACGGCCCGGGCATCGTCCGCGATGAGGGCGATCTGCGGCCCGAGCCGCTCGAGCGCCTCGCCGATCTTGGCGCGCAGGGCCTTCACGTTGCCGAAGGCGAGCGACGCGGCGATGAGCGCCACGAGCTCCTGATCGGCCGGATCCGTGTAGCGGTGAACGAAGGAGACCGGGTCCTGCGCGCGGCGCTCCTCGACGGCGCACCGCGCGCGCACCTCGTCGAGCGCCGCGTGCAGGGCGGCGCTCCGCGCGGCGTCCCGCCGGGGGGCCGCCTCGCTCCGCCGGGGGGCCGCCTCGCTCCGCCGGGGAGCCGCCTCGCTCCGCGGGGGAGCCGCCTCGCTCCGCCGGGGGGCCGCCTCGCCGCTCCCGCCACGCCCGCGCGCCCTCACGTCGCCCCCGCGCCCGGCGCGGCGTCGGCCGCGAGCGGCTCGGCCCGCTCCGGCGCCTCGCGGTCGTGCTCCAGCGCGGGGAGCGACACCACGAAGGCGCTGCCGCGTCCGTCCTCCGTGAGCGGGCTCTCGACCCGCACGGCGCCGCCGTGGCTCTCGGCGATGTGCTTCACGAGCGCGAGCCCGATCCCGCTGCCGCGCACCTGCCGCTCGCTCGCCCGCCGCCCGCGCGCGAAGCGCTCGAAGATGTGCTTCTGCTCGTCCGGATCGATGCCGGGCCCCCGGTCGCTCACCCGGATGGCGACGCGCCTCGCCTGGCGCGTCAGCGCGGCGAGGCGCCCGCCCCCCCCGCCCTCGACCTCGACCGCGACGGCGACGCGGCCGCCGTCCTTCGCGTACTTGAGCGCGTTGTCGAGCAGGTTCACGACGGCGAGCTCGAGCGCGCGCGCGTCGATGAGCGCCTCGGGCAGCCCTTCGGCGATCGTCAGCTCCACGGTCATCTCCTCGCGCTCGGCGCGGTAGCGGTACATGTCGACGACGCGCGCCGCCACCTCGGCGACGCTCCCGCGCGCGAACTCGTAGGCGGCCTTGCCCCGCTCGACCCGCGCGAAATCGAGGACGTTCTCGATGAGCGCGGTGAGCCGCTCGCTCTCGCTCACGATGATCTGCAGGTACTGGCGGCGCTTCTCGTCGTTGGGGACGCGGTCGCCGAGGAGGAGCTCGCCGAACATGCGGACCAGCGAGAGCGGCGTCTTGAGCTCGTGGGACACGTTCGCGACGAAGTCGCTCTTCAGCGCCGCGAGCCGCCGCTCGTTCACGGAGGCGAGCACCACGATCGCGAGCCCGGCCAGGGCGACCAAGGCGGAGAAGCCGACCATCAGGATCTCGATCAGGCGCTGCCGCTCCACCTTCTCGCCGAGCTCCTCGGCCGTGGTGAGCGCCATCTGGAGGCGCCAGTTGTAGAGCGTGGTGGGGAACGGGCGCCCGACCGTGAACTCGCCGCCGATGATGGGCGGGCCGAACACGATGCGGCCCTCCTCGTCGATGACGTTCATCCGGCTCTTCTCTCGATCGAGGTCGCGGAAGAGCCGGGGCATCACCTCGTGGACCAGGCGCGGCACCTCGTGCCAGGCGACCACGAGGTACCGGCGCCCGAGGTGCTCGCGCTGCCAGTAGCTCACGAGCAAGCTCTGCTGGTTGATGACGTGGTGGAGGTGGCGCAGCTCGGTCGCGTCGCCGGAGAAGTTCATCTGCGGCACGAGGCGCGCGAGCAGGAGCTTGCGGAAGGCGTCGTCCTCCCGGCCGGACGCGCCGCGCGAGGCGAACGCGAGCACGTCGTGGGCCTCGTGGTCCATGTCGAGGACCAGGATGGCGCGCACGGTCGGCGTCTCGCGGGCCGCGGTGGGGAGCCACCTCCGCGCGATGACCGAGAGGTTCGCCACGTCGACGTGCGCGGCGACGACGTTGTCCTGGGCGATGATCAGCTTGTCGAGCCGGTCGACGCGCTCGTCGGCGAGGGTGAGCGTCGCGTCGAAGACGGTCTGCTGGCGGGCCTTCTCGATCTGCAGCGTGGTGCGCAGGGCGATCCCGCCGAGGACGAGCACGGCGACGACGATGGCGGGGACGAGGGCGAAGTACGGGACGCGATGGCGCTGCCCGGCCGAGGGGAGGAGGTCCATCGCTGAGCTCCGCTAGCGGGCGGCCTTCTTCGCCCCCGCGGTCACGAGGCCGGGGTCGAGGACCACGCCGCGCGCCCCGACGAACTCGGCGAACTGCTGGCCGATGTAGGTGAGCGCGTTGCCGTCGCTCTCGGAGAACGGCTTGCCGTCGAGCGGGTTGCCGATCTCGAGGAGGCCGAGGTAGCGGCCCGCGATCTCCACCGGCGCGCAGATGACGCTCCGGGGCTCGACGCCGATCGCCTTCCACCGGTCGTCCATGACGCGCTCGTCGCTGGACGCGTCGGGCACCACGACGGCGCGCCTGGCCCGCATGGCGGCCAGCGCGAGCGGCGACCGCTCGGACACCCTGGCGAGGAGCGCGTTCTTGCCGCCGTACTGCCGGACGACGACGAACTCGCGCCGGTTGATGTCGAACATGGACACGAGCCCGAGGGCGCACGGGATCTTGTCGAGCGTGAGGGCGAGGATGAAGTCGGCGCCCGCGAGCGTGTCCTGGAGGAAGTGCAGGTCGCTGCACGCCTCGAACAGCTCGGCGATGAGGTCGTCGCCGGAGAGGCGCCCGCTCCTGGGCGGGAAGGAGGAGCGCCTCCGCGGCGGCTGGCTCGGCGCGGGGACGGGGATCGCGGCCGACGCCGGAGCGGCCTCGGGACGAGGCAGCCCGCTCGGCTCCTCGGACGGCGCGACGGCAGAAGGCGACGGGTCGGCCGGAGGCGTGGCGACCGGCGGCGCGGCGGGAGGAGGCGCGACGGCAGAAGGCGACGCGTCGGCCGGTGGCGCCGCCGCCGGCGTGGCGGCCGGAGGCGCGACCGCAGAAGGCGACGCGTCGGCCGGTGGCGCCGCCGCCGGCGTGGCGGCCGGAGGCGCGACGGCAGAAGGCGACGCATCGGCCGGTGGCGCCGCCGCCGGCGTGGCGACCGGAGGCGCGACCGCAGAAGGCGACGCGTCGGCCGGTGGCGCCGCCGCCGGCGTGGCGACCGGAGGCGCGACCGCAGAAGGCGACGCATCGGCCGGTGGCGCCGCCGCCGGAGGCGAACCGTTGACCGAGAGCGAGCCATCGGCCAGCGGCGCAGCCGCCAGCAGCGAGCCATCGGCCGGCGGCGCGGCGGCCGGCGGCGGTGTGGTGGCGCCGGTGCGCGGGCGGAACTGGATCTCGGGCTCCGCCGAGCGCCAGTCCTTCCAGGCGAGCGTCGCGAGCGGGCTGCGCTGAGGCCGGCCGCGGAAGGCGTGATCGAACACGGCGAGATGGATGAACTTGCCCGGGCGCGCGTCGTCGATGAGCTGCCGTGCCTTCTCGAGCCGGTCGAGCAGCAGCGCGTTCACGAGATCGCGCGGAGTACCCGTCGGGACCGCATAGACGAGCTCTCGGTACGTGAGCGGTGAGCGCTCGGACGGGTTCTCCTCGCGCTGCGACACGAGCTCGAACGGAGGCAGCGCGCTCGGGGCCGGCTCCGGCGCGGCGTCCCGCTCCGGCGCGGCGTCCCGCTCCGGCGCGGCCCCTCCGCCTTTCGCCGCCGCGCCCGCCGGCTCCGGCACGAGGAGCGCGGTCCCCATCGAGATGTACGGGACCGTGGCCGCCGTCGGACGCTTCCACGGCGGACGCGCCCCCGGATCGGCGGGCGTGGGAGACGCTGCCCCGGCCGGAGGCGCGCCCGCCGGATCGTCCAGCCCGTCCGTCAGCGCCTCGTCGTCCGGCGCGCGCTGCACGACGTACCGCACGCGCGCCGTCGGGTCGATCGCTCGGTAGCCGCTCTCCAGCAGGTCCACGGAGAAATTGTTGAGCGGCCCGCCATCGCCGCGGAACGCCCGGGCCTTCTGCAGCGCGGGCTGCCACTGCGGGGCCTCGACGCACACCTTCCTGGTCGGCGGTGCGTTCTGCCCTAGTGACGAGATCTCGACGAACCAACGCATCGTTTGCGGTTCCCATCCGCGCTGGCGCCGACCGGGTCGCGCGCTGTGGCGCGACGATCTTTCTACTAGACGCTCACGAGATGGGTCAACGCGCTGGCCACACGGAGAGCACACGGGCGCCTTTGGCGGAGGACCCGAAAACTTCTCAACCCTGGACCGGCGAGGAGAATCGGGCCTGTCCTGAAATCCCCGCGCGCGGCGAGGCGCCGCAGACGCACCCGCTCAGGCACTGAACGGCCGCCCGGTATTCCTGTAGAGGCAGGAGATCCCCGCTGTCACGCCCGCGGGTGGTGGGGTCATCTGAACATGTAAGCCGGCCCGATCACGAGGTGGACGGCCATCCCGGCCCAGGGACGCTCTGTGATGCTCGACTCTGCATATCCACTCGCGCGCTGATCCACCCTCGCAGGGCGTGCGCACGCTCGCTAGTGCGTCCGCAGGATGAGATGGAAGCCGAACTGCGTCTCCACCACCCCGCTCAGCGCGCCGACAGCGACCTTCTCCAGCGCCTGCTCGAACTCGAGCACCATGCTCCCCTTCCGGAACTTGCCGAGATCGCCGCCGCGCGCCGCGGCCCCCGGCTCGTCGCTGTGCTGGGCCACGAGGTCCTCGAACCTCGCCCCCTGCCGCGCTTTCTCGAGCACCTCCTCGGCGAGCGCGCGCGCCTCGTCCCGCGTGCGAACGACATGCTTCGGGACACGCAGTGAGCCCGCATACATGATGACGAGGTGCTTGGCCCCCATCAGGCCGGGCGCCGCGGACGGCTGGGCCGCGGCGGGCTGGGTCGCGGGCTTGCTGGCGCCGTGCAGCGACTCCATCGTGGGGGGCACGTGCGGGCCGAGCGCGAGGTCCACGAGCCGCCGGAAACGCGCGGTCCCCTGCGCGCCGCCCAGGAAGTAGTCGTTGATGGCGAAGGACGGCGCGCCCGTGATGTGCAGGCGCTCGGCGAGCTTCCGGTCCGCCTCGACCGCCGCCCGGTGCGCTCCCGAGTCGAGCGCGGCGCGGAGCTTCGCCACGTCGAGGCCGATCGCGGCCGCGTGGCGCTCGAGCGCCGCGCGGCCGAGCCCGCTCTCGGACTGATCCTCCCAGAGGCGCTGCGCCAGCGCCCAGAAGCCGGCGTCGCCCTTCTGACGGAACGCCTCGATGGACGCCTCGGCGGCGAGGGGCGCGAGCTTGTGAAAGGGGAGCGGCAGGTGCCGGAAGACGACGCGGACCTTGCCCGGATAGGCGGCGATGATCTCGTCGATCGTCGGCTGGACGCGCTTGCAGAACGGGCACTGGAAGTCGGCGAACATCTGGAGGGTCACCTGCGCGCCAGGCTTCGCCCCCTTGCCGGGGTTGTCCTGGGTGGGCGCAGGGGCGAGGATGCGCTCGGGGGGGTTGCCAGCCTTCGCGTCCTTCTGCAGCGCGTCGTAGACCTTCGCGCGCGGCGTGCCCGCGGCGACGAGCCTCCGCGCGCGCACGATCTGCACCTCGATGAGGGACTCGAACTTCTCTGCCGGCTGGGCGCCGACGATCCGCCTGCCGTTGATGAAGAAATGGGGCGTGCCGTTCGCCTCGAGCTCGTCGGCGAGGCGCACATCGCGCTCGACGCGCGCCGCGTGGCGCCGAGCGGTGATGGCCTTCTGCGCGCGCGCCACGTCGAGGCCCAGCGACTTCGCGTGCGCCGCGAGGTCCGCGTCCTCGAGGGGCCCCTCCCGCAAGAGATCGTACGCCTTCCAGAACGCCGCGTCGCCCCGCTGCGCCTTCGCCTCGAGCGCGAGCTCCGCGGCGGGCTCGGCCCGGAGGTGGAAGGGGAGCGGCCGGTGCTTGAAGACCACGCGCAGCTGGTCGCCATACTTCTTCATGAGCCCGTCGAGGGTCGGGGCGACCTTGCGGCTGAACGGACACTGGAAGTTGAAGAACATGACCAGCGTGACCGGCGCGTTCGGGTTGCCCCGGATCGGCGATCCGTCGACAGGCACCTTCCACACGGTCGTGTCCTCGGCGTCCGGGGGCAAGGGCGGTCCCGGGGCCGGGGCGCGCTCCTTGTTCTGCTCGGACAGGGCGGCGTAGATGCGCTCCCGCGGGACGCCGGACCGCCGGAGATCCTCGGCCGCTCGGAGCTGCTCGTCGAGGAGGGGCCGGAGCTTGTCGATGGGCTGCGCCCCGCTGACGAACATCCCGTTGACGAAGGTCGCGGGCGTCCCCGAGACGCCCACCTCCCGGCCCGCCTGGATGTCCTGCTCGATCTTCGGCGCGTGCCGCTGCTGCTCGAACGACGCGCGGAACGCCGCGCGGTCGACGCCCGCCTCGGCGGCCCACGCCTCGAAGGACTCCGGCGCGAGCGCGCGCTGGTTGGCGAAGGCGATCGCGTGGAACTTCCAGAACGCCTCGGGCCCGCCGAGCCGGAACACCGTCTCGGCCGCGAGGTGCGCCGGGCGCGCGTTCTTGTGGAACGGCAGCGGGAAGTGCTTCCAGACGACGCGCAGCCGATCGGGCCCGTAGGCCTGCTTCAGCTGCTCCAGCGTCGCCATGTGCCTGGAGGTGAAGGGGCACTCGTAGTCGCCCCACACCACCAGGGTGACCGGCGCGAGCGGCTCGCCCCACCACGGATCCGCGCGAGTGACGGGGACGGCGGTGCTGGCATCGGGCTCCGGATCCGCCGCCGCGACGTCGAGCGGCGCGGCGGCGGCGGGCAGCGAAAGATCCACCGTCTTCGGGCGCCCGGCCCCCTGCGGCGCCGTGGGCGCGCCCGGCCCGCAGGCGGCGAGCAGGATCCAGACGAACAGCAGGGGAAATAGACGGGATCGCGGCGCCGGCGCAGCCATGGGCCCCCTCGGGTGTCGGTCCACGGACAGATCCTACACGGACAGCCAAGGCTCAGGTCGCCCGGTCCGCGCCACAACCGCGAGCGGGCGCGTCTCTCAGCACCTGCTGGCAGGAACCAGCACAAAAAAACAGAGCGCCCGTTCGACGGTCGGGGATGCTGGACGGCTGCGGCCGGGGCCGGCTCCCCTTACGGACGGGGCTCCGCAGGCTCGGGTCGCGCGAAAGTCGTGTAAAAGAGCCGCGTGTCACCGTCCAGCGCCGACCCCGTGCCCTCCGCGCCGCCCGGAGGAGCTGCGCCTCCGCCCCGGCCGAGCAGCGACTCCCCCGGCGGAACGGAGGCCGCGGCCTCGCAGGGCGCCGGCCCGGCAACGCCCCCCGGCCGGCTCGATCGCGTGGTCGCCGCCTGGCCGCGCATCGATCCGGTCGTGTTCGCCGTCTATGCGGGCGCGTGCGTGCTCTACGCCGCCGTCGCGTTCTACAGCGCGATGCACCAGCAGACGGGCGGCATGTGGTCGGCGCCGCTCGACGATGTCTTCATCCACTTCGACTACGCCCGCGCCACGGCGCGCGGGTACCCGTTCGAGTGGTCCGAAGGCAACGGCTTCTCGAGCGGGAACACCAGCCTGAGCTATCCGTTCGTCCTCGCGTTCGGCTACTTCATCGGCTTCCGCGGCCTCCTGCTCATGCAATGGGCGGCGATCGTCGCGTGCGTCTCGACCCTCGGCTTCCTGCTCGTCGGCGCGCGGCTCCTCGAGCCGATCGGGCGCTGGGCGAAGTACCTGCTGCCGCCCGTGGCGCTCTCCATCGGCGCGCTCGACTGGTCGCTGTTCAGCGGGATGGAGAACGCCTTTCACCTCGGCGTCTGGGCCCTCGCCACCCTCGCCGCGCTCTCGGTCGCCCGCGCGGCCGGCGCGCCGCGCGGGCCGGCCCGCGCTGGAGAGCGGGCCGCGGCGCCGCCGGCGCGCCTCGCCCACCTCGGCTGGGCCGCGGGCCTCGCCGGCGCGCTCCTCTACGCCACCCGGCCGGAGTCGGTCGTCTGCGTCGCGGCCCTGGGCGTTTACGCGGCCGTGGCCGTGGGGCGGGCCCACGGCGCGCGCGCCGCGATCGCGACCCTGCTCCGGACGTCGGTGCCCGGCGCGATCGTGTGCGTCGCCCAGGCGGTCGCCAACCGCGTGTTCACCGGCGAGTGGGCGGCGAGCGGCGCCATCGCCAAGCTCGCGCTGAACAACCCGTACATGACGTCGCAGGAGAAGTGGGACACCTACGTGTCCCTCGTCAGCTACGTCATCGGCCGCAACACAAACCACCACTTCTCGGACGCCCTGCCCTGGGGGTGGATCGTCCCCGCCCTCGCGCTCGTCCCCCTCGCCTCGCGCAGGACGCGCGGGATCGCGGCGTTGCTCTGGGTCCAGGTCGCCGGCTGGCTCGCGCTGGTGGCCCTGAACGGCCAGGTGCGCTGGCAGAACGAGCGCTACACCATGCCATCGGTCGCCTGGCTGCTTGTGCTCGCGGCGATGGGGCTCGCGCTGCTCGTCGCGCGGGCCGCGTGGACCGCGCCGAGCGGCGAAACGGGCGAAATGACCCGCCCGGCCCGCGGCCTCTGGGGCGCGCGCGTCGCGCTCGCCCTCGCCCTCGCCGCGCTCTTCTGGGTCCACCAGCTGCCCAGGATGCGCGACCAGATCTGGTTCTTCGGCCGCGCCAGCCGCAACATCCGCGATCAGCACCTCGTCGCCGGCAAGGTCCTCGCCCAGCTCGACGTGCGCCGTGTCCTCGTCGGCGACGCGGGCGCGCTCCTCTACGCGTCGGACCGGCCCGGGCTCGACCTCATCGGGCTCGGCGGCTACCACGACCTCCCGTTCGCGCGCGCGGGCGTCCACGGCCTCGGCGCGTCGCTGGAGCTCATCGAGCGCATCCCCGCCGAGGACCGCCCCGACGCGCTGGCCATCTACCCGACCTGGTGGGGCGAGCTCCCGGCCATCTTCGGCAAGCGGATCGTCGGGATCCCCGTCGTCGGGAACGTCATCTGCGGCGGCGCCGAGAAGGTCATCTACCAGGCCGACTGGAGCCCGCTCGCGCACGGCGAGCCGCCCGCGTCGATGCGCGCGGGCGAGCAGGTCCTCGACGAGCTCGACGTCGCCGACCTCGTGAGCGAGCGCGCGCACGGCTACACCTTCCCGCAGCCGCAGGCCGGCTTCGTCGGCTTCAGCGTCCTGCCGGATCCGCACGGATCCGGGCACGATCGCTTCGACGCGGGGCGCGTCATCCCGGGCGGCAGGAGCGAGACGGCCCGCCTGCGCGCCCCGCGCGTGGGCCCGGGCAGGCTCGTGGTCCGCACCGCCGCGCCCCGCCCCGCCGTGATCCGCGCGACCGCGGACGGCCGGGAGCTCGGCCAGCTCGCCATCCGCGAGAGCGAGGGCTGGACCGAGGCGTCGCTCGACCTGCCCGAAGGGCTGCCCGAGACGTTCACGCTCACGCTCACGCCGGTCGAGGGCGAGTGGATCGATCACCACATCTGGGTCCTCGAGCGCGCCGCGCGCTCCGAGTCGCGCTCGCTCGCCGGGCCGTGACGTGCGCGCCGGCCTGCCCCGCGACCCCGCGCAGTGGATCGCGCTCGCGCTCTCGGTCGCCGCGCTGCTCGCCGGCGCCTGGCTCCTCCGCCGCGGCCGCTCGCCCGCCGTCGCGCGCTCCGGCCAGGCGTCCCCGCGCCCCGGCGTCGCGGTCGCCGCAGCCCTCGCGCTCGTCGCGGCGCTGATCTCGGCCGCGTACATCGCGGTCTACCTGCGGGGCGGCCCCCGCATCATCGACGCGACGAGCTACTGGCTCGAGGCGCGCGCCATGGCGGCCGGGTACCTCGCGTGGCCCCTCGACGAGCCCGAGGCCTCTGTGCTCGGCCGCTTCCTCGTCCGCGGCGGCGCGGCGGCTCAGCAAGGCGCGGGCGAGGTCGCGGTGATCTTCCCGCCGGGCTACCCCGCCCTCCTCTCGCTGGGCTTCCTCGCGGGCGCGCCGCTCGCGGTCGGTCCCCTGCTCGCCGCCGCGCTGACGATCGCCACGTACGACCTCGCCGCGCGGTTCGCGCCGGAGGCCCCGACCCCCGCCGGGAGCGCCGCGCGGATCCCCCTGGTGCCGCTCCTCGCCGCGCTCTTCTCGGCGCTCTGCGCCGCGCTCCGCTACCACACGGCCGACACGATGTCGCACGGGCTCGCGGCCCTCTGCTTCACGGTCGCGCTCGCGTCGGCGCGGCGCGCGCTCGACCACGCCCGCGCCATCCCCACGGCGGGGGCCCCGAGGAGGCGGCTCGATCCGGCCGTCGGCGCCGCCGCGCTCGCCGGCCTCGCGGCCGGCTGGCTCGCGGCGACGCGCCCGCCGAGCGCGCTCGCCCTCGCCGCGGCGCTGCTCTTCGTGTTGCTGCCGGGCAGCGCGCCGGGCAGCGCCGCGGCCGGCCCTCGCGACGGCGATCCCGCGCCGCGCCCGTCGCCGCGGCTCGGGAGGCTCGCCGCCGCGCTCGCGATCGGCGCCCTCCCCGGCCTCGCGCTGCTCGCCGCGCACCAGCGCGCCGCGACGGGCGCCTTCGCCTCGTCGCAGAGCGCCTACTACGCCGTCTCCGACGGCCCGCTCGGCTGCTTCCGCTACGGCTTCGGCGCCGGCGTCGGCTGCCTCGGCGAGCACGGCGACTTCGTCCGCCATAACCTATCGGAAGGATACGGTTTTCTTGCCGCCGCCGGCACGACGCTGCGCCGCCTGAAGCTCCACCTCGTCGACGCGCTCAACGCCGAGCCGCTGGCGCTGCTCGTGATCGCCGGCGCCGCGCTCGCCCTCCGGCGGCCGCGCTCGCGCGCCCTGGCGGCCGCCCCGCTCCTCCAGATCGCCGCCTACGCGCCCTTCTATTTCGACGGCAACTACCCCGGCGGCGGCGCTCGCTTCTTCGCCGACGTGCTGCCGGTCGAGCACGTCCTCGCCGCCATGGCCTGCGCCGCGCTCGCGGAGCGCGCGGGGTCGCCGGCAGCGCGCGGCGGCCCCGCGCGACGACTGCGCGCGCTCTTCGCGGGGTCGCTCCTCCCGGCCGCGCTCTTCGCGGGGTCGCTCCTCCCGGCGGCGCTCTTCGCTGCGGCGCTCCCCCTCGCCGGCTTCGCCTTCCGGGCGGGCTTCGACCACGCCGCGCTCCGTGATCGCGAGGGCGGCCTGCCCATGTTCGATCCCGCCGCGGTCGCGCGCGCGGGCGTCGCGCGCGGCCTCGTGTTCGTCGACACGGACCACGGCTTCAACCTCGGCTTCGACCCCGCCCCGGGCGACGTCGCGGTGCTGCGCTACCGCGGCGACGCGATCGACCGGATGGCCTGGGAGGCCCGCGGCCGCCCCCCCGCCTACCGCTACGGCTTCGCGATCCCGGACGGCGGCGGCCTCGCGTCGGTCTCGATCGCGCCGCTCGCCTTCGACGCCGCGCCGCCCCGCGAGCACCTCATCGAGGGCGAGTCGCTGTGGCCGCCGCGCGCCCAGCGCGGCGCCTGGGCGCTGCCCGAGCACGCCGGCGACACGTGCGCGTCCGGAGGGCGGCTCCTCGCGGTGCACGCGGCGGCGAGCGGCGAGGCCGTCGTCCACGTCGGCCTGCCCGCCCCGTGGCTCCGCGGCGCCCGGATCAGCCCGCGCGTGGCGGTCTCGGGCGACAGCGCGGGCGAGGTGCGCCTCGTCGTCGACGGCGCCCTGCTCCACGTCTGGCAGGTCGAGCCCGCGACAGCGGACGACCCCGGCGCGCCGCTCGCCTGCGCCGAGCTCCCGCCCCACCCGATCCCCGAGGACGCCGTCGGAATCGAGCTCTCCCTCGCGCGCGGGAAGGCCACCGCCGCCGCCGCCGCCGCCGCCGAGCGCGCTCCGGGGGGCCCGGACCGCCCCGCGATCGGAGGCCTTTTCGCGCTCGATGCGGTCTCGGTCGCGGGCGGGAATTCGGTTGACCGCTAGTCCCGTAACATGCGAGCTTTTCATAGGATTCTGTTGTCATGCGGCTCCTGGACCGGCGCAGCCCCTGGAGCTTTGCAGTGGAAAGCGGCAAGCCGCGCGCCGGCGGCGGTCCGCTCGGGTGGGGGAGGTGGACCATGACGAAAAGCGAGCTCATCGACGCGATCGCGGGGCGGGGCGAGCTCACCAAAGCTCGAGCCGAGCTCGTGGTGAACTGCGTCTTCGACGCGATGACGCAGGCGCTCCAGCGCAACGAAGGCATCGAGATCCGCGGGTTTGGTAGCTTCACGGTCAGGCCGTACAAGCCGTACAGCGGCAGGAACCCGCGCACCGGCCAGCCGGTGCCCGTGCCCGCCAAGCGGCTCCCGTTCTTCAAGGTCGGCAAGGAGCTCAAGGAGCTCGTCAACGCGAGCCGCGCGTACGCCATCTCGGGCGACGACGACGACGACGACGACGACGACGACGACGCCGACGACGAATGAGGCGACGCGCCCGGGCGCGCGCAGGACGTCGATGACGTCGACGACGAATGAGGCGGCGCGCTCCGGCGCGCGCTCGCCCCCCTGGCGGGCCGTTCCGCTGCGCGGTAGAAGCGAGGCCCCATGGTCCCCGCCGAACGTCAGCTCGAGATCCTCTGCAAGGGTGCCGTCGACCTCCACGTCCGCGCCGAGCTCGAAGAGCGGCTCCGCGAGGGCAAGCCGCTGCGCGTCAAGGCCGGCTTCGACCCGACCCGCCCCGACCTCCACCTCGGCCACACGGTGGTCATGCAGAAGATGCGGGAGTTCCAGGACTTCGGGCACACGGTCATCTTCGTGGTCGGCGACTTCACGGCGATGGTCGGCGATCCGACCGGCAAGAACGAGCTGCGCCCGCGGCTCTCGCGCGAGGAGGTCGTCGCCGCGGCCGAGACCTACCAGGCGCAGGCGTTCAAGGTCCTCGACCGGGACAAGACCGAGGTCCGCTACAACTCCGAGTGGCTGAACAAGCTCGATCCGACGCAGATGATCGAGCTCTGCGCGAAGTACACCGTGGCCCGCATGCTCGAGCGCGACGACTTCAAGAAGCGCTACGAGGAGGCGCGGCCCATCTACGTGCACGAGTTCATGTACCCGCTCCTCCAGGCCTACGACTCGGTCGAGCTCGAGGCCGACATCGAGCTCGGCGGCACCGATCAGCTCTTCAACCTGCTCGTGGCGCGCGATCTGATGCCCCGCTACGGCAAGCGCGCCCAGATGGTGATGACGATGCCGCTCCTCGAGGGCACGAACGCCCGCGTGGAGGACGGCAAGGTCGTCGGCGCCAAGATGTCGAAGAGCGCCGACAACTACGTCGGCATCACCGAGCCGCCGTTCGACATGCTGCAGAAGCTGATGCTCGTCGATGACGGGGTCGTCTGGCGGTACATGGAGCTCCTGTCGTCGCGCCCGCCCGAGGAGGTCGCCCGCCTGCGGGACGCGGTGCGGCGCGGCGAGCAGAGCGTCATCGAGGTGAAGGAGCTCTTCGCGCAGGAGGTCGTCACCCGCTTCCACTCGGCCGAGGACGCGCGCGCGGCCCTGGAGCGGCGCCGCAGCGTCGCGGCCGGCGGCCTGCCCGAGGTCATCGAGGAGCTCCACGTGGCGAGCGACCGCGACACGATCCCCATCGGCAACGCGCTCGCGCTGGCGGGGCTCGCCGAGTCGACCTCCGCGGCGCGGCGCCTCGTGAAGGGCGGCGCGGTGCACCTCGACGGCGAGGTGGTGAAGGACGAGCAGCTCAAGCTCGAGCGTGGGAAGCGATACCTGGTCCGCGTCGGCTCGAAGAACCGCCGCTTCGCCTACCTCGTCGTTGGCTGACGCGCCCGGGCGGGGGCTCCACCGTCGCGGCGCGCTCGGAGGCGTCCTGGGCTGCGTCCTCGGCCTCGCGCTGCCGTCGTGCGGCGGCGCGCCGCGGCCGCCCGCCCGGACGAGCCCGCCGCTGACGCCGCTCGGTACGGCGGACCTCGCGCGCCTCCTGCCGCAGGCGGGGCTCCGGTGGTTGATCCTCGTCCGGCCCCGCGAGATCGCGGCGGTGCCGTGGCTCATCCCCTCGATCGCGCTCGTGGCGCCGGAGGAGAACCTGGCCCGGCACGCCCGCGCGACCGGCGTCGACCTGCGGCAGGTGCGCGAGGCCGCGATCGCGTCGTACGCGGGGGCGGCGGGCGAGGCCAGGTTCTACGTGGCGCGTCACAGCGGAGATCCGCGGACGATCGAGCGCCGCTTCCGGCGGCGGCTCACGGGCAAGGAGCGGCGCGCGCTCGATCGGGCGGACGTCGTGCGCGTGATGGGCGACATCGGGACGGCGCCGCACGCGCTGGCGCTCCTCGGCGAGGACGTGGTCTGTGTGCAGGAGGGCGGCAGCCCGCAGCGCGGGCCGGCGCGGGTCGCGTCGCTGTACGCGCTCGGCCGCCTGAAGCGCTCGCCGACGGCGCTCTCGGACGGGCCGCTGCGCGCGCTCGCGGCCCGCTTCGGCCCGGCGCCCGCGCGCGCGTTCGCGCCGGGGCCGTTCGACGGGGAGCTCGCCCGCGGCGCGCGCGGCCTGCTCGCGGCGGCGACGGCCGTGGGCGCGGCCGCGCGGCCGAGCGCGCGCGAGGGGATCGCGCTCGCGATCGCGGTGGCGGGCGATTTCTCGACGAGCGGAGCGGCGGCCTCGGAGGAGCTGCTCGCGGCGTGGGACGAGCTGGCGCACGGCTCGTTCGGCCACCTGCTCGGGCTCGACGCGCCGGTGGAGCCGCCGCTCGCCACGCACGCGCCGGACGCGGTGGCCATCGCGGTCGAGCTGAACCCGCGCGCGCTCGCCCGGGGGCTCGCCGCGGCGACCGGGGAGCGGGTCGACGAGATGCTGCGGTAGGCGCGACGGCGCCTCGCCGGTAAAATCTCATCAGCGCCATGCCCACCACGACCAGCGGCTTCTTCCTGCAATGCGCCTCGCGCGGCACGCTCGAGCTCGTCCTGCCCGCCGCCGGGGCGCCGTTCGGCGTCGAGCACCACCGCCGCGAGGAGGCCGCCGGGCCGTGGCGCCACGCGGCGACGTTCGCCGGAGATCTCGGCCCGGTCGGCGCGGTGGCGCTCATCCAGAGCAACTTCGGCGATCCGGGCCACCTCGAGGCGGTGGTGCGCGCCGGGGATCGGCTGGCCGCGCTCTGGTGCGCGCGCGAGCCCTCGTGGAGCGAGCCCTCGTGGAGCGAGCCGCGCTTCTTCGCGGAGGGCGCGGCCGGCGACCCCGCCCTGATCCAGGGCGGCTTCGGGGGCAGGGGCAACTTCGAGCTCGTGGTGCCTCACGCGAGCGGCGGGATCGCGCACTACCACCGCGACAACGACACCGCGGAGCTCGGCTGGCGCGGCCCGGCGATCTTCGGCGCGGAGCTCGGGCGGTTCGATGCGGTCGCGATGATCCAGCGCGGAGCCGGCGCGCCCGGGGTGCCGGGCGACATCGAGGTGGTCGCGCGCATCGGGGATCGGCTGCTGATGTTCCGGCGCTCTCCCGGGGCCGGGGCTGCGTGGCAGGGCCCGGAGGAGGTGGTCTCCGGGATCCGGGGGACGCCGGCGCTCTTCCGGGGCACGTCCGGCGGAGAGGGCACGATCGAGCTGTTCTCGCCGCTCGCGGGCGTGGGGCTCGCGCGGTGGTGTCGCGGCGACGGAGGCCGCGGCGCGCGCTTCCGCGGGCCGGCGGTGTTCGCCACCGATCTGGGCCGGTGTGAGGCGGTGTCCGTCATCGAGAGCCGTCCGCTCGGGCGGATCGAGCTCGCCGTGCGCGCCGAAGGGCGAATCGTCCACCTGGTGCGCGACGGCGAGCTCTGGTCGCAGCGCGAGGTGCCCCGCGGCGGGTCCCCTTCCCCGGCGGAGGCTCCCTCGCCGGCGACGCCGCACCCGCCTGCATCCACGGCGCCGCCTGCATCCACGGCGCCGCCTGCATCCACGACGCCGCCTGCATCCACGATGCCGCCTGCATCCACGATGCCGCCTGCATCCACGACGCCGCAGCCGCCCGAGCCCACGACGCCGCCCGCGCCGCGCCCGACAAGCGCTGCGCCGCAGCTCCGCGCAGGACCGCACCGGGCTGGGTTCCGGCGCATCGACGAGCTCTCGCTGTCGGCGGACGCCTGCTACCCCGACACCTGGCCGTTCCAGGGCGCCATTTACCGCTGTCCCGCGCGGGGCGCCGCGCTGCTCTACTACCCCGCGTCGGCGGACGGCGAGGAGGCGCCGCTCTCGCCGGGAGGCCCGTTCCCGGTCATCGCGATCGCCCACGAGCGCCGCCTCCCCACGAGCGCGGTCACCTCGGGGTCGCCTGCCGGTACCGACCAGGATTACCGCCAGCTCGCCAGTGTCATGGCGCACCTCGCGCGCTGGGGCTTCGCCGTCATCGCGCCCGATCTCTCGTGGCTCACCCCGGACGACGCGCCGCTGCGCCGCGCCGCGGTCCTCCGGGACGCGCTCTCGCATCTCAGGGCCGGCTCGCGGGGCCCGCTCCTGGCCGACTTCGATCATGTCGGCCTCCTCGGCCACGGGCTCGGCGCGCAGGCCGCCCTCGCTCTGACGCTCGACGCCGCTTGCCCGTTCCACGTCCGCGCCCTCGCGCTCCTCGCGCCGGCGGGCGAGCTCGATCGAGCCCCGCCCATCGACGGGCTCGCGCCTCGACCGGTGCTCCTCGTTCACGGCACCGCGGACCCGATCGCCGCCTCCGTCCCGGCGACGCTCTACGACCGCGCGCGCGCGCCGAAGCACCTCGTGACCCTGCCCGGCGCGAGCCACTTCGGCTACACGACGTCGCTCGGCCTCGCCGAGCCGGTCGACGGCCCTGCCGAGCTCTCGCGCCGCGAGCAGCAGGCCATCGCGACGGGCTACGTCGCCGCGTTCTTCAACGGCTACCTCCGGCACGCGCGCAGGTGCCTCGGCGCGCTCTCGGGCAAGGAGTCGCTCGAGGGGCTCGAAGCGAGGGAGATCCCGGTGACCGCGGAGATGCCAGGCGGCGGCGCTGGACTCTAGGGCTGGCCGCGCCTCGCCGACGCGGCGCGCGGCCGTCCGGCGCCGGCGGCCGGACGAACGAGCCGCGCGATGCTACTTTCGATCGCGTGTTCCAGCTCGGCGGCCTCGTCGTCACGCTCGTCAACGCGCTCCTCGGCCTGATCGTCTGGCGGCGGCTCCGCGCGGCGTTCCCGCGGCACGGAGCGCTGATCAACGGGCTGTGCGCCGCGGGGCTGCTGCTGGTGGCGCATCCGGCGGTGCTCATGGCCGTGGCGAGCTGGTCGGGGCTGCGAGCGCTCCAGCGCCACCTGCCCGAGCCGGTGTCGCTGATCGCCCTGGGCGCTCAGGTGGCCCTGCTCCTCTATGGGCTGCTCCTCGGGATCGCCGCGATTGCGCGCGTGGCCTTCGGGGCGCTTCGCCGGGGCCGGCCCGCGCCGAGCGCCGGGGCTGTCACGGTCGCCGAGGTCGACACGAACGCGCGATCGGGTGCAGGCGCTCAGGCGGGCTCAGCCTCCCAGCCCGCCAGCGCTCCAGAGGACGTCAAGACCGAGCCGGAAATCGTCGACGAGCCCCGCCGCCGGCTCCTCGTGGGCGCGACCTGGGCGCTGCCCGCGGCGGCGGTCGCTGTGTCGATGGGCGGCGTGCTCGCCTCGCGGCAGCGTCCGGTCGTGGTGAGGGTCGCGCTGCCCGTGCGGCGCGAGCTGACGAGCCTGCACGGCGTCACCCTCGCGCAGCTCAGCGATGTGCACGTCGGCAGCTTCATGGACGCGGAACGCCTCGACGAGCTCCGCGACGCCATGAACGCCCTCCGCGCCGACATCCACGTGATCACCGGCGACCTGCTCGATCACCACGTCTCCCAGCTCGAGCTGTCCGCGCGGCTGCTCCGGGGCCTGCGCCCCGCCCGGGGACAGCTCTTCTTCTGCATGGGCAACCACGAGTACATCGCCGCGCGGTCGGCCAGCATCCCGACGATCGTGAAGGGGATCGAGGAAGCGGGCGCCCAGGTGCTCGTCGACGAAGCGCGGGAGGTCCGCCTCGGCGGCGATCGCCTGTGGATGAGCGCCATCGACTATCCCAGCCGCGCGCGCCCGGGAGAGCCCGCCCGGCGCCCCACGGCCGACGGGCTGGCCCGCGCGCTCGGACAGATGCGGGACGACGGCGCGCCGCGCGTCCTGCTCAGCCACCACCCGGGCACCTTCCGCGCCGCCCGCGAGCTGCCCTTCGATCTGATGCTCTCCGGCCACACGCACGGCGGGCAGATCTCGCTGGGCCGGATCGGCGATTACGCCCTCACGCCGATGCTGCCCGCCGGGCTCTATCACAACGGGCTCTACGAGCACCGCGGCCGGCGCCTCCACGTCAACGCCGGCGCCGGCGGCTGGCTGCCGGTCCGCATCAACTGCCCGCCGGAGATCACGCTCGTCGAGCTCGTGTCCGCCTGACGCGCGTGGACGCGCTCCGTCTCCTGGGCGAAACTGTGGACCATGGCACGAGCCGCGGTGCGCACCGGTCTCTCGCCGCAGGACCAATCGCAGAAGGCGCCGCGGATCGAGGTGTTCACGCGGCAGGAGGACGGGAGCTGGCTGCTCCGGATCCACGGGCCGGGCGAGCGCGCCGAGCTCTCGTCGCTCGGCTGCACGCTCGACGTCGACCGGGTGTACCAGGACGTCTTCGAACAGGGCGCGACGGGCGAGGCGCCGCCGGCCGCGCCCAGACGCGCGAAGAGCACGCCTGGGCCGCCCCGGGCTACAGCGTCACCTCGAACGGCGCGCGCGCGAGCTCCTCGCCCGTCTCCGACCGCACGATCGCCGTCCACTCCCCCACCGTGCGCGCCCCGCGCGTGAAGGCCCACGTCCGCCACCGCGGCGACGGCCCGACCCCGAGCGTCACGTTCCCGACCGGCGCCCCGCCGCCCGGCGGCACGAACGCCACCGTCACCTCGCCCTCCACGTCGCCCGGATTCTCGATCTCCAGGAACGCATAGAGCCGCTCCGTCTCCGGCGCGCGGAACATCGTCCCCGGCGCCACCGGCTCGCGGTCCTTCACGCCCTCCGCGAGCACCAGCCGCTTCACCTTCAGCTCCGCCGCGCCCCTCCCCTTCTCGCTGCCCGCCTTGCCCGCCTTGCCCACCGCGACGCTCGCGTCCGGCGCCGTCACCGCCGCAGCCGGCGGGCTCGCGGGCGGTGCCGCCACGGCGACCGCCGGCTCGGGGCACTGCGTCGCCGCGGGGCTCGCGGCGGCGGCCGCCGCCGGAGGCCGCGCGTCGTGGCGCTCACCGCAGCCAGCGAGCGAAGCCGCGCAGAGCGCCAGAAACATCCACCGTCGAGCCATCGTCGTCGTCATCGAAGCACTCCTCCGTGTTCCGGGGCGTCCCCGTCTCACCGCTGGAGTCAGCAAGGCGCGGACCGCTTCTGAGTCAGCGAAATCATTGAGGATTTTTCGCGCGCCTGTGGTCGCAGGGCCGCGCCCTGTGTGCCCGGCGCGACGGCCAGGCCCGCGCCGCCGGCGCGATGACCCGCTACGAGCCGCCGCTGCGCTTGTACGTGGAGATCCACCAGATGTTGCCGAACGAGTCCTTCACGCCCGCGGCGCGCTCGTCGTACGGCTTGTCCTCGGGCGCCGCGATCGAGACCGCGCCGAACTGGAGGGCGCGGGCGTACGCGGCGTCGACGTCGTCGACGTAGACGTAGATCGAGGCCACGGTGGCGTTCGCGGGGCGCGGCTCGCCCGTCTCCAGCACCACGACCGAGTCGTCGATCTGGAGCTCGACATGAAAGGAGTCAGGCCCCATCTGCTGCCGCTCGAGCTCCACGGCGCCGAAGGCCCGCTTGACGAAATCCGTGAGATCGAGATGGCCGAACACGTAGGGCCTGACAGCCCCGATACCGTGACGGATGTGGCCGAATCCACTCATCCTGTGCTCCACCCCCGCGCCGCCGCCCGACCAGCGCTCGACCCCCGCGGGCCGCGCTGGCCGGCTCACGCTATGAGGCAAACAGAAGCACCGTCAACCCGATCTTCGAACCTCTTGATTTGATACGGGAAGGAAGCACCGGCCCTGTGCCGCCGGCCACCTCGAGAGACTCACCCGCCCGGCTTGCCTCCCGGAGCCGGGTCGATCCCGTCCGCGCGCATCCGCTCGGCGGTCGCCGGCCCCGCCACGGTGCCGGCCGGGTGCGCGTACCAGCCGGAAGGGTCCGCCCTGTCCGGCGCGTCGCGGACCTTGAGGATCGTGAACATCCCGCCCATGTCGATGTACGAGAACGGCCCGGCCCCGCCGCGCATCGGCAGGCTGTTCGCGGGCACCGGCATGGGCATCTCGCCCATGCCGCCCATCCCCGTGGTCCCCATCGTCATGTAGTCGGGCATCACGCGGCTCATCCGGCGATCGAGCGCGCGGGTGTCGGCGCCGACCATGTTCGGCAGGCCGTGGCCCATCTGCATCATCGTGTGATGGGTCATGTGGCAGTGCACCGCCCAGTCGCCCGGCTCCTCGGGGACGAACTCGATGACCCGCGTGCTGCCGACCGCGACGAGGACCGTGGTCTCCGGGTACTGGGCGGACTCGGGGACATACCCGCCGTCGGTCGCCGTGACCTGGAACGACAGGCCGTGCAGGTGGATCGGGTGGTGATCCATCGGGCCGAGGTTGCCGAGGCGGATGCGCACGCGCTCGCCGCGGCCGACGAGGAGCGGCGCCGTCGCGGGGAACGCCTTGCCGTTGAACGTGAGGACGTTGAAGTCGCTCATCGCGTTCGGGTCGGGCCGGCGCGCCCCCGCGTTGATCTTCCACTCGTGCGCCATCAGCACGAAATCCCTGTCCACGCGCGGGCCGCGGGGCCTCTTCGGGTGCACGACGAACATCCCCACCGCGCCCAGCGCGATCTGGGTCATCTCGTCGAAATGCGAGTGATACATGTACGTCCCCGGATACCGCACGACGAACTCGTAAACATACGTCTCGCCGGGCGGGATCGGGCGCTGGTTGAGCCCGGCGACTCCATCCATGCCATTCGGTAGCACGAGCCCGTGCCAGTGGACGGTGGTGGCCTCGGGCAGCGCGTTCGTCACGTAGATGCGCAGGCGATCGCCCTCGACCGCCTCGATGGTCGGGCCGGGCGTGCTGCCGTTGTAGCCCCACACCTCGCTCTTCAGGCCGGGGGCGAACTCGTGCTCGAGGGGACCCGCGACGAGGTGGCCGACCTTCACGCCGTCCACCACGCGCAGCGGGAGCGTGCTGCCGTTCGGCGTCACCACGGCGGGCTGCCCCCCGGGCGCCGCGACCCGGCGAGGCGGCGGCGTCGCGGCGCCCGCGCCGGGCGGCGTCGCGGCGCCCGCGCCGGGCGGCGCGTCCGGGCGCTCTTGCGCGTGCGCGAGCCCCCGCGTGAGCAAGGCGGCGCCGGCGGCCAGGCCGCCTGCGTGAATGAAAGAACGTCGGTCCATGTCAGTGCCCTCCTTCGCCGGAGCCCGTGGCCCCCGGCATCGCGGCGGGCGCCTCCGCCCCCGCCGCCTCGACGCGGCGCCCCGCCAGGAGCGCATCGAACGCAGCCTTCGCCGTCCAGTGCTCGCGCAGCGCCTCGACCGCCGCGAGCTCGGCGTCGAGCTGCGCGCGGCGCGCCGAGAGCAGCTGGAAGACGCCGACCTGCATCGCGTTGTACTGCAGCAATGTCTGCTCCACGACCCGCCTGCGCGCGGGCAGGAGGACGCGCTCGTAATGCCGCGCCCGCGCGTGCGCGGACATGAGCCGGTTGCGCGCCTCGCGGGCCGCCGAGCGGACGTCGACGGCGCGCCCGTGGTAGCGCTCGAGCAGGCTGTCGAACTCCGCCGTCTGCGCGGCCGCGGCGCCGCTCCGCCGATCGAGGAGCGGGAGCGAGAGGCGGAGCCCGGCGCCGAGGACCCACGGGGGGTCGTGCGCCTCGTCGCGCGCGCCGAATTCCCGCTCGCCGTGCACGCCGAGCGACATGTCCGGCACCCAGCCCTCGGCGCGCAGGGCGCCGGCCCGGCCGGCCGCCGCCTCGATCCGGCTGCGCAGCTCCGCGAGCTCGAGGCTCGCCCGCAGGGCCTGCGTCTCGGCGCGCGGCGGCGTCGCGAGCGCCTCGGGCGCCCCCGGGATCGCGCCGGCGATCGTCCAGGTGGTCGCCGCGCCGGAGAGGCCGAGCAGCCGGTGGAGCCGCTCGCGCCGCGTGAGCAGCTCCAGCTCGAGCTGCGCGGCCGTGATGCGCGCCTCCTCGTAGCCGGCCTCCTGGGTCGCCACGTCGAGCTCCGGGACGTTGCCCGCCGCGAAGAGGGCGCGGGCGGCGTCGCGGGCGGCGGCGAACGCGTCGAGCGCGCGGTTCGCGATGCCGAGGCGCTGCTCGGCCGCCTGCGCGGCGTAGAACGCGGCGCGCACCTGGTAGCCGAGCTCGACGACGGCGCCGGCCGCGCGGTAGCGCGCCGCCTCGTGGTCCGAGCGCGCCGCCCGCGCGCGGAGCGGCGACAGGAGCGCCGAGGTCACGTCGATCTCGACCGCGAGCTCGACGCGCGTGTGGTCGAGCCCCTCCTGCCGCGGCGTCACCTCGATCTCGATCTCCGGGTTCGGCAGCGCGCCCGCCTGCTCGAGGTTGCCCCGGGCGACGCCGACCTCCTTGAGCGCGGCGCGCAGCGCGCGGTTGTTGGCCAGCGCGAGGCGCACCGCGGCGTCCGCGGTGAGCGGCCGTCGCGGCGCCTGGCCGAGGGCGCGCGCGTCGGCGGCCGGCTCCGGGTCGACCGCATCCGATGTCGCGCCCGTCGGGAGCTCCACGCCGGAGAGATCGCGGATCCGCGCGATGTCGGCGGTCGACGAGGGGGCGGCGCAGCCGGCCGCGGAGAGGAGCGCGAGGCCCGCCGCGAGCGGCGTGAGGCGCGCGGCGAGCGCGCGCGATCGACGGGGTTCAGTGCGCATGGGCAGGCTCCTTCGGCCTGGGAGGTGCGTCGCCGCTCGGCGGCGGCTGGGCCGGCGCGGCGCCGTGGTGATGGTGGTGATGCTTGTGAGGATCGGCGCCGCCGCCGGGCGCCGGCGCCGGATCGAGCCCGACCCAGCCTGCGGTGGGCTCTCCGGGCAGAGGTGGGTCCTCCGAGAGGGCGACGCCGATCCGCGGCGAGGGAGCCTCCCCGGCTTGCGGCGAGGCGGCAGACGACGCGGGGAAGCTCGCGGGAAGGCTGCGCGGCGCGCAGCCGGCGAGCGCAGCGACGAGCATCAGCAGGGCGTTCGGTCCGGCGAGGTGAGGTGGTTTCATGGAAGCCGCTCCAGCAGGGGCGAGTGCGATCACTTGCGGGGTTCGACGACGATCACGCCCCGCAGCAGGTTCATGCCGCGTTCGAGCTCGATGAGGCGAGCAGCGAGGGGGCGACGAGCGAGGCGGCCAATGGACCAGAGACGACGGAGAGACGCGTGACGCCCCTCGGACACCTTCCGTTCCGGGTTGCGCATGGCCGACGCGCGCGGTCCGGCGGTATTACACGACCTCGCGCGCCGCCCCGCGAAAGGATTGGATCAGCTCGCCGGTCGGCTTGCCGGCTACCGCGGAGTCGGTCGCCGCCTGGCGCTGCCGTCTCGAGGTGCGCTGGCGAGCGCGTCTCCGTGAGCAAGCGGGCTGGTCAAGCGTGGATGTACACGAGCGTCCCGCCCTTGTCGTTGAACGCGGCGTGCCAGCCCTCGGGGACGGGGGGATGGGTCCACTCGAACAGCCACGCGGCGTCGGTGGGCGCGAGGTTCACGCAGCCGCTGCTCCGCACCTTGCCGAACGCGTCGTGCCAGTAGGCGCCGTGCAGCGCATAGCTGTTGTGGAAGTACTGGACATAGGGCACGTCGCGCAGGTCGACGGACGTCTCGCTGAGATCGTCGCCGTCCATCGTCGCGGTCACGTGCTTCTCGCGGATGAAGAACGTGCCTTGCACGGTGGCGCTCGTGGTCGCCGGATCGCCGAGCTCGCCCTTGCCCGTCGAGACGAGGGTCGCGAAGACGGGGCGCTCGCCCTCGTAGGCGACCAGCGTCTGGAGCTCGATCGAGATATCGATCCACCTCCGGCCGCGCTTCGCGTGCCCCCAGAAGTCGCGGCCCAGCCGCGCGACCCGCAGCGCGGACGCGGCGATCCACGCGCCCGCGTCGGTCTCGGCGTAGGCGCCGCCGGCGGCCGTCTTGCCGGTGAGCACCCAGCCCGAGCGGTACGGCGCCCACCCGTCCGGCCTGAGCTCGCCCGAGGCGTCCGGCTTCAGCGTGCGGACCCCGTGGTGCATGACGAACGCGGGGGTCCCCTCGGTCTTCACCTCCACGCCGCGCATCGCCGTGGGGACGACGGCCGAGGTGCGGTCGACCGGGATGAGATCGAGCTCGGTCGTCAGGCCGAAGCGCCGCCCGGTCCAGTCGAACGTCGAGATCAGGCCGAAGGCCGAGTCGGCCCGCGCGCGCCCGCGGTGCGCGGGGAAGCGGACCTTCTCGGCGGCGCCAAACGGCTTCGGCAGGTCGCGGCGGGTCGCGAAGAAGGGCGTGAGCGGCTCCGGCTCGCCGAGGAGCGCCTCGTCGCGGCGGGACCACGCCGGCGTGCCCTGGCTGCGCGAGCGCCCCTCGGCGCGCCGCTGCTCCGCCTCGCTCGGCAGGTGGACATAGAGGTGCGGCGGCGGCTTCCGCGAGACGACGTAGCGGTAGGGATACGGCTGCCCCCGGCGCGGGCCGGCCGGCGTGGCGGCGACGATCTCGTTGTCCAGATCGAGCGAGGCGCCTTTGCCGACGCACACGAAGCCGCGGGGGTGCACGGCGTACCACCCGCCGGGGCACCCCGCGTCGCCCGACGGCGCCGCGGCGCGCTCGACGACCGTGCCGGCCCGCAGGTAGCCCAGCTTGGCGGCGCGGCGCTCGGGCGCGGCGTACACGAACGTGCGCATCGCGATGCTCGCGAGCCTGTCGCCGCGCCCGGGCCGCAACGCCTCCCGGGTCGCCGCGGGCTCGTCCTCGCCGCCGGCGCCCGCGTCGAGCGCGGCGCGCACCTCGCCCGGCCCCGCGCCGGCCGGCGGCTGCTCGATGGCAGCCGGCTGCGCGGCCGCCGACCTCCCCGGCGGCTCCTCCCCCGGGCCGCAGGCCGCCGCGAGCCCCGACGCCGCGAGCGCTGCGGCGCGAAGCGACCGACCCAGGCCTCCGCGCCGCCACGCGCGCGCTTCCGGAAAAGAGCAAGCCGTCATCAAGGCGTCCCCGTCTATCCCAGAGCCCGCCCGCCGACCAGACCGACCGCCGCCGAGCGGCGCGCACCCGCACAGGAGACGGGTCCAGATCGGCGTTTTCGGCGCGCAGGCGCACTCCAGTGCGCCGAGCACCGAAAACGCCGAAATGGGCCCGTATCCGCAGCGGGTGCGCGCCGCTCACCAGCGCGTGTCGCCCTCGAGCGCCCAGGCGAGCGCGCGCCGGGTCTCCTCGGCGACCGGCCCGTCGTACCGGTGGCCGGCCTCCTTGCTGCGCACCACGCGCGTGAGCACGCCCGCCTTCTCGAGGCGCGCGGCCGCCGCCTTCGCCGCGGCGCCGCACCCGGCCTGCGCGCAGACGAAGAGGACGCGCTGCCCGCCGCCGTCCGCGAACGCCCGGGCCGTCGCCTGGGTCCACTTGTCGTGTCCGCCCTCGACCAGCACGAGGCGCGGGAAGAGCGTCGGCCGGCGCGCGGCGATCGCGGAGCCCATGATCGCGCCCAGCGAGAAGCCGGTGTAGAGCACCGCGCCGGGGTCCACGTACTCGGGAAAGCGCGCCCGCAGCGCCGCGAGCCCCGCGTCGATCTCCTGCTCCAGGCGGGCGTTGCTCTCGTACGTGTAGCGGACGTCGCTCGCCGACGGCGAGTCGGACCGCGCGACGCCGCGCGGGCACAGGATGAAGGCGTCGCCTCCCGCGATGTCGCGCCACACCTGGCACTGCCACTCGGGCCGGTCGTAGTTGCCGTGCGAGGCGATGAGCACCGGGCGCCGCGCCGTGGCGCCGATCGGCACCGACACCACAGCGCTCGGGAACCCGTCGACCGAAAGCTCCACGAACGGCGCGTCCGCGCGCAGCGGCGCGATCCCCGCAGCAGGAGCCGCGGTGTCCGCGGCCTGCTCCGCCGGCGTCGCCCCGCCGTCCGCGGCCACCGCCGCGCCCTCGGGCGCCGGGGCCTGCGCGGCGCTGGGCGGCGCGGGCGCCGGCCCGGCGGCGCGGCCCGCGCGGTCGCAGCCGAGGACCGCCGCCGCGAGGAGCGCGAGGCATGCGAGCGGGCGGGAGAGCAGGGCGGCGGGGAGCGTCATCCAGCCCAGGATGACGCATCGGCGCTCCGGACACGACGGGCTGCGAGCTGGCCGGGCGTGCTCGAGGGGATGCCGCGGCCTACGGCAGCGCCTCGGCGAGCTTGTCCGCGAGCGGAGCGCCCCAGCCGGTCGGATAGTCCCAGCCGGGCCCCGCGCTGAACCCCTCGGGGGTCTTGCCCGCCGTGATGTCGCGGAAGGCCGCCTGCACCTTCGCGTCGGTGTAGAGCGCCCGGTTCAGCCAGCCCACGACGGGCTTGCCCTGCGCGATCCTCTGGCTGTTCACCGACGCCATCAGGCCGGCGAACACAGGGGCTGCGAACGACGTGCCGCTGCGCCGCTCCCACTCGCCCAGGTAGTAGAGCCAGTACGTGGAGTCCGACGAGGCGTTCAGCGCGACGTCGGAGACGGCGCGCTGCCCCTGCGCGTCCAGGACGACGCCCTCCTGCCACCACGGGGTCTTGAAGGCGCGCGATCGCCCCGACCCCGAGCCGCTCCACGCCACCTCGCGCGCGACCTCGCCGTCGTCGCCGAACTCGAGCATCGTCCCGCCGACGCACGTCACGTACGGGCTCGACGACGGCACGTCCGGCCGGCTCGAGTCGCCGCTCGCGACGACGATCGTCATCCCGAGCGCCGCGCCCATCCGCGACGCCTCGTGGTACTGCTCCCGGATCGGCTGCGCCTCCGTCTCCTCGCGGTGCGCGAACGACGTCGAGAGCACCGACACCTCGCCGGCCGCGATCGCCTCGTTCCACGCATAGAGGATGGAGAGGGTGCGCGCGTCCGGCCCCTCGTACGCGATGAGCTCCGCGTCGGGCGCCATCACGCCCGACCACTGAATGTCCAGCGTCGTCTCGAGGTAGCGGGTCGAGATCGGATCCGCCGTGACCACGACCTCCGGGTTGTCGCGCGGCATCACGCCGAACGATCGCCAGAAAGACTGGAGATCCCTGGTCTTGAACGTCGCCCCGACCACGACGCCGAGCTTCACGCCCTGCCCGCGGTGCCCGCCGTCGTGGAGCCTGTCGACCGCATAGGCGCGCGCGATCTGCGCCGGCGCGAGCCCCTGCGCCAGCTCCTCCGGGAGCTCCGTCTCGATCGAGCCCCCCTCGCCGGGGAGCGGCTCGGTGTCCGCCGGGACGTCGACCGCGATGACGCCCGACGTGAGGTCGATGATGTTCTGCGGCGGCCTGAGCGGCTCCAGCGCGCCGAACGTGCGGAGCGGATTGCCGCCCTTCGAGGGGTTCTCGCGCTCGAAGTCGCGGAGCTCGGTGTCGAAGGCGGTGTTGAACTGCTCGACCGTGCCCGCGAACTCGAGCAGGAGCCGGTTCTTCGACCGGCGCCGGATCTCCATCCTGTGCTGGGTGAGCCAGGCCTCGACGGCCGCGATATCGCTCTCGGACGGGGCGTAACGCTCCATCCAGGTGTCGACCGACATGTACTTCCGGAACGTCTCCGGCTTCCCGGGATCGTACATGTCCTCGATCGCGCTCTCGAGCCCGGGGACGTCCCGGGTCGGGAACCCGATCAGCGCGCGGAAGCGCTCCTCCTCCGGCGCCGGGCCGAAGTCGAGGTAGACCCCCGCGAGCGGCCGCGGGAGGCCGCTCGGGAGCACCGGTCCATCGTCTCCGCACCCCGCGGCCGCGAGGGCGAGCGACGCAACGCACCAAACCGAGAGCGGACGCATCAACGAGGCCTCGCCGGCGAGGGGGTGGAGATCGTCAGGCGAGGTTCAGCACCACACGTGCTCGATGAGGTAGCAGGTGTACGAACCGGGCAGCCAGGTCTCGGGCCACCCGCCGGTGTTGTTGTCGACACAGACCTCGCAATACGCGTGGATGCACTCGGGGTCGGTGCTCTGCGGGCCCGCGTTCGGGGACGTCACGGGCTTCTCCGAGTAGAAGAACCCGTCGGTCTTCAGCTGGTCGAGCTCGGTGTCCGACAGCTTGCCGAAGGAGGCCGCGTCCGAGGAGATGCTGAACCTCTGATCCGAAGCCTCCGTCAGGACGGGCGGCGGGTAATCGCCGTAGTCGGCGTTCTGCACCGCGGCCATCTGCTCCGCGAGCAGGATCTCCTTGCCATCGCTGGCGGAGAGCTTGATGCGCGCGTAGTCGATCGGCGACGCCGAGTAGTCGAGGGCGTAGACCGTCTTCGGGTTCATGTCGAGGCGCAGGAACTCCCCCGCCGGGAGGGCGGACAGCTCGGCCTGCGTGATCCGCTCGTGCTCTACCGCGTCATCGACGATCGGCTCGTCCGACGCGATGCATCCGGTGAACCCGGCCGCCGTGATGACGCCGAGCGCAACACTGAGAACGAGCGACTTGGAAGAACGGATGGGCTGACGAATCATGATGGGCATTCCTTTCGTTTGGCTCACTGACGGAGGTCACCTGGCCTCGGGCTGGCCAGAGGGAGCTCCACCCCTGTCGGTCCTTCAAGCGATGGCTGCTTGTTGGACGCCACGACTCCCGCGAGTTGAGTGGAATGAGGGGAAGATGATTTCATTTCAAACGGTGCCGCAGCCCCCCCATACCTGGCAAGTAAATTCCCGGGGTGAAAGAGAATTCCATCGTTCTTCCTGCGGCATAGTGGTCGGGACGGTGCGCTGTGCGGGTCCCGCATACCTGCAACAGTACAGCGGGTCCACGGCAGGAATCGGGGGTTGCCTTGAGCGCCGGTCACGGACATACCGGAGCCTACATGGTGGACGGGTCCGGAGAGCCGTTCAGGCCAGTCGTCGCAACGGCTGAGGCCGAACTCGTGGTGCTTGACGGCCCGCTCGGGACCGAGCTCGCCGCGAGGGGGGTCGAGACGCCGGCGCCGCTCTGGAGCGCCGCGGCCCTGCTCGACGCGCGCGGCTGCGACGTCGTGCGCGCGATCCACCGGGACTACGCGCGCGCGGGGGCCACGGTGCACACGGCGAACACGTTCCGCACGAAGCGGAGGCAGGCGGGCGCCGCGTGGGCCGAGCTCCTGGCGCGGGCGGTCTCACTCGCGCGCGAGGCCGTGCGCGAGGTGGACCCGCGGCACCGGGTCGCCGGGAGCATCGCGCCGCTCGAGGACTGCTATCGGCCGGACCTCAGCCCGGCCGCCGCGCGGCAGGAGCACCGCGAGCTCGCCGAGGCGCTCGCGGCGGCGGGCGTCGACGTCCTCCTCTGCGAGACGTTCCCGCACGTCGGCGAGGCGCTCGTGGCGCTCGAGGAGGCGGTCGCCACGGGCATCGAAGCGTGGGTGTCGTTCACGGCGGGTCCGGACGCGGATCTCCTGTCGCCCGAGGACATCGGCGTCGCCGCGCGGGAGGCGGCCGCCCGCGGCGCGCGGGCCGTGCTGGTCAACTGCACCCCCGCGACCCGGACGCTCGCGCACGTCGAGCGGCTCGCGGCGTGCGGCGTTCCGTTCGGGGCCTACGCGAACGCCGGCGCGGCGACCGAGGGGCTCGGCTGGCGCGAGGGGCAGGGCCGCTCGGCGGCCGCGCGCTACGCGGAGCTCGCGCGCGGCTGGACCGAGGCGGGCGCCACGATCGTGGGCGGGTGCTGCGGGACCGGGCCCGCGCACGTCGCGGCGCTGCGCGCGCTCGTCGACGGAGCGACGCGCCGCCCGGCGGGGTCGCCGCGCTGACGCGCCGATCCCCGGTTGCTCCCCCGGGGTCGACGTGCCACCGATGCCCGAGGCGCAGGGTGACGCCGGCGCGCTGCGACGCGGCGCCCTGCAGACGATCCAGATCCTGAGACAGCACGCCGTCGCGATCGGCGACACACCACGGAGACGGAGCGCACGATGATCGATCTCTATTACTGGCCCACCCCGAACGGCTGGAAGATCAGCATAATGCTCGAGGAGACGGGACTCCCGTACAAGCTCATCCCGGTCAACATCGGGCGGGGCGAGCAGTTCAAGCCGGAGTTCCTCGCGATCAGCCCCAACAACCGGATGCCCGCGATCGTCGATCACGATCCGCCGGGCGGCGGGGCGCCGATCTCCGTGTTCGAGTCGGGCGCGATCCTGCTCTATCTCGCGGAGAAGACGGGCCAGCTCATGCCCTCGGACCTGCGCGGCCGTTACGAGGTGGCCCAGTGGCTCATGTGGCAAATGGGCGGCCTCGGCCCGATGAGCGGCCAGGCGGGGCACTTCGGCCAGTACGCGCCGGAGAAGATCCCGTATGCGATCGAGCGCTACACGAACGAGGTTCGCCGGCTCTACGGCGTGATGGATAAGCGGCTCGCGGACCGGCCCTACCTGGCGGGCGAGTACTCGATCGCCGACATCGCGAGCTTCCCCTGGGCGATTCTGTTCGACCGATTCGGGCTCTCGGCCGACGAGCTCCCGAATTTCAAGCGGTGGATCGACGCGGTGCGCGCGCGGGCTGCCGTCGAGCGAGGGCTCGCGGCCGGAAGCGAGCTGCGGAACCAGAGCCAGCCGGTCGACGACGAGGCGAAGCGCTGGCTGTTCGGGAAGAAGCCCCAGGCGTGAACCGTCCGTCCGGGGGCGCATGAGGCGCGCCTCGGCGCCCCGCGGCGGCGCGCTCGTGCGTCGTGGGCGCGCGGCGCTTCGCTGACAGGGCTGCGACCGGGGCGGATGGGTCGGCTTCGGACGAACCGTCCCGTTCCGGCGCCCCGGCGATGCACACGCGGTTCGACGCGGCGTGTCCCGCGCAGGGGGGTCGCCCTGCCGGCGCGCCCTGCGGGCGAGGCTTCGCCCGGTACCTCGGATCCGCGGTGCGCCCTGGCTGGACCGGGGCGCCCATCGCTCGAGCGCGCTGCATCCGCCGCCGCGCGAACGTCAAGCATGCCGGGAGCGGAAACGTCTGCACACGTCTGCCAGGCACACACTCTGCTCTGCGGTGAGCCGAGATGTCTGGGCCTCCTGGGCCCTCGCGGACATCGGGGGGAACCGACCATGTCAATGCATAGCAAGATGCTGGTGCCTGCAATTCTTTTTGCGGCTCTGTCCGCCGGTTGCGCGGCGAACACGGACGAGGCCGATATCGAGTCGATCGAGCTCGATGACGCGTCGATCGCGTCGGCCGATCAGGCGCTCGAGGGGGCGAGGGGCGGATACGTGGGGATGGGCACGGCCCAGCTCGTGCCTGGGAAGTCCGAGCTCGGCCCCAGCCAGGTTGGACTCGTCCCGAGCCAGGGCGTGATGTTCCCCGGCAAGGGTGATTTCGGTCCGGGCCAGGGCGTGCTCCCCGGCAAGGGTGATTTCGGTCCGGGCAAGGGCGTGATGATCCCCGGCAAGGGCCAGATCCCGTCCAAGGCTGGGTTCGGCTACGGCGGCCATCAATCCGGCCAGGCGCTGCAGGGCCAGGCCGGCTATGGCCAGTCGGCCATCGGCCAGAGCGCCGCCCTCGGCCAGTCGGCCGTCGGTCAATCGGGCGCTTATGGCCCGTCGGGCGTCGGCCAGCAATCGGGCTACGGGCCCGGCGCCACGGGCCAGACGACCTGGTCTGGCCAGCAGCGCAATCCCTGACCTCCCCGCGCGAGCTCTCCGCCCGCTCACGAGGGCCATGATCGACCGCGCCTCGTGCGACGATCCGGAGAAGAAGACCGCCAGGGCGCCAGCACAACCCGGAGACGAACCTCTCTTCTGGCGACCCTTGTGCCCTGGCGGCTGAGGGATCCCCTCAAATTTTTCGGAAAATTCACAGGGAGGCGGGGAGGCGGGGAGTAAAATCTCGGAAAGAAACTCCCCACCTCCCCGCCTCCCTGTTCAATTTCTCGCTCTATACGGGCACAAAATGAGGGGATTCTCCAGCCCTGGCGGTTCAACCTCTTCTCGTCCGAGCCCCCCACCGGGGCCCGCATTCAGGATGGATCCCGCCCTCGGAGCCACCGCGCCTCGGCTGTCAGAAAACGACGGTCCGGCGGCCCTCGACGATGACCCGCCGCTCCAGGTGCGCCCGGACGGCGCGAGAGAGGACGAGTCGCTCCACGTCGCGCCCCACCCGCGTCATCTCCTCTGGGCCCAGCTGGTGATTCACGCGCGCGACGTCCTGCTCGATGATCGGCCCCTGGTCCAGGTCGCGGGTGGCGTAGTGCGCCGTCGCGCCGATGAGCTTCACGCCGCGCGCGTACGCCTGATGATAGGGCTTCGCGCCCTGGAACGCGGGCAAGAACCCGTGGTGGATGTTGATGACGGGCGGCCCCTCATCGAGCATCTGCTCGGACAGGATTTGCATGTACCGCGCGAGCACGACGAGGTCGACATGGTGCCTCTTCAGCAGGTGGAGCACCTGGCGCTCCTGCTCGCGCTTGGTCTCCTGCGTGATCGGGAGGCAGAAGAAAGGGATCCTGAAGCTCTCGGCCACCGCCTCGAGCGTGGGGTGATTGGAGATGACGAGCGGGATCTCGCAGCGGAGCTCGCCCGCGCGCTGCCGGAGCACGAGATCGTAAAGACACGCAGGATCCTTGGTGACCAGGACCGCCATCTTCGGGATGTGATCGGTGTAATCGACCGACCAGCGCGCCGAGAGCGCCGTGGCGAGCTCGCGAAAGGCGGCCTCGATCGCGCTGCGGGTGGCCGAGCCGCCCAGGGCGGTGACCGCCGCCGGCGAGGAGAGGCCGGACAGATCGACGACGAGGCGCATGAAGAAGCGCGGTCCCTCGTCCATGAACGCATCCGTGTGATTGCTCGCGTCGATGATGTTCAGGCCGATGTTGTAGAAGAACCCCGCGAGTCGCGCGACGAGACCGGGCTGGTCGGGAGCGGCGATGAGGAAGGTTGCGTGGACAGGACCCATCATGCGGGTCATGTAGCTCGCCCCGAGGCAGCGGCGCAAGCCGAGGGGCGCGGAGGGGTCGAGGAGGCGCGCGCGGCGAGCGCTAGCGCCCTTCGCCGCTCTCCGAGGACGGCGGCCCAGACGGATCCTCCGCCATCCTGGGCGCCAGCGTGGAGAGCTCCGCCCAGGGGATGCGCACGGTGCGCTCGACGTCGCGCAGGTGAGCGCTGTCGTTGTAATAGACGAGGTGCCACGCCTCGGCTCGACCCCAGCGCCGCCGGCGCTGCCAGTGGGTGAGCGAGGTGTGGCGGGTGGCGAAGTGCGCCACCGGAAACGCGAGCGCGTTCATCTTGAAGAAATGGAGGAACGCGACGTCGATGAAGCCGCCATGCGTGACGACGACGATCGTCCGCCCTTCGTGCTCGCGGGTGATGCGATCGAGGGCGACAGAGACCCGCAGCATGAACTGAGCCCAGCTCTCCCCGCCGGGGCTCGCCGGGCGGTACGGCTCGCGCTCGAAATCGATCGCATAGCGCACCATCGCCTCTCCGACCGGCATCCCGTCCGCCTCGCCGGGGCGGAGCTCCTGGACATCGTCGTCGAGCGTGAGGGGCTGCCCCAGGGCGGGGGCGATGATCTCGGCGGTCTGCTGCGCCCGGCGATAGGAGCTCGCGATCACGACATCGGCGGTGATCTCGCGCGTCGCGGCCAGGCGATCGCGCAGCCGCTCCGCCTGGAGGACCCCGAGCGACGTCAGCCCGGTGTCCCCGCGCATCCCGCCCACGATATGGTTCACGTTGACGAGCGCTTCTCCGTGCCGGATGAGATAGAGGTTCGTCACGTTCTGAGCCTCCGAGGCGCGCGACCTGGCGGGGGGGAGGGCCGCGCGGGGGGTCCGCGCCCGCTAGGAAGAGCAAGGCCCCCCTCGGATGTCAAGCGTTTGTGCCGCGAACGCGCGAACGCTCAGGGACATCCGTGGAGGAGCGCGAAGAGGGCCGCGCTCTCGGAGCAGACCTGCTCGTCGCGCAGGGCGCTGCAGAAATCGTCGACCGTGCCGAAGGTCTTCTTTCCCGTCCTGCCCTCGATGCAGGAGATCGAATAGACGTACCGCGGAGCGCTCTCGCCGGGGCTCCCCGGCTCGGGCGCGCCGACCTCCTGCGAGCCGCTGTCGCCCGCGTCCTCAGGCGGGTCGACGCCGAACGCCGGGAATACCACGATGGGCCAGAGGCCGAAGAGGCCTGCTATGAAATTCGAGACCATGAGCTCACCTCCAACGTCGATGGAAATGCCTCCTCGTACGAGGTAGCGATTGCATCGGTCGCATCAAGATGCATTCAACAGGCCAGCTCGGATCATGTCCGCCCATTGCACATGGGCGCGCGGTCCGGGGCCTCGCGCGCGCCCGAGCGAGGGAGCTGCCCCGTCCGGGCCGGAGGAGGCGCCGGCCGCGGCGCGCCACCGGCCGGGCCGCGCCGCCGGCGTGCGGGGAGCGGGGCCGCGCTTGCCAGCGCGCTCGGACATGGCCTACAAGGCGGGCCCCTATGCACCGTCGCAGCTTCATCGCGGCCGCGCTGCTCGGCTTCGCGGCCCTCGCCGGGTGCGCGCCGAGCTGGCGC
This sequence comes from Sorangium sp. So ce887, assembly GCF_051521455.1. Classification (NCBI taxonomy): domain Bacteria; kingdom Pseudomonadati; phylum Myxococcota; order Polyangiales; family Polyangiaceae; genus Sorangium; species Sorangium sp. So ce887. The sequence goes on along the minus strand of NZ_CP150354.1, from coordinate 715,656 downwards.
GTCGTGACCCAGGCGAGCCCCGATCCGTTCGTGGGCCAGCGCTATTTCGCCCTGATGCCCATCGACTACGTGGGCCTCCAGATCATCGACAAGGCCGAGGACCGGTACCTCGCCAGCAAGGACGGGGACGACTACCAGCGCCACATGGCGGACAAGGAGTCGGTCAACGAGGAGTTCACGAAGGCGCTGGTCGAACGCGCCAAGGAGGAGGGCATCGAGGTCGCGCCGACCACCGGCACGACGTCGGCGCAGTTCGTGATCAGGCCCTATGTCGGCTACATGAACCCCGGCTTCTACGCGGTCGTCTCCTCGGCCCCGAGCCAGATCAGGATGACCCTCCGGCTCACGACGCCGGACGGCAAGGTGCTCGATGAGGTCCAGCTCTCGAGCCGCACGGCGTCGCCCATCCCGAACACGAGCCTGAGCGCTGCCGACGCGGACAAGCTGTCGATCGGCGGCCGCTGGCGCGAGGACGCGCGCGCGATCGGCGCCTATGCGGCCCGCTACCTCGAGTCGCGCGTCAACCCGTAGCGCGCGAGCGCACCCCGCAGCTCGCGCCCTCCCCTCCCCCGGGCGCCCCCAGGCGCGAGCGGCCGCGCCGGCGCGGCGCCGCGATCACCGCCGCGCATCGGCGCCGCGGCGGGCGCTCGCCCGCTTCACAGGAGGACCCCGCGGAGCAGGAGCTCGGCCATGCTGAAGTAGATCACGAGGCCGGAGACGTCGACGAGGGTCGCGACGAACGGGGCCGAGGCGCTCGCCGGGTCGAAGCGGAGCGCCCGGAGCACGAACGGCAGGAGCGCGCCCGCCAGGGTGCCCCACGTCACGACGCCGACCAGGCTGATCGCGACGGTCAGCCCGAGCAGCACGTGGTGCCGGCCGTAGGCGCCGAAGAGATGCTCCCAGGCGATGACGCGCACGAAGCCGATCGTGCCGAGGATCCCGCCGAGCGCGAGGCCCGAAGCGAGCTCCCGGCGGCTGACGCGGAAGAAATCGCCGAGCCGGATCTCGCCGAGCGCCATCGCCCGGATGACCAGCGTCGTCGCCTGAGATCCGGAGTTGCCGCCGCTCGAGATGATGAGCGGCACGAAGAGGGCCAGCACCACGGCGCGGGCGATCTCGTCCTCGTAGTGCCCCATCGCGGTGGCGGTGAGGAGCTCGCCCACGAACAGCGCGGAGAGCCAGCCCGCGCGCTTGCCGAGCATCCTGAAGAGCGGCGTCCGGAGGTACGGCGCGTCGAGCGCCTGCATGCCGCCGAGCTTCTGGATGTCCTCGGTCGCCTCCTCTTCCACGACGTCCACGATGTCGTCGGCGGTGACGATCCCCTTCATGCGGCCCTCGCCGTCGACGACGGGTATCGCCACGAGATCGTGCTCCGCGAAGCGCCGCGCGACCGCCTCCTGGTCGGCGTCCTCGTTGACCGACACGACGTCGGTCTTCATGATGTCGCTGACGCGCCGGTAGCCGGGCGAGATCATGAGCTGTCGCAGCGACACCACGCCGCGCAGCCGCTGCTCGGCGTCGAGCACATAACCGTAGTAAACGGTCTCCAGGTGATCTCTGGCCTGTCGCTTGAGGTAGTTGATCGCCTCGTCGACCGTCGCCTCCGGCCGCACGCGCGCGAACCACGGGCTCATGAGCCCGCCGGCCTCGTCCTCCGCGTAGGCGAGGAGCGCGCTCACTTCACGCCGTGTCGGCTCGTCGAGCAGCGAGAGGAGCTCTTCCTGCTCAGCCGGGGACACCTCGAGGAGGATGTCCGCCACGTCGTCGGGCGCGAGCAGGCGGAGCCACAGCCTGCGCTCGCCCTTCGCGAGGGCGGCGAGGAGCGCGGCCTGGTCGGCGGTGGAGAGGCCCTGGAAGAAATCCTCCGCCTCCTCGCGCCGCAGGCGGCGATAGGCCTGCACCCGCTCCTCGTTCTCCAGGGCGGGCCACGACATGGACAGCTCGGCGGCCGTGAGCGTCTCGGCCGCCTTGAAGGGCGGGCGTTCCATCATGGCCTCACCTCGTCGAGCGCCTGGCCCGCCCCGTCGGCGTCGCCCGGCAGAAGGTGCTCAGTCGGAGGGGCCCAGCGGCAGGCTTGGCCCTCGACCGACGGTTAGCAAAGGGCGCGCCACGGCCGCGCTCCCCGGAAGCCCCGGCGCGCCCGCGGCGCCGCGAGCCGCCCGCCTGCGCCGGCCGCCAGCGCTGCGCCTGGGGCGGTCGGTCAGCCGCAGCGCGCGCTGGTGCCTTGGAATTTTTCCTTGAGAGTCAAACTGTGCCGGTGTGCGGAGTACGGTTTGACAGGAACCCGCCATGCCTCCTAGGATGCAAGCGCTTTCCTTTGCCTTGTTTGCCAACATGAAATCTTCGCCTCAGGCGGTCACAATGAGCTCCGGCGTTCGGCCGTCGGTACGCATGGAGGAGGTGGCCCGGCACGCCGGGGTGTCTCCGGCGACGGTCAGCAGGGTCCTGAACGACAGGGGCAAGTGCAGCGCGAAGACCCGCGAGCGGGTGCTCGCTGCGATACGCGATCTCGGCTACGTGGCGAACGCTGCCGCGAGGAGCCTCGCGCAGGGCCGGACTGGGTCCCTCGGCTTTCTCCTGCCCACGGTCGGCACCGATTTCATGTCGAGCTTCCTGCAGGTCGTCGCGAGCGCGGCCACGGAGGAGGGGTATGATCTCTTGATTGCATTGCGATCGGAGAGCTCGCTGCACCGGATGCTCGGCCGGCACAACACCGATGGTGTCCTGATCTTCGGCGCCGCGATGGGGGAGGCGAGCCTGAGGCGGATCGCGGCCGAGGGGTTCCCGGCGCTCCTCGTCTATCGATCGTCGCCGCCGGGCCTCTCCTTGCCCAGCATCGTCATCGACAACGAGGCGGGCGTGCGGGAGGCGATCGCTCATCTGGTCCAGGTGCACGGCCGGCATCGCATCGCGTTCCTGCGGGGCCCCGCGGGGAACGAGGACGCGGCGCGGCGCGAGGAGGCTTACCGGGGCGCGCTCCTGCGCCATGGCCTCCCGTTCGATCCGCGCCTCTGCCGCGGCGGGCTCGGCGCGGAGGAGGCGCGCGCCTCGACGATCGCGCTGCTCCGCGACCAGGCGGCGTTCGACGCGGTCGTCGGCTGGTGCGACGCCGCCTCGATCGGCGCGATGGATGCGCTGCGGAGCGAGGGGCGGCGCGTCCCCGCCGATGTGTCGGTGGTGGGGTTCGACGACATCGGGCCCGCGCGGCACCTCGATCCGGCGCTCACCACCGTCCGCCCGCCGACGGAGCTCGTCGGGCGCCTCGCCGTCCTGGAGCTCGTGCGGCGGATCCAGGGCGTCGCCACGGAGCCGCAGGCGCGGCTCCCTGTCGAGCTCATCGTCCGCCGCTCCTGCGGCTGCTCGGGCTGACGCGCGTCGGTCCTGCGGCCGCTCGGGCTGACGGGGCTCACGCGCGCGCGGGCACGCCGAGCGGATCGACCCCGAAGCGGCGCAGGAGGCGGCAGAGCGGGACGAGCGGCAGCCCCACGATGGCCGTCTCGTCGGCGTGGCGCACGTCGTCGAACAGCCACGGTCCGTGCTTCTCGAAGAGGTACCCTCCCGCGCTGCCGATCGGCCGATCCAGCTCGACGTAGCGCCGGATCTGCGCGCGCGCGAGCGGCCGGACGCGGAGCTCCACCGTGACGGTCTCGGCCAGCGTCCGCGGCTCACCCGGCGCGAGCGGCAGCCCCGGGGGCGCGTGCACCGCGACCGCGGTGTGGAGCGCGTGGACGCGCCCGGCGAGCCGCCCGAGCTGGTCCGCCGCCTCGTCGAGCGACGCCGGCTTGCGCAGGAGCTCGCCGTCGAGATCGAGCGCCTGATCGGCGCCGATGATCAGGGCGTCGTCGCGCGCGCGCCCGAGGCTCAGCGCCTTGCCCTCCGCGAAGAGGCGGGCGCAGGCGACGGGCGACAGCCCCTCGGGCGCGATCTCGTCGAACGCCGGCGTGACGGCCTCGTACGCGAGCCCGAGGCGGTCGAGGAGCGCCCTCCGGAAGGGAGACGTGGAGGCGAGGACAATCCGGGACATGGCCGGATCCATGGCACGGAACGACGCCGGTGCCGAGGGGGACCACCTCCCCCCGGCGCGCGCGCGCCGGCAGACGAGAGAGAGGGAGAGAAAAACCGCCAAGACGCAAAGAACGCCAAGAGGAGAGATCGGGACCCTCTTGTGCCCATCGATCGATTTCCTCACCTCAGATCTTCTTGTTCTCCTGGCATCCTTGGCGCATTGGCATATTTATTTAATTTTATTGGATTTATATTTCATATCAATTCCTGTGCCAGACGCGACCGGACACCGCTCGAATCTCCCTGATTCCCTTCGCACGGATTCGGCTCCTACATTCATTCCCTCGATCCCGCTCGACGATGCGGAGAGTCAGCAATCGGCATAACCCCGGAGAACCCCGAAGGAAAGGTACGTATTACACGCCGTCAGGTGTCGCCTGAATTACCCATCATGCATTTCATTAAAAAGCAGCTTGCAACAGGACTCCTCAGCACGCGAGATTGGGGCGATGCAGCAACTCAACACAAGGCACCTCGTCACGCTCTCTCTCGTCGCGCCGGGCATCGGGCTCTCCGTGCTGCTCGCGGCCTCGCCGGCGAGCGCAGCGACGTACGAGGTGGGCCGAGGCAAGCCGTATTCGAGCCTCGCCGAGGTCGCCCCTCGCCTGGCTGCCGGAGATGTGGTCGAGGTCCAGGGCGACGCCACCTATCCAGGGGATCTGATCTTCAAAAAATCCGGCACCGAAGCGCAGAAGATCACCATCCGCGGCGTCCGCGTGAACGGCCGCCGTCCTGTGCTGTCCGGAGGGACGAACACGGTGGTCTTCGGTGGCAATCATTACACCTTCGAGGGCTTCGAGATCACCCGGGGCGCGAACCGCTGCGTGTTCAACCGCGCGCATGACGTCACCATCCGCGACGCGGTGGTGCACGATTGCCCAGGGCACGGCATCCTGGGCGCCGACTCCGAGTCGGGCTCGTTCACGCTGGAGTACGTCGAGGTCTACGCCTGCGGCTCGGGCGACACCAGGCACCCCATCTACATCGCGACCGACGAGGAGACGCGCCTCGGTTCGGTGTTCCGCATGCGGCATTGCTATGTCCACGACAGCAACGGCGGCAACAACGTGAAGAGCCGCGCGGAGCGGAACGAGATCTATTACAACTGGATCGAGGGCGCGAAGTACCACGAGATCGAGCTCATCGGGCCGGACGGCCAGGACGAGGGGCTCGCGCGCGAGGACTCCGACGTGGTCGGCAATGTCTTCCGCCAGACCGGCCAGCACTTCGCCGCGCGCGTCGGGGGCGACGGCACCGGGCAGACGTTCGGCCGCTTCCGGTTCGTCAACAACACGTTCCTGCTCGCCCCCGGGTCGAGGCCGGCGATCCGGATGTTCGACGGCATCGAGAGCGTCGAGATGAGCAACAACGTGTTCTACCGGCTCGGCGGCGGCGGCGTGGAGGTCTACGTCGACAGGTCGGCGAGCTGGGTGACGGGAGCGGCGCTGCTCGCGGGCGCGAACAACTGGGTTCCAACCGGCTCTTCGGCCATCCCCGCGGCGTGGACTGGCACGCTGCAGGGCGCCGATCCCGGGTTCGCCGATGTCGGCTCGATGGACCTCCGCCCGTCGGCGGGCAGCCCGCTCATCGACGCCGGCGCCCGGTGGACGCCGAGCCCGTCCGGCCACCCGTTCCCGAGCCCGCTCGCCGCACCGCGGTTCACGCCCGCGAAGAGCGTGCGCGCGGCCAGCGGAGCGCCGCAGCGGCCGACCACAGGCGCGATCGACATCGGGGCCTACGAGTTCGGAGCCGGCCTCTCGTACACCGCGAACGCCATGAGAGCCGCCGGAAGCGATGAAGACGCCGCCGGGAGCGACGGGGCCGCTGCCGGAAGCGACAGCGACGCCGCCACCAGCGACGGCGACACCGCCGTCGGCGCGGACGGCGACACCGCCGTCGATGCGGACGGCGACACCGCCGCCGGCGCGGACGGCGACACCGCCGCCGGCGCGGACGCCGCCGACTGCGCCGCGGCCGGAGACGAGGCCGCAGAGGGCACCGATGCCCGCTGCGCCGGCCACGCCGGCTCGTGCAGCGCCGCCGGGGCGCTCGCGGGTGGCCCGCTCGCCGGATCGAGCGCGGCCCTCGCGGGGATGACGGCGCTCCTCGGGGCCGCCCTCCGGCGCCGCGGCCGCCGCTCCAGGGCGTGAGCCGCAGCGCGGGCGCTCACGCGATGAGCGCGCGCAAGAAGCGCCGCGCCGCGGCCGGATCGGGCAGCTGAAACGCCGCGGTGCTCGCCCCGCCGCCCACGTGGACGGTGAGGGCCGTGGGGGGGAGCGCCGCGAACAGATCCTCGTCCGTCCTGTCGTCGCCGAGCGCGACCACCATCGCTTCGGGCGTCACCGTCGCCAGCACCCGCGGCACGATCACCCCCTTGTTGACGCCCCGCAGCCGCACCTCCAGCACCTTCCGGCCGGGGATCAGCTCGAGATCGCGCTCGCGCAGCACCTCGTCGAGCTTCGCCGGCACCTCGCGGGCCATGTGGCTGGCGAGCTCCGGGTCGGCAGACCGGTAGTGCCACGCGATCGACACCACCTTCTCCTCGATGAAGCTGCCCGCCGTGCGGTCGACGAAGCCCTGGAGGATGTCGCGGACCCGCGGCTTCCAGTCGAGCGACGCCTCGCGGAGCGCGACCCAGGGCTCGCCGGGGCCGGCGCGGGAGAAGAACCCGTGCTCCGCGTGCAGGCTGATGGGCAGCTCGCCCAGCCACCGCTCGAGGTCCTCGCGCGGCCGGCCGCTCACCACGTGCACCTGCGTCCGCGGGCGCGCCGCGAGCGCGCGCAGGTCGGCGATGAGCTCCTCGTCCGGCGGCGCGAGCTCGGGCATCGCCGCGAGCGGGACGAGCGTGCCGTCGTAGTCGAGCATCACGACGAGCGACGGCGCGCTGCGCGCGCTCGCGATCGTGTTGAGCTGCGGCGCGTCGGCGCGCCGCCGGACCGCCCCCACCTCGGGCGCCGCGCTGCGCGCGCGCTCGAGATCGTTCAGGAAGCCGTGCGACCAGCGGTGCACGTCGTGCGTGATGACGCGGCGCCGGAGCGCCTGCATCCGGACGCGCTGCTCGGACGGCGGCATGACGAGCGCCCGCTTGATCGTGGCGGCCACCGAGTCGATGTCGTACGGGTTGACCGGGAGCGCCTCGATCAGCTCGGCGGCCGCGCCCGCGAACTCGCTCAGCACCAGGGCGCCGGTGTCGTCGATCCGCGAGGCCACGTACTCCTTGCAGACCAGGTTCATCCCGTCGCGCAGCGGCGTCACCATCATCACGTCGGCGGCGAGGTAGAGCGCGACGACCTCGGACATGGGCATCGACCGGTGCAGGAAGTGGATCGGGACGTCGTCGAGCGTCGCGTAGCTGCCGTTGATGCGACCGACGAGCTCGTTCACGACGCGCCGGAAGTCGGCGTAGGCGTCCACCTTCTCGCGCGTCGGCACCGCGAGCTGGACGAACCGGACCCGGCTCCGGAGCTCGGGCTCGCTCTCCAGGAAGCGCTCGATGGCGAGCAGGCGCCGCGGGATCCCCTTCGTGTAGTCGAGCCGGTCGATGCCGAGCACGATCTTCCGTCCCTGGGCGCGCTCGCGGATGCGCCGCGCCTCGGCGCGCACCTCCTCGTCCCGGGCGAGCCGCGTGAACTCGTCGACGTCGATGCTGACCGGATAGGCGCCGAGCCGCACCTTCCGCCCCTCGTACGCGAGCGTCTCGAGGTCGGGCTCGAGGCCGAGCACGCGCGCGGCGGAGTAGACGAAGTGGTACCGATAGGACGTCGTGTGAAACCCGACGACGTCGGCGCCGAGCATGCCGCGCAGCACCTGCTCCCGCCACGGCAGGCTCCGGAAGATCTCGGCCGCCGGAAACGGGATGTGCAGGAAGAAGCCGATCCGCGCGTCCGGGATGCGCCGGCGCAGCATCGCCGGCACGAGCATGAGCTGGTAGTCGTGGACCCAGACCCGATCGCCCGGCCTGTACCGGGCGACGATCGCCTCGGTGAAGCGCTCGTTCACCTCGCTGTAGCTCTCCCAGTCGCGCCGGGCGTCGAGGTGCACCTTCTCGGTCAGGTAGTGGAACAGCGGCCAGAGGACGCCGTTCGAGAAGCCGTCGTAATAACGGCTCACCTCGTCCGGGGTGAGGTGCACCGGGACGGCGCCGAGCTGCTCGAGCTGCTCCTCGAGCGCCTGGCGCTGCTCCGCGCCGAGGCGCGAGACGTCGCCCGGCCAGCCCAGCCAGAGGCCGCCGTGGCGCTCGTGAGGGCCCCGGAGCGCGGTGACCAGCCCGCCCGCCGACGGGACGACGGAGACGTCGCCCTCATCGACGTGGACGGTCACGGGGAGGCGGTTCGAGACGATGAGCAGGCGGGACATGCGCGGCGAAGAAGCTAGCGCATGGCGCATGCACCACGCCCACGCGGCGCGGCAAAATCAGGAACGAGCCGAGCGGCTCGTCAGGCGCATCCTGAACGTTACCGGTCGATCCGGATCGGGGGCGCGGTGTTCTCTGGGGCGGGGGGCTTCGTCGCGGGCGGAGGCGGGACCACGCGAGCGGGCCGGCCCCAGGTCCTCCGGCTGGGCGAGCTGGAAGGCGGATCCTCCTTCGCCGGTGCCTCCGCCTGCGCGAGCCTCGCGACGGTCTGCACGGACATCTCCGACGGCCCCTGGATGATGGAGTAGGGCTGGAAGCCTTCCTTCTGCACCGTCAGCCGGCGCGGCGCCGCGCGCACCTGCTCGTTCTCGATCGAGAGCTGCAGCGGCGTGTACCCGAGCGACTTCCCGTCCTCGAGGATCTCGGCGCCCGGCGGGATCGACTCGATGATGAGCATGAACGAGGCCGCGCCCTTCGGGTCGCTGGGCGCGCTGGTCGGCGCGGGGCCAGCCGCGGGCGGGGGCACGGTCGTCGCCTCGCTCGACGCGGGGTTGCGGGTCAGCACGAACGCGACCGCCGCCACGATGACGGCGCCGATGGCGGCGAGGATCACCGCCTTGCGCCCGGCGGGTCGCGCGTCCTGCGCGCCCGCCGCGCCCTTCGACGCGTCCGCCGCGGTCGCCGCTGCGACCCCCGTCCCGACGCCGGAGGTGCGGCCGCTCGCCTCGTCGTCCGTCGACGGCGCCGGGAGCGTCACCGCCTCCTTGAGCGCCTGCACCGTGGACGAACGCGACGAGATCTGCACGCCGGGCAGCGACTCGAACGACGTGATCTGCGTGCCGCCGAAGGCGGTCGTCACGCCCATGCCGCGGGCGCACTCGCCGAGGCCCTGGATGAGGGCGTCCATCGTCGCGGGCCGTCCGTCCGGATCCTTCGCGAGGCAGCGCATCACGAGCGCCTCGAGCGGCTCGGGGATGTCGACGTCCGGGTTCCGATCCTTCATGCGCGGCACCGGCTGCTGGAGGTGCGCCATCAGGATCTGGATCGACTTCTCGGACTCGAACGGGACCTTCCCGCAGAGCATCTGGTAGAGGATCACGCCCAGCGAGTAGATGTCGGTCCTGAGATCGACCTTGCCGTGCGAGATCTGCTCGGGCGACATGAACCGGGGCGAGCCGAGGAACGCGCCCTGCTGCGTGAGCTCCTCCGAGTCGTCGCCGAGCTGCTTCACCAGGCCGAAGTCGAGGATCTTGACCGCCTCCTCCGAGTCCTCGTTGTGGACGAGCATGACGTTCGACGGCTTGAGGTCGCGGTGGACGACGCCGTGCTTGTGCGCCTCGCGCAGCCCGCGCGCGATCTGCCGGGCGATGCGCATGGCCTCGGGCGGCGGGAGGCGCCCCTGCCGGCGCACGCGCCGGAAGAGCGTCTCGCCCTCGAGGAACTCCATCGCCATGAAGAACCGGTCTTGATCGTCGGCCTCGATGCGGCCGTAGTCGAAGACGGTGACGATGTTCGGGTGCTGGAGGCGCGCGAGGATGCTCGCTTCGAGGAAGAAGCGCTTGTGGAAGTTCGGGTCGAGCTGCCGCGAGGCCTGGTTCGGGATCAGGACCTTGATCGCCACCGCGCGCCCGAGCGGGAGCTGCTCGCCGCGATAGATCGTGCCCATGCCGCCGGTCGCGAGCATGGACAGGATCTTGAACTTGCTGTTGAGCACCTTCCCGAGCAACGGATCGATCGGCTCGCTGCGCGCTACTTCATCGATGACGTTTTCGTTGGCACTCATATGAACTCCGTCGCCTTCCCCGTGCGGGCGCGGGCGAGCCCTCCCCTCGGTGTCGATGCCTCGCGATGCGTGAGCTTTGACCTCATGATCGTGGGGAGCTTCGGTGCGTGGGGCCGTCGGGGCAGTCTAAACGGAAGAAAAGTCCTTGGCGACCTTTCCTCGATCGCCCCGTTCGCGAGGCCGATGGTCCCCTGTCGGAGGCCCTTCCGGGAGCCCTGCCGGAGGCCGTGCGGGGGGCGCTGCACCATGCGTCGAGCGCCATAGCCCCGATCGACGGGAACCGCCAGTTGCTGGCATCGAGCGTCCGCATCCGACCTTCGCACCACGAGATCCTGCCAGGAGATTACACCGCTCCGCGCCCGCGCGATGCTCTTCCGATCGTCCTTGCCTCGCCTCGCCGCCGCGGGCGCCGGACGTCCCCGCCGGCCCTCTCGCCCTGGCGGGCGGGGACGAGGTAGTAGAGGAGGATGCGACCCGATCGCGCCCTGCGGCGCTGGTGGAGGGGGAGAGAGTACCGGCGCCTACTCGACGAGGCGGCGTCCGAGCTGGCCGGCTCCCGCCACGCCGAGGCGGAGGCGACCTGCGCGCGGGCGATCGCCGTCGCCGAGGAGATCTTCGGCCCCGGGGACGCCGAGCTGACGGGGCCCCTGTACGCGCTGAGCTCGGCGCAGCTCGCGCAAGGGCGGCTGGACGAGGCGCGCGCGAGCTCGGCGAGGGCGATCGCCATCGCCGAGGCGGCGGGGGCGGGCACGGACCCCCCGCTGCCGAGGCTGCTCGAGCAGCTCGCCGCGATCCTGGAGCGCCGGGGGGCGGCCGAGGACGTCGAGGCGCTGTTCCGCCGGATGCTCGCGGGCTACGACCGGATGCGCGAGCCCGATCCGGTCGAGCTGTCCGCGCTGCTGAACCGGCTCGGCCTGCTGCTCGGCCGGAGGGGGGCGCGCGCCGAGGCGGCGCCGCTCTTCCAGCGGGCGATCGCGCTGCGCGAGGGGGCGACCTCCGCCCGCCATCCGCTCGTGGCGGAGGCGCTTTACAACGCGGCCACGTTTCTCGAGGAGGACCGCCCGGTGGCCGAGCGGGAGGCGATGCTCCGGAGGGCGCTGGCGATCGCCGAGGCGGACCCGTCCGTGGAGGGGGCGCTGCTCGCGTCGATCCTCCACAACCTGGCGGTCGCGCGGGAGGCGCTCGGGGACGCGGCCGAGGCGGCGGGGCTGTACGAGCGCGCGCTCGCCGCGCGGGAGGCGCTCGTCGGGGCCACCCACCCGTCGCTCCGGCCGACCCTGGTCCGGCTCGCGCAGGTCCACCACGCCGCGGGGCGGCTCTCCGCGGCGCTGCCGCTCTACGAACGGGCGTTCGCGCTGGCCGCGGCGGAGCTCGGGTCGGATCACCCGGTGGCCGCGGCGATCACAGCCTGGATGGACGAGGCGCGGAGCCGGAGCTGACGCGCCGCTCCACGGGCGGCGGGCGGCGGGCCCCACCCGCCCGGCGGGCGCTCAGCGCTCGGACGGCGGGCGATCCCCGCCCTCGCGCCAGCGGTCGACGAGCTCGGGGAGGACGGTCGAGGCCATCTGGAGCAGGTGCGCCATGTGGTGCTCCGGCGTGTTGCCCCGGAACCCGCGGACGCGGAGCTCGCCCACGCTCGCCTCGGTGGTCGGGACCAGCTGCTTCTCGAGCTTCCTCGAGACAGCGCCCTCGGCCGCGCGCAGCCGCAGGTGCGGGGGGGCGCCCAGCGCAGGCGCCCGCTCGACGGGGTGCCCGGCCGCTGCGCCGAGCAGGTAGTCGGCCGTCGCGCTGGAGCTGGCGTACGCGATCGGGTCGATCTCCGAGTGCGTGATCGTGAACAGCATCTGACCCGAGGCGGCGAGCTGCGCCGCGCGCGCGAACGACGCGAGCTGCAGGTGGTTGAGCCCGCTCGGGTGCCCGGGGACGAAGCCGCAGTGGATGCCGTCCGTGACGAGGACCGCGTCGAGCCGCTCGATGCCGCGGCGGAGCTCGAGGATCTTCGCGATCGCGCCGTAGCCCGCGCTCCACGAGGAGAGCGCGACGCGGCGGAGCCGCGGGGTCGGCAGCCCGCGCTGCGCGAGCGCCCGGTCGATGTCCGCGAGCAGGCTCTCGTACATGCCCGGCTGCGCGTACTGGTCCTCGTAGGCCCCCGAGCCGATGCCCAGGTTGATGACGGCGACCGCGGCGTTGAGCCCGGCGACCTCGGCGCTCTCGCGGACGAGCTGGGTGCTGCCGTGGAAGTGGACAACGAGATCGTAGCTCGAGCCGGTGGGCGTGAACGTCTCGGGCGTGAAGAGCACGCCGCCGCGGATCGACGCGTACCCGTCGTGCCGGATCTCGGGCGGCGGCGTCGCCCCTTGCCAGCGCGCGAACACCTCGGGCGCGACGAGCACCTTCGCCGCGGCTCCCTCGCGCGCGGAGCGCGACGCGAGGAGCAGCGCGCGGCTGACGGGCGTCATGGCGCGGAAGGCCTCGTCGTTGACCGGCATCCGCGCGGCGATCCCGCGGGCGGCCAGGACGACGACGGCGATCACGGTCGCCGCGGCCAGGACGAACGCCCCGAGGGCGGTCCACGTGCGGGCGCGGCGCTCGTCCGCTGAGGGAGCAGACCGGGAGCCGTACGGCCCGACCCCGGCCAGGTGCAGCGGCGCCCCCTGCAGCGCCGGATCGCCGAGGCCGGGAGCGAGCCCCTGCTCGAGCGGACCGGGCGCCGCGCCGAGGGGCGGCGGATCGAAGAGAGACCCTTGCTCCAGCGAACCGGGCGGCGGGTCGAGGGGAAGACCGCGATCCGGGGAACCCTGGACCACGGTGACGGGCGGCGGCGTGGGCGTCAGCGACAGATCCACAGGCGACCTGTCAGCGCGCACGTTTCCCTTCATTCGATGCGCCTCCTCAACGGGGACGCAGCGCTCGGCCTTCGCTGCCAGGCGCTGCTTCGTTTCGGTGAGCGCGTTGCACATGCGGCGCCGCGCTGCGTTTCTGCTCCTGCCATGAGCCCGGAAGGCGCCGTGGCAGCGGGAGGATCGACCAGCACGGCACGAAGCTCAAGCGGCAACCGTGCCGTACGCGCATATTTGAACGTGACGGTAATACTGTGTGTCCTGCTGGAACACGCGTGGGTGAGCCCGTCGGGCGGCGAAGCGGGGGGGCGAGAGGGAAGTGCTCGCGGCGGCGCGGGTGAGGTGCGCGCGCTGAACAGAGCACGGCGGCGATGCAACGCGCACTTGCACCGCTCTCCCCCACCCAGCAAGGTGCTCCGCGCTTGTTCCCCCGTGAGGCCCGCTTCCTGCTCGCAGCGACGCTGCTCCACGCTGCCATCCCGTGGCTCTCGCGGATCGCTGGCAGCACGGCGCCGGCGCTCATGGCCCGCTCGAGCGGCGCGTACCGCGAGGTGGAGATCGAGGTGCAGCCCGTCGCGCCGCTCGTTCCGCAGCGGGACGAGCCGCGCGCTCCGGACGGGGCGCGGCCGCGCGAGGAGGTGGAGCCGGTCCTCGGACGGACGGCGCGCCGGGAGCGGCGCGCGCTGGAGGCGCCGGCGCCGCCGGAGGCTCCGGTCGAGCCGCGGGACGGGCCGGTCGCGCCCCCGGCGCCGGCGGCCGAGTACGGCGGGCCGCCGAGCGCCGAGGGACCGCCGGGCGTGGCAGGGCTCGGCGGCGTGCCGGTGTGGCAGCTGCCCGGCGTGCTGCCCGACCGCGCGCCTCCGCCGCCGGCGCCGACCGCGCCGACCGCGCCGCGCGAGGTCTCGATGGACAGGGCCGGCGAGGTGCTGCGCGACGTGATGCGCGATCGGGACAAGACGCTGGGGCTGGATCTTCCCGCCGCCGGGACGGTCGCGTCCGTGGTGGCGGACGCGGTGCGCGCAGCCGAGACGCCCGCGACGGCGCGCGCGGTGTTCGAGGTGCAGCTGAGCGGCGCCGGCGCGGTGCTCGGGGTGCGCGCGCTGTCGTCGACGGCCGGAGCCGCCGCGCTCTGGGCGCGGGTGGCGCGCGAGGCGGCGGCGCAGCTCGCCGGGCGCGTGCTCGCGATGACCGCCGGGTTCGCCAAGGGCGCGAAGGTCTACGTCACGGTGAGCTCGTCGGTGAAGATGCCGAGCGGCGCCGCGTCGGGCGGGATCCACCATCAGGGCGCGGGCTTCGGGTTCGACGTCTCCGACATCGGCGCGAGCCCCCACCGCCTGGTGCAGTCGAGCTTCCGCGTCGAGGCGATCGACTGAGGCGCGCGGGCGCGCGGCGGCACCGCGCGATGCTGAGGCGCGCGGGCGCGCGGCGGCACCGCGCGCGATGCGATCAGCGGCCCCGTCGCTCGGTCCAGCGCCGGTAGCGCGCAGCGCTCGCGGTAAGGCCGATCCCGAGCAGCCCGAGCAGGCTCAGCGCCGCGGGGACGCCGGCGAGCCACACGAGCACCGGCAACGGGGGGCGCGTCGGGCAGCGGCGCCGCGTGGCGAAGCGGCAGGCGTGGCGCTGCTCGAGCGCCTCCGCGGCGGCGCGGACCTCGGGCGCGTCGTCGGGCAGGCCGCGCAGGGCCGCCGAGGCCATCATGTAGGCCGCGGAGGCCGAGCGATCGTGGGCCGGATCCGCCGGCACGCGGTCGCGCACGAGCTCGAGCAGCCGGGCGGCGCGCTGCGCCGGCGCCTGCTCGGCCAGCGCTCCGGCGAGGTGGCGCGCGAGCGCCTCGTCGAACTGCAGGGCGCAGGCGACGGCAAGGTCTTCCCCGAGCGTGAGGTAGACCGTCTCGCCCGACGCCGTCTGACGGGGCTCCGTGCCGGACACCGCGACCGGCCTGCGCAGCGCGACCCGCGCCCCCCGGACACAGCGCGGGACCTTCGGGAGATCGCGCAGGTGCACCGCGGCGTGGCGCTGGTACGCGACGCCGGCGATGGCGCCGAGCGAGAGCGCTAGCGCGAGGAGCGCGGCGATCCAGCGCGCGCTGACGCCGGAGCGCGCGGAGCGGCCGTCGCGCGCTGCCGGCGCGGCGCGCTCCTCGCGCGCTGCCGGCGCGGGAGCGGGCTCGCCGGAGGGCTCTCGGGACGACATGGCCGCGGGTATGGACAGCCGCGACGACGCTGTCAATCGATGCGCTGTCAGGAACGGGGCGCCGCGCCGGCGAGGCGCGCCACCTGCGCCCAGGTGCGGGCCGCCTCCTCGTGCCCGCTCGCGGCCGCGAGCCGCGCCAGGAACTGCGCGCACGCCTGCTCGCCGTGGCGATCCTCGGCCTCGCGAGCGCGCGCGAGGGCGCTCAGCGCCTCGAGCAAGGCGCCCTCCGTGCGGCCCGTGGCGGCCAGCGCGACCCCGTAGGCGAGCAGCGCCCGCGCCCGATGCGAGGGCGACGCGTCGGCCTCCGCCGCGATCCGGAAGCGCCGGAGCACCTCCTCCTTGGCGCCGCGCCCGAGCGAGATCAGGCCGCTCATGCGCTCCGCCAGCGCCTGGTGCTCGCCGGTGCGGCGGAGCTCGCCCACGAGCCGCTCCAGCGTGCGGACATCGCCCTGGACCAGCGCCTGCTTGGCCAGCTCGGCGAGGCGGACCGCGATGTCGTTCATCGACAGGACGGGCGACTCCGAGGTCTTCGCGAGCGGATCCCCCGAGGCGTCGTCGAGCGGGAAGTCCTCGTCCAGGGAGGGCACGTCGGGGAAGTCCGCGGGCGTCTCGTCCGGGAACGCCGGCGCTGCGCCGCCCGGCCGCGACGCGCGGAGCCCGCCGGCGCGCGCGCCGCCGCTCTCGGCCGGCATCGTGGAGCCCCGCCGGCGCGCGGAGCTGTCCGCCGCCGCGCGGAGCGCGTCGGCGCCGGCGGGCTCCGAGGCGGCCGTCGCGCGCTGCGGATCCGGCGCGTCGCCGACCACCTCGATGGGCGTGCGGTAGGTCGGCGGCTGGCTCGAGGTGCTGTCCGGAGCCCCGTCCAGCCGGTGCTCCCTCGCGGTCTCCTGCTCGTCGGCGAACGCGAGCAGCTCGGCGGCCGACGACTCGAGCAGCGCGTCGCCGGCGGCGCGCGCGGCGCGCCCGGCGAGATCGGCCGCGGAGCTCCGGTCGCCCGCCTTCGCGGCGTGAAACGCGGCGTCGGCGAGGCCGAGCACGCCGGCGTGATCCTCGACCACGCGCGCCGCGGCGAGGTGCCACGCGGAGCGCTCGCCCGGCGGGACGGCCGCGAGCAGGGCGTCGCGCAGCGTGCGCGAGGAGAGCTTCAGCCAGCCCGGCTCCGGGCGGAAGGCCCAGCCGGCGCCGAGCAGCGCCGCCTGGACCGCGGTGACCTTCGGGGCGCCGGTGCCGTCGCACAGCGCCTCGATCGCCGACTCGGACGCGTCGCCGCCGAGCGTCGCGAGCGCGGTGAGGACCGTGCGATGGCCGATCGCGAGCAGGCGCAGGCGGCCCTCGATCGCGCGGGACGCGGGCGGCGCCGCGAGCTCGGCGCCGGTCATGGTGCGCGCGGGCCTGCCCCGCCCGGCGCTGCGCCGGCGCGGCGCGACGCTCCTGCCGATCCAGCGCAGCGCGCCGCTCTCCAGCGCCTCGCAGATCAGCTCGCGCAGGGCCAGCGGGAAGGGCGGCGCGCGCGCCGCCCACCGGCGCGCGCCCGCCTCGTCGATGCAGCCGTCGAGGAAGCGGCGGACGAGGTCCTGGGCGCCCACGGCGGAGAGCGGCCCCAGCGCGACCGTCGCGGCGGGGGTGAGCGCGGTGAGGGGCGCGGGGAGCGGCTCCGCGCGCCCGAGCCGGACGACGGCGCGCAGGCCGCCCATCTCCAGCGCGATCGCGATCGCCTCGAGGCTCGCGGCGTCGACCTCGACGGCGTCGTCGACGGCGATCAGGCCGGAGCGGGCGCCTTCCGGGGCGAGCCACGCGGCGATCACCTCGGCGGCGATCCACGGCTCGACGCCCTCGCCGGCGATGAGCCGCGCGAGCGCGGGCGTCAGGCGATCCGGGAGCGCCGGCGCGCGGCCCTTCTCGGTGCGGGGCGCCGCGCGCGCGAGGGCGCGCCGGAGCGCGCCGAACGGCTCGCGCGAGGCCCCGATCGGCGCGACGAAGAGGCTCCGCGACGGGGCGAGGGCCCTGAGCAGCTCCAGGAGCAGCCGCGAGCCGCCGGCGCCGGGCTCGGCGCGGACGATCGCGAGGGAGCCGGGGGGCACGGCGAGCGCGGCGAGCTCGCCGTCGCGGCCGCTCAGCGGCGGCTTGCAGAGGCGCGCCACGCTCTCGGCGACCTGCCGGCGCAGCGGCTGCTGCGCGTCGAGGCGCAGGCCGCGCACCCGGCGCGCGCCGTCGACGCCGCGGTGGATGCCGAGGGTCATGAGCTCGCCCGAGAGCACGGCCTGGAGCGCGGGATCGAGGAGCACGTCGCCCGGGAGGGCGATGCGGGCGAGCATGACGGCGACGAGCAGCGGCTGCCCCCACGAGAGCGCGGTGAAGCGCCCCGCCTCGCCGACGTAGGTCATCTCCCCCTGCGCGATGCCGACCGCGAAGCGCGCGTCGGGGTGCACGGACGCGTCCTCCGCGGCGAGCGCGGCGAGCAGCACGGACTCCTCGATGTCCTCGGGGGTGAACTCGAAGGAGAAGGTCTGCGCGCTCCAGGCGCACAGGGTGGCGCCGAGCGCCTCGGCGCGCTTCTTCAGCGCGAGCGCCCGCGCGAGGTAGCTCTCCTCGCCGCGCGCCTCGCGGCGAGGATCGCGCGGCGCGCCCCGGTGGCGCGACGGCGGCCCCGGCGCGCGCGTGGCGCCGCGGCGGCCGGGCCACGGCACGACCGCGTCCGTGCTGTCCGGCTGCGAGAGGGCCGCAGTACCTCGAAAGGACACGACGATGCGCTCCGGCATTGCGGCGAGTGTAGCGGGGCGCCGAATGCGCGTGGGTGGTTCTTGGCGTGCGCGCGCGCACGCGCGGTTACGATGGATCCTGGATGCGATCGTCTTCCCTGCGTGTCGTGAGGCCGCGATCTCGCCCGGTGCGCGCCGCGGCGCTCGTCGCCGCGGCGCTCGCGGCGGCGCCCTCCCCTGCCGCTGCGAACGGCGTCTTTCCCTCGGCGGACCAGATCGTGTTCGACCCGGAAGACCCGGCGCGCGCCGTGGCCCGGATGACGTACGGCCTGCTGGCCACGCGGGACGGGGGCGCGAGCTGGCGCTGGATCTGCGAGGGCGCCGTCGGGTACGACGACACGGGCGGCGTGGCTCCGCCCATCGCGGCGGCGGAGGGCGGCAGGGTGCTCGCCGCGCTGAGCGACGGGATCGCGATCGGCGCCGAGGGCGGCTGCGCCTGGGCGCGCGCCGCGGAGCTCGCGGGGAAGGCGGTGCTCGATCTCTCGGTGCGGCAGGGCGACCCGTCGCACGTCGTCGCGGTGGCCGCGGGGACCCGGCACGGCCTCTGGGCGTCGCGCGACGGCGGCGCGAGCTGGGCCAGCGCGGGGACGCCGCTCCCGGCGGGCTTCCAGGCGCGGACGGTCGACGTCGCGCCCTCGGATCCGCAGCGGGTCTACGTGAGCGGCCTCGCGACCGGAAGCGGCCCGGTCCAGGGGGTGATCGCGCGCTCGGCCGACGGCGGAGCGACGTGGGAGACCGCGGTGGTGCCGGGGAGCACGACGTCGCGCGAGCCCTACATCGCGGGGGTCGATCCGCTCGACGCCGACGTGCTGTACGTGCGGGTCGCGAGCGCGCCGGGGCGCCTGTTCGTCTCGACGGACGGCGGGGCGGCGTTCGAGCCGGTGTTCGAGACGCAGGGCTTCGTGCGCGCGTTCGCGATCTCGCCGGACGGCGCGACGGTGGCGGTGGGCAGCGACATCGACGGCGTCTTCCGCGCGCCCTCGTCGACGCTCGCCTTCGAGCGCGTCTCGAGCGTCGCGCCGCGCTGCTTCGTCTGGACGGAGGCGGGCCTCTACGCGTGCGCGAGCGAGTTCCTGGACGACTTCACGATCGGCCGCTCGCTCGACGGCGGCGCGACGTTCGAGCCGCTGCTCCGGCAGGCGTGCATCCGTGGCCCGCTCGGCTGCGCGGCGACCACGGCGGTCGGGGCGCTCTGCCCGACGGACTGGCCGCGCGTCGCGCTGATGACGGGCCACCGCGACTGCACGCCGGACGCCGGCTCCCCCGCGGCCGGCAGCGGAACGAGCGCCGGCGCGACCGGCGCGACCGGCGTCGGCGGAGCGACGGCCGCGAGCGGCGGCGGAGGCGCGGCGAGCGCCGGGGGCACGGGCGGAGCGGCCGATGCGCCGGGCGGCGGGGCGCTGCCCGCCGGCGGGGCGCGGCCGGGCGACGGAGGCTGCGGCTGCCACACCGGCAGCGCGGGCGGGGGCTGGGCCGGCGCCCTCGCCGCCGCGTGCATGGCGGCGGCCGCGTCGGCGCGGCGGCTGCGGCGCGACGGCGCGATGAGAGCGTGAGCGCTCAGCGCCGCCTGCCGCCCGTCCCGGTGGCCCGCTCCGGCGGCATCTGCTCGGGCAGGGTGGCCGGTGTCTCGTCCAGCGTGTCCTCGCGCCGCACCTGCCCTTCGGTCCGGACCTCGGCCTCCTCGCGGCGGACCGTCGCCCGCGCCTGCGCCTCCTCCTGAACGACGTCCTTGCTGATCCGGAGCTCTTCCTTCACCACGGGCCGCTTCGAGATCTCCACCTGCTCCTCGCGGACGGGGATGCTGATCGACCCCTCTTCGACCGTCGTGCCGGACGCGACCGGACGCTCTCCGCTCGCGGGGACGCGCTCGACGCGCACGACCTCGCGCGCCACGGGCACGGAGACCTGCTTCTCCTCGGTCACGACCTCTTTCGTGACCTGGACCCGACCGACCTCCTCCACTGTCTTCCCGGCCGTGATCTCCTCCTCCACGAGCGGCACGCGGATCTCGCCGCCCGCCGAGATCCCCTCGGCCCCGCGCCCCGGGTCGCGGCCCCCGACGAGCTGGTCGCGGGCGTGGGTCAGGAGGATCTCCCCGTCCCGGATGCCGGCCACCTCGTCGTAATGCACGGCGTACTCCGTCGGGAAGAAGAAGCCCTTTTCGATCTCGAACGTGTCCACGTCGAGCCGCGTCACCTTGCCCAGCTTCTCGCCGTCCGAGCTCCGGACGACCATTCCACGCGTGATCTCCTGTTGCTTCACCATGATCTACCCCCAGCCCGGAATCCTCCGGCCCTGCATCGCGAGGGGCGCCGGCGGCACGGGCCGCTCGGCCCCCGCTGTGCTGCGCTCTCTCGGCCAACCGATCTCGTGGCAAGCTCTCTCTCGCCTCGTCTCGGGTCGCGGCCCCCTCCGGTGTCCCTCCCCGCCATGCAATCGTCATGCAATCCGAACGTCGGTCCTTCTGACGTCGCCGTTGCTCCGGACACCGACTTTGCCGAAAGCGCGCCGCCGCGCCCGTTTTGCCGAAAGCGCGCCGCCGCGCCCGTTCGGCCCCGTGCGTCGCGGTTACAGCGGCGCGATGCTCGATCCGCTGCTCCAGCCAGCGTGCCTGCGCGGCCGGCTCGGGCGCGCGGCCGGTACGGCGGTGCGCCCTCTGCCCGTCGGGCCGTGCTTCACCGAGAGCTCGACGAGGCTCGGCCCGACGTTCGGTCCCGGGGCTCCGTCGCTCGAAGAGGTGTCAGGGAGCGATGACGACCCGCCGCGCAGCGGTCGCGAGGTCGCCGTTCGGGTCCTCCAGGGCGATCTCGACGTCGAGCGCTCGGCCCCGGACGGCATCGACCATGAGGCCTCGATCCACCTGGAAGCGTATGCCGTAGATCTCGCAGAGGTCTCCCGCTGCTCTGTGCAGCGTGACCTGCGCGGTGAAGGGACGCAGCTCGAACTCGAGCTCGCGGAAGTAGCCCCCTACCCTCAGGCGCGAGCCCATCTGCCGGAGGCCGGTCACGCGCAGCGCGAGCCACACGTGGTGACCTCCTTGAGGGCCGGCCTCGATCGGCACCACCTCGCCCTCGTCGAGGGGGGCGAACGCGCTCTCCCCCTGCCCGATCACGACCTCCGGGTCGCCCGAGGAGGGCGTCTTGCACGCATCGGGTGCCGACGCGATCCACCTCGGATCGTGGTCGTCGAGCGCCGACGGGGCGATGAAGGGCTCGACGCACGCCCCCGCCGCGCAGGTCGCGCCGGCCGGGCACGCGATCGCGGAGCACGCCTCGTCGAGCGAGACAGGCAGGAGCAGCCTCCGCCCGCCGACCGCGCGGGTCGCGGCCGTCCGCGTCACGAGGGGCGAGGCCTCGCCGTCGCGGAACGCCGCGAAGGACACCTCGACCGCTGCGCCGTCGTGCGCCGGATCGAGCAGGAGCTCCGCAGGGAGCGACAGATCGCCCCCCCGGTACGAGAGACGCTCGGCGCGCGTGATGACGCCATCCACCTTCGTGGTGCTCTCGATCTGATCGACGTCGAAGCCGAGCGCCAGATCCGTCGTCAGGCCGACCACCACGAGCGCGTCGGCGTCCTCGCCCCCGCAGCCTGAGGCGCAGAGGGCGAGCAGCGCGAGCAGCGCCTCGGGGGTCGGCCGCACGATCACCTGCGATCAGCGCGACACGTGCGAGGACCGCTTGCGCCGCCGCGCGAGCCAGCCTGCCGCCGCGGCGAGCGCGGCGAACGGCGCGGCGAAGGAGGCCTTGCTCCCCGGGCTCGCGGCGCACATGCCGGCGGACAGATCGCCGCTCACGCCGTCTGTACCGATGGTGACCTCCGCCTCGGCCTCCACGGAGACACCCTGCGCGAGCAACGCGTTCACGCACGCCGGGACCTGCGATCCGGAGATGACGTACTTCCCATCACAGAAGAGCGCGCCGTCCCCGTTGCAGGAAGCATCGCAATTTGCGCGGAATTCGTGCTCGCAGTCCTCGAATTCCTTGTCCTGGCAGGTGGTCTGGCAGTCCATGTTCGCGTCGGCCGTGCACGAGCCCCCGCAGCACTCGATACAGTGCTGATAGCAGTCGCCATCCACCGTCACGCACTGGGCGTCGCACTCGCTGTCGCAGTTCGCGTCCCACGTCGCGGCGCACTGCGCGGCGTCGACGTCGGCGTTGACGGAGCACTCGGCGTCCCGCGTGGCGGTGCACTCGACGAAGCAGTTGTGGGAGCAGATGACGTTGAGGCCCCTCTTGCAGCCATCACTGCACTGCGTGGTGCAGCTGTCCGTGCATTCCGCCTCCGCCGAGAGCGAGCACTCCGTCTTGCAGACCGGCACGAGCCTCGTGGCGCACGCCGTCTTGTAGATCCCGAGCTCGCTGCAGCCCGCCGAGCACTCGGCCGTGACGCGCAGTTCACAGTTCGACAGCTCGTCGAAGCGAATGTTGCCGCATTCCTCGACGCCGGCGCTCGCGGGGAGAGCGGCCGTCAGACACACGATGATACTCGCCAACCCAAGAACGCTGGATGTTCGCACGATGAATTCTCCTTCTCGAACGGCCGCAAACACAGGATCCTACACAACGCAATTACCGCCAGGGAAGCGCTATTTGCGCGGTGCCCGTTCGCGGCGCGCGGGGAGTGTTTCATCACACTCCGGGCACGCTCCGATCGCGCCTGTGAACGCCTGTTGATACGGTCCATGTGAATGCCGGGCGACAGCCTCGCCCGGCGCGCGCTGGCCGCCGCGGCGGATCACGGCCGCGGCGGCCTCGCGGGAACCGCGTGATTCAATCGGCGGGCCAGGGGTTCGGCGGCTCCGCGGGCGTGTAGGGCTGCACGTCCGCTTCCGCCATGATGAGGTTCTCGATGAACAGGTTGACGTAGCGCAGGTCGTCCTCGACGTCCGGGTCCGGGTGCTCCTCGAGCCACGCCTCGACGTTCGGGCGCAGCGCCTCGAGCGTGCGCCGCGCGGTGCGGGGATCGGCGTCGGCGGCGAGCTGGGCGGCGAGCCTGAACCCGGCGTAGAGGTTCAGCATCACGAAGCCCTTCTCGACGGTATCGCCGGAGAAATAGCCGCCCTCGGGCGGCGCGTCGGGCGTGCTCGGCGCCTCGATGTCCACCTGCTGCGCGTGGGTCTCGCCCGTCAGCGGGTGCTTCCACGACAGCGCGAGGGAGCCCACGGCGTGGGGATCGCCGACGCCTTGCTGATCGGGCTTCGGCACGAGCTCGAGCACGATGGCGCCGCCGCCGCCGCGCCGGCCGGAGCCGACGGGCTCCGAGGCGCTGGTCCGGCCGGCGAGGAAGAGGCTCGGGATGTGCACGGCCCCGCCGCGCTCACTGCCCTGCCAGCCGTTCGTGCCGTAAGCGCCGCGCACGACGTAGCCGTCGCCCACGGCGACGTCGAGCTCGACGTCGAGCGCCAGGGGCACGAGGAACGTCTTCACCTCCTCCGTGAAGACCTCCTCCACCGCCTTCGGGTCCTCGAGGAAGTAGAAGTTGCCCGCGCCGACCTCGCTGATCCCGCGCATCGCGCCGACGTCGAACTCCGCGCCGACGCCGACGGCCGTGACGCCGATCCCCTTCTCCGCGTACCCCCGCGCGAGCGACACGAGCCGCTCCGGAGAGGTGAGCCCGGCGGTGGCCACGCCGTCGGACAGGAAGATCACGCGGTTCTGCCAGGCCGGATCGAGGTGCCGCTCCGCGACCGCGAACGCGGTGAAGAGCCCCTCGTAGAGGTTGGTCGACCCGGCGGCGACGAGGCCCTCGAACGCCTCGGTGAGCGCCTCCCGGTCCGAGCCCTCCGCCTGCTCCAGGACGACCTCGGCGGTGTTCGAGTAGCGGACGAGCGAGATCCGATCGGTCGGCCCGAGCGCGTCGATCATCTCGACGAGCCCCGCCTTCAGGTAGGCGATGGGGTCGCCCAGCATCGAGGCGCTCGTGTCGACCGCGATGACGAGGTGCAGCGGAGGCCGCTCGAGCGCGCCGAGGTCCACGGGCGAGTTCATCCCGATCTGGATGAGCGTGCAGGGCGACCCGCTGATCATGTTGCCCATGATCCCGAGCAGGCCGTGCATGCACACGTCGTCGCCGCAGGTCGCGGCCGGGTAGTCGAGCTTGTGCTCGGCGAAGAAGCCGACGTCGTCGAGCGTGTCCGGCCCGGGGATCTCGCCGTCCTCCAGGATCTGGCGGAACAGGCCGAAGTCCTGCGAGCCGCCCTGGGAGACACCCACGCTGCCCGGGGGCGCCTCGGGCGAGGCGAAGTCGCCGGAATCGCCCTCATCGGAGCTGCAGCCGATCGCGCCGAGCGCCGCGGCGGCGCCGAGCGCGAGGACATGATGGATTCGAAGCTTCATGGCGTGATCTCCTACGGCGCCGCGGTGGCGGCGATCCA
Organism: Sorangium sp. So ce887; assembly: GCF_051521455.1. Taxonomy (NCBI): domain Bacteria; kingdom Pseudomonadati; phylum Myxococcota; order Polyangiales; family Polyangiaceae; genus Sorangium; species Sorangium sp. So ce887. Next base: position 691,292 of record NZ_CP150354.1, on the reverse strand, counting down.
GACCGACTCGAGCAGGCGGGGTTGATCGATGGGAGCGGTGAAGCACTCCGCGTTGCGGACGGGCATGTCCTCGGCGCGCACGACGAGGAGCGTCTCGGCGCCCTCGGCGAGCGTCGCGCTCTCTCCGGCGCGCAGGGAGACGACCCCGGAGACGCCGTCGCCGAGGAGCGACACCTCGAGCGGCGCGACAAGGCTGCCGCACGCGTCGTGGAACCCGCTGCAGCCCTTGAGCGGGGTGAGCTCGGCCAGGAAATCGGTGGACGCCTGCCGTCCGACCATCGATCCGCGGGCGAGCACGTTGCCTTGCAGCACGAGCACGGCGTGCGTCTCGCTCTCGATGTGGATGCCGCGCGCGAGTGCCCGCTCGTTTTCCGGGCGCTCCGGATAGTCGCCGCCGTCGATCGCGACCCGGCTCACGTGGAGGAGCTCGCCTTCGCTGAACGGGATCGCCTCCGCGGGGGCGCAGAGGAAGAACGTATCGCCGCGACCGCCGCGCTCGAGCGCGAGGGCGTGGCACCCGTCCGGAGACGACGTGATGCCGGTGAGGACCGCCGCCTGGGAGACGGGCAGGGTCCAGTCGAGGCGGCTCCCCTGGGTGGAGACGCCGCACGCGTCCGCCGGCGGCGGGGGCTCGGCGGGCGGCGCGTCGAACACCGCCGGGTGCTCGGCGAGCTCGAGCCTGGCCCCGGCGCGCTGCAGCGCGATCATCCGATCCGGCAGCGAGTTTTCGGTCGTGGTGACGAGGAGCTGCTCCGGGAACTGCTCCGCCGACCACGCGAGCAGCGTGAGCGGCAGCCCGTCGGCGTCGATCAGGTAGGCCTCGCACCCCGCGTTGCCCAGCGGGAGCGCGCGGCCGGGCGCGATGAGCCAGGTCTCGGCGTTCGCGAACAGATCGCGCGAGAGGGTGCCCGCCGGATCGGCGAGCATGGCGCTGCAGTCGACCCGCGCCGTCTCCCGGAGCCGGCGCACGCGGAAGAGCTGCTCGGTCTCGGTCGCATTGCCGATCACGAGCGACGCGAGCTCCTGCGGCTGCGGCGGCAAGCAGCCCTCGGCCTCGCCGCACGGGGGCGGCTCGTAGCTCGTGGCCACGCACGAGAGGCTGCCCACCATCAGCGCCAGCCGGTGCGCGATCGGGCGCTGCGCGGGCTCGGGCCGCCGCGCGGCCTCGCCGAGCACGCGGTACGACACGAGGAGCACCGGCAGCGCGAGCAGGTCGGTCGGGTCGACGGTGATGCGCCACGGGAGCGGCGTGAGCGCCATGAGCCCCTCGACCGCGCGGGCGGCCTCCGGAGCGAGCTTGATGGCGGAGAAGACGGAGCCGGTGGCGACGTGCGCCCCGAGGAAGCCGCGGCGCGAGGAGACGCGGAGCAGCGAGGCGAGGACCGCGGGCGCGACCAGCAGCCCGGCGAAGTCGCTGAGCTTTCCGGTCACCCATCCGGGGAGCAGGCCGGATCCCTTGAGGGCGTGATCGTTGAGGACGAGGAGCGCCAGGGCTCCTATCCATAGTGGGTGAAGGAGCGATCGATACGAGCGCAGATCTCGATGCATCAGAGCTGTCCTTCCGTGCGATGAGGGGCCAGCACGGTGGCCAAGCAAGCGAGCGAGTGGCTTGCCGAGGACCGCCCCAAAGCAAGGGGCATACCCCGAAAAAATATTCACAGAAACAATAGGTTAGGCAACGACACAGCGGCGCGCCCCCTGACGCCGATGTCAGGCGGCCGGTCCGCGCCGCGCGACGGGTGCGCCGTGGCGCCCGCGTCCCGCGCGCTCGGGCCGGATCCGAGGGCGAGCGCCGTCGGCGGGAGCTTCGGCGACGTCTCCCTCGCCGACGGGGGAAAGGTTGGGTGCGGAGCGCGCGCTGGGCGCGCGGAGGGCGGTGGATCCGGGTCAGGGCGTGAGGACGACCTTGACGCAGTCCTCGAGCTTCTTGTTGAAGACCTCGTAGCCGTGCGGGGCGCGCGAGAGCGGCAGGCGGTGGGTGATGATGTCGTCCGCCCGGAGGTGGCCCTCCTGGATGTGCTTCAGGATCGGGTCGACGAAGTTGTGCGCCGGCGCCTGGCCGGCCCTCATCCTGAGGCCCTTGTCGAAGAACTGGCCCAGCGGGAAGTTGTCGTAGGGCACGCCGTAGACGCCCACGACCGGAACGACCCCGCCCCGGCGCACGGCGCTGAAGGCGAGCTTGAGGGCCGATATCGTCCCGACCTGGCCGTGAAGCACGTTGGCGGCCTTCTCGAGGACGGTGCGATGCGCCTCCATCCCGACCGCGTCGACGCACACGTCCGCGCCGCGCCCGTCCGTCATCGAGCGGATCGCCTCGACGACATCGACCTTGTCGAGCTGGAGGGTCTCGGCCCGGGCGACCTCGCGGGCCTTCTTCAGGCGGTACTCCTCCCGATCGACGCCGATGACGCGCCCCGCGCCGCGCAGCCAGGCGCATTTCATGGTCGCGAGCCCGATCGGCCCACACCCGAACACGGCGACCGTCTCTCCGCCCTTGAGCTCGGCCCACTCGATCGCCGTCCACCCGGTGGGCAGGACGTCGGTCGCGAAGAGGACCTGCTCGTCGGTGAGCCCCTCGGGCACCTTCCGCGGCCCGAAGTCGGCGTACGGGACGCGGACGAGCTCGGCCTGACCCCCGTCGTAACCGCCGTAGAGGTCCGTATACCCGAAGAGGGCAGCGCCCTTGCTCTCGATCACGCCGCCTTCGGGGCCATAGTGCTTTGGATTCGATTGCTCGCAGTGGACGGGGAGCTCCGCCTGACAGAAGAAGCAACGTCCACACGCGATGGGGAACGGGACAATGACCCTGTCCCCCTTCCTCAGCTTCGTGACCAGCGAGCCTGTCTCTTCCACGATGCCCATGAACTCGTGGCCGAGCACCATGGGCCTCGCCTGGGGGAAGAAGCCGTTGTAGATATGAAGATCGGAGCCGCAGATCGCGGTCGCGGTGACGCGCACGATGGCGTCGGTGGGCTCCTCGATCCTGGGATCCGGGACGTCTTCGACGCGGACGTCGGAGGGTTTGTGGAAAACAAGCGCCTTCACGATGCCTCCTCCTCTGGTGAACCACCGGTACAGGGCGATCGACGGCTCTGGCCGGTCGAGCCCACGCACGAACAGCTGGACCGCTGCGTGGCTCACTGTGGCGGGCATAAAGCGAGCCACGGAGGGAAGGCGCGCCAGCGGACGAAACCTGGAGGGCCATGGCGAATCCAGATGTGGCGCCGCGCCCCAGGGTGACGGTTTGTCTCGGAGCCGGCGCGGCAGCCGTGGGCCGGGCCCGCCCGCCGCCTCTCGCGGCGCGCGGGTGGCCGTTCCTCGGTGCGCGGGCGGCCGTTCCTCCGCGGCCCGCTGGCACCTCCGCCCGCGCCGAGGTCTACTCGTCTCCGGTGCTCCGCTCCTCTTCTTCCGACTCCGCTTCCGAGCCGCTCCTCGGCGCGAGCTTCGTCCGCGAGCTCGAGGTCCTGCAGCGGCGGCTCGAGATCCGCGCCCGCTCCGGGGGCGCCGGCGAGCACCTCGCGCGGCGCCGCGGCGGGTCGGCCGAGTTCAAGGAGCACCGGGCCTACGCGCCCGGCGACGACATGCGGCGCATCGACTGGGCGGCCTACGCGCGCACCGGTGAGCCGGTGCTCAAGCTGTTCCGCGCCGAGGAGGACGTCATCGCCCGGATCGTGTGCGACGCGTCGGCGTCGCTCGACTTCGGGGAGCCCACGAAGCTCGACGCCGCCCGGCGGCTCGCGGCCGCGATCGGCTACATGTCGCTCGCGCGCTCCGAGCGCGCGCAGCTCTTCGTGGCGGGCGACGGCATCGCCCGCAAGCACGCGCCGGTGCGCGGGCGCGCCGGGCTCGCCGCGCTCCTCCGCGCCCTCGACGGCGTGAAGGCGGCCGGCGGGACCCACCTCGCCCGGGCCATCGACGCCGTCGTGCGGCAGAGCGCCCGGCCGGGCCTCCTCTGCGTCGTCTCCGATTTCTTCGACCCCGGCCCCGTCACGGCCGCGCTCGGGCGCGCGGCGCAGGCGGGCCACGACGTCGCGGTCCTCCAGGTCGTCGCCGCCGAGGAGCTCGCGCCGAGCTTCGAGGGGGACCTGACGCTCGAGGACGCCGAGACCGGGGCGCTCGTCGACGTCACCCTGGACGCCGCGGCCCTGGCCGCCTACGCGGCGCGCTTCGCCGGCCTCTGCGAGGCGCTGCGCGGCTGGGCCCGCCGCCACGGGGCGACGTACGTGCGGGCGCGAAGCGACGAGCCGCTCGAGGGCGCCGTCCGCCGCTTCGTTTCGAGGAGCGTCGACTGACGTGGCCGCGCCGCTCGCCCAGGCCTCCGCGGGGGCTCCGTTCGCGCTGCTCTCGCCCGGCGGCCTCTGGCTGCTCGCGCTGCTCGGCCCGCTCGTGCTCCTCTACATCCTCAAGATCAAGCGCAGCCGCCGCCGCGTCCCCTCGACGTGGCTCTGGGCCGCCGCGCAGCGCGACCTCATGGCGCGCGCGCCGTTCAGGAAGCTCATCGCCCAGCTGCCGCTCGTCCTGCAGGCGCTCGCCCTCGCGCTCCTCGCGCTCGCCCTCGCCCGCCCCGCCTCGCGCGGGCGCGAGCTCACCGGCGATCATGTGGCCATCCTCCTCGACGCGAGCGCCTCGATGTCCGCGGCCGCGCGGGGGCCGTCCGGCGAGCCGACGACGCGCATCGAGCTCGCCAAGCAGCTCGCCAGGGACCTCCTCGCCGGCCTCGCCCCGGGCAGCGACGCGCTGATCCTCGAGGCGGGGCGCGACGCGCGCCTCGTCGCGGCGCTCGATCGCGATCTCGTGCGGCTCAGGGCGGCGATCGACCCGATCGCCGCGCGCGACGTCGAGGGCGACCTCGGCGCCGCGGTCGCCCTCGCGGCCGACCGGCTCCGGCAGCTCGGCGGCGCCCGCCGGATCGTCGTGATCACCGACGGCAACCTGGCCCGCCCCGGCTCGCTGCGCGGGGTGTCGGTCCCGCTCGAGGTCATCACCGTCGGCGATCCGGTGGACAACGCGGCCATCGTCCGCGTCGACGTGCGCTCCGGGAGCGAGAGCGCGGGCGCGAGCGGCGCGGCCGGCGCGAGCGGCGAGCGACCGGAGGGCCGCGAGGAGGTGCAGGCCTTCCTCGTGGTCGCGAACTTCGGGGCGCAGCCGCGCGACGTCTACGTGACGATGCGGCAGGACAGCGCCGTGGACGTGCTCAGCTCGCGGCGCGTGCTGGTGAAGCCGGGCGAGCGCCTGCCGGTCGTGCTCACGTTCCGCCCGTCGCCCGGCGACTACCGCAAGGGGCTCGTCTTCGAGCTCTCGCCGCCCGACGCGATGCCGCTCGACGACGTCGCCTACGGCCGCGTGCCGGCCGGCGACAGGCTCCCGGTGTTCCTCGCGTCGGGCGGCGGGGGTGAGGGCGATCCGGGCCGGGGCGGGCAGCCGGCGACGGCCTCGGGCAGCTCCGCGTGGCTCGAGCGGGCGCTCGCGTCGGACCCGATGACCTCGGTCACCTCGGGCGGGCTCGCGGATCTCCTGGGGGCGCCCGGGCTCGATCCCGACACGTTCGTCGTGATCGACGGCGCCTGTCCGCCCGATCCGCCGGGCGGCGATCTGCTGATCGTGAACCCGCCGCCCGGGCGCTGCTTCGGCACGCTCGTCGGGCAGACGCTCGAGCGCCCCACCCTCACGTCGTGGGACACGGCCGATCCGCGGCTGCGCTTCCTCACGCTGGACGGCGTGCACCTCCGCGCCGCCTCGTCCCTCACGCCGGAGGGCGCGGCGCAGGCGCTCATCCGCGCCCAGGAGGGCACGATCGCGACCGACATCTCCACCTCGTCGCGGACCGGCACGCTGCTCGGCTTCGACGTGGGCGAGAGCGACTGGCCGCTCAAGGCGTCGTTCGTGCTCTTCGTGCGCAACCTGCTCGAGCAGGCGCGGGCGCACCGCGCCCATGGCATCACCGGCCCGGCGCGCACCGGCGAGCCGCTGCGCGTGAGCGTCCCCGCGACGGCGCGGGATCTCCAGGCCACCGGCCCTGCCGGCGAGCGGCTCGACGTCGCGCAGCGCGCCGGCGTCGCGGTGATCGCCGAGACGCCGCGCGCCGGCCTCTACCGCCTCGCCTGGCAGGGACCGCAGGCCGGGTCGGTCGTCGTGCCGGCGAACCTCACGAGCGTCGCCGAGAGCGATCTTGCGCCGAGGCCGCTCGTCACGGAGGGCGGCGGCGAGGTCGCGGTCTCCAGCGCGGCGGGCGAGCCGGACGCCCACATCGAGTGGACCTGGCTCGTCGCCCTCGCGGCGCTCGCCTTCGTGCTCTTCGACGTCTGGTACTTCACGCGCGTGCCCCGGCCGCTGCGGGGGCACGAGCCGCCTGCAGCCTAGTACTACAGCCGCACGTCGGTGAGCACCGAACGAGCTGGGCTCCATCCGTGTGCGGAGGAGCCAAGCGTCACGATCGTCCGCCCGCTCATCGAAATCCGCGGAGATTCCGCGACGTGCGGCTGTAGTACTAGAACACCAATCATGTTGAAACCGGGAGAAATTTCACAGGGAGGCGGGGAGGCGGGGAGGCGGGGAGGAAGAAAAAAAAGAATCTCTCCCTCTCGCCGTCTCTCGCTCCCCGCCTCCTCGCCTCCCTGTGAAATTTCTGCTTTTTTTCGGGGTTTCAACCCGTTTGTCGCTCTATGCCTCGTCGCCCACTCGCCCCGCCCTCAAGGGCCGACCGTCTGCTCGACCGGCGGCCGCGCGTTGCAGCCGGTGCCTCCCGGAAAGCCGTGGGGGGACGATCCGAGGCGAAAAGGGCGCCTGACCGGGGGGCCACGGGGGGTCCGAGGCGAAAAGGGCGCCTGACCGGGGGGCCACGGGGGGTCCGAGGCGAAAAGGGCAGCCGTGGAGCCCTTCAGGGGAACCGTGGAGCGGTTCGGGGCAGCGATGAGGCGGTTCGGGGCAGCGATGAGGCGGTTCGGGGCAGCAAGGAGGCGGTTCGGGGCAGCAAGGAGGCGGTTCGGGGCAGCGAGGGGGCGGTGACCTTGAGCGGCGCGGTATTAGAGTGCGTCGTCCTCGTCGAGCCCTTCCCACCACTCGGCCAGGTCGATCTCGACGTCCTCGAACGGCGCGGCGCGCACCTTCTCGTCTCGCCCGTGGAGACCCAGCTCCACCCACCGCCCGTGCTCGAGCTGGCTGACCAGCAACGTCCGCCGGGCGGGATCCACGTACCAGAGGTGAGGCACACCGATCTCGGCGTAGAAGCGGCGTTTCACGAGGTTGTCGTAGCTCGCCGTGCGCGGCGAGAGGAGCTCGCAACACCAGTCGGGGACGAGCGCGATGGGCTCCCTGGGCTGCGGCGGTGCGGGCATGCGCGCGCGGCGCCAGCCTGCAACGTCGGGCGAGATCTCGGGCGCGCGCTCGAGCTGGATGCCCGGCTCGGAGAGGATCCACCATCCCCCCGGACCGCCCCTGCCCCGCTGGTAGGGGTTCTTGAGGTCGGCCGTGATCAGATCCTCGATGTTCGCGTGGACGAAGCGCGGGCGTGGAAAGGCGTACAGCGTGCCGTCGATGATCTCGCCCCGCCAGCCGGGCGGCAGCTCGTCGAGATCGGCGAGCGTGGCGGGCCGGACGAGCTTCTCAGCGAGGTTCATGCGCTACCTGCGCGAGCATACACCGCCGCGGCATCGGGGGCTGGGGCCCCGAGCAGGTTCGGTACCGCCGAGCAAACGCCGGCACACCTCCCCGGGTCGATCCCGTACCCCCGCGCGGCGCACTACGCGCTTCGGCCGGGCGACGGCTCGTCCGCGGGCAGGCCCTGAAGCCAGGTGACCGCCTCGTCCCAGCTCAAGGCGCGCCTCGGATCGGCTTCGCGAAGCCGCCGCCATTCCTCGCCCGCGTCATGGGTGATGATGCGCGATGCGGCGTCTTCCTCGACGGCGAGGGCGATGAGCCAGTCCGTGGTCATCGGCATCTTTCCAGGGAGGATCTTGAAATCGGCGATCAGCTCGCCCCCGAGGGTACACTGCTTCGCCAGCTCCCAATCGCGGTCCGTCGGATACCGCTGGCACAAGCTGTCGGCCCATCGAGCGGCCGTCGGATGATCAAGGTGGATGTCGATGATCTGGATGCCACACTGGCGGAGGAAGCTATCGAAGCGGGCCTCCGAGAACCGGCCGCCGGCGCGTACTCGCATCTGGCGACGCCTTTCGAGGTAGACCTGCGCGTGGACGACAACCTCGATCCCTTTGCTCCCGGCCAGACTGCACAGCTCTTCGATGGCCGTGACGCTGCGCGCCACGTTGGTGTCAATCCAGAGCCGCACGTCAGGCATCCTTAGAGGATGCATCGCCAAGACCGAACTGCTCGTCGAGCTCTGAGGCAGTCCATGCCTCCCAGCGGCCCTCCGGTCGGGAACGCAGGAACCACAGATACCCGCCGCTCTGCAGCTCGAGATCGCCGCGCATCTCCGCGGGGATCTGCGTGTAGCCCTCGGGTGTCACCCAGTGCTGCTTGGCGCCGCTCTTGCTCGCGCGATCTTGAAAGTCGCGATCCGAGCGCGAAGGCTGCCGCGTGACGAGCGTCTCCCCCTCGGGGGAGCGGCTGAACCGGAGCACCTCCGGGCCGTCGAAGACCTGGACGTGGCTCTCGAGGAAGATCTGGTCGACGATCCCGCGTTGCACCTGCTCGCGCAGGATATCGCGGACGAGCTCCTGGTTCTCGGGATGCAGGCTCATCTCCGGCTCCTCGATGGCAACCAGGCCGGCGCGGGACGTGAGCACGGCCGCGACGAGAGCGACCACCTGCTGCTCGCCCGAGCTGAGCTCGGAGAGCCGTAGGATCTGCTTGCCCCGGACCTCGAAGCGCAGATCGGTGACCTCCCCGCCAGCCACTGGAGCGCGGAGCACGGAGATCTCTCGATCCGACAGCGTCTTGAACCGATGGATGAGCTCCACGAAGACGCGCCAGCGCTCCGTCTCCTCCGGATCGAGCGACGTCGCCAGCGCCAGGAGGCGTTCGGCCGTGGTGGCGGACAGCGTGCTGCTCCCCTCGTCGCGCGGCCCCCCCTCACCGATGGCCCGGAAGTCGCGACGGCGAGCGTCCAGCAGGAAGAACGGCTTGCTCCCGGGGCCGAGCGGCGCCACGAGGGCGTTCTGCAGCGGGGAGATCTCATCAATTTGCAGGATGTTTCCCGTGCCATCCTTCAGCACGACGCCGCCCGCGTTCTTGCCCGCTCGCGGCGCCTCCCACAAGTTCGCCGGGGCGGAACGCCTCCTCTCCAGCCGCAGGAGGACGTCGTTGCCCGACGGGGTCAGCGTGACGCGGAGCGCGCCGAGGCGCGCATCATCGAAGTGAACCTCCACCCACTGCGGATCGCGAACACCGGGAGGCCAGCTCCGGTGGTTCATCCACAAGCCGAAGTGTTCGTCTCGAAACCCCCACGGCAGCTTGCGCGCGGCGTCCGGTGGGCTCGTCCCGCCAGCGCCAGCGACCGAGCGCAAGCAGTACGAGGCAACGCGAAAGAACAGGTCGATCGCCGCCAGCGCATTGGATTTGCCGGCGCCGTTGGCCCCGTGGAACACGGGCATCTCGTCCGCCACGCCGTCGGACGTGAAGACGATCTCCGTGGGCCTCCGAAACGTCCGGAAATTTTCGATCACGAGCCGCGCGATGCGCAGCGACGGTGTAGCGCGAGCGTTCACCCGCCAAAGCAGAGCAACACGCGGGCCGCGAGGTCAAGCGAAGCAGCCCGCCGGGCCCCTGCTCCAGCCAGCCCGCCGCTCGCTCACCCCCACCGCTCTGGGCCCGGACCGCTCAGCGGCGCGTCCTCACTGGCAAACCACCTGCTCGGCAGACGACCGGCCCCGGTGCAGCAGCCGGTGCCCCCGGCGGCGCGACGACCACCGGCGGCTTGGCCTGGCCCGCTCTTCCACCCATGAAAAGCGTGGCGCTATGCCACAGCTCACGGGCGCGCAGGTCTCTTCCTGCGGGAGCCACTCCCCCTCGAGCGACACGCCCCGCACGTCCTCCCGGACGCCCCGCGACCGGAGCCACGCGGCGAGCGCCTCGCCGAGCTCGCGCATGCTCGACCAGCGCGAGGTCGGCTCCTTTTGCAGCCCGCGGTCCATGATCGCCCAGAGATCCGCGTCGAGGCCGCGCGTATCGACCAGGGACGGCACCGCGTCCTGCAGGACCGCGCGCAGGCCGTCCAGCGCGTTCCTCGACGAAAACGGCGGGCGGCCCGACAGCAGCTCGTACAGCATCGCGCAGAACGACCAGATGTCGGCGCGGCGATCGAGGTCGGGGGCGGCGAGCACCTGCTCCGGCGGCATGTAGTCCGGGGTCCCGAAGACATCGAAGCTCCCCGACGCCTGGCTCTCCTCGCGCTCGGAGACGAGCTTCGCGACGCCGAAATCCACGACCTTCGGCTGCAGCCGGCCGCCGGCGCGGCGCACGAGCATCACGTTGTCCGGCTTGAGATCGCGGTGGACGACCCCCTTCTCGTGCACCGCATGCATCGCGCCCGCGACCGGCAACAGCAGCGCGATCGCCCGCTCCGACGTCATCCTCCCCTCGCGCGACAGCACGCTCCTCAGCGACTCGCCCTCGATGAGCTCCATCACCAGGTAGGGATCGCCCTTGGCGTCCTCGCCGAAGTCGAACATCCGGACGACCTCCGCATGATTCAGCCGGCCGGCGGCGCGCGCCTCGCGGAGGAAATACTCGGCCAGCTCCGCCGAGCGGAGCTCGGGCCGCATCAGCTTGATCGCGACCTCGGATCCGAGCACGACGTGGGCCCCGACCCAGACCGTGCCCATCGCGCCCTCGCCGAGCTTGCGGACCAGCCGGTACTTTCCCGCGACGAGATCCCCCTCCTGGTAGCGCGCGCTGCACGGGGGCTCGCCGAACCCCTCGTCCAGGTCCCATGAGCCGTCGTCCGAGGTGCTCCAGGCGTCCGTGGTCTCGATGCGCGACATGATCTCTCCTGCCCCCTGCTGCGCGGCCTCGCCGCCCGTGCCCGCGCTGAAGCAGACAACGTGCCATCTTGGACAAAGATGGAAATGGGGACAGGACGGGCCAAAATGCCGCCTGATTTCCGCTCTAAACCGACAGGGGCGCCGCACGGCTGCCTCGATGGGGCACTCGGCCACACCTCGCCGAAGCGGCATCCCCGGGGCGCCGCAAAGATGATTTACTGCGCCTCCACCGCATGCGGATCGAACGGAGGCCTCCCTGATCCCGGCGGCCGCGCTGCGCGCCCTGCCCTACGCCGCCACGCTGGCCGGCGCGCTCCTCTTCGCCGCGCTGCTCCGCCTCGCCCTCCGGCGCGGCGCGCTCCGCCGCCCGATCCTGCTCGCCTGGATGATCGCAGGCGCGCTTCCGGCGCTCCACGTGGGCCTGGTCTGGTGCGGGCTGCTCCCGGACGCCCATCTCCGGCTCGCGCGGCCCTGGGGCGCGCTGCTCGCGGCGGGCGCGACGTCGTTCATCGCGCTCCGGTACCTCGGGCTCGCGCTCGCCTCGGCGCGCGCCCGCGGGCAGGGGGCGTGGCGCGCGCGGCTCGGTGACCTGCTCACCCCCTTCGCGGCGTTTGCGGCGGCCATGGCCGTGGCCGGGCCGGAGATTGGCCGGCCACTCGACCGGCTCACCGTCCTGCTCGCGATCGATCGCAGCCGCTCGATCGACCTCGTGCCGAGCGCCGACCAGCGCGTCGCGCAGGAGCTCTCCGTCGCCGAGCTCGGCATGCGCGAGGACGACCGGATCGCCACCATCGTCTTCGCCGCCAGCGCGGCGACCGAGGATCCGCCGCGCCCGCGCTCGCAGCTCCCCGCCCCGCAGCGGGTCGCGCTCGGCCGCGACGGAACCGACCTCGCCGCGGGCATCCGGCGCGCCCTCGCCGAGGTGCCGCCCGACTCCGCGGCGCGCGTCGTGCTGCTCACCGACGGGGTCGCCACCCGCGGCGACACGATGGCCGCGGCCGCGGCCGCCGTCGCCGCCGGAGCGCCGATCGACGTGCTCCCGCTGGAGCAGCGGAGGGTCCCCGACATCCGCGTGGTCGCCCTCCGCGCGCCCTCGCGGGCCGACGAGGGCGAGGCGCTCGATCTGCGGCTCGTCACGTCGTCGCCGTCCCCGGCCGAGGTCGAGATCCGCCTGCGCCGCGACGGCGAGCTCATCGCCCGCGCCGACGCCTCGATCGCGGCGGGGGAGGACGTGCTGCGCATCCGCGAGAAGGCGCCGGGGCCGGGGCTGCACCGCTACGACGTCGAGATCACCGCGAAGGATCCGAGGCTCGACGAGGCCGCCGAGGACAACGCGGGGAGCGCGTTCGTGCGCGTGCGCGGGGCCGCGGCCGCGCTCGTGCTGGAGGGCGACGCCGGGCAGGGCGCGTTCATCGCGCGGGCGCTCGCGGACGGCGCGTTCCGGGTGGACGAGGGAGGGCTGAGCCGCGTCCCGGCCGATCTCGGGGCGCTCGCCGGCTACGACGTGGTGGTGCTCAGCGACCTCCGCGCGGCGGACCTGTCGCCGGGCCAGATCGACGCGCTCGCGAGCTACGTCCGCGACCTCGGCGGCGGCCTGCTCCTGATGGGCGGCGATCGGAGCATGGGGCCGGGCGGCTACGCGCGGACGCCGCTCGAGGAGGTCTCCCCGGTCTCGTTCGACCTGAAGCAGGAGCGCCGCCGGGCGAGCCTGGCCGAGGTGATCGGCATCGACATCTCCGGCTCGATGGCGGCGAGCGCCGGCGCCCAGACGAAGCTCGAGCTCGCCAACGAGGCCGCGTCCCGGTCGGCGTCGCTGCTCGGCCCCGGCGACCGGCTCGGCGTCGCGCACGTCGACACGGCGGTGCAGTGGAGCGTGCCGCTCGGGCCGGTCGCGGACAAGGCCGCGATCGACAGGGCGATCCGCGCCGTGGGCCCGGGCGGCGGCGGGATCTACGTCGACATCACGCTCGAGGCGGCCTACCGCGCGCTCGACCGGGACGGCTCGAACCTGAAGCACGTGCTGCTCTTCGCCGACGGGTCGGACGCGGAGAACATGGGGCCTTGCCGCGCGATGGTGGAGGCGGCGATGCGCCGCGGGATCACGACGAGCGTCGTGGCGCTGGGCCAGGGCGACGACGTGCCGGAGCTGGAGACGCTGTCGCGCCTCGGCGGCGGCCGCTTCTACCTCGTCGAGGACGCCGGGCGGCTGCCCGCGGTGTTCACGCAGGAGACCATCCTCGCCGCGAGGAGCGCGATCGTGGAGGAGCCGTTCCACGTGGCGCTGGGCGCACCGTCGTCGATCACGGCCGGCGTGCCGTTCGGCGAGGCGCCGCCGCTCGCGGGCTACGTGGTGACGGTCCCCAAGAGCCGGGCGACGGTGCTGCTGTCCGGGCCGGAGGGGGATCCGGTGCTCGCGGTGTGGTCGGCGGGGCTCGGCCGGGCCGCGGCGTTCACGAGCGATCTCAAGGACCGCTGGGGGGCGGCGTGGACGCGCTGGCCCGGCGCGGCGCGGATGATCGCGCAGGCGGCGCGCGACGTGACGCGCAAGGCGGAGGATCCGCGCGTGCGCCTCGAGGCCGAAGCGTCGGGCGGCGAGCTGTCGGTGCGGGCGAGCGTGATCGGCGACGACGGGCGGGCGCAGTCGTTCCGCCGGCTTGTCGTGCACGTGGCGGGGCCCGACGGCTTCGCGCGCGAGCTCCCGCTCGAGGCGACGGGCGCGGGGGCGTACACGGCGACGCTGCCGCTGTCGCGGCCGGGGACGTACGTGGCGGTGGCCCGGGACGAGCTCACGGGGGAGGCCGTCGGGACCACGGGGGCGGCGATGACGGCCGGCGAGGAGCTGCGCCCGACGGGCAGCGATCTGTCGCTGCTCGGGCGGATCGCGGAGTTCACCGGGGGCAAGCGGCGCGACACGCTCGCGGGGATCTTCGAGGACCGGGCGTCGAAGCGCTTCGCGTACCGGGACGCGACGCCGGGGCTGGTCAGCTTCGCCGCGCTCGCGCTGCTGCTCGCGGTGGCGGCGCGGCGGCTCGCGCTGCCGGAGGCGGCGGGGGCGTGGGCCGCGCGGGCGGGAGAGCGGCTGCGGGCGAGGCGGTGGGGAGCCACGGCGGAGGCGGCCGGCGCGGGGGCGACCGTGGGAGCGCTGCTGTCGGCGCGGGAGCGGGGGCGCGCGCAGCGTGGGACCGCGCAGCAGGGGGGCCCGGCGCAGCGCGATGACGGCCGCGGCGGGGGCGGCGACCGCGGCGGGGGCGGGCCGACGTGGACGGCGCCCCCGCCGAGGCCGGCGCAGACGGGATGGGAGACGCCGCCCGAGGGGCCCGCGCAGCCGGAATCGCCGGCGGAGCAGGCAGGCGCGCGGCCGGAGCAGCGCGGAGCGGCCGGAGCGCCGGCGGCGGGGCGAAGCACGCACGGGACAGCGGCCCCCGCAGGCCGCGAAGCGGCGCGCGAGGAGCGGCCGCTCAGCGCGGCGGAGAAGATCCTGGCGCGCCGCCGCGGGCGCCTGTGACATGGCCTGTCGGCCGCTCATCACGGGATCGGGGACGAACAACCCGACAGGTCACCTGGCCGGCACGAAGCGCAGCGACGCGAGGCGCAGCAGCTCGCCCGTGCCGCCCGTCACCTTCAAGTAGACCTCGTGGGTGCCCGCGGTGGGCTTCACGTCGCACGTGGTGGTCGCCCACTCCTCCCAGCCGCCGGTGCCGGGGATGTTGCACGTGCCGATCGCCGAGCCACCGCCCAGCGGATCGATCCAGACCTCGACGGCGCCGCCTTGCCCGGCGCTCGCGGCCTTCAGCTCGATGGCCTTCGAGCTCACTCCGCCGCTGCCGAGGTCGACGCTGCCATACATGGCCCAGTCGCCGTTCTCCAGCTCGCCCAGCACCGATCCCGCCGACTCGCTCGACACGACGCCGGCGCCGGACTCCTGGTTCGCCTCCGCGGCCGGGATCGGGGTGAAACCGTCGCGGTAAGTGAACAGGTCGAAGTCGGCGCTCCTGTTGGTCGCGAACATGCCAGCCTGGTTGCCAATCCAGGTGTGGGCCATCGCATAGAAGTGGTCGAGCGTGGAGAGGTCGATCTCGGTGCCTACCTGGGTCCAGTCGACGCCATCGGAGCTGAACCAGCCCGTGGCCATGTGGCCGGTGCGGACCAGCTTCAGCCAGACCGCCGCGCCGGAGGGCGCCGGGACCGATGCGCCCACCACGACCGGCTCGGCGAGCTCGGTGTACGCTCCCCCCTCTTCGGTCGGGGGCATCACCGAGCGCGAGCGGAAGGAGAACCGGATCTTGTCGGCCTTGTCCTCCATGACCCGCGCCACGGAGACCTCCATGATGGCGGGAAGCATGAACTTCTCGTCGCTGGCCATCCACGTCGGGGCAGAGAGCAGCTGCTCGTCCTGCCAGTAGCCGTTGCCCAGCCGGACGCCGGCCGCGTCGCCGTCGGCCTCGGGCGTGAACTCCATCTTCACGGCCATGGTGCTCGAGCGCAGCGCGTCCTTCTGCACCACCCACGTGGTCTCTGCGGCACCCGGCTTGATCCGCAGCCACTCCGGGCGGTCGGTCACCGAGTACCTGTCCTCCGACCGGCCGTAGGAGGTCCAGGCAGGTCCGATCTTGTCCGACGAGAACTCATCGTTCACGGGCAGCAGGAAGGGCGCGCTGCTCCGCGGCAGCTCGGGCGCCGGCAGATCGCGCACCTGGGTCACGAACTGCGGGACCGGGATGGTCTGCTCGCCCACTTCCTGCTCGACCCAGTCCACCGACAGGAGCAGCCCTTCACGGCCCAGCCCCATCCATTCGCCGTTCTTCCAGTCTTGGGTACCCACCTTGCTGCAGTCGTACGAGTGGGCAAAGGTCCACCAGGTGCCATCCTCGAGCTCGAACGGAGCCGTGATGTGCTGCACGCCAGCGTACGGCTCCTCGCCGGTCAGGACATAGCCGAGCCACGTCCAGTCCTCGGAGGTGCTGCCGACCAGCTTCTTCGAAGCCCAGGCGTGCAGCTGCCCGCCGCAGGCCGTGTGGGTCGACACGAAGTAGTAGTACCACTCGCCGCGCTTGGCCATGGTCGGCCCCTCGGCCCACTTGCTCCAGTCAGGATCGGTGAAGTCCCCGCAGCCGCCGGTCTCCTGGTCCCAGTTGATGAAGCTCAGATCGATGGTCGACTCCGGCACCAGCATCCCGGTGGCAGGATCGATCTCCGTGGCCAGGTTGATGCCAAAGTCGTTGGGATGGTCTGCGTCCCATTTGCACAGTCCATTCTTGATGAGCATGTAGGTCTTGCCGCTGTCAGGGTCGACGAACACGGAGTTGTCGGAGCCGGTCCCTCGTTCGTACGAGGTCTCGCTGCCAGGCGGCGTGTAGGGGAAGACGTCGACCTTGGTGGGCTCTGACCATGGGCCCGCGAGGCTCGGCGCCGAAGAGAAGTGCTGGGTGGCCCCGATGGAGTAGTAGACCCGGTACACATCGCCGGCCTTGGTGATGAAGCCGCCCCAGGTGCCCTTGCCAGGGCCGGTCTGCTCGTCCAGCGCGGTCGCGGTGGAGTGGACCACCCGGGTCACGCGCTCCCAGTGCAAGAGATCCGTCGAGCGCAGGATCTCGAAGGCCGGCATCATGTGGAAGGTGGACCCGACCAGGTAGAAAGCGTCGCCTTCCCGGTAGATGTTCAGGTCCGGGTGATCCCCGGGCAGGACGGGGTTCTGGTAGGTCGTGGGCTCGAAGGCCGCGCCGAACGTGGCCGTCAGCGTCTTGTTCGCGTCCAGGGGGATGGTCACGGGGTTGTCCAGCCCGGCGCCGGCTCCACTCCATCCCAGGAAGTTGCGGCCCGCGGCGGGCGTCGCGGTCACGGTCACCCAGCTGCCAGACGGGTACGTGTAGGTTCCAGGCGCGGGATCGGTCGTGCCCTCGCCGCCGGTCTCGATGGTGAGCGTGTATTTTGGATCGCCGCCCTCTCCGCACGCCGCGACCAGAGACCCGACCAGGAGAATCGCCATGACAGGCGCGCTGCATCGTTTCATCGTCTGCTCCTCACTGACGTCGTGTCGGCGCCATGGTTGTGCCTCGGGTACCGGCAGCGACAGTCCGCACCTCGAAGACCGTCACCCGGTAATAATCCGTCAACACCACAGTGTGAACGTTGACACGATCGACGAGATGGCTCTATGCACTCCTGATGGCGCGCGTCAAACGGTTTAGTTCGCCCTGATAGGTACCGTCGAGAAGCACGACGTGTAGATGGGGGTTCAATCAGAGGTCGCTCGACGTGCGTTGCCCCACCGTCATGACGACGCCAGTCCTGGGCAATGCCGAAGCGGCCGGCAGGGGCGTTACGCGCTCGGTCCCCCGGCGTGCGCCGGCGCTCTCGGGTGCCCGGGAGGGAGCCCGAGGCGCTGCCGCACCTGCGCGAGGCCGACGCCGACGCCCCCCGCCGCGAGCGCGAGCGGCCAGGGCTTGCCGGTCGTCTGCTGGATGAACGCGCGCACCCGCCCCACGTCCTCGAGGACCGGCGTCAGCTGAGCCGGATCGTTGAAGTTGTTCACGAAGGCGTTCGCGAGCGCCTGCTGCCGGCTCAGGTTGTCCGCCCGCCCGTCGCTGCCGTACTGCGCGAAGAGGAGGTGGAAGATCCCCGCAGACGCGCCCGAGAGGAGGAGGTTGTTGAACCGATCGATGGGCCCGCCGTGCCGCGCGTAGAAGCGATCGAAGGTGCGCGTCATCCACTCGGCGTCGAAGGGGCGGTCGCCGTGCTGCACGATGCACTCGACCAGGTTGCGCGCCATCTTGTTGCCGCTGTTGGCCCCCTGGCCGCCGATCGGATCGAGCGACATCGCCGTGTCGCCCAGCGACGTCACGATCCGGCCGGAGGGCAGCCGCCCGACCGGCTTGCGCACCGCCGGGACGACCCGCCCTTTCTGCCATCCATGCTTGTCCGACAGCTCGGCTGTCCTGAACCACTCATGGTCCCAGGGGATGAGCTCCTTCACCAGCTCCTTCGTGATCGCGAGGATCTCTTCTCCCGACGTCGCGCCCTGGAACCGGTCCATCGGCCCTCCGGGGATCGCCTCGACGATGCAGTTCCAGCTCGGTCCCACGTCCTTGTGGTGGTAAGGCACCCAGAACGCCTCCCCGAGGCCCCCGAACAGGTTGAACTTGACCGGGAGCAGCGGGACGCCGTCGAACCCGAGCTTCGGTCCCGTCACGCAGATCATGACGAGGTTGCGCTGCGCTTCGGTGTGGACGCTGCGCCCCGCGTCGCGCTCGAACAGGCTGCACAGGTCGCCTCGTCCAGCGGCGACGATGGTGAGATCGTTCTCCGCCGCGATCGCGTCGAGCCGCGGGACCGTGACGGGCTCGATGACGATCTTGCCTCCCCGCCGCTCGAGCTCGAGCATCCACCGGTGGCTCTGGAGCCGCAGGTCGATCGCCATGAAGGGCCGCTCCAGGCGGCCTGCCAGCGTCAGGAGGCGGTTGCCCGGGGCGGGGCACGCGGTCAGCTGAACGCCCTGGCCCGGGGGCGCGGCGTCCTCCCAGAAGGCCAGGCCGAGCTCGCGCTCGAACTCGAGCGCCCTGTCGAACCGGGCTGCGGTGCCGGTCGGCTTCGATTCGTTCAGCCACTGCTCTGGCGTGCGATCCGAGGTGAGCGTCACGTCGTAGCCGGCCTTCACGAGGGCGTGCGCCGCGAGCAGGCCAGCCTGTCCAGATCCCACGATAGCTATCTTGCGCATGAGGAACCCCCGGGTTGCGTTGGTCAGCGATCGACGACGCGCGCTGAGCCGTCCACGTCGGTTCGCCGTCAGGGGCACCGGAGGCGTCGCGAGCAAGGAAAGCCCAGTCAAGAGAGACCGTATCACCTCGACCAGGAGCGCCGGAAGCCTCCCCCGAGGGCTCCCCTGCAGCGGGCGGAGGCCGCCCCGCACCGAGGCCGCCCTGCGAGGCCGCCCGCACCGAGCCCGCCCGCCGGTTGCGAGGCGCAGCGCCTTGGAGTAGCGTCCGCGCCGCCGCAGGGCCGGGCGATGTCGCTCGCCCAGCTCCAGCGGACGAGCCGGGCATCAGGTGCGCGCCCCGGCTCGCGCGGCCCCCACCGCGCACTGGAGACGAGAATGGCCCGAGGCTCGACAACCACGCACCGCGAACCGGACGCCGCCGAATCGCTCATCGGAAGGGGCGCCCGCATCCGCGGGCGCGTCCACGGCGACGGCTCGCTCCGGGTCGAGGGGAGCGTCGAGGGGAACATCCAGCTGACCGGCGATCTCGAGATCGAGGACGGAGCGTCGGTCACCGGCGACGTCGAGGCGAGCTCGCTCGTCGTCTCCGGACAGCTCACGGGCGACGTGACGTCGCGCGGCCCCGTCACCATCCGGGCGACCGCGCAGTACGCCGGGAACGTGGGCGGCAGCGAGGTGATCCTCGAGGAAGGCGCGGCGTTCGCCGGCCGCATCGAGGCGGAGTTCGACCTGCCGGCCGAGCTCTCGGAGCGGACCGGCGGGCGCGCACAGAGCCCCCGACGCGAATCGGCGGGGCGGTAGCGCGCGTTGACGGACGAAGAATCGCGCCGCCAAGGCGCGACGAGGAGCACGAACGTGGCGGGTACGATCATCGGAAACGGGCTCACGATCGAGGGCGAGATCACCTCCGACGAGGAGGTGATCGTCGCCGGGACGGTGCGCGGAAAGCTCACCGTCGAGGGGCCGCTGACCATCGACGCAGGGGCGCTGGTCGAAGCGGACATCGGGGCGGCGTCGCTCCAGGTGGGCGGCAACGTGACCGGCAACGTCACGG
Source organism: Sorangium sp. So ce887 (assembly GCF_051521455.1). NCBI lineage: Bacteria > Pseudomonadati > Myxococcota > Polyangiales > Polyangiaceae > Sorangium > Sorangium sp. So ce887. The sequence continues at coordinate 671,584 of NZ_CP150354.1, read as the reverse complement.
CAGCCGACCGCGTGGACCTCCTCGCGGGCGGTCGCCTCGTCGGCGACGTGAAAGCGTCGCGGCTGACCATCGCGGACGGAGCCTCGTTCAAGGGCAACGTCGACATGGACGTGTAGCCGATGGCCGCCCAGTCCTCGATCGGGCCGACGACGGCCATCCGCGGCAACGTGCAGGGCGACGGGGATCTCGAGATCCTCGGCCACGTCGAGGGGAGCGTCGTCATGACCGGCGACGTGACCATCGGCGAAGGCGCGCTCATCCAGAGCGACGTGCGGGGGCGGCGCGTGGTCGTCCGCGGCTCGGTCGCCGGGAACATCTCCGGCGAGGAGGCCGTGATCCTCGAGCCCGGCGCGCGCGTCGTCGGCGACCTCGGCGCGCCGCAGATCGGCATCCACGCCGGCGCGCTGGTGCGAGGCAACGTCACCACCGGCGCGCCGCTCGCCGCGGCGCCCGCCCCGGTCCGGGCCGCCGCCGCTGCGGTCGCGCCGCGCGCAGCGGCCGCGCCTGCGGCTGCGGCTGCGCGGCCGGCGCGGGCCCCCGCGGAGCAGCGCGCGCCCGCGCCGGCCGCGCGGCCTGCGGCCCGCCCCGCGCCTGCGCCCCGCCCCGCGCCTGCGCCCCGCCCCGCGCCGGTCGAGGCGAGGCCCGCGCCTGCGCCCGAGCCGCGCCTCGCGGCGGTGCACGACGACGAGGAGGCCGACCTGTCGGCCTCGGCCGCCGGCGAGGGCGACGAGCCCGACGCGGCGGAGGGCGCCGGCGGGCCGCCGCCGCCCGTCGTCCCCGCGCTCCGGAAGGGGGCCGCGAAGGCGTCGCTCCGCAAGCGAGGCGGGCGGTGAGCGTCGCCGGCGCCTCGGAGCGGGAGCGGCTCGTCGCGCTGCTGCGCGAGCGTTCGTTCGAGCAGAAGCGCGTCGTCCTCGCGTCCGGTCGCGAGAGCGACTTCTTCATCGACTGCAAGCAGTCGGTGCTGACGGCCGAGGGCCACGCCCTCGTCGGCTCGCTGATGTTCGAGGCGCTCGACGCGCTCCCCCGGTGCGAGGCGGTCGCCGGCGTCGAGCTCGGCGGGTGCCCCCTCGCGAGCGCGGTGTCGCTCACGAGCTTCCTGCGCGGCCGCCCCCTCCCCGCGCTGTACGTGCGCAAGGACGTCAAGGACCACGGCTCGCGCCGCCTCGTCGAGGGGGATCGCGGGCTCGTGCCCGGGATGCCCGTCGCGATCCTCGAGGACGTGATCACGACGGGCGGCTCGACGCTGAAGGCGGTCGAGAAGCTGCGCACCGCGGGCGCCTCGGTGGTCGGCGTGATCGCCCTCGTCGACCGCCTCGAGGGCGGCGCCGAGGCCATCCGCGCCGCGGGGCTGCCGCTCGTCGCGCTCTGCACGCGCCGCGACTTCCTCCCGGACAGCCCGCTCGCCTGAGGCGGACGGCCGCCCGGCGAGGCGGCGCGCCGCTGCGCCGCCTCCGCCCGCGGCGCGCTACTCCGCCGCCTTCGCCTGCGGCTCGCCGAGGAGCGGGTAGCCGAGCGCCTCGCGCTGCGCGAGGTACGTCTCCGCGACCGCCCGCGCGAGCGCGCGGACCCGGCCGATGAAGCGCTGCCGCTCGGTCACGCTGATGGCGCCCCGCGCGTCGAGCACGTTGAAGCGGTGCGCCGCCTTCACCACGAAATCGTAGGCCGGGAGCACGAGCGCCTTCTTCGGGTCGATCGCCGCCCCCTTCGCCGCCGGATCCGCGCCCCGGTAGAGGAGCCGCTTCACCTCGGCCTCGCACACGTCGAACGCCGCGAAGTGCTCGGGGATGTCGGCCTCCTCGAAGTTGTAGGTCGACCACTCCCACTCGGCGCGCTGGTGGAGATCCCCGTAGCGCACGACCTTCCCGCCTCTGTCCGAGTAGACGACGTCGTAGATGCTGTCCTTGTCCTGCAGGTACATCGCGATCCGCTCGAGGCCGTACGTGAGCTCGCCGGAGACGGGGCGGCAGTCGATCCCGCCGATCTGCTGGAAGTAGGTGAACTGGGAGATCTCGAGCCCATCGATCCACACCTGCCAGCCAAGCCCCCACGCCCCGAGGGTCGGCGACTCCCAGTCGTCCTCGAGGAACCGGACGTCGTGATCGAGCGGGTTCGTGCCGATCGCGCGCAGCGACTCCAGGTAGAGGTCCTGGATGTCGAGCGGGCTCGGCTTGAGGATCACCTGGAACTGGTGAAACTGCTGCATACGGTTCGGGTTCTCCCCGTAACGACCGTCCGCGGGCCGCCGGGAAGGCTCGACGAAGGCCACATTCCAGGGCTCGGGGCCGAGCGCGCGCAGGAACGTCGCCGGGTTGAAGGTGCCAGCGCCGACCTCCGAGTTGTACGGCTGCACGATGAGACAGCCACGATCGGCCCAGAACTTCTGCAGGGTGAGAATGAGGTCTTGAAAGGTCATGGTGGGAGGGCCGGTTCTTAGCCTGGATCGCCCGCGCAGGCGACGCCCCGCGAAGGATCCCCCGCACGGTCCGCCCGATGGGCGCTCTTCCACGTGGGCTCGCGCCGCGCGCCGCACGCCCAGGTGGAAGACCGCCTCTGCCGCCCGCCCCGGCGTACCCCGTCGAGGACGGCCCCGCCTCGGCCCCGACTGACCCCGCGAGGCGCCGCACGCCGCTTGCGCCCGGTCGGCGCGCGGCGTAGCTTCCCGCGCAATATATGGGCTCCCATGCATCTCCACCAGCGCGGCGGAAGGCCGCCGCGCCGCAGGCCCCCGGCGGGCCGGACGCGCAGCGGGTCATGGACGCGATCCGCGCCATCGTGCAGCGCCTGCGCGTCTCCTCGCGCGCGTGCGAGCGGCGTCTCGGCCTGAGCAGCGCGCAGCTGTTCGTGCTGCAGCAGCTCGACCAGGCGGCCGCCGCGTCGGTCGCCGAGCTCGCGCGGCGCACGCTCACCCACCAGAGCTCGGTGTCGGTCGTGGTGACGCGCCTCGCCGAGCGCGGCCTGGTCACCCGGCGCGACTCGCCGGAGGACGCGCGCCGGACCGAGATCTCGCTCACCCCTGCCGGTCGCGCGCTGCTCCGCCGCGCGCCGCGCACCGTGCAGGCCGAGCTCATCTCCGCCGTGGACCGCCTGCCGGAAGACGAGCGCCGCGGGCTCGCGCAGAGCCTCACCACCCTCGCCCGGGCGCTCGGCGCCGGCGACGAGGCCCCGCCCCTGTTCTTCGAGGGCGAAGAAGCCCTCACCGCCGCCGGGGCCGGAGACGAGAGCTGACATGTCGAGCGTGAATGCCCCCCACACCGCGGCCGCCGAGAGCATCCCGGTCGCCCCCTCGATGGGCCCGGCCCTCGAGGTCCTCCACGTCCCCGCCCCCAGGGCCGCCGTCGACCGGCGGGTCGTCCTCGTGAGCGGCCTCGCGATCGCGATCGCCGGCGTCGCTTTCCTCGCGGCGGAGCTGCTCACCGCGCTCATCGCCGTCATCACGAACCTCGCGTTCTTCGGCCGGCTCTCCGCCGGACCCGCGTCGCCCGCCGAGCACCACGTGGGCGCGCTCGTGCTCGTCGTGCCGATCGCCGGCGCGCTCGTCGTCGGCGTGATGGCGCGCTACGGCTCCCAGGCGATCCGCGGCCACGGGATCCCGGAGGCGATGGAGCAGGTGCTCTTCAACCAGAGCCGCATCCCGCCGCGGATGACGCTGCTCAAGCCGCTCTCCGCGGCGATCGCGATCGGCACCGGCGGGCCGTTCGGCGCGGAGGGGCCCATCATCGCGACCGGCGGGGCGCTCGGCTCGCTCGTCGGGCAGCTGCTCCGGATCACCGCGGACGAGCGCAAGACGCTGCTCGCCGCGGGCGCGGCGGCGGGCATGTCAGCGACCTTCGGGAGCCCGGTGGCGGCCGTGCTGCTCGCCATCGAGCTCCTGCTCTTCGAGTACCGCCCGCGCTCGGTGATCCCCGTCGCCCTCGCCGCCTCCACGGCCGCCGCGGCGCGCCTGGCCGCGGGCGAGACCGCGCCGGCGTTCGAGATGGCGGCCGTGGCGCCCTCGACCGGCCCGGCGCTCGTCTTCTACATCGCGCTCGGCGCGGCGCTCGGCCTCGCGGCGATGGGCGCGACCCGCGCGATCTACGCGATCGAGGAGGCGTTCGAGCGGCTGCCCCTCCACTGGATGTGGTGGCCGGCGATCGGCGCCGTCGCGATCGGCGCGGTGGGCTACGTCGCGCCGCGGACGCTCGGCGTCGGGTACGACAACATCGACGACATCCTGAGCGGCCGCCTCGCGCTCGCCGCGCTCGTGTCGCTCTCGGTGCTGAAGTTCGTCTCCTGGTCGATCGCGCTCGGCAGCGGCACCTCGGGAGGGACGCTCGCGCCGCTCTTCACCATCGGCGGCGGGCTCGGCGCGATCCTCGGCCTCTCCGCCGCCGCGCTCTTTCCCTGGCTCGGCGTGGACGCGCGCGTCGCCGCGCTCGTCGGGATGGCGGCGATCTTCGCGGGCGCCTCCCGGGCGCTCCTCGCCTCGGTCGTCTTCGCGTTCGAGACGACCCGGCAGCCGATGGGGCTGCTGCCGCTGCTCGGCGGCTGCAGCGCGGCGTTCCTCGTCTCGATCCTGCTGATGCGGCACTCCATCATGACCGAGAAGCTCGCCCGCCGCGGCGCGCGCGTGATGGCCGAGTACGCGGCCGATCACCTGGCGCAGATCACCGTGCGCGACGCCGCTTCCCGCCCCGCCGTGACGCTCGCCGCCGACGACACGGTCGAGGCGGCCCGCGCCTTTCTGCTGTCGCAGGCGGAGGGCTCGCGCCACCAGGGCTTCCCGGTCGTGGACGGCGGAGGGGAGCTCGTCGGCGTGGTCACCCAGCGCGATGTGCTCACCGAGCAACCCGGCGCGCTCGCGATCCGCGACCTCATCCGGCGGCCGCCCGCCGTGGTGTTCGACGACAGCTCCCTCCGCGAGGCCGCCGATCACATGGTCACCGAGGGCGTGGGCAGGCTGCCGGTCGTGTCCAGGCAGGCGCCCCGCAAGGTGCTCGGGATGCTGACGCGCAGCGACCTGCTCGACGCGCACCGGAGCCGGCTCGAGGCCGCGCAGCGCCGCGAGCCGGCGCTCACCGCCGCGACGCCTAGCGAAAGCCAGGTGATCCCTCCCCGGACCGCCGGTGGCGCCGGCGGGCGGAGCTAGCGGCGCCGGCGGGCGGAGCTAGCGGCGCCGGCGGGCGGAGCTAGTCGACGAAGTACTCACGGTCACCCGCGAGCCCCTGCTCGAGCGCGGCCATGCCCTCGGAGACGTCGAGCTTCACGCCCTCGCGCTGGAAGCTCATGCCCATGGCGTAGAGCGTCTTGAACAGGTTGTGCGAGCGGCACTGCTCGCCCATCTGGCCGACGCGCACGATGTTCAGGCCGAAGGCGCCCGAGATCTCGACGCGGAAGGCCTTGGTCATGTACTCGCGGATCCGGGCGCTGTCGGCGCCGGTCGGCAGCTTGATGGCGAGCACGCTGTTGAGGCGCACGTCCTTCGAAGCGAACAGCTCGAGCCCCATCGCCTCGAGGCCCGCCTGCATCGCCAGGGAGCTCATCTCGTGGCGGCGGAACCGCCGCTCGAGCGTCTCCTCGCAGACGAGGCGCAGCGCCTCGTGCAGCGCGAGCACGCCGGGCACCGGCGCTGTGTAGTGGTACTGCTGGTAGCCCCAGAACCGCTGCGCGCGCGTGGCGTCGTAGCACCAGTGCGGGCGCGGCGAGGGGCGCTCCTCGACGACCTTCCACGCGTCCTGGGAGAACGCACAGGCCGACACGCCCGGGATCGACGACAGCGCCTTCTGCCCGCCGACGATGCCGACGTCGATGCCCCACTCGTCCATGTGCACCGGCATGGCCGTGAGCGTGACCACCGCGTCGACGATCGTGAGGGTGCCCTGCGCCTTCGCGAGCTTGCAGATCTCCGGCAGCTCCACCATGCGGACGCCGCAGGACGTCTCGCCGTGCGCCATCGTGATCACATCGTACCGCTGCTTCTTCATCGCCTCGCGCACATCCGCGAGCGTCACGGGCCGGCCGGGCGGCCCCTCGAGGAAGGTCACGTCGGCGCCGACGCCGAGCGCCATCTCGCCGAGGCGCCCGCTGAACGTCCCCACCTTCAGGCAGAGGACCTTGCGCCCGGGCCAGCACAGGTTCGAGACGGCCATCTCCATCGCCGCGGACGCGGGCCCGGCGAGGCCGATGATCTTGTCGCTGCGCGTCTGGAACGCGTAGGCCGCCATGTACTTCACGTTCTGGATGACGCGATCCATGGTGGGGCCGAGGTGATTGATGATGACCCCGTTCGCCTGGGCGACCGCCTGCGGGATGGGCACCGGACCGGCGCCCATGAGGAGCAGCGGCTCGGACGGCAGGATCGCGGCGAGGGGCGTGATCGGCGGGGGCAGAATGGAGAACGACATGGCAGGACCTTGGGCGAGAGCGCGGAGCGCGCTAGCAAGCCCAAAGCATCCTGCCGCGTCAAGCGCTACCCGGCAAGCCGGCCAGAGGAGGTCCTGCTCGCCGCACGACCCTGGGGGGATGAGCCATGCGACGAGCAGGGCCCCCTCCGGCCTACCGCGGGGGGGAGGAGAGCGCCGCGGCGCCTGAGCCCGAGATCCGGGCTCATGAACAGCGACGCCTCATCCACCGCTCGTCGTGCGGTCGACCCGAGGTGATCCCGGACGTCACAGGGCACTGCAGCGGAGCGAGAGCTCCTCCACGTCGCGCCCCGGGACGAGCTCGGGCGTAGCGCCTCACGAGAGGGTCAATCGACCCTTTCATACCACCGAACGGCGCCGCGCGATCGCCTGGTACCCGGCGGTGAGCAGGATGGCGCCGATCAGGGACATGAAGAACCCCGCCGGCTCGCCCTCGCGGTACATGAAGAGCATGCGGCCGAGCAGCCCGCCGACGAAGGAGCCGACGACGCCGATAATCATCGAGACGACCCACCCGCCAGGCTCACGCCCCGGGACAATAAGGCGCGCCAGAGCGCCGATGACGAGGCCAAACAGGAGAAAGAGAATGAACGACATGATGAACCTCCCGGATTGGAGCGAAGCGCTCCTGGTTGCTATGCAGCCTGTTCAGCAAGCGCCGCGCCATGCCGTGGAGTCCGGCCTCTCCACAGGCCCACAGGCGAGCTGAGCGCCGCGGACAGAGCGCCGGGTCACCTTTCCATCGCGAAATCCGACCGCGGCGCAGAATGCGTTCTGGAGAGCCAGGACGGTCGGCTTGCGCCGTGCGACGGCTTGCCTGATGGCAGCGTGGCGTATTGTCTCAGGCGAGCTGAAAAACAGAGGGCGAGCGAGGTAGCCTGCCCCAATCGCCTTCACGACCTCGACAAGACCCGGCGCGCCGCGGTGGCGCAGCGGTTGCTAGATGATGTTGCCAGGTGCCAGGTGCAGAGGCCATGGCGCACCGCAGACAGGTTCTGCGGGTGTCCACCCGGAGGAGAGTACAATGAGCAACGCAAGCGACCGCAATGAAGGGGCTGCCGACGAGCTGGGCGGCAAGATCAAGAAGGGCCTCGGCAAGCTGATCGGAGACGAGCAGATGGAAGCGGAGGGCCGCGCCAAGGAGCTCCGAGGAAAGGTCCAGCAGGAGGACGCCAAGGCGGATGAGCGCGCGCAGGGCGCGCTGGAGGAGGCCGCCGGCGCCATCAAGAACCGGATCGGAAAGCTCGTCGACAACGAGCAGATGGCCGCTGAAGGGAAGGCCAAGGAGCTCAAGGGAGAGAGCCGGCAGAAGGCCAATCAGTAGACGGCGCCCCCTGCTCGCCCGCAGCAGAGGGCGGGCGCTGGCTCGCCCGACGGAAGTCCGGCCGGGGAAGGCCGGACTTCCGTGCAGATTCGCGCCGTCACACCTCGGTCGCCGAGACGCTGTGCCGCTGGAGGAGCTCGCGCAGGTGGCTCCTGTCCATGCGCGCCGCGCGGGCGGCGCGCGAGAGGTTGCCGCCGTTCTCGCGCACGAGCGCCCTCAGATACATCCGCTCCCAGCGCGCCACGGCGCGCTCCTTCGCCTCTCGGAACGACAGGCTGAGATCGTCGTCCCGGAGCGCCTCCGGCGCCGGGGGGCCGCTCTCCCTCTCCCCCGAGCCCATCACCGCCTCGCGGAACAGCGCCGGATCGATCATCAGCACCGCGCGCTCCACCGCGCCGCGCAGCTCGCGGACGTTGCCCGGCCAGTCCTGGCGCATGAACGCATCGAGCAGGTCACCTGGCGGGCTCTGGTCCGTCCCCTGCGCGAGCTGCCGGTAGAAGTGCGCCGTGAGCAGCGCGATGTCGTCGGGGCGCTCGCGCAGCGCGGGGACGCGGAGCCGGACGATGTTCAGCCGGTAATAGAGGTCCGACCGGAAATTCCCGCGGTTCACCTCCTGGCGAAGATCGCGGTTGGTCGTCGCAATGATCCGGATGTCGAGCTTGATCGGCTCGATCGTGCCGATGCGCCGGATCTGTCGCTCCTCGAGCACGCGCAGGAGCTTCGGCTGCATGTCCAGCGGGAGCTCGCCCATCTCGTCGAGCAGCACGGTGCCGCCCCGCGCGGCCTCGAACGCGCCGGCGCGCGCCGCCTGCGCGCCCGTGAACGCCCCCTTCGCGTGGCCGAAGAGCTCGGCCTCGATCAGCGTCGGCGGGATGGATCCGCAGTCGATCACGACGAACGGCCCGCCCGCCCGCGGGCTGCTCTCGTGGATCGCCTCGGCGAGCAGGCCCTTGCCCGTGCCCGTCTCTCCCTCGATGAGCACCGTCGAGTCCGACGCGGCGATCCGCGGCAGCGCCGCGAAGATCCGGCGCATCGCGGTGCTCTGCCCGAGCACCCGGCCGTACCGCTCCTCGTCGCCGAGCGGCTCGCGGATCTCCTCGGCGAGCGGCTCGAAGCGGAGCGTCGATTGCCCGAGCCCGAGCGTGGCGCCCGGCTGGAGGTAGGCCGCCTCGACGCGGAAGCCGGAGAGGGTCGTGCCGTTCTTGCTGCCCAGATCGCGGAGCAGGAAGCCGCGCGGGGTGACGGTGATCACGCAATGGTGCCGCGACACCGCCCGGTCGGTCAGGATGATCTGGTTGCCGGGCGCGGTGCCGATCACGAACTCGGTCGCGTCCGACATCTGGGACGCCCCGGCGTCGGGGCCGGCCGTCACCTGCACGCGGAAGCGGCTGAACGCGATCTCTTTGGAGCGGACCTTGAGGAGCGCCGTCTCGGCGCTCGGGTGAACCTTCGGCTCGGAGCCCATCTCGCCAGCCTACCACGACGGTGCGGCGCATGGCCGGGGCCGCCCGGCGATCTTCCCCGGGGGCGCGCGGCGCCCTGCCCTCGCGAGCCTGCTCCCGCAGGACCTCCGCGCGCTGCTCGGCGCCGCCGGGCGCGCCGCCGCGGCTCGACCGGCCCGGGCGCGATCTCGCCCACCGTGTCGCGGCTGAACGCCTTGCTCGCCGCGTACCCGCGCGCGGCGGACCGGATCTCCTCGATCGGCGCCCCGTCGAAGGCGACGGGCGCTCCGGTGCGCGTGTAGCTCATCACGTGGCGATCACGGCTCGGCGGGAGAGCATGGATAAGACCCTAACCCCTCGCCGCCCGACGATCGCGAAAGCGCCCGTGACCGCCGCGCGCCGGGGTGCGAGAGGCGATGTAACGGGGCCCTCCGCGCCCGCTCGCTCCTCTTGTCGCTGCGGCGCGCGGCGGCTAGAGGTCCCTCCATGATGCGAGGCGCGCTCAGCGATATCACGAGAGCCGTCGGCAACACGCCGATCGTCAAGCTGAACCGGGTCACGGAGGGGATCGAGAGCGACATCTATGTCAAGTGCGAGTACCTGAACCCGGGCGGCAGCCACAAGGATCGGGTCGCGCTGAATATGATCCGCGACGCCGAGGCGAGCGGGCTCAGGCCGGGCGGGACGATCGTCGAGGCGACCAGCGGCAACACCGGCGCCGCCCTCGCCATGGTCGCCGCGATCCGCGGATACAAGTGCGTCTTCGTCATGCCAGACAAGATGTCGCAGGAGAAGATCGCGACCCTGCGCGCCTATGGCGCCCGCGTCGTGGTCTGTCCGACCGCCGTCGAGCCCGACGACCCGCGCAGCTATTACCAGGTAGCGAAGCGCATCGCCGACGAGACGCCTAACTGCTTCTACGCGAACCAGTACCACAACCCGTCGAACCCCGACGCCCACGTCGGCTCCACCGGCCCCGAGATCTGGGAGCAGTGCGGCGACGAGCTCGACGTCTTCGTCACCGGCATGGGGACGGGAGGCACCATCAGCGGCGTGGGCAAGGTCCTCAAGCAGCGCAAGCCGGACATCAAGATGGTCGGCGTCGACCCGGTGGGATCGCTCTATTACGATTACGTGAAGACCCAGCGGATCACGAAGCCTTTTGCCTACAAGGTCGAGGGGATCGGCGAGGATTTCTTTCCGAGCACGATGAACCTAAAGATCATCGACGAGATCGTCCGGGTCGACGACAAGGAGTGCTTCCTCATGACCCGGGATCTCGTGCGGCTCGAGGGCCTCTTCGTGGGCGGCTCCGCGGGCGCGGCGGTCGCCGGCGCGATCAAGTATGCGCGGCAGAGCGGGAGGAAGGAGAATATCCTCGTCCTCTTGCCCGACGGCGCGTCCAAGTACATCTCGAAGATCTTCAACGACGACTGGATGCGAGAGAACGGCTTCCTCGAGGAGGACAAGGGCCTCGGGACGGTGCGCGATCTGCTCGCCGTCAAGCCGAGCGGGGCGGTGGTCACCGCCGACGCGAACGCCCGGGTCCGCGAGGTCATCGACATGATGAAATCGCACGGGATAAGCCAGCTCCCGGTCACCGAGGACGGCAAGCTGCGCGGGATGGTCCACGAGGTCGACCTGCTGCGGCACCTCGTGAAGGGGAGCGGCACGCTCGACTCGAGCATCGGCGGGCTCGTCGAGAGCGACTATGCGACCGTGACGCCGGCGACGAAGGTCGAGCTCCTGAAGGGCGTCCTGAGCGACGCGAAGATCGCGCTCGTCGTCGACAAGGAGACGGTCCTCGGCGTCGTGTCCAAGATCGACCTCATCGACTATCTTGCCCGCAAGGCGACGCCGGCGCTCGGCTGAGCGCCCGGACAGGAAAGGGCTCATCGCGGTGACACAAGACCTCGAGGCGGTGCGGCGCGCGCTGCACGACCATATCGTGAACGAGATCCTCCTTCGCAAGGCGCCGCTCGCCCCGGACGAGGATCTCTTCGAGGGCGGGTCCGGGTTCGACTCCATGTCGCTGACGCGGGTGCTCGTGTTCATCGAGCAGCGCTTCGGCGTGAAGATCCCGGACGAGGAGGTGGACCTCGACGAGGTGTCGACCGTGGACCGCATGGCGCGCTTCGTCGCCGGCCGCATCGCGGCCGCGCAGGGCTAGCGAGGCCGCGGTGGCCGGCCCCTACCGGCTGCGCGTCGAGGACCTGGCCGCGCGCGGCGACGCCGTCGCGCTCGCGTCGCGCGGCGCCGCGGTCACGTACGCCGAGCTCGCGGCGCGCGCGGCGGCCGTCGGCGCGGCGCTCGCCGGGGCGGGCGTGCGCCCCGGAGACCGGGTGGCGCTGCTCTCCTCGGGCCGCGCGCACGACGAGCCGGTGGCGCTCGCCGGGGTGCTCACGGCCGGCGTCGTGGCGGTCCCGCTCGACGCGACCGCGCCGCCCGCGCGGCTCGGGCGGATCGCGCGGGCCCGGGGATGCCGCGCGATCGTGCTCGACGCCGCGGCCGCGGCCCTCGCCGACGGCATCGGCGCCGAGCTCGACGGGGGCCTTGCGCGCGTGGAGCTCGACGCCGAGGGGCGGGTGCTGCGCGGGGCGGCGCCCGCCGGCGCGGGCGGCGAAGTCGGTGCCGCCGGCGCGGGCGGCGAAGCCTGCGAAGCCGGGGCGCAGGATCTCGCGTGCATCCTGCACACCTCCGGCAGCACCGGCGAGCCGAAGCCGGTCCCCATCACGTGGGCCGGGCTCGACGCGTTCACCGCCTTCTGCATCGACCTCATCGGCCTCGCGCCGGCGGATCGGGTCCTCCGCGTGGCCGAGCTCGTCTTCGATCTCGCGTGGTTCGACCACCTCGCGACGTTCCGCGCCGGCGCGACGCTCGCGACGATGGCGCGGCGCGATCTCGCCTCGGGCCGCGCGCTGCGCGACGCGGTCTCGGCGCTCGCGCCGACGGTCATCTACGGCGTGCCGTCGATGTTCATGAAGCTCGCCGCGGCGCTCCCCGGGGCGGACGCGGGCGCTCCGGCCGGGGCGCTCCCCGGGGCGGACGCGGGCGCTCCGGCCGGGGCGCTCTCCCCGACGGTGCGCGCCATCCTGTTCGCCGGCGAGGTGTTCCCGCCGCGCGAGCTCGCGGCGCTCGCGGCGCGCGTCCCCGGCGCGGCCCTCTACAACCTGTACGGCCCGACCGAGACGAACGTCTGCACATTCCACCGCGTCGACCGCTCGGCGCTCGACGGGGTGAGCGAGCTCCCGATCGGCGTCGCGTGCCCCTACGCCGCCTGCGCGCTGCTCGCTGAAGACGAGGACGGCCGCGTCATCGAGGGCCCCGGCACGGGCGAGCTCATGGTCTCGGGGCCGACGACCATCGACGGTGGCCCGTACCGGACGCGCGACCGGGTGGAGCGCAGAGCCGACGGGCTCTTCTACTTCCGCGGCCGCATCGACCGGATGGTGAAGGTCCGGGGCTACCGGGTCGAGCCGGGCGAGGTCGAGGCGGCGCTCGCGTCGCACCCCGCCGTGCGCCAGGCCGCCGTGATCGCCGTCGAGGACGCGCGCCTCGGCAAGACGCTCCGCGGCTTCGTCGCCCTCGCAGGGGACGCGGACGACCGCGCGCTCAGGATGTACCTCGCGGAGCGGCTGCCGCCCTGCATGATCCCGGAGAAGATCGTCACGATGGACGAGCTGCCGCGGACGCCGACGGGGAAGATCGATTATCGGGAGCTGCGACGTGCGCGGTGAACATCGGCCCTGAGGGAGCGACCGCAAGTCGCAACGAGCAGCACGTGCCCCTCCCCCGCTTCCGTCCCTCCCCCGAAGGCACCAGGAGAGCGTGATGGGTTTTGAACATGAAGGTGGGAAAGCGAGAAAAAAAGATCAATGATCTTCCTACCTTCCCGCCTTCATGGGGTTCACTCCGGGGCAAATTAGGCCATCACCTCCCGCTGAGAGGAGCCGCCCCATGCCTTCCCGGATCGAGGACTACGCGCTGATCGGCGACCGTCAGACGGCGGCCCTCGTGGCCCGCGACGGGTCGATCGACTGGCTCTGCTTCCCGCGCTTCGACTCGGGCGCTTGCTTCGCGGCGCTGCTCGGTACGCCCGAGCACGGCCGCTGGCAGATCGCGCCGGCCGAGCCCACGCGCAGCGTGCGCCGGCGTTACTGGCCCGGCACGCTGATCCTCGAGACCGAGCACGAGACCGAGCGCGGCGTGGTCTCCGTCATCGACTGGATGCCGGCCCGCGACGCCGCCCCCGACGTGATGCGCCTCGTCGTCGGCCGCCGCGGCGTCGTGCCCCTGCGCATGGAGCTGATCATCCGCTTCGACTACGGCTGGGTGGTGCCGTGGGTCCAGCGCACCCCCGACGGCATCCGGGCCACGGCCGGGCCCGACACCCTCTTCCTGCACACGCCCGTCCCGCTGCACGGCGAAGATCTGCGGACGGTCGCGGAGTTCACCGTCGCCGCCGGGGACCGCGTGCCGTTCGCGCTCACCTGGTCGCCCACGTATGCGCCCGTGCCCTTCGCCCTCGACCCGGTGCACGAGCTCGACGCCACCGCGGCCTGGTGGCGCGCCTGGTCGGACCGCTGCACCTACGAGGGCGCCTATCGCGACGACGTCCTGCGCTCGCTCATCACGCTCAAGGCCCTCACCTACGCGCCGACCGGCGGGATCATCGCGGCGCCGACCACCTCGTTGCCCGAGCTGATCGGGGGCGTGCGCAACTGGGATTACCGCTACTGCTGGCTGCGCGACGCGACCTTCACGCTCTACGCGCTGATGGCGGGCGGCTACCTCGACGAGGCGCAGGCCTTCCGCACCTGGCTCGTCAACTCCGCGGCCGGCGAGCCGGCGAAGCTGCAGATCATGTACGGCCTCTCGGGCGAGCGCCGCATCACCGAGCTCACGCTCGGCTGGCTGCCGGGCTACGAGGGCTCGGCGCCGGTGCGGATCGGCAACGCCGCCTACGATCAGCACCAGCTCGACGTCTACGGCGAGCTGATGGACGCGCTCCACCTCGCCCGGCGCTCCGGGCTGACCCGCAGCGACGAGGCCTGGCAGGTGCAGCGGGCGGTGATGGGCTTCCTCGAGACGGCGTGGCGCGAGCCCGACGAGGGGATCTGGGAGATCCGCGGGCCGCGCCGCCATTTCACCCACTCCAAGGTGATGGCCTGGGTGGCCATGGACCGGGCGGTGAGGGCGGTCGAGCGCTTCGGGCTGCCGGGCGATGCGGCCACGTGGCGAAGGCTGCGCGACGAGATCCACGCCGAGGTCTGCGCGCGGGGCTTCGACCGGGGGCTGAACAGCTTCGTGCAGCACTATGGCTCCACGGACGTGGACGCCAGCCTGCTGATGCTGCCGCTCGTCGGCTTCCTCCCCGCGACCGATCCCCGCATGGTCGGCACCGTGGCCGCCATCCAGGCGCGCCTGAGCCGCGACGGCTTCGTGGAGCGCTACGCGACGCGCTCCGGCGTCGACGGGCTCCCGCCCGGCGAGGGCGCCTTCCTGCTCTGCTCCTTCTGGCTGGCCGACAACCTGGCCCTCCAGGGGCGGGTCGGCGAGGCGCGGGCGCTGTTCGAGCGGCTCCTCTCGCTGCGGAACGACGTGGGGCTGCTCGCCGAGGAGTACGACCCGAGCGCCGGCCGGCTGGTGGGCAACTTCCCCCAGGCCTTCTCGCACGTGGGGCTGATCAACACGGCGCGCAACCTCGACCACGCCGGCGGCCCCGCCGAGGACCGCCAGCACCCGTAGGCAGCCCGCGGGAGAGAGCTCGCCGGGCGGCCCGCGCCGCCCACCCCTCCCCCCGGGGCGCGCGTCAGTGCGTCCCCACCTTCGCCCCCGCGCTCGCGCGCGCCGAGGCCGACGCCTTGAAGCTCGGCTTGGGGATCGAGATGCTGGGCGCCTTGATCTTCACGTTCACGCTCGGCGGTGTCACCCGGATGCTCGGCGCCTTGACGTTCACGTGGGCCTTCGCGTTGGCCTTCGCGCCGGCCCCGGTGTGGACGTGGACCTTCGGATCGAGATCGGCCTTCGCCTTCAGGTCGGCGTGCGCATGCGCGTGCGCGTGCGCGTGCCAGTCGGTCTTCATGCGCACCTTCACGCGCGGGGCGCGCGCGTGGACGGCGAACGCCGCCCCGGCCCGGTAGCCGCACAGGGCCACCGCCGAGCGACCCGCGTTCCGCACCGCGATGGTCACCTTCAGCGGATCGGCGGCGAGCGCGAGCTTGCCGGTCAGGTACGCCCCCGCGGCGACGCCCGCGGTCGCGGCCACCGGGGCGAGCACGACCACCTGCGGCGCCTCGGCCACCACGCCGAGCGTGACCTTGCGCTCGCCGATGTCGATGGGCTTCAGATCGGCGTCGAGCGCGAAGACGCGGACCTCGCCGCTCACCTCGTCGACAAGGAGCTCGAGGCGGTCGTCGCCGACGATCTCGATGCGCCCGCCGTGCGGGCCGAGCTTCCCCTCCGGGAGCCCGAGATCCGCCGCCCCCTTGGCGTTGGCGTAGAGCTCGGCGGTGCCGCCGGCGGGGACGTGCAGCGTGCCGCTCCACGGCTTGCCGGCGACGCTGAGCGTGTAGCCGATCTCGGTGAGGTCGGCGTCGAGCTTGGGGCCCGCGGCGACCAGGACGCCGGCCTTCGCGTCGAACGTCAGGGGCACGCTCTTCTCCCCGGACGCATCCTTCCACAGCAGCGTGCCGCTCACGTCCTCGCGGATCGGCTTGCCGTCCGGACCGGTGACCGCGGCCTTGACGTTCCCGTCCGCGGCGACGTTGAAGGCGGCCTTGCCGCTCTCGTGCTCCTCGACGTAGGCGCCCTCGCCGATCGTCGACTCGGCGGTGGCGGTCGCCTCGACCGTCGCGGTCGCCTCGGCCGGCTGCTCGTCCTTGCCGCATGCGGGCGCAGCGGCGATCAGCAGCAGGGCGAACACTCCGGAAAGCTTGGTGATCTTCATGAAATCCTCCTCGGTTCGAGCGAGCCCCCGGCGGGAGCCGCGGCCTCGCTCGTGCCGATGCGCCGGGGCCGAAAGCCCCCCGGACGCGCCGGCGTCGGGGCTCATCCTACGACGAGTTGCCCTCGAAGGCGCGGACGAGCGCGAATATCGGTGGGAATCAAAAGATCCACGAGAACGGAGGTGGGATAAGGGGGTTCACGACCGCTGAGCGGCCGTGTCGGGCCTACCCGCGATTCGTTCAGGCAGCGAGGCGCGCGCGCCTCGGTCGGTCGATCGATCGCCGACGATTGCCAATCACCGGCTCCGCGGCGCCGCGGTCAGGGGTCCTCGGTGCCCTGGCCTTCGCCCTCGGTCGCGACGAGCTGCGGGCACTTGCGCGCCACCGCATCACACTCCGCAGGAACGGCGTCCAGCGAGCTCAGGGCAGAGTCGCACGTGAGCGCCCGGACCAGCTGCGTCTGGGCGATCAGGCAGACCTCGTACTCCGCCACGGTGGCGGTGCAGCCCGCGCGCTGGTCGGTCGGAGGCATGCAGTCCGCGTCGATGTTCGCGTCCTCGGCCGGATCCGCCGCGGAGACGCACTCGTCCCTCAACGTGCCGCACGGCTTCTCGAGGGTGGGAGCCGCGAGGAGACCCATATATTCACACGCATCTTCCTTGGAGAGCTTCACCCTCGCCTGGAGCGAGTCGCAGGTGGACTGGACGTCATCGGCCGTCAGGTCCTTGAGCTGCTTGCTGCTCATGGCGGTGTCCGTCGGGGCGATATCCGCACCTTCGCCGCCGCACGCGACGAGGGACAGGACGGTCAGAAAGGCCCCGATACGAGTCGTTCGCTTCATTCGCTATCTTCCTTTCTAAGTGCGGCCGCGAGCGCGGCCGTGGCGCACCCGGGAGCAAGCCATGTACCGCGAGCACAGCTGTGCACGATTCGACCGCTCGGCGCGGCGACGGCCCGGAAAAAGAGGACATCGACCTCGGAGATGCGGAATGCACCGAGCGAGAAAAGAAAACCATTCTTGACAACCCGAGCGTCCGCCCGAGCCTTCAGAGGGGTCGAGACGTCCTGGCCCGAGCGCCGCCCCGGGAGGCTCTCCGCGACATCGCGACTCGACGCGCGACTCGACGCGCGACTCGACGTGCGACTCGACGTAGACACGTGACCGTGTGTAGTCGCCTGTCGGTGCAGAGGCCACAGGACTCGGCGCTCGTGCGATGATCGGGGTTCGACACGGACTTGTTGTAGGGTCGGCCGCCTCGTGACATCATCGCAGCCCCTCGGGTGGATGTGCTCAGTCCCAGCGGCGATGTGGGGGAACCGCCTTTGGCCTGCCACCTGGAGCTCATCCCGGCCCAGGCCCGGAGGGCCTCGGTCCCCAGATGATCACGACGCCGAGCTCGGGACAGGCCAGGCACTCTCCGGATCTCCCCGTGTCCATCGGGCCGTGGCGGGTGCTCGCGCCCCTCGGCCGCGGCGGCATGGGGGTCGTCTACCGCGCCCAGCACGGCGGAACGGGCGCGCTCGCGGCGCTGAAGACCGTCTGCGTCGGCGACGCGAGCCTCGTCTCCAGCATCCGCCGCGAGATCCACGCGCTCCGGGGCGTCCAGCACCCGGGCGTCGTGCGGATCCTCGACGAGGGGGTAGAGGGGGGGATCCCGTGGTACGCGATGGAGCTGCTCGAGGGGCGCACGCTCCGGGATCACAACCAGGAGCGCTGGCGCGCCCGCGTGACCGTGAACAGCGAGGTGACCGTGAGCGTGTCCGCGAGCGTCGACGCGCACGCGCACGCGCAGACGAGCACCGCCACGGCCGAGATCGCGCCCGCCTCGGTCATCCCGCGCTCGTACCAGCCGTTCGCGCCGCGCCCGTTCCACCGCGCGGCCGGCGGCGCGCTCCGCCAGGCGCTGACGCTCCTCCGCGCGATCTGCCGGCCGCTCGCGTACGTCCACGGCCGGGGGCTCGTCCACCGCGACCTCAAGCCGGACAACGTGTTCATCCGCGCGGACGGGGCGCCGGTGCTCTTCGACTTCGGGCTCGCCTTCCGGTTCGAGGGCCAGAAGGGGCGCGACGAGCTCCAGGCCGGCGGCAGGCTGATGGGCAGCCCCGACTACATGTCCCCCGAGCAGATCCGCGGCGACCTCGTCGACGCGCGCGCGGACCTCTACGCGCTCGGCTGCATGCTCTACGAGGCCGTGACCGGGGCGGTCCCGTTCCTCGGCGACTCGAGCTCGGTCGTGCTGTCCATGCACCTCTACGCCGAGCCGCTCCCGGCCTCGGAGCTCGTCGCCGAGGTGCCCCCCGCGCTCGACGCCCTCATCGCGCGGCTCCTGAAGAAGCGCCCCGAGGACCGGATCGGCTACGCCGACGACGTGGCGACCGCGCTCGCCGAGCTCGGCGCCGACGACGCGCCGCCGCGCCGCGACGAGGCGCCCGCGCCGCCGGCGCAGCCGTACCTGTACCGGCCGCGCCTCGCCGGGCGCGGGGAGGCGCTGCGGCAGATCAACGAGGCGATCGAGCGCGCGAACGAGCGCCGCCAGGGCAGCCTCGTCCTCGTCGGCGGCGAGAGCGGCGTCGGCAAGACGCGCCTCGCGGTCGAGGCGGTGCACCAGGCGGCGCTCGTCCACATGGCCGTGGTCACGGGCGCGTGCGCGGCCGTGTCCGCCGAGGGCGAGCGCGAGGGCACGGTCAAGGCCGCGCCGCTCCACCCGTTCCGCCCGCTCCTGCTCGCGGTGGCCGACCGGTGCAACGAGCTCGGGCCCGGCGGCTACGACGCGCTGCTCGGCCCGCGCGGCCAGGTCCTCGCGCCGTACGAGCCGTCGCTCGCCCAGCTCCGCGGCCACGAGCGCGCCCCGGAGCCGCCCGAGCTGCCGCCGGACGCGGCCCGCTACCGGCTGCGGACCGCGCTCGCCGACACGCTCGCCGCGTTCGCGGCGACGAGGCCCGTCCTGCTCGTGCTCGACGACCTCCAGTGGGCCGACGCGAGCTCGCGCGACGTCCTCGAGCACCTCGACGCCGCCTACTTCGCGGCCCACCCCGTGGTCCTGCTCGGCGCGTACCGGACCGAGGAGGCAGCGCCCGCGCTCGCCCCGCTGCTCGGCGCGCCCTGGGCGTCGCGGATCGAGCTCGGGCGGCTCGACCGCGGCTCGGTCGGGCGGATGGTGCGCGACATGCTCGCGCTGGACGAGCCGCCCGAGGCGTTCGTCCGCTATCTCTTCGAGCAGTCGGAGGGGAACCCGTTCTTCATCGCCGAGTACCTCCGGGCCGCGATCCAGGAGCGGATGATCTACCGGGACGAGGCCTACGTGTGGCGCATCCGCGCGAGCGCCGAGGGCGCCGCCGCGCAGGCGCTCGCCCGCGCCGCGCGCGCGAGCCAGCCGCCCGCGTCGCTGCCGCTGCCGGGCTCGTTGCGCGAGCTCGTGGCGCGCCGGCTGTCGGGCCTGAGCCGGAAGGCGCTCGCGCTCGCGCGGCTCGCCTCGGTGCTCGGCCGCGAGCTCGAGGAGCGCCTGCTCCTCGGCGCCGCCGGCCTCGCCGAGGTCGAGGCGATGGACGCGCTCGCGGAGCTCGCCGGCCGCCACGTGCTCGAGGAGACCGAGCCGGGGCAGCTCCGCTTCGTGCACGACAAGCTGCGCGAGGTCGTCTACGCCGGCACCCCCGAGCCGGAGCGGCGGGCCCTGCACGGCGCGGCGGCGCGCGCGATCGAGCAGCGGCACCGCGACGCGCCG
The DNA here is from genome assembly GCF_051521455.1 of Sorangium sp. So ce887. Lineage (NCBI taxonomy): Bacteria > Pseudomonadati > Myxococcota > Polyangiales > Polyangiaceae > Sorangium > Sorangium sp. So ce887. The sequence continues at coordinate 651,751 of NZ_CP150354.1, read as the reverse complement.
GACCTCGCGCTGTCGTACCCGCTCCTCGCCCACCACTACGCGATCGCGGGCGTCGTCCAGAAGACGCTCGAGTACCTCGACAAGGCGGGCGACCAGGCCCTCACGACCGGCGCGTCCGGCGACGCGGTGGATTTTTACAGGAGGGCTCTCACCCTGGACGGCGCGCTGTCGGCGGAGGAGCGCGCGTCGCCGCTCCGGCGGGCGCGCTGGGAGCGGCGGCTCGGCCAGGCCCACTACAACGTCGGCCACCTGCTCGGCGCGGAGCGGCACTGCGCGGCGGCGCTCGAGCTGCTCTCGCGGGGCGAGGCGACGTGGCTGCGCGCGGCGGGCGGCCGCGCGCCGCTCCGGGAGCGGCTCCGCGCCGCGACGGCCTCGATGAAGCAGCTCGGCCTGCAGCTCGCGCACGTCGCGGGCCTGCCGATCCCGGTCGCGCGCGGCGCGGCCGAGCGCGAGCGCCTCGCCGAGGCGTCGCTCGCGGCGGAGACGCTGTCCAAGACCTACCTGTTCCGCAACGAGCCGGCGCTCGCCTTCCTGGCCGCGCTGGCCTCGACGAACGCCGCGGCGCGGCTCGGCCCGTCGCTCGCGCTCGCGCGCGGCTACGCGACCCTGAGCGTCGCGTTCGGGTACGTGCCGTGGAAGGCCGTCGTGGACGCCTACGCCGCGCGCGCGACGGAGGCCGCCGCGGCGCTCGACGATCCACGGGGCGTCGCGTTCGTCTCCTTCCTGCGCGGGCTGACGGCGCTCGGCGAGGGCCGGTGCCGGGACGCGCGGGCGCTGCTCACCGAGGCGGAGCGGCTGGCGGAGGCGCTGCAGGACCGCCGCCGCAGGGAGGAGTGCATCACGCTGCTCGCCGGCGTGGCGCACACCGAGGGCCGCTGGATGGAGGCGCTCGATCGGTACAGCGCGCTCGCTGTGGCGTCGCGCGCGAGCGACAACGCGCAGGGCCACCTCTGGGCGGAGAGCGGGCGCGCGCAGTGCCGGCTGCTGCTCGGCGACGGCGAGGGCGCGACGGCCCTCTTCGACGCGCTGTCGGACGAGGTGCAGCGGCTCGGCGACCGCACGCAGCAGATCACGCACGGCCAGGTCGCGCTGGGGCACCTGCTCCGCGGCGCGCGCGGCGAGGCGCGCGCGGCCGCCGAGCGGACGCTCCCGATGATCCGCGACGGACAGCCGGCCGGCTATCACTGCCTGTACGGCTATGCGGCGACGAGCGAGGTGCTGCTCGCGCTGCTCGAGGAGGCCTCTGCCCCGTCGGAGCGGCGCGAGCTCGGGCGGCTCTCGGCGGAGGCGTGCCGCGCGCTCGACCGGTACGCGCGCGTCTTCCCGCTCGGGCGCTCGATCTCGCTCCGCCTGCGCGGCCTCGCCGCGTGGCTCGCCGGCGGCCGCGCGCGCGCGCGGCGGCTCTGGGCCGCGGCGATCGACGAGGCCCTGCGGCGCGGCCTGCCCGTCGACGAGGCGCGCGCCCGCTTCGAGCTCGCGCGGCACCTCGCGCGCAGCGATCCGCAGCGCGAGCGCCAGATCGCGCGCGCCGTCGCGCTCTTCTCGACGCTCGACCTGCAGTACTGGCGCGACCGGGTGGCCCGGCTGCGCGAGCGCTAGCGCGCAGGGCCGCGCCGGACGTGTGTCTGGAGCGGAGGGTCCGACAGGCACGGATGACCGCTTTGGGTCGTGATCACAACCACGGAATCGCCGCGTTCACCGCATCACGAGCGGTGCGAAGACAAGCGCTGAATCATAAAGCGCACGAGAGCGTCTAGCACCGCGCAGGATCGCGTCTCCGATCGGCCCGATCGCGCCGCGCGCCAAAGCAGACTGGGCGACAGGGAAAGTGGCTCGCCCCGCGGCGCACACGCGCCGTCGGGCCGCAGGACGTCATGTGGGCAGAGCCGCCATCCACCCGGAGCTCCGGAAAACCCATCTGCCCAGGACGTCTCCAGGACCGCCGCGACGGAGCACAAAGGGGCGAGAACGTCGATCCAATCCCGGTTTTGTCCGTTCGACAATGTATCAACCCAGGGTATATACCGACGATCATTGCCGGCGTGTCCCCAACACACGGGCAAAACACACAAGGAATCCATGCATTATCTCCGGAGCCCGTGCCCGGGACGACGAATTTCCGCGTCGACTGGGAGACTATAAGGTCTCATAAAGGAAGGCGAGCGGGCGTCATCCCGCATCTCGCGGAAGAGCGGAAAGCCCTGCAAGACAGAGGACCACAAGCCATCATCGACACAGGTGATCCCAAGTAGCCAGGATGGGCCACGTCCATAATCACCGACGACCGCGCGTGAGCCCAGGGCGACACCAGAAACAGGCACCATCAACGTGCGGCACGCGATCTCGTGAAACCTATTCAACCCATCTCCACCCGACTGCCTTGCCTGCCCGCTGCGGCGCCGGCGTCGGAGCGGACTGCTTACCAGACCATCTCGGCGGTCGTCGGCTCATCGCACTATCGCGCACTGTCCGACGACGCGTTGAAGGACGAGGACAACGCCGCCTGGGTGCTCGGCCTCGAACCGGACGTGAAGCAGGCGTGGCTCGACCGCATCCGCTGGATCCGCATCGTCGACCGGCTCGCCGAGAACGAGCGCATCGAGCCTCACGAGCGGCGCTTCAGCCGGTTCATGGAGGCCTGGAGGCTGCTCCGTTCACGCGGTTTCGTCGATCCGAGCTGCCCCTTCGCCGGCGAGCTCTCGGCCATCCGCGCGCTGTGGCTCCGGGACGCGGCCTACCCCGGGCACGATCCCGCGCGCGACCAGGACGACATGCAGGCGCGCTCGCTCGCCGCCTGGCACGCCTACCTGCTCGCCCTCGCCGACTACCACGCTCCCGGCCTCCTCATCCGCACCATGAAGGAACATGACATCATGCTGGGGCGGCTGTCGGGGCATATCTTCCAGCTGGTTCCGTTCCTGACGAAGGAGCACTGGGATGCAGCCGGGGAGTTCGGCCGGCTCGACCAGTTCTTCAACAACCTGAGAGACATGCAGGAGGACGCCGATCGCGGCCTCTGCTATCTGCCCGAGGAGGAGCTCGCGCGTCACGGCGTCACGCGCGCTCAGGTGATCTCCGGACGGTGCGTCGATACGCCCGGATACGAGCGCCTGATGCGGTCCTGGCTCGATGACGTGATGCCGTCGCTCTACGCGCGGGCAGCGCCGTTCATCGACGCGCGCGGGCTGCACCCCTCGCTCGAGATCATGAGGGAGTGGAGCCTGCGCCGTTATGCCCGCATCACCCGGGTGTTCCGCGCGATCGGCTTCGATCACCGCCGGTTCCCCGCGCGGTACTGGGCCGAGGTGCGACGCGACCTCGCCGAGCGGCGGCAGCTCCCGCGCGCTCACCCGGTGTAACGCCTCACCGTCGAGAGGAGCGCGTCCGGGTCGAACGGCTTGCCCAGCCACGCATCCGCGCCGACCTCGGCGGCCCGCCGGTGCGCGTCGGCCGCGGCGGTGAGCACGATGATGGGCGCCTGCCGCCCGTGTCGGACCTCGAGCTCGCGGGCGAACTCCGGGCCGTTCATCACCGGCATCTTCATGTCGAGCAGGATGAGATCCGGGAGGTCGTGCTCCAGCTTGGCCAGCGCCTCGCGGCCGTTGCACGCGATCCGGACCCGGTAACCGCCCTCCTGGAGCACGAGGGAGACGAGCGCCACGAGGTCCGCGTCGTCCTCCACGAGGAGCACCGTCTTTGCGTGTCTTTCGCTCATTGTCGGTCGACCGCGGGGGCCTCGCTGCTGAGTGGAACGGTGAAATAGAAGGTGCTGCCCTTGTCCTCCTCGCTCTCGAACCAGATACGACCACCGTGACGGGCGATCATGTCCTTCGCAAGGAACAGCCCGATCCCCATCCCACCGTAATCATGTCGTGTGTCCGTGTGGGCGCGGAAGAAGCGCTCGAAGATGCGCTCCTGCTTGTGGGTCGGGATACCGACGCCCTGATCGCGCACCGACACGACCGCCTCGAGGCCCGGCGAAGGGCCGTGGCGCTGCGAGAAGAGCGCGGCGTCGCAGCGGGGCGGCGAGGACACCGGCGCGCGCTCGGCCACGGCGACGCGGACGTCGATGTCGCCGCCGTCCGGCGAGTACTTCACCGCGTTGTCGAGGAGGCTCGCGAGCACCTGGCGCAGCCGCTCCGGATCGGCGCGCACGACGGGCGGCCGCTCGGCGTCGAGCGACAGCCGCACGCGGTGGCGGCTCGCCGACTTCGCGACGCGGTCGACCGTCTCGTTCAGGAGCGCCTTCAGGTCGACGTCCTCCTCCGAGACGTGGAGGACGTCGAGCGAGACCTGCGAGATGGCCAGGAGATCGTCGACGATGCGGTTGATCCTGTCCGCGCCGCGGTCGATGGCCTCGAGCATCTTGCGGCGGGGCGCCGGCAGATCGTTCGTGTTGCGCAGGAGCGCGAGCGCGTAGCCCTTCATGATCGCGACCGGCGTCTTGAGCTCGTGCGCGCCGACCCGGATGAACTGGTCCTTGACGAGATCGAGCTCCATGAGCTCGGTCACGTCGCGGGCGACCGTGACCGCGCCGAGGATCGCCCCGCCCTCGCTGCGGATCGGCGCCGCGCTGGTGCGCAGGAAGACGTCGCGGCCCGCGCGGCCGTTCGCGAGCACCTGCTCCTCCTGCACGATGGTCTCGCCGGCGAGCGCCCGCACCATGGGCAGCTCGTCGCGCGTGAACGGGCGGCTGTCGCTGTGGCGCATCCGGCTGAGGTCCATGACCTCCTCGACCATCCGGCCGTCCTGCTCCGAGCGGCCCGACAGCCCGAGCAGCCGGAGCCCCGAGGCGTTGATCATCGTCAGCCGGCCGTGGCGGTCACACGCGAACACCCCCTCGACGAGGTTGTCCAGCACGGCCCCGAGCTGCGCCGCGCGCTGCGCCGCGTCCTGCAGCAGGCGCTCGCGCTCCGCCAGGTAGCTGCGCCTGCGCCGCGACGACTCCTCCAGGCGATCGACCATCGCGTTGACGCCGCCGGCCAGGGCGCCGATCTCGTCCTTGAAGTAGACAGGGATCCGCTCCAGCCGATCGACCTCGCCGCGCTGGACGATCTTCTGGATGACCGCGGCGACCTGCTGGAGCGGGCCCGCCAGGGCGCCCGCGAGGAAGCCGGCGCAGACGGGCGCCCAGGTGACCGCGACCATCGAGAAGATCGCCAGCGTGAGCTTCAGGCCGGGCTTGGCCGGCCCCGCCGTCTCGCCGAGCACCATCGCCGCCATCCAGCTCGTCGGCGCGATGGCGAGGCAGGCGCCGAGGATCACGAGGCGGACGGCGAGCGAGTAGCCCCTGCCGGGCACGGAGAGGCCGCGCTCGCGGGCGATGAGCGAGATGACGCCGGCGGCGGGCGAGAGCAGGCGGCCGAGGATGCTGTAGGCGAGCGGCAGCGCGGCCGCGAAGAGGGCCAGCGCGAACAGGGCCAGCGCGACGGCGCGCTGGACGTCGAGCGGGCTCTGGGCCGGCGCGATGTAGTAGAACGCCGCGGTGACGGGCAGGTACAGGAGCGCCCACGAGACGGCCCAGACCGTCGCGAACGCGAGCGGCGTGTCGTAGGCGGCGTTCGCCGCGGCGAGGATGAGCTCTTCCGGCGGCGCCGCGCCGACGCCCGGCTCCTCGACGCCCGCGCCGCTCTGGAGGGGGTGGCCCACGGCGTACCGCCGCAGGTGCTCGATCGGGCGCAGCATGTGGACGAGCAGGGCAATGAGGCCCGCGGTCTTCACGACATACATGAGCCCGATCAGCCCGAGCACACGCGCCTGGACCGACGAGTCCACGACGCCGAGGAGCCGCAGGTGAGCGACCGGGACGAGCAGGCTATACGGCAGCTCGATGCCGAACGCATAAGCCACGACCCGGGGCGTGAAGGACGGAGTCCGCACCCTCCCCGGATTCCAGATTCTAGACCAGGCGGCTCGGCTGATCGCCACGTCCGTCACCCCCCGTGTTGAAGCATGGCTGCGGGGCCCACGCCTGCGGGGCACGCTGCGCCAAGCCGATGAGTCAGGTCGCCAGGCAGCTTTGCTATGGAACCAACGGGCGGATTGTCGACCTTTTTACGCGAGGGTTCCTGTCGATTCGGTCAACTTCGGTCAACTTTGGTCAACTCCGACTCACGCGTTCCGTCCTGGCCTGGGCGATCTGCGATTTCCCTGATGGGCTCAGGCGATGCCTTATGGCATTCCTGGCAATCAGGAGAAGGATGGTGAGCACGTGGCGCGCGCGCAAGCCGCTCGCCTCGCCGCGGTAGACGGGGCGCACGGTGACCTCGCGGACGCGGAGGCGGCGCGCCGCGAGGGCGGCGAGCAGGTCGTTCGGATAGCCGTAGCGAGGCCAGAGGCCGTCGAGGTCGAGCGCGTCGATCGCGCGGGCCGAGATGGCGGTGTATCCGCACTGGCTGTCGGAGAGGGCGTCGAGCCCCGCCGCGCGGCGGGTGAGCGCGGCGAGCGCTGCCGTCGCGGCGAGCCGCTGGAGGGGCATGACGCGAAAGACGTCCGGGTGCCGCAGCCGATCGCCCTTCACATAATCGGCTTCCCCCGTGGTGATCGGGGCGATGACGCGCGGGAGGTCGCGGGGGTCCATCTGCCCGTCGCCGGCCATGACGGCGACGGCGGCGGCCCCCAGGGCGCGAGCGCGCCGGTAGCCGCCGACGATCGCCGCGCCGACGCCGCGGCACTCGGGGTGCACGAGCACCTCGAGGCGCTCGTCCCCGGTTCCGCGCGCGATCTCGGCCGTGCTGTCCCGGCTGGCATCGTCCACGACGATCACGTGGTCGACGAAGGCGGGGACGGACCCCACCGCCTCGGCGATCCACCGCGCCTCGTCCCGCGCGGGGATGACCACTGCGACGCGCGCACCGTGGAGCACGCGGGTTCCTAGCGGAAGGCGCGGCCCTCGGCAAACCGCGGATCCGGAGCGGTCGAAGCTGCTCGCGCCGTACAGAGCGCACGCCGACGGCGCGGACGTCCGGGTCGCGATGCCGGCGCGGCTCGGCTGGATCGCCCGCCTGCGCCGGGATCTCTCGGCGGGGTCGTTACCTGCCGGCCTTCTGCTGGAGCTCGGCGTACGATGCGCCGGGCGTGGTCGTCTCGACGGGCAGCCCGGCCGGCCCCCACCCCTTCTCGGTGAGCGCGCCGAACGCGTCGCGCGGCCCCTCGAAGCCGGCGCGCTGATCGATGACGGCCGTGTAGCCGGCCGACACCATGGCCTCGGCCGCGCGCATCGAGCGCTGTCCGGACCGGCAACCCACGATGATCTTCGCGTCCTTCGGGTAGAGGGAGCAGACCACGTCGAGGAAGTCCTGGTTGGGCTTCATGCCGCCGGCAGCGGCGTGCAGGAGCGGCACGTTGTGCGCGCCGCTCGGGTGCCCGGCGCCGTATTCGGGCTCGCTCCGGACATCGAGGTAGAGATACCCCTCCTCGTCGATGAGCTTCTTTGCCTGTTCGGGTGATACGCGCTTGATGTCCGCCATGGGCGCAGTCTACCCCCAGCGCGGCGCTTTCGTCAGAACGTATGGATGAAGAGCCCGCTGCGGAGCTTCGGCTCGAACCACGTGCTCTTGGGCGGCATGAGCAGCCCCGCGTCGCTGACCGCGAACAGCTCGCCGATCTGCGTCGGATGGAGGTGGATCGCCATCGTGAACGCGCCCGAGTCGACGCGCTGCTCGAGCTCGGCGATACCGCGGATGCCGCCGACGAAATCGACGTGCTTGTCCCGGCGGGGGTCGCTGACGCCGAAGATCGGGCCGAGGATCTGGTCCTGGCAGATGGAGCAGTCGAGCGAGGCCACCGGGTCCTTCGCGTCGAACGACCCCGGGCGGGCCTTCGCGGTGTACCAGCGGCCGCCGAGGTAGAGCCCGAACGACCGCGGGCTGGCCGGGGTCGCGGCCGCGCCGTCGCTGGCCGGCGCCACGTCGAGCCGCTCGCCCAGGGCGCCGAGGAGCGCCTCGGCGCTGCGGCCGGCGAGGTCTCGCACGACGCGGTTGTACGGCATGATGTTCATCTGGTCGTGCGGGAAGACCACGGCGAGGAAGACGTCGTGCTCGCCGCCGTCGCCGCGCAGCGTCCTGTGGACGCGCGCCGCCGCGGCGCTGCGGTGGTGGCCGTCGGCGATGTAGAGCGTCGGGATCGCCTGGAAGTGCTCCTCGAGCTCGGCGGTCGCCTGGCGGCCGAGGACCCAGAGCTTGTGCTCGACCCCGTCGGCCGTCGTGAAATCGTAGATGGGCGGCGACTGCGTGGCCTGCGCGACCGCGCTGTCGATGCCCGTGTCGGCGCGGTACGTGAGGAATACCGGCTCGTCGTGGGCGCCGAGCTCCTCGATGTGGCGAGTGCGGTCGTCCTCCTTGTCGGGGCGCGTCTTCTCGTGCTTCTTGATGACTTCCTGCTCGTACTCCGCGACCGAGGCGCAGCCGACGACGCCGATCTGCCCGTGATTGCCCATCTTCTGGGCGTAGAGGTAGAGGTGCGGCTCCGGGTCCTGCGCGAGATCGCCGCTGGCGATGAGGTCGGCGAGGTTCTGCGCGCCGCGGGCGTAGACGGCGTCGTCGTGCTCGTCCGTCCCTTCGGGCAGGTCGATCTCGGGCCGGGAGACGCGGAGGAAGCTGTGCAGGCCTCCGGCCGCGAGGGCGCGCGCCTCGGCGGTGGAGATGACGTCGTACGGCGGGCTGGCGACGCGGGCCGCGTGCGCCTGGGGAGGTCGGTAAGCGCGGAAGGGTCGGACGGTGGCCACGGCGAGCGACTAGCCCAGCGGCCGGGGCGCGTCGAGACGGCTCCGGCCGGGCCGGGCGGCGCGGGCAGACGGCGCGCGCGCCCGCGCCGAGCCCCGGCGACGGCGGCGCTGATGGCGGCGCGCGACGCGTGCTAGGAGGGACACGCGCGCTTCTCGAGCAGCGCGCAGGTGGATCGAGACCGCACACCGCACGCCGCCCCCGCCCGCACGAAGAGGAACCTTGTCCAGCTCCGGTGAGTCCTACCCTCCGTCGCGCTTCTCGACCCTCCCGCCCGGCTCGTCGGACGACGACCTCGCCCTGCCGGGCGAGGCCCATTCGTTCTCCAGCTCGCGATCCCGCCGCGTGATCGCCGTCGGGGGCGGCCGCGGGGGCGTCGGGAAGGCGACGCTCGCGGTCAACCTGGGGGTGTACTTCGCGCAGCTCGGGCGCGACGTGGTCATCATCGACACCGACGCCTACAGCCCTGGGCTGCACGCGGCGCTGGGGATCCAGGCGCCGCCGCTCGTCACGCGCGAGGACATCGAGGAGGGCAAGGCCGAGCCGATCGCGACCACGGTGCCCGGGCTCCGGCTCGTCCCGACCGCGTACGACCCGATGACGGCCACGCCGCTCCGGCCGAGCCGCGCCGCCTACTGGATGAAGATGATCCAGGAGCTCGACGTCGACTACGTGATCGTCAGCCTCGGCGCGGCGACGGGCTCCTCGACGCTCGACCTCTTCCTGCACGCCGACGTCAGCATCTGCGTCACCACGCCCGAGCCGCTCGCGGTCGAGCACTCTTACCGCTTCTGCCGCGCGCTCTACCAGCGCACCCTGCGCCGGGCGCTCATGAAGGAGCGCTTCAAGATCCGGCTCGTCGAGAAGGTGGCCTCGTCGCTCCCGGCGCTCGCGACGCCGCGCGACTTCATCATGGAGGTGAAGCGGTTCGACGAGGGGGTCGCGTCGCTCGCGGCCGCGCAGCTGCCGCGGGTGACGCCGCACCTCGTGGTCAGCCAGACGCGGCACCGCTCGGACCTGGAGCTCGGCCCGGCGATGAGCGCCGTCTCGGAGCGCTTCCTCGGCATCTCCCTCGACTACCTCGGGCACATCGAGCACGACGACGCGGTGTGGCTGACCGCGCGGCGGCGCCAGCCGCTCCTCATCGACAGCCCGACCTCGAAGAGCGCGCGCAACCTCGAGCGCGTGGCCCGGCGCATCCTCGCGCTGCTCGCCGCGCGCGACTCGCGCCCCGCCGAGGCGCACGCGCGCGCCCTCGCCGCCGCCGCGAAGAGCGCCGCGCCGGCCACCCTGTACGAGGCGCTCGGCCTCGCCCGGACGGCCGCCGACGACGAGATCCGGCGCGCCTACAAGCGGCAGCGCGACACCTACCGCGAGGGCAGCCTGCCGGTCGTGAGCGTGCTGAGCCCCGCGGTGCTCCAGCGGGAGCAGGCGCGCATCGAGGAGGCGCACGACACCCTGCTCGATCCGGTGCGCCGCCGCGCCTACGACCTCTCGACCTACCCGGACGACCCGCGCACGCCGCTCGGCCCGGCGCGCGCCGAGAACGCCGCCGCCGCGGCCGAGCTCGCCATGCTCCAGGCCGAGCTCGCGCGCGAGATCAACGCCGAGACGCAGTTCAGCGGCGCGCTGCTGCGCAAGGTGCGCGAGTCGCAGGGGGTCGAGCTCACCGACATCTCGCAGCGGACGAAGATCTCCCTGGCGCACCTCCAGGCGATCGAGAACGAGTCGATGGGCGACCTGCCGGCGCCCGTCTATGTACAGGGATTCATTCAAGAATTTGCGAAATTCCTGCGGCTCGATCCGGCCCAGGTGGTGAAGACGTACATGCGTCGCCTGCGCGAGATCTCCGCCGGAACGCGCGCCAGGCAGCATGGCTGAGGCGGCGCGCGCCGGCGCCGAGGCGGCGCGACCCGGCCGCGCGCCGCCCCGCGCCGGCGGGGATCTCGCGTTCTCGGCGCTCGCGTTCGTGCTCGCGCTGCTGCCGCGGCTCTACGTGGCGATCGCGTGGGCGCGCGAGCCGGTCTGGGACGGCCATTACTACGACTTCGGCGCGCGCCGGATCGCCGCCGGCCTCGGCTACTCGGACGATCTCATCGTCGGCGGCCAGCCGGTGTGGCACCCGTGGTGCCATTACCCGGTCGGCTACAGCGGGTTTCTGGGCCTCGTTTACCGGCTGTTCGGCGCCGGGCCGCACGTGGCGACCGTCGCGAACGCGGTGCTCGGCGCGCTGCTCGTCGTCGTGGTCCATCGCCTGGCCCGGTACGCGACCACGCCGGCGCGCGCCCGCGTGGCGGCGCTCCTCGCGGCGCTCTCGCCGGGGCTCGTCCTCTACGCGGCGCTCGTCATGACGGAGCCGCTCGCGGCGCTCGGCCTGGTGACGGCGCCGTGGCTGCTCGCGCGCGGCGTCGCGCGCGGGCGCCCCATCCGCGGCGCGGTCCTCGCGGGCGTGGCGCTCGGGCTGGCGACGCTGGTGCGGCCGCAGAGCTTGCTCTGCGCGCCGGCGTTCGCGCTGCTCGCGCGGGGTGGCCCGGGCGCGGCGTCCGGCGGGGCGCGGGCCGGGTGGAGGCGCGGCGCGCTCGCGGCGGCGCTGTCGACCGCCACGGCCCTCGCCGTGGTGGCGCCGTGGACGATCCGGAACTGCCGCGTGATGGACGGCTGCGCGCTCGTCTCGACGAACGGCGGCTGGAACCTCGCCATCGGCGCGTTCCCGCGCGCCACGGGCCGCTTCGAGACGCTGCGCGCAGGCGACGGCTGCCCGATCGCGCGCGGGCAGGTGGCGCAGGACCGCTGCTGGACGGTCGAGGGGCTCAGGTGGATCAAGAATGATCCAGTCCGCTGGCTGGGCCTGATCCCGAGGAAGCTGAGCTTCACGTTCGATCACGAGTCGTTCCCGATCGGCTACCTGGGCGAGGCGAACCCTGCGGCGTGGCCCGAGGAGCGTCGCGCGGCCGGGCGCCGCGTGCTCACGACGTCGCACCTCGCCTTGCTCGCCGTCGCGGGGCTCGGGGTCGTGGCGCGGCCGCGGTGGAGGCCGTGGCGGGCGCTCGTCGCGCAGCTCCTGGCGCTCGCGGCGGTGCTCGGGCTCATCGCGTGGGGGGTGCTCGGGGACGAGCACGCGTTCTGGCCGCTCGCGGTGGCGATCCCGCTCATCGCGGCGCTGCCGCTGCCGGGCCGGCCGGCGAACGGGGGAGTCGTCGGCTATCTCGCGTTCGCGGTCGCCTCGGTGGCGCTCACGCATGCGGTGTTCTTCGGCGAGGACCGGTATCACATGGTCGTGACCCCGGCGCTGTGCATCCTCGCGGCGTGCGCGCTGCGGCGTGGGGAGGCGGCGCCGGCTCCGAAGCGGGCGGCCCCACAAGAGGCGTTGACCATGCGGATCAGCCGCCTGCTACGGTAGCTCCCGGCGAGAACAAGGCCGGCTTGCGGCCGACGTACAGGGCTACGCAGACAGGCCGCGCGTCACGACCATCGCGACGTTGGGCCGCGGGACCCGTGGACCCGCCGCCGGCTCGGAACATGCCGAGCAGCGGCTTTCATGCCCATCACGGCGCCGCCACAGCCCCCTTCGCGCCGGCTGCCTTCCCCGTCTCGCCAGCCTGCCCAGGCTGCCCAGTCCCCCCAGTCTGTTCCGGTTCCGCCACCAAACCGATCTCGATCCGCCGGTTCTTCGCCCGCCCCGCCTCCGTGTCGTTCGGCCCGACCGGGCTGAACTCGCCATATCCGACGGCCGACAGGCTCCGTGACGACATCCCGCGCTCGACGAGCCGCTTGACCACCGCCGTCGCCCGAGCCGCCGAGAGATCCCAGCTCGACGAGAACCGCGCGCTCTTCATCCGCTTCCGGTCGTTGTCCGTGTGCGCGGCGACCTGAAATCGCCACTCCGGCATCGCCCGGAGCACCCCGGCGATCTCGTCGAGCACCGCTCGCCCTCCCGGCGTGAGCTCGGCCCTCGCGGCGCCGAAAAGCACGTCGCCCGGCACCTCGATCAGCAGCTGCCCGGCGCGCAGCCCGACGCGGACCTTGCCGGCGTCGACCTGCTCCTTGAGCTGCTCCATGACGTCGCGCATCCGCGCCGCCCGCGCCTCGGCCGCCGCCTGATGGCGGCGCAGCTCGTCGACCTTGGCCCGCGTCTCGGCGAGCTCTGCCGACAGGCTGCCGCGCTCGTTCGCGAGCTGACCCACGCTCTGCCCCGCGTTCCGGAGCCGCGCCGACAGCTCCTCGTTCATGGCGGCGAGCTCGTCCAGCCGCCGCACGAGCCCGGCCTCCGCCGTCGTCACCTCGGACAGCCTGAGATCGCGCGCCCGGAGGTCCTCCGCGAGGCGCGAGAGCTCGGCCTCGATCGCGGCGGCCTGCATCGACCGCTGCTCCGCCTCGGCGCGGGCGAGCTGGGCCTCGGCGCGCGCCTTCTCTCCCCCCTCGCGCTCTCTCTGGATCTCGGCGCGCGCCTGGTCGTACAGGTCCTGCCGGACAAGGCAGCCCGGCGTCGCCAGCCCGAGCAGACCGGCCGTGAGGAGCCGCGCCGCGGCGGGCGAGCGCCGCGACAGCCACGCCGGGATCTTGCCGGCCGTCGTCGTGGTTTTCATGCTTCGCGCGCACTCTGGCACGAAACCGTCGGCGCGCCGAAATCGCGGCGAACATCCCGCCAGCGCCGCCGAACGAGCCGTCCCACGGCGGACAAACCCCTGGTACCCTCCGCGGCGTGAGCTCTCGGCAAACTTGGTTTTCCGTGGGCGCCCTGGCCGCGACGATGCTCGCAGCCAGCGCCGCGGCGGCGTTCCCGCACGTCGTCCGCGAGGGCGAGACCCTCGCGCAGATCGCGGAGCGCACCTACGGGCGCGTGCAGATGGAGCAGGTGCTCGTCGCCGCGAACGCGCTCGACGCGGGCGCCGGCGTGCCGATCATGCCCGGCCTGCGGCTCGAGGTGCCCGCGCTCGGCCACCACCGCGTCACCGCCGGCGAGACCTGGGCGATCCTCGCGGAGCGGATGCTCGGCGCCGCCGACCGGAGCGACGTCCTCGCGCTCTCGAACGACACGATGCCCTGGATCGAGCCGAGCGACGGGCAGGAGATCATCGTCCCGTACAACCTGCGGTACGTCGTCGGCCAGAACGACACGCTGCTCACCATCGCCTATCGCTTCCTCGGCAAGCGGGACAAGGCGTGGATGCTCCACAAGTACAACCACTTCAAGAAGGACACGCTGCGCCGCGGCGCGGTGATCCTCGTGCCGCTCACGGATCTGCCGCTCACGACCCAGGGCAAGGCCGAGGCAGCGAACGCCGGCGCGCTGGTGCGCTCCGAGGGGGCTGGCCGCGCGCGCGAGGCCCAGCGCCGGGTCGACGCCGAGCTGCCGCAGCTCGCGAGCGACGTGCGGAGCGGCCGGTACATCGACGCGGTGGCGCGGGCGAGCCGCCTGCTCGGCTACGGCGAGCTCGCCCGGATGCAGATCGCCACGCTGCACCGGCACCTGCTGGAGGCCTACGTCGCGCTCGACGCCGCCGGGCTCGCCGAGACCGCCTGCGCCGCGTGGCGCGAGCACGATCCGACAGCCCGGCTCGACCCCATCGAGCTCAGCCCGAAGATCGTGAGCGCCTGCACCTCATCGACCGAGCTGCACCTCAGGCTGCCTCCGCCGGAGCCTGCCCCGCCGAACCCCGCGGACGCAGGTGGTGCGCGGTGACCTCGCAGCCCATCGCGCCCGAGCGCCTGCCTCCCGGGCACCGCGTCGCGTCGCAGTACACCGTGGAGTCGGTCGTCGGCGAGGGCGCATCCGGCGTCGTCTACCGCGCCGCCCGCGACGAGGACGGCCGGCGCGTCGCGCTCAAGGTGATCCACAGACACCTCTCCGGCACACCGCAGATCTTCAGGCGCTACCACCGGGAAGCCGCCATCCTGAAGCGCATCGAGGGCCCCCACGTCGTCCGGATGCTCGACTTCGTCGAGGAGGGTGGGCTCCTCGTGATCGCCCTCGAGCACATCGACGGCAGCTCGCTCGAGGAGCTCCTGCAGGAGCGCGCGCCGATCGAGGTCGACCGCGCGATCGAGATCGCCCTCCAGATCTGCTCCGCGCTGGAGACCGCGCACGCGGCGGGCGTGGTCCATCGCGATCTCAAGCCGGCGAACGTGCTCGTCGAGCGCCCGGGCGCGCCGCCTTCGGGCGGGCACGCCGGCGGCGCGCCGTCGCCGCTCGCGGGCCGCGTCCGCGTGGTCGATTTCGGGCTCGCGAAGGTGGTGCACGGCGAGCAGATGACGACCGGGCTCACCGAGCAGGACATGATCTTCGGGACGCCGGAGTACATGGCGCCGGAGCAGGTGCGCGGCGAGGACGTCGATCCGCGCTGCGACATCTATGCGCTCGGCTGCATCCTCTACGAGATGGTGGTCGGCGCCGTGCCGTTCAGCAAGCGGACGCCCATCGCCGTGATGACCGCGCAGATCGCCGAGCAGCCGCCGCCGCCGCGCTCTGGCAAGCGCGACGGGCTCATCTCGGCCGGGCTGGAGGCGGTCATCCTGAGGGCCCTCGCCAAGGACCCGGCCGAGCGGCACCGGAGCGCCCGGGCCTTCGCCGACGCCCTGCGCGCCTGCCGCGAACGGCGCGTCGTCGGCCACACGCCAGCGAACCTCGCGGACGCCATCTCGATCACCGAGCTGGAGCTCGAGCGGACCGGCCTGGACCACGCCGCGACGCCCCAGAACGACGCGTCCACCTCGGACGTCGGTCCCTCCGTTCCGCCCCGGGAGAGCGCGGAGGTCAGGGCGCTGCCCGCGGACCGATCCGCGATGGTCGAGGGCACGTCCGGCAACGGCGCGCTGGCGGCGGCGAGCCTCTCGCGCGAGCGGCTCCTCTGGACCGTGGTGGCCATTCTCTGTGCGGCCGCCGGAATCGTGGTCGGCACGCTGTTCGGGGCACGTTAGCGACGCCGTCATCGCGGAATGCGGCCATGGCGTGGAGCGCGCGGATCGTGGTAATCGTTATCATGCGCTCTCTGCTGCCCGGCGACGCTGCACTCACGGCCTCCCGCGCGGCTCGGCCCCGGCGCGCTCTCTCCTGCGCCGCCGCCGCGCTCACCCTCTTCGCCCCCGCGGCTGCGTCGGCCTACGACTCGCTCGCTGCACCGTGCGTCGACGACCCGTTCTATTGCGAGCGGGGGGCGGTCGCCTTCGAGCGCAGCGAGGCCATCCCGCTCGAGCTCGACTTCGAGACGGGCTGGGTCCCACCGGGCTCACCGTTGCAACTGAACCTCCGGGCCGCGGTCTATGCGAACACGAAGGTCTCGCTGAGCGGAGCGCTCGAGGCGTCGTGGCCAGAGGCGCTCGCGCTCACGGCCCCCGGCGACCAGGACGGAGGCACGTTCAGCTGCGATTACGGGCTCGACGTCAGCGCACAGGGGCGCATCAGCCTATCCGTCCTCGGCCAGGACTTCGACTGGACAGGCGAAATCCCCTATGTGCCCCAGCTCGATTTCCAGGTGCACGCCAGCGCGCCGTTCGACGCCTGGGGCTGGGAGCCGGGCATTGCGCTGGCGAGCTCGACCGAGCCGCAGCGGCTCGCGTCCGTCGCCCTCGGCGACCTCATCGGCGGGTCGATCCCCGGTATCGAGGGGAGGTTCGAGCTCGACGTCGCCATGGATGTCGCTGCGCGGTACGTGACCCACCGCGTGGCCATCGAGACGCTCGATCAGGCGACGGTGAGCGGAGGCGACATCACCTCGGAGCGCAGCGCCTCCTCCACGGAGTACCTGGGCGGCCCGTCGGTCGAGCTCAACGTCCGCCCGGAGGGCTCGGTGCGCTACGAGGGCACGCTCCACCTCATCCCCGCGTTCAGCGTCAGCCTGCTCGGCCGCGAGTGGTCGATCCCGATCGTCGACCTCCCGCTCGCCTTCCCGCTCACCGAGCGGGAATGGCGCTTCGAGAGCGAGCGCGTCCATGTCCCGCTCCCGGATCTCGCGCTGGACACGCAGGAGATCGACTTCGGCGCGGTGGAGGTCGGGCAGGCCAACGTGGAGATCGTCCAGCTGTCGAACGCAGGGGAGGCGCTGCTCGACGTCGCCGTGACGACCGACGATCCGGAGAGCTTCGAGCTCGCGCACACGGCGCTCGAGGTCGACCCGGAGACGGCGGTCGACTTCGCGATCCGCTTCGCGCCGAAGGCGAGCGGCGCGTTCGCGGCGACCGTCCTCGTCGAGTCGAACGACCCGAGCGATCCGGTGCAGGAGATCACGGTGAGGGGGATCGGCGTCGCAGCGCCGGACGACGGGCCGGACAGCGGTGAGCCCACGGATCAGGACGGCGGCTGCGCCTGCCGCGCGGCCGGAAGCGCGCCGCGCGGGGGCGCGGGCGGCGGGGCGTGGGCGGCCGCCGGGCTGTCGCTCGCCGCGCTCGCGGGCGGCCTCAGGCGCCGGCGCCGCGCGACCTGAGCCTCGTGCCCGGAACCGTGCGGCCCTGGCCGCGCGCCCCGGCGCCGCGCGGCCCCGAGCTTCAGGCCGCGCTCGGCGACCCCACGGAGATCTTCCGGCGCGCCGACACGGCCGCGATCTGCTCCAGCTCCTCGCCGCGCAGGGTCTCCTTGAGCACGAGCGCCTCCGCGGCCGCCTCGAGGCCCTCGCGGCGATCGACGAGCAGCTGCTTGGCCTTCAGATACATCTCGCCGAGCCGCTCCCTCACCTCCTCGTCGACCTCGCGCGCGGTCTCCTCGCTGCACATGCGCTCCTCCTGGATCACGCCGAGCATCGGCGCGCCGACGGGGCGCGAGAGCGCGGGCAGCCCGAGGCGCCGGCTCATTCCGAGGCGGGTCACCATCTCGCGGACGAGCGCCGTGGCCCGCCCGAGATCGTCGTGCGCGCCGCTCGAGACCTGGCCGAGCGCGATCTCCTCCGCCGCCCTGCCGCCGAGCATCACCGTGACGCGCGACTCGATCTCCTGCTCGGTGACCAGCTGGCGCTCGTCGCGGGGTACCTGGATCGTGACGCCGAGCGCGCCGATCGTGCGCGCCACGATGGACACCCGCTCCACCGGATCGGCGGACGGCAGCGCGAGCGCGACGAGCGCGTGCCCGGCCTCGTGGTACGCCACGCGCCGCCGCTCCTCCGCGGTCATGATCTGCCCGCGGCGCCGGAGCCCGAGCTGCGACCGATCGAGCGCTTCGTCGAAGTCGGCCTGGCCGATCTCCCGGGCGCCGCGCCGCGCCCCGGCGAGCGCCGCCTCGTTGACGATCTTGGCGAGGTCGGCCCCGACCATGCCCGGCGTGCGGCGCGCCACGAGCCCGAGGTCGACGTCCTTCGCGAGCGGCACCCGCCGCGCGTGCACGGCGAGGATCGCCTCGCGGCCGCGCAGATCGGGCCGATCCACGATGACCTGGCGGTCGAAGCGCCCGGGCCGCATGAGGGCCGGATCGAGCACCTCGGGCCGGTTGGTGGCGGCCATCAGGATCACGGTGGTGCGCGCGTCGAAGCCGTCGAGCTCGGCGAGGAGCTGGTGGAGCGTCTGCTCGCGCTCGTCGTGGGTCGAGAGGGCGCTGAGGCCGCCCCGGGTCCTGCCCACGGCGTCGATCTCGTCGAGGAACACGATGCTGGGCGCGCTCTTGCGCGCCTCCTCGAAGAGCTCGCGCACGCGCGCGGCCCCGAGCCCCACGAACATCTCGACGAACTCGCTCGCGTTCAGCGAGAAGAACGGCACGTTCGCCTCGCCTGCCACGGCGCGCGCGAGCAGCGTCTTGCCGGTGCCGGGCGGCCCGACGAGCAGGAGGCCGCGCGGGATCCGCCCGCCCAGCGAGCGGTACCGCGACGGCTCCTTGAGGAAGTCGACCACCTCGACGAGCTCGTCCTTGGCCTCGTCGACCCCCGCGACGTCGGAGAAGCGCACCGGATCCTGCCTGGACCGATCGTAGATCTTCGCCCTGCTGCGCAGGAACCCGAGCGGCCCGCCGGCCCCCTGCCCCGCCCGGCGCAGCATCATGAAGAACACCGCGTTGATGAGCAGGAGCGGCAAGAGCCAGATCGCCACCTGCGTCCACGCCGCGGACCGGGCGCTCTTCGCCTCGATGCGGACCTGCTGCTCGAGCAGCGCCCGCACGATCGGCTCGTCCTCGACGCCGGGCAGCCGCGTCACGCGGACGCGCTCCTCGGGCCGCTGCCCGCCGCCGCGGCGGACGAGCTCGATCTCGTCGGGCTTCACGACCGCCGCGGCGACCTCCCCGCGCCGCACCTCGGCGACCGCCTCGTCGTAGGGCACGAGCGGGGACCCCGGCGGCTTGACGATCCCGGAAAAGACCAGGACCGCGGCGGCGATCAGCAGGTACCCGAGCCACGTGCGCGACGCCGGCCTTTTCTCGTCAGCCATCCCATGGAGCTGATGTGTGGCGGACGTCGCCTCGGCAAGCCCCGGGCTCCGGAAGAACCGGAAATCACACGATAAAGCCGCGCGAGGGAGGGAGCCCAGGAGCCTGGCCGGGAGCCGCCCGGCCGCGGTTCTACAGCCCGGGACCGCGCGTCTACCGCTCGATCACCACTCGATCACCGATCGATTCCGCGGCTCCACCGCGCTCGTGCTGCCCGGTTGGCGCGGGGTGATCGCCCCGTGGATCCAGGCTAAGAAGCGCCCCTGTGCCGCTCGCTTCCGACCGCGCCTCGCTCGCCACGTTCCCCATCGACTGGGGCGGGCTCGCCCCGCTCCGGCTCAAGTCGCGCGCCGTCGCCGAGGGCGTCTACGCGGGGATGCACCGGAGCATCCGCAAGGGCGCCGGCGTCGAGTTCGGCGGGCAGCGGCCCTACGTGCCCGGCGACGATCTCCGCTTCTTCGATCGCCGCGCCCTGCTCCGCCACGATCGCCTCATGGTGCGCGAGTTCGAGACCGAGACCGATCGCGCCCTCTGGCTGTGCGTCGACGCGACCGCCTCGATGTCCTACCGAGGCCGGCGCGCGCCCGGCGCCAAGCTCGCCTACGCGGCGCTGATCGCCGCGGCCATGGCCCGCGTCGCGCTCGCCACCGGCGACCCGGTGGGGCTCGCGTGGCTCGGCGGCGCCGGCACCCACGGCCTGCCCGCCATGGCGGGGCGCGAGGCGTTCGAGCGGATCGTGGGCGCCCTCGAGGCCACCTCCGCGGCCCAGGACTGGAGCGGCGACGCGGGCGCCATCGAGCGCGCCCTCGCGCCCATCGCGAAGAAGGCCCGCCGCGGCGCCGTCGTCCTGCTCATCTCGGATCTACTCGATCTTGCTCACGAATCCGGCACGGACCGCGCGCTCTCCGCGTTCACGGCGCTCAGCACGGGCGGCCGCACGCTGATCGCCCTCCAGGTCCTCGATCCGAGCGAGGCGGAGCTCGACTTCGAGGGCAACGTGCGCCTCCGCGCGCTCGAGGGCGGCGCCGTCATCGAGGCCGACGCGGGCGCGGTCCGGGCGCAGTACAAGGCGCGCCTCGCCGCCCTGACCGAGGTCTGGTCGCGCGCGCTCGCGTCGCGCGGCGGCCGCCTGCTGCGCGCGACGAGCGCCGATCCCCCGACCGACGTCGTCCGCTCCCTGGTGCAGGCGATCGCCGAGGTGCGGCGATGAGCTTCGTCACGCTGGGCGCGCTGCTCGTCGCGCTGCTCGTCGGCGCGCCGGTCGCCGCGCACCTCCTGCGCCGTCGCCGCGCCGAGGAGCGGCCGTTCCCGCCCGCGCGCCTGGTCCCGCCCACGCCGCCGACGGCGCGGCGCCGGAGCCTCCTCGAGGACCGCGCCCTCTTCGCCACCCGGGCCGTCTCGGTGCTCGCGCTCGCGGTGCTCGGCGCCACGCCGCTCCTGCGCTGCTCGCACCTGGCGCTCAGCCGCAGGGCCGGCGCGTCCGTCGCGCTCGCCATCGTCGTCGACGACTCGCTCAGCATGCGCGCGCGCCCGGGCGCCGGCGGCGTGGAGCGCGCCGGCCCCGCGCGGTTCGAGCGCGCGCTCACGGCCGCGCGCGAGCTCGCCGGCGGGCTCGCGCCCGGCGACGCCGCGGCGCTCGTCCTCGCGGGCGCCCCGGCCCGGGTCGCCCTCGCGTCGACGACCAACCTCACCGCCCTCACCGAGGCGCTCGCCGCGGTGACGCCGTCGGACCGCGCCACCGACCTCGACGGCGCCCTCGACCTCGCGCGCGATCTGCTCCGGGGGCTGCCCCAGAGCGACAAGCGCATCGTGCTCCTCAGCGACCTCGCGGACGGCGCGCCAGGCGCCCCGCCCATCTCGGGCACCCCCGACATCGCCACGTGGGTGCCGCTCGAGGAGCTCGAGGCGGCGGGAGAGGACTGCGGGATCGTGCGCGCGGATCGATCCAGTCAGAAGGCGCGCATCCGCGTCGTCTGCACCGCCGCGTCGACCGCCGCGCCCGGGCCCGACCCCGCCGCCGCGGAGCGCGACGGCGGCGCGGCGGCGCCGGCCGCCTCCGCCGCGGGCGCCTCCGCCGCCGCGGGGCGATCCCTCGAGGTGCGCGCCGGCGACGCGGTGCTCGGCAAGGTCGCGCTCGATCCGGCGCTGCGCGCCGAGGAGCTCACGATCGATCTGCCCTCCGGGGCGCCCGAGCTCCTGCTCGCCGTGCTCACCGGCGGCGACGCGATCGCCGAGGACGACCGCGCGCCGATCATCTCCGCCGGCGGCCCGCTCTCGATCGCGGTCGTGGTCGACCCCGCGACCACGCACGTCGAGACGGGCGGCCCGCCGCCGCTCGAGCAGGCGCTCTCTGCGCTGGATCTCGACGCGCAGATCAGGCCGCTGCCCTCGGTCCCGGAGCACGCGGACGAGCTGGCCGCGCACGCGGGGCTCATCGTCGACGACGCGCCCGGCTTCACGCCGGAGGTGCGCCGCTCGCTCGCCGCGTGGGTCGAGCGCGGCGGCGTCGCGCTCCTGACGCTCGGCCAGCGCGCCGCCGCCGCGCCGCTCGGCGCCGGGTTCGAGCCGCTGGTGCCCGGCGTCGTCCGCTGGTCGGCGTCCCCGGTGCCCGGGTTGGATCCCGCCACGGCGGGCTGGCTCGGACCGTCCGCGGCTGGCCTCGCCGACGTCGCCCCGCGCGGCCGGGCCACGCTGGGCGCGGAGGCCTCGGAGGGCGCCGAGGTGCTCGCCCGGTGGACCGACGGCGCCCCATTCCTCGTGCGCCGCCCGCTCGGGCGCGGCGTCGTGCTGTTCATGACGCTGCCGCTCAGCACGGAGGAGAGCGACGTCGCGCTGCGGCCGGCGTTCCTCTCGCTGCTCGACGGGTTCGTCGGCGCCGCGCGCGCCCGCGGCGGCGCGCGACGCCTCGCCGCGGGCGAGACGTGGACCTTCGACGGCTATCACGACGTCAAGGTCGAGCGCGTGCGGGTCGACCGCGGCCAGGGCCCCACGGGGCGTGAGGCGCTCCCCGTCGTGGAGGTCGATCGGCGGCTGCGCGTCTCGCCCCCGCTCGCCGGGCGCTACGAGCTCACCCTGGACGGCGAGCGCTCGACGCGCGTCGTGTCGGTGCCGGAGCGCGAGATCGACCTTCGCCCCCGGCGCGTCGCCGAGAGCGCCCGCGCGGCGGAGCTGGGCGGCATGTCGGCATCCATCGACGGATCGCCCTACGTGGCGCTGCTGCTGCTCGCGCTGCTCGCGGCCGAGCTCCTGCTGCGCGCCCTCGGAGGCCGGCGGGAGCCGGCCGAAGCCCAGGCGAGCTGAGGCCGGCGGGAGCCGGCCGAGGCCCGGGTGAGCTGAGGCCGGCGGCCACCTTCAGCGCAGCCTGGCAGCGGGGCGGCCGGCGTCCGCCAGGCCCCACCGCCACGGCTCAGTGCGTCTGCCAGTGCGCCGGGATCTCGTCCGCCGGCGCGAACTCGGGCTTGGCCGGCGAGGCGGGCACGGCGGCCGCCCGGCGAGGCCCGTTCGGCTTGAAGCTGTGCTCCGCGGCCGGGAACGTGCGCGACTGCACCTCGTCCACGTAGGCGCGCGTCGCCTCCACGATCTGGTCGCCGACCTCGGCGAAGCGCTTCGCGAACTTCGGCGTCAGCTCGCGGAACATCCCGAGCAGGTCGTAGCAGACGAGCACCTGCCCATCGCAGCCGGCCCCGGCGCCGATGCCGATCGTCGGCACGGAGACCGCCTCCGTCACCTCCTGCGCGAGGTCCGGCGGGATGGCCTCGAGCACGATGGCGTAGGCGCCCGCCTCCTCGAGGATGCGCGCGTCGGCGAGGAGACGCTCGGCCGCCTCGTCGCCCTTGCCCTGCACCTTGAAGCCGCCCATCGCGTGCACCGACTGCGGCGTGAGCCCGAGGTGACCCATCACCGGGATGCCCGCGGCGACGATCCGGCGCACGTGCTCCGCGATCTCGGCGCCCCCCTCGAGCTTGATGCTCTCGAAGCTGCCCTCCTTCATCATCCGCCCGGCGTTCTCGAGCGCGTGCATCGGAGAGAGCTGGAAGCTCATGAACGGCATGTCGCCCACGACGTGGGCGCGCCGCGCGCCGCGCGTCACCGCGCGCCCGTGATAACAGATCTCCTCGACCGTGACGGGGAGGGTGGTCGGGTGCCCTTGCACGACCATCCCGAGCGAGTCGCCGACGAGCAGCAGATCGGCGCCGCCCTCGTCGAGCAGCCGCGCCATCGTGAAGTCGTAGGCCGTCACCATCGCGATCGGCGAGACCCCTTTGCGGGCGCGGATCTCGGGGACCATGACCTTCGTCGAGCGCTGCGCTGGTCTGCGCGCGCTGCCGCCACCATTGCCTTGCGGACCGTACATGTGCCTCCAGGTCGCGGCCGTACCTGCGGTCCACGCCTCCGGAAAGGCTAGAGCCGCGCCCGCTACAGGGCAAGACGCGGCGCGCAGCGGCCGCGGCCGATCTCGTCACAATCACCAAGGATCGTGGAAAGTTACCGACGGAAGCAGCCGCGGCAGGTAGGGGGCCCAGGCGCCGCTCGGCGGTCGCTGCAGCGCCGATCGATCATCCGCGGCGCTGGCCGGCGCCGCCAGAAGGGAGCGCCGCGGCAGGCGCCCGCGATGCGCCCGGGGGCGCCGGCCTGGGGTTCGTCAGCGCGGTCAGGATGTGGTCGCGCCAGGCGCCGTCGATGAACAGGTAATCGCGGGCGTACCCCTCGACGACGAAGCCGAGGCGCCGGAGCAACCGACCGCTGCGCTCGTTGTGCGGCAGGTAATTCGCCATCACCCGGTGGAAGCCGAGCGTGCCGAACATGTACGCGATCGTCGCCTCGAGCGCCTCGAACATCACGCCCGAGCCCACGACGCGCTGGTCGAGCGAGTAGCCGAGGGTCGCGGCCTGGAAGACGCCGCGAACGAACTGGGTGAAGTTGCAGACCCCGATCACCTCGCCCGCGGGAGCGCCGCGCCACTGCAGCGCGAGCCGGAGCGCCCGGTCCGCGACGAAATCGTCGCGATCGCGAAGGAGGCGCTCGCGCCAGAACGCCTCGGTGTAGAAGCCCTCGGGTCGCGGCGGATCCCACCGGGCCAGGTGCTCGCGATTGCGCTCGAAATAGGCGAGGTAGCGGCCGGCGAAGTCGAGGGGCGGGATGAGGAGGCGCAGCCGCGGGGTCTCGATGCAGACGGAGCTCTTCAACCCGGCCTCCCCGCGCGCCGCTCCTACGACAGGGTCCCTTCATCGAGGCGGCGCATCCCCTCGAGGAGCAGGGCCTCCGGCGAGGCGGTGATGCTGCGGGTGCTGGGCGAGAAGCTCGGGTCGAGGCGGAAGTCGCCCTCGCGGAGCGTGAGCATCCTGTAGAACGCGTCCTCGCCCAGCGCGCCGGCCCAGAGCGCGTGGACGACCTGCCCGTCGGCGAAGTGAATCTCGCCGGCCATGGAGTTCGCCTGGATCTTGAGCGCGCACGTCTTCCGGCCGTGCCAGAGGATCTGGATCATGTCCGGCAGGCCCATCTCGGCGAGCGAGCCGGACACGCCGCGGGGGACGGCGGTCGCGGAGCGTCGCTCGATGAGCTGGCGGAGCTTGGCGGCCATGACGTCGGTCGACGCCGGCTTCGAGACGAAGTCGTCGACGCCGAGATCGAAGGCGCGCTGGGCGGTCTGCCGGTCGGTCTTCGCGGTGAGGATGACCCACGTCTTGTCGCGGCCGAAGCCGAGCTTCAGCGCGTCGGCGCGGAGCACGAGGCCGGCGTCGGGCTCCTCGAGGTCGATCTCGCTGACGACCACCTCGATGTCCTTCGTCTCGAGCTCGCGGCGCGCCTGCGCCACGTTGCGCGCGATCGAGACCTCGAACCCCTGCTCGAGGAGCCGCAGCTCGAGCACCGTCGTCTCCTCGGGATCCGGGTCGACGATGAGCGCCTGATGCCGGTCGGCGAGGAGCTTCGCGCGCATGTCGTCGCCGGTCATGACCTGGCGGAAGAGATCGACGATGTTCGGATCGAAGATGGTGCCGCGGTACTGGGCGAGCACGTCGCAGGCCTCGGGCGGGCGGAGCGCCTTGCGGTAGGGGTTGCGCGGGTTCTGGGTGAGGTCGGCGTAGGTGTCCGCGACCGCGAGGATGCGCGCGCCGAGCGGGATCTCCTTGCCTGACAGGCCGTCGGGGAAGCCGCTGCCGTCGTAGCGCTCGTACATCAGGTTGATCGCCGAGACGACGTCCTGCGGCAGGCCCACCGACTCCATGAGGTGGGCCGGGAGGTCGACGCTCTTCGTCGCGGCGAGCCGGTGCCCCTCGTACTCGGCGACGTTGAGCGCGGTGAGGTGGTACGGGCCGTTCTTGCCGAGGTCGTGCAGGTAGGCCGAGGCCACGTAGCTCGCGACCGTCGTCGGCGGCAGGCCGATGCGCTCGCAGAGCTTGCGGACGATGCGCGCGACCGTGGAGGAGTGACCCCGGAGGTCCTGCCGCGCGTTCTCTAGCAGGCTCACGAGGACGTTCAGCGTCTCGACGTACGCGTGGCTCGTGGTCGGGTGCGGCGGCGGCGGCGCCGCTGCCACCGCGACCGGCACGGAGATCGGGGCGACCTGCGGCGGAGCGGGGGGCGAGGGCGGCACGGGCGTGGGCGGGGGCCCGGCCTGGGCCACGCGCGGCGGCGCGGAGGGCGCCCGCATCACCGCGGGAGCCTGCGGCGCCGTGACGAGCGCCGCAGGCATAGGCGCGAGCTGCGGCGTCGCGTGCGCCGGCTGCCCGTGCATCGTCGTCTGCCCGTGCATCGTCGTCTGCCCGTGCATCGGCTGCGAATGCGCGGCCGGCGCGTGCACCGGCTGGCCGTGCATCGGCTGCGAATGCGCGGCCGGCACGTGCGTCATCGACGCGCGCTCGTGCGTCATCGACGTGCGCTCGAACGGGTTATTGTTGTTGTTGTAGAGGATCTCGTCGAACGAGCTGACCGGCCGCAGCAGCGAATTGAAGGCGGTCGTGTCGCCCCGGTAATGGAAGGCGATGGCCGCGCGCACTGCCGCCGGCCTGGCGACGATGGCGCGTACGTCCCGCACGCCCGCGGCCAGCCGGATCTCGTGCAGCGCGACGTCGTTGTCGGGATCTGCAGTCGCGACCGAGAGCGTCGTGTTCCGCTCGTCGAGCAGGACCGGGAAGACGCCGTGCAACGTCGCGGTGATCGCCGAGACCTTGGCGAGCACGCGGGGCTCGATGATCGCCTTCGAGAGCTTCTCGGTCGAGACGAAGCGGGTGTTGTGGACGGTCGCGATGAACTTCAGGAGCTCGGCCTCGTTGACGATATCGAGCTCGATGATGGCGTCCTCGATGCGGCCGCGGGTACGCATCGCGTACTCCACCGCACGACGATGGTCGTCCGGGGTGATGCGCCCCTCAAGGACGAGGCGATCGGCAATCCGCTGGTTCAATCCGTGAACGGAAGCCATCGAAACCTGATTCTACTCGGAAATTGGAGGTGGGCGCGCCCAAGAACCCTCGCGGAACGAAAGCACGCGGGGAAAGCTGGCCAGCCGCTCGCGGCGTGTGCAGCCATGGGGTGCGCTCGATGGATGAGAGCAGAGCTCGGCTCGGTGCGCGAGCCCCGTGAGCACCCCGGCCAACGCCGGTTGGCTCCCGAGGCCCCGCTCGACCCGATGCGCTGCTACGTGTGGAGGTGAAGGCTGACCCCGGGTAGGCGCGCACGCCACGTCGGCGCTGCTCGCCAGGCCGGCAAGCTCAGGGCTGAAAGAGGAAGGCCGCCCCCGAATTGGTATCCAGGGGACGGACGGCGCGCCCGGAGGCGGGGGTCGACCCCGCCCTGGACGCGCCGGTGGCCGTTACTCCTCGTTCACCGCCGTGAGCGTCTCCTCGGGACGCGGCCGCGGGGCGACGTACGGCGCCTGCACCACCGGCTCGCCCTCGACCACGACCTGGAGACGCTTGTAGGCGGGCAGCCCCGTCCCGGCCGGGATCAGGCGGCCCATGATGACGTTCTCCTTGAGACCGCGGAGATCGTCCGTCTTGCCGTTGATCGCGGCCTCGGTGAGCACCTTGGTCGTCTCCTGGAACGACGAGGCGCTGATGAACGACTCGGTCGACAGGCTGGCCTTGGTGATGCCGAGGAGGAGCGCCTCGGCGATGGCGGGCTTGCCGCCGCGCTCGAGGACGGTCTCGTTCTCCTTCTCGAAGATGTGCTTCTCCACCTGCTCGTCGACCAGGAAGTTCGTATCGCCGACCTCGCGCACGCGGACCCGCCGGAGCATCTGCCGGACGATGACCTCGATGTGCTTGTCGTTGATGCCGACGCCCTGGAGCCGGTAGACCTGCTGGATCTCGTTCACGAGCCAGGCCGACAGCTCCTTCTCGCCCTTCACCCGGAGGATGTCGTGCGGGTTCGGCGGGCCGTCCTGGAGCGGGTCACCCGCGCGCACCCGGTCGCCCGGCTGCACCTGGATGTGCTTGCCCTTGGGGATCAGGTACTCGCGCGCCTGATCGCCGAGCGCATGCCCGTCCGGCGAGTACGGCGTGATGATGACCTTCCGCTTGCCCTTCGTGTCCTTGCCGAACGTGACCTCGCCGTCGATCTCGCTGATGATCGCGTGATCCTTGGGCTTTCTGGCCTCGAACAGCTCGGCGACGCGGGGCAGACCGCCGGTGATGTCCTGCACCTTCGTCGTGTCGCGCGGGATCTTCGCGATGACCTCGCCGGCCTCGATGAGATCCCCCTCCTGCGCGACGATGTGCGCGCCGACGGGGAGCAGGTAGCGCGCCTCGAGCTCGCTGTTCGGCAGCTTCAGCGTCCTGCCGGACTCGGGGTCCTTCAGCGAGATGCGCGGGCGGACGTCGGCCGCCTTCGACTCGATGACGACCTTTCGCGAGAGGCCCGTCACCTCGTCGAGGCGATCCTGCACGCTGACGCCCTCGATGAGGTCGCCGAACTTCACCACGCCGGAGACCTCGGTGAGGATCGGCGTCGCGAACTGGTCCCACTCGGCGAGCAGCTCGCCGGCCTTGGTGCGCTCGCCGTCGGGCTTCTTGAGGATGGCGCCGTAGACGAGGCGGTTGTGCTCGCGCTCGCGCCCCGTCTCGTCGACGACCACGATCTCGCCGTGGCGGTTCATGATCACCATGGTGCCGTCCTTCTTCTTCTGGACGACCGCGCGGCGGAGGCGGACCGTGCCCTCGGTGCGGGCCTCGAGGTAGCTCGCCTCGATCTTGCCGCGCGCCGCGGTGCCGCCGATGTGGAAGGTGCGCATCGTGAGCTGCGTGCCCGGCTCGCCGATCGACTGGGCGGCGATGATGCCCACCGCCTCGCCGATGTTGACCCGGTAGCCGCGCGCGAGGTCGCGGCCGTAGCAGAGCGCGCACACCCCGCGGCGCAGCTGGCACGTGAGCACCGAGCGGATGACGACCTCCTCGATGCCGGCGTCCTCGATGGACCGCACCGCCTGCTCGTCGAGCTCGGTGTTCGCGGTGATGAGCACCTCGCCGGTGAGCGGGTCGACGACGTCCTCCAGCGCGACGCGGCCGAGGATGCGGTCGCCGAGCGGCTGGATGACCTCGCCGGCCTCCTCGAGCTTCGCCACGCGGATGCCGTCGAGCGTGCCGCAGTCGAACTCGGAGATGACCGCGTCCTGCGCCACGTCGACGAGCCGCCGGGTGAGGTAACCCGAGTTCGCCGTCTTGAGCGCGGTGTCGGCGAGGCCCTTGCGCGCGCCGTGCGTCGAGATGAAGTACTGGAGCACGCTGAGACCCTCGCGGAAGTTCGCGGTGATCGGCGTCTCGATGATCTCGCCGGACGGTTTGGCCATCAGGCCGCGCATCGCGGCCAGCTGCCGGATCTGCTGCGTGGAGCCGCGCGCGCCGGAGTCGGCCATGATGTAGATCGGGTTGAAGCTCGGCTCGATCGAGGACTTGCCCGTCTCGTGATCGACGATCGTCTCCTTGCCGATGCCGGCCATCATCTCGGTCGTGACCTGGTCGGCGATGCTCGCCCAGATATCGACGATCTTGTTGTACCGCTCGCCGTCGGTGATGAGCCCCTCCTGGTACTGCTCGACGACGCGCTCGACCTCCTTCTGGGCCTCGCCCAGGAGGACCTTCTTGGCCGCCGGGATCACCATGTGATCCATGCAGATCGAGATGCCCGCCCGCATCGCGTGGTCGAAGCCGAGCGTGCGGAGCCGGTCCGCGAGGAGGACGGTCTCCTTGTTGCGGTGGATGCGGTAGCAGACGTCGATGAGCGCCGAGAGCGCCTTCTTGTCGAGGGTCTTGTTCGCGTACTCGAACGCGACCCCCTTCGGGAGGACCTCGGAGATGATGACGCGGCCCACCGTGGTCTCGACGATGCGGCGCTTCACGTGGCCGAACTCGTCGAGCTGCGGGTTCCCGTCGTCGTCGATGATCGGCACCCGGACGCGGACGCCGGCGTGCAGCGCGACCTCGCCGTTGTCGTAGGCCATCCGCACCTCCTCGGGAGAGGCGTAGATGCCCCGCAGGTAGCCCTGCGCCACGCCGTCCTCGCCGAAGGAGAGGGTGTCCGCGCGGTACGACCCCTTCTCGAACTTGCGCTCGCGGGTCGCGTAGTAGAGCCCGAGCACGATGTCCTGAGTCGGGTTGATGATCGGCTTGCCGCTCGCGGGCGAGAGGATGTTGTTCGTGCTCATCATGAGCACGCGCGCCTCCATCTGCGCCTCGACCGACAGCGGCACGTGGACCGCCATCTGGTCGCCGTCGAAGTCGGCGTTGAACGCCGCGCAGACCAGCGGGTGCAGCTGGATCGCCTTGCCCTCGATGAGGACCGGCTCGAACGCCTGGATGCCGAGGCGGTGGAGCGTCGGGGCGCGGTTCAGGAGCACCGGGTGCTCGCTGATGACCTCCTCGAGGATGTCCCAGACCTCCGGGCGCTCCTTCTCCACCATCTTCTTCGCGCTCTTGATGGTGTTGACGTAGCCGCGCTCTTCCAGCTTGTTGTAGATGAACGGCTTGAAGAGCTCGAGCGCCATCTTCTTGGGCAGACCGCACTGGTGCAGGCGCAGCGTGGGGCCGACGACGATGACCGAGCGGCCCGAGTAGTCGACGCGCTTGCCGAGCAGGTTCTGACGGAACCGGCCCTGCTTGCCCTTCAGCATGTCGGAGAGCGACTTGAGCGGGCGCTTGTTCGGGCCGGTGATCGTCTTGCCGCGGCGGCCGTTGTCGAACAGGGCGTCGACCGCCTCCTGCAGCATCCGGCGCTCGTTCCGGATGATGATCTCCGGCGCGTTCAGCTCGAGGAGCCGCTTCAGGCGGTTGTTGCGGTTGATGACGCGGCGGTAGAGGTCGTTGAGATCGCTGGTCGCGAAGCGGCCGCCGTCCAGGGGCACGAGCGGGCGCAGATCCGGCGGAAGCACCGGGATCACGGTCAGCATCATCCACTCCGGCCGATTGCCGCTCTCGCGGAAGGCCTCGACGACCTTGAGCCGCTTCGCGAGCTTCTTCCGCTTGGCCTCGCTGGTCGCCGCGCGCATCTCGGTCCTGAGCAGCTCGGCCAGGCCGTGGACGTCGACCTGCTTGAGCATCTCGAGGACCGCCTCGCCGCCCATCCCGGCGCTGAACTTGTCGTCACCGTACTCGTCGAGCAGCTGCAGATAGCGCTCCTCGCTCAGGAGATCGCCCCTCATGAGGCCGGTCTCCTTCGGATCGATGACGATGTAGGCCTCGCAATAGAGCACCTTTTCCAGGTCCTTGAGCGTGATGTCGAGCATGTTGCCGATGCGCGACGGCAGGCTCTTCAGGAACCAGATGTGGGCGACCGGCGTGGCCAGCGAGATGTGCCCGAGCCGCTCGCGGCGGACCTTCGACTGGATGACCTCGACGCCGCACTTCTCGCACACGATGCCACGGTGCTTCATGCGCTTGTACTTGCCGCAATTGCACTCGTAGTCCTTCACCGGCCCGAAGATCTTGGCGCAGAACAGACCATCTCGCTCCGGCTTGAACGTCCGGTAGTTGATGGTCTCCGGCTTCTTCACCTCGCCGTGGGACCACTCGCGGATCTTCTCCGGGCTCGCGAGCGAGATGCGGATGGCGCTGAACGACAGCGGGTCTTTGGGCTTCTCGAAGAAGCTGAAGATGTCACGCATGGAGACCTCCGGAGACGGAAACGAAACCGATGAACCTGTCCGCGCCCACCGTGTCGGCCTTCGGGAGCGCGCCGCCCGCGCGACGCGCCTCCCTCGCCATCACCGACCCGGCGCGCGGCGCTCGTGACGTGACGAACTGCATCACTCCTCTTCCTCCGCGGCCGAGGCCTCCACGCCTCCGGTCGACTCGACCAGCTCGACGTTCAGGCACAGCGACTGGAGCTCCTTGATGAGCACGTTGAAGCTCTCCGGCAGCCCCGCCTCCAGGGTGTAGTCCCCCTTCACGATGGCCTCGTACATCCGGGTGCGGCCCATCACGTCGTCGCTCTTCACGGTGAGGAACTCCTGCAGCGCGTAGGCCGCGCCGTAGGCCTCCATCGCCCAGACCTCCATCTCGCCGAGCCGCTGCCCGCCGAACTGCGCCTTGCCGCCGAGGGGCTGCTGCGTAACGAGGGAGTAGGGCCCGATCGAGCGAGCGTGGATCTTGTCGTCGACCAGGTGGTGGAGCTTCAGCATGTACATGATGCCCACCGTGACGTTCTGATCGAACGCCTCGCCCGTGCGCCCGTCGAAGAGGATCGCCTGGCCTGAGGTCGGGAGATCCGCGGTACCGAGAGCGCCCTTGATATCCGACTCGTGAGCGCCGTCGAACACCGGCGATCCCATGAACACGCCCTCGTCGACCGTCTTGACGAAGCGCTTGACGTCGCCGTCGTCGAGGTCGTCGAAGAAGCCGTCCATCGCCTCGTCGCCCGCATAGATGGCCTTCAGGTGCGCCTTGATCTCGGTGGTCGCCCGCTGCTGCTCGACCATGCGCTGCAGCTGGTTGCCGAGCTCGAAGGCGCCCCACCCGAGGTGGATCTCGAGGATCTGACCGACGTTCATGCGGCTCGGCACGCCGAGCGGGTTGAGCACGAGATCGACCGGCCTGCCGTCCTGCAGATACGGCATGTCCTCCTCGGGGAGGATGCGACTGATGACACCCTTGTTGCCGTGACGGCCCGCCATCTTGTCGCCGACCTGGAGCTTGCGCTTGATGGCGATATAGACCTTCACCATCTTGATGACGCCCGGCGGCAGCTCGTCGCCCTTGGAGAGGCGATCGATCTTGTCGCGGAAGTGCTCCTCGCGCGTGCGGACGAGCTCCTCGAGGTCACGCAGGATCTGCTGGACCCGCTCGGCGTCGTCGACGGGGATCTCGCCCCAGTACTTGCGGGGGATCTCGGCGAGCGAGGCCTCGTCGATGATGGAGCCCTTCTGGAAGAGCACCTTGCCCTTGTCGTCGACGAGCTTGCCCGACGCCTCCCTGCCGAGCAGGAGCTCGCGGATGCGGCGGAAGAACGAGTCGCGGAGGATCTTAATCTCCTCGTCGCGCGTCCGCTCGATCCTGGCGCGCTCCTGGTCCTCGATGTCCCGCGCGCGGTCGTCCTTCTCGGTCCCCTTGCGCGAGAACACGCGGGCGTTGATGACGATCCCGCCGACCCCGGGCGGCACCTTGAGCGAGCTGTCGCGGACGTCGCCCGCCTTCTCGCCGAAGATCGCCCTGAGCAGCTTCTCCTCGGGCGAGAGCTGGGTCTCGCCCTTCGGGGTGATCTTGCCGACCAGGATGTCGCCGGGACGCACCTCGGCCCCGATGCGGACGATGCCGGACTCGTCGAGGTCCTTGAGCGCCTCCTCGCCGACGTTCGGGATGTCGCGGGTGATCTCCTCCTTGCCGAGCTTCGTGTCGCGGGCGACGCACTCGAACTCCTCGATGTGGATCGAGGTGAACACGTCGTCCTTGGCGATGCGCTCGGACACCAGGATGGAGTCCTCGAAGTTGTAGCCCTGCCACGGCATGAACGCGACGAGCACGTTCTGGCCGAGCGCGAGCTCGCCCATGTCCGTCGACGGGCCGTCGGCGAGCACGTCGCCCTTCTTCACCACCTCGCCCGTCCTGACGACCGGCTTCTGCGTGTAGCAGGTCGACTGGTTCGAGCGCTGGAACTTCATGAGGTGGTAGATATCGGGCACCTCGGCGCCCTCGCCCTCGGCCCGGACGACGATGCGCGTCGCGTCGACGCTCTCGACGACCCCGGGACGCCGCGCGATGACGCAGACGCCGGAGTCGCGGGCGAGCCGCTCCTCCATGCCGGTGCCCACGAGCGGCGCGTGCGACTGGACCAGCGGCACGGCCTGGCGCTGCATGTTGGCGCCCATGAGCGCGCGGTTCGCGTCGTCGTGCTCGAGGAACGGCACGAGCGCGGCGGCGACCGACACCATCTGGTTCGGCGCGACGTCCATCAGCTCCACCATCTCGGGCGTGACGATCTTGAACTCGCCGTTGTAGCGGGCCGAGACGAGCGACTCCTTGAAGCGCCCGCTCTCGTCGAGGTTCACGGTCGCCTGCGC
This sequence comes from Sorangium sp. So ce887, assembly GCF_051521455.1. NCBI lineage: Bacteria > Pseudomonadati > Myxococcota > Polyangiales > Polyangiaceae > Sorangium > Sorangium sp. So ce887. The sequence continues at coordinate 618,201 of NZ_CP150354.1, read as the reverse complement.
GATGTACTTGCCCTCCTCCTCGAGCGCGGAGAACCAGATCACGTCCTCGGTCACGCGGCCGTTCTCGACCTTGCGGTACGGCGTCTCGACGAAGCCGAACTCGTTCACGCGGGCGAACGTCGACAGCGACGCGATGAGGCCGATGTTCGGCCCTTCGGGCGTCTCGATCGGGCAGATACGGCCGTAGTGGGTCGCGTGGACGTCACGCACCTCGAACCCGGCCCGCTCGCGCGTGAGGCCGCCCGGCCCGAGCGCCGAGAGGCGGCGCTTGTGGGTGACCTCGGAGAGCGGGTTGGTCTGGTCCATGAACTGCGAGAGCTGCGAGCTCCCGAAGTACTCCTTCACGACCGCGCTGACCGGCTTCGCGTTGATCAGGTCGTGGGGCATGAGCGTGTCGATCTCCTGCGACATGCTCATGCGCTCCTTGATCGCGCGCTCCATGCGGACGAGGCCGATGCGATACTGGTTCTCCATCAGCTCGCCGACCGCGCGCACGCGGCGGTTGCCGAGGTGGTCGATGTCGTCGACCGAGCCGCGCCCATTCTTCAGCTCGATCAGGTGCCGCACCGTCTCCAGGATGTCCTGCGGCGTGAGCACGGTGAGGTCGAGCCCCGGCCGCTCGTCCTCGGGGACGTCCCGGTAGAACTTGTAGTTCAGCTTCAGCCGGCCGACCTTCGACAGGTCGTAGCGCTCGGCGTTGAAGAACAGGTTGTGGAACAGGGTCTTGGCGGTCTCGAGCGTCGGCGGATCCCCCGGACGCAGCCGCCGGTAGATCTCGAGGATCGAGTCCTCCATCGTCTTCACCTTGTCGGTGAGCAGCGTGTCGCGCAGGTACGAGCCCACGTTCAGGCCGTCGATGAAGAGGATGCGGAACTGCTCGATGTTCGCGTCGCGCAGCCGCTCGAGCTTCGCCTCGGTGAGCTCCTCGTTCACCTCGACCACGACCTCGCCCGTCTCCGGGTCGACGATGTCGTGCGCCGCGACCTTCCCGACGAGCTCCTCGGGCTCGAGGCTGAGCCGCTCGAGCTTCGCATCCTTCATCTTCCGGATGGCGGCGCGGGTGAACTTGGTGTTCTTCTTGACGATGACATCGCTGCCGATCTTGATGTCGCGCGTCGTCCGCTGGCCGGCCAGGAGGTCGTACTCGATGCTCTTCGAGTACTTGCCCCCCTGCTCGAGATACACGGTCTCGGTCGAGTAGAAGTAGTTGAGCAGGTCCTGCGTCGAGTACCCGAGCGCGCGCAGCAGCACGGTCGCGTGCATCTTCCGCCGGCGGTCGATGCGAACGTAGATGATGTCCTTCGGGTCGAACTCGAAGTCGAGCCACGAGCCGCGGTACGGGATGACGCGCGCGGAATAGAGCAGCTTGCCGCTCGAGTGCGTCTTGCCCTTGTCGTGGTCGAAGAAGACGCCGGGGCTGCGGTGCAGCTGGCTGACGACGACGCGCTCGGTCCCGTTGATGATGAACGTGCCCGTCTCGGTCATCAGCGGGAGCTCGCCGAAGTAGACCTCCTGCTCCTTGATGTCGCGGACGATCCGCTCCCCGCCGTCGCGGGTGTCGTAGATCATCAGCTGGTTCGTGACCTTGATCGGCGCCGAGTAGGTCATGCCGCGCTGGCGGCACTCATCGACGTCGTACTTCGGCGGCTCGAGGTTGTACGAGACGAAGACGAGCTCGCTCGTGCCGTTGAAGTCTTTGATCGGGAAAACCGAGCGGAACACCGCCTGCAGCCCGATCTCCTCCCGCTCGTTCGGCGGAACGCTCATCTGGAGGAATTTGTCGTAGCTCGACTTCTGGATGTCGATCAGGTTGGGGACGTCGATGATGCGACGAACGCGACCCAGGTTCTTACGGACGCGGAAGTTGGATTGGACGACCGACGGCATCGATTTCCTCCGGCTCACACGAGCCGTGCGGGGCGGGCGCACGACTCGAACCGAGCAACGAACACGAAGCTACGCACCAATGGCGAGCGAGCGTCCCCAGGGTGTGAGGACCCAAAACATCTTGGCTGTGGGGGCAGAGCGGACCGCGTGGCGACCCATTGAGCTCCGGCATTGGTCGAGGACCCGCACCCGCGGTCCTCGTCAGAATTGACCGAGGACCCGTAGCCGCGGTCCTCTACAGCAGCGTTGCGCAAGGACCCGCACCCGCGGTCCCTTTCTTCAGACAAAAGCGGGACGTGCGGCAGGGACGATCGCCCTGCCGCCGTCCTCCGGCGGATCCCGATTTCCCCTGGCAGGGAACGGTGATCGTTACTTGAGCTCGACGGTAGCACCTGCCTCGACGAGCTTCTTCTTCATCTCCTCCGCGTCCGCCTTGGAAACCTGCTCCTTGACGGTCTTCGGCGCGGCCTCGACCAGGTCCTTCGCCTCCTTCAGGCCCAGACCGGTGATCTCGCGGATCGCCTTGATGACGCCGATCTTGTTGCTGCCGGCGCTCGCGAGGATGACGTCGAACTCGGTCTGCTCCGGGGGCTTCTCGGCCGGAGCGGCGGTCGAGGGGCCGGTGGCCACGGCGACAGCCGCGGGGGCAGCCTTGACGCCCCACTTGTTCTCGAGGTCCTTGATGAGCTCGGCGATCTGGATGACAGGGAGGTTGGAGAGGTAATCGACGACCTGCTCGCGCGTGATCTCAGCCATTGCAAGACTCCTTCAAACTCTTCTGCGCGCCCCGGGGAGGGGGCGATGTAAACCAAAACCAGACGGGCGCAAGGCCCATTTATTACGAAAGCGCCCTCTCAGGCCGGCGTACCCGCCGCGTCTTCCTTCGCCTTCAGGAGATAGGCGAAATTCTGGAGAGGCGCGTTGAGCTGCTGTACGAACTGCTGGAGCGGCGCCTGGAACGTCGCGAGCAGCGTGGCACGGAGCTCATCCTTGCCGGGCATCGTCGCGAGTTGCGTCTCGACGGCGTCGCCCGAGAGGATCTGCCCCTCGATGAGCCCAGCCTTGATCTGGAGCTTCTGGTTGTCCTTGCGGAACGCCTTGACGACCTTGGCTGCCGCGCTCGGATCCTCGTAGCTCCAGGCCACGCCGGTCATGCCGGTCAGGCTCTTCGCCAGCGTGTTCGCCCAGGGATGCTCCTTGACGGCGTGGCGGACGAGCGTGTTCTTCACGACCCGGTACTCGACGCCGGACTTCCGGAATTCATCGCGAAGCTTGGTGACCGCCTCGACGTTCATTCCCTTGAAATCCAGGAAGACCGCGGAAGACATCCGCTCGAATTTTTGCCGGACTGAGCCGACAACCGCTTCCTTCTGGGACCGTTCCATGGGCTACGCCTCCTCTGCCTTGCCGACGAAGTGGACCGGGTCAATGCGAACCCCCGGGCCCATCGTCGAGGACATCGTGATGCTCCGCAGGTAGATGCCCTTGGCTGTCGCCGGCTTGGCCCGGACGAGCGCCTGGATCAGCGCGTCTGCGTTGACCTGGAGCGCGTCCTCCGCGAAGGAGACCTTGCCGATCCGAGCGTGGACGATGCCCGCCTTCTCGACGCGGTACTCGACCTTGCCGGCCTTGGCCTCCGAGATGGCCGTCTTCACGTCAAACGTCACCGTCCCCACCTTGGGGTTCGGCATCAGGCCGCGCGGACCGAGGATACGGCCGAGCTTGCCCACCAGGCCCATCATGTCGGGCGTCGCGATCACGCGATCAAAGTCCATGAAGCCTTCCTGGACCTTGTTCACGAGATCCGCCTCGCCGACGAAGTCGGCTCCGGCAGCCTCGGCCTCCCTGGCCTTCTCACCCTTGGCGAACACCAGCACGCGGAGCGACTGCCCCGTGCCATGCGGGAGCACCACGGCGCCGCGGACCATCTGGTCTGCGTGCCGCGGGTTGACCCCCAGCCGAACCGCAACGTCCACCGTCTCGTCGAACTTGGCGGGCGCGGCTTGCTTCACGAGCGCGCACGCCTCCTGCAATGTGTACTTTCGCGCGCGATCGACGAATGTTCGCGCTGCGAGTTTCTTCTTGGCGACTTTCGGCATATGCCCTCCTTCGTAACGGCTCTCGCCTCCCACGGTGCGCCTAAAACTACCGTGGTAAGTCTTCTCCCAGTCCGCCGGGGCGCCCTCGTTCGGAGCGCCGCCAGGGCGGCGCGCATCCCCGACGGCGGGGAGCGCTGCGACCAACCTCAGTCGACGATGTCGATGCCCATCGAGCGGGCGGTGCCCGCCATGCTGCGCATCGCGGAGTCGAGGTTCGTCGTGTTCATGTCCTGCATCTTGAGCTGGGCAAGCTCCTGCAGCTGCTTCTGCGTCACCTTGCCCACCTTGACCTTGTTGGGCTCCTTGGAACCCGCGCCCGGCTTCTTCTTGGTCTCGAGCCCCGCCGCCTTCTTCAGGAGCACGGAGGCCGGCGGCGTCTTCATGATGAACGTGAACGAGCGGTCCGAGTAGACCGTGATCACCACCGGGATGATCATGTCTCCCTGTGTTGCCGTCCGCGAGTTGAAGTCCTTGCAGAACGCCATGATGTTGACGCCGTGCTGGCCGAGCGCCGGACCGACGGGGGGCGACGGGTTGGCCTTGCCCGCCGGAAGCTGCAGCTTCACGTACCCAGTGACTTTCTTCGCCATGATGAATCTCGCACCCTATCGAACCGCCGCCCGACGGGCGGTCTACTATTCAGAGAAACAGCGAAGCACCGCGGAGACGCGGTCCTCGCCCGCAGGTTTGCAGCCGTTCGCCCCCGACTAGCGCTTCTCCACGGCTGAGAAGTCGAGCTCCACGCTGGTGGGTCGGCCGAAGATGCTGACCTTCACCTTGAGCTTCTGCTTGTCCATCTTCACGTCGTCGACCGTGCCGGTGAAGTTCGCGAAGGCCCCATCCAGGACCCGCACTTCCTCACCCACCTCGAACGTGAGCCGGGGCTTCGGCTTGACTGCCCCCTCGACGATCCCCCGCCGCAGGCTGTCGATCTGTACCAGCGGGACTTCCTGCGGCGCCTGGTTGCCGATGAAGCCGGTCACCTTGGGCGTGTCCTTGACCAGGTGCCAGACCTGCTCGTTCATCTCCATCTCGACGAAGATGTAGCCGGGCAAGCTGAGCTTTTGACGAACGCGCGTCTTGCCGCCAGGACGGTTCTCCGTGACCGTCTCGCTCGGGATGAGGATCTCGCCGAACCGATCTTCCAGTCCGTATTGCTTTACGCGCTGCTGGAGCGCGTCGCGCACCTTCGCCTCGTATCCCGAGTAGGTATGGATGACGTACCACTTCTTGGCCATGGCGCTTGATTCCCTCAGGGTCTCCCTGCTTCAGCTTCCATCGCCGTAAACGATGTTGGTCACGAATGCCCAGAAGCGGTCGAGCAGCGCCAGGTAGAGGGTCGCCACGGTGGTCGTGGCGATGACGACGAACGTCGAGTTCGTCACCTCCTTCTTGGTCGGCCACTTCACCTTCGCCAGCTCGGAGGCAACCTCGTCGCTCCAGGTGCGGAGCTCCGCGTTGCGGAACATGCGCAGCACGACGATGAGCGCGATGACGCCGCCGATGACCATGCCGTAGGTCATCTTGTCGTCGTCACCCACCGCGGAGACCGCCGGCAGCGCCCGGCTGAACCAGTCCTTGTTGGAGAGGGTCGCCCAGACGCCGTGGACGATCTTGCCCAGGAGGTAAGCGAGCAACATCCCGGCGGCGAAGAAGCCGGCGAGCACATAGCGCTCCGTCCCGAGCTGGGTGGCCGCGACCTCCTCCTCGGCCTCCCCGGGCTCACCGGCGCGCAGCGCCTCGCCATCTTCGGCGTCAGCGGCCGCCGGCTCTTCGCCCTGCGTCACGAGGGACGACGCTTCGGTGGGCTCGGCCGATCCAGATTCGTCCGGCTCCCCATCCTCCGCGACCTTCGGCGTTTGCTTGTCTTTTTGACCCTTCGCCATAACCACACCAAACGCGCCGGCCCGCGGCAGACAGAAGCCTGCTCGATGGGGCTTCGGAGGCGCCCCCTGGGCGCCCACATTCCCCGGCAGGGGCAGAGAGGCTCGAACTCCCGACCTGCGGATTTGGAATCCGCTGCTCTACCAACTGAGCTATACCCCTAGAATCGCTGCGCCTTCCTGAGCACCCGTTCACTTCGTTTCGTTGTGAACCGTGTGCTTCTTGCACTGCTTGCAGAACTTCTTGAGCGAAACCACCTGGTCGGGCGCCTTCGTGGTCTTGTAGTTCCGCGACTTGCACTCGCAGCAGGCCAGTGAGACGGCGATGCGCGCCGCACGCCACCCACCGGCCTGCTCGCTCATGTCCGTCTCCCTACGCGAGGATCTTGGTGACGACGCCGGCGCCCACCGTCTTGCCGCCCTCGCGGATGGCGAAGCGCATCTGCTCCTCCAGCGCGACCGGGGCGATGAGCTCGATCGTCATCGTGATGTTGTCGCCCGGCATCACCATCTTCACCCCCTCGGGGAGGTTCACCGTGCCGGTCACGTCCGTCGTCCGGATGTAGAACTGCGGCCGGTAGTTGGTGAAGAACGGCGTGTGGCGCCCGCCCTCCTCCTTCTTGAGGACGTACACCTCACCGGTGAACTTCGTGTGCGGCGTGATCGACCCGGGCTTCGCGAGCACCTGGCCGCGCTCGATCTCTTCCTTCTCCACGCCGCGGAGCAGACATCCGACGTTGTCGCCCGCCTGCCCCTGGTCGAGCAGCTTCCGGAACATCTCGACGCCGGTGACGATCGACTTCTTCGTGTCCTTGAAGCCGATGATCTGCACCTCGTCGCCGACCTTGATGATGCCGCGCTCGATGCGGCCCGTGGCCACGGTGCCGCGGCCCTTGATCGAGAACACGTCCTCGATCGCCATCAGGAACGGCTTGTCGATGTCGCGCACCGGCTCGGGGATGTAGCTGTCCAGCGCGCCGAGCAGCTGCTGGATCGTCTCCTCCCACTTGGGGTCGCCCTGCAGCGCCGGCAGCGACGCGCCCCGGATGACCGGCGCGTTGTCACCGTCGAACTTGTACTTCGACAGGAGCTCGCGGACCTCCATCTCGACCAAGTCCAGCATCTCCGGGTCGTCCACGGCGTCGCACTTGTTGAGGAACACGACGATGTGGTTCAGGCCGACCTGCCGGGCGAGCAGCACGTGCTCGCGCGTCTGCGGCATCACGCTGTCGAGCGCCGACACGACGAGGATCGCCCCGTCCATCTGCGCCGCGCCGGTGATCATGTTCTTGATGTAGTCGGCGTGTCCGGGGCAGTCGACGTGCGCGTAGTGGCGATTCACCGACTCGTACTCGACGTGCGCCGCCGCGATGGTCACCGTCTTGGTGTCGTCACGGACCGTCCCGCCCTTCGCGATGTCGGCGTACGAGATCGCCTTCGCCAGGTTGCGCTTCGACTGCACCTTGACGAGCGCGGCCGTGAGCGTGGTCTTGCCGTGGTCGATGTGGCCGATGGTGCCCACGTTCACGTGCGGCTTCGTACGACTGAATTTCTCCTTGGCCATCGAGATGTCTCCTGCCGAAATGAAGTTCGCGGCTGCGTTGCGCTGTCCTCGCTGGAGCCCACCATCGGGATCGAACCGACGACCTCGTCCTTACCAAGGACGTGCTCTGCCAACTGAGCTAGGTGGGCAAACGACCGACCACGGAGCGGGCGACCGGGTTCGAACCGGCGACGTTCAGCTTGGAAGGCTGACGCTCTACCAACTGAGCTACGCCCGCGAGCGGGGGGTTCCACCAGGAGTGACCCCGGCGGAGCTACATCTTGGTCGGACCGCTATCGGAGCGAAAGCTCACTCCGGTGGAGGGTGATGGATTCGAACCATCGTAGGCATTGCCGGCAGATTTACAGTCTGCTCCCTTTGGCCGCTCGGGCAACCCTCCAGATTATCTCTGTATTTCGAGCTTACCGCTCCCTGTCTCTCCCGTGACCTCCCGAACCGTCTACCTGCTGCCTTGCATCGGAGCTGGCGAGGGGACTTGAACCCCTAACCCCCTGCTTACAAGGCAGGTGCTCTACCGATTGAGCCACGCCAGCGACATCGACCCGCTGCCCGTCCCCGGGGCTCCCGGAGGCGAGCGTGCTGACCTAGCGAAATGTCCCAAGACCGATCACTTCTGTGCGAGCAATCAACTCCCGGTCCTGCTGGACCGCCTGCCTGCGCGGCCCGGGAGTTGAGTGTCCCGGCCGGGCTGGACCGCAGCGAGGTGAAGGTGTTGGTGCCGTTCACGTCGTTCCGAAGGTAGACGAGTCCCGCGAAGGGAGGAGGCTCTTAGCCCCCTGCAAGAGACGTGTCAAGCGGTGTGCATCGTTTTCGTCCGTTTCGCTGGAATCGGCTGCGGGAGCGCGGGGCAAGCGCGCCATCGAGCTGCGGCGGGCCGGAGCTCGCGCTTCGTCCGGCAGCGCCGATCTCGCTCGAGTGCCGACCGTTTTCAAGGTGGACGTCGAGCTGAGCGCTCCCGCACAACGCGCGAGGCGGCGCGGCTCGGCACGGGTACGCGCTTGGGGCCCGAACTCGCCGTCGTCGCGCGTGCGCGTCGCGGCGCGCACGCGCTCACGGGCGTGACGAGCGGTGGCAGCACCTCGGGCGCGCAAGAGCTCCCTTGCGCTCGGCGCGCGGCTGCTGCGATCCTGCCCGGCGCACGTTCGCTCGGGCGCGCAGCAAAGCAGCGCCGGGCGGCGGTGGCGTTTCGTCATGCTTCGGGGGTAGAGGTTCGATCGCATGGACTGTCCCGCTTGCCATCAGCCAAACATCGATGGGGCGCGCTTCTGCGCCACGTGCGGCGCGCTCCTCCCTGTCGCGCCGGTGGAGGCAGATCCGCTCATCGGCACGATCGTGGGGGGCCGGTTCCGGATCGTCGGGGTGCTCGGCGAGGGCGGGATGGGCCGCGTCTACGACGGCGAGCAGCCGATGGGGACGTCGGTGCGGAAGGTCGCCATCAAGACGCTCCTCTCGCAGCACGCGAAGGATCCGCAGGTGGTCGCGCGCTTCATGCGGGAGTGCGGCACGGTCAGCGAGCTCGAGCACCCGAACACGATCAAGGTCTACGACTTCGGGCAGACGAACACCGGGGAGCTCTACATCGCGATGGAGCTCCTCACCGGGCAGTCGCTGGAGACGGCGCTCGAGCGGGGCGGCGCGCTCTCGCCCGAGCGGGTCGATCGCATCGTCGCGCAGGCGTGCGGGTCGCTCCAGGAGGCCCACGAGAAGGGGATCGTCCACCGCGACCTGAAGCCCGCCAACCTCTTTCTGACCAGGCGTGCCGGCGAGGAGGACTACGTCAAGGTCCTCGACTTCGGCATCGCGAAGCGCGACGAGCGCAGCGCCAGGGCCGAGCAGAAGCTGACGCAGCAGGGCACGGTGCTCGGCACGCCGCCGTACATGAGCCCCGAGCAGTTCACGGGGAAGGAGCTCGACGCGAGGAGCGACATCTACTCGCTCGGCGTGCTGACCTACGAGATGCTCACCGGGCGCTTGCCCTTCGACGCCGACACGCCGTGGGCGTGGGCGACGCAGCACATGACGGCGCAGCCGTTCCCGTTCGAGGCCGTGCCCATGGGCGCCGCGGCGCCGGCGAAGATGAAGGCGGCGGTCATGAGGGCCCTCAGCAAGAACCGCGAGGACCGCCAGCAGTCGGCCCGGGAGTTCTACGAGGACCTCACGATCGGCGCGGGGCCCCGCCTCTCGGTGCTCGGGACGGCGCCCCGCACCCACGTCGGGCTCGAGGCCCCGACCAGCGGGACCGCGCTGATGCCGTCGCGCTCGGGTCAGACGCAGATGGGCGAGCCGCTGTTCGTCGCGGGACCGCCCACGGGACCGAGCAAGACCGTCGTCAACCATAACCATCACGCCGCCGCCACCGTCATGGACCAGGCGGCGATGCGGGGAGGCGCCGTGCCGGCGCACCCGCCCGTGAACACGGGCAGCGGCCAGGTGTTCCCCGCGCCGCCGCCGCCGCCGGCGCAGAAGAACAAGACAGCCCCGATCCTCGCCGCGGTCGCTGCCGTCGCGGTGCTCGGCGTCGTGGGCATCGTCATGATGACGAAGGGGGACAGCGGGAGCGCGACCGAGGAGAGCACATCGACCGCGATCCCCCCGCCCTCGGGCACGCCGCCCGTCACCGTCACGTCGGACCCGATCGTGGCCCTGCCGACGAGCGAGCCCTCCACCCCAGAGCCCCCGCCCGAGCAGACCGGTCAGGTCAAGGCGCCCCCTGACGCTCCGAAGAGCACGCCGACCGCGACCACGGGGCCCAAGACCCCGCCCGCCGGCAACGAGAAGGCCGAGCAGGAGTGCAGGGCCGCGATCAACCTGGCGAACGGCGGCAACACGGATCTCGCGGTGAAGCGCTTCGCGGGCTGCGACGGCCCCAAGAAGGCCGAGGCCAGGGCCGCGATCGGCGCGAGCGCCAAGCGAGCCGTCGCCTCCAAGGGGTGCGCGGCCAAGTCCCACGCCGTGGCTGCCGCGCGCATCGGGGCGGGCGAGGCGATGTCCCAGTTGCCGTCAAAATGTCAGTGACAACGGAACCCAGTCGGCGAACGTAACGTGGCGTCTGGGACGGCTGTGAACGATCGGGCGTAACGTCGGACGGGTCCGGACTGTTCCAGGCTTGCCTTGACGCCCGATTTTGACCGGTGCTAGATCCTGCCCTGATGGTTCTGAAAGTTCAGTGAACGCCACGATCTGACTTAGTAGGTCGGCGCTTGACTTTGGAACATGGGGGAGAAGGTCGCTCACGGGAAATGGGCAGTAAGATTCGTTTGGCCGCGCCTCGAATGACGTGGCGAGACATATGTCGCTCTGAACAGTTTGCTGGGCGATGGATCGCCCTTGACAATGTAAAGTACGCGCAAGGCTGTTCCCAGCCGGCCGAGGCCGACGTCGTGGACGCCGACGATGACCTGGCCGATTTATGCGCAAGGATGCGCGAGGCCGACCGCACGGCCTGTGCGATCCTCTTCGTCGAGCAGGAGGCCGGGGTACCCGCGCGGGTCCAGCGCCTGCCGCAGCTCTGGCGCCGCGTCGCACATCACTGATCCGCCCGAACAACCTCATCGATCTGACGTAGCGAGCGCTCTCCGGGGCGACACAGCTGGCCAGGTTCGCCGGCCAGCTCAGCTCCTGGAGCTCGCAGCCGTGGGTTCCGTGCGCGCGCCTGCTCCCTCCTTGGCTGGCCGCGCCCGCCCGGCCATCTGTGGCTGCGCCGGTGACGTCCGGCTGCGGGACGATGTCGGGCTACTTCAGGATCGGCTTCAGCAGCGTCTTGCCGTCCTTGACGACGACATCGTAGTCGACCGACTTGGCCGGGTTCGTCGCGCGTAGCTTCGCGGCCTGCGCGCGGAGGCTCTCGGCCAGGCGTTCGTAGGTGACGCCGGCCGTCGACTCCCGCGCGGCGCGCTTGGTCTCGACGTACTTCGCGTAGATCTGGCGCAGACGCTGCTCCGGGAGCTCATCGTCGCGCGCGGCAGACCGCTGCGGAGGCGGCCCGGGCCGCGGGCGCTTCGCAACGTCGAGGCCGGCGCGCGCTGCGTCCGGCGGGCGCGAGGACGCGTGCGGCGCCGCGTGCCGAGCTCCGCCTGCCGTGCCGGTGTCCGCTGCAGGCGGCGCGGTGGAGCGACGGCGCCGGCTCGGCGGCGGACGCTCCGAGTGCACGCGCTCTTGCCGCCTCGCCCCAGCAGCCGCAGCGCCGGCAACTACCGCGGCGGTGGTTGCCGGCGCTGCGGCTGCTGGCGTTGCGGCTGCTGGCGCTGCGGCTGCCGGCGCTGCGGCTGCCGGTGCTGTGGCAGGGCTCCGCGGAGGTTTGATGGGGAGCGGAGGCGGCGGTCGCTTCGGTAGAGGGGACGGCGGCTCAGATGCGACGTCCGTCAAGGCCCCCGGCGGCCCGGCGGCGACCGCCGCCGCGTCGCCGTTCTTGGCGCTCTGCGAGCGCTGAGCACGCATCTCCGCCGCGAGCTCGGCCAGTCGCTGGCGGCTGGCGCCCGCCGCCGCAGGCTGGTTCCGGTCGGCGGTGGGGCGCGCGGCTGTCCTGTTCCCCGCTCCAGATGCCTCGGTCGACTTTGCCTCCGCCGGCTTGACCTCCGGCGGCTTCTGCTGGGGCCTGGTCAGGCCGAGCCCCCGGGGCAACCCGCCCAGCGGCGCGGGCTTCACGGCCGCCGCCGCCTGAGGCGTGGCGGGCGGCACGATCGCGGGGCGCACCTGTGGGCCGGCCGGCGCCGCGCTCGACGCCTCCGGCACGGCCGACGTCACGACGGCCTCGCGCGGCAGGGCCTCCTCGGCGGTCAGCGCGGCCAGCGCGGCCAGCGCGGTAAGCGGCTGCTTTCGCGCCGCCGGCGCGGCGGGCAGAGGCGGGGGCGCCAGCGTGACCGCCTCGTCGTCGACGTCGATCTCCTCATGGTCGTCGCCGACGTCGCGGCGCGCCGCGACGTCCGCTGCCGTCTGCTGCTCGGCGAGCTCCGCGTAGCGCTCCGCCCGCTTCCGGCCGACGATCGTGAGCGCCTCCTTCGTTCCGACCCGCTTCGCTGCGCGGATGACGTCGCGACGGTACGTCCCGTTCTCGATCTCGCGCGAGATGCGGCCCCAGTACTGCTGGAACGTGTTGTAGCGCTGGATCAGCATCTGGAACTTGAACCGGAGCCCGGTGTTCCTGATCTGCTCGCGCCGCATCACCCAGATGCGGCGCTCGACGTCCTTGCGCGGGATGAGCGGCTCGAGCCGCTCGATCCCCATGAAGTACTGCTCATACAGCGCGCGCAGCCGCTCGATGCGCGTCTCCAGCTCCCCAAGCTCCCGTTCGACCTCGCTCGATTCCATCGCGGCTAGAGGGGCGTGATGCGCAGGTTGTCGAAGCAGACCGGCGCATCCCATTCGTTGAAGCCCAGGTGCTCGTGCCCCGGGCCGGTGAGCGGCGCGGGATCGTTGAGCTCCAAGTACTCGACATCGTTGATCGACCAGGCGAGCGTCCTGCCATCGTGACGCTCGATCCGGAAGCGATACGGCTGCCCCGGCGCGACCGGGCGCGCGCGCTCGTCGTCGCTCTCCAGATCCACGTCGATCTCCAGGCGGTCTGCGCCGTGCTCGTCGAGACGGGCGAGCACGTGCTTCGTGTTCTTCCATCCGCCGAGGATCACGAGGTAGCTCGTCGCGTTCGTGTAGCTCGCCGCCGTCGCTCCGCTCCGACCATCGCCCCAGAGCTCCACCTTCAGATCGCCGTCGGGAGCCTCGGCGATGGCGTCGAACTCGATCCGGGCGTTCTCCGGCAGCGGGCGCTTCAACCACACGCCGCGATTCCTCGCGCCGCGGACGCAGAGCCGCCCCTCCTCGATCTTCCACCTGGGGCTGAGCGCGTTCCAGTCGGGGCCGAGCGTTGACCGGTTGAAATCGTCCTCGAACACGCCCGCACGCAGCGTCCCCGGAGCGCCCCCTGCGGTCGACGCGGACGCCGACGTCGCGACCGTCCCGGCTGGCCGCGTGCTCGAGTCACCGGTGGCCGGCCCCTCGGGGATGCACGACGCGCTCACGAGCAGCCCAGGCACGGCGAAGACGCTGAGGGTGGCACGGCCAGAGAGCACGGAATCGATGCTAGCAGCGGCGCGCGCGGACTTCGAGGCCGCTCGCGGACGCCGTCGCCGGGATGGAGGACGGAGCTGCGCCGCGCTGCCAGCCCGGGCGCATCGCGACCGCCCGATGCGGCTGGACCAGCGTCCGCGAGCGCCTTGGCTCGCCGCGTCATGCCCGAGAGACGGCGCTTGATGGTCCCCAATCGCAGGCGTAAGGAGAGGCGCCATGCATCCCATCCTGTTCCGCGTCCCGCTGCCCGTCTGGACCGTGCCCCTGCTCTGGGTCTTCCTGATCGCTGCGGGCATCGCCTTCGCGGGCGCGATCGGGCTGCTCGTCGGCAAGAACAGACCAGGCGCCGCCGCGGCGGGCATCGCGGGCGTCGCGCTCGCCGTGCTCGCGTCCCAGTTCAAGGAGCAGACCTACACCCTGGGTCCGATCCCCATCTACAGCTACGGGGTCATGCTCGGCCTCTCGCTCGTCGTCGGCTGGTACCTGACGCTCGGGCTCGCGGAGCGCGACGGCCTGCCGAAGGAGACGATGGCCAACTGCTACGTCGTCACCGCGCTCGCCGCGGTCCTCGGCTCGCGCGTGCTCTACATCCTCACGAACCTCGACGAGTTCGACTCGTTCGGCGCGATGTTCGACATCCGCCGCGGCGGGCTCGTGGCGTACGGCGGCTTCCTGGGCGGCTTCCTGGGCTCGTACCTGTTCCTGCGCTCCCATCGCCTCCCGCTGCTCCCCTGGGCCGACGTCGCCGTCCCGAGCCTCGCCTCGGGCCTCATGATCACGCGCATCGGCTGCTATCTCTTCGGCTGCGATTTCGGCCGGCCGCTCGGCGAGACGGCGCCAGCCTGGCTGAAGAAGCTCGGCACGTTCCCGCACTGGGCCGACGGCACGCTGGAGCACGGCAGCGGGTCCCCGGCGTGGGTGCAGCACGTCAAGGAGCGCGGGCTGGATCCGACCGCCGAGGCGTCGCTCGCCGTGCACCCGACGCAGATCTACGAGTCGCTCGTCGGCGCAGGGCTGCTCGCGCTCCTGCTCCTCGCGCGCCGGCGACAGAAGTTCCGCGGCGAGATCTTCCTCCTCTTCACGTTCTCCTACGGCGTCTGCCGCTATCTGCTCGAGCTCCTGCGGGACGACGCGGAGCGCGGCTCGATCCCGCCGACGCTCCCGGAGCACGTGCTGCTCCCCGCCGGCCTGCTCGTCTTCGCCGTGGGGTACACGATCGGGTTTTCCCACGTGATCCGCGACAACGTGGCGCGCAAGGTGACGCAGGCGCTCTCCTTCGTGCCCGCGGTCGCCCTGTACCTGGCCCTCAAACCCGAGACGTTCGGCGCGTCCACGTCGCTCCAGTACTCGACCTCCCAGGCGGTCGCTCTGGCGACCGGGCTCGCCGCGTCGATCGCGTTCGCGATCTACTACAAGGCCGCCCTGGACCACCCGGAGCAGGCGATGGCGCTCAACCTCCCGGAGGGCCGGACCGTCGCCGCTGACGAGGAAGAAGAGGACGAGGACGACGCGCCGGGCGACGGGGAGGACGAGGACGGCACGCCGAGCGAGAAGCAGGGCGCGCCGACGGAGGCCGGCGACAAGCCGTCGCGGGCCAGGCGCGGCAGCGCGAAGGACGGAGACCGGGCGACGGCCCGCGAACGCGGCGACGCTGCCGAGGCGCCCGACACCACCGGAGAGGCATAGGCTGTGAAGATCGCATTCGGAGAGGGCAAGCTCATACCGGCCGTCGTGCAGGATCGGCTGACGGGACAGGTCCGGATGCTCGCGTACATGACGCGGGAGTCGCTCGCCCGGACGCTGGAGACGGGGCGCGCCACGTTCTTCAGCCGATCGCGCGGCGAGCTCTGGGAGAAGGGGGCGACGAGCGGTAACACGCTCGCGGTGACCAGCCTCCACGCCGATTGCGACGGGGATGCGCTCCTGATCCTCGCCGAGCCCCACGGCCCGACGTGCCACACGGGCAGCGCGAGCTGCTTCTTCCGGCAGGTCGACGCTCGCGCCGACGGCGAGCCGGAGGCCGCCGACGAGGGCCAGGACGCGTCCGCGCTGCTCGAGTCGCTCGAGCGGGAGATCGAGGCGCGCAAGGCGTCGTCGGCGACGAAGAGCTACAGCCGGAAGCTGCTCGACGGCGGCGCGCCGCTCATCGGCGCGAAGCTGCGCGAGGAGGCCGGCGAGCTCGCGCAGGCGATCGCCGGGGAGAGCGACGAGCGCGTCGCGTCGGAAGCGGCGGACGTCATCTACCACCTGCTGGTCGGCCTCGCGTCGCGCGGCATCCCGCTGCGCGCCGTGCTCGCCGCGCTCGCGTCGCGCATGGGCACGAGCGGCCTCGTCGAGAAGGCGCTGCGGGCGCAGAAGGACCGGGCGGGAGCACCGTGACGCGCCGGGCGTCGCCGCCTCAGCGCGGCGACGGCCCGGGCGGAGGCATGCCCTCCACGCATCGCGCGACACACTCAGTGAGCTGCGGGGAGCGGCCGGACAGCACCTCGTCGCAGGTCGCCGTCGCATAGCACGCGTACGTGCATCGAGACGGCCCCGCGCACGGCGCGGGCTCGAACAGGCCCCCCGCGCAGTCCCGTACCCTCTGGGCACCCCGCTCGCAGAGGGGGCCCAGGAGGGGCACCCTGACGCCGCACGTCGCGAGCGCGTCCTTCTCTGTCTCGCAGCGCGTGGGCTCGGCAGCGTTCCTGTCGCCCATGCACTCGATGTCCGCGTCGACGCAGCGCATGAAGGCGTCTGCCGCCACCGGGCAGCCCCTGCGCTCGGCGCTCTGAACAGCGTCCTCCACGTCGTCCACGCACTCTTCGTACTCCGAAGCGCTGCACTGCCAGCAGTCGCAGAGCCCATCGCAGACGGACGAGACCGTATCGCTGCAACCGGGGCTGCTGATCAGGATCGCCCCGGCCGCGGCGGCGCCGGCGAGAGCGAGGCTGCAGACGGCGATGCTCTTCACGCGCCGAGGGTATAGACCGTGAAAAGCGGGCGCAATCCGTCGCGGCGCTCCGCTGGGCGACCCGGGCGCTCGTCGCGCGCTGCGTCGCCGGACGAAGCGCGCCCACCGCCGTCACCGCTGCTCCGCGGCGCGCCCTCCGCGCCGGCGAGGGATGGGCTATCCTGGACGCGTGAGCCCGTTCCGTGAGCCGCCCGGCGTCGAGCTCGGCCCGCTGGAGGTCGGCCTCGGGCGCGCGGCGCGGCGAGCCATGGTGGGCCTCATCCCGAGCGGCGGAAGGCTCATCGCGCCCGACGGCTACGCCCGGCTCCTCCAGGGCGAACGCGGCTCCTGGCGCGACCGCTCGCATGTGGCAGGCGCGCTGGGCTCGCTGGGGCTCTTGCTCGTGGCCGCCTGCGCCTTCGTCGCGGCGACCGGCGGCTGGAAGCTGCACGGCGTCGGGGCGACCGCCGCGACGGTGGCGCTCGTGATCGCGGGAGGGCTCTCGCTGGCCGCGGTGCTGCGCGCCCTCGATGCGCCGCGCGAGCGGCTCACCGTGCGCGGCGCCGTGGTCGGCACGGCGGCGAGGCGCGCGCTCCGCAGGGCATTGCGCCTCGCGCGCCACGCGGCGCGCGCGCCGGAGCGGTTCGGCCCCCGCCGCGTCACCGCGCTGCGCAGGACGCTCTCCATGCTCGCGGATCCGCTCATCGCCGACTGGATCCCCGCGGACGTGCGCGGCCGCGCGGAGCTCCTCCTGGCCCGCGCCATCGCAGCGAGCGCCGGCGCGCGCTGGACGCGCGACGCGATTGTCCGGACCGAGGTCCGGACGCTGCTGCTCGCAGCGGCCGATCACCTGTTCGAGCCGACACCGGCCCGGCTGGACCTGCTCGTGCTGGCGGAGCACACCGATGCCGCCCCGACCTCGCGCGAGCCACCGCGGCAGCAGCACGAGCCTGCGGGGGCACGGATCCGCCGCGGGACGCCGTCGCGCCATGCCCCTCCGGACCCCGTCGCC
The DNA here is from genome assembly GCF_051521455.1 of Sorangium sp. So ce887. Classification (NCBI taxonomy): domain Bacteria; kingdom Pseudomonadati; phylum Myxococcota; order Polyangiales; family Polyangiaceae; genus Sorangium; species Sorangium sp. So ce887. The sequence goes on along the minus strand of NZ_CP150354.1, from coordinate 600,761 downwards.
GAGGACGCCGCGCCGGTGGTCGAGCTCAACGCGGCCGATCCCGCCGGAGAAGGAGTCGGTCGTGTTACGGTGCGTCTCTGAACGGTGCGTCTCTGAACGGTGCGTCTCTGAACGGTGCGTCTCTGAACGGTGCGTCTCTGAACGGTGCGTCTCTGAACGGTGCGTCTCTGAACGGTGCGTCGTCGAAGGGCGCATCGCTGAAGTCGCAGGAGGCTCCGGCGGCGTCGCAGGGATCCTGTGAATCCTCCTCGATTCCGGAGCTCTTCACGCTCCCCCGCCATTCCCCTGCCCCCGGTGCTCCGCCGCGCGCTCCTCGCGCTCTGTAGCGCGCTGCTCGTGGGGTCGCACCCGGGTCGCGCGCTCGGTCAAGGCGCGGAGGACGCCGCCGTTGCAGGGCCCGCGGCGCGGGAGCCGCCACCTCACGCGGTCGCGCGCACCCGCGCGGCAGGGCTGTCCGCGGGCGCGACGCCCCAGGAGAGGCACCGCGTCCGGTACACCCTGGATGGCATCGAGATCCGAGGCAACGTGCGCACCGCCGCGCGCGTGATCCTCCGCTACGTCAGGTTCCGCGCGGGGGACGTGCTCGACGTCGAGGATCCGGGAATCGAGCTCACGCGCTACCGCCTCCTCGGCACCGGGTTCTTCACCTCGATCGGGCTGTCGCTCCGCAAAGGGGCCGAGCGCGGGAGCGCGACGCTCGTGATCGACGTCGTCGAACGCAACACGTTCGTCGTGCAGGATCTCTGGCTCGGCATCGCGGCCGACGAGGACACGGCAGGCAACGCGCGGCCGCTCTCCGCGTTCACCGGCGTCCAGGTCGCCGAGACCAACCTCGCGGGGACGGGGATCACGCTCGGCGCCGGCGTCGGCCTCGCGGCGGACCAGCTCGCCCTGAGGACCCGCTTCGTCGATCCCGCGTTCGTCGGGACCCGCTGGTCGGCCACGGTGACGGTGCTCTACAACGACGCCCGCGACTTCTTCGGCAACCGGGACGTCTCGTTCGAGTCCCCGCTCCTCGAGCAGCGGGAGGTCACGGGATACGCGGTCGTCGCCTACAAGCGCTTCGGCGCAACGCTCGGAACGGGCCACGACGTCTCCTCCTCCTCGCGGCTGTCGCTCGACTACCACCTGGAGCAGATCGACGCGACCGTGCCCACGGTCGCCTCCCACATGCGCGGAAACAGCCGCGAGCCCATCGATTTCGACATCCTGGGCGGCAAGACGGTGCTCTCGTCGCTGCGCGCTGCGATCGACTACGACACGCGCGACGCGCCCTTCCTGACGACGCAGGGCACGCTCGCCTCCGTCTCGGTCACGGTGGGCGTCCCGCCGTTCGGCAGCGATTACGGCTACCAGAGGTTCGAGTTCGCCGCGCAACGCTGGTTCCGCCTCCCGCTGCGTCACGTGCTCCGCGTGGAGGCGTTCGCCGGCGCCGTCGCCGGAGACGCGCCCTTCTTCGAGAAATTCTACGTCGGCGATCTCACCGATCTCCTGCCGGATCGGCTGCTCGACCTTGCCCCAGATCGCAGGCAGCCGCCGAACTTCCTCAGCACGGACATCATCGAGGTCCGGTACGGGGACTTCGCCGCGAAGCTCGAGGCGGAGTACCGGATCCCGGTCTATGCCGGCCGTGGCTCGATCTACGGCGTCGACCTCTTCGGCGCCGCGGGCCTGTACGGGCTGGCGACCCGCCGCGAGCTCACCGATGCGCCGACCGGATACGAGGGATTCGCCCGCGTGCCCGTGGACATCACCTACAACCTCGGTCTGCGGGTCGACACGGCGATCGGCGGCGTGACGCTCGCCTTCTCGAACCTGCTCGGGCTGATCCCAGCGCGGCGCGGTGAGCGGAAATGACTTGCCCGGGCGCAGGTCGCGCCGCGGCGCTCGGGCTCGCGCTGCTCGCCGCGCTCTCCCTCGGCGCGCGCCGATCGGCGGCCCAGGAGGGGCCCGGCGGAGCGGAGGGCCGGCAGGGGCCGAAGGAGATCGCTGACGCAGACGCGCAACAGGCGCTCGGCACGCCGGCCGCGCTGCCCATCCGCGTGGCGAGCCTCTCGCTCGACAAGACGATCGTGCAGCTCACCGTCGGCTTCCGCGACGTGGTCGACGGCGAGATCTCGAAGAAGCTGCTCAGCGGGCTCCCCACCGTCATCACGATGCGCGGCTACCTCTTCCACGAGAGCGGGGGCAACCCCGTCGCGCTCGCCGCCAAGAGTTGCCGGATCGTCTACGACCTCTGGGACGAGGTGTTCCGGATCCAGCTGATCCAGGCGGGAAGTCCGTCGAGCACGGTCGCGATCAACGTCGAGGGCGTGCTCCGCAACTGCGCTGAAGCCCGGAAGCTGCCGCTCGTCGAGCGGTCCCTCGTCCGCGACGGCAGCCGCTATTTCGTCGCCGTGCTGGTCGAGGTGAACCCCATGAGCGCCGAGATGCTCGATCGCATCAAGCGGTGGGTCACCCGCCCGCCCGGCTCCACCGCCATCGGCCCCGGCGACTCGCTGTTCGGCTCCTTCGTCGGCCTGTTCGTTACGCGCATCGGCAACGCCGACAGGAAGCTCGCGTTTCGCACGCAGGCCTTCCTCCCGCCGGCTCCGCCGCCGAGCCCTCCCCCGCAGCCCCGGAGCCCCCCCGGCCGCTGAGCCGCGCGGACGGCGAGCTCGCCCGCCGTCACGCGCGCCGCGCCCGCCGGTCTACAATCGCTGCGCGGCCGTCCCCGTTCGTGTCTACTCCACCCTCATGCGCCTCTTTCCCATCGCGCTCGACCTCAACGGCCGGCGGGCCCTCGTCATCGGCGCGGATGGCGAGGTGCCCTACACCGTGGAGCGGCTCCTCTCGGCGGGCGCCCGCGTCTCCGTCGTCGCGCCGGGGCAGGTCGACGCGTCGATCGAGCGCGCCAGCCGGGAAGGGCGGCTCGAGCTGCACCGGCGGCCGTTCGCGGACGGCGACCTCGCCGGCGCGGCGATCGTGTTCCTCGCGCCGGGCGACGACGCGCTCTCGCGGCGCCTCCATCGCGAGCTCGCGGACGCCGGACGCCTCGTCTGCACGCTGGATCGCCCGGAGGTATCGAGCTTCGTCAATCCTTCGGTGGTCTCCGCCTCCGGACTGACCATGAGCTTCAGCAGCCACGGCGTCAGCCCAGGAACGATACGGCGCATCCGGGAGGACCTCAGCGCGCTCTTCTCGGATCCTCGGTTCGCGCGCTACATCGAGGCGCTGCGGCGGCTCCGCGAGAGCCTCCCTCGTGGCGCCGAGCGGGCCGCGCGAATGCGCCAGGCCACCTCGGGCTTTGGCCTGGAGGCGAGGCTTCGGTTCCCTCCATGGCTGGAGCGAGGCGACGAGCCTTGATGTCCGGAGACGCAGCGGTCGAGCCGGGGCGCCGGCGCCGCGAACGTGAGGGCGCGCGCGACCCAACGAACGCGAAAACCCTTGTGTAAAGCGGCCTTCAAGGCTTAAGTGGGCGCCCACGCGACACTATCCGCGGAGGAGGGCTTACGGTATGCGTTCACGATCGGGCCGGCTGACGATGTTGACCTCGGCGGCGATGGTCTCTGGGCTCCTGACGCTGACGAACGTCAGTCCGGTATCTGCGCAGGCGCCCGCCGGGGCCGCGCCGACGCCGGCTCCTGCGAAGCCCGCCGCAGCCGCGGCGCAGGCGGCTCCCCCCGCCGCAGCGCCGCCCGCGACCGGCGCGACGCCGCCTGCGGCCGGTACGCCCGCGACGGCGGCGCCCGGAAAGGCCGCCGAGCCCGCGGCGAAGGTGACCATCACCAAGCCGAAGAAGGCGTTGACGGAAAAGCAGAAGAAGGACGAGGCGAAGAAGCTCTACAAGGAAGCCGAAGCCAGGTTCGAGAAAGCCGAGTACGCCGTCGCGGCCGGCCTGTACCGCCAGGCGGACGAGCACGTGCCCGGCGCCGCACCGAAGTACAAGCTCGCCCTCGCGCTCGACAAGCAGGGGCTCGTGACCGAGGCGGTCGCGGCGTGGCAGTCGTTCCTCGACTCGAAGCCGGACGCCGAGAAGTTCAAGGACAAGATCACCGAGGCGCAGGGGCGCGTGGAGTCCCTGAAGAAGACGCCGGCGAAGGTGAAGGTCGCGACCGTTCCGGAGGCGCCGCAGGGACTCAAGATCACGGTCGACGGCGTGGCCCAGACCGGCCAGGAGCTCTCGGTCCCGCCCGGCAAGCACACGCTCACCGTCTCGGCCGAGGGGTTCGCCGACGCGAGCCAGGAGCTCGAGGTCACCTTCGCCGAGACGCGCGAGGTCAGCGTCGCGCTGACGCCGAAGGCGCCTGCGCCGGTCGCTGCGGCGCCGGCGCAGCCTCCGACCCCGCCGCCCGCCGCCGAGGTGCCTCCGGCTCAGCCGCCGCCGCCTGCACCGTCGGTCGAGCCGCGCTCTCGGGTGCCGGCCTACGTGACCCTCGGGCTCGCCGGCGCCGGCGTCGTGGTCGGGACGATCTTCGGCATCCAGGCGCTCGGCGCGAAGGGCGACTTCGACGAGAGCCCGACGACCGACGCCGCGGATCGCGTCGACCGCTTCGCGCTCATCTCGGACATGTCCTTCGCGGTGGCGCTCACGTTCGGCGTCACCGGCGCGGTCCTGCTCCTCACCGATGACGCGACGGCCGAACCGAAGGCCGCAGCTTCGAGCGTGACGAAGAGGGCGTTCGTCACTCCGTTCGTCAGCCCGACAGGCGGCGGCGCCGCCGCGCGGTTTACCTTCTAAGGGGACTACTATGTGGAAGAACCAGTACCTTCTCGCGATGGCGCTCTGCGCCGGCGCGCTCTCGACCCTCGGGATGGGCTGCGAGCTCATCGCCACGGTCGACCGCTCGCGCATCCCGGGGGACGAAGGCGTCACCAACGGCTGTGCTGACGGTACGAAGAACGGCGAGGAGACCGACGTCGACTGCGGTGGCACCACCTGCCCGCAGTGCGAGATCGCCAAGGCGTGCAAGGCAGAGGACGACTGCGCGAGCGGCTCCTGCGCCGACGGCGTCTGCTGCAACGCCGCCTGCGACGAGGAATGCGACGCCTGCACCGCCGAGCTCAAGGCGTCGGGCGACGAGGACGGCACGTGCGGCCCCTCGAAGGCCGAGGCTGAGTGCGGCGAGGCGACGTGCTCCGAGGGCGTCCAGACAGCCCGCGGCACCTGCGACGGGACCGACGTGGAGTGCAAGCCCGGCGAGGCGACGTCGTGCGAGACGTTCGCCTGCGATACGGAGGCCAACGCGTGCTTCGCCGAGTGCTCGGAGGACACGGAGTGCGCGAAGTGCCATGTCTGCGACGCCGACGCGGAAACCTGCGCGCTCGCTCCGGCGGGCACGCCGGGCCTCGGCTGCGAGGAGAAGCAGGCGTGCGACGCCATGGGCGAGTGCAAGGCCGCGAACGGTGAGGAATGCACGGACGCGGCCGATTGCGGCAGCGGTAGCTGCGTCGACGGCGTCTGCTGCGACACCGGCTGCGACTCGGCCTGCCAGGCCTGCAACGTCGAGGGGTCGGAGGGCACGTGCTCGAACGTCCCGCTCGGCGGCGAGGACGGGACGGACTGCAGCGACGTCAACGTTTGCGACGGCCAGGGCGCTTGCAAGCTGGCGGCCGGCGAGCGGTGCGGCGAGGACGTGGAGTGCGCGAGCGGCAACTGCCTCGGCACCGTCTTCACGTGTGACGAGATCCAGACGCCCTGAGCTCTCCTCGGCTCCCGCCGGGCTCCTCGAGGAGCCCGGCGGAGCTCACGCCTCGAACGTCCCTCTCACACGCGCGCGGATCTCCCCGGCGCCCGATGGCGGACCGAGCACCGTCATCGACTCGGCTTCTCCCTCGAACAGGCCACCGTCCTCCGGCTCGACGCCTTCGGCCTCGGGCTCGTAGGCAGGCACCGTCGCGGCCTCGTCCCAGCGGCTCTTGAGCCGAGCCGCGAGCTTCGTGAGCAGCTCCCGCGTCGTCTCCCTGTCCGTGGCGGACAGGAGCACCGCGTCTGGATGCCCGAGGAGCGACCGCCGCCCCTCCTCCGGGGCGATCAGGTCCGCCTTGTTGAACACCAGGATGCGGGGGATGCCGATGAGATCGAGCTCGGTCAGCAGCGCTTCGGTCGTCTCGATGTGCTGATCGCGCGCGGGATCGCTCACGTCCACGACGTGAAGCAGGAGGTCGGCGTCGGCGGCTTCCTCGAACGTCGCCCGGAAGGCGGCGAACAGGTCCTTCGGGAGCTCCCGGATGAAGCCGACCGTGTCGGTGATCACCACCTCGCGCTCCTCGGGGAAGCGCAGCCGCCTGGAGCGGGTGTCGAGCGTCGCGAACAGCTTGTTCTCGGCGAGCACATCGGCGCCGGTCAGCGTGTTCAGCAGCGTGCTCTTGCCGGCGTTCGTGTAGCCCACGATCGAGACCACCGGCACGCCGAGCCGGGCGCGGCGGCGGCGGCGCTGCTCGCGCTGCCGGGAGAGCCGCTTCAGCTGCGCCTCCAGGAAGCTGACGCGCTCCTTCGCGCGGCGGCGCCCGATCTCGAGCTTCGTCTCGCCGGGGCCGCGCCCGCCGATGCCGCCGGTCAGGCGGGACAGGGAGTCGTCCTTCTGCCCGAGGCGCGGGAGCGTGTACTTCAGCTGGGCCAGCTCGACCTGGAGCTTGCCGTCCGACGACTCTGCGCGCTGGGCGAAGATGTCGAGGATGAGCTGCGTCCGGTCGAGCACCTTGAGGTCCGTGTGCTTCGCGATCGCCGAGGCCTGCGAGGGGGTGAGATCCCGGTCGAAGACCAGCGTCTCCGCGTCGAGCTCCGAGGCGCGCAGCACGACCTCGTCGAGCTTCCCCTTGCCGAGCACGAGCCGCGGATCGATGCGGTCGCGCAGCTGAAGCACCCTGTCCGCGACGTCGACCCCGGCGGTGCCGGCGAGCTCGGTCAGCTCGCGCAGGCTCTCCTCGGCCCGCGCGAGCGCGCCCGTCTTGGCTTTCTCGGCGACGTGCACGAGGATCGCCCGGCCGTCCTTGGCGGCAACCGACCGCGTGCGCGAGCGCTTCGCGAACTCGTCCTCGAGCGCCTGGATGAGCGCGCCGAAATCGACGTCGACGCGGCCGACCGCGACGGGGCCCACGGTCCGGTACGGAAGCTCCGCCTTCCCGCGGCCGTCGGCGTCGCCGTCGGCGTCGTCCACGGTCACCGTGACCGCTTCCTTCCCGCGGACCGGCACGTTGTACGCGTACTGGATGGTCTTCGGCTCGCCCTGCGGGGTGAGCTGCACGGCCGCGACCAGGTCGAGCCGGAGGCGGACGAGGTCGACAAGGTCGTCCCGCGTGAGCGGCTCGTTGAAGAGGTGCGTGTGGACGAGCCGGAGCGCTCTGAAGCGCCCCTGCGCCGCGCGGAGGCGCCCGATGTCGGGCAGCATCAGCCGGGTCGCGTCGCCGACGACGACATAGTCGACCTCGCCCGAGCGGTGGACCAGGGCGCCGACCTGGCGCCCCGTCTCGTGCGACGCTTCGGCGAGCGCCTTGATGAGCTCGGGCGTGGCGAGGCTCGCGAGCGGCACCTTGCGGCGGTAGATGCGCTCTAGGGTCTTGGTGGCGAGGGGGCTGAGTCCGGTGGTGTTTCCGTAGATGGTGGGCATTCGATAGTCGAAGGGGATGTTGCTCCCGCTCATTCATAACGCACGCGGAACCGGTCTGCGACCTGGGCCACCGCGGATCTTCACGCGGGGCGCGCATTTTCTCGTCGCTCCTCATTCCTCTTCCCTCCCTCTTCCCCCTCTCTACTTCCCCCCTCTGTCGCTTCCCCCCTCCCCTTCCCCCTTCGTCATTCCGCCTCGTCGCTCGCCTCTGTCGGCCCCCTCTCCGTCGACCCTCTCCTCTCCGTCGACCCTCTCCCGATTCCCGCCCCGTCGCGTCTCTCGCCCGGCGTGCTCCTCCAGGTTCCTGTGGAGGCCGCGCGCGAGCCGTGGCAACCGTGCCCACGATGGCCATCCTGACCCCCCTCTCGCTCGCAGATGCCCGCCGCATCGGCGCGCTTTACGGCCTGGAGATCGCCGACGTGCGCGGCCTCCTCGCCGGGAGCGTGAACTCGAACTTCGCGCTGACGCTCGCCGACGGCCGCGGGCAAGCGTTCCTGCGGGTCTACGAGGAGCAGCAGCTCCATGCGGCCTCGCGCGAGGCGCACATGCTGGAGCACCTCGCGGCCAGCGGCGTCGCCACGCCGCAGCCGCTCCGGCGCCGGGATGCGGCGTCCGGGTCGGAGGGCGCCGCGTTCATTGCAGAGCACGCCGGCAAGCCGGTCGCGGTGTTCCCGTGGGTCGCGGGCGACTCGCTCTGCCAGGCGCGCGTCACGCCCGACGCGACCCGTCGCGTCGGCGCGGCCCTGGCGCGCGTGCACCTCGTCGGCGCGTCGTTCGAGGGGGCGAACACGAGCCGGTTCGACCTCGACAGCCTCGACCAGCGGCTCCAGGGCCTCCGTGCGCCCGGACCCGCCGCGAGCGCTGCGCAGGCCGCCGGTCCTCCCGCCTCGACCCTCCCGTCCGAGGTGGCCGCCGCCGTCGACGAGCTCACCGGCCGGCTCCAGCGGATGCGCGCCGCGGCGCCGCGGACGTCCGGACCCGAGACGCTGATCCACGGCGATCTCTTCCGCGACAACGTGCTCTGGCAGGACGGCGAGATCTCGGCGCTGCTCGATTTCGAGAGCGCCTCGCGCGGGAGCGCCGTCTTCGATCTCGCCGTCACGATGCTGGCGTGGTGCTTCGGCGACGACCTCGACCCGGATCTCGCGGCCGCGCTCGCCGCCGGTTACACGTCGGTGCGGCCGCTTTCAACCGAGGAGCGCGGCCGGATCTTCCACGAGAGCCTGGTCGCCGCGTTGAGGTTCTCCATCACGCGGATCACCGACTTCGAGCTCCGCCCGAAGGGCAGCGGTGTCTACAAGGACTTCCGGCGCTTCCTCGCGCGGCAGCGGACGCTCGAGCGCCTCGGCCCGGAGGGGCTGCTCGCGCTGCTTCGCGTCTGATCGCGTCAGCTCACGCCTGCTCACGTCTGCTCTCGCCTGATTTGCGCCAGCTCGCGTCCGACGCGGGTGTGCGCGAAAGTCGCCCCGTGATTTTGCGTTAAGTTCGCGGCGCCGGGCGAGGGCGGCGTTGCGCGTCCGCGGCCTGGCCATTACCTTCGCCGGATGGCACAGGTCGGAACGCTCGATTTCAAGGGCTTCATCGAGAGACGGAAGGGCCAGCGCGCGGGCGGCGGGGACGGCGCTGGAAACGCGTATGCCTACGTGTCCGATAAGAACACGCGGCTCGCCTTCGAGAAGATGCGTCCGGTCGAGCTCGCCGTGACCGCCGCGGTCAGGCTGTTCAAGACGGTCGGCAAGAACGAGCTCCTCGGCCACGCCGTGAAGGTCGGCCCCACGCAGTTCCCGCGCGTCCACAACCTCGCGCTCCGCTGCGCCGACACGCTCGGGATCGCGACCCCGACGCTCTACATCGTCAACAGCCCCTACCTCAATGCCGCCACCTACGGCACGAACGACGACTCGTTCATCATGGTGCACTCGGCGCTCGTCGACCATTTCACCGACGACGAGCTGCTCAGCGTCATCGGCCACGAGTGCGGCCACATCCACAACAGCCACGTCGTCTACCTGACCGCGATGCACTACCTGACGCGGATGGCGTCGGTCTTCGTGAAGTGGATCGTCGGCCCGGCGATGATCGCGCTCTCCGGCTGGTCGCGCCGGGCCGAGGTCACCTGCGACCGCGCCGGGCTGCTCTGCGCGAAGAGCCTCGACGTCTCGACGCGCGCGCTCACCAAGCTCGCGCTCGGCTCGACCAAGCTCTACGAGGAGCTGAACCTCGAGGCGTTCATCGCCCAGCACGAGGAGGGCAAGGGCGGCATCGGCAGGTTCGCCGAGTTCACGGCCAACCACCCGTGGCTGCCGAAGCGCGTCCTGGCGCTCCGGGCCTTCGCCGAGAGCGAGCTCTACCAGCGCCACGCCGGGCTCGGCGCGGGCGGCCTCTCCATGGAGGAGGTCGACGAGAAGGTGCACGAAGTCATCAAGATCTGGGGCTGAGGGGCTCTCTCCTCCTGGCTCCCGACCCAAGGCCGAGGTCCAACGCACATGCTCGAATCCTTCCACAGCCGCAAAGACGACGTGACCGGGGCGCTCCGGGAGCTCGTGGAGTTCGCCGAGGCCCTCGGCGCCAAGAGCGTCGCGACGCGCATCGCGAACGATCTCGTGAAGAAACTCGAGGCCGATCGGTTCCACCTCGTCGTGGTCGGCGAGTTCAACCACGGCAAGACGACCTTCGTGAACGCCCTGCTCGGCGCCTCGATCCTGCCCGTCGGCGTGACGCCCACGACGGCGGTGATCCACCACCTCGAGTACGCGGCCGAGCCGCGCGCCGAGGTGGTCTACGCGTCGGGCGAGCGCGTGGGCCTGCCCTTCGAGGACGTGCGGGCGTTCACCGTCGGCGGAGAGCGCTCGTCGAGCGCCGGCGAGGTCAAATTCCTCGAGGTAGGGTACCCGGCCGAGCTCCTGCGCGAGCGCGTGGTCCTCGTCGACACCCCGGGGGTGAACGATCTCTCGCTCCAGCGGGCGGACATCACCTACAGCTACATCCCGCGGTCGGACGCCGTGCTGTTCCTCATCGACGCCGGCCAGCCGCTCAAGGAGAGCGAGCGCGTCTTCCTCCAGGACAAGCTGCTCGGGCAGTCCCGCGACAAGATCCTCTTCGTCGTGACGAAGCGCGACATCTGGAGCCAGGACGAGGAGGTCGAGGCGCTCGCCTACATCCGGAGCGAGCTCGGGAAGCTCGTGAAGACGCCGGTGGTCTTCCCGATCTCGAGCGAGCGGGCGCTGGAGGCGGACCGGGCCGGCAGCGGGATGCCGGAGCTGCTCGATCACCTGACCCGGTTCCTCGCCGAGGAGCGCGGGCGCATCCTGCTCGACAACGCGCTCGGCGAGGGCCTCGAGTCCTCGCGCCTGCTCGGCAAGGGCGTGGACGCGCGGCGGCGGGCGGCCGCGATGTCGCGCGAAGAGCTCAGCCGTCGCATCGAGATGATCGAGAAGGATCTGGCCGGCCAGTCGCGCACCATCGAGGAGCGGCGCGCCGGCATCCGCGAGGAGGTGAGCGCCATCCGGGCGTGGGTGCGCCGCGATCTGGATCGCTTCGTCGACGACGTGCTCCGGCAGCTGCCGGCGATCATCGACGAGGCCCAGACCGACGAGATCAAGGTCTACCTCGGCGCGTTCCTGGAGCGCACCTTGGCCGAGTGGGCGCAGGCCGAGACGAAGGAGATCGCCACGGCGCTCGAGGCGCTCGCCGAGAAGACGATCGCGCTCGTCCGAGAGGACGCGCACGACGTGGCGAAGCGGGTCAGCGAGGCGCTCGGGGGCGACGTGAAGACGCCGAACGTCGAGGTCGACACGTTCGGCTACGACGTCGGCGTCTTCGCGCTCTTCACGATCGGCCTCGGCGTGATGTTCACGAACGCCCTGCTCGGCGGGATCCTGGCGCTCGCGGCGCCGGTCCTGGCCGTGTACGTGAAGGACAAGGTCGAGGCCGAGACCCGCAAGAAGGCGAAGGAGATGGCGCCGATCGCCCTGCGCGAGGCCGCCACCCGGATCGGGCCGAAGCTCGACGAGATGATCCAGGAGTTCGCGAGCCGGCTCGACGCGTGGGTGGTCACGGCAGGCCAGGAGCTGCACCGGGAGGTCATCGAGGTGCTCAAGGCGGCCCGCGAGGAGCGGGTCCGCTCCGAGCCGAGCAGCGAGAGCCAGCTCAAGGCGTGCGACGCCCAGGCCGAGGCGCTCCAGACGCTGACGGGGCGCCTGGAGGGGCTGCGAAGCGCGCTCTGGACCGTCGAGAACGGCGAGAGCATGCCGATCCCTCCCCCCGTGTCCAGCGTGCCCAACGCGCCCGGCGGCTCGGCCTGAGCGAGGCGCACGCCTCCTGACAAGGGAGGAGGCGCTGCCCGGCTCGGCCGGGCGCCGTGGCCATATCCAATCGTCCGGCGCTCATGCGAGAATGCGGCTGTGCAGCTCGACTTCGCAGCCCGTGAAGTGACGATCAAGCTCGTCTATTACGGCCCGGCGCTCAGCGGCAAGACGACGAACCTCGTCTCGCTGCACGGGCTCGCCGGGTCGGACGCTCGCGGACGGTTGATGACGCTCGAAACGCAGGACGATCGCACGCTGTTCTTCGATCTCCTGCCGCTCACCTTCCGCGCGAAGGACGGCGACGTCTCGCTCCGCATCAAGCTGTTCACCGTGCCCGGTCAGCCGATGCACGCCGCCACGCGGCGGCTCGTGCTCCAGGGCGCGGATGGGGTCGCGCTGATCGCCGACTCCCAGCTCACGGAGACGCAGCGCAACGCCGACGCGTTCTTCGACCTTCGCCAGAACCTGCGGGAGAACGGCCTCGATCTCGCGCGGATGCCGCTCGTCATCCAGTTCAACAAGCGCGACCTCCCCGACATCCGGAGCGACGAGGAGCTGGCGCGCCTCGCCGCGCGGGGCAAGGAGCCGGTATACAGGGCCATCGCGACCCGCGGCATGGGCACGGTGGAGACGTTCATGGGCCTGCTCCACCTCACGTGGGAGACGCTCGATCAGACGCACCAGCTCTCGAAGCGGCTGTCGATCAGCGGCGAGGAGCTCCTCAACAGCGCGGTGCGCCAGCTCGGTGTGACGAGCTCGGTGAGCGAGCTCCTGGCGAGGCGCATGGGCGGCAGCCTCGAGAAGAGCTCCCGGATCGTTCCATGAGGCCCGACGCCCACAAGGGGACGCCGGCTGATTTCGGCCTCGACGACGAGGATCTCCTCCATGTGCCGAGCTCCGCGCTGCCGTCGGCCCGCGTCGCGGACGCGCCCAGCTCCTCGAAGCGCGACGGAGCGCCGAGCGCGCCCGAGCCCTCGACGCTGCCGCCCCCTGCGGCTGCACCGGTCGTCGATCTGGTCGGCATCGGCCCGCTCTCGCTCGAGGATCTCGTGGATCGCCAGGCCCTCGGCGAGATGGCGGCCTCGTTCCACAAGCTGTTCGGGCTGCCGATCCGGATCCAGTCGATCAGCGGCGCGACGCTCGCGGAGTCCGGCGCGCTCGCGACGCTCGCGCCGCCGGCCGACCCGGTCGGGGACGAGCCGGAGACCGCACGGGCCGGCGCGGCGCCGGCGGATCGGGCGCAGCGGCGCGGCGCGGCGGCCGTCGGCGAGCACGCGGATCCCCGCTTCGCCGGCGCGCTCTACCAGGTGTTCCCGATCGAGTACGACGGGCGCGCGATCGGCCGGTCGATCCTCGGCCCGTACCTGCCCGAGGGCGTCGATGAGCCTCCCGCTGCCGAGCTCGCGGCGGCGGCGCAGACCCAGCTCGCGCGCGCCGCGGAGGGGCTGCCGCGGCTGCCGAGGCTCCGGCCGGAGCGGCTCGGCGAGATCGCGGATCACCTCCGCGCCGTCCTCGATCTCATCCTGTTCAGCGGGCACAAGTCGCTCCTCACGTCGACGATGCACGTCGCGTCGATCCGCGAGAGCTTCCGTGAGCTCTCGCAGAAGAACGCCGAGCTGGAGCAGGCGTACGAGCGGCTGAAGGAGCTCGACCGGCTCAAGTCGAACTTCCTCGCCACGGTGTCGCACGAGCTCCGGACCCCGCTCACGTCGATCATGGGTTACAGCGAGATGCTCGCCGAGGGCATCGGCGGGCCCCTGACCGGTGAGCAGCGCGAGTTCATCGATACGATCCGGTCGAAGAGCGAGCAGCTGCTCGGGCTCATCATGAGCCTCCTGGATCTCTCGAAGCTGGAGAGCGGCACGCTGATCGTGCACCGCACCGAGGTGGCGGTCGGCCCGGTGCTCGTCGAGGCGGCGTCGACGATGACGCCGGCCGCCTCGAAGAAGGGCGTCGAGCTCCGGATCCGCGCCGAGAGCGATCTCCCGCCGGTGCTCGGGGACAGCGACCGGCTGCGGCAGGTGTTCATCAACCTCGTCGAGAACGCGGTGAAGTTCACCGAGGCCGGGGGCGAGGTGCAGCTCGTCGCGCGCGCCGTGAGCGACGACACGGACGACCTCCCCGGGCTGGTGCTCGTCGCGCCGCTCCAGCAGGCGGTCGAGATCCGCGTCGTGGACACGGGCATCGGCATTCCTCCTGGCGAGCGGTTGAAGGTGTTCGACCCGTTCTACCAGATCGATCAGAGCTCGACCCGGGAGCACGGCGGCACGGGCCTCGGCCTCTCGATCGTCAAGCGCCTGGTCGAGGCGCACAGCGGCACGGTCCGCATCGAGCCGAACGAGCCGCGCGGCACCGTGTTCGTGGTCAAGCTGCCCACGGTCGCGGGCTCGCCGGCGAACAGCGTCGTGCCGCCCATCTTTCAATGAGCGGGTTTCCATGAGCGGGCGCTCCGAGTGGAAGCGCATCGAGCTGCTGCGCGCCGTGCTCGGCGGTGCGGCCGGCGAGCACGTGCTCTGCGGCATCGGCGACGACGCCGCGATCCTCGCGCCCGCGGCCCCGCAGGGCGGGGCGCTCCCGGGCGCCGCGGCGCCGCTCGTCTGGACGGTCGACAGCGCCGTCGAGGGCGTGCATTTCCGGCGCGATCTCCTGAGCTTCGAGGATCTCGGCTACCGGGCGACGATGGCCGCGGCGAGCGATCTCGCCGCGATGGGGGCGCGCCCGGTCGGCCTGCTCGCCGCGCTGGTGCTGCCTCCGGACGTGAGCGACGACGAGCTCGGCGCCCTCGCCGCGGGCCAGCGCGCCGCGTGCGACGAGATCGGCACGGCGGTCATCGGCGGGAACCTCTCCCGGGGCGGCGAGATCTCGATCACCACGACGGCGCTCGGCGTCGCGGCCGCGCCGCTCCGGCGCGACGGCGCGCGCCCCGGCGACGCGCTCGCGCTGGCGGGACCGGTCGGCCTGGCCGCGGCGGGGTTTGCGCTGCTCGACCGGGGCATCGCGCCGTCCGGCGCGGCGGCCGCGCTGGCGATCCGGGCATTTCGCCGGCCGGCGGCGCGCATCGACGCGGGCCTCCGCGCGGCCGCGAGCGCCCGCGCGGCGATCGACATCTCCGACGGCCTCGCCGCGGATCTGGCGCACCTCGCGCGCGCGAGCGGCGTACGCGTGCTGCTCGATCCAGGGGCGCTCGTCGGCTCGGATCTCCGCGAGGCCGCCGCGCTGCTCGGCGCTGATGCGCTGGAGCTCGCGCTGTACGGCGGCGAGGACTACGCGATCGCGGTCGCGGGTCCCGACGTCGGGGCGCTCCCCGGCTTCGTGGCGATCGGCCGCTGCGCGCCGCGCGAGGAGGGCGCGAGCGACGTGGCGCTGGTCGGACCGGACGGGCAGCTCACGAGCCTCGCGGCGCGGGGGTACGACCACTTCGCCTGACGCCGCTCTCCGGCGCTCGCCGCGCCCGGCCCGCGCTCATTTGCACTCGGCGGGCGGTGTGGTTCCGGCGAGGCTCGCTCGGATCTGGGTGAGCGCCTTGGCGCGCGGGGTCTTCCCGCTCTTCACGAGCTTATCGATCCCGGCGCAGAGATGGGATGCCGTCGCCGCCTTCGACTTGGCCTCCGGCGACTTGCCCGACTTGGTGGCGACCGCGTGGAGCGCCGTGCAGCACGCCTGGATGGAGGCGCCTCCCCCGCGGGACGCCCCCGCTGCCGCTTCGGCCGCCGCCGCCCCCGCGTCTGCCTCTGCAGCCGCCGCCGCAGGCTCGGCGGACGCCGCTGCGGCGGGCTCCTGGGCAGCGGCGGGCTCCTGGGTCGCAGCGGGCTCCTGGGTCGCAGCGGGCACTGGATCGGCGGCCACCGGCGCGACCGATTGCGCGGGCGCGGGGATCGTCTCCGGCTCTGCTTCTTCTTTCTGGCAAGCGCTGGACAGGATGCCGCAGGTGAGAACGACGAAGGCCATGGACGAGCGCAACCGGATCATGCCCCGTCTTCTACAAAGCTTCGCAGAGCACAGCCATACGGTTGGCAAAGTAGAACCGCGTACGGACGTCCCCGCAGATCTCCCGCGCAGCACGGCCCGCCAGAGGCGCGAGTTCGTGGGAGGGGCCCCCCGCCGGCCCCTCCCTCATTCCCCCTACCCCCGCCCGTCGCCCCTCAGCTGCAACCCATGCTGTTGCCGCAGTTGAGGCACTTGTAGCAGGCCCCGTTGCGCACGGTGATGTGCCCGCAGCCGTCGCAGACCGGCGCGTCGCCCATCATGTCCTCGAGCTGCGCGTCGAGCGCGCTCGACGCCCGTCCCCCGCCCTCGAGCAGCGCCGACGCCGGGGAGGCCTGCGAGAACGACGCCACGCCGCTCTCCTGCGCCCGCGACTCGACCGGGTCCTCCATGGCCGAGGTGACCGGCTGCACGTGGGCCAGATCGTAGCGGTTCAGGTACTCGACCCCGAGCACGCGGAAGAGGTAGTCCACGATCGAGGTCGAGAACTTCACGTAGTCGTGCCCCTCGACCACGCCCTGCGGCTCGAAGCGCGTGAAGGTGTACTGCTCGACGAAGGTCTCGATCGGCACGCCGTACTGGAGCCCGATCGACACCGCCATCGCGAAGCAGTTCATCATCGAGCGGAACGCGGCCCCCTCCTTGTGGAGGTCGATGAAGATCTCGCCGAGCGTCCCGTCGTCGTACTCGCCGGTGCGGAGGTAGATCTTGTGCCCGCCGACGCGCGCCTCCTGCGTGAAGCCCTTGCGCTTCCTCGGCAGGCGGAACCGCTCGGGCGCCGCCGCCGAGGGCGAGCGCGGGCGCGCCTGGCTGGCCAGCGCGGTCGCCGCCTGGAGCACGGGACCGGCGATCTCGGCCTTGTCCGCCTTGCCCTTGGTCTCCGTCGACTTGCTGTCGCTCGTGGACGAGAGCGGCTGCGACGCCTTGCAACCGTCGCGGTAGAGCGCGACCGCCTTGAGCCCGAGGCGCCACCCCTCCTCGTAGATCCGCTGCACCTCCTCGACCGTCGCGTCGTTCGGCAGGTTCACGGTCTTCGAGATGGCGCCGGACAGGAACGGCTGCGCCGCGGCCATCATCCGGACGTGCGACATCGGCGCGAGGTAGCGCCGGCCCTTCCTGCCGCAGCGGTTGGCGCAGTCGAACACCGCGTAGTGCTCCTCGCGCAGGTGCGGCGCCCCCTCCACCGTCATGCGGCCGATGATCGTCTCGTTCGCCTCCTCGATCTCCGCGGGCGAGAAGCCGAGGTGCTGGAGCAGCGAGAAGCTGAAGCGCGCCCGCGACTCCTTGGAGACGCCGAGCCGGTCGTAGGTCTCCTCGCCGAGGATCCAGGGGCCGAAGGCGAGATCCAGGTCGAAGACGCCGGGGATGGCGGCCTCGATCTTCGCGAGGTCGTCGTTGTTGAGCCCCTTGGCCTTGAGCGACGCCCGGTTCACGTGCGGCGCCGCAAGGAGGGTGTTCGTGCCGGAGACGAAGGCGACGATCTCCTGCACCTCGGCCTCGGGGTAGCCGAGCCGCCGGAGCGCCTCGGGTACGGACTGGTTCACGATCTTGAAGTAGCCGCCGCCGGCGAGCTTCTTGAACTTCACGAGCGAGAAGTCGGGCTCGATGCCCGTCGTGTCGCAGTCCATCAGCAGGCCGATGGTGCCGGTCGGGGCGAGCACCGTCGCCTGGGCGTTGCGGTAGCCGTGCTCCTGCCCGATCCGGACCGCCTCGTCCCAGTCGGCGCACGCCGCCCGCCAGAGCGACTCCGGGCAGCGGTCGCGGTCGAGCGCGTAGGCGGCGTCGCGGTGCATGCCCATCACCCGGAGCATCGGCTCGCGGTTCCTCGCGAACCCGGCGAACGGCCCCTTTGCGGCGGCCATCTCGGCCGAGACCCGGTAAGCGTGGCCGCACAGGATCGCGGTGAGCGCGCCCGCCACCGAGCGGCCCTGGTCGGAGTCGTACGGGATGCCCTGCAGCATGAGCAGGGTGCCCAGGTTGGCGTAGCCGAGCCCGAGCGGGCGGTAGTCGTGCGAGTTCTTCGCGATGCCCCGGGTCGGGTACGCCGAGAAGTCGACAAGGATCTCCTGCGCGACGAAGAACACCCGCACCGCGTGGCGGTAGCCCTCGATGTCGAACGAGCCGTCCTCGCCGAGGAACTTGGTGAGGTTCAGGCTCGACAGGTTGCAGGCCGAGTCGTCGAGGAACATGTACTCGGAGCACGGGTTCGAGGCGTTGATGCGCGCCGTGTTCGGGCAGGTGTGCCAGCGGTTGATGGTCGTGTCGTACTGCACGCCCGGATCGGCGCAGCCCCACGCCGCCTCGGCGACCTGGCGCCAGAGATCCTTCGCGCTCAGCGTGTCGACGACCTCGCCGGTCGTCCGGGAGCGCGTCTCCCACGACGCGGCCGTCGCCGCCGCGCGCATGAAATCGTCGCTCACGCGCACGGAGTTGTTCGAGTTCTGCCCGCTCACGGTGTGGTACGCCTCGCCGTTGAAGTCGGAGGGGTACCCCGAGGCGATGAGCGCCATCGCCTTCTTCTCCTCGCGGACCTTCCACTGGATGAAGTCGACGATCTCCGGGTGGTCCATGTCGAGGCAGACCATCTTGGCGGCGCGCCGCGTCGTGCCGCCGCTCTTTGTCGCGCCGGCGGCGCGGTCGAACACCTCGAGGAAGCTCATGAGCCCCGAGCTCGTCCCGCCGCCCGATAGCTTCTCCTGCTTCCCGCGGATCGCGCTGAAGTTCGTCCCCGTCCCCGACCCGTACTTGAACAGGCGGGCCTCGCTCTTCACGAGGTCGTAGATGCTCATCAGGTCGTCCTGGATCGCCTGGATGAAGCACGCCGAGCACTGCGGCCGCTCGTAGGCGTTCCGGGTCTCGATGATCTCGTCGAGCGCGCCCGCCGCGCTCGTTCGGCTCGTGGACGCGCCCGACTTTGCCACGGCGCCCCCGTTCCCCGCGTCGGCCGAGGCCTCGTTCCAGGCGTAGTTGCCGCCCGAGCCCTCGATGCCGTAACGGTGGAAGAGCCCGCAGTTGAACCACACGGGCGAGTTGAACGCGCCATACTGGTGGACGAGCAGGTACGAGAGCTCTGCCTCGAAGGAGTCCGCGTCCTTCGTGGAGGCGAAGTAGCCGCCGAAGTGCTCGCCCGCCTCGCGGATGGTGCGCGCGAGCCGGTGGACGACTTGGCGGACGCTCGTCTCGCCGAGCTCCTTCTTGCCGTGGATCCCAGCCTTGCGGAAGTACTTGGAGACGACGATGTCGGTCGCGAGCTGCGACCAGCCGGCGGGGATCTCGGCCCCTTCCATCTTGAAGACGACCGAGCCGTCCGGGTTGGTGATGATGCTCGAGCGGCGCTCCCAGGTGACCTCGTCGAGCGGGTCCACGCCGCGTTGCGTGAACCGCCGGTCGAACCCGAGCCCGCGCGGCCGCGAGGCCCCCTTCTTCGCGGCCTTCTTCGCGGCCGCGCCGTTGGTCTGCGCCTTGGCAGCCCCCCCGGTCACCGGACGGGCCCCTGCATCTTCCTTCGTCCGCGCCGTCATCTTGCCGTTCCCGGCGGGAAGCTTACCGCCGTCACCCACAACTGCCGACTGGGCCATTTCCAAGTCCTCCTGTGAGCTACCGCACCTGGCGGTGACTCGGGTCCTACCGAAAGCACAAATAGTTCCCGGGAGAACGCCGAGGCCTCATCGCCTCGGATCTCCACAGGTCCCGTCGCTTCTCCCCTGCTACCTGCTCAAACGTTCCGTCTTCCGGCCAGTGAGCATAGGTCCAGGTGCCATGTCTGAAAGGCGTGCGCCGACATTCGGGAGCGCCTGACCGCCAGCTAGTCAAACCCGCGACGGGCCCGTGCGTCAAGGAGAACCGCTACATCTTGGGATCTCCGGCCGAACAGGGCCCACATATGGGGTCTGCCCGTTCGCCGCGGGATTCGTAGCGATCCCTGAGCAGTTCTGAACAGGTGCTACCCACCGGGCGCACAGATTACGCACAGCTTCTCCCCGACAGAATCCTCCCCCCTCCCGGAATGGGTTCCAGACCGCCCTATCCTCCAAAGGAGCCGGGCGAGGTGTGGGTGCGTGCAGGGGGGCGCGCTGGGGACGGGCCATTGTCTGAGCACCTCGCCCGACCGCTGCGTCCTAGTCGAGCTCCGTCGCCTCCGCGCAGTAGGCGAGCACCCTCTCCCCTTCGCAGTGGATCGCGAGCGCCACCTCCCCCGCGACCCCTCGCAGCCCGACGAGCTCGAGCAGCGTCGGCACCGGCGCCGGCAGCAGCGGCGGAGGCGGGATGTACCGCGACGCGCGCACGATCACCGGCTCGATGGCGGTCGCCTTCGGCCCGATCATCTGGCGTAGCTCGTGGAGCGCCCGCTCGAACCCGCCGAGCATATCGACGAGCCCGCGCGCCTGCGCCTCGGCGCCGCTGTAGACGCGCCCCTGCGCGAGCGGCTCGATCTCCTCGACCGGACGCCTCCGGCCGCGCGCGACCACGCGGAGGAACGTCGCGTAGATCGCGTCGAGCTCGCGCTCCATCACCGCCCGCTCCCCCGCGTCGAGCCTGCGCGACGGGGAGAACAGGTCGGCCCGCGCGCCGCGCTTCACGACGTCGGTCGAGACGCCGAGGCGATCGAGCAGCGGACCGAGCGCGAAGCGCGCCGAGACCACGCCGATGCTCCCCGTGATCGTCTGCGGCTGCGCGATGATCGCGTGCGCGGCCGCCGCCACGTAGTAGCCGCCGCTCGCCGCCACGTTCGACATGCACGCCACGACCGGCTTCACCTCGGCGAGCCGCGTGACCTCGTGGTGGATCCGGTCGGACGCGAGCGCGGAGCCGCCCGGCGAGTCGATGTGGAGGATGACCCCCCGGATGCGCGGGTTCTGCCGCGCCGCGCGCAGGCTCGCGACGAGCCGCTCCTCGCTGGCCAGCGAGGCGCCCCGGAAGCGGGCGCGGCTGACGATCGCGCCGTGCACCTCGACGACGCCGAGGATGGGGCGCGGCAGCATTGGCCGCAGCGACAGCCCGCGCCGCGCGCTCAGGTAACGACCCGCTGCCACGAAGCGGGCCCGCTCGTCCCGACCCGCCGCAAGAGCTCCCACGCCCGCCGAGCCGCTGGCGGAGGCCTCGGCGCGGCGCGGCGCGGTCGTGCCCGGGAGCAGCCCCGACGCGAGCATGTGCTCGAGCTCGTCCTCGTACGCGACCGCGTCGATGATGCCCCGCGCCACGGCCTGCTCCGCGCCGTAGGGGGCCTCGTCGATCCACCGCGCGGCCGTCTCGCGATCGACGCGGCGCCCCTGGGCGAGCGCCGCGATCAGGTCGCCGAGGCGCGCGTCGAGCAGGGCGCCGACCTGCTCGCGCTGCTCCGTGCTCATCGTGTCGCGCACGAGCACCTCGCCGGCGTTCTTGTACATGCCCTTCGCGAACACCTCGGGCTCGACGCCGACCTGCTCCAGCGCGCGGCGCACGTAGCGGCCCTCCACCGCGAACCCGAGCGGCGACACCAGCGTCTCGGGCCCCACGACGACGGCGCGCGCGGCCGAGGCGAGCAGGAGCATCGCGGTGTCGGCGCCCCTCGGCAGGTACGCCACGATGTCCTTGCCCCCTGCCCGGATCTCGAGGAGCGCGTCCCGCAGCGAGGCGAGCACCGCAGGCCCCGCATGGACCGACCGCATCCGGAGCAGCAGCCCCGCCGGGCGCGGGTCCTTCATCAGGTGCTTGCCGAGCTCCCGGACGCGCTCCACCGAGAGCGGAGCCTTCTTCCCGGGACGCCACCAGAGGCCGAGACGGACCCGGGGAGGCTGCAGATCGACCACGCGGCCGTCGATTTCGAGGACGACATACCCGCCCCTTGGTGCAGCAAACGCCCAGCGAAGCGCGCTGACCGGGAGCAGCAGCAGGCGGAGGAGATTGACGAACAGGGCAGCGATCACCGGTGGCTCCTCGGAACGTTCAGGGGAAAGGGGGCTCGGCGTCCGCCCTCGGGCGGAAGTCAGACGGCGGAGAAGACAAGGTGCGCAGGAACCGGTCCGAGCGGGGCGAGGCCGGCGCCGCCAGGTTCACGCCGGCGCTGGAAAGAGAGAGCGTGACGCAAGGGGCCACCCTGTGGCTACACTGTCGCTCCAAGTTTCGAAGGGGACGGCGAGCCGATATCGGCTAGGTCTTGAAGAAGCCGTCCTCTCTCTTAACAGACCAGCTCAGCAAGCCGCGGGCCGTGGGCCCCCGGCGCCCTGGGTGGCAGACCCCCCTCACTGAACGTGCATCCCGAGCAGAGCGCCCCCGTCCCGAGCCAGCTCCCCCCGCCAGCCCCGTCCACCCTGCGGCTCGTGCCTCTCGGAGGGCTCGGCGAGGTCGGGATGAACTGCCTCGCGCTCGAGCAGGCCGATGGCGTGCTGCTCATCGACTGCGGGGTAACGTTCCCGAGCTCGGACCTCGGCGTCGACGTGTACCACCCGCGCTTCGACCACGTGCTCGCGCTCCGCGACCGGGTGCGCGGCGTCGTGCTGACGCACGGCCACGAGGACCACATCGGCGGGCTACCCTTCCTCCTGCGGCACCTCGACGTCCCCGTCTGGGGCCCGCCGCACGCGCTGGAGCTCGTGCGCTACCGGCTCGCGGAGCACGCCCTCGAGGACAAGGTGAGGCTGCTGCCGACGCAGGTCGGGCGCGAGGTCGCGATCGGCGGCTTCGTCGTGGAGCCGCTCCGCGTGACGCACTCGATCGTCGACGCCACGGCGCTCGCGATCCACACGACCGCGGGGCTCGTCGTCCACACCGGGGACTTCAAGCTCGATCCGACGCCGCTCGACAACGAGCCGACCGATGAGGCTCGCTTCCGCGCGCTCGGCGACGCCGGGATCCGGCTGCTCCTGTCCGACAGCACCAACGTGGACTCGCCCGGCGAGGCGGGGAGCGAGCGGGACGTCGCCCACGCGCTCGCGGAGCTCGTCGAGACCGCGCCGGCGCGCGTCGTGGTCGGCGTCTTCGCCTCCAACGTCCAGCGCCTGCTCGCCCTCGGCCAGGCCGCGGTCCGCGCGCGCCGCAAGATCTGCCTCCTCGGCCGCAGCGTGCAGACGCACGTGCGGGCCGCGCAGGCGGTGGGGCGGCTCCCGTGGCCGAGCGACCTGCTCGTCCCGCCCGAGGTCGCCTCCTCCATGCCGCGCGAGCGGCTCCTCGTGGTCGCGAGCGGCACCCAGGCCGAGCGGTCCTCCGCGCTGATGCGGTTTGCGTCGGGGACGCACCCGCTGCTGCGCCTCGAAGAGGGGGACAGGGTCGTGCTCTCGAGCCGCGTCATCCCTGGCAACGACCGTCCGGTCGTCGACATGATGGCCGGTCTGCTCCGCCTCGGCGTCGAGCTCGTGACGTGGTCGACGGACCGGCGCGTGCACGCGAGCGGTCACGCGCACCGGACAGAACAGGCGCGCATGATCGACCTCACCCAGCCGCGCAGCTTCCTCCCCGTGCACGGCGCGCTGCACCACCTGACCCGGCACGCGGCGCTCGCGCGGGAGCGCGGCGTGGCCGAGGTGCTCGTCGCCGAGAACGGCCACGTCGTCGAGATCGGCAAGACGCAGCCGCTCGGCCGGAGCGGCCGGGCCGTCACCGGCCGCGTGGCGACGGCGGGAGGCCATGAGCTCGGCGAGGAGGTCCTCCGGGAGCGCGCGAACCTCGGTCGCGCCGGGGTGGCCTTCGTGTCGCTGGTCGTCGACGTGCACGGCGCCCTCGCGGCGCCGCCGCAGGTCCTCGCCCGCGGGGTCACCGGGGAGCTCGAGGGCAACGCGCTGCGGGCCGCGGCGCGCGCGGTCGCGCAGGCGGTGAACGACTGCGAGCCGCGCGCGCGGCGCCGGGACAATGACATCATCGAGGTCGCCCGGCTCGCGGCGCGCCGGACGATCGAGGCGAAGCTCGGGAGGCGACCGCTGGTGACGGTGGCGCTCACACGGCTGTGACGCCGCTCGAGGGGGGCGCCCCGAAGGCGGACGGCGGCGGGGGAGGCGGCGGCCGGGCGAAGCTCTCCGCGCGGGATTTCCTGGGGCCGGTGCTGCTCTCCCACATCGAGAACGTCCGCGCCGAGGCGCGGCGCGTCGTCGCCACGAGCGCGCAGGGCGAGGGCGCCGAGCCGGACGCGGAGGCGGTGCACGATTTCCGGGTCTCGCTGCGCCGGCTCCGGACGCTGCTCAAACCGGCGCGCCGCATCTACGGCAGGAAGCGGATCCGCCCCGTCGCCGACGGGCTCCGGGAGTTCGCGGGGGCGACCGGGACGCTGCGCGACGAGGAGGTGCTGCGCGAGACGCTCACCGCGCTCGATCTGGGCGAGGCGGCGCGGGCGGCCGTCGCCGCCTGGGTCGCGCAGCGCTCGCGCCGCGAGCACGAGGCGAGGGCCCACATCGTCGAGCTGCTCCGGCGGGACCATCCGCGCGACGAGGGCGCGCCGCGGGCCGACACGCCGGCGGGCGACGAGGGCGCGCCGCGGGCCGACGCGCCGGCGGGCGACACGCGGGCCGACGCGCCGGCGGGCGACACGCGGGCCGACGCGCCCGCAAAGGGCAGGAGGCTGCGGCTGGAGCCGCACCTCGCACGCCTCGAGCGGCGCATCTCGCGCAAGAAGGCGAAGAAGCGCGGCGCCAAGGCGCTCGCGCGGCTGGCGATCGGCGATGCCCTGGAGGACGTGCGCGCGCTCGCGGCGAGCGATCCGAACGACGGCGCGGCCATGCACGCGCTCCGGATCCGCTTCAAGCGGCTGCGCTACTCCGCGGAGACGTTCTCGCCGCTCTTCGGAGAGCGCGCCGAGCGCATCGCCAAATCCGCGTCACGGCTGCAGCGCCGCCTCGGCCAGCTGCACGACGTCGATGAGGCGCTCGCACAGATGAGGAAGGCGGAGGAGCTGTCGTCCGACGAGCGCGCGGCCATCGTCGAGGCGCTCGACGCCGAGCGGGCGCGGCTCGCTCGCAAGGCGACGGAGGAGCTCGCGCAAGAGCTCGAGACGCTCACCTCGCTCTGGTCGGACGAGCCTCCGGCGCTCCCGCCTGGGTGACGCGGCGCGCGGGGCGCGGTGCAGCAAGGAGCGCCGCAGCATGAAGGCTTCGAACGGCACGGCGCCTCGCCGACCGAGGAGCGCGCCATGACGGCAGGCGGTTCGTGATACCGTCGCCATCGCTGCATTCACCGAGGCGAAGCTCGCCATCCCGGAGGTCGTGTTGCGCCGCTCTGCCCTCCAAAGCGTCACCGCGCTCATCGCTCTCCTCGCGGCGAGCGCCTGCACCCTGGACTTCGATCAGTTCGAGCCCGAGCTCTTCCCGGAGTCGTCCGGGAGCGGCTCCGGCGGGGCCGGCGGTGATGGAGGCGGCCAGGTGACGACCGCGAGCACCGGCGGAAGCGGGGCCGAGCACTGCCTGAACGGCGACGACGACGACGGTGACGGCGCGGTCGACTGCGCCGACGACGACTGCGGCGGGTTCGCGTGCGTCGCCGTGCCCGAGGACTGGCAAGGGCCCGGCATCCTGTACCAGGGCCCCGAGGCAGCGGACGTCGCCTGTCCCGAGGGCCTCCCCACGCGGGTGGACGTGGGCGGCCTTGATGTCCTCGACACGCCCGCGACCTGCAGCCCGTGCTCGTGCGGCGCGCCGACCGTGGCGTGCGAGACGCCGGCGGTCACGGTGTACGGGGGCGACGAGTGTGACGGGGCGAGCTTGACGCTGCCGGTAGAATCGGAGAACTGCATCGACCTCGGCGATGGCTTCCAGCCCGGCAGCTACAGCGCCGGAGCGCCCGACGTGGATTCGGCGACCTGCCCCGCGTCGGGCGGCGAGGCGACCTTGCCGCCGCCGCGCTTCGGTACCGAGGGGGTCGTGTGCGCCCCCGGTCCGGACACCGGCGGCTGCGCGGCCGCCGAGGTCTGCGCCCCGCGCGAGATCGACGCGCCGTTCGAGCAAGGCGTCTGCATCTGGCGCGAGGGGGAGCGGCGCTGCCCTGATGAATTCGGCGAGCGACACGTGTTCGCGAGCTCCGTGATCGACGACCGCGACTGCACGCCATGCACGTGCGACGCGAGCGGCGTGGCCTGCGCAGCGACGCTGACGCTCTTCGAGAGGTCCCGCTGCCGGACGCCCGTCGAGACCGTGTCGTTCAACGGGACCTGCGCCGGCGATCCGCCCCCCGCCGCCTCGGTGTCGCTCGAGGTGACCGGAGCTGGCAGCTGCCAGCCGCGCGGCGGCGCTCCCAGAGGGGAAATCGAGGAAGGCGAGGACAGGATCACCGTCTGCTGCGCCCGCTGATCGATCGAAGCGCGGCGCGCCTCCCGGTGTGTCCGGGAGAGCGTAGGAGGGCGGACGGATCGGAAGAAAACTGAACGTTCTTCCTGACTTACGCCTTCCTTCCGACCTCCCGCAACCCGGCCGCCGTCCGCCGGCGGCGCTGGCCGCGCCGCGCGACGCTGGAGGCCATCGCGCGGCGCTCGACGCGGCTACTGCCGGAAGATCTCGACGCGCTCGATCACGACGTCCTGATTCGGCCGATCGCGCGTGGTCGCCACGTTGGCGATGTTATGGACGACGTCCAACCCGCTCACGACCTTGCCGAACACCGTGTGCCGGTTGTCGAGGTGCGGCGTCGACCCCTCGGTGATGAACCACTGCGCGCCGTTCGTGTTCTTGCCGGAATTGGCCATGGAGAGCACGCCGGGGCCGTCGTGCCGCAGCTCGGGGGTGAACTCGTCGGCGAACTTGTAGCCCGGGCCGCCCGTGCCCCAGAGCGCCGCCTTGTCCGGGTAGCGCGAGAGCGGATCGCCGCACTGGATCATGAACCCCGAGATGACGCGGTGAAAACG
Source organism: Sorangium sp. So ce887 (assembly GCF_051521455.1). Taxonomy (NCBI): domain Bacteria; kingdom Pseudomonadati; phylum Myxococcota; order Polyangiales; family Polyangiaceae; genus Sorangium; species Sorangium sp. So ce887. Next base: position 574,083 of record NZ_CP150354.1, on the reverse strand, counting down.
GACGCCGTCGTAACAGGGCGTCCCCTGCATCCCCTCGCCGGTCTTCGGATCGATCCAGTTGATGGCGCCCGTGGCGAGGCCGACGAAGTTCTTGACGGTGTCGGGAGCGCGCTGCTCCTCGAGCCGGAGGGTGATGTCACCGAGCGAGGTCTTGAGTCGAGCGTGAAGCTGGCCGGTGCCGGGCACATTGATCGGGGGGAAATCCATCGGGCCTTCTCCTGTTCCTTGCCGCCGAGGCGGCGCCGTCAGCCGAGGGAGGAGAGCCGCGAGACCCCCCTCCTGCGTTCTGCTGCGGCGGTCTTATCTCATCTGGCGGCGCGAACGAGCGGCGAAATCACCTCAGGCGCGCTCGAAGAGCGTCGCGATGCCCTGGCCCACGCCGATGCACAGCGAGGCGACCCCAACCTTGGCGCCGCGCGCGCGCATCGCATGCACGAGGGTGCAGGCGATACGCGCTCCCGAGCAGCCGATCGGGTGTCCGAGCGCGATCGCTCCGCCGCGGACGTTGACGCGCGCCGGATCGAGCTCCAGCGAGCGCGAGCACGCGAGCGCCTGCGCCGCGAACGCCTCGTTGAGCTCGAAGAGGTCCACGTTGGGCACGCGCAGCCCGGTCCGCTGGAGGAGCTTCTTCACGGCGGGGATGGGCCCCTCGCCCATGAGGTTGGGATCCACCCCCACGGTCGCGGTCGCGACGACGCGCGCGAGCGGCGTCACCCCGGCGGACTGCACGGCGTCGCTCGAGGCGAGCAGGAGCGCGGCGGCGCCATCGTTGAGGGGCGACGCGTTGCCCGCCGTGACGGTGCCGCCCTCGCGGAAGACCGGCCTGAGCTTCGAGAGCGCCTCGAGCGAGGCATCGGCGCGCACGGCCTCGTCGCGCTCGAACAGGACGGGCGCGCCCTTCTTCTGGGGGACGGGGACAGGGACCACCTCGGCGGCGAACCCGCCCGACTCCCAGGCGAGCGTGGCGCGCTCGTGGGACAGCAGCGCGAACCGATCCTGATCCTCGCGGCTGACGCCGTGCTTCTTGGCCACGTTCTCGGCCGTCTCCCCCATCGACAGGAGCTCGAACCGCGCGGCCATCCTCGGGTTCGGGTAGCGCCAGCCGAGGGTCGTATCGTGGACCGTCGGCGCGCTCCGGTCGAAGCGCTCGGCCTGCTTGGGCATCGTGAACGGCGCGCGCGTCATGCTCTCGACGCCGCCCGCGATCACGCAATCGGCCTCGCCGGTGGCGATCATGCGCGCGGCGTCGGCCACGGCTTCGAGCCCCGAGCCGCAGAGGCGGTTCACCGTGACGCCCGGGACCTCGTAGGGGAGGCCGGCGAGCAGGGCGGCCATGCGCGCGACGTTGCGGTTGTCCTCTCCGGCCTGGTTCGTCGCGCCGAGGACGACCTGGTCGAGCCGCGGCGCGAGCGAAGGCTGGCGGCGCACGAGCGCTTCGAGGACGTGGGCCGCAAGATCGTCCGGGCGGACCGTCGCCAGGGCGCCGGCGTAACGGGCGATCGGAGTCCGGACGGCGTCGACGATGAAGACGGGGCGCAGGGCAGCAGCCATGAAGAGAGCGTAGCTTCGCCCCGTCGGGGCGCCGCCTCGAGATCGCGCGCGCCCGAGCCTTCGTTCCGCGCCGGGGCGGCGGCCATGTCACGCCTGCCCGCCGGGTCACGCCCGGTGGAGCACAGCTCCGCAGGCCGACGTCGCGGCGACCGAGCGGCCCGTTCCGTTCAGCACAGGACGAGCTGGCGCGGCGCAGCGGCTCAGTAGCTGTCGCTGGATCCGCCGCCGCCGGAGCGACCGCCACCGCCACCGCCGAACCCGGACCCTCCGCCGCCGCCTCTGCCGCCTCCGCCGCCTCCGCCGCCTCGGAAGAGGAGCGCTTGCAGGGCGAACCACAGGAACCAGCGGAAGGCGGGTGAGATGAGCGCGAGCAGCAGCGCCGCCACGATGGCGACCAGGGTGACGCCGATCTTGATCGGCGAGACCGGGGTGGGCGCCGGCTGGGTTCCGGGCGCCGGCCGCCGCTCCTCCTCGGGCGTCCCGGCGATGAGCGTCCGGGCGATCTCGGACGTCCCCTGATCGATGGCGTCGCGGAACCGATCCTGCCGGAGCAGCGGGTTGATGGTCTGCCGGATGATGTCGTTCGACTGGAGATCCGTGAGCGCCCCGCCCACGCCCTTCCCCGTCTCGATGCGGACGCGCCGCTCGGACGGGGCGATCACCAGGAGGACGCCGTTGTCGGCCCCACGCTGGCCGAGCTGCCACGTGTTGAAGGCCTCGTAAGCGACGTCCTCGATCGTCTCGCCCTCGAGCGATCCCGCCACGAAGGCGACGATCTCGAACCCGGTCTGACGGCGGATGCGGTCGAGCTTCTGGTCGAGGTAAAGGAGGTCGGGCGGGTCGAGCCGCCCCGAGGTGTCGACGACGTGCCCCGTGAGCTGCGGCGGCGTGAAGTCGGCGAGGGCGGGCCGGGCGACGAGCGCGCAGACCAGCGCGACCGCGGCGGCGACCGCCCTGGCCACGGCCCGCAGCCGAGCTCCGCTCGAGACAACCTCGCGCATCGCCGCCTCCCTCGTCATCAGAACGAAACCTTGGGCGCCGACTGGACCTCGGGAGAGGCGGTGAAGTACACGCGCGGCTTGAACGGCTGGCCCGTCGCCTTGTTCACCACCTGCCCCCGGATCTTCAGGAGCTCCGCGTTGTACTCGCGCGCTGCCTGGTTGTACTCCTCGCGCGCTCGGAGGATCCGGTTCTCGACGCCCTCCAGCTGGACCTGGAGGCTGTGGAAGCCCTGGTTGGCCTTGAGATCCGGGTATTGCTCCTGCACCACGAGGAGCCGCGAGAGCGAGCCGCTGAGCTGCTCCTGCGCCTTCTGGAAGGCCTGCACCTTCTCGGGATCCGTCAGGTCCTCGGCCTTGAGCTGGATGCCGGTGGCGCGGGCGCGCGCCTCGGCGACGCTCGAGAGCGTCTGCTCCTCATGCTTGGCCGACCCCTTCACCACCGCCACGAGGTTGGGGACGAGGTCGTAACGCCGCTGGAGGTTCGCCTCGAGATCCGACCACTTCTGGGCCGCGATCTGATCCTTCTCGACGAGCATGTCGTAGCGCTGGCAGCCCACCATCGACGTCATGAGGGCGAGCACCGCCAGGAAAAGGGAAACCACCGCGAGGCGCTTCCGAAATGTCGATTTGTGAACAATCCGCATGACTGGCTCCAGGGTCGCTTGCATTACCCGCCGGGGACGGCGTCGGTCCACGGCATGCAAGACCCCGGCCCCGTGCCGCTCGCGGGGCCGCCGCGCCGCGGGGACTCCGGTGATGTGATACCCTTCGCCCTCGTGATCGTGCCCGCAGCCCGGCGCTCTCGCCGCAGGAGGGCCACACGCGTGGCACACCGCCACAGCCGCCCGTTCCGATGAGCCACCGCCCGCGCATCGCAGCCCATTCGCTCACCCCTGCAGCCTATGCGCCGTACGGCGACATCCTCATGGCCTCGCCGCACGGCCAGCCCGGCAGGCCGGCCAACCAGGGGACCGCCCGTCGCTTCGATCACCTCGCCGCGATCGAGAACCTCCGCCCCGAGCAGGCCGCGCTGAACGTCTCGGTGTTCCGCTGCGCCCCGCGCCCGAGCTTTCCGCTCCCGATCGCGCTGCTCGAGAAGCACCCCGGCTCGACGCAGGCGTTCGTGCCGATGAACGCCCGGCGCTACCTGGTCGTGGTCGCCCTGGGCGGCGACCGGCCCGACCTCACGACGCTCGCCGCCTTCATCGCCCACGGCGCCCAGGGCATCACCTATCGCCCCGGCGTGTGGCACCACCCCATGATCGCGCTCGACGCCGAGGTCGACTTCGTCTGCCTGGTCTGGGAAGACGGCTCCCCCGGCGACTGCGCCGTGGTCGAGTACGGAGAGGGCGAGCGGGTCGCGATCGCGATCGACCCCTGACCGCCGGACCGCTCCGCCGTCGCTGGGGGTCCGGCAAAGCGCGGCGCCGGCGCCGCCAGCAGGGACCGCGGCGGCGGGAGGCGGTCCCAAAGGCCGCGCTGCGCCGCAGCCTCCGGGCGCGCGCCGCGCTATAGAGGCGCCCCGAACCGTCCATGCGCCGCTCGACCCCCAATTGCTCGTTCGTCGCGCAGGAGCAGCGAAGGCTGCTCGCCGCGCTCGATGCCCTCGATATCGCCGCCGTCGCCCGCATCCTGGAGGAGTTCGTCACGGACGAGCGCAGGGCTCGGCTGCGCGGGGTGATCGCGTCGCGCCTCGACGCGGTCACCGTGACCATGGACGCGCCGCACGACCCGCACAACGGGGCCGCCGTGCTCCGCTCGTGCGACGCGTTCGGCTTGCAGCGGCTGCACATCATCGAGCGGGCCGAGCCGTTCCTCGTCTCGAACACCGTCTCGCGCGGCTCCGAGCGCTGGGTCGACGTGCGCACGCACGCGACCACCGAGGCCGCGATCGCCACGCTCCGCGCCTCGGGGCACGAGCTCGTCGCGACGCACCCGGACGGCGAGCTGACCCCGCGCGATCTCGCGGGCATCCCCCGCCTCGCGCTGGTGCTCGGCAACGAGCGCGACGGGATCCGCCCCGACTTGGCCGCCGCCTGCGCCCGCGCCGTGCGCGTCCCGATGCGGGGCTTCGCGGAGAGCCTCAACGTGAGCGTCACCGCGGCGATCCTGCTCGAGCACGCGACGTACGGCCGGCCGGGCGATCTGCCCGAGCCAACCCAGATCAGGCTTTACGCCCGCGCGCTGGTGCTCACCGTCGCCCACGCGGCGGAGATCCTCGCCGCGCGGGGCATGCACCTGCCCCTGCCGCTCGGAGGAGCGCCGTCCCCTCCCCCGAAGCCGCGCGGCCCCAAGGCGCGGACGCCGCCCGCGGCGCCCGCGCGGGAAGAGCGCGGCGCCGGCGCCCCGAAGGAGCCGGAAGGCGGGTAGCATGCAGCACCCCATGCGAAGCCCCGGTCCCCCGCGGCGCGAGCGCCGCGCCCGCGGCGCCGTCCCGCGCCCGCCAGCACCCCGCGGCCTCCTCGCGCGCCTCGCCGTCGCGCGCGCGGCGCTCGGCGGCGCGCTGCGCGCGGCGCTCGTCGCCCTGCCCCTCGCCGGCTGCATCGAGGTGCCGCCGCCCCCGCCCAGGCCGCCCCTCGAGCCGAAGGACCTCCGGGTCCCCGAGGGCGTCGGGCTCGAGATCGCCTGCACGCCGACGGGGGTCGAGCTCTGCTTCGACGCCCGCGACAACAACTGCAACGGCGTGATCGACGAGGGGTGCGGGCTCCACACCGGGATCCTCCAGTTCACGATCGCCTGGGAAGAGGCCGACGCCGACGTCGATCTCAACGTCTACGACCCGTCGGGAGAGCTCGCCCGCGTCGGGGAGCCGACGGCGAGCGGCCTGATGAAGGACCGCGACTGCCCGCGCGTGAGCGGCGAGTGCCAGGAGCAGAACGTGGAGAACGTCTTCCTCACCGAGGGCGAGCCGGCCCGGGGCCGCTACCGCGTCGTCGTGCGGCTCGACAAGCTGAACGACGCGACGGCGCCCATCCGCGTCCGCCTGAGCGCGCGGGTCGGCCAGCGCTCGTACAGCATGGCGCTCGACCTGTCTCCCTCCGCCGCGAGCGAGGAGAAGAGCGTCGAGTTCACGCTCTGAGCCGCTGACGAGGCGCGCGAGGCGCACCGCCGCGCGTCCCGACCAAAGCGCGACGTGACCCGCGATGCGATCGCGCACCGGCGTATCCGCCCTTGCAGGAAAGGGATCCGGCGACAGCGCTTCGCCGCCGCCGCGCGGTTGACGTCCACCATCCCCCCACCTTAAAAGATGTGGCCATTTTACACCCGGAGACGTCCCGCGAATGAATCCCATTTGGATGCTCACATTGCTCGTCGGCCTCTTCGCGGCCTTTGCGTGGAGCGCCAACCGGCGTTGGCAGCTCCTCAAGGTCGGGCGCGGGGAAGATCGGCTCGACCGACTCGCCGAGCGCCTCAAAGGCACCTGGGAGTACGCCTTCCGCCAGCGGAAGATGGGTTACTACCCGCTCGCCGGGCTGGCGCATAAGCTCATCTTCGTTGGATTCCTGGTTCTCCTGCTCCGCACGGTGATGCTGTGGGGGCGCGGCTTCGATCCGGCGTTCGACCTCTGGATCCTGGGGCATGAGCCGGTGAGGCTGCCGGGCATCGGCGCGGTGCCGCTCGGCGGCATCTACGAGTTCGTGAAGGACGTCATGGCCGCGCTGGTCGTCGCCGGCGCGCTCGTGTTCATCTACTACCGGGCGATCAAGCGCGAGCGGCGCATGACCCTGTCCGGCGAGGGGCTCCTCATCCTCGGCATCATCGTCACGATGATGGTGGCCGACATGCTCTATGACGGCGCCGCGCTGGCGCTGCACCACCGCGGGTCCACGGCGGCGTGCGGCCCCGACGACGCGACGCTCTGCGAGCGCATCGCCACCGTGACCGCCCCGTTCGCGGGCGTCCCCGCGGACCCGGCGGCGCTCCGCTGGCACCTGTTCCCCGCCCCGGCGGGCTCGCTGTTCGCCGTGCTCCTGGGCGGCGCCAGCCCGGGGACCCTCGTCGTCCTCGCGCACATCGGGTTCTGGACACACGTCACGCTGGTGCTCGTGTTCCTGAACCTGCTCCCGCACTCGAAGCACTTCCACATCATCACGGCGATCCCGAACGTCTTCACGCGCGCCCTCGACCCGCGCGGCCGGCTGCCGCTCGTCGCGGGCAACGCCGAGGCGATCGGCGAGATGGTCATGAAGGCCGCCGAGGAGCCCGAGAAGGCCGCGCCGGTCGGCATCGGACGCATCGAGGACTTCACCTGGAAGGCGATCCTCGACTTCTACACGTGCACCGAGTGCGGCCGCTGCAGCGACAACTGCCCGGCCCACAAGACGGGCAAGATCCTGAGCCCCAAGCAGCTCACGCTCGACCTGCGCGACCACCTGTACGGCCGGGAGAGCGAGTTCATCAACCGGCCGGGCGGTCCGAGGGGCCTCGCCGGCGACGGCCACGCGACCCAGGCGAACGGGCAAGCCGGCGACGGCGCAGCGGCGCAGGAAGGCCAGGGAGCGGAGGCGCAGGAAGGCGCCGGGCACGCGGAGCAGGCGGCGCCGGAGAACCCGGTCCCGGTCCCGGAGGCGGGGTACAAGCCGGTCGACCTCGTGGCGAACGTCGTCCACCCGGACGTGCTCTGGGCCTGCACGACGTGCCGGGCCTGCGAGGAGCAGTGCCCGGTGATGATCAGCTACGTCGACAAGATCGTCTCCATGCGCCGCCACCTGGTCCTCGTGAAGGGCGAGTTCCCGGCCGAGCTCGGGAATCCGTTCAACGCGATGGAGGTCAACGGCAACCCGTGGAACCTCGCGCGCATCGATCGCGGCAACTGGGCCGAGGGGCTCGAGATCCCGACCCTGGCCGAGAAGCCGCAGGCGCCCGTGCTTTACTGGGTCGGCTGCGCGGCGAGCTACGACGACCGCGCGAAGAAGATCGCGCGCGCGACCGCCAGGCTCCTGAAGGCGGCCGGCGTCGACTTCGCGATCCTCGGCCAGGAGGAGACCTGCACCGGCGATCCGGCGCGCCGCGCGGGCAACGAGTACCTCTTCGCGATGCTGGCCGAGCAGAACGCCGCGACCCTGAACGGCTACAAGGAGCAGGGCGGCATCCGGAAGATCGTCACGACCTGCCCCCACTGCTTCAACACGCTCGCCAACGAGTACCCGGACTTCGGCGCGAAGTTCGAGGTCGTGCACCACACGGACTTCTTGCTCGGCCTGGTCGCCGAGAAGAAGCTCGTCCCGAGGAAGCCGGTCGAGGGGAAGGTGGTCTTCCACGACTCCTGCTACCTCGGCCGCTACAACGACGTGTACGAGCAGCCGCGCGACATCCTGAAGCGCATCCCCGGCCTGCAGCTCGTCGAGGCCGAGGGGTGGAACCGGCAGAAGGGGCTCTGCTGCGGCGCCGGCGGCGCGCAGATGTGGATGGAGGAGCAGAACAAGGACCGCATGAACGTCAAGCGGACGCTGCAGCTGCTCCAGACCGAGGCGAAGACGATCGCGACCGCCTGCCCGTTCTGCCAGACGATGATCACCGACGGCCTCAAGGATCAGTCCAAGGAGGAGTCGATCCGCCAGCTCGACGTTGTCGAGCTGCTCGAGGAGAGCTGCGCCCTCGACCGCTCGGCCGGCAGCCACGCCGCCTCCCAGGACGCCGCCGGCTCCGAGACGGCCGCGTCCGCCAGCGCCTGATCCCTCCATTTCCGTTGTGAGCGCACGCGGAGCCGCCGCGCCGCGGGGCTCCGCGGCGTACGGTTCCGCGTATCTGCCTACATTTGCGCCCTGGAGCACGCCTGACGAGGATCAGGCGCAGCCTTCTCGTGCGTCCCGTCTCGGCCTGAGCTAGATTCGGCCGTGCCGCCGGAGGTGGATGTGATTGAAGGCGCTCTGAAGGGGACCGCGAACCTGGACCCCCGCCCTACGCCGGAGGGTACCGCAAACGCGGAGTACCGGCTCACGGGGACATTGACTCATCCGATCTGCATCTCGGTCGACGCGATCGCCGACAGCGCGCTGCGCGCGCGTCAAGCAGCCTCGGGCGCTGCCGAGCTCCGCTGCGACGTGTGCGACGCGGCCATCGAGGGAGAGCCCGCCGGGCGCGGCCTCTACGTGTGGTCGCGCGGCGATGAGCTCCGGATCGAGGAGCCCGCCCTGTGCGGCGGCTGCGCCGTCGCCATCGGGATGACCGCGCTGTCCGCCTGGAACGTCGAGGAAGAAGAGGGCTGAGCCCGCCTCCCGCGGCCCGCCGTCAGATGCGGGCCGCCCGCCGCCCGCCGGGCGCAACCCTGGACATCAGAACGCCTCGCCGATAGCCAGGTTCACGGCGACGGGCAGCACATCGAACAGCTTGCCCGGACGCCTCTCGTCGTCGGGCCAGCCATCTGCCTGGGTTTCATGGCAGACGCCGAGCACCTGCATGCAGGGGACGCGGTAGCCGACGTCGAACCGCAGCGGGCCGACGGGCGTCGTGTAGCGCAGCCCGATGCCCGCCGAGAGGTGCAGGCGCTGCGCGTCCGGGCGGAACAGCCGGTGCTCCCGGGTGACGTCGCTCGCGTCGGCGAAGATCACGGTACCGAAGCTCTCGCCGAGCGGTATCCGGAGCTCGAGGCTCGCCTCCCAGAGCAGCCTGCCCCCGATGGGGACCAGGGGGGCGTCCTCGGCGTTCGCATTCTCATCGGCTGTCAGGCTCGGCACGCGGGCGTGCGGGCCGACCTCGTTGTACCCATATCCGCGGTTGCTTGTCGCGCCGCCGCTGAAGAACCCGCGGAACTGCATCAGCTGCAGGTCGGCCCCCACCGCTCTCTGGCACGAATTCCTGGCTTCGCCCCCGAGGGCGTCGCACGCGGCTGGCTCCAGGGAGGCGTCGCCGTAGTCGCCCGTGAACAGCCACCCGGTCATCAGGCGGAAGCCGAGGGTCCATCGCCTCGAGACGGGGAGGTAGGCGCGAAACTCGGGCTGGAAGCGGATGTCGCGCGCGGAGTGAAACCGCTTGTTGCTCTCGTCCTGCTCGCCCACCACGGCCCTCGCCAGCGCGGTGTCGAACCCGAGATAGCCGGCCAGCTGCGTGTCCAGCGCGACGTAGTAGCCGTGATGGGGGGTGAGCCGGTCGGGCTTCCCCGCCCGGTTCAGACGGCGGTCATAGGACACGAGCGCCTGGAGGTAAGGAATGAAGAGGGTCCCGAAACCCGGGGGCAACGGTGCCGGGTTGTAGGTGAACGGGCTGTTCAGCTGAACGTTGTAGAGGAGGGCCGCGTTCAGGTCCGATTTGAGAAAGGGCCGCTCGAGGCCGATGGAACCGACGTACTCGCGGTAGCCGACGATCGCGTGGTCCGAGGGCTCCTGAGGAGGGTTTGAGGGACTTCCTGGCTCGCCCTCGTCCGTGTCGGCTTTCTCATCAGGCTTGGTGCAGAACTCCCCGGTCTGCGGGCAGTAGAGCTTGAACGAGCCGCGCAGCACCGCGGCCGTGCGCCGCTCGAACGCCCCCGGCTGGCGGAGCTCGGACCGCAGCTGGATCTCGGGCAGGAGGCGGAACGTGTCCCCGAGCTCCTTGCCGAAGAGGTTCGCGAACTCCACCGGATAGAAGACCAGCCCCGGCCGGGCCTCGATGTTGAAGCGGCGCAAGCCGCCGAGGAAGTTGCGATCCTCCCACCCGGCGACGAGGTGCGCCTCGACGCGCGAGCCGACCTCGGCGCCGCCGCCGAGCTTCACGGCGCGCAGCGCGGCCGGCTCCACGGAGAACGTCACGGGGACGACCGGGTTCCTCGGCTGCCCGGGGGGCGCGAGCTCGGGCTTCACGGCAACGGCGCCGAACACGCCGAAATCGGCCAGCGCCTGCTCCGCGTCCGCCAGAGCCGCGGTAGAGAAACGCTCGCCCTCCTCGATGCCGATCGCCGTCCTGACGGGCGCCTCCGGCAGCTCGCCGAGCCCCTCCAGCTTGACCTTGCCGAACGTGCTCTCGGGGCCGAGCTCGATCGTGTAGCGGACCCGCGCCTCGTTCTTCACGAGGTCGACGTCGACGTGCCCCTCGACGGTCGCGTAGGCAAAGCCGCGATCCGTGAGGACCCGGAGCAGCGTCTTCTTCAGCTCCTCGTACTCTTCCTCGTCCAGGCGCTCGCCGACCCGGAGCCGGCCCTTCGCCTCGGTCACCGGCCGGGCGATGTCCTTGCCCTTCTCCAGGGTCCAGTCCCGCCACTGGAGGTCCACCGACGCGATCGTCACCGGCTGTCCCTCGGAGACGACGATGCGCACCCGCACGCGCCCCTCCTTGCCGGGGCCGCCGGTGCGCTGCACCCGCGCCGCGCGCGCCCGCGCGTTGTAGAACCCGCGCGCCCGGTAGTACCGCTCGATGCGGGCCATGTCCCGCTCGAGGACGAACCGATCGAACCGCTCGTACTCGACCGTGAGCGCGTCCCAGATGCTCAGGATCGGCACGGGCTCGAGCGCGCCGCCGAGCAGATGCGAGCTCTCGGCCGTCGCGATCCGCTCGGCGAGCTCGTCGCCGCTGATCACCTCGTCACCGTCGAAGGAGACCTCCTCGATGGCGCACCCGCTGAGATCGGGACGCGTGCACGCCGGCGGTTGACGCGAAGCGGCACAGGCGGAAGCTCCGAGCGCCGCGCACGTCGTGAGCGCTGCGGCGACGAACCGAGCCAGCGGGACCTGAACACCTGAAAGAGAACTTTCGGTTGAGCCGGCGGCGATGCGATCGCCTCGGTGGGCGCGATGGCGAGGATTCAACGTTACGCCTGTGTTTTCGATATGCTGCCGTCCGCTTCGGCCGCCGGAGGCCCGCTCCGAGTCTGGGTGGGCCTCCGGAGAGCGGCGCGAGCGAGGGAGAGCCTACGAGATGGCAGAGCCGACGCAAAAGGAACCTGGTGCCGCGGGGTACCCGGGATATGGATTGCCGCACGAGCCTGGGGCCCACGGGGTGCCCGCGAGCGCAGGCGCGCCCTTCGGAGGTCCGCCCCCCGAGGAGCGGCGCGGCGCCCTGAAGGCGCTGGTGGCGCTCGGCGGCCTGGCCTACGCCGGCGCGATCGCCGTGCCGGCAGCGAGCTTCATCGCCGGTCCCGCCGCTGGCAACGCCGGCTCGGCGGGCGGGCGCGAGCGCTGGGTCCGGGTCGGGCGCCTCGCGGATCTCCCGCCGGACGAGCCGCGGCGCCTCAAGGTGATCGGCGAGGAGCGCGACGCCTTCACGGTCGCGAAGGACCAGATGCTCGGCGCGATCTGGGTCATCCGGGAGGGCGAGAAGATCCGCGCGATGAGCGCCACGTGCCCCCATCTCGGCTGCGGGATCGAGCTCAACGGCGACAAGAAGACCTTCAACTGCCCGTGCCACTCGTCGCGCTTCGCCCTGTCGGGGGCGCCGGAGACGGGACCGTCCCCGCGCCCGATGGATCCGCTCGCGACGCGCGTCGTGGACGGCTGGGTCGAGGTGGACTACCGGCGCTACCGTGACGGGACCGCCGCGCTCGAGGAGATCGCAGGATGAGTCTCGGCGACTGGCTGAACGAGCGCATCGGGTACCGCGAGCCGCTCCGTCGCCTGCTTGACGAGCCCATCCCCGGCGGCGCGCGCATCGGCTACGTCTGGGGAGGCGCGCTCGCGCTGCTGCTGCTCGTCGAGGCCGTCACGGGCGCGCTGCTCATGTCGGCCTACGCGCCGAGCGCGACCACGGCGTGGGCGAGCGTCGCGCACATCAACTTCACCCTGCGCGCCGGGTGGCTCATCCGGGGCCTCCACTACTTCGGAGCGCAGGCGCTCGTCATCCTGATCGCGGTCCACGTGGCGCAGATCGCGATCCACGGGGCGTACCGCGCCCCGCGCGAGGTCGGCTGGTTCCTGAAGCTCGGCCTGCTCGGGGTGATCCTCGGCTTCGCCTTCACGGGCAACCCGCTCCCGTGGGACCAGGACGGCTACTGGGGGACGCGCGTCGAGACGGGCATCATGGGCGCGGTCCCCGTCGTCGGGCCGCTCACGCAGGAGCTCGTCGTCGGCGGCAGCTCGCTCGGCCACATGACGCTGACGCGGCTCTACACCCTGCACGTCTTCGTGCTGCCGGCGGTCACGGCCTTGCTGCTCGCCGCGAGCTTCGCGCTGTTCCGCAAGCACGGCTTCAGCGCGCCCCACGGCGCCAACCTCACGAAGGCGGACCGGTTCTACCCGAAGCAGCTCGGCATGATCCTCCTGGCCGGCGCGGTCGTGCTCGTCGTCCTCTTCGATCTCGCGGCCATCGAGCACGGCGCCCCCCTCGAGGCGCCCGCGGACCCGGTCAGCGACTACAACGCCCGCCCGGCGTGGTACTTCCGCCCGCTCTTCGAGCTGCGCAAGTTCTTCCCCGGCTCGCTGGAGCTCATCGCGACGGTCGGCCTGCCGGGGGTGATCGGGCTGTACCTCGCCCTGCTCCCGTTCATCGACAGGAAGCCCGGTCCGCTCCGCGCGCGGCTGCTGGCGCTCGCGCCGCTGTTCCTGATCGGCCTCGGGGCCGTGGGCTTCCTGGCGAAGTCGTACGCGTCCGACGCGAAGGACGAGGGCTTCCAGCGCTCGCAGGCGCAGAACGCCCAGCGGACCGCGCGCGCGATGGCGCTGTTCAAGCAGGGCGTCCCGCCCGAAGGCGCGCTCGCGATGCTCCGGAACGATCCCGAGATCCGCGGCGAGGACCTCTACAAGAAGGAGTGCGCGAGCTGCCACCGGCTGAACGATCTCGGCCCGCCCAAGGACAAGCAGACGGCGCCGGACCTCACCGGGTTCGGGACGAAGGCCTGGGCGCTCGAGGTGCTGAGGAACCCCGACGCCGACCACCTCTTCGGCAAGACGGCGTTCAAGGAGATGATGCCGTCGATGGTCAAGCCGCCCGCGGATCCCGAGGCGGCGAAGATGTTCACGCCGATGAGCGCGGCCGACCAGGAGACGATCGCGGCGTTCCTGGAGGCGCAGGCGCGCGGGGAGCCGAGCGCCGGGACGCAGGGAGAGACGCTGGTCCGGCAGCGGTGCACGAGCTGCCACCGGCTCGACGGCAAGACCGACGACGAGGAGTCGGCCGCGCCCGAGCTCCGCGGCTGGGCCTCGGTCGCATGGATCGAGGCGCAGATCACGAACCCCGGCAGCGGCAAGGCCTACCCGCCGGCGGCGATGGCGAAGGATCTGGAGGGCCACATGCCGGCGTTCGAGGAGAAGATCTCCGCGAACGACCGGAAGGTCCTCGCCGCCTGGGTTCACCGCCGCGGCCGCGGCGAGCCCGCGGCCGCCGCCAGCGCGCCAGAGAAGAAGCCCTGAGCGATCCGCTCGCGGGCTGACGCCGTCCCAGACCTCCCTCCCTACACGCTCTCTCGATGAACGCCGGCGCGGCGCTCGCCGGAGCGCGCTGATCCGTTCGGGTCAAGGCGCACTCTGGCCGGTGATCGCGCGCGCTGCCGTGTCGCGGCATGCCGGCACGCGCGGTGCTCTGCGCTCCGAGAGGGGGCGCCGGTGGCGGCATCGTGCACGGTCGCCTCCACACCTGCGTGCGCGCGGCGCTCGCCCCGGCGGCGGCGCGCGCGAGCCCAGAAAGAGCAGGATCCGTGGACCTGGATGCGGCTGTGAAGCATCACTTCCCGTGGATCGCGGGCACGCTGATCGCGTCCGCAGCCTATTTTCAGGCAGCGGGGGTCTCGCACCTGCTCGGGAGGACGATCATCCCGGACAGAGCCTCCAGGGTGGCTTCCCTGCCGCAGGTCGAAAGCCGCGCGCAGCGCGACGATCTCCACGCGACGAACGCCGACCCGATCCTGCAGCGCAACCCGTTCGACTCGACGACGGGGCCGCTCCTCCGGCCGCCGGGCGGCGATCCCGAGGAGCGCACGCCCGAGGCGGGCGGCGATCCGTGGAGCGATCCGCTCTGCGATGCCGGACGCGTGGTGCTCATCGCGGCCTCGCAGGACGACGCGTGGTCGTTCGCGGCGATCGAGGACCCCGACGGGCGGACGCAGCTCCGGCGGCTCGGCGGCGACGCGCCGGGCGGCACGCTCGCGCGCATCGCCTGGGACCGCGTCTGGATCGCCGCGGGCGGCGCGCGCTGCCAGCTGCAGCTCGGGAAGACCGCGCGCGAGAAGGCGCCGGAACCGCAGCCGCCGCCGCGGCCTCAGGCGAGGCCGGTCGGGAGCGAGGACGGCATGAGCTCGATCCCGCCGGAGATCGCCGCCCGCATCCGGCGGGTGAGCGCCACGGAGATCCACGTCGACCGGGCGGCGGTCGACCAGATCCTCGATCAGCAGGCGCTCCTCATGCGCTCCGCCCGGGTGATCCCGGAGAGGCAAGGGGGCCGGGTCGTCGGGCTGAAGCTCAGGATCAAGCGGGGCTCGCTGCTCGAGTCGCTCGGGCTGGAGAGCGGAGACTCGCTGAGGTCGATCAACGGCTTCGACATCACCGATCCGCAGAAGGCGCTCGAGGCCTACGCGCGGCTCCGGACCGCGGACCACCTGTCCGTCGCGATCGAGCGCGGCGGCCAGCTGATGACCGTCGACTTCAACATCCGCTGAGGACCTCGGCCCGATGCCCGCGGGGCTCAGCCGAAGGCGTCGACGGCCGCCTTGGCCGCCCGGCCCGCCAGCGACGGCGGCGCGACAGACTCCCACCACGCCCCCGCGTGGCGCTCGGTCCACTCGGCGTCCATGCGGAGCGCGGCGAGCCGCTCGGACAGCTCGCGCGCCGACTGCGGCCGCCTCGCCGGATCCTTCTCGAGGCAGTCGAGCACGAGGCGATCGAGCGCCGGCGGGATCGGGCGCGCCGCGCGCTTCGACGGCGCGACGGGCACCTCCGTCGCGTGGAGCAGCACCGTCTTCATCGCGGTCTCGGCCTCGAACACGAGGGCGCCCGTGAGCAGCCAGTAGGCGACGCACCCGAGCGCGTAGATGTCGGTCCGGCCGTCGACCGGGCGATCGCCGAGCACCACCTCCGGGGCCATGAAGGCAGGCGTCCCGGTGATCGCGTTGTCCGCGGTCAGCGTGGAGGGGGCCGCGTCCTTCCTGCGCTCGGCCACCAGCCCGAAGTCGAGCACCTTCAAGAAATCGAGCTCCGCGCCGTAGCGGCACAGGAAGAGGTTGGCGGGCTTGATGTCGCGGTGCACAAGGAAGGCCTTGTGCGCCTCGTGGAGCGAATGGCAGGCCTGCCGGAGCAGGTGGACCACCCGCGCGGGCGGCTGCGGACCGTCCAGCTTGACGAGGGTGTCGAGGTCCATGCCATCGAGCAGCTCCATCACGTAGTAGAAGGACCCGTCGTGGGCGACGCCGAAGTCGAAGATGCCGATCGTGTGCGGTGACCGGAGCGCCGCGGTCGCCTGCGCCTCGCGCTCGAACCGCGCCTTCGCGTTGCCGTTGCTCGCCGCCTCGCCCTGGAACGCCTCCGGGCGGATCAGCTTCACGGCCGCGGGGCGCGCGAGCATCCGGTGCTTCGCCCGCCACACCTCGCCCATGCCGCCGCCGCCGAGCCGCTCGACGAGGCGGTAACTGCCGAGCTCCCGCGCCGCGTCGAGCTTGCGCCCCAGCCCGAAGACCACGCGCGACACGAACACGGAGAGCGCCAGCGCGATGACGCTCGGGAAGAAGCGGCGGAACATCGCCTCGCGCGAGGGCATTTCCATGAAGTCCGACCGGACGAGCACCCAGAGGCACGCCGGCTCGGTGAGGATCGCCATCGTCGACGTGAGCAGCGTGCGCACGCTCGGGGCCGGGACGATGATGGGGAACATCAGCACCCAGATGGCCACCGGCGACCAGCCCGGCAGCATCGGCCCCTCCGGCCACGGCTGCGCGTTGGTGACGACCGCGATCGAGGCGGCGCCCAGGATCTTGTAGGCGAACGAGAGATCGACGATCCACGACGGCGAGAGCAGCCGACGCCGCGCGACCACGAAGAGCGCCGCCGAGACGAGCATGAACGGCAGGTAGACCGCGAAGCGGATCAGGTGAGGGCCGAGCTCGAGGCCCGGGATGAGCTCGGACACGATGAAGCCGAAGGCGCCCACGAGGAGCGTGCAGAGCGACATCCACGCGACGCGCCGCACCGCCTCCTGCTCGAGGTCCGGGGGGAGCCGCGGCGCCAGCCAGTCCCAGCGCGACCTCGCGCAGGTCCTGCTGGCATCGGGGCCGAGAAATACGGTCTCGCTCATGGCGTCGCGCGCGGCGCGCGGCCGCGTCCGCCTGCATTTAGGGGAGCACGCAGGCGGCGGGAATAGAAGAGCCGAGCGGCGCCCTCGCCGCCGCGCTCCGCCGACTCGCCCTCCCTGCCCGCGCGCGGCGGCGTTACTTTACTTGGAGAAGACCTGCGCGGCCGCGAGCCCGGCGCCCTTCGTCGCCTTGAGGATCACCTTGCCCGGTCCGCCGACCGGCAGCGGGTTCTTCCAGCAGCCCGAGGCCTTGCCGCCGAGCGTCGCCGCGGCGCCGGTGGTGCTGTCTTGCGCGAGGACGACGGGCGGGAGCGCGGGCGCCGGCTGCGACACGAGCTGGATGTCGAGCTCCTGGACGCCGATGCCGATGCCGACGACCGTGTAGCACTTGCCGGCCGAGATGTTGATGTCCTGCTCGAGCGTCTGGCCCTCCTGGAACTGCCCCGCGAACGGCCCGCCGTCCGCCTTCATGCCCGGGGCCTCCGTCGTTCCCATCCCCTGCAGGATCGGCGTCGCGGCCACCGCGGCGACCGGCGGGATCGGCGTGGCGGCGGGGCCCGCGGGCGCGACCGAGGTGGTCGTGGGCACCGCCGTCGCGGTCGTGGTCGGCACCGCCGAGGCGCACCACTGACCCGGCGGGCAGGGGTTGCTCGGGTCGATCGTCGGCTCAGGGGTCGACGAGCACGCGAGCGCTCCGAGCGCTGCGAGGGAGAGCGGGAGTACCTGGAAGACACGCATCATGAGAATGCTCCTTCGATGGGCATGAGCTCGCCCGATCACAGGACGAGGTGCCGGCGCTTCTTACACCGGCTGCGGTTCGACGTGTGGGTCGAGCTCGCGAAGCAGCGATCTCGACAGCAAACGCGCCGCGCAGCGCTGCGCGACGCGTTCGCTGTCGCCGCGCCGCTTTGCGCCCCGCGCGTGGCGTGCTATCCGAGGTCGGGCCTGCGCGGTCTTGCAATTCCAAGTAGTTAAACTATACACGTGATTCGCGTCACCTGCGTGGGACGGCAGTGCGCGCCCAGTGGTGGACCTCCGCAGCGTGCCTTGCCTCCTGGCCTCCTCTGGCCCGGGCGGCGTGCTCACGCCGCATCAGGCCCGCACCGCTGTGTCCTGAGCGCCCGGCATCGTCGCGCGGATAACGCGCATCCGTCGGAGCAGCTATGAGCCAGGATCAGAAGCCCCCTCCCGCCGAAGGCAGCGCCCTCTGGTACAAGGACGCGATCATCTACGAGGTCCATGTCCGCGCGTTCAGCGACTCGAACGCCGACGGCATCGGCGACTTCGAGGGGCTCGTCGACAAGCTCGACTACCTTCAAGACCTCGGCGTCACCGCGATCTGGCTCCTGCCTTTTTACCCCTCGCCGCTTCGCGACGGCGGATACGACATCGCGGACTACGCCAGCATCAACCCGTCTTATGGGACCCGGCGCGACTTCGCCCGCCTCCTGCGCGAGGCGCACCGCCGCGACATCCGCGTCATCACCGAGCTCGTCCTGAACCACACATCGAACGAGCATGAGTGGTTCCAGCGGGCGCGGACCTCGCCCAAGGGCTCGCGCTGGCGCGACTTCTACGTGTGGAGCGACACGCCCCACCTCTACAAGGACGCCCGGATCATCTTCAAGGACTTCGAGACGTCGAACTGGGCGTGGGATCCGGTGGCCAACGCCTATTACTGGCACCGCTTCTATTCCCACCAGCCCGACCTCAACTTCGAGAACCCGGACGTGCACGCCGCCGTGTTCAAGGTGATCGACTTCTGGCTGGAGATGGGCGTCGACGGGCTGCGGCTCGACGCCGTGCCGTACCTCTACGAGCGCGAGGGGACGAACTGCGAGAACCTGCCGGAGACGCACGAGTTCCTGCGGAAGGTCCGGCGCCACATCGACGCGAACTTCTCCGATCGCATGCTCCTCGCCGAGGCCAACCAATGGCCCGCCGACGCCGCGGCGTACTTCGGCGACGGCGACGAGTGCCACATGAACTTCCACTTCCCGCTGATGCCCAGGATGTTCATGGCGGTGGAGCTCGAGGACAGCTTCCCGATCGTCAACATCCTGAAGCAGACGCCCGTGGTCCACGAGACCTGCCAGTGGGCGACGTTCCTCCGGAACCACGACGAGCTGACGCTCGAGATGGTGACCGACGAGGACCGGGACTACATGTACCGCGTCTACGCGCAGGAGCACACGGCGCGGATCAACCTGGGCATCCGGAGGCGGCTCGCCCCGCTCATGAAGACGCGGCGCAGGATCGAGCTGATGAACGGGTTGCTCTTCTCGCTGCCGGGGACGCCCGTCCTCTATTACGGCGACGAGATCGGGATGGGCGACAACATCTATCTCGGCGACCGCGACGGCGTGCGCACACCGATGCAGTGGAGCGCGGATCGGAACGCCGGCTTCTCCCGGGCGAACCCGCAGAAGCTCTACCTGCCGATCATCATCGACCCCGAGTACCACTACGAGGCGATCAACGTCGAGGCGCAGCAGCAGAACCCCGCCTCGCTCCTCTGGTGGATGAAGCGGCTCATGACCCTGCGCAAGCAGCACAAGGTGCTTGGCCGCGGCACGATCGAGTTCCTGCACCCGGACAACAGCAAGGTGCTCGCGTTCATCCGCGCGCACGGGGACGAGCGGCTGCTCATCGTGGCGAACCTGTCGCGGTACGCGCAGTACGTCGAGCTCGATCTCGCGCGCTTCGAGGGCATGGTGCCTGTCGAGCTGTTCGGCAGGAGTCGCTTCCCGGAGGTCACGAGCCGCGGCTACTCGCTTTCGCTCGGGCCGCATGACTTCTTCTGGTTCGCGCTGGAGCCCGCGACGCCGGTGGCCGCCGCGGGCGAGAGCCAGGCGGCGCCCGCGATCTCGACGAAGGGCTCGTGGCGGGCGCTGCTCTCCCCCGACGGGCGCAGGGCGCTCGAGCCGGCGCTCGGGAAGTTCATCGCGGCACGTCGCTGGTTCCGCGGCAAGGCGCGCACCCGGCGCGCCACGACGCTCGCGGACGTCGTCCCGATCGTGCGCAACGAGCAGACGGTGGCGGAGCACTACCTCCTGCTGGTGCGCATCGAGTACACGGACGGCTCGCCGGAGACGTACGTCGTGCCGATCGGCTTCGCCACGGGCGATCACGCGCGGGCGCTCGCGACGCGCACGCGCCACGCGGTGATCGCGGACGTCACGGTGCGCGATCCGGACCCGGAGAGCGCGGCGTCGCCCGAGGGCGTCCTGTACGACGCGCTGACCACCCCGGAGTTCGCCGCGCTGATCCTCGCCGCGATCCGGGCGCGGGGCGTCGCCACGGGCGCCGCCGGCGAGCTCCATGCCCTGCCGCTCGGGACGACGCTCGAGGCGCTCGGCGCGGAGGGAGAGCTCACGGCGCGCATCGCCGAGAGCGAGCAGAGCAACACGACCATCATTTACGGCGACAAGCTGCTCCTCAAGATCTTCCGGCAGGTCGAGGAGGGCATCAACCCGGAGCTCGAGATCGGCAGGTTCCTGACGGACCAGCAGTTCCCCGCGACGGCGCGGCTCGCCGGGGCGATCGAGTACCAGGGCCGCGGTCGCGAGACGACCACGGTGGCGATGCTGCAGGAGTTCGTGCAGAGCCAGAGCGACGCGTGGAAGACCACGCTCGAGTCGCTGAACCGCTTCTTCGAGCGGGTGCTCGCCGACGAGGAGTCGGTGAAGGGGAGCGCGCCGCCCATGCCGGCCGGCACGCTCGTCGACGCGTCGCGCGCGACGCCTCCCCCCGTGGTGAACCAGCTGATGGGCACCGATCTCGTGCGGATGCGGCTGCTCGGCGAGCGCACCGCGCAGCTTCACCTCACGCTCGGGAAGGAGAGCAAGGATCCTGCGTTCGGGCAGCAGCCGTTCACGACGCTGCACCAGCAGTCGCTGTTCCAGTCGGCGCACGGCATGCTCTCGCGCACCTTCACCCTGATCCGGAAGCGCGAGCGCGCGCTCCCCGAGAACGTGCGCGAGCACGCGGCGGCGCTGCTCGCGCGCGAGGCCGAGATCAACGCGAAGCTCCAGCAGGTCCTGTCGCGGAAGTTCAACGTCACCCGCATCCGCTCGCATGGAGATTTTCACCTCGGCCAGGTGCTCTCGACGGGCGACGACTTCATCCTGATCGATTTCGAGGGCGAGCCGGCGCGGCCGCTCAGCGAGCGCCGTTACAAGCGGTGCCCGCTCCGGGACGTGTCGGGGATGCTGCGCTCGTTCGACTACGCCGGCGCCTCGGCGCTCCGGGACAACCGCATCCGGCCGGAGGACGTCGCCGTGCTCAAGCCGTGGACCGACGCCTGGGTGGCCTGGGTCTCCGCGAGCTACCTCGCGGGCTACCTGGAGACGATCGCGCGCGCCCAGGCCACGGCAGAGGCGCGGACCGACGACTGGGCTCCGTTCGTGCCCGCGAGCGACGCCGACACGGTGCTCCTGCTCGACTTCTACATGCTCGAAAAGTGCATCTACGAGGTCGGCTACGAGCTCAACAATCGACCCGACTGGCTGGACATCCCGCTGCGCGGGCTGGAGCAGTTGATTACGCCCAAGGCGTAATTCACCGCCTGCCTCCCCCTCCTCCCCCCTCCCTCTTCCTCTCCGTTCAGCCGGTCAGAACGCATCGGGCGCGCCCTGCCGAGCGCGCGCCCGACGTGTACAGCGCCCGCGGAGACCTGACGGAGGCGCGTGGTGGGCTGCTCGGTGCCCGAGCCCGCCCGCGTCACGCCGCGAGACGCATCCGGCGGCGCTCGCATCGGGGCTCGACAGGGGAAGGTGCTTTGGTGTGGAGCGATTGGCCCGCTCGACAGGCGAAGAGTCGAGTCGTGCGGCGGCTGTCTCTGCTAGGCTGCCAGCCTGCGCGGCCGACGGACAGCCCCAGGAGCGCGGTTGACCTGAACCTCGGGCCAGGAGGTCCTACCCAGTGAGCACGATGTCGCAACTCGGCTTGGGACTGCGCATTGCCGCCGCTCTTCTGATTTTCTCATCCAATGTTCACGCCGAGCCCTCAAATAATGATGCGGTGACCCGTTTGCGTGCGCAGGCGAACGCCGCGCAGGCGGAGGGTCGTTTCGCCGAGTCGCGGGAGCTCTGGGAGGCGATCTGGAAACTGGAGCGCTCGCAGGTCGCCGCCTGCAATATCGGGGCGCTCGCCTACCGGATCGGCGACGCGCCCGCTGCCGTGCGCTGGCTGTCGCTCTGCAAGGAGATCATGCGGCCGCCGAGCACGCCGGGGGAGCGCGACCTCTACGAGTCGCGGATCTTCGACCTGGCGCGCGCGCGCCAGCTCGTCGGCGAGCTCCGCATCGTCCTCCCTGCCGGGGCTACCTGCACCATCGACGGCGAGCAGGTCTCGGTCGAGCGCGACAAGACGATCCCCGTCAACCCGGGGCGCCACGCCGTGGTGGCAACGCTGAGCGGCGCCGCCGTCCGGGTCGACGTCGATGTCCGCCGCGGGGAGATCCGCGACGTACGGCTCGATGTGACGGCTCCGGCGCTCAGGCCCACGCCGACGAGGGGCCCTGCGCTCGCGAGCTCGCCGCCGGCTTCCGGGCTGCGGACCGGCCTCATCCTCGGGGGCGTCGCGGCCTCGACGCTCTTCCTGGCGCTCGGCGGCGGGCTGATGGTCGTGGCGCACGACGCGGAGATGAGCCGGAACGAGACCGCGCGCAGCGTCGGCGGCAACAACTGCCTTCGCCTCATCGCGCCGGAGTGCAAGCGGGCCGCCCGGTACGAGAACACCATGTTCACGGCGCGCGAGCTCGGCGCCGCCAGCTTCATCACGGGCGGCGTGCTGGCCGCCGGCACGCTCGGGTTTGCGCTCTTCACACACCCGCACGCCGAGATCACCGCGTCGGCCAGCGGCATGACGCTCAGCGGGGTGTGGTGATCCCGGTCCTCCGCTGAGCGCGCCGGCGCGCTGGACGAAGCGGGATGCGCCGTTATCCTCGAGCGCTGGATGATCCGGCTGGAGCTCGCAGGTGCGCATACGCGGTTGCACTCGACCTTGTGCGGCGCCTGCCCGCAGGGGCCGACCGGCTGCTGCGCCAGCCCGCCGGGGGTCGAGTGGTCGGACATCGGGAGGATCGTGTCGCTCGGCGGCGCAGGCTGGCTGCTCGATCAGATGACCGCAGGCACCCTGCGCCCCGGCCGGCGCGGCCTGCTCATCCTGCGCGTCGAGCCCCAGGGCAGCGACGGCCACCCGCTGCCGAAGAGGTGCGCTTTCCACGGTCCCGAGGGCTGCACCATCCCGCCGCAGCGGCGCGCGGCGACGTGCAATTACTATGTCTGCGACGACGCCTTCGCGCACGGGGGCGAGCTTCGCGGGGCCCCTGAAGCGCTGGCCGGCCGCAGGGCCCATGACGCTCTCGTGGACCTCTACGGGAGCTGGGATCTCGAGCTCGCCGATCGCATCCATGCAAGCTGGCCAGAGGGCCCTCCCTGGAACCAGGGTTTTCTCGCTTGGCTTGGTCGAGAAGTGGATCGTCTCGCTGCCAGGGCGGTCTCGTCCACGCGGGCGCTCAGGACTGGATAGCCCACCGCGCGCCGGAGCGCCGAAGCAGGGCGGCCGGGCCACATCTTTCTATGATCGACGCAATTTCGTCACCGGACGGGCGATCCATGCGCGATTTTTATGGCGGAGCTGCTTGGACGCTCGCCATGTTAGGACATACTCGTGCCCTCGATGGCTTGGTCGCGTCCGGGGGCAACTGCCTGCCCGCTCGGGTCGCGCCGAGAAAAGGAGACTTATGTCACGGTGGTTGAAGCTCTCGTTGCTCGCCCTTGGCGCTGGCGCTCTCTTGACCGCGTGCGGGGATGACGGCGAGTCGTCCGCTGGTACCAGCAGCACGTCGTCCACGACCGGCGCGGGTGGCGGCGACGCCTCGACGAGCACTTCCGCGTCGGGGAGCGGCGGCGGCGACGGCGGGAACGGCGGCGGCGCGTCCCTGCGGGCCGAGGCGGAGATCCAGGGGTTGAACTCGAGCGACCTGACCGGGACCGCGGCCTTCACGCAGACCGGAGAGGAGGTGACGCTCACCATCACGCTGTCGGGCTGCCCTGCTGGCGAGCACTCCGCTCACATCCACGAGAACAAGAGCTGCGGCAGCAACGGTGATGATGCGGGCGCCCACTGGGTGCCCAACGGCGAAGGACTCGGCGGCTTCACGTGCGATGCGAGTGGCCTGGGCACGCAGATGGTCAAGCGCGGGACCGACGTCTGGACCGTCGGCGACGGCGCGGACACCGACGTGACGAAGTACGCGATCGTCGTGCACGCCGCGGCAGACCCGGACGCCGGCGGCCGCATCGGCTGCGGCCTCATCGAGCAGGAGTAACCCTCCGCGGAGCTCGCCCGTCCGGGCCCTCCGGGGGTGGTGGCCTAATTGCCCCGGAGTGATTCACATGAAGGCAGGAAGTTCATTGATCTTTTATTCCCGCCTTCCCGCCTTCCTGTTCAAATCCGGCCACCCCCTCCGGGGGGCGTATCGGCCCCCCGGCTAGCGCGCTCTCCCTGGGCTCGGAGCCGCTCGCGCCGTCCGTAAGAGACAACGCGGGACTCGGCCGCAGCCAGCCAGAGCGACGGTCCTCCGCATCTGTACATGCCGCGCAGAGCGGCGGTCACCCGCACAGGAGACGGGCCCAGATCGGCGTTTTCGGCGCGGAAGCGCACTCCAGTGCGCTGAGCACCGAAAACGTCGAGGTGGGCCCGTATCCGAAGCGGGTGACCGCCGCTCTAACGGGGCTCGGAGTCTCGCTTGGGCATCACCGTGACCTCCTGACGCCGGAGGGTGACGGTGCGCTCGATGACGTCCGACGCAGAGAGCTGCAGAAAGATCGATTCGTCGAACCAGCCGGACCTGGACACCACGACGACCTGCATTCCCCGCGGCAGCTCGACGCTGAGCGGCGTCTTGCCGAGCATGCTCCCGTTCCAGCTCACGTTCGCGTCCGCAGGCTCGCTCCGGATCGTGACCTTGGCCTTCGCCACGTTCGGTTCGACCACCTGCTCGGCCCTGGAATCGACGATAGGCCGGTCTGACGAGGCAGTCTCCACCGGCCCCACCTGCCTCTCGAGGAGCATCGCGCCGGCGCCGGCGGCCAGCAACGCCGCCACGCCGAGCGCGGAGGCGAGATAGCCGCGCTGCCGCCAGGACGAGACGCGCCCCACCGTCGCGCCCAGGCTGTCGGGATCGACGGCCGCAGGCTCGTGCTGGTAGTTCACGGGGCTGCTGTGATCGCTGAGGACAGGCAGCCCCGCCGCGGTCGCGGAGGGCCACATGGAGCGGTTCATCCCCATGACCATCGAGGCGCGCGGGAACTCACCGAGCATCGAGGTGCGCTGGATGTCGCCCGTGACGTCCAGCGAGCTCAGGTACTCGAACTGCGTGGTGACCTGCTGGCGCACGAGCGCCCTGCTCTCCGCGAACATCTCGAGCACGTGCGCGCCGAGCTGCTCCGTCCGGATGTCCTCGCCAGAGGCCCGCAGGTAGCTCTCCAGCGCGTCGCCCATCTCCTGCGCGGTGGCGAATCGTCGCGCCGGGTCCCGCTGGAGCGCCCGCGCCACGATCTCTTCGAGCTCCGGGTCGATGTCCGGCACGACGGTGGAGAGCCGGGGGATGTCCCGCGAGAGCAGCTGGTGCATGACGGCGACATGATCGCCGTCGAACAGCCGCCGCATCGCCAGGAGCTCCCAGAGCACGATGCCGATCGCGAAGATATCGGCCCGCCGGTCGACATCCGCGCTCGCCATCGCCTGCTCGGGCGCGGCGTACGCCATCTTGCCCTTGAACGTTCCATTCTCGGTGTGCGCCGCGTTCAGGGACGCCTTCGCAACGCCGAAATCGACGATCTTTACCGCGCCGTCGTACGTGACGAAGATGTTGTGCGGCGAGACGTCGCGGTGCACGACGCCGATCAGGTCGCCGTCGAAATCCGTGAGCTCATGCGCGTAGTGCAGCCCGCGCAGCGCCTCGGCGATGACCCTGACCCACGCCGCGCGCGTGAAGCTCGCGGCGCCGGGACAGCCGCTGACCACCGCCCTCACGATGTCCTTGAGCGGCTGCCCCTCGAGGTACTCCATCACGATGAAGTACCCGCCGCTCTCGCCCCCGATCTCGTAGGTCTGAACGACGTTCGGGTGGTTGAGCCGGGCCGAGAGCTTGGCCTCGTCCAGGAACATCAGGACGTAGCGCGGGTCCTCCGCCATCCCGACGCGGAGACACTTCACAACAACAAGCTTGTTGAACGACCCAGGCCCGCGGGAGACGGCGAGGAACACATCCGCCATTCCACCGCGGCCTAATTTTGCAATCAGGCGGTATCGACCAAGCAAGCTACTGCTCGCTTGCTTGTTCGTCGAGATGGTTTGGCCGCCTGCATTCACGACATCCCCCGCTATAAGAGCTTAATTACCCCGTTGACCGGAAGTTTGCAAAGACTTTTATGTTTGGAAACACGCCGCGCACCTCCCGGACGCGTGCCGCGCCGCTCCATCGTCCGGCCGTCACACCGTGGCATTGTTGCGCAGCGCTCCATCGCAGGCCGCGGGGGGAAACGCCGTCGAGGCAACGAATGTCAGGGTCCTAACGAACTCGCCAAAACTGGACCGGTCCGCATGTGACCGTGCACACGGAGCGCCCACGCTACCTCACCAGCCGCCCGGCAACGGCGTCATGGTTCACGGCGAGGGAACGCGATGGACGACGCAGGTCCTCGGAGGTCCGCCGCGGAAGCGGGCGCCGCGCGAGTCGAAGTCGGAGAGGAGGCCTTGCCGTGATGCAGCCCACTCGATCGCTGGCGTCTCCTGGAAGGACCCCGAGGACGCCGGTTGTCTCGTCGTTCGCCACCAACCCCGGGGCTCAGCAAGAACTCGACGTCCGCCCTGCGCGGAGCTGCCCCCGCGCTGTCCTGGTCGTTCTTCGAGGAGCGTCTACCAGGGGTCCTGCGCCCAGAACCTGCGCACGACCTCGAGCGTGGCGTCGAGCTGCTCGAAGTGGGGGAGGCCCCGCGTGGGCGCGACGCGAGCGACCTCCACACGCGTATTCTGCTGCTGGAGATCGTCGAGACGGTCGAAGCGCGAATACGGGTCCTGATCGTGGACGATCAAGGTGGGGACGGGCAGACGCGCATAAAGGCGCTGGAAGGCGCCCTCCGTGAACAGGGCGCCGGAGATGAACGCGAGGGGGGCGCGGTGGGCGCCAGGCTCCTTCGAGGTGCGGATGGCGTAGTCGACCAGGCCGGGATCCGGGGCGCCGACGAAGCTCTTCTTCAGGAACCAGCGAATGCTCGGCGGCGACGCCAGCACGCGATAGAGCGCCTCCGCGACGGGGGGAACGTGCGAGACGGCCCGGAGGACGACGTTGGCGCCGGGCGCCTCGCGGCCGAGCCCCGTCGGGGAGACGAGCACGAGGCTGTGGACGAGGCTCATCTCCTCGCAGGCGACGGCGGCGACGAACTCCGAGGAGAGGGAGAGCGCGATGACATCGGCGCCGCCCGGCTCGCGCACCACGTCCGTGAGGAAGCGGCGCACGGCGGCGCGGTAGAGCTCGCGATCGTAAGCGCGGTCCGATCGCTCCGAGAGGCCGAATCCCGGGAGATCGAGCGCATAGACAGGCCTATTCCGGCGCAGCGCATTGAACAGGGGAGCCATCTCCTTGGACGAGGCGGCCGCGTCGACCCCATGAACGAGCACGACCGGGCGCCCCGCCGCGCGCGTGTCGACATAATAGGCGAGGCGCCCCGCGCTCCACGTGTCCACGTGCCGGACCTCCGCGTCCAGCGCACCGGCCAGGGGCGCGCGCTCCGTCCTGCGAAGCGCGCTCGGCACGAACCGATCGACGACCCCATCAAGGCTCATCGCACGCGCTCCCATCACGTCTCCTCCGGCGAGGGCATCCCCTCATCATCCGCGCGCTCGAGATCGGCGATGCTCGCGGTCCTCGGAGCCGGCCGCGCCTCGACGCCGCCAGCATCGGCCCGTCCACCCTGCCCAGCGTCGCGGCGCTTGTCGCGCTCTCCGCGCTCCACCTGATCCGAGACCTCCTGAGCCGCGCGCACCAGCCGCTCCATGCGCTCCTCCTCCATGTGATGGCGAGCCCCGTCCGGACCGCCGTGCCGATCCTCGAAACGGTGGTGCCCAGCATCTGCAGGGCCATGGAACACCGTGCGATCAGGTCGAAGTGTCATTCTCAGCTCCTTCCGCACGAGGTCAAAGCACGGACCGTGCCCCCGCGGACCGCAGATCCAGGGACGCTCGTGGAGCCGAAACCGGACTGAACAGGCGCAAAGACGCCTCGAATGTGACCTTTTGCCACGGTCGACCCCCGTTCATGGCAGCAGGTCAGGAGCCGCGTCACGAGTGGACGAAACAGGGGCTCTCCGCGTTCGATCCGGAGGACATGATCGTCAGTCCAACTCGTTATTTCCGCTCCGCCGACGCGGAGCGCCCGGAGGTCCTGGAAGATCGGGTGCGCGCAGAGAGGGGGCGACCGGGCCGCGGCCGCGCCGGCGCTGGAGGCCGAGGGAGCGCTGCCCGGCCGCGATTCCCGGGCTCGGGAGCTCAGCCCGCGACGTCGAGCTTCCGGCCGGCCGGCTTGTTGATGTCGGCGAAGAAATCGTTGCCCTTGTCGTCGACCACGATGAAGGCGGGGAAATCCTCGACCTCGATCTTCCAGACCGCCTCCATGCCGAGCTCGGGGTACTCGAGCACCTCGACCTTCTTGATGCAGTCCTTGGCGAGGCGCGCGGCCGGGCCGCCGATCGAGCCCAGGTAGAAGCCGCCGTGCTTCTTGCACGCCGCGGTGACCGCGGGCGAGCGGTTGCCCTTGGCGAGCATAACGTGGCTGCCGCCGTTCGCCTGGAAGAGATCGACGTACGCGTCCATCCGGCCGGCCGTGGTGGGCCCGAACGAGCCGGAGGCATAGCCCGCCGGCGTCTTCGCGGGCCCCGCGTAGTAGACCATGAACTCCTGCATGTAGCTCGGCATGCCGTCGCCGCGATCGAGGCGCTCCTTGATCTTGGCGTGCGCGATGTCGCGCGCGACGATCAGTGGCCCGCTCAGCGAGAGCCGCGTCCGGATCGGGGACTTCGAGAGCTCGGCGCGGATCTCGCGCATGGGGCGGCGGAGATCGAGCTTCACGACCTCGCCCCCCAGATCCGCGTCCGTGGTGTCGGGCAGGTACTTCGCGGGATCGGCCTCGAGCTGCTCGAGGAAGATGCCCTCGCGCGTGATCTTGCCGAGGGCCTGCCGGTCCGCGGAGCACGAGACGGCGATGCCCACCGGGCACGAGGCGCCGTGCCGCGGCAGGCGGATGACCCGCACGTCATGACAGAAGTACTTGCCCCCGAACTGGGCGCCGATCCCCGTCCGCTGCGCGAGCTCGAGGACCTTCTGCTCGAGGTCGCGATCGCGGAAGCCGCGACCGCGCGCGTTGCCCTCGGCCGGGAGCGTGTCGAGGTAGCGCGCCGAGGCGAGCTTCGCGACCTTGAGCGTGTGCTCGGCCGAGGTGCCGCCGACGACGATGGCGAGGTGGTACGGCGGGCACGCCGCCGTGCCGAGCGCGCGGATCTTGGCCTCGACGAAGGAGAGCAGGCTCTCCGGGTTCAGGAGCGCCTTGGTCTCCTGGTAAAGATAGCTCTTGTTCGCGGAGCCGCCGCCCTTCGCCATGAACAGGAGCTTGTAGGCGTCGCCGTCCGTCGCGAAGATCTCGATCTGCGCAGGGAGGTTGTCGTTCGTGTTGACCTCCTTGTACATGTCGAGCGGCGCGAGCTGCGAATAGCGGAGGTTCTGCACGCGGTAGGTCTCGAAGACGCCGCGCGCGATCGCCGCCTCGTCGCCGCCGCCCGTGAAGACGAGCTGGCCCTTCTTGCCCATGATGATGGCCGTGCCGGTGTCCTGGCACGACGGAAGCACGCCCCCCGCGGCGATGCTCGCGTTCTTGAGGAGCTCGAGGGCGACGAAGCGGTCGTTCGACGAGGCGTCGGGATCGGCGAGGATCCGCGCGAGCTGCGCGAGGTGACCGGGCCGGAGGAGGTGGGCGATGTCGCGCATGGCCTCGCGCGCGAGCAGCGTGAGCCCCGCCGGCTCGACCTTGAGGAAGGTCGAGCCGGCGGCCTCGAAGGTGGAGACATGGTCGCGGCTGACGAGGCGGTAAGGCGTCTCGTCATGGCCGAGGGGCAGCATGTCCTGGTACTGAAAATCGGTCATCGTTCGGGTCTCCGGGGGGCAGGGAGGCTGCGGGTCCCCCTGTTTTTGCATGGCTCCGGCCCCGGGCTCAACACCCACCCAGCGCCGGGCGTCACACGGGCAGCTCGCGCTCGGCGCCGTCGAGGAGGGCTCCAATCGACCGCAGGAGGGGCTGCCGGGCGCTCCGCAGGAAGAAGTGCCCGCCGGGGAACATCTCGACCCGGAAGGGCCCGCGCGTGTGCTCGCGCCAGGCCTCGAGCTCGGCGCGGTCCGCGCGCTCGTCCTCGATGCCCCCGAAGGCGGAGATCGGGCAGTCGAGCGCAGCCTCGGGGACGAACGGCTCGGCCTCGTTGACCGCCACATCCGCGCGCAGGGTGGGCAGGAAGAGCGCCAGGAGCTCCGGCTCGCGCAGCACCTCGTCGGGCGTGCCGCCCATGCGGCGGAGCCACGCCAGGAACTCGTGATCGGGCAGGCCGTGGAGCGGCGCCGGGCCGGGCAGGTGGGGCGCGCGCCGGCCCGACAGGAGGAGATGGCGCGGCGAGGGAGCGCCCCGCCGGCGCAGCTCGCGCGCGAGCTCGAAGCTCACCAGCGCGCCGAGGCTGTGGCCGTAGAAGGCGAACGGCTTCGTGAGCCAGCGCTCGAGCGCGGTCGCGAGGGCCTGGACAAGCAGGGTGAGGCGCTCGAAGGGCGGCTCCCTCAGGCGCGCCTCCCGGCCCGGGAGCTTGATCGCGCAGAGCTCCGTGTGCGCCGGGAGCTCGCGCCACCAGGCGCCGTAGATCGACGAGCCGCCGCCGGCATAGGGAAAGCAGAAGAGACGAAGCCGGGCAGCGGGGTTCGGCCGAGGGCAGCCCACCCAAGGATCGGAGATCGAGCTCGTGGTCATCGTGCGGCGCTCAGCGTAGCTCGACGCTGCCGCGCTCGCCTCCTACCATTTGCTGCCGAGGGCGACGCGGATGGTGGCGACCTTCCCCTGGTTCAGGCCGAAGCCGAGGTCGTCGTCCAGCGCGACAAGCGCGCCGACGCGGGTGAAGGAGCCCTTCACGAGCGGCTCCCAGCCGATGAACGGCTCCGCCGCCAGCTGGGCGGAGTTGCTCGACGAGAGGGGGAAGGCAGCCTGGAGGCGCATGCCGATGCCGAAGTTGCCGAACGGGCGGAACTCGATCTCGTTGCCTTGCTCGATCACGGTCTTCGTGAAGTCCCCTTCCCGGGTCGGCATGAAGATCTGCGTCGCGACGTCGTGGGTGAGGAACAGGACCTTGCCGAAGTGGATCTCGGTCCCGACGCGCGCCCGGAGGGCCCAGTGCCCGAGCAGCACGCGCTGCGCGTCGAAGTAGGCCCGCGCGGGGAAATTCGCCACCGCCGCGACCTCGAGGTCCGCGCTCGGGTGCGGGTGGAGCGGGACCGTCACGCTCATGCCGCCGAAGAGCGCGAGGTTCGGCAGCGCGTTGAGGGCGTAGTGCAGGCCGAACGTGGGATTGCCGAGGAAGAAATCGCTGTAGTCTGCGGTGCTCCAGAATCGCTTGCCAAACAGGTCCGTGGAGTGGGGGCCCGAGACGTCGCCGTAAGCGAACGGCATCTCGGCGTCGAGGTGGAGACCCGCGAAGAGCTGGTACTGCATCACGGCGGTGATGGCGATGCCGAGCCGATCGGACTCCGAGAGCGTGACCTCATCCGGCCCCGGGCGCGCCTCGATGATCTGCTCCTGGTACGACGAGGTGAGGACGTCGACCTCGAATCCGAACCGGCCTCCCTGGGTCTTCGCCCAACGCTCCTTCGTCTTGTCCGTGATGGGCTGCCGCGGCGCCGCCTCCTGCGCCAGCGCAGGCGCGGCCAGGGAGAGCATGAGGAACAGGGTGCCAAGAGACGCTTTGGTCGTGCTCACCTGGTGTCTCCCATCTCGTTCTCGACTCACGGGCTCTGCGGGCGATTGACCACCTTGTCGCACTGTGCCGCCGCGTCGTACGGGCGAGGCCCCATGACCGCGGCGCTCGCCCGGATCAATGCAGCCCGAGGGGGCTGGATGCAAGCTTTTTGACCGACGCGACCGTGCGACGCCCTGCGTCGAGCGGCCGCGCCGGAGGGCGGGCAGGTCGCCCGATCGAGGCGAGGCAGCGCAACGTCGCGACCGGAGCGGCGTCGAGCGGCAGCCGGCGCGGGCGTCAGATCATTGCGGCTCGCAATAGCCGAAGTTGCACTTCGGGGCGTCCGCCGGGCAGTCCGCGTCGCTGTCGCAAGGTGCGCAGTCGGCGCCGCCGCCGGCGACAGCATCGAAGTAACACCAGCACGACCGCGTCGGCATGAACGACGCGAGCGGCCCCATCTCCTCGGTGCGCCGCGCCCGCATGGCGCACTCGGGGACGACATCGTGCTGCGCCTCGAGCTTGATGAGATCGAGCCCCGCGGGCGGCTGCTTCCTGCCGGTGAGATAGTCGATCACCAGCGCCGCGCCGTCGCTCAGCGGAGCTCCGGTGTTGATGTTGACGTGGGTGAGGAAGTGGAGAGGGCCCCAGATCGCGTAATGGCCGTCTCTGACGTTGCGCTTGTCGCGCTTCAGAGGATCGGAGTCGGGGTAATAACCGCATTGCTGGTCGTAGTGCTGGTAAGCGAGCACCTTGAGCAGCGAGGCGCTCTCGCTCGCCACGTTGGCGCCGAGGATGCCGAGCGTGCTCTCCCCGGCCGTCGAAAACGCCACGCTGTTCCTCATGTCGTCGCTCGACGTCGTGGGCGTCCCCAGCCAGCGCGACGCCGGGACACGGATCGCCGCCGCCATCATCTGCTGCGTGCCGGAGCCGGCGTTGCGCTGAAAGATGAAGCGCTCGTCGAGCCACGGGGCCACGCCGGAGCCCTGGCCGAACCCGTACACGAAGTACGCGGCCTCGGCGCTGATCGACTCCTGCGTCGAGGCGTTGGGGACGACGAAGGTCATCGGCTGGATCGGACCGGTGAAATCGCTGACCGTGCTCGAGGTCGTGAAGGCGGCGTCGCAGGTCGTCGCGAACACGTCGGACACCGCGACGTCGATCGGGCTCCCGGCCGGATCGGCGTCGCACAGGAGCTCGGTGTCGGCGTCCCAGTAGGTCAGGCCGGCGCCCGAGAGCGGCGCGCCCTCGAAGAACGCGGTGACCCCGGAGCACGAGCCTTGCCCCTGGTAGACGACGGAGATGGGGGGTGTCGACGCGCTGAGCACCTTCGCGAGCTCGGCGAGGAACGGCTTCACCGCGCTCGATCCGGTGACGTAGACCGGGAACGGCAGCGAGGAGCACGGCACGGCCTGCTGCGCCGCCGCGGGCGACGCCACGGCGAGGGCGCCGAGCAGCGCCGCCGCGGGGTGGAAGATCGGGCAGGACCGGAACATCCCATCGCACATCATCGTCGCATCACATCCGCGGCCTGGGTCAGCGACCCCCGCCCGCTCCTGTCTCCGGCAACGGCGGAAGCTCGCCGTCGCGGAGGTTCGTGAGCCTCCCGTTGTCGAACGGCCGGCACGCCGCGTCGGTGCAGGCGTTGAGGAGCTGCTCGTTCGTCGCTGGCGTGCAGCTGTAGCAACCGTTGTCGCCGTCGCACCCGCCCGGCGAGGCGCCGTCCGCAGGCACGCAGACGTGCCCGCCGGGGTCGCACCGGGCGCCGTCGAACCGCGCGCAGTCGGCGTCCGTGGCGCACTGCCGATCCCGCTGCTCGACGATCACCGAGCACGAGGCGAGCACGAGCGAGAGCGCCGCGCAAAGGCAGGCGCCAAGCGCGCGCGATGACCGCCGCGTGAGGTGCCGCTGGTCCGCTGCGAAGGGCTGCCGTTGCATGACGCGCGCCGCCCTAGAAGGTGCCGAGGAGCCGGAAGGACGACGGAGCAACCACGGCCCGGATCGAGGGCAACGAGGCGTGGGCTCCGCCGGAGCGCTCCGCGCCGCCGGCGACGGTGAGGTAGAGCGCGACCCCGCCGACGAGCACGGCGGCGCCAGCGAGCAGATCGGTGGTGACCGCGAGCGTCGCGGTCCGGGTCCGCGCGCGCTCGATCGCCTGCGCGTCGCCCGGGAAGTCGGCGAGCTCGGCGCCGAGAGCGCGCGAGGCGCCGAGCGCGAGGACCCCGGTGACCGCCGCGCCCGCGGCGAGGGCGCCGGTCGCGATCCAGGGCAGGACGGGCACGCTCCGCTCCTGGCGAGATGCTCGGTCCATGGCGACGCCGGGCTGCTCCGGCGAAGGCGCGACGAGGCGAGGGCCGGCGCGCACGGCCTGCTGGGCTTGCGCGTCGGGGATCTCGAGCCTGAGCTCGACCTGATCGCCGCCGGCCACGTCGATGACCCGCGTGACGGCCGGGCGGCCCGCCGCCGCAGCGACGATGCGCCGCCGCCCGGCGCTCATCAGCAACGGCTCGGCGAGCGGGGTCCTGCCCACCGGGACGTCGTCGACGGCGATCTCCATGTCGGGCACCGAGGTCGAGAGGGCGACGGTCGCGACGCGGCCCCGCAGCACGGCGATGTCCCGCTCGACCTCGGCCCGCCGGTCGGCCGCGATCTGCGCGCCGCCGTCGGTCAGGTACCGCTCGAAGGCGCGCAGCGCGCAGGCGTAGTCCCTGAGCTGGTAACACGCCCCCGCGACGTTGTAGAGCACCTGATACGCAGGCGCGAGCGCGTAGGCGCGGCGGAACTCCGTGAGCGCCGCGCTGTAATCGGCCTCGTTGTAGAGCTCGACGCCGCGCCGGAAGCGCGCGTCGGCCTCGGCGGTACCGTCGGTCGGCCCGGCGAGCGCGACGCCCGGAAGGCCGAAGACGATCGCCGCGGCGGCGAGGGCGAGGGCTCGCGAGGTCGTCATCGGGCGTAGGGGCTCTCCAGGTCGATTCCGCGCCCCCGCTTCTCGTCGCCGCGCGGCGGGACAGGCGGCGGCGTCGCGGCCGCCGAGGAGGCCGCGATCGCCGGCGTGCTCCGGGCGATCGGCGCCGGTCTTGATCGCAGCGCGCCCGGATCGCGCTCCAGCGCGAGCTTCACGACGAGATCGTTGCTCGCCGTGATCTTCTCTTCCTGCGCAAGGAAACCCGGCGCTTCGGCGCGGACGACGCGCACGCGCCCGTCCTTGAGGAGCTGGCCCTCGTAACCGCCGCTCGACAGCGGCGCTCCATCGAGGAAGAGCCGCGCCTCCGCGGGCGAGACGCGGACCACGAGGCGCACCTCCTCCGGCTGCGCGGAAGGCGCCGCCGCCGGCGGAGCGGTGAGCGCCTCGAGGGGGCCGGCCGGCGCCGTGCGCGACAGCGGTGGACGCAGGAGTCCAGCACCCACGACGCCCGCGGCGAGGAGGAAGGCGATCGCGGTCGCGGCCACCACCCGACTCCGGCGCGAGGCGCGCCCGCGGTGCCTGGTTCGCCCGGTCTGCCCCGTCCCCGTCGAGCTCACCGAGGGCGGCATCGAGCTCGCGTCCGACGGGCTGAACGCCGCGGGGGCCGTCAAGGTCGGGGTCATCGACACCGGACCGGCGCCGATCTTCGGGAGGTCCGAGATGGTGATCTTCGGGTAGCTGCCGGACCAGCGCACGTCGCGCAGCTGCTCCTCGACGAGCTGCTGGATCCGCGCGCGATCGTCCGCGAACCGGCTCGCCACGAACACGCCGACCTCGCGAGCGCTCATTCCAGGATGGTGCTCGCGGAGCCAGCGCTCGAGATCCGCGTGCAGCTCGGCCGCGGTGGCGTGGCGCTCGCCGAGCGCCGGCGCGAGCGCCCGTCCGCAGATCCGCTCGAGCTCGGGGTCGACGTGCGGCGCGGCCACCCGGAGATCCGGGAGCTCGCCCAGGCCGAGCCGCCCGAGGATCGCGAGGTCGTTGTAGCCCTTCCACATCCGCCTCCCCGCGATGGCCTCCCAGAGGATCACGCCGACGGCGAAGACGTCGGAGCGCCGGTCCACGCGCTCGCCTCGCGACTGCTCCGGCGACATATAGGCCACCTTGCCCTTGAGCATGCCGGCGCGCGTCTCGGACAACGAATCTGCCGCCTTCGCGATCCCGAAATCGACGACCTTGATGACGCCGTCGTAGGTGACGAAGATGTTCTGCGGGCTCGCGTCGCGGTGGACCACCTGAATGGGCGTGCCGTCGAAATCGCGCAGTTCGTGCGCGTAATGGAGCCCGGCGAGCGCGTCGGTCAGGATCCGCACCTGAACGGGGAGCGACAGATCGGTCAACCCCACGCGGGTGCGGAGCTGGCTGAGCGGCTGGCCGTCGAGGTACTCCATGGCGATGAAGAGCCGCTCGCCGTCCTCGCCCACCTCGTACGTCTGCACGACGTTCGGATGGTTGAGCCGGGCCGCGAGGCGCGCCTCGTCGAGGAACATGGCGAGGATCTCGGCGTCCTCGCAGAGCTCGACCCGCGCCCTCTTCAGCACCACCAGCTTGTTGAAGCCGGCCGGACCGCGGGCGACCGCGAGGCAGACGTCGGCCATCCCGCCCCTGCCGATCTCGGCGATGGGGCGGTACTTGCGCCAACCTTGGGGGTCGCTGGGAACGCTCATTCGACCTAGGCCAGCTCCATCCCCGAGGGGAAAGCCAGGCCCGAGGATGCGCTCAGCCTGTTACTTGCACGCAAACGCCGGGTGACGTTCGCGCGAATTAGGCCGCGAGCGGGGGGGGCGCGCGCGGCCAGCACTGGCCGCGCGCGCTCAGCGCTGACCGCGGGCCGGGCCGGACCGGCGCTCCAGCCGCGCGGCGAGGTCACGGCGCTCCTGCGACTCCGCGCCTCCCCGGGCGCGCAGCGCGAGCGCGAGGACGCGCGGGAGATCGAGCGCCTCGCCGCGCGCGCGCATCTCGGAATAGGAGCGCTCGTAATCGCGGGGCACCCGCAGCGACCAGTTGTGATCGCCTATCGTCCCGGGAGCATTGTAGATCTCCTTCACCCCGAGCAGATCGGAGAAGAAGACCATCACGTTCGACGCCTGGCTCGCGAAGAGGTCGGCGAACTTGGCCTGCGCGAGCGCGCGCGGGTCGGACGCGAGCGCGCGCGCCATCGCGCCCTCCTCGGCCGGCGAGGGCGCCAGCCGGGCAGCGAGGTACGCCGCCTGCCGCTCGAGCGCGGAGGCGCGCGCCCACGTGTCGACGAGCCTCCAGAGCGGCGGCGTGTCGTGGGTCCCCACCATGATCCAGTCGGAGGGCGCGGCGTTCTCGCTGCGATAGACGTCCTTCGGGTTGTCGAGATCGGCCTTCTGCGTGACCCGGAAGCGCCCCAGCCCGTGCCGCTCGAGGACGGCCCTGAGCGGGTACGGGAGCGTGCTCAGGACCTCGCACACGACGTCGGTGATGGCGCGCCCGTGGGCCTCCGCGCAGCTCGCGATGGTGTCGAAGATCACGCTGTAGCGCCCGACCTGCTCCGGCGTCAGCGAGGCGACCCAGTCGTCCGCGTACCGGGGCACGGCGCGGTTCAGCTGCGCAGGAGAGACGATCGCGTAGCGGGCGAGCAGCGGGTGGTCCGGCAGGTCGGGCGACGAGAAGAGCCGCGCCCCACCCTGGACCGCGCGGAGCGGATCGGGGGCGCCGGCGGCGTACACCCACGGGCAGACGAGGCCGTGCGGGTGATCGAGGCGCACCCCGTCGAACTCGTCGAACATCTTGTCCATCCGCGCCCGCACGAGCGCGAGCGCGCCGGAGGAGCCGTCCGTGTACTGCGCCGGATCCAGGACAGGGTAGTTCCACACCTGGCCCTCCGGGTTGGTCCGGCTCGGCGGCGCCCCCATCAGATAACCCTTCAGGAAGACCGATTGATGGGCCCAGGCATCCTGAGGCGAATAGCCAATCTGCAGATCTCCATAGAGCTTGAGCCCGAGCTCGGCCGTCACCGCCCGGAGCGCCGCGTGCTGCTCGTGCGCGAGGAGCTGGCAGAAGGCGTAGAGGTCGAGCTCGTCGCGGTACCGGTCGAGGAGCTCCCTCCTGCGCTCCGCGCAGGCGACCGCCTCGCCCGGGCCGGGCGCCCAGAGGCGGCGATCCAGATCCGGCGCGCCGGACCAGCCGTGAAACCAGCCGCTCCGGTGCTCGTCGCAGAGCGGACCGTAAAGCCCGTCCCGCTCGAGCCACGCCGCGTTCCGCTTCCTGAACGCGTCGAGCCGAGCGGCGAGGGCCCCGAGCTCGCCGCGCCTCCGCCCGTCGACGAACGACGCGTACGCCTCGCGCAGCGCGGCGCGCTGCGCGCGGTGGGCGTAGCCGTGCAGCGCGCGCCCCTCGCTGCCGCCGGGCTTCCCGGCCACGATCTTCGTCACCGACTCGGGGCGGAGGAGCACGCCCCAGGGGCCGTCCTCCGCCAGCCGAGCGAGCGCGATCGACAGCGTGCTCCGCGAGAAGATGGTGCCGTCGTACGGAGACGCGTTGTCGGCCGAGGTCTCCCCCTGGGGCCCGAGCTGGACGCCGTTGAACCCGAGATCGCGCGCAAACCGGAGGAACCGGCGCCCCCCCTCCGTGTACGGAGACCCGCGCCCGGTGTCCTCCGCGTCGTCCGACGGAAAGCTCGGATCGTGGATCGCGAGCACCAGGTTGCGGATGCCCAGGAGCTGCAATGCGGCCCTGACGAGCCCCCGCTCGTCCTCGTCCCCGCGCGCCTGGGCCTCTGCCGCGTTGCCCCTGTCGTCGCCGACGTCGTTCATCGCGGTAGGTATAGCGATGAACGGATCGGCCCGCCAAGGCGCGAAATCAAGGACAGATGCGCCTAGGTGGGTTGATTACATCGCTGTCCGGCGAAACCCGATCACCGCGATCAGGCGCCGAGGCGCGTGCCCGCCGCGACTCCCGCGGTCGCGCCCGCGGCCTCCGCCGCCGGGAGCGTGAAGAAGAACGTGCTCCCCTCGCCCACCTTGCTCTCGACCCAGATCCGCCCGCCGTGCACCTCGACGAGCGCCTTCGCGATCGAGAGGCCGAGCCCCGTGCCCTGGTGGGCGGTCTCCTTCGCCTGCCAGTAGCGCTCGAAGATCCTCGCCCGCTGGTCGTCCGGGATGCCCGGGCCGGTGTCGCGCACCGAGAGGCGCACCTCCCTGCCCCACGGCTCGGCGCGGAGCGCGACCTCGCCGCCCGCGGGCGTGAACTTGATCGCGTTGCCGACGATGTTCGCGATCACCTGCAGGACCCGCTCGCGGTCGCACAGCGCCCGCTCGACGCCGAGCTCGATGCTGTGCTCCAGGCGCAGCGACTTCTCCGCCGCCTCCTCGCGCAGGAGCTCGAAGGCGTCGCTCAGCAGGAGGGCGACGTCGTGCGGCACCGGCTGGATCGAGATGTGGCCGCCGTCGAGCTTCGCCAGGTCGAGCAGATCGCGGATGAGTCGGTTCATGCGATCGGCCGACTTCTGGATGCGCTCGACCGGGCGCCGCAGCTCGGCCGCCTCGTCCGAGCTCGGCAGCTTCCGGCGCAGGAGGCTCGTGTTCATGACGATGGTCGCGAGCGGGCTCTTGAGATCGTGCGACACCACCGCGACGAGCTCCTCGCGCGCCCGGATCGCCCGCTGCGCGCTCTCGTAGAGCCGCGCGTTGTCGATCGCCAGCGCGGCCCTCCGCCCGAGATCCTCGGCGAGCGCCCGGTCCTCGACGCCGTACAGGAGATCGTCGCGGCCCGAGGCGATGGTGAGCACGCCGAGCATCGTGCCGCGCGTGACGAGCGGCACGGAGATGTAGCGCCGGAGGCCGAGCTCCCGGAGGAGCGCCTCGCTGGCGGACACCGGCGGCTCGCTGTCCACCGCGCCGCGCTCGCCCTCGGGGGCGGGCGCGCCGGCGATCTCGCAGAGCACCGCCTCGCCCGTCTGCAGCACGCGCGCCACGCCGGACGGAAGGACCACGTCCATCGGCATCTGGCCCTGCAGCAGGCGCGCGAGCTCGCTCTTCTGGGGGTTGGCGTGGACGACGACCGCGCGCCGGAGCATCGCCTCGCGCTCGATGATGTCGACCATGCACCAGTCCGCGACGAACGGGACCGGCAGCCGCGCGACGCGGACCAGCGTCGCCTCGTAGTTGAGCGAGCTGGAGAGCAGCCGGCTCGCCTCCGAGAGGAACGCGGCGCGGCGCTGCGCCGCCTCCGCCGCGGCGCGCCCCGCCTCCGCCGCGGCGAGGTTCCGCGCCCGCTCGAGCTCGTTCTCGATCATGCGCGCGTAGAGCAGGCGGTGCACGAGCGCCGTGCGGAAGGTCCCCGCGAGCCGGCGCATCATGCCCCGGTACCGCGGCGCGAACGGGGGCTCGCCCTCGAAGCAGAGGAGGAGCCCGGAGGCGCCGCTGTCGCCCTGCCCCTCCAGCGAGAAGTGCCACGTCACGAGCCCGGGCCGCGCGAGCTCGGGGTACGGCAAGCGGAGGCCCGCGCCCTCGCCCGCAGGCTCGCCCGCCGCGGCCGGCGACCGCGGCGGGATGGGCAGCGCGCGCGAGCTCGCCGATAGCCCCGCGGCGTCGAGGAGCCGCGGGGCGAGGGGCGTCGGCTCGACGAGCACGAGCACGGCGATGCAGCTCAGCCGCTCGGCGAGCCGCTCCAGGAAGATCGCCATCGACTGGCGCGGATCGAAGAGGTCGAGCGCTGCGACCGTGAGCTCCTGGAGGACGCTGAGGAGCGCCAGCCTCTCCTCCTGGATCTCGTGATCTGAACCGCTCGGCATACAGGGCTCCCGCCGCGCCTGGCTCAGGCCCCCAGCGCGAGCACGACGGCGGTCTTGTTGTGGAACTGCGGCACTCCCCGGCCGAGCGTGCCCACCTCACCGAACGTCAGACAGCCCATCACCGGGACGCTCTGGCCGAGCTCGCTCTCGAAGGTCGCCAGCTCGTCGCGCACCGTGTCGCCGAGCATCATGCACCGCGAGATGCAGTCGAACACGAACGCGCCGGCGATCGGCCCGGCCACCGCGTCGCGCGCCGTGGTCGCGGCCTCGCGCGCGGCGCCGACGAGGCCGATGGGGTCGCCCTCCATGACGCGGATGAGGCAGCCGTCCGGGACCTCGCCGACACAGTAGAGGCCGCCCGGCGAGACCACGCGCAGCGGGTCGCGGATGACGTGCTCGCCGTCGGCCTGCGGGATGCCGAGCGGGTGGGTCATGGCGAAGGTGGCGAAGCCGTCGAGGTTGACCTGATCGCCCCTCGCCCGCGCGGTGCGCTGGTAGACCGAGAAGGCGCCCTCGTACTCGAGCTCCGCGAGGACCGTGCCCTCGGCGCGGGTGACCATCGTCGGCGGCCCATAGGGCCGGAAGCCGTGGCGGATCCCGGTGGCCATGCGCGCCGGCGAGTCGATCGCGACCACGACGACGCTGTCCGAGTAGGCGCGGCCGCCCGCGAACTGCGCGGTGCGCACGAAGCGGAGGTTGTCGCCCGCGCCGCCGCCGGCCCAGACGACGCCCGTGCCGCCGACCTCGACCGCGCCGCGCACGACGTCGGCCGCGTTTCCCGTGAGCGCGTCCGGCAGCACGATGAGCGCGCGGCTCCACCCCGCCGGAACGGACGAGGGGAACGCCTCGAGAGCGCGCGCGGCGGCGAGCACGCCGGCGCGCCGCCCGTCCTGGCTCACCGGCTGCGCGACCCCGACGCCGACGCGCACGGTCTCCGAGACGACGAGCCCCACGACGAGCCCCTGCCGGAGGAGCCGGCTGCCCGCGAAGACCCCCGCCGTGCAGCACCCCGCCCACGGGACCCCGGGCAGCTCGCTCGTCATGGCCGCAGCGAGCGCGTCGGCGTCGTATTGATCCGTCGACAAGACGAGCGCGAATGCGGGTCGCGCCGGTCCGGGCAGCGGTGAAGCGTGCTCGGAGCGCGCCGACTCGCGGAGCGCCGCAGCCACGGCCTCCGAGGCAGCCTTCTTTGGATCCGCCGTGGAGCTCGCCCCGACAAACACCTGTGTCGCCATGTTCTCTTCCCCCCTCGGAATGTAGGCACTCGCGTTATACTGGAGATTCACCCGAACGTCACGACGCGCGCATTCTCCTGGGATGTCGTCCGTACAGGGCGCTCCCGCTCCTCACTCGACTCGCGATTTTCCCGGCGCGACGCCCTTGGAGAAGAGCCGGACAGAGCCGCGGAAGGGCCTGCGAGACGAGACCTGCGGAGCGGAGGTAGGCGCCCGAGACCGAGGGAGCAGAATCCTTATCCTTCAATACGACAACGTCCCCTGCAAGCTCGTCGGCACGCAGGACACCCCTGAGTCGATTGCACAGAAGCAATCAGGGTCGTGCGCAAATGCCGGACAACGCAGCGCACCACGCGAGTCAACGTGGGATTGCGGGCCGCTGTCGACGACGTCTTGATGCCCGAGGCGGAATTGCAGCGCGTCGCCTGGGAGCGGCCGGACGGGGTGTGGCTGAGCTCCTGACGGGGCGGCCAGCGCGGGAGTCCGGAGAGGGGAGGATCAGGACCTGCTCAGGGATCCGCCCACAGCAGCGCGTACGTCAGGGGATGCCAGAACCCGCCGCGCGCCGTTTCCGGGGCAGCGCCGATGGCCACGAGCACGAACCCCTGACCGTTCGCGATGCTGTCCGCCGGCACATCGCTGTTCGCCAGGATCTCGCGCATCGGCACCGAGGACGTCACCTTCGCCTCGAGCGGATCGTAGGTCTCGATCTCGACCTCCTCGAGCGTGCCCAGATCGCCGCGCGAGAGGCCGGTGAACGGCGGGAACGGCGAGATCGCGCCGTACGAGAGGTCCTGCGCGACGGCCGCCTCGCTCGCGTCCGCGCGCCCGGGCGCGAGCCGCACGTGGACCCTCGGCGTCGCCGCGCTCGCGTGCGCGACCTGGAGGCTCAGCCTGTCGAAGCTCGTCCGCCGCGACATGGCGACCGCCACGAGGCCGGCGGTCGGCGTGTCGGCCGTGTAGGCGTCGCCGCAGCCCTGCTTTTCCCCATCGTGCGTGTGCCCCTCGCCGCCGAGGCAGCCGGTGGCGACCAGGAGAAGGCTCTTCTCCTCGGCGAACACCGACGCCGGCAGCACGGGGAGCCCCGCGGCCACGACCTGCGCCGCGGGCTCCGCGGCGAGCGCGAGGATCTCGGCGCAGTCGAGCCCCTCCGTCCCGTCGAGGTCGCCGGCGATCGCGTGCGCTTGCACGCTCGTACCCTCGGGGATCGCCGCGCCGAGCGGCTCGATCACGCGGGCCCGGGCGAACGCGAGGCCGGCGCTCGGCCAGGGCTCCACGCCGGCGCCGGTGCCGTCGGGGTAGGCGAGGAAGCAGAAGCGGACCGCGTCGTGATCGCCGATGCCGTTCACCACCGTGAGCTTCGTCGGCCCCGGCGGCTCGACCGCATCGCCGCCGCCCGTGCCGGTGGTGGTCGCGCTGCTCGCGGTCGCTCCCGTGCCGCCGCCGGCGCCGGACGTGCTCGCCGCGCCCGGCGGATCTCGGCCGAGGAGGTCGTGGTCCTGCGAGCAGCCGGCGCCGCCGAGCGCGGCGAGCAGGATCCCTCCGAGGCAGGCCCAGCCGATCGAGAGAACACGGTGCAGCACGCTGCGAGCTTACCGTGCTAGGCGGGGTCGATGCGGGTCCATCTCACCGCGACAGCCGCCGCCGCCGTCCGCCGCGGCCACCCGTGGGTGTACCGAGACGGCATCACAGGCGGCGGCGGGAGCGCGGGCCCT
Source organism: Sorangium sp. So ce887 (assembly GCF_051521455.1). Lineage (NCBI taxonomy): Bacteria > Pseudomonadati > Myxococcota > Polyangiales > Polyangiaceae > Sorangium > Sorangium sp. So ce887. Next base: position 530,693 of record NZ_CP150354.1, on the reverse strand, counting down.
CCCGGGGAGCGCCGGCGCGGGGAGCGCTCGCCTCGCGCCGGCGGCGCCGCTGCCGCCGCGTCGGGGGACGTTGTCGAGCTGTCGGCCGAGGGCGCGTTCCTCGGGCGGGGGCTCTGGGACGCCGACTCGGCGATCGCCGTCCGCGTCTTCCAGCGCGCGCAGGCGCCGGCGCTCGACGAGCGCGCCATCGCCGAGCGGCTCGAGCGCGCCTTCGCCCTGCGCGACGGCTGGTTCGCCGGCCGCGACACGACGGCCTACCGCCTGTGCAACGGCGAGGGGGACCGGGTGCCCTCGCTGGTCATCGATCGGTACGAGCGCGTCGCGGTGATCCGCCTCGACGGCGGCATGCTCGCGCCGTGGCTCGACCGCCTGCTCCCGCACCTCGCGCGCGCGCTGGGCGCCTGCGGCGTGCGCTCGATCGGCCTGCGCGCTCGCGCGCCTTCGGCGAGCGGGGACGCAGGCCTGCGTGCGCCTTCGGCGAGCGGCGACGCGGAGGGGAAGAAGCTCGCGCACCTGCACGGGCCGCCGCTGCCGGATCGCCTCTTCGTGCGGGAGACGGGGGTCGCGATGGAGGTCGATCTCGCGCGAGGGCAGAAGACGGGGGCGTTCCTCGACCAGCGCGACAACCGCGCCCGCGTGCGCGCGCTCGCGGCGGGGCGCGGGCGCGTGCTGAACCTGTTCAGCTACGCGGGGGGCTTCTCGGTGGCGGCGGCGCTCGGCGGCGCGGGGCGGGTCACCTCCGTGGACTCGGCGCCGGCCGCGCACGCGTCGGCGCAGCGCACGTTCCGCGAGAACGGCGTCGATCCGGCGGCGCACGACTTCGTGACGGCGGACGCGTTCGACTTCCTCGAGAAGGCCCGCGGCCGCGGCGACCGGTACGATCTCGTCATCTGCGATCCGCCGAGCTTCGCGCCGAGCGAGCGCGCCAAGCCGCGCGCGCTCGGCGCCTACCGGCGGCTGCACACGGCGGTCGCGCGCGTGCTCGATCGAGGCGGCGTGCTGTGCGCCGCGTCGTGCTCGAGCCACATCACGATGGAGGACTTCCTGGCGACGCTCGACGACGCCACGCTGGAGCGGGACGACCTGCGGGTCCGGGCGATCCACGGGCAGCCGGAGGACCACCCGACGCTGCCGGCGTGGTGGGAGGGGCGGTATCTCAAGTTCGTTGTGCTGGAGTGAGCTCGTCGATGCGCTGCGGCCGGAGGTGCGCGGGCGCGGTCGCTGATGTGGGAGCCCTCGTGGGTGCGGAAGATGGGCCTCGAGGACATCAAAGATCCGTTGTCCTTTCTTCCCGCCTCCCCGGCTTCATGTTCAAATCAGGCCACCACCCAGCTCCGGCTCAATCCAGCTTGCTGGCCTGGACGAGCCCGCAGGCCCGCGGCGAGCGCAGGCCGGCCGCCTCGCAGCGTGCCTCGCTCGCCGTGCGCTCTCGATCAACCTCACCTCGCCGAGGCGCGCCGCCCTAGAAGGAACGACGCCAGCGCCTCCGCCTTCGGCACGAGGGTGCTCACCTCGATGAGCTCGTCCTTCGTGTGGAAGCCGCTGCCCCGCGGCCCCAGCCCGTCGATCGACGGAATCCCGATCTCGGCCGTCGAGCTCGCGTCAGACCCGCCGCCGATGAGCGGCGCCTCGGCGTCGCCAAGCCCCGCCGCCCGCGCGCAGGCCGCGTACTCCCGGCAAAGCGCCGCGCTCGCCTCGGTCCGCACGAGGGGCGACCGCGCGATCTCGCCGTCGACGTGCACCGCGGTGCCGGGCACCTCGAGCGCCGCCTCGTGCGCCGCCGCGGCGAGCGCCGCGAGGATCGCCTCGCCGTCCGCGAGGCTCACGAAGCGGACATCGACCCCGGCCTCCGCGGCGTCGGGCACCGTGTTCCTGCCCTGCCCGCCGCTCACCTTGCCGACGTTGACCGTCACCCCCCGCCCGTAGTCGGTGAGCCGCTGCGCCCAGTCGATGAAGCGGGCGAGCGCCCAGATGGCGTTCGCGCCCTGCTGGTGCGCGTTGCCGGCGTGCGCCGCCTTGCCCGTGGCCCTCACCACCGCGGCGCCCGTGCCCCGGCGCGCGGTGATGATCCTGTCGCCCTCGCGCCCGGCCTCGAACACGAGCGCGCACGCCGCGCCCGCGAGCTCGCGCTGCAGCAGCGGGCGACCCTCGGGCGACCCGACCTCCTCGTCCGATACGATCGCGAGCCGCACCGCGATCCCCGGCAGCGCGCCGATCTGCTCGAGCGCCCTGAGCGCCTCGATCGCCACCACGAGCCCGCCCTTCATGTCGAGCACGCCGGGCCCGCGCGCGAGGTCGCCGTCCAGGCGGAAGCCCTCGAAGACGCCCGGGGGGAACACCGTGTCGAGGTGCCCGACGAGGGCGACGTGCCCCGCCGGCGACGCCTTCGCCGCCTCGCTCTCCACCACCCAGTGCGCCGCGAACCGCGCGCTCGCGTGCCGCCGCACGCACAGGCCAGGGATCGTCGAGAGCTCGTTGGCGATGACCTCGCCCACCGCGTCGCCGCCGCGCGGGTTGTCCGTGAACGAGTTGAGGTTCACCAGCCGCTCGAGGAGCGCGAGCATCGGCTCCGTGCGGCTGGACAGCGCCTGTCGGAGGGCCTGGATCACCACGCCAGCATGCCACGGAAGCCCGGGCGCCGCCGCGCTGCCGCGCCGCCGCGAGGTCAGGCGCGGGGAGGACCCGGCGACCTCTGCCCTGCCCGCTGCAGAAGTGGTACGTGTTGCGCTCATGAACCGTCCCAGAGCAGCGCGGAGGCACCCGTGAGAGCGTCGGAAGGGCCGCTCGTCATCAAGCTCGGCGGCGAGGTCGTGGGCAGCCCTGCCCTCGCCGTCCTCGCCGGCGACCTCGCGGCGCTCACCCGCGACGGCGCGCGCGCGGTCGTCGTCCACGGCGGCGGCGCGCAGGCGAGCCGGCTGCAGGAGCGCCTCGGCATCCCCGTCCGGCAGGTCGCGGGCCAGCGCGTCACCGACGCGGACACGCTCGACGTCATGAAGATGGTCGTCGCCGGCAAGCTCAACGTCGACCTCTGCGCCGCGCTCGTCGCCGCGGGCGCGCGGCCCGTCGGGCTCCACGGCGCGAGCGGACCCGCCCTCTCGGCCGTCAAGCGGCCGCCGCAGGTCTACAGGAGCGCCGGGCCCGAGCCGGTGGACCTCGGCCTCGTCGGCGACATCACGGGCGTCGACCGCGGGCTCCTCGAGCTGCTCGGGCGCGCCGGCTACGTGCCCGTGCTCGCCTGCCTCGGCGCCGGCACGGACGGGCAGGTCTACAACATCAACGCCGACACGGTCGCCAACCGGGTCGCCATCGAGCTCGGCGCCGCCGGGCTCTTCCTCGTGAGCGACGTGCCGGGCGTGCTGCGCGACGTCTCGGATCCCGCCTCGCGCATCCCGAGCCTCACGGTCGCCGAGGGGCGCGCGCTCATCGCGGGCGGCGCCGTCACGCGCGGGATGATCCCGAAGCTCGAGGAGTCGTTCGCCGCGCTCGCGGAGGGGGTCCGCCGCATCCACATCGTGGGACGGCTGAGCCCGGGCGATCTCGCGCGCGAGGCGAGCGCGCCGGGCTCGATCGGCACCGTGCTCGTCCCCTGAGCCGCGCGGCCGGCCTCGGCCGCTGAGCCGCGCGGACAGCCTCGCCCCGGCTGCCTGCGCGCCCTATGCTCCTCGCGGCCTCGATCATGGATGCCGTCCGATCAGCGATCTTGTTCGTGCAGGCGCATCGCGACCAGTTCGCGATCGGGGCGGGCGTGGCCGTCGCCAGCTTCATCGTGGCCACGTCGCTCGTCGCGTTCGTGCTTGTCCGGCTGCCCGAGGACTACCTGGAGAAGCAGGAAGACGAGCCCTTCCTGCCAGGGCGCCCCGGCTGGATGCGCGTGTCGGCGCGCATCGGGAAGAACCTGCTCGGCGTCGTCGCGGTGGCGCTCGGGATCATGCTCTCGCTGCCCGGCATTCCGGGCCCGGGCGCGCTGGTGATCCTGATCGGCGCGATGCTCCTCGACCTCCCCGGCAAGCGGCGCATGGAGCGGCGGATCCTCGGGACACCGAAGATGCGCGCTGTCGTCGATCGCGTGCGCGCCCGCTTCGGCCGCCCACCGCTGCGCGTTCAGGCGGGCTCCCGCGGCTCCTCGCCCGGCGAGCCCTGAGCGCCCGCGTCCCCCGGCGAGCCCTGAGCGCCCGCGGCCCCCGGCGAGCCCTGAGCGCCCGCGGCCCCCGGCGAGCCCTGAGCGCCCGGCGAGCCCGCCGCCGGCACGCCCCTCTGGGCCCGCGCGCGCAGGCGCAGGTGCCACGCGAAGAGCGCCGCCGCGAGCGCGAGGGCGAGCCCCGCCGAGACCCACTCGCGCGGCGCGAGCAGCATGCAGCCAGCCAGGGAGGCGCAGGCCGCGAGCGCAAGGCGCTCTTCCGCGTCGGGCATCGGGGGCACTCTCGCTCCTCGTTACCGCCCCGCGCCGCGCGCATCAAGCGCGCCGCGCCGCCGCCGCGGTGAGCCCGCGCGCATCGAGCGCGCCGCGCGATCTCCAGGGGGAGCCGGCGCGCCCGCGCGTCGCGACCCTGGTCGCCTCGTGCGGCGCCAGCGCGGTTGCGGTAGGTAGGAGCCGGGAACCGGCGAGCGCTGCGCTCGTATAGAATCGACCTCGACGCCTTATGAACGCAAACGACGATCGCGACGAGCGCGGGCCCGAGGGCACGCTCCGGGACGAGGACCCCAGCGGGAGACGCGGAGATGGCCGCAAGGCCGCTGCCGCCGCGGGAGCCTCCGGCGCAGGCGAGGGCGCGCCCGCGGGCGGCAGCGCCGCGGACGACGAGGGGCGCGACGCCGCCGCGGACGACGACCGCGAAGCCGAGGGCGAGGACGACGCCCCGCCGCCGGCGCCCCCGCGCAGGCCCTCGATGTGGGACATCCTCCGGGACAGCTTCTTCACGTTCGACCGGCGGACGCTCGGCTTCACGCGCATCCTGCTCGGCTTCTTCCTGATCGGCGACCTGCTCCGCCGCACGTGGGCGTGGACCGACATGTTCGCGGACATCGGCGTCCTGCCGAACCACGTGAACCTCTGGCGCCCGCAGGGCAGCGGGAACTTCTCGCTCGTCAACGCGTTCTCCACGCCGGGCGAGGTCTGGGTCCTCTGGGCCGTGATCTTCGCGACCTACGTCTGCCTGCTCGTCGGCTGGAAGACGAAGCTCATGCAGGTGCTCTCGCTCGTGTTCGTCACGAGCATGAACGGGCGCGTCCTGCTCATCGAGAACGGCGGCTACGTCGTCCACAACCTGCTCCTGCTCTGGACGTGCTTCCTGCCGCTCGGCGATCGCTTCTCGGTCGACGCGCTCCTCGCGTCACTGAAGCGGAGCCGCGAGCGGACCGCGGACGATCTGAACGATCGCACCACGATCGACGACCCGCTGAAGCCGAACGATCACGTGACCGTCCTCGGGCCCGTCCTGCTGATCCAGATCGCGGCGATCTACTTCTTCAACGTGGTGCACAAGACCGGCCCCGCCTGGAAGAACGGGACCGCGATCCACTACGTGCTCTACGTCGACCGGATGGTGACGCCGATCGTGGCGGACGTCCGCGACTACGCGCCGAAATTCCTCATCCTGTTCATGACGAAGATGGTGATGGCGTTCGAGGCGGCCCTGCCGGTGTGCCTCCTGTCGCCGCTCGGCCGCGTGTGGGCGCGGCGGCTCGCGCTCGTCATGATGAACATTCTCCACATCGGCTTCGGCATGACGTTCGTGCTGGGGCCGTTCGCGTGGGCGCTCTGCGTGCTGTCCACGCTCCTCTTCGGCCGGGAGGACTGGGAGATCGCCGCGCGCACGATGCGGCGCGCGCACCGGGCCCGCGTCGTGCTGTTCGACCCGCGGTCGCCGGGCGCCGTCCTCGCCTGCCGCGTGCTGAAGCGGATGGACCGGTTCGGGCTGCTGACCTTCGAGGCGTCGAGCGCCGCGGCGCACGGGCTCGCGGTGCGGCGCCCCGACGGCGCGCCGGTCGAGGGCGCCGGGGCGCTCGCCGACATCGTCGCGGCCATCCCGCTCGGCCCCGCCGTGGCGTGGGGGCTCCGCCTGCCGCTCGCGCGCGACGCGGCCACCGCGGCGATGGCGGCGGCGCACCGCCGCAGCCTGGGCCGGGCGCTCGGCGCGCGGATCCCGGAGCGCTCGGAGGTCGCCGCCCCGCCGGCGCCGCTGCGGCTGGCCGGCCGGAAGACGCTCGCCGCGCTGCGCGAGCTCGCCGTGCTCGCGATGTTCGCCGGCGCCGTGAACCAGGCGGCGGTCGAGCTCTGGGTCATCAAGAACCGCTGGAAGGTGCCTCACCCCGAGGAGACGCGGGTCCTCGCGCAGAAGCTCCGGTTCCTCCAGGGCTGGTTCATGTTCTCCCCCAACCCGGTGATGGATGACGGGACGATCGTCGTCGACGCCCTCACGGTCGACGGCCGCCACATCGATCCTTTCACGGGCAAGCCGCCGAACTTCGACCTCCTGCACGCGAAGAGCTTCGCGTACACCCAGATCTGGTGCGACTACTTCGCCCGCATCAAGCTGCCGGCCAACACGTCGTACCGCGACGCGATGAAGGAGTACATGTACCGCTACCCCGAGCGCACGGGCCGGCCCGAGGACGCGATCGTCTCCGGGGACGTGTACTGGGTGAAGGACTGGAACCCGAAGTGGGGCAAGACGGAGAGCTACGGGGAGGAGCGCGAGCGGCTCTTCTCCTTCCACAACCCGAAGGCCCAGGCGCGCATCCCGGCCGAGCCGCCCGGAGCGCTCGCGCAGCCGGACGAGAGCCCCGCGGACTAGAACCAGGAGCAGGGCGAGGGCAAGGACAAGGGGGGCGCGCGCGCAGGCGAGGCACAGGGACGCCGGACAGAAAACCGCGTTCTTCGCTTGACAGCCGCGTCCCGGCGAGTAGAGTCCGCGCTCTCGAAAGCGAGGGCCTGTAGCTCAGTTGGGAGAGCGCTAGAATCGCACTCTAGAGGTCGCAGGTTCGATCCCTGTCAGGTCCACCCTCGAAGCCGTCCAGTTCTCTTTCTTAGCAGTTCTTCTTTCCCCTCCGCACCGTCGCTGATCGCTGATCCCCGGCGAGCGTGAGCTCGCGGCGAAGCGACCCGGGCAAGCGTTCGAGCGCATGCCTTGCGTGAGCCGGTCCGGTGTCGGATCCACGGTCTCCGCGCGCGGAGCGGCTCCGCTGCAGGGAGCTCGTGTCAGCGGCGTGAGCTCCGATCGCAGCGCGCGGAGCTCCTCGCCCTCACGGCACCGTGCTTGTCGCGCGCGGCGTGCGGCACACGGAGCGAGCCGCGAAGCACAGAGAGGCACGGAGGCGGACAACCGACGTGTCCGCCCGCCCGTGCCTCCCGTGCTGCCCGCGGCGCGCGCCCCGTCGAGACGGGGGGAGGAGCGGATCGCTCAATCCTCGATCGGCTCGAAATCGGCCTTGGTCGCGCCGCACTCCGGGCAAGCCCAGGTGTCGGGCAGGTGCTCGAACAAGGTCCCCGGCGCGATGCCGCTGTCGGGGTCGCCGACCGCCGGGTCGTAGATGAACTCGCAGACCAGGCACCGATATTTCTTCATCCGTGGTTCTCCTCAGGGGGCTTGGCGAGCCGCGAAAGACGCTACCACAAGGGCTGTCGCCTCCGGAGGCGAACCTGCCGCGCCGCCCCGCAGCGCGGCGGCCCCGGCCGGCTCATCGGCGCTGCGCGCGCTGCGTGGACGCGGCCGCGACGGCGCGCCTCAGGGCGGCGCCGGAGCGCCGCGCACGGCGAGCTGCTTCTTGCGCAGCAGGCGCGCGATCGGCCGGTAGACGAGCCGCAGGAGCCAGCGGGGGCAGAGGGCGCCGAGGTACACGACGAACCACGCCACCACCCCGGGCACCACGAGCGCGCGCCCCCGGTCCACCGCACGGACGAGGGCGCGCGCGCAGCGCTCCGGAGAGATCGACAGGAGCGCGGGGGGCTCGAGGCCCGTGAAGTTGCCGGCCATCTCGGCGAACTCCGTCTGCACCGGGCCCGGACAGACCTGCGTCACCCGCACGCCGGTGCCGGCGAGGTCGATGCGGAGGGCTTCGGTAAAGCTCGTGACGAAGTGCTTCGTGCCGACGTAGGAGGCCATCCCCGGCCCGAACGTGAGGCCGAAGCCGGAGCTCACGTTCGCGATCGCGCCGCGGCCGCGCGACACCATCGAGCCGACGAGCCGGTGCGTGAGGTACGCGAGGCTCGTCACGTTCAGCGCGATCATCTGCTCGGTCCGCGACCACGCCGAGAGATCGAACAGGCTGAGATCGCCGAAACCGGCGTTGTTGACGAGGACGTCGACCGGCCCGAGCTCGGCCGCGACGGAGAGGAGCATCGCGTCGACCGCCGCCCGATCGGTGACGTCGCAGCCGAAGACGAGCACGGTGAGCCCCGGCCGCGCCGCGGTGAGCTCGGCGCGCAGCGCATCCAGGCGATCCGTGCGGCGCGCGACAAGCACGAGCGCCCGGGCGCGGCGGGCGACCTCGCGCGCCAGCGAGCGGCCGATGCCCGACGACGCGCCGGTGATGAGCACGACCCCGCTGTCGATCGGCGATTGCACGGCCGCAAGGGTTGCCCAGCGCCCCCGGGCCGCGCAAGAGGCCCGTCGACGGGCGTCCTCTCCCTCCCGTCCTAGACCGCCCGCCCGGCTCCCGCCCGCCGGGCGGGCGCGCATCGCGTGTACCTGGACAAATCGAACGAGGCAGGAATGCGCACTTCGGAGGGAGACAGGCGCTCCGGAGGCACCTCAGCCCCCCTTGCGCTACCTTCGAGACCAGGAGTCGCAACCCCGCCGTAACACACATCGCGCCACAAGGCGCCCCTCGCGGCGGCCGCCGAGCCGCGCGCCCTGGCCGGTGGGCGCGGCGGCGGCGCGGCCGAGGCGCGCGTTGACGTGGCAGGCGGCTCTATCTACCGTGGACGTCGTCCTCACGAGCCAGGAGACATCATGCGTTGGCCCTCATCTCTCATCTGTGTGCTCCTCGTCACCGCCGGGCTGAGCGCCTGCGAACGATCCGCGGATAACCAATATCAGGCCCCCCAGCCCTCGACCGCGGCAAAGCCCTCCACGACGGGCGACGTGAAGCCGCTCGTCTTCGATCCGAACGACGTCAAGGCCTTCAAGGTCCTGCCAGCCAAATTCGAGTACGACAAGAACCCGATCACCGATGAGAAGGTGACCCTGGGCAGGATGCTCTGGTACGAGGCGCGCCTCTCGAAGAACCACGATATCTCCTGCAACTCGTGTCATGACCTCTCGGCCTACGGCGTGGACAACAAGGCGTTCTCCTCCGGGCACAAGGGCCAGCTCGGCGGCCGCAACTCGCCTTCCGCCTACAACGCGGGCCACCACGTCGCCCAGTTCTGGGACGGCCGCGCGGCCACGCTCGAGGACCAGGCCAAGGGGCCTATCCTGAACCCCGTCGAGATGGCCATGCCGGACGAGAAGCGGGTCATCACGACGCTCAAGTCGATCCCCGAGTACGTGAAGCTCTTCAAGACCGCCTTCCCCGACGACAAGGAGCCGGTCACCTACGACAACATGGCCAAGGCGATCGGCGCGTTCGAGCGCGGCCTGGTCACGCCGTCGCGCTTCGACAAGTACCTCGACGGCGACGACAAGGCCCTCACCTCCGAGGAGAAGGCCGGGTTCCACAAGTTCATCTCGCTCGGCTGCCCGACCTGCCACACGGGCGTCGCCGTCGGCGGCTCGACGTTCCAGAAGCTCGGCCTCGTGAAGGAGTTCGCCGGCCTCAAGGACAACGGGCGCTTCGATCACACGAAGGACGAGAAGGACAAGTTCTTCTTCCGCGTCCCGAGCCTCAGGAACATCGAGAAGACCTTCCCCTACTTCCACGACGGCTCGATCACGACGCTCGACGACACGGTGACCAAGATGGCGTGGCACCAGCTCGGCGTGGAGGCCAAGCCCGACGAGGTGAAGGCGATCGTCGCCTACCTCAAGGCGCTCACCGGCGATCTCCCGACCGAGTACATCAAGAAGCCCGAGCTGCCCGCGAGCACGCCGACCACGCCCAAGGCCGACCCGTCGTGAGCTGAGCGCCGATCCGATTGCGCCGGACGGGCCGATCGGGTCTGCTCCGCCCTCTCGGATGAGCACGAGCTCCGGCGACGACGACCGATCCGCGCCCGCTCCTGAGGACGGAGCGGGCGCCTCCGTCGAGGGCGCTCCCGAGGCAGGCGAGGGGCGCACCGCGAGGGCGCTCGTCTTCGTGCGCGAGCGCTTCGACGGAGCGTGCGTCGCCTTCCCCGTCGCGGCGCCCGACACCGCGAGCTTCGGCCGCGACGAGGACGTCCTCGTCGAGCAGCAGCTCTTCCTGCGCGAGCACGCGGCGCGCGCCCAGCCCGATGCGATCTCCCGGCTGTCGTTCCCGGAGGGGACCGCGCTCCTCTCCGTGGACGTCGCCGTCCCGCGCGACGATCTGCCGCGCAAGCTGCGGAGCGAGGCGCCGGTGAGCTTCCCCTGCGTCGTCGTGCCCGCCGGCGAACGGGCGGCGCACGCGGCGCCGAGGCCGGCGGCGCGCGACGAGCGCGACGCGTGGGTGCTCGTGCCGAGCCTCGGCCACGCGTTCTACGTCGAGGCCGGCGAGCCGATCGAGCCGGCGATCCGGCACGAGGTGCGCCGGCTGCTCGCCTCGCAGACGCTGTCGACGTGGGAGCACATGGGGCTCCTGCCCGGGAGCGCGCACCGGCTGGAGGTGCTCCACGCCCCGCTGCCGGAGCCCGAGCCCGCGGGCGGGGGCGGGCCGCGGCGGGGCGTCTCCATCGCCGAGCGCGCGCGGCGGAAGCAGGCGGTGGACGCGCTCGTCGCTGTCGCGACGCCGCTCCACGTGGCGGCGCAGCGGAGCCCGACCGCGACGCCGCCGCTCGCCTGCCGCGACGCGGAGCTCGCGCGCCTCGCCGCGCTGCTCGACGGAGAGGAGCGCCTCGGCGTGCTGCTCGTCGGCCGGGAGCACGCCGGGAAGACCGCGCTCATGCAGGCCTACGTCGCGCGCCAGACGCGGCTCGTCTACGCGACCTCGGGCGCGCAGCTCGTCGCGGGCATGAGCGGGCTCGGGCAGTGGCAGGAGCGCATCCACGGCGTGATGGAGGCCGCCGCCGCGCTCGACGCGGTGCTCTACTTCGAGAGCCTCGACGACCTGCTGGCCGAGCGCTCCGAGGGGGGGCACGTGGACCTGGCCGGCGCGATGCGGCCCTACCTCGACGAGGGGCGGGTGCGCGTCGTGTGCGAGCTCCGGGACGACCGGCTCGACGCGCTCGAGGGGCGGCACGGGGCCTTCTTCGCCGGCCTGAGCCGCATCCGGGTCGAGCCGCTCTCGGCCGAAGACACCCGCAGGGCGCTCGCCGAGCGCGCCGAGCGCGACCGCCGCGTCGAGCCGCACCGCCCCTCGGTCGCGGGCGACGCGCTGACGGCGCTCGTCGATCTCGCGGAGCGGTACCTCCCCTACAGCGCCTTCCCGGGCAAGGCGGTGCGCCTTTACGACGACCTGCGCACCGTGCACGAGCGGGAGCGGACCGCGCAGGGGGAGCCGGTCACGCTCGGGCGGAGCGACCTCTACGAGCTGTTCTCGACGCGCACCGGGATGCCGGCGTTCCTGCTGCGCGACGATCTGCCGCTCCGGGTCGACCGCGTGGCGCGCGAGCTCGGGGCGAGCGTCATCGGACAGGAGCGCGCGGTGCGCGCGCTCGCCGAGACGATCGCGGTGGTGAAGGCGGGGCTGTCGCCGCCGGACAAGCCGCTCGCGACGTTCCTGTTCGTGGGGCCGACGGGCATCGGCAAGACCGAGCTCGCCCGCGCGCTCGCCGGGCTCCTCTTCGGATCACCCGAGCGGCTCGCGCGGTTCGACATGAGCGAGTTCTCGAGCGAGGGCGCGGCCGATCGCCTGATCCGCGGGACGGACGGCGCGGGCGGGCTGCTCACGCAGCGGGTGCGCGAGCAGCCGTTCTGCGTGCTCCTGCTCGACGAGATCGAGAAGGCCCACCGCGCCGTGTTCGACCTGCTGCTGCAGGTGCTCGGCGAGGGGCGCCTCTCCGACGCGCGCGGCAGGACGGCGTACTTCCACAACGCGATCGTGATCATGACCTCGAACCTCGGCGGGGCGGAGCGGCGCGGGCAGGCGGGGTTCGCCGGCGATCGGGGCGCGGCGCCCCCGGAGGAGCAGGCCGCGCTGGACGAGGCGCACTACCAGCGCGTGGTCGCGGGCGCGTTCCGGCAGGAGCTCGTGAACCGCATCGATCGCGTGGTGCCGTTCCGGACCCTGACCCGCGCGGAGCTGTCCGAGGTCGCGCGGCTCACGACGCAGCGCCTGAGCCAGCGCCGCGGGCTCGCCGAGGCGGGCGTCGCGCTCGAGGTCTCGCCGCGGGCGCTCGCCCGGCTCGCCGAGGACGGCCACGCGCCGGCCTACGGCGCGCGGGCGCTCCGGCGCCACGTCGAGGAGCACCTCGCGGCGCCCCTCGCGCGGCTGCTCGCGGGGCTCGGCGGCGACGCGCGGGATCTCACGGTGTGGGTCGCCGAGGCGGGGGAGCCGGAGGCGCCGGTCGAGGGCGTCGTGGTCGGCCGCGCGGAGACGCCCGCGCTCCGCCTCGTGGCGCGGCGGCGGCGCGCGGCGCGGGCGGCGCAGCAGGCGTTCGGCGTCGAGCAGGTCGGCGATCTCCGGCGCGAGGTGGACCAGTGGATGGGCCTCGGGCCGGTCGAGCAGCTCCGGGAGCAGATCGAGTTCCTGCTGACGCAGCTGAGCCTGGCGAGCGGCCCTTCGCGCGACCGCCGGAACGAGAGCGACGCCGCGGGGCTGCAGGCCGAGCACCACCGGCTGAGCGAGCTCTGGAGGCAGCTCGAGGGCGCGCAGGAGGAGATGCACAGCGTCGAGGAGCTCGCCCTGATGGCGCTGCTCGAGGGCGAGGAGGTGCGCGAGCTCGCGCGCGAGGCGCGCGCCGCGTGGGAGGGCGTCCGCAAGGTGCTGCCGCGCGCGCTCGTCGCGACGGAAGCGCGGCGCGACGCGATCACGCTCGTCCTGGAGGAGCTCGACGAGGGGGCGTTCGCGCGGTGGCTCGCGCCGCTCCTGCGGGCGCTCCCGAGGCGGGGGTGGAGCGCGACGCTGCACATCGACGGCGACCGGGCCGGACCCGGCGACGGCGTGTGGCCCGCGAGCCGGCGGTGGGGCCCGCCGCGCTCTCCGGGCGACGTGCTGGAGGCGCTCGAGCAGCCGAAGCGGGGGTTCCGGAGCGTGCTCTTCCGCTGCACCGGCGCGTACGCCGGCGCGTTCCTCTCGCTCGAGCGGGGGCACCACGAGCTCGTGGTACGGAAGCGGGACGCGGGCGCCGCGCGCGACGCCTCAGACGACGGCCGGCTGCACGTGTTCGTGCACTTCGTCGCGCACGCGGCCAGCATCGCCGAGGATCAGTGGGAGCATAAGTCGCTCGCGCCGCCGCCGGCCGGCTCGACCGCGGCGCGGCGGCGCGGGGCGGCCGCGCGCGAGCACGACGAGGTGGAGGGCGCGGTGCTGATCGCGGGGCGCCGGGCGCGGATCGCCATGGATCCGGCGTGGTACTGGGAGCGCCTCGACGAGATCGCGCTGGCGCACCTGCTCCTGTTCGAGGATGAGGGGAGCGGGCTCGATCGGAGCGAGTACTTCAGCGCGGGCGGGGACGGCGCGGCGTCCGACGAGGATTTGCCGGACGCCTGACGCGGCGGAGCCACTACCCTGCGGCTGTGCACTTCACGATCCCGCTCTTCGAACGCCGGACCACGAACGTCGAGTGCGTGACGCTCGGCCTCGGCCCGAGCACGCGATCGCGGGCGGGGCGGCACCCGGAGCGCGTCCGGCGCCTGCTCATCGAGGAGCTCAGGCCCCTCTTCGAGAAGGCGCGCGCGGCGCAGCTCGCGCGGTTCGAGATGCCGCGCGGCCTCCGGCTCGAGAAGGTGCGCCTCGAGCTCTCGCTCTCCGGGTCCGGCGAGCGCCGCAAGGTGAGCGGGCTCTGCCCCGTCGTGCTCGAGCCGCGCTGGGCCTCGGAGCACGAGCGCATCGTCTTCGCCTACCACCCCACCCGGCAGGGCGACGCCGCGCCCATCCGCGACGATCTCCCGCTCGATGAGCAGCTCCGCGCGCTGTTCCAGGTCGCGTGGGCCGGGCTCGACGACGACGAGATCGCGCGGCTCTGGAGCCAGGGCAAGGAGCGCATCACGGCGCTGTCGTTCTCGTGCACCCCGCGCTCGGCCCTCGCGGATCTGCCGGATCGACCGGGCGACGACGACACAGGCGCCGACCCGGCGTTCCGCTGGAAGAAGCGCCGCGGCCTGAAGGTCCTGCCGAGCCTCGGCGTGAGCCTCACCCAGCGCGCGGCCGAGGGCGGACTCGACGCGGGCGTGCCGCGGTCGCCGCAGCGCGAGCAGCTCGCGCTGCTGCTCGGCGCGGGCCGGGCCCAGCCGGTCATCGTCATCGGCCCGTCGGGGTGCGGCAAGACGACCCTGATCCACCGGGCGGTGGTCGACCTCCTGGAGGCCGACGGGTACGGCGCCCACAAGAACCTCGACCGGGCGCGCGACGTCGTCGCCGTGAGCGGCCGCAGGCTCATCGCCGGGATGAGCCACCTCGGCGACTGGGAAAAGCGCTGTGTCGATCTCGTCGAGGACGCGCGCAGCCGGGGCGCGATCCTCGTCGTCGACGACATCCAGCACTTCGGCCGGATCGGGAGGTCGCGCGAGAGCGAGCGCTCGCTCGCCGACTTCTTCCGCGGCCCGCTCTCCCGCCGCGAGATCGTGATGGTCGGGGAGTGCTCCCCCGAGGCGTTCCGCCTCCTCGAGCAGGACGCCCCCTCGTTCACGGCCCTGTTCACGCCGCTCTTCCTCCCCGAGGCCACCCCCTCCGAGACGTTCCGCCTCATGGTGCGGGAGGTCCGCGCCCTCGAGCAGCGCCACGCCGCCCGCGTGAGCCCGTACGTGCTGCGGACGATCCTCGACCTCGGCGGCTCGCTCCTGTCGGCGCAGGCGCTGCCGGGCAAGGCCATGGATCTCCTGCGCGAGGTCGTCCGCGCGGGCGGGAGCCCCTCGGCGGAGCAGGCGGCGGCGCGCGGCGACGCGCCGCGCGGGCCGCGGCCGGTCGCGTCGCAGGACGTGCTCCGGCTCCTGTCGCAGAAGACCGGGGTGCCGAGGCTCCTGCTCGGCGGCGACGAGCCGCTCGACGCCGGCGCGCTGGAGGAGGAGCTCGGCCGCCGGGTCATCGGCCAGCCGGAGGCCGTGCGCGCCGCGGCGGATCTCGTGGCGCGCATCAAGGCGGGCCTCGTGGATCCGCGGCGCCCGTACGGGGTGTACCTCTTCACCGGGCCGACGGGGACCGGCAAGACCGAGCTCGCCAAGTGCATGGCGGAGCTCATCTACGGCAGCGCGTCGCGGCTGCTCCGCTTCGACATGAGCGAGCAGAGCGGCCCCGACGCGCCGGCGCGGCTCATCGGCGATCGCTACGCGCCCGACGGGCTCTTGACGCAGCGGGTGCGGGAGCAGCCGTTCTCGCTGGTGCTGCTCGACGAGATCGAGAAGGCGCACCCGTCGGTGCACAGCCTGCTGCTCCAGCTCTTCGAGGACGGCCGGCTCACCGACGCGGCGGCGAGGCCCGCGCACTTCAACCACGCGGTGGTGGTGATGACCTCCAACCTGGGCGCGCGCGCGCGATCCCTGGTCGGCTTCGGCGTCGGCTTCGGCCGCGCGGGGCTCCCGGAGGCGCGGGCGCTCGCGATCGCGGAGGAGTCGGCCCAGGAGGTCGCGCGGGCCGTGCGCGAGTTCTTCCCGCCCGAGCTGTTCAACCGGATCGATCGCGTCGTGCCGTTCCGGCCGCTGACGCCCGAGGTGGCGGTGCGGGTGGCCGAGAAGGAGCTCGACCGGCTGCTCTGCCGGCGCGGGCTCGCCGAGCGGAGCGTCTTCGTGCGCCGGGGCGCCGGCGTGGCCGAGCGGATCGCGCGCGAGGCGTTCGTGGCCGAGGACGGCGCCCGCTCGGTGAAGCGGTTCATCGAGGACGAGATCGGCTCGCTGCTCAGCGACGCGCTCACCCGCGGCGCGCCCGCCGCGATGCAGCTGCTCCGCATCTTCACGACCATGCCCGCCGGGAGCGACGGCGCCGCGTCGCCCCCGTTCGCGCTGCACCGCGAGGCGCTCGAGGAGGCCGAGCCCGCGGCCGCGGCGTGGGCGCTCGCGCCGCTCATGGCGAGGCCGCTCGACGCGCTCACGGCGGAGCTCTCGCCGCTGCTCGAGTTCGTCGACGAGCTCGAGCGCGACGACGGCCTCGCGCGCCTGTCGGCGCGGATCCGCTACCACCTCGCGGAGCACGGCCGGACCGCGGAGGGGCCCGAGGCGCACGAGCACGCGGAGGCGGTCTACAACCTCGACGCGATGCGCGGCGCGATCCAGGCGTTCCGCGAGCGGATCGAGCTCATCCAGCGGCGGAGCGGCGACGACGACGAGCAGCAGCAGCTCGACCTGGAGATGCGGCGGTTCGGCTACGTGACCCTGAGGGAGGACGAGTGGAATCGCTCCCGGGTGCGCCTCTTCCACCGCCGCCAGCTGCCGGGCCCGCTGCGCCGGCTGGCGAAGCAGGAGGTGCTGGAGTGCATCGCCGAGGGCCACGCGCTCCGGCGCGCGCTCCGCAAGGTGGACGAGCCGGGCCAGCACGCGGTCCTGATCGAGCTGCTCCGCGCCGCGCACTTCGAGGAGGGGCCGGCCGGCGGCCCGGGCGGCGCGCGGGAGGAGGGGCTCTTCGAGGCGCTCGCGCGCGCGTACAGCGAGGCGGGGGGCGAGGTCGAGGGGTGGGCGGGCGCGCCTTCCGGCCGCGCGCCTTCCGGGGATCGGCACGGGCACGCGCCCGCGATCGAGCAGGGCCGCGGGACGGCGGGGCTCGACGCGATCCTCACGGGCGGGGCGGAGCTCCTCGTCCTGAGCGTCGTGGGCCTGTGCGTGCTCGACTTCTTCGAGCTCGAGACCGGCGCGCACGTCTGGACGTCGCTCGCGCGCGGCCCCGAGGTGGTGCGGGTGCGCGTCCTGCCGGCCCGGCCGGGCCTCTCGCCGGCGGCCGCGGTCCGGGAGCACCTCGAGCGGCAGGCGGCGTTCGACGAGGCGGCGCGGCACGGGCGCGCGCTCCCGCCGAACCCGGCGGCGCTCCTGCCGGTGGTGCGGAGGATCCGGTTCGACCCGCCGCGCCGCCCGGGCAGGGCCGCGCCGATCGAGATCGAGGACTACGCGATGGGGTACGCCGAGGCGGCGCTGGTGAGGAGCCTGTCGCAGGCGCTCGCGCCGCTGTGGCTGCTCCGGATGAGCCGGGAGGACGTGGCGTAGCGGGCGCGCTTTTCCGCGCCTCTCCGAGCGACCTCGAGCGCCCGGCGCCTCAGGGCAGCCGGAACAGCGGGCGGCCGTAGGGCAGGAACGGCCAGGGGATCGCGGCGAGTATGATGAGCAGCGCGAAGAGGACGCCGAGCGCCATGCGCCGGTGCCGCGCCGTGGGATCCGCGGCCCGCTTCGCCCGGCTCAAGGCGATGTGGGCGACCGCCACCGCCACGATCATGGTGAAGATGTGCTCGACGGCGAAGAAGCGCAGCGTGGCGATGGGCATCGCGGCCTTCAGCGCGGCCATCGAGGTGGGCCGGAGCGGGCTGAGCACGACGTAGAGCAGGAGGCCGAGGAGGAGCTGGGTGTCGAGCGAGCCGACGAACGCAGCGCTGATCTTGCGATCCGTCTCGGTCCACGGCCTCCGCTGGGCCCAGCCCTGGACCGACCGCACCAGCGCGGCCAGCCCGAACAGCAGGACGGCCCAGCGCAGCCACGAGTGCACGACGAGGACGAACGAGTAGATCATGGACGCTGCTTTCCGGCCGCGGTGCCGACCTCGATGATGTACTGCGCCACGTCGGCGAGGTCCGACTCGCGGACGCCGCGGAAGCTGGGCATCGGGGGGACGTCGGTGCGCTTGCGGCCCGGGGTCACGGCCCAGCGGACGATGCCCTCGGGGTCGGTCGCATAGAGGGCCGCCATCTCGCTGAGCGGAGGGCCGACCAGCTTGGCGGCGGGGGCATGGCAGGCCGCGCAGAGGGTGGAGAACAGGGCCTTGCCCTTCGCGGCGCGGGGCGAGAGCGCGAGCCCCTCGTCGGGAGCCGGCTCCTTGCACGCGGCCACGAGCAGGAGCAGGAGCAGGGCGGCGAGGATCGGCGACCGTGTCATGCGGGCGGGCCGGAACATAGCGCGCCCGCGGGCCCCGGTAACGCGACGTTGTGACGCAGGGCTCGCCAGGGCACCGGGCCAGCTCGCTCGAGGCCGCAGCGCGCGTGCCCGAGGAGGCGCACGGCACGCCACGGCGGTCACTGCGTCTTGAACAGGTCCAGGATCCCCTGCCCGATCGCGGTCGGGTCCGGCAGCGCCACGCCGGCCGGCTCGGTGCCCTCGAGGAACACCTCCTCGACCGCGTTCTCCTGGCCGGGCATCGCGAGGCCGCCCGTCTCCGGGTCGATCTCGAGGCGGACGATCCCGAGGGGCTCCGGGAAGTCGGTCGCCGGCCGCCCCGCGTGCGCCTTGTCCATGAACGCGATGAAGGCCGGCAGGGCGGCGCTGCTGCCCACCTCGCGCGCGCCGAGCGGCGTGGCGTCGTCGAAGCCGGTCCACACGGCGCACGCGATGTCGGTCGAGTAGCCGACGAACCACGCGTCCTTCGCGCTGTTCGTCGTGCCGGTCTTGCCCGCGATCGGCCGGCGCAGCGAGAGCGCCTGCTTCGCCGTGCCGACCTCGACGACCGACGCGAGCAGGTCCGTCGTGATGTACGCCTCCGCCGCGGTCATCGCCGGCCGCGGCGGGGGCCGCGCCGGCACGGGCAGCGCCTCGCCGCGCAGGCCCGTGATCTTCGTCACGAGGACGGGCTCCTGGTACGCGCCGCCCGCCGCGAACGTCGCGTAGGCGGCCGCCATCTCGCGCGGGGTCACCTCGTAGGAGCCGAGCGCGAGGGACAGGTCGGCGCCGAGCTTCGAGGTGATCCCGAGCTCGCGCGCCCACGCGACCACGGCCTCGGGGCCCACGTCCCGGAGCGCCGACACGGCGGCCACGTTCACGCTGTGCGCGAGCGCCTCGCGCAGGCGCTTCGGGCTCTGCCCCTCGCTCTCGTCGTAGTTGCCGGGCTTGTAGCCCTCGAGCGCCGCCGGGTTCGTCTCGAGCATCGACACGGCCGTGAGCTTCCGCGCGTGGATGCCGTAGCCGTAGACGATGGCCTTGAACGTCGAGCCCGGCTGCCGGTGCGCGTGGCTCGCCCGATCGAGCCCGCCGCGCGCGCCCTCGTAGCCGCCGACGAGCGCGACGATCTCGCGCGTGCGCGCGTCCAGCGCGATGAGCGCGCCCTGCGGTCCGAGGTCCAGCCGCAGCTTGCCGGCCTCGGGCTCGCCCGCGAAGCGCACGCGCAGCACCTTGCCGACCTCGGCGAAGCGGCTCGGCGGCAGCCCGCGCGGGTTGTACCGACGCTCCTTGCGCAGGTCGGCGGTCCCCTGCGCCGTGCCCACGCGGATCGTCAGCGTGCCGCGCGCGTCGTCGGCGCCGGTCACGACGCCGAGGTAGACGCGGTTCGGGTCCCTGGGGGCGCCCTGGAACGGCGCCGGATCCCCCTTGGCGCGGGCGAACGGCGCGGCGAGGCCGTGGCGCGCGGCGTAGGCGTCGAGGTTCTGGCGCACCGCCGCGCGCGCGGCGGCCTGCATCTTCGGATCGATCGACGTCACGACCGTGTAGCCGCCGTACCTGGCCTCGGGTCCGACGGCCTTTCGCAGCGCGCGCTCGGCCTCGGCGAGGACCTCGGACGCGAGCTCGTCCGAGTGCTCCGGCTCGGGGGCGAGGCGGATCGGCTCCGCGAGGGCGGCGTCGATCTGCGCGGCGGGCAGGAAGCGCTTCTCGCGCATCTGGCCGAGCACGAAGGCGCGGCGCTTCTCGGCGCGCTCCTGGTTCACGCGCGGCGAGTAGATGGAGGGCCCCTTCACGATGCCCGCGAGGAGCGCCGCCTCGGCGAGCGTCACCTGGCGGATGCTCTTGCCGAAGTAGAACCGCGCCGCCTCCTCGACCCCGTAGCGCCCGTGACCGAAGTAGATGTGGTTCAGGTAGAGCTCGAGGATCTGGTCCTTCGTGAGCTCCTGCTCGATGCGGCGGGCGAGGAGGAGCTCGCGCATCTTCCGGTCCAGCGTGCGCTCGTGCGTGAGCAGGACGTTCTTCACGACCTGCTGGGTGATCGTGCTGCCGCCCTGGCGCGCCTCCGCGGAGCGCAGGTTCACGATCAGCGCGCGCAGCATGCCGAGGTAGTTGAGGCCGTCGTGCTTGTAGAACCTGGCGTCCTCGGCCGCGAGCGCCGCGAGGCTCATCGCCGGCGGGATCTCGGTGACGGGCACGAGGGTCCGGCGCTCGACGAAGAGCTCGCCGATCACCGTGCCGTCGCGCGCGAGAAACCGCGTCACCTGCGGTGGATTGTAATTTTTCAGCTCTGCTGTTGTCGGCAGATCGGCTTCGTAGTGCCGGACGACGAGGAAGAACGCGATGACCGCGGCGAGGGCCAGGCAAGTGAGGGCGATCGCGAGCCGCTTGCCCCAGCGGACGAGCTGCGGGCGGAGCGGCGGCCTGGGTCCGGCGCCGTGGGGCTTCCGCTGGAAGACCGCGCGGAGCGCCGCGAGGGCTGCGCGGAGCGCCGCGGCGGCCCGCGCCCGCAGCGGGTGCCCGGCCGCGGGCGGTGCCGCCGGCGGGTTCCCCGGCGCGGGCGGTGCCGCCGGTGGGTTCCCCGGCGCGGGCGGCGCCGGCGCGGCGTGCTGGGGCGACCAGTGCCGCGTCGGTGCGCGCTCGCTCGGCGTCGGGTCGGAGCTCGCCGCGCCTGCGTCGTACGGCAGCGTGGGCTCCAGCGGGGCCGGGCGGGCGCTCGGCCCTTGTTGGGGGCCGGGCGCCTGGGGCGGCACGGCGGGTCTTCGCGGGGGATCCGAGGCCATCTGTCAGCGCGCCGGGGTCAGCAGCGCCATGGCG
Source organism: Sorangium sp. So ce887 (assembly GCF_051521455.1). NCBI lineage: Bacteria > Pseudomonadati > Myxococcota > Polyangiales > Polyangiaceae > Sorangium > Sorangium sp. So ce887. The sequence goes on along the minus strand of NZ_CP150354.1, from coordinate 509,664 downwards.
GCGCGGGTGAGGTGTTCCGAACGCGCCACGGTATCACGAGCCGGACGCCGGCCTGGATTACGGCCGCACCGGGTTCGCGCCTCGCTGAGCCGAGAGCGCCAGCACCAGGGTGAGCGACGTGCCGTTCCGGCCCGCATCGACGAATCCAAGGCGCCGGTACAGCCGTATTGCAGGGTTGTCCGGCGAGACGCTCAGCGAGATCGCCGGATAACGGTTCCGTGCCGTGTCCAGCAGGGAGGTGAGCAGCCGAGTGCCCAGCCCTCGTCCCCGGTGCTGGGGCAGGAGCGCGATGGCGAGCTCCGGGGTCTCGTCGTCGACGTGGCCGTACCCTCGCAGCGCGCCGGTGAGCCGCCGGAGCCAGGCGGCGCCTGCGGCCTCGCCCTCCTGGAGCGCCACGACGCCCAGATCGTCCAGCTGTCCCCAGCCTTGCACGTACCTGGAGAGCTCGGGCCGGTGCACGATGTCCCGTGGAGGCGGCGGGCTGCCTTCCGGGACATGGATGGCCTGGTAGAGCATCTCCCAGAGCAAAGGCTCGTCGGCCGGGGTCAGGAGGCGAATCATGAGCCTTCCGAGGATCCCGTCGCCGGCGATCGTGCTCCAGCCTGGCCCACCGCTCCTCGCTCGCCCCCCGGGGCTGTTTCAGCGCGCAGGCCGGACTGTCGTCCTTGCGGAGGTGAGGACGGGATTCGAACCCGCGTATAACGGTTTTGCAAACCGTTGCCTAACCACTTGGCTACCTCACCGACTGTTCGAAGCGGCGGGAGGTCATGCCTCACTTCTGCCCAGCTGTCAACGCCTTCGCCGCCGCCCTCGCCCGCATTTACACATTTACACGCCCGCGCGGCCTTTACGGGCATTTCGCACGGGCACTTCGCCTCCGTGAGCCGGCGGAGGTCTGCCGCTTCCCTCCGCCGGCCTCTGCCCCTCGGGAATACGCCCCTTACCGCTCCCGCTCGCTCCGCCGCTCTCCCCGCGTTCGCCGCTCCCCCCGCGCGCCCGGCATCCGTGCCCGTACCCGTGCCCCGAGCGTCCGCCCGAGGTAGCTGGCCGCGTAGGTCGCGAGCCGCGTCGCCTGGAGCAGCCCGCTCGGCACGATCCCCTTCCCCGTCTGGAACGGGTTGAAGCGAAGCGTGTTCTGGTCGATGTCCACCGGCTCGTACAGCTCGATATCGGCCACTGCCATCCAGCGCGCGCGCGCTCCCCCGCGCCTGACCTCGAGCCGCAGCAGCGCGAGCCCCGCCGCCGCAGCGCGCTCCAGCCTCTCCCGGCGATTGCCCTTCGTCGTCGACGCGCGCAGCGGTACCAGACGGAACTTCGCGCGACCGAAGCCCTCCACGTCGAACGGCAGCTGCGCGTAGTAATCGTTGTCCAGGAAGTCACGCCTCCTCGTCGTGAACATCGCGATCGGAAGCAGCGACAAGCGGCGCGCGCTCAGGAAGATGAGATCCTGATCGCCGGCGCTCGCCGCCGGCGTCACCTCTTCGCTGGTCCGGAAGCGCACGGCGACCCCCAGCACGTCCGGGCGGCGCTCGCCCTTGCCGCCCCGCCACCTCCAGATCCCGCCCGACAGCCGCACCAGCGCCGGCCCCGCCAGCCGCTGCGCCAGCGCGCCGACCTCGCCCTCCATCGCGAGCGCCTTCACCCCCGCGCAGTAAACCACGCCGTCGGGATGGAACAGCCTCGCTCCCCGGACAAGGCTGCCCTGCCAGACGAAGGGAGACAGGGCTCCCCCGATCGCACGACCCATCGCTTCAAAGATCCGCATGGTGCTCCCCTCGCTCGAACCTGGAGCGCAGGCGGCCAATCGCAAGCTGGGCGAAGCCCGACGGCGCTCCTCGCTATCGCTCGCCCGACGAGGCCTCCCATGAAGGCGGGAAGGCATGAAGATCCTCAAGCGCTTCTTCCCGCCTCCTCGCCTTCCTGCTCGGCGGAAAGACCCAACCCGACAGCGCGCCTGTCGCCGCGCTCACCCGGGGCGGAGCGCCGAGATCTGCTGTCTACCGCGCGGGCGCGTCACCCTGCGCCGGCGTTCGCGGCCTTCTCGAGCTCCGGGCCGGTCTCGCGCTGCGCCCGGTGCTCGATCAGGCGCTTCACCACGAGCGTGAGGAGCGCGAGAAGGACGAGCAGCGAGGCGACGGCGAACGCCGCCGAGAAGTGGAACTCGTTGTAGAGCACCTCGACGTGCAGCGGCATCGTGTTGGTCTGCCCCCGGATATGGCCGGAGACGACCGACACCGCGCCGAACTCGCCCATCGCCCGCGCGTTGCAGAGCACCACCCCGTAGAGCAAACCCCACTTCGCGTTGGGAAGGGTGATGCGGAAGAACATGCTCCACCCGCTCGCGCCGAGCGACAGCGCCGCGTGCTCCTCGTCGGCCCCCTGGCTCTCCAGGAACGGGATGAGCTCGCGCGCGACGAAGGGAAACGTCACGAACGTGGTCGCGAGGATGATCCCGGGGCGATCGAAGATCACCTGGATGTCGTGATCGATGAGCCAGGGGCCGATCACCCCGTGCGCCCCGAACAGGAGGACGAAGATCATGCCGGAGATGACCGGCGAGACCGCGAACGGCAGGTCGATCAGCGTGACCAGCAGGCTCTTGCCGGTGAACTCGAAGCGCGCGATCGCCCAGGCCGCGGCCACGCCGAAGACCAGGTTGAGCGGCACCGCGATGAGCGCGGTCGTGAGCGTCAGCTCGATGGCGGCCACGGCGTCCGGCGCGGTGATCGCCCGCCAGTAGCCCGAGAGGCCGTCCTTCAGCGCCTCGATGAACACCGCCACGACCGGCAGGAAGAGGAAGAACCCGAGGAACGCGAGCGCCACCGCCGTGAGCGCCCAGCGCACCAGCGGGGGCTCGGAGGTCGCGCCGCGCACCGCCCCGCGCGACCTCACCCGCAGCTTGCCCGCCGCGCCCGCCATTACGACGCGACCCCGGGCGCGCCCGGGCCCGCGGGCGCCGCGCGCGGCGCCTCGACCGGGCTCCGCGACGAGCCGCGCGCGCCGCTCCAGGACTGGAGCCGGTTGATCACGAACAGAAGCACGAAGGAGCAGAGCAGCATCACGAGCGCGAGCGCCGTCGCCCCCGCATAGTCGTACTGCTCGAGCTTCGTCATGATGACGAGCGGCGTGATCTCGGTCTTGAAAGGCATGTTCCCCGAGATGAACACGACCGACCCGTACTCGCCGAACGCCCTCGCGAACGACATCGCGAAGCCGGTGAGGATCGAGGGCCAGAGCGCCGGCAGGAGGATCCGACGGAAGATCTGGAAGCGGCCCGCGCCGAGCGACGCCGCCGCCTCTTCCTGGTCCACCTCGAGCTCCTCCATCACCGGCTGGACCGTCCGCACGACGAACGGGAGCCCCACGAAGGTGAGCGCGATGACCACGCCGAGACGGCTGAACGCGCTCTGGATCCCGAGCGGGTAGAGGAACTGGCCGACCCACCCTTGCTGCGCATAGATGGCCGTGAGCGCGATGCCCCCGACCGCCGTCGGGAGCGCGAACGGTAGATCGACGAGCGCGTCGACGATCGACTTGCCCGGGAAGCTGTAGCGCACGAGCACCCACGCCACGAGCACGCCGAAGACCGCGTTGATGCCCGCCGCGATGAGCGACGCGGCGAAGCTGATCTTCAAGGAGGCGATGGCGCGCGGAGAGGTCACCACGGCCCAGATATCGCTGGGCGAGAGCGTCGCTGTCCTGAGGAAGATCATCGACAGCGGGACCAGCACGAGCAACGACAGGTACGTTACCGTGATCCCCATCGCGAGCCCGAAGCCGGGCAGAACGCTCTGTCGCCGCCAGAGGAGAGCCACCGAAATTTACTTACCGGCCTGGTAGATCTGGTCGAAGACGCCGCCGTCGGAGAAGTGCGCCTTCTGAGCTTTTTGCCACCCGCCGAACACCTCGTCAATCGAGAAGAGCGCGACCTTCTGGAAGACCCCCTCCGACTCGGCCGCCGCGAGGACCGCCGGATGGCGCGGGCGGTAGAAGTGCTTCACCGCGATGCGCTGCCCCTCCTCCGTGTAGAGGAAGTCGAGGTACGCCTCCGCCGCCGCCCTCGTCCCGCGCTTGTCGACCACCTTGTCGACCACCGCGACAGGAGGCTCGGCGAGGATGCTGATCGACGGCACGATCACCTCGAACTTGTCCTTGCCGCTCTGCTTCACCGCGAGCAGCGCCTCGTTCTCCCAGGCGATCAGGACGTCGCCGAGCCCGCGCTCGACGAACGTCGTGGTCGAGCCGCGCGCGCCCGTGTCGAGGACGGGCACGTTCTTGAAGAGACGGCCGACGAAATCCTTCGCTCTGGCCTCGTCGCCGCCCGCTCGCTTCAGCTCGTACCCCCACGCGGCGAGGTAGTTCCACCGCGCGCCGCCGGAGGTCTTCGGGTTCGGCGTGATGACCGCGACGCCCTCCTTCACGAGATCGTCCCAGTCCTTGATGCCCTTCGGGTTGCCCTTGCGCACCAGGAAGACGATGGTCGACGTGTAAGGAGCGCTGTTGTCCTTGAGGCGCGCCTGCCACCCCTCCTTGAGACGACCGCTCGGCACGAGCGCATCGACGTCATAGGCGAGCGCGAGCGTGACCACGTCCGCCTGGAGCCCGTCGATCACCGAGCGGGCCTGCTTGCCCGAGCCGCCGTGCGACTGCTTGATGGTGACGCCCTGTCCGCTCTGCTCCTTCCAGCGCTTCGCGAAGGCGGCGTTCACCTCTTCATAGAGCTCGCGCGTGGGGTCATAAGAGACGTTCAGGAGCTCCACCGAGCCCGATTTACTCGCCTCGCTCTTCGAGCACCCGGCCAGCGCCAGCACGCAGCAGAGCACCATGATCAAGCATCGCATCGGTCGTACTCTCCGTTATCCGGTCGCCAGAAACCGCGCTTCCCGCTGCGCGAGCGCGTCGAGGAGCTGCTGGAAGCGCGAGGCGCCGCAGCGGCGCGCCATGAAGGCCGCGCGGCCGAGCTTGTGGCAGAGCTTCTTGGCGAGCAGCACGCCGCCGTGGCTGTTCACGTCGGTGAGCACAATCACAAGATCGGCCCGCTCGATCGCCGCCCGCAGCTCGGCCGCCCCGCGGCCCCCCGTGTTGCCCGTGTGAAACTCCAGATGGTGCCCGGCCTGCAGCGCCATCCGCTCCAGCTGCGCCTGGTTGCGATCCAACCCACCGATCCAGGTGATCCGCATCGCCCCGTCTCCTTGCTACCCGCAGCGGGTGACCGCCGCTATAGCGGACATATCTCACGCTAAAGCAGAGGGCGCAAGGGAGATCTGACAGTATAACGGACGACACGTCTTGGATACCGGAGGGACACGGGGCCGCTGGAGCTCGTGAAACCCGGGGGGGTTACCCGCGCGATCCGTAGGTCATGACGAGGTACATGACGGCCTCGGAGCTGCCCAGGTTGCGGTAGCTGTGGGGGCTGTCGGCCTCGAACAGGATGGCGTCGCCGGTCTCGAGGACGCGCCGCTCGCCGGCCACGATGATCTCCACCGAGCCCTCCGTGACGACAAGGTTCTCGGAGGTGCCGGGGGCGTGCGCGTCGGCGTTCTCCACCGAGCGCGGCGCGAGGCGGAGCTCGTAGAACTCCACGTTGCGCGGCCGGTCCGTCGGGAAGAGCGCCCGGGAAGAGAAGTCGCCGTCGCGCGAGCGCAGGATGCGCGCGTGCGAGACCTGCATGACGGTCGTGACGGGCGAGGCCGCCTGGCTCATCAGCGCCGAGAAGGGGACCCCGAGGGCGCGCGCGATCTTCCAGAGGACGTTGATGGTCGGCGTGCTCTGGCCCAGCTCGATCTGCCCGAGCATCGCCCGGCTCACCCCGGACGCCTTCGCCAGGCGCTCGAGCGACAGGCCGCGCTCGGCCCGGAACCGCTTCAGGTTGGAGGCGACGACCGGCGTGAGGTCCGAGGACTCGTCGAGCACCGGCTCGTCACCGCCCGGATCGCTCGCCGGGGGCGGCGGCGGCTCGGGGGTCGCCGGTCGCGCGGATGACTGAGCTCTGCGTGCCTTCACTGGAGGCGTATCCGCCATGGTGGAGGCCGCGCGTCAAGCAAGCGAGCGCCGAGGGCGCTCAGGCGCCGCCGGAGACGGCGTCCGCCACCGCGCGCCGGGCCGGTGATGGGCCGGGCGCCGGGGGCGCGATCGCGGGCGCCGCCGCGGGGAGCGCGGCGCGGGCGGTGTGGCCGGTGATGAGCCGGGCGCCGCGCTTGAAGGTGATGTACTGCCACATCCACGCGAACATGACGGCGAAGCGGTTCTTGAAGCCGATGAGGAAGAGCACGTGGACGCCCAGCCAGGCGAGCCACGCGAGCGTGCCGGACATCTGCAGGCGCCCGACCTTCGCGATGGCGCGCGAGCGGCCGATGGTCGCCATCGTCCCCTTGTCGCGGTAGGCGAACTGCCCGCGCGGGAGGCCCTCGAGGTCGCCGAGGATGCAGCGCGCGACGAAGCGCCCCTCCTGGATCGCGGCGGGGCTGAGGCCGGGCACGTCGACGCCGTTCCGGTCGCGGAGCAGGGTCATGTCGCCGATCGCGAAGGCGTTCGGGTGCCCGGGCAGGGAGCAGTCCGGCTCAATCTTCACGCGGCCGATGCGATCGAGCTCGACCCCGAGAGAGCGCGCGAGCGGGGTGCCGCGGACCCCCGCCGCCCAGATGACGGTCGCCGCGAGGAGGCGCTCGCCGTCCTCGAACTCGACCCCCTGCTCGTCGATGGTCCGGAAGCGGCGGCCCTTGATGACCTCGACCCCGAGCGACGTGAGCTGCCGCTCGGCGCTCGCCGAGAGGCCCTCGGGGAAGGCCTGGAGGATGCGCTGGCCGATCTCGACGAGCACCACGCGCGAGAGCGAGGCGTCGAGGGAGCGGAAGTCACGGGCGAGGATGTAGCGCGCGAGCTCGGCGAAGGCGCCGGCCATCTCGACGCCCGTGGCGCCGCCGCCGATGACGACGAACGTGAGCAGCCGCCGCCGCACGACAGGGTCCTCCTCGCGCTCGGCGGCCTCGAAGGCGAGCAGCATGCGCTCGCGGATGGTGAGCGCCTCGTCGAGGTTCTTGAGCGCCGGCGCGAAGCGAGCCCACTCCTCGTGGCCAAAGTAGTTGTTCGCCGCGCCGACCGCGAGGATCAGGTAATCGTACTCCATCGCGTCGGCATCGACGGTGATGCGCCGACCGGCGAGGTCCACGCCCGTCACCTCGCCGAGCAGGACGCGGACGTTGCGCTGGCGCGACAGGACCGATCGGATCGGAACCGCGATGTCGGCCGGCGAGAGGCTGGCGGTGGCCACCTGGTAGAGCAGCGGCTGGAACAGGTGGTGATTGGTCCGGTCGACGAGCGTGACCCGGACGGGCGCGTTGCGAAACGCCTTCGCCGCGTTCAGGCCGCCGAAGCCTCCGCCGACGATCACGACGTGGGGCTCTTTCGCGGTCGATGCCATGGTGCCTCCTGGCGAGGAACGCTTCCTCGGTGGCACGCCGATGGTAGGGGCCGCCGATCAGCGCGGCAAGCGGGCGCGATCTCGGGTCGCGATCGCGCTTTCCCGGCGAGATTTCACAGGGGGGCGGGACGACGGGACGACGGGAAAATCATCAAGTTTTCTACTGCCTTGCTGCCGTCCTCTTCAAACCCGGCCACCCCCCGACGTCCGGGCGGCGGCAGGAGCGCTCGCTGCGATGACGAGCCCGGGCGCTGGTGGCGAGAGGAAGCGAGGAGGAACCGAGTCGCGGGCAAAGAGGAGCGCCGCCGCCACCGCTCATGCGGCGGCCTGCACGTCGGTCTGCGCGTCGGTCTGCGCGTCGGTTTGCGCGTCGGTCTGCGCGTCGCTCGCGTCGATCCTCGGGCCTTCGGCCTCGCCGCGTAGCGCCTCGGCGAGCAGCTTCCGGCCGCGGTGCAGGCGGCTCATGACGGTGCCGACCGGGACGCCCAGCTGCGTCGCTGCGTCCTTGTAGGACATCTCCTCGAGGTCCACGAGCACGACGGTGTCGCGGAAGGTCGGCGGGAGCGTCGCGAGCGCGCGCCGCACGCCGGGCGACAGGAAGTGCACCTCGGCGCGGCGCTCCGGCGCGGTCCACGCGCACGGGTCGGTCGCGAGCACGTCGAGGGCGTTGCGCTCGCGGCGGCTGCGCCGGCAGCGGGTGATGAAGACGCTGAAGAGGATCTGATGCACCCACGCCCGCAGGTTGGTCCCACGCTCGTAGCTTCCCGCGAACCGGATGGCGCGCTCCACCGTGTCCTGCACGAGATCCTCCGCCGTCGCGGGCGATCGGGAGAGCCGCAGGGCGCGGCCGAAGAGCTCAGGTGTCATTTCGACAAGGCCCCGGAGCAGCTCGTCGACCGCCGCCCGCGAGCCCTCGCCCGGTGCCGTCCGGGCCGCGCCGAGCGACGGCCCGCGCCCGGCCGCGCGTGTCACGCCGGGCGACAGCGGCGCTGGGTTCGGGGACCGGGCGGGGACATGGGCAGCGTGGACAAGCATGGCGGGACCTCCTGCGCATCGACCCTGGCAAGGCAGGTGCCACCGAGCGGACCGCGCGAACGACGCGAAAAGCGCGGGATGGCGCGGGCGGAGGCACGCGGGCGCGTGTCAAATCGACAGCAGGTCGCCGAGGCCCGTCAGAGTGGCGAGCCGACCCGCGGCGCGGGAGCGGGCCGAACGTTGGGCCGCCCGCGCCGGGCGCAAGCGGCGCAGGCATCGGGTTCGTCTCGCTGGGCTGGGCAGCCGGCGCATCAGGGTTCATCGCCCGCTGGAGCACGATCGCGCTGCAGTCGAACCCGAGGTGCTGCCCTGCGGCGCATCCTCGACGTCGATCCGGGCGCTGGAGCCCGGCTCCATGGGCGTGCGATGATCCTGCCATGAACAAGATCGCGGTTCTCGGATCAGGGATTGTCGGGCAGACGCTGGCGGATGGGTTTCTCAAGCACGGTCACAGCGTCATGCGCGCCACGCGCCAGCCCTCGAAGCTCGCGACCTGGCTGGCGGACGCGGGTGCGAAGGCGACGGTGGGGACGTTCGCGGAGGCGGCGCAGTTCGGCGAGCTCGTCGTGCTCGCCGTGAAGGGGACCGCGGCGGAGCAGGCGATCGAGCTCGCGGGCCCCGGGGCGCTCGCGGGGAAGACGGTCATCGATGCGACGAACCCCATCGCGGACGAGCCGCCCGTCAACGGGGTGCTCAAGTTCTTCACGGGGCCGAACGAGTCGCTGCTCGAGAGGCTGGTGCGGCGCGCGCCCGACGCCCATTTCGTGAAGGCCTTCTCGTCGGTCGGCAGCGTGTGGATGGTCAATCCAGACTTCGATGGCGTCCGGCCGACCATGTTCATCTGCGGCGACGACGCCCGCGCGAAGAAGGAGGTGGAGGGCATCCTCGACGCCTTCGGGTGGGAGACCGAGGACCTGGGGAGCGTGGAGGCGGCGCGCGCGATCGAGCCGCTCTGCATGCTCTGGTGCATCCCCGGCCTGCTGAACAACCGGTGGACGCATGCGTTCAAGCTCCTGAAGAAGTAGCCCGGCAGCTCGAGCGAGGAGGATAGGAACCGTCAAGGCGCCAAGAGAAGAGAGCAAATCAGCAGGACGCCAAGGACGCCAAGGACGCCAAGATAAAGAGATCTTCTGGGTTCTCCTGGCGTCCCTGGCGCCCTAGACCTGCCCGGACAGCGGATCGCCTCCGGCGGCGAGCGTGGCGATCAGGCCGGGGACGAGCTCGGCGAGCTCGCTCGCGAGCAGCCCCCGATCGCTGCCCGTCTGCGCGCTCCACACGTCCCCGGCGAGCGCGTGGATCAGCACCCCCGCGCTCGCGGCGGCGGGGGGATCCATCGAGCACAGGAGGGCCGCGATCATCCCGGTCAGGACGTCGCCCGAGCCGGCGGTGGCGAGCGCCGGGTTGCCCGCCATGCAGATGAGCATGCGGCCATCCGGGAGCGCGATGACGGTGCGCGCCCCCTTCAGCAAGACGATCGCCCGGGTCAGCGCCACCGCCTCGCGCACCGCGCCGAAGCGGTCCTCCTCGACGGCCCGCGCGCTCCGGCCCAGCAGCCGGCCGAGCTCGCCGGAGTGCGGCGTCAGGATGAGGCTCCCGCGCGCGGTCGCGAGCGCCTCGGGGCGGCCGGTGAAGTGCGTCAGGGCGTCCGCGTCCACGACCTTCAGGCCGTCCCAGCCGAGCACGACGTGATCCACCGCGGCCCGCGCCCGCTCGTCGAGGCCGAGGCCCGGGCCGATCGCGACCGCCCGCCGCCCGGCGAGCGCGCCGTCGAGCGACGCCGCGATGCAGGCCGGATCGATCGCGGTCGTCATCAGCTCCACGACGCGCGACTCCATCGCGGGCGCGGCGTCGGCCCAGGTGCAGATCGTCACGAGGCCCGCGCCCGTGCGCATCGCCGCGCGCGCCGTCAGCAGCGCGGCGCCGAGCTTGCCGGAAGAGCCGGCGATCACGAGCACGTTGCCCGCCTGGTGCTTGTAGACGCTCGCCTCGCGCGGGCGCAACGACGCGCCGATCGTCTCCTTGCGGATGACCTCCGCGACGTGCCCCACCTCGGCGAGGATCGGCCGGTCCGGGACGCCGAGATCGACCACGTGGACGTTGCCCGCGAGCCGCGCGCCCTCGGGCGTGAGCAGGCCGATCTTGAGGTGGCCGAACGTGACGGTCTCGTCGGCCTGCACCGCGGCGCCGAGCGGCGCGCCGCTGTCGGCGTCGAGGCCCGAGGGCACGTCGAGCGCGATGCAGAGGCAGGTCACGGTGTTGAGGACGCCGATGACGTCGGCGAGGTGGCCCTCGATCGGGCGAGCGAGGCCCGTGCCGAAGATCGCGTCGACCACGAGGTCGGCCTCCGCGAGCGCGGCCTCGAGCGGGGCGAGCGACGCGCCAGGGGGGAGCTCGGTCAGCGCGCCGCCGAGGTCGACGTACGCGTCGTGGTTGATGCGGCTGTCGCCGGTGACCTTCTCGGACGGGGCGGCCAGAAAGACCTGGACCTCGGCGCCGCGGGCGAGGAGGTGGCGCGCCACGACGAAGCCGTCGCCGCCGTTGTTGCCGGCGCCGCAGACGACGACGACGCGGGCGTGGAGCGGGTACGTCGCGGGCTGCCCGGGGCTCGGGACGTGCCGCACCGGGAACGAGCGGACCCGCGCGGCGCGGGCATCGTCGGCGTCGCGGCGGCCGTTCGGCGGCGGCGGGAGGCTCCCGGAGCGAGGGCCGCCTCCGGAGGGCAACGTCGCCGGCCAGCGCGCCCGCGCGGGCGCCTGGCCGGGCGCGGGCAGGTGCGGCGCGGCGTGGCCGGAGAGCCCGGCGGCGCCGGCCTGTGCGGCGCTGCGCGCTTCGATGATCGCCGAGATGACGTCGGCGGCGCCGCGGCCCGCGTTCTCCATGAGGACCACGCCGGGGACGTGGCAATGGTGGATCGCGTGCTTGTCGAAGGCGCGCATCTGCGCGCGCGAGAGGACCGGAATCACGAGCGCTCTTTCCCTTCGTCGTCCAGGCGGGATCGGCCTTCGCCGTCCTCGTCATTCGTGGTCGGGGATCGGCCTTCGCCGTCCTCGTCATTCGTGGTCGGGGATCGGCCTTCGCCGTCCTCGTCATTCGTCGTCGGGGATCGGCCTTCGCCGTCCCCTTCCAGGATCACCACCGCCGCCGCCACGCCGGCGTCGTGCGTGATCGACAGGTGCACCCGCTTGACGCCCATGCGATCCGCGAGCGCGCGCGCCGGGCCGTGGAGCGCCATCGTCGGCGGCGTGCGCGGCGCGCCCCGCACCTCCAGGTGGTGCCAGCCGACCCCCGGCGCCCCGGCCAGCGCCTTCACCACCGCCTCCTTCGCGGCGAAGCGGCCCGCGAGCGCCGTCGCCCGGTCGACACGGTGCGCGAGCGAGCGCCGCTCGGGCTCGGACAGCACGCGCTCCCAGAACCGCTCCCCCCATCGCGCGAGCGCCTCCTCCATGCGTCCGATGCCGCAGACGTCGATACCGATGCCGAGGATCATGCAGCCACCTCGAGGGGCCGGCAGCCCGGCCCGGCGGCCGGCGGCGCCGCGGCGCCCTCGCGGGCGGCGCTCGCCCCGATGCGATCGGCAGAAGAGAGACGCAGGGGGAAGGCCATGAGGCGACTCTACCCTATTCAATCGCGACGCCCGTGAAACGCGAGCCGCCTCTCGCCCGATCGCGGAGAAACGCCCTCGCGGCCGCGCGCCGGCGGGGCGGAGGCCCGATGCGAGGCAGGCGGCCGCGGCCCGAGGCGCCGCGCTGCTGACGGCGACCGCGGCGAGCGCGGCAGCGGAGCATCGCGCGTCGCGCGTCGCCGAAACGCGCCGATCGCGGCTAGCATCCCCGCGGCGCCCATGCAGACAGCCCTCGATCTGACGGTCATGCTCCCGCAGAGCGCCTACGACTACGGCGAGCGCTCGTCGGGCGAGGCCCACGGCGTGGTGCTGACCAAGCCCCACGTCGTGCATCTCATTCTCGACCTCGCGGGCTACACGGCGGACCGGGATCTCGCGTCGCTGTCGCTGCTCGAGCCGGCCTGCGGCCACGGCGCCTTCCTCGTCCCCGCCGCCGAGCGGCTGATCCAGTCGGCGCGCCGACACGACCGCGATCTCCTGCAGATCGAGTCCGCCATCCGGTCGTACGACATCGCGCGAGATCACGTCGACCGCTCCCGCCTCGCCGTCGCCGGCGCGCTCGCGCGGCTCGGGCTGCCCCCCGGCGACGCGCGACGCCTCTCGGAGGCCTGGATCGCCCACGGCGACTTCCTGCTCACCAGCCAGGGGCGCCGCTTCGACGCGGTGGTCGGCAACCCACCCTACATCCGGATCGAGCAGCTCTCGCCCGAGCTGCAGGAGGAGTATCGCGACCGGTACAGGTCGCTCTACGACCGCGCCGATCTCTACGTCGCGTTCATCGAGCGCGGCCTCGACCTCCTCGCGCCCGGCGGGGTCCTCTCCTTCATCTGCGCCGACCGGTGGACCCTCAACCGGTACGGCGCCCCGCTCCGCCGGATGCTCTCGAGGTGGTTCCGGGTGCGGTGCTATATCGATCTGCACAGCGCCTCCCCGTTCGAGTCCGACGTCGTCGCCTATCCGTCGATATTCGCCGTGTCGCCCGGCAAGACGGGGAGCGTCCCTGTCGCGACGCTCCGCACCGCCTCTCCGGAGGAGTGCGAGGCCGCGTCCGCCGCTCTTCGACGCGCAGAGGGGCGCGCGGAGGGGGGCGCGCCGGAGCGCGGCGCCGCCGTCGCCGTGTCGGAGTACCCCTCCTGGTTCGAGGGGGACGACCCGTGGGTGCTCAGCTCACCGGAGCACCTCGATGCCCTGCGCGCCCTCGAGGCGCGGTTCGCGCCGATCGAGGAGGTGGGCGGGACCCGCGTCGGCATCGGCGTCGCCACCGGAAGCGACAGGATCTACATCGTCGGCGGCGGCGACGATGTCGATATCGAGCGCGACCGCCTCGTGCCCCTCGTCATGCGAGGCGATATCGAGGACGGCCGCATCCGGGACGCCGGGCGGTTCGTCATCAACACCTTCGGGGACGACGGCAAGGTGGTCAATCTCGAGCAGTACCCGAAGCTCGCCGGATACCTGCGCGCCCACGAGGCCGACGTCAGGAAGCGCTACATCGCCGGGAGGAACGCCGCGAGCTGGTTCCGCACCATCGATCGCGTATATCCAGAGCTCGCCTCCATCCCGAAGCTCCTCATCCCCGACATCGCAGGATCCAACGAGGTGGTCTACGAGGAGGGCAGGTTCCACCCGCACCACAACCTCTACTTCATCACGTCGGAGGGCTGGGACATGGAGGCGCTCGGCGGGCTGCTCAGCTCCAGGGTCGCCCTCTTCTTCGTGTGGTCCTACGCGGTCAAGATGCGCGGCGGCTACCTGCGCTTCCAGGCCCAGTACCTGCGGCGCATCCGCCTGCCCCCGCCGGAGAGCGTCGCCGAGGCGCTGATCAGCGATCTACGGAGCTCCTTCCGGCAGCGCGACTTCCACCGTCTCGACGCGCTCGCGCTGCGCGCCTATGGCATCGACGCGCTCCCGGGGTTCAGCTTCGTCGACACGAGGCGATAGCGCGCTATCAGGCGTCGGGCGCGGCGTGATAGCTTCGCGCTCCCACACAGCGTTCGCGGGCGAGGGACGAACGGATGACGGCGGAGAAGATCGGGTGCGCTAGCCGTATCGAGGCGGTCGTCGTGTACGCGCGCGGGGCGATCGTCACCCGACGCGTCGAGCTCGCGGAGCCGCTCCCTCGCGGAGCGATCGAGATCGCGGTGCCGGGGATCACGCCGCTGGCCGAGCCGGGGAGCTTCCGCGCGCTCGTGGCGGCGGCGGGCGCCTCGCCGGACGCGGCGGCCGCGCCGCGCGAGGTCGTCGGCGTGCGGGCGCGGCTCGTCGTGCCCCCGGCGCCCGTCTCGCGGAGCGCGCTCTCGGCGCAGCTCCGCGAGCTCGAGCTCGCGATCGAGCGCCTGTCGGCCGAGCACGACCACCTCCGCCGCTGGCGCGACCAGCTCGCGGCCGTCGCGCTCGATCCAGAGCTCGCGCGGCGCTTCCGGCCCGGCGACCCGGCGGCCCGCATCCGCGACGCGCTCGCGGTGAGCGGGCTGCTCTCGGACGAGCTCGCCGCCCTCGACGCCCGCACCGCGGCGCTCGAGGCGGAGCTCGATCGCGCCCGCAAGGAGCTCCTCTCGGCGCAGCTCGACGCCGCCCAGGCGACCCGCGGCGAGGTCGAGGAGCGCGCCCCGGCGCGCCTCGACGTGGTCGTGCGGCTCGCGCCCGCGCGCGGCGGGGCAGGCGGCGAGCCGGCGCTCCGGCTCGAGTACGCCGTCGGCGCCGCGCGGTGGTGGCCCGCCTACGCGGCGCGGTTCTCGCGCGGCGCGACGGAGGTCGCCCTGCAGCTCGACGCCCTCGTCGCGCAGGCCTCCGGCGAGGACTGGCAGAACGTGCGCCTCGCGCTCGCCACCGCCGATCTCGTGCAGGACACGCGGCTGCCGGAGCTCGCCTCGCTGCGGCTGAGCCGCGCGCAGCGCCCCCCGCGCCGCGGCTACCGCCCGGCGCCGGAGGGGCTCGACGCCCTGTTCGAGGGGTTCGACCGCTTCGTCGCCGCCCTCCCCCAGCCCGCCGCGGGAGCCACGGCCGCCCCGGGTCAGCTCCCGCCCGCGTCCGACGAGAACGACGATGACGACGACGACGAGCCCACGCTGAGTCGGCCCGTGCCGAGCCAGACCAGACAGGAGATGCGGGAGGCGATGGACAGGATCGCACCCTCACCCGGCGGGGCCGCACCGCCGCCGGCGACGACGTGGCCGGAGCGCGGCTCGGCCCCCGAGCCGCCCCCGGTGCCGGCCGCTGCGCCGCTCTCCATGCCGTTCCCCGCGCCGGCGCGCAGCAAGTCGCGCGGGCTGTCGCTCCCCTCGTTCGGCGGCAGCTTCGGCGGTCCGCCCGCGCCGCAGGCGCTCCAGGCGAGCGCGCCCCAGGCGCCGAGCGCCGCCTTCGCCCGCATGGCGAGCGCCGAGCGCACGGCCGATCTGGCGGAGGATTCGCTCGGCCACGACGAGGAGCTCGAAGGCGCCGGCGCGGCCCCCGCGCCGCTCGATCCCGCGCAGGTCGAACGGTGGCTCGACTTCGACGCGCTGCAGCTCCCCGGGACGGGCCCGCAGCGCGGCCGGCTCGCGCACGACAAGCCGGGGCCCTCGAGGCGCGCCGCGCGCCGGGCGCAGATGGACATCGACCACCTCGGCGCCCCGCCCCGGGCCGTGGACCCGCGCGCGTCGCGCGGGCAATTCGATCACCTCTACGCCGGCGAAGGCGCCGCCGACGTGCCGTCGAACGGCAGGCGCCACCGCGTCGCGCTGAGCGCCGCACGCGCCCCGGCGGCGCCCCGGTTCGTGACCGTGCCGCGCGAGGCCGCCGAGGTCTACCGCGAGGCGCGCGTCGAGAACCCGTTCGACGCCCCGCTGCTCGCGGGGCCGGTCGAGATCTTCGTCGACGGCGCCCTCGCGGCGCAGTCCTCGCTCGGTCACGTCGACCGGGGCGGCCTCCTCCGCGCCGGCCTCGGCGTCGAGGAGCGGATCCGGGTCGCGAGGAACGCGCGCGTGGAGGAGTCGAGCGCCGGCCTGCTCGGCGGCTCGCTCGCCGTCGAGCACACGATCACCATCGATCTCTCCTCGTCGCTCGGCGTGGGCGTCGAGGTCGAGGTCCTCGACCGCATCCCCGTGACGGACGACAAGGACGTCGAGATCAAGCTGGTCTCGTCGCAGCCGAAGGCCGAGCCGTTCACCCAGGAGGAGCTCGGCGAGCCCGTGCGCGGCGGCCTGCGCTGGCGCGTCCCGATCGCGCCCGGCGGCAAGGCCTCGGTCGCCTTTACCTACCGCGTGGTGTTCTCCTCCAGGAACGAGGTCGTCGGCGGTAACCGTCGGGAATAACAGGGGAAACAGGCGCACCATGGCAACGGATGCAGACGGTTCGGACGGGGCGGAGCGGAGCGCCGGCGGAGGGGACGAAAGCGAGGTGACCGGCAGCGGAGCGAGCGCCGCCGAGGGCGCGCCCCACCCGAGCGCGGCGCGCGTGGTGACGCTGTTCGAGGATCGCGCCGAGGTCGTGCGCGCCGCGCGCGTCGATGTCGCGGCCGGGGCGCAGTGGATCGCGATCGGCGGCGTGTCGGTGTTCGTCGACGAGCGCACCGTGCAGGCGCGCGTCGCGGGCGCGGGCGCCGACGGCCAGGGCGCGGGCGCCGACGGCCAGGGCGCGGTCCGGGTGACGGCGGCGCGCGTGCGGTGGAGGGCGCACCGGGAGGCGGCGCTCGGGCGCGAGGCGATCGACGCGCTGGAGCGAGAGCAGCGCGAGGCGTCCCGCCGGGCCGGCGCCGCCGAGCGCGCGCGGGACCGGGCGTCGCGCCGCGAGGCGCACCTCGACCAGCTGGTCGCGAAGTGGGCGCACGCGATGAGCGAGGCCCCGAAGGACGCCGGCGAGCCCGCGCGCCTCGCCTCGTGGCGCGCCGGCGTCGAGGCCCTGCACGCGGCGCTCACCGAGGCCCTCGGCGCATCGGCCGACGCGCGCGCGGCGCGGGCGCACGCCGAGGACGACGCCCGGCGCGCCGCGGCGCGGCTGCGCGAGGGGTCGATCGAGCAGCCGCGCTACGAGGCGGTGATCGAGGTCGAGGTGCACGCGCCCGCGCCGCAGCCCATCGAGATCGAGCTGACGTACCGCGTCGCGTGCGCGATCTGGCGCCCCGAGCACCTGGCGCGGCTCTCGGCCCACGCCGCCGCCGGCGCGGGCGGCCCCGAGGCGCAGGGAGCAGGCGGCTCGGTCGAGCTCACCACGTGGGCCGCGGCGTGGCAGGCGACGGGCGAGGCCTGGGAGAACGTCACCGCGCGCTTCTCGACCGCGCGGCCGTCGCGGAGCGCCGAGGCGCCGCTCCTCGCGGACGATGTCCTCCGGGTGCGGCGAAGGGCGGAGGTCGACCGCCGCCGCGTCGTCGTCGAGGCGCGCGACCAGGCGATCGCCATGGCCGGGCTCGGCCGCGGGGCGCGGGCCGTCGACGAGATGCCGGGCGTGGACGACGGGGGCGAGCCGCTGATCTTCGAGGCGGCGGAGCCGGTGACCCTCCCCTCCGACGGCCGCCCGACGCGTATCGAGATCGCGCGGCGCTCGATTCCGGCCGAGCTCGCGCTCGTGCTGTACCCCGAGGCCCACCCCGCGGCGCACCTGCGCGCGACCGTGACGCTCGACGGCGGCGGCGCCGGCGGGAGGCCGCGCCCGCTGCTCGCGGGCCCGGTGAAGGTCGCGCGCGGCGGCAGCCTCATCGGCCGTGCCCGGCTCGACTTCGTCGGCGCCGGCGAGCCGTTCGAGCTCGGCTTCGGCGTGGACGACGCCGTGCGCGTGCGACGCACCGTCGACGAGGAGCAGGAGACCTCGGCGATCACCGGTAGCCGAAAGATCCGCCGGCGCGTGAAGCTCTCTGTTTCCAACCTCTCCAGCAGCGTGAAGCGGGTGCTCGTCACCGAGCGGATCCCTGTCAGCGAGGTGGCCGACGTCGAGGTCGCGCTCGGCGAGGCCGCCGGCTGGACCCTCGACGAGAAGGACGGCTTTCTCCGCGGCCGCATCGAGCTGCCGCCCAAGGGGCTGAGGACGATGTCGTTCAGCTACGAGCTCCGCGCCGCCTCGAGCGTGGTGTTGCCTTTTTGACATGCGACCGCCGCCGTCGCGATCCTCGCCGTGAAGCGCGTTGACAGGACGCCGTGCGCTTCTGTAACTGGTGGATTCTCCAGCAGCTTCACTCGCGGAGGAGGAGGATCGCCATGAGGCAGCAGATCGACGGGGCCGTGGTGCTGACCGCGGCCGACGAAGACGTCATGGAGTATTTGCCCAACCGAGGGGTCTTCCTGGCACAGCTGCTGGGAAGGGGGCTCGGACAGGGCTTCGGCTTCTACAAGGGCAAGATGGACCCCGGCTGTGAGATCTCGCGCGAGCTCCACACCGAGACCAGCGAGACCATCTACATCCTGGCCGGCAAGGCGCTCGGCATCGTCGGCGACCGCGAGGTGCCGCTCGGCCCCGGCCAGATGATGCACGTCGAGAAGAACGTGCACCATGGGCTGCGCAACGCGGGCGCCGGGCAGCTCGAGTTCCTCGTCATCGGCCACCCCGACTTCTGACTCGCGCGGTCCGCCCCGTGAGGTGCACCGCCGCCCTACGGCCCGCCTCCGGCGCGGCGGCGCTGCTCGGCGCGGCGGCGCTGCTCGGCGCGGCGGCGGCGCAGGCCGAGCCGGCCGCGGCGGCGCCCGGCGCGGCGGCGGCGCCCGGCGCGCAGGCCGCGGCGCCGCCGGAGCGCGCGCGGCGCGAGGTCGCGTGGGACCCGCGCTGGACGGGCTTCCGCGCGAGCGAGTACGTGGCCACGGGCCTCCTGGCCGCGACCGCCTTCGGGACGCTGGCCATCCCGCCGTCGGAGGGCCGGTGGACGACCGTGAACGGCTTCGACGGCTCGGCGCGCCACGCCCTGCGCATCCGGAGCGATCGCCAGCGCGAGATGGCGCGCGACGCGAGCGATCTCCTGCTCACGCTGATGACCAACCACCTCGCGGTGGACGCCCTGCTCGTCACCTGGTGGGGGCACGGGCGCGGCAGCGTCGCGTGGGAGATGGCGATGATCGACATCGAGGCGCTCGCGTTCAACGCGGCCCTGAACGGCGTCGTCGCGGGGCTCACGAGCCGCGAGCGCCCCTACCGCGCCGGGTGCACCGGACCGGAGGAGCAGCAGGACCGCGACTGCCGGGGGAGCAAGCGGTACCGGAGCTTCTTCAGCGGCCACAGCTCGACCGCGTTCACGGCGGCGGGGCTCGTGTGCTCGCACCACGCGCACCTGCCCCTGTACGGCGGCGGCGCGCCCGACGCGCTCGCGTGCGCCGCGTCGCTCGGGACGGCGGCCGCCGTGGCGACGCTGCGGGTCGTCTCGGACCAGCACTTCGCGACCGACGCGCTCACGGGCGCGACCGTCGGCGCCCTGACGGGCTTCGGGCTCCCGTGGCTCCTGCACTACCGCGGCGGCGCCCCGGCGGCGGACGCGCCGCGCGGGGACGGCGTCTCGATCCGCTTCGTGCCCGCGCCGCTCGGCGGAACCCTCGTGGGCAGGTTCTAGCGATGGCGCCGCGCCGCACGCTCGCCGCCGCCGCGGCGCTCGCCGCGCTCGCCCTCCCGCCCGCCGGGGCCCGCGCCCAGGACCCGGCCGACCTGCCGCCGCCCGCCGTCGATCCGCCGCCGATGCCCTCGGGGGTCGATCTCCTGCAGAAGCGCTCGTACTGGGCGCGGAGCGCGGGCGCGCGCCCGTTCGTCTCCGCGGTGATGGATCTCGGCGTCATCTATTACAGGCCGAGCCTCGCGGTCGGCTTCGGCAAGCCGCACTGGTCCTGGCTCGGGATCGAGGGCTACGCGAGCGTCTCGCCGAGCGGCGGCGCGGAGTACGTGGGCCTCCACGCGGCGCTGCCCGGCGTGGAGATCCGCGGCGGCGCGCGATACGCCTTCTCGACGAGCCAGTACTTCCTCGAGCCCCGGGCGTCGTACACGCGCAGGGACACCGAGCTCATGCTGGGCCCCCTGTCGCGCTACGTCGCCGGGGAGATCGAGGTGTCGGGCTCGATACCCCTGCTCGGAGGCAACCTGTTCGGCGTGGCGACCGGTTATGCGGTGCTGGGCGCGCCCGAGGGATTCACTCTCTACGAGGAATCGCTCCACACGGTGATGAAGCCGCCGTATCTCTACCGCGCGCGGCTCGGCTTCCTGGGGGAGATGGACCGGTACGGCGAGCTCCGGCTCGGCGCCGCGGCCGAGGTGCTCGGCAACCCCGGCCGCGGCAGCGTCATCGTGCGCATCGGCCCGGTGCTGGCCGTCTCGCTGACACACCACCTGGACGCAGTCGGGACGGTGATGGTGGTGGCGGCGACGCCCGATCAGCTCGGCTTGCTGGGCGCGGATCTCGGGCAGCTCGGCCTGCGGTACCGGTGGGCGACCGGCGATCGTTGGCCGGAGTTCCCCTGACGCATGCGCCCGTCGCGGGGCGTGGTAAGCGTCTCGGCATGACCAAGCTCATCCCCCTGACCTTCCTCGCCGCGGCGCTCGCGGCGTGCACCCAGCCCGGCGAGGCCAGCGCGCCCGCGGCGGCCGGCGCCGTTGCAGCGCAGCCCGCCAAGGCCGACGCCCCGAAGGCGAAGCCCGCCGAGGCGAACGCGGCCCAGGCGCCGGCGACGCAGGCGAAGAACGCGAAGATCGGCCAGCCCGCGCCCGATTTCACGCTGCCGGACCTCGACGGCAAGCCCGTCAAGCTGGCCGACTTCAAGGGCAAGACGGTCGTTCTCGAGTGGTTCAACCCCGGTTGCCCGTTCGTGCAGCTCTCGCACCGCAAGGGCGGTCTGAAGGACGCGCCGGCGCAGCAAGCCCAGAAGGGCGTCGTGTGGCTCGCCATCAACTCGGGCGCTCCGGGCAAGCAGGGCACCGCCAAGGACGAGAACGCGAAGGCAAAGCAGGAGTTCGGGATGAGCTATCCGCTCCTCATCGACGAGAAGGGCGATGTCGGGCGCGCGTACGGCGCCGAGCGCACGCCGCATATGTACATCATCGACCCGCAGGGCACGCTCGTCTACGCGGGCGCCATCGACAGCACGAAGGGCGGTGAGCCCGAGCCGGGCGAGCAGGTCACGAACTACGTCGATGCAGCGATCGCCGAGCTCGCCGCCGGCAAGCCGATCTCCACGAAAGAGACCGAGGCGTTCGGCTGCACCGTCAAGTATTGAGCGACCCGCCAGCGGGCCCATCCGCCGCATCGCAGCTTGACCCACCTCGGCGTCACGTCGCGCGCCCCACAAATAGCGCCACGGACGTTGTCTCCCCTCGTTGATCTCCTTCGTCGCTCGTAGGTCGACAGCGCACCCGCCACCTGCTCCCGCCGCGTAGGACATCACCGCACGGGCCGCATCGCACCCGCGCGCCCTCCTGGAAGATTCCACGGCACGGGGACACGGAACGTCCCGGGTGTTGACATGCGCGTAAACCCCGGTTTACCGTTGCACAACATTTCTGTAACAACATCGCTCGTAGCCCACGCCCCAGGCGAGACGCTCATTGGCAAGCGACCAGGCGGTTCGGGAAGATGGCGAGTCGAGGCCATCGCGCTGGGAGCTGCCGAGGCAGGTGCTGATGCGAAGGTTCATGTCGATGCGCGCGCCGGCGATGGGCTATGCAGAGCGCTGCCGTTCGGGCGCGGTCGCCGAGCCCCTCCTCGGACGGGCTCGGCGCGCCGAGCCCGGGGGCCTCCGCCTTCGATGTTGAAGAGGGTCCGATTCATGAGCCGGATGGGAAGAGCGGGCCCGGAGAGCACGAAGGTCGCGAGACCGACGGACGAGGAGCTCACGTCGAGGTCCGTCCCGCTCGCGCCCCAGAGCCAGCCGTCGCGCACCGCTCCGCCGGGGAGCTCGGGCGCCGGCCAGGACACGGTGTTCGAGTGCGTCGATCCGCCCTCCTCGCGCGTGCCGAGCCGGTTTCCCATCCGCGACTGGGACCGGTACGAGTGCGTGTCTCTCGTCGGCAAAGGGGGCATGGGAACGGTCTACAAGGCCAGGGACCCGCGGCTCCAGCGGTACGTGGCGCTCAAGCTGATCCGGGGCAACGACCCGGCTCTCGCCCAGCGCTTCATCTGGGAAGCGCAGGCCCAGGCCCGCGTCGAGCACCCGAACGTCTGCAAGGTGTACGAGGTCGGCGAGGCGCAGGGCCAGCCGTTCATCGCCATGCAGTACATCGACGGCCAGCCGCTCCACCGCGTGGCGCAGCAGATGTCGCTCGAGCAGCGGGTGAAGATCGTGGCCGACGTGGCGGACGGCCTCCACGCCGCCCACCGGCTCGGGCTGATCCACCGCGACATCAAGCCGGCGAACATCCTTGTCGAGCGGACGGCCGACGGCGCCTTCCGCCCCTACCTCCTCGATTTCGGGCTCGCGCGGGACACGGCCGTGGACGTCCGCGCGACCATGAGCGGCGAGGGGACGCCGGCGTACATGGCGCCCGAGCAGGTGTCCGGGGGCCAGCGCCAGCTCGACCGGCGCACGGACGTCTACTGCCTCGGCGCCACGCTCTACGAGATCCTCGCCGGGCGCCCGCCGTTCGTCGACCCGTCGGTGGCAAGCCTCGTCTTGCGGGTCGCGCACGAGCTGCCCGTGCCGGTGCGCCAGATCGACCGGGGGATCCCCCTCGATCTGGAGACCATCGTGATGAAGTGCCTCGAGAAGGAGCCTCAGCGGCGGTACGACTCCGCGAAGATGCTCGCCCTCGATCTCGGGCGCTACCTCGAGGGCGACCCGATCGACGCGCGGCCTCGGAGCCTCGTTTACCACGCCCTGAAGCGGGCGCGTAAGCACAAGCTCGCGGTCGCGACGGGCGCCGCGGCGCTGCTCGTGCTCGCGCTCTCGGGCGCCGTCGCCCTCCGCGCGAAGCTCGCCGCCGCGCGCCAGGCCGAGCTCTCGGCGCACGTGGCGTCCCTGGCCCAGGGCTTCGGCCAGGACATCAAGGAGATGGAGCTGTTCATGCGCTATGCGTACGCGCTCCCCCTCCACGAGGTATCGCGGGAAAAGGAGGTCATCCGCGCGCGCATGGGCGAGATCGACCGGAAGATGCAGGCCATGCGCGAGGCCGCGGGCGACCTCGTCGAGGGTCCGGGCCACTACGCGCTCGGGCGCGGGCACCTCGCGCTGCACGAGCCCGAGGAGGCGCTGGCGCACCTCGAGGCGGCGCTCGAGAGCGGGTATGCCGCGAAGGAGGCGAAGTTCGCGGCGGGCCTCGTGCACGGGATGCTCTACAGGAAGGGGCTCGACCGGGCGCGGCGCCTCGCCGACAAGGGGGAGCGGTCCGCGCACCAGCTCGAGCTGGAGGCGCGGCACAGGGCCCCGGCGCTCAAGTACCTGAGGGACAGCGTGAGATCGGCCGCGGCGCCGTCAGCGTACACCGCGGCGCTCATCGAGCTCTACGAGGGGCGGTTCGACGAGGCCCTCGCCGACGCGCGGCGCGCGTTCGCGCGATCGCCCTGGGAGTACGAGGCGAGGATGCTCGAGGGCGACATCCTGTTCGCGAAGGGGGCGGCGGCGCGCGACCTCGGGGAGCACGCGGCGGCGCTCGCCGAGTTCCGGAGCGCCGTCGTCTCGTACGAGGCCGCGGCGGAGATGGCCGAGAGCGATCCCGACGTCCACGAGGCGGCCGCCCGCGCCCTGAGCGAGATCATGCTGATCGAGTCGCAGCGCGGCGGGGACGCCGAGGAGATCTTCGCGCAGGTCATCGCCCGCTGCGACAGGGCGCTCCGCGCGAGCCCGCGCGCGAGCGGCGCCCACGCGAAGAGGGCCTGGGCCCTCGTGCACCGGGCCAGGCGCGATCTCGCGCGGGGCGCGGACCCGAAGCCGGACCTCGTGCAGGCGATCGCGTCCAGCGAGCAGGCGGTCGAGGGGGACCCGTCGGACGCGACCGCGCACGGCGCGATGGGGGCGAGCCTCTTCCTCCTCGCGTCCCACGAGAGCGCCCTCGGGCTCGACGTGTGGCCCTCGCTCGGGCGCGCGGTCGAGAGCATGCAGCGGTCGCTCGCGCTCGACCCGAGCTCCTTCTGGGCGTGGAACGACGCCGGCATCGCCTACGGCATGATGGCCGAGCACACAGCGTCCCGCGGCGCCGATCCCCTCCCCCTCTTCGCGCTCAGCGCGTCGCACACCGAGCGGGCGATCGAGATCGCCCCGAACGACGCGCCGCCGCTCCTCAGCCAGGGCTGGTTCTACGCGCAGCGGGCGCAGTACGAGCTCGACCACGGGACGCCGCCCGAGGAGTCGCTCGAGCTCGCCAAGGACAACCTCGAGGCGGCGCTCAGGCTGCGCCCGGACAGCCATCCATCGCACGGCGCCCTGGCCCTGACCTACCTGATCCAGGGCCGGCACGAGCGGCTCGCCGGCGGGAGCCCGGAGGTCTGGCTCGCGCGGTCGCTCGACGGCTACGGCGCGGCGCTGCGCCTCCGTCCGGAGGATCTCGAGGCGCAGCAGGGGGTGGGCCTCGCCCGCCTCGAGGCGGCGCGGTGGGCGCTCGACCGCGGCGAGGATCCGACCGCCTCGCTCCACGCGGCGAGGGGCGCGATCGATCGCGCCCTGGCCGCGAGGCCGCGCAACGCGGGGGCGCTCCTCGCGCTCGGGCACATCGACCTGCTCTCGGCGCGGTGGCTCGCGTCCCGGGGCAGGAGCCCTGCGCCGCCGCTCGACGCCGCGGAGCGCTCGCTGCTCCGCGCCCTCGAGGCGAACGAGCGAAACGCGAGGATCTTCGGCGCCCTGGCCGAGGTCCACCGGCTGCGCGCCGCCTCGCTCGGCCCCGGCCCCCTCGACGCGCGCGCGGAGGTCGAGGCCGGGCTCGCGCTGATCGATCGCGCGCTGGCGATCGATCCGGACCTCCCCGCGGCGAGCGCCGAGCAGGGCGCGCTGCTCCTGCTGAAGGCGAAGGCGGAGCCCGAGCCGGCGCCGCGCCGGGATCTGGCCCGGCACGCCGGGGCGCGGCTCGAGCGAGCGCTCCGCGACGCCCCCCTCCTCGCGCGCGAGTACGCGCGCTTCCTCGACGAGGCGCGGAAGGTCGCGGAGGCGGGCGGGGACCGGCCGTAGCGCCCGCGCTGCCGGGCAGCGCGTGCGCTACCGGCGTTGGGGACGCTCGCGCTGCCGGGCAGCGCGGGCTGCGAGCGCTACGGGCGGCGCTTCGGGCGCGACAGCCTGGACATGACCTCGTCGTAGGCCCACTTGACGCGCATGAACTCGCGGGCGTCGCCGCCGCGATCGGGGTGCGTGACCAGCGCGAGCCGGCGGAACGCCCGCCGGACCTCGGCCGCGCCGGCGGCCTCCGTCAGGCCGAGCACCGCGAACGGCGACACGCCGCGCGCGGAGGCGGGCCGCGACGGGGCGCGCCGCGGCGGATCGGGAGGAGGCGGCGGGGGCGCCTCCTTCCGACCCGCCGCGCGCGGCCTGGGCCAGGGGGGCTCGCCGCGCAGGATGCGCGTCCAGGCCGTCGCCCACGCCGGCTCGATCTCGACGAGCGGGCGCCCGGCGGCGCGCTCGGCCTGCGCCCGCGCCTCCTCCGCGGTCCGCGCGCCGCCCTGGCTCGCGTCCGGCGGGCGGAACGGCTCGCGCGCCGGCTCATCGGTCCACCAGGCGGCCCACAGGAAGCGGCGGCGGCGCGTCGGGGTCACCGCGTAGACGCCGCGGAGCGGGAGCGTCATCGGGGCCGGGCCCTCAGAAGATCTCGGGGCACCACGGGGCGCGCGCGGCGCGGAACAGGCGATCCGCGCGCTCGATGGCGCCCTCCGAGAGCGCCTCGACCTGGCCGGCGTCGGCGAGGCACCGGAACGAGACGCCGCCGAGGTACGCCGAGCCGAGCGCCGAGATGTCGAGGCGGACGTCCGGCGCCTCGCGGGTCCGCGCCGCGCGCCGCTCGCCCCCGTGCAGCCGGAACCGGCCGGCGTTCGAGGGACATTCGCGGTCGGTGATCTCGAGCGTGAGCGGCTCGCCGCTGCCGTAGGCGCGCGCCGCGAGCGCGGCCTCGACATCCACGATGCGCACCCAGAGCCCGTCGCTCGCCGTGAGGCGCAGGCGCCGCGGCTCGACGAGGAGCAGGCCGAGCGGGTGATCCGGCGGCAGGAGGCTCGCCTCGATCCGCTGCGCCAGGTCGAGGTCGAAGAGGTAGCGCCAGACGAGCCGGGTCCCGAGCGGCGTCGCGCCGATCGCCTCGATCACGCGGATCGAGCCGATCGGGATGTGGGACGAGTCCCACCGGTGGTGCATGCAGTAGAGCGCATACGCCTCCGCGCGCCCGTCGACCTCGATCACGACGCGCTGCACGGGGCCGCCCCCCTGGCGGGCGAAGTCGTCGTCGGCCAGCCGGCGGACCTGCCACCACACCTCCGAGCGCGCGAGCATCCCCGGGGCGAACGCGCGGGCGCGCTCCCAGACGGGCGCGAAGGCCTCGAGCGCCTCCGCCTCCCCGAGCAGCCGCGCCCGGCCCTGCGCGCCCGTCTCGTGGCGGAACGCGGTGCGCTCCCGCTCGATCGAGATGGAGCACGCCTGCGACGCGAGGCCGTAGCCGAAGCGGCCGTAGATGGCGCCCTCGGTGGCCCAGAGCGAGGAGATGGGCCGCCCCTCGGCCCGCGCGTCGTCGAGGTGCCGGCGGATGAGGGACGTGAGGATGCCGCGGCGGCGGTGCGTCGAGGTCACCCCGACCATCGTGAGCCCGGCGACCGGGACGGTGCCGCCCGGCGTGGTCATCGTGAGCGAGAACGAGCCGGCGGCTCCGACGAGCGACTCGCCGTCGTAGGCGCCGAGGCGCGACGTGAGCTCCGGGAGGCGGCTCATGCCCTCGAGGCGCTCGGGGTTCGGGAGCGCGCCGAACGCGGTGAGGATGGGCTGACTGAACTCGGCCTGTTGCTCGGCGGTCATCTGCCGGAGCTCGATGTGCATGCGGCCACGATACCAAAGAAGCCGCGCATCCCGGCGCCGAGATCTCCGGCGGCGCCGTGCGCGCGGCGGCCTACGCGCTCAGCCGCTCCCGCTCTCGCGCGGCCGCACGCCGGATGCGCGTCTTCAGCCAGGCCTCGATGAGCGGCCACACCGTGAGCGGCGCGTCCCTTCCGACCACGACGTCGAGGTGGCCGCGCGGGAACTCGCGGTACGTCTTGTCCGACGAGCGGCTGAAATTGTAGGCGGGCTTCACGGACGCCGGCGGCGCGAGGTCGTCGCGCGTGCCCGCGATGATGAGCAGCGGCACGTCCAGCTGCTCGAACCGCTCGGCGTAACCGAAGAGGCTCCCCATGTGGTGGCCGCTCTTCCGCGACGCAGCCGCGTCCAGGAACATGTTCCGGAGCACCGTGATGCTGCCGCTGTCCATGGCGAGCGACATGTGCTGCGTGAGCACCCGGGTCTCCATCGAGCCCGGGACGAACCCCCGGATCGGCAGCGGAAAGATCGGGCTCTCGATGAACGCGCGCACGAACCGGAACGGCTCCCCCCACGCCGACAGCGGCAGCGCGCCCTGCCCGAGTGGGACGCGCTGGTCGACCGTCAGCATCAGCCGGCCGAGCAGCGCGAGCGCCCGCGACCCGTGCGTGAACAGGTAAGGGCTCCCGAGCGTGACGATCCCGCCCACCGCGTCGCCCATCGTCGGCGCGGTCGCGTAGCTGACGAGGCCCCCGAGCGAGTGCCCGATGAGGTACACCGGCCGCGGCCCCGAGATGCGCCGGATCTCCTCGATCGCCGCCGGCACGTCCTCGCGGACGAAATCGGTCACGTGACCCGGCCGCCGCGCCCCGAGGTGCCGCGACCGCCCGTGCCCCCGCAGATCCAGGTTGAAGACGTCGAAGCCCGCCCGCGCCAGGTAGTTCGAGAAGCTGCGCGACGGCAGGTGCCAGATGTAACGGTTCTGGCCGTACCCGTGGATCAGCAGCACGCTCGCCACCGTGTTCCGCAGCCGCGCGCTCCGCTTGCGGATCATCGCGAGCGGCACATCGTGGACGATCGCCTCCCTGTCGCCGGCCGAGTCCTCCACCCCCGGCGCGCGCGCCCCCTCGATCCCACGGCTCGCCGGCGCGATCTCGTGCGCGGTGCTGCGGACCCGCACCACCACCAGCTCCTTGATGAACCTGTCCCGCTCATCGCGGTCGACCGTCTGCTCCACGTGAGACTGGTGCAGGATCATCCTTTCCGTCTATTGCGGATTATTTTGCTGTGCGCAACCTCGGCCAGGCGCGCTTCGACGCCGTGCGACACCGGCGCCGTGGCGGCCGCCCGCGCCGTCGTCGTGCCGGGCGCGAGCGGGCGCTCTCTGGCATGCCCTGGTGGAAAAAGCTCTGCCTCGGGCGGTCCGCAGGCGTCACACGGCGCTGCGTCTCGTGTACCCTCCCCTCGGCTGGTACCCGGTGCACCGGGGCGCGCGGAGAGCCGGAGTCTGGCCTCGGCGCGTTCGTTCCGTGCATGCCCGGGTCCGGCCCTGACCTTACGCATCGCTAGGTGACCTACAATGTACCACTCGAAGATGGGTCGGCAGCTCGCGGTCGGGGTGCATGCCAGGGCCGCCGCGCTCGCCGCGCTGCTCGGCGCCGTGTGCTTCGCCGGGACTGCCCGCGCGCAGTCGGAGGACGGGCTCGACAGCAACCTGGACGACTCCCTCGCCGCGGACAAGCAGGCCAAGGACGAGCAGGCGCAGGGCGACAAGACGACGGGTGAGAAGGACAAGCTGCCGGAGACGCCGCCGGAGGCGCTGCCGGAGGCGGCCGACGACAACAGCCCGCTCGAGAAGGACGGCAAGGCCCACAAGTTCATCGGCCTCCGGCTCCGGAACGTCATCGTCCCGAAGTTCATGATCAACCTCTTTGCCGACGGCGGCGCGTCGGTGAACGTCTTCATGATCGGCCCGGAGTTCACCTCGCGCAAGAACGGGCTCGAGATCGATCTGGCCGTGTCCTACGCGGACTACTCGATGGATCCCTTCCTCTTCAAGGGGAAGAACGACAACCAGTTCGCCTGGGAGATGGTGTCGAGCGACATGAAGCTCGTCTATTTCACGAGCGATCTCCTCTTCGACGTCCCGATCGACGAGAAGGGCCGTTTCTCGTTCCTGGTCGGCGCCGGCGTCGGGATCGGCGTCGTGTTCGGCAACCTCTACCGCGCCCAGGCGTACCCGGGCGGCACGGCGTCGAGCCCGAGCCCCGACGACGTGAGCGCCTGGAACAAGTGCTCCGGCGCGGGCAGCCCCTACTGCGACGCCTCCAACAACCATTACGGCGACTACGACGAGCCGAGCTGGATCAACGGGGGCTCGAAGCCATCGGTGTTCCCGTGGATCTCGTTTCCG
This sequence comes from Sorangium sp. So ce887, assembly GCF_051521455.1. Classification (NCBI taxonomy): domain Bacteria; kingdom Pseudomonadati; phylum Myxococcota; order Polyangiales; family Polyangiaceae; genus Sorangium; species Sorangium sp. So ce887. Next base: position 480,325 of record NZ_CP150354.1, on the reverse strand, counting down.
CAGGTGAGCTTCCGGTACAAGCCGATCAAGCAGCTGCAGACGCGGCTCGACGCCGGCTTCTCCATCACGGGCTTCTTCATGGGGCTGTCCGCCGGGTATGGCCTCTGAGCGAGGGATCAGGTGACGCCGCCTCCGCTGTTCCCCCCGCGGTATGAGCCGATCGGGACGCTCGGAAAGGGCGGCGGCGGCGAGGTGTGGGCGGTCCGCGACCGGATCACCGGCAAGGCGGTCGCGCTGAAGACGCTCGGCGAGGACGCGGACGAGCCGGAGGTGCTCGCGCTCGTCCGCGAGGCGGCGGCGCTGTCGGGCGTCGAGGGCCTCGGCGTGCCGCGCGTGCTGCGCTTCGGCCGGCTGCCCGCGTCGGGGCGGCCCTTCATGGTGCGCGAGCTCGTCGAGGGGACGAGCCTCGCCGATCTGCTCGCGCGCAAAGGCGACCTGGCCAGGAACGTCGCGGCCATCGCCGACGCGGCCGACCAGCTCACGCGCCTGCACCGCGCGCTCCTGCTGCACGGCGACGTGAAGCCCGCGAACATCATCGTCGGCGAGGACGGGCGCGCCACGCTCGTCGACCTCGGACTCGCCGCGCCGTTCCGTGACGACGGCTCGCGGCCCGTGGGCCTCACGCCCCGCTACGCCGCGCCGGAGCTCTTCAAGGGCGACCCGCTCACCGTCCGCGCCGAGGTGTTCGCCCTCGGCGCGACCCTCTCCGAGGCCCTCCGCGACAGCGCGGTCCGGCGCGATCCGAAGGTCGTCGACGCGCTCCAGGAGGTCGTCGACCGGGCCACCGCCAGGGACCCCAACGCGCGCTACCCGAGCGCGGACGAGCTCGCGAACGCGCTCCGGCGCGCCGCGCGGCTGCCCTGCGGGCAGAACGAGGAGACCGCGGGGCCGGCCGACGCGGGCGCGCGGCCCGACGCGGGCGCGGACGCGGTGGTCTGGCCGATCGTCGGGCTGGACGCGCCGTCCACGCGGCTGCTCGCGCAGATCCTGGCGCTGCCCGCGGGCGGCGGTCTCTCGATCGCCGGGCCGCCCGGATCCGGGCGGAGCGCGCTGCTCCGGCGCATCGCGTGGTCGCTCGAGGTCGGCGGGTACGCCGTCGCGTGGGTCGAGGCGGCCAGCGTGGCCGACCCGCGCGAGGCGCTCGCGATCGAGCTGTCGGGGCACGACCTCGGCCGGGTGACGGCGCTCGTCGACGACGCCGACCGGCTCGGCGACGCGGAGCGCGAGCGGCTCGACGAGGTGCGGAGGGCCGGCGGCAAGCTCGTGTTCGTGCTCGGGGAGCCGCCGGAGCGCGGGTTCGAGCGCTTCGAGATGGCGCCGCTCGACGAGCAGGTCGCCCGCGAGCTCGTGCAGCGCACCATCCCGTCGCTGAGCGACGCGGTGGCCGCGCACGTCGTCGCGCGCGCGGGCCGGTGGCCGGGGCGCATCCGCGAGATCGTCGCGCGCATCGCGCGCGCGCCCGTCGCGTCGACCGAGGACGTCGATCGGCTGCTCGACGCGCCGCCCGCCCCCCGGGCGGAGGCGTCCGGGCCGGGCGGCGCCGGCGAGGAGCGGGCGGCGCTGCCGCCCGCGGAGATCCACCGGCTGCTCGACCGCGGCCACTTCGACGCGGCCGCGGAGGCGCTCGGCCGGTACCAGGGCGACTGCTCGCCCGTCGTGGTGTCCATCCTGACGATCGCGCGCGCGCGGCTCGCCATGAACCGCGGCGACACCGCGCGGGCGCTCGCGGAGCTCGCGCGCGTGAAGGACCAGGTCGAGGCCTCGGGCGACCCCGCGCTGGCGGCGTTCTGGTCGCTGCAGATGGCCCGGGCGCTCGTCCGCACCGGCGACTACGGCGAGGCGGAGCGCCGCGCGGGCGAGGCCGTCGAGCGGGTGGGCCCGGTCAAGCTCGAGGTGGAGCTCGCCGGGGGATCGCGCTCGCAGATCGCGACCGCGTCCGCGTTCGGCGCCTCGCCCGAGGCGATCGTCGCCGAGGCGGTGGCGACGCGCGGGCTCGCGCAGAGCTTCGCCTCGCGGCACGAGGACGCGAAGCGCACGCTCGAGCACGCGGTCCGGCTCGCGCGGCTCACGGGCGAGCCGCGGATCCTGTCGGTCGCGCTCGTCTCGCTCGCGTTCGCGCTCCAGCGGGACGACCGCCTCAGCGAGGCGAAGGCGGTCTACGAGGAGGCGCTCACGGCGGCGGAGCAGGCCGGCGACGCGGGCACGCTCGCGACGACCCGCCTGAACCTCGCCGCGCTCACGAAGCTGCAGGGCGACCTCGGCGCGGCCATCCGCCACCTCGAGGCCGCCGTCGACCTGGGCCGGCGCTCGGGCCGCGTGGCGACGATCCGGCAGGCGCTCCTCAACCTCGCGAACCTCGAGCTCTACCTCGGGCGGCTCGCGCGGGCCCGGGTGTCGCTCGACGCGCTCGCCGCCCAGCGCGCGGATCTCGCGCCGCAGCAGCACGCGCAGCTGCTCGCGCTCGAGGCGGAGCACGCGGCGCGCTCCGGCGACCTCGAGCAGGCCGAGCGGCTCTGCCTGGAGTGCGCCGAGGCGTACGAGGCGATGGGCCGGCGGATCGACGGGGTCGAGGCGCGGCTCGAGCGCGTGCTCTTCGCGGTGGCGCGCGCCGGCGCGGACCCGCGCGTCCTCGGCGAGGAGATCGACGTGGCGTCGGAGCGCCTGGGGACGACCGGCGCCCACCGCGCGCTGCTCGCGCTGGCGCGCGGGCGCGTCGCGGCGCTCGCGCGCGACGAGCGGCGGGCCCGGGCTGCGTACGACGAGGCGCTCGACGCGGCGCGCGCCGCGGGCCAGCGCGACTGGATCTGGCGCGCGCTGGAGGCGCGGGCGCAGCTCGAGACGGAGCGGGGGCACCTCATCCGGGCGCGCCACGACCGCGAGGAGGCGCTGAGCACGCTGGAGGAGATCGCCTCGAAGCTGCCGCGCGACCTCCGGGAGGTCTTCTGGAACGACGGGCGGCGCAAGGAGATCCGGGCGGCGGCGATGCTCGAGCTGATGAGCAGCCGCACGGTGCCGTTCACCCAGCCGGGCGCGGCGCCCTCGCCCGGCGCGGCGCCCCAGCAGGGCGAGGACCGGCTGGCGCGGGTCCTCGAGATCAACCGGGCGATCGCGGGCGAGCACGATCTCACGCGCCTGCTCGCGAAGGTGACCGATCACGCGATCGCGCTCCTCCAGGCGGAGCGCGGGTTCATCATCCTGCAGCGGCCGCCGCGCGACGAGCCGCCACCCGCCGCCGGCGAGGCCGCGGTCGACGTCTCGATCCACGCCTCGCGCGACCAGGCCGCGGCCGACCTCTCGATCCACGCCTCGCGCGACCAGGCCGGGGACGACCCGCACGCGCGCTTCTCCAGCTCGATCGCCGAGCGGGTGATCTCCACGGGCGAGCCGGTCGTGACCGCGAGCGCGCGGGACGACGCGCGCATGAGCGATTACGTCTCGGTCCACCAGCTCATGCTGCAGTCGGTCGCGTGCGTGCCGATCCGGCAGCGGAGCGGGCAGGTGATCGGCGCGCTGTACCTGGAGACCCGCCTGAGCGCGGCGGCGAAGTTCGAGGCCGAGCTCCCCACGCTGACGGCGCTGGCCGATCAGGTGGCGATCGCGATCGAGACCGCGCGCCTCGTCAGCGAGAACGAGCGCCGCGCCCGCGAGCTCGAGCGCGCCAACGAGGAGCTGCGCGCCGCGCGCGCCAAGCTGGAGGAGCTCCTCGGCCACCGCACCGCGCAGCTCGCCGCGACGCGGCGGGATCTGCGCTCGGCGCGCGCGGTGATCCGCGGCCACTTCGGCTACGAGGGCCTGGTCGGCACGAGCGAGGCGATGCGCCGCGTGTACGCGCTGATCGACCGGGTGAAGGACACGGACATCCCGCTGCTCATCACCGGCGAGAGCGGGACGGGCAAGGAGGTCGTCGCGCGCACGATCCACAACGCGAGCCCGCGGGCGAAGAAGCCGTTCGTCGGCATCAACTGCGGCGCGATCCCGGAGCACCTGCTGGAGAGCGAGCTCTTCGGGCACGTCCGCGGCGCGTTCACGGGCGCCGATCGCGACCGCAAGGGGCTCTTCCGGGAGGTGACCGGCGGCACCATCCTGCTCGACGAGATCGGCGAGATGCCGCAGAAGATGCAGGCGGGCCTGCTCCGGGTGCTGCAGGAGAAGGTCGTCCGTCCTGTCGGGGGCGCGCGCGAGGAGCCGGTCGACGCGCGGGTCATCGCGGCGACGCACCGGGACCTCGCCGACATGGTCTCGCGCGGCACGTTCCGCGAGGATCTCTTTTACCGGCTGCACGTCGTCGAGGTGCGGGTCCCGGCGCTGCGCCAGCGGATCGAGGACATCCCGCTGCTCATCGACTACTTCCTCGGGATCTTCGCCGCGCGCTACGGCCGCGATCGGCGCAGCGTCTCGCGCGCCGCGCTGAAGCGGCTGTCGGCGTACAGCTGGCCCGGCAACGTGCGGCAGCTCGAGAACGTGCTGCTCAACGCGTGGGTCCTCTCGGACCGCCCCGAGCTGGAGAGCGACGATTTCGAGCTCCCCGACGCGGCGCCGCGGTCGCTGCGGAGCGCCGAGGCCGCGCCCCCGTCGCGCGCGCCGCTCGGCGGCGGTGGCGCTCCTGCGAGCGCCGGCCGGGCGCCGCCGTCGAGCGACCTTCACCGCCTCGGGACGTCGCTCGACGCGCACAGGGCGAGCGAGCGAGAGCGGATCCTGGTTGCGCTCTCGAGCTGCAACTGGAACCGGGTGAAGGCGGCGCAGGTGGTGGGCCTGCCCCGCCGGACGTTCTACCGGCGCCTGAAGGAGTACGGGATCCAGTGAGCGATCGATCGAACCTCGCCGCCTCCATCGACGGCGCGCCCCTCCCCGACGAGGAGGCGCGCGATCTGTGGACGCGGTTCAGCCGGTACATGGATGAGCACCGCGGCGACGCGGCGGGCTTCGCGCGCGAGAACGGCTACGTCAGCGTGACGCCGACCTTCGAGCGCGGACAAGCGCTGCTCGTGGTCCGGACGACGGAGGCGCCGCCGGAGCAGCCCGCGCCGCGCCGCGATGACGCCGGCTCGCCGGCCGCGCGCGGCGGCGCCGGCAAGCCGCCCCCACGCCGCAGCGGCAAGCCGACCCCGCGCGGCAGCGGCAAGCCTGCGCGCGGCAGGCGGCAGCGCTGAGCGCCCGTCAGCCGGCGCGATCGCGGGCGCCGGACGCGCTGTGGTTCAATACCGGTCTCGCTCGAGGCGCCTCGGGCTGTTTGGCACCTTGGAGTCGCGCGTGGCGCGCTCCTCCTGGCGCTCGGTGATCCGCCCCGAGAGGACCGCCTCCGCCAGCTCGCGGACCTCGGCGCTCGTCGCGCGATCGACGCGCGCGAGCGCCTGCTCGGCCGCGGCGCGGGCCTCGGCCGCGCGGCCGCCGAGCGCGTGCGTCCGGGCAATCTCGGCGAGCGTCGCGGAGAGCTCCGAGGCGTTGCCGGCGACGTCCAGCAGCCGCTTCGCGCTCAGATAAAGCTCGAGCGCCGCGCCGAGATCCCCCTGGATGCGCACCAGATCGCCGCGCGCCCGGAGCACGCCGGCCTGGCCTGCGCCGTCCTCGAGCACCTCGAACAGCGCGAGCGCCTGCTCGTAGTCCGAGAGCGCGCCCTCCAGGTCCGACGCGTCGGCCGCCGCGACCCCCACGAGCTCGGCCACAAGCTCGAACTGCCTGCGGCGGAGATCGCCCCGCGCCTTGAGCGTCGCGGCCTGGCCCCGGCGCTCGAAGCCGGTGCGGAACAGCGCGAGCGCCCGATCGTAGTCGCGCACCGCGTCCACGAGATCCTCCTGCAGCGAGCGCAGATCCCCCCGCGCCTTCAGCACGGCGGCCTGGCCCAGCACGTCGCGCGTCGCCGAGAACAGCTCGAGCGCCTGATCGTAATCGCGCTCGGCGCCCAGGAGATCCCCCTGCCGGGTCCGGAGGTCGCCGCGCGCCTTGAGCACGCCGGCGTGCCCGAGGTGGTCCTCGGTGGCCTGGTACAGCGTGAGGGCCCAGTCGTAGTCGCGCGCCGCGCCCGTCACGTTGTCCTGGCCGAGCCGCATGTCGCCGCGCCCCTTGAGCACGCTGGCCTGCCCGCTCCGATCCCCCGCGCCCTGGAAGAGCGCGAGCGCGGTGCTGTAGTCGCGCGCCGCGCCCGGCAGGTTGCGGAGGCGGACGCGCAGATCGCCGCGCGACTTGAGCGCCCGCGCGTGCGCGGCGCCGTGCGGGCGGGCGCGGGGCGACTCCGTGGGCCCCTGGCCGTCGGCGCCTTCGGCGGCCCCGCGCGACCCGGCGCGGGGCTTGAGCGGCTCGCGATCGCCGAGCTGCAGGAAGACGTGGACCGCCAGATCGTAGTCGCAGACCGCGCCGCCGAGATCGCCCTCCTCGGCGCGCGCGAAGCCCCGCGCCCGCAGCGCGTCCCCCTCCCCCGCGCGGTCGCCCGCGGCCTGGAACAGCGCGAGCGCCTCGTCGTAGTCGCGCACCGCCTGGACGGGGACCCCCTCCCGCAGGCGCAGCGCGCCGCGATCCATGAGCACCTGGGCCTGGCCGAGCACGTCGCCCGAGGCCTGGAACATCGCGAGCGCCTCGTCGTAGTCGCGCCCGGCGCTCACGGTGTCGTTCCGCCGGAGCAGCAGGTTGCCGCGCTCCCGCAGCGCGTGGCCGCGCGCCTCCGGCGCCGTGCCGTTGAGGCTCGGAGGCGCGGCGCTCGATCGGGGCCCCCGCATCGCGCTGTCACCGAGCACCTCGGCCAGCGATCCGCTCTTCGAGGCGCAGCGATCCAACGCGCTGTCGAACGAGCGCTGCGTGGGAGGATCTCCATCCACGCCCTTCAGCTCGGACTGGGCTTCTGAGCGGCGACGCATGATAGACGGAACATCATACCGCGGCGGCGCCCCCCTCGTGGGGACATTGCGCCGGCGGCCGCGCGCTCACGCACATTCCGCTGCCGGGCCTTCCACGCCTACGGTCCGTTCCCGTACGCGCGTCCACGCGTCCACGTACATTCCAATTTCGCGCTTTTCGTCGCGGTCAGCGCGGCGCTCGGCCGCGCCGTCCGGGTCGCGAGCGGCGGCGCGCCGGCCGCCGCGCGCCACGGTTCGCTCCCTCACGCAGGCGGCGTCGGCGCGACCTCGCGCGGGCGGCGCGACCTCGCGCGGCGCGACCTCCGCCGCGCCGCGGCGAGGCGGTCAGAGGCCCTTGCGCGAGATGAGCACCGCGTCCCGCTCGACCTCGTGCATCGCCTGCGTCACGAGCGCCGCGGCGGTGCGCTCGCGCACGTGCATGACGCGCAGCTCGGCGTAGGTCTCGTCCGGCAGCAGCTCCTCGTCGACGCCGAACTTCGGCGCGTCGACCTGCGCCGGCCGCTCGTCCTGCAGCCGCGGCCTGAGCGTCGCCAGCTTGCCGGCGCCCCCGAGCTGCTGCACCCAGCGGTCGCCGCGCCGGACCGCGAAGAAGCGCTGCCCCACCTTCACGCCGTCCTTCTCGCCCTTGTCGATGAACACCACCTGGTGCTGCCCGAAGAGCTGGTAGGGGTAGATCGCCGCGATGATCCTCGCCTCGAGGTCCTGCTCGGCGCTCGCCGGCGGCACCACGTCGAAGCGGCGCACCACCGAGCCGACCCTGTCCCCGCGCTCGACGACGTCGAGCGACTCGATGAGCCGCGCGCGCACCATGTGCGTCTTCGGGTTGTAGCGGTCCACGCGCGCCGTGCCGCGCACGGTCACGAGCTCGCCCTTCGCGTCGCCGCCGCTCCTCACCTTCTTGATCTCGCGAAAGATCGTGAGGTCGTCGCCGATCGCGACGTCGTGATCGTCCGAGAGACGGAGGTAGACGTCGTCGCCCTCGCTGAGGAGCATCTGGTCCTCGGGGCTGGCGACGAGCTCCCCCCACGTGTCCTTCTCGACGTCGTCGACCCAGCCGAGGTCGCGCAGGAAGATCGTCTTCGCCGGCACCCGCGACCCGCGACCCGCCTGCCTCGCCCCGAGCCCGATGCTGCCGCGCGTCGGGCCTTCGTTCGGGTCGCGGAGCCGGATCCGGTCGCCCGGGTAGATCCAGTGCGGGTTCTGGAGCTGCGGGTTCAGCGCCCAGACCTGCGGCCACGCGTAGGGGTTCGTGTAGTACCTGCCCGAGATGTCCCAGAGCGTGTCGCCGCGCCGCACCGAGTGCGACTCGGGCACGAACTGCCCCTCGACGACGTAGCTCCCGCCCGCGCTGCCCCGCACCGAGGCGGGGCCCTCGCTGCGGCGGCCCAGATCGAAGCCGTCCGACGGGCGGGACGTGTCCGTGGTGCCCCGCGAGCTCGAGGGCAGGTGGGCGTTCGGATCGAACCCCGGCTGCGGGTAGCCCGGCACCACGACCTGCGTCTCGACGGTCGGCTCGGCCTGCGGGAGCTGGACCACGGTGACGCCCGGACCCTGACCGGCGCCGGCGCCCTCCTCCTGGGCCAGCGCCAGCGTCGACGCCGCGGCGAGCGCCAGGGAGACCGGGACCAGCGTTGCCTTCGCGTGGAACTTCATCGATTGCGCCTCGACAGGGTGGAGGGTGGCGGGCTCGGCGGCGTCGATCCGCCGCCCGGAGGCTCGTCGATCACGACGCCTTTCGCGGTCGAGCGGAGCACCGGCGGCCGCGCGCCGCCGTCCTCCGGCGCGAGCCGCACCACCTCGAGGTCAGGCCTGTCCGGCTCCTCCGGGGCCGCGGCGCGCGCCTCGGCCTCGCCCGGGCGCGCCGCGCCGCGCGGAGCGGCCCGCGAGCGCTCCAGCGAGCCCACCCGGTCCGAGAGCACCGCGTTGTCCGCGCGCACCCTGACGAGCTCCGCGCGCAGCTCGGAGAGCTGCTGTCCGACCGCGTCCCGCCCCCCGCCGCACCCGGCGGAGAGCGCGGCGAGCGTGAGCCCCATCGAGCAGATGCCCAGGCCAGTCCTCATGCAGCGCCCAGCCTACCCGCCGCCGCGCCGGCCGGCCAAACGCACGGCGATCTCGCGCGTTACAGAGCGCGCGCAGTTCTGCTAGGGTCGCGCCATCCCAGATGGAGCTGCGAGGGGTGAACGTGCGGAAACTCTTCTTGATTTTCCTGATCGCGACGGCGGGCGCCGCGTGCGGCGACGGCGACCCGGAGCCCTCGGCGACCGAGTGCTTCGATTACAGCACATTCGACGGAGCGACCCCCGAGGTGAGCTTCGCGACCGACGTCCTCCCGATCTTCCAGCGGTCCTGCTCGTTCAGCTCGACCTGCCACGGCGCCGAGGCCGGCTCGGCCGGGTTCACGTACCTCGGCCCGGGGCTGAGCGAGCAGGCCACGCCGGCCCAGATCGACGCGATCGTGGCCCAGAACGTCGGCGCCGCGTCGCGGGCGCCGTCCGGGATGCCGCGGATCGCGGCCGGCGACCCCGCGAACAGCTTCCTCATGCACAAGATGGACGACACCCTGAGCTGCGGGGACCTCGAGTGCGCCCCCGATCAACAGTGCGGGGAACCGATGCCCTACACCGGCGACACCCTGGCCGCGGCGGAGCGCGACGCCGTCCGCCGGTGGATCCAGCAAGGGGCCAAGGTCAATTGATCGGCCGGCTCTCCGGCCACGTCGTCGAAGAGGGCGACGAGGGCACGGTGGTGCTCGACGTCGGCGGGGTCGGCTACGAGGTGACGGTCCCGCTCGGCGCCCTGGGGCGCGCGCGCGGCATCGCCGCGCCGGCCGGCTCGGACGCGATCACCCTGTTCGTCCACACCCACGTGCGCGAGGACGCGCTCCTCCTCTACGGCTTCGCGACGCGCGAGGACCGGGCGGCCTTCCGCATGCTCATCGGCATCTCCAGCATCGGCCCGAAGATCGCGGTGGCCATCCTCAGCGCGCTCGGCGCGGGGGAGCTCGCCGCGGTGATCGCCCGCCGGGAGACCGCGCGCCTCACCGCCATCCCCGGCGTCGGCAAGAAGACCGCCGAGCGGCTCGTGCTCGAGCTGAAGGACAAGCTCGTCCACCTCCCCTCGGTCCCGCTCTCCTCCGCGGCCTCGCCGCCCGCGGTCAGCGCCGCGAAGCAGGACCTCCTGCACAGCGCGCTCACCCGCATGGGCTACCGGCCGGCCGAGGCCGAGCGGGCCGTCACCGCCCTCGGCGCGCGCGTCGACAGCGCCCCGCTCGGGGACCTCGTGCGCGACGCGCTCGCGATGCTGTCCAAGTGATGCGCCCGCGCGAGGCGAGCCGCCGCCCGCTCCGGGCCCTAAGCGCACAGAGGTGCGACAGACAGTCGACAGAAGGCGGCCGCGGCGAATATGCTCCCGCCGCCGTTCGCCTTGGGACCCCGTCGGTCGCTCGTTGTGAGGAGGCCTGGTGATCACCTGCCCGAAGTGCTCTAAGGAAAATCAGGACCATTACAAGTTCTGCCTCGGCTGCGGCGCCGAGCTGCCTCGCGACGTTTCGCCGAAAAAGTTCGCGCCGGGCACGCCGCCCCATGGCGTGCCGGCGGCTTCGCGGTCGAACAACAACTACGGCGATGAGCCGACCGCCATCGGCACCGGCGCCCACAAGGGGGCCCCGGGCGCGCTCCCGCCGCCCGCGCTCGTCGACCCCGCGGCGTTCATGGCGCCGGTCCGGGGCGAGGACACCGGCACGAGCAGGAAGGCCGCAGCCGCAGCCGCCGCGCAGCCGTCGACGCCCGCGGCGTCGGCCGGCGCGGGGACGGTCGTCTGCCCGCAGTGCCAGGAGCCCAACCCGCCGTCGAACAAGTTCTGCGCGCTCTGCGGCTTCAAGCTCCTCAAGCCGACGGGCCTGTCCGTGCAGCCGCCCGCGCCGGTCGTGTCCACGTCGGGCGCCGCGAGCGTGGTGCTGACCGCGCTCCGGGCCGACGGCACCGAGGCCGGCACGTACACCCTGCCCGCGAACCCCACGACGATCGGGCGCGACGCCGGCGCGATCTTCGGCGGCGACAGCTACCTCTCCCCGCGCCACGCCACGTTCTCGATCAAGGGCGGGCGGCTGTTCGTCAAGGACGAGAGCTCGCTGAACGGCGTCTACCGCAGGCTGCGCAGGGACACGCCGGTGCAGCTCGACACCGGCGACGTCTTCCGCGTCGGCCAAGAGATCGTCCGCCTGGAGTCGCTCGCCCCCGCGCCCGCGACGCCCGACGGGGTCGAGCGGCTCGGCAGCCCCTCGAAGGGCTACGTCGCCCGGCTGGCGCTGATCATCGGCAGGGACGCGACCGGCAACGCGTTCCCCGTCCCCGACACCGGCCTGCACCTCGGGCGCGAGCGCGGCGACATCCTCTTCCCCGAGGACGGCTACGTCTCGGGGCTCCACTGCCAGATCTCGCTCCAGGGCGGCCGGCTGTTCCTCACGGACCTCGGCAGCTCGAACGGCACCTTCCTCCGCGTCCTCGGCGAGACCGAGATCACGGGGGGCGACATCCTGCTCATGGGTCAGCAGCTGTTCCGCGTGTCCGTGTGAGGCCGCGCGACCTGGGCCCCGAGGACGCGACCGTCCCGCTCGCACAACCCCGCGCCCCGTCGTACGCTGGGCGTCGCTGAGGCACTCGCCATGGAAATGGTCCGCACCATCCGCGTGGTCGCCGCCGTGATCGAACAGGACGGCCGCTACCTCATCACCCAGCGCCGCCCGACCGCCGTGCTGCCGATGCTCTGGGAGTTCCCGGGTGGACGCGTGGAAGAGTCCGAGACCGACGCGGCCGCGCTGAAGCGCGAGGTCCGGCACCGGCTCGGCGTCGAGATCGACGTGCGCCAGCTGATCTCGTTCGTGAGCCACCCGTACGAGCGCTACGTCGTCGACCTGTACCTCTACGAGTGCCACATCGAGAGCGGCGAGCTCGCGTCGCTGGCCGTGAACGCCTTCCGGTGGGTCACGAGCGCCGAGTTCGATCGCTACCCGTTCACGCCGGCCGACGAGGCCAGCATGAACAAGCTCCTCGGCATGGCCTGACGCCCCCGCGCCGGTCCGACATCGGCCCGGCGCGCCCCCTTCACATGCGCGGCGAGCGCCGCAGCAGCGCGAGGAACAGCGGCCCGCCGAGGACCGCGGTCACCGCGCCCACGGGCGGCTCCGTGCCGAGCCACCGGAACAGGAGCCGCGCGACGAGGTCGCACGTCGTCAGCAGCACGGCGCCGGCGACGAGCGACAGCGGCAGGAGCCGCCGGTGATCCGCGCCGGCCAGCCGGCGGACCGCGTGCGGGACGATGAGCCCGACGAAGCCGATGAGGCCGGTGCGGCTGACGATCGCGCCGACCACGCACGAGGACGCGAAGAAGATCCGGCGCTCGACGGCGCGCACCTCGACGCCCAGGGTCCCGGCCGACTCGTCGCCGAGCGAGAGGAGGTTCAGGCGCGCGGCGTCGGCCAGGAGCACCGCGCAGCCCGCGACGACGTAGGCGGCGACGCCGAGGAGGGCCGAGGTCGTGGGCAGCTCGATGAAGCCGATGAGCCACCGGAGCAGCTGCTGGGAGCGCGAGGGGGAGACGACCGTCTTGAGGAAGGAGATGAGGCCGGCGGCGATCGAGTTCACGATCACGCCGGCGAGGAGCATCGAGGCGCCGGAGGTGCCCTGGGCCGCGCCGCGCGCGATGGCGTAGACGAGCACCGTCGCGACAAGGCCGCCGACGAGCGCCGCCGCGGGCAGGAGCGTGGCGCCGAGGACGGTCGCCGAGCCGACGCCGAGCGCGATCGCGACCGAGGCGCCGAGCGCGGAGCCGCCGGAGACGCCGAGCACGTACGGCTCGGCGAGCGGGTTCTGGAGCAGCGCCTGGAACGCGGCGCCCACGGCCGCGAGGCCGGCGCCGGAGATGGCCGCGAGGAGCACGCGCGGCAGGCGCACATCGAGGAGGAGCGTCCGGTCGAGGCCCGGGCCCGCGAGGGCGCGCTCGACCGAGACGGGCTCGGCGCCGAGGAGGACCGCGAGGAGCAGCGCGCCGACGAGCACCACGGGCGCCGCGACGACGGCGAGCGAGCCCCGGGGCGCGCGGCCGGACGCGGGCGCCGCGGCGGGGGCGCGCGCGGGATCGCGGCCGGACGCGGGCGTCGTCAATCCTGGCCGCCTCCGCGCGCCGCGGGCGGCTGCGTGGCGGGGCCGCTGTTGCGCTCGGCGTTCCGCTCGTAGATGAGGCGCAGCCCGGTGAGCGTCAGGTCGTCGTCGACCTCCTCGATCGTCTCGGTCTGCGGCGCGATGAGCCGCGCGAGGCCGCCCGTCGCGATGACCCGGCACGGGTAGCCGAGCTCCCGCCGGAGTCGGGTCACGAGCCCGTCGACGAGCCCGGCGTAGCCGTACACGATGCCCGACTGCATCGAGTGGACGGGGTTGCGGCCGACGACCCGGGGCGGGAGGGCGATCTCCACGCGGGACAGCCGCGCGGCGCGCGAGAAGAGCGCCTCGGCGCTGATCTGGATGCCCGGCGCAATGACGCCGCCCAGGTACTCGCCCTTCGGGGTGACGCAGTCGAACGTCGTCGCCGTGCCGAAGTCGACGACGATGACGCCGGTGGCGGCGTGATCGCCCCGGCCGGGATCGGCCGCGGGCTCGCGCGCCGGCGCGGAGCGGGGCGCGGGCTCTGGCAACCGCTTGATCCACTCGTGCGCCGCGACCGCGTTGACGATCCGGTCGGCGCCGACCTCGCGCGGGTTCTCGTAGAGGATGGCCATGCCGGTCTTGATGCCCGGGCCCACGACGAGCGGCTCGATCCCGAACGCCCGCTCGACGAGCCCCACCATCGTGTCGGTCAGCGTCGGCACGACGCTGGCGATGATCGCGCTGTCGATGCGGGCCAGATCGACGCGGCGGAGGTCGAGCATCTGCCGGACGAGCACGGCGTACTCGTCCGCGGTGCGCGAGCGCGCGCTCTCGCACCGGAGGTGGTGCTGCAGCACCACGCCCTCCAGCACCCCGAAGCTGATGTTGGTGTTCCCGACGTCGATGGTGAGCAGCATGCTGGGCTGGACTCTAGCGCCGCGCGCCCTGGACTCCGCCAGGATTTCGGACGCGCGCGGGCCGGCGCCTGCGCGGGCCCGCGCGCGCGGAGGGCCCTGGCCGCTCAGCGCTTGCGCGCGAGCGTCACCCCGTCGCGAACGGAGAGCATGACCTTCTCGACCCGGGGATCGCGGTAAACGAGATCGTTGAAGGCGGCGATGGCGCGGCCGTCGACCGTCTGGGGGGCGAGGACCTCGCCGCTCCAGAGGGTGTTGTCGGCGACGATCAGCCCGCCGCGGCGGACGCGCGGGAGGACCTCCTCGTAGTAGGTCGAATAGCGCTCCTTGTCGGCGTCGATGAACACGAGATCGAAGGTCGGGCTCGCCGGCAGGGCGCGGATCGTGTCGAGCGCGTCGCCGAGGGCGATCCTGATCTTCTTGCCGTGCTCGCTGCGGTCGAAGAACGACCGGGCGACGCGGCTCACGTCCGGGTCGCGGTCGCAGGTGATGAGCTCGCCGTCCGGCGGGAGCGCCTCGGCCATGCTGAGGGCCGAGTAGCCCGTGAAGGTGCCGATCTCCAGCACGCGGCGCGCCTGCATGAGGGCGACGAGCAGCTTGAGCAGGGTGCCCTCGACCCGCCCCACTTGCATGCCGGCGCTCGGCTCGTTGGCGAGGGTGTGCTCGCGCAGCTCGTCGAGGAGCGCGGGGGGCGGCTCGGTGTGGTCGTGGACGTAGCGCTCCAGGTCTCGATCGATGATGAGGGCCATGAGGACGTTCCTTGGTCGGGCCACGGTAGCACGCGGGCTCCGCCCCCCACCTTGAGCTACCGCCGGCCTTCGGGGTAGCGTCGACCATGGCCCGTTCTTCCTGGAAGAAGTGCGCTGTTGTGGCGCTCCTCGCATCGGCCTGCAGCTCGGCGCCGGGCAGCCCCGGGACGGGCGGGGCCGGCGGTGCGGGCGCGGGCGGTGCGGGCGCGGGCGGCGCCGGTCCGGCGGGCGCGGGCGGCGCGGGCGCCGGGGGAAGCGGCGGGGCGAGCTCCGTCGCGACCGGCGGCGGGGCGGGCGGCGGCGGGGCGGGCGGAGCACCGGAGTACGCCTGCGCTTCGCTCGGCGACCCGTGCACGACGTGCCTCGCGCTGCGCTGTCAGGAGAGCTATTGCGCGTGCCAGCGGAGCGCGGAGTGCGACGCGCTGGCCAACTGCTTTCTCGGCTGCGCCACGGGAGACGAGCCGTGCCGGCAGAGGTGCATGACCGCGCACAAGGCGGGCATCTCTGACGTGTTGCTCGAAGGCGGCTGTGCGGCCGAGCGGTGCGACGCGCAGTGCCCGTCGCGCGCTCCGCTGTCTCCCTGCGGGTCCTGCCTTTACGCGCGGTGCGCCGCCGAGATGAACGCGTGCGTCGCCGACCCGGTGTGCAGGGGGCTGCTCGCGTGCACCGACGCGTGCGCCGCCGACGACGCCGATTGCCCCGGGGTGTGCGCCATGCTGTACGAGAGCGGCGCGCCGGCCGCCGCCGAGGTCTTCGCGTGCGAAGGGGCGCAGTGCAGCGTCGATTGTGAGGAGCGGTGAGCCGCCGCGGTCCGCGGCGCGGCGCCGCGGGGGTCGACGCCAAAGGGGAATGGGCCTAACATCTGGCTGTGCCTCTCCGCGGATTGATCGAGCTCGAGCGGAACCCGTATACGGCCGTCTACCACGACCCGGCCCAGCAGCTCGTGTTCCTCAAGCGGTTTTCGCCGCCCTATCCGAGCCTCGGGGAGGTCGAGCAGAACTTCCAGCGCCTGGAGCAGGCGCTCGGGATCATCTCCAGACCGCGCTCTCTCCTGTTCGTGGACGCCCGGGACGCACCGATGCGCAACGACGACCGGTTCGAGGCGACGTTCGCGCCGTCCAACGCGCGGTTGATGCAGGGGTTCAAGAAGACGGCGGTCCTCCTGAAGAGCGCGATTGGGGTGCTCCAGGTGGAGCGGCTCTCGAAGGGGCAGGTCAGGCCGGTGGGCACCTTCACCCGGCCCGAGGAGGCGCTCCTCCACCTCGGTGTCCGCATCGATCTGACGCAGTTCAGCGGCTCCTAGAGCGGCTTGCCGCCCGTGACGCCGAGCACCTCGCCGTTGATGTAGCTGGCCTCGTTCGAGGCCAGGAACACGAACGCAGGGGCGAGCTCGGCCGGCTGCGCAGGGCGCTGCATCGGGGAGTCCTTGCCGAAGGTGGCCACCTTCTCCTCCGGGAACGACTGCTGGATGAGCGGCGTCCAGACGGGGCCGGGCGCCACGGTGTTGACCCGGATGCCGCGCTGGATGAGGTCCTGCGCCAGGCCCTTGCTGAAGGTGACGATCGCCCCCTTCGTGGACGCATAATCGAGGATAGTCGGGCTCGGCTGATACGCCTGGATCGAGGCGACGTTGATGATCGAGCTGCCTTCCTTCATGTGCGGCAGCGCGAGCCGGACGAGGTGGAACATCGCGAGGATGTTCACGCGGAACGTGCGCTCCAGGCGCGCGGCGTCGATGTCCTCGAACCGCTCGGCGGCCTTGCCCTGCTCCGCCGCGTTGTTCACCAGGATGTCGATCCGCCCGAACTTGCGCGCCGTCTCCTCGACCACCTTCCGGCAATGGGCCTCGTCGGCCAGATCCCCGGGGATCGTGATCGCATCGCGCCCCGCCTCCTTGACGACCCGCGCCGTCTCCTTCGCGTCCTCGTGCTCGCTCAGGTAAGAGAGCGCCACGTGGGCCCCCTCCCGGGCGAACGCGAGCGCGACGGCGCGGCCGATCCCGCTGTCGCCGCCGGTGATCAGCGCGACGCGGTCCTTCAGCCGGCCGAGCCCCTTGTACGACGACTCGCCGTAATCGGGCCTCGGATCCATCTTGGCCTCGATGCCGGGCCGGTCCTGACTCTTGCCCTCGAAAGGCGGCTTCGGGCCCGCGCCCTTCGGATCCTCGCTCGGTCCAGTGTTCTGCATGCCTCCTCCTGATGCCGTTTCGTGGTGAGAGGCCGATCGCCCTCCCAGCGGTACATGGCAATAAGAACGGCAGGCCAGCCCGACCATCGGTCGCAGCCTGCACTCTGGATCAGAGCTCCCCCTACCCGGCCGCACGAGCGGCCATCACCGCCGGGGCCTCCGTGCGCCGTGAAGGCGCCAGGTGGCTTTCCGCGATCGAGCGCGGGGCGCGGCGGCGAACGCGCGCGCGGCGCGGCGGCCCGATGAGCCCGCGATGGCCCCGCCAAGTCAAGGCTTGACAGCGGACAGCTGCTCCTGTGTCGTCGGCCTGCGTTGTTCCGCGGCACGCCGCCCGCGCGAAGGCGAAGAGGAGCATCGGTTGCCATGAAACACATCGACGAAAAGCTGCTGGAGTCAGATCTCGAAACCAGGTTCGGGTATCTCATCGAGTTCATCGGCTTTGGACAGGCGGACATCGCCGCGATCCACGGCGCCGCGCAGCACCTCGCCCCGCGGGTCGAGGGGCTCGTCGACGCGGTGTACGAGAAGCTGTTCCTCTACGACGCCACGAAGCGCCACTTCGTGCCAAAGCAGCACGGCTACGAGGGGCAAGCCCCGGTGGACCTCCTGTCGCTCACGCTGGATCACGAGCAGGTCAAGTTCCGCAAGAAGCACCTCGCGGACTACCTCGTCCGGCTCGTGACCCACGCCTACGACGTGAAGATGGTCGCCTACCTCGACATGGTGGGGCGGATCCACACGGCCAAGGCCGGCAATCCCGAGCTCGTCGTCCCGCTCGTGCAGATCAACGCGCTCATGGGCTTCGTGGCGGACGCCCTGCTGCAGACGATCCTGTCCCTCGGCCTCGACCGGCAGACCGAGGTGAGCACGCTGCGCGCCTTCAACAAGCTGCTCTGGATCCAGAACGATCTCCTCGCGCGCCACCACGTGCAGGGGGCGTGAACATGCGAGGTGGAGCGCCATGCGTCGATTCTTCCGGCAACCCGCGCTCGTTCTCCTGCTGTCGTCCATTCCCCTGATCGCCGGCTGCGGCGACGACGACGACCCCGCGGCCAGCCGCTTCGCCTGGCTCGCCACGCGCGCCGAGCAGGTGCGCGAGCTGTCGTTCGAGCGCGAGGTGCCGGTCCGCACCGTCACGCGAGACGAGGTCGACGCGGAGGCGGCGCAGGCCGCGGCCGCCATCGCGGAAGAGGAGCTCGCCACGCTCGCCGCCACCTACGGCCGGCTCGGCTACTTCCCGCCGGACATGGACCTGCACGCCACCTTGGGCCAGTCGATGGACCTGTTCGCCGCCTGGTACTCGCCCGAGAACAAGGCGATCTCGCTCATCGGCGAGGTGGACGACCAGGTGCTCATCCACGAGTACGTCCACGGGCTCCAGGACCAGCACTTCGACCTCGGCGGGCTCCTCGAAGCGACGCTGACGAGCGACGCGCACCTCGCGCTGAGGGCGGCGGTCGAGGGCGACGCGATGCTCGCCGAGGTGCGCTTCCTCGTGCAGGAACAGAGCGACGCCGATCTGGACCAGATCAACTGGGCTGTCCTCATCGACGCAGCGCGCTCGGCGGGAGAGCAGATCCTCGAGAAGAACGAGCTCCCCGCCCTGTTCGTCGACTATCCGTCGTTCGCCTACGGGTTCGGGTTCGAGTACTGCGTCCACAACCTCACCGGCGCCAGCGCGGCGTCGCCCAGGTCCGACAGGCCGTTCCCGTTCGACTGGTCGCGAGAAGACGCGCTCTTCTCCGATCGCATCCCCGCGACCACCCAGCAGATCCTCACCCTCGACGGCCAGGATCCCGTGGTGCGCGTCGGGCTCGAGGAGGTGCCGTCCGAGCTCGCCGACCGGCTCGATCCGCTCGACTGGGACTCGCTCGGCGAGTGGCTCTCCTACCTGCTCCTGCGCCCGCTCGACGGCGCGCCCTCGCTCGGGGACATGCGCGCGCTCGCCGCGACCTGGGACGGCGATCGCGCCCTGTTCGTGCGCGATCGGCAGACGGACGCGACCGGGACCGCGTGGGCTTCGGCGTGGGACGACCCCGAGGCCGCGGCGGGCATCGAGGCCGCGCTGTGGCAGCTCTACGGCGGCGCGGCGCTCGACGAGGGCGAGCCGCGCCTCGGGCGCGCCGAGGACGGCGAGCTCGTCTGGATCGAGCGGCGCGACGAGCGCGTTGTCGCCCTCAAGAACGTCGACGAGGACCTCATGCCCGCGCTCGCCGAGGCGGCCTTCCCCTCCGGGATCCAGCCGATGCGCCTCAGGCTCCGGACGCGCCCGTCGCTCGCCGCGTGGCTCTCGCGGCGCCTGCCCGGGCTGCCCTGACTCCGGGCTCAGATGCACAGAGAATCGCAGTCGTGATCCTCCTCGCACGCCGAGATGCAGTCGCCGTCGTCATCGCACGCGGACACGCAGTCGTCGCGCTCCGTCGAGCACGTGGTGATGCAGTCATCGCCGTCCTTGTCGTCGTCCGCATCGACGAAACAGCCAGCCGCCAGGGGAATCGTCGAGACCAGAAGCATAGCCAACATCTTGCGAATCATGGGTTGTCCTCCTTCTTTGTGTGCTGTCCGCATGCGATGCAGGGGACATCGACCACCCAAGCAGGGGACGTACCAATCGCGCTTCTCACGCGACGCACGCGACGCACGCGTCGGCGCCCCCTCGAGACGCGCGGCGCCGCGTGGGGCGAGCCCGACACCGGACGTCGCGTCGCCGCCGCCGCCGCCGATGGACGCAGGATGTCATTCGAAGACAAATCGCCACACGGGCGCAGGCCACGGCCGGGCTCGGACTCCCTGCGTCCCGGATTTCCCGTGCATCGGCGCGCGGCGCGCGCTTCGGGAGCGCTGGGCTGAAATGCCACACTCGCCTCGACCGTGGGCGCCTGACATCCGTCCAGGCGCCCACCAGGTCTCCCACGTCGGTCCCGGTCAGCTCCGGAGACCGGCAGCGCGGAAGCCTCTCGACAGGAGGCCGCCGCGCTGCCGCTCACCGAACACCGCCGCGCCGGCTCACCCCTCGTCGTCGGGCGTCGGCGGCTTCACCGGCTTCGGCGGCGGCCGGTCCACCGGGTAGCGCCGCAGATCCAGCGTGTACGGCGCGTCGCCGTGGGGGGACGCCGGCTTGCCCATCACCGGCCACGGCGTCGGCCCCTCGATCGTGAACCGCTGCGCGCGCCGCGCCGACGCCTCGAACCGCGTGAGCGGCGCCGCGTCGTAGGCGCGGCCCTCCGGGTGCCACACGTGGTAGGCGCACGCGCCGATCGAGCGCTTGGCCCACGTGTCGAGGAGGTCGAGGTGGACCGGGTGGTGGATGCCGAGGTGCGCGTGCAGGCTGTGCGGCGGCGCCCAGGCGCGGAACCGCACGCCGCCCACGAGCTCGCCCGCCGTCCCCGTCGGCCGGAGCGGCAGCACGTGGCCGTTCACGAGCACCGTGTGGCGCTCGGGCGTGAGCCCCCGCACCCGCACCTCGATGCGCTCCATCGACGAGTCCACGTAGCGCGACGTGCCCGTCGTGGTCAGCTCCTCGCCGAGCACGTTCCACGGCTCGATCGCGTTGCGCACCTCCAGCATCACGTCGCCGGCGTGCAGCGTGCCCACCACCGGGCAGCGCAGCTCGATGAACGGGCGGTACGCGTCCGCGGGCAGCGCGAGCCCGCGCTGCTTCAGGTGATCGAGCACGTCCTCGAAATCGCGCCACAGGTAGTACGGCAGGAGGAAGCGGTCGTGCAGCGCCTGGCCCCAGCGCACGAGCTGGCCCGTGTACGGCTCCTCGGCGAACGAGGCCAGGAGCGTGCGGACGAGCAGCGACTGCGCGACCGCCATCCGGAAGTGCGGCGGCATCTCGAACGCGCGCAGCTCGATGAGCCCCTGCCGGCCGTGCGCCGTCTGCGGATCGAACAGCTTGTCGATGCTCACCTCGGCGCGGTGCGTGTTGCCCGTCATGTCCACGAGCAGGTGGCGGAACAGGAGGTCCGAGAGCCACGGCGGCTCGCCCTCGCGCCGCTCGAACGCGCGCGCGAGCGCGATCTCCAGCTCGTAGAGGTTCTCGTGGCGCGCCTCGTCCACGCGCGGCGCCTGCGACGTCGGGCCGACGAACAGGCCGGCGAACATGTACGAGAGCGACGGGTGGTGCTGGTTGAAGGTGAGCAGGCTCGCCAGCAGATCCGGCCGGCGCAGGAAGGGGCTCGAGCGCGGCGTCGGGCCGCCGAACGTGAGGTGGTGGCCGCCCCCGCTCCCCGCCATGCGCCCGTCGACGAGGTACTTCTCGCAGTGCAGGCCGCTGTGGAGCGACGCGTCGAACACCGTCTCCAGGAGCGACGCGTATTTGCGCACCCCGTCGGTCGGCGGCAGGTTCACCTCGAGCACGCCCGGGTCCGGCGTCACCGAGAAGCGGAGCACGTCCGCGCTGGGCGGCGGCGGGTACCCCTCGAGCAGCACGTCGATGTCCGTCTCCTGGCGGGTCGCGTCGATCGCCGCGATGAGCTCGAAGAAGTCGGCCGGCGCGAGGAGCGGCGGCAGGAAGACGTGGACCGTGCCGTCGCGCGTCTCGACGCAGAGCGCCGTGCGCACCCCGTAGCCCGATCGCCCCGCGGCCGGCGCCGCGCGCTGGGCCTGCGCCTCGCGCTTGCCCTCGTGGGCGTGCCGCTGCGCCGCCCGCGCGCGCGCCGTCTCGGCGTGCTCCGGATCGCCGTCGTCGTCCAGCCGCTCGACGCGGCGCTGCTTCTCTTCCTCCTCGTCGGCCTCGGGCTCGCCGCGCCGCGGATCGGGCGGCGACACGAGCTCCTCGAGGGGCGGCGGCGGGGCCACCGCGACGAGCGAGCGGAGCGGCAGGCGCAGGCCGAGGGCGCTGTCGCCCGGGATCAGGAAGAGGTTCCCGCGCCGGAAGCCCCAGCGCTCGCTGATCCACGCCCCCCACTGGCGCGTGAGGGGCAGGACGAAGCCGGCCTCGCTGCCGAGCCCCCGATCGAGCACCCGCGCGAGGCGCCGCCGCTCCTCCGGGTCGTCGAGGTTCGCCTTGAGCGGGTCGACCTCGGTGGGCAGGTTCGCCTCGTCCTGGAGGTGGCGCCAGGGGTCCTCGTAGGCCGGCAGCAGGAACTCGGTCAGCCCGAGCCGCGTCGCGAGCGCCTCGGCGAACTTCCGCGAGAGCGCGACGTTCTTCCCGCGCGACGAGCGGCTCGGCGCGACCGCGGGGTCCGCGTGGCGCGCCCCGGACATCTCGGTCCAGAGGGGGACGCCGTCGCGCCGGCCGACGATCTCGAGGGCCCAGCGGGGCAGGCTCTCGCCGGGGTAGTGCTTGCCGGCGCGGAGCAGCAGGAGGCCGCCCGGCGTGATCCGGCGCCGGAGCTCGTGCGCGAGCCGGAGCCCCTGCGACCACTTCGTCGCGCCGAGCGCGCCCTCGCGCCACTCCGGCGCGTCCGGGTACTCGCGCGAGTTGAAGGTCGGCTCGCCGCCCATGGTCAGGGTCAGCCCCGCGGCGGCGAGCCGCTCGTCGGCGCGATCCGCCACCGAGAGGAGCTCCTGCCACACGGGCTCTTCGTAGGGCGTCGTGGGCCGCGGCTCGTGGCCGAGGCGCCCGACCTTCATCTCGAAGGTCACGTCGCTCGCGCGCGTGTCGCTCGTGCCCTCGACCGGCGACGCGAGCGCGGGCGAGGCCGTGCAGGCGAGCGGGATGTGGCCTTCGCCGCAGAGCAGGCCGCTCGTGGCGTCGAGGCCGATCCAGCCCGCGCCGGGCAGGAAGACCTCGGCCCACGCGTGCAGGTCGACGACGTCGCGGCTGACGCCGCGCGGCTGGTCGGGGATCATCCCCTCGTCGGTCAGCTGCACGAGGTAGCCGCTCACGAAGCGCGCGGCGAGCCCGCGGGACCTGAGGGCGGCGATGAGCAGCACCGCCGAGTCGCGGCAGCTGCCGCGCCCTTGCGCGAGCGTCTCCTCCGGCGTCCAGATGCCGGCCTCCTCGCGGATGACGTACTTGATGCGCCGGTTCACGGCGGTGTTCAGCGCGACGAGGAGCGTCACGGTGTGGCCCTGCGACGGCAGCCCGGCGAGGAACTCGTCGAACAGCGGGCCGCGCGCGATCGACGGATCGGCGCTGTCGAGGAAGGGGGCGAGGTCCTGCTTGAGCTCGGCCGGATACGCGAACGGGACGTGCTCCGCGCGCTCATCGACGAAGAAGTCGAACGGGTTGACGGGGCGCACGCTGACCGCGAGCTCGACGAGGATGTCGAGGTGCGAGGCGCGCTCCCCCGCGGGCAGGAGCACCCGGGCAACATGGTTGCCGTACGGGTCCTGCTGCCAGTGCGCCGCGATGTGCGGCTCGAGCTTCAGGCTGTACGATTCGATCTTTGCCTTCGCATGCGTCGCGGGCCGCAACCGGATGAGGTGCGGGCCGAGCGAGGCGGGCTGGGGGTAGGTGTAACGGGTCCGGTGCTGGATGAGCAGGCGCACGGTGGTTCTCTCCGGGGGTGGCCCTATCCAACCAGAGTTGCCCCCGTTCCGTCTCGCTCTCCGCGACGTGTTCTGGACGCACGGCGCGTTCGTTTCCTGAAGGATTCGGCGAGAATGCGGCGGTGTAGCGGCGCGAAGACGCCGGCGTGTGGCGGGCGCGGCGGCGTGACCGTGCGGCGGCGGCGCGACGAGCGGCGGCGTCATCGTGCGCGGAGCGGCCGCGCGGCGGCGCGCGTTGCTGCATCTTTCGCGTTGTTCTGCCGGCCGTGCGGCGCCGCGGCCCTACACCGGCGCCGCGCGCTTGCCGTCCGAGGGCGAAGCGGTGATCATCGCCCGCTGTGTCGGGTTCCGAGACGAAACAGCCCTCGCTGCCCCCGGTCGAGCCGGGGACCGTGCTCGCCGGCAAGTACCGCGTGGAGCGGATCATCGGCCAGGGCGGCATGGGGGTGGTCGTCGAGGCGCGGCACATCGTGCTCGACGAGCGGGTCGCGCTGAAGTTCCTGCTGCCCGAGCTCAGCCGGCACCCGGAGGGGTCGGGCCGCTTCCTGCGCGAGGCGAAGGCGGGCATGAGGGTCAAGAGCGAGCATGTCGCCCGTGTTTCGGACGTCGGCACGCTCGAGAACGGCGCCCCGTACATGGTCATGGAGTTCCTGACCGGGAGCGATCTCGCGCGCCTGCTCCGGGACCACGGCGTGCTCGGCCTGGAGGACGCGGTCGACTACATCGTCCAGGGCAGCGAGGCGATCGCCGAGGCCCACGGGCTCGGCATCGTGCACCGCGATCTCAAGCCGGCGAACCTGTTCCTGACGACGCGCGTCGACGGCTCGCCGCTCGTCAAGGTGCTCGACTTCGGCATCTCGAAGATGGCGACCGGCGCCGTCGACGTCCTGACGGGCACGGACGCGGCGCTGGGCTCGGCGCTGTACATGTCGCCGGAGCAGATGCGGCAGACGCGCTCGGTGGACCACCGGACCGACATCTATGCGCTCGGCGTCTCGCTCTACGAGCTGCTCGCCGGCCGGCAGCCGTACTACGCGGAGACGCTGCCGCAGCTCTGCGCGGAGGTGCTGACCGGCACCCCGACGCCGCTCCGGGACATGCGCCCCGACGTGCCCGCCCCGCTCGCGACCGTGCTGGAGAAGGCCTATGCCCGCGATCGCGATCAGCGGTACGCGTCGGTCGCCGAGCTCGTCGTGGCGCTCGCCCCGTTCGCGCCCGCGCGCACGTACCCGACGCTCGTCCGGATCGCGCGCATGGGCGGCCTGTCGCTGCACGCCGCGGCCGCCGGCGGGCACCGCGCGTCGCAGCCCTCGTTCTCGGTCGTGGACGCGCGGGCCTCGTCGCCGGCGTTCCGCGAGCCGTCGTGGCCGGGGCTCTCGTCGCCTGCGGCAGCCGGTCAGGCCGCCGCCGCGCCGCCGCAGCACCCCGGGACGCCGCACCCCGACGCGGCGGCGCCGTTCTCGCAGCCGTCGCCTGTCGCCTTTGCGGCGACCCCCTACCCTCACCCGCCGTCGCCGTTCTCGCCGTCGCCGGTCGCCCCCGGGACGACGCCGTTCCCGCACCCGTCCTCGCCGTTTGCCCGGCCGTCTTCGTCGCCGGCCTTCGGCCCCCCGGGCGCGCCGCCCGGCGATGGCGGCAGGCTCAGCCCGGTGCCGCCCGAAGGTTCCGCGCCGCATCAGCAGATCGTCCCCGGTCCGTACAGCGCGCCGATGAGCTCGCGCGCCGCCGCGACCTTCGCCTCGTCGACCCACCTGGGGATCTCGTCGGAGGGGCGCCGGATCCCCGGGTTGCCGGCCTCTCCTGCCGTGATCATCGCGATCACGCTGCTCTCGGCGACGCTCGTCCTCGGCGTGCTCGCGGTCAGCGTGTTCATGCTCCGCCGGGGCGACGCGGATGACGCGGGCGGCGCGGCGGCGACGCAGGCGACGACCGCGAGCGCGACGGAGACCGCCGCGCCTGCGCCTGCGCCTGCGCCGACGCCAACCGCGGAGCGGCCGGTGTCCGACCCCGGGGCGGCGACGCCGGACGGGCCGACGATCCTGCCGACGGGGGCGGCGACGGACACTGCCGCGGCGAGCGCCTCGGCGTCGGCGAGCGCCTCGGCGTCCGCCTCGCCCGCGTCGGTGCCGACGAGGGCGGCGCCTCCGCGGGCGCCGGCGGGGCGCAGCGGGCCGGCCGGCCGCCCCTTGCCACCTCCAGCGACCCAGCGTCCTCCGCAAGGCATCGACCTGAACGATCCGCACTGAGCCCACCCCAT
This sequence comes from Sorangium sp. So ce887, assembly GCF_051521455.1. Taxonomy (NCBI): domain Bacteria; kingdom Pseudomonadati; phylum Myxococcota; order Polyangiales; family Polyangiaceae; genus Sorangium; species Sorangium sp. So ce887. Next base: position 454,789 of record NZ_CP150354.1, on the reverse strand, counting down.
GATCTTCTCGAGATTGCATGCGCCCCGCGCGATCCGTCGCGCTCGACTCGTCGTCGCCTCGGTCGTCCTTGCCTCGGCCACCCTGCTCGCGCCCGCGGGCGCTGCGGCGCAGGGCATGGGCGGCGATCCGACGCTGGCCCAGACGCTGTTCGAGGAGGGGCGCCGCCTGATGGAGGTGAAGTCGTACGCCGAGGCGTGCCCCAAGCTGGCGGAGAGCCAGCGGCTGCGGCCCGGCACGGGCACGCTGCTCAACCTGGCGCTGTGCAACGAGGGGCTCGGCAGGACGGCGACGGCGTGGGGGCAGTTCAAGGAGGCGCTCTTCGCCTCGAAGAAGGAGGGCAACGCCGCGCGCGAGGCGTTCGCGCAGGAGCACATCAACGCGCTGGAGCCGAGGCTCTCGAAGATCCAGCTCGTCGCGGAGGGCACGCCGGGCCTGCTGGTTCGCATCGACGGGTACGACATCCCCGCGGCCGCGCTCGGCACGCCGATCCCGATCGATCCTGGGTCGCACCAGGTCGAGGCGACGGCGAGCGGCTACTCGGTGTGGTCGACGACCGTGCAGGTCGGCGAGAGCGCCGACCTGAAGGCGATCTCCGTCCCGAAGCTCGAGCCCGCGCCGCCCGCGAAGACGACCGCCGCGCCGCGGGGTCCGGCGGCGGGCGGCGACGCCGGCGGCGGCAGCGCAGGTGGCGGCGGCGGCAGCGGAGGGCTGCGCACCGCGGGCTTCGTGATCGGGGGCGCCGGCGCGGCGGTGCTCGGCGTCGGTGCCGTGTTCGGGATCCTCGCTGCGGGGCAGGCTGGCGACGCGGAGAAGGACGCGGCGCTCTGTCCGGGCAAGCAATGCTCCCCTCTGGGTCGCGCGGAGATCGAAGCGGCGGAGACCAAGGCGCTCGTATCGACGATCGGCATCGGCGTGGGCGTCGCCGCGATCGGCGCAGGGGCGATCCTGGTGCTGACGTCGGGCCGGTCGGGACCGGAGGGCGCGAGCGCGGCCGGAGCGCGGCCGGGGCGCGTGCAGGCGCGCGTGGTGCCGCTCATCGGTCCGGACGGGGGCGGTGTCGGCGTGCTGGGGGCGTTCTAGACTCGACTTGGGCACTTATCTCGTGGAGATCGCCGACATCCTTGCCTCGACGAGGATCGGCCTACGGTGGTCCGCGATCGTGCGCCGTGGTGGCTGCGCCAGTCCGCGCACGCTGCCGTAGAGCGTGACCGTCGGCGGTCGGGAGCGAATCCGCGCGCGCACGCAGGCGACCTGAGCTCCGGCCTCAGAGCTCGCCCACCTGGCTGTGCTCGTAGAAATCAACCAGCGCTTGGCCGCTGCGGCTGAGGCCCGCTTGGGCATTGATGTAGGGCACCGCGTCTCGAATCGCCTTCATCGTCAGCTCGATGTTCTTGTGCGTCCCGACCACGAGCGCGGTGTGGTGCTCCACCGCCCGCTCGGGCTGCGTCAAATAGCGAAAGAGCTCCTGAATGCGCGGAATCTGGATGCGGCCGCGAGTGCCAAAAGTGTCGATGCCTTCTTCGCTGACCCGGCCCACCCCGCCGTAGAGGAACACGCTGCCTTCGCGCGCGTTGGTGCAAGGTCTCAGAAAAGCGCAGGTGCCCGCCTTGAGCTCGCCGTCGACCGCGCCCCAGGTGTTCTCCGCGCCGATGTCGGCCTGGGTGGCCAGGATCTCCTGGCGGGTGATGCGGGCGCCGGGGCGCATCACGCTCTTCGCCCAAACGCCGCAGTGGAAGAGATCCACCTCCTCGCGCTCGTCATCGTACATGTTGTTCCAGTCGCCGAGCAGCGGCACGAGCCCGGAAGCGCACTGGAGCATGTACATCCCCATCCAGCCCGCGATGTCGGTTTCGCAGGCGGCGGGGATGAGCTTGTCCGAGAGCATGCTCATGCAGGTGCAGGGCATCACGCCCACCTCTCCGCCAATCTGGTACTTCTGCATCTCCGTCCAACAGCGCACCGCGATGCCGTCGAGGTCATTCTCTTTCACGAAGCGATCGAAGACGACGCCCATCCGGGCGATCGCTTCCAGTGAGGCGCGCGGAACGTCAGCCGCTGCCATGTAGCCGGAGACCGCTTCCAGCTGAGTGGATAGCTCGCGCGGCGAGACCTTACGCATCTGTCGATCGAGCGCGATCAGCTCCAGGCCGACCGTGCTCAGGCCCATGTGCCCCAGCAGCTCGGTGGAGACGTTGGTGACCGTCTGGAACGCGTCGGGCCCAGAGCCCACCAACCCGAGGCGCACGCCGCGGCCCCGGCGACGAAACTTCGATGCCAGAACGCAGCTCGCGTAGAAGGCGTGGAGATCGTCCGCGAAGGCGGCCGAGCTCACGGCCTCGCAATGCTTGGACGTGAGGGTGTACGGGTAGCCGATGTGGCGGAGCGCGTTAGCGGCCGAAAAGCGCCCGCACGCCCCGTCCCGCCGGCCCTTCTGTCCCATGCGTCCCAGACCGCGCACGTCAGGCTCGGTGTGCAGCAGCACCGGCACATCGAGGTCGGCCAGCCGCAGAAAGTCCCGAATCCCGTTTTCATCGGAAAAATTGTACATCGAGCAGATGACGCCAATGGCCCCGCCGCCGTCGGGAGTGCGGCGGTACTGTTGGGCGACGCCCGCGGCCGCGCGCGCGTCGGCGTAGGTTTCGACGTTACCGAGATCGACGTAGCGCACGCGCCCGCCGAGCACATGGCCCACAGCCGATCGGGTGGCCTTCGCTCCGTCCTCCGCAAACTCCGTCGGAAAGAAGCCCCGGTTGCCCATGAAGCCCAAAATCACCGGTTCACTCTGTGTCATCGCTGTCTCCTGGAGCAGGCGGGCTTGAACCAGAATGGTCTGGTGGATCCGTAGAATCGCTGCCATGGCCCCCTCGCGCGCGAGGGACCGCAAACACCGACCGCGTATTCCGCTTCAATACTATGCATGTCCGTGCTAGCGTCAACAGCTAATCCGAATTAGCTAAAGAGAGCGCGAGCTTGAACGATCCCCCCGACCCCGACCCCCCGCACGTGCCCGGTCTGCGTCCGATCCGTATGAAGGACATCGCCGAACGCCTGGGGTTGTCCCAGACCACGGTGTCTCACGTCCTGACGGGCAAGCATGCGAAATTTCGCATCAGCGCCGCCACGGTGGAGCGGGTCTGGACGCTGGCCCAGAAGCTGGGTTATCGGACCAACGCCATGGCCCAGGCGTTCCGGGAGCAAAAATCGTACGCGATCTCCCTCGCCGTCGAAGACCTGTCGAACCCGATCTGGGCCGGGATAGCCGTCGGCGCCGAGCGCGAGGCCGAGCTCCACGGCTACGCCCTCGTGGTGAGTCACCTGGCCGGTAGCGCGGGGCGCCAGCGTCGCGCGTTGCAGCTCTTGCACGAGTCCCGGGTGGATGGGCTCATCGTGTCCCCGGTTTCCGGAGGGGATTGCGATCTCATCGCGGCGCACAAGCAGGGACTTCCCTTTGTGCAGATCGACCGGGCGGTCCCGGACCTCGACGTGGCGTGCGTGCGCACCGATCACGCCGCCGGTTCGGTGCTGGCGCTCCGCCACCTTCTCAGGCACAAGGATCGGTCGCTCGTCTACATCGGCGGCCCGCTCGACATCCCCACCTACCGACATCGTCTCGACGGGTTCCGGGCAGAGTTGACGCGGAGCGGCGTCAAGGCGGCGGCCATCGAGGAGTTGAAGGAGGCCACCCCGGAAGAGGCCGAGACGCGCATGGTCGAGCTTCTCCAGCGGCTGCGTGGACCTCTGGCCGTCTACGCAGCAAATTTCTGCACCACTGTCGGGACCCTGCGGGCCATCCGCGCCGCCGGCCTCTCCGTGCCCGACGAGATCGACGTCGTCGGATTCGATGACATCCTGATGGCCGATCTCTTGCGCTATCCCGTCGCGACCGTCGATCAGGACGTCGGCGCGATAGGACGCGAAGCGGTCCGGCTGCTCCTTGAAATGCTGGCGGGCGGGAAGGTCGCGCGAGAGGTCCTGCTCCCCCCTCGCCTCACCGCGCGAACATCGGACGTGCCGCGCAGCTAAGGGCGCCCCGCTGGGCCACACCCGATCAGCGCCGGCGACGGTGCGACGGGACCGCGATGGTACGACGGGGGACCGTGGTACCAAGCCTGGTGACTACTCGAACAGCAGCGCGTTTCTCATGATGTCGGCGCCGTCACCGACCCAGAAGCCGTCCCTCGACGCCCTGGAGACGGGGAGCATATTGAGCTCCACGCGCGCGCGGCCGTCCTTGAAGCCGCGTAGGATCAACGGCACGCCGCTGCCCCACGTCGCGACGACGACGCCGCCGTGGATGGGGCCGCCGCTGCCCAGGGAAGCATTGGCCGCCCTGAGCGACGTCACGCCGGCGACCAGAGGGCTCCCGGGCTCGTTGATGCCCAGAGGAGCCGTCTCCGTGAACGTTTGCATCCCGATGGAATCTCGCGTCGTCGATGTCGTAGCTCGTCGCGCAGTCGCCGTCAGGGAGCTGCGTGAGGCCCTCGGGGCACGTACAGCTGCAGTCCTCGGCCGACACGTGGACGGGAAAGGTCAGCGAGCTCGACGCGGCATACACGTCGGAGACCGTGACCTGAACCTGGTAGTCGCCCGGCATGTCCGTCGAGAAGCTGCTGGCGGCGCCGGTCGCCTGAAGGGCCGGGGAGGACCCGGCCGGGCTCGCGGTGATCGACCAGGCAAAGGAGATCGGGTCGCCGTCGGGATCCTCGGCGCCCACGGTGATCGTGGCCGTCTCGCACCGGGAGATGAACTTGCTGGGCGCGATGTCGAGATCGTTGATCCTCGGCGGGTCGTTCAGCGCGACCACCGTGTCGAGACCGCCGTTCGCGCCCCCGCCGCACTGGGACACGAGCAGGACCTCGGTCGTGGCTTCGGCGGCGACGTACGCCGTCCCCTCGGTGGGAGCGCACTCGCTCGACGGCGCAGCGTCGCTCATCGGTGTCGCGCAAACGCGGTAGTTGCCGGGAGGCAGCAGGAACACGCCGGCGTCCCCCGCGTGCGTCCCCGAGCTCGCGGGGAGCACGCTGCCAGGGAGCGCCTCGGGCTCCAGGGCGCTGGTCGCCTCCGCGAGGGGCGCGTCGCCGCATGTGCTGCCGGCGCCGACGACCTTGCAAAGCAAACCCGTCGTGCATTGTATTCGCCTGGCGCGTCGGCGAGCGCGACCTGGACACGTGTAGTTGACTGTGACCCCTCTGACGGAGGCTGGTCTCACCGGGCACGTGTGGAGCCTGGAGGAGGGTCTCCTGATCGGGGCCGGCGGGCCCTCCGCCGCTCGACCTCGGGGAAGCATCCAGCCCAGCGAAACCCCGCGTCCGCTATCCGATGTGTCGGTGAGGCCTTCCTACCGGACGAGGCGCTCGCGAACGTCGCGGGGGAACTCCGGCACCGAGCAGTGGCCGCGCTCGGCATGCTACCTGGCGACGTGCCTGCGCCATGCGGGGCGCGCGGCCGAGGTGCTGGAGCTGACGTCAATCCGAGCGTCCTGGCTGCGCTGTCGCCTTCGGTCTCTACAGCGAAGGCGAGGAGCGTTTGGGTCTATAGGCACGCGGTTTGATGGGCCGCGGCTCCCGGAGCGCGGTTCGCGCCGGGTGGCGTCGTTCATGGCTTCTCTCCCGAGACGAAGCCGCTCGCCGTTTCAGGCGTCGCGCTCCCGAGGTTGAGCGTGCACAGCTGGCCGGTGAGTGAATAGGAATAGCTTGAGCAGCTTGGGGTGTGCTCGCAATGCAATGCACACTTGCGGCTGTGATCGACCGATGGATCGATAATGAAGCTGCTTGACACGAGCTGGACGCCCACATTGCGGGTCATTCCTCCGGTATAGCTGATCTTGCTGAGGACCCAGTTTAGCCGGTACGCGATGCTCGTGTACTTCGTCTTCCACGTACCCCACTCGTCGACGGCCGAGGCTGCCACGCCGTGAACGACGTATCGGCCCGGCGTGCTCGCCCCGACCAGGAAGGGGCCTCCGGAGTCGCCATGGCTCACGTTCGGCCAATCTGTCAAAAGGTGCCCGTCATTGACCAAAAAGTGCCCGTCATTCACGTCACTCGAATACGTGGTCTCAGAGCGCTTCCGCATATCCCAGTCGTCGTCGTTCGGCTGATTGTCGTGATATCCGATGCCGACCATGTAACCGGAAACGTCGTTACCGGGGTAGCCCAGGGGGAGCAATGCCGGGCGCGTATAGCTCGGGATATCCGAGTCGAGCGTGAGTATCGCGATGTCGGCGAACTTGCCGTTGGTGTCCCGGCGGCCGTCATCCGAATACGAGCCCAGCTCGACCCCGCTCGGTGCTACGGCCGCGATCGCCGTGGCGAAGTCCCCCGTTGGCAGCGGACCGTTATAGAACGTCACCGTGGTGTCGCCCGCTGGCGGAATGCAGTGCGACGCCGACAGCACGTGCCGAGGGCCGACGATGACCCCCGTGCAGTAATCTACCAAATCGAATCCGGGGGGGAACCACGATGGATGCGTTTGAGTTTTGACTCGAACCGTCGATCTCGCCAGGGAGCTGTTGTCGGCAACAGGGGATTCGCCATTCGTAAGTGCTTCAGCGTGCTCGTTCGTATGCTCGGCTCCGAGGTGCGTGTCGGTGCCATTTGGGGCATCGAGGACGCATCCGGCAATAGAATAGGAGGCGGCGACAATGATAACTTCGAGTGATTTGTTCATGATGGCTCTCCGTCTCAAGCATCGTGCTTGGGCAACAACCATGCCGACATGGGTCGACCGGTGGTTGCTGCGTCGATTCACGTCGATTTCCGGGAGAATGTGGTCCTGGGGACGAGGGCGTGTGCGTCCGCCGAGCGTTGGATGGCGGCGACGGCCTCCAGCTGGCGGCTCCACCCATCAGCACATTAGGGACCTCTGGACCGCGGTGGGCCAGGGCTTGCCCGCCGGAGAGCATATTTCGAGTGTTGGGGCGAGAACGTCCGCGCCGCCGGGCTAGGCGTCGACCCCGATCGGTGATCCCGCGGCCCTTGAGCGCGGGCGATGCGGCGGCGGAGGCCGCCCCGTTGGGCCATACCGGAGCCGCCCTCGGCGGCGAAACAGGCGGAAATTATGAAAATCGCTACTGTTTTCGGCGACCGCTCGTTATCGGCCGGTTTTCTGGCGGGATCTCTGACGCACGGAGCTGGCGCGGTGCCTGGCCGCGCCGGGTGAAGCGACCCGGAGAAGAGCAGAAAGGCGCCGAGGGCGCTCGGAAGAGGATTTCCGGGCTCTCTGGGCGCCTCGGCGATCTGTCTCCCTCTCTTTTCTTCTTCTCCTCCTGGCGTCTTTGGCCCCTTGGCACCGGGCGCGAGGCCGTATGACGGCCACCGACGCGTCAATCAGGGGGTGTCCTCACGTGACATCCGCGCTGGCGTGCGCTCGCTTTTGTGGCGATGGATGACGCCGGTCCGCCCGTGGAGACCTCCCCTGCCGCCAGGCTGCGCAGCTGCAAGCGCGACGTGCTCGAGCGCTGGACGCGCCGGGTGCTCGACGATCCGCGGGCGGTGGCGGCGCAGCGGAACGGGGGTCCGATGCTCGTCGACGAGGTCCCGAGGCTCTTCGAGCACCTCATCGAGGCGCTCGCGGCGAGCCCGTGCGCCGAGCCCCTCGCCGGTGAGGACGGGGAGCTCCAGAGCGCCTACGAGCGGGTCGAGGACCACGCGCACCTTCACGCCGCGCAGGGCTGCTGCATCGCGGCGGCCCTGCGCGAGCTATCGCACCTCCGGGCTGTGCTCATCGAGGTGTGTGCCGCCGAGGGGATCTCCCTCGGGGTGAGGGAGGCGCAGATCCTCCACGCGGTGGTGGACGCGAGCATGTGGACGAGCGCCCGCGAGATCGAGACGGCGGCGCGCGCCGCGCTCGAGGACAGCGCTGCGCGCCTGCGGCTCGCCACGCAAGCCGGCGGCGTGGGAGTCTGGGATTACGACACCGTGACCGGCAAGCTGCGCTGGGACGACCGCTGCCGGCAGGTGTCCGGGCTGGGTCCGGAGCCGGACGTCGATTACGAGCTCTTCGTCTCGGCGATCCACCCGGACGATCGCGCGCGCGTGCAGGAGGCCGTGCTGCGGTCGCAGGACCCGGAGAGCGGCGGGGAGTACAGCATCGAGTACCGCCTCGTGGGGATCTGCGATCGGATCGAGCGCTGGGTCTGCGTGCAGGGCCGTGCGTTCTTCGACGCCGCGGGGCGCAGCGTCCGGATGATCGGCACGGTGATCGACATCTCGGATCGCAAGCGGGCGGAGGCGGAGCGGATCGACGAGCTCGCGTTTCGCGATCGGTTCCTGGGCGCGCTCAGCCACTATCTGCGCACGCCGCTCACGTCCGTCACGCTGGCGGCCAGCGTGCTGATGCACCACGGCAACGTGACGCCGCGCCAGGCGAGGAGCGTCGAGCGCATTGCGGCGAGCGCCCGCCGCATGGCGCGGACGATCGACGACCTGCTCGATCTGACGCGGAGCCGCTTCGGCGGAAGCATCCCGATCGCGCCGAGCCCGGGGAACCTCCATGTCCTCTGCCAGGGGGCGATCGACGAGCTCAGGGCCATGCAGCAGGAGGTGCCGATCCGGCTCGATCTGCAGGGGAGCGGCGCCGGGCTGTGGGATCCCGAGCGGATTGCCCAGATGGTGACGAACCTCGTGCAGAACGCTGTCGACTATGCCGACCCGGGGAGCGCCATCCGCGTGGCGATCCGGCCGCGCGGGGAGGACGTGCAGATCGAGGTGCACAATGATGGGCCGGCGATCGCGCCGGAGCGGCTGGAGACGCTGTTCGATCCGTGGCAACAGCCGCCTGCGGACGGCCGGTCGAGCACGGGGCGCGGGCTCGGGCTCGGGCTGTTCATCGCGCACCAGATCGCGAAGGCGCACGGCGGGGAGATCGACGTCGAGAGCAAGGCGGAGCGGGGGACGACGTTCACGGCGCGGCTGCCGCGGAGGGTGGCGGCGGGGTGTTGAGGCGAGGTGAGGGGGCGGCGCGGCCCCAGATCTCCTTCATCCCCTCCCCCCTCCGCCGTATCCTCCTCGCTGGAGGCCCCATGCCGACCGCGACGAGACCCCAGAACGCCACGCTCACCGGCGCGCTCCCGCTCGACCGCCCCACGGCGGAGCGGCCGCACCGGCTCTACGTGGCCACCTCGAACCACTGCAACCGCGCGTGCCCGTGGTGCTGCACCTGCTCGTCGCCCCGGGGCCGGACCTTCCTCGCCCTCGACCGCTACCAGGCGAGCTTCCCGGCCGAGGGACCCTTCGAGGTGCAACTCGAGGGCGGCGAGCCCACCATCCACCCGCACTTCGACGAGATGGTGCGGCTCGCCCGCGCCGAGCCCCGCTGCGCGCGCGTCGTCGTCGTGACCAACGGCGTCGAGATCCCGCGGGACCCGGCCGGGCTCGACGCCTGGCTCCAGAAGCTCGGCGAGCCGGCCACGATCAAGCTCTCGATCAACCACCACCTCCTCGAGCACGACAGCGATCTCCTCGCCCTCGCGCGCGCCCTGCACGAGCGGCTCTCCGCGCTCGGCGGCGACCGCCAGCTCGTCTTGAACGTCCGGCTCCGGAAAGACGAGGCCGACGGCGACGCGTGGGTCGTGCAGGCGGTGCGCGACGCGGGGCTCATCGAGCTCGCCAACGTGTTCCACCTGCAGCGCTACGGCTTCGCGCAGAAGCGCGAGGACTGGGACGAGCCCTTCCTCGTCGGCACCCATTTCACGATGCTCAACCCGGACGGCCGCGCCTTCGGCCCCGACCTCGTGGCGCGCTCCGACGCCATGCGAGACCTGCCGTGAGCGCGCGCCCCTTCCACGAGGAATGGCGCCGCCTGAAGAGCCGCGCCTTCGATCTGACGGGCAACAGCACCGCCGGCGAGACGGTGCGCTTCGACCTGTGGGGACAGCCGGTCGAGATCTACCGCAATGCGAACTTCTCCATCTACAGCCGCCAGCCCTGCAATGCGAAATGCCACTTCTGCGTCGAGGAGCTCAGGCCGGCGTCGCGCGGGCGGAGCCTGTCGGTGCAGAAGACCGTCGAGGACGACGACGAACGCTATTTCGACGCCATGGCCGAGTCCCTTGTCGCGCTCCGGCCGCTCGATCCGACGGTATCCATCACCGGCGGCGAGCCGAGCCACGATCCGCGGCTGCCCCGCATCCTCGCCCTCGGGCAGGCCCGCCGAGGACGCAAGCGGACGCTCACCACGAACGGGTCGGGGCTCCTGCAGCAGCGCGAGGGAAAGCGGGTGATCGACTGGATCGTCGAGACAGGCGTCCAGCACCTCAACATCAGCCGCGCCCACCCGGATCACGACAGGAACGCAAAGCTGATGGTGATGAAGGACGGCCTGAGCGTCGACGAGCTGCGCCAAGTCGTGGAGGCGGCAGCGGCGGGCGGCACCCGGGTGCGCCTCTCCTGCGTGCTCCTGCAGGGGCAGATCGACTCGGTCGAGCCCATCGTGGCCTATCTGCGGTTCGCCCGGTCGCTCGGCGTCGACAACGTGATCTTCCGCCAGCTGATGAAGACCGACAAGGCCGCGGTGGTCGAGAACCACGTCGTGAAATACAGCGATCGCTCCCGCGTCCGGCTCGAGCCGCTCCTCGACGCGCTCAGCGCCGACCCGCGGTTCTCGTTCGAGCGGCAGATCGTGGGCTATTACTACTATGTCGAGGTGTTCCGCTTCGAGGACATCGATGTGGTCTTCGAGGAGGCCGACCTCGCCCAGCTCGAGGAGACGAAGCGCTCGGGCCCAGGCATCGTCCACGAGCTCATCTTCCACCCGAACGGGAGGCTCGCTTCCACCTGGCAGCCGTGGGACGGCATCCTGGGCCCACCCCCGGCGGCGCGTGCGTCGCTCGACGCATCATGACGCCTCCGGTCATCCCCCTGCCCTACATCGGCCGGAACCTGCTCTTTCTCGAGGAGGTGCTGGACGAGCTCGACGGGCGCGGCATCACGGGCCCTCTCCTGTTCCGCGCGAGCGAGACCGACAAGCTGGCTCGCCTCCTCGAGCACGGCACCGACCGCGCCGGATACCCCGGAGAGAGGCCGTGGACCGACGGCCCGGCTCCGGGGCGCCCGATACGGCACGAGGACGTGATCTTCGCGACCACGGCCGACGAGATCCGGTCGGGAGAGCGGGAGCCCGAGCGGTCCACGTCGCTCAAGAAATTCGCCGTGATCCAGCGGCCCCTGTTCGTCGCGCACGATGCCCGCGGCTTCGTCAAGCTGTGCGACCGGCAATACGAATACAGCGATCCAGCGCAGAAGCAGGCGGCGCTCCTCGCGCTGTTTCCGGTGACGCGGGTCGACCCGATCCAGGGCTGGTTCTCCGAGGAAGACGGCCTGGCGTACCGAGCGCTCGTGCGCTCGATCCGGGGTGGCGCGATGGTCGAGGTGGGCTCCTGGAAGGGGCTCTCCACGGCCTACGTCGCGCGGCTCGCGGCGAGGAACGGCGTCGCGCTCCACTGCGTCGACACGTGGGAAGGCTCCAGCGACGCGTACGACGAGCGGTATCGCGCCCTGCTGGCCGCGGAGGACGTGCCGGGCGCGTTCCAGGCGAACATGGAGGCGCTCGGGATCCGGCCCAGCGTCCTGCGGATGCCGTCCACGGACGCGGCGGCGCGCTTCGCCGACGCGAGCCTGGATCTCGTGTTTCTCGACGGCTCGCACGACCGCGCGGCCGTGCTCGCCGATCTCGAGGCCTGGTGGCCCAAGCTCAGGCCGGGCGCCGTCCTGGCCGGCCACGATCACAACGACAAGCACGCAGAGGTCATGGACGCCGTGGCTCACTTCATGTCCCTGGCCGGACGGTCGGCCGAGCGCGGCGCCGGCTCGGTGTGGTGGGTGCGGCGATGAGATGATGGTGGATGATGGAAACGAACAAGCGCCTCTTCGTGGCGACGGGAGCCTACGCGTGCGGCAAGACCACGACGCTCCGCCATCTCGCGTCCACGCGGGGCTACGGCGTGCACGGTGAGGCGCACCGGCGCGTGCTGGACGAGCTCGGCGCGCGCACCCACGGCCATCCGCCGGACGAGCCGTTTCGCCCGCTCGACGCGCCGGACCACTTCTGTCCCATGTGCCGAAAGCGGGAGTTCGCCGCGCGGGTGCTGGAGACCCAGAAGACGATCGAGGCGGAGGCGCGGGATGGCGACTGGCTGGAGCGCGGGGTTCTCGATCCGGTCGAGTACTACCTGCGCACGAGCGGAGAGGCCGAGTATCCGTGGCCGCCCGGCGAGCCCGCGTTCGAGCGGTATGCGCTGGTGTTCCTGTTCGCCGTGATGCCCGAGCTGCAGGCGCCGCGCTGGGGCAGGAGCAGAGAGGCGCGCGCCGCCGAGGCGGAGCGGATCAACCAGCGGCTCGGCGCGCTCTACCGCGCGGCCGGCTGCGAGGTGGTCGAGGTCGGCCCCGGCACCGTGGAAGAGCGGGCGGAGCTCCTGGCTCGGGGGGCGCGTGCTACCTTGCGTGAGAGCCCATGGTAGCCGCCGCCCACATGCCGTTTCCGTCCTCGATCGCGCCCGCGGGTGAGCAGCGGTTCGTGATCCACGGCGTCCCCTGGCAGACCTACGTGAGGCTGCGGGACGAGCTGGACACACCCGGCCTGCGGATGACCTTCTGCGAGGGAACGCTGGAGCTGATGAGCCCGTCCATCGATCACGAAGTAGCGAAGAAGAGCATCGCCCGCCTGATCGAGATCTTCGCGCTGGAGCGCGATGTGCCGCTCCAGGGCTACGGCTCGACCACGTTCCGTCGCGAGGCCAAGGCACGCGGCCTCGAGCCCGACGAGTGCTATTGCGTCGGCGAGCCGCTCAAGGAGTTCCCCGACATTGCGATCGAGGTGGTGCTGACGAGCGGTGGGCTCGACAAGCTGTCTGTCTACAGCGGTCTCGGCGTCCGTGAGGTCTGGTTCTGGGAGCGCGATGCATTCCAGATCCATGCATTGCGCGGCGAGGCGTACGAGGCCATCGCGACCAGCGAGCTCCTTCCAGAGCTGGATCTCGTCGCGCTCGCGCGCTTCGTGCGCTGGCCGGATCAGCACGCGGCGGTCAAGGCGTTCCGCAGCTGGCTGCGGGACGGCGGCTGAGCTCGCTTGCGCGGCGGCGCGGGACGCTCAGCCCTCGGCAAAGTCCTGAGAGAGCCGCACGTCCTTGAGCTCCGCGCCGAGCAGCTCGATCGCGGCCGTGACGAGCGGGTGGTCGGCCACGGCGCGCCGGGCGGCCTCGACCCGCGCCTTGCGCTCGGCGGTCTCGACCTGCGCGAGCGAGGGGCCGGCGCTGCCGCGGGTGATCGTCTCGAAGACCAGCTCGGCGGGGCCGCCGAAATGGGCGCGCAGGACCCGGGCGAGCAGCTCGCGGGCCGCGGGCTCGGTGGCCTGGCCGGACAGGAACGAGTTCGCCTCGTAGCCGAGGACGACGCGGGTCGGCTGGAGCTCCAGCACGGCCGCGTGCTCGAGCACCGAGGCGAGCGCCGGCCGCAGCGCCCGGACCCCGGTGATCACCGCGCGCCAGGTGGCGAGATCGCCGGCGCTCATCGCGGGGGGCGGCGCGCTCGACCGCGGCGCCGGGGCCTGCGCCGCCGGCGGCGGCGCGCTCGACCGCGGCGCCGGGGCCTGCGCCGCGGGGGGCGGGGCGCTCTGCGGAACGGAGTACAGGGCGCCGCGCGGCGAGGGAGGCGGCGCGCTGTCGGGGCGGTACGCGGGCGCGGCTGCGCCGTTCGCGTAGGCCGTGGCCTTCGCGAAGGCCGGCCCGGCGCCGCCGCCCGCGAAGCTGGCCGCCGCGCCGTGCACGCCCGGCGCGCCGTTCGCGAGGGCCACGACGTTCGCCGACGACGTGCCGTTCGCCACCACACCGCCCGTCGCCCTCGCCACCCCCCCGGCGCCCGGCGCGCCGTTCGCCGCTGCGCCGTTCGCCCTCGGCGCGCCGTACGCCGCCGCGCCGTACGAAGCCGCCGCGCCGTTCACCGCCGCGCCGTACGAAGCCGCCGCGCCGTTCACCGCCGCGCCGTACGAAGCCGCCGCGCCGTTCACCGCCGCGCCGTACGAAGCCGCCGCGCCGTTCACCGCCGCGCCGTTCACCGCCGCGCCGTTCACCGCCGCGCCGTTTGCCCCCGCCGCGCCGCTCCCCGCGCGCGCCGCCCCCGGGACCGCGCCGCCCTCTGCCGCGGCGCCCGAGGCGCGCGCATCCGCCCGCGCCTCGTCGGGCGCTGCCTCGGCCGGCGCCGCGCCGCGCCGGGGCGCAGCCGCTCCGCCGGACGGCGCGCCGGGCCGCTGCGGCGCGCGCTCCGGCGCACCACCGCCTCCGCCGCCTCCGCCGCCTCCGCCTCCACCGTTCAGGCGCCGCTCGAGATCGCCGAGGCGGCGCAGCAGCTCGTCGATCGGCAGGAGCGGCGGCCGCCTGGCGAGCCGGACGAGCGCCATCTCGAGCGAGGCCCGCGGCTGGCCGCTCCGGACGATGTCGTCGAAGGAGCGCGAGAAACCCTGGTGCAGCCGCGTGAGATCGTCCGCGTCCGCGCGCGCCGCGAGCGCCCGCGCGTCGGCGACCTCCTCGTCGGCGAGATCGAGCAGCGGCGCCGGATCCTCGCAGACCTTCGCCACCACGAGATCGCGCAGGTGCGCGAGGAAGTCGCGGGCCACGTGCGGCAGGTCGTACCCCTGATGCGCGAGCTCGCCCACGATGCGCACGCACGCCGCAGGATCGCCGTCCACGAGCGCCTCCGCCAGCCGGTGCAGCACCACGCGGTCGGCGACGCCGAGCACCTTCGCCACGCCCTCGGCCGTGATGCGATCGCCGCTCGTCCCCACCCACGCGATCACCTGGTCGAGCAGGCTCATCGCGTCGCGCATGCTCCCCGCAGCCTCCCGCGCGAGCGCGCTGAGCGCCGGCTCGTCGGCGGGGATCTTCTCCTGCTCGAGCACCCAGCGGAGCCGCGCCGCGATCGCCTGCGCCCCGATGAGCTTGAAGTCGTAGCGCTGGCACCGGCTCAGGATCGTGACCGGGACCTTGTGCACCTCCGTCGTCGCGAAGATGAACTTCACGTGCGGCGGCGGCTCCTCCAGCGTCTTCAGGAACGCGTTCCACGCCGCGTTCGAGAGCATGTGGACCTCGTCCACGATGAAGATCTTGAACCGGTCGCGCGCCGGCCGGTACGGCAGGCTCTCCTGGAGCTTCCGCACCTCGTCGACGCCGTTGTAGCTCGCGCCGTCGATCTCCTGGACGTCGACGTCCGCGCCGACGGTGATCTCGGCGCACTGCGGGCACGTCTGGCACGGCTTCGCGGTGGGGCCGTGCACGCAGTTCAGCGCCTTGGCGAGGATGCGCGCGCTCGTCGTCTTGCCGACCCCGCGGACGCCCGTGAAGAGGAAGGCGTGCGCGACGCGATCCCGCGCGATGGCGTTGCCGAGCGTCGTGGATACGTGCTCCTGGCCGACGAGATCCTCGAAGGACTGCGGGCGCCATTTCCGCGCGAGGACGACGTAGCTCATACGCTGCTCGACTAGCACCTTCTGGCGAGCGCGTCGCCGCAGCTGTGGCCGACGCGGACGCCGCCCTGCATTCCGGTGAGTTTGCCAGAGTTGCCGCGCAAAACGCACCCTTCTCCGCCGGGACCGGGGCCGGGCGCCATGCGCAAGGGTACGCAACGGAGTCCCTGGAGAGGCGGAAGCGCCGCTCGACGTGAGACGCGACCGGACGGGGCCGGACAGGCCGCGCTCTCCGCGTCCCCTTCCCGGTTGCGGCGCGGCGCCGTTCACGGCATAGACCGCCGTCTCATGCAATTTCGCGGCGGAATGAATGAGCTGGTTCGCCAGGCGGCGCGCATGCAGCGCAAAATCGACCAGGTGAAGGACGAGCTGAAGGAGCGCGAGGTGAGCGCGACCGCCGCCGGGGACAAGGTCACGGTCGTGGTCACCTGCGAGGGAAAGGTGCGCCGGATCGACGTCGACCCCGCGTTCCTCGCGAGCGAGGGCCTGGAGATGGCGCTCGACGCCATCGTGGCCGCGTCGAACTCGGCGCTCGAGACGGCCGACAAGCTCGTCGAGAGCGAGATCGCCAAGGTGACCGGCGGCGTCAAGCTCCCCGGCATGCACACTTGATTGCGTTGCGTCCCCCGGCCTCGCTCCCCGGCTCCTCGAAGCTCCCGAACGGCGGCCCCGCCGGCTTCCGCAGCGCGCCTGGAGGCCTGCCCGGCCGGCTGTCGCGCGTCGCCCAGCTGCTCGCGCGCCTGCCGGGCGTCGGCGAGAAGACGGCGCAGCGCTTCGCCCTCTTCCTCGTGACCGCCGGCGAGGACACCGCGCGCGAGCTGGGCAGCGAGCTCGCGGAGCTCTGCGACCACATCCGGCCGTGCGTCCGGTGCGGCCACATCGCCGAGATCGACGACAACGGCGGGGCGCTCTGCGCCATCTGCCAGGACACGCGGCGCGACGGCGGCCTCCTCTGCGTCGTCGCGCGCGTCCAGGACCTCCTGGCGATCGAGCGGAGCGGGGCGATGCGCGGGCGCTACTTCGTGCTCGGCCGGCTCCTCTCGCCCCTCGAGGGGGTCGGTGCCGAGGAGCTGCCGCTCGAGGCGCTCCGGGCGCGCGTGCGCGACCGCGAGCAGCCGGTGCGGGAGGTGCTCGTCGCCACCCCGCCCTCCGTCGACGGGGAGGCGACCGCGCTCCTGCTCGCGCGCGAGCTCGGCGCCATGGGGATCCAGGTCACGCGGATTGCCAGCGGCGTGCCGCACGGGGGAGATCTGGAGTTCGCCGACCAGGTGACGCTGGGGCGAGCCATCGAAGGCCGGAAGAGCTTCGGCTAGAGGGAACCGCGTAGACCGGCCCCCGACCCACGTCAGCGAGGGCCGGGCGGGCCTTCCGCACGCCGAGGCGCTCCACCATTCAGAGGTCGACATGTCCAAAACCGCAATCACATCCGATCGGGCCCCGCGCGCCATCGGGCCCTACTCGCAGGCCGTCAGGGCCGGCGATCTCGTGTTCTGCAGCGGCCAGATCCCGATCGATCCCGCGACGGGCGAGCTCGTCGCCGGGGGGATCGAGGCGCAGACGACCCAGGTGATCAAGAACCTGAGCGAGGTGCTGTCCGCGGCCGGCGCGAGCTGGAACGACGTGGTGAAGACCACGATCTACCTGACGAACCTCGCGGATTTCGCCGTCGTCAACCAGGTGTACGGGGCAGCCGTCGGCGGCGTGCTGCCCGCACGGGCGACGGTGCAGGTGGCGGCGCTGCCCAAGGGCTCCGCCGTCGAGATCGAAGCTGTTGCCCATCTATCGCGATAATCGGGGAGCCGCGGCCGCGGTCCCCCTCTCCAAAATGTCCCCGGGAGCCTCGACATGAGCACAAAGAACGAGAGCGAGAGCACGGAGCGGACCGCCAGCGCAGTTCCCGAATCTGCGCACGAGGGCGCCCCCGATGCAGAGAGCGGAGACAAGCCGCGCGCGCGGAAGGTCGTCCGCTCGGCGAGCACGTCGAGCGCGAGCGTCGCCAAGCGAGCCGACGAGCCGTCCGAGGGCGCCTCGGCGCAGCCCGCGGGCGAGGCGCCGCGTCCCTCGGCGAAGGCCGCCGCAAAAGAGCCGCAAGGCTCGCTGCTGGACCTGATCGCGCCCCGCAAGCGCCCGGCGCTGGCGGACGCGCCGCCGCCGGCCCCGACCGAAGACGCCGCGCCGCCGCCCACCGTCGCGCCGCGCGTCGTCCGCGACTACCGCGCGCCCAGGCCCGAGCGGACCGCCGCGGCATCCGGCGCGCCGCGGCCCGACCGGGGGCCCAGGCCCGACCGGGGGCCCAGGCCCGACCGCGGCCCGCGACCCGACCGGGGGCCCAGGCCCGACCGCGGGCCCCGGCCGGAGCGCGGCCCCAGGGTGGAGCAGGGACCTGGCGCGGCGCAGGGAGCCGGAGCGGAGCAGGGCGCGAGGCCCGATCGCGGGCCCAGGCCTGATCGCGGACCCAGGCCTGATCGCGGGCCGAGGCCCGACCGGGGACCGAGGCCCGATCGCGGGTTCTCGGCGCGACCGGTCGCGGAAGGCGGGCGGGCAGACAGCGGGCGCCCGCAGGGCGCGCGGCCCGGGGCGCAGGGCCCGGGGGGCGCCGGGGGACGAGCGCCCGCTGCGGCGAAGCAGCAGCAGAGCGACCGGATGGTGACCGTGGTCGGCCAGGGCGCGAGCGCGACGGTCGTGACGGGCAAGGGCGCCCGGCAGCCGCAAGGCCCCGCCAGGCCGGCGCACCTCCTGTTCGCGCTGCCGGCGGCCAAGGCGACGCAGGTCGCGGCGACGGACAAGCCGGCGCTCACGGCGCGCGAGGCGCTCAGCGCACGCACCGCCAAGGCGAAGCAGGCGACGGCGGCCGCGAAGAGCAAGGCCGACAGCGGGACGCGCCCGGAGGGCAGCGCGGGCGCCGAGGCGGCGAAGGTCGACTTCGACGCCGAGGTGCTCGCGGCGGGCTGGGATCGGGCCATCGAGGCGCTGCGGGCGGCGGGCGACGCCGCGCCGGCGCTCGTCGACGCCTGGATCGGCGCCTCCAACGCCGAGGCGATCGCGGCGGCCGCCGAGTCGGAGGACGCCCCCGGCGCGGCGCGGAAGGCGGCGCGCCGGGCGCTCAACGTGCTGAAGTCGCGCGGGGCGGCGATCCCGACGCGGCCGCGCGTGGTGCGGCTCGCCGAGGAGCGCGCCGAGGTGATCCAGGCGACGCTGATCCCGCCCGACTCGAGCGGGACCGAGGCCATCGCGATCACGAGCCGCGACACAAGCGGCCGCTACCGGATCGCGGAGGTGATCGTGCGCGAGTCGGTCGGCGTGCTGCACGCCGGCGGGGGGTGGCTCAGCGGCTCGCAGCTCAAGGAGGGCCGGGCGCGCGCGTACGACAACCTGGGCACGGCGCCCGTGCCCGTCTCGCTGGAGTGGGCCCGCCACCGGATCGCGACCGCGAAGCGGCAGAACGCCGTGTCGGGGCAGGTCGTGCCGCTCGGGCTCGAGGGGTGTCGCGATCTCATCGAGCCCGCGCCGGAGACCGAGCCGCGCCACCCGGTGGCGGACCTCGAGGAGAGCCTGACGGACGAGCAGGTGGCGACGCTCATCCCCGGCTCCGCCGCCCTGCACGACGAGCCGGAGTTCCGGCACTGGCTGCCCGCCCGCCAGGCGCTCGACGAGCTCCTGCAGAAGGTCGGCCAGCGGCTCGGGTCCGCCGGGATGCGCGATCCCGCGCAGGTGAACACGGCGCTGCGCGAGGAGCTCGAGCTCGCGACCGACCGGTTCTTCTCGCCCGAGGTGCGCGGGCAGCTCGCGACGCGGATGCGGAGCAGCGCGGTCTCGCTGCGGGCGCGCAAGGGGGACGCGGCGGCCACCACCGCCCTCGCCGTGGCGCGCGCCATCAGGGAGGCGGGGCTGATCACCGCGCCGCCGCGCGAGATCCCCTTCCTGGCGGCGTTCTTCCAGAAGGCGCTCGGCGTGCTCGCGCAGCAGGGCGGCGGGCAGCTGCGGGTCCCGGTTCCGGCCGGCGCGGCCGGGCCCTCCTCGGGCGCCGAGGCCGCGAGCGGCGAGGAGCCTGCCGAAGGCTCGGGCGCCGAGGCCCCGAGCGGCGAGGGCTCGGGCGGCGAGGCCCAGCAGGCGGCCGGCGGGTGATCGGGCGCGCCGGCCACGCCGGCGCGTGATCGCGCGCGCCGGCCACGCTGGCGCGCTGGGAAACAAAAGCGAGAGGCGAGCCCGGAACGACCCGGCGCTCGCCTCTCGGCTTTTGTCTGGCGGAGCTACTTCACGGTGACGGTGATGTCGCCGTTCTCGGTGAAGAGCTCGAGCAGGCCGCCGTCGCCGTCGCCCATCGTGTACGACGTCGCGCTGCCCTCGCCGGCGGTCGCCCACGTCGAGGGGATGCCCTGCTCCACGACGTCGCCGTTGAGCGTCTGCGCGGTCATCGTCCCGTCCACCCCCGCCGGCACCGAGAGCTCGACCGCGCCGTTGCCGGAGCTGATCGCCCCGTCCGAGCTGCTCCACGCGTCGAGGTCGACGAAGACGCCGCCGTTGTCGGTGGCCACGTTGATCGCGCCGCGCGCGCCGACCACGTCGATGCTGCCGTTGTCGCTCAGGACGGTGGTGCCGCGGGACGGGGCGCCGTCGAGGTCGATCTCGACGCTGCCGTTGTCCTGCTCGACGCGGAGCCCGCCGTCGAAGTCGGCGGGCAGGACGACCTCGATGTCGGCGCCGAGGTACCCGGAGGAGCCCGCCCTGCGCTGGGTCGTGATGACGACCTCGCCCTCGGTCTTCGCGGCGAGATCGAGGTTCTCCTCGATCTCCTGCACCGCGAGCAGGTTCTCGTCCTTCTTGCGCATCGTGAACGGGGAGAAGGTGACGACGACGTCGCTCACGTTCCCGGTGCGGACCTCGACGTCACCGTTGTCGCTCACGATGCGGATGCTCTGGGTCGGGAGGTACTCGACACGCACGCTCTCGTCGGTGCCTTCGTAGCGCACGAGGGTCTCGGCGGTGACGACACACCCGGCCGCCGCTGCGGCGGACGCAGCGCTGATCAGGAAGCAGGCGATTCGAAGCGAGCGATTCATCATGGATTCCTCTCGGGCAGATAGTACGGCGGGCGAGGTTCGAGCCCCCTCCGACCGCGCAGGGAGCGTGCCAGCCCGTTTCTTGGACGCGTGCTCCGAGCAGCACATCATGGATCGCAAGATTTCGACGCGGTCCGGTGGGTCGCCGAGGCTCAGGGCGCCTCCCACGGGAGGGGCGCCTCACCAAGACCCACCTTCTTGCGAAAAGCGACGTGCAGCGCCCGGGTCTTCGGGCCGGGGAGTCCCGCGCCGAGGGTGTGCCCGTCCACGCGCACGACTGGAACGATCTCGCGGAGGCTCGAGGTGATGAACGCCTCCTCGGCGGCCAGGAGCCGGGCCATCGTGACCGGCTCGCAGCACACCGGGATGCCGAGCTCGCCCGCGACGTCGATGACGTTGGCCCGGGTGATGCCGACAAGGATCCCTGCCTCCCTGGGCGGCGTGATCAACAGGTATCCCGCCTCCTCCGCGCCCTCGCGCGCCGGCGGACGCCGCTCCACAAGGAAGACGTTGGACGTCGTGCCTTCGACGACGTGGCCCGACGGGTCCAGGATCAGCGCCTCGTGGGCCCCGGCGGCCCGCGCCTCGCGCAGGGCGAGGAGGCTCTCGAGGTAGTTCGAGATCTTGGCCCCCGGCGCCGCGTCGCCGGCCCGCTGGGTGCGCGTCGTGATGACCGAGATCCCCTCGCGGTAGAGCGCGCCCGGCAGCGGCTTCAGCGGCTCGACGAGGACGACGCGGAGCGGCGCGCCCGCGAGCGCGGGATCGAGCCCGAGCGGGCCGCTGCCGCGGGTCAGCATCACGCGGATGTAGCTCTCGAGCGGCGCGGCTGGGCCCGTCGTTCCCGTCGAGCCCGCGGCTCCCGCCGAGCCAGCGGCTCCCGCCGAGCCTGCCGTGGCTCCGGCGCCCTCCGGCGCGCTCGCGGCCCGGATCAGCGCGCGCACCTCGCGGGCGAGCGCGTCGGGCGGGATCGGCAGCGCGATCGCGATCCGCTCGGCAGAGCGCTCGAGGCGGGCGAGGTGCTCTTCCAGAGCGAACGGCTCGCCGCCGTAGGTACGGATGGTCTCGAAGACACTGTCGCCGTAGAGGAAGCCGCGGTCGTAGACCGAGACCTTGGCCTCCTCCGGCCGATGGATGACACCGTCGATGCTGACAAGCCGCGTCACGCGGCGAGACTACGTCACTTCTTGAGCTGCGCCAGGAGCTCCTTCGCCGGGGCGAAGTCGCGGTCGTTGTCGAGCGCGCGCTCCAGCATCTGGATCGCCTTCTTGTCGTCGTTCTGACGATGGCTGATCACGCCGAGGTAATAGAAGACCTCGCCCTTGCTGATCGGCGCGCCCTCGTCGAGCTTCTGGAGGAGCAGCGCGCGGAAGGTCTTCTGCGCGCGGTCGATGTGCGCCGTCCTCGCCGCGTCGTCGCCTGACTCCGACAGCTCCAGCGCCAGCACGCCGAGGTCGCGGAGGATGGCGATCGAGCCCGGGTCGATCTTGAAGGCGACGTCGAGCTCGGTGAGCGCCCGCTCCCGCTGCCCCTCGGCCAGGTAGGCCTTGGCGAGGCGGTGGTGGATCGCGGCGAGATCCTTCGAGCGGCGGCCGCCGTAGGACTCGACGATCTGCTGCAGCGCCTCGGCGGCCTTCTGGCCGCGGCCCGAGGCGCTGTACGCGTCGCAGAGCGCGAGCAGGAGCTCGCGATCGCCCGGCACGAGCTCGGTCGCCTTGACCAGGAGGTCCGCCGCGCGGCCGGGATCGCTCCGCTTCGTCAGGTGGATGCCGGCCGCCTTGCGGTAGAGCGCCACCTTCTCGGCCGGCTGCCCGGCCGTCTCCGCGTCGCCGGTGATGAGATCGGCGAGCTCGGTGAAGGCCTGCTGCTTCTCGTAGAGGGCGAGGAGCTGCTTCCTGATGTCCTGCGCCGACGCGTCCGCCGCGAGGCCCCGCTCGAGCACGCGCCGGACCGCGCCCTCGTCGCCGAGGGACCGGTGCAGATCCGCGAGCCGGAGCGAAGTGCTCACCGCCTCCGCGGCGCGGGCGTCCTCGAGGATCACCTCGAGCCGCTGCGCCGCCTCGGCCTTCTCCCCGCGCTGCTCGTGCAGGCGGGCCAGCGCGAGGAGCGCGCCGGCGTGGCGCGGCTCGCGCTCGAGGACCGCGCGGTAGGTCTCGATCGCCCGCGCCGTGTCGTTCAGCCGGGTCTCGTAGACCTCGCCGAGGCGGACGCTGTACGACAGCTCCGCCGCGACGTCGCCGCGGTCCTTCGCGCGCTCGATCTGCGTGACGAACAGATCCGACAGCTCCTGATCGCGGCCGGTCTTCTCGAGCAGCTGCGCGAGCAGGACCGTCGCCTTCTCGTTGTCGGGCTGCTCGTCGAGGACCGCGCGCAGGTGCTCGGTCGCCTCGCTCACGGCGTCGAGCCGCGAGAGGCAGATCTCGGCGCTCTCGAGCCGCAGCGCCGAGCGGGCCTCGGGGGACTCGGCCAGGTCGGTGAGCCGCTCGAGCAGCGAGAGCAGCTCCTTGTGCTTGCCGGCCTTCGCGTAGAGCTCGCGCAGCGCGGTCGCCGCGCGCGCATCGCCCGGATCCGCCTCGAAGAGCGTCTCGTAGAGATCGATCGCCGCGGCGTCGTCGCCGAGCTTCTCGCGCGCGACCGCCGCGGCGGCGTGCCGCGCGTCGCGGATGCGATCGGCCTCGGCGTAGAGCTCGGACTGGCGCACGAGCAGCCGGAAGACCTCCTTGGGGTCGCCCGCCTCCTCCCGCACCTTCGTGAGCTCGGCGAGCGCCCAGGTGTCCCCCTCGTCCGCCGCGATCATCTCGCGCAGGATCGCCTCGACGAGCTCCCGGTCGCCCAGCGCGCGCTCCGCCAGCTGCTTCGCCTCGCGGCGGAGCTCGCCCGCGGTCCCCTCCATGCCGTCGAGGGCCGCGATCCGGCGGAGCGTGCCGATGAGGTCGCGCTCGCGCCCGGGGGCCCGCTGCAGCTCCTCGATCGACCGCAGGATGTGCTCGCTCGTGGGATCGTGCGTGAGCGCCGCCTCGTACGCCGCCTCGGCGGCCTTGGGGTCGCCCACCTTGTTCTTCTGCCACTCGGCGATGCGCATCCAGAGATCGCGCGCCGTGTCGCCGTCGAGATCGGCCCCGGCCCGCACCGCCCGCTCCAGCGCGGAGGCGGCGCTCGCCCAGCCGCCCGTCAGCGGGGCGAGGCGCTCGATCTCGCCGAGCACGTCCGGGTCCGACGGGTCGTCGGCGAGCGCCTTCTCGAGGGTCTCCAGGGCCGCCCGCGGGTCGTTGGAGCGCACCTCGAGCACCTTGGCCAGGTCGAGGCGCATCCGGATCCGCTCCACGCCGGTCGGCGCGAAGCGGATGCGCTTCTCGTAGAGGCGCGCCAGCGCGGCGTTGTCGCCCCGCGTGCGGTAGACGCCCTCGAGCGCCTCGGCCGCCTCGTCGAAGAGCGTCGGATCCTCGGTGAGCGCCTCGATCGCCGCGCTCGCCCGCTCGTGATCGACCGCGCGTTCGAGCGCCTGCCGCAGGGTGTTGAGGCCCTGGGGCTTGTCGCCGAACGACTCGATCTGGATCACCGCGAGCCGGTAGAAGAGATCCGCCTGGTCGCGATCGCCGCTCGTCACCGCGCCGCGGCGCTCGAGCACGTCCGCGAGCGCCTTCTCGTCGCCGAGGCGGCCGTAGAGCCGATCGAGCGCCTCGAGGAGCTCCGGCGTGTCGCCGGCGTGCTCGACGGCCTTGGCGTAGGCCTGGGCGCTGCGCCGGTCGTCCTTGAGCTTCTCCTCGGCGATGCGGCCGATCCGGAGGAACAGGTCCTTCGCGATCGTCGCGTCGAAGGTCGCCGCGGCCCGCTGCGCGAGCGCGTCGCAGTAGCGGCCGAAGCCGTCCGTGCGCTCCGCGAGCCGCTCGATCTCGCCGTGCAGCGACGCGTCGTCCGGCGCGTCCTCCAGGGCGCGGAGCAACGCCTCCTCCGCCTCGAGCGGCCGCCCGAGCTGCACGTCCTGCACCACCGCGATCGCCCGGAGCGTCTCGGCCCGGTCGGTCGGCTCGGTCTGCGCGCGCAGGCGCAGCTCGAGCGCGGCCGCGAGCTCCTCGTGGCGCCCGGCCGCGCGGAGGACGGGCTCGAGCACCTGGGCGGCGTCGAGGCGCAGCTCCTCGCGGCCCTCGCCGATGGCGCGGACCGCCCGGATCGCATGATCGTTCGCCTGATCCTCGTCGAGGACGAGCCGGTACTGCTCGATCGCGTCGCTCGGGCTCTCGAGCTCCCGCGCGTAGAGATCGCCGATCGCCGTCCGGAGCTTGATGCGCGCGCCCCGCTCCGTGGCGGCGCTCGCCTGGAGCATCAGGTTCGACAGGAGCTCGTCCCACATCCGCTCGGCCCGGTAGAGCCGCTCCAGCGAGGTGAGCACCGCCGGATCGCCCGGCTTCGCGTCGAGCGCCGCGTTGAGCGCGGTGATCGCGTCGCGCGGGCTCGAGAGGTCCCTCTCGTAGCGCTCGGCGGCGCGCACGTTGAGGTCGTAGCGCAGCTCCTCCTCGTCGGGACCCGCGAGCTCGACGCGGCGGCCGTAGAGCTCCACCAGCCGGCTCGCGGCGCCGCGGGGCTCGTGCAGCTCGATCAGCGCGTCGATCGTCATCGCGCTCTCGGGGTCGAGCTCGAGCGCCCGCTCGTACGCCTGGATGGCGCCCTCCGTGTCCTCGAGCATCTCGAGCTTGGTCTCGGCGATGCGCCGGCAGAGCGAGGCGTTGTCCTCGTCCGACGCCATCTCGCTCTTCTTCTCGAGGACGGCGATGAGCGTGTCCCAGTCGCTGAGCAGCACGGCCAGCGTGTCCATCTGCTCGAGCGGCTCGGGGTCGCTCGGGTCGAGCGCGGACAGGCGCGCGTAGGCGCGGAGCGCCCGGCGCGGGTCGTCCACGCGCGTGTCGTAGACCCTGGCCAGCGACGAGAGCAGCTCGCGCTTCGTGAGCTCGTCGGCCGTGATGGTCACGCCCTCCTCGAGGCTCTCCGCGAGCTCCTCCCAGGCGCCGAGCTGCTCGGCGAGCCGCTCGAGCTCGCCGCGCGTCTCGCCGTCGTCCGGATCGAGGCTGAACGCCGTCCGGATCGCGTCGAAGGCGCGCAGCTCATCGCTGCCCCGCGTCTCCCAGAGCTTCGCCGTCTCCCGCAGCACCGCGACCTTCTCGGTGGCGGAAGGCGCGAGGCCGAACCGATCCTCGTTGAGCCGGATGAGCTGCCGCCAGTCGTCCGCCCCCTCGTAGAGCGGCCGGAGGATCTCGACGACCCGCGCCTTGTGCTGCGGGTCCTGGATGAGCGCCTCGAGCGCCCGGATCGCCTCGGCGTGCGAGGGCACCTCGCCGACGATCGCCTCGAGCTGATCGATCGCGCCCGCGGTGTCGTCGAGGCGCGTGCGCAGGAGCTCCGCGAGCGCGAGCCGGTAGGGCGCCGCGCGCTCGCCGTTCGGGGCGGCCTCGGCCCGGCGCAGGTAGAGGTCGGCGAGATCGCGCGGCCGATCGAGCTCGCGGTAGAGCTCGGTCAGCGCGTCGAGCGACCGGGCGTCGTCCTCGTCGACGTCGAGCGCCGCGCGGTAGGTCTCGATCGCGAGCGCGGGCTCGCGGAGCTCCGTCCGCTCGAGGCGCGCGATCGTGTGGAGGGCGTCGAGCCGATCCTCGTCCTTCCGGTAGTCGAGCGCGGCGCGGTAGAGCTGGATGCGCTCGGCGTGGCGCCTTTCCTTGATGAGCAGCCCGTCGATCGCGTCGAACAGCTCGCGCGAGTCCGGCTCGAACTCGTGCGCGCGCCGGTACCACTTCAGCGCGTCGGTCACGTCGCCGAGCTGGGCGTAGAGCTCGCCGGTGCGCCGGCTGAGCTTCGCGCTCGACGCGTCGTCCGAGGTGAGCTCGCCGAGCTCCGCCGCGTAGATCTCGGCGAGCCGCCGCTCGGCGCTCGCCACCTTCGCGAGCCGCTCGAGCTCCGCCCAGACCCCCTCGTCGGTGAGATCCTCGTGGAGGAGCTTCGCCACCGTCTCCAGGGCCGCGCGGTAGTCCTCGAGCTGCTCCTCGTGCAAGGTCGCGAGCCGCTGCAGGAGGTCGCGGCGCTCGACCGGATCCTGGCTCGCGGCGAGGCGCGCATCGAGCGCGATCTTCACCCGGTTCCAGTCCGCCCGGCGCAGGTACACCGGCTCGAGCATCTCGCCGGCGCGCGCCCGGTGCTCGGCCTCGGCCGAGCCCTCGAGGATCGCCTCGAGGAGCGACACGGCGCCCTCGTGCGCCGGATCGATGAGCAGCGCCTCGGAGAGCTCGTCGAACGCGCGCTGCAGGTCCTCGGTGTGGCGGTGCGCGACGAGCGCGATCTTGACGTGCAGCTCGGCGAGATCGCCGGCGCGCACGTCGAGCTGCCGCTCGTAGAGCCGGATGAGGTCCTGGAAGCGCCCCGCCGCGCGGTAGAGGCTGTCGAGCGCCGCGAGCGCGTCCGGGTGGAGCGCGATGTCGAGGATCGTCTCGTAGGTCGAGATCGCGCCGGCCTGGTCCTCGAGCGGGCCCCGCTCGAGCTCGGCGATCCGGAAGAGCAGCCCCGTCTTCTCCTCGTCGCTCTCGGCGTGCTCGACCCGGAGCTTCAGGATCTCGAGCAGCCGCCCGGCGTCGTTCGCCTCGCCGTAGAGCTCCTCCAGCGCGATCATCGCCCGCCGGTCGTCGCCGCGGGCCTCGAGCGCCTTCTTGTACTGCTCGACCGCGAGCTCGCGGTCGTCGAGCTTGTGCCGCGCGAGCTCGCCGACCCGGAGCCGGACGTCCTGCTGCACGTCGCCGTCGAGGATGTCCGGCGCGATGCCCTGGAACAGCGCGCACACCTCGGACCAGCGTCCGGTGGCCTCGCCCAGCCGCTCGACCGTCTCGATCCAGGTCGTCACGTCGGGCTCGCCCGCCGCCTCCCGCACGCCGCGGAGCGCGTAGCCGAACGCCCGCGATGTGTCGCCGAGCGGCCCCTCCGCGGTGCGGAGCGCCTTCTGCAGGGTGGCGAGCCGCTCGCCCGGGAGCTCCGAGGTCTCGACCTTGATCTCCAGGACCCGGAGGAGGCGCTCGGCGTCGCCGTCCGCCTCGTAGAGCGGCTCGAGCGTCTCGGCCGCGTCCCGCCGCGCGTCGTCCCGCTCGAGCATCGCCTCGAGCGCCGCGCGGCAGCGCGCGTTCGACGGATCGAGCGAGAGCGCCTGGCGGTACGCCTCGAGCGCCCCCGTCGCGTCGGCCTGGTGCAGCCGCCGCACGTCGCCGAGCCGCGCCAGCAGATCGAGCCGGGCGGGCGTCTCCACCGCGAGCGACAGGTCCGTCTCCAGCGTGTCGGCGAGGTCGACCCAGCGCTCGTCGAGGTCGTAGAGCGCCTCGAGGGCCGCGAGGGTCGGGCGCTCGGGCCCGAACTCGTCGAGCACCGCGCGCCACGCGTTGATCGCCTCGGGCACGTCGGCGAGCCGCTGCGCGAGCGTCTCGGCCGCCTTGGTCATCGCGCGCCGCCGCTCCTCCGGGTCGGTGGTCGCCTGCTCCCGCGCCCGGAGCACGGAGACGAGCTCCCGCCACTGCGAGGTCCGCTCGTAGAGCCGCTCCAGCGCCGCGAGCGCCGCCGTGTCGGCGCTGTCGTCGCCGAGCCGCGCCTGCCAGGCCTCGATCGCCTTGGCCGGGTCGTCCAGCACCGTCTCGTACAGCGTGCCGATGCGCTCGTAGAGCGACCGCCGCGTCTCGACGTCCTCCTCGAGGCGCACCTCGATCGCGAGCACGCCCGCGAGCGCCTGGTGCTCCTCCTTCGCCGCGTAGATGCGGCCGAGCGCCTGCGCCGCCGGGATGACCAGCGACGGATCGGTCGGATCGATGGAGAGCACGCGCCGGTAGACCTTCTCGGCCCGGTCGGCGTCGCCGAGGAGGTCCTCGCAGATCCTCGCGACTTCCATCAGGATTTCGCCGCGGATCGAGGCCGTCCCGCACGCGTCCGCGGCCGCCGTGAGCACCTCGGCGACCTGCTCGTGCTCGCCGAGGCGCCGGCCGATCTCGATGAGCCGCTCGCGCGCCGCGAGGTCCTCCGGCTCGAGCGGCAGGAGCTCCGACAGGCTGGCGAACGCGCCCGCGTCGTCCTTGAGCCGCTCGTCCTGGAGCACGCTGACGCGGCGGAGCAGCTCGCGCCGCTCCGACTCGGTCTCCGCGCCCTGGCGCCGGATCTCGAGGACCCGCACGAGCTGCCGGATCTCGTCCCGCGCCTCGTACACCGCCTCGAGCACCCGCGCCGCCCGGAGCCGGAGCGCCCCGATGTCGAGCAGCCGCTCGACGAGCTCGCGCGCCTTCGGGTCGTTCTGCCGGATCCGGAGCACGTCCTCGAGGTGCCCGAGCGACCCGTCCGGCTCGTGCAGCCGGTCGAGGTAGATGCTGCCGAGCGACAGCTTGATCTCCACGCTCTCGGCCTCGGTCGCCGTCTTCAGGCGCTGCTCGAGGAGCGCCGCGAGGTCGCGGAAGCGCCCCTCGCGCTCGTAGAGCTTCTCCAGCGAGTCGAGCGCCGCCGTGTAGAACGGATCGAGCTCGAGGATGCGCTCGTAGTAGCCGATCGCCTTGGCGGCATCGCCGATGATCTCCTCGGCGATCAGCGCGACCTCGTTGAGCAGCTCGATGCGCTCGCTCTGGTCGGTCGTGCCCTTCGCGGCGCGGTCGTAGAGCGCCTCGAGCTCGCCCCAGCGCTCGGCCGCCGTCAGGATCTGCTTCAGCCGCTCGAAGGCGCGGTGGCTGTTCGGGTCGAGGCTCAGCACCCGCTCCAGGTAGGGCTTCGCGCCCTCCGGATCGCCGAGCTGCTCGTCGTGCAGGCTCGCCGCGCGCTCGCAGAGCTCGACCTCCACGGCGCTCCCGAGCACCTTGTCGCCCTCGGTGCGCCCCGCGACGAGGTGCACGCGATAAGCCTCCGCGAGGTCGGTCGGCCGGCCGGCGCGGCGCGACAGCTCCGCGGCGCGGTCCCAGAGCTCGATGTCGTCCGAGAACTCGTGCAGCGCCCGGAGCAGCGCGTCGAACGCCGTCCCGGCCGCGTGCAGCTTCGTCTCCTCGACGTTCGCGAGCGTGACGTAGAGCTCCCGGCGCCGCGCCGGGTCTCGCTCCGCCTCGAGGATCACCCGCAGGGCCATGGCCTCGCGCCGGTGGTTGCCCGTCTCGGCGTACTCGACGGCGAGCACCCGGGCCGCGCGCACGCGCGTCTCCGGGCGCTCGACGAGCCGCGAGAGCACGGCGATCGCGTCCGGGTCGTGCGCCGACAGATCGAGCGCGCGCGCCGCCGCCTCGAACGCGTCCGCCGGACGATCCAGCCGGTCCAGGTAGAGCGTCGCGAGCTCGATCTCGCGCCGCGCCCGCTCGTCGCCCTCGCTGACGTCGCGGTGCGTGGCCACGATCTCGGCCGCCGCCTCGTACTCGCCCGCGGCGTTCAGGAGGCGCGAGAGCACCCGCAGCGCGTTGATGCGCCCGGGCGTGAGCGCGATGACCTTGCGCAAGAGCTCGATCGCCTTCGCCGGATCGCCGAAGACCTCCTCCTCGAGCGTCGCCCACTCCTCGAGGATCTCGGCGCGCGCCTCGCCCTCGACCTGGCTCGCCCTGAGATCGAACAGCCACCTGAGGTCGGCCTGCCGCTCGTTCGCGCGGAGGAGCGCGTCGAGCGCCCGCACCGTGTCGTCGTCGGACGGGTCGTCCTCGACGAGGCCGCGGTAGACGGTCACCGCCTCGTCGAGCTTGCCCATCTCGCGCGCGTACACCTCGGCGAGCTTCAGCCGGAGCGTGCGCTGGACGTCGGTCGTGAGGTCCGTCGCCGTCCGGAGCCGGCCCTCGACCGCCTCGACGAACGGCCCCCAGGAGCCCGCCGCCCGCGACCAGGCCTCGAGCAGGTCGAGCCCCTCCTCGTCGGGCTTGAGCTCGTAGGCGCGGCGCGCGTAGCCGAGCGCGCTCGGCTTGTCCGAGAGCGGGCCGCCCGTCGCCGCCGCGAGCTTGCGCAGCATGCCGACCTGGGCCTCGGTGTCCTCGGTCGCGTCGAGGAGGATCTCGTAGAGCGCCGGCAGCCGGGCCCACTTCTCCTCGTCCTCGTAGATCGGCACGAGCGCCGCCGCGGCGCGCGCGTCCTTCGGCGAGACGCTGAGCACGCGCTCGTACGAGCGCGCCGCGCGCTCGGGCGCCTTGAGCTGCTCCTCGAAGATCCGCGCCGCGCGGAAGGAGATGTCGAGCTTCGTGGCCGGGTCGGTCGCCTTGTCCGCGGCGCCCGAGAGGAAGTCGACGAGGCCCTCCCAGTCGTTCTGCGAGGCGTAGAGCTCCTCGAGCCCGTCCCAGTCGCCCGCGGCGAAGTACGCGTCGCGCAGGACGCGGAGCGCGCGCGCGTGCCCCGGCGAGAGCGTGAGCACGCGCCGCCACGTCCGCGCCGCCTGGGCCGGATCCTTGAGGCGCTCGGCGTACACGGCCCCGAGCTTCTGCAGAGAGACGAGCCGCGCCGCGTCGTCGGCCGCGAGGTCGACGCGCCGCTCGAGCACCTCGGCGACCGTGGCGAAGTCCTTCTCGCGCTCGGCCTGCTTCTCCAGTGCGTCGAGCACCCCGGGGGCGCTCGGGTCGAGCTCGAGGATCCGCTTCTGCAGCGTGATCGCGTCCGCGCCGCGATCGAGCCGCTCGGCGGCGAGCTTGGCCATCTCGCCGAGGAGCTCGATCTTCGCGGCGCCCTCGGCGCTGTCGAGCTTGCGCTCGTAGAGCGAGTAGAGCTGCGGCCAGGCGCGCCGCTTCAGGTAGAGCTCGCGGAGCTTCTGCTGCGCCTCCTCGTCGATCGGCTCGACGGTGAGCAGCGCCTCGTAGGCCGCGATGGAGTTCTGGACGTTCGAGAACTGGTCGAACCAGCGCCGCGCGACGGCGCGGTAGAGCCCCGCCTTCTCGGCGCGGCTCTCGGTCAGCTCGGCGAGGCGCTGCTGGTACGAGAGCAGGTCGCGCCAGCGCCCGAGCGCCTCGTAGATGCGGGTGAGCTCCCGCACGGCGTCGACGTCCTTGTCGTCGAGCTGGACGATCTGGGTGAGGACCGTGACGAGCGCCGCGTCGTTCTTGGCGCGGTCGCGGTAGATCCCGGCGATCTCGCCGAGCACGGCGACCCTGCCGGCGACGTCGTCGGCGGGCGTGCGCTCGAGGTCCTGCCGGTAGAGCTCGACGAGGGCGTTGTACCCCTCGGTCTGGAGGTAGAGGCGCTTCAGGGCGTCGCGCGCCTGGCGGTTCTCCGGATCGGTCCGGAGCACGGACTTGTACTGCTCGATCGCCTTGGCGGCGTTCTCCTGCGACTCGGCGAGCCGCGCGAGCTCGGTGGCGAGGGCGCGCTTCTCGGCGCCGTCGGGCACGGCGCGCTGCGCGTCCGTGAGGATGGTCGTGAGCCGCGGCTTGTCGCCGCGCTGCTCCAGGACCTCGCGGTAGAAGTTGAGCATCCCGGCGTGCGCCGGGTCGGCGCGCCGCACGCGGTCGAAGTAGGGCTCGGCCGCCTGGGGCTGAGCGCGCATGCGCCAGTGGACCATGGCGATCTGCACGAGCATGCCGAGCTCGTCGCCCGGCTTCACGCCGCCGCTGCGGAGCTGGTCCTCGTAGAGGGCGACGAGGCGATCCCAGTCGCCCGCGGCGGAGTACGCCTCGGCCAGGAACGAGAGCGCCTCGGGCTGGCCGGGCGAGAGATCGAGCACCTCCTCGTAGGCCGCGATCGAGCGGGCCGGGTCATCGAGGTGGGCCTTGATGGTGCGCGCCGCGCGGACGCCCGCCGCGATGCGGTCCTCCTTGCGCTCCGCCTCGGCCTTGACGAGCGACTGGACGCGGACGACGGCGTCCCAGTCCCCCGCGGAGGCGAAGGCGATCTCGGCGAGGTTGGCGGCCCGGCGGTTCTTCGGGTCGAGCTGGAGGGCGAGATCGATGAGCTCGCCCACCTTCTCGCCGAGCTCGGCGCGGCCGTAGCGGTAGCCGATGTCGGCCGCGCTCGTGGTGAGCGCGCTCTTGAAGGCGCCGTCGGTCGCGGCCTCGGCCTCGGCCACGTAGCGGTCCACGAGGTCGCGCCACCGCTCGCGCTTCGAGGCGTCAGTCTCGAGCGCCTCGGCGGCGTCGTCGTCGTCGGGGCGCAGCTCGAGCAGCCGCTTGTAGGCGGCCGTCGCGCGTTCCACGTCGATGAGCTCCTCGTGGTAGACGCGGGCGAGCTCCGCCTGCATCGCGCCCTCGACGGGGCTGCCGGCGGCGAGCGCGATCTCCAGCTCGAGGAGGCGAGCGACGGCCTGCCACTCGTGCCGCTCCTCGTGCCGCCCGCGCGCCGCGCCGAGCAGGCGCTCGACGTCGCCGGCGCCCGCGCCGTTGTTCGGAGCAGTCACGGCCTCCGCGAGCTCGTTCCAGGCTGCCTCGTTCTCGGGCTCATCCTGCAGGCGCCCGAGGGCCATCCGAATCGTCTCAACGCTCATCGTATCTCCGCGGACCTCGCGAATTCGGTCCGGTCCGTTCACGGCCGGGCGAAGATAGCCGGGCAGACGACACGGTTTCAAGGATCCTCGCCCCCGCGGCAAAAGCGCGGGCGCAGCT
The DNA here is from genome assembly GCF_051521455.1 of Sorangium sp. So ce887. Taxonomy (NCBI): domain Bacteria; kingdom Pseudomonadati; phylum Myxococcota; order Polyangiales; family Polyangiaceae; genus Sorangium; species Sorangium sp. So ce887. The sequence goes on along the minus strand of NZ_CP150354.1, from coordinate 421,739 downwards.
TTCGCGCGCTTCTGCCGCGGGGACGGCCAGCGGGCGGGCCGTCGGCATGGGCGGTTCACCGCGCCCTCGGCTTCGGGTATCAACCGCGGGCATGGAAGCTACGACGATCAAGCGCTTCGGGGTGATCGGCGCGGGCCAGATGGGGCGAGGCATCGCCCAGGTCGCCGCGGCCGCGGGCCTCGAGGTGGTCCTGTGCGACGTCTCGAGGGCGCTGGCGGAGTCTGGCAAGGCTCAGATCGCCGCGATCCTCGCGAAGCAGGTGGAGAAGGGGAAGATGGCCCCGGAGGCGCGGGAGGCGCTCCTCGGCCGCGTCGCGGCCGCGGACGGCATCGCCGGCCTGTCGGGGGTCGACCTGGCCGTGGAGGCGGTGACCGAGAGCTTCGACGTGAAGAGCCGGATCTTCAAGCTCGCGGACGCGGCGATGCCAGAGGGGGCGATCCTGGCGTCGAACACGTCGTCGATCTCGATCACGCGGCTCGCGGCGGTGACCGGCCGGCCTGAGCTGGTCATCGGGATGCACTTCATGAACCCGGTGCCGCTGATGAAGCTCGTCGAGCTCATCCGGGGGGTGCAGACGTCGGACGCGACGTACGAGGCCGTCCGGAACCTCACGGTGGGGCTGGGCAAGACGGTGATCACCTCGAAGGACCAGCCCGGGTTCATCGTGAACCGGATGCTGATCCCGTTCCTGAACGAGGCGTGCTTCGCGCTTCAGGAGGGGCTGTCGACGCCGGAGGACATCGACGCGGGGGCGCGGCTCGGGCTGAACCACCCGATGGGGCCGCTGGAGCTCGCGGACCTGATCGGGCTGGACACGGTGCTCTCGATCGCGGAGGTGCTGCACCGGGAGTTCGGGGACTCGAAGTACCGGGCGCCCACGCTGCTGCGGAACCTCGTGGCGGCGGGGTGGTACGGGAAGAAGAGCGGGCGGGGGTTCTACGTGTACGACGAGAAGGGGCAGAAGACGGGGAGGGCCGTGTAGGCGGGAGCCGCGACGGCGCCAGCGGGGGCGGGGGTGGAGGGACGCCGCGTCATCCGCGAGATGCGAACATTTTTGGCGGTTCGGGAGACAGCCTGTCCACGCGATTCCCCACGACCGCGTGCGGCCTGCGCCCAGGAACGCAATGTATAAGCACTGCCGCGGGGTGCTTGCTGAGTCCGCCGGAAACACAGACTCGCCTCCGTGTCCCGGAACAGGCGCGTGACTTCCGCTGGAAATCGCCCGCTCGTCGGAGCGGCCACGGGCTCGGCATAGCAGGCCCAGGCAGGCACGAAATGACGCCTTCCGAGGCGCAAGGCAGGCGCTTCCCCCCGGCGCCGGGCGCTGCTAACCCCACCCCATGACCGCTCAAGAACAGCAGCCGGGGATCCCTGCTCGCGGTACGCTCCAGCTCGTCGCCGTCGAGCGCGCGGGCCACGTCGCCATCGTGACCATCCAGCGGCCCGACAAGCTCAACGCCCTGAACCCCGCCGTCCTCGGCGAGCTCACCGCGGCCTTCCACGACCTGCTCGCGCCCGCCGAGGGCAACGAGGTCCGCGCGGCGGTGCTGACCGGCGCCGGCAAGGCGTTCGTCGCCGGCGCCGATATCGCCGAGATGGCCGCGATGAACAGCATCGCCGCGAAGCGGTTCGCCGACGCAGGCCACCGCCTCGGCGACCTCATCGAGACCGCCCCGTTCCCCGTGATCGCCGCGGTCAACGGCTTCGCGCTGGGGGGCGGCTGCGAGCTCGCCCTCGCCTGCGACTTCATCTACGCCGCGGAAGGCGCCAAGCTCGGCCAGCCCGAGGTGAACCTGGGCGTCATCCCAGGGTTCGGCGGCACCCAGCGGCTGCTGCGACGGGTCGGGCCCGGACGCGCACGCGAGCTCATCTACTCAGGCGACATGATCACCGCCGAGCAGGCGCTCTCGTTCGGGCTCGTCAACGCCGTCTTCCCGGCGACCGAGCTCCTCGCGCGCGCCCGCGACACCGCCCTCAAGATCGCCTCGCGCGGGCCGCTCGCCGTCGCCGCCGCCAAGCGCGTCATCCTGCGCGGCGAAAGCCTCGACCTCGCCGCCGCCAACGAGCTGGAAGCCCAGGCCTTCGCCGCGCTCTTCGGCAGCGACGACCAGCAGCTCGGAATGAAAGCTTTCCTGGCGAAATCGCAGGCCGCGTTCATCGGAAAGTGAATTTCCGAGCCGCACGCCAGAGGGCAAAAAAATACCGCGCATCATGCTGGAGGGGGGCCAGACATGACCGCGGCAGGGGGACCGCGGCGGCGTCGTGAACGCCCGCCGCGGTGCTCAAGAAAACCCGCACGCGCTCCGGGCCGGGGGGGGAACCGCGCCGGTGCGCATGCGGTGATCAGAGTGTGGCATCCGAGAGCAGGTTGTCGATAACAAAGTGCAAGGCATGCACGCGGGTGAGCGGATTGCGCCCGGCACGAGGACAGCCAGATGACCGCACAGCGCAGACGCCGCCCATTCCCGCGAATGCGCGTTCGAGCCGGGCATACCCGTGCACGGGAGACACCCTCCGGCGGAGTCCATTTTCGCGTTCTCGGAAAGGAGAACACGAGAGCCCGCCGCCCCCTCGCGGCGGACGCCGCGACGAAGGGAGCCAGGCACGGAACACCTGCTCACAAGTAAAGAGCCAGGACAAACAAGGCACACTGCCGCGAGAAAGCCACCGGGGCGTGCGCCGCGCGCACGGGGCGTGCACGCTCCGAGAGGGCCCAGCACCTGCGCCGCGCGCACGGGCGGCGCACGCCCCGAGAGGACGCCGGAGCCAGCAGCGACCCTGAGGTGAGCAAGTAAAGAGACTTTAACTACAGAAGCACAAGGCTTGCAGCATTTTCGAGAAAGCTTTGCCTCGTGCGTCTCGGTCAATTTCTCCTTCTCCTTCTCCTTACCTTCTCCTTCTTCGATTCCCCCATTGCACAGGGCGCGATCACGCGTGGAGCTGCCGGTCGGCTCGACAGGACGGCGCCATCCGCGCACGGCACACCGCGGCAGCGCCGGACCGCCCGCTCGTCATGCGGCGAGGGCGCGGCGCGATTCAGCGCGGGCACCCCCGCCCCGCCGAACGTCCGGACGAACGGAGCGCTCGACGGCCAGCAGCGGGCCGGACGGCACGAGGCGGGAGCTCGCACGCCCGGCGCGTCACGAGCGCGGTCCGGCGTGAGACGCGCGCCGCGAGACACCCGCCGCGAGACACCCGCCGCGAGACGAGCGCCTCCTCGTGATCGCGGCGCGACCTCCTTGACGCCGGGCGCGAAACGGGACTACCGAGCTCCATCTGACAATCTACGCCTCGGGTGCCCTCAGGGCATAACAGGGAAGCCGGTGCGAAACCGGCGCGGTACCGCCACCGTGAGTGGGGAGCTGCCTCCGAAGACCACTGGGCCTCATGAACAGGCCTGGGAAGGTGGACGCAGCGCTGGGAGCTCGAACAGCTCCCTGAACCCATGAGCCGGGAGACCTACCCGAGCCCCCCACGAGGTGCAGCTTGCGCACGTCTTCGTGGCGTTCGGGTGCGGACCTCACCCGGAGCGCCGAAATCGGTCCCCACGGCCGTGCCGTGTCCATCGCCTGCGTGTTCCTGGTGACGCTCCTCGCGGCCCGGCCCGCGGCCGCCATGCACCTCGCGGAAGGCGTCCTGCCGCTCGGCTGGTGCGCGGTCTGGAACGCGATCGCCCTGCCCTTCGTCGCGATCGCCCTCCACCTGCTCCGGCAGCGCACCCGGCAGGACGTCTTCTACAAGCCGTTCGTCGGCCTCGTCGCCGCCGCCGTCTTCGCGATCTCGTGCATGCCCGTGCCGGTGCCGACCGCCGGGACCTGCTCCCACCCGTGCGGCACCGGGCTCGCCGCGGTGCTCATCGGCCCCTGGATGGCCGTCCTCGTCACCGTGGTGGCGCTCCTCATCCAGGCCCTCTTCCTGGCGCACGGCGGGCTCACCACGCTCGGCGCCGACGTCGCGTCGATGGGCATCGCGGGCGCGTTCACCGGGTACCTCGCCTTCCGGCTCGCGCAGCGCTGCGGCGCGAGCCTCTGGGTCGCGGGGTTCCTGGCCGGCGTGACCTCGGACTGGGCCACGTACGCGACCACGGCGCTCGAGCTCGCGCTCGGGCTCGCTGGCGAAGGGTCGGTGACGTCCATGTTCACCGGCGTCGCCCTCGCCTTCGTCCCCACCCAGCTGCCGCTCGGCCTCCTCGAGGGCGCCATGACCGCGGGGGCCCTCGTCTTCCTGCGCTCCAGGCGGCCCGACATCCTGGAGCGGCTGCGGGTCGTCCCGCTCGCCGCGGGGGCGTCGTGACGCGGCGGGTCGCGCAGCGCGCGCTGCCCGCGTTCGCACGGCGCGCGCGCGCTGCGGCGCTCCGGCTCACCGCCGCGCTCCGGCTCACCGCCGCGCTCCGGCTCACCGCCGCGCTCCCGGCCGCCGCCGCGCTCGGGCTCGTCGCGTGCGGCAACGCCTCCTGGGACGGGGTCGACGAGGCCGTGATCCGCCGCGTCGCCGAGGACGCGGGGCGCCACGACACGGGGCCGCTGTTCGCGGGCTTCGAGGGCGATCTCCTGCTCTTCGCGTTCCTCTGGGCGGGGCTCCTCTCCGGCTTCGCCCTGGGCTACTTCTCGCGCGTGCTCTTCGTCGAGCGCGCCGGTCAGCCCGCCGGCAAGCCCGGCGGCGAAGGGCTCCGTGCCGACTGATCTCCCCGCGCGGCTCCGCGACGTGGATCCCCGGCTCCGCCTCGGGGCCGCCGTGGCCGCGTGCTGCGTCGCCGCGGGCGCGCGCTCGCCCTGGACGCCGGCCGCGCTGCTCGTCGTCGCGTGCGCGGCCCTCCGCCTCCAGGGCGTGACGGCGGGCGCCGTCCTCCGCGCGTTCGCGCCCGCCGCGTGGGTCGGGGGGCTCGCGGCCGCGCTCGCGCTCGCGCTCACCCCGGGGGAGCCGCTCCTCGCGGGCGCGCCGTTCCCGCTCGACGCCCTCACGCGCGAGGGGGCCGGCCGCGCCGCGACCATCGCCGCGCGCGTCCTCGCGGCGGCCGCGGTGCTCCGGTGGCTCGCCAGCGCCACCGCCCCCGCCGAGATCGAGGCGGCGCTCGCCGGGCTCGGCGCGCCCGCGGCCCTTGTCGAGCTGCTCGCGCTCGCGCGGCGCTTCGCCGGCGTGCTCCAGCGCGCGGCCGACGGCGCGTGGAGCGCCGCCGCGCTCCGCGGCGGGTTCGCGCACCCGCGCGCCGCCGCGCGCTCGGCCGGCGCCGTCGCGGGCGTCGTGGCGCTCCGGACCCTGGAGCGCTCCGAGCACGCCGCCCTCGCGATGCAGCTCCGCGGCTACAAGGGAAAGCTCCCCGTCGCCGACCGCCGGGCGAGCGCGCCCGCCGCGAACCTCGCGTTCGCCGCCGCCGCCCTCGCGGCGCTCGGGCTCAGCGTCGCCGCCGGGGAGGCGGGATGAGCGCCATCGCCCTGCGCGCCCCCCGGATCGGCTACCGCGGCGCCGAGCCCGCGCTGCGCGACGTGCGCCTCGACGTCGCCGAGGGCGAGTCCGTGGCGGTGCTCGGCGGCAACGGCGCCGGCAAGACCGCGCTGCTCCGGGCGCTCGTCGGGCTCCTCCCCGTGCCCGGCGGCAGCGTCGAGATCTCGGGCCGCCGCGTGGGCTCGCCCTCGGACGCCGTGGCCGCGGGCGCCGCGCTCGTGCTCCAGGACCCGGACGACCAGCTGCTCGGCGCGACGCTCCTCGACGACGTCCTGTTCGGCCCGAGGAACCTGGGCCTGCCCGCGCCCGAGGCGCGGCGCCGCGCCGAGGCGGCGCTCTCCGCCGTGCAGATCGCGCACCTCGAGGGCCGCGCGATCGAGGCGCTGAGCTTCGGCGAGCGCAAGCGCGCGTGCATCGCCGGGATGCTGGCGATGCAGCCGCGCGTGCTCTTGCTCGACGAGCCGACCGCGGGCCTCGACCCGGAGGGCGAGCTCTCCCTCTGCCGGACGCTGCGCGCCCTCTCCGAGCAGCAGGGGACCACGCTGGTCGCCGCGACGCACGCGGTCGATCTCGTGCCGCTCTTCGCGACGCGCGCGATCCTGCTCGGCGACGGGCAGGTCCTCGCGGACGGGCCGCCGCGGGAGGTGTTCGCGCGCGGGGAGCTCCTCGCGCGGGCGCGGCTCAGGCGGCCCTGGGTCGCGGAGCTCTGGACCCGGATGAGCCCGTCCCCCCCGCGGGGCCACGCAGGCCTTCCGCTCACCCTGGAGGAGGCGCTCGCATGCATGACGATGGGCTCCTGCTGATCGGCCACGGCAGCCGCGACGCCGCGTCGAACGCCGAGTTCGAGGCGCTCGTGGCCGACTACCGCGCCTCGCGGCCCGGGATCGTCGTGCAGCACGGCTACATCGAGCTCGCGACGCCCTACCTCGCCGACGCGCTCGCGGCGCTCGCGGCGCGGGTGTCCCGGGTGGCGGTCGTGCCGCTCTTCCTGTTCGCGGCGGGTCACGTGAAGAACGACATCCCGCTGGCGCTCGAGCAGGCGCGGGCCGCGCACCCGGGCGTGCGCTTCTCGGCGGCGCGGCACCTCGGCGTGCACCCGGCGCTCGCGGAGGTCGCGTTCGAGCGCGCCGCGTCCGTGCTGCCGGACGACCCGGCGGCGCGGGCCCGGACGGCGCTCGTCGTGGTGGGGCGCGGGGCCAGCGACCCGGACGCGAACGGCGATTTCTGCAAGATGGCGCGCCTCATCGGCGAGGGCCGCGGGCTCCAGCTCGTCGAGCCGACCTTCATCGGCATCACGCGGCCCTCGGTCGAGGAGACGCTCGATCGCATCGCGCGCCAGCGGCCCGAGCGTGTCGTCGTCCTCCCCTACTTCCTCTTCGCCGGCCGGCTCATGACGAAGCTCGCCGAGCAGGTCGATCGCTTCGCCTCGACGTACCCGTGGATCCGCGCGTCGCTCGCGCCCCACCTCGGCCTGTCGAGCGCGCTCTTCGGGCTTGTCGACGAGCGCGCGCGCCAGGCGCTCGCCGGCGAGTCGCCCCTCCCCTGCGACACGTGCATGTACCGCACGGCCATGCCGGGGCTCGCCCAGGAGGTCGGCGGGCTCAAGGCGATGCTCTACAGCGTGCGCCACACGCTGACGCACACGCAGGCGTCGAACCACCTGCACGCCCACCGCCCGCTGCGCAAGCACGTGCTCGTCTGCGGCAACGCCGACTGCGTGGACCGCGGCAGCCTGGCGCTGCTCGAGTCGCTGCGCCGTCGTCTGAAGCAGGCCGGCCAGCAGCAGCAGATCCGCGTGACGAGGACGTCGTGCATGGGTCGCTGCGGCGAGGGGCCGACGGTCGCCGTCTACCCCGACGGGGTATGGTACCGCGGCGTCCGCGAGGAAGACGCCGAGGACCTCGTGGAGGAGCACCTGCTCGGCGACCGCCTCGTCGCGCGGCTCGTCGACGACATCATGCAATGAGGCGGAGAAGACGAACCGCCACGAGAGATGAAGTAGGGAGAGAAGATGAACCGCCAAGTGTGCCAAGAAAGAATGAAGAGAGAACAGATCTCTCCCTTCTCTCTTGGCGTCCTCGGCGCCTCATTTTTTTTCGCTTCATTCAAACATCTTCTCGCTTTAGGAGACAACCGATATGGCCTGTCACGAAGTCGCCGCGCTCCGCCTGGGGCTCATGAACATCCTCGGCATCGACGACCCCGCCGAGCGCGCGCACGAGCTCGCCGAGCTCGGCCCTGCAGCGGAGGCGCCGGGGCCGGTCTCGGCGATGCTGCGCGCCGGAGATCTGAAGAACCTCTCGCGCCTGTTCGAGGGGTCGCTCGTGGAGCTCCAGGAGAAGGTCGCGAAGACCCCCGCGGGCGACGCGAAGCTCGCCTACCTGCGCTCGCTCCTCATCCTCACGAAGCAGGTCGAGCTCGACCTCCGCGCCCAGGTCGACGGGCTCGGCCGGCTCTACCGGGAGCTCGAGGAGATGCACGACTTCGTGCACGAGATCTACCCGGCGGAGTGAGCGGAGCAAACCGATGGCTCAGGGCAACCCGAAGATCAGGATCGCCCACGCAACGCCGCTCGGCCACGGCGCCCGGCTGCTCCGCGTCGAGCGCGTCGACGGCGCCGAGCTCGGCTTCGCCGGCGGGCAGTACGTGATCATCAACACCGGCGTCACCCTGCCCGGCGGCAAGCTCGCGAAGCGGGCCTACTCGCTCCTCTCGAGCGACGCCGAGCAGCGCGCCGTCGAGATCGCCGTGAAGCGCATCGGCGCCGGGCCGGGGTCGAACGTGCTCAACGACCTCCCCGCCGGCGCCGAGCTCGAGTGGAGCGGCCCCTGGGGCAAGCTGCGGCTCCCGCCGGGCTTCTCCGGCCGCGCGCTCTTGATCGCGACCGACACAGGCATCACCGCCGCGCTCGGCATCGCGCAGAGCGCGGCCGCCGCCGGCGCGGCGCAGCTCGACCTGCTCTGGCTCGTCGAGTCCGAGGACTACTTCCTCTCCGAGCCGTTCGTCCGCGAGCGCCTCCCCGCCCCCGTCCGCCTCTCGGTCGCCCGCGACCTCCCCCCGGTCGGCCACCCCGAGCGGCCGGCGCGCGCGTGCGCGCTCGTCAGCGAGCAGCACCTCTCCGCCGGCCCCTACGACGCCGTGCTCTGCGCGGGCGACGGCGCCGTCCTCTACCCGCTCCGCGACCGGCTGACCTCGCTCGGCGCGCCGGAGGGCAGCGTGCTCCTCGAGAGCTTCTTCAACAACCCGCTGAAGAAGTCCTTGTAATCGTTCAGGATCCTGTATGGCAGAGGTCCGGCCGAGAGACCCGAAAGGGCAGCGCGAGGGGTTCACGACGGGCGCGTGCGCGGCCGCCGCGGCCAAGGCGGCGGCGCGCGTGCTCACGCGCGGCGCGGCGGTCGACGCCATCGAGACGACCTTGCCGAACGGGCAACGCGTCACCTTCCCGCTGAAGCGCTGCGACCGCGACGGGCAACGCGCCACCTGCAGCGTCATCAAGGACGCCGGCGACGATCCGGACTGCACCCACGGCGCCGAGCTCGTCGCCGAGGTCGAGCTCCGCCGCGAGCCGGGCGTCGAGATCCGCGGCGGCGACGGGGTCGCCGTCGTCACGAAGCCCGGGCTCGGGCTGCCGGTCGGCGCGCCGGCCGTGAACCCCGTGCCGCGCCGGAACATCACCGAGATGGTCCTCGAGGAGCTCGAGGGCTCGGATTTCGCCGGCGCCACGGTCACGATCAGCGTCCCCCAGGGCGAGGAGATGGCGAAGCAGACCATCAACGCGCGCCTCGGGCTCATCGGCGGGATCTCCATCCTCGGGACGAGCGGGATCGTGAAGCCGTACTCCACCGCCGCCTTCCGCGCGAGCGTGGTGCAGGCGATCGACGTCGCCGCCGAGCGCGGCATCGCGACGCTCGCGCTGACGACCGGCGGCAAGTCCGAGGCGTACGCGATGAAGCTCTACCCGGAGCTCCCGGAGGACGCGTTCATCCAGGTGGGCGACTTCATCGGCACCGGCGTCCGCCACGCCGCGCGGCGGCGGATCGCCCGCGCGGTCATCGTCGGCATGATCGGCAAGCTCTCGAAGATGGCCGACGGCAAGATGATGACGCACGCCGCCGGCTCGGAGGTGAGCATGGAGCTGCTCGCGCAGATCGCCGAGGAGCTCGGCGCGCGGCCGGAGATCGCGGCGGAGATCCGGCAGGCGAACACCGCGCGGCACGTGCTCGAGCTGTGCCAGCGCGAGGGGCTCACCGGCGTCGCGGGCGGGATCTGCCGGCGCGTCGTCGAGCACACCTCGGCCCACGCGGGCGGCGCCATCGAGGTGCACGCCTGCCTTGTCGATTTCAACGGGGCGCTGCTCGGCCGGTACCCGGCCGGGGCCGCCTGCACAGACAGAGCGGAGGAGCCATGAGCGGTGCCAAGATCGGTGAAGACGCGCGCGCGGTGAACGACATGCGGCAGATGACCGCGCTCGGGCGGCGCATCGAGGACAAGAGCTTCGCGATCATCGACGAGGAGGCCGGCGCGCACGGCTTCCCGCAGGCGGAGTGGCAGGTCGTCCGCCGCGTGATCCACGCGACCGCGGACTTCGAGTTCTCGTCGCTCATGCGGCTCCACCCCGAGGCGATCCCCCGGGGGATCGAGGCGCTCCGGGGCGGCGCGCCGGTCCTCGTCGACGTGAAGATGATCGGCGTCGGCCTGAACGAGCAGCGCCTCGCGTCGTACGGCTGCAAGATCCACTGCTTCATCTCGGATGACGACGTCATCCAGGCCGCGTCGGCGGCCGGCTCGACCCGCGCGATCGAGTCGATGCGCAAGGCGCACCGGCTCGGGCTCCTCGACGGGGCGGTCGTCGCGATCGGCAACGCGCCGACCGCGCTGCTCGAGGTCGTGCGCCTCGCCCGGGAGGAGGGGGCGCGGCCGGCGCTCGTGATCGGCGTGCCGGTCGGGTTCGTGTCGGCGGCGGAGTCCAAGGAGGCCCTGCTCGAGTCCGGGCTCCCCTACATCGTCGCGCGCGGGCGCAAGGGCGGGAGCCCGATCGCCGTCGCGATCGTCCACGCGCTGCTGCTCCTCTCGGCGGACCCCCCGGATCCGACGCTGCCGTCCGGCCCGGCGGCCCCGGCGATGGTGGCGCGATGAGCGCGAGCGCGAGCGCGCGCCGCGCCGTGACCGTCGTCGGCATCGGCGACGACGGGTGCGCCAGCCTCTCGAGCCGCGCCGCGTCCGCGGTCGCCCGGGCCGAGGTGCTCGTCGGGGGCGAGCGGCACCTCGAGTTCTTCCCGCAGTTCCGCGGCGAGAAGATCGCCCTCAAGGGCGGCCTGTCCGCGGCGCTCGACCGCGTGGAGGCCCTCTCGGCCGAGCAGAACGTGTGCATCCTCGCCTCGGGCGACCCGCTGTTCTTCGGCGTCGGCGCGCTCGTCGTCCGGAAGCTCGGGGGCGAGCACGTCGAGATCATCCCGACCCTGAGCTCGGTCCAGTGGGCGTTCGCGCGCACCGGCATCGCCTGGGACGACGCCGCGTTCGTCTCGGTCCACGGGCGCTCGCCCGAGGGGTTCGCGACGCGCCTCCGCCGGCTCTCGAAGGTCGCGGTGCTGACCGACGGGGAGAACAGCCCGGCCCGCCTCGCCGCGCGCCTCCTCGAGCACGGCGATACAGGCTGGAAGGCGTGGGTCTGCGAGAGCCTCGCGGGCGCGGGCGAGCGCGTGCGCGCGTTCGACCTCGCCGCGCTCGCGTCCTGCGACGACATCGGCCCGCTGAACGTGCTCCTGCTCCTCAGGAGCGATCCGGCGTGGCGGCCGCCGCCGGCTGTCCCCTACCTGCACGAGGACGCGTTCGCGAAGCGCATGCCGAAGAACGGCCTCATCACGAAGCGCGAGGTGCGCCTGCTCTCGATCGCGTCGATGGCGATCCGCCCCGACGCGGTCGTCTGGGACGTCGGCGCCGGCTCGGGGTCGGTCTCGATCGAGGCGGCGATGCTCTGCCCCCTCGGGCGCGTCTACGCGATCGAGGTCGACCCGGAGGGCGTGGAGATCTGCCGGGACAACGTCCGCACGCACGGGGTCGATAACGTGCGCGTCGTCGCGGGCCGCGCGCCCGAGGCGCTCGCCGCGCTCGAGGACCCGGACGCGGTGTTCGTCGGAGGGAGCAAGGGGAGCATGGAGGAGATCATCACGGCGGCGCTCGATCGGTTGCGGCCGGGCGGCCGGCTCGTGGTCAACGCGATCACGATGGAGAACGTGGCCGAGACGTACCGCGCGCTCCGGGCGCGGGGGCTCGACCCCGAGGTCACGCTGCTCTCGGTCTCGCGCGGCGTGCCGCTCGCGCGCTACATGCGGTACGAGGCGCTGAACCCGATCCACGTCTTCGCCGCCACGAAGCCCGCGAGGCCGCAGGAAGCGGAGCGGGCGCAGTCGGCCCGGCCGGCGCCCGCCTCGGAGGCGTCATGAGCGGCCTCGGCAAGCTCTACGGCGTGGGCGTCGGCCCCGGCGCGCCGGACCTGCTCACGCTGCGCGCCGTGCGCGTCCTCGAGGCTGCGGACGTGCTCGCGCTCCCCCGCAGCTCGGACTTCGGCGCCTCGATGGCCTACCGGATCCTCTCGCCCGTCGTCCCCAAGCGGCCGGACCAGGAGCGGCTGCTCCTCACCTTCCCCATGAGCAAGGACCCGGATCGCGTCCGCCCGTACATCGACGCGGCCGTCGGCCAGATCGGCGACCGGCTCTCGCGCGGCCTCTCCGTCGCGTTCGCCACCGAGGGCGATCCGTCGCTCTTCAGCACGTTCGTCTACGTCCGCCGCGAGGCGCTCCGCCGCTTCCCCGGGCTCGAGGTCGAGGTCGTCCCCGGCGTCACCTCGGTCACGGCGGTCCCGGCCGTGAGCGGGCTCTCGCTCGCCGACGGGCAGGAGCGGATCGCCATCCTCCCCGCCACGTACGGCGTCGACGACCTGACCGACGTCCTCTGTCGCTTCGACACCGTGGTCCTGATGAAGATCGGCTCGGAGATGCCGAAGGTGACCGAGGCGCTCACGCGGGCGGGCCTCCTCGATCGGGCGGTGTTCGTGTCCAAGGCGACGATGCCCGAGCAGCGCATCGTCCGGGACCTGCGGGCCGCGCAGGACGAGCGGGGCGACTGCTTCGCCATGGTCGTCGTCACGCGCGGGGAGCGGAGCGGGCTCCTCGTCGGCGAGGCCGAGGCCTCGCTGCCGGGCAGCTTCGAAAAGGCACCTAACGAACCGGAGGCGCCATGATCGCCGCGCGCAAGCCCTACGCCGTCTACGCCATCACGCGCCATGGAATCGACATCGCGCGCCGGCTCGTCCCGGGCCTCCCGGGCGCGGATCTCTACGTGTCGCAGAAGCTCTTCGACGGGGCGCCGGAGGGCGCGAAGCCGCTCCCGCTGCCGATGGGGCCGCTCTTGAACGAGGCGTTCACGGCCTACGACTGCCACGTCTTCGTGATCAGCGTCGGCGCCGTGGTGCGCATGGTCGCGCCGCTGCTCAAGAACAAGAAGGTCGATCCGGCGGTCGTGTGCGTCGACGACGCGGCCCGGTTCTCGATCTGCGTGCTCTCCGGCCACGTCGGCCGGGGCAACGCGTTCACCGACAAGGTGGCCGCGCTGCTCGGCGCGCAGCCGGTGGTGACCACGGCGTCCGACGCGCTCGGGACGCTGACGGTCGACATCCTCGGCCGCGAGCTCGGGTGGACCCTCGACGACCCCGATCGCAACGTGACGCGCGGCTGCGCCGCCGTCGTGAACGCCGCGCCCGTGCTGTTCGTCCAGGAGACGGGCGAGCCGTCGTTCTGGCCCGAGGGGACGCCGCTCCCGCCGGGCGTGCGCTACGCGACATCGCTCGACGGCGTGGATCCGGACGCGTGGGAGATGCTCCTCGTCGCGAGCGATCGCGATCTGTCGCGCTCGCACCCCGCGGTCGTCGAGCGCGCCGTCGTCTACCGCCCGAAGAGCCTCGTCCTCGGCGTCGGCTGCGACCGCGGCGCGCCGCTCGACATGGTGGAGCGCGGGGTCGACCGGCTGCTCGACGAGCACGGGCTGTCGGTCCAATCGGTGAAGGCGCTGGCGACGATCGACAAGAAGGCCGACGAGGAGGCGCTGCTCGCGCTGTCGGCGCGGCGGGGGTGGCCGCTCGTCACGTTCACGGCCGAGGAGCTCGACGCGACCGAGGGGATCGAGAACCCGTCGGAGACGGTGAAGAAGCACGTCGGCGCCCGGGGCGTCGCCGAGCCCGCCGCCCTGCGCGCGGCCGGGGCCACGAGGCTGCTCGTGCCGAAGCGGGCGTACACCGAGCCGGGCGTGGGCCGGTCCATGACGCTCGCCGTCGCGCGCGTCCCGTTCGCGAAGCGCACCATCGAGGAGAGCCATGGGTGACAAAGGAGTCCTGTCGATCGTCGGAATCGGCCCCGGCGCCGAGGCGCACGCGTCCCGCGCCGCCCTGGAGGCGATCGCCTCGTCGGATCTCATCGTGGGATACACGACGTATATCCGGCTGGTGAAGCACCTCATCGAGGGCAAGGAGGTGGTCAAGACCGGTATGACCGAGGAGATCGGCCGGGCGCGCGCCGCCGTGGAGCGGGCGCGGGACGGCGGGCGCGTCGCGATCATCTCCTCGGGCGACGCCGGGGTCTACGGCATGGCCGGGCTCGTCTTCCAGGTGCTCCAGGAGATCGGCTGGAAGCGGGGCGAGTCGCCGGAGCTCCGCATCGTGCCCGGCATGACCGCGCTCAACGCGTGCGCGTCGCTCGTCGGCGCGCCGCTCGGGCACGACTTCTGCGCCATCTCCCTGTCCGACCTCCTGACCCCCTGGCCGGCCATCGAGCGGCGGCTCGAGGCCGCCGCCTCCGCCGACTTCGTCATCGGCCTTTACAATCCGGCGAGCGGCCGGCGCACGCGCCAGATCGTGCGGGCCAAGGAGATCATCGCGCAGCACCGCGCGGGCACGACGCCGGTCGCGCTCGTGAAGAGCGCCTATCGCAAGCTGGAGAGCGCCGTGATCACCGATGTCGATCACTTCCTCGACTACGAGATCGGGATGCTCACCACGGTGCTCGTCGGCTCGACAAACACCTTCCTGTTCGAGGGGTACATGGTCACGCCGCGCGGATATACAAACAAGTACACATGGGATGGGGAAGCGCTCCCGGGCCAGACGCCGGGGCGCACGCTCGTGCTCTCGGACGAGATGCTCACTTCATCGGACGAGAGCCTCACTTCGGAGGAGGTCTAGATGGCACGCGTAGGAAGGCTGGGCGGCGCGATCCTCGCCGAGACCCAGGGAGAGTATTACCTCGTCGGCAACACAAAGGCGCCGGTCGACTTCCGCGAGGCGGGGTTCGAGCCGCCGGACGAGGTCGATCTCGTGAAGGGGGTCTATCTCCGGCTCAAGCCGCTTCGCGAGGTCAAGGTCGAGGCGCCGGTCCTGCTGCTCGACCTCGAGGGCGAGGAGCTCGCGAAGAAGCTCGTCCACCGCTTCGTGATCGACCGGAACGGCTCGGTGAGCGAGCGGCTATGGCGGCTCGTCTACAGCCCCGACGACCCGCTCGACGACGCCGAGACGCCCGTGGAGCGCGACGCGCGCTGGCTGGGCGACATCCCCGAGACCATCTGGCAGCTCGTGCGCGACAACGTGCTGCGCTGCCTCTAGCCTCGAGCTGCGTCGTCCACGTCTGTTCCTGGCGCGCGGCAGGCCTCGAGCCGCCCCGACCCCGTACGGGCCGGAGGGCTCAAACGTTTTCGTGATCGGGCGATCGTGCGGCCGGCGACTCCGCTGCGCTGAAGGCCGCGGCCGCCTGGAGGCTCGGCGCCGCCTCGGCGGCTCCCGCGGAGGCACGCCGGGTGCGCCGTTTTTCCTGCACCATGTGCACGATCTGGTCGAGGATGACGGCGACGAGGATCACGGCGCCGATGATGATGAACGTCCAGTTCGGGTCCAGGCGCCAGATGCGTCGTATGCCGTCAGCGTCCTCGTACGGCATCTGGAACATGTTGATGCCGTTGTCGATGACCCGCATCAGCGCGGAGCCGATGAGGATGCCGAGCACCGTGCCTTCACCGCCGCGAAGCGAGCAGCCGCCGAGCACCGCCGCGGCGATCGCGTACATCTCGTACGCGATGCCGACCTGTTGCGACATCTGCCCGATGTACGACGCGTAACAGACGCCAGCGACGCCGCCGAGGCCCGCCGAGATCACGTAGGTGGACGTCTCCACCCGCTTCACGCTGATACCGGAGTACTCCGCTGCGTCGCGATTGCCGCCGATCGCATAGACGTAACGCCCGAACACCGTGAAGTGCAGCGCGTAGGTCGAGACGCCGATCACGGCGAGGAAGATCAGAAACGGATACGGGACGAGCGCGTCGCTGCCAACGTTGAGCAGCCCGCCGTTCGCGAGGTGGAGCAGCGGCGAGCCCCCGAGGCTCAGGGTGCCGCCCTCGGCGATGGTCTGCGAGACCCCGCGCAAGAACAACATGCCGCCGAGCGTGACGATGAACGGCTGCAGCTTGAGCCGCGTGATCAAGAGTCCCTGGCCGAGGCCGATCAGCAGCGCCACGCCGAGCGCCGCCGGAATGCCGATCCACAACGAGTAGCCCAGGCCGCCGGCCTGGCTCGACGAGAGCTTCGCGATCAGGACGCCCGTCAGGCCGATCACGGACCCGATCGACAGATCGATGCCGCCGGTGATGATGACGAAGCCGATGCCGATCGCGAAGATCCCGAGCATCGAGATCTGCCGCAGGGTGTTGATCGAGTTCGACTGCCCGAGAAAATCCGGGTTCGAGATGTAGAGACCCAGACACATCACGACGAGCGCGATGGTCATGCCAAGCTCGCGCCTCACGACAAAGCCTCCTCGCCGGCGTGGCCCGTCATCAACGTCGCGATCCGTTCCTGGCTGAGCCGCTCCCGCGGCAATACCCCCTTGATGCGTCGCTCGTGCATGACGGCGACGCGATCGCTCATTCCGATGATCTCTCCCATGTCCGAGCTGACCATCAAGATCGTGATGCCTCCATCCGCGAGGGTAGCCATGTGGCGGTAGATCTCGGCCTTGGCGCCGACGTCGATCCCGCGTGTCGGCTCGTCCACGAGCAGCACGCGCGGGCTCATGGCCAGCCATTTTCCGAGCACCACCTTCTGCTGGTTTCCGCCGGAGAGGTTCGCGACGCGCTGACGAATGCCAGGCGTCTTCGTCCGCAACCGCTTCACCTCCGATTCGGCGACGCGGCGCTCCGTCTTCCTGTCCAGGAAGCCCCAGCGGTTGTAGTTGCCGATGTTGGGCAGGGAGGTGTTCTCAGCGACGCTGAGCGGCAGCACGAGGCCGTGCCGCTTGCGATCCTCCGGCGCCAGGTAGACGCCGCGGTCGATGGCGTCCCTGGGTCTTCGAGGAGCAAACGCCTCGCCCTCGAGCGTCATGCGTCCGCCGAGCGCAGGAGTCACCCCGAAGATCGTCTGCATGAGCTCCGTGCGGCCCGAGCCGACCAGGCCGGCGAAGCCGAGGATCTCCCCGCGTTCGGCCGAGAAGGAGACCGGCGCGGGCGCGCCGGGCACGACGAGGCCTTCGACCACCAGCACGGGCTCGGTCGACCTCCGCGGCCGCTTCTCCGGGAAGTAGTGCGCGCTCAGCTCGCGGCCCACCATCATGGAGACGATCTTTTCGTGCGTCGCTTCTGCGCGCGTGAGGTCCCCGACGTAGCGGCCGTCGCGCAGGACCGTCACCCGGTCCGCCAGCGCCATGACCTCTTCCATCCGGTGCGAGATGTAGACGATGCCGATGCCGTCCGACCGGAGCTTGGAGATGATCTGGAAGAGATGCTCGGACTCACCGCTCGTCAGCGACGAAGTCGGCTCGTCCATGATGAGGATACGCGCGTCCAGGGCGAGCGCCTTGGCGATCTCGACCATCTGCATCTGACCGGCGGTCAACAGGGACACCGGGGTCGAGGGCGGGAGCGACAAGCCCACGCGCTGAAGCAGCTCGTGGGCGCGGGCGTACATGCCGCCCTTCGGCAGCGGACGGAGGAGCGCTCTGGCCCCGCCGCCCTCGTTGCCGAGGAAGATGTTGGCGGCGATGTCCAGGTTCGGCGCCAGCATCAGCTCCTGGTGGATGAGCGCGATGCCGAGGCGCTTGGCGGCGCGCACGCTCTCGAGGGTGACCTTCTTCCCTTCGATCCAGATCTCGCCTTCGTCGGGCTGCTGGGCGCCCCCGAGGATCTTCATCAGCGTGCTCTTGCCGGCGCCGTTCTCGCCCATCAGGGCGAGCACCTCCCCCGGCTTCAGCGAAAGGGAGACGCCCTGGAGCGCGACCACGCCGGGAAACCGCTTGTTGATCGCGCTCATCGCGAGCAGACTCGGTAGCGCCGCGGTCACGCTCACCTCTTCATCTCGGCGAGCTTCTGCTTGAACTCCGCCACGTTGGCCTTCTCGATCACCTCGATGCCGGTGTCGATGCCTTTGCTCGCCGGGATCTGCGCGATGGCCGCGTCGGGCTTTGTCGCGAGCTCATGCGCCCACTTGCTCGCCATGTAGCCGAACTGAAACGGCTTCTGGACGACCGTGACCGAGATCGTGCCGTTCTCGATGGCCGTGAGCGTCCCCTCTTCCTCGTCGAACACGGCCGCGAGGACCTTGCCCTTCTTCCCGAGAGCCTCGATGGCCGCCGCGATGGCGGGACCGTTGTAGGACCACAGGCCTGCGACGAGCTTCAGGTCCGGGTGCGCATTGATGATGTCCTCCACGTTGGAGCGCGCCTTCGCGCGGTCCGTATTGTCCTCGCGCTTGTCGACGATCTCGATGTTCTTGCCGGCGATCGCGTCCTGGATGCCCTGGAGCCGCTGCTTCGCGTTGTCCGCGGACAGCATGCCGACGAACACGGCCATCTTGCCGCCGCTCGGGAGGAGCTTCACGATGTGGGCGCCGAGCGCCTTGCCGGCCTCGTGGTTGTTGGTGCCGATGTAGAGCAGTCGGTTCGACTTCGGGGCGTCCGAGTCGAACGTGATGAGCTTGCTCTTCTCGGCCGTCTTGTTGAGCACCGGGACCTGATCGCCCGGCGCGATGGCGCTCACGGCGATAGCGTCATAGCCTTGGCTCGAGAGGTTTTCGAGGATCTGGTTCTGCTCCTCCGTGGTGCCGTTCGGCGGCATCTTCACGTCGACCTGGACCTTGCTCTCTTGCTCGTATTTCCGGACGCCTGCCTGAGCGATCTTCCAGAACTCGCTCGCGTTGTTTGTGACGAAGGCGAGCTTTACCATCTTCGGCTTCGAGCCGGCCCCCTCGGCGGGCGCGGCGCCCGTCCCCTCGCTCTGCTTGCCGCACCCCGTGATCGCGAGCAGCGCCAACAGGAAGAGCGCGGTGATCGCCCAACCCTTGCCCCAGGACTTCGTCTCTTCCACGGCAGGTCTCCTTGCTGATTCAATGTTGATCACGTTGACACCCTGCGTGGCATCCACGACCCGACAACGCTGACTGCCCTGAAGCGCGGGCGTGAAGCCACGCGCGATCCCGCCCGTACCGATGACACCGAAACAGAGCATGGCCGCCTCTCTCACTCCGCCGTGAAGCGGTGAATCATTGTGTGTTTATAGGCCTGCCCCGGCTTGAGAATCGGCTGCTCTCGCCAGGCCGGCACGTTGATCGCGTTCGGAAACTTCTGGGTCTCCAAGCAAAGCGCCGCGTGCTGCACGTACGTGGCGCCTTTGCCCTCCTTCGAGCCATTCATGAAATTCCCGGAGTAGAACTGCACGCCGGGCTGATCCCCCTCCAGCGTCATCACGCGGCCGGACTTCGGATCTTTGAGGCGCGCCACGGGTCGCAGGGCGGCCGGGTCTCCGTTGACGACGAAGTTGTGATCGTACCCGACAGGGTCTCCGCCAACGGCCTTCAAGTCCCTGCCGATGGGCTTGGGCGCCGTGAAGTCGAACGGCGTACCTCTGACGGGCTTCACGGCTCCGGTCGGGACGCCCGGATCGCCGGGCGTGTAGCTGTCCGTATAGAGCGTGAGCTCGTGATCGAGGATCGTGCCGGAGCCGTGCCCGCCGAGGTTCCAGTACGAATGGTGGGCCATGCTGACGAGCGTCGTCTTGTCCGTGACCGCCTCCATCTCGACGCGGAGCTCGTTCCGGTTCGTGAGCGTATAGACGGTCTTCGCAGACACGGTGCCAGGATACCCCTCTTCTCCGTCCTTCGACACGTACGTGAGGCGGATGCTCGGGCCGTCAGGGGTCTCGGCGGTGGCGGCGCTCCACACCACTTTGTCCCAGCCCTTGGCGCCGCCGTGCAGGTGGTGCGGCTTGTTGTTCGAGGCCAGGGTGTACTCCTTGCCCTCGAGCTTGAACTTCGCGTTGCGGATGCGGTTGGCGACGCGGCCAACCGTCGCGCCGAAGAACTGGTTGCCGGTGAGATAGCCGTCCAGGTTCTCGAAACCGACGACGACGTCGGCGAGCTTTCCGGCCTTGTCGGGCACGTGCAGCTCGGTGATGATCGCGCCGTACGTCATCACCTTGAGCACGAGGCCGTTCGCGTTCGTGAGAGTGTAAATATCCACGCCTTGAGCCTCGATCTCGCCATGACGAGCCTTGGTGATGGCGAGGGGCTTCGCGGGCGCCACGTCTGGCACGGGCGGTGGCACGCTCGGGGTCGTTGCCGGCGCGGGGGCAGGCGTCACGGGCTCTGCGGCGGGAGGAGGCTGCGTTCCCGAGCAGCCGAGCGTGAGCAGCAACGCCAGGGCGGTGCTCGCTCGGCGTTGCCTAACCCAGGTCCGGCTCGCTCGTCCAGATCTGCTGCTCTGAGCTCGTCGTTCGAGAAAACTCGCAATCCGCATGGAACATCTCCTCTCTCCTGCACGCCAGCGGCGCGCTCTTACCGCATTGCGCCTCCGCGGCGGCGTCGGAAACTCGCATCCGTGACGGCCGAACGAACGGAATCGGCGCCGAGATCGATCGGGACGACGAAGGTCTCGGTGCGCACGACGTTTCACCCACGAGGAAGCAAAAGGATGCCCCCCGAGCGCATTGTGAGCGTTCACATATTCGGTGTCAACTCCATTGGAAGGACCGCGGGTATCTTCGATCCAGTCGGGCGCCCGCGATGACCGCGGTCCGGCGCCCCCTCCTCTTGACGCGGCGCTCCGGAGGACCCGCTGGCTTTGTCCTCCCTCGGGCTCGAGGATACCCGCGGTCCTTCCAATGGAGTTGACACCTGGCATGTGACCGCTCACGATGCGCCCGAGCTCCATCCTTTTGCTTCACCCTGGGTGGGTCGTCCACGACGCGCGGCGCCGAGAACGTCGGACGATCGATCCACCAGAACGACCCCGACACCTCCTGTTCAACAGGCCCTTCTACGCCGGCGCCCACCAGTACAGCTGCTTCGGCGTGCACCCGGAGCGAGGAGCGACAACGTGAGTGAGACAAAGCGAGTTCTGGTCACCGGGGCGGCGGGGAAGGTCGGCCAGGCCTTCATCCGCAGGTTCCTGTCGGACCCCAGGTTCGAGGGCTGGAAGGTTCGTGCGCTATGCCACAACCGCATGCTGGAGCCGACGGCGCGCCTGGAAGTGGTGCGTGGGTCGATCGAGCACAGCGCCGTGACCAGCGAGGCGGTGGAGGGCGTGAGCCACGTGCTGCACCTCGCGACCAGCAAGGAGACCGCCGACAGCATCATGGACGTGGCCATCAAAGGCATGTTCTGGCTGCTCGAGGCCTGCCGCGTCAGTCCTGCATTCAAGCAATTCATCCTGGTCGGGGGCGACGCCGGGATGGGCCACTTCTTCTATCCACACCCCGTCCCCGTCACGGAGGCGCAGAAGCACAGCGCCTACCCGGGGTGTTATGCGCTGTCCAAGGTGCTCGAGGAGGTCATGCTCGAGCAATACTACGTCCAGTATGACCTCAACGGATGCTGCCTGCGTGCGCCGTGGATCATGGAGAAGGACGACTTCAAGGCCCAGCTATCGTTCGGTGACGACGTGTTCGGAGGGCCGAGGTGGCGCGATTGGGTCGGAGCCGAGGCGGCGGAGGGTCACGTCCGCTCGGGCGCCGTCCCGGTGATGCTCGACCCTGACGGCAAGCCGGTGAAGCGTAACTTCGTGCATGTGGAGGATCTCGTCGCCGCGCTCCTCATGGCGATCGACAACGAGAGAGCCCGCCAGCAGACCTTCAACGTCTGCATGGATGAGCCGGTGGACTACGGTGAGCTGGCGTCTTACCTGGAGACGACCCGGGGCCTGCCGAGCGTGAAGGTGAAGACGCCCTACCATTCGACCTGGCTGGACAACACGAAGGCGAAGTTCCTGCTCGGTTGGCGGCCGCAGTACAATCTGGCGCGACTTGCGGACGCCGCCTTCGACTACGTGCGCGCGCCCGATGATCCGCGGATCACGTGGTACCCGGGTTAGCACTGCTGCGGGAAGTCGGGCCGCGAAGCGAGCGGCCATGACGCCAAGGGCGCCAGGAGACCAGGGGAGTAGGAGTTGAGGACTCCCCTCAAATTTTTCGGAAAATTCACAGGGAGGCGGGGAGGCGGGGAGGCGGGGAGTAAAATCTCAGAAAAACTCCCCGCCTCCCCGCCTCCCTGTTCAATTTCCCCCTGGTGACGGGCACAGGGCCTGGACGCTCACGCCGGCATGAACAGGCCCTGGGTCGCCGTCGTGTGCAGGTCGGCATCCCCGATGACGAAGTCCGGGAGGCCGAACGCCCCCGCGCACGCCATCCACACGTCGTTTGTCGACCGGAGGCCACGGCCGCCGTTGTCCCATACGCGCCCGCCGAGGAGCCCGGTGTTGGCGCCGCCGAAGAGCAGCCAGGGCACGTTGTCCCAGTTGTGCTTGCGGGTGCCGACCTCGGTCACGTAGGGGATGAGCGTGTTGTCGAGCAGCGTCCCGCCGTTCACGTCCTGGGTGGCCGCGAGCTCCTCCAGGAACCCCACCATCTTGGTGGCGTAGAACTCCTCCACGCGCGTGAGGAACTCGAGCGTATCTCGCGTGTCGGGATCATGGCTCGTCGTGTGGTGGACCTTGAAGATGCGCGAATCCGGCGGCCACAGGTCGCCGAAGCTCACGTGGTTGGTCCCCGGGGCCCACTGGAAGGTCACCACGCGCGTCAGGTCGCACCGGAAGGCCGCCTTGAGCACGGCGAAGTGCAGGGCGCCGATGCGCGCGTGCTTCTCGTCGTCGCGCTCGTTCACGACGTGCGACGAGCTGTAAGGGTCGATGTACTCGCTCACATTGACGATCTCGGGCGGCTGCTCTATTCCGCAGAACGCGGCGTTGCGCGGGTCGGCATCGAACTCCTTTTCCACCTCGCGGATCGCCTCGAGGTGCCCGTCCAGCATCTCGCGCTGCGCGCTCGGCGCGAGCTCGTGGAGCCGGCCGATGTCCCTCGTCGCGAAGTCGAGCACGCTCTTCTTCTGCCGGCGCGCCCTGGCGAGCGCCTCGAGGTTGTCGCTCGTCGGCCCCCCGGGCATCATCGTGCCGAACACCCGCTGATAGACGTCGAGCGGCTGGTAGTACGGCGTCATCGGGCTCCGCGGGCCGGAGTACGACATGTGGCGCGTCGACACCTCCGGCGTGTCCGCGCGCTTGTCGCACGAGATCTGGAGCGACGCGATCGGCGCCCCCTGCAGATCGGCCGACTGCTTCACGAGCAGCTGGTCGATGCTCGCCCCCTCGGCCACGGGGTCGTCCCCGCCGTTGCCGGGGTAGAGCTGCTTGGTCCGCTGGCCGGTCGCCATCAGGACGGTCCCGCGCTCATGGCCGCCGCCGACCGAGCCCTCGTAAGGCAGCTTCAGGTCGCGCATCACGATCATCCGGTCACGCACCGGCTCGAACGGGCGCAGGATGCGGGACAGGGTGAAGTTGGTCCCGTTCCCCTGCGGCCACCAGTTCTCGTAGACGGTGCCCACGGGCCGCTGGACGATGAGGAGCCGCTTCGGGCTCGGCGCGCCTTCCGCGGTCCGCTCGAGGCCGCGGAGGATCGCGAACATCCCCGCGGCGGCGCCGATGCCCTGGAGGAAGCGACGGCGGGACGAGACATAGGGCAGGTTGCGGTTCATGGTCACTCCTCCTCGGTGCGCTCGGTGAGCGCGCTCGACGTCGCGATGGCCTTCACGATGGCGGGCAGGGTGCGCGCGCCCTCCGGCAATGCCTTGATCACGCGCTCGACCTGGCAGTCGACCGGCGAGAGCTGCTCGTCGTCGGTGCCGTAGGTGATGAGGTTCCGCGCGAGGCACGCGGCGAGCTCCTGCCTTTGCGCGATCGCGCCGGCGAACTCGACAGCGTTCGCGTAGGTCTCGTGCAGCCCGAGGATCCCCCCGAGCTCGATGCGCGCGTCGATGGGCGCGCCGTCGAGCGTGTCTCGATAACGACCCAGCGGATCGTAGTTCTCGAGCGCCAGGCCGAGCGGGTCGATCCCCCTGTGGCATGCGCCGCAGGTGCGGTTCGCGGCGCGCGCCTCGGCGCGCTCTCGCTCGGTCATGTCGGCGTTGAGCAGGTCCGCGACCTCGTCCGCGAGGTTTTCTGGCGGCGACGCGAGCTTCGGCAGGCAGAGCAGCGCGCCTCGAATGAACAGCCCCCTCGCGACCACGCTCGTGTTGTCCGTGCGGGAGAGCGTCGCGAGGACGCTCGCTTGCGTGAGCAGGCCGGCGCGCTGGTCGGCGGGCAGGGTGACCGGCGCGAACTCATCCGGCGCGCCGGTGTGCTCCACGCCGTACACCTTGGCGAGCGGCTCGTTCGCGAACGTCTCCCGCGACGTGAGCAGCTCGGAGACGTCGGCGCCGCGGCCCCAGAGGGTCGCGTCCACGAACAGCTCGGTCTCGTGGAACATGCTCGCCTGGAGCAAGGGACCGTATTCGGGGAACATCCCCGGGTCTTTCACCGTGCCGAACAGGTTGCTGAGCCCCCACGCCGCGAGCAGCGTGGTGCTCAGGCTGCGCCGCGTCGCCGGCAGCGCGAGCAGCCGCTCGGTCTGCCGCGCCACCTCTGCCGGGTCGCGGAGGGCCCCGGAGTTGGCGGCGGCCATGAGCTCGGGGTCCGGCGGGTTGTCCGTGAGGAAGAACGAGAGCTCGCTGGCGAGCTCGTGCGGCGACAGCTTCACGACGCCGTCGCTCCCCTCCTCGCCGAGCTCCGTCCGGTAGGAGAAGGAGGGCGACGCGAGGATGGCCTCGACGGCGAGCATCACGCCGCGCTCGTAGCTCTCTTCCTTCCCGAGCTCGATCACCTCCCACAGATCCTCGAGCTCGGTCGCCCCGAGCGGCCTCCGGAACGCCTGCGCCGCGAACCGGGTCAGGAAGTCGCGGGCGCACGCGTCATCCCCGTCCGTCGCGCAGCCGGTCACCTGCTCGAAGCGCCCTTCGAGGCTCTCCGCGGCGTAAGCGGCCGCGTCGAGCCGGGTGCGCACCAGCGATGTGCCGACGACGATCCCCTTCTTCATGAAGGGCTTGGTCTTCTCATCGGGCGCCTGATCGGCCCGCACGGCGGCGTCCCCGAGCAGCGCACGCACGGAATTCGAGAACTGCAGATCGGCGAGCAGCACGACGCGGCGCGCCAGCCGCGGCTCGCACTGCGCGTCCTCGCCTGGTTGCCCGTCGCCTGGTTGCCCGTCGCCTGGTTGCCCGTCGCCTGATTGCCCGTCGACGTTGCTCCCGAGGGTGCCCGTGCACGCCGCCGCCACGAGGGCCGAGGCGCACGCCGCGAGCCACGCCGAGCGGCGCCAGGCGCCGGAGCGCTCCCGGGCGGCCTGCCCCTCCCCCGAGGCGGGGGACGCCGTGCGCTGAATCCAATCCCAAACCCGAGGTCGACGCATGCTCAAGCCTCCCAGTCTATCCCGCAGCGCGAGTGTCCGTTGACCCACCCACCGCCCGCCGCTGCCCCGGACGAGGTGCTCCACGTTTCCGGGACGGGCTCCGTATCCGACGAGCCGCAACCCACCTTGCTCAATCCAACGAGAGCAGCGATTTGTGCTGCATATGAACGCACGGCAGCCTCCACGAGGCTGGTTATGTGCGGCTGCGACTCCAGTGAACCGGTGCGCGCGCGGGTCGCAGGTGAAACCTCGGGCCCGGCCCGGGTCGAGCGATCCCCCGCGACCTCACCGTTGCTCGCGCCCGCGACGACCGAGCGAACGAAATCAGCGCAAAAATCCACCCCAATCCCAGGAACGAAGGCCCGGACGCGCACGACGTCCCACCCGTGGCAAAGTGGAAGGAATCTTCGAGAACCGAATGTGAACGTTCACATAACGGGTGTCAACCCAAATGGACCCCCGCGTGTCGCGATGCATGTGGGGGCTGTGCTGCAGGACCTGCGAGGCCGTCCGGTACGAGAACCGGCGAGCTTGTCCGCATCGACCACGAACGCGGCCCGCTCCGCCTCTCCTGACGCGCCGCTCCGGAGCGGACTCGCCAGCCATCCGGGTCCGAGCTTGTCCGTGGACGGGCGGATTGAAGTCGACGCGGCCTCTGTGAACGCTCACAAATACTTGCTCCTTCGACTTGGCCTTGAGTGGGTCATCCTGTGCACCGGCGCCTTCGTCATCGGGACCGATTTCGGCACCGATTCCGCAGCGCTCGCCGGGGCTCCGGCGGGCGTATCGCGGCCGGGCTCGCGCTCGCGTGAGTTTGCCTGAAGGATCGGCGAGGTCGGCGGCATCCATGCGGCAGGAGACGATCTCGATGAAGCTGGCCCAACCCACGACGGCCCGCGCGGGCGCCCCGCGATTCCTGGCCGTCCTTCTCTCGACGGGCACGGCGCTCGCGGGGTGCACCCCCGAGATCGCCATCATCGGTCGCGACATCGGCGCCACGACGACATCGCCGTTGCCCGCCTCGTCCTCGTCCACTTCCAGCGCCGGCGGCGATGACCCCGGCATCCTCGATCCCGGCGCCGGCGGCGGCTTCCCCCAGGGCGCCGCCGGCGCCGGCGGGGACGAGGGTTGCAAGCCGCAGCTCGTGGGGGTGGTGCGCGACTTCAAGGCCTTTGACTCCGAGGGCGGGCACCCCGACTTCGAGTACTTCGCGGGCGATGTCATGAGAGGCCTGGTCGAGCCCGATCTCGGCCCCGACGACAAGCCGGTCTATGCCCATGAGGGCGGCACGGATCACACGACCGGTCCCGAGGCGTTTTATCAGTGGTATCACGACGACCCCACGGTCAACGTACCGATTCCGTACGTCGTCCCTCTCAAGGCGAGCGAGCGCGGCCTCGGGCACTTCGTGGGAGAGCAGTTCTTCCCCATCGACGATCAGGGGTGGGGCAACGAGGGGCGGGAGCACAACTACGGCTTCACGTACGAGCTCCACATGACGTTCGAGTACCGGCCCGGCGACGTCTTCTGGTTCGCCGGTGACGACGATCTCTGGGTGTTCATCAACAGGCGCCTCGCGATCGATATGGGCGGGCTCCACTCCGCGACCCTGGCCGCCGTCGATCTCGACGCGAGCGCCGAGGAGCTCGGCATCGAGGTCGGCAAGGAGTATCCGCTCGACTTCTTCCACGCGGAGCGCCGCGGCTTCGGGTCGATGTTCTCGATATCGACGTCGCTCACGTTCACGAACTGCGACCCGATCCTGAGGTAGCGCCGAGAGCGCGCTGCGCGCGAGCTCGGCGCGCTACATTCGGATCAGCGGCTGCCCTGCGAGCGCCGCAAGGAAGAGCCCTAGCGCGACGGCGCCGTAGCCGACGCCGAACGCGACCACCCATCGCACGGCCCGCTGCGTGCGCGACGCCGACCCCGACGCCCACGACGACAGCCAGTACCCGAACAGCGGGGCGGCTTGCAGCGCGTGCATCCCGAAGAAGTGCGCTGTGCGCAGGTCGCCGCCTCGCGTGCTCCAGTTGACGATGGGCAGCCCGGGCCCGCCGTCCGCGACGCCGACGCTGTGCGCGTCGAGCGTCGACATGAAGCCGCCTTCCGCGCAAGCCAGCAGGAACAGGAGGAAACCCAGACGGATGCCCCAGAGATAGGGAGCCGGCAGCGGGGGTCGCGTCGTCCAGAACCTGTACGCGAGGTACGCCGCGAGCGCCGTGTTCACCAGGATGGCGATGCCCATGAGCGCGAATACCGCCACGTCGAACGGCGTCGTTTGATTGAAGTGCGACGCCACCCCCCGCGCCGCCTGCATGGCGATCGCGATCATCTCGAAGCTCACCATCGCCACCGTGCCCCAGACGACCGCCCTCCGGCCTCTCGGCGGGAGCGTGACATCGCCGATGAGCCAGTTGATCGTCAGGAGGTAGATGGCGATCGAGGCGGCGAATTTCGCCGGCTTGATCCACGGGTTCACCCCCAGCACGAGGCGCGCGTCGAGCGGGGCGACGCCGAGCAGCAAGACGAGCAGCGCGACGTGGACGACGGCCGCCGTGAACAAGACAGGGCTTCGCCTGAGGAGCTCCTCGATCGAGCGAGGGAGCTGGAGGGGGGTGCTCGCCGAGCGCGCGCGCACCTCAGACCTCCTCGACCCGGCGCCTGGCCGGTGGGTCGCCGAGCGCGCGCGCCGATCGAGCGGCCATGGCGCGGACAGCGAGGTAGAGCAAGAACCCCATCGGACCGAGCATGAGCGTCAGATAGAGCACCGGGGCCATGAGCCAGGGCGAGATCTCACGATCGCGGCTGTCGAGGTACACCCACCGGCCCACGAAGAGATCAAAGGCGAGGAAGTGAACCCAACCGATCGTGGCGCCGGCGGGCGAGCCGAGCAGCGAGGCCACCGCCGGGAGGCTCGGGCGGTTGACGATCGGCAGCACCTCGCGGATGGCCGGGAAGACGAGCGCCGTATAGAGCAGCGCGGGCGCGACGATCACGAGCGGCGACTCCATGATCCGCCGCGTCCAGCGATAGCGGGGCAGGAAGATCATCAAGCCCCAGAACGGCAGCACGAGGAAGTTACTCAGTCCAAAAATTCCATCCATCACACCCTCCATCCATGGCCACATATAACGATGAAACTAATAGTAACAGTGTTAACTTCACGAGAAAAAAAGAGCGCGATCAGGGGCGCAAGCCTTGAACCATCATCTTCATGGCGATCTCCAGGGTCCGGTCGACGTCATCGGCCGTGAAGCGGCCGCGGTCGGCCAGGCCGAGGGAGGTGATTCCGTGGACCAGGGCCCAGACAACCTGGCTGTGGAGCTCCACATCGCCGCGCTGCACCACGCCGGCATCCATCGCGGACGCGACCGCTCTCCGCAGCACATCGAAGGAACCGATCATCGGCTGCTGCCGCTCCTTCCGCTGGTCGAAGACGAAGTCGAACCGCTGCATGAACATCAGCCGATAGTGCACCGGGTTCTGCATGCCGAAACGAACGTACGCGGCGCCGAGCGCCTCGATCCGCCCGATCGGGTCCGCTGTGCTCTCGGCGGCCGCGACGAGCGCCCGCTGGAACTCGGTGAACCCCTCGTGGACGATGGCGAACAGGAGATCATCCTTGTCCTCGTAATAGCGATAGATCGTCGTCGCCGAGTAGCCGATGCGCTCGGCCACCTGGCGCATCGAGAACGCCTCGTATCCCTGCTCCAGAAACAGCTCGCCCGCCGCCGCCAGGATCGCGCCCCGCAGGCTCTCTTTCTGCTGCTCGCGGCGCTGCAAGCTCGACGCTTGCAGGCGCTCCGCCTGGCTCGTGCCGCTGGTCTTCGTGGTCTTCAGGCGCGTGCTCGCCATGTCCCTGTCGTCGGGCCGCTGGGCGGCGCCGTCGCTCCCGTCGTCGTCGCTCATAACAGTGTTACTTTGTATAACAGCGATCCGTGCACCGTCAAGGATCTTCTCACGGGCGCGTTGCGGCGGCCGCTCCGCTCGAAGGGCTCGCGCCCGTGCCGAGCTTGGCCAGCAGCTTCGCTGCCTGTGGATGCGCCAGGAGGTCACCGAGGCCGACACCCTGCGAAGATCTTGATCTACGCTCCTCCCGATGCCTAGCGACGCTCCTGTCGATCTCTACTCGCTCGCCTTCACCTGCAGCGTCGACCCGCTGCTCTTGCTCGATGAAAGCGGTCGGATCCTGGCGCTGAACCCGGCCGCCGAGCGCCTCTGCTCCACGCCCGGGGCGACGGCGCGCGGCGAGCCGATCGACGGGGCCCTGCGGCCCGATCCGCCCCTCGGCGCGCTGCTCGAGCAGGTGCTCCGCGATCGCGCCCCGCGCGCCCTGCCGCCCGACCTCGCGCTCCACCTCGCGAACGAGCGCGTCGTCCTCGCCGAGGGGAGCCTCAGCCCGCTCGTCGACCCCGCGGGCGCGTGCGCCGCCGTGCTCCTCGCGCTGCGCGATGTGACCGAGCAACGTCGGGCCGAGCAGGCGGCGCGGGATCAAGGAGCGCGCCTGCACGCGGCCGTCGAGGCGCTCGACGTCGGCTTCGTCATCTACGACGCCAAGGAGCGGCTCTGCTTCTTCAACACGACGTACAGATCGCTCTACCCCGAATGTGCCGCCGCCATCCAGGTAGGCAATACGTTCGAAGACGTCGTCCGCGAGGGCTGCCGGAACGGGATCCACCTCCACAGCGGCCTCAGCGAAGACGAGTGGGTCGCCGGTCGCCTCGCGGACCATCGCCGCTCCGGGGACATCTACATGCGGCGGTTCGGGGACCGCTGGCTCACCCTCAAGAGCAGCCGCCTCGCCGACGGGAGCGTCGTCGGCCTGCGGATCGATACCACCGAGCTCAAGGAGGCAGAGCTCGCCCTCGATCGCGAGCGGCAGTTCATCCGCCTCGTGCTCGACACCATCCCGATCATCGTCACGGTCAAGGATCGGGACGGCAAGATGAAGCTCGTCAGCAAGGGCTACGCCGAGCTGTACAACACCACGCCGGAGGGGGCGGTGGGCAAGACCGTCGCCGATCTGCCGCCCTCTCACGCCGAGCTCTCGGTCATCAGCGAGATGGACCAGGAGGTGCTCGCGCGCATGCAGCCGGTCTCGCGGGTTCAACCCGTCTCGCGCCCGAACGGCAAGGTGCGGTGGATGTCCATCATCAAGGTGCCCCTCGTCGAGCAGGACGGCACGGCGCACATCCTCGCCATCGGCACGGACATCACGGCGCAGCGGGAGCACGAGGAGCACATGGCGGCCACCATCGCCGAGCTCGAGCTGCAGAAGGAGGCCATCGCCGATCAGCTCGCGGTCATCCAGCGCCAGCAGGCGCTCATCCGCGCCCTGTCCACGCCCATCCTCCAGGTCGCCAAGGGCGTGCTCGCCGTGCCCGTCATCGGCGCGCTCGACGAGGCGCGCGCGGCCGACGTCACCGGCAAGCTCCTCGACGAGGTCGTGCGCACAGGCGCTCGCTTCGCCATCATCGACGTCACCGGCCTCGAGAGCGTCGACGCCGCGACGGCCGAGCACCTCGTCCGCATCGTCCGCGCGATCCGCCTGCTCGGCGCGAGCGGCGTCCTCACCGGCATCGGGCCCGCCGTCGCCCAATCCATGTGCGGCCTCGGGGTCGACCTCTCCGGCGTCACGACGCACGGCAACCTCCGCGCCGGGATCGAGGTCAGCCTCCGCGGCCTGCCCGAGCGGCGCTGAGCGCGGACGGCGCTCCCCCTCCTCCGCGAGGGCGACGAGGAAAGAAGCGTGGACTGGACGAAGCATGGAGGCCTGGCGTTCGCTTCGCGACCGCTCTAGCTTCGCGCGCCAGCGCTCCCCGGCAGGATGGCCGGCGCACGAAACGAGGAGAGAACCCCCATGCGCGTCTACATCATCGGCGCGGGCCCGGGCGACCCCGGGCTCATCACGGTCCGCGGCGCCGAGCTCGTCGCCCGCTGCCCTGTCGTCATGTACACGGGCTCCCTCGTCCCGCGGGAGGTCGTGGCCACCGCGCGGCCGGACGCCCGGGTCATCGACTCCTCCGGCATGACCCTCGACCAGATCGTGGCGGTCTTCGTCGAGGCGAGGGAGGCAGGGCACGACGTGGCGCGCGTGCACACCGGCGATCCGGTCCTGTTCGGGTCGACCGCCGAGCAGATGCGCCGGATGGACGAGCTCGGGATCCCCTACGATATCATCCCCGGCGTCTCGTCGTTCACGGCGGCGGCGGCGGCGCTCGGGCGCGAGCTCACGCTCCCGGAGCTCTCGCAGACCGTGATCCTGACGCGCGCCGAGGGGCGCACGCCGGTGCCGCCGGCCGAGCGGCTCGAGGAGCTCGCGCGCCACAAGGCGACGCTCTGCCTGTTCCTGAGCATCACCCTGCTCAAGGACGTGACCGCGGCGCTCATCCCGTCCTACGGCGCCGATTGCCCGGTCGCGGTGGTGCACAAGGCGAGCTGCCCCGATCAGAAGATCGTGACTGGCACGCTCGCCGACATCCGGGAGAAGGTGCGGGCCGAGGGGATCAAGAGCCAGTCGATGATCCTGGTCGGCCGGGTGCTCACGTCCACGGATTTCGCCGACTCGCGGCTCTATGATCCGGAGTTCAGCCACAGGTTCCGCAAGGCCGAGAAGCCGCGCACTCCGCGCCCGGCGGAGGAGGGCTCGTGAGCGCGGAGCAAGGCGCCGGGGCGCCGGCGGCAGAGGGAGGCGCCGGGGCGCCGGCGGCGGGTCGGAGAGGGCTCGTCATCGTCTAT
Source organism: Sorangium sp. So ce887 (assembly GCF_051521455.1). Classification (NCBI taxonomy): domain Bacteria; kingdom Pseudomonadati; phylum Myxococcota; order Polyangiales; family Polyangiaceae; genus Sorangium; species Sorangium sp. So ce887. The sequence continues at coordinate 389,762 of NZ_CP150354.1, read as the reverse complement.
ACCGGCCACGGCAAAGGCAAGACGACGGCCGCGCTCGGGATGGTGTTCCGCGCGCTCGGCCGGGGCATGCGCGTCGCCGTCGTGCAGTTCATCAAGGGGAAGTGGAAGACGGGAGAGCGCCTGTTCGCCGAGACGCTCCCCGGCCTCACCTTCCTCGTGATGGGGCGCGGCTTCACCTGGGAGAGCGACGACCTCTCGCGCGACAAGGCGGCTGCGCGCGCCGCGTTCCAGGAGGCCGCGGCGCTCATCGCGGGCGGCGAGCAGGACATCGTCGTGCTCGACGAGATCACGTATGCGCTGCACTACGGCTTCATCGCGGAGGACGAGCTCCTCGCGGCGCTGCGCGGGAGGCCCGCGCACGTGCACGTGGTGATCACCGGCAGGAACGCCCCCGACGCGCTCGTGGCGCTCGCCGATCTGGTGACGGAGATGAGGTCGGTGAAGCACCCGTTCGAGCAGGGGGCGAAGGCCCAGATCGGAGTCGATTTCTGATGAGCCTGGCCATCCCCCGGCTCGTCGTGGCCGGCACGGCGAGCGGCGTCGGGAAGACGACCACCACGGTCGCGATCGCGCGCGCGCTCCGCGCCCGCGGCCTGCGGGTCGCCCTGTTCAAGTGCGGCCCCGACTACCTGGATCCGACGTACCACGCGCGCGCCGTCGCCCGGACGTCGCACAACCTCGACGGCTGGATGATGGGCCGGGAGGCGGTCCTGTCGACGTTCGCGGCGGAGGCCGCGGGCGCCGATGTGGCGCTGATCGAGGGGGTGATGGGGCTGTTCGACGGGGCGAGCCCGACCGGGGAAGAGGGCTCGACGGCCGAGATCGCGAAGTGGCTCGAGGCGCCGGTCGCGCTCGTTGTCGACGCGTCCGGGATGGCCCGCAGCGTCGCGGCGCTGGTGCAGGGCTTCGCGGGCTTCGATCCGGGGCTCCGCGTCGCCGCGGTCGTGTGCAACCGGGTCGGCAGCCGGGGGCACCTCGACATTCTTCGACAGGCGCAGCGCTCGCCGCCCGTGCTCGGCGGCCTGCCGCGGGACGAGGCGCAGAGCTTCCCCGAGCGCCACCTCGGCCTGCGCACGGCCGACGAGGCCGCGCTCCCGGAGGAGCGCTTCGACCACTGGGGCGCGCAGGCCGAGGCGTGGATCGGGCTCGACGCGCTGCTCGAGATCGCGCGCGGGGCGCCGCCCTTGCCGCAGACGGCGGAGGCGGCCCCGCCGGCGGCGGCGGCTGCGCCCAGGATAGCAGCGGGCGGAGCCGCGACAGGAGCGAGCGGCGGGGCGCAACCGCGCCGGGTGCGCCTCGGCGTGGCGTTCGACGAGGCCTTCCACTTCTACTACGCGGACAACCTGCGCCGCCTCGAGGCCGCGGGGGCCGAGCTCGTGCGGTTCTCACCGATCCGCGACGCGCGCTTGCCCGACGTCGACGCGCTCTACCTGGGCGGCGGCTACCCCGAGGCGCACGCGGAGCGCCTGACCGAGAACGCCGCCCTGCGCGCCGAGATCCGCGCGTTCGCCGGCGGCGGGGGCCCGATCTACGCCGAGTGCGGCGGGCTCATGTACCTGACCGAGGCGATCCGCACGCTGGACGGGCGCGCGCACCCCATGGTCGGGCTCGTGCCGGCGGAGGCCGTGATGTGCGAGAAGCTGCAGGCGCTCGGCTACGTCGAGGTGGAGACGCAGGCGCGCACGATCCTCGGCGGAGCGGGGCTCCGCTTCCGCGGGCACCAGTTCCGCTACTCCGAGCTCCGCCCCACGCAGCCCACGCAGGCGCCGGCATCGCCCGAACCGCCGCCCGCGCCCGCCGCGCCGCCCGCGCCCGCCGCGCCCGCCGCGCCCGCCGCGCAGGCGCCCTTGCCGATCGAGCACGCCTACTCCGTGCGGCGCCGGCGCGGCGGCCAGGTCACGCGCGAGGGGTACTTGGCGCAGCGCGTCCTCGCCTCCTACGTCCACGCGCACTGGGCCTCGAACCCGCTCGTCCCCGAGGGGCTCGTGGCGAGCGCCGCCGCGCACCGGAAGGAGCAGGGGCGATGAGCGGCGCGCGCGCGGCGCCGCGGCGGATCGCCCTCGTCGGCGGCGGCGTGCGCTCCGGCAAGAGCGCGTTCGCGCTGTCCCTCGCGCGCTCGCTCGGGGCGCGCCGCGCCTTCATCGCGACCGCCGAGCCGTTCGACGACGAGATGCGGGCGCGCATCGCCGCCCACGCCCGCGAGCGGGGCGACGAGTTCACCACCCTCGAGGAGCCGGTCGGGCTCCCCGAGCGCATCGCCTCGCTCACCGGCGTCGACGTGGTCGTTGTCGACTGCCTCACCCTCTGGCTGTCGAACCTGCTGCTCCGCGACGAGACCGAGGGCCGCGAGCTCGATCGCATCGAGGCGCGCATCGAGGATCTCGCCGCCGCCGTCGAGTCGGCGGCGCCCCACGTCGTCCTCGTGTCGAACGAGGTGGGCATGGGCATCGTCCCCGAGAGCCGGCTCGGCCGCGCCTTCCGCGATCTCGCCGGACGCGCGCACCAGCGGCTCAACCGGTCGGCCAGCGAGCTCTACGTGGCCGTGATGGGCGCCATCCTGCGCCTGCGCCCCGGCCCGGTCGCCGTCATGGGCGAGGACGGGCGATGACCGCCGCCGCCGCGGTGCTCGTGGCGGTCGCGCTCGACCTCGCCTGCGGCGAGCCCCCGGCCGCCGTCCACCCGGTCGTGTGGATGGGCTCCGCGATCCAGGCGCTGAAGCGCCGCGCGCCGCGGTCCGGCCGCGTGGCCGAGCTCCTCTTCGGCGCGCTCATGGCCCTCGCCGTCCCGTGCCTGTTCGCGGCCCTGGGCGCCGGGCTCGCCGCGCTGATCGCCCCGCACCCGGTCGTCTGCGTCGCTTTGTCAGGTCTCCTTCTGAAGCCGACCTTCGCCCTGCGCGCGCTCCGCGACGCGGCCTTCGGCGTGCGCGACGCGCTCGCGGCCGGCGACGTCCCCGCGGCCCGCGGCGCCCTGCGGAGCCTCTGCAGCCGCGACCCGTCGGAGCTCGACGAGCCCGCGCTGGTCGCCGCGTCGATCGAGTCGGTCGCCGAGAACGCGTCGGACAGCTTCGTCGCGCCGCTCTTCTATTTCGCCCTCTTCGGGCTGCCGGGCGCGCTCTTCTACCGCGCGGTGAACACCCTCGACGCGATGATCGGCTACCACGGGCGCTACGAGTACCTCGGCAAGGCGTCGGCGCGGCTCGACGACGCGCTGAACTTCGTGCCCGCGCGCCTCACCGCGCTCCTGCTCCTCGCCGCCGGCTGGCTCCGCGGCGCCGACGCGCGCCGCGGCCTCGCCGTGCTCCTCCGCGACGGCGGCCGCACCGAGAGCCCGAACGCCGGCCGGCCGATGGCGGCGATGGCGGGGCTGCTCCGGGTCGAGCTCGAGAAGCGCGGCCATTACCGCCTCGGCGACGCGGTGGAGCCGCTCCGGAGGGAGCTCATCGACGAGGCCTGCCGCATCGTCGGGCTCGCGGCGCTGCTCTTCGCCGGGCTCGCGGCGACCGCGCTCGCGGCGACATCCTTCGGACAGGAGCTTTGGCGATGACAGCGCTCACGGTGATGGTGCAGGGCACCGCGTCCTCGGTCGGCAAGAGCCTCCTCTGCACGGCGCTCTGCCGGATGTTCCAGCGGCGGGGGCTCAGGGTCGCGCCGTTCAAGTCGCAGAACATGGCGCTGAACTCGTTCGCGACCCTGGACGGCGGCGAGATCGGCCGGGCGCAGGCGGTGCAGGCCGAGGCGGCGCGCGTGGCGCCGACGGTCGACATGAACCCGGTCCTGCTCAAGCCGGAGGGGGACTCGCGCTCGCAGGTGGTCGTCCTCGGCAAGCCGATCGGGAGCCTGCACGCGCGCGACTACTTCGCTTATCGCGGGGAGCTCAAGGACATCATCGCCCGCTCGCTGGGGCGGCTCCGGGAGGCGCACGACGTCGTGGTGATCGAGGGGGCGGGCAGCCCCGCGGAGATCAACCTGAAGGACCGCGACATCGTGAACATGCATGTCGCGCGCGTCGCCGACGCGCCGGTGCTCCTCGCCGGCGACATCGATCGCGGCGGGGTGTTCGCGGCGCTCGTGGGGACGATGGCGCTGCTCGAGCCCGACGAGCGCGCGCGGGTGGCGGCGTTCGTGATCAACAAGTTCCGCGGCGACATCACGCTGCTCGAGCCGGGGCTCGAGATGCTCACCGCGCGGACGGGCGTCCCGGTGCTCGGCGTGGTGCCTTATCTGAAGCACCTGCGGATCGCGGACGAGGACTCGGTGTCGCTGGAGGGCCGGCGGCGGCGAGGGGCGGCGGGCCCGGGGCAGATCGACATCGCGGTGGTCGGGCTGCCGCGGATATCGAATTACGACGACGTGGAGCCGCTGGAGCACGAGCGGGACGTGGTTGTGCGGTTCATCGAGCGGCCGGACGAGATCGGCGGGGCGGATCTCGTGGTGCTCCCCGGGACGAAGAGCACGATGGCCGACCTCGCGTGGCTGCGCGCGAGCGGCCTCGCGGAGGCGGTCGCGGCGCGCGCCCGGCAAGGCGGGTGGACGCTCGGGATCTGCGGCGGCTGCCAGATGCTCGGCGGGGCGATCGAGGATCCGGAAGGCGTCGAGTCGGCCGAGCCGGCGGCGCGGGGCCTGGGGCTGCTCGACGTGGGGACGCGGTTCGAGCGGACCAAGACGACGGCGCAGGTGCGGGCGCGGCTCGCGGGCGATTCGTTCCTGGGCGCGGGGGACGCGGCGAGCGCGGGAGAGGGAGAGCTGACCGGCTACGAGATCCACATGGGCCGGGTGGAGCGGGTGGGCGGCGCGCGCGCGGCGTTCGCGATCGGATCGAGGAGCGGCAGGGCCGAGGCGGCGCTCGATGGGGCCGTATCCGCGGACGGCGCGGTGGTGGGCACGATGATCCACGGGCTCTTCGAGAACGACGGGCTCAGGCGGTCGCTCCTCGCGGCGCTGCGCGAGCGGCGGGGGCTCCCCGCGCCCGCGGGGGCGACGGCGATCCCGAGCCGTCACGAGGAGTACGACCGGCTCGCCACGGCGGTCGAGGCGAGCCTGGATCGGGCGCTGCTCGATCGGATCGTGGGGCTCGACCGGCGCTGAGCGGCGCGGCTCTCCGCTCACGCGGGGATACCGATTGACTGAGATCGTCGGTCCTTGGAGACGAGAATTCAACGCAAAGGCGCAAAGGCGCAAAGGCGCAAAAAGGGGGGGGGGAACGGGCATTCACTCTTGAAGGTCGTTGACCACGCGGTGAATGCCCTGTCTCGTCAAACGCTCGCCGTCGGCTACCAGCTGGCGCTGTAGCAAGCGCCGCTGTCGGTCGCCGCTTCGTTCGCCCCGTCGCCGTCGACGCCCGTGGCGCTGCTGTCCTCCCCGGCCGCGGCGACGACGAGCGTCGTGCCGTGCAGGTCGAGGCGCGCCCCGAAGGCGTCCGACGCCCCGGTGTTCGCTGCCTTGATGTACGCGTCCTGCGCCCAGGCGCCGCCGGAGCGCTCGAACAGGTACGCGGCCCCGCCCCCGGACGCGCCGTTGTCCGACTCGAGCCAGCCCCAATCCGTGGAGCTGCTGTCCTCGCCGGGCGCGCCCGCGATGAGGAAATCGTTGTCGATCGAGACTGCAGACCCGAACGCGTCGCCGCTCTCCGCGTTGGACGCCTTGAGATAGGCCTGCTGGGACCAGCTCGTCCCGCTGCGCGTGAACACATAGACGGCGCCGCTCCCGGGGGCGCTGTCGTCCGCCTGCGCGCCGTTCACGCCCGTCGCGGCGCTCGCCTCGCCGGTCGCGCCCACAGCGAGAGAATGCGCGGAGATCGCGACGCTGGCGCCGAACGCGTCGCCCGCGCCGGTGTTCGACGCCTTCACGTACGCCTGCTGGGTCCACGCCGTACCGCTGCGCGTGAACACGTAGACGGCGCCGCTCCCGGAAGCAGCGTTGTCCGTCTGCGCGCCGTTCACGCCCGTCGCGGCGCTCGCCTCGCCGGCCGCGCCCACCGCGAGCGTGTCCCCGGAGAGGGCGACGCTGGCGCCGAACGCGTCGCCCAGGCCGGTGTTCGACGCCTTCAGGTACGCCTGCTGGGTCCACGTCGTCCCGCTGCGCGTGAACACGTAGGCAGCTCCGGCCTGCGACGCCCCGTTGTTCGTCTGCCCGCCGTTCACGCCGGTGGCAGTGCTGTCCTCGGTAGGCGCGCCCACGACGAGGGTGTCTCCCTCGAGCGTCACCGCATAACCGAACTGATCCTGAGCCTCCGCGTTGGATGCCTTGATATAGGCCTCCTGGGCCCACGCCGCCCCGCTACGCCTGAAAATGTACACCGCCCCGGCGTTCGGCGCCCCGTTGTTCGCCTGGTTGCCGTCCACGCCGCGGGCGTTGCTGTCCTCGCCCTGCGCGGAGACCGCCAGGGTGTCCCCGGACAGGGAGAGGCTGTAACCGAAGTTGTCGTTCACGTCGGCGGTGGTCGGCTTCAGATACGCCTGCTGGACCCAGGAACCGCCGTCGCGCACGAACACGTACACTGCGCCGCTGGTCTTCGAGTTGTCGGTCGGGTCTCCATCGACCCCTGTCGCGGCGCTCGCCTCCCCGAGCGCGGACACGGCAAGCGTGTTCCCGTCGAGCGTGACCGCGAAGCCGAACTGGTCTTCCGCGTCCGTGTTGGAGGCCTTGAGGTACGCCGAGACGACCCCGCCGCGAAGGACGACCACGCCATAGGTCGTCACGTCCCCGCTCGGCGCGGTCACCTCGATGGTGATCGCGGTGCTCCCGCCCTGGATCAGCGCGATGGGCGACGAGGCGCTCCCGGAGGCGACGGGGGTCCCGTTGACCTCGATCGCGGCGCCCGCGGCCGACGCCGACGGCGTCACCGTGATCGAGGCGATGCGATCCTCGACGGACACGACATAGACCGCTGACGCCGGATCGAAGGCCGGGCTCAGGGCCCCGCTGGAGACCGAGAGGCCGGAGAGGCTCGAGTCCGTGCTCGCGCACGCCCCAGCGACGCACGCCTCGCTCGCGCTGCACGTGGCGCCTGCGCTGGCCCCCGCGCAGTCGCCGGTCGCGCCACAGTAGGTCTCGTCGGTCGACGGGTCGACGCAGGCCCCGCCACACGCCACGAGGGGCGGCGCGCAGGAGGCCTCGCATGCGCCGCCGCTGCAGATCTCGCCCGCGCCGCAGACCGCGCCGGCGTCGCTCCCGCTGCAATCGCCGCCCGCGCCGCAATGAGCGCGGTCGGTGTCCGGGTCGATGCACGTCCCGTCGCACGCAACGAGCCCGCTCTGGCACGACAGCTCGCACCGCCCCGCGCCGTTGCAGATCTCCCCGGACGCGCACGCGATCCCGGCGTCGCTCCCGCTGCAATCGCTGCTCGCGCCGCAATGGTCGCGGTCCGTGTCCGGGTCGATGCACGTGCCGCCGCACGCGACAAGCCCGCTCTGACACGACAGCTCGCACCGCCCCGCGCCGTTGCATATCTCCCCGGACGCGCACGCGATCCCGGCGTCGCTCCCGATGCAATCGCTGCTCGCGCCGCAATGGTCGCGGTCCGTGTCCGGGTCGATGCACGTGCCGCCACACGCGACAAGCCCGCTCTGACACGACAGCTCGCACCGCCCCGCGCCGTTGCAGATCTCCCCGGACGCGCACGCGATCCCGGCGTCGCTCCCGCGGCAATCGCTGCTCGCGCCGCAATGGTCGCGGTCCGTGTCCGGGTCGATGCACGTGCCGCCGCACGCGACGAGCCCGCTCTGGCACGACAGCTCGCACCGCCCCGCGCCGTTGCAGATCTCCCCGGACGCGCACGTCACGCCCGCGTCGCTCCCGCGGCAATCGCTGCTCGCGCCGCAATGGTCGCGGTCGGTGTCCGGGTCGATGCACGTCCCGTCGCACGCGACCAGCCCGCTCTGGCACGACAGCTCGCACCGCCCTGCGCCGTTGCAGATCTCCCCGGACGCGCACACGATCCCGGCATCGCTCCCACGGCAATCGCTGCTCGCGCCGCAATGATCGCGGTCGGTGTCCGGGTCGATGCACGTCCCGTCGCACGCGACGAGCCCGCTCTGACACGACAGCTCGCACCGCCCCGCGCCGTTGCAGATCTCCCCGGACGCGCACGTCACGCCCGCGTCGCTCCCGCGGCAATCGCTGCTCGCGCCGCAATGGTCGCGGTCGGTGTCCGGGTCGATGCACGTCCCGTCGCACGCGACAAGCCCGCTCTGGCACGACAGCGCGCACTCCCCGGCGCCGTTGCAGATCTCCCCGGACGCGCACGTCACGCCCGCGTCGCTCCCGCTGCAATCACCGCTCGCGCCGCAATGGTCGCGGTGCGTGTCCGGGTCGATGCACGTCCCGTCGCACGCGACAAGCCCGCTCTGGCACGACAGCGCGCACTCCCCCGCCCCATCACAGAGCTGCCCCTCCGGGCAGGCGACGTCGCACGCCCCGCAGTGCGCCACATCGGTGGCGAGGTCGACACACACATCGCCGCACAAAGACTGCCCTGGCCCGCACAGGGGTGCCCCGCCGCTGGTCGCCCCGGGGGATTCGCTCGTGCAAGCGGCGAGGAAGAAGGCGAGACCGACGAGCAAGAAGATCCGCAGGTGGGGCATGGTCAACCTCGATGTGAAGCGATGGCTCCGTCGCTCGAACCACGGTCGGAATAGAAGATTTCGCTGGACGAAGGGGCGCGATTCGATGTGCTGCCTGGCCGGTGCGCTCCGACTCCGGATCGAGCACGACGTGAGACGGCGCTGCGCCGCGCGCGCTCGGAGAGGGAGCGGTCGTCGAGACTAGACGATTCGCGCGCGGCGGGGCCAACAGGAACGACATACGCCGTCCCGGCGCGTAGCCCCCGGTGGGCCGCCAGGACGATCCGGCAGGGGGCCGGCGCGCTCACGCGCTCGCGACCGGGCCGTGGATCCGGTGTGGCTCGTCACGCTGGAGGATCGCCCAGCGCCCGTGGATGCGCGGCGGCGATCACGACAGCGTGGCTTCCGGGCAACAGGAGTCGAGGCTCGTCTTCGGTACGCATCCGGGCGGCGGTCCCCTCCCCACCTTGCACGTTCTGCCTTCTCGTCGCCGCCGTTTCGCTCCATCGTGCTCGCGATGATGAACGGGACACGGGCGCTCCACGGCCGCCGGGCGCGGCGCTCTTCCTTCGCGCTCGCGGCGCTGGTCGCCGTCCTCGCGGGCTGCGGGGACCGGCAACGCCAGCCGGGCGACGGCGGGCCCGCCGCCGCGCAGCCGCAGCTCGACGCGGCGCCGCCGCCCGCGTCGACGGCCGCGCCTGCGCCGGCGGCGAGCGCCGCCTCGTTCGCCGCCGACTCCACGCACCCGGCCGTGCCCACCGCCGCGCCGGGCGCGTCGAGCGACGTGGTCGCGGGCGCGTCGCAGCGGTACGAGGCCGGCCCGTCGGTGATCGCGTCGGACAGCATCGACGGCGCCGCCCTCAGGAAGCGGCACATCGAGCGCCTCAAGGCCGACGACTCGCCCGTCACCGTGCTCCGCGGCGAGGGGCCTCTGGAGCTCGGCAAGCGCATCTGCGAGGCGGTGGTGCCCAGGCGGCCCGCGGCGACTCCGGTGCTCCTCAAGCCGAATATCTGCGGTTTCGACAGCGTGAAGGACCCGGCGAAGTCGAAGGGCGACGACGGCGTGACCGGCCGCATCACGCAGCCGGAGTTCGTTCGAGGCGTCGTCCAGTGCCTCAAGGCGCGCGGGCACACGAAGATCACGATCGCCGAGGGCTGCGGCCACTCGCACAAGTTCTGGAAGGACCTCGTGCAGCGGACCGGCTATGAGGCGATGGCCGCGGAGGAGGGCGCCGCGCTCGTCGCCATGGACGACGACGGGGTCTTCGATGTGGCCGGAGATAAGCCCGGAAAGCCCCTCGCCATCCGCGGAATCCAGGCGACCCACGTCCCGACGCTGCTCATGCCGAGGGTGCTGGCCGAGCACCTCGACCGCGGGCTCTTCCTGTCGCTCCCGCGGCTCAAGATGCACCGGTACTCGGTCATCTCGGCCGGCATCAAGGGCATGCAGGGCACGGTCATGCTGTCGGACAGCGCGCCTGCCTACAAGCAGAAGTGGAGGATGCACCGGGAGCTCAAGACGTACCTCGACACGAAGGCCGCCGGCCAGGAGGACCGCGCCCTGTACCTCGCGTCGCTCCGCGCCTTCGCCGATCGGATGGTCGACGTGCTCGAGATCTCGACGCCGGACGCCGTGCTCGGCGACGGAGCGCCGGCGATGGGCGGAGACGGCTTCCAGGTCCTGCGCCCCACCGCCGAGAGGGTGGCGGTCGGCGGCACGAACCCGGTGCGGGTCGACCGGGTGGTGGCGGAGCTCCTCGGCGTGTGGAACAGCCCGGCGCTCGCGCGCGAGCTCGGCGGCCACCGGACATCGCCGCTCATCGACGCGGCGGCGAAGCGCTTCGGGCTCGACCTCAAGGCGACGGCGATCACGGGGGACGGGGCAGATCTCCTGAAGACCCCGAGGCCGGTCCACTACAAGGCGATGGCGCCCTTCCGGCTCGACTGGGAACCCGGGCAAACGCCCCTGCCCGGCGGGCCCGCAAAGGGGCCAGAGCCCGCGCCGCCGGCCTCGCAGACGGCGCCCGAGGGCGGGCAAGACGGCGGGACCCCGGCGAGGCCGGAGGCGCGCGCGCCGCGGCTGCCGCCGGGAGAGCAGATCGTGCTCGACGGGAAGGCGGACGACGCGGCCTGGAGCCGCGCGAAGGCCGTGCAGTGGGACACCGATTATGCCGGCCAGCGCACCGGATTCCCCACGCGGGCGCGCTTTCTCTGGTCGACGGCGGGGCTCCATGCGCTCTTCGAGCTCTCGAACGCCGGGCTCAACACGGATCGCTCGAAGCCCGTCGGCGAGGAGCGGAAAGGGCTTTACAGGGAGGACTGTATCGAGCTGTTCCTCACGCCGGATCCGGGTGCGCCGAAGCGGTACTTCGAGGTGGAGATCGGGCCGTTCGGTCACTTCTTCGATATCGCGATCGACCGCGATGCGCGCGTGGAGGACACGGCGTGGTCGAGCGGCGCGACGATCGCGACAAGCCAGAGCGCAAGCGAGCGCACGGCCGTCATCGAGGCGCGGATCGCGGCGCCGGGGATCGTGAAGGCGCTCGCCCCGGATGCGCGGCTGCGCATGAACCTCTACCGGATGGAGGGCAAGGGGCCGCGGCACTACCTCGCGTGGAGCCCGCCCCGCACGACCAAGCCGGACTTCCATGTACCCGAGGCGTTCGGCGTGCTCGTGCTCGATCCCTGACTCGAGCTCCGAGATGAGCGACCAGGCGGCCGATCGCGGCGGTCGCCGGCCGGCGGGCGCGAGGGCGCTTGCGGCCCGCGCGGGCTGCGCCATCGTGCTGCCCCGCATGCCGATCATCACGGGGATCGTCCCCTCGCCCGACAAGCCCGGCCACGTCGTCATCCTTGTCGATGGGGTCGCCTTCGCCACGGTCCCCGAGGCGAGCGCCGCGGGCTTCGCGCCCGGGCAAGACAGCCCCGCCGCCGCGGCGGAGCCGCTCCGGAAGGCCGGCGAGGGCGCCGGCGCGCAGAAGACCTACGACCGGGCGCTGCGGCTCCTGTCGTTCCGCGCGCGGTCGGCCAGGGAGCTGGAGAAGCGCCTGATCGAGAAGGGAGAGCCCCGGGAGCACGTGGTGAGCGCGATCGAGCGCCTCACGGCGAACGGGCTGCTCGACGACGCGCGCTTCGCCGAGGCCAAGGCGCGCTCGGGCATCGTGGGCAAGCCGCGCTCGCGCCGCAGGATCGAGCAGGACCTGGCCCGGAAGGGCGTCGCGCGCGACGTGGCCGACGCGGCGATCCGGCAGGTGATGGCCGATGAGGGAACAGACGAGCTCGCCGTGGCCGAACGGGCAGCGCGGAAGAAGCTCCGCTCCCTCTCGGGCCTGGCCCCGATGGAACAGCGGCAGAAGCTTTACGCGTTCCTGGCGCGGCAGGGTTACGCGCCCGACGTGACGCGCCGGGCGCTGCGCGCGGTGCTCGACGCGCCGCCGCCCGACGACGAGGGCGCGTAGCGCAACTGCCCCGCTCGCCGCGCGCCGGGCCGCCGATTCCCCCTCAACGCACCCATCTTTCTGCTCTTCTCCGGCCACCTCCCGCACGCTACAAGGAGCCATGTCGCTCAAGCAGGAGGGCCCGCCGCCCGATCGCGCGGACGCCCACGCTGTGCTCGCCGGCGGAGGAGAGATGGGCGCGCGCATGCGCGCGATCGACTGGTCGAAGACGCCGCTCGGCCCGGTCTCGTCGTGGCCACAGAGCCTGAAGACGTGCGTGCGCATCATCCTGACCTCGCGCCAGCCGATGTTCGTCTGGTGGGGCGACGCGCTCATCAACCTCTACAACGACGCTTACAAATCGATCGTCGGCGGCAAGCACCCCGAGGCGCTCGGACAGCCCGCGTCCGTCGTCTGGCGCGAGATCTGGGGCCAGGTCGGGCCGCGCGCCGCGTCGGCGATGCGCCGCGACGAGGGCACCTACGACGAGGCGCTCCTCCTCATCATGGAGCGGCACGGCTACCAGGAGGAGACGTATTACACGTTCTCCTACAGCCCGGTGCCGAACGATCAGGGCGGGACGGGCGGGATCCTCTGCGCCAATACCGACGACACACAGCGCATCATCGGGGAGCGGCAGCTGGCGCTCCTCCGCGAGCTCGCGGCGCGGACCGCGAACGCGCGCACGTGGGAGGACGCGTGCGAGCGCAGCGCGCGCTCGCTCGCGACCGACGCAAAGGATCTCCCGTTCGCGCTCATCTACGTCGTCGACGCGGACAAGCAACGCATGCAGCTCGCCGGGACCACGGGGATCGCGCGCGGGCACGCCGCGGCCCCGGAGACGATCGCGCTCACGGGCGAGCCGGGCTGGCCGCTCGCCGGGGTGCTGCGCGAGCACGAGACCTGCCGCGTCGTCGAGCTGCCGTCCGACCTCGGGGACCTCCCGACCGGCGCGTGGCAAGGGCCGCCGGCGCGAGCCGCCATGCTCTCGATCTCCCCATCCGGCGAGACGGGGCGCGCGGGGGTCCTGATCGTCGGATTGAATCCATTCCGCCTCTTCGACGACGACTACCGCGGCTTCCTCCACCTCGTGGCCGGCCAGATCTCGGCCAGCATCGCCAACGCGCAAGCGTACGAGGAAGAGAAGCGGCGGGCGGAGGCCCTCGCCGAGCTCGATCGCGCGAAGACGACCTTCTTCAGCAACGTGAGCCACGAGTTTCGCACGCCCCTCACGCTGATGCTCGGGCCGCTCGAGGACGCGCTCGCGTCGGGGAAGCGGAGCCTGTCGGGCGCCGATCTCGAGACCGCCTACCGCAACGCGGTCCGCCTCCTCAAGCTGGTCAATGCGCTGCTCGACTTCTCGCGCATCGAGGCGGGCCGGATCCAGGCGTCCTACGAGCCGACCGATCTCTCCGCGCTCACCGCGGACCTCGCGAGCGCCTTTCGCTCCGCGATGGAGCGGGCCGGGCTCGCGTTCGAGGTCGATTGCCCGCCGATGCCCGAGCCCATCTATGTCGATCACGACATGTGGGAGAAGATCGTGCTCAATCTCCTCTCGAACGCGCTCAAGTTCACGTTCGATGGCGCGGTCGCGATCTCGCTCCGCGCTCATGACGATCGCGTCGATCTCACCGTGAGAGACACCGGGGCGGGCATCCCGGCTCACGAGCTGTCGCACCTGTTCAAGCGGTTCCATCGCGTCCAGGGGGCGCGGTCCCGCACCCACGAAGGGTCCGGGATCGGGCTCGCGCTCGTCCACGAGCTCGTCCGCCTCCACGGCGGGACCCTCCGCGTCGCGAGCGAGGCCTCCGCGGGGACGTCGTTCACGATCTCGCTCCCTCGCGGGACAGCGCACCTCCCGCAGGACCGCGTGAACGCGAGGCGAGCGCTCGCGTCGACGGCGACGGGCGCCGTGCCCTTCGTGCACGAGGCGCTCCGCTGGCTGCCCGGGGCGGAGCCCGGCGAGGACGTCCATCCCCTCGCGCCGGCGGGGCTCTCGCCGCCAGCGGCCGCCGCGCTCGAGGCGGGCCCGGCGGCGCGCATCCTCCTCGCGGACGACAACGCCGACATGCGCGAGTACGTCGGGCGCGTGCTGCGCGAGCGCTGGACGGTCGAGGCGGTCGCCGACGGCGCCGCGGCGCTCGCGTCCGCGCGCGAAAGCCCGCCGGATCTCGTGCTCACCGACGTGATGATGCCGAACCTCGACGGGTTCGGCCTGCTCCGGGCGCTGCGCGAGGACAAGCGCACGAGCCGCGTTCCGGTCATCATGCTCTCGGCGCGCGCAGGCGAGGAGTCGCGCGTCGAGGGGCTCGAGGCGGGCGCGGACGACTACCTCGCCAAGCCGTTCTCCGCGCGCGAGCTCGTCGCCCGGGTCGCCACGCACCTCCAGATCGCGCGCCTGCGCGCGGCGGCCGAGCGAGAGCGCGAGAAGCTGTACGACCTCTTCATGCAGGCGCCGGTCCCCATCGCGGTGTTCGCCGGCCCCGAGCACCGCTACGAGTTCGCGAACCCGCCGTACTGCGACATGCTCAGCCGCGCCGAGATCGTCGGAAAGAACGTGCGCGACGTGTTCCCGGAGATCGGCGAGCACGAGGTGATCGCGACTTTGGACCGCGCGCTGAGCAGCGGCCAGCCGCTGCGCGTGACCGAGCTGAACATCCCGATCCTGCGCGGGGGCGTGGCGAGCGACGCCTTCTTCAACTACGTCGCGCAGCCCATCCGCGACCCCTCCGGCGCCGTCACGGGCGTCATGGTCGTCGCCTTCGAGGTGACCGATCAGGTGCTCGCGCGGCGCCGCGTCGAGCACCTGAGCCAGCATCGCGAGGAGCTCATCGCGGCGCTCGCGAAGACGAACCAGGAGCTCGACCAGTTCGCCTATGTCGCCTCGCACGACCTCAAGGCGCCCCTCCGGGGGATCGCGAACCTGTCGGAGTGGATCGAGGAGTCGCTCGCGGGGAAGCTCACGGGCGAGACGCAGGAGCACCTCCACCTGCTGCGCGGGCGCGTGCGCCGCCTGGAGACGCTCATCGACGGGATCCTCCACTACTCGCGGGCGGGGCGCCTGAGGGGCGATGTGGTCAGCGTCGAGACAGGCCAGCTGCTCGCGGAGGTCGTCGAGCTGCTCTCGCCGGCGAAGGGCGCAGAGGTCGAGATCGCCCCCGGGATGCCGACGATCGCCGCGGAGCGCGTCCCGCTGCAGCAGGTGTTTCAGAACCTCATCAGCAACGCCCTGAAGCACGCGCGCCGCAGCGACCCCCGCGTCGAGGTGACCTGCAAGGACGCCGGGGCCTTCCACGAGTTCGCCGTGAAGGACAACGGGCCCGGCATCGCACCCGAGTACCACGATCGCATCTGGGACCTGTTCCAGACGCTCGAGTCGCGCGACAGGGTGGAGGGCACCGGGATCGGGCTCTCCGTCGTGAAGAAGATCGTGCAGAGCCGCGGCGGGAGCGTGTGGGTCGCGTCGCACCCCGGCGCAGGAGCGACGTTCTTCGTGCGATGGCCGAAGCGTGTGAAGGAGGAGGCGTGAGTGCGCGAGAGCTCCCGTGAGGACGCACACGCCCGGACACCTTCTCCTCGAAAGTTGGCGAGTTCGATTTTCCCCTTGGCGTGAAGTCACGCTGTCCGCATACTCGCGGTCTACCCGTTAGGGTGGCAGCACACTCGCTCGCTTCGTGACGCGCGAGCTCTGCCCGTCGGCGGGACCGTCCGGGCGGCAGCGCTCATCTATTGGGCTGCGGGCGCGCCGGAGCCAGGGGGCGCTCGGGGCCTTGCGGACCTCGGGAGTCCCCTGCGGCCGCGCTGGGCGCAGCGGCTTCGGGGTGCGCTCCGGGCAGGCGCTGCGGCGAAACCCGGGGCGCGCGACGCGTCATGCCCTGTCCCGACAACGTGGCTCGCCGACGAGATTCATCACATCTGGAGGGAATATGCTCGAACAGCTCGCTCGTATCACTCGTTTCCTGGCGCTGCCGCTCACCGCGGCTTCGCTGGCCGCGGTCGGCCTCGCCGGCTGCAGCACCGCGGGCCCCGATGAGGCGGCGATCGAGGAGGTGGACGCCTCGAACGTGCTGGTCGACGCCCGGAGCATCGCGCGCCTCGCGCCTGGCCAGCGGCTCTCGGTCGACCTGAGCGCGCGAGGGGTGATGGTTCATTTCGCGTTCGACGGCCTCGATTTCGACCGGATCGACCTCGCCTTCGGCGATCAGGGCAGCGCGTCCATGGCAGACGCGATGGCGCCCCTGTTCTCGCACCCGTACAGCCCCCTGGAGGCCGCGGGAGGGCGCTTCGTGGTCACGGCCGATCCCGCGAACTTCCCCGCGCTCGGCGCGGACGACATCGCGGCCCTCGAGCAGGAGCGGATGATCGCGCGGGAGCACGGGAGCGGCGCGCCGAGGGCGCAGCCCCAGTCGATCGACGACTGCGTCGAGCAGACGATCTACTTCTACGTGGACATCGTGATCAACGGGACGGTGCAATCGGTCCTCTGCGCGCACACCATCCTCGTCTGCGGCTCGACGACGTGCGACAAGCAGACCCACGATGGACACGATTACCTGTTCTGCGACGGCCAGGAGTCGTGGAACGACGCGAAGGCGAGCTGCGCGGCCCAGGGCATGAGCCTGGTCACGCTCGACGACGCGGCCGAGGAGGCCTGGGTCTACAGCCTCGCCTCGGCGCACTCGACCCAGAAGTGGTGGATGGGCCTGAACGACAGGGCCTCCGAGGGCGACTTCGCCTGGGACAGCGGCGCGCCCGTGTCGTACACCAACTGGTACCCTGGGGAGCCGAACAACGCCGGAAGCGAGGACTGCGGCCAGCTCAACCGGTTCTATCCAGAGCTCGGCTGGAACGACGAGCCCTGCTCTCTGCACCTGCGCTACATCTGCGAGTCGTCCGACTGACGGCTCCGGCCGGTCCTCGCGGTTGACGCAGGCGCCGCGCCGGTCGAGGGTGCGGCCATGCAAGCGCGCCGAGAGTCGCTCGATCCGTGGCTGCGGAGCTTCGTCGCCGACAACGGGGGCATCGCTGGCACGGTGCACCTCGTCGAGGGCGACGCGCTCGCGCTGGCCGCGGCCGTGAACATCCCCGAGAAGGTGCAGGAGATCACGCGCCGCGTCCCGCGCGGCAAGGGCATGGCCGGGCTCGCCTGGGAGCGCGGCCAGCCTGTGCAGACGTGCAACCTGCAGACAGACACGTCCGGCGACGTGCGGCCGGGGGCCAGGGCGGTCGCGGCGCAGGCCGCGGTGGCCCTGCCGGTGCGCGACGCCTCGGCGAGCGTGCGCGCCGTCGTGGGGATCGCGTTCGCCGGCGAGCGCGAGCTCGGCGAGGACGAGCTCGCCGGGCTCGTCGAGGGCGCGGGCGCGCTGCCGGACTGACACCCCCGTTGCGGGCGCCGGCCCTTGTCTTTCGCGGCCCCGATGCGAGGATGGGCGCCTTCCCATGGTGACGAACGGCCGCAGCGCCCCGGAAGCAGCGATGGTCGATCCTCGCGATTCGCGCGATTCGCGCGATCCGCGCGACCCGGGCAGCCGGCCGCACGTCCGCGTCGAGGACCTCGTGCGCGGCGCGGCGCCCGCGGGCGAGCGCGCTCCTGCCGAGGCGGGAGAAGGCAGCGCCGGGGGCGAGCGCGCTCTCGCCGAGGCGGGAGCAGGCAGCGCTGCGGGCGAGCCCCTCACGGCGAAGCTCGCCCGCCGCACCGTGCCCGGGGTGCTCTACGAGCGAGGGCCCGAGGAGGGGTATCTCCGGTGCACCGCGTGCGCGCACCGCTGCGTCCTCTCGCCGGGGCGCGCGGGCGCGTGCGGGATCCGCTTCGAGAAGGACGGCGAGCTCCGCGTCCCGTTCGGCTACGTCGCTCGCCATTACGTGCGCTCGGTCGAGACGAACACGATCTTCCATGTGCGCCCCGGCGCGAGGTCGCTCACCTTCGGCATGTTCGGGTGCGACCTGCGCTGTCCTTATTGCCAGAACTGGAAGGTCTCGCAGGCCCTCCGCGAGCCCGAGGGCGAGGGCGAGCCGATCGACATCAGCGCGGTGGATCTCGTCGAGGTGGCCGTCGCTGCGGGCTGCGGGGTGCTCGCGAGCGCCTACAACGAGCCGATGATCACGGCCGAGTGGGCGCGCGCGGTGTTCACCGAGGCGCGGCGGAGGGGGCTCGTCACGGCGCTCATCTCGGACGGCAACACGACCCCCGAGGCGCTCGCGTACATGCGCCCGGTCACCGACGTGTTCCGCGTCGACCTGAAGGGGTGGAGCGCCGACCAGTACCGGACGCTCGGCGGCCGCGTGGAGCCGGTGCTCGCGGCGATCGGCGAGGCCCGGCGCCTCGGCTACTGGGTCGAGGTCGTGACGCTCGTCGTGCCGGGATTCAACGACAAGGCGGCCGGCCTCCGCGCCCTAGGCGCCGAGATCGCCGGCGTCGATCCCGACATCCCGTGGCACCTCAACGCCTTCTACCCGCGCTACAAGATGCGCGATCGGCTGACGACCGACCCGGCGTTCCTCGTCGACGTGGCCGGCGTCGCATACGCGCGCGGCATGAACTACGTCTACGTCAGCAACGTGGCCGACCGCGTGCGCGAGCTCTCCCATACCCGCTGCCCGGGTTGCCACGAGGTCGTGGTGCGGCGGTTCAACTACGAGACGCAGGAGGTCCTCCTCTCCGGCGGCGCGTGCCCCGCGTGCGGGACGCGCGTGCCCGGCCTGTGGGGCCCGGCGGCCGCGTAGGGCTGCCACCAGAGCTCCTGTCCGGCGACCAGGCACTCCGGCAGAGCCGTGTGCGTCCGGATTGAACTCATCCGATCACGCCGGCTTCCCTGCCGGGCTGGCCGGCCAGCCCGACAAGCCTGCTGACCGGCTGACCGGCTGGCTGCCCCGCCTGCTGACCGGCTAACCGGCTCGGTCCGCTGCTCCGACTGACCGGACTGGCCGGACTGGCCGGCCAGTCGAATGGGCCAATTGGCCGGCCAGGCCGGCCACTTCGAGTGGCCCTCTCCGCCGTGGAAATTTCAACAATGGTTCTTGCTCGCGCGCCGCCTGTGATAATTTCTGAGCATGTCGTCGTCGCCGTCGGAACGTCTCGCTCAGATCCTCAGGGAAGGCCGATTCGTCGCGATTCGCGAGCTCGGCGAAGAGTGCGCGGCGGAGCTCCACACGCGCGTCAAGGAGCGGTACCTCGCGCTGGAGGCGACGATACCGCCGTTCCAGAGCAGCATGGATCGCAAGCTCTTCGAGCTCGGCCCGCCCGTGCTTGCGATCTACCAGGCGCTCCTGCACGACCTCGGCGTGGACCGGGAGCCGGCCCTGCGCCTCGCCGAGGACATGCTGCTCGCGTTCTACCGCAAGCAGCTTCACCGGAGCCCGCTCCTCGGCGCCGCGATGGATATCGTGTTCCGGCTGAAGCCCGCGCGGCGCCTGCTCATGAAGGGCATGCTCGCGGGTGAGCCGGGCGGCTTCCGCTTCGACAGGGCCAGCGAGGTGCGCGAGTGCCCGCTCGTGACCTTCGCGCGGCGGCACGGCGTGCCGGAGGTCGTCCCCATGATCTGCCGGCTCGACGACCTCAAGGTGAAAGAGCTCCACGGCATCGAGCTGCACCGCGCGGGCACGCTCGTCACGGGCGCCGAGCGCCGTGGCTTCCGGTACGTGATGGCGAAGAAGTAGCGCCCCCGCTCCGCGGCGCCCAGCCCGGGCGTCCTCGAGCTCTCCGGCGCTGACCGCCCTCCCTCCTCTTCCTGCCCTCCTCCAGCTCCCGTCAGAGCCCCCGCGCCGGGGTGGTGGCCGGATCTGAACAGGAAGGCGGGAAGGCGGGAAGGCAGCGTCTCGCCCACGCGCTGGTGGCCGCGCACCGCGCATCGCGGCGCCGCCATTGCCATTGCACTTCAACGATTGCCCCATGACGCGCCACAGCCTCGGAGGACGGAACGCCCGTGGGACAGCACACATGTTTCAAAATTGAAACACGAGCGCTGATTCATGGATCTCGAGAGAGCGTGATCGTGTTAATCGTTGAATGATCGCCCGATCTCCGATCGCTCCCTGAAGTCGCTCGCTCGAGGAGGCCCCATGAAGTCATCGTTCGCCCTGCGAAGGGTCGCCGCCGGACTTTTGTCCGCCGCGGCGTCCACTGCTGTTCTCGCGTCCAGCGCTCCGGCCCTGGCCGACTCGTCTACCACGCTCTTCGAGAGCGGGCAGGTGCGCCCGCTCGCGCTGTCTCCCAGCGGAAACTTGCTATTCGCGCTCAACACGCCGGACGGCCGCCTCGAGGTCTTCCGCGTGCACGACGGCGCGCTGGTCCACCGGAGCTCGATCCCGGTCGGGATCGATCCGGTCGCCGTGGCGGCGCGGAGCGACACGGAAGTGTGGGTCGTGAACCACGTGTCGGACAGCGTGAGCGTCGTCCAGCTCTCCCCCGGCGGATACGGCGGCCGTGTCGAGCGCACGCTGCTCGTCGGCGACGAGCCGCGAGACATCGTGTTTGCCGGTCCGGGGCGGCGCCGCGCCTTCATCACGGCCGCGCACCGCGGCCAGAACAACCCGAACGATCCAGAGCTCACGACGCCCGGCGTGGGCCGGGCCGACGTCTGGGTGTTCGACGCGAACCACCTCGGGACGTCGCTCGGCGGCGCGCCGCTCACGATCCTCACCCTCTTCACGGACACGCCGCGCGCGCTCGCCGCCACGCCCGACGGCACCCGCGTCTACGCCGCCGGCTTCCACTCGGGCAACCAGACCACCGTGGTCACCGAGCTGCTCGTGCCCGACGGCTCCTCGCCGGGACCGGCCACCAACGCGGACGGCGACCCGGCGCCCGAGGTCAGCCTCATCGTCAAGTTCGACGGCGCGCACTGGGTCGACGAGCTCGGCAACCCCTGGGACCATCGCGTGAAGCTCTCGCTGCCCGACAAGGACGTGTTCGCCATCGACGCGATGGCGAGCCCGCCGCGGCCCGTCGCCGGGCCCTCGGGGGTCTTCACCGGCGTCGGGACGGTCCTCTTCAACATGGTCGTCAACCCGGCGAACGGGAAGATCTACGTCTCCAACACCGACGCGAGGAACGAGCAGCGGTTCGAGGGCCCCGGCGTCTTCGCCGGGCAGAGCCTGCGGGGCCACCTCCACGAGAGCCGGATCACGGTGCTCCGCAAGAGCGGCGCCCCGCGCGTCGCCCCGCGGCACCTCAACAAGCACATCGACTACGCGGCCTGCTGCGCGCCGACGCCGAACGCGGAGAGCGAGGCGAGCCTCGCCCAGCCGGTCGACATGGCCGTCACGAGCGACGGCGCGACGCTCTATGTGGCCGCGCTCGGCTCGAGCAAGATCGGCGTGCTCAGCACGGCCGCCCTCGAGGACGACACGTTCGTGCCGGACGCGGCCGACCACATCGAGGTGAGCGGCGGCGGCCCGTCGGGGCTCGCGCTCGACGAGCCGCGAGGCCAGCTGTTCGTGCTGACCCGCTTCGACAACGCGATCTCGATCGTCGACACCGCGACCGGCGCCGAGACGGCGCACGTCGCGATGTATAGCCCCGAGCCGCCGAGCGTCACGCTCGGGCGGAGCCAGCTCTACGACGCGCGATCGAGCTCGGCGCACGGCGACTCCTCGTGCGCGAGCTGCCATATCTTCGGCGACCTCGACAGCCTCGGGTGGGATCTCGGCAATCCGGACGCGGCGGTCACGAACAACCCGGGCCCGTTCGTCGGCCCGCTGCTCAACCTGTTCACACAGCAGCCGATGCCGCAGCAGTTCCACCCGATGAAGGGCCCGACCACGACCCAGAGCCTGCGCGGCATGGCGAACCATGGACCCATGCACTGGCGCGGCGATCGCACGGGCGGCAACGACGCGCCGAACGCCCAGCCGGACAGCGGCTCGTTCGACGAGCGCGCCGCGTTCATGAAGTTCCAGGCCGGCTTCACCGATCTGCTCGGCCGGAGCGGCCCGATCCCCCCCGCCGCCATGGAGGCGTTCGCGGACTTCATCCTCCAGGTGACCTATCCGCCCAACCCGATCCGCCGCCTGGACAACTCGCTCACGCCGGACCAGCAGGCCGGGCGCGACACCTTCTTCAACAGCAACCTGGACGGGACGGCCATCTGCAACGGCTGCCACGTCCTCGACCCGGACGGCAACCCGGGCACCGGCAAGCCCGGCTTCTTCGGCACGGACGGCAACATGACGTTCGACTTCCAGCCGCAGCTCATCAAGACGCCGCATCTGCGCAACCTCTACCAGAAGGTCGGGATGTTCGGGATGGAAGCCCCGGAGTTCGGCATCCTGCCGGGCGACAACGACCCCATGGGAGACCAGGTGCGGGGGTTCGGGTTCCTGCATGACGGGAGCTTTGATACGCTGTTCCGGTTCTTCCGCGGGATGGGGTTCTCGCCGTTCACCGGCTTCACAAACCAGTTCGGCACGTTCCCCGACAACCCCGACGGCCTGCCGGACTCGCCGGCCGGCGACGCGGTCCGAAGGCAGCTCGAGGCGTACCTCCTCGCCTTCGACTCGAACGTCGCGCCGATCGTCGGCCAGCAGGTGACGCTGCGCTGGGAGAACCAGGCCGCCGCCGGCCCGCGGGTCGATCTCCTGATCGAGAGGGCGAATGCTGGCGAGTGCGACCTCGTCGCGAAGAGCCACGTGATCTTGCAGGAGATCGGCTTTCTCTACACCGGAGCCGGGAAGTTCGCCGCCGACCGGATGGCGCTGCCGCCGATCCCGGACGCCGTGCTCCGCCAGATCGCCGTCGCGACGGGGCGCCCGCTGACGTACACGTGCGCGCCCCCGGGCTCGGGCTACCGCACAGGCATCGATCGCGACGAGGACGGCTTCCTCGACGGCGACGAGCGGAGCGCCGGCAGCGACCCGGCGGACCCCGCAGACACGCCCTGAGCGCCGTCGCCGATCACTCCTCCACGCCATCGTCGCCGAGGGCGCAGTCCGGGTCGGCCGGGGACACGCACGCGAGCGCGCACACCCCATCTGCGCCGCAGTGGAGATCGGCGCAGTCGGGGTCGACCAGATCGGGGCCGACATCGCACGTCGCGTCGCAGAGGCCGTCCGCGCGGCACGGGTTGTCCGCCTCGAATTCATCGATCGTCGGCTGGATGAACCGGGAGATCTGGTCGAGATCGGTGCGCGCCTGCACCCCGTCCAGGGTGCAGGGGTCGTCGCCGAACGACGTCACGCCGGCGTGGCGCTCGACGCCCGACCGCACGAGGAACGCCGGACCTCCGGAGTCTCCAGCGCACGTGTTCATGGCGGGGACCTGGTAATAGAACTGGGTCGCGTCGATCGTCCCAGGCGTCCCGCCGACCTGGGCCGGGCCGATCGCCAGGATCGGGAACGTCACGACGCGGCGCATGCCGAACCCCGTCCCGGCGACCCCGTCGGAGACCCCGTATCCGACGAAGGTGTAGTCCGGTCCGACGTACCACCCGCTATTTTCCATCGATTCGCGCAGGAGCGGCGCAGGCTGCACGGGCGCGTCGCTCTCCAGCTTGAGGAGGGTGAGGTCGTTCTCGAGGGTGCCCGGGTCGTACTCGGGGTGCCGCCGCGACGCTTCGATCCGCACGCTCTCCGAGCGCCGCCCGAGGCTCGTGCCGAAGTAAACCCGCGTGAGCGTGCCGTGGCAGTGTCCCGCCGTGATCACGGTGCGCCGCGAGATCACGGTCCCGCTGCAGAACGCCCGGCTGCGGGTGCCCACGCCCACGACATAGGCGTGCGCTGTGTCCACGGCGCCTCCGACGATGCGCTGTCGGGACGTGAGCAATGGTTGCTCGCCCTCGTCCCCAGCAGGCGTATCCGCGCAGCCGAGCCCGCCGAGGCACAGGATCGCAATCGGGATAGCATTCTTCATACTGCCACCTTTCCGTCTAGAAATGGTGTCTAGAGCGGCCGATCGTGAGGGCGCCCACAATTCGGCACCGCTCGGCTCCGCGGGTGAGCGGAGGGCATAACAAGCGTGGTGCCAGCGCCGTGCGCGGCGAACGCCCGTGTCGGCGCCGGGGCGGCGGGGACGGTCACCCGCGCTGCGCGGTCAGGGCGCTGCGCTCGGCCATGCGCGCGATGTAGGCGCGGTTCAGCTCACGGCAGGCGAGCTCGCCGACGCCGATCACCACCTCGACCCCGGCGCCCGCGAGGATCGCCGCGCCCCTGCCGGAGACGAGGGGGTTCGGGTCGATCATGCCGAGGACGACGCGCCGGACGCCGGAGCGGAGGATGGCGTCGGTGCAGGGCGGCGTGCGGCCGTGGTGGCAGCACGGCTCGAGGGTGACGTAGAGCGTGGCGCCCTCGGCGCGGCCGGCGAGCTTGCGGAGGGCGTCGACCTCGGCGTGGGCCAGCCCGGCGCGCTCGTGGAGCCCCTCGGCGAGGAGCTCCCCGTCGCGCACGATGACCGAGCCGACCATCGGGTTCGGCGCGGTGCGCCCCCGGGCGAGCGCCGCCAGCTCGAGGCAGCGCTCCATCCAGCGAAGGTCGTCGTCGCTCACGCGGGCCTCGGGGCTCGGCCGTCCCTGGAGGGGCGACCTGCCGGCCTCGCCGCGACGTCGCACGAGAGGGGGTGACCGGATCTGGACGTGAAGACCGGAAGGCGGGGAGAAAAGATCAATGATCTTCCACCCTTCCCGCGTTCATCGGGGCCCCCTCGGGGCCCGTGCGACCACGACCGCACCGCATGACGCGCCAGTATAGCGGAGGACCGCGGCGCGGGCAGCGGGCGAGCAGCAGAGCTCCCCCCGCGCCCGCGCTGCGTCGCCCGCGCCTCGGCGGGTTTCCTCCCCCTCCGTTCTGCATCACACTCCGCCGGCCTGCACCGTCGTGCAGCGGTCCTCACCGCGGCCGCGCCGCCTCGCGCCGCCTCGCGCGGCCTCCGCCGCCTTCCCCAGCGCCCTCGTGCCCCACGTCCTCATCACCTCGCCCAGCGCCGCCGCCCGCCTCGATCGCGCCGTGGGCTGGCTGCGCCGCCGGCGCCCCGCCGAGCGGGTGCTCCTCGTCGGCGCCTCGGTCGAGGCCGTGAGCGAGCTCGCCCGCGCGTCGGTCCGCGGCCGCCGCGCCACCTTCGGCTGGCACCGGCTCACCCTGGGGCGCATCGCCGCCGCGCTCGCGATGCCGGCGCTCGCCGCGCGCGGCCTCGTCCCGGCCAGCCCGCTCGCGATCGAGGCCCTGTGCGCGCGCGCGATCGGCGGGCTCGCGCAGGACGGGCTGCTCGGGCGCTTCGCCCGCGTCGCGGATCGGCCCGGGCTGCCGCGCGCCGTGGCGCGGACGCTGGACGAGGTGCGGCTCGCCGGCGTCGATCCGGACGCGCTCGCGCCGGCCGATCTCGACCGCATCGCCCGCGCCTTCGACGCCGCCCTGGACGAGGCGGGGCTCGCCGATCGCGCGCTCGTCCTGCGCCTCGCGGCCGAGCGCGCCCGGGCCGATGACGACGGCGACCCCCGCGCGAGGCACCCGTTGCTCGGGCTGCCGATGCTCCTGCTCGACCTGCCGGTGCGGTTCGCGCTGGAGCGCGATCTCCTCGAGGCGATGGCCGCGCGCTCGCCCGACGCGCTCGCCACCGTGCCCGCCGGCGATGCCGCGTCGCTGCGCCACCTCGAGGCCGCGCTCCGGTCGCCGCCGCGGCGCGTCGCGCTGGCCGCGGTCTCGGCCGCGCACGACGGCCCCGGCGCGGGCACCGACGCGGGCACCGACGCGGACGACCCGGGCGACGGGCCGCCGCCGGGCGCGCCCAGCACCTCGCTCGCGCGCCTGCAGGAGCACCTGTTCGACCCGCTGACCGACGAGGCCCCGGGGCTCGGCGACGAGGTGGAGATCCTCTCCGCGCCCGGGGAGAGCCGGGAGTGCGTGGAGCTCGCGCGCATCGCGCTGCGCGAGGCGGGCCGCGGCGTGCCGTTCGAGCGGATGGCGATCCTCCTGCGCGCGCCCGAGCAGTACCGCGCGCACCTCGTCGAGGCGCTGCGCCGGGCCGGGATCCCCGCGTACTTCGCGCAGGGCTCGGTCCAGCCCGATCCCGCGGGACGCGCGCTCCTCGCGCTGCTCGCGTGCGCGGCCGAGCACCTCTCGGCGTCGCGCTTCGCCGAGTACCTCTCGCTCGGGCAGGTGCCCGACGCCACGCCAGCGGGCGAGCCGCCGCCGGCCGCGTCCGAGGCCGACCGGTGGGTGCCGCCGGACGACGACTTCTTCCCCGCGCTCCTGCGCGGCGAGCTCGACGAGGAGCTCGGGGATGCTCAGGCGCCTGGCGATGAAGAGGAGACGCCCTCCGGCGGCGGCGCGCGCCTGGACCGCGGCGCGCTGCCCCGGACAGGCGCGCCGGTCGCTCTGGACCCCCCGGCCCCGCAGGGCGCGCCGGACGCGGCGAGCGCAGACCGCGGTGGTGCCCCCGTGCAGGACGGCACCCTGCGCGCCCCGCGGCGCTGGGAGCGGATCCTCGTCGACGCGGCGGTGATCGGCGGGCTCGACCGGTGGAAGGCGCGGCTCTCCGGCCTGGAGCAGGAGCTCCGGCTGCAGCTCTCGCGCGCCCCGGAGGAGCGCGACGCCGCGCGCGTCACGCGGATGCTCGCGGACCTCTCGGCGCTCCGCGACTTCGCGCTGCCGCTGCTCGCGGCGCTGCCGAGCCCGGGCGAGCGCGCGACCTGGGGCGCGTGGCGCGAGCGGCTTTCGGCGCTCGCGACGCGCGCGCTGAGGCGGCCCGAGCGCGTGCTCGCGGTGCTCGCCGAGCTCGCGCCGATGGCCGACGTCGGCCCGGTGGATCTCGGCGAGGTGCGCCTCTGCCTCGCGCACCGGCTCACCGACCTCGTGCTGCCCCCGGCCGCCCGCCGCGATGGGCGCCTCTTCGTGGCGCCCATCGAGGCCGCCCGCGGGCGCTCGTTCGACGTGGTCTTCGTGCCCGGGCTCGCCGAGCGGATCTTCCCGCAGAAGGTCACCGAGGACCCGATCCTCCGCGACGCGCTCCGCCGGGCGATCGCCGGGGGCGCCTCGGGCCTCGACACGAGCGACGACCGGGTGGCGCGCGAGCGGCTCGCGCTCCGGCTCGCGGTCGGCGCGGCCCGCCGCAAGCTCGTCGTGTCGTACCCGCGCGTCGACATGGACCAGTCCCGGCCGCGCGTGCCTTCGTTCTACGGGCTCGAGCTCCTGCGCGCGGCCGAGGGCCGGCTGCCCGGCTTCGGCGAGCTCGAGCGCCGCGCCGAGCAGGGCGGCGCCGCGCGCATCGGGTGGCCCGCGCCGGCGCGGCCCGAGGACGCCATCGACGCGGCCGAGCACGACCTCGCGCTCCTGGAGACGCTCTTCAGCCTGCCGGAGGACCGGACCATCGGCACCGCGCGCTACCTGCTCGGCGCGAACCCGCACCTGGCGCGGGCGCTCCGGTTCCGGGCGCGGCGCTGGATCCCGGGCTGGACGAGCGCCGACGGGCTGTTCAAGCCGATCGCCGAGGCGCGCGAGGCGCTCGCGAAGCACGCCTTCGGGCGCCGGTCGTTCTCGCCGACCGCGCTCCAGCACTTCGCCGCGTGCCCCTACCGGTTCTTCCTCTACGCCGTGCACAAGCTCGCGCCGCGCCCGGCGCCGGCGGCGATCGAGGAGCTCGACCCGCTCCAGCGCGGCCGGCTCGTGCACGACGTGCTCTACGAGGTGCTTGTCGCCCTGCGCGACGCGGGTCAGCTGCCGGTGAGCGTGGCCTCGCTCGACGAGGCGCGGGCCGAGCTCGATCGGGCGCTCGACCGCGTGGCCGCGCGCTACGCGGACGAGCTCGCGCCGGCGATCCAGCGCGTCTGGGACGACGGCATCGCGTCGGTGCGGGCCGACCTCCGCGAGTGGCTGCGGCGCGCCGCGGAGGACCGCGACTGGGAGCCGATCCATTTCGAGCTGTCGTTCGGGCTGCCGCGCCGCCTCGCCACCCGCGACCCGGGGAGCTCGGACCAGCCGGTGGAGCTCGACTGCGGGGTCAGGCTCAGGGGGTCGATCGACCTTGTCGAGCGGAGCGTGTGGGGCGCGATGCGGGCGACCGACTACAAGACGGGCAAGGCGCGGGCGCCGCGCGACGCGGTCGTGAGCGGCGGCGGCGCGCTCCAGCCGGTCCTCTACGCGCTCGCGCTGGAGAAGCTCATGCCGCCGGGGACGCAGGTCGAGTCGGGGCGGCTCTATTACTGCACGTCCGCCGGCGGGTTCACCGAGGTGCCGATCTACCTGGACGCGCGGGCGCGCGAGGCGGCCGCGCAGGTGGCGGGGATCATCGGCGACGCGATCGACAGGGCGGCGCTCCTGCCGATGCCGGCCGAGGGGGCGTGCGCGCAGTGCGACTACCGGCCCGTGTGCGGGCCGTACGAGGAGCTCAGGACCGGGAAGATCAAGCGGCGCGACACCGACCAGCGCCGGCGCCTGGAGCAGCTCCGCAGGCTGGCATGAGCGCGGGCGGTGCGCGCACGCGGCGCGTCCAGGGGGGCGGCCGGGCGCGGCGCGCGGCGAGGGTGCCAGTCACCCGGGATCGGCGAGATTCGCTGGCGCGTTCGAGCCGACGGTCACCCACGGCGGGTCTTCCACGTGCTGCTCCGTGCCCGCGAGGGCGGGCAGCCAGCGCTCGCGGCGCTTGATCCAGAGCTCGTAGGTCGGCGCGAGATCCATGGGCGCCTCGTCCAGACATCCCAGCTTGATCTCCGCCTCACCCTGATCCTCCCGCAGCGAGAACAGCCGAGAACCGCACGTCGGGCAGAAGCTGCGTCCATCCCAGCACCTCGTCTCGCCCGTGAGCTCGAAGCTCGCCCAGGGCCATATGGCGAACGCCAGGAAGACGCTGCCCGTCACCTTCCTGCAGTCCGCGCAGTGGCACAGCCCCACGCGGATGGGCTCACCACGAAGGCGAAAGCGCACCGCGCCGCAGGAGCAGCCGCCGCTCCGGACGCGCTCGGATCCAGCTTGCATATCACCTCCACGAAAAGGTCCGAAGCCCATCGTAGCCGGCGCTGCGCGCGCGTTCTATACACTCCCTCATGTACAGCAAGTTCGCTTTGCCCTGCGCCCTGATCGCGCTCGCGACGGCGGGCACCGGATGCAATCTCATCTTCGGCATCGAGCCTGGCACCGAGGCGACCACCTCCTCGTCCTCGACGACGGCCTCCTCGGCGACAGCGACCACTGGCTCTGGGGATGGCGGCTCGGCGCAGGCCACATCGGGCGCCGGCGGCGCCGGCGGCGCCGGTGGGGCGGGCGGGGGCGCGCCCTCGTGCCCCCCATCGAGCTGCACCGCGGGTGAGTGCCCCGTGACGCAGATGCCAGGGGAGCTCGGGGCCAACCCGAAGGGCATGGCGGTCACCCGGGATCTCGTGCTCCTGGCCAACAACATGGCCATCGTTGCCATCCCGAAAGATGGCGGGGCCGCGCGCACGCTCCCGGGCACCCTCGGATTCGGCGAGACAACCTGGGTCACCTATTCGGGCGGGCAGCTCTCGTGGATGAACTGGAGCAACGGAGACGTGCTGGGGATCTCCATCGATCCGCCGAAATCGAGCCCGATCCGGATCGCGGAGGTCCCTCGGCAGGAGGACGAGGATGTCGTCCCGGGCTTCGGCCGGATCGCCTCGTTCGGCGACAGCGTCTACTGGGTGACCCAGACGCCCGCGGCCGTCTGGCGGGCCAAGGCCGATGGCAGCCAGGCGCTCGCCGAGCAGGTCGCTTCCGGCGGCCACCCGACCGGCATCGCCGTCGACGCGACGCACGTCTACTGGGCGGATTACATGGGGAGCCAGATCCTGCGCAAGACGAAGGAGCCGCTCGGCGAGACCGATGTCTTCGCGGAGACGAACGGCAACCCGAGCGAGATCGTCCTCGCCAACGGCGTCGTGCACTGGGTGACCGACAACACCGGCGCGGTCCAGTCCAAGGCCACGGACGCGGCGCTCGACGCCCCGCCCTTCACCACCACGGTCGACGCTCAGTCCGTCTCCAAGTCGCTCGCGGTGGACGACGAGTTCGTCTACTGGACCGTTTACGTGAACGGCGCCGGCCACGGCGAGGTGCGGAGGGCGCACATCGGCATGGGAGACACGACCACCCTCGCGACCGGGCAGCCGTACTTCTTCGAGATCGCCATCGACTGCGGATCCATCTACTGGAACATCAACAACCTCGAGGCCGACGAAGAAGCGATGGTGTTCCAGATGCCGAAGCCCTCGGACTGAGCGCAGCGACGGCGCGCCCGCGGCCGGCTCACGGCGCGGCTCGGAAGCTCGGGACGAGATCCATCGGAGCGTCGTCGCGCGGCGACATTGGGAACGGGAGCGCTGCTTCCTCCGGCCGCTGTGGACTTTCCGGCTCCAGATACGCCGAGGGACGTGACACCGCGTCCGACGAAGTCCTCAGACAGTGTCCGGGACAGACGCTTATCGCCGGCATGCTCACGCGAGCACGTCGAAATGAAGCCGCCCCTACCTGGGCGCCTTGCGTCGCACTACAACATACATGTAGGACGAAGGAGCCCAATGAACACACATAAGACTGTCCCGAGTGCGTCGATGTCCGTCGTCCTGGCGTGTATTCCGTGCGTGTTGTCCGTTGCTTCTGCGCACGCGACATCTGACGATCACGGCTCCGCGCCAGCCAAGGAGCAGGTGGATTCGAAGGCGGGTACGGTGGACGACATCGAGCGGCTCATCGCTGTGGATCGACTCCCTGCGCCCGTCGGCGCGGCGCTCATGCGCCTCGGGAAGGGTATCAAGATCCTGCAGGTGCAGGAGAACATCGACGGTGGCGTCGCGACATACGAGATCGATCTGCTCCTGGCCGACACCTATTACGAGGTGGAGCTCGACGCCGAGGGCAACGTGATCGGCAGCGAGATCGAGTCGTGGATCGTGCCTCTGGCCAGCGTCACCGAGCCCGCGCGCCGGGCGATCGAGAACGAGGCAGCCGGCGCGGCGATCCTGGAGATACGCATGGAGATCGAGGAAGATACAGGAGAAGTCGTCTACGAGGCCGATATCCGGAACACCACGCGGACCTACGCGTTGAGGATCGACTCGCACGGCACGCTGATCGAGCGGGACATCACGATGGCCATGCTCCCGCCGGGGGCTTACTGGGCGCTCGTCCGCGCAGCCCAGGGCGGCTCGATCGTGGAGCTGGACGAAGAGCTGCACGACGGAAAGCTCTCCTACGAAGCGAACATCGTGATCAGGGGTGTGGAGATCGAGCTCTCGGTCGACGCCGACGGCAACGTCGTCGAGCTGAACTATCCTTAGAGCCCTACGCCGCTTCCTGCGCCTCTTCCCTCTTCGGCCACGTGAACCGGAACGTCGCCCCGCTCTTGCCGTCCGACTCCACCCAGGCCCGCCCGCCGCGGCTCTCCACGATCTTTCGCACGATGGCGAGGCCGATCCCCGTGCTCTCCACCTTGTCCCGCGCCTGCAGCGTCTGGAACATCCCCCACACCTTCTCCTGGAACGCGGGCGCGATACCCGTCCCGTTGTCCGACACCGCGATCTCGTACCTGTCGCCCTGCTCCCGGGCGGAGACGAACACCGTCGCATCCTCGCGGCCGGCGTGCTTGAGCCCGTTGGTGATCAGGTTCATCAGCACCTGTTGCAGCGGCACCCTGTACGTTCGCAGGGTCGCGGGCGGCACGTCGAGCGTGACCCGCGCTGGCGGCTTGGGGGCGATGAGCTCGACCACCTCCCGCGCAAGCTTCTCGAGGTCCACGCTCTCCGGCTTCTCGCGGAACCTCGTGGCGCGGGAGTAGGCCAAAATTCCCTCGATCAAGGCCTCCATGCGCCGCACGCGGCCGCGCAGCATCTCCATCTGATGGCGCGTCTCTGCGGTGAGCCTGTCCGACAGGTCCTCCTCGATCCACTGGGCGAGGCTCGCGATACCGCGGAGCGGCGCCTTCAGGTCATGGCTCGTCACGTACGCGAACTGGTCGAGCTCGGCGTTGGTCCGCTCCAGCGCGCGGATGAGCGACTGCGCCTCACGGAACAGCCGGGCGTTGTCCATCGCCACCGCCGCCTGGGCGGCAAGACCGAGGGTGATGCGCTCGGAGCGCTCGGTGAAGACCCCCGGCCTCGGGTGGCCAAAGAACATGCCGCCGATGACCTTGCCGCTCCGGGAGACGACAGGGACGGCCAGGTAGCTCGCGACGGCGAGGTGCCCTTCCGGCGGGCCCTGGTCAGAGGGGTCCGTGCCGTAACGCGGATCCCGGGTCACGTCGTCGAGGCGGATCACGCCCTCGACGCTGAACGCCGGCGCGAACACCGCCGTGCTCCGCGGCATCGGGAAGCGCGAGAAGGCCTCCTTCGGCGCCCCCGAGGCCGCATACAGCATGGATCTGACGCCCTGCGCGTCGATCACGTTGTAGAAGAACGCGCCGAACGCCGCGCCGGAGAGCTTCGTCCCGGCGTCGGTGACCGACTGGACGAGCGCGTCGAGCTCGAGCTCTGCCGACAGCACCTGCCCCACCTCGTGGAGCGTCTCGAGCACCTCGGCGTGCTCTCGAGTGAGCCGCTCGGCCTCGCGCTGCTGGCTGATATCCATGTTGCAGCCCACGTACTCGCGAATGCTGCCGTCCGTCGCTCGGACGGGCGCCGCGCGCGCCACGGTATAGGCATACGTGCCGTCGCTCCGGCGGAGCCTGTACTCGGCCTCGTAAACGGCCCCGCGCGCCGTCGCGTCCGACCAGGCCCGCGCCGTCGCCTCCCGATCTTCCGGGTGAATCACCTCCATGAAGGCGCCGCGCAGGTACTCGGCGTCGTCCTGGCCAGTGAACTCGCGCCAGCTCGGCGAGCTCTCGATGATCTTCCCCTCCGGCGTGGTCGTCCACACGATGGCCGTGGTCGCCTGGACCAGCGTGCGGAGGCGCGCCTCGCTCGTGGAGAGCTCGATCGCGAGCTGCTCGACGTGGCGGCGCGCCAGCACCTGGTCGGTCACCTCGAAAGCGAACGCCATGACGCCCTCGGTGCTGCCGCCCTGCGCGCGCATCGCCTGATAGACGAAGTTGAAGAAGCGCTCTTCCTCCAGGCCTGCGGCGCCGCGGCGGAGGCGGAGGGGCACGGACGTGCCGACGTAGGGCTGCCCGCTCCGGTAGACCCGATCCAGGAGCTCGAAGATGCCCTGGCCCTCCAGCTCGGGGAGCGCCTCCCGGATCGGCCTGCCCATCACCTCTCGACCGCCGAGGATGTCATGATACGTCGGATTCACCAGCTCGAAGACGTGCCGAGGGCCGCGCAGGATGCAGATGCCGGCGGGCGCCTGGTTGAACAGGCCCGCGAGCTGCTGGCGGGACGCGTCGACCTGCTGGAACAGCCTCGCGTTGTCGATCAGCAAGGCCACGCGGTTCGCGAGCTCCTCGGCGAGCGCGACGTCGGCCTCGCTGAAGCGACGGCCCGACTCGGCGTGGACCAGCGTGAGCGCGCCGATGGTCCGCTCGCGCCCCCGGAGCGGGACGACGACGTAGGACCTGAGCCCGAGCGACCGGATGAGGCGCAGGTGCTCGGGGTTCTGCGCGGCGGACTCGAGCACGGAGCCCGGGATGTCGGCCACCCACTCGGGGCGGCCGGTGCGGATGACCGCGGGCACGCCCGTCGCGGCGTCGGGCCGGGGCGGTGACATCGCCCGCAGGCGCTCGCCCAGCTCGATCTTCGCCGGATCGCAGTGGTGAACGGCCACGCGCTCGATGGTGTCGCCGCTCAGCATGTCGACAGCGCACCAGTCCGCCAGCGTGGGGACCGCGAGGTGGGTCAGGTGCGTGAGCCGCGCCTCGTAGTCGAGCGAGTTCGAGAGCACGGCGCCCGCCTCGCTCAGCAGGCGAAGCGTCGCCTGCTGCCGCTCGAGCTCGGCCGCGAGCATCTCGGCGCGCGCGCGGGCCTCGCGCTCCTGCTCGAGGAGGCGCGCTCTGTCCAGCGCCGATGCGCACTGCGCGGCCACGCTGAGCAAGAACTCGCGCTCTTCATCGGTCCACGCCCGCTCGGTCGCGAACGAGAACGAGAGCGCGCCGAGCAGCTCTCCGTGGGTGAGGATCGGCAGGACGGCGAGCGCCTCGATGTCGTCGCGAGCAGGCCTGAGCGCCGCGAGCTCGGGGTACCCGGCGTGCAGGCGGCTCTTCGTACCCACCCAGACCGGCCGGCGCTCCCGGAGCGCCTCCGAGAGCGGCAGTCGGGCGTCGAGCGGCACGGTCACGTAAGGAGTCGTGCGCTGCGCCTCGAGCCCGCAGTGGCCGATCAGCGTCGCGACCCCCGCCGCCTCGTCGGCCGCGTACATCATCGTCGTCGAGGCGTTGAGCACGCGGTGGATGTCGCGGATGACGGCGGTGGACACCTGTTCGACCGTGACCGCGCCGCTCAGCGCGGAGCTGACCGCGAGCAGCGCCTGGGTGAGCCGGGCGCTGCGATCGAGCTCCTCGACGCGCCTCGTGAGCTGCGCCGCGAGCTCGCCGCGCTCCGCCTCGACCTGCTTCAGGCGGGAGATGTCGGCGAACACCGAGATCCCCCCCTCGAGCTCGCCTCCGGGCCCGAGGATCGGCGCGGCGCTCCCGAGGACCATGCCCCGCGTCCCGTCGAAGCGCTGGATCCGGGTCTCCTCGCTCTCGATGACCTGCCTTGCGGACATCGCGCGCGCCATCGCCCAGTCGGCGGCCTCGTAGGGGCGGCCATCCTCGTGAAAGGCGCGATACAGCGTCCAGTCCTGGATCGACTCGGTCGAGGCGCTGCCGGCCCAGATGCGCTCCGCCGCACGGTTGTGCAGGACGAGCTTGCCGGAGGCGTCGCAGAGGATGACGCCGTGCGGGCTGTGCTCGAGCACGGCGTTGAGCCACCCGCGATCGCGGGAAGCCGCGACGCGGAGCCGCTCGAGCTCCCGCTTCAGGGCTTCGATGTCCGTCGAGTCAACGCTGTTCGAGGGCCCGGAGGGCGGGCGGGGGTGAGCAGAGGTTCCCATAGAGTGACCGCAACCGGAGGCTCGGAGCAGGGCCGAGGCGTCGCTCGGTCGGACGTCGCCCGGAGCTTACGCTCATCGGCGGCGCGGCGAAAGGCGGCGCGAGAGCGGCGCCGCCCCCGGACAGGTGCGTGCGCGCCTGTCCGGCCTGCGCCGGCGCGGACGGGGGCGGACGGCGGCTCTCAGCGCGGCGCCCCGGGCGGGCCGGTGCGCAGGCAGGTCGTCGTGAGAGAATCGCTGCTGCGGGCTGGCTGCTTTGGGACGGCCAGGGTCAACGTTGAGCGGGACTTCGATTCTCGCGGTGATCGCGCCGGTGGCGCGGGGGCTCTCGGGGAAAAGACGATGCTGGCTTCGGGCTCCACCTCGCTCACCATCCCCGTTGCGCGAACCCAGATGTTGGGGGCCGATAACCGGCAGGTGAGCGCGACAGCGCGCCGATATCGAGCAAGGAGCAAGCAGATGTTGGGCTATCGTTCAGGTCGCCTCATGGCGATCATGTTCGCTGGGAGCATTGTACTCGCCGGGGCGGGCGGCTGCATCGGCGGCGAGGAGGATGCCGAGACGGACCGCGACGGGACGGCCGGCGACGACGGGACCGGCAGGGGCACCACGGGCGCCGACG
The DNA here is from genome assembly GCF_051521455.1 of Sorangium sp. So ce887. Classification (NCBI taxonomy): domain Bacteria; kingdom Pseudomonadati; phylum Myxococcota; order Polyangiales; family Polyangiaceae; genus Sorangium; species Sorangium sp. So ce887. The sequence continues at coordinate 354,253 of NZ_CP150354.1, read as the reverse complement.
GCAGGAGCGGCGGCCAGACAGGCGGAGAGGGCGCGAGAGGCGCGGACAGGAGCGGCGGGCAACGCGACCGCGAGCACGCCGGCGGCAGGCAGGGAGGCCGCGGGCAGCCCGGCAGGCAAGGCGGCGGGCAGCGCGGCGGCGAGCAGGCCGGCGGCCAGCGCGCGGGCGGCGCGCAAGAGTGCGGCGAGCAGGCCGGCTATCAGGGCGGCAGGCAGGGAGGCCACGGCGAGATCGGGAATCGAGGTGACAGGCAGGGAGACCGCAGGCAGCCCGGCCAGCGAGGCGCGATGCAGCAGGGGTCGGAGGCGGAGATCACGATGCTGGTCTCGCTCATCCATCAGAAGGAGGTCGAGCTGTCGGAGATCGCTCGAGACAAGGCGGAGTCCCCGGAGGTCCAGCGTCACGCCGAGCAGATCATCGAGGAGCACTCCCAGGCCGGGCAGCGCGGGGCGGACCTGTCGAAGGGCGGCAGGGTCAACTTCGAGGCCTGCTCGCGCTGCCAGCAGCTGGAGGCCAGCTCGACCGAGCTGACCGAATCGCTGGAAGACCAGAAAGGCACCGAGTTCGACATCGCCTTCATCTGGGCGCAGGTCTCCTTCCATCGCCGCGCGATCGAGCTCCTCGACATGCCGATGGTCGCGAGCACGGACAACGCGAGGCTCCGTTCTCACGTGAAGGCGATGCGAGCGCACGTCGAGCAGCACCTGAGAGAGGCGGAGCAGCTCTTCTGCTCGCTGCTGCAGGAGCAGCAAGAGCAGCAAGGCGGCCAGCAGCAACGCGCCCAGTACGGGCAGCAAGGCGTCCAGCAGCAGGGCAACCAGAAGCAAGCGCAGCAGCAGCGCGGCCAGCAGCAGGGCGACCGGTTCGGGCAGCAGCAACGCGGCCAGCAGCAGGGCGCCCAGTATGGGCAGCAAGGCGTTCAGCAGCAAGGACAGCAGCAACGCGGCCAGCAGCAGGGCGCCCAGTACGGGCAGCAGGAAGGACAGCAAGAAGGCCAGCAGCAGCGCGGCCAGCAGCAGGGCGCCCAGCTCGGGCAGCAGCAGCGCGGCCAGCAGCAAGGCCATCAGGCCTACGCGCAGCAGCAAGGGAGTCAGCGGGACCAGTAGCAAGTAGCAAGGCGAGCCACAGAAGACCCTATCAGCAGCGCCTTCTCACCGCTCGCGCCGCAACGCGCCCGCGATCTCCGGGGCGGTGCGCGGATCCGAAGGAGATGAACCGCCAAGACGCCAGGGACGCCAAGCGAAGAGGTTCATGATCTCTCCTGGTGTCTCGGCGGTCTTCTTGCTCCGGACCGCGTCCGAAGAACGCGATCGCCGTCCTCGTCTGGAACGGCTCTGATCGTCGCGCTCGCGGTCGCCCGAGCTGGTATCGTCGCCGGCATGCCCGTGATGCCTCCGTGCGCCCCTCACGCCTGCCGCCCGAAGGCCCCATGATCGCCCGCCGCCGACTGCACCGCGCCGTCTTCTCGCTCGCCGCCCTCTACAACGCCTGCTGGGGGCTCTACGCGGCGCTCGACCCGCAATGGCTGTTTCGCTTCGCGGGCATGCCGCCCCTCAACCACCCCGCCATCTTCGCCTGCCTCGGGATGGTGGTCGGGGTGTACGCCATCCTCTACGCGGAGGTCGCGCGGGTCCCGGAACGCGGCTTTCTCCTCGCGGCCGTCGGCCTGCTCGGCAAGCTCCTCGGGCCCATCGGCCTCGCGGCCCTGGTCGTGACCGGGCAGTGGCCGCCCCGGTCCGCCGTGCTCTGCCTGACGAACGATCTCATCTGGTGGGTCCCCTTCGGCCTGTATCTCCACGACGCGTGGCCCTTCTTCGTGCGTCCGTGGAGCGCCCCGCCGGCGGACGACCTCGTCGAGACCCGAGGCGGGTCCCCCTCATGACACCGGGCTCGTCACCCGCCTGGACGAGGGAGGGGCTCCAGGCGGCTCCGTCGCGCACCGCCGCGAGCCCCGGACGAGGGTAACCTGCCGGCGTTCGCCGGGCGCGAGGTCGAGATCGACGTGCGCCCGGCGACGGAGGCGTTCTGAGCCCCGTCAGCGATCGATCCACCTCGTCGGGAAGTCGACCTTCACGAGCGTGTCGATGCCGTCGAGCACGTCGACGCCCTCGACGCGCACGATATCGCTCATCGCGTATCCGTCGAAATCCACGAGCCAGACATCGACATCATAGTACCCCTCGTAGAGGCCGTCGAGGGTGAGGCCGAAATCTTCGCAGTCCACGGCCCCATCGACCACGTCGCCATCCTCGTCCTCGACGCTGACCGCGAGCCCGCTCACGTCGTGATCGAAGCACTCCCACGGGTCGTTGCTGCCGTCGATGGTCAGCGCGACGGTGAGCGAGCCGCTCGTGAAGGGGTCGTCGTCATGATCGACGATGACGCACCCCGTGAGCGAGGCGGTGGCGAGGACGCAGCCAGCGAGACCGGAAAGCACCTTCGAGAGTTCCATGGGGATCGTCTTCCTTTATCCAAGTCTGGCGCTGTCGCGCCGATGCGCGAAGGGTCAGCAAGCGCTATACCAGGAGCAGGCGCGCTGCCAGGCGCAGGCGCCGGCCCCCGGGCCGCCGGGTGGCACCGCAGTTGCTCCTGTGAACCCCATGGAGACGAACGTGACAGTCCTCGATACCTCCTTCGCCAGAGCCACCGCGCATGCCCCGCAGCGCAGCAGGCTCGCCGTGCTGGCCGCGCTCGTCGCGCTCGCGCTCCTCGGCGCGACCGGGTGCGCGGCGGAAGTCCACACCAGGGCCGCCGCGCCTGCGACCGTCACGTACCAGGAGTTCGCGGTGTACGAGGAGCCGGTCGTTCACATCGCAGCGGCGCCGGTCCAGGTCGAGACCTACCCGCGCGTGTACTACCGCGGGAGCTACGTCTACTACGTGGACGGTCGCTGGTACTATCCATCGCGCCACGGCTGGGTCTACTACCGCGACGAGCCGCGCGCGCTGGTCCACTACCGCGTCGACTTCGACCGGCGCCGAGCCCATCACCACCATCACCACGTGCAGCGCGACCACGTGCACCGCGGCCACGTGCAGCGCGACCCCGTGCGCCGCAGCCACGTGCAGCGCGACCCCGTGCACCGCAGCCACGTGCAGCGCGACCCCGTGCAGCACGGCCACGTACACCGCGCGCCCGCGGCCCGGCCGGAGATCAAGGTCAGGGCGCGGGCGACGGTCAAGGCGGGGGCGACGGCCAGGCCGGCGACCCCGGCCAAGCCGACGAAGAAGCCTCGCGCAGAGCGTCGACGGCACCACGTCGAGGAAAAGGAAAAGCGCCACGAGCGCTGACCGCGGCCGCGCGCCCGCCGCGCCCGCGCCGACCTACAGGCCCCCGCCGCGCTGCAGATGGCCTTGATCTCGGCCGTCCCGCCGAGATCAACTTGGCACCCGAGACGCACTTCGGTACACTTGGGACTGCTGGACCCCGGGCACCCTGCGGACGGGCGAGGCGACACGCTCAGCGGAGATTCGGCGCACCCCCTGAGGAGCAGATGTCGGCGACGAGACGCGATTCATTCTACCCGGGAACGCTCGACGGCCCCAAGAGCACGCCTCCTTCCGGGTCAGGTCGCACCATCGACGGCCCCAAGAGCGCGCCTCCCTCCGGGTCAGGTCGCACCATCGACGGCCCCACGAGCGCGCCTCCCTCCGGGTCAGGTGGCACGATGAGAGAGCCACCGGACAGCGAGCAGCGTGTAGCACAGCAGTGCGTGGATTGCGGTACACCTGCGCCAAAGACGGAGACGAACTACACGCTCATCAGCTCTCGCTATGGCTGGCGGCTGACACGGACCGTCGACGCGAACGGGCTAAGGATGATGGAGTGGCGCTGCCCGGGTTGCTACTCACGCTACCGTTCGAGGAAGCCGCTGTGATCTCCGACGCGGCGCGCCACCGGCGGTCAGGCGTCGCTGACGCGCGGCCCCCTCGGCGCGCCCCGCTCGGGCACGTGGCGCCGTCCTGGAGACGACAGGACGGTCGAGCTGTTCGCCGTCCCCGTCCGTTCTTCGATCCCATCGACAATGCCTCCTGGGAGCTCGTGAAGGACAGGAACGTCGACAGGAGGATCCGGGCGATGGAGGCGCATTGCTACATCCTCCAGGACTACCACGCTCGGGGGTGACCTCCCCTCGCCGGGTCACGCCGTGAAATGAGGGTGCGGCGGGCCCGGCGCCGCGCGCCGCTCCGGGAGCCGGGCAGCGCGGCCGAGCCTTCCGCGCGCCCGGCGAGGCACCTAGGCTCGGTCACGTCGACCGGACAGCCAGCATGCGCGCAGCGGACCTCGATCTCTCGGAGCTCCTCACGGTCGACCCCCAGGCCGGCGAGCTCCGCTTCTCCGGGGCGCGGGCGATCCTGCTCGATGCCGTCGCGATGGGCCTCCTGCGCAAGCAGCTCATCGACGCGCTGGGGGCCGCGGCGGCCCGCGCGATCCTCACCCGCTTCGGCTTCGCGCACGGCTTCCGCGCGGCCGAGGCGGCGCGCGCCGAGCTCGCGCTGGAGAGCGACGAGGAGTGGCGCAACGCGGGCGGGCGCATCCACACGCTGCAGGGGATGATCCGCCTCGCGCCGGGCGCGGACGGCCCGCTGTCGCCCGAGGGCGCGACGGTGGAGGCCTCGTACGAGGCGGAGCAGCACCTCTTGCACCTCGGCCACGCGGACGCGCCGGTGTGCTGGACGCTCGCGGGCTTCGCGAGCGGCTATCTCAGCTGCGTCGAGGGCCGGGACATCTACGTGATCGAGCGGCGCTGCCTGGGCCGCGGCGACGCGAGCTGCCTGTTCGCCGGCCGCACGGCCGAGGCCTGGGGCGCCGAGATCGAGCCGCACCTGCCGTTCTTCCAGGAGGATCGCCTCGACGCCTCGCTGCGCCGCGCCGCCGAGGCGCTGGGGCGCGCCGAGCGCAGGCTGAAGGCGCGCGCCGAGACGCTCCTGCGAACGGCGGCGGCGGGGGCGAGAGCGGCGGATCCGGGCGGCATCGTCGCGTCGAGCCCGGCCATGCAGCGCGTTCTGGAGCTCGCGCGGCGGGTGGCGCAGGTGGACGCCACGGTGCTTGTCACGGGCGAGAGCGGCACCGGCAAGGAGCGGGTGGCGCGGCTCGTCCACGACGCTTCGCCCCGCGCGCGGGGGCCGCTCCTGGCCATCAACTGCGCGGCGATCCCGGAGCCGCTGATCGAGAGCGAGCTCTTCGGGCACGCGCGCGGCGCCTTCACGGGCGCGGCGCGGGACCGCGCGGGGATCTTCGAGGCGGCGGCCGGGGGGACGCTGTTCCTCGACGAGGTGGGCGACCTTTCGGCGGGGGTGCAGGTGAAGCTGCTCCGGACGCTGCAGACGCGCGAGGTCCGGCGGGTAGGCGAGAACCGGAGCCGCGCGGTCGACGTGCGGGTGGTGGCGGCGACCCACCGCGAGCTCGCCGCCGAGGTGTCGGCCGGCCGCTTCAGGAAGGATCTTTACTATCGACTCAACGTGATCGAGCTCCGGCTCCCGCCGCTGCGCGAGCGCCGGGAAGACATCCTGCCGCTCGCGCGGGCGCTGCTCGCCCAGGCGGCCGCGCGCATGAGGCGGCCGGCGCCGCGCCTCAGCCCCGGCGCCGCCGATCGCCTCGTGCGGTACGCCTGGCCGGGCAACGTGCGCGAGCTGGAGAACGCCATGGAGCGCGCCGTCGCGCTCGCCGAGGGCCGGCGGATCGAGGCCGACGACCTGCCCGAGGAGGCGCGCTCGGCCCTGCCGCCGCCGGACGCCGGGCCGCGCGACGGGCGCGCGCGGACGCTCGGCGACGTCGAGAAGGAGCACATCCTGGCGGCGCTGGCGCGCCACGGCGGCAACCAGACGCGGACCGCGGCGGAGCTCGGGATCGGCGTGTCGACGCTGTACCGCAAGCTCAAGGAGTACGGGCGCGCGCCGGCGGGGTGAGGACGAGCGGTGGCAGGCGCGCCCCCGAACCGGTACCCCGGACACGATGTCTGCTCGCGGCGAGGTGGGAGGAAGCTCACGGCGTCAACAACGTGGCGGCGCGCCTGTCGAGGCCCCTGGGCGGCCGTCCCCTGGGCGCCTCAGCCGGCCTTTGCGGCCTCCGCGAAGGCCTTCCACGTCGCCTCGGCGTGGCCCACGCACGCGCGCGCGCCGTCGCGCACGATGGGCGTGCGGAGCAGGAGCGGATCCTCCACGAGGAGCTCGGCGAGCCGCGCCTCGCTCGGGCCGAGGTGCTGGAGGCCGCGCTCCTTCACCCGCGCGCCCTCCGCGTCGTAGAGCGCGCGCATGCCGCCCACCGCGCGCGCCACGCTCGCGAGCTCCCCCTTGGAGAGGCCCTTCTCGCGCAGCTCGACGAGCTGCACCTTGATGCTCCGGTCGGCGAAGAACCGCTGCGCCGCCCGCGTCGCCTTGCACTTGGCCGTGCCGAAGATCTGGATCATCCGCGTCGCTCCTGCATCGACTGGCTCCCTGCGCGCCCCGGAGGGCAGCGCGGGCGTGAAGCATAGGCGCGGGCGCGGCGGCCTACCAGGCGGCGGCGAGGCGGGGAGCGCCGGCAGATCACGCGCCGCGCGCGAGGGTGGGCTCGGCGGGCCGGACCCCTCGTAGACGTTGATCCGCGGCTCCGTCAGATCGATGAGCCCCGGCGTGTCCATGTCAATCTCGGGGTGGTGCGGCGAGGATGCCACGTCGCCACCTCCCGGCGCCCCCTCCGAGGCCGTCCGCTTCGGTCTCCCCCTGGCCCCTTCGCGGCGCCGCCCTGCCCGTCCGGCGCCGTCCTCACCACGTCCGACGACGGGCTCCGACGGCAAGCGACGACAAGACCGCATCGGGGTGAAACACCGACGGCTCCAGCAGGCCGTGCCCGCTCGTTCGGCCACGCGCGACCGCGCGGCCGCCTGCGCCGGCGCAGAGACGCTCCGCTCCGGCCGGCGGACGACCTCCGAAAACGCCGTGGAAATGCGCCAAATCAGCGAGCGATTCGTTTTCCTATTTACGTCCTTGGCGGTTAGGATAACGAGGCGCCTCGATGATCGTGCCCCTTCACACCCTTCAAGGTCAGGCACGAAGCAGCGGCAACACTGGAGCGCATTGAATGAGGTTCCGTTCCTCGCTACCGGCGAGCGAGTCCGAATCGAGTCCTCCCGTTTCCATCGATTCCGCGGCCGGGCGCGGGTCCACGGCCGGGCGCGGATCCGCGCCCGGCCGCGGGGGCGAGCGCGCTCCGGCGCGCCGCCCGAAGTCCGCTGGCACGCAGGCCTCGCTCGGGGCGACGGAGCTGTACTTCCGGTCGCTCGCCGGCAGCCAGCCGCTCACGCGCGAGGGCGAGGTCGCGCTCGGCCGCCGCATCGAGGCGGGCGCGCTCGCGTGCTTCGAGGCATGGGTCCGCTCGCCCGTCGCCCTGCGCGAGCTCGCCTTCACGGCGGAGGACGTCGAGAACGGGGCGCTCAGCGTCCGGGACCTCTTGTGCGAGACCGACGCGAACGATCCCGACGCGGACGCGTGCACGACGCGGCTCGTGGGGCTGCTCGGCGTCGCCCGGGCGCTCGTCGCACGGCAGCAGGACGCAGAGCTCGTCGCCCGGCGGCGGGATGAGGAGGACGTGGAGATCGCCCTGGCGGGCCTCGCCGCGGGCCTCGCCGAGCTGCGCCTCGATCCGACCTTCGAGGAGCGCATCGAGAGGAGCCTGCGCACGGCGGCGGCCGAGGCCGACGGGGCGGAGCGCGCGCCGATCGCGGCCACCATCGCGGCGATCGCCCGGGGGCGTCGCGCGGTCGCCCAGGCGAAGTCGGAGCTCGTCCAGGCGAACCTCCGGCTCGCGGTCGCCATCGCGCGGGAGCACCAGCGCTTCGGCGTCCCGCTGCTCGACCTCGTGCAGGAAGGGAACCTCGGCCTCATCCGCGCCGCCGACAAGTTCGAGTACCGCCGCGGCCACCGCTTCGGCACCTACGCCGCGTGGTGGATCAAGCAGGCCATCAAGCGGACGATCCTCAACCAGGGGAAGCCCGTCCGCATGCCGGTCCACCTCACCGCGATCCGGAGCCAGGTGGTGCGCGCCCGGCGAGATCTGGTGCAGGAGCGCGGGCGCGAGCCCTCCGTCGAGGAGGTCGCGGAGCGCAGCGGCCTCTCCGTGGAGAAGGTGCGCGTGATCGGCGAGCTCGCCCTCGAGCCGCTCAGCCTCGACGCCCCCGTCGGCGAGGAAGGCGACACCCGGTTCGGCGATCTGCTGGCCAACGAGGACCCCACGCCCGCCGAGATGCTGGCCCGGCGCCGCCTGATCGAGCAGACGCGCGAGCTGCTCGACTCGCTGCAGCCGCGCGAACGCGAGCTCCTGCGGCGCCGCTTCGGCCTCGACGGCAACGAGGACGAGACGCTCGAGGAGATCGGGCAGTCGTTCTCGCTGACGCGGGAGCGCATCCGCCAGATCGAGGCGAAGCTGCTCGAGAAGCTCCGGATGCGCTCGCGGCAACGAGAGCTCGGCTCCTACCTCGAAGGGTGACGGCGCGAGGAGCGCGCGCGGGCGCCGCCTCGGCGCTCGGCCAGGGGTCCGCTGCAGCGACCCAGCAGGGCCTCCGCAGGGCCTCCCCGGAGGCCGCGGCCTGGGTCGGGTCGTCGCCTCACTGCTCCGACGGCGACGGGGCCTTCACCGGCTCCGGCGCGTCGACCGGGGGCTTCTTGATGTTCTGGCGCATGTCGGGCCTTTGCTCCGGATGGAGCGGCGGGATCGCCTCGACCCTCCCGCTCGCGGCGGAGCTCTGGATCGCGAACATCACCCGCACGTCGGCGAGCCCTTCGAGGCCCGACGGCTCGGGCTCCTTGCCCTCGAGGAGGCAGCGCGAGAAATAGACGAGCTCGGGAGCGAACTGGTCCCGCTTCTTGAACGTCTTCTCCTCCGTCTTCCCGCCCACCGTCAGGTAATGCTTGATGTCGGCCGTGTAATCGAAGGCCGGCTCCACGCGGAGGTCGCCCTCGGTGCCCGCGAGACGGAACGACGACACGCTCGCGAGCCCCTGGCTGACGGTGAATTGCGCGACCGCGCCGCTCGGGAAGCGCAGGATGGCCGCGGTGGTCTCGTCGACGTCCTTGGCGCGCTTCTCGTCGAGCCGCAGGCTCGTGGCGAGCACCTCGGTCGGCTCCTCACGAAAGAGGTACCGCGCGGCGTTGACGCAGTAAACGCCGAGGTCGAACAGCGCACCGCCGCCCTCGTCGCTCCGCGTGCGGATGTCGCCGGGGCGCACCACCTGCGTGAACAGGGAGGTGAACGCGCGCACCTCACCGAGCTTGCCCGAGCGCGCGATCTCGATGGCCTGCAGGTTCGCCTCCTCGAAATGGAGACGGTAGGCGATCATCAGCTTCACGCCGCGGTCCTTCGTGGCGCGGATCATCGCCTCGCAGTCCTCCTCGGTCATGGCCATGGGCTTCTCGCAGAGCACGTGGACGCCGGCCGCCGCGGCGCGCTCGGTGTACGCGCGGTGCATCGCGTTGGGCAGGGCGATGTACACCGCGTCGGCGCGCGCGCGCTTCAGGATGTCCTCGAGCTCGTCGTACCCACCGCGCTCGGTGACGCCGTAGCGCTCGCCCAGCGCGGCGAGCTTCTCGGGATCACCCGAGACGAGCGCGACGAGCTCCGAATTCTCGGCGGCGTTCTTGAACGCCGGCAGCACGGCGACCTGCGCGATGTTGCCCGCCCCGACGACCGCGTAGCGGATCTTCCTCGTCTCGTTCGACGCTGTCCTGGACATGGTTCCTCCCTGCGCGGGCAACCCGCGTTCACGGGGAGCATGGAGAGATGACCGCGAGCGTCAACCGGCGGGGGTGGCGTCTACGGCGCCCCCAGGCAGCGAGAGGTCAACCTCACCGGCGCTCCGGCGTCCGCCATCCAGGCCAGGAGCTTCAGCCACGCGACGCAGGACCTCTTCGACGCCATCCGGTCATCGCTGTCTTCCCTGCAATGGCGAGCTCGACGGCTCCGAGCACGCAACGCTCACACTGTAAGGCTGGTGTTTCGCCTGCACATGAATGTCGCGCAGCCGGATGACATCGAAGGCTCCCACGGAGCTCTCCGCGGTGTGGGCGCGGCCCGCGCCGGGCTCGGGCCCGGCAAAGGATCGCTGAGCGAACCGAGGTGCCGCACGAACGCTCGTGTTAGTCTCGCCTCGCGCCCGCCGGGATCCTGGTAGAAGGCGCGAGGGGCGGAGTGAACAGCGACGACGGAAGGCGAGGAGCCGAGGGGGGTGGACCGTCCGGAAAGGGACGTCGCCAGGACCCGCCCGCGTCGAGCGGCGCGCTGGCCCGCATCGTGGCCGACGCGTCGCTGGCCCTGCTCCGCGCCGGCGAGGACGGCACGCCGCGGGCGATCGTCGCGGCGACGTCGCGCCTCCTGCACGCCGACATCGCCTGTCTCTACGAGGTCGCCCAGGAGCCGGGAGCGCTCAGGCTCGTCGCCTCCGAGGGCGGCGGCGCGGGCTCGCTGGACGCGCTCCAGCGCCTGCCGCTCGACGACCGGAGCCTCGCGGCCGAGGCCGCGCGCACGAGGGTCGTGCAGGTCGCGCCCGAGGGCGAGACCGCAGCGGCGCTCCTGGACGCCGGCCACCTGCGCGCCCTCTGCGGCTGCGACCACGCGATCGCGATCCCGATCGCCTTCGCCGGGGAACTGCGCGCGGTGCTGCTCTGTGCCGCGGCGCAACCCTCCCTGCCGCAGCCCGAGATCGTCGAGATCGCAGGCGCCCTGTCGAGCCTCTTCGGGATGGCGCTCGCCGCCGCCGAGCCCCGCGCGCGGAGCGCGCGGATCGACGAGCTCGAGCGGGACAAACGCGCGCTGGAGCGCGCGAGCGAGCAGCTCACCGAGGCGATCGTGGATGCCAGGAAGACCGAGGCGGCGCTCCGGCTGAGCGAGGAGAGCCTCGCGCGAGCGCAGAAGATAGCCAGGCTGGGCAACTGGGACTGGCACATTCCGACCGACGAGCTGTTCTGGTCCGACGAGTGCTATTCGATGCTGGGGCTGTCCCGCGACGCCGGCACGCTCACGTACGAGCGGTTCCTCGCCTGCATCCACCCGGAGGACCGCGAGGGCCTGATGCGCGCCGTCGACCTCGCCCTCCACGGCGAGAGGCCGTACTGCATGGACTACCGGATCCTCCGCCCGAGCGGCGAAGAGCGCCTCCTCCACACCGCGGCGGACGTGATCCGGGCCGAGGACGGAACCCCGCTCCGGTTGATCGGCACGGCCCTCGACGTCACCGAGCAGCGGCGCGCCGAGCGGGCCCTGCGGCTCAGCGAGGAGCGCATGCGGGTGATCGCGGAGCACGCGAGCGACGTCATCTTCCGCATCCGGTTCGGCCCGGAAGGAGGCTACGAGTACATCAACCCCGCCGTCCTCGAGCACACCGGCTATCCGCCCGAGGCCTGGTACGAGAATCCTCAGCTGTTCCTCTCGCTGGTCCATCCCGAGGACAGCAGGCGCTATCACGAGTTCGTCGCGCAGATGGCCGCGGCCGGCGGGCGACTCACGTTCCGGATCATCGACAGGAGCGGCCGGATCCGCTGGGTCGCGACCCACATCACGATCCAGCGCGACGAGCACGGCGCCCCGGTCGCCGGGATCGGCATCTCGCGCGACGTCACGACGGAGAAGCTCGCCGACGAGGAGCGCGAGCGGCTCCTCAAGCAGGTGGCGGCCGAGCGGAGCTGGCTCGACGCGGTCATCGAGCGCTCGCCGGTCGGCATCCTCCTCCTCGACCCGGCCGGCGCGCCGATCGCCTGGAATCGCCGCGCCCAGGAGCTCGCCGGGACCGACGCGCCGCCGGGGCTGCCGGGCGCATGGAGCCTGCGCTCCCTCGACGGGCAGCCGCTCCCGGACGACGAGGGGCCCTCGGCGGGCGCGCTGCGCGGCGAGGTCACGACCTCGAGGGAGCTCGCGCTCCGGCGCGCCGACGGCAGCATGCTGGCGGTGCTCGTGAGCGCCGGGCCCATCGTCGACGGAAATGGGCAGCGGCTCGGCGCGGTCGTCGTGTTCGACGACATCACGCGGCTCAAGGACCTCGAGCGGCTCAAGGAAGAATGGACGTCGGTGGTGGCGCACGATCTGAAGCAGCCCGTGACGACGATCCTCGGCTATGCGGCCCAGATCGAGCGGAAGCCGCAGGTGGCGGCCGTGGTGAAGACGAGGGCGGGGCATATCGTGGCGAGCGCCAAGCGGCTCGGGCGGATGGTGTCGGATCTGACGGATATCTCCCAGATCGAGTCGCGGCGGCTCGCGATCGAGAGCGCTCCCATCGATCTGCCGGCGCTGCTCCTTGCGGTCGTGGAGCGGATGGCGAGCGAGGCCGAGGGGCACGCTGTCGAGGTCGAGATCAGGGGAGAGATCCCGGTCGTGCACGCGGACGCCGGGCGCGTCGAGCAGGTGCTCAGCAACCTCATCTCCAACGCCGCGAAATACGGTGATCCGGAGACGCCGATCCGGGCGTCGCTGGAGCGGCGCGGCGACGAGGTGCAGCTCTCCATCCGGAACAGCGGCCGCGGGATCCCGGCCGAGGATCTTCCGCTGCTGTTCGAGCGGTTCTTCCGGGGAAAAGCGAGGGAGGAGCGCGCGGTCGGCCTCGGGCTCGGGCTGTACATCGCGAAGGGGCTTGTCGAGGCGCACCACGGCAGGATCTGGGTCGAGAGCCCCAGGGGAGGGGACACGACGTTCCATTTCACGCTGCCGGTGGGGGCCGCGCCGTGACGGGACGCGGCGTTTCTGAGAGCGACAGGAGAATGAGATACTACAGCTGGGTACCCGCCTCCGGCGGCCGGGCCGCCCGGGGGACAGAGTAGACCGGCGCCGCCGCGCACCGCACCGGCAGCCGGGTGAGCCCGCGCAGCGGGAGCGACGGCTTCCATGTCAGGGACGAACGCGGCACGGCGAGCCGCAGTTCGGGGAGATCCCGGACGATCGCGGGGAACGCGATCTGCGCCTCGAGCCGCGCCAGCGGCGCGCCAAGGCAGTAGTGCACGCCGTTGCCGAAGGCGAGGTGGCGGTTGGGGTCCCGGTCGAGCGTCACCCGCCCGGGGCTCGCAAAGACCTGCTCGTCGTGGTTCGCCGAGCCGAGCACCGCGATGAGCCGCTGTCCCCGCGGGACCACGTGCTCGCCGAACGCGACGTCCTCCGTGGTGTACCGCTCGGTCGCGAGGTCGACCGGGCTCGTGAAGCGCAGGAGCTCCTCGACCGCCGGCTTGATCAGCCCAGGCTCGCGCCGCATGCGGTCGAGCGACTCCGGATCGTCGAGCAGGGCGAGCGTCCCGCTGGCGATCAGGTTCACCGTCGTCTCGTGCCCCGCCACGACCAGGAGCATGACCATCGCGATCAGCTCGTCCTCGCTCAGCCGACTGCCCGCCTCCTCGGCGCGCACGAGCGCCGCGATGAGATCCTCCCCGCCCGTGCGGCGGCGCCGCTCCATCAGCGCGCGCAGGTAGCGCACGAACATGTAGAGAGACGGCATCGCGCGGACCATGTCCACCTTCGTGACGATCCCGGTCAGGCGGTTCGTCCAGGTCCGGAAGCGCGGCCAGTCCGCCTCGGGAATGCCGAGCAGCTCGCAGATCACCGCCATCGGCAGCGGCAGCGCGAGCTCCTCCAGGAGATCGAGCGCCCCGCGCGCCCGGGCCCGCGCCACGAGGCGCTCGGTGATCGCCTCGACGCGCCCGCGCAGCTCCTCGACCCGCCGCGGCGTGAAGACCTGGTGCACCAGGGCGCGCAAGCGGGTGTGATCCGGAGGGTCCTGATCGAGCATGTTCTTCGACATCGGCCGGAGAAACCCGGGCATCCACGGCACCTGCCTGGCCTGCTCCTCCGCGCTGAGCGCGCGGAGCGGATCCTTGCCGAGGCGCGGGTCCTTGAGCGCAACAGCCACGTCGGAGTAGCGCGTCACGAGCCACGCGGGCTTTCCGTCTCCGAGCACGGTGCGCACGACCGGCGCCTCGGAGCGCAGCCGCGCATAGAGCGGATGGGGGTTCGCCTTGTGCTGAGCACCGGAGATATCGGGAATGGACATCATGCTTGACCGCCTTTCTTTGAAGCTCGTGGCCGCCTGGGCCGGCGCCCCGCGCCCGCCTCCGGCTGCGCCAGCGCGAGGAGCGCGTCGCGCAGCGCCCGCAGCTGGCCCTCGGTGAGCGCGGCCGTGCCGAGCGCCTGGGAGAACCAGAAACCGTCGAGAGCAAACTGGATCGCGATGGCCCGCCCCTCCGGGATGTCCTCGGCCGCGTCGCGCGCGAAGGCCTCGGCGTTCAGCTCGCCGGCGTGGCGCGCCACCGCAGGCTGGGCGCTCGCCGCCTCGATGAGCGCCAGGAGCAAGGCGCGAGGCGCGGCGGTCTCGCACTTGTCCGCGTCGAAGGCGAGCGCGATCTGCGCCCGCAGCCGGGCGCCCCGGGGCTCCGGGTCCCGAGCCGCGCGCTTCGCGGAGTCATCGTTCACCCGCGCGCTCAGCCGATCGAGCACCGCTGTGAGGAGCGCGTCCTTCGTCGCGAAGTGGTGAAAGAAGCCCCCTTTGCTGATCCGCGCCTCGGTGATCACCGCCTCGATGGTCAGCTGGTTCACCCCGCGCGAGGCGAGGAGCCGCTCGGCCGCGTCGAGGATGCGCTCTCGCGCGCTGGAGTAGGTCCGCGCCGGCATCGGGAAGGTATACCGACCGGTCGGTCGGTATGCAAGGCGATCACTCCCCTCCCCTCAAGGGCGCAGCGCGGGAGGCTCTCCCGCAGCAGGCCTCCCCGGGCGGGAGGCCGCGCCGGGGGCGGGTCGCCTTGACTTTCGTAGCGCGCCTGGACACTTCCTAGAATACCAATCATGTTGAAATCCCGAGAATTTTCACAGGGAGGCGAGGAGGCGGGGAGGAAGAAAAAAAAGAATCTCTCCCTCTCGCCGTCTCTCGCTCCCCGCCTCCTCGCCTCCCTGTGAAAATTCCTGCTTTTTTCGGGGTTTCAACCCGTTTGTCGCTCTAGGCCCTCGAGCGCCCGCATGTCCTTCGCCGCCTTTGCCCGCGCCACCGCGCTCCACCCCGAGTTCCGCAGCGGCGCGCGCGAGATGCTGCACGTGTCGCTCGGCGTCGCCGCCTGGGGCCTCGTGACCGGCGTCACGATGGTCAAGAGCGGGCTCACGGCGCCGCTCGCGGTGCTGATGTCGCTCCTGGTCTTCGCCGGCAGCGCGCAGCTCGCCGCGATGCCGCTGATCGCGTCCGGCGCGCCGATCTGGGTCGTCTGGGCCACCGCGACCTGCGTGAACCTGCGGTTCGTGATCTTCAGCGCGATGTGGCGGCCCTACTTCGCGCGGATCCCGCGCTGGCGGCGGTGTCTCTGCGGCTACTTCAGCGGCGACCTGAGCTACGTGATCTTCATGAAGCGCTTTCCCGTGCCCGACCCGGCGCCCGAGCAGGAGCCCTATTTCTGGGGCGGCGTGGCGACGAACTGGGCTGCATGGCAAGGCTCCTCGCTGGGCGGCATCGCGCTGGCCAACGTGATCCCTGTCGAATGGGGCCTCGGCTTCGCCGGCGTGCTCGCGCTGCTGGGCGTCGCCTGCTCGCTGCTCCAGGACAGGGCCACCTGGCTGGCGGCCGGCACCGCCGCCAGCGCCGCGGTCGCGGCCTACGCGCTGCCGCTGAAGCTCAACATCCTGGTCGCGATCGCGGCCGCGGTCGCGGTCGGCCTGGGCATCGAGGCGGCCGAAGAGGCGCACAGGCGCGCGCGCGAGCGGACCGAGGAGGCTCGGCGATGAGCGCCTGGCAGACCTTCGCGGCCATCCTCGGCCTCGCGCTGATCACGGCGTTCACCCGCGCCTTCTTCCTGTACCCCGAGCGGGATCTGCCGATGCCCGGCTGGCTCAGGCGCGGGCTGCGCTACGCGCCGCTGGCGGCGCTGGCGGCCGTGATCGTGCCCGAGGTGGTGATGACGCAGGGGCAGCTGATCGCGACCTTCCAGGACGCGCGGCTGCCCGCGAGCGTCGCGGCCAGCGTCTACTACATCTCCCGCCGCGACATCCTGGGCACCATCGTGACCGGCATGGCGGTGTTCCTGCCGCTGCGCATCGGACTGGGCTGGTAGAGGCGCAGGTTCTCCTGAAGCGCCGAGGCGGGCACGCTGGGCGTAGGTTGGAGGAGAGCGCCCGCCGACCGGAAGGCCGGCGCGTGAGATCGCTCGTGGTGAGGCCGAGGGCCGCCGGCAAGGAGCCGCGTCCTCTGCCCGCCAGCGATCGGCCGGAGACGCGCGCGGCGTGTGGTAGGCTGCCGGCCCTATGACCGAGCTACTTGGCCTCGAGTTCTCTGCGTGGACCGAGAAGGCGCGCTGGGCGCTCGACGTCCGGCGCGTCCCGTACACCTTCCGTCACTACCTGCCTCTCATCGGCGAGCCGGCGCTCCGGGCGAAGCTCCGCCGGCTCACGGGCCCTGTCTCCGTGCCGGTGCTCACCACCGACGACGGGCGCGTGCTCGCGGACTCGGCCGACATCGCGCGCTGGGCCGACGGGCGCGGCGCCGGTCCGACCCTGTTCCCCGCCGAGCACGAGGCCGCCATTGCGCGGCTCATCGATCTGTCGGAGCGCGCCCTCGCCGCCGGGCGCGCCCGCGCGCTGTCGCGCATGCTGGCCGACGACGAGGCGCTCGCCGAGATGGCGCCGGGGCCGCTCCGCCGCGCGCTCGGCCCCCTCGCCTCGCGGCTCGGAGGGCTCGGGGTCCGCCGCACCCTCCGCAAGTACGGCGGCCACGAGACCGGCGGCGAGGCGCACCTGCAAACGCAGGTCGAGGCGCTGGGCGAGCTCCGCGCGATGCTCGCGCGGGGCGCGCCGTCCGGAGACGCGCCGAGGACGCTGCTGGGCGGCTTCACGTTCGCCGACATCACGATGAGCCAGGTGCTCGTGAACGTGGCGCCGCCCGCCGCGCTGAAGCTCGGCGCCGCCAGCCGACGGTGCTTCTCCGACCCCAACCTGCGCGATCGCTACGATGATCTGATCGCGTGGCGCGACCAGCTCTACGGCGCGTTCCGGACGAGCTGACCGGCCCTGTCCGGAACGCGCGGGTTCAGCGGCCCCTCGGAGAGGGCGCGTCGCGCGTTCACCAGCGTGCCGTGGCGTGCTCCGCTGCCTGTCTGGCCTGGGCGACCCCCGGCGCAATGAGGCTGGCGATCCGCTCGACCACGACCGCGGGCGCGGACTCCGGCGTGCCCGCCTGGAACGGCGGGTCGGGGGCGTACTCCATGACGAGCTGCGCCGCCTGCGCGGCCTCCTCGCCCCGCATCTTGGCGGCGATCCGGAGGCCGAAATCGATGCCTGACGTCACGCCGCCTCCCGTGATCCGGTTGCGGTCCTCGACGTAGCGCGCGTCGACGCGCTCGGCCGAGAGGAGGGGCAAGACCTCGCGGAATGCCCAGTGCGTGGTCGCACGGTAGCCGCGGAGCAGCCCCGCAGCGCCGAGCACGAGCGACCCCGTGCAAACGCTCGTCACGTAGCTCGCCTGCTCCGCCCGCGCCGCGAGGAAATCGAGGACCTCGCCGTCCTCCATCACGGCGATCGTGCCGGCGACGCCACCCGGGACGAAGAGGATCTCGAGCTCCTCGGGACACGTCCCGAAGGTCGCCGTGGGAAAGAGGGTGATGCCCGAATCCGTCGTCACGGGGTCGAGCGTCTTCCACACGAGGTGTATCTGCGTATTGTCAACGATGCTGAACGCGGTCTGAGGACCGATGAGATCAAGCGCGGTGAAGCCCGGATAGACCAGCATGGCGATGTGCTGCATGGGGGAGCTCTCTCCTTCAGGTGTTGTGGGCGACGGCCCGGGAGCGCCGTCGTCCTGCGCGCACCCGCCGAGCGTTTGCAATGTGGCGAGCGCGGCGCTCGCGGCAGCGAGATCCAAGATTTGTCGGCGTCTCATGAGGCCTGTGTACGCGCTGTCCTGCGGCGCGACCATGCGACACGCTGTCCTGCGGCGCGATGTCGCATGGTCGCGCCCGGTGGTGGGGGTATTGCCCAGAGAGACGTCACATGAAGGTGGGATGAACATTGACGATCCTCGCCGGACCAGCCCCCGACTCCTCCCCGACGCGACTTCCACAGAATGCGCCCGCGATGCCCCAGTTGGTATAGCGGCGCACGATCGCGACGCGTATCCGCGGCGCCCGGCCTCGGATCGCCCAGGAAGCTCGACGATCCGCGCCGGATCTGGTAGCGGTGGAATTTACCATGAACCAAGCGTGGCAGATGGACGAGCTCGGCCGATTCTTCGAGCTGTCCGTGGATCTGGTGGGCATCGCGGGGACTGACGGGCGCTTCAAGCGGGTTGGCCATGCATGGGAGCGCACGCTCGGGTTCTCGCGCGAAGAGCTCCTGTCGGCGCCCTTCATCGACTTCGTGCACCCCGACGACCGAGAGCGCACGGTGGCCGAGTCGGCGCGTTCGTTCGCCGGCTGTGGCACCGTGACGTTCACGAACCGCTACCGGTGTCGCGACGGCTCTTACCGGTGGATCGAGTGGAACTCGTCGTTTCATCCGGGGGAGGAGCTCGTCTATTTCGTCGCGCGTGACGTCACGGATCGCAAGCAAGCGGAGGAGTCGCTGCTCACGGCCGAGTCGCGGTTCCGGGCGGCGGTCGACGGGAGCCTGGACGCCTTCTTCGTGCTCCAGTGCGCGTTTGACGAGGCCGGGACGCTCGTGGATTTCGTGTTCACCGACGCCAACCAGCGGGCCGTCGAGGGGATGTCGATGCCGCGCGAGGAGATCGTCGGCCGGCGGTTCAGCGAGGTGGTGCCCGCCGCGCGCCAGCGCGGGCAGCTGGACAAGTACGCGCGCGTCTTTCGGACCGGCGAGCGGCTCCTCGAGGAGCAGGAGAGCCAGAGCTCAGGACACGAGGGCCGGTGGCTCCAGAATCAGGTCATCCCGCTGAGCGACGGCGTCGCGATCGCGGTCAGGGACATCACGCCCTTCAAGCGGCTGGAGGCCGAGCTCAGGGAGGCGCTCCAGCGCCGGGCGGCCTACGCCGAGGAGCTCGAGGAGAAGAACCGGCTGCTCGCGGCGGAGAACGCCGACCGCGAGCGCGCCGAGGCGGTGATGCGGCAGCAGCAGGAGACGATGCTCGCCATGTCCTCGCCCATCATCCAGGCGTGGGAGGGGATCCTCGTGCTGCCGGTCATCGGGACCGTGGAGACCGCGCGGGCGAATCACATCATGGAGCGCCTCCTCGCCGAGATCGTGCGGACGGGCGCGCGCTTCGCCGTCCTCGACCTGACCGGCGTGAGCGCGGTGGACGCCGCGACCGTGGCCCACCTCCTCGCCGTGGTGCGCGCGGCGAACCTCCTCGGCAGCACCTGCCTCGTCTCCGGGATCTCGCCCGGGATCGCGCGGACGATGACGGAGCTCGGCGGGGCCGAGGGAGGGTTCACGACCTTCGGCGTGCTCCAGAACGCCTTGCGTTACGCGCTCTCCCGCTGCGGCGCCGAGGGCGCGCGGTGAGCCGCCCCGAGCGCTCGCCTCGACGTGCGCTTCCGCTGATCTGAGGTGGCGAGAGCGCCGTTCGCGTCTCTCGACGGCTGTCGGGCCGCTCACGTGCGGCTGCGCGCCCGTTTGGCTGGCGCGGGGGCGAGCCACCGATCGACCTCCTCCGACACGTGCTGGAAGTCGAATGCTCCGGCGTCGACCCCGAGCTGGATCATGGCGCCGATGATGAAGGACGTGACCACGGCGGCGGCGGCGCGCGGATCCAGATCGGAGCGCAGCTGTCCGCCGCGCACGCCTTGCCGCACGAGGTGCTCGACCGCGAGGTTCCACTCCTTGTGGACGGCGCGAAACGCCATCCGTGCCGCCGGGTCGCGCCGCGCGCGCAGGGAGAGCTCCTGGAGGACGGTCGCCAGGTGCGGATTGTCCTGGAAGCTGCGCCATGCGCTCTCGAGGTGCGCTCTCAGGCCCGCGAGCGCGTCCGCCGGGCCTGCGGGCCCCGGGGCGCGCTCCTTTCCGAACTTGTCCGTCACGTGCTCGACGATGGCGACGAGGAGCGCGTCCTTGGTCCCGAAATAGTAGTGCAGCGTCGAGATGTTGACGCCCGCGCGCGCCGCGATGTCGCGCGTCCGCAGCCCCTCCAGCCCCTTCTCGGCGATGAGCGAGTACGCCGCCTCGAGCAGGTCGCGCCGCCGCGCTGCACCGAGCTCCGTGGTCGATGCCCTGCCGTCCGCGGCGGCGCCTCTCGTCTTCGCCAAGCCCGCGCAAAGCTACAGGTTTTCTCCCGTCCCATCAAGCGCCCGCGCCGCCCGCCTTGACCGCTCGCCCGCCGTCGCGTAAGTTCAATCAACTGATTGATTGATTGACCTTCCATTCTTGGAGGAAACGCATGACGTCCCCGGGGCTCACCGCCGCGCCGCTCTCGGCGCTGGTTCAGCGAAAGGCGATCGGCGTGGGAATGCGCCTCTTCTTCGCCTGGTCGCATCTCGCTTACCGCCTGCGTCCGCCGTGGAGCGGCAAGCTGAGCGCGGTCGATCACCTCACCCTGCCGTGTGCCGATCTGGGGGTGGCGGAGCGGTTCTATGTCGGGCTGCTCGGCGCGCGCGTGATGATGCGCGTCGACGTCCCGTTCCTCGCTCGGATGGGGCGGCCTGCGGACGAGATCGCGCGGGGCGTTCACCTCACTGTCGTGTTCGCGGGCGGGCCGCGACTCGACCTCTTCGAGTCGCCGATCGGGCAGCCGCCCCGCAACGCCGATCATCCGCACTGCGCGTTCCGGGTCGCGCCTGGGAGGCTGCTTG
The DNA here is from genome assembly GCF_051521455.1 of Sorangium sp. So ce887. Lineage (NCBI taxonomy): Bacteria > Pseudomonadati > Myxococcota > Polyangiales > Polyangiaceae > Sorangium > Sorangium sp. So ce887. The sequence continues at coordinate 333,539 of NZ_CP150354.1, read as the reverse complement.
CCTGGAAGGAGCGCCTGAACGATGCTGGCGTGCCGACCTACGGCCCCACGCAGCTCGGACCGCCCGGCCAGGCGTCGCTCTATTTCAACGACCCCTTCGGCAACCGCCTGGAGCTCGTCACGCTCGGATTCACGGGGGAGATCCCCATCGGCGCGCCTGACGTCTCCGCGCTGGAGTACACCTGGACCGCCCCGTGAGCCCCGCGCCGAGCGCGCCGCGCGGCCCCGCGGGATCTCCGTCGGCGTCCCTTCCGACGTTGCGCAGGGTGGGCTCGAGCACTATGGGGAGCGTATCCGAACGGCTGCCCGGCCGGCCCTGCCCAGCGGGGACGAACCCTCCGTGCCCGGGCCGCCGTCACGAAAAGGAGCGCTCCGATGCCTGTCGACGTGAAGTACACGACCCAAGCCACTGCTCAGGGCGGCCGCGATGGCCACGCCAAGACCGCGGACGGTGCCCTCGACGTGAAGCTCTCGACGCCGAAGGAGCTTGGCGGCGCGGGTGGTGAGGGGAACAACCCGGAGCAGCTGTTCGCGGCGGGTTACGCGGCCTGCTTCCTGGGTGCCTTGAAGTTCGTGGCCGCGCAGGAGAAGGCGCGGATACCTGCCGACGCCACCGTGACCGCGACCGTCGGCATCGGCCCCCGCTCCGAGGGCGGATTTGGCCTCGATATCGGCCTGCGGATCGCGCTGCCGGGCCTGGAGCGGTCGCAAGCCGAGCAGCTGGTCGAGAAGGCGCACCAGGTTTGCCCTTACTCGAATGCCACCCGCAACAACGTCCCCGTCCGTCTAGAGGTCGCCTGATCTCGATCCCCCTCTCCCCCGAGCGATAGAGTTCGCCCCCTCCCAATAAATTCCCTCTCAGGGGGCCGGCGCCTCGTTTGCCAGCTCCCGGTGAAGCGCCGCAAACGCCCCTCCCCGCGCGAGCAGCTCCGCGTGCGTCCCCTGCTCCACGACCCGCCCGTGATCGAGCACGACGACCCGATCCGCGTGCCGGATCGTGCTCAGCCGGTGGGCCACCACGAAGCTCGTCCGCCCTCGCAGGAGCCGCCCGAGCGCCGCCTGCAGCCGGGCCTCGGTCAGCGCGTCCACCGAGCTCGTCGCCTCGTCGAGCAGCACGATGCGCGGATGGGCGACCATCGCCCGCAGAAAGCACACTATCTGCCGCTGCCCCAGCGACAGCCCCGTCCCCCGCTCGCCCACCTCGGTGTGGAGGCCGTCCGGCAGCGCGTCGAGCACGTCGAGCGCGTCCAGGCTCCGCGCCGCCTCGCGGATCTCGGCGTCGGTCGCCGCCGGGTTGCCCAGACGCACGTTGTCGAGCACCGTGCCGCTGAACAGGAAATTGCTCTGCAGCACCAGCCCGAGCTGCGCCCGCAGCGACGCCGACGAGGTCGTCGCGAGATCGTGCCCGTCGACGGTGATCGACCCCGCCGTCGGCAGATACAGCTTCGCGAGCAGGTTCAGGATCGATGTCTTGCCGCTGCCCGTGTGCCCGACCAGCGCGATCATCTCGCCCGGCTCGGCCACCAGATCGACCCCGTGGAGCACCGGCTTGCCCGGCTCGTAGGCGAAGCACACCCCCTGGAAGACGACCCGGCCGCGCACCGGCGGCAGCGCCGGAAAGCCGCCCTCGTCGGGCCAGGCGGGCTCCGCGTCGAGCACGCGAAAGAGCCGCTCGGCGCCCGCCATGGCCGTCAGGGCCTGGTTGTATTGATTCCCGAGGACGGGGATCGGGTTGAACAGCAGGTTCGCGAGGAAGAAGAACTCCACGAGCACGCTCAGCTCGATCGCGCCGTGCAGGGCCTGATAGCCGCCCACGACCACGAGCACGGCCAGGAACAGCTGGCCGTTGAACTCCAGGAGCGGGAGGAAAGCGGCCGAGTGGCGCGCCGCATCCATGTTGTAGCGCGAGTGGTCGAAGATCAGCGCCCGGAACAGCCCGCCGTTGATGTCCTGCCGCACGAAGCCCTGCGTCACGCGCACCCCCGTGACCGACTCGGCGAGCGTCGCCGTGACCCGGCTGAAGCTCTCCTGCGCGCGCTGGTGCGCGGCCCCGAGGCGCTTGTGGAAATAGACGATCAGCCCCCAGAAGACCGGGACCATCGCCGCCACCACGAGGAAGAGCGGCCAGTGCGCGTGGGCCATCAGCGCCATCGCCACCGCCATCGTGCCGAGCTGCACCGTGCTCACGAACACGACGTCCTGCACCGCCACCCGGATCGCGTCGATGTCGGAGGTCATGCGGCCGATGAGGCGCCCCACCCTCGTCTTCACGAAGAAGCTCATCGGCATGCGCAGGAGGTGCCTTTGCAGCCGATCGCGCATGTCGAACACCACGGCCTCGCCGAGTTCGAGCGCGAGGCGAGCGCGGTAGTGGAAGACGACCGCCGTGAACAGGGCCAGCGCCGCGAAGCCAATGACGGAGAGCAGCGTGGCGCGCGCGTCGCGCCGGGCCACCGGGCCGCTGATGATGGCGCCGACCGACCAGGTCAGGATCGGGAGCTGGATCGACCTCACCAACACGAGCACGAAGAGCGCGTTGCGCTTCCTCGAGTACGGGCGGGTGAAGGAGAGCACCCGCCGCACGAGCCCGAGATCGAGCCCGCGGTGGGCGTGGTCGCGCTCGTCCTCGAGCGAGGCGCGCGCGAGGCCGAGGCGGACGTCGATCGGCGCCGGCTCGGCCGCGGGGCGCGCCGGCCCCGCCGCCTTCGCAGGGCGGCGCGGCGCCTCGACGGCGCGGCTCACGCCGGCTCCTCGGCCGGGCCCGGGGCCGCGGGGCGCGCGCCGGCGCCGTCGCGGCGCGACGGGCTCTCGTCCGCGCGCGCGGCGGCGGCGTGGGCGTCGTGCAGCGCCAGCGCGCTCGCGTAGTGGCCGCGGCCCCGGAGGAGCTCCTCGTGCGTCCCCCGCTCGGCGATGCGGCCCCGGTCGAGCACGATCACCTGGTGCGCGCGGCGGAGCAGGTGGGCCCGGTGCGTGGCCATGATCGTCGTCCGCCCCCGGGTGGCGCTGAGGATCGCGTCGAGGATCTCGCGCTCGGTGCTCGCGTCCACCGCGGCGGTCGGGTCGTCGAGCAAGAGCAGCGGCGGGTCGAGCAGCACGGCGCGCGCGATGGCGAGCCGCTGCCGCTGGCCGCCCGAGAGGTTGGCCGCCGACTCGTCGAGCTCGGTGTCGTAGCCCTCGGGCAGCTCCCGGATGAACTCGTGGGCGCAGGCGATGACCGCGGCGCGCTCGATCTGCTCCCGCGTCGCGTGCGGGGCGCCGAACGCGATGTTGGCCGCCACCGTGTTGCTGAAGAGGAAGTTGTCCTGGAAGACGACCCCCATGCGCCGGCGGATCAGGTCGAGATCGTGCCGCCGCAGGTCGATGCCGTCGAGCAGGATGCGCCCGGAGGTCGGGTCGTAGAAGCGGGGAATCAAGCTGAGCAGCGTGCTCTTCCCCGCGCCGGTCGGGCCGATCACGGCGATGAACTGCCCGGGCGCCACGTCGAGGTCGATGCCGTGGAGGACGGGCTTCTCCGGGTCGTACCCGAAGGTGACGCGCTCGAACGCGAGGCGCCCCTCCACCTGGACGGGGCGCGCGGGCGCCTCGGGGCTCGTGATCTCGACGGGGGTGTCGAGCACCTCGAAGACGCGCCGCGCCCCGATGAAGCTCTGCTGCGCGGTGTTGACGAGGGTCGCCATGCTCGCGATCTGCCCGGAGAACTGCTGCAGGATGCCGGCGAACACCACGAGCTGCCCGAGCGTCATCCGGTCGCGCGTGACGAGCAGCCCGCCCATGCCGAGCAGCAGGACGAGGTGGCTCTGTCCGAGCAGGTCGATGGTCGGGCTGAGCACGCTGATCTTCCGGAACGTGCCCTGCTGCTGGTCGCGCACCTCGCGGTTGCGCTCGTCGAAGCGGCGGTGGGCCTCGCGCTCCCGCCCGAGCCCCTTGATGACCTGGATCCCCTGCATCCCCTCGGTGAAGCTCAGGACCATGCGGTCCACGAGCTCCCGGTTCTGCAGGTAGGCGGGCCGCACCCACCGGGCGAAGAGCGTGCTCGCGATCCAGAGCAGCGGCGTCGGCGCGAGGCACACGAGCGTCAGGAGGGCGTGCGTGCGGAGCATGTACGCGACGTACACGCCGAGCGACAGGACCATGATGACGCTCTGGAGCAGCACGCCGTCCACGAACGAGCGCACGAGCTGCACGTCCCCGGTGACGCGGTTGATGAGCGAGCCGCTCTTGTTGGCGTCGTAGAACCGGAAGCTCAGCCGCTGGAGCTTGTCGTACACCCGCGCGCGGAGATCCGGGACGATCTCCATGTGGACGAGGTGGCCCACCGAGAGCGCGTAACCGTAGTTGAGCACCGCGCGGGCGACCGCCATGGCGAGGATCGCAGCGCCGATCGAGAGGACCGCGCGCATGGGCTCACGCTCCAGGTCGAGCAGCCGGCCGATTCCGAGCGGCAGCGCCGGCGGACGGATCGACGGATCGAGCCGATGGCGGAGGATGTCGATGGCGAGCCCGGTCAGGCCGAGCCCCGCGAGCCCGAGCGAGAGCAGGACGATCTGGTAGCCGAGGACGCGCGCGACCCGCCCCCGGTACGCCCAGCTCAGCCCGAGGAGCCGCAGGAGGAGCGAGCGCCCCGCGCGGGAGCGCGCCGTTTCAGGGGAAGGGAGCGCGCCGAAACCAGAACGTGAGCCGGACGACATCAGAGCAGGGCACCTGGCAGACCGGCCACGCCGGGGGCCCGTAAGCTACTGATTCGCGCGGCGTTGGCCAGGGGCCCTGACGCGCGGATCGGCGGCGCCGGTCAGCGACCCACGTGAGAGAACCGCCAGGATGCCACGGACGCCAAGATAGCCGAGAGAGCTCGCTTCTTGACGGCCCTGGCGCCCTGCGGTTCGTTGTCTCGTCCGGGCGCGGCCCCTAGTACATCAGGTTGCCCTGGCCGAGCTGGAAGGTGATGTTGGAGCCGAGCGGATCGCGCGCGTTCTGGACGCGCAGGAGCGCGGTCGAGATCCGGCTCTCGCGCGCCGACCAGGCCGCCGCCGAGAGGCCCGCCGCGATCTCGTCCTTCGCCTGCCGGAGGCGGTACCGCGAGACGGGGTGCAGCGGCGTGCCGGCGACGCCGAGGACCCGCAGCGCGTCGTCGATCTCGACCTCGGCCAGCTCCATCAGGCGCTTCTGGACGTCGTCCCGCGCGTCGTGGAACTGGCCCGCGAGCTCCCGGGCGGCGCGCAGGCGCTGCTCCGCGAGGTCGAGGTTGAACGCGGCGTTCAGGACGCGGAGCAAGCGCCCCATCTTGACGATGTCGGAGTCGGGGAACTGGATGGGGGCGCCGAACCGCGCCTCCAGCTCCCGGCCCGCCAGAGACTCCTTGAAGAACGACGAGATATAAAAGGCGACCGCGGCCTCGATGTCGTCCCCGAAGGCGTTCGTGTGGAAGAACGGCGGCGTGTCCACGGCCTCGATGAGGGGCGGGGTGTTGAACGTGCCGTCGCCGAACCCGTTCAGGAACCCGAGGTCGAGGACGTCGATGTTCGGCTCGGCCAGCCCGACGCCCCCGAACCCGCCGTCGAACGCCCCGAAGGTGCTGGTCGCCGGCGCCTTCCGGGTCCCCGTGTCCAGATTGCGGTTCCGCCCCGTGTCCAGGTGGTTCGCGCCCGCGTTGGCGTGGCACACGTTGCAGCGGCCCCGCTGCGGATCGAGGAACGAAAGCCGCCCCTCGTTCGCCTCGGGATCGGTGAGCTTCACCCGCGTGAGATCGAGCTCGTTCATCCGGCCCAGGCTCATCTGGTAGGCCAGCGTGAGGTCGAGCTCCTGCTCCGTGGGGAGCCGGAACGAGACCCCCGGCTCACGGCTCAGGTCGGTCGGAAAGTGCTGGGTGATCGCCCCGGTCAGGAAGTCGCGCAGCGACCCGGCGCCCGGGGCGCCGTCGCCCGACCAGCCCGTGCGCTCGAGGGGCAGCTCCGCGCCCTCGTGCATCGGGTCGGGCGTGATGGTCGTCGCCAGCGAGAACGTGTGCGGGACCCCGCGCATCACGTACTTGCCGTCGAGGTCGTCGAAGCCGTCGATGTTCTCGCGGATCAGGCCGAGCGTCTTCAGCTCGTAGATCTCGAGGTCGATCAGCTCGGGCTCCTGCTCGTGGACGAACAGCGGATCAAAAGGGTTGATGTCGAGGAGCGCGTCGATGAAAGGGATGTCAATCGTGAAGTTGTTTTCGACAGGATGACAGGATCCGCAAGAGCGGCCGTTGCCCTCGAAAGTTTCGCGAAAGAAGATATCAGCGCCCGCGCAAATTTCGCTGGTCACGAGCCCGGCGACCACGCGAGGGTCGTTTTCGCAAGCAGCGAGCCTGTCCTCGGCGTTGAGCGCGCTCGACACGGCGGCATGGCGCTCGCCCTCCGCCCGGGGAGCGCACGAGGCGAGGGCGACGAGGGCGACGAGGGCGACGAGGGCGACGAGCGGAGCGAGGATCAAGGAACTCCAATTCGGACTTGGCATGGCGCGCTCTCTTCCTGTTACCGTTGTTCCGTACAGCTGCCGAAACGCTACGTTCATGGGTGCCGCGCGCCGCTCGGCGGGCAGCACCGGGGAAACGCGGTGGAAACCGGCTCGGCTGGACTCGGCTGGAGTCGACCGTCAGCGCGACTCGGGCCGGCCATGCGGGCTCATCCGTAGACGGGATGGCCAATCCAGGTCATCCATGCCGCCTTCGAGGCAACCCGGCGACCCGTGGTCCGCTCCATGCAACAAGGGCACTCTGGCCGCTCCGTGGCCGGCTGCTCGACCTGCAACAGGGTTGCGATCGCGGGCGAAGCGGGCGCGAGGAGGGTCCGGGGGCCGGGCTCCTGGTCGTGCTCGGGAAAATCGAAGCGAGACATGGGCACGACGACCGGCGGCATCCGCCCCGCCGCTCCCTCGGCGGGGTCAGCGACCGTGCCGGTCCAGTGGAAAACCTCTAGACCGGCCCATGGCGCGCCTCCAACTCATTCGTAGCATGGGCCCCATGCATCCCGTGCATCTTGCCTCGATTGACCTGAACCTGCTCGTCGTCTTCGACGCCCTCCTGGCGGAGGGGAGCGTCACGCGCGCCGCGGCGCGCGTCGGGCTGAGCCAGTCGGCCATGAGCCACGCCCTCGGGCGCCTCCGCGCGCTGATCGACGATCCCGTCCTTGTGCGCACGCCGAGGGGGATGATCCCGACGCCGCGCGCGCAGGAGCTCATCGGCCCCATCCGCGAGGCCCTCGCCCAGATCGAGGCGACGGTCGCGCACAGCCCCCGCTTCGACCCCGCCACGGCGCGCCGCTCGTTCGCGGTCGCCACGGTCGATTACGTGGAGCTCATCCTGCTGCCCCGGCTCGTGCAAAAGCTCTTCTCCGACGCGCCCTTCGTCGACCTGATCGCGCGCCCCTACGACGGCGAGATGTGGAGCTCCATGGAGACCGGCAAGGTCGACCTGGCGATCGGCCTGCTCCCCACCGTGCCCGCCGGTTTCTACCGGCAAAGGCTCATCGAGGAGCACTACATGTGCGTGGTGCGGAGAAATCATCCCGTGGTGGGCAGCAAGCTCACCCTCAAGAGCTACACGAGCTTACCTCACGCGCTCATCAGCCCGCGCGGCGACGGCGGGGGCCGGGTGGACGAGGTCCTCGCGGAGCGGGGGCTCTCGCGCCGTGTGGCGCTGCAGATCCCCCACTTCCTCGTGGCGGCGCACATCGTTGCCCAGACCGATCTCGTGCTGACCGTGCCGGCGCGCATCGCGCGCGTGTTCGCCGAGATGGAGGCGCTGCGCATCATGAAGCCGCCCGTGGAGCTCGGCGGCTTCTCGCTGGATCAGGTGTGGCACGAGCGGCAGGCGAAGGACCCGGCGCACATCTGGCTGAGAGGGATCTTCGCGGAGATCGCCCGTGACAGCTGACGTGCCCTCCGGCGGCCCGCCGCGCTCGGGTCTCCCGGGAGACCGGTCGACGAGACGATGAGCGGAGGACTGAACCGGTTAAGTCATTTTCCCCTTCCCTCGGCCTGCCCGTTCAGGTCTGGCCGCCGGGCGCGGCGATGAGCTCGACGCCCTCGGTCTCGGCGAGCTGCCGGTGGAGCGCGGTCAGGCGGGCGGTGACAGGGCCGCGTTCGCCGGGGCCGATCGCGCGCCCGTCGAGGCTGCGCATCGCGATCACGCCGGCGCCGGTGCCCGTCAGGAACGCCTCGTCGGCGGCGAAGAAGTCGAGCCGCCCGAGCGAGCGCTCCACGACGGTGAGCCCGAGGCCGCGCGCGAGCTCCATCACGGCCGCGCGGTTGATGCCCTCGAGGCAGCCGTCGGTGGCGGGCGGCGTCGCGAGCACGTCGCCGCGGAGCGCGAACACGTTGGCCACGCTGGCCTCGGCCACGTGGCCGCGCGCGTTCAGGAGCAGCGCGTCGTCGGCGCCGCGCTGCCTGGCCTCGAGCTTCGCGAGGGCGGAGCCCAGGTAGTTCAGGCTCTTGATCCGCATGTCGAGCGCGTCCGCGTCCGGCCGGCGGTGGCTCGACGTGATGAGCTCGAGGCCGCGCCGCCGCTGCTCGTCGTCGAAGAGGCGGATGGACCCCACGATGCAGAACAGCCCCGGCCGCTCGCAGGTGGTCGGGTCGACGCCGAGCGGGCCCACGCCGCGCGTCACCACGAGGCGGACGTAGGCCTCGCGCTCGGCGTGGGCGCGCGCGGTCTCCTCGACGATCGCGCGGAGCCCATCGAGCGGGCGCGGCAGCGCGAGGCCGAGCGCCTTCGCGCCGGCCGCGAGCCGCGCGAGGTGGCGCTCGATCCGGAAGAGCCGCCCCGCGGCGACGCGCATGCCCTCGAAGATGCCGTCGCCGTAGAGCAGCCCGTGATCGGTCACGTTCACGGTCGCGTCCTTCGCGTCGACGATTCGCCCATCGATCCATGTCTTCATGCCGTTCACCTCCTGCTGTCTCCCTGGAGAGCGCGCGCGACGCGCTCGGCGGCGTCGCGCGTGTGGCGCACCGCGGCGTCGTGACGATCGCCGCGCAGGCTCTGGGCGGCGGCGGCGCAGGCGATGCAGCCGTGCAGGCTGCCGCGCGCGAGCACCGGCGCCGCGATGACGGTGAGCCCGTCGATCCACTCGCCCTCGTTGACGTCGTAGCCGCGCCTGGCGGCGCGCTGCGCGGCGGGGCTCGCGCAGGGGGCGCCCACGAGCTCCGGCGCGTGCGCGAGGTAGAGCCGGCCGCTCGCGGTGACGTCGACGGGGACCTCGGCCCCGACCGTCGGCGCCGCGCGCAGGAGCCCCGTGCCCTCGGCCTTGTCGAGCACGACGAGCCGCCCCGCTCGCGCGGCGACGAGGAAGAACGTCTCGCCGAAGGCGCGCGCCGCCCGCTCGAGCTCGGGCTTCGCGACGCGCGCGACGGGGTCGAGCCCCTGGGCGCCGAGCCCGAGGCGGATGAGGCCGACGCCGAGCCGGTAGCGCCCCTCCCCGTCCTGCTCGACAAGCGCGTGCGCGGCGAGCGACGCGAGCAGCCGGTGCAGCGTCGCCTTGGGCATGCGGAGGCGCGCCGCGAGCTCCGCCAGCGAGGCGCTGCCGCCCCCCTCGCGCAGCGCCTCGAGGGCGCGCACCGCCTTGTCGACCGTTCCAGAGCGTTCCATTATTCGGAATGAAGTTCCGATAATTGGTTTACTCCAATCCAGGGCCGCGGTCCAGGGCGCGCCGTTCTCGCGCCGTGGCGACGCGCGGAGGAGAGCGGGCGAAGGGCGCGCTCTCCTCGGGGGCTAGGCTCGCCGCGGCTTCGACGATGCGGACCGCGCGACTTCGACGATCTTGCCGCGCACGAACCGGCACGCGTCGTCGTCGTCGGTGCTCGACGGCCACACGAGCTCCGTCGGCGTGCCCTCGATCGCGAACGGCAGCGGGCGCGTGACGAGGTGCGGCCGGGTCTCGCGGATGTACGCGGCGATGTTGGTGGGGACGGTGGCGACAAGGGCGTTGCCGTCCAGCAGCGCGCCGAGGTTCGCGAACGTCGAGACCGAGCAGCGGACCTTGCGCGAGCGCTGCACCACGTCCTCGACGATGCCGCGCAGATCGCCGTTGTAGCTGACGATCACGTGATCGAGCGCGAAGTAGTCCTCCGTGGTCAGCGTGCGGCGCAGGCGCGTGTGGCGCGGGTCGAACAGGCACACGAAGCCGCCGCAGTACAGCGCCTGGCGGCGCACGGTCGCGGGCAGGTCATCGGCGACGGTGACCGCGGCGTCGAGGCCGCCCGCGAGCGCCGCTGCGATCGTGCGGAACTGCACCGGCACGGCGATCAGACGCATTCGCGGCGCCTCGGGCGCGAGGGCGCGGAGCAGCGCGGGCAGCAGCCAGAACTCGGCTGTATCGGACAGGCCGAGGCGCAATGTGCGCTCGCTGGTCGCCGGGTTCCATTGCGGCTCGCTGAGCGCGGCGTCGACGATCGCCTGGAGGTGGGGCACCAGCGTCGCGCGCAGCCGCTCGCCCCGGCCGGTGAGCGCGAGGCCGCGCCCGCGCCGCACGAACAGCGGAGCCCCGACGGCGGTGGCCAGCCTGCGCAGCGCCGCGCTGACCGCCGGCTGGGTCAGGTAGAGCCGGCCCGCCGCCGCGGTGACGCTGCCCGTGTCCGCGACCACCGCGAACACGCGCAGGAGGTTGAGGTCGAGGTCTCTCCCATAACTGGGGTTCATATGACTCATATATCCTATTCACTGGCATGGTGGGGTGCACGGGCGCATGGTCACGACAGGACGAGTCGCGTTCAGCCCGGGCTGGGGTATCTGGACGCCTGGCACGCGCCGACCCGCGCACGCCGGCCGCCGTCGCGAGGAGATCACCATGCAGGACAAGACGAGTCGACCATCGCCACTTCGTGGAGCCCAATCGAAGCAGGAGACCGCTGGCGAGCCGAACACCGGCGGCGGGCTGCTGGCGGCCCACCTCCTCACCCGACGTCAGTTCACCGCGGGCTCGATCGCAGTGGCCAGCGGGCTGTCGGCGCTCGGGAGCGCTTGCACGGGATGCGACACGCCGGCGAGGAGCGCGGACACATCCGTCCGGCTCCTCGTCAACGGCACGAGGGCCGAGGTCGACATCGACCTGCGCTCGTCTCTGCTGGATGTGCTCCGCGAGCAGCTGCAGTTGACCGGCGCCAAGAAGGGCTGCGACCACGGTCAGTGCGGAGCGTGCACCGTGCACCTCGACGGCCGTCGTGTCGCGTCCTGCCTCACCCCCGCCGTGCAGGCCGACGGCCGGGAGATCACGACGATCGAGGGGCTATCGCCGGAGGGCGGGCCGCTGCATCCCATGCAGCAGGCCTTCATCGATCAGGATGCGCTCCAGTGCGGATATTGCACGCCCGGCCAGATCATGGCGGCGGTGGCCTGTGTCCGCGAGGGCAACGCCGGGTCCGCGGAGCAGATACGAGAGTACATGAGCGGCAACCTGTGTCGATGCGGCGCTTATGCCGGCATCCTCGCTGCGATCCAGCAAGCCGCGCCGGAGATCGGAGGGACCTGAGCCATGCAAAGCTTCACGTACATACGGCCGTCGACGCCGGCGGAGGCGATCGCGGCCATGGCCGACGGCGGCCCCGGAACCCGGTTCCTGGCGGGAGGGACCACGCTCTACGATCTCATGAAGCTGGGCGTCGAGGGTCCTCTCAGGGTGATCGACATCACCCGCCTCGACACGCTCGCGCGCTTCGACACCTCCGGCCCGCACGAGCTCGTCTTCGGGGCGCTGGCCCGGATGAGCGATGTGGCCGCCGATCGCCGGCTGAAGGAGGACTACCCCGCGCTGTCGGAGGCGATGTGGAAGGCCGCCTCGCAGCAGCTGCGCAACATGGCGCGGGTGGGCGGCAATCTGCTGCAGCGGACCCGCTGCGCCTATTTCCGTGGTGGAGAGCCGTTTGCCTGTAACAAGCGGGCCCCCGGCAGCGGATGCGCGGCGCGTGATGGCATGGATCGCGGCAATGCGCTCCTCGGCGCGAGCGACGCCTGCGCCGCGGTGTATCCCGGGGACTGGGCCGTCGCGCTCGTGGCGTTCGACGCGGTGGTGGACACGCTGAGCCCGCGCGGCGAGCGCTCCATTCCCCTGGCGGAGCTGCATCGGGAGCCGGGCTCCACGCCGGAGGTCGAGACGACGCTGGCCCCTGACGAGCTGATCGTACGCATTCGCGTGCCGAGGTCCGAGGCGGGCCGCGGGTCGACCTATCACAAGATACGCGACCGCGAATCCTACGCGTTCGCGCTCACGTCGGCGGCCGTCGCCGTCCGGCTCAGCGCCGGCGTGGTCGCTGAAGCGCGGGTCGCCCTGGGCGGCGTCGCGACCCGGCCCTGGCGGTCGCCGGAGGCCGAGAACGTATTGCTCGGCCAGCCGCTCACCGAGGACGTCGCGCAGAGCGCTGGCCAGGCCGCGTTCGCGGCCGCGAGCCCGGGCGTCCACAACGCCTTCAAGGTCGAGCTGGGGGCGCAAACGATCACGGACGCCTTGATGATCGCACGACAGAGGGCAGAACAGCCATGAGCCATCCGGATATCCCCAGGGTCGACGCGCGCGAGAAGGTTCGCGGCGCGACCCAGTATACCGCCGATCACGCCCTCCCCGGGCTCGCCCACGGGATGCTGGCGGTGGCGACGATCGGCCGCGGTCGCATCCTGAGCCTCGATACGGACGCCGCCCGCCGCGTCCCTGGCGTGCGGATGGTCCTGACGCACCTCGACACGGCGGGCCTGCAGTCGGCCGGGTTCCTGCTCGGCGGCGGCTACGGTTTTCAGAGCCTGCAGCCCCTGCTCGGCACGGCGATCGCCTATCGCGGCCAGCCGATCGCGCTGGTGGTGGCCGATACGCTCGAGGCGGCGAGGGAGGCCGCGGCGCTCGTCCGCGCCACCTATGCGCAGGACGCCATCAGCGTGACGCTCGACGCGCCGGGCGCGGAGATCCTCGCGCAAGCGGACTCCCCGTTGCCGAAGCCCGCCTTCGCGGATCGGGTCGTCGGCGACGCGGACGGCGCCCTGTCGACGGCCGCGACGCGCGTGGACGCGACGTTTCAAGGCCCTCCCCAGCACCAGAACCCGATGGAGCTCCTGGCCACCGTGGCGGAGTGGTCGCGGGGGGAGCTCACGATCCGCGAATCGACGCAGAACGCCGAGGCGCTCAGGCACGGCCTGGCCAAGGTGTTCGGGCTGGCTCCGGACAGGATCAGGGTGCTCTCGCCCACGGCCGGCGGCGGCTTCGGTCAGAGAAACTCGTTGCAGGCACACACAGCGCTTGTCGCGCTGGCCGCTCGCGAGCTCGGCCGTCCGGTCAAGCTGGTGGTCCCCAGGGCGCAGATCTTCAACAATGCGAGCTTCCGCCCCGCCAGCCGCCATACGGTGCGGCTGGGGGCCGATGCATCGGGGCTCATGGTGGCCGCCGTGCACGAGATTGACCACCAGACCTCGCGCCATGACCTCTTCCCGCTCTCCTACGCGGATCTGACCGCGCGCCTGTACGGCATCGCGAATTTCCGCGGCCGCGAGCGCCTTGTCCGCAACGACATCCAGACGCCGGGCTTCGCGCGCGCCCCTTTCGAGCACATCGCCGCGTGCGCCTTCGAGACCGCCGTCGACGAGCTGGCGTATGCGCTCGGCCGTGATCCGGTCGCGTTTCGCGTCGCCAACGACGCAGCGACAGACCCGCTGACCGGCCGGCCGTTCTCGTCCCGGCACGTCGTGGCGTGCCTCGAGAGGGGCGCCGAGCGGTTTGGCTGGGAGAGGAGAACGCAGGCGCCGGGCTCGATGCGCCTGGCCGATGGCACGCTCGTCGGGTGGGGTGTCGCGCTCGGGGCGTACAAGGCCGCGACCGCGCCGGCCATCGCGATGCTGCGTGTGACCGATGCGGGCGAGATCTTCGTGAGCGTCGGCGGGCACGAGATGGGTCAGGGGATCCGCACGGCCATCGCCTCCACGGTCGCGGTGGATCTCGGCGTTCCGGCCGAGGCGGTGAACATCCTCGTCGGGAATACGGGCAGCGTGCCCCAGCACCTCACCGCGGGCTCGTGGGGGGCCGCCACGGCCCTGCCCGCGGTGCACCAGGCAGCCTTGAACATGCTGCGGGAGCTGGAGCAACTGGCACGCAACGGACCGGCCAACCGCACCTTCCAGCAGATCCTGCGTGACGCCGGCAGGTCGCACGTCGATGTCGAGGCGCGCCACCATGCGCCCGGCCAGCCCGACGCGATCTTCGACCGAGTCGCCCAGGGACTCCCCGCGGCCGCCGGCCCGGCCTATCCCGACTTTGTCTCCATGAGCTTTTGCGCCCAGTTCGTCGAGGTGCGGATCGAGCCCCGCACCCGGCGGATCCGCGTGCCACGCGTGGTGAGCGTCGTCGACTGTGGCCGGGTCGTCAGCCCCCGCACGGCGCGCAGCCAGGTGCTCGGCGGCGTGGTCTGGGGGATCGGCGCAGCGCTGCGCGAGGTGAGCGAGGTGGACCCCCGGTACGGCGGGTTCGTGAACGCCGACCTCGCGGAGTACGTGATCCCCGTCAACGCGGACATCGGGACGATCGAAGCGGAGTTCATCGACGAGCCGGACCCGCTCATCAACAGCATGGGCGTCAAGGGTCTCGGCGAGGTGGTGATGGTCGGCGTGGCGCCCGCGATCGTCAACGCCATCCATCACGCGACCGGGCGCCGCCTCCGCCATTTGCCGGTCCGTGTCGAGGACGTGCTGTAACCCCGCGGCGATCGCTCGGCGTCGAGGGCGCACGGCGCCACGCGCGAGGTGCGAAGATCGATTCGAATCCATGGGAGAGACCCCCGATGAACGAAGCACAAGCCATCATCTCGCTGTGGTCGGAGGCCGTTCGCGACGGCAAGGATGCGGTGCTGGCAACGGTGGTGCGCGTGGAGGGCTCGGCCTATCGACGCCCCGGCGCGCGCATGCTGCTCGTCGAGGACGGGCGCCGTGTCGGCTCGGTGAGCGGCGGCTGCCTGGAGGGCGACGTGGCGCGCAAGGCGTGGTGGTTGACCGGCAATGGGAGCCCCGCCCTCGTCCGATACAGCACGCGCGAGGAGGAGGAGGGTGAACGCCCCTATGACCTGGGCTGCGAGGGGGTGATTCACGTGCTGCTCGAGCGGTTGCGCCACGAGCAGGAGCCGGTCGAGCCGATCCATTTCCTTGCCTCGTGCGTGACGCGCCGGCGCGCGGGGGTGCTCGCCACCGTGATCGGCTCGCTCGACCCCTCGCGGGCGCGCGTCGGGGACCGCGTGACCCTCGATGCGGACGGCCACCTCGGCGGCCTTTTGCCGGACGCCGCGCTGGCGCGAAGCATCGCCGCGCGCGCCGCGGACTGCCTGCGGCGAGGAGCCTCCGAACAGGTGGCGTTCGGGGACGCGCGCGTGCGGGTCGACGTCTTCCTCGAGGTGGTGCGCCCGCCGCGCTCTCTCGTTGTGTTCGGCGGCGGCCACGACGCGGTTCCGCTCGTGCGTCTCGCCAAGGAGCTCGGGTGGCACGTGACCGTGGCGGACGCTCGGGCCCATTACGCCCGCCGGGATCGTTTCCCCGTCGCCGACGAGGTCGTGGTGACCGACCGCGCGTCCCCGCTCGCCAACCTCGTTATCCCGCCCGAAACAGCCTGCGTGGTCATGACGCACAGCGTGACGCAGGACCGGGCGCTCCTTCGAGCTCTCTCCACGGTTCCTGTCGCCTATCTTGGCCTGCTGGGACCGCGGCGCCGCACCGAGCGCCTGCTGGCCGAGAGCGGCGCGCCGACCTTCGCGTGCGCAGGCGGCCTGCACAGCCCCATCGGCCTCGACCTCGGGGGCGAGACGCCGGAGGAGATCGCCCTGGCCATCCTCGCCGAGGCGCAAGCGTGCCTGTCTCGTCGCGAGGGCCGCAGCCTCCGTGACCGCGCCGGCGGATCGATCCACCTGCCCGCGGCACCCCTCCAGGGATATTCCCGCAGAGGAGCCGCGGCGGCGCCGGCGCTGGTGCCTGAGGGGTAGACTTCATGTCCTGCCACACGGCCGCGCCGGAGCTGAAGGGCCGCGCGGCGAGCGCCCTTGCTGGGGGCCGGGCAGCTCGGCGAGGCCTCCTGCGCGACAATGAATGAGGTGCGTACCCCAGCTGGGGCGGGCACGGTACCGACGGCGGCCGGGGACCACGGAAAGCGCGCCCTCGTGCTACGGTCGGCGGCCTGTGCGCGATCGGGACTCCCTCTCTCTGCTCGCTGCGTTCCTCCTCCACGCGGGAGGCGTCGTCGCTGCTCGAGCGCTCGTGCCGCAGGTCATCGACGCGCGCGCGCAGACCGGCGCGGGCGAGGAGGTCGAGCCGCTCGTGTCGCTGGACATCGACGTCCTGCCAGACCAGCCCAGGGCGCCGGACGAGCTGCCAGTCGAGCCGCCCCAGGGCCTCGCGCGGACGAAGAGCGCCGACCCCGGCTCTCGGCGCGCCGCGCCGCGAGCGCGCCCGGCGGCGCCGCCCGAGGCGGATTCCGCACAAGCGTCGAGCGCCGAACCGGGGGCCCGCGAGAGCGCGCCTCCGGACGCGTACGACGCGCCTCCCCTCGCCGCCGCCCCTCCTGGCCTCGACGGTGTGCCGGTCTGGACATTGCCAGGTGTCCTGCCCGTGAAGCCACCGGCGAGGTCCATCGCCCCCAGACGCCCCCTCGCCCCCGGGCGCCCCGTCCCGCCGCGCTCCGCTCGGAGCGACGCCGACCAGGGCGGGCGAGCGCCCCTGCCGGTCTTTCCCGCCGCGGGCACGCTCGCCTCGGCCGTCGCGGAGGAGGTGTCGTCCTCCGTCGCGCCGGACGTCGCCGACAGCTCGTTCGAGCTCACCTTGAACGCGAAGGGCCAGCTGGTCTCGGTGCGCTTCCTCGGGGCAAACGCGGGGAACGGCGAGGACTGGCGGCTCATTGCACAGGCGGTGTTGAAGCGCTTCTCCGGGCAGGCGCTGTCGATGAACGGCGATTTCGTGGCCGGGAGCAGGGTCACCGTCCACGTGAGCAGCCGGGTCGTCATGCCCGACGGGACGGGGCACGGGACCCCGGCGCCGATGTGGAAGCATGACGGCGGCAAGCCGATCGTCCGCGAAGACTCGCGGGATGACCGCTTCAGGTCGCCTCATCTCGCGCCGTCGGCTGACGAGAAGAAATTCTCGCTGATGTTTCAGATCGATCAGACGAACATCGGCGCGCAGCGCCGGAGGGTCGTCAGCACGCGGATCGAGGCCGTGCCTGTCGCGCTGCCATGACGCGCCGGAGAGCGAGCCAGGGCCAGCCGCTCTCGCCGAAGCCCCGAGCGCGTTCGCGAGGCTCCCCTGGATCAGGGTGGAGCGGGGCCGAAGGCGAAGCAGCGAGGACCGGAGACGAGCGTGCCTCGGTCAGCGGGCGGAGCGCCGGCGCAAAGGCCGCCGCGCACCACGAAGCAGGGCAACCAGATGGAACAAGCATCAATGCAGTTGCTAGCACCAAACGCCCCCGAGCCCTTCGGAGCGTTCACTGACGACTTCCGCCTCAACGCATGTTGGGCGGAGAGGAAGAAGGAAAGATTCACAGGGAGGCGGGGAGGCGGGGAGGCGAGAGATGAGGATCAGTCATTCAAACCAGCAGGCTCGGCGCTGACGGCTTCGGGCGGCATCGATGCGGGGCGGCTGGTGGTGCCGGGGTGGTCGTCTTCGGTGCGACACCGGGAGAACCGGACAGCCTCCGCACCGCGGCGTACCAGGCGTCGGATCCCGCGGCGGAGCACCGGCGTGTTGAAGTTGACGAGCAACCCGACGTCCAGGTCCGTCAGCTTCAGGTATGTGAGCACCTGAGCTTCATGGACTGGCAGCAGGTGATCGACGGCCTTGAGCTCCAGTATGAGCCTCTCCTCGACGACAACGTCGAGTCGATAACCACAGTCGAGCGTGGCTCTCTTGTAGGTCACTGGAAGTGGCCTTTGCCTCGCGAAGCTCAAGCCCATGAGCGACAGTTCATGACACAAGCATTGTTCGTAGGCAGACTCCAGGAGCCCGGGGCCGAGGTGGCGGTGCACCTCGATGCACGCTCCGATGACTCGCTCGGACAGCTCCCACAATCTTCTCGTTTCCCTGTCTCGCTGTGCCCCATCGATGCTCATGGCTATCTATCGACGCGGGACCAGCTCTGGTTGCGCGAAATTGACATCACCGGGAACCACCCTACAAACGAGCGACCTGAAAGCCGTCGACCCCAAGCGAGCAGGCTCGGACGGTGGTCCCCACCTCTCGCCTCTCCCCCTTGGTCTGTATATCTCTCTCTCCTCCCCGTCTCCCCGTCTCCCTGTGTACTCTCTCTTGCTCTGTCTCCCGCCCAACAAGCCGCGGGGGCCGACCGCGCTTCGGGGTGTCGCGTCGTGATGGGGTTCGCCGCCAGGGGCCGGCTGCCGTCAGACGCACGGCCTGTGCTGCCAAGTGCTGCGGAAGTGGATTCTGGCAGCGCGAAGGGCTTCGGGGGCGTTTGGTGCTAGTCGTCGCTTGCAAGATCGACGAACAGCATACCCGGCGTCACGAGGAACGAGTGTCTATCTTGCCCCGTAGCTCGCCGCCAGCTCGCGAGGCTGATGATCGTATCACCGTTGTCCCTGCTGAAGCGGTCCACGACCACGTTGTAATCGCTCTTGAAGCAAGGGTCCTCCGCGCCACCCGAATAGATCAGGATCGATCCCCTGTTGAGGCGCGGCGTGTAGAGGACGTTGCCCACGATCTTGTTACACCTCGGGTTGGAGATGCCGTCAGGTGATTGGGGGATGTTGACCACCCAGCGGCTGTCTTCCGCCATCACGATGATGTTGCTGTAGACCTCGTTGCGGCTGGAGCCTTCGCTGCCGTCGATCGCATAGAGAGAGAGCCCGCTCGCGTGGTTGTTGTAGAGCAGGTTGTTCCGGATGACGCTGTCGCTGACACCATCGCAGTTGATGGCTGAGGCGCCGCCGACGCCGTTCTCCCAGATGATGTTGGCCTCGACCGTGGCGAAGCTGATGAGCCCGTCGCCGGGTGTGATGGTCCTGTCGCCGTTCATGTGAACACCGGCCGCGAAGTTGTCGCGGAGGAGATTGCCGCGAACCACGGGAAAGTCGCCGCTGTTGCTGATGTAAACTCCGTGCTCGCCGTTGAGCTCGGACTCGTTGTACTGGACGACCACGTCGTCGCTGAACGCCGTGAAGATCCCGGTCCTCCCGCTGCTGTGAACGTGGCATCTCTGGACGGTGATGTCGCGCGTGACGCGCACGTCGACGCCGGAGCGGGCGCCGCCAACGATCTCGAAGCCGTCGATCACCCAGTGCTTAACGACGCCGTCGAACGTCTCGACCTCGATAGTGCTTTCATGCTGGCTGTTCGTCCCGGGCTCGAGCACCACGGCTCCCCCGGGTGGCTCTGCTCGCAGGGTCTTGGGCCGGCCGGCCTCGCCTGAGCTCTCGATACGACACCCCTCGTAGAGCCCCTCCAGTACGAGGGCGGTATCGCCAGGACCGATGGTGTCGACCGCATACTGGAGCGTCGCCCATGCCGTCTCATGGGTCAAGCCATCGTTGCCGTCGTCGCCGGTGTCGTCGACATAAAATGTCGTCGCCAGCGCCGACCCGTGGATCAGAGCGACCGCAATGAACGTCAACAGGGATAGAGCGCTATTCATATACAGCTCCTGGATCCATCAAAAGGATGTTGAACATCACGAACGAACGCGCGCGCGAGCGAGCACTCATGAGCGTCCCGGGGCGCCGACGTCCTGCGTGGCGCTGGGCATCCTCGGCGTTGCGCTCGAAGAGCGCCCAGCACGGTCCGAGATCCCTTCACCCCGAATCGTTCAGCCAGGACAGCGGGTCACGGTGGATCGCAGACCTCGCCATCGACGCCGCTGCGGGTACCGCGGCAGACGGCGTCTGCGTCTGTTCTGCGCGGAGATCTTCTGGGCGAATTTCTAGAGATTATCGAAAGCGGAACAATGATAAACCCGGAAGAGCACGCTCGCAATGGTTAAACGCGTCTCGCCGCAACGGAGACGATGACGTCGTGGCCGGACGTCAGTCCGTGCGCGACGGCGCCATTCCCTCGTCTGGCAGGTACAGCTTGACGTCGTCGAACTCGGCGGTGCCCTCGTAATAGTTGATGTGCGGGTCGCCGAAGAAGAAGTGATCCGGGTAGGCCGACCCCGCCGGCCAGGTCTCGAAGGTCCTGCCGAAGTCGACCGTCTCGTTGAAGCCCGGGCCCTCGAGCTCGTCGGGACGCTGGTTGTAGTGCCACGTCACCGGCGGCTCGCGAAAACCCCGCCGCGCCGCGTACGTCGTGCGGCCGCCGTGGTGGAACCTGCCCGCCGCGGACATCGCATAGCCCTCGCCGTCGCGCTCGACGGTGAACACGTAGGTCTCCCGGTCGAGGTACTTGTCCACGAAGACGGGGCCGTCCTTCCACCCGCCGGCCGTGTACGACGTGAACCCGTTGCCCGTCCAGGGGCTCCCGAACGCGTCGCCGCGGAGCCAGATCATGCTCACGTAACGCGAGCCGTCCGTCTCGGCCCGGCCGGTCACGGGGTTCCAGACCTCCGACCAGGGGCCGTCGTCGCCGAAGTTGTTGTCGGTGTCCATCACGACCTTCCGGTGATGATGGATGAAGACGTTGTTGTGAGGCGCCGGCCGCGCGTGGTCGGTGATGCAGAGGAAGTAAACACCGTTTCCAAATGTGGCGGACAGCGGCTTCGTGCTCCGATCGGTGAACCGCCACGGGTCGGCCACCTCATCGCCGTCGTAGCCGTTGATCTTGCCCCGGTGCGTCCAGCTCCCCTCGCGCAGGCCGCCGAAGTCGATGTTGGAGACCGTCACCTCGACGCGGTACCGCGCCGGCAGGGGCGCGGTCGAGCGGAGGATCGCGCCGTCGACATGGCGGGTGGAGACGAGCCTCGCCTTGCCGCCGATCGCCTCGAAGCGGCCGCCCGTCTCGGGGACGCCGTCGCGATCGCTGTCGCGGCCGTACAGCTCGACCGTGAGCCAGCCCCCCTCGCCGTACGTGAAGGACTTCCGGAACGAGCGGAACCTCCGCAGCCCTTCCCGGAACGCCTCGCCGCCGCGCGCGAAGAAGAACTCGCCATCTTCGTCGAAGGCATCGACGTGGTAGGGGCTCGCGTCACCGTACGTGTCCTCGGTCCACTCCGCCGGCTCCTGGAACGGCGCATCGAAGGTCTCGTGGTGCACGAGCCTCCACCCGCGTCCGGCGGCCGGCGCCGCCGGCTTCGGGGCGTCGCCGGTCGCCGCGAGCGTCTCGCGCGCCGGCGCGCGAGAGCACGAGCACGAGCACGCCGCGAGCGGCAGGGCGAGCACGGCGAGCAGCCGCGTCACGGAGGGCATACAGGACAGGCCCGAGCGCCCTCGCCGCGCCGCCTCAGCGGTTCGGCTGCGGCGTGAGGCGCAGGTACGGGCGGACGGCGTTGTAGCCCTTGGGGAACTTCTGCTTCAGGACCTCGGGGTCCTGGAGCGAGGGGACGATCACCACCTCATCGCCGTCCTTCCAGTTCGCGGGCGTCGCCACGGAGTGGCTGTCGGTGAGCTGGAGCGAGTCGATGAGGCGCAGGATCTCATCGAAGTTGCGCCCGGTGCTCGCCGGGTACGTGAACGTCGCGCGGATCTTCTTGTTCGGATCGATGAGGAACACCGAGCGGACCGTGAGCGTGTCGCTCGCCTGCGGGTGGATCATCCCGTAAAGGCTCGACACCTTCCGGTCCACGTCGGCGAGGATCGGATAGTTCAGCTTCGTGCGCTGCGTCTCCTCGATATCGACAGACCAGCGCTTGTGCGAGTCGACGTCGTCGACGCTGAGGGCGATGGGCTTGACGCCGCGCTTGTCGAACTCCGCCTTGAGGTGCGCGACCGCGCCGAGCTCGGTCGTGCAGACCGGGGTGAAATCCTTCGGGTGCGAGAACAGGATCACCCACGAGCTCCCGGCCCACTCGTGGAACCGGATCTTCCCTTGCGTGGACTCTTGCTCGAAATCAGGCGCGATGCTTCCGAGTTGCAGGCTCATACAGTGTCCCTCCTTGGCCGCGGCGCTACGTCCGCTATGACGGAGGAATCTCCGTCAAGCCGCTCAGCGTGTCAAGCCGGTCGCTGCGGTCTTTTGCGCTGGCGCCTCGCCGGCGGCTGGGCCTGCCGGGCGGCGCCGGCCCGGGCAGCCGCCGGGCCCTGGTTCCGCGCGTGGGCAATCCCGTGAGCGGGAAATCCCGTGAGGACGAGAGGGCCTCAGAGCGCGCCGACCTCGCGCCGGAAGCCGTCCCAGGGGATCTCGCGCGGCGGTGCGGAGCGTCGCTCGCCTGCCTCGCCCGGCTCCGCCGGGGTCGAGCACGCGCCGTGCTCCAGCAGGTGCAGGGCCTCGGCGAGGCACGTCTCGCCCGTGTCGCCGAGCTCGGCGTCGAGCGTCTCGTGGGCGGCGCAGTCGGGGGCGAAGCCTTCGTAGAAATCCCCCTCGTCCTTCGCGTTGAGCACCCGGAACGAGATCGGGTGCAGGCTCTTGTCGCAGTAGGTCCACCCGTGCATGCCGACGGGCTTGCCGTGCGTCGTCGAGCCGACGATCTGGACGTCCATGTAGGCGCGCAGGCTGTTGATCAGCGTCTCGCTCGCCGAGGCCGTCGCGCCGGTGGTGATGACGACCAGCCGGGACAGGGGGAGCGCCGGCGGGTCGAGGTCCTCGAACAAAGCCCGCTTGTCCCAGTCGACGTGCCGGTCGTTATGCGCCATGACGTCGAGCAGCGCGCCGCTCTCCGCAGGCCGGTGGATCAGACTCGCGAGGTGCCTCTCGACGGCGAGGCGCCCGCCGCCGTTGTAGCGCAGATCGAGGACGAGCTCGTCGATCTCGCTGTCCCTGAACATCGCGAAGGCGCCGTCGAGCTCCTTTGTGGTGGGCTCGATGAAGGTGGTGAGCACGAGGTAACCGACCGTCGCGGCTCCCGCCTTCAGGATCCGCGGGTTCAGCACCGTGGTCATGGGATACACGGCCTTCCGGACAGCGACCGTGAAGACCTCGGCGCCCGCGCGCTCGATCGTCAGCGAGACATCGACGCCCTCCTCGTCGGGGCCCGCCACCTCTGCCCAGAGATCGTCGCTTACCTGCTCGACATCGATCTTGTTGATGGCCAGCACCCTGTCGCCCCGCCGCAGGCCCGCCGCCCCCGCGGGCGAGGCCGGATGGACAAGCGCGAGCCGGAGGTTGCCCTCCAGGTCGAAGCTCCACCGGACGCCGAGCCCGAGCGTCTGCCCCTCCTCGAAATAGGCTTCGTATTCGCTCGTGGGCGCGATGTAGCTCCAGCGGTCTCGCGACGTGTCGACGAGATCCTCGAGCAGCGCCTCGGGCGAGGGGTAAGCCCGGTGGTCCACGTCCGGCACGCGGTCGTACCAGAGATAGGCGTCCTTCATCAGATCGAACAGGAACCGGTTCTGCCCCTCCGTCGAGCAGTCGTCCGCCTTGGGCTCCGACGGGCCATCTGACGCGGTGCAGCCTCCGGTCAAGGCGGCCGCCAGCGCGAGGGTGCATGTGGAGAGGACCGCGACAAGCTTCGAAGCGACCATGCCCCGCAGCACATCACGGAAGGGAAAGGGCGGGCAACGCCGATCGGAGGCGGGAGCGCGGCCCGCACCGGATTGCGGAGGTTCGGCCCTGGTGCGGCGGAGGGATTTCAGGGCCGCCCGGCTCCCGGCGAGGGGGTCCTCCGCGCGGGGAGCCTACCGTGGACGGGGAACCAGGGACGAGCTTGGGCAACGAATTTGAGGTGGCGAACCGGTGCGATCCGTTGCCTGTGCCGGTGCTTCTGGGGCCCTTGAACCCGGATCGCACCCGTTCGGAAGGCATCGACCCAACCCGGGCCCAACCGGCAAGCCCCGGGCTCCGGGAGCTCGCGATGGTCGATCCGTCGCCGCCGGCCGCCGTGGTCGCCTCGCTCGCCGACACGCTCACTCGCGCCGTCGCGCTCGGGGACGACGAGGCGGCCCGGGTCGTTCATGAGGCGCTCGATCGGCTGCGCGGTCATCCGCCAGCACCAGAAGAGGGTGCGAGCAAGGCCGCACTGGAAGCAGCCCACCGCATCGGGACGGCATGTCCCCAGCTCCGGCAGGAAGGCGACTGCCTCTGAACGACGTGCTCCCGCGCAGCGCACAGCGGCGCCAGTTGTGCGCCGCTATACGAGGGACAGCTTTCCACCGCGGTTCCGCTGGCCCACAGCACCGGCAGGGGCGGGCGCCATTCCACGGGCATGTCGAGGCGCGCGCCCCGCTGGCGCTGCACTGGAACTTCGGTAGGTGCGGACGGGCCCGCTGCGGATCCGCCAGCCGAGGGTGCCGGTCGCCGCTCTCCTCGCCCACCTTGGAGAGGGACTCCGCATGGTCATCGCCGCCGGGTTGCGGAGGTCGCGAGGCGCTTCACTCTGCGCGGAGACCAGGGTTGATGTTACAATGCTACATTGCCGACGCGAGCGTGATGGTTTGAAGAGCAACAAGCTCGCGCCTGGTCTGCAAGGACCCATAACGATTCCGGTTAACTCAGGCGGCTGCGAGTACGCAGTCGATCTCACGCTGCATCAACCAATCGTCATCGTGCTGCGGCGCTGCTTGCGCAATGAAGCGGCGATGGAGCTCTGCACGCAGCTCACGGATCAATGGAGGAGCGACCGGCGAGAGGCGTCGGTAAACTTCTGCAGCCTGAGCGACCTGACCTTGCATCCCCAAGGCATGGACGCGGATCAAATTGGCCGGCTCTTGCAGAAGCGGCATTTGAACGAATTCGAGCTGAGCAACAGCGACGGCATATTCTTTACGACGGATCCGGACAACGGCGAGAGCACTGAAAAAGTAATCGCGCTCGGCTACCCATGGATTTTCTGTTATCCCGCGCACAAATACAGCTGTTGCGGCTTCGATATCTCCCGTACGGAGCAGGATCATCCCGCGGATGTGGTAACCAATCCATTCATCCCTAGTTACGGGACTGTCGGTCGGTAGCTGCTCAAGGGCCTCCGTGGCGCACCCAAGGGCCACGAGAGCACATGCCCGCCCACATTTAGCCACCACGCTATCAGGGTGCTCTTGAACGACCTGGTCGTACGCTTCAAGCGCCTCGCCCAGCTTACCTTGAACCTTGAGCACCTCCGCCCGCCCACTCTTTGCCACCACTTCAGCCGGGTGCTCTTGAAGAATCTGGTCATAAGCGGCTAGCGCTTCACCCAACTTGCCTTGGGCCTTGAGCACCTCCGCCCGCCCGCTCTTCGCCGTCACGTGAGTGGGATGTTCCCGAAGAATCTGGTCATAGGCGGCGAGCGCTTCGCCGAGCTTGCCTTGGGCCTTGAGCACCTCCGCCCGCCCGCTTTTGGCCACCACGCTATCAGGGTGCTCCCGAAGGATCTGGTCATAGGCGGCAAGCGCTTCGCCCAACTTGCCTTGGGCCTTGAGCACCTCCGCCCGCCCGCTTTTCACCACCACGTCAGCCGGGTGTTCTCGAAGAGTCTGGTCATAAGCGGCAAGCGCGTCACCCAACTTGCCTTGGGCCTTGAGCACCTCCGCCCGCCCGTTCTTCGCCGTCGCATGAGTGGGGTGTTCCCGAAGAATCTGGTCATAGGCAGCGAGCGCTTCACCCAACTTGCCTTGGGCCTTGAGCACCTCCGCCCGCCCGCTTTTGGCCACCACATTATCAGAGTGCTCCCGAAGGATCTGGTCATAGGCGGCAAGCGCTTCGCCCAACTTGCCTTGGGCCTTGAGCACCTCCGCCCGCCCGCTTTTCACCACCACGTCAGCCGGGTGTTCTCGAAGAATTTGATCGTAAGCGGCAAGTGCTTCGCCCAGCTTGCCTTGGGCCTTGAGCACCTCCGCCCGCCCGTTCTTCGCCGCCGCATGAGTGGGGTGTTCCCGAAGAATCTGGTCATAGGCGGCAAGCGCTTCGTCGAGCTTGCCTTGGGCCTTGAGCACCTCCGCCCGCCCGCTTTTGGCCACCTCGTTACCAGGGTGCTCTCGAATGATTTGATTGTAGGCCTCAAGCGCTGTGTCCAATTTACCTTGGGCCTTGAGCACCTCCGCCCGCCCGCTTTTCACCACCACGTCAGCCGGATGCTCCCGAAGAATCTGGTCGTAAGCCGCAAGTGCTTCGCCCAGCTTGCCTTGGGCTTTGAGCACCTCCGCTCGCCCGTTCTTCGCCGCGGCACCGGTGGGGTGCTCCCGAACGACTTGGTCGTAGGCGGCGAGCGCTTCGTCAAGTTTGCCTTGGGCCTTGAGCACCTCCGCCCGCCCGCTTTTGGCCACATCGTTACCAGGGTGCTCCCGAATGATTTGATTGTAGGCCTCAAGCGCTGTGTCCAATTTGCCTTGGGCCTTGAGCACCTCCGCCCGCCCGCTTTTCACCACCACGTCAGCCGGATGCTCCCGAAGAATCTGGTCATAAGCCGCAAGTGCTTCGCCCAGCTTGCCTTGGGCTTTGAGCACCTCCGCTCGCCCGTTCTTCGCCGCGGCACCGGTGGGGTACTCCCGAACGACTTGGTCGTAGGCGGCGAGCGCTTCGTCAAGCTTGCCTTGGATCCTGAGCACCTCCGCTCTCCCACTTTTGGCCACCACATTATCAGAGTGCTCTCGAACGATATGATTATAAGCGGCAAGCGCCTCGTCCAGCTTACCTTGGACCTTGAGCACCTCCGCCCGCCCGCACTTTGCTACCACGTCAGCCGGGTGTTCTCGAACAATCTGATTATAAGCGGCAAGCGCCTCGCCTAGCTTGCCTTGAGCTTTGAGCACCTCCGCTCGCCCGTTCTTCGCCACGGCGCTACCGGAGTGGTTGCGTAGAATCTGATCGTAGGCAGAGAGCGCCTCGTCTAGCTTACCTTGGGCCTTGAGCACCGCCGCTCGCCCACACCCGACGACCACGTCTCCCCCTAATGCCAATGCACGTTCATACGCCTCGAGAGCGCCAACGAAGTCACGCGCGTTGAGCAAAGCCTTCCCATGCTGGGACCATGACCAGACATCGCTCGGGCTTAACATGACGCTTCGTTGAGTAAGTTCGAGCTGCAGCGAGAACAAGCGGCGCCTCTGCGACTCTATAGCTAGATCACACAGTGATTTAGATGCATACTTGGCCCCTCCATGCTTCAGCTGATAATCAACAAGATTTTCGATCAGCTCACGCACCTGGAGAAATTCACCCAAATGCATCAAATGCACGATGTGCCGCTTCTGCTCCTGGACGTTGCGCAGCACTTGGACCTTGTCGAACGATGGACGAGTCGTTTCACCTTGCTCCACAGCTGACATCTGCTCTGAAGCCACAGCGTCGATCGCACGCGCCACAGGCTCGTTCGGCACAACTGAGAGCTCACTCCTCGCGTGATGCAAAGCACCTATCCAGCGCGAAATTATTTCGGTGCAATTATGCACAGACAACGCAGGCGCGCTCGTCAGCATAGTCGCACCCAAATCGCTTGTACCGCGGTTCGCAGCTAATGTTTTTACAACATTTCGAAACATTCCATCTCTGGTCATTGCTGTCAAGGATCGTCTACGCTCGTCGGCGTCACCGAACACTGTGATGGGAATCGTGTCCCAGGCATTCCACGCTACCTCGACCACCGGCTGGACTGCCACGAGCATTTCTAAGAATTTTGCAACCAGATTCGCAGATGTTCGGCGGCTGATGCCAAGTGCCCCATCAACATCTAACGAGGCCGGAATGGGTCTCGTGTAGAGAACGGCCTCGAGTTGCGCAACTACTGCCTCCGAGTTAAAAAGCGTGTTCAACTCGTCTGCCGCTTCCGCGCGGAGATCGTCCATGTGTTCAGCGTCGAGGAGGATGAGCGCTATATGGAGTGCCTCGTCGGCCCTAGTATCTTCTTCCAGGCATCGCTGCACGTCGTTGAGCGTCACGTCTTTTAGAAAGCGCAAGTCTCGCGCATCACCGAGCAGAAGGCGCACCTCTTCGGGGCGCCTTGGAACTTGGCGCTCGATCTCGTTCACGTTGACAGAAAAGAGAAGTCCCTCTTCTACGATGATCGCCAAACCTGCCCGACCGGAAATTGCGGCGTTCATTTTTGCACCTCAAACTCAACACCGCACTTCGCCAAATCGGCTTTCAACGCACGCAGAATGATCTTCGTTGATCGCCGCTTGCCCTGCCGTGTAACTGCCACCCGTTCAAAGGTGCGGATCGTCATCGGCCCATATACGTGCGCCTCAACGAAGTGGTCGTCGTCTGACGTCGCGCCCTGACGAAGAAGAAGGCTGGGGAATTGATCCCTCGTCGTCCCGGGATTGAGTTCACAACCTAGTTTGACGGCGCAGATCTTGGCGCGGTCGTCCCAGGTGGTTCGGTGGCCACGCGCGCAAATTGAGGCATCGACCATTTTTACGCTGCGGTGCTTTATAAACACTGCTGAGTTCTCTTCGAGAACTGTGGTCCGGTGTGCGACCATCGATGTTCGCAGTGTCATTGAACAGTCTCCATAATTCGATAGACCGACAGCATCTAATGTCAGAGCTGCGAACCTAATTTTTTCCTTATAGCCCGGAAACAGTGCTTCGTCGGCCTGACGTCGTAAAAAATCCCACTCATTTCCGTCGGGTAAGCGGACCTCAGCGTCCGTGAGCTGGTAGTACGTGGCGTACCCCTCCTTGTGACTGCTCGCCAGGCGCTGCGCCTCTCGGAGCGGGCGAGCGATAACAGCTTTGGAGTCGTCGAGTGCGACCATGAACTCTTCGAAGAGCGCAAGCAAACCGCGCGCAGAGGCTTCGTCGCGGGCGTCCCGAAATCGAGCGTCGAAAGCCGCGGTCTCTTCCGGCTGCGTGACGGCACGTACGTTGGGAAATAGACCCGGACGAGCACAGTGCGGGCAGCGTTCTGCCGAAGCAGGAATTTCGTGGCCGCACGCGGGGCAGGGTAGCTCTTGCATGACTTGTGAACAGCCTACCGCTTTGCTCCGCTCTTTTGTACCCTTTCGGGTGCGCACGGGCCTACTAGCCAGACGGCCCGCTGACCTACGCCCGGCGTGCCAGCCTGTCCGCGCACGTGGGCGAGCTCTGCGCTGACGGCGGAGACAAAGTTCTCGCCGTGGCCGCCTCAGCTGCGGTCATGGGACCGGGCGTCGTCCCTTGCGGTCCGCATCGGGAAGGGTGGTCAGCATAGAGAGCGCCTTTAGGGCCCGGACCGCGCCACTCCGCCCGCTCGGCGCCTCGCCCGCCGACGATCTCGACCCCGTGCCGCGCGCCGCGCACCTCGACGCCGGCGAGCGCTCCGACCCGAACCCGCGTGTCCGGCGCAGCGCGCCTCGCCCCTCTCGCATCATGGACCGCGGCGAGAGTCGTCACCGGTCGCGGCGCTTTTCCAGGTCGCAAACGAGAAATTTCGTCGCTCGATCACAATGCACGCCCCGGAACACGCGGCACTTCTGCACGCTCGACCGCGTCGACGCGGTGGTATGAAACGCAGCGTCGCGCTGGATGGGCCAGCGCGGCGCTGTGGTCCCCCTCGTTTGCCCCGAGCTGAACCGTGCGTGCCTCTATTCTGCTGATCCATCCACGGCAAGCGGCGGCCCTGGCCCTCGTCCTCGCCTCCGCGTTCCCCGTACAGGCCGCGGCCGCGGACCCTCCTCCCCGGTCCCGCGAGGTCCAGGAGCTCATCAAGGAGGCGGAGAAGGCCGCCAAGCGGCTCGACCTCGCTCGCGCCCGCGAGCTCTGGGCGCGGATCAACGAGCTCGAGCCCTCGACGATGGCCGTGTGTCAGCTCGGCGTGTTCGACCTGCGCCTCGGCCGCCTCGAGGAGGCCGCGGCCGAGCTCTCCACGTGCGTCGCGCAGATGCCCGCGCCGACCAACGACGTCGAGCGCCGCCGCTACGAGGTCCGACGCGCCGACCTCGCGGCCGTTCGGCAACGCGTGGCCGAGCTCCACGTGAGCGCCCCGCCGGGTACGGCGCGGCTCCTGGTGGACGGTCGCGAGGTGAGCGCGGACGGCCCCGTCTTCGTCGCCCCTGGACAGCACGAGGTCACGGCGACGGGCAAGCAGGGGCAGGTAGCCCGTGCGCTCGTCAAGGTGACGGCGGGGCAGTCGCGGCGCGTCGTCCTCGCCTTCGAGGCCCCGAAGGCCGCCAGCGCTCCAGCGCGGGCGCGCAACCCGTGGACCCTCGGCACCGGCGCGGCCGCCTCGGCGGCCCTGCTCGGCGCCGGCGTCGGCCTTCACCTGGCCGGCGACGCCGCGGAGAGCGAATCGGCCGCCAAGGTGTCGCGCCTTTCGGACGGCTCGATGCTCCCGAGCAGCGCGCAGTTCCGCAAGACCTACGACGAAGCGCACGCGGCGAACACACGAGCGGGCCTGTTCCATGGCTTCGGCTCGGCTGCGCTCGTCGCAGGGGCAGCGCTCGGTGCCGCAACGGTCGTGTACGTCGTCTGGCCGCGGAAGGCCGAGATCCGCACGAGAGGCGCCGGCGCGGAGGTCCAGCTCGTATGGTAGCCGCCGGCGACGTCTGGGAAGGCCACGAGCTACTCAACGAGGAGCGCGGCTTGCTCCGTCACTTCCTCGCGCGGCAGATCGGTGACACGGGGGCTCTGGTCTGGTTGCACGTCCACGAGGGCGCGCGCCTCGATGCGGGCCTGTTCGCCGAGGAGATCGCGCGCCTGCAGCGCCTCGCAGTCGAGGTCCCGGAGGTCGTCCCCGTGCTCTACGGAGGGGTGAACGGCGCCGTGGCTTGGGCAGCGTCGCCTGTGCTCGACGACGCGATCCCGCTCATCGACGCCACGCGCGGAAACGACCTCGGGCCGGCGGATCTCGAGGTGCTGATCGACGTCGGCCGTTGTCTCGTGCGCGCTCATGAGCTCTCCTTCATCCACGGCGCCCTCAGTCCGGACCGGGTCTTCGTCGGGGGCGATGGCCGATACGCGCTCACCCACTTCGGGTTTGCCCGTCTCTTTCAGCTCGGCCCGGAGGACGCTCGTCAAGATCCCTACGGGTACGCACCGCCCGAGCTCTTCTCGGGTGGTCAGCTGGGACCTCGCGCGGACGTATACGGTTTCGGCACGATCCTGTACGAGCTCTTGTGCAAACGCGCCCTCTCGCCGTGGACCCGACCCCCGAGCTTTCCCAGCGGGATCCCTCCGATGCTTCAGGTGATGATCCAGAGGGCGCTTGAGGAGAACCCCAAGCGACGGCAGCCGAGCATCGACGAGATGCTCTCTGTCCTGACTCCCTTTGCCCGCGCGTGGGAAGAGCTTGGCGCACCGCCGGCCCCTCACCACGCGGACATCTTCGCCGAGCCGTCCGGCGCTCGGCACAAGTCGGACGAGGCGGCGGCCATCCTCGTGGAGGACGAAACGGACGCGTTCGCCTCGGGTGAAGAGGGAGGGCGAGCTGGCGAGTTCCCCGCGCCCCGCCCTTCCGACGTGCCCGACACGGTCAAGAGCGCGCCGCCGCGGGACGCGGCGGACAGCGTCACCGACGCGTCCCCGGTCGCCACGCGGCGCCCTTCCGAGACGCCCGCCACCCTTAAGAGCGCGATCCCGCCGCGGGACGCGCGGGACAACGGCAACCACGTGCCTCCGGTCGCGCTGCGATCGCCTCCAGCGCCCGAGCTACCGGACCTCGAGCCGATGCTGCCGGTACCGCCGGTGCCCTCGACCCCTCCGCGTTCTCCGGTGCTGCCGGCACCACCGGTGCCCTCGACCCCGCAGCGTTCAAGCCATACCCCAGGGCGACGCTCCCCCCCGCGCTGGTTCGGCGCGGTGCTCGCGCTGGCGTTCGTGATGGGCAGCGCGGCCGCGGTCCTGCGGTGGGAGCCCCCGCGTCACGTCGCGCCGCGCCTGGGGCCAGTGGTCCAGGCCGCGGCGGGTCGAGCCGCTCCGCCGCCCTCAGCTCGACCGATCGATCGGTGCCCTGAGCCGCTCCCAGGGGCCGCCCCGCCGCCCGTCGCGGCGCGGTCGCGCACGAACCGGCCCGCCGCTCCCACACGGCAGACCACGAAGATGCCGGCGCAGGAGCCCGATCTCTGTGATGGTCTGCTCCCTTGTCAGAAGGTCTTTTACTGAGCAGCAGAGGGGTTCCCATGCGGTCGACATCTTGTTTTGCCTTCAGCATGGCTGCGCTGCTCGGTTGCGGGGAGGACATCGAGATCCCCAGGCCCCGGACCGATGACAACCCAGTGTTGTTGTGGGTCGGCGACACGGCAGATTTTCCCATCTGTCCGGGAGGTCGGCTCGACTACTGGGAGGGATGGGCCGCTGTGAGCACCGACCCTCAGTACCAGAACGAATGCGGGACGTGCGCGTGCAGCCCTGCCGCATGCGTCCTGCCGGACAGCGTGCAGACGCACGAGGCGCCTCTCTGCGCTGACGAAGGGGTCAAGGTTCATTTCGCCGGTGCAGCCGACCCGCCGGGGCACTGCGTCAAGACCTCGCCCCTTGTCCCTGGCGACGCGTTCGCCTCGGTCACCATCAAGCCACCTACAATGGCTCCCAGTTGCGATCCCTCGAAGCAGCTCACTCCACCGCCCCTCAGCGGGCGCTTCGCACGAGCTTGCCCGTGGACCGGTGAGTACGTTGCCTCCTTCGATGGGCTAGTGTGTATCGCACCCGAGCACGACGGCTTGTGCCGACCGGGCTTCTCCGCGCGCTTCGAATTTCAGGAGAAGATCAGAGACGCTCGTACCTGCACGCCATGCGAGTGCGGCGCCCCCGTCGGTGGAAGCTGCGTGGCGGATGTGATGCTTTTCAGCGACGCGAGCTGCTCGGACATGCTGATCTCGATCAATGGAATCGGCACAGAAGAGGAAATTTGCTACGGCGCACCTGCTGATTCGCCTCTGGCAGGCGTGCGCGTGGTGTTCGCACGGGACGAACCGGGCACGTGCTCGCCAACAACTACCGTCTCTTTGGTGAAGGGCACGATTGAGAGCGGCGAGACCCGAACATTTTGCTGCTCCAGCGCGGACGTGGTGGAGGTGATTCATGGCAATGCTGACGATTGACCAAGGCCGTGGGATAGCTGCTGCGATGCGCTGGGTTGCACCCTCCATGCTGGCCGCATGTGTGCTCATTGGCTGCTCTTCACCGGTGCCCGACGACCTGCCCGATCCAGATCCGAGCCAGCTCATCCTGCTCTACGGCGGCCAACCGGAGTACGCTCCACGATGCGAGGGCAAGGTCTTGTGGGAAGGGTGGGCGGGGACGCCCGGGCCGGTCGAATGCGAGCCTTGCGAGTGTAGTCCATCCTCCTGCGTGCTCCCGCAGAGGGTGCTCCTACACTCCTCGTCCCGTTGCTCCAGTAGCGACCTCGTCGATACGATCGATGCGGGCAGCAGCTGGGATGGGACATGCTTTCCTCTTACCCACCCCATACCGAGCGATTCCTACGCTTTTGTGACGATCGAGCCGCCGCCGGTAAGTCACTGTGAACCTGTCTCTCCGGTGCCTGCACTGCGGCGGACCAACATGGAATTCATTCGGGCGTGTGAACCGGATTTAGACTTCATCCCTACGGCGTTCCTTTACTGTTACCCCCCGCAGGCGAACGGAGAATGCTGGGACTCCTACCGGAGGCGGCGGGAGATCCCCCTCTACAACGACACGCGCACGTGCAGCCCTTGCTCCTGTAGCGAGCCGAGCCGCGACAAGTGCCGCGTACAGACCACGGTGTATTATCAGGCAGACTGCTCCGAAGAGCTCGGAGCCGTCTTCGTTTCCGGGCTGGATGGACCGCTCTGCACGGATACGATCGACGGACAGATCGGTGCGATTCGGTCTATCCTCGTGAAGGACGAGCCGACCTGCGCCCCCTCGACCGACTCCAAGGTGGTGAGCGGCGAGCTGGAGCCCGGTGACACGCACGTGCTCTGCTGCAACCGTTAGGACCGCCCCCTACTCCTGGACCCGGGCCTTCACCGAGACGGGGAGGCGGCCGAACTCGCGCTCGCGGCCCTCGTCGTCGGCGCCGCGACCGAGCTCGGCGAGGTGTAAACGGCGGCCGTGCCCGCGTGACGAGCACGGCGATCGCGCCGATCTCGCGCTCTTCGAGCTCGCCCAGGCCGCCCGCCAGCGATGTGACCGCTGCTACCTGGAGGAGACGATCCCTGGCCGAGGTGCAAACCGCCAGAGCTCCCTCGCGGCGAGTACCGCCACGGCCCCGCCGCCGCAGGGGGCGCCGCCGAGCTCGCCTTGAGCTCCTCGCCTTCCAGCCGCTCAACCCGGCGAGGTGGACGGCGGTCGCCAGGGGAGGGCTACACCGGATCCACCCAAGTCCACACCTCCGAGAAGAGGCACATGTAGATCGTCGCCTCGCCCATCAACACCACGTTCATCGCCACATCCGGCTCCACCTCGTTCCCGATCTCCGGCGGGATCGGCCGGTAGCCGGGGTACGTAGCCTCGATCTCCCGGGCGACCTCGCGCGCCGCCGGCTCCTCCTCGGGGATACCGGGGAGGTGGATCCCGTAGTATGGCCCGAGCAGGGACACGTGAAAGCTGAGCGCGGTTTCGTCGGTGAGCCAGATGCGGGCCGAGTACGCCGGGTCGGCCCCCCCGGACAACAGGTGGAGCGACTCGTTTTGAAGGCCGTATCGATCCCCCAGCCTGTCGATCATGGCGTTCCACCTTGGGGACTCCGCTCGCCCGCGGTTTGCGGCTTCCACCAGGCGGCGGAGCTCCTCCGTGTCCTGTATCCGTCCTGTAGACCCCATCCTCGCGTGGTGCGCGCCGTCGCCGTAGATTCGCGACGCGATGCGAGAGCAAGAGCGGTCTGCGGCGAAGGATGGCTGGGCCCAGCAGCGAGCGGAGGAAACGGCGGTCGACGCCGAGGTCGACGCCCGCGTGCACGTCGCCCGCAGGCGCGCTGCGGCGAAGCCGCGTGCCGCCGATGCCTCTGCCGGGCCCGAGTCGTCGACAACAAGGCGCCGGAAGCCACGCGTCGACCACGCGAGCGTCGAAAAGGCGGCACCTGCGCGCCAAGGCCGGCGAGCGGCGCGCCCGGTGGGCGCCAAGGCGGCGTCCGTACCCGCGGCAGTGGAAGGCGACGCTGAGCAGCGATCAGCTGGGCGTCGCGGCTGGCGCCCGGGGCCACGGACCTGCCGCGAGCCGCTGCCGAGCGTCGGCGTTCTCGAGGGTCTGCTTCCAGGACTTGGGAGCGAGCTCGAGGATCCGCTCAGGCGGCCAGGTTGGCAGCAGGATCAGCACGTCGCGCAAGTAGGCCCAGGGCTCGATGCCGTGCAGCGCACAGGAAGCAATGAGCGACACGATGGTGGCGTTCCACTCGGCACCGTCCTTGCTGCCCACGAAGAGCCAGTTTTTCCTGTTATGTGGAGCTCCACATCACAGGTCGGGTAGCCCCGGGCGGTTACCCGCCCGGGGCCCCCACAGATCCGGACGTGCGCAATTTACGCATCCGGCTCTTCACGACGCTGACTCGCTCCGAGTCAACACCCCGCGTACGATGCGTGGCTTTGGCAGCTCGTATCGTCGCAGAAGGGTGTTGTACCGCTCCCAGGAGATGTGCGCATGGCCCGAGCGGCGTCCAAGCCACTTACGCCACGTACGCTCCACCTCGAAGCGCAGCCTATCGAGGCTCCCGAAGTTCCCTGTGACTCCGAAGTACCCGTAGTGGCCACGCAGTTTCTGGCTGAGTGTCGCGTGCTGCTCCTTCATCGGCAAATGGCGGTTCTTACGGCACCAGATACGGAATGCGCGCATGGTGCGCGTGAACCGATCCTTCGCCGTCCGTCGCCGGATGACCCACCGCCCCCTTCGGGAGCGGGTCCACAGATGGGTGAGACCAAGGAAGTCGAACGTTGCCACACGCCGTTGTCCCCGCGGCGGCAGAGCCGCCCGGAGCGGTGGGCGTTGAAAACGCAGCATCCTCGTCTTCTCGGGGTGGAGCGCCAGGCCATACTTGGCAAACCTCTTGCCGAGAACGGCCATGACGCGCCGAGCGTCCTCCTCGCACGTGAATCCTAGAACAGCGTCGTCCGCGTACCGGACCATGTAGGCTAGCCCTTTCAGGCGAGGCTTAACGGTCCCCTCGAACCACGTGTCCAGTACCTCGTGCAGGAAGACGTTCGCCAACAGGGGCGAAATCACCCCACCCTGTGGTGTCCCCTCGGCCGGGTGGTGAACGCTTCCGGCCTCGAGCACACCCGCGTGGAGCCACTTGTCGATGAGACGGAGCAGTACGCCGTCTCGGATCCGCTGGCGCAGAATCTCTCGCAGGTGTCCGTGATCGAGCGTATCGAAGAACTTCCGAATGTCGATCTCGATGACCCACCCACCGTTCATCGCCATGGCGCCGCTCCACAACGCGGCGAGCGCGTCGTGCGCGCCGCGGCCCCGTCGGAAGCCATACGAGCAAGGCAAGAAGTCCTGCTCGTAGACGGCCTCCAGAATCATGACTACGGCCCGCTGGAGCACCTTATCCTCGAAGGTCGGGATCCCGATGGGCCGCGTCTGCAACCCATCGCCCTTCGGGATGTGGACACGCCGGACGGGCGGTGCTCGGTAGGTCCCGGCCTTGGCCTGGAGGAGCAGGTCCTGGAGGTTAATCTCCAGGGCCTGCGCGTACTCCGCGGCCGTCTTGCCGTCGACCCCCGTGGCCCCGTCCTTCCGCGTGCGGCGAAACGCCTCACGCATCCACTCCATGTCGATGTGGTGGGCGAGCGTCGTGAGCGGTCGCCCGCGACAGGCCCGCGCCATCTCTGCTACCCGGCGCAGTCTCGGGGAGATGGTGCTGGGGCGCGAAGTCCCCGCCATCGTGCCCTGCGCCGGCTCCTCGTCGCGGCGCCCCCTTCCCTCCGCGGGGTTCTTGCGGCTCGGTTCCCCCGCTTCGCTGGTACTATGAGGCGCTCCGACGCCTCTCGTCGCCTCCCGGCGCGCTTCGTTTCCTTCGCTTGCCAGTACCGTCGCTGCGCCTCGTGTTCGCTCTCGATCGCGCGAGCGCCCCGCGATCGAGCCTGGGGATTGCTTGGACGGGTCCCCGGCCGTCTCCGACGACGGACGACGAGAGGCCTCCCAGGTTCCTGGAAGACCCTTGGTTCGCGTGCCCTGGTCTCCGACCCCGGCGAGGTCGACGGGCTCGACCATCTCCTGCCCGTCGATGCTGCCTTCCGCTTTCTTTACAGCGTCGGCCCCCGCACCATCAGTCCTTTCGGGGCTCAATCCCACGGCCCGCTCCCTTGCTGTCTACGCTTCGCAGCCGAGGTCGCCCTCGGTCCACGCAAGACTCGCTTCCGGCTGCTGGTCTGCTCTACCGGGCGGGCAACGTGCACCCGCTGGGTCTCGAATGAGGTTTCCGCTTGTTCACATGGCTTCCTCCTCAACCAGGCTTCTCCTGGCGCACGAAGAACTACTTGTTCGCAGGCTCCGACAAGGGCGCTCAGCGCCTGGCCATCGGCTACACGATCTTCGGCTCGTGCCGGATGCACGGAGTCAACCCGCTCGCCTGGGCGACGGACGTCATCGGCAAGTTGCAGGCGGGCTGGCCGCGCGGACGGCTAGACGAACTGCTGCCCGACGCCTGGGCGAACTCGTTGCTCGCTGCTCCGAGCGCCGGCGACGCCGACGCGACCTGAACCACGCGCGCTTTGGTCGGCGACACAGGTGGAGGCCACGTCACCGGGCCCTCTTTCAGGACCGCCTGTGCCCGCGCCGAGTCGTGGGCCGGCGCCGCCCCCCGCCCAACATCGTCGACCCCGGCGAGAGCCGCAAGGGGCCGTGCCCATGGCGATGGGCGGGTGGTTACGGTGTAACCGCCGTTCGCGCTCGGGCGCCGCGTGGCCGCGAAGAGCGCCGCCGTCCAGACGCACTTCCCCTCGCGATAAAATCGTTCAACGACAACGGCCTCTTCGATAAGCTGCGCTTCACAATCGCGGTGGAGCCGCGATCGTGTTATGCGCAGCAGATGCTCGTACACCGCCTAAAATTTTCTTCTTCCGCCGTCCTCGCGTGTGTGGTGCTGCTCGTCGCAGCGTGCAGTGACGGCGCCGACTCGCCTGGCACGACGACGGACGGAACCGCGAGCACGGCCAGCGCCGGGACCACGAGCGGCAGCGGGACAGCGGCCGGCTCGCCCGGCAGTTCCGGCTCGAGCGCGACCAGCGGGGGCGCGGCGAACGCCGGTGCAGGAGGCACCGGCGGCGGCGGCACCGGGGGCGCCGGCGGAGCGGGCTCGGGTGGCATGGGCGGCGGATCCGACGGTGTCGGAGGTACCGCGGGTGACGGAGGTGCCGCAGGGGGCAGCGCCGGCGCGGGCGGCGGCCCGGCATTCCAGCCCTGCCCGGCGAGCGGCTCCTGTAAGATCATGCCCTTCGGCGATTCAATCACGCAGGGTTTCAACGTCGCCGGCGGCTACCGCGCCCCGCTGTTCCACCTCGCGCTCGAAGCGAACCGCGACATCACCTTCGTCGGTTCCGCCAATGATTACAGCGTGCCCATGGTGGACGGAATGGCGTTCCCGAGGAACCACGAGGGTCACGGCGGCTGGACGATCGAGGGCAACAACGGCATCGCGCAGCTCGTGGGCACCAGCATTCCGAATTACAAGCCCAACATCATTACGTTGATGATCGGAACGAACGACATCAACGGTAACATCAACCTTGCGGACGCACCGAATCGCCTGGGCAAGCTGCTCGACTCGATTTTCATGCGTGATCCGAACATCCTCGTGGTGCTCGCGCAGATCGTGCCGACGAGATCGGACGCCACGAACAACGCCGTCAACGCCTACAACGCGGCCATGCCCGACCTGGTTTCGACGCGCGTCAGCAAGGGGCAGCACATCGTGCTGGTGGACATGTACACAGCGTTCACCAACGACGCGAACTACAAGCAGTCCCTCTTCGCCGACAATCTCCACCCGAACCAGGCAGGGTATAACCGCATGGCCGATGTTTGGTTCCAGGCGTTGAGTCCGTACCTCCGCTGAAATCGAAAGGCGAACGCCACCAACGCACGAGCAGATTCGCGGAGCACGCCGTTCGAGCCGAAATTGAGGAGCTCGCGGCGTAACCCCGGCTATTGGTTCGCCCCGGCGCAATCACATCGCCTGGTATCGAAAACGAATGGCAGCACGACGCGGCTTCCGCTCGGCGAGCCGACCGATGTTCCAGCACGCTGTCCCAAC
This sequence comes from Sorangium sp. So ce887, assembly GCF_051521455.1. Classification (NCBI taxonomy): domain Bacteria; kingdom Pseudomonadati; phylum Myxococcota; order Polyangiales; family Polyangiaceae; genus Sorangium; species Sorangium sp. So ce887. The sequence continues at coordinate 294,473 of NZ_CP150354.1, read as the reverse complement.
CGAGGGCCACCGCACTGGAAAAGCACCGTTCTGCGCCGCAAGGCGCCCGGTGACGCCGCATAGCGTCTCGCGACGCGCCTCCCGGGCCAGACCAACGCCCGGACGGACACGGCACTCTCGCTGTCGGGGTTCGAGCTGCACGACGTCGCCCGGGCGCGGCCGTTCCGCGGGCGGGCGGCTCCTCGGAGAGCAGCACCATGGTGCGATAGAGGTTCGTCTTGCCGACGCCGTTCGGCCCGACGATGACATTGACCTGCGCGAGCGGGAGGGTCAGCTCGCGGATCGAGCGATACCCCGCGACGTGAAGCTCCTGGACCGTCATCCCGCCCAGGATAGCCCGGCGCCGGCCGCTTCGACGCCGGCCGCGGCGCTTCTACCTGGAAGAGATGATCCCCTGCCGAGGTGCGAGCCACCCGAGCTCTCCCCTTCCCGGGCGCGTATCGTCACGGCCACCCCGTCGCGGCGTGGGCGCCGCCGAGCTCGCCTCGAGCGCGTCTCGACGGCGAAGCGCCCGAGCTCGGCCAAGTGGACGGCGGCCGCCCAGGGGAATGGCTATGGATCAACCCAAGTCCACACCTCCGAGAAGAGGCACATGTAGATCGTCGCGTCGCCCATCAACACCACGTTCATCGCCACATCCGGCACCACCTCGTTCCCAATCTCCGGCGGGATCGGCCGGTAGCCGGGGTACGTAGCCTCGATCTCCCGGGCGACCTCGCGCGCCACCGGCTCCTCCTCGGGGATACCGGGGAGGTGGATCCCGTAGTATGGCCCGAGCAGGGACACGTGGAAGCTGAGCGCCGTTTCGTCGGTGAGCCAGATGCGGGCCGAGTACGCCGGGTCGGTCCCCCCGGACAACAGGTGGAGCGACTCGTTTTGAAGGCCGTATCGATCCCCCAACCTGTCGATCATGGCGTTCCACCTTGGGTACTCCGCTCGCCCGCGGTTCGCGGCTTCCACCAGGCGGCGGTGCTCCTCCGTGTCCTTGTGGACGGGCTCGCCCGGAGGCACGTGGATGCGATCGGTGTTATGCACGCCTCGCGGGTAAAAGCGGTAAACGACGTCGAGCAGTTCGGAGTGAGCTATCATCATGGAGTTGTCACCCTGGCGCCAAGCCCCTTGTACTTGGATTTGAACGTCGCCCGCGCCTGGTCGATGAACCTACTACAGAATATCCCCTGGGGGAGATCGTAGTCCATGCGGTTCGCGACCTCCTCCGTGATCTCCTCGCTGAGGCTGGCTGCGCGGTCTGCATCGATTGGTCCATACATCTCAGTCCGGAGCGGCATCTCGATGGAAAAATTACAGGACCAGCTCTTGACCGTGTGCGGGACAGTGAGTTTCCTGAAATTCAGTTTGACCCTAGCCACCTGCCACCCACCGGCTTTACCCGTGCCCGGGTCATTGACGGTGGTAACAAATGTGAAGTCCGACGGATCGAAGTCTACGTATACCCATGGGGCCATTCCAGGCGGCGGGCACTTCGAGCTACACGCATCGCTACAGCTCAAGAAGGTCGCTCCGTCTCCCGCAATATCGCCGAATCCAGGGCAAGGGTCTTGCGGACTCGTCGGGCTCTCTGTCGGCCGTTCCGAGCTGTCGCTCGGTCTCTCCTCTTCGTCTTCGAGCTCCCACTCGTTGCAGGCGATCTTGCGCTCGTTGCCGTCGTGCGGGCCGTCCGGCGGCTCCGCCCCGAAGTCACCGGATCCGGCGGAGGTGTAGACCGGGCGGGGCTCCGAGCCTGGACCGGCACCTGCCCCCGAAGTTCTCTCCCCGACAGGGTAGCAGTCTCCGATCGTCCAGTTGCACGCCGCCAGCGCCCAGACCGATATGACCACGACCAATAACAAAAATATTTTCGCGTTCATTTGGCACTCCATCGAAGCACAGGACCAGCAACAACGACGACGGACACGTAGCCCGGGAGCACCAGACTGCCCCGACCGACCCAATCCACGTTGACGCTCACCGACACCCCCAGCGGTCCAGCAACGTACGCGTTGGTCTGCGCGTGGCCGCCTACGGCCAAGCCACCGACGCGGCCGCACAAGGTGATGCCGCACGCCGGCACGACATAGAACGCGACCGAGGGCCCCGCGCTGACGTTGCCGTCCTCCCACGCGTACCCGATGTCGGCCGAGGTCTGGTTGTACACCCCGGGCCCGTCCTCCTGGGTCGGGGGTAGGATCGTGCACAGGTCGTGCACCGTGAACAGGATGTCTCGCTGGAGGGGCCACGCTATGCCCGCCTGCGGGCACCCCGCGAGGCGCGGATCGGTACCGGCCTGGAGCCACCCGAGGCTCACACCGGCGCTCAGCTCGTACGCTTCTACGCGCGCCGGGACAACGAGGAGCGGGAGGACAACCCCTGCTGCCCATGAGATCCGCCGTTGTGACGCCCTCACCGTCTCCCCCCGGTTGGAAACCTTCGGCCGCTGCGCGCGATGAGCGCTGAGAACCGCAAGCCATTTCTCTGAGCGTGATGTGCGCGTCAAAGACAAATTTCGCGGTGAAACCGGAATGCATGCGGGTCGGCCCGTCCCGGGCGTGCGCAGGGGCGCACGCGGTTACGCGGCGGGGGTGTTCGCCAACGAGCTGGTCGATGACGGCCGGTCACCAGCGCCCGATACATCCCTCGACCTTCGCGGCCGTTCCGCGGCCCGCCAGGTGACACCGACGGCCCCGACCAAGACCTGCGGGCGTTCACCTCGCCCCCGCAGCCGCTCCCCCGCCTGGCGCCGTCGCCCTCGGGATCAGCTGTCCCCTGCCGAGATGCGAGCCGCCCGAGTTCCCCCGGCTCGTGCGGCCACGACCGCGCCGCGGCGGCGGAGCGCCGCCGAGCTCCCCGCGAGCGCTTCCGAGGACGAAGCGCCCGAGCTCAGCCACGTGAACGGCGGCCGCCCGGGGGGAGTAGTTACGGATCCACCCAGGTCCAGACCTTCGAGAAGAGGCACATGTAGATCGTCGCCTCGCCCATCAACGCCCCGTCCATCGCCACGTCCGGCACCACCTCGTTCCCGAGCTCCGGCGGGATCGTCTGGTAACCGGGGTACGTGGCCTCGATCTCTTCTGCGACCGCCGTCGGTATCTCGTCGGGCTCGCCCGTATCGTGGATTCCATAATAGGGCCCGAGGAGGCTCACGTGGAAGCTGAGCGAAGCCCTGCTGTTGGGCGAGGGAACGGGCTCCAAGTCCTTGGGGCGATAGATGCGGGCCGAGTACGCCGGGTCGCTCCCCCCTGCCACAAGGCTGAGCGACTCGTTCTGAAGGCCGTATCGGTCCCCCACTCGGCGGATCATCGCTTTCCACGTCGGGTACTCCACTCGCCCGCGGTTTGCGGCTTCCACCAAGCGGCGGTGCTCTTCCGTGTCGTCGTAGAAGGGCTCGTTGGGAGGCACGTGCCTGCGTTCGAAGTTACCCACGCCCCGCGGTGTAGAAGCGGTAGACGACGTCGAGCAGATCGGAGCGAGTTATCTTCATAGATTCGTCACCCTGGCGCCGAGCCCCCGATACTTGAGCTTGGACGCAGCCTCCACCTCGTCACGCGCCGGAGCTCGGCCGCGGGGACCGGGGTCACACAGGGAAGTAGCTAGGGGGGTCCACCCACGTCCAGACGTTCGAGAAGAGGCACATGTAGACCGTCGCCTCGCCCATCAATGCCCCGTCCATCGCCACGTCCGGAACCACCTCGTTCCCGAGCTCCGGCGGGATCGTCTGGTAACCGGGATACGTGGCCTCGATCTCTGCTGCAACCGCGGCCGGTAGCTCGTCGGGCTCGCCCGTATCGTGGATCCCGTAATAGGGCCCGAGGAGGCTCACGTGGAAGCTGAGCGAAGCCCTGCTGTTGGGCGAGGGAACGGGCTCCAAGTCCTTGGGGCGATAGATGCGGGCTGAGTACGCCGGGTCGCTCCCCCCCGCCACCAGACTGAGCGACTCGTTTTGAAGGCCGTATCGGTCCCCCAGTCGACGGATCATCGCTTTCCACGTCGGGTACTCCGCTCGCCCGCGGTTCGCGGCTTCCACCAGGCGGCGGTGCTCTTCCGTGTCGTCGTAGAAGGGCTCGTTGGGAGGCACGTGCCTGCGTTCGAAGTTATGCACGCCCCGCGGGTAGAAACGGTAGACGACATCGAGCAACTCCGAGCGGTTTATTCCCATCATTTCGTCACCGAGGCGCCGAGCCCCTGGTACTTGAAGTTGAACGCAGCGTGCACCGCGCGGTGAAACCTTTCGCAGAAGATCCCCGGCGGGAGCTTGTAGTTCATGAGCTTTCCGACCTCCTCCGTAATCTCTTCACTGAGTTCGGCTGCACGGAGCGGACTGATCTTCCCCATCGCCTCAGTCCGGAGCGGCATCTTGATGGTGAGAGAACAGTACCACTCTCTGATGCCGTCTCGAGATCTGTCCTCGAACCTCAGGCTGGCCTTGGCTTGCTGGTACCCTCCGCCTTTATCCGTTCCGTCATCGTTGACAATTGTAACAAAAGGAAAATCTGACGGATCGAAATTTACCCAGACAAAGCTTGCCATCCCAGGCTTCGGACACTTCGAGCTGCATGCACCGCCACAGCTCCAGAAGGTCGCCCCGTCTCCGGCTACATCGCCGAATCCGGGGCAGGGGTCTCGCTGGCTCTCCGGGCTATGGGTCGTCGGGGTCCCCGAGCTGTCGCTCGATCTCTCCTCTTCGTCTTCGAGCTCCCACTCGTTGCAGGCGATCTTGCGCTCGCTGCCGTCGTTCGGGCCGTCCGGCGGCTCCGCCCCGAAGTCACCGGATGCGGCGGAGGTGTAGACCGGGCGGGGCTCCGAGCCTGGACCGGCACCTGCCCCCGAAGTTCTTTCCCCGACAGGATAGCAGTCTCCTATCGTCCAGTTGCACGCCGCCAGCGCCCAGACCGATATTGCCACGATCAACAACAGGAATCTTTTCGCGTTCATTTGGCACTCCATCGAAGCACAGGACCAGCAACAACGACGACGGACACATAGCCCGGGAGCACCAGACTGCCCCGACCGACCCAATCCACGTTGACGCTCACCGACACCCCCAGCGGTCCAGCAACGTACGCGTTGGTCTGCGCGTGGCCGCCTACGGCCAAGCCACCGACGCGGCCGCACAAGGTGATGCCGCACGCCGGCACGACATAGAACGCGACCGAGGGCCCCGCGCTGACGTTGCCGTCCTCCCACGCGTACCCGATGTCGGCCGAGGTCTGGTTGTACACCCCGGGCCCGTCCTCCTGGGTCGGGGGTAGGATCGTGCACAGGTCGTGCACCGTGAACAGGATGTCTCGCTGGAGGGGCCACGCTATGCCCGCGTGCGGGCCCACCGCGAGGCGCGGAACGGTACCGGCCTGGAGCCACCCGAGGCTCACACCGGCGCTCAGCTCGTACGCTTCTACGCGCGCCGGGACAACGAGGAGCGGGAGGACAACCCCTGCTGCCCATGAGATCCGCCGTTGTGACGCCCTCACCGTCTCCCCCCGGTTGGAAACCTTCGGCCGCTGCGCGCGATGAGCGCTGAGAACCGCAAGCCATTTCTCTGAGCGTGATGTGCGCGTCAAAGACAAATTTCGCGGTGAAACCGGAATGCATGCGGGTCAGCCCGTCCCGGGCGTGCGCAGGGGCGCACGCGGTTATGCGGCGGGGGTGTTCGCCAACGAGCTGGTCGATGACGGCCGGTCACCAGCGCCCGATACATCCCTCGACCTTCGCGGCCGTTCCGCGCCCCGCCAGGTGACACCGACGGCCCCGACCAAGGCCTGCAAGCGTTCACCTCGCCCCCGCAGCCGCTCCCCCGCCTGGCGCCGTCGCCCTCGGGATCAGCTGTCGTCCTCCTCCGAACGGGAGCCAATGTGGGTCGGGGTGCCCTCTAGCCCGGCGCTCAGCCAAGCTGGATACAGCCCCGCTCTAGACGCCGCGCGCGTACTGGCCTGGCGTCGTGCCGACGATGCGCCGGAAGTGCCGGTTGAGCTGGCTCTGGTCGTAGAGGCCGACCTGCGGGGCGATGTCGCGCGGCCTCACGCCGGCGACGAGCATCTCCTTCGCGCGCATGATCCGCAGCCGCGTCAGGTACGCGTACGGAGACATGCCGACCTGCGCGCGAAACGCGCGGCACAGGTGGAACTTTTCGAGGCCGGCGTGCGCAGCGAGGTCGTCGAGCGTCACCGGCTCGGCGAGCTGCTCTCGCAGGAGCTCGATCGCGCGGCGCACCGGTCGCGTGTGCTCGCACTGCGCGTCACCCACCGCCGCGAGCGCGCCGATCGCCTCGGCGACCGCGACCTCGAGCTCGAGACGATCGGCGCCGGCGCGCACCGCGTGATGCAGGCGGTGGAACGCCGCGCCCCGCTCGTCACCGGCGGCAAGCAGTGGATGGACGCAGACCTTGCCAATCACGCTCTCGACAAGTTGCGCCGAGAACGCGACGCACTGGCCCGTGCCCGGGCCGTCGCGCGAGATGTCGCGGTGCACGTCGCCGGGTTGCAGGATCTGCAACGAGCCCGGGCCGCACCTCCACACCTTTCCGCGGCTCCACCACTCCAGGCGCCCAACCTCGATGCGAGCGATCGCGTACATTTCCTTCATGCCGGCGTAGAGCTCGTCGGTCGACCAGCGCGTAACGCGCACGCCGGGCACGGGGACAGCAAGGAGGTCGGCACGGGTCGCCACACCCCCATCTTATGACCGACGCGCCCCCTCGGCTTGGGCATTCTTGGCCGCCCTCTCGACCGGCCAAGAATCACCAAGGCAGCGCCCGCGGAGATCACTAGCCAGGGGATATGCAAGACAAACCCGTCGCCCTGGTCACCGGGGCCAACAAAGGTATCGGCCACGCGATCGCGAAGGAGCTCGCGGCGCGCGGCCACACCGTGCTCGTCGGCTCGCGCGACCTCGCGCGCGGCGAGGCCGCGGCGAAGCAGATCACCGGCGATGCTCGCGCGATCGCGCTCGACGTCACGAACGCCGACTCGATCGCCGCCGCCGCAGCGCGGATCCGTCGCGAGCTCGGCCGGCTCGACGTCCTCGTCAACAACGCTGGCATCGCCAAAGGCGGAGCGCAGAGCGGGGTCACGGTCGACGAGATCGCCCAGAGCGGGAGGCCGAGCGTGGCCTCGCTCGCCGACGTCCGCGAAGTGTTCGAGACCAACGTGTTCGGAGTGATCGCCGTGACCCAGGCGATGCTGTCGCTCCTCCGCGAGGCGCCGGCCGGGCGAATCGTCAACGTGTCGAGCCGCCTCGGCTCGATGACCTGGATCAGCGATCCCGCCACTCCGGTCCGCGGCGTCGGCGGCGTAGCGTACAGCCCGTCGAAGAGCGCGCTCAACGCGGTGACGATCGCGTTCGCGCAGGAGCTCGCCGGCACCGCGATCAAGGTCAACGCGGTGTGCCCCGGCTACGTCGCGACCGATCTCAACAACCACAGCGGAACGCGCACCGTCGCCGAAGGCGCGCGCGAGCCGGTGCGCCTCGCGCTGCTCGGTCCCGACGGACCGACTGGCACCTTCTCGGACGACGCAGGCCCGATCCCCTGGTGAGGAGACGAGCGCGCGCCGGCAAGGAGGTCTCGATGACACGACGAATCGATCCGCAGATCGGCGCGGCGACTCAGCTTCACTGAATCAGGGACAAGAGGAGCCGGTGGATCGGGGACTGCGTAACGCGTACTTCGCCGACGAGGCCATGGCGCCGGCGGGCGGCGCGGGCGTTCAGTCCTTCCAGGCCTTGGCCTCGCGGGACTTCAGGAACAGGGCCACGTCTTTGTAGTGCTCGCTCTGGTTGGCGAACTCCACGTAATTCCGGGCGCGCGCCAGCCACTCCAGCGTGGTGGGGCGCTGCGCCGCGAGCGCCGCCTCCACGTGCTTCATCGTGAGCGGCGGCTCCGTGCCGGTGTCGAGCGCCTCCTCGATCACCCGGTCGAACGCCTGCTCCACCAGCGCGCGCAGGTCGGCCCCGCTGAAGAGCGGCGTCATCCGCGCGAGCTTCTTCAGATCCAGCCGCTCCGCAGGCCGGCCCGCGAGAGCGATCTCCAGGACGCTGCGGCGCGCCTCCTCGTCGGGTGGCGGGACGAACACCAGGCGATCGAAGCGCCCGGGCCGCTTGAGCGCGTCGTCGACGTCCCAGGGCGCGTTCGTGGCGCCGAGCACGAGCAGCCCCTTGTTCTCCGAGCCGATGGAGTCGAGCTCCTGGAGGAGCTGATCCACGAGGGGGCGCCCCGCGCTGCCGTGGTGCTTGCGGCGGGCGAAGGCGAGCGCATCGAGCTCGTCGAGGAACAGCACGCCGGGCGCGTGGGCGCGCGCCTCCTCGAAGGCGTCGTGGAGGTTGCGCTCGCTCACGCCGACGTAGGGGTCGAGGATGTCCTCGATGCGCACATTGAAGAAGGGCAGATTGCACTCGCCCGCGGTCGCGCGCGCCAGCAGCGTCTTGCCGCAGCCGGGCGGGCCATAAAGGAGAATGCCCCCTCCCGCCTTGCGCCCGTATTTCGCGTAGAGGTCGGGGCGCTGCAGCGGGAGGATGATGGCGCGGTGCACCGCCTTCTTCACCTCCTCCAGGCCGCCGATCTCCGCGAAGGTGGTCCGCGCCTCCTCGCCGAGCTTTCGTCGGTCCTGCTTGCGCCCCTCGGCGCCCGCCGCGGCGGCGGCGCGGCCGCTCGAGTGCACAAGCCGGAGCACGCCCTGATGGTCGAGCTTCGCGTCGAGCCGCGCCTGCGTCTCGGGGATCCCCTCCACGAGCCCGGCCTTGCGCGCGGCGTCGAGGCAGCGCGCCGCGGCCTGCAGGCTGCCGGCCTCGATCGAGAGCCTCGCGGCGTCGAGCAGCGACTCGCGCGGCAGCTCGCCCGCGTCGAGCAGCGCCTCGTACTGCCGCGCCGCGTCCGCAGGGCGGCCCGCGCCCTGGAGCATCTCGGCGAGCAGGAGCCGGAGCGGGTGGTTGTCGGGGGCGACCTCGAGCGCCTTTTCCAGCGCGGTGATCCGGTCCGAGCTCATCGCGATAGACCCATCCAGCGCCGCAGGAGCGGCGGCATGATCCAGCTGTAGAGGCAGTAAGCGATGTAGGTGAAGCCGAAGAGGCCCGCGGCGGCCCGGTTCCCCGTCGCCCGTAGCCCGTAGAGGACCACCATCGCCGCGATCCACACCGGGATGGCCCCGAAGCGCTGCATCGGCCAGAGGGGCCTCATCAGCCGATGCGAGGCGAAGCGGGCCTCGCGCGCGGCGCCGGCGAGGTCGTGGTCGCCCGGGTCGAGGCGCGCCGCGGTCCGGAGGTGGCGGCCTGCCTCCTCGACCCGGCCGCCCTCGAGCATGGCCTGGCCGAGCAAGTGGTGGGTGAGCGCGTCGTCGGGATCGGCGGAGAGGCGCGCCTTGCCGTGCCGGGCGAGCTCCTCGTCCTTGCCCTGCAGGTAAGCCACGATCATCCGGGCGCGCGCGACGCCGCCCGCCTCGGGATCGATGCGCGCCGCCTCCTCGACGAGCCGCGCCGCCTTGTCCACCTGGCCCTCCTTGGCGACGAGCAAAGCATAGCGGCAGAGCGCGGGGGCGCTCTCCGGCGCGACGCGCAGGCAGCTCAGAATGGCCCGCTCCGCCGCCGCGGCGTCGCCGAGCTGCGCCTCGCAGTCGCAGAGCAGGTAGAGCAGGTGGGGCGACTCCGGCGCGCGCGCGAGGCCCTCGCGCGCGGCGCGCGCGGCCTCGGCGGCCTGGTCGAGCGCGTGGAGCGCGGCGGCGCGTAGCGCCCAGAGCTCGGGGTCCTCGAGATCGGGATCCGCGATCCGCTCGAGCGTCTCGAGCGCGCGCTGCGGCTGGTCGACGTGGAGGTAGTGGCGCGCCAGCGCGACGGCCTGCTCGGCGTCGCTCACGGCCGCACTCCGGCGGGGAGCGCGGCGAGCCCCGCGAGCACGGCGAACTGTAGCGCGAAGCCGGCGAGGATGACGGCGATGCCGGGGATCCAGAGGGAGGCGTGCTCTCCGCCGGCGAACTGGAAGCGCCGGTCGGCGAGCTGCTGAAGGCGGCTGTAGGCGAGGTAAAGCAGCCCGCCGAGTATCTGGTTGGCGAGCCGGATCCCGCGGCGGAAGCCCGGCGCGTCGGCCGACGCCTGGCCGTACGCGGAAAACTTCGCCCAGCTCCAGAGGACCAGGATGGCGGCCAGGGCCGCGAGGCCGAGGAGCAGCATTCGCCGCCGCTGCTCGGCCGGCAGCCGCAGGCGCCCGGCGTTGATCATGCCGAGGAGGAACATGGGGACCACCCCGCCGAGCACCCCGATCCAGACCTGGGACTGGAGCCGGAACGGCCGCTTCCCTGGCGCTGCCTGCCCCTCGCCGGCGTCCTGCAGCGTCGGTGTCAGCAAATCATCCGTGGGGCGCTTGCCGGGTCGAGCCACGGACGCAGTCTACCCCACGCGGCCCGGCGTCCGCTGCCCTTGTCGTTGTACCAGGCGACGAAACGCTCGATCCAGTGGCGTGCCTGCTCTCCAGTCACAAGCGCCCGACGTCGCCCTCGACCTGAGCGGCCGCGCCGAGCTCACCTCCCCTTCGCTTTCCCCGCGCCGGCTCCGCTCGCAAAGCTCACGCCGGGGCGGACGTCATTCATCCTCCTCCGCCGCGCCGCGCGCCAGCGCCGTCTCTCCACCTTTCTTGTCAAGCTCGATGAGCCGGCAGGGCGTCGCCTTCCGGAGCCGTTCTGCCAGCGGGCGGGAGTGCGTCGTGATCCACAGCTGACTCCGGGATGCCGCGTGCACGAGCAGATCCCCGAGCGGCCCGAGCAGATCCGGATGCAGGCTCGTCTCCGGCTCGTTCAGCGCCAGCAGCTGCGGAGGTCTCGGGCTCAGCAGCGCTGCCAGGAGGCACAGATAGCGCGCCGTGCCGTCCGAGAACTCGCGCGCGTCGAGCGGCCGCGACATCCCTGGCAACCCGAGCTCGACGCGGAAACGCCCCTGCGTCGAGGAGACCTCGAGCGACGCGCCAGGGAACGCGCTGGAGACGGCATCCTGCAAGGCGCCCCTGTCGCCGATATCGATGATCGTCGCCAGCGCCGCCGCCAGATCATGGCCATCGGTGCTGAGCACCGGCGTCCGCACCCCGACCTGCTCGACCCGCAACGGCGCGCCGGAGTCGGTGCGGAAGTGGTGATAGAACCGGAAGTTCATCAGCTTTTGCCGCACCGCCGAGAGCAACGGAAACCGATGCGGCTCCACCACCTGCGCCAGCACCGACTCCGAGCCCCAGAGCGAGAAGGGAAAGGTCACGCGGTGGCCGTCCACGTCGCGCGCGAAGGCCGAGCCCGCGGCCCGCTCCAGCATCGGCAGGCGGCGGCGCTTGTCGAGCAGCCAGAGGGTCTCTTCCTTGATGTCCGGGTCCAGCGCGAACGGCCCTGCTGGCGGGGGCGTCAGCCCGCACTGAAGCTCGTAGACGAGCTGATCCAGCCGCACCCGCAGCGTCATCCGCACCGGGCCTTTGCTGCGCTGGCCGGCCCACAGCACCGAGGGCATCCCCCCCTCCTCGGCCAGGGTGCGCGCAAAGCTCCCGCTCGCCGCGGAGCCGAGCAGCACCATGGTGCGATAGAGGTTCGTCTTGCCGACGCCGTTCGGTCCGACGATGACATTGACCTGCGCGAGGGGGAGGGTCAGCTCGCGGATCGAGCGATACCCCGCGACGTGAAGCTCCTGGACCGTCATCCCGCCCAGGATAGCCCGACGCCGGCCGCTTCGACGCCGGCCGCGGCGTTTTTACCTGGAGGAGATGATCCCCTGCCGAGCTGCGCCCGAGATCCCCCGGCGCGTATCGCCACGGTCGCGCCGCCGCGGCGGGGGCGCCGCTGAACTCGCCACGAGCGCGCCTCGACGGCGAGGCGCCCGAGCTCAGCCACGTGCGCGGCGGCCGCCAGGGAATGGCTACACCGGATCCACCCAAGTCCACACGACCGAGAAGAGGCACACGTAGATCGTCGCCTCGCCCATCGATACCCCGTCCATGTCCACATCCGGCACCACCTCGTTCCCGAGCTCCGGCGGGATCGGCTGGTAGCCGGGGTACGTGGCCTCGATCTCCCCAGCGATCTCGCGCGCCACCGGCTCCTCCTCGGGGATGCCGGGGAGGTGGATCCCGTAGTATGGCCCGAGCAGGGACACGTGGAAGCTGAGCGCCGTTTCGTCGGTGAGCCAGATGCGAGCCGAGTACCCCGGGTCGATCCCCCCCGCAAACAGGTTGAGCGACTCGTTTTGAAGGCCGTATCGATCCCCCACTCGACGGATCATCGCTTTCCACGTCGGGTACTCCGCTCGCCCGCGGTTTGCGGCTTCCACCAGGCGACGGTGCTCCTCCGTGTCCTCGTAGACGGGCTCGCCCGAAGGCACATAGATGCGCATGATTTTATGCACACCCCGCGGGTAGAAGCGGTAAACGACGTCGAGCAGCTCGGAGCGAGTTATCTTCATGGACTCGTCACCCTGGCGCCGAGCCCCTTATACTTGGACTTGAACGCAGCGTCCACCTGGATAGCAAATCTTTTGCAAAAGATCCCCGGCGGGAGGTTGTAATCCATGACGTTGGCAACCTCCTCCGTGATCTCTTCACTGAGGCTGGCCGCACGGATTGGATCGATTTTACCCATCAACTCAGTCCGGAGCGGAATTTTGATGGTGATAGCGCAGTGCCACTCGGTGGTACCGCCTGAAAATTTGTGCGTGAACTTCAGGTTTGCCTTGGCCTGTTGCCACCCTCCGCCTTTATCCGTTCCGTCATCCTGGACAATGGTGACAAACGGGAAGTCCGACGGATCGAAATCTACGTAGACAAAGTGGGCCATTCCAGGCTGCGGACACTTCGAGCTGCATGCACCGCTACAGCTCAAGAAGGTCGCTCCGTCGCCGACCATGTCGCCGAATCCGGGGCACGGGTCTTGCGGGCTCTCTCTCGGCCTCTCCGAGCTGTCGCTCGGCCTCTCCTCTTCGTCTTCGAGGTCCGACTCGTTGCACGCGATCTTGCGCTCGCTGCCGTCGTACGGGCCTTCCGGCGGTTCCGCCCCGAAGTCACCGGATGCGGCGGAGGTGTAGATGGGGCGGGGCTCCGAGCCTGGACCGGCACCTGCACCCGAAGTTCTTTCCCCGACAGGATAGCAGTCTCCTATCGTCCAGTTGCACGCCGCCAGCGCCCAAACCGAGATGGCCACGATCAATAACAGAACTCTTCTTGCGTTCATCTGGCACTCCATCGAAGCACAGGACCAGCAACAACGACGACGGACACGTAGCCCGGGAGCACCAGACTGCCCCGACCGACCCAATCCACGTTGACGCTCACCGACACCCCCAGCGGTCCAGCAACGTACGCGTTGGTCTGCGCGTGCCCGCCTACGGCCATGCCAGCGACGCGGCCGCACAAGGTGATGCCGCACGCCGGCACGACGTAGAGCGCGACCGAGGGCCCCGCGCTGACGTTGCCCTCCTCCCACGCGTACCCGATGCCAACCGAGGTCTGGTTGTAGACCCCGGGCCCGTCCTCCTGGGTCGGGGGTAGGATCGTGCACAGGTCGTGCACCGTGAACAGGATGTCTCGCTGGATGGGCCACGCTATGCCCGCCTGCGGCCCCACCGCGAGGCGCGGAACGGTACCGGCCTGGAACCACCCGAGGCTCACACCGGCGCTCAGCTCGGACGCTTCTGCCTGCGTCGGAAAAAGCACGAGAGCGGCCAGCGCCGCCGATGGGATCCGCCGGGCCAGTGTTCTCACCGTCTCATTGCCCCCCTCCGCAACCCCCGGACAACGTAGCGATGCGGCCCATCCTCCTGATGGTCGGATTAGGCGTCAACGGGAATCTATGGGAGAACAGCACGGTGGCCGTGGGTCGTACCGTCCAGAGCGTGCGCCAGCGTCGCCCGCGATCACGGCCGGTCGCGGCGCCATGGTCCGGCCGCCGCTGACAGCGCGCAGCGGGGCGCACCCGCGTCCTCGCTGCGAAGCGCGGCCGTCTCGGAGGGCATGGATTCGGGAGGTTCTGCCCGCACCGCGAATGCAGAGAGGGTAAGCACAGCCATGATGGCGCCGAAGACACCCAGCCCCATGAAGGCCGCGATGCCGACGTGGAGCGCCACGGTGGCCGCGACCCAGAGCCGCCGGGTGCGCCGCGGCCAGATCATGACCGGGTAGCCGGTTTCGATGAGCAGCACCATCCAGCCTGCGCCCACCGCGAGCCATGGATAGTAGGCCAGCCAGGTGAAGTCGTACTGGCGATAATCGGGCAGGTTGAGCGTCCGCCAGATGGCTTCGCCGTTCCACCATTGCTCGCCGAGCGCCTTTCCCAGCCCGCTCACGAGGTAGACGATGCAGAGGTGTATCTGCACCACGCGCAGGGCGAAGCGCGCTATGCTCGTGGGCCCGATGGGCGCGCGGCCGAGCCATCGATCGAGCGACAACGCCGCTCCCGCCGGCATCCACATGAGGTAGAACAGGAAGATGTTGGCGAACTGGTCTACACCGTAATTCGTGCTATCCGCCGTCATCATCAGCATCAGGTGGGAGAACCAGGCAGCCGCCGCGGCCACCCTCGTGCGCCATCCCGCGAGCAGCGCGAAGAGGGCGAGCACATAGAAGGCGCACACGGCGACGATAATGGGCACGTCTCCGATCCCGAGCGGGGCGAGACGGTCTATCAGCCAGCTGAGCCGGACAAACCCCGGCCTTCCAAGCGCGTCGACGAGTGGTGTCTGCAGGATCCCCGCTCGCCCATAGAGATCGAACAGAGCAGGAGCGACCATCCCCGCCTGGATGAGCAGAACGGAGGCGAGCCCGATCCGGAGCACGGCGAGCGGCGCCGCAGACGCAGGAGCGAAGGCGAAGCGCTCGACGGCCGCCCACGCTTGCGCAAGCCAACGCTCCATCGCCGCCCGGGGAGCAGCCATCGGCCGCGCGTTCACGGCGCCCTCCCGTTGCTCTGCTGCGCGCGCAGGAGCTTCGCGTGATGCACGAATTTCGCTCGGTAATTCAGCGTCCATCCTGTGGTCTTCCCCTCGCGGTATTCCGCCATCGAGGGGAGCTCGAACGTATCGAGCTGGACGACGACGCCGTCGGCGTCCGGATGCCTGGCGAGCACCTTGCCGGCCCAGGAAGCCACGAGCGAGCGCCTCACCCTCTCATCCTCCTCCAACGAGAACATCCCGATGATGTTCCTGACCCGGATATCCGCTTCACGGCTCACCCCCGTCTCCAGGACATCGGCGGCGATCTCCCCGTTGGCGCCGTTCACCTGAAAGCTCGCTGCAAGCGTCGTCCCGACCCCCGGAGCGAAGAAGGAGTACCCGCTGTCCGCTCCGGAGAGCAGGCCGTAAACCTTCACCGCCCGGCGCGCCCAGCCCTCGTCTCCAATGTAGACGTGCAGAGCGCCCAGACAGACCACCACGAGGTGCGCCACCGCCGCGGCGAGCAGAACGATGGCGCGTCTTCGGCCCATGGCTGTTCCGTTCATGCAGCTCCCCCCCAGGGTGCCCGCAGCGCCGGCACCTTGCCCAACCGGACGACCCCTCTTGCCGGCACGGCGCCGCTGGCGGCCGAGCGTCCACTCGACCTGCCAGCGGCACCATGAACCGTCAGGGATCAGCGCTGACCCTCCGTCAGGCTCACGACCGGAGTCGGGAGCCCTGCCAGCGGAGAGACGTCGGCCCGGAAACCCCAATAGCCGTGATAGCCGTGATGCCCGTGATGCCCGTGATGCCCGTGATGCCCGTGATGCCCGTGATGCCCGTGATGCCCGTGATGGCCGTGGTGGCCGTGATGCCCGTGGTGACCGTGATGGCCGTGATGCCCGTGGTGACCGTGATGCCCGTGCCAGCGGGCGCTCGCGTCCGCCGAGCTGGGTACACTCGTCTCCTCGACGAGTGCAAGGTCCTGAATCGGCGTCGTGCTGGCCGCACGAGCGAGCGGAGCGACAGAAACCACCGCGGCGGTCACGAGAGCGCCGATCAATCTCAGCTGTTTCATTTTCGATTCCTTCCCCTCTACCCGAGCATGCTGACTGTCGCATACCGGGTGATGCAGGGTGACCATGCACGCTGCGCGCCGGGTGCATCTCGAGCGTGATCCATCGGCAAATCCAGCTGCGCGAGGGTGAAAACGAACAGGACACAGCGAAACGGCTGGGATCGATCGATGGATCCCG
Source organism: Sorangium sp. So ce887 (assembly GCF_051521455.1). NCBI lineage: Bacteria > Pseudomonadati > Myxococcota > Polyangiales > Polyangiaceae > Sorangium > Sorangium sp. So ce887. The sequence continues at coordinate 278,349 of NZ_CP150354.1, read as the reverse complement.
CATCGACGCTGTCGACAGGCGACTGCGCGAGTACGCGAAGACTTGCTCGAATGCGCAACGGGGACTGAGGCTGTTGAGCCCACCCGGCCGGTAGGTCTCGACGCGGCCGCCATCACTCGACGCGCCGCTCCGCGCGGCTACGGCGCCGTCGACCTGCCGCGCGCCGCCGGCGGAGCACCGGCACAGGCCTGCTCCCGACCTGTGAGCCGACGTCCGCGGCGGCGCGTCAGCGCGTCAGCTCGCTTGCACCGCCGCCGCGACCGCCGCTTCGTGCGCCGCGGCGAGCTGCGCGTCGTCCGCCGTGACCCGCGCGAACGACGGCCGGCTGCAGATCCGCGCGACGTAGGCCGCGATCTCCGGCAAGTCGGGGATGAGCTTGAACGTCGTCATCCACTGGAGCGCCGTACCCCAGAGGATGTCGGCCGCGGAGAACCGCTCGCCGAGCAGGTAGGGGCCCTTTCGGAGCGCCTCCACGAGCGTGCCGAACATCGTGTCGTAGTCGCTGTAAGGCGACATCCCCGGGGGCGCCGGCTCGCGCTTCATCGCGCGATCGATCATGGCCGGCTCGAAGCACGACCCGTAGTAGACGAGCCAGCGGAGGTAGGGGCCTCGCTGCGGATCGCGGAGGGCCGGGGCCAGGCCCGCCTCCGGGAAGAGGTCGGCGAGGTAGATGAAGATCGCGACCTGCTCGGTGACCAGCGCGCCGTCGTGCGCGATGGCGGGGACCTTCCCGAGCGGGTTCACCGCGAGGTAGGGCGCCTTGCGCTGCTCGCCGGCCTTCATGTTGAGGACGCGCAGCTCGTGCGGCGCGCCGAGCTCGTCGAGAAGGATGCGCGTGCCCGACGCGCGCGTGTTCGGTGAATGATAGAAGACGAGGTTTCCCCGCGCGGTCGTGGTCGAATCAGCCATGTCGTGCCTCCGGGCCGGACCCTACTGCCCGGGCCGGGCCGCGTATTGTAAAAGAGCGCCACGCGATGAGCTCGAGCGTCACCCCCGAAGGCCGCACCCTCGGCATCCTGAACCCCGCGGCGGGGCTCAAGAGCTTCGAGCTGCGCCGCCACGCGCCCGCGCCCGATCTGGCCGCGCTCGTCGACTGGCACTGGGTCGTCCGCTGGTCGCTCCCCGCGCCGTTCGAGCAGGAGATCTTGCCGCACCCCTGCGTCAACCTGGCCATCCAGGTGAACGGGTCGATCGTGAACGGGCTCGGGACGCGGCGCGAGATCTCGCGGCTTGATGGGACGGGGCGCGTCGTGGCCACGAAGTTCAAGCCGGGGGGCTTCTTTCCGTTCGCGAGCTGTCCGATGCGCCGGCTGGTCGATCAGGTCGTCCCGCTCGTCGACGTCTTCGGTGACGCGGCGAGCGCGCTGGAGCGCGACGTGCTCGATCAACCGGACGACCTCCTCGCGGTCCGCGCGATCGAGGCGCTCCTCCGAGCGCACGGGGGTCCTTCGGATCGGGGGCTCGACGAGGCCATGACGCTCGCCGCCCGCGCGCAGGGAGATCGCGACATCCACCGCACCGAGGATCTCGCGCGGGTCGCGGGGGTCTCGGTCCGCACCCTGCACCGCGCGTTCGAGCGGTACATCGGCGTCGGGCCCAAGTGGATCATCCGGCGATCCAGGGTCCAGGAGGCCGCGGAGCGCGTGGCGTCGGGGGCGTCCATCGCGTGGGCGGCGCTGGCGACCGAGCTCGGGTACCACGATCAGGCGCACTTCATCCGCGACTTCAAGGCACAAGTCGGGTTCACGCCAGCCGCCTACGCGGCGCGCTGCGCGGCTGCGTCGGCGACCCGGGGGTGACTTCGCAGGAGGAGCGATGGCATCACGACGCGACGCGCCGTCTGTAGCTGTGGACGACCCGGCGTCACGATCGAAGGCGAGCCCATCCGGGCCTCGACCTGCCATTGCCTCGCCTGCCGTGGTCGCAAAAATAGGGGGCTAGCTGCCAGAACGTTGGATCAGCGTCTGTTCAATGCGCCGCAGGACGACGCGGAGGCGGCGCGGCTGGAAGGCGCAGTGGAGCAGATGACGGCCAGGCTGCCGGAGGACGTGAAGACCGAGGTGGCGTGCGCATCGACGCTGTGCCGGCTCGTCCTTCAGGAGAAGGACGATGCGCGAGCACGAGGAGCAGCGGGGGCGGCGGATGGAGCAGCTCCGGCGGGGGCCCCGGTAGCGCAGGCGGATCCGCCGGCGGGGGCTCCCAGCGGGAGCGGATCCGCGGGGGCGGAGCCCACGGAGCTCGACGTCCAGGCCAGTCACGCGATCGCCGATCCCGCCCGGGACGTTTTCTATGCGACCGTGGGCGGAGACACGTCGAAGCACGCCAATTCGCTGGTCGTCGTAGACGCAGCCTCGTCCGCCGTGCGCTCGTCGATCTTCGTCGGGTCGCAGCCATTGACCATAGCGCTGCCGGACGACGCCTCGACGCTGAGGGTGAGCCTGCAGGGCAGCGACGAGATCCGGCTCACGCTGTGTCTCGGGGAAACCAGGGAGCGAGATCCCGGCATGAGGGCCGCGACAGGGCGGCGTGGAAAGCGAGGACGGAAGCGTACGCAGCTACGCCCCCATTGACACACGCGGATATCACTGCTCCCATACGCTCCGGGCGGGGAGTTTCTTACTCAAGGGGGCAATCATGACGGATACCGCTGCTTTGGAGGTAGAGGCCACCGGCATGGGAGGACTCAAGGTCCTCGGCGATGCGAAGGAGATGAGCAAAGCGCCCGTGGAGCCGGCCACGGCCGGTTTCCTTCCATTCTTAAATTTTCACTTCTACAAGTTCGATCAGGTAGTCCCACCGTACTTGTTGGACGAGGATCACGAGCTCATCTCGAGCGGCGTGCCCATGCTCGATGATATACCGCCCGCCGTCCTCGGAGCGTCCAACTACGACAGCGATGTGGCGGACCTGCTCGCCTTCGCCTCGACATGGGCCTATGCGGATCCGGCGACGTTCACCTTCATGATGGCACGCCGCGGGCTGAGGCACTGGAAGTGCTTGCGCATGGGCATCGTGAACCCCCCGCTCTTTGTCGTCGCGACCGCGTACCTGATCCAGAGCCCCGACCGCGACGTGGCGATCCTGATCTTCCGCGGGACCGAGCCGCAGAACATCCTCAGCTGGATGACTGATCTCAGCGTCGCCCCGGAGCGCTTCATCGAAGGACGGGTCCACGGCGGCATGTTCCGCAACCTCCAGGCGCTATGGCCGCTCGTTCACAAGGGCCTGCGCATCGTCGAGGATGGCGGCGTCCTCGAGCTCAGGGAGGCGGAGAGAAGCAACGATATCGACTTGCGCGACCGGGCGCAGATGCTGGCGTCGAGGGGCATCCCTTCCGAGTACAAATTGCGCCGGCCGGTAGCGGGGTCGCACGGGAACGTCGCCCAGTATAACCCGTCCATTCCGGAGGCGCCTATGACGTCGCAGAGCCCGCTCAAGGCGCTCTACATCACCGGTCACAGCCTGGGCGGCGCGATGGCCGCGCTCGCGGCGGCGGAGATCTGGAAGGACGCAAAGTACAGGGGAGCCCGCGAGAAGCTGTGCGGGGTATACACCTATGGAGCGCCGATGGTCGCTGCCCCCGAGCTCGCCAGGGTCCTCGACAAGAGCCTCGGGCACGCGGTCTTCCGGCACGTCTACGACAAGGATGTTGTGCCGCGGCTGCCGCCGTTCTCGGCGGGCCGGTTCGAGCACTTCGGCAAGGAGTACAGGTCGAGCGGCGGCGGCAACGGCTGGGAGTTCACGACCAGGAACAGCTCCCAAGTCTGGTCGGCCTCCTCGCTGGTCGTGGGGGCCGTGGCGTGGGCCACCGCGCAGTTCCCGATGCTCAGCAACATCCGCCTGCCGGTTTCCTGGGATCACCATTCCCCGCGTTACTACACGAAGATATCGAACCTCTCCCTCAGCGAGCGGCTGTAGCGCGGCGCGGGTGCCCGGCGCGGGCGCCCCCTCGCCGATCCGTACGGTGCTTCCGCCGAGGATGGCATCTAGCTCTGCAATCGTTCGAGCGCGTCCACGGCGTCCAGGGGGCTAGTGAGGACGACGTGCGCCGACACGCGGGGGGCCGGTGTCCCAGGCGCATTGGCACGGAGGGGGCAGCGCCTCCTCCGTGCTCCCGGAGCTCCCGCGGGGGCCCACGCAGGCCATCATGGCACCTGTCCCCCGCCCTGGATTGGCATCAAAACACGATCGTCCAACCCGGATTGCTCGCTTGCTTTTTCGTATAGGACACGCCGTCGACCTTCAGCCCTTCCGCGTTGAGCAGCGTGATGAGCCCGCCCTTGTTGGAGAGGACCATCGGAGCCTGGACGACGAACGTCGTCAGCTCACCTGCCTGAAGCTCTCCGGTAAGCGCCATCCTCGATTCGGCCTTGTCGAGCAGCGACCAGCCAGCGAGGTTGATCTTCTGGTTCGACGTATTCAACAATGTAACGGTCTCCCGTTCGGGTGTGCGCGTGTCGTTCACGAGGGCGGCAACGATCCGCACGATCCCGTCAGGCTGCTCTACCGTGGGGAGTCCACCGCCCCCACCGGCCACGTCAGACGGCGGTCCGGATACCGGGACTCCGATCGTGTGCCCTGTCTGGTCATCGGTGTGCCACGCCTGCGTCTGAAATTTCAGGAAGATCGCGACCCACTGGTCCTCACGCGGGAAGTGGATGAGGAGGCCGCCGTCCTGCCAGACACCATCGTCCTTCTTGAAGCGGGCGTCGTTGCCCTGGTTCATGTGGATATCGTGAATACCGTTTCCGGGCAGGAAGCCGAAGATCTTGTCCTTTTTCCCGTTCTCCGGGCCCCAGCGCTCCCCGAAGGCGTACAGAAGCGCCGTCTCGTCGGCCATCGCCCGCTGCACGTAGTGATCGAGCTTCTCGTTGAGGTCGTTGTCAGGGCCTGGGGCGGAGAATGGCAGCGGAACGAACTCTGTCCGATCCACGAGGTTCCCCCGGATATAGTCGAGCCCGATCCCGCCCAGCTTCCTCTCCAGCGGATGGAAGCCCAGCCTCAGCTCGTGGAGCTCTTGAAGCAGCGGGTGCGCGAACCGTGACTCGACGACATATTCGACCTTGGAGCCGTCCTGCGACTGCACATTCACCGCGATCCGATAGTCTATCGTGTCGTCCACGATGTGGATCTGATAGTGCGGGTTCGCTCCCGATGCGAAACGCCGATCGATCACTGTGCCCTTCAATACGCCATAGTTCTTCAGCGACATGTTGCCTCCCGCATCCATCGGCTGAGCACGGCCGGTGCCCGCCTGTGAGATAGCATCAAAACCCTATTTTAGTTCTTCGAATGGCGATGGATCATCCGGCACGAATCGGACGCTGTCGCCATCAGGCTCCTTGCCCAGGATCAGTAGCTGGCCCTTTGAACAGCTTGGATGTCATCTTTCCCTCTTGATGGGGTTTCGGCGGACGCCGAAGGTGCGATTATCGTGACTTGGGCCTGTCCCCCGCGATGCAAGAACCCACGCGCAATACGCGCCCCACCCTTGGCGCCGGTGACCGACGGGTGTTGAATGGAACGCGCGATAGTGCGTTATACACTACCTATGTGTAGTCGTTTTTTTGAAGTCAAGACCGAGCTGCCCGTGGGCTCGCAAACTTCGCCGCCCCGTCACGCAACGGTCTATCTAGCGGGAGGCCAGGGAGCTGACACGGCAACCGTCAGCTGGGGGACAACACCACGACGAACAGGGCGTCCCAGAGCACCTCCATGATGACGCCTTGTCGGGGACCTGCCGCCTACGGAGGAACCTGCCGGTGTTGGATGGCGTGCTCGGCCTCCATCGTGTACCGGCGGCTCTCGGCCTCGTCGGGTTCGAGCCCCAGCTCACCATAGAGATACGCCATCGCCAGCGCCTGGAGCGCCGCGGGGTGCTCCCGCTCGCCAGCGCTCTCGTAGAGCTCCACGGCTTTTCTGTCATTCCTTGGCACGCCCGCGCCTGCGCGATACGCATTGGCGAGCAGGAACATCGCGTCCGGCGACCCTCCGCGCGCCGCGACCTCGAACCAGCGCGCAGCCTCCGCGGGGTCCACCTTCACTCCCTCGCCGTTCTGGCTCATCACGCCGAGGAAATACGCGGCGCTCGGGTGGTGCGAGGGGGCGGCTCGCAGCAGCCAGGCGCGGGCGCGCGCCGCGTCCCTGGGGACCGACGGCAGCCCCTTCAGGTAGATCCTTCCGAGCGAGATCTGCGCCTCGACGTCTCCCTGCTCGGCCGCCCGCGCGAGCGAATCCATCCCGGCGAGGACCTCCCCGGGATCCGCGAGCGTGAGCAGGCGAAAGCCGAGCGTCCGCGCGTCCATGCCGCTCGGGGGCGGAGCCCCGGGTCGCGACGGCGGCGAGGGCGCCGCGGCGGGCGTGGGGCGACCCGCCTCGGGACGATCGCCCTCGCGCAGCCCTCCAAGGTAAAGGGCGACGACGACGCCGAGCACGAGGGCGCCGCCGACCAGCGCGGCGAGCCGCACGGGAGGCGGGACGCTCACCGGCTCAGGTCGATGGAGTAAACCGAGAGCATCTTGCCGCTGCCTTCATCCTGCGCGGCGAGCGAGATGTTGTTCAGCCCGGCGACCTCCGCCTTCGGGAGCGCGTTCTGCGCCGAGGTGAAGGTCACGGGGCCCATCGTCGTGACCTGGGCGAAGCGCCAGCTGCGGGCAGAGCCGTTCTCGGCCCGCGTGAGGCCCTCGATCTTCTTGATGTACGCGATGAGCACGTCGCGGTTCGTGTCCGGCGCGGCGTAGATCGTCTTCGAGCCGTCGAGGCCAGGGAAGCCGCCGCCGCCGCTCGCGCGGTAGTTGTTCGTCGCCACGATGAACTCCGCGGCCGGAGCCATGGGCTCCCCGTTCCACTGGAGGTTCTTGATCCGGCCGCTGGCCTTCATCCCCATGGGCGGGAGCGGCTGCGTCACGTCGATCTCGTACGAGATCCTGCTGTCCGTGAACATGTCGAAGTTGTATCCGGGCATCGCGCCGTTGATGAGCGGCTGCGGCTCGGTCGTGCTCGGATCGATCTGATTGAAGCGCGTCGCGGCCCTCTCCAGCCAGTCGAGGATGTCCGCGCCGGTGACCTTCACCGCCTGGACCGTGTTCGCGTATAGGTAGAGATCGGCCGCGTTGTTGATCGCGATGCTCCCCGCCGGCACGTCGGTGTAGTCGTTGCCGCCCTGAAAGCCGGACTTGAACGGCGCGCTCACCGAGAGCACGGGGAGCGACGCGTACTGCGGCAGGTTCTCCTCGATGTAGTGGGCGACGTAGTCCGCCTGGGCCTGGTTGACGATCTGGATCGCGCTGGCGTCCCCCACGTCGGCGAACATCGACGACATCTCGAAATCGGTCGTGCCGATGGGCGTCCTGACGTAGGCGATCGTCGCCTGGTGCTCGGCGTCGAGGAGCGGTGCGATGAAAGGGTCGGCCTCGACGAGGACCTTCGTCTTGTCCGGCTGCGCGTCGCAGAGGGTCGCGAACGCGCAGGACGCCCCCGTGCGCCAGCGCTCCATCGCATCGCACGCCTCGGGGAGCCCATCCTTGCAGGTCGTGGCGATCGGCCGGGCCTCGACGACCGTCTTCGCCTTGTCGACCGTCCAGCCCTCGCCGTCGTGGGTGAGCCCCATCTTGATGACACCGAGGTGCTGGCCCCAGAAATTCGCCATGACCGCGGGGACGCCGTCGACCGTGCCCGCGTCCTTGTCGACCTTCGGCAGGCTGAACTGCGCCACGGTGCTGCTCGGGTTGGGGAAGATCTGGTGCGAGTGGCCCATGAGCATCGCGTCGATGCCGGGCACCTGGGCGAGGTACCACGCCTGGTTCTCGAGGGTGGGCGTATAGGGCGAGTCGTCGAGGCCGCCGTGGACGATGGCGACGACCAGCTCGGCCCCCCTGGAGCGGAGATCGTCCACCAGCGGGGCCGCGACCTCCTCCACCCCCTTCGCGAAGACCTTGCCGTCGAGCCATTTCTTGTCCCAGCTCAGGATCGTCGGCGGCGTGAAGTCGATGAAGCCGACCTTGACCGTGCTCTCGATGGCGCCGCCGCCCGGCGCCGTCGCCGTGATGGTCTTCTCGACGACGACGGCGTTCGGGAAGAGCGTCTCGTTCGTCTTCAGGCTGAAGACGTTGGAGTTCACCAGCGGGAACCGAGGGCCCTCGCAGTCCGCCGATCCAGCGAGATCGAGCCCCTCGACGTCGAACGGGGTGTGGGTCACCTGCGAGAGAAAGGCGAGGCCGAAGTTGAATTCGTGATTGCCGATCCCGCCGACGTCGAACCCCATGTGGTTCATCGCCTTGTAGATGGCCAGCGTCTCGCCGCACCCGATCGGCTCGACGAGCCCCTGATAGTCGGCGAGCACGGTGCCCTGGATGGTGTCGCCGTTATCGATCAGGATGTTGTTCGAGAACTCGGCTCGCGCCTGGTTGACGAGGGTCGCGGTGCGCTCGAGGCCAATCGATGGCTCAGCGACCAGCTTGAAGTAATCGAAGCCGAGGATGTTGGTATGGAGATCGGTGGTCTCGAGCAGCGCGAGGTCGGCCGTGGCTCCGCTCGGCGTCGCGGGCGCTCCCCCCTCGCCGCCTCCCCCCTCGCCGCCTCCCCCCTCGCCGCCTCCCCCCTCGCCGCCTCCCCCCTCGCCGCCTCCTCCCTCGCCGCCTGAGCCGGAGGAGCTGGAGGTCGATGAGCCTGCGCCGCCCTGGTCATCGCCGCACGCGGTCAGCGCGGTCATGGCCAGAATCACCGAGGAAACCGACGCTATCCGTCCGACTCGACCTGTCATCGTGAACACCTTTCCGAGCGCCGCTTCGGCCGATGCCTCTTCGCGCGCATACAGCCATGTTGAATCGGGGCGATCGAGTTTTCGCACCTATGCACGCCCGGATCAAGGGGTTCGATGTGCTGCTCGACATGTCAGCAGCACCGGAGAGGCGAGGCGGCGGAAGAACGCTTGAGCGGCGCGCCCTCCGCGCGCCGCTGCGTCCATCCGATGGACGGCCGGTGACAGCCTCGTTAACGCTCGCCACTTGCGAAGGACCGCGCGGAAGGGCGCCCTCGTGATGATCGCGTTCACGTTCCGCAGCGCGTACTCGGCCTTGCGGACGGGGTAGTCGCCTGGATCGGTTGAGCGCTTGCCGGGCGCCACGCGAGGGTGGACCTTGACCAGCTCAGGGTCGTAGTACAGCCGCACCGACGTGCTATCGACGCGCACCTCGATCTTCTTGTTCCGGTAGCGCGACGGCGCGGAGTAGAGCGCACGCGCGACCTGCGCATGGTGGTCGGTGTGGACCTTGGCCGTCATCCAGATGGGCACATCGAACGGCGCCTCCGGCAGCGCCAGCAGGCGCGGCAGCTCCTCGGCCTCGAACACCTCGCGTGGCACCTTCCGCGTCGCGCCGTGCACGCGAGCGTCGGCGACGTCACGGCACCAGCTCTCCGCGCTCACTGCACCTAACTTCCGCACTTTCCTGACGTTGGCGTGCGGCTGGATGCTGGCGCTCGGCCGCCACACCGTCACCTCCGCGGTGCGGGCAGCCAACGCCATGGGCTGGAAGCACATCCGCAGCTTCCTCCGCTTCTTTTCCAAGGCCATCTGGGAGTGCGACGCGATGGGGCTGACGCCGGTGCGTAGCTCGATGCGCTGGTCGAGCGCGACCAGCCACTTCTGGCCGCGGTCGACGACACGCTCGGCCGTCACACGGGCAAGAAGATCGCCGCCGCCTCGATGCATCGCGACCCGCTGCTGTCGACCGCCACGCGCGTGGCTTTCCATTGGGGGCAGCTCTGGGTGATGCTGGGCATCTGCGTGCAGCTGTTCCACAAGACATGGTGCTTGCCGGTGCTGTTCCGGCTCTACCGCAGCGAGAAGCTGTGCGAGCAGCAGCGGCGCGCGCATCGCCGCATCACCGAGCTCGCGGCTGAGCTCATCGCGCGGCTTGGCGAGCAGCTGCCGCACCCGGCGCCTCCTCGTCGTCGGCGATGCGGCTTACACCAATAGCTCGGTCATCCGGGCTCGCCCCAGCAACGTCACCTTCGCCGGTCGCGCGCGGCTCGACGCGGCCATCTACGCGCCTGCGCCTGCGCGCCGCGGCGGCCAGACGGGGCGGCCGCGGGTGCGAGGCACGAGGCTGCCGTCACCGGCAGCCCAGGCCAACGCCGCCAAGGCGCGCTGGCAGTCGGTCAACGTCAACGTCTACAAGCGGGTCGTCACCGTCAAGGTGATGACCCTCGACGCGCTCTGGTATTCGGTGGCCCGCTCCGAGCTGGTGCGCCTGGTCGTGGTGCGCGGCTTTCCGGGCCACATCGACGACGACGTGCTGGTCAGCACCGACCCGACGATGGTGCCCAGGGACATCATCGAGCACTACGCCAAGCGCTGGTCGCTCGAGGCCACCTTCCAGGAGACCAAGGGCAAGCGCGGCTTCGAGCAGCCGCGCTCCAGGACCGAGCGCGCCGTCGAGCGAACCGCTCCATTCACCTTGCTCCTCTGCACGCTCGTGGTGCTCCGGTACGCCAGGACCGGCTGCAAGCTCCGCTCGGCGCAACCGTCCAAGGCGCCCTGGTACTCGCCGAAGAGCTCCCCCAGCAAGACCCTGCCAGCTTTCTCCGACATGCTCGCGACACTGCGGCGCGCCTCATGGGCCGAGCGACTTTTTGAGCCCGACACAAACGCTCCGACGTTGAAAAAACGTCTGGCGCCGCTGCTGGCGTGCTTGGGCACAGCTGTCTGACACCGGCAGCTGTGCCCAAGTCGAGACTAGTCGCGCGCCACCCAGCGCCGGCCCCGGAGCAGGGGCCGCAGCGCCGCCGGGGCGCGGCCGCTCGGGGTGACGCTCGGCGTGACGCCCGTCCAGGCTTCCAGCGCGCCGAAGGCCACCGCCTGGTCGGCCGGCGCGAGCGCGAGGAGGACGGCGCCGTGGGTCCCTCCCGGCACGATGAGACGGTGGGAGTCGCGGGCGCCCCCGACGTCGAAGGCGGCCGCGGTGTACGGATCGTTTTCACCATAGATGAACAGGAACCGCTCGCCCTCGGTGGTGAGCCAGCCGGAGACGTCCTGCATCGCCGCGGGCTCGAAGGCCGCGGCCTTGCCGGGCCCGGGCTCGATGAACGTGGTGGGCGCGTTCGCGCCGGGGTAGAGGAGCAGATCCGCGATGTGCGCCTCCGAGAAGCTCGGATAACCCAGCTCCGCCGCAGCCTGCCAGTAGTACGGCTCCATGCCGTCGAGGTCGGCGTCGGACCAGAGGCGGGGGGCGTTCGCCTCGTCGAGGAACGCCCAGACCGCGGCGTCGTCCGACGCGGCGGTCGGGACGCGCTCGCAGAAGCTCGCGTCCTTGTATTGCCAGAGGGAGAAGACCGACTCGACAACGGCGACCTCCAGGGCCCTCTCGGCGCCGAGGAGATCGTAGGTGACCTCGATCTCGGCTTCCATGAGGTCGAGCATGGCGGGGCGGCGCAGCAGCACCTCGCGCTGGAAGCCCTGGAGGGCCTCCCGGCACGCGGGATCGCCGCGCTCGGCCACGAAATCGACGTAGCGCGGATCGGAGGTGCCGGCGCTGTGCGGGGCCACGTATGCCACCGTGCCGTCGACGTCGGCGGGATAGAAGCGGCGATGGTAGACGGAGGTCATGCCGCTTTTGCTCGCGCCGGTGGAGATCCATTTGCCCTCGTAGAGCGGCCGGATCGACGCGATGACGCGGTGAAGGTCCGCGGCGGCCTGCTCGATGGTGAGCAGCGACCAGTCCGCGGGCTCCGGGCGGGAGGGGGTGAAGAAGCGGTGCTCGACGCGGATCTGGTTGGCGGCGAGCAGCTCGGCGGGCTCGTCGAGCCACTGGGAGTCCGGGCGGACCTGGTAGCCCTCGGTGACGAGGACCACGGGCGCGGCGGGATCCCGGTGGTGCAAGGTCACGCGTTGCTGGAACCGGACGCCCTCAGGGTGGTCGTGATCGGCGGGCTGGTCGAGCTCCATCACGAAGTAGCGGTATCCCGGTAAGCTCGAGTCCTGCTCGACGGCGGTGAGGCCGTCGATGTCCTGGAGCTGCTCGAGGAGGTCGCGCGAGTCGGCGCCGCCCGCGCCGCCGGTACCATCGGTGCCGCCGGTGCCGCCGGTGCCGCCGGTGCCGTCGGAACCGCCGGTGCCGCCGGTGCCGCCGGAACCGCCGCCCGCGCCGCCGCCGCCACCGGTGCTGCCGCCCGTGCCGCCGGCACCGCCAGTGGCCTCGGAGGGCTGTTCATCGGCAGCATCATCCCCGCAGGCGGCGGTGGCCAGGGAGAACAGCGTGATGGCGATCCATGTCAGAAAAGGAGTGCGCATGTCGCGCGGACGCTACATGAACACGCGCCTGGATCGATCGATTTCGCGCGGAATTCACGGAACGGTGCGCCGCCGGACGTCGCGCGATCACGACGACCACCCGACATGAGCTTTCGCCTTCTACTCCATGAGTCTGTACACGAGACCTCGGTGAACGCCCTGCGCGAGCTCGCCGAGGACGCCCAGGCGTGGCTCGTCGAGACCGGCGCGACCGCCGCCAGGTAACGGCGGCTCGTCCTCAGGAACGCGTCGAGCGCAGCTGTCGCCGCGCAGCGGGTACGCCGCTCACTCTGCCGCCTCGACAAGCTCCTGACCGTGGTTGCGGTTCACCGGCCGCGACAGCCCGTAGTTGTCGCGCAGCGTCTTGCCCTCGTATTCGGTCCGGAACAGACCACGACGCTGCAGGATCGGCACCACGTGGTCGACGAACGCCTCGAGCCCCGACGGCAGCACCGGCGGCATGATGTTGAAGCCGTCGGCCGCGCCCTGATCCCACCAGTGCTGGATCGCGTCCGCCACCTGCTCGGGCGTGCCGGCGAACGTCCGGTGCCCGCGGCCGCCACCGAGCCGGCCGATGAGCTGGCGCACCGTCAGCCGCTCCCGCCGGGCCAGGGTCACGATCAGCGTGTAACGGCTCTTGGCCCCCTCGATCTGATCCTCGCTCGGGAGATCCCCTGGCAGCTCGGCGTCGAGGTCGAGGTCCTCCGGCTTCACGCGCAGCGTCTGCGCGAGCTGGCGCTTCGCGTACTCCGGCTTGATGAGCCGGTCGAGCTCGGCGTCGAGCGCGTGCGCCTCGGCCTCGGTGGCGCCGATCACGGGCACGATGCCCGGCAGGATCTTGATCGACTCCGGGTCGCGGCCCAGCGCCCGGACGCGCGCCTTCAGATCGGTATAGAACTGCTGCCCGTCCTCCAGCGTCTGCTGCGCCGTGAACACCGCCTCGGCGTACCGCGCCGCCAGCTCCTTGCCGTCCTCCGACGAGCCGGCCTGCACGAGCAGCGGATAGCCCTGCGGCGGGCGCGGCACGTTGAGCGCGCCGCCGACCTTGAAATGCCGGCCCGCGTGCTGCGCCGGATAGATCTTCCCGTCGTCGCCCCAGACGCCGTTCTCCTTGTCGCCGAGCGGCGCGTCGTCGTCCCAGCTGTCCCACAGCTTCAGCGACACATCGATGAACTCGGCCGCCCGCGCGTACCTGTCGCTGTGCGCCGGCAGCTCGTCCAGGTTGAAGTTGCGCGCCGCGTCCACGCCGGCGGTCGTGACGATGTTCCACCCGGCCCGCCCCCCGCTGATGTGATCCAGCGACGCGAACCTCCGGGCCAGGTTGAACGGCTCGTTGTACGTGGTCGAGGCGGTGGCGATCAGCCCGACGTGCTCGGTCACGCCCGCCAGCGCCGCGAGCAGCACCGTCGGCTCGAGCGTCCCGGCCGGCCTGCGGCCGACGTTGTTCCAGAGCACCGGGCTGTCGGCGAGGAAGAGGGAGTCGAGCTTGCCCCGCTCCGCGACGCGGGCGAGGTGCTTGAAATGCGCGATGCTCGTGTTCGCGAACGGGTCGCTCTCCGGCAAGCGCCACGAGGCCTCATGGTGGCCTACGCTCATGAGAAACGCGTTGAGATGCAGTCGTCCGGGCCGATGGGTCACGGGGCACTTCCTTCCAGTTCAGAGCTCGAGTCGGTGTCTTCGGTGGAGGCCGCTGCCGGCGCCACGCCCAGCGCGGCCAGCAGCGACTCGCGGTGAGCGAGGAATCGGGGGTCGCGGAGCGGGCGCGGGGCCGGCAGCTCGATCCGCTGCTCCTCGGCGATGCGGCCGTCGACGAGCACCAGCACCCGGTCGGCGAGCGTGATCGCCTCGTCGACGTCGTGGGTGACGAGCAGCACGGCGGGGCGGTGCCGCGCGCACAGCTCGCGCAGGAGATCGTGCATGCGCATCCGGGTCAGCGCGTCGAGCGCGCCGAACGGCTCGTCGGCCAGCACGAGCTCCGGGTCGCGCACGAGCGACCGCGCCAGCGCGACCCGCTGCTGCTCGCCGCCGGACAGCTCGACCGGCCACGCGCGCTCCCGCCCGGCGAGCCCGACCTCGGCGAGCGCGGCCTCGCCGCGCGCCGCGGCGTCGGGCAGGTCGAGCCCCAGGATCACGTTGTCGAGCACCCGCGCCCACGGCAGGAGCCGCGTGTCCTGGAACACGACCGCGCGATTTTGCGGCATGTGCAGCTCGCCCGAGCCGGTCACGTCGTAGTCGAGCTCGGCGATCGCCCGCAGCAGGGTGCTCTTGCCCGAGCCGCTGCGGCCGAGCAGCGCGACGAACTCGCCCCGCTGGATCGTGAGGTCGACGTCGTCGAGGACCGTGCGGGCGCCGAAGCGGCGGGTCAGGCCGCGGATCCGGACCGTGGGCGGCGGCGCGGTCAGCCGGCCAGGATACGGCGCCATGACAGGGTCCTTCTCTCGATGAGCCGGACGGCCGCGTCGGAGGCCAGGCCGAACAGGCCATACACGACGAGGCCGAGGAGGATGATCTCCGTCTGACCGTAAGAGCGGGCCAGCGACATCATGTAGCCGATGCCGCTCGTGGCGTTGATCTGCTCGACCACCACGAGCGCCAGCCACGCGCCGGTGACCGCCAGCCGGACGCCCATGAGGAAGCCCGGCAGCGCCCCCGGCAAGGCCACCTTCTGGACGAACTGCCACCTGGAGAGGCGGACCGTCTCGGCCAGCTCCACGTAGCGCGCGTCGATGGTGCGCAGCGCGGCGTGGGTGTGGACGTAGACCGGAATGACGACGCCGAGGGCGATGGTGAGCACCTTCATCTCCTCGCCGATGCCGAACCAGAGGATCAGCAGCGGGATGAGCGCGAGCGTCGGGATCGCGCGCTTGAGCTGCACCGGCCCGTCCACGAGCGCCTCGCCGACGCGGGTCAGCCCGGAGAGCAGGGCCAGGACGGTGCCCAGGCCGACGCCGAGGGCGAGCCCGAGGAAGGCCCGCTGCGCCGACGTGAGCAGGTTGGACAGCAGCCGCCCGTCGGCGATCAGATCGCTGGCCGTGGTCACCACGGTCCACGGCGCGGACAGCACGCGCGCGTCGAGCACGCCGGTCGCCGAGGCGAGGCCCCAGGCGACGAGCAGCAGCGCCGGGCCGAGCGCCGCGCCGTACGGGATGCGCCGGCCCGGGCCCAGGCGGCGCCGCGAGCGGCGGCGGGCGACAGGGCCGCCTGCCGGGCGCGCGAGCGCGCCGACAAGCGACGCGCGGACATCCGCGGACGCGGTGAGATCCGGGCCGCCGGCGACGCGCAGCGAGGCGGCTCGCGTGGCGACGCGCGGCGAGATGGCCCTCGTGGGCAGTGTGGTCGTCATGGAGTGCTCCTGTCGGCCGTCGCCGGCCGGTCCGTCGGTCCGGCGCCCTGGGCGGCGCTGGTCGCCTCCGCCCCGATCGTCTCGAATCGGCGGTCGAAGATCGTCGTGGCCTCGAAGCGCTTCTGACCGGAGGCCTCGGCGAGCAGGTCGACGGTCTCCTGGGTCAGCGCGATCGTCTCGGTCCAGTCGCTCGGATACTGTGGCTTGCTCGTGCTCTCGACCAGGAAGCGCCCCTCCGCGGCCGTGAGGCCCTGGTCCTTGACGTAATACGCCTCGATCCACGGCTCCGGGTTCGCGTGGGCCCACAGCTGGGCCCTGGCGCGCCACCTGGCGTATTCGAATAGCGCCGCCGCCTTGTGGGCGTCCTGGAGCGCCTCGGTGCGCACGTGAAGGAAGCTGAGGTTGTCGCGGACCCCGTGCGAGATCGACGAGGCGCCGTCGGCGCGGTACTCGTTGAGGTAGCGCAGCAGGGTGATGCCGGACAGCGGCGCGACGTCGACCTGTCGGCCGGCGAGCGCCTCCCTGAACTCGGGGCTGCCGAGCTGGACGAGGGTGACGTCCTGCGGCGACAGCCCGGCCTTCCTGAGCGCGCGCAGGACGAGCGCGCCCTGCGCCTGCCCCGGCGAATAGGCGATCTTCTTGCCGCGGAGGTCCTGGACCGACGCGAGCCGCACGCCCGGCGCCGTCGCCAGCTCGTAGATGGGCTTTTCCCGCACCAGCACGGCGATGATCTTGATGTCGACGCCGGTGAAGGTGGCGTGGATGGGCGGCGTGTCGCCGACCGAGCCCGCGTCGAGGACGCCGGCGCGGAACGCCTCGATGGTCTGCGGCCCGCCGCTGATGTTCTGCCAGTCGACGCGGAACGGCAGCCTGTCGATGTCGCCCGAGAGCTGGAGTTGCTTCTGCGCGCTCGGATCACCGATGCTGAGCCGCGTCTCGCGCGGGAGCTCGGCCGGGATCGGGGCGTCCAGGGCGAGCCGGGGACCGGCGCTCGCGCCGCGCTCGCGCTTGCACCCGGACAGGGCGAGCAGCGCCGCGGCGAGCACCAGAAGAAAGCCTTTGCTGTCGATGAACGTGCGCAGATGGACCTCGGTACGCGACCTGCGCAGCAACACCCATGCCGCCGTGCGGGCCGCCCTCCGGCGGCGACCGTCCATGGGTCCGCGCCCACCGCCGCGCGGCGCCCGGCGTCGGATCTGCGGACGCGCTGCTTCCCCAGCAACAGTTGGTGGTGCTCCGCTGCTCGGACGCGAGCACGGCCCGCGTCCGGGAGGCCGGGAGGCGCGCTCTCCCTCCGGCCGGGAGCGAGGAGGGGCCGGCCCGCTATCGCGCGGTGGCGGAGGCCTCGCGCCGCCCCTGAACGCCGAAGGCGTCGAGCAGGTAGTCGCGGAAGGCGCGGATCTTCGACGGCAGGAAGCGCGTCCCCGGGTGCACGAGGTAGAGGGGGGCGCCGCCGTCGATCGCGTGGTCCTTGAGCACGGGGACGAGCCGCTTCGCCTCGAGATCGCTCCGCACGTTGACCGCGGGGACGAGCGCGATCCCGGCCCCGGCCAGCGCGACCTCGCGGCAGAAGGAGTAATCGGACGCCGCGATCGCCGCGCGCACCCGGATCTCGGCGCGCTCGCCGCGCGCACCCGGGAGCGGCTGCAGCGCGATCGTCGCGTGCCCGCGCGCGGTCTGGGCGAGGAGCAGCCGGTGCCCCGCGAGGTCCTCGGGCGTGCGCACGGGCCCGTGCTTGCGAAGGTAGGCCGGCGCCGCGAACAGCCCGAGCTCGATGTGCTGGAGCCTGTGGGCGATGAGCGACGAGTCCGGGAGGCTCGCTGTCGCGCGCAGGGCCACGTCGATCTGGTGGGCGTCGAAGTCGAGCAGGGCCTCCGTGAGGAGCATCTCCAGCGAGATCTCGGGGTAGCGCTCGGTGAAGCCCGCCGAGAGCGGCGCCAGGAGGCTCAGCCCGAGATCGAACGGCGCCGTCACCCGGAGGTGCCCGCTCGGATTGGCGCGCGCCTGCTGCACCGCCGCGTTCGCGTCCTCCAGCAGCTCGAGCGCCCGGCCCACCCGCATCCGGTAGGCGAGGCCGTCCTCGGTCGCCTGCACGAGCCGCGGGCTGCGCCGGAGCAGCTCCACCCCGAGCGCGTGCTCCAGGCGGGTGATGCGGCGGCTGACGCTGCCCTTGGTCTCCCCCAGCGTCCTCGCGGCCGCCGTGATCGACCCGAGATCGACGACCAGGCAGAAAGCCCGCAGATCGAGCAGATCCGCGTCGATGGTTTCCTTTTTGACAACCTGGCGTTTCATTGTGGGGGGATTGTACCACTCCTGGAAACGTCCTAGGGTGAGCCCATGAATCGCCGGGCTGCTTTGAGGCTCCTCCTTGTCGCGGGCGGAGCCGCGCCCATCGCGGGCGCGTGCCGGTCCTCGACGTCGGGGACATCGAGCTCGGCTTCGACATCGGGCGCCACGTCGACGTCGGGCGCGACCGAGAGAGGTACCATGTCCGAGACCCGGAACCAGGCTCACGCGGGGCGCATGCCGGCCATCTTCCTCGCGCACGGCTCTCCCTTTCTGCTCGACGATCGCGCGTGGGTGGCCGAGCTCGGCGCCTGGGCGCAGGCGATGCCGCGCCCGCGGGCGATCCTGATGCTCTCGGCCCACTGGGTCGACGCGCCGGTCACCCTCGGCGCCACCGAGACCGTGCCCCTCGTGTACGACTTCTATAATTTCCCCGAGAAGTACTACCGCGTGACCTACCCCGCGCCGGGCGCCCCCGCGCTCGCGCGGCGCGTCCGGGAGCTGCTCGGCCCCCTCGGGCCGGTCGCGGAGGATCCGCGCCGGGGCCTCGATCACGGGGCCTATGTGCCGCTCGTCGCCATGGTCCCGGACGCGGACATCCCCGTGCTCCAGGTCTCGCTGCCGACCCTTTCTCCAGCCCCGCTCCTCGAGATGGGGCGCGCGCTCGCGCCGCTGCGCGACGAGGGGGTGCTGGTGATCGGCAGCGGTTTCTTGACTCATAATCTGCGCGCGGCAGACTGGCGCGGCGATGCGGTCACGCAGCCCTGGGCCACGGAGTTCGACGCGTGGTGCGCCGAGGTGCTGGCGCGCCGGGACGTCGACGCGCTGCTCGATTACCGCAGGCGCGCGCCGGGGGTGAAGATGGCGCTCCCGACGCACGAGCATTTCGTACCGGTGGTCGCCGCCCTGGGGGCGTCGATCGACGTGAGCGAGCCGGTGGAGTTCCCCATCACGGGGCTCACCTATGGCACGTTCACGAAGCGTTCTGTGCAGTTTGGCTGACCGACAAGGAGAATGTCTCTCATGATCACGTCCCGTATTGCTCGCCTCGTGCTCCCCGCCGCCCTCGTGCTCTCGCTCGCGGGCTGCGAGGATCCGACGAAGGACAAGCCCAAGGCGACCGTCTCGGCCGCCGCGCCGGCGCAGGCGCAGGCGGCCGCGCCCTCCGGCCCCGCCGAGGCGCTGCCCCTCGACGCGGCCGCGTCCACCATCGGCTTCGTCGGCTCGAAGGTCACGGGCAAGCACGAGGGCAAGTTCGAGAAGATCTCGGGCTCGATCACGCTCGCCGGCGGTAAGGCCGAGGGCGGCAAGCTCAGCATCGAGGCCGACACAGCGTCGGTGAAGTCCGACGCGGAGAAGCTCGACGGCCACCTCAAGTCGCCGGACTTCTTCGATGTCGAGAAGTTCCCGAAGGCGACCTTCACCTCGAGCCAGATCAAGGCCGGCGGCGAGAACGGCGCGACGCACACGATCACCGGCGAGCTCGATCTGCACGGGGTGAAGAAGACCATCACCTTCCCCGCGACCATCGCCGAGGGCGCCGATGCGGTGTCGGGCAACGCCGAGTTCGTGATCAACCGGAAGGACTTCGGGATCGTCTATCCGGGCAAGCAGGACGACCTGATCCGCGACGACGTGCTGCTCAAGCTGTCGCTCAAGGCGCCGCGCAAGAAGGGCTGAGCGCCGGCCCGAGACCGGGTGCGCCGCCCGCACGCGGGTGGCGCTGGCCGGCTGATTGCAGTTGACACCCGACATGTGAACGTTCACATTTGGCCCGGGAGGGCGTCCTTCCGCTTTGTCCCGAGACCACGCGAGCTCTCGCGATTTCGCTTCGGACCCCGAGCGATCAGGTGAACATGCATTCTTCACGAAAATTGTCGATAGCGGCATGGCGCGGGGGCGCGCTCGTCCTGGCCGGGCTCTTCGCGAGCCCTTCCGCGCTGGCCGATTACCCCATCGCCTCGCACCGCTACCTCGCCGACCCGGCCTCGCTGGTGCACGACGGGCGCCTCTACCTCTACTGCTCGAACGATGACGACAGCGTCAAGCAGGACGGTTCGGACGACGGCTACAAGATGGCGTCGATCGTGGCCGTCTCGAGCAGCGACCTGAAGAACTGGACCGATCACGGGGAAGTGATGCGCATGCCCCGTGACGGCGCCTGGGCGAACCTCTCCTGGGCCCCGGCGCTCACCGAGCGCAACGGCACCATCTACATGTACTTCGGCAATGGCGGGTCGAATATCGGCGTCGCCTCGAGCGCCAGCCCGACCGGACCGTTCAAGGACGCGAAGGGCAGCGCCCTGATCACCTCGAGCACCCCCGGCGCCTCGGGCCCCAACATGTGGCTCTTCGATCCGGGCGTCTTCGTCGACGACGACGGCCAGGCGTACCTCTACTTCGGCGGCAACGGCGAGCAGAACGCGCGCATCATCAGGCTGAACGACGACATGGTGAGCGTCTCGGGCACGGCCATCGGGCTCACGGTCCCGTACTTCTTCGAGGCCTCCTGGATGCACAAGCGCGACGGCGTCTACTATCTGTCGTACTCGACGAACCCCGCCAACGGCATACGGATCGACTACCTCACGAGCAAGAGCCCCACGTCCGGCTTCACGTACGGTGGCACGGTGGGGGCGCAGCCGCCGAAGAACAACGGCGACAACAACCACGCGGCGATCTTTGAGTTTGGCGGCTCCTGGTACCACGCCTACCACAATCGCTCCGTCGCCACCGACGCCGGAGAGCCCACAGGCTATCGCCGGAACATCGCGCTCGAGTCGCTCACCTACAAAGCCGACGGCTCGATCGTGCCAGTGACCTACACGACGGACGGGCTCAAGCAGGTCGGGCACCTCGACCCGTACGCGCGCGTCGAGGCCGAGACCTTCAACGCACAGAGCGGCATCGAGACCGAGCCCTGCGAGGAGGGCGGGATGAACCTCGCCAGCATCCACGACGGAGACTGGGTGCGTCTCCGTGGGGTCGACTTCGGCGAAGGGGCGGAGAGCTTCAGCGCGCGCGTCGCGAGCGCCGCGGAGGGAGGCAGCATCGAGCTCCACCTGGATGCGCCCGACGGCACGCTCGTGGGTACCTGCGCGGTCGAAGCGACGGGGGGCTGGCAGGCGTGGAGCGATACGTCGTGTGGGGTCGACGGCGCCACCGGCGTGCACGATCTTTATCTGGTCTTCACCGGTGGCGAGTCGTACCTCCTCAACGTGAACTCCTGGCAATTCTCGCCCATCGGAGGCGGGGGAGCCGGCGGGGCTGGCACGGTTGGAAGCACGAGCGGCGGCGGCACCGTCAGCGGCAGCGGCAGTGGCGGTGGCGGTGGAGCCGGCTCCGGCTCCGGCGGAGGGTCCACGGTGGGTACGGGTGGGGCTTCCTCAGGCTCAGCGCCGCCCGCCCAGACGTCGGGGGGGACCTCCGGCGGGGAATCAGGCGACCCAGCCGGCTGTAGCTGCCGCTCGGCGAGCCGCGCTCCGTCCGGGAATGCCCTCGTGTTGACAGCGCTGCTCGCGGCGTCCCTGGGGCTCCGGCGGCGCGACCGAAGGGGGCGTGGCCCGGGAGCGATGAGCTCGAATCTGGGATAAACCCCACGCCGTGCCGCTCGTCGTGGCCCCCACAGACAACCATGTCGGTCGGCGGCGCGCTCCTGCCGACCTCGGCGCCAGCGGAGGTGGTGACGGCGGCGCCGGACGCGACGCCCGCTCCGTCTTTTCGGCGGAGGAGCTCACCAGGGAGTGCAGAAATTCACGAACGGAGCGATGATGCCCTCGGTGTGACCCTCCAGGACAGCGGGCCGCGCTCGGCTCACGCGGACGGCTCACCGGGGTGGGTTCGTGAATACGGCAGCTGAAGACAAAGAAGAGAGGGTGTGCCTCGATCTGCGGTTGCTCGTCGAGACCCTGGACGACCCCGCGCTCGTCATCGACGCGCGCGGCGCCGTCCGGTGCAAGAACGAGCAGCTCGAGCGGCTCCTCGCGGGGCCCGGGGCGCCGATCCTGCCGCTGTCGCCGGAGGGCGATCGCGTGCTCTTGCCGCCGGCGCCCGCGGCCGTCGAGCTCGCCTGGCTCCAGGCGCTGCTCTCGGGCGAGAGCGACCGGGGCGAGAGCGACCTCCCGGGCGAGGGCTCCGGCGCGCCGCGCTGGGCGCTCCGCGGGCTCTCCTGCACGATCGGCGGGGGCCGCGGCGCGCTGCTCCGCTTCATCGATCGGGACGAGCGCCGCGCGCGGGAGCACCAGCGCCGCTGCGCGCAGGTGATCGAGACGATGCAGCTCGGCTGCACGTTCCTCTCCCTCGAGATCCCCGCAGATGACCGGTCGCTCCGCTACGTCTACATGAACCCGGCCTCCGCGCGGCTCGCCACCAGGCCCATGGCGGAGATCCTCGGCCGGACCGTGGACGAGAGCGCCCCCAGCCTGCGTCAGCTCGGCATTCCTCAGCGCCTGGCGGAGCTGATCCGCAGCGGCGGCACCGCCGAGGACGAGGTGGTCCTCCCCCCGGAGGCGGGCTCGCGCGTCATCACGACCTGGTCGTTTCCCGTGGGAGATCGGGGCCTCGCCGTGATCTACGACGACATCACCGAGCGCCGGGCGACGGAGGAGTCGCTCGAGCGCACGCGCATCCTCCTCGACGGCATCATCGAGAACCTCCCGCTCATCCTCTTTGTCAAGGAAGAAGCGGAGCTCCGCTACGTGCGGGTGAACAAGAAGTTCGAGGAGTTTCATGGCCACGCGCGAGAGGACCTGATCGGCAAGCGCATCGCTGACTACTTGCCGAAGGAGGTGGCCGACAAGATCGACGCCGAGAGCCGCGCCGTCCTGGCGGGGGGCGTGCCGGTCGAGATCCCCGAGCTCCGCGTGCCCTCGGCGCGCTTCGGGGAGCGCATCTGCCACTCCCGGTGGATCCCCATGAAGGACTCGAAGGGCAAGGGTCGCTATCTCCTCGGGCTCGGCGAGGACATCACCGAGCGCAAGAAGATCGAGGACGCCAAGCGCCACGAGGCGATCCTCCTCGAGACCCAGCGGCGGCTCCTCGATCTCATCCAGGAGCTCTCGACGCCGAGCATCCCCATCCACCCGGGCATCCTCGTCGTTCCGCTCGTCGGCCAGATGGATAGCTCCCGCGGCGCTCAGCTCATGGAGTCGCTCGTCGGCGCGATCGAGCGGCACCATGCCGAGTTCGTCATCATCGATATCACCGGCGTCACCTCGGTCGACACCGCGGTGGCGAACCACCTGATCCAGGCCACGCGCGCCGCGGGGCTCCTCGGGGCCGAGTGCAGCGTCGTCGGCGCCTCGCCCGGCATCGCCCGCACCGTGATCGACCTCGGCCTCGATCTCGGCAACCTCACCACGCACCGGGACCTGGAGGCCGGGTTCCGGCACGCGCTGGGACGCAAGGGGTATGTCATCGCGCCGCGCACGGCGCGAAGGGCCTGAGGCGCGGCGCGGTCCGCGTGCTTCCCGCCGCCGGAGAGGCGCAAGAGCGCCCCCGGGGGCTCACTCGCAAAGGGCGGTGTCGACGAGGGCGAGGATGTCGAGGTAGGCCTGATCGGCGGCCTCTGCGCCGTACAGGAAGTACGGCAGCACCGTGACGGCGACGGTGATGGCGCGGCCGTCGTCGGTGACACCGCCGCGGGTATGGTAGCCGGGGATGTCGCCGCCGTGTCCCCAGACGAGGCCGCCGCAGCTGAGCGGGGTGCTGACCACGCCGAGGCCGTACCGGGCGCCGGGCCACATGGCGGCGTCGACGGTGGTGCGCAGCTCCTCGAGCTGCGCCGGCTCGAGGAGCTCGCCGCCGAAGAGGGCGAGATAGAAGCGGTTGAGGTCGCTCGGGCTCCCGATCACCTGTCCTGCGGCCCATCCCCAGGACGTGTCCAGCTCGGTGATGTCTTGCAGCGGTTCCAGGGGCACGTCCGTGTGATAGCCCTTGAGATGGCACCCCTTCATGCTCTGCTCGCCGACGCCGGGGAGATAGGTGCTGCGCAGCCCGATGCGCTCGATGACCCGTTTCGTGATCTCCTCGTTCAGCGGGCGGCCGGTGACCTTCTCGATGATCAGGCCGGCGAGGACGTAGTTTGTGTTGCTGTACGCCCACTCGGAGCCGGGGGCCTTCCCCGGCTGCGACAGCCCCATGTCGAGCAGAGCGTAGGGATCGAAGTAGGTGTGCTGGACCGGGAAGACGCCGCCGACCAGGAGCACATCGTCGTAGTCGGCCAGCCCGCTGGTGTGCTGTAGCAGCTGCCGAACCGTGATCTCGCGGCCGTCGATGCCCTCGCCGCGGACCAGGTCCGGCAGGTACGTCTCGACCGGCGCGTCGAGGTCGACCTTGCCCTCGCCGACGAGCTGCAGGACGACCACGGCGGTGAAGGTCTTGCTGTTGCTGCCGATGCGCACGAGCCCGTCGACAGGCACCTTCGCCTGGGTCTCCAGATCGCGGACACCGGCGGCGTAGTGACGGAGTTTCCCGTCGACGTCACGGACGGTGGCCAGGACGGCGGGGTACTTGCCGTCGCCCAGGCGATCCACGGCCTGCTGCACGGGGTCGTCCGGGTCGGTGTTGGCGCCGTTCGTGGACTCGTCGGTGCACTCGCCCCACGGGTCGCCGCCGCCGCTCCCGGCGTCTTCGCCGCCGCTGCCGCCATCGCCGCCGCCGCCGCCGCCGCCGGCGTCTTCGCCGCCGCTGCCTCCGCCCGCGTCTTCGCCGCCGCCGCCGCTTTCGTCGCCGCCCGCGCCGCTCTGGGCGCCGCCGCCTCCCGCGCCGCTGCCGGCGTCCGTGCTTGCCGGCGCCCCGCCGCCGTCGGAGCAGCCCGCGAGCAGGGCCGAGGATCCGAGCAGCGCGGAGATGAGGACCGTCGAGAACACGCGTCGGAAGCGCGTCGCTGCTGCGCCGGCGACCGGCGTTCCCGGAGAAATGAAGCGATGGTGCAGAGACTTCATGATCGGCTCCTGTCGTGCGCGGGCGTCTCCGGATCGACGCCGCGCGCCGTCGGCTCGCGCCGCGGGGCATCGTCACGTCGATTGGAGAGAACCGCTCGTTTTCGGAGCTCTGTTCCCGGACTCGTGAGGATCGTTCATGCCCAGAGACGAGATTCTCTTCAAAGCGCCACCGGCGCCGGGCAGAGCGTCGTCGGCGGCGGCGCTCGCCGCCAAGGAGCCGGAGGCCCACGCACGCGCGGCCGCGCGGCTCTCCGGCCGGCCGGTGGCGATCCGGGTCGACGGCGAGCGCTTCGTGGTCGAGGTAGCGGGCGCGCCGTGAGCGCGGGAAGGGCGCGATGAAGATCAGCCGGAGCAACGATCGGATCGCGGGGAGCTGGCGGATCTGGCGGATCTGGCGGAACGCGTGGCGGCCGCCAGGTCCCGGGGCGCGGCGAGGGCCGCGAGATCCGGCAAAAAAGCCGCGGCACGCCGCTCGCAAAGAGTGCCTATCGAAACGCCGCGAGGGCCGACCTCGCGCTGGCCTCGCCGTTGCGGGACAGCGCAAAGGCCCTGACGCGGCGTGATGGCTCGAGCCGGCGCCGCGCGTCGCGCTCGGATGGAGGCACGCATGTTGGTTCATCGCTCTCATCGCTCCCTGTTCCTGCTTCTCCCTGTTCTCGCGCTCGCCTGCTCTGCCGCGCAAGGCGCCGCCCTGCCGCGGCCGGAGAGCACCGCTCCGCGGCAAGACGGTGCGGGGGCTCCGGCCGGCTCGACCGGCGCGAAGCGCTTCGTCGACGCCGGGTCGTACTTCACGAGCGCGGCCGAGATCGACGCCTGGTACGGGCTGCTCCGCGTTCTGGACGACGACTTCGACGCCGTGTGCGGCGACACCTTCTGCGAAGGCGAGTACAGCAACTACGAGCCGCTTCGATTCCGTTGCTCCGTCGAGGAGCACGCCGGGACGATAGGCAGCTGCGTGTGGGTCTTCGCGGCGAGCAACGAGGAGGTCCTCCCTTCCACGGGCGATGTGGAGGTGGACGCCAGGGTCTTCCTCTGCGAGATGCCCGTCGCCCCGGAGACCGCCGTGGTCGACCTCGTGAAGGCGCTCTCGGCGCCGATGGATCGGGCGATCGACGCCGCGCTCCCCGGAACGGACAGATCGCTGTACGACGGCCTCGTCGAGTGCCTCTGATAGCCCACCGGCATCGGCCGGCAGGCTCATAATCCTTGCAATGCCGCATTCTTCAGGCCAAGTTCACGAGCGCACATGACGGCGAGCGCAGAAGAACCAGCGGACACGCCTCCGGTGAAGATCAACCGCGGGGACGTGTTCTGGATAGGGCCAGATGACTCGCGAGGGCCTGCCCCGAGCTACTCCCATCCCCACGTGGTGGTCCAGGACGACCTCTTCAACCACTCGCGCATCACGACCGTGGTCGTGTGCGCGCTGACGTCGAACTTGCACCGGGCGAACGAGCCGGGGAATGTCCTGCTCGACGTGGGCGAGGGGGACCTCCCCAGGCAGAGCGTCGTGGTCGTGTCGCAGATCTCTTCGGTCGACAAGGCCCGCCTGGGGGAACGGATCGGGTCGCTGTCCGACGCGCGGGTGGAGCAGATCCTGGCCGGCCTGCGATTCCAGCAGGTGTCGTTCTTCGGGCGGTAGATAGCTCGACCGCCGGCCTGCTCGATCCGCGAGCGCCTCGCCCCGAAGAGCCCGTGTCAGCGCGCCCCGGCCGAGCGTCGCGCTCCGGCGACCGCACGTGCGCCGGGCTCCGGCGCACGTGCCTGGTCCTCCGGATCACTCGATCGTCAGGGACAGGGGCGGGCTGGCGTGCGCTCCGTTCGACGCCGTCACCTGGTAGACGCCGAACGGATACTCCTGCTCGATCAGGATCCTGCGCTTGTTGATCTCGGAGATGGGAGCCAGCTCGTCGATACCGTTCCCGGTGATGCGCACGGTCGTCAAGCCCGGGACGAAGTTGTCTCCGATGACGTAGATGGGATACCAGACGGGCATGTCGGTCCGGTCCGACGCGAACCGCTGGAGGGTCGGCGGGAGGTTCGGATCGGGCGCGGGCTCGGGCGGGCAGGTGGTGACCCACGGCGGGCAGTCGCCGAGGGAGCGGTACGGGTCGCGTCCGAGGAGCTCCTGAACGCGCCATTCGGAGACCAGCCGGATGCGTATTCCTTCGTAGTCGGACGCCATGCTGGGAAGCGACGGCGCCACGGGCTCGGCCGCGAAACACCCGTCCCCGAGAGCGTGATCGCGGCACACCGCCATGTCGGCCTCGCCGGCGACGAACCGAGAGAGCCACGCCGCGATCGGGAGAGGCCCAGCCGGCTCGATGGCAGGGTCGAGGACCATGAGCTGCCCGCCGACCCGGACCACGGGCGCAACGTGGCCGCTCCACGACACCTCTCCGTCCGGCTCGTTCTCGGTCTGCAAGGTCAGATCCCCGGTCACCCTGGCAAACCAGGGCGTCGGATAGTCCCACTGGTGGAGGAAGTAGGCCGCCGCCGGGGCCCGCTCCTCGCAGCCGTTCTCAGGATCGAGCCAGGGAATCCGCCGCGGAAACCCGGGTTGCGCCGGTAAGGCGAGCTCCGGATGCCGCGTGTCACGGATCGCAGCAAATCCATTGCTCAGCTGCGCCTCGGTCCAGCTGGGGACGCAGTCGACCGGCAGATTCTCGAGCGGGCCCTTGAGCTCGTTGTAAGCGTAGGGACCGTCGAGCAGCGGGCAGCTCCCGCTCGCGGCGCTTCCCTGGAGCGGCGCCTCCACATCCGAGCGCTCGAGGTCGAGCTCCGGCTCGGAATCGGGCCCCCCGTCGCCGCCGCACGCCGACGAGGCCATGGCCATTGCCGTGACACAGAATAATTTCGCCAAAGCAAGATACCGCTGTCTCATGAATTTTCTCTCCCAGCGTGCGAGATACGAGCCGTCTCGAGAGACTGGCCCGCATGAAAACCTGACGGTTGGCTGGTGGATGCCGGCAACCTCGGTCGTCCTTCACTCGAATCGCCCCGACTGCGTCGTTTTCCTGCTGTGCGCGACCACGCGTCGCGAGGAGAGTGCCCATCGTGCTCGAGCCTGCCGACCGGCCCTGGGGCGAGCGCGTCGCCTACGTCGCCGATCCCGACGGCAACCTGGTGATGCTGACGCGGTGACGCCTATCGGGTCCGGAGTACCGAGCTCGACGCCTCGAAGAGGGGCGTCGCCGAGCGCACGTCGTTCAGGCGTTCATCGAAGTGGCCAGCAGCTTGTCGCGAAAGAGCTGAAGGACCCGGTCGAGCGCGGCGCGCGTCGGCTCGCCCGGCGCATCGATCAACGCGCCGGTGAGCACCGAGTGATGCTTCCTGAGGGGCCCTTCGGGGTGCCCGTCGGCTTGCTCCAGCTCCACGGCGACGAACCCGTCGCCGAGGCGCTCGCGAAGGAACTGGAACCGCTCCGCCGGCACCAGGGGATCGTCCTTGAAGCGGAGCCCCAGCACCCGGAGGCCCTCTCGGTCGCAGCGCTGCGCCACCGCGTCGAGGGTCGCAGGATCGCAGTCGACGGTTCGCCGCCGGCTCTTCGTGAGCGGGAACGGGAGCGAGGGCTGCGACATGACAGGCGCCAGCACCCGAGCGTCGGCGGCCATGGCGAGCGCGAACCCGCCGGTGAAGCACATCCCCACGACGCCCACGCCCGGCTCGCCGCAGCGCTCGTGCTCCGACGCGGCGAGGGCCCGGAGCCAGTCGACGACCGGCGAGGAGCGCCCCGCCGCGAAGCAGGTGAACTCCTTGCTGATGCAGGCCTTGGCCATCGTCGAGATGCCGTAGAGCACGCCCGCGAGCTTGGGTCGCACGGGGTCGCGGCCAGCGATCCCGAAGAGGTCGGGCAGCACGGCCGTGCAGCCGAGCGCCACGACCCGGTCGGCGAACCCGAGCACCTGGGGAGAGATCCCCGGCATCTCGGTCAGCACGAGGACCGCGGGGCCCTTCCCTTTTCGATAAACATCGCGCGTCTCCCCATCGTGCGTGATGCGCTCGCGCTGGAAGGTGGCGAGATCGCCCTCGGGCGCCCTGGGTTGGCTCGGTGCGGTCACGGCGGCACTGCATCACAGCACGCGCGCGCGGTAAAGCCCCTCTCCAGCGGCGCTCGGGTGCACAGGATCGCCCGCGCGCGCCCGGAAATCGAGATCGGAGCTCGATGGATCCGGACGCGACGAACGTGGGGCACATCTACGTCCCGGACGCCGCACACCCGGTGCTCGCCGGCATGAGCTCACGGATCAGACCACGACAGGCTCACGTGGCCGGCGCGGGCCTTGAGCCCTCGCGCAAAGAGTGATTTAAAGCACCATGCCGTCGATCCTGATCAAGGCTGCCGATGTGATCACCCTCAACGACGCGGGCGATGTGCTCCGCGGCGTCGATATCGCGATCGAAGGCGGTGCGATCCTCGCCGTTGGCCAGGCGCCCCCCGGCTTCCTCGCCGGCGAGGTGCTCGACGGCACCGATCTCGTCGCCCTGCCCGGCTTCTGGAACGCGCACACGCACGCGGCCATGACGTTCGTGCGCGGCTTCGGAGATGACCTGCCGCTCGACCGCTGGTTCAATGAGAAGATATGGGTCGCGGAGCGCGCCCTCACCGCAGACGACGTCGAATGGGGCGCCTATCTTGCCGCGGCCGAGATGATCCGGAGCGGCACGGTCGGCTTCGCGGATCACTATTTTCATATGCACCGCGTCGCCGACGTCGTCGAGAAGAGCGGCCTGAAAGCGCTCCTCGCCTGGTGCGTCTTTGGCCTCTCCAGCGAGGTCGGGACGGATCTCTCCGGGGCCGTGGATTTTGCCCGGCGCTTTCAGGGCGCGGCCGGCGGCCGGATCAAGACGTGCCTCGGCCCGCACGCGCCTTATACCTGCCCGCCCGAGTTCCTCAAGAGCATCGGCGAGACGGCGCGCAAGGAGGGCCTGGGCATCCATATCCACCTCTCCGAGAGCGACGAGCAGGTCGAGGTATCGCGGAAGCGCCACGGGAAGACGCCCCCCGCGCTCCTCGACGCGCTCGGCCTCCTCGACGTCCCCGGCCAGAAGCTCGCCGCCCATTGCATCGCTGTGACCGAGGAGGACACAGCGATCCTCGCCGGCCGCGGCGTGAGCGTCGCGCAGTGCCCCGGCTGCCACATGAAGCTCGGGATGGGGGTGACGCCCGTCCCCTCGCTCCTCGCCCGCGGCGTGAACGTGGCGCTCGGCACCGACGGCCCCGGCTCGAACAACAACCTCGACATGCTCGAAGAGGCGCAGCTCGCGGCCCTGTTACAGAAGGCGCACCTGCGCGACGCCGAGGCCCTGCCCGGCGACGCCGTGCTCCGCCTGGCCTCGCGGAACGGCGCGCGGGCCCTGGGCTTCGAGGCGAGCGGCGTCATCGCCCCCGGCGCCGCCGCCGACATCATCCTCTTCGATTTCCACCGCCCTCACCTTCGCCCTCGCAACAGCCTCGTCGGCAACATCGTGTACTCGGCGAGGTCCAGCGATATTCGCCACTCCATCATCGCGGGCCGGCTCGTCATGAAGGACCGTGAGCTCCTCACGCTCGACGAGGAGCGAATCCTCTGGGAGGCGGAGCGCCGCGCGTTCGCCATGCTGGCCCGCGCCAGGGGCACGGCGCTGCGCGAGTACAACGGATGACGTGCCCCCCTCGGGCCATCGTCATCCTCGACTCGGTTTGCTCTTCCTTCCCCCTCCAGCTTGCTGACGCGGCTCCACGCCATCGGCGCGCTGCCCTGTTCGCGCCGCCCGGCGCGCCGGCTCGACCCTGGCCAGCGCTCCGCACGCGAGATCGGGCAGGGCCGCCTTCATCCACCTGGGGTCCACGGCGCCGGGCGCGGAGAGATAGGATCGGCAGGCCTGGTGCGCCGGGCCGAGCAGCACGACGTCGACCATCACCTCGGACGAGCGCGCCCCGGAGAAGACGCCGAGCTCCGCCAGGTGCGCCATCACCTCCGCCTTGAGCCGCGCCTTGGTGTCCCGGAGCGCGGCGCGGTGATGCCCGTCCAGCTCCAGCGCGAGCGCCTGGTACATGAAGCGCGCCTCGGCCTCGTGGTCGAACACCCAGGCCAGATGCGCCTCCACCAGCGTCCGCACCGCCGAGCGCGCCGTCCTGGCGGCGAGCACGCGCGCGGTCACGTACCCCAGCAGCCGCTCGAACGTCCGCTCGAGCAGCGCCGACACCAGCGCCGGAAAGTCCTCGAACAGGTGGTACACGCTCGAAGGGCTCGCGCCTGCCTCCTTGCGGACGTCCTCGATGCCGGTGCGCAGCAGGCCCCGCTGCTCGAAACAGCGGAGCGCCGCGTCCAGCAGCGCCTCCCGGCGGGCCACGCCGTTCTGTCGAGCCACGGCCATGGCCCCTTCCCTACCCCAGCCACGCGCCGCTGACCAGCCGGCCCAACTGGAGGATTCTTCCAATTTATTTTGGAATTTTATTCCACTTTCTCTACCCTCCAGTTGAAAGCGAGGTGTCGCATGAAGCTGGGGCTGGAGAAGAGAGCTGCGCTGGTGACCGGTGGTTCGCAGGGGATCGGTAAGGAGGTGGCGTTGCAGCTCGCGGCCGAGGGGGCCCGCGTGGCGCTCACCTACCGGAGCGAGCGGGAGAAGGCCGCCCAGGTCGTCCAGGAGATCGAGCGGCAAGGCGGCGAGGCGCTCGCGCTGGAGCTCGACCTCGGGTCGATCGAGTCGGTCAAGGCGGTGGTCGCGGCCACCCTGGCGCGCTTCGGGCAGCTCGATGTCCTCGTCAACAACGCGGTCCGCTGGAGCGAGCACCTGCCCTGGGAAGCGCCGCGCTTCGAGGACATCCCGCTCGCCGAGTGGCAAGGCACCCTCCACGACAACATCGACGGCGCCTTCGCCGCCATCCAGGCCGCGGTGCCCTCCATGCGCGCCCGCGGCTGGGGCCGCATCGTCAACATCTCCTCGGGCGTGGCGCTCGACGGGGTGGTGGGCGGCGGTCCGTACGCCGCCGCCAAGTCGGCGCTCCACGGGCTCACCTCGGTGCTCGCGCGCGAGCTCGGGCCGCACGGGATCCTGACCAACGTGGTGGTCCCGGGCTTGACCCTGACCGACAAGGTGAGCGCGCGGGTGTCACCGGAGGTCCTCGCGCAGCGCGGGAAAGCGTATCCCGTCGGGCGGTTGCTGCGGCCGGAGGAGGTCGCGCCCACCATCGTCTTCCTGTGCTCGGCGGCGAACACCGCGGTCACCGGGGAGATCCTCCGCGCGAGCGGTGGCCGGCCGATGGGTTGAGGGCTGAGGCAGCCCCTCGAATTCTTCGGAAAATCACAGGGAGGCGGGGAGACGGGGAGGGAAATCCTCAAAATACTCCCTGTCTCCCCGCCTCCCCGTTCAATTTCCCCGCTGAAAATGGCTGCAAATGAGGGGATTCCTTAGGTCGGGCGCCGCGCCTCATCGACGAAGCAGCATCGCGAGCTTGGCAGCGACGAGCTTCGCCACGAACTTGATGGGGAAGGTCGAGTAACTGGGCACATCGCTCGGGATATCGCCATTCTCCGGCTTGAACTTCGTGTTGATGCGCATCTGCAAGGGCGGAGCGTCTCCCTGGAACCGCGCTCGGTACACCGTAACCCAGTGCGGCCCGCCATCGAACCGGAGGAACATCGCTGAATTGCAGCAGGTGGCGACGACGACCCGGCTCGTGGGCGACTTCTCTCTGATCTTGTAGCCCTGCAAGAGCTGGTCTCCCTTCGAGCATCGGAAACGATCCTTCCGGTAGAGGAGGTATGCGGTGCCGCCGTCGGGATCTCGAACGGGAAGCGCATCCGGCAGCGCTTCGATCTGACGGGCGCCTGCCTGGCAATCGTCGCAGTAGCAGGCGGCGCCGAGGATGGGAGCGCCGGTGGCCTCGAGCTCGACGCTTCCGCATGAGCACCGAACGGTCATGACATGTTTCGCCGGTTCAGACATCCGTCGGTCCTGTCCTGGTGGCGCCCAACGACGTGGGCTTCTGTTGCTCGCGGCGCGCTTGCATCGACCCAAGGTAGGCGTGCCGGCGGGCGGTCATGGCGTCGCAGCGTAGCTCAGAGGCTGGCGCACGCCGGCAACCGGCGGTGCTCGATGCGCGGGCCGGCGGCGACTCGACCGCGGCTGCGACGGGAACCTCGGGCCCGCCCGGCTGTCGATCGCCCTACCCCACGGCCGGCGGGCCTGCGTTCAGGCGCGGACCGCCGTGCCACGACCGGAGGCCCCCGTGCGAAGCTCCCTCCTCCGCGGCCGCGCTGCGCTCGCCGCGATCGCCGCTCTCATCCCCGCGCTCTCGAGCTGTGCCGACAGCACCTCACCGCCCGCCGCTCCCAACGCGCTCTCGCGCGGTCCCGAGCCCGCCGCGCCCGCCGTGCCGCCCCTCGCCCTCGCCGCGCGCCGCTCCGAGGCCCCGCCGATCCAGCTCACCGCGGCGGACGGCACGGGGCTGCGCCTCGTCGCCCTCACCGGCCGCGCGGTCATCGAGGCGCCGCTCGCGCTCACCGAGCTGCACCTCACGTTCGAGAACCCGGAGGATCGCGTGCTCGAGGGCACCTTCCGCGTCACCCTGCCGCCCGGCGCGAGCCTCGGCCGCCTCGCCATGAGGATCGGCGATCGCTGGCAGGAGGGCGAGGTGGTCGAGCGCCAGCGCGCGCGCGAGGCGTACGAGGACTTCCTCCATCGCAAGCAGGATCCGGCGCTGCTCGAGCAGGCGGCGGGCAACGAGGTGAGCGCGCGGGTCTTCCCCATCCCGGCGCGCGGCGTGAAGGAGATCGTCCTCTCGTATTCCCAGGAGCTCCGCCCGGACGCGCCCTTCACCGTCCCCCTGCGCGGCCTGCCCGTGGTGAGCCGCCTCGACCTCGAGGCCACCGTCGCGGGCGCCTCCGCGCCGATCCACGCGCTCCACCGGAAGGACGCGGCGCCCGACGCCGACTTCGCGGTGGATCCCGCGCGGCTCGGGTCGATGGAGGCGCGGGGCGGTCTGCGCAGCGGCGAGCTCGTGCTCGCCCGCGTGCGCGCGCCGGTGGAAGCGCGGCCCGATCCGCTCGCCTCCGCCGTGGTCCTCGTGGACACAAGCGCCTCGCGGGCGCTCGGGCTCGACGAGCAGCTCGGCCTGCTCGCGGCCGTCGCGCAGGCAACGGCGCGGGCAGGCGGCCCGGGCGCGCCGCTCACCGTCGCCTGCTACGACCAGACCGTCACCCCGATCTTCGACGGCCCGGCCTCGGCGTTCGGCGAGGCGGAGCTCCGGCGCATCCGCGAGCGGCAGGCGCTCGGCGCCTCGGATCTCGGGCGCGCGCTCCGCTGGGCCGGCGAGCGCGCGCGCGCCCGCGGGCAGCGGCGCGTTGTGCTCCTCTCCGACGGCATCGCCACCGCGGGCGAGGTCGCGCCGGGCGCCCTGCGCGGCGCGGCGGCGGCGCTGCGCGACGCGGGCGTCGAGCGGCTCGACGCTGTGGCGCTCGGCGGCATCCGCGACGAGGCCGTCCTCCGGCAGCTCGTCACGGCGGGCCTGCCGCGCGACGGCGCCGTGATCGACGGCGCCCGCGGCGTCGCCGAGCTCGATCGGCGCCTCGCCTCGGCCACCCGCTCGGGGATCGCCGTGAACGTCGAGGGCGCGCGCTGGGTCTGGCCCAGCACGCTGGACGGCATGCAGCCGGGCGACGAGGCGCTCGTCTACGCCGAGGTGCCGGCCGAGCTGCCGGTCCGGATCACGGTGGACGGCCGCACCACCGCGCCCGATCTCCGCGGCGTGGAGCGCCCGCTGCTCCAGCGCTCCTGGGCCCGGGCGAAGATCGACGGCCTCCTCGCCCGGGAGGCGCCTGGCGGCGACCCGACCGCCCTCCGCAAGCAGATCGTCGACCTCTCGATCACGCACCGGGTGCTGAGCCCGTACACCGCGCTGCTCGTGCTGGAGACCGAGGGCGACTACGCGCGCTTCGACATCCCCCGGCGCGGCCTCGCCGACCTCCTGACCGTGGAGGGCGGCCGCGTCGCCGTGCAGAAGCGCTCCTGGCCGCCGGCCCAGAAGCCGCAGGGGGGCGCGCCGCCCGCCCGCCTGGCCGCCGCGGCTTCCCTCGGCCAGACCGCGGCCCTGCGCCCGCCCCCCGCGCCGCCGGGATCTCCTCCCGGCGCGCGCCACGAAGAGTCCTTCGGCGCGGGCGGGCTCCGGCTGTCGGGCGTCAGCGAGGGCGCCGGCGGGCTCGGGCTGTCGGGCGTCAGCGAGGGCGCCGGCGGGCTCGGGCTGTCGGGCGTCAGCGAGGGCGGCGGCGGCCGCGGCGAGGGCATCGGCCTCGGCTCGGTCGGCACCCTGGGCCACGGGGCCGCCGCGCCCGCGCCGAGCGCCGCGCCGGCCGCGGGCGCCGGCCAGGGCATCGGCAGCGGGCACGGCCGCCTCGGCGGCCACCACCGGGGCGCGGCGCCCTCGGTCCGCATGGGCGCGACGCAGGTGAGCGGCCGCCTCCCGCCGGAGGTGATCCAGCGCATCGTCCGCCAGAGCTTCGGCCGCTTCCGCCTCTGCTACGAGCGCGGGCTCCAGCGGAACGCCGGCTTGCAGGGCCGCGTCGCCGTGCGCTTCACCATCGACCCGAGCGGCGCGGTCGCGAAGGCGCGCGACGGCGGCTCCGATCTGCCCGACGGGGCCGTGGTCTCCTGCGTGGTCCGCTCCTTCCACGCGCTGAGCTTCCCCGCGCCCGAGGCCGGGAGCGTCGACGTGCTGTACCCGATCCTGTTCGCGCCGCCGGACGCCGCGGCCACGCCGGCCGCTCCCGACGCCGCCGCGCCGCCGTCAGAGCCGCCGGTCGAGCCGTATACCGGCCGCTTCAAGCGGATCCAGGACCTCCTCGCCCGGGGCGACGCGCCGGCCGCGGTGCGCGACGCCTCGGCCTGGCGCGCCGAGGCGCCCGGCGACGTGCTCGCCCTCGTCGCGCTCGGCGAGGCGCTCGAGGCCGCGGGCGACGCGCCGGGCGCCGCCCGCGCGTACGGCTCGCTCATCGACCTGTTCCCGGCGCGCGCGGATCTCCGCCGCTTCGCCGGCGGGCGCCTCGAGCGCCTTCCGCCCGGCGCGGGCCTCGATCTGGCGGTCGACACCTACGAGAAGGCGCGCGAGCAGCGCCCCGACCACCCCTCCAGCCACCGCCTGCTCGCGTTCGCCCGCCTCAAGCGGGGCGAGCACGCCGCCGCCTTCGACGCGCTCGCGGCGGGCCTCCAGCGCCGCTACCCGCCGGGGCGCTTTGACGGCGTGGAGGACGTCCTGCGCGAGGACCTCGGCCTCGTCGCCGCGGCGTGGCTCAAGGCGGATCCGACGCGCCGGGCGGGCGTCCTGGGACGGCTCGCGAAGGCCGGCGCCGCGCTCGAACGGGCGCCCTCGCTCCGCTTCGTGCTGAGCTGGGAGACCGACGCCAACGACGTCGATTTTCACATCCGGGACGACCGCGGCGGCCACGCTTCCTACGAGAACCCGACGCTGCCGGGCGGCGGGCGCCTCTATGCCGACGTCACGACCGGCTACGGGCCCGAGTGCTTCACCCTTCGCGCGCCCCGGGAGCAGCGGGCCAGCCGGTACACCCTGCAGGCGCATTACTATTCGCGCGGCCCGATGGGCTACGGCATGGGCAAGCTGCAGATCGTCGATCACGACGGCAAGGGCGGCCTGAGCTTCGACGAGCGGCCCTTCGTGGTGATGACCGACCGCGCGTTCGTGGATCTCGGCGCCGTCACGCGCTGAAGCGGTCGGGACGTCGCGGCTCGCCTCGGGCCGTCGTGGTTGCCTCGCTCACCGGCCCCCTGAACCGCGCCGTCGCCCTTGGGGATGAGGAGGCGGCGCTGGAGCGATGATATACGCACCACCTCGAGCCCGACGACCACGGTCCCGCAAGAGGCGTTGATCCCGGCGCACAGCAAGACACAGGTCGATTGAGCCTCGCGCGGACGTAGGCCCCCGGCGCGCCAGGTCCTCCATGAGCATGAACCGATAGAAATCGGCGATATGGCCCTTGGACGAGAGGAGGAGTATCCTCGGGGGGGAGAGAGCGAGAGCCGAGACCACCGCCCCTGTCAAGCGCCCCGTCGATCGAGGGTGCCGAGCGAGGGGGCGCCGCCCGTCGCCCCCCGATCGCAGCAGAGCCGGCCAGGCCGGTGACGCAGCGCCTGCATCTTGCCCTCGCCGGGGCGAGCTTCTCGGCGTACAGGGACCCCCTGCACTGGGCGAGGGCGTGCGTACCTCCTCACACGAAAGGGTCGCTACCATGGACGGTTTGAATCGCGTGATGCTGCTCGGAAACCTCGGCGCCGACCCCGAGCTCCGGTTCACGCAGGGCGGGCAGGCGGTGCTCAACATGCGCCTGGCCACGACGGAGACGTACCTCAACAAGGACAAGGAGCGCGTCGAGCGCACCGACTGGCACAACGTCGTCGTGTGGGGCAAGCGCGGCGAGGCGCTGGCGAAGATCCTGACGAAGGGATCGTCGGTCTTCATCGAGGGCTCGCTCCGCACGTCGAGCTACGACGACAAAGAGGGCAACAAGCGCTACAAGACCGAGATCAACGCCAACAACATCATCCTCACCGGCCGAGGCAAGGGCAGCGGCAGCAGCGGCGAGACGTTCGAGCCCGATGGCGGCGGGCACGAAGCGGAGGGCGAAGGCTACGGCGGCGGCGGCGGGTACGCGCCTCGCGGCGGTGAAGGTGGAGGCGCGCCCCAGGGCGGCGGATACGCCCGCAGCAGCGGCTCCTCGGCGGGCGGCTCCGCCGCCAGCGCGGGGGACTTCGAGGTGAGGTTCGGTCGCGACAAGGGCAAGCGGATCAGCGAGGTCGCGGATCTCTCGTGGCTCCGCGGGACGCTGGAGAGGGACCTCGCCGACGGGTCGAAGTCCCAGTTCCACGAGAAGGCGCGCGGGCAGCTCGCGGCGATCGACGCGGAGCTGGCGCGGCGCGCGGGCAGCGGCGCGCGATCGGTCGCGACCGGCAGCGGCGGGGGGCGAGCGCCCGCCGGCGGTGGTGGGAGCGCGCCGCGCGGGGGACGCCCGGCGCCGCAGGATGCGCCGCCGGCCGACGACTACGACACCGGCGGCGGCGGCGGCGGCTTCGGGAACGACGACGACATCCCGTTCTGATCGCCGGGAGACAAAGCCAGCGCTCCTTCGCCGCGAAGCTCCGCCAACGAAGCGGTGGTGGCCGGATTTGAACATGAAGGCGGGAAGGCGGGAAGAAAATCTCAATGATCTTCCCGCCTTCATGGGGATGTGACGGCGTGAGCCGCCGTCCTGACGGACACGTGCGTCCGGCTCCATCCCCCGCCAGCGAGCAGCGTCAAGCGCCAAAGCGCGCGTGGCTATGACAGAACATGTCCGATCTTGTCGGCGCCTCGATAGCGCCCTCCCTCTCCAGTTCTCCACAGGCGTTCTCCACAGGACATCCCCTGGACAACAGCTGGATTCTGTCGATTACCATCGCCGCGCGCGCCTCTTCTCGTCATGGCCATTCGCACAGCCTGGCGGAGCCCCGCGCCGCAGAGAAAACCGGCGCCGCCGCTCCATGCAAGCACGCGTAATTACAACGATTTTTCTGACAACGGGCGCCGCCGTCCGCCCCCGACAGGTTGGGACAATGTCCGTCCGATCGATCCCTTCCCCGACGGGTCGAAGATGACTATCCATGGTAGACATCAAGGACGCGGCGCGACGGCGTGTCTCTCGCACGACGCGCGCAAGTGGCGCGCCGGAATGCTTCGTTCTGGAGGAGACTTCATGGAAAAAATCTCGCTCACGTACTTTGTCGACTTCGTTCTCAAGGCCGGGACGCCCAAGCTGACCGGCGTCAGGGAGCTCAAGGAGCGGAAGGACGAGCTCCACACGGACTTTTACAGGCAGGTGCGAGAGGCGATCGTCGACATGCACAGGAGCGGAAAGCCCACCAGCGTGCTCGACGGCTTCCTCGCCGCCCAGCACGACGAGCGGCGCCGCCGCATCTACCCGTCGGTGGTGAACGGATATCGCAAGTTCCTCGCCTCGGCCAAGATGACGTGGTTCGAGCCGCCGGTGTCGACGTATCGCCTCGGCGATCTCGAGATCAACGTCAACCCGGAGCTCGGGCTCGTCATCGATGGGACGCCCCATGTCATCAAGATGTATTTCCGCGGGGAGCCTCTGTCGTCCAAGCGCGTCTCGGTCGTGCTGAACCTGCTCATGAACGGACTCGCGGAGAGCACGCCGGGCGGCGCCTTCGCGGTGCTCGACGTGCGGAACGCCAAGATTCACAGCTTCAAGGTGCCGAACCCGCGGCTCAGCCTGCTGCTCCGCGGCGAGGCTGCCTCCTTCGCCACCATCTACACCGGGTTGTGATCGCGGCGCCGCCGGAGGACAGCCCGCGCGCAGAGCCATTCCGACCTGTCAAGAATGAGGCGAGCGGTCGGCTGCTCGGGCTGCCGGTGGCACCGGAGGGGTGAGCAAGCTTGGGCCGAACGTCGAGCCCGCCGCTCGCGTGGACTCGCGGGACGGGAACGAGCTAGTACTCGCGGCAGTCGCCCGGCGCCTGGAGCGCGCCGAAGCTGTAGGGCCGCGCCTGCTTGACCAGCAGCCGGCGCTCCGGACCGATCAGCTTCCATTCGATCTGCATCGCGTACAGCCGGTTCTCCCCGCCCGGGTCCACCAGCGGCTTGTAATGCTCGTGGATCGACCCGAGCACGCAGCCGAGCCGCTGGACCTCCGGGAACGACAGCACGTCGCGCCCGCGCGACAGGCTCGAACGCGCGTGGTAATCCGCCTTGATCGTGCGGGGCGGCGGCGTGTACACGATCTCGTCGCTGCTCACGCCGGGCGCGGGGTTTGTGACCGACGCCTCCCCGATCTGCGCGTTGATGTAGTACTGGCTGTCGCGGGTCGCATCGAGCGCGTTGCGGCTGATGCCCACGCCCTGCGCGCGCTCCGATTGCCAGGCCTGGTGCACGAGCACGGCCATCGCCGCGCTCGCCTGCTCGACGTGGCCGAACTCGCGCTCGTCGTAGGCGCGCGTGTTCCAGAGGCTCGACCAGACCGTGAGCAGCGCGTCCTCCAGGGAGCTCGACTCCGCGTCCAGCTCGCCGCTTGTCGACGTGTGCAGCCCCGCGCCGTTGAAGGTCGCCAGATCCTCGGTGTTGCTGCTGCTGCGCAGGCGCACGCGGTCGCCGCCGAAGCGTCGTTTGACGGCGGCCGTGACCTCGCTCATGAGCTCGCCATCGACCGGATGCGCCAGCATCCGCGCGCGCACCTGCGCCAGCCCCTCGGCGTGCGCGTGCGGATCGGCACGGAACTCGGGATCCTTCTCGAGATCGGCCAGGAGCTCCGCCGCGCCGCTCGCCTGGAAATGATCCATGTAATGCGCGAACGGGATCGCGAACGCAGCGGGCGGCACGTACAGCGGCACCAGGTCGGCCGGGCAATACGGCCCCACGCCGCTCACGCGGTACAGCTCGGCCATGCCTGCCGCCTTGGAGCCGATGCTGTCGCTCATCGAATAGCTCGCGGCGTCGAGCGATACGATCCCGCGCACGGAGAGGTCGAGCGCCGGCGCGAGCCGCTCGCCGGTCGGCTTGCGCGCCTCCCAGTAAGCGTCCGCCTCCTGCGCGGTCGCCTCGCGGAGGTCGAAGTCCGACGCCCGCACCTCGAGCCGCACCAGCTTGCCGAACAGGCCCTTGAGCCGCTCGTCGTCGCGCGCGCGGCGCAGGGCCATGTTCGGCGTCCCCCGCCCGCGCGCCAGCACGTTCACGTGCGCCAGCGGCGTCTGGAACGCCTCGGTGATGAGGCCGCCCATGAACGCCGTCTCGTTCGGCACGTCGTCCGTCACCACGATCACGTTCGGGCCGAGCTCGGCCGTCTCCAGATCGCGCGCCGGGACGAACGTCAGCGTACCGAAGCCCTCGGCCGGGTTGAGCGGCTGGTAGGTGAGCCCCTTGTACGGCGCGTTCGGCCCGACCAGCGGCGCGTTGCCCTCGATCGCGCGCAGCTCGGCGATCTGGCGCGCCTCGGTGGGCCGGATCGCCCACGCCTGCGGGTCGGGCACCGCCTTCATCACCGCGAAGAACGCGCGTCGCATCAGCTCGCCGACGATCTTGTCGCCGGGAGAGAACTCGACGGTCTTGGTGCCGTTTGTGTGCTCCACCAGCGTGCCGAGGAGGTAGCGCCGGCCCTCGACGCTATAATACTCGGTCTGGCT
The DNA here is from genome assembly GCF_051521455.1 of Sorangium sp. So ce887. Lineage (NCBI taxonomy): Bacteria > Pseudomonadati > Myxococcota > Polyangiales > Polyangiaceae > Sorangium > Sorangium sp. So ce887. Next base: position 237,317 of record NZ_CP150354.1, on the reverse strand, counting down.
GAACAGCCCCCAGCCGAGGTTGAACTCCGCGGCTTGCTCGGGGTCGCAGCGATCGAGGTGCGGCAGTCGCTGGATCTGCTCGCGGATGAAGGTGTAGTGGAGCGCCCACTGGCGCGTGCTCAGCAGATGCACGGTGTCGTTCGCGGCCATGTCGATCACGAACTTGACGCCGGCCTCGCCGACCTCGGTGCCGCCCCTGGCCAGCTCGGCGAAATCGCCGGCGGTCTCCAGCCGACGCGCGCGCCCGCTCGCGAGCTCACGCCCCGGCAGCTCGGTGCAGCCCTCGTTCGCCGCGCCGGGGCTCGCCGCTGCGCAATAGCGCGGCGTCCCGGTGGCGTCGGGCACGCGGGCCAGCGAGGCGCCTTCCGGCCATGCCATGAAGTCGACCCGATCGCTCGGCACCGGCCGGTCCACCTGCCGCAGCGTCACGATGCCCTCGAAATCCGGCGAGGCCTCGAGCTCGGCCGTATCGCTCGCGCTCACCGGAACGCTCACGCGCTCCCCGGGCGCGAGCGTGGCCGACGGCTCTGGCCACGCGAGCAGCACGCCCACACCGGCGCCGGGCATCGCCTGTCCCGGCGAGAGCGTCGCGAGGCTCAGCGCGAAGGCGTCGAGCTCCACGGCCTCGTCGCTCGCGTTCAGCACCTCGACGAACCCCGCGGGCCGCAGCGAGAGCTCCGAGATGACCAGCGGCCCGGCGATGGCCGGGAACGGCTCGGGCCACGGAAAAGGCGCGAATTGGATGCCGTCGTCGAGGTTCGGCGGCTCCGGCGGATCGCAGGTCTCGCCGTTCTCGCGCTCGGGCGTGGCATAGCGGCAGATCGACGGCTCGCCCGTGCCGTCGGGCAGCCGCGCGTAGCTCTCGGAGCGCGGCAGCTCCGGCACCTCCACCACGTCGGCGAGCTCGCACGACGCCGACCACAGCAGCACGCGCGCGCCCGAATTCGAGAGCTTGAACGGCAGGTGCCGCGGGCCCTGATCGGGCGTGTCGTCGGCCCAGAACAGCACCGTTCGACCCGGATCGAGCGCCAGCTCCGGCAGCCGCGTCGCCTTGCCGAGCTTGTCGCCCAGAAAGTACTGCCCGAGATCGAGCGCGCGGTCGCCCATGTTGATCAGCTCGATGAAATCGTCCGTCTCGCCGATCTCATCGACCCACGCGCCGTCGTTGCCGGTCATCACCTCGTTGATGCGCAGGCCGCCGCTCGACGCGGGCGCGCCGTCCGCAGGACCCACGAAGTCGCAGCTCGGCGGCTCCGGCGGCGGGGGCGGTGGGTCGAGCGTCTCGCCCGAACAACCGACGAAGAGGGCCAACGACAAGAGGCCCGCCCCCGCACGCGCACGGCGCGAACGATGGGGGCGGCGATCGAGGAATGAGCTTGCCGTCATGCCCGCTCCGTCAGCATGCCGTATGCCACGCCGGGCGGCGCCCGGCACAGACAATAAAGTAATCAAATTCAAACACTTGGCCATCTGGCCCACCGTGCGGTGCGCCGAGCTGTGCCAGCTCACGTGCGGCCACCGTCAGGGGCGGGTCGACCTCTTAGCTGGGTGGCCCCGGTCAGCGTCGCGTCGCAGCAGCCGCTCGGCGGCGAGGAACCCGAGCGGGACGAGCGACAGGCCGAGGACGCGGAGCAAGCTCCTCGTCGGGACCGCTCGCTCGAAATACGCCCGAGAAGCGACCGAGAGCAGCACGAGAAAGAGCAGACCGTGAATGGCTCCGGCGACGCGCACCGCGATCGCCAGGCCGAGACCGTACTTCAGCGGCATGGCGACCAGCAGGAGGAGCAGCAGGGATGCTCCCTCGACGAGGCTCGCCAGACGCAAGGAATGAAGCGAGCTCACTGGAACACCTGCGCCCACGTCGGCTTGAGGACCATGAGCCCGACGACGCCGGCGAGCGGAAGCGCAGCGCACGAGAACGCTCCATGACCCCGCTTGTCACGCGAGACGCAGTAGACGAGGATGACGTTGGAGCCGACGGAGAGAGCGAGCCCGCCGACGACCCACAGCTCGAACATCCGAAAACCACCGAGCGCGGCCAGGGCGTATCCGGCGCACCACGTCGCGAGCAGGCTCGGAGACGCGATGCGGTGCACGGCTCGCTTCCGCTCGCGCGGATCCGCCGTGACGAAGCTCGCGACGAGCCCGCCGGCGTACCCCATCACGCCGAGAAACTTCAGCGTCAGGACCAGCTGGTACAACATCATCTCGCCCCCCGGGGGCCTCTCACCGGAGCCCCGCGTCCTCGCCTGACCATGAACGATACCGTCGCACGCGGGCCGCGGCCGCGCGATCGGCTGAAACGCCAAACATCGCCAGGTTCTGGCCAACCGGCTCGAACGCCACGGTGGAGCCGAAATGCCCGCTGGTCGTCGCGCGAGCTGGCCTGGCGCGATCATGGCCTGCATGCATAATCCGGCCATGCATCGCGTCGCCATCGCCGCCTTCGACGACGTCGTGGCCTTCGATCTATCGATCCCGAACGAGGTGTTTGGACGCGTGCGGCTCCCGAACGGACGCCCTGGCTACGAAGTCCGCGTGTGCGCCGCTGCGAAGGAGGTCGACGCTGGGACCTTCGCCTTGCGGGTCCGTCACGGGCTCGAGGAGCTCCGCAGGGCCGACACGGTGATCCTCCCAGGGGTCGCCGACATCGGTCGCCCCGTACCGGAACGGTTGCTCCGCGCCGTGCGGACGGCGGCCGGCGCCGGGGCCCGTGTCGCCTCGATCTGCACCGGAGCGTTCTTGCTCGCCGCGACCGGGCTCCTGGACGGGCGGAGGGCGACGACGCACTGGCTCGCCGCCGGGGAGCTCGCGCGGCGGTTTCCGCGCGTCGAGGTCGATCCGAGCGTCCTTTATGTGGATTGCGGACAGCTGCTGACGTCCGCCGGCGCAGCTGCCGGCTTCGACTTGTGCCTGCACATGGTCCGGCTCGACCACGGGGCGGCCGTCGCGGCGGAGGCGGCGCGCCTCTCGGTGATGCCGCTCGAGCGCGACGGCGGTCAGGCGCAGTTCATCGTGCACGCGCCGCCCACCGCCGACGGCAGCTCGCTGAGCTGCGTCCTCGACTGGATCGAGGAGAACCTGCGCGAGGAGATCGCGCTCTGCGACATCGCCCGGCAGGCGGCGATGAGCGTCCGCTCGCTGAACCGGCGCTTCAAGGAACAGACGGGGACGACCCCGCTGCAGTGGCTGCTGCGCGCCCGCGTGCGCAGAGCGCAGCTCCTGCTGGAGACGACGGCGCGATCGGTGGAGCGGGTCGCGTCCGACGTCGGCTTCGGCTCGGTGGCCGCGCTCCGCCAGCACTTCCACCGCGTGGCTGGCACCAGCCCGCAGGCCTACCGGAGCGCGTTTCGGAGCCGCACGCGCCCGCAGGACGGACGCCGCGGCTGACTCGGGTCCGGAAACCATCGAGTGCCCTGATCAGGACACCACCCACCTGGGCGCGGTGGGTCCGCCGCTCCAGCGCGACATCGAGCCGGCGACCTGATAAGTTCGACGAATGAACCTGCGTCGCGCGATCCCAACCTTCTGTCTGCTGGCCCTGCTCGCCGCATGCACGAATGAACAGCGCTCTGACGTGGGCACTGGCGGAGGCACCGGGACCTCCGAGAGCACCGGGAGCACGAGCGCAGTGACCGGGACCAGCGCAGGCAGCGGCGGCACTGGCGGCAGCGGCGAGAGCGGCGAGAGCGACGACAGCGGCGACGTGCCGCCCCCGGAACCCGAGGAGGTCCCGGTGCTGGAGAACATCGCGTTCTACGACGGCTACGCCGAGACGGTCGACGAGCCGATCCCGGACGGCGTGATCCGCCACAACAACTCGCTGGTTGCGACCAGGTTGACCGACGAGCTGCTCGCCAGGGTCCAAACCACCCTGAAGGTCCGCGTCGTCGTGGGAGCGCTGTGCGACAACTACGACCGACTCGGCTCGGTCAACCTGGCGCTGGTCCCCAAGGGTGCCCAGACCTACGTTTCCGGCGAGGTCGACCGGATCGAGGTCGCACGGTTCGTCACGCCGTTCATGAACATGAACAAGCAGCCGACGACGGTCCCCTACGAATGGGAGGCCAGCAACCTCGTGCCGATCTTGAAAGACCCCGACCTCCTGGCCGATCACGATTTTTGGTTCGAATTGAGCATCTTCGGCGTGCCTTACGCCGCGAACGACGAGGTCGCCGGCTGCGCTGGTCGCAATGACACGCAGCTCGGATCGCTGCTGCTGTATACCGACAGCACGCAGGAGGCCCAGGACTTCAGCGTCCTGTTGCCGCTGGCGATCGGCGAAGACTTCAACAATTACGCCATGGGCGCCAGCGACAAGGTCGGCACGACCCGCAAGACCGTCAGCTTCGAATTGCCGGCAGATACACAGAATGCACAGCTCGTGCTGATCACGTCGAATCACGGCGCCAACCAGGGCGGCGAGGAGTATATTCGCCGCGAGCATTACGTGTACGTCGACGGCAAGCTGGCCTTGCAGTACAAGCCCGGGCGCATGTCGTGCGAGCCGTTCCGCAAGTACAATACCCAGAGCAACGGCATCTACGGGCTGTCCCCGCGGTCGGACGGAGCGTGGCAGTCGTCCAGCAATTGGTGCCCTGGCGACGTGATCGACACCCGGATCGTCCCGTGGGGTGCCGCGAGCGCCGGCATGCACGAATTCGTGATCGACGTCCCTGACGCGACCTTCGTCGGCGGGGAGGGCAATTTCCCGTTCTCGCTCTACGTGCAGGCTCAGTGAATGCGTCCCTTTGACTTTCTCGACGACCTGTGTCACGGCGCTGTCGTCGTGGTTGGCGTGTAGCGCTCCGGCTTCGCTGCTACCCTGGGCCGGCTCGCCGCGCCGTCGCGCCGCCGAAGGCCGCATGACCCTCTACCTTCCGACACGCCACGTCACGCTGCCGCCCGAGGCCTGGGACCCCGGCCGCGCGCGCGCCTGGCTGCAGCGATGGGCCGCCGACGCGCTTTCGGTCCGGGCCCAGCACGACTGGCCGGTGCACCCGCGCGACGCCGAGGACTCCCCGGAGCCGGCGTCGCCCGCCCCGCTCCACAGCCTGTACCTCGGCGCGTGCGGCGTCTGGCTCGCCCTCACCCGCGTCGCGGCGGCGGGCCTCTGCAATCTGCCGATGGGCCTGCCGCAGATCTTCGATCAGGTGCTGGAGGACTACACGCGCTCGCCCGACGACGGCGAGCGCGTGCCGTCGTGGTTCCTCGGCGAGAGCGCGCTCTTGACGATCTGCTGTCTGGCCCGACCGGACGCGCACAAGGCCGATCGCCTGGCCGAGATGATCCGCGACAACCGCGCGAACCCGACGCGCGAGGCGCTGTGGGGCGCGCCCGGGACGATGATCGCGGCGCTGTTCCTGCACGAGGCGACCGGGGACGAGCGCTGGGCGGAGCTGATCCGCGACAGCGCGGCGGCGCTCTGGGAGAGCTGGGTTCACGACGAGGCCCGGGACGTCTGGCTGTGGGAACAGGACCTCTACGGCCGCCGGATCCATTATCTCGGCGCCGCCCACGGCTGGGCCGGCAATCTCTATTCGCTCTGGCGCGCCCGGCCCCTGCTGAGCCCGGAGCAGCGGACGGCGCTGCGCGCGCGGACCCTGCAGGGGCTCGGCCGCCTGGCGATCATGGATGGAGAGCTCGCCAACTGGCCCGCGCACACGGAATCGCCGTCGAAGCTGCTCTTGCAGTGGTGCCACGGCGCGCCGGGGATCATCACGTCGTTGCGCCACGCGGAGCTGCCCGAGGCGCTCCCCCTGTTGCTCCAGGGCGCGCGGTCGATCGTGGCCGCCGGGCCGCTGGCGAAGGGGGTGGCCCTGTGCCACGGCACCGACGGTAACGGGGCCGCCCTGCTGGAGATGTACCGGCGCACCCAGGACGCCTTCTGGCTCGATCGCGCCCGCGAATTCGCCATGTGGGCCCTCGCGCAGTCCGAGGCCGAGCTCAACCGGGTTGGCCAGTGGCGCTACAGCCTGTGGACCGGGGACGCCGGGCTGGCCTGCACCCTGCTCGACTGCCTCGACGGGCGCAGCCGCGGCATGCCTGGGCTCGACAGCCTGTGGTGACGACGTCGCGCCCGGCGAGCGCTGGCCCGCCCCGCTCGCCAGGCCGGCGGCCGCCCCGGCGGGACGCGGAGCCCGTCCGCCTGCAGGCGCTCCGCGCGGCGACCCGCCGAAGGTGCCAGACCTCCGCTGTCGGCGGCCCCCCCGCGTCGCCGCCGCTGTAGAGTCGGTCCCCCAAATCACCGCCGTCCTCAACCCCCTGGAGAGATCCATGCTGACGAAGCTCGACGAGAGTAAAGCCGTCGCGTCCTGCGAGCGCTGCTGGGAGCAGGAGATCGTCCCCGCGCTCCACGACTACATCCGTATCCCCAACAAATCGCCCGCCTTCGACCCCGCCTGGCGCGAGAACGGCCACATGGACAAGGCGGCGTCGCTCATCGCCGCCTGGTGCAAGACGCAGCCGATCCCGGGGCTCACGGTCGAGGTCGTGCGCATCGGGAACCGCACGCCGGTGATCCTGATGGAGGTGCCGGGCCGGCGCGACGACACGGTGCTCCTCTACGGCCACCTCGACAAGCAGCCCGAGATGACGGGCTGGCGAGAGGGGCTCGGCCCCTGGGAGCCGGTGCGCGACGGCGACCGGCTCTACGGCCGCGGCGGCGCCGACGACGGCTACTCGGGCTTCGCGTCGCTCGCCGCGCTGCGCCTCCTGCACGAGCAGGGGCTGAAGCACGCGCGCTGCGTGGTGCTCATCGAGGGCTGCGAGGAGAGCGGCAGCCAGGACCTGCCGGCCTACATCGACGCGCTCGCGGACCGCATCGGCAAGCCGAGCCTGGTCGTGTGCCTCGACTCCGGCTGCGGCAACTACGACCAGCTCTGGACCACGACGTCGCTCCGCGGGCTCCTCCAGGGCACGCTCGAGGTGAGCATCCTGCGCGAGGGCGTGCACTCGGGCGTGGGCAGCGGCGTGGTGCCCTCGACCTTCCGCGTCCTGCGGCAGCTCCTGTCGCGCATCGAGGACGAGCGGACCGGGCGCGTCCTCGTGGACGCGCTGCACGTGCCGATCCCGGACGAGCGCGTGGCGCAGGCGCGGGCCGCGGCCGAGGTGCTCGGCGCGACGGTCGTGAGCGAGCTGCCGTGGGTGCAGGGCGCGGGCCCGGTGACCGGCGACGTGGCGGAGCTCCTCCTGAACCGCACCTGGCGCCCGGCGCTCTCGGTGACCGGCGCCGACGGCCTCCCGCCCCTCGCCAGCGCGGGCAACGTGCTGCGCCCGTTCACGAGGGCGAAGCTCTCGATGCGCATCCCGCCGCGCGTCGACCCGAGGAAGGCGGCGGCGGCCCTGAAGCAGACGCTGGAGCAGGACCCGCCGTACGGCGCGCAGGTCCGGTTCCACGTGAGCGAGCCGTCGCCCGGGTGGGACGCGCCGGCGACGGCGCCCTGGCTGGAAGCGGCGATGAGCAAGGCGTCGCAGGCGTTCTTCGGCCGGCCGGCGATGGGGCTCGGCGAGGGCGGGACGATCCCCTTCATGGCGATGCTCGGGGAGAAGTTCCCGGAGGCGCAGTTCCTGATCACCGGCGTGCTCGGGCCGCAATCGAACGCGCACGGTCCGAACGAGTTCCTGCACCTCGGCATGGGGAAGAAGCTGACCTGCTGCGTGGCGAGCGTGATCGCGGACCACGCCGCGCGGCCGCGCTGAGCGGGGTCGTTGTCGCATCGGCCCGGAGAGAGCTCCCATGAAGGCGGTAAAGCGGGAAGATCATTGAGCTTTTCTTCCCGCCTCCCCGCCTTCATGTCCCAGCAGGAGCACGCCCCTCAGCGGGCGCGCGCGGCCGCGCCGGGGGCGGCCGCGAACGTGAGCACGACCCTCGCCCCGCGCTCGCGGCCTTCCTCGATCCGGATCGATCCGCCGAAGCTCTTCATCCGGTTCGCCGAGAAATGCAGCCCGATGCCGTTCGCGCCCTCCCGGGTCGTGAACCCGTACTGGAACACCTGCATCCGCGCGCCCTCGGGGACGCCGGGCCCGTTGTCCTCCACGGCGCAGCACACCTCGGCCCCGTCCTGCCATGTCGCGATCTCGATCCAGGGCTCGCGCGTCTCCCCCTCGCCGAACGCCGCCCGCGCGTTGTCGAGGAGGTTGTAGAGGATGGTCAGGAGATCATGGCGGTTCGCCACGATGTCGTCGATCGGCCGCAGATCGAGCCGGAGGGCGACGCGCGCGCTCACGAGCGCCACCCCGTGCACGTGCAGCGACTCCTGGACCACCTCGCTCACGGAGAGCCGCTCCGTGCGGTACGCGTTCCTGTACGCGTACCGCTCCTGCGCGCGGATGGCGTCGCGGATGACGTCGAGCTGCTCGCGCACGCGATCGACGTCCGCCGCGGTCTCCGCCTGCTCCTGCTCCAGGGCGGCGAGCGCCAGGTCGACGTAGCGGCGCAGGCTCTCGCTGCGCGGCTCGTCCGCCGGATCCGCGACCTCCGGACCGCCCCTCATCAGCTCGGAGAGGGCCCTCGTCAGCCGCGGGAGCCGCGACCTCTCGAGGCGCTCCCGCACCAGCTCGGCCGTGACCCCGGCGCTGCTCAGCGTGTTGCCCACGCTGTGGAGGACGTCCATCGCGACCTGCGCCATGCCCGAGTGCCGCGCGATCTCGGCCTGCTCCGCGCCGAGCTGCTGGTACGACCGGTACAGCCGCACCATCGACCGCACGCGCGCCAGGAGCTCCCGCGGGGAGAACGGCTTCACAAGGTACTCGTCGGCGCCGCCGTCGAGCCCCGACGCGACCGCCTCGTCGTCGGCGCGGGCCGTGACGAGGATGACCGGCACGTGGCGCAGCACGGGGTGGGCCTTCAGCCAGGCGATGAGCTCGATGCCCGACATCAGCGGCATCATCACGTCGGAGACGATGACCTGCGGGGGCGAGCGCTCGATCAGCCGCTGCGCCTCGAGGCCGTTCGTCGCCTCCAGCAGGCGGTAGCTTGGCGACAGCAGCGAGCGCATGAACTGCCGCATGTCCGGGTTGTCGTCGACGAGCAGCAGCAGCGGCCTGTCCGCCTCCGCGCCCGGCCGGGCGCCGGACGGCGGCCCCGGCGGTCGGCTCGACAGGCGCCCTTCGCGCGGTGTGCCGGCGCCCTCCTCCGGCCCACCGCCGCCGGGCGAGATCGCCACGGGCGGCAACGAGCTGAGCCAGCGCCGCGTCTGCGCGGTGCTGTTCTCGCTGCGCGACCCCGGCTCGGTGTCGTGCGGCCCGGCGTCCTCGACCACGAGCGGCAGGCGCACGCGGACGGTCGTCCCCTGGTCGATCTCGCTCTCGATCGAGACCGAGCCGCGCATGAGCTCCGCGAACTGCTTGACCAGCGAGAGCCCGAGCCCCGTGCCCTCGTACCTCCGCTTCGCCGAGCCGTCGACCTGGGTGAACTTCGAGAACAGCTTGCCGAGCTCGCCCCGGGGGATGCCGATCCCCTCGTCGCGCACGCTGAGCTCGAACGACGCGTCGTCGAGCGCGCACAGCGCGACCTCGACGTGCCCCCCGGGGTGGGAGAACTTCAGCGCGTTGCTGATGAGGTTGAGCAGGATGCGCTCGTACTTGTAGCGATCCAGCAGGACGACGCCGATCGCGTCGCCGGTCATGGCCAGGGTCCGACCGCGGGCCACCGCGCTCGGCCGGATATCGCTCAGCATCAGCGAGGTGAACCGGTTAACATCCACGGGCTCCCAGTCGACCTCCATGCGCGCCGCCTCCGCCTTGGAGAAGTCGAGGAGGTCGCTCACCACATTGAGGAGCCGCGCCGTGTTGCGGCGGATGAGCTCCAGCTCGTCGCGCACGTCGCCCGGCAGGGCCGTGTGCTGGGTCTCGAGGAGTCGCTCCAGCGGGGACAGAATCAGGGTGAGGGGTGTCCGCAGCTCGTGGCTCACCGTGGCGAGGAAGTCGCTCTTGGCGTTGTTGGCGCTCTCCGCCTCGTCCTTGGCGCGGGCGAGCGCGAGCTCGGTGTGCTTGCGGTCGGTGATGTCGGTCCAGGAGCCGAGGATGCCGAACACCTCGCCGTTCTCGTCCTTGAGCGGCACCTTGCACGTGAGCAGGTACCGCTGGCCGCCGTCGGCCTGGCGCTGGGTCTCCTCGATGTTCAGCATCGGCTCGCCCGAGGCCATGACGGCCTTGTCGAGGCGGATGTAGTTCTCCGCCTCCTCGGTGGTCCAGGGCAGGTCGTGGTCGGTGAGGCCGATGATGTCGTCCGCGTGGCTCAGCCCCGCTCCCCGGGCGCTCATCTCGTTGGTGCCGAGGTAGACGCAGTCACGGTCCTTCCACCAGATGCTGTAAGGAAACGTCGAGATGATGTGCCGTAAGAGCTGCTCTTGCTGGGCCTCGGCCAGGCTCGGCGGCTTGCGCTTTCGCTCTTTCGAATCCGACATAGGAAGGCCGTGACGACGGGCGGAGCTCTCCGTGGCTGTCCGCGCGGCGCTCCTGACCGGCGGCCCCCACGCGACCTCCCCTGCATGCTCCACGGGCCGCCGGGGATGGATTTGAGACCCGTTGAGCATCCTATCTCACGCAATGGCCTCCGCGCAAACGCTCGGGGGCCGGGGCGCCGCGCGGACCGGGGGGCGCGCGAGCAGGCGCGGCGAGCTGCGGTGTGTCGGCGGGGAGGCGCGGTGGTGGGAGACATCGCACGGAGGGAGCCGGACCGGGGCGCCCTGCGGAGCGGGACCCACGTAAACCGGTTAAGTCACGAGCGAGGGGGATGCGGGGGCGACTCGCCGCGGACGAGCCCGGCGCTCTGAAATGGCTACCGCGATGTCCGGGGAGCCTGCCCCCTGAGTGAGCTCTGTTGTCCAGGTAGCATTCAGCTCGTCACCTCGTGGCCGGCGTCTGCGGAAGTTGTTCCCATCATCGACTTCACGCCCTCGGAGGACGGGAGGCAGCTCGTCGACGCCATCCATCATCTCACCCGACGTGGGGACCGGTGGCGTTCGGGTTCGACGCCGCGGAACTGGGCACACGACCCGCCCCCGTCATGGCGAGCGCTCGCCGCGGTCATCGAGCCCCAGCTGCGCCCGGAGCACGCCGCGCCAGCCCTGCGAGGGGGAAAGGGGTGTCCGATGGGCAAAAGCAGCTCACCAGGCGCCGTCCCCGCGGCGCGTGACACGGGCGAAAGCTCTACGGTTTCCTATCCGCGCGCGCCGCGGGCCTGTCGTGGGCGCGTATTCGCCCCGCCGCCCCCCTGCCCCGGGCGCGTATTCGCCCCGCCGCCCCCCTGCCCCGGGCGCGTATTCGCCCCGCCGCCCCCCTGCCCCGGGCGCGCGTTCGCCCCGCCGCCCGCCTGTGCTTCCTGCGCGTTCCGGCGCGCGCGGTCTCGCGGGCTGCTCGGTATAATCACCACCTCGACCTTGCGAGGCGGGGGCGATACGCCCCGCATGTTCAGCCCCTGCGTCTCACGGCGGCGGCGCTCGTCGTGGTTGGCATCGCTGATGAGCTCCAGGACCGCCTCGGTATCCGCCTGCCTCGAGGACGCCCGGAAGCGACCGCTCAGCCGTGTCTCGGGCGTGAGCTGGCTGCACGAGTAGAGCTCCCACAGCTCCTGCGCGTAAGGGCGGGGCTGCCGGTTGGGAGCGAACCGGGAGAGGAAGCGCTGGAGATTGTCGACGTCGCGCAGCAGCAGCTTTCGCGCGTTCTGATTGCTGGAAGCGTCCACTGCCTGCGGCAAATCGATGACGACCGGCCCGTCCGCCCCCATCAGCACGTTGAAGTCGGACAGATCGCCGTGCACGACCCCGGCGCTCAGCATCCGGACCACTTCGGCCAGCAAGCGGTCGAAGACCCTCACCGCCTCGTCGGGGTTCAGGCTCACCTCGGCGAGCCGCGGGGCCGGGCTGCCGTCGGCGTCGGTGATGAGCTCCATGATCAGCACACCGTCGATGAAATGGTAGGGGATCGGGACGCGCACTCCCGCGTCGCGCAGGCGGAAGATCATGTCCACCTCGGTCGATCTCCAGGCGGCTTCATCCTGCGCACGACCATGGCGCGAGCGCTTGTTGATCGCGCGCTGGTCGCGGCTGTTGCGCACCTTGCGCCCCTCCGTGTACTCCGCCCGGTTCTTGAAGGTCCGGTCCTGCGCCTCTTTGTAGACCTTGGCCACCCGGAGCTCGCCGCCGGCGCGCACCAGGAAGACCTCCGCCTCCTTGCCGCTCATCAGCGGGCGCACGACGTCCTCGATGAGCCCCTGGTCGGCCAGAGACGTGAGGCTGCTGGGGATTCGCATGTCGTTCTTACTTCTCCGCCGGGGATCGCTCGCCGTCTTTTTAGTCGCACCCCGCGGGGCGCCGCAACTGGATTGGTCCTCCCCCGCTTCCGCGGTGCCCCGCCTCCCGGCGGCACCAGGAGGCGGGGCACCGCTCGCGCGCGAGGAGCCGTGCGTTTACGCGCGCCGCGCGCCCCTGTAGGCTGGACGGCTTGCCCGCTCACATCGAGCGGCCCGGAGGCTTACACGATGGGATATCGCACAGAGCTTGTTGCGCCGAGTACGGCACTTCTCCTCCTCGCCCTCTCCGCCGCGTGCACTGGCAACGCGGGAGCTCCGGCGGCCACGGGAGACGCGGGGACACAGGACGGCACGGGGGGAGCGGGCGCCGGCGAGACGGGCGCTGGCGGCCGAGGGATGGACTCGGGCGCGGGCGGTGGCGATGCGGGCTCGGGCGCGGGCGCGGGCGGTGGCGATGCGGGCTCGGGCGCGGGCGGTGGCGATGCGGGCTCGGGCGGGGCGGGCGCGGGCGGGGCAGGCTCGGGCGGTGGCGGCGGTTCGACGGGCGAGCAGGTGTGCGCTCGCTGGAACGCCGACCGGAGCGACGTCAAGGAAGGCACCTGGAACGGCGGCGTGAGCTCGTGCGTGGGCGGCGAGGTCCCGGCCGAGGGGCGGGTGAACGCGGTCAAGCTCCTGAACCTCTACCGCTTCATCGCCGGGCTGCCCCCCGTCACCACCGAGCCGCTCCGCGACGAGAAGGCGCAGGCCTGCGCGCTGATGATGCACGCGAACGGCATGCTGTCGCACAGCCCGCCGCCGAGCTGGACCTGTTACACCGAGCTCGGCGCCGAGGGGGCCGCGACCAGCGTCATCTCGCCGACTCCCGGCGTCGAGAGCCTCGACCTCTACATGGCCGATCCCGGCAACGAGACAACGATCGGCCACCGCCGCTGGCTCCTCTCCGAGGAGCTCGGCCCGATCGGGCTCGGCTCCACGAGCGATTACTCCTGCATCGTGGTCATCGGCGGGTCGGGCTCCGGCGAGAAGCCGTTCATCGCATGGCCCGCGCCGGGCCCCTTCCCCTCGGGGGCCCTCCACGCCTCCTACGCGCCGCTCGACGAGACGGGCTGGACAATCCAGAGCTCGCGGATCGACCTCGGCGACGCGCAGGTGACGGTGACCGACGCCGGGGAGAACCTCCCGGTCCAGGTGACGCAGCTCGACCCGAACTTCGGCAGCGCCTTCGCGCTCCGCTTCAACCCGCAGGGCTGGAGTGCCCAGGCCGGTCACACCTACGCCATCCATGTGACCGGCGTGAGCGAGCCCATCGACTACGAGGTCGAGATCATCCCGTGCGAGTGATGCGGGCCGCGCGCCGGGCTGGCGCCCCCGGACGGCGCGCCCAGGCGCAGCCCCGCCATCGGCCGCGGCGAGCCCGAGCGGCGAAATCCAGAAAGAAGCGACGGAGCGCGACGGTTCGCCGCCGCGGAACAGCCTCGCCAGGGATACTAGATGCCGCTTCCCTCCTCGAAGACGTCGCTCCTCACCTGGGCTTGGCTGATCCGGCTGTTCGGTGGGACGCTGCGCGTGAGCCACACGTTGCCGCCGATGCTCGATCCGCGACCGATGTTAATGCGTCCGAGGATCGTCGCGCCGGCATAGACGACCACGTTGTCCTCGACGATGGGGTGGCGATCGATGCCCTTGATGGGGTTCCCGCTCGCGTCCCGCGGAAAGCTCTTCGCGCCGAGCGTGACGCCCTGATACAGGCGCACGCGATCGCCGATCCGGCACGTCTCTCCGATGACGACGCCCGTCCCGTGATCGATGAAGAAGCTCGCGCCGATCTCGGCGCCGGGGTGGATGTCGATGCCGGTGTCGGCGTGGGCGATCTCGGAGAGGATGCGCGGGATGAGCGGTACGCCGAGGGTGTAGAGCAGGTGCGCGATCCGGTGGTGGATGATCGCCGTGATACCCGGATAGCAGAACACCGCTTCGTCGATGCTCGTCGCCGCTGGGTCGCCCTCGAACGCCGCCCGCACGTCGGTCTCGAGCAGCGCCCGCACGGCGGGGAGGCCCGCGGCGAAGTCGCGCACGATCTCGGCCGCGCGGCTCTCGCGGCGCGCGAGCTCGCGGGCGTCGAGCCCCCTCGGAACGCCGAGGCCCCTCCGGATCTGCTCGTGGAGCGCGAGCAGCGCCGAGTCGAGCGTGCGCCCGACGAAGTAATCGGTCCCCTCGTCGGTGAGGTGCGCCGGCCCGAAGTGCGCCGGGAAGAACGCCGCGCGCAGGTCGCGCGCGATACCGATGAGCACCTCGCGCGACGGCAGCGCCTGCCGTCCGAGCTGACCGCGCGCGCCGTCGGTCTCCCGGCTGGCGGCGCGCAGCTCCGCCACCACCGAGCCGAGCGCCCAGGACGCGCCGGCCAGCGCGGGCGCGCGGTGAACCTCGTAGTCGTGCGCGCTCATGTCGCGAACCCCTCCTCGTCGAAGAGCCCTTCGACGAGGGCCGTGCTCGGGCAGCGCTCGCCCGAATCGGGGAGGATGACCACGATCGCCTTGCCCTCGCTGTCTTCGAACCAGCCGCGTGTGACGTTCGACATGGAGCCTCTAGGGTGCGACGGCGCGCCTCCGCGGCCCCGAGCTCGGAGGACGTCGAGCGGGCAGCGAATGCGGCATCTGAAACAATAACGGACAACTTGTCTAACATAACGGACGGTCGCCGCCAAGCCATTTGTCTCCTTCCGGCTTCCGGCCCGGTCGACGGCGCCGCGTGGCTCGGGGTCGGCGTTCCCTCGCCTGGCTCCTCTCCTTCTACATCCCAGCGACGCCCCAAGGTCGGTGGGCTCTGACGTCCGCCGATGTCCGCCGACGTAACCACCATCGCGGCGCGCGCGGTCGCGCTTTACCGTCGTGCATCATGGAGGAAACCTCCGGGTTACCTCCGGGTTACAGGAGTCCACTATCGTGGAAGTCACCGCTGCTTTACAGGAGGAAAGTGTCCCGGGCATCACCGACGCCGTTGCGGTGACCCGTGGGGAGTGTGTAGTCATGGAATCAGCTTTGGCGGAGACATTCCCCCACGTGCCAAAGCTCGAGGAAAAGCCCTGCCATGAGCAACCATGAAGGCCACCTGCTTGGCGAGCGTGCCGCACGCCAACACGCCAACACGAGCAAGACGCCGCCGCAGTGGGCCGGAGCCACCCCGCGCTGGCTCGTACACCTGCTTCCCTGGACGCCGGTCGAAGCGGGCGTGTACCGGCTCAACCGGGTCGCCGAGAACGATTTCGCGGTCGATTGCAGCCCTGATGACGCTGCCGAGCTGCCCGTGGCGCACATCCACTACGAGGAGCAGCCGCGCGAGTACGTGCTGAACACGGTGACCACGACGATCCAGGTGCACACCCGGATCTCCGACCTGTTCCGCAGCCCCATGGATCAGGTGAAGGAGCAGCTCACGGTCCTCGTCGAGAAGCTCAAGGAGAAGCAGGAGGACGAGCTCCTCAACAATGGCAACTACGGCCTGCTCAACAGCGTGCATGGCAGCATGAGGGTCAAGCCGCGCGGCGCTGGCCCCACGCCGGACGATCTCGACGAGCTCATCGCGCGGGTGTGGAAGGAGCCGGCCTTTTTCCTGGCGCACCCGCGGGCCATCGCGGCGTTCGGTCGCGAATGCACGAAGCGCGGCGTTCCGCCGCCCACGGTGACCCTGTTCGGCTCGCCGTTCCTCACGTGGCGCGGCCTCCCGCTCATCCCCACCGACAAGCTGCACCTCGCGGGCAACAAGACCGATATCCTGCTGGTCCGCACCGGCGAGAAGAAGCGCGGCGTCGTGGGCCTGTTCCAGCCGGGGATCCCCGGCGAGGTGAGCCCCAGCCTGTCCATTCGCTTCATGGGCATCAACCAGGCCGGGGCGGCCTCGTACCTCGCATCCCTCTACTGCTCGGCGGCCGTTCTGACCGAGGATGCGCTCGGCGTGCTCGAGGGCGTCGAGGTGGACAGCTATTATGAGTATAAGTGAGCTCCACACGACGGATCTCCAGGGCGCTCTGCCGCAGGTGACCCGGACCGTGGGGAGCTCTGGGGGCGCGCCGTTCGTCGTGCCTCTCACCGCGCTGGGCGCAGCGCACGCGCCGGCGCCCGGCGTCCCCGGCTTTGACGCCGACGCGATGGCCGCGGTGATGGCGCAGCTCGCGAACGAGATGCTCGGCGCGCCGATCAAGCAGGAGGCGTCGGCGTTGCCCGCGGCGCCGCTGCCCGGCGCCGCGCCGTCGCTGTCGCCCGCCCCGCCCGCGCTGGCGCCTGGAGCGGCGCCGTTGTCTCCTGCGGAGTCCTCCGCGGCGACGGCCCCCGCGTATCCCGGCTCGGCCCCCGCGTATCCCGGCTCGGCCCCCGCGTATCCCGGCTCGGCCCCCGCGTATCCCGGCTCGGTCCCCGCCGATTCCGGCTCGGCTCCCGCCCCGCCCGGCGAGGCGGCGCTGCCGGACTCGACGGTTCACGCGGGGTTCGTGCGCGTCCCGCTCGTGGGCTCCGAGCCGCTGAGCCTGGGAGCCGTCGACGAGGTGCTCCGCATCCCGGTGCTGGGCGATTTCGCGGCGCGTGACGCCGACCCCTACTTCGTGCCCGGCGCGCCGGCGCTGGGCATCGAGTCGCCCGTCGACGCTCCCCGGATCGAGGCCCACGAGATCCGCGCGGTCGATCCGGAGCTGGTCCGCAGCCTGAGCGCCTCCGCCGGCATCTTCGACGCCCACGCGATCCGCCGGGACTTTCCCCTCCTCGAGGAGCGGGTCCACAACAAGCCGCTCATCTGGCTCGACAACGCGGCGACGACCCAGAAGCCCCGGGCCGTCATCGATCGTCTCTCGTACTTCTACGAGCACGAGAACTCCAACATCCACCGCGCTGCGCACGCGCTCGCGGCCCGCGCGACGGACGCGTACGAGGCGGCGCGCGAGGCGGTGCGCCGCTTCCTCAACGCCCCGTCCACGCGCGAGATCGTGTTCGTGCGCGGCACCACGGAGGGGATCAACCTCATCGCCCAGAGCTGGGGCAGGAGGAACGTGGGCCCGGGCGACGAGATCGTCATCACGTGGCTCGAGCACCACGCCAACATCGTACCGTGGCAGCAGCTCTGCTCCGAGAAGGGCGCCAGGCTCCGTGTCGCGCCCGTCGACGACCGGGGGCAGGTGATCCTCGAGGAGTACGAGAAGCTGCTCGGCCCGCGGACGCGCATCGTCTCGCTCACGCAGGTGTCGAACGCGCTCGGCACCATCACGCCCGCCCGCGAGATGGTGGCCATGGCGCACCGGCACGGCGCGCGCGTGGTCGTGGACGGCGCTCAGGCGGTGTCGCACATGCGCGCGGACGTGCAGCTCCTCGACTGCGACTTCTACGTGTTCTCCGGCCACAAGGTGTTCGGCCCCACGGGCATCGGCGTCGTCTTCGGCAAGGGCGAGGTGCTCGACGCGATGCCGCCCTGGCAGGGCGGCGGCAACATGATCGCGGACGTCACCTTCGAGCGGACGGTCTACCAGCCGCCGCCGGCCCGCTTCGAGGCCGGCACCGGCAACATCGCGGACGCGGTCGGCCTCGGCGCCGCGCTCGACTACGTGACGCGGATCGGGATCGACAACGTCAGCCGCTACGAGCACGAGCTGCTCCACTACGCCACCCACCGCCTCATGACCGTCCCCGGGCTGCGGCTCATCGGCACCGCGCCCGACAAGGCGGGCGTGCTCTCCTTCGTCCTCGACGGGCAGCGCACCGAGGACGTGGGCGGGGCGCTCGATCGCGAGGGCATCGCGGTGCGCTCGGGCCACCACTGCGCGCAGCCCATCCTGCGCCGCTTCGGCCTGGAGAGCACCGTGCGCGCGTCCCTCGCCCCCTACAACACCTGCGAGGACATCGACGCGCTGGTTGACGCATTGCGTCGAATCCAGGTCGGGCGCGCGCGCTGACCTGACCGGCGGTTGTCCGTTGAGACGGAGGCCACGCCCTCCCTGCCGATCTGCCCTTGCCGCAGTCCCTCGCGCCGGGATCCTCAAAACAGGCTAGAAACACGGGATTTTTGCGGATTTCGTCGTGGCGGCGAACTTGTGTCCCCCGGGTTGCCAGCCGGGCGCATGTCCGTTATAGTGGACGAATGATCCAGACGATTTCTCCCAGGGACGCGGACGCTCTGATCCAGAGTGGAGAGGTGGACGTTGTGGATGTGCGTGAGCCGCGCGAGTGGTCGGTCGGGCACGTGCCGCACGCGCGGCTGGTGCCCCTCGATCAGCTGAGGGCGGATCCGCAGCGTGCGCTGCCGCGCGATCGGGTGGTCTTCGTGTGCGCGAAGGGCGCCCGCAGCCTGACGGCGGCGAAGCTTGCGGAGCGGCTCGGGTTCAACCAGCTCTACAACCTGGACGGTGGCACGAGCGGCTGGGTGAAGGCGGGGCTTCCGCTCGAGCACAGCTGAGCTGCTGGGGAGCGCGTCCGTTGAGCCCGGCGGGGCTCACTCGATGACCGAGTCCGTCACCGCGATCGGCGTGTCGTCGTGGTTCGAGATCTGCGGGTAAGTCGGGTACCAGGAGCCGCCGGCGTTCTCGGTGATCACCGACCGATCGATGACGATGTTCCCCGTGTGGTCGTTGCTCACGAAGAAGATCGCGCTCCCGTGGGCGTTCACCTCGTTCCGCTCGATCCGGGTCCCGCAGAGCGTGAGCGTCATGGTCGTGCCGTCGTTGTAGATGGCCCCGCCGCTGCCGCCGCCCGGCGTCCCCTCCTCGGCGGGGTTGCCGCCGTTGCCGAGCGCGCGGTTGTGGGAGAACAGGCTGTTCACGACCGTCCACGAGACGCCGATGCTGCTGATGCCGCCGCCGTTCGCGCACGCGTTCCCGTGGCCCTCGGCGCCGCCGAAGGTGCTGTTCACCACGTAGAGCGGCAGGCCATTGTATTGCATGAAGGCGCGGATCCCCGCGCCGCCGACGTCGGGGCCGGCCGCGTCGCACGCGTTGTTGAAGAAGCGCGAATTGACGACCTTCAGGCGCCCGCCCTGCGCGAAGATGGCGCCGCCGCCCTCGTCGTCATCGCCTGTCGAGTCGCCCTCGATGAAGGTGAGGTTCTGGATCGTCAGGCGCGGGTGATCCTGGTTGTCGCAGCTCGACGTCGTCCACACCTGCGCCTCGTCGCAGGTGTTCATGTAGAGGATGCGCCGCTGCCCGCCGCCGCTCAGGGTCACGAGCCCGCCGCCGTCGATCACGATCTCGGGGCCGGTATCGTTGAAGATCTTCGCGGTCTCCTCGAGCGTGATCGTGATCGGGTCGGGGCCGCAGTCGAAGGTGATGATGCCGCCGGCCGCGACGGCGCGGACGACGGCCTCCGAGGTGCAGCTCGCCGGCGTCCCGTCGCCGATCACCGTCGTCGGTGACGAGGTGTCGGCGGCCCGCGCCTCGGCCGGCACAGCGCAGCTCCCGTCGGGGTTGCCCGCCGGCGGGCCGCCGCCCTCATGCGCGGGAGATCCCGCGCCCGCGCCGCCCGAGCCTGTACCCGCGCCGCCCGGGCCTGCGCCCGAGCCGCCCGCGCCCGACGCGCTCGTCGCGCCGGCGCCGCCCGTGTCGGTCGTCCCCTCCCCCCCGCTCGCGTCGTCCCCGCAGGCCCCGAGCACGGTCCCCATCGACAGGCACAAGATCAGCTCCAGCGGTCGTCGCATCATGTCCTCCTCACCTCGAAAGCATGCGGGCAGCGGCGTCGACCCCTCTCGGGCCGCTCTCGCCGCGACACGGCGGAAGGCAGGGTACCCCAAGCTCCGCGGCGATGCCCCGTGAGCCGCCCCATTGACATACCGCCGGGACCGCCGTGTGCTGTGCGCCGAGGAGAACATCGTGATGGCACAACTTCGATTCACTTGGCTCTGTGTCGCAGCGCTCTGCGCGGGAGGCTGCGGTTCGGGCGACGAGCCGGGGGACACCGGCGCGCCGGGCACGGGCGCGACCACCACCGCGTCCCAGGGATCGAGCGGCACCGGCGGCACCGGCGGCAACGGGCAAGGGGGAACGGGCGGCGGGGCCGCGACGACGACCGTCGTGGTGAACGAGATCTCGGCCAAGGGCGGCGACTGGATCGAGCTTGGCAACCCGGGCCCGGGGTCGGCCGACCTCGGCGGGCTCGGCCTCTGCGACGCCGACGATACCGGGCAGTGCAACCCGACCGACGCGCTCACGTTCCCCGAGGGCACGCAGCTCGCCCCGGGGGAGTACCTGCTCGTCCTCGGCGATCAGGCCGTCGAGGCCGGCCCTGGGCCCCACACCACGTGCCTGCCGGAAGGCGGCCCGAGCAGCTGCTTCTATGTGACCTGGAAGGTGAGCGCCTCCAGGGGCGAGACCGTCTCGATCATCTCGCCGAACGACCAGGTGCTCACCGAGCTGGAGTACCCGATCGAGGCGGCAGCGGATGGGCAGACGTGGGGCAGGCTCCCCGATCTGACCGGCGAGGGCACCGTCACGGCGCCCACCCCCGGGGCGGCGAACGCGGCGCCCTAGCGCCTTCGGGGGGACGCGGCGCCCCCCCGGCGCCCGCCGGTCGTCGACACCGATCCCGCCGCGTCGAGCGGCAGCGAAGCATGCGAGAACCTCACCGAACAGGAGACCTGATGTCATCGACGCCTGCGACCGAGATCCTCCGCGCCCCGTTGCTGCCGCCGCGTCCCCGCCGGGCGTCCCGACCGCGCGGCGGGCCTGCGCCAGGGGCCCTGGCGCGGCGCTCGGCGCCGCCAGCGCTCGCGCTCTCGCTGCTCCTGTCGGGTTGCGGGGCCTCGGATCCGCCGGAGGTGCGGGTCTCGGGCTGCCCTCGTTGCGCCGGGGTGACGCAGGTCGGCGCGCTTCCGCGGGGCGACATCGACGAGTGCTCCGGCGTGGTCGCCGGCGGGCTGCACCCGGACGCGCTCTATGTGCACAACGACCACGGCGACGACGCTCGGTTCTTCGCGATCGGGCTCAACGGCGCGCTGCGGGCCGAGGTGAACGTGGCCGGCGCGGCCGCGATCGACTGGGAGGACATCGCGCGCGGCCCCTGCCGTACCGGCGGGGGCAGCTGCCTGTTCCTCGCGGACATCGGCGACAACGACGGAGAGCGCGCCAGCTACACCGTGTACAGCGTGCAGGAGCCGGACACGCTCGGAGGAGCGCCGCAGACCTCGACCGCCGAGGCGTTCGTGCTCTCGTACCCCGACGGGAGGCACGACGCGGAGACGCTGCTCATTCACCCCACCACCGGGGCGCTCACCCTCGTGACGAAGGTCAACAAGGGCATCTCTCGCATCTACGAGCTGCCGGCGCTGCCTGCCGCGGGCGCGCCGGCGACGCTCGTCGGGGCGGGCTCCATCCAGCCGCCCTCCGGGAGCGCGCGCTTCACGGGCGGCGACGTGCGCCCGGACGGCACGGGCGTGCTGCTGCGGACTTCCTCGCGCGTGCTCTACTACCCGATGACACCGGATCAGACCGTGGCGCAGGCGCTGGCCGGCTCGCCCTGCGTGCTGCCGTCACCCGACGAGGAGCAGGCCGAGGCGATCGCGTGGGTGCCCGGCGGATGGGACTACGTGACGATCGGCGAAGGGAAAGAGGAGCCGATCCACCGCGTGTCCTGCCAGGCGCCCTGAACGGCGCCCGAGGTCCCGAGGCCGCGCCGTTCGTCGCTCGCGGCCCTCGGGCGGCAGGAGCGACCGGGAGCGACCTGGAGGTCCGGCGTCGGGCCTGCGCGGGGGCGCCGGGGCAACGCGCCGCGCGTTCATGCGGTGTCGGTCACCTCGCCTCGCCTGGACGCATCGAAGAGACCGCGGCCGATGGCGCGCGCGGCGGCCAGATGAGAAGCCGGATCCTGCGTCTCCGATTCGAGCAGGAGCTCGGACGTCACGACGCATGCGCCGCAGTAATCGAAGATCCCGTGGTCGATCTGCGTCTTCATGGCACCCAGATAGCCGTGCCGCGCATAGGTTCGCGCGTCGCTGCCCGCGAGGGCGACGAGATGAACCCGGAGGTCGCCGAGCTGCTTCACCAGCTTGCTATCCGGGCTGAAGTCGAAAGCCCAGCCATTGGAGAACACGCGATCGATCCATCCCTTGAGGAGCCCCGGCATCGACCACCAGTAGACGGGATAGACCAGCACGAGGGCATCCGCGCGATCGAGCCTCGCCTGCTCGGCGGCGACATCGGCGGGGGGCGGCGCCTTCCGGCGATGAACGGCGAGATCAGCCGCGGTGAACCTCGGATCGAAGGCCTCCGCCGCGAGGTCCGCGATTTCGAAGGAATTGCCGGACAGGGACACCCCCTCAGCAACATGCGCGGCGACGCCATGGGTGAGCGACGCGGGCTCGGGATGCGAGATAACGATGAGCGCGTGCATGTCGACAGCTCCTGCTCGCTGATGACGGAGAAAAGGGTGAGCTACTTTTAGTAAGTTACCTTTGGTAATTTACCTTGTCAAGCGCCGGAGCCCCTCTTCCGGAACCAGGGACGAGCTTGGGCCTCGTCGCTGGCGCGGCGGAGCGACGACGGGCCGTCCCCGGAGTGGATCCATCGTCGGCGTCGTGCCGAGCTCACGCGCCGGGGGGTGCAGGAGATGACGCTCTCATCGGAACGGCCACGGCTCGCCGACGCTCCGCGAGGCGATGCGGTAGTCGCCGGGCTCGCCCCACACCGCGGCCTCCCGGTCGGGCGCGTTGGGCCCCATCGCGAACGTGAACGACAGGACAGGCCGCTGCCCCGCGCGTGGCCGCCGCTGGGGCCCCGACCAGCGCACCTCCAGGTTCGTGGCGAGCGCCGCCTCCAGGGCCGCGACGGCCTCGTCGGCGTCGGTGGTGGTGACCCGGGTTCCAACGAAGAAGCCGGGGGTGTTCTGCTCCACGATGTGGAGGTGCTCGCTCAACCACGCGGCCCCGTGCGCTCCCGACGCCGGGGCGAACGGCGGCGCGTAGAAGACCTCGGCGACCGCGGCGCCGACCAGGCCGGCGACGCTGATGTGATGCCACTGCAGGCGCTCCGGCTCGGGCGGCCAGGGCTCCGTCTCCAGCTCGATGGCGAGCGCCTCGAGGTACTGCGCCGGCCCGTCGAACGCCGGCGCCACGCCCGCAGCCTCGGTGTCGACCAGAACCACCTGGCCGTCCTCGCCGATCCAGACCGAGGGGTACCCCTTCGCCACGACCGGCAGCAGCACCTCGCCGCCCGCGCGCGGCAGCTTCTCCGGCCCGAGCGGCCGCCCGCCTTCGAGCGCCTTCAGCGAGGCGAACACGCCGAGCCGCTTGTCCGGTGGGAGCGGCGTGCCCCCGGCGAGGCCCTCGAGCTCGAGCGCGCCCTCGTAGACGGGCAGCCCGCGCGCTTCCAGCAAGGCCCGCAGCGCGTCGGGCGACGTAGTGTGCTCAGGGTCGCGGCGGAGGTCGAGTTCCTGGAAGACCTCGACCGCGTGCCGGCTCAGCCGCCTGCGCGCACTGTCGGCAAGCCGGATCGGACGGTCACTGCCCCCGCGTGCCTTGCTCATCTCCGTCGCTCCCGGCGGCGCTGCTGCCGCATGCCCTGCGCCCATCGCGGGTCAGGCGGCGTGCTGCGAAGCGAGTCTGTCCCGATCTCGCTGCTGGCGCCTGGCTGCACCACGCGCTCCCGCGGCGCGCCCCAGCGGTCGCGCAGGTTCTGCAGG
The DNA here is from genome assembly GCF_051521455.1 of Sorangium sp. So ce887. NCBI lineage: Bacteria > Pseudomonadati > Myxococcota > Polyangiales > Polyangiaceae > Sorangium > Sorangium sp. So ce887. The sequence goes on along the minus strand of NZ_CP150354.1, from coordinate 213,422 downwards.
AGTTGCGAACAGTTCGGGCACGGCGCGCGCGCCGTCCCGTCGGGGTGCTGCGCGGATGTCCGGAGAGCCGGTTGTTGACCTTCGTCACGATGGTGAGCACCCCGGTGGTGGCGAGCCTCTGGTTCCCGGGACGCTCGCTTCCTCGGCTCCCGCACGCGCCCACCACCGTCCCTCCACGGTAGCTCCTCCCGCTTCTGGAATCGACACGAACCGCCTTCCGTTATTCTGAGCGCGTCTCATCGGATCTCCGTCCACCCGCGGATCCACATCGTCATCGCGGTTCCGGTCCGATGAAGCGCATGATCCCGAGGAGGCGCTCATGAAGGTGAGGATTGTCGTGAATTACGTCCCCCGCTATCGCCGGGGGCACCGCTTCCACTTCGTCCCGCCGGTCACCGGGATCCACCTCGCGGCGATCACCCCGCCGGAGCACGAGGTCGAGCTCTTCCACGAGCAGGTGCGCCCCGTCCCCGTCGACGCCGCGCCGGACGTGGTCGCGCTCTCGTTCTTCTCCGGCTTCGCGCGCCGCGCCTACGCGCTCGCCGATCGATACCGCGCCCTCGGCGTGCGCGTCGTCGCTGGCGGGCCGCATGTCTCGTACTGGATCGAAGAGGCGCTCCAGCACGTGGACGTGGTGGTCACCGGGGAGGCCGAGGCGGTCTGGCCCGCAGTCCTGCGCGATCTCGCGCGAGGCACGCAGCGCCGCGTCTATCACGGCGAACCGGCCTCGCTCGCCGGGCTGCCGACCCCTCGCTACGATCTGCTCGAAGGCAGCTTCCTCGTCCCCCGCGTGCTCCAGGCGACGCGCGGCTGCCCGTTCACCTGCAGCTTCTGCACGGTGCCCGACCTCAACCCCGGCTTCCGCATGCGCCCTGTCGACGAGGTGATCCGCGACATCGCCACCACGCATTTCCCTCGCTTCTGGCAGGAGAAGGTCGCCTGGTTCTGGGACGACAACCTGCTCGTCCATCGCCGCTGGGCCAAGGAGCTCCTGAGCGAGCTCGCCGGGCTCGATCGCTGGTGGCTCACGCAGGCCTCCATCGATATCGTCAAGGACCGGGAGCTCCTCGACGCGATGGAGCGGTCCGGCTGTATCGGCATCTTCCTCGGCATCGAGAGCCTCGATGACGCCGATCTGAAGAGCGTCGACAAGCGTCAGAACCGCGTGCGCGAGTACCGCGAGGCCATCCGCAGACTTCACGATCGCGGCATCTGCGTGATGGCAGGCTTCATCTCGGGCTTCGACGATCAGACGCCGGAGGTCATCGCCTCCACGGCCGATCGACTGAACGAGATCGGCGTCGACGTCCCGTTCCTGAGCATCCTCACGCCGTTTCGGGGCACGCCGCTGTACGACGAGCACCGGCGAGACGGGCGGATCCTGGAAGAGCGCGACTGGCCTCATTACAGCGGCTACGGGGTCGCCTTCCGGCCGGCGCGCATGTCCCCCGAGCAGCTCCTCGCAGCCCACCGGCAGATGTGGAATCGGGCCTTCCGCCCCGCGGCGGTGCTCGAGCGCCTCGCGCGCGGCGCGCGGTCGTTGAGCCGCGGCGCGATGATGCTGTCGGCGGCGATGAACGGGTTTTACGGCCTGAAGCAGGTCACCGGCAACGAGCCGGCTGCGCCGCCGCTCGAGCCGCGAGGGACGATCCGGCACCCCGCGCCCGGGGACCCCCCGGCCCGGCTCTCGCGCCTCGGCCTGAAGCGGGCGGAGGCCGCCGTCGTTCACCCGATAGGGTCACACGACCCCGCCACCTCACCCGGGTGAGCACGGCGGAGCTCCGCCACGCCGCGGCAGGTCACAGCGCTCCGCGCCGGCCTCACTGCAGGCGCAGGTAGAACTCCGCCGCGTCGAGGCGGTTCATCGAGCCGGCCGGACCGGTGGCCACCGCGTGCCCGCCGGCGATCAAGAGACCGCTCTCGTAGAGCGCGCGCATGCCGGCGTCGACCTGCGCCGGCGTGGCCCCGGACGCGGACAGATCGATGCTGTCGAGCGAAGCGCTGAGGTTTGTGTTCAGGCTCAGCTCGGAGAGGGAGGGGCACGGGTGCGTTATGCAGACGATCCCGGTCTCATCGACGCGAGAGAAATGGCCCTCGGGCGTGTTGCCGGTCGCCCCGAGCCAGATCTCGCTGGCGATGAGCACGTCGGCCGGCCACCCCCCGAGGTCGCCGAGGTCGACCTGCTTCAGCGCGCCGCGAACCAGCGCCGTCCCCGCGGCGAACGCCTCTTTGGCCTTGCCCTCGGTCGCTCTGTCGAGCCCGAGCCTCGACAGATCGAGCTCGAACATATGGCATTCCTCCTGCCAGGTCCCATCGGCGCAAGGGGCCACGCTCGTGTTGACGCGGGCGACGAAATGGCCGCCGCAGAGCGGTGAAACGCACCTGCGGTAGTCAGGGTGGGTCACGATGTAATAGTCGGCCACGGCGACCTTGGCCTTGGTCAGCGCGCCGGGGGCGTCCTCGACGGCGAGCTCGGCCTGAGGTTCGTCCCGCACGACGACGTCCCCGCCCGAGGCGTCGCAGGCCAACGCCGGCAGGGTCAAGAGTCCGACGAGGGTGAGCAGCGAGACGCGGTGATGGGTGAAATTGAGCATCGATGTTCTCCATGAGCGGACACAGGGTGACGTTGGCACGGGCGCCTCGGCCGGTCCGCAGGCCCGAAGCGTCCTCGTAGGCTCCTGCGGGTCGAGACAGCGAGCTGTCGCAAGCACGGTATGCGCCTGCCGTCCCACATCTCTGCTCGCCGCGTTGCGCCCGGAGACGATCCGCTCGAGCTAATGAAAGAAACATACTCTACCCGATTTTCCGCGAGAAATCCTCCCCTCGACGGGGATCTCCAGCCCGCGGGCCTCGAGCACGGCGACCGTGGCCCGTGCGTTCCGGGCTGGCGGGACAAATCCCGATCCAGCGGTCTCCGCATCCTGCCCGCTCGGGCTGTCGAGCACGTCCCCGTCCGCGGTTCAGGCTCCCCGTCGAGCGTATTTCGATCCACGATGCCCTCGACCGGCTCGGTCAGGTGCCCTCGCGCGCCGGTCGGTTGGGTGTCAAGAGAGCTGTCCGCTGATCCGGTCACATCCTCGTGAGTGCTTGAATGCTCCTGCCCCTGAAGGTCTCGAAGCTGTTCGGATCTCGCCGGCGTCCACAAGTGAGCTGCCTTCACGCCACAGCCCTGCGGGGCGTGAGCGAGGAGGCTCATCCAGCCGTGATGTCTGTCGCACCCTCTCCTCGCCGCCCGCGCCTCGGCTGCTCGGCCGCGCTCCTCGCCGCCTCGAGCGCGCTGCTCGCCGCGTGCGCACCGCTGCCCGCGCCGCGCCTATTCGCGGGGAGCCTCGATGTGCCGCTGCCGCCCACGAGCGGCCGCATCGCCGTCGTCGCCGATCTGCAGCGCACCTCGTACCTGGAGTTCTGGCGCGAGTCGAACGATGGCGAGCGCGCCGCGCTGGTGCAGGCGCTCGCCGCCGCTCGCCCCGACGCCGTGTTCGTGGTCGGCGACCTGGTGTTCGACGGCGGCTCGGCGCGGCACTGGGCCGATCTCGACGCCCTGATGGCGCCGGTGCGCGACGCCGGGATCCCGGCGTTCGCGGCGTTCGGCAACCACGAGTACTGGGGCGGCCGCGACGGTGAGCGCCACCTCTTCGCGCGCTTCCCGCACCTCGGCGGGCGCCACTGGTACGAGGTCGTCTATGGCCCCATCCGCGTCGTGGTCCTCGACAGCAACATCGACGAGTTGACCCCCGCGGCGTGGGACGCCCAGATCCGCTGGTACGAGGGCGCGCTCCGCCGCCTCGACGCCGATCCTTCAGCGCGCGCGGCGCTGGTGCTCGCGCACCATCCGCCCTACACGAACAGCACGGTGACGGGCGACGAGCCCCACGTGCAGCGCCACATCGTCCCGCCCCTCCTCCGCTCCCGGAAGGCGCTGGCGCTGATCAGCGGCCACGTGCACAACCACGAGCGCTTTCAGCGCGGCGGAAAGCTCTTCATCGTGGCCGGCGGCGGCGGCGGCCCCCGGGCCGCGCTCGCCCAGGGCACGGCCCGCCGCCACACCGACGATCTCGCCCGCGGCTCGGCGCTCCGACCATTTCATTTTCTGCTGATCGCGCCCGCCCCGGAGGGCCTCGCCGTCGAGCTCCACGGACTCCCCAAGGGCGGCAGAGACGCCGCCGCCCTCGACCACTTCGTGATTCCCTGGCCGGCGCCCTAACAGTGACACAAAGAACAATGAGGTCGACGAGCTCAGGTCACCGCTCCGGACGCAGCGCACGGCGAGGTGGGCTCACGCACCTCGACCGGGCGCTCCCGGTGGCGCACGCACCGGCACCGGGCGAAGATGGGCGTCCATGGAGATCCACCAGGTCCGCTATTTTCTGGCGGTCACCGAGACGCGCAGCTTCACCCGCGCGGCAGAGCGCTGCGCGGTCTCGCAGCCCGCGCTCACCGCTGCGATCAAGAAGCTGGAGGAGGAGCTGGGCGGCGCGCTCCTCCTGCGCGAGCGCGGCGGCGCGAAGCTGACGGCGCTCGGACAGCACGTGCTGCCTCGCTTCCAGCGGCTACACGACGAGACGCAGGCCGTGCAGGTGATCGCGGACAACCACCGACGCCTCAAGCAGGTCCCGCTCCGCGTCGGCGCCCTGTGCACCATCGGGCCGGCGCGGCTCGTGCGGGCGCTCGCGGCGTTCCACGGCGAGGCGCCGGGCGTGGAGCTGGAGATCTCGGTGGCCATGCACGCCGAGACCCTGCGGCGCCTGGAGGAGGCCGAGGTCGACGTCCTCATCACGAGCCTCGGTGTCGCCGTCCCGGACTGGTGCGTCGTCGCCCCGCTCTACGACGAGCGATACGTCGTCGTCCTGCCGCCCGGCCATCGGCTGGAGGCGCGCGAGGCGCTCCGGATCGAGGATCTGAGGGGAGAGCCGTACCTCGATCGGCTCGCGTGCGAGATGCGCGAGTCGGTGACGGCCGCGTGCGCGGCCCGCGACGTCGAGCTGTACGCGGCGTATCGGACCGAGCGCGAGGACTGGGTCCAGAGCCTCGTCCACGCGGGCCTCGGCTTCGCCTTCATGCCGGAGCACTCGGTGCTGCTCGCCGAGGCGTCCCGGCGGCCGCTCATCGACCCGGCGCTCCAGCGCACGATCGCGCTGGTCCGCTCGGGGGATCGCACGCCGACGTCCGCGCTCCAGCGCTTCTGGGACACGATGCTCGCGCGCGCCGCCCGCCTCGAGCCGCAGGGAGGCGGCGCCCGGCCGCGCGAGCGCCCTCCCGGGAGCGGCATCAAGGCTTCGCGGCGATGATGTCGACGCGCTCGATGACGGGCGCGGTCGCGAGCAGCTCGGGCGCCTTCGCCATCAGCGCGGCCGCGATCGGGCCCTCGAGGTGCGCCTTGCGGCCGTCCTCCTCGACGAAGGTGTCGAAGACACCGAAGGTCGACGGGCCGATCCGCAGGGCGAACCAGTGAATCGTCCGCTGCTCCTCGACGGCGAGGCCGATGGCGCTGCGGAGGAAGGCCTCGACCTCGGCCTCCTTGCCGGGCTTGGCCTCGATCCGGACCAGAAGAGAGCGGGTCACGGCAGGGAGCTTGGTAGTCGTCATGAGGGTCTCCTTGTTCGGCGGCGCGCTGCGCGCCGCGCTTGATAGGGAGGGTTATGACGCCCGCGCGGCCGCTCCACCCATCGCTGTTCTTGATGGATCCATCAGCGGCGTCGATGGCCGGCTTCGCGGCGGGCCTCCTCGATCCGGACCGCTGCAGCCGCCCGGAGTGGGTCGCGTGCAGGTGCAGAGCGCGCCTCGATCCAGCAGCGGAACAGGCGGGCCTCGCCCGGAGGGAAGAAGGCGGTGGGCGGCACCTCGGCGTGGTAGCGCCGGAATGCGGCGCTGAACTCCGCAGGATCGCCGTCGAACCACGCCTCGGCCTCGGGCGACCCGCGCAGGAGCCGCTCGAAGCGGAGCCGCGCGACGAGCAGCGCCGATATCCGCACGCCGTCCTCGTCCGCGCCGAGCAGCGCCCGCCGGAGCGCGGGCGGCAGCGCCGGATCCCCGGCCGCGGCGCGCAGCGCGGCCACGGGATCCTCGGCGGTCATCGCGCGGGCCACGAGCTCTTCGTAACGCGCGTGCGCCTGCGCCCCGGTCAGCCGCGCCGATCGCGCCGGCCCATGCTCGCCTGCCCCGCCGCGTGCCGCGCGCTCGCCTGCCCCGCCGCGCGCCGCGCGCGTCACCTGCGCCTCCCGCGCCGGCCGAGCACGCGCCGCGCGCGCCGCAGCTCCTCCCGCACGGCGGCCGCGTCGTCCGGGCCCCGCACCGTGCCCTCCATGCGCTCCAGGGTCACCCCGCGCAGGTTCGGACAGCGCGGCGCGACCTCTTCCAGGAGGCGCCACACCGGCTCCGGCACGGCGTCGTCGTGGCCGTCGAGCCTCAGCACCCGGCCGGAAGGCAGCCAGCCCGGATCGCTCGGGCCGCCGCCCGAGAGGTGGATCTCGATCACCCGGGAGAGATCGAGCCGGGCCACGTACTCCGCCGGATCGAAGCCGAAGTTCTGGGCCATGGTGTGGACGTTGTGCAGGTCGAGCAGCAGATGCGTCCGCGGCGCCCTCAGGATGCGCTCGAGGAAGCGCGGCTCGTCCAGCGGGTCGCCGAGCACGAAGTAGCTGACGCTGTTCTCGACGCCGACGTCCTCCACGACGGCCTGCAGCGCCCGGAGCGCGCGGCGTGCGACGGCGGCGCTGTGCGCGCTCATGGGCAGCGGGAGCGGCAGCCCGGCGGCCAGCCCGGCGGGCGCGCTGACCCCGAGATGATCGGTGTACCAGCGGAAGCGGAAGATCGCGTGGTCGCGCCGGAGGGCCGCGAGCCAGCGGGCGCGCCGGCCCGCGTCCGCGGCCGAGGCGCCGCCGGGCGACCAGCCGACGCCGTGCGCGACGAACGGCCGATCCGACCGGCGCGCGAGCTCGGCGAAGCGGCGGTGAAAGCCGTTCTCCTGGAGATCGGCCTCGGCGGCGTCCGGCACGCGCCAGAGCGTCTCGGGCGCCACCTCGTAGTAGTCGGCGTCGCGCAGGATCGCCTCGGCGAGCAGGTCGAGGAACGCCGCGTCGGGCTGGAGCGTGAGGCCGACCGGGATCAACGCGGGGATTCCCCGCGTCCCTCGATCGCGAAGAAGTAGAGAAAGCGCCGGGACTTGGAGGGCACGTGCCCCATGCCGCAGGCCATGAGCCCGCTGTCGTCGATCCCCTCGATGTCGGTCCCGCAGCCGCTCGCGACCGCCCAGTGCGCGCCCGCCGGCGGCGCCTTCACGAGCCGCGCGCGCACGCTCGCGGCCCGGGCCGCCACGTTGTCCGCCTCGGCGCCGAGGCCCTGCCGGAGCAGCGCCCCGAGCGCGCCGATCCGCTGCGCCGCGATCCTGTCGTCGTGCTTCTGTCGCTCCTCCCAGCTCCCGGTGACGACGCCGCGCATCCCGTCGTACCTCGGGAGCGCGACGTCGAGCTGCGCCGCGGCGACAGGCACCTTGTCGGTCCTGACCAGCACCAGGAGCGGCTCCCCGTCGCCGGCGCCGGGCACGAGCTTCTTCAGATCGGCCATGGTCGCACAGACGACCTCGACGCCCGCGAGCGGGGCGAGATCCCTGTCCGCGCCGAAGTTGAGCAGCTCGCCGAAGGCCTGGCCGCGCTCCCACTTGGCCGCGTCGTCGGCGGGGATCACGAAGACGAGCAGCGCCCTCTTCGCCTGCCGGGCGCGGCGGAACGCGGCCGAGACCTGGACCACCGACCCCTGAGCGGCGGAAGGCTTGCCCTTCTCGTCGCACGCGGCGCCGTCGCCAAACGCATCGCGGAGGAACCCGGGCCACGCGGTGGCCGCGAGCCCTGCTGCAGTCGCTCCCAGCAAATGCCTGCGCTTCATGGTCACTCCTCGCCGGCGCCCTTGCCGGCGTTCTCGATCAGATCGCTTTCAGGCTCGACACGCCGCGAGGGCTCGGGCGCGAGCGGGGCGAAGGCCGCCCAGCCCGGCTGGATCAGTCTATCCCGATCCCGGCCCAGCACGATCGGCGCCGCCCCGGTGGATGTCAGCATCACGCGATCGCCCGCGGCGCGGTACTCGCCGGTCGCGAGGACCGCGCCGGTGCACCGGTCCTCGAGCGTGAAGCCCCCGGAGGCGTCCAGGAGGAGCATCCGCAGCCCCGCGTCGTAGAGGCCCACCAGCTCCGCCTCCGCGCTGCCAGGCTCCGGCGAGCCGGGCGCGCCGCCTCCGGGGGCCGCGGGCACGGCGGCGAGCGCGTCCAGGGCATCCTGCGCGGCCGACGGCGTGAACGCGGCGGGATCGCCGGGCGCGCGCTGCGTGGCGGGCAGGGCCTCGAGCACGCCGTCGGGCGGATCGAGGAAGGAGCCGCGCTCGAGCAGGTCCGGCGCGGTGAGCGTCCACAGGCCGTCGCGCCGCGCGGAGATCTCGCCGTCGACGAGCGCCGCGAGCGCCGCCGCGGCCGCTTCGCTGGCGTGCAGCGTCAGGCGATCGTCGCGCGCCTCCTCGCCCACCGCGAGCCAGCGGACCTCGCCCTCGGCGCCGCGCACGTGCGCGAGCATGCCCCCGCGCAGCTCGAGCAGCTCCGCGCGCCCCGGGCCGCGCAGCAGGGCCGGCTCCTCCACGTCGAGGGCGACCGGCAGGATCGGCGCGCCCTGCCAGCCGTCGCTCGCCACGGTCCAGCGGGCGCGCGCCGCGGGATCGAGCAGCACATACGCCGTCGCGCCCGGAGCGTCGGTCGACTGGGCGCACCCGGCGGAGAGCAGCGCCGGGTAAACAAGGGAGAACGCAAGGAAGAGACCACGACGTCGGGGCATCGAGCGGAACCTCCGGGGAGCTGAGACGCGCCACGGCGGCGAAAGTTCCACACGCCCTGCCGCGCCTTGCCGCGCCCGCGAGCGTCGGGGCGGACGTCCAGCGCGTCCCCGCGACGGCGCGCGATGTCAGCCGCCGCGGGCGCCGCGCATAGACCCCCTCGACAACGGTGAGGCGCCCGAGCGCTCGCCGAGCCGTGCAGCACGCTCAAAGCGGTACAGAAAAAGGAATAGACCTCATGAACGCCATCAGCAGCATCGCACTCGTAGGGGCCATCTTCAGCGTTTCGTCCGTCGCCGACGCGGCGGTCCAGAACCATCACGGCGGCCTCTGTCGTGCCCAGGCCCCCGAGCACATCAATCGAGTCTACTATCCCGCCAGTGGCATCGAGGCGCTGCAAGGCCTCAACGTGGTCTGCCCGCTCGTCACCACCGGGAACAAGATCAATTATGTAGAGGTCAACGTCAGAGACACCACCCGGCCCGCCACCGGCTGCTCCCTCACGGGAATCGACTGGGATGGCACCGAGGTCGGCAACGTCAACTTCAGCGTCGCGCAGGGAGAGAAGTGGAAATCGGTGACGGTGCCCGACTCGATGAAGGGCTCGTTCGTATCGTACCTGCTCACCTGCTCGCTTCCGAAGAATCAGATCCTCACGAGCGTCAACGTCGGTACACCCTGAGCGTCGGGGGTGCGATCTCCGGGGCGTGCCCCGGGGACCGGTCGCTTGACTCGCCCCGCGGCTACCTTTACGATCTCGGCGCCCGTGAGCCCTCCCCTGGCCTATGTGTTCTGGCACTGGCGACAACCACAGACCGCCGCGGAGGAGTACGAGAGCCGACAGCGGGCCTTCCACGCGGCGCTCGCTGCAGCGCCCTCGTCAGGCTTTCTCCGGTCGTTCAGCGTCGGGCTCTCAGGGGCCCCCTGGGCGGCCGGCGGCGGCGACGCCTACGAGGACTGGTACCTGGTGCAAGATTTCGGTGCGCTCGGCGCGCTGAACGAGGCCGCGGTCTCCGCCAGCCGCTCGGCGCCGCACGACGCAGCGGCCGCAGCGGCCAGCGGCGGGGCCGGAGGCCTGTATCGCCTGCGGGCCGGAGCAGCGCTGCGCACGCCCGGGTACGCCCACTGGTTCGGCAAACCCGACGGCATGTCTTACGGTGAGCTCTTCGCTCAGCTCACACCGGTCCTGGATCGAGCGAGCGCCGGCCTGTGGATGCGCCAGATGGTGCTCGGGCCCGGCCGGGAGCTCTGCTTGCACGCGGCGACCCCCGTCTCCCTGCCCGCTCCGTTCGATGCGCTCGTCATCCCGCTCCGGCCGGCCTGGCCGGAGCTCGCCCCCACGGGCACGGAACCGGCGCGCTGAGGCGCGCGCCTCGCGCCCGGCGCCAGCCGGATCCTGTGTCCATGAAGGTGGGTCTCGCGTTCTTCCCCGGCTCCTAATGGATGAGACGCTCATCGCGCTGCCCCGCTGACAGGGCCGCGCCCGGCTGGATGACGCGGGGCAAGTCGCCGCGTTTACACGGCCCCTCCTGCCCAGTGCACGGACGACCGCCTCGACCCCCTGGAAGGAGCGATGTAGAGTGCGCGCCATGCGCTACCGCCAGCTAGGTACAACCGGCACGCAGGTCTCGGTGCTCTGTCTCGGCGCCATGACCTTCGGCGAGGCCGACGAGAAGTCGATGATGCACAAGGTCGGCTCCGATGAAAAGGAGACCTTCGCCGTGCTCGATCGGGCCCTCGAGGCCGGCGTCAACTTCGTCGACACGGCCGACGTCTACGGCCCAGACGGCCTCTCCGAGCGCCTGTTCGGCGCGTGGCTCGCGGCGCGCAAGGCCCGCGACCGCGTGGTCGTCGCGACCAAGGGCCGCTTCCGGATGGCGCCGGGGCCGAACGGCACGGGGGCCTCGCGCATGCGGATCCTGCGGGCGATCGACGCGAGCCTCGCGCGGCTGGGCACGGACCGGATCGATCTCTACCAGATCCATATGCAGGATCTCCGCACGCCCGAGGAGGAGCTCGTGCGCGCGCTCGACGACGCAGCGCGCGCGGGCAAGATCGTGTATTTCGGCGCGTCGAACTACACGGCGTACCGGCTCATGGAGTCGCTCTGGATCGCCGACAAGCGCGGGCTCGACCGGTTCGTCACCTTGCAGGCGCATTACAACCTCGCGACGCGCGGGCTCGAGCGCGAGCACGTGCCGCTCTGCGCGAAGTTCGGCCTGGGCCTGTTGCCCTGGTCGCCGCTCGCGTCGGGGCTCCTGACGGGCAAGTACCGCCGCGGCGAAGCGCCGCCGCCGGGAACGCGGCTCGCTCAGTGGAAAGAGCGTTACAAGGGCTTCGACAAGGAACGCAACTGGGCGATCGTCGAGGCGCTCGTGGCCGTCGCCGACGAGGTCGGAAAGACGCCGAGCCAGGTCGCCCTCGCGTGGCTGCTCGCGCGGCCGGCCGTCTCGTCGGTCATCTTCGGCGCCCGGACGGTCGCGCAGCTCGACGAGAACCTCGGCGCCGGCGATCTCGAGCTCCCCGCCGACGCCATCGCTCGCCTCGACGCCGCGAGCGCGCCCGAGCTCGGCGATCCATACGAGTTCATCAGGAACATCGACGGCGCCTGGTGAGCGCCGCCGACCTCGTGTTCATCGCACTGGCTGTCTACAGCCTGACGGCCATCGCCGAGGCGATGGGCAGCCTGTTCGTCAGGACCGCCGAGGTGCTCCCGCCGCACATCGGCCCGTGACAGGCCGGCTCCAGCGCGTGAGGTGCGACACAGCCGCGGCGCGCCGGTTTGCCAATTCCCGTGTCGTCCTGTACGCCGAGCTCCTATTACGATATAGGCTCCGTATCGTCCTCGATCGCTGCCTTTCTTTGTAACGCTTTGCACATCGAGCGCTGGTGTATCGTGGAGCGAGGCCATGACGACGTCACCATGAGGGGAAGCGAATGAACGGAGAGGCGGTTCATGGCGACGCGTCCACCACCGAGATCGCCGCGGCGCGGCAGCAGATACGCGCGCTGGAGAGCGCGCTGGCCGAGGCCCAGGCCGCGCTGGCCGAGGCGCGGGCGGGGTACCAGAGCCTGTGCGAGGTGCTGAGCCAATCGCCCGCGCCCATCGCCATATGGCAGGGCGACGACTTCGTGTATACCTTCGTGAACCCGGCCTATCGCGCCGCCCTGCCGGGCCGCGAGTTCCTGGGCAGAGCGCTCGTCGATGCCGCTCCCGAGACGAAGGCGCAAGGGCTCCTGGACCTCTTCAACCACGTTTATCGCACGGGCAATCCGTTCATCGCCAACGAGCTCCCGGTGGCGGTCCACGACCCGACGACGGGCCGCGAGGAGCAGCGTTGGTTCAACGTCGTGTACGCGCCTGTTCGCAACGGGGCTGGCACGATCGTCGGGGTGTGCAACTTCAGCGTCGAGCTCACCGACCAGGTGCGCGCGCGGCAGGCCGCCGAGGCGAAGGCCGAGGAGCTGCAGCGGAGCGCCGAGCTCATCGCAGCACAGCGGGAGACGATCCGTGCCCTCGGGACGCCGCTCCTGCCGCTCGCGCCCGGCGTCCTGGCCATGCCCCTCGTCGGGCCCATCGACACCCGGCGCTCCGAGCAGATCATTGAGGAGCTGCTCCAGGGGGTCGCGGACGAAGGCGCGTCCACGGTGATCCTGGACGTCACGGGCGTGGAGACGATCGACACGCAGGCGGCGAACACCATGATCCGCGCGGCGCAAGCCGTGCGATTGCTCGGAGCCCGCGTGCTGATCACCGGCATTCAGCCGGCCATGGCCCACGTCCTCGTGCAGCTCGGCGTCGATCTGCGCGGCATCGCCACCTTCAGCACCCTGCGCTCCGGCATCGCCGCGGCCCTCGGCGCGACGTAGCGACAAGACAGACGAGCATTCGATTTTATTGACATTTCAACGCTCGCCACGCGCGGCCCGCCCGCCAGCAACGGTGCTGGCGTCGCGGTGCCGTGCGCCGCGGCGCGCGGGCCGGGCGGCGCCCGCGTTCGTGTACACTGCTCGCCATGAACCGCTTCCTCCTGATGAGCATGCTGACGCTGGCCTTCGCGTGTACCCCCGAGCGTCGGGAGTTCACGGCGAACAGCTCCTCTACCGCGAGCGCGGGGACCTCCGGCGGCGGCGGTAGCGACGGGAGCGGCGGGGGCGGCTTGCCCGGCTGCGACGCGGGCCAGCTCTCCTGCTCCGGGCTCTGCGTGGACCCGACCTCCGATCGGGAGCACTGCGGTGCTTGCGACCATTACTGCCTGGGACAGGCGTGCGTGCAGGGGCGCTGCGAGCCCCTGCTCCTGGCCTCGGGTGGAATGGAGCCGGTGGACGTCGCGGTCGACGACACCACCGTTTACTGGGTCGATCCCGTCGCTCACCAGGTGATGACGGTGCCGGTCGGCGGCGGCAATGAAGCGTTCTTCGTCGAGGGAGATCCCCCCTTCGCCCCCCGGAGCATCGCGCTCGACTCCGGCACGGTCTATTTCTCGGACTCCGGCACCGAGCTCATCATGAAGGCGTCGTTAGAGGGCGATCTGGAGATCCTCGCGGATGGGCAGACCTACCCCATGGACATCGCGGCCGACGCCGCGAACGTCTACTGGACGAGCGCCGACCAGGGCACGGTCATGAAGGTGCCGGCGCTCGGCGGCGAGCCCGTCGCGCTCGCGACAGGGCAAGACTCGCCGCTCGGCATCGCGGTGGACGCGACCCACGTCTACTGGGTGAATGAAGGAGGCACCGTGATGAAGGTGCCCATCGAGGGCGGCGACCCCGTCACGCTCGCAGAGGGGCAGATGAAGCCGAAGGACATCGCGGTGGACGCCACCGGCGTCTACTGGACAAACGACGGAGGCACCGTGATGAAGGCCCCGCTCGGGGGCGGCAGCCCCTTCGCGCTCGCCGAGGGGCAGCGCAACCCGCGGAAGCTCGCGCTCGACGCCGCCAGCGTCTACTGGACGAACGACGACGGGACCGTGAAGAAGGTGCCCGTCGGAGGCGGCGACATCGTGACGCTCGCGACAGGGCAAGATCATCCGCTGGGCATCACGGTGGACGCCACGAGCGTTTACTGGACGAACAGCGCCGGCGGCGCGGTGATGAAGCTCCCGAAATAAGAGCGCCGAACAAAACCCGGACCCTGCCGAGACCGCTTGCCACGCGTGCCGTTCGGGCGCGACGATCGCCGCTTCATGAGACGCGCCGCCCTCCTGCTCCCGATCGCCCTCGTCGCCGCGTGCGCCGGCGCTCCGGCTCCCCAGCACGGCCCTGTCGCGCCGCTGCCTCCGGCGCCCCGCGCGGCGCGCGCCCAGCCCGCCCTCGCGGCGGCGCAGCCCGTGACCGCGCCGGAAGGGCTCTCCTCGGTGCTGCGGATCGCCGACCCGCAGCGGAGCTGGAGCCACGTCACGCAGCTCATGGCGAGCACGCCCTTCGGCGTGTTGCTGTTCAGCGCGGGCCCGATGGGACCCGAGATGCTGCTCGAGCAAGCGCTGGGGCCGGCGCTCGCCGACGTGGTCGATCTGGACAAGCCGATCGACGTCGCCTGGTTCGGCATCACGGACCCGGAGCTGCGCCCCGTGGTCTCCCTGTCGGTCGCGGAGCAGGAGGTGCCGCGGCTGCACGACCGCTTCGTGCTCAAGGAGCACCGAGGCATGCTGCGCGTGGAGGGCGTGCGCGACGCGGATCCCGACGAGGAGACGCCGCGCCAGAGCTGCGCCTTCGAGCCCGGCGAGCGCCGGGGAGGCGCGCGCCTGCTCTGCGCCAAGGACGCGAAGGATGTCGACGCCGCCGCGCCCTACCTCGTGGAGGTCGTGGGCCGGGAGCCGATCGAGGCGGACGCGCGGCTCGAGATCATGGAGTGGACCCTCCGCGAGGTCATGAAGAGCCCGGACGACGCGGACGGCGACGACGGCCCCACGGGGGCGCTGGGCCGGGAGATCGGCGAGGCGTTCATGCGCGACCTCGAGAGCATGAGCATGGACCTCAGGTGGGGCCGCGCGGAGGTCGACATCGGCTTCAGCATGCGCTTCGCGAGCCGGCGCTCGCCCCTCACGCTGGCCTTCGCCCCGGCCGTGGCGCCGGACGCCGCCCCCCCGCCGGCCTTCCTGCGCCTGCCGGGCGACACGGCCGTCGCCTTTTACACGCAGGGCGCGTCGCGCGCGGAGCTCACCCCGCTGCGCGAGATCATCTTCCCGGCGCTGCGCGACGACATGGTGGACGACGGCTACGACGCGGCGGCGCTCGATCGGCTCATCGAGCGCCTCGCCACGCTGTTCGTCACGGGCGGCCCCATCGTGATGGGCGCGGGCGGGGATCGCGCGGCGGCGGAGCGGGCGATCGCGGTCTACCAGCGCGGCAAGGGCGCAGCGCGCTCGCAGAAGACGGTGCACCGCGCGCTGCAGAGCTGGATCCTGGTCGCGGTCGAGGAGCCGGCCCAGACCTGGATCCCGGGGATGAAGGAGCTGCTCCTGCTCGGCGAAGAGCTGGACAGGCTCAAGGCGAGCCCGAAGGCGGCCGGCGGCGCGGTCACGCCCGGCGGCGCGCCGGAGGGCCGCGCGAGCAAGGACAAGGACGAGGACGAGGACGAGGAGCACACAACGCCCGTGATCGTCCGCGCGCCCGCCACGCTGCCCGCGGGGACGCTGCACGTCGAGCTGCGCTCCAAACCGCTCACGAAGGACGCCCCGCCCGCGCACACGACCCATTTCTACGTCGTGCCCGCCGGCCAGCGGACGTGGTTCGGGATCGGCGAGAACGACGCCGCCGTGGTGGCGCGGCTGCGCGTCGCCGCCGACCCGGGGCGCGACGAGCGCACGCTCGCCGCGGCGCCGGGCCTGGAGGCGCTGCAGCAGCCCGGGACGCTGGCCGGCGGGCTCTTCTCGCTGGCGGGCCTCGTGTTGCTGGGGGCGCGCGGGGACACGCCGGAGGCGATCGGCGAAGCCGCCAAGGAGCTCGCCGGGCTCGCGACGCTGCCGGCGCGCGGCGAGGTCTCGATCCCGCTCGCGGTCACCTCCGAGGTGCTCGGCTCCGGCGCCGCCCGCGTCACCGCCCGCGTGCGGCTGCCCCTCACGGCGATCCATGACGCGATCGCGCTCGGCTCGCGCTGACGCCGAGCCTCCTCGAGAGGCGCGCGGGCAGCGCGCGAGGCCGCCTCACATCGAGACGTTGATCGTGGGCGTCTGGTCCGTCGTCCAGGTGCTGACGCTCGGGAAGTAGGTCGTCTCCTCGTCGCCGCCCTGGCTCGTGTGGATCTGGTACCGGCGATTCGCTCCGCAGTTGAAGAGCGCCCCATAGACGACCGATTTCGTCTGACCGGCGCCGACAAGCTCGGACGAGGTGTTCGCGAGCTTGCTCCACGTGCCGCCGGACACCTTCACCTTGCTCTCATCCCAGTTGACCGTGAACGCCTGACTGCCGGAGTTGTGCACGCGCACCGTGATCTGACACCCGGCCACGGCGTCATTCGGCGCGCTCACAGCGACCGCCGCGCCGATGGGCAACAGAAAGGCGGCGGCGATCAAGGTCCGGCGGATGAGCACACGTTGTTCGAGCTTCATGGCGAGTTCTCCTCTGGTTGTGCGGCCGTCGCTCCATCGCGACAGCGCGCTCTCGCCAATGACCTCAGCAACCGGCGGGCCAGACGCGAGATCGCGCCGATCCCCGCGACGATCGAGCCTCCTCGCGGTCGCGCGCCGCCCGTCTCCGCTGCGCGGCGCCGCTCGCGTCGAGCCGCGATCGGTGGGCAGGCTCGCGCATGCGCCGTTTCCTGGGAGCGCCGCGGGTGACACACCGCCACGGGGCTGTCACGTGACACCCTGTGGCACGTGAGCCTGCGGCAGGTCAATCGACGACCTCCAGCCGACCGCGGCAGCGGGATCGCTTCATGCTTCTCGCGCTCGACGAGCGCCGGCTCGCGCTGCGCGTGGCGCGCCCGCGGCGTGGAGCGCGCGGGCTCCACGCCGGGCACAAGGCCGAGCCCGAACCAGCCCTCGACAGCTATCCTATTGGAATAACTCGATTTTCCTGCAGCACGAGACCAGGCGCCGCGGGCGGGCGTCATGGACAATTCGCCCATTCATCGAAAAACCAAAATCGTTGACGTCTCGAAATCGCTCCCTTAGTCTCGTCGAGACTGCGCATCCCGAGCGCCTGCGGCAAGCTTCCGAGATCGCGCGGCATCCACACGGCTCACAGCTCGGGCCGCCGCGGACGCCGGCACGTCAGTATCCACGCGCACCGCTTCCGGCATTACACGGTGTTCGTGCGAACGTGATTCAAGCGGACACCGTCGGCGTAGTTCCCGTGGAAACGGGCCACGTCACAAGCGAATGGAGGACTGACCATGGATGATCCCCCCGAGGAAGAGAAGAAGTCGCTCGTAGAGCTCAGCATCAACTTCCGGGCGAATCTCTTCCGCAAGAAGGACCTCCCCAAGAAGCTCACCACCGAACGTGGGCGGATCGAAGAAGGCATCTGGGGCATGCAGGAGCTCAATGTCGGAGATGACGATTTCGTCATGGTGTTTGGTCGCACCTGGGAAGGTGTGACGAAGGACACTTTCGAGGGCGTCCTCGACACGCCGGCGGAGCGCCTCGGTGCGGGCGAGGTCAAGAAACCCTGACGTTCTGCCTCGCGGGGACCGTCCATGCTGAAGCCCACCAAAGACGACGAGGAGTCGATGCCCATCGACCTGAGGGCGCTGTTCTCGGTGCGGATGTACCGCAAGGCCGAGGTTCCCTTCGATCTCGGCGCCGCCGAGTCCCGAGAGGAGCACGGCGTCTGGCGCTTCGATCAGCTCGACATCGACGGCTCGCCATGGGTGATCGTGTTCTCGTCGAAGTGATGTCGGGCCGGTGCCGCCGCCGGTCCGGCATCACGTCCCCTGCCGCCAGGGCGCCGACATGAGCGGTCCGGCGGCGGGGTTCCGCGAGGGCGTCCAGTTCGTTCGAGATGCGGGTTTCGTCTATCTCGACGACGGGCGCGCCTCCTTCCGGATCGGCGAGGCGGCCTTCGACGCGCTGCTCCTGGCGTGCCGCACCGAGGAGCGCGAGAAGGTCGTCGCTCGCTATCCCACGCTGTTCCGGCTGTATGACGCGGCGTCCGACGCGGAGGAGAGCATTGCCAAAGCCCGGTTCGCCTAGCCACGCCGAAAAGCACGGGATCGCGCTCGTCGCGACGCCCCTCGGTGGACCGGCGGCGCGCGTCCACCCCATCGGCGCGATGACCGTGGCCAGCTACGTCCAGTCGGAGCTGCGCGACGAGATCGACGCGAGGGTGTTCAATTTCGGCTCGAGCCCGGCGAGCCGCGAGCGCGCGCTCGACGTCATCTGCGCGTTCCGGCCCGCCGTGCTGGGTTTCCCGGTCTACAGCGGCCACGTGGTCGAGGTGGCCGAGTGGGCCAAGCTGTTCCGCGAGAGGCTCCCCGACGCGCTCTTCGTGGCGGGCGGGCCTCACGTCACGCTGACATGGGAAGACTTCATCGCTCGCTGGGGAGGCGTGTTCGATCTCTGCATCGCCGGGGATGGGGAGCTCCCGTTCCTGGCGGCGGTGAGGGCCACGCTCGAAGGCGACGTCTCCCGATGCTGGGGGGAGCCGGGCATCGGCAGGCTCGGTGACGGCGGTCCGATCATGAACGGAATGGCAGCCCAGCTGCCGACGGAGCGCTGGGTCGATCCGTTCCTGTGCGAGGTGGTCGAAGACGGCGAGAGGCTCGTGTTCACGGATCGGCGAGACCGACGCATGCGCCGCGCCGTCGCGCTGGTGAGCAGCCGGAGCTGTCCTCAGAAGTGCAGCTTTTGCGCCATCATCGCCATGCCCGGCAAGTGGCGGGCTGCGCCGACGGAGCGGCTCGTGGGCTGGCTGGCCGATCAGCGGGACCGCGACCCGTTCGATCACATCTACTTCATGGACGCCAACTTCTTCGTCTCCGCGCCCCGGGTACGTGAGCTCGTGAGCGCCATGGCCGAGCGCCTGCCGGACGTCACCTGGAGCACCTCCTCGACGGTCGGCTTCCTGCTCCACATGGCGGAGGAGATCCCGTGGCTCATCGAGAGGGGGTTGCGCGGGGTGGAGCTTGGGCTCGAGTCCGGCTCGGCGGAGGAGCTTCGATTTCTCAACAAGAGAGCCACCGTCGACGAGAACCACCGGGCCGTGGCGCTGCTGCAGCAGCACCGCCTGGAGCTCGGCTTGGACTTCATCATGTTCTACCCCGACCAGACCCGCACGCAGCTCCTCGAGAACCTCGAGTTCCTGCAGCGCGCGGCGCTGCTCGATGAAGAGATGTTCGACCACTATCTGACCGTGCTTCAGCTCTACCCCGGAACGCCCCTGCGCACCCTCTACGAGGGCCGGCGCGGCGGCCGCTTCGACCCGGATGAGCTCCCCGGGCCCGAGCCGCTCTTCGTCGACGAGCACGTCCGCTCGATCCACCGGCTGTTCATCAAGGAGTTCGCGCCCCGGTACCTGCCGAAGATCACCTCGACGATCCGGGCCCTGCAACACGACGCACGCGCCCTGAAGCTCACCGACCCGCCTGCAGCGCAACACCGTCGCCTCGAGGCGACGCTGCTCCGCCACGTTCCGTTCAAGGTCCTCTGGCACCTGTGCGTCTCCGAGCCTGCCAGCTCCGTCGAGGTGGCGTGGCCGTGGCTGACGCGCTTTGACGGCTCCTCCGAGAGCATCCGTGAGCTCGCGAGCCTCCAGCCCACGAGGACGCGAGGTCTGGATTGATGATCGTCGAGCGGCCGCTCGCAGGGCTCGGCCTGGCTGCCACCCTGGACGACGTGGCAGACCTGTGCAGGCGGCGCGTCGCGGGCGACGAGACGCTGGCGATGGTCGACTTCGTGAACCTGGGCCTCAACCCCTCCGACAGGGTACCGGCCGACGTGGCGTCGCTGCTCGAGGCGGCCGGCTGGACAGCGGTGATCCATGCGATCGACATCAACTTGACGACGACGGTCGATCTCCTCAGCTTGGAGCGGCTTCGGTCCGCCGGCGAGGTCCTCGGCGCGGCGTGGTTCGAGGAAGATCTGGGCGTGTGGACGTGGGGCCAGATGTCGCTCGGGCTGCATCACCTGCCGCCGGTGCTGGACGCGGAGAGCGTCGCACAGACCGCAGGGAACATCGTTCGCTGCGCCGGCGCGCTCGGCCGGCCGCTGCTCGTGGAGAACCCGCCCGTCTACTACGCGGACGGGCCGCTCGACATGTGGACCTACCTCGCGGCCGTCGGCGACGCGGCCGACTGCGGCCTCGTGCTGGACAGCGGCCACATGATGGGCTTCCACATCAACACCGACAGCGCCATCACCGTCGCCCCGCCGGGCTGGGCTGGCTGGGGTCGTGTCCGAGAGATTCACGTCTCGGGGTTCCAGGTGGTCGCGCTGCGAGGCCGCCCCGTCTGGATCGATCGCCACTCGGAGCCGCTGACCAGAGCGCAGCTCGACTGGGTCGGAACCGCGCTCGAGCACATGGGGCGGCGCTGCGCGATCTGCCTCGAGCTCGACGGGGCATCTCGAGACACGGTCGCGGCGAGCGTGGCCGCGGCTCGAGCGCTGCTGGATGCCCATGAGTGAGCGCACCCCGGGGGCGGGGCCGTCGGAGCGTTACGACGCCATGCTGACGGCGCTCTATGACGTCACCGCGCCGCCACCGCCGGCCGAGCCCGAGCGGCGAGCTCGCTTCGAGATCGAGCGTGACCGGCGGATCCTCGACATCGCCCGGATGCTCTCCGCCGGCTGGCCTCGGACCTGTTACTTCGAGCGAGCCCGCACCGGGGATGAGCTCATCTTCGGCGTGGCCGCCCTCATTCCCGAGCTTCGTCACAGCGCGCCGACGATCCGCCATGCTGTCGAGCAGGCGGCGCGCACCTGGATCGCGCGGCGAGGCGATCGGCTGAGCGGAGCGCTGTTCTCGTTCGAGCACGCGCGGAGCGGGAGCCAGTGCTGCACGAGACCGCCGACGGACGCCGAGCTCGGGGAGCTGGCCGCCCGCGGCGTGACCGAGGCGCGTGTGCTCGACGTCGACTTCGACCTCCTTGCGTTCATCGGAGCGCTCGACTTCCTGTCCGCTCGCAGCGCCCCCGCCGCATTCGTGCGCGATCTGAAGCCGACCGGCGACCCCCAGGCCGTGGCGTTCTATTCGCGAGGAGGGAGGGTCGTCGCGGCGCCGCTGCGCTCGCCGGACCGGCCGACGAGCCCGTAGCGGAGTCGAAGGCTGGTGAGCCCGCCCGTGAAGAGCGAGCACGAATACGTGGGCACGCCGACCACGGCGGCCGATCCGAGGCGGGCCAGCAGCTCACCGAAGAAGCAGCGCAGCTGCAGGCGAGCGAGCCCTGCGCCGAGGCAGTAGTGGGCGCCGCCCCCGAACCCGAGATGCCGGTTGGGCGCCCGGCCGACGTCGAACCGGTACGGATCGTCGAACACCGAAGCGTCTCGGTTGGCCGAAGGGTAGCAGAGCAACACCGAGTCCCCGGCTTCGAACCGGTGGCCGTCCACCTCGCACCCATCCACCGCGGTGCGCATGAACCCCCGGATGGGCGAGGTCCAGCGGACCATCTCCTCGACCGCGCCGTCGATGAGCGACGGATCGTCACGAAGCCTGCGCCACTCGGCTGGATGTTCGACCAGCGCCGCCACACCGCCCGCCAGAGCCGCCCTCGTCGTCTCGTAACCAGCCGTGATGAGGGTCAAGAGATGCGAAATTTGCTGCGCCGCCGGCAGCGGGTCTCCGTCGATGAGCCCGTGGGCAACGCCGGATACCACGTCATCGCTGCGGCGCGAGCGCCGGTCGGCGAGCAGAGCGGCGAGACGCCTCACCATGTCACCGATGGTGGCCTCGAACGGGCCGGTCATGAACGCAGCCAGGTGGGCGTGGCTCGACGGCGCCTCTCCCAGCACGACGGCGAGCACCTTCAGCGGGTACGGTGACGCAACCTCGGCAACGACGTCGCACTCGCCCCCGAGATCGGCCATATGATCGACAGCCTGTCTGGCGAGCTCCGCGACGACCTGCTGCAGGCGGCCGAGGCCCTGCCCGGTGAAGAACGGGGCGAGGAGCGCGCGATGGCGCTCGTGCGAGGCCCCGTCCATCTCGATCAGCGGACGAACCACGGCCCGGCCGGCCCGCCGGTGCTCGTCCGCCTCGCGGGGCAGGAGCAGCGTCCTCGGAGCATTGATGAAATCGCGGTGCCGGCGCGAGATCTCGGCGACGTGAGCGTGGCGCGTCACGGCGTAGAAGCGCGCGAATCGAGGGTCGTCGATCAGGCAGAACGGCTGGTGCTCACGGAGCAGCCGGCGCGCCTCCTCGACGCGGCGCGGCTCGGCGTGGGCCGCAGGGGTGACGAGCGTCCTCGCGGCGTCATCGATCTCGCTGCGCCGGCGCGCCGGCAGAACATCGCCTGTCATCGTGGGGATCAGGCCAGCACGAGCCGCATGTGGACCCTCGTGGACCAGTCGAGCCCTCCCTCGGACTGCTGCGCCGCGAGCGCCTCCAGCGCGGACGTCCACTGGTCACGCGCGATGACGGCAAAGCCGTGGCGCTCATACCACGGGCGATTCCATGCCACGTCGCTCTGCGTGTTCAGCACGATGGACCGTTCTCCGCGAGATCTCGCCTGATCGATGACCGCGCCCAGGAGCGCAGATCCGATGCCGCGCCGGCCAAACGACGGCTCGACGCTGATCTGTCCGAGGCACAGCTCACCGTCGATACGCCCCGTGTAGGCCCAGCCGACGATGGCCCCGCCGATCTCGGCAACGGTGATGCGGCCCTGTGAAATCGCCCGCTCGGCGGTCTGGGTCGGGATGATAGAGCCGTCCGCCAGCTCAGGGTGACCGGCCGCTGCGAACCGTTCATCCGCCGCGAGGCCGACGCGCTGGATCTCGGCGATATCCTCCATCCTCGCGGGACGGAGGGTGATGTTGACAGCCAATTTCGTCGAGCTCACCGGTCCTCGCCTCGCCCAGAGATCCTCACACATGTCCAGCGTACCCGGGCGCAGAGGCGCCGTCAACTCGACGTTTTGTCGCGCAGCGCCTCGTCGGCTCAGCCTGTCTCCACGCTCGACACGGCTCCACCGGTGATCGGATAACGCTGCCCCGCGGCGGCGAACGCCGCGCGGACGGCGCGCCGCGCCTGCGCCGTCGGACCTCCGGGAAACAGGGCTTGAAATGCCCATTCCGGCACGAAGGTCACGATGGGCTCGGCGAGCGGCCAGTGGCGCGCGTGCTGCGGCGGGTAGAGCGCCGCGTGGACGGTGACGAACCACCTGGCGCCGGCCGCGCGGAGCCACCACTGCTCGGGCGCCGCCAGGGCCTCGGCGCGCTGGCGAGCCGGGGGATCGCCGAGGAGGGTCGCGAGGTCGACGACCCCTGCGCGCAGCGCCTCGATCGACGTCGAGTCGCTCTCGCGGAGCTGGACGACCAGCGCCGTGGGCGGATCGCTGCGACCCTCGAGCCCGAACGCCGCGAGCGCCGCGAGGAGGTCGTCCACCGCGGGTTGGACCGCCGCGGCCGCGGTCCAGATCTCGAACCGGACCCCGGAGACATAGGGGCATCGAACGGCCGCGAGCGCCGAGGTGACCGCGTCGACCTGGTCCGGCACGGCCCGCCCGACCCTCAGGCTGCAGGCTTCAGCCGCCAAGGGGGCCTCCCGCCAGGAACTCATCCACCCAGGCGCTCCGTCGCCCGCCGGCCGACCACACGAGCGGGAAGAACGATGGGTGAAGGGCCCTCGATCCGGCCAGCTTGTACCGGCCAAACAGGTAGGTCGCCGGCGCGTCGCCGAGCTCGGCGTCACCGCGTATCCAGTGAATGCCATAGGCCCACCGGCTGCTCGGTGAGGTGTTCGACCCGGAGCCGTGCCATATCCGGCCATGGAAGAACGTGCACCCACCGGCCTCGCACGCGACCGTGCGCAGCAGGGTGCGCTCGCCCAGCGCGTCGCCGACGGCGGTGACCGCATCGCGGCCCTGGTGCTCGGCGAACAGCCGTTGCAGGAGGTGCGGATCGGGGTCTGCCCAGCGGTGCGATCCCGACGCGAACTCCAGCGATCCATTCGTGGGGTCCACCGGGTCCAGGGCGATCCAGCAGCTGGCCACGTCGGGCGGATCGAGGGATCTGAAATACTCGAACTCACGATGAAAGTCGATCGACAGCGAGCCTGGTGGCTTCACCCACACGGTGTCGACGGCGAGCCGCATCGAATCCCAGCCGAAGAGCTCGGCGGCGATGGACGCCAGGTGCTCCGAGGTCGCGATCGACGCGATCTGTCGATCGCATTTCCAGGCATTCACGACGTGACGTGGTACGTTGGGCAACGTCGCGCCAGGCCGATAGTACGCCTCGTCGGGGAAGACGCCGGTCTCGTACTTCCGGGCGAGGACCCGATCGAGCCGCGAGCGCAGCCGCCCGACGACCGCGGGCGGCAGCAGCGAATCGACCGTGACGTGACCGTCCGCGTCGAGCGCGGATCGAAGCGCACGGACCGCCGTCTCCGCCGCGTCCCCCTCCTCGCCGGGCTCCGGACAGCCGAGCATGCGCGGCCGCTCAGCCGAGGGCGATGAGATCTTGGTAGTTGCCGACATAGAACTTCTCGCGAGCTCCGGCGCTGGTTCCGACCCCATTGAAGCTTGCCTCGAAGCGACCCACCGGATCGGTGCCGCCCTCGAAATGAGGATAGTCGGTGGAGAACATCAGCATCTCCTCGCCGACCTGGGAGATCAGCCATCCGACGTCCTCGAAGAAATAGGGGGTGACGCGGACCTGACGCCTGAAGTACTCGCTCGGGCGCAGCGACAGCTTGGCGACCCTCGGAGCGCTGCGGAAGTGGTGGGCGGCCTGGTCGAGGTGACGCATGAAGCTCACGAGCCATGAGGCGCCCTGCTCGATGACGCCGACGCGCAGACCCTGGTGTCGGTCGAGCACCCCGTCGAGGATGAGGCAGGTGAGGAAGCGCTCGACGCTGTGGTGGGTGACCGCAAAGTCCTTGGGTCGCAGCGTCTCGCCGGCCTCGTCCGGCGTCCCTTCGCTGGCCGGCTCCGTCCGGTGATAGACGCCGGGGAGGAGCTCGCCGCCGCCGATGTGCGAGATCACGGCGACCCCCTGCGCCGCGCAGGCGGCCCAGAACGGCTCGAGGTCGGCGTGGCTCGGACCTCGCTCCCAGAACGCGTCGGTGGGGACCTGGACCGCGCGGATGCCGTCGTTCCTCGCCAGATCGAGCTCGGCGAGCGCCGCCGGCGGGTCATGGAAAGTGATCGCCCCGACCGCCACGAGGCGCCGGTCCCTGGAGCAGAACTCGGCGATGCCGCGGTTGTGGGCGCGGCTCACGGCGGCAGCTTCGAGAGGCGTGAAGGCGCCGCTGCACAGCCGTGGCATCACGAAGGTGGAGAACACGAGCTGCGACCCTATCCCGAGCGCGTCGAGCAACTCGCCGCGCTCGTCGCGATCGAGCGCGCCGGGCGCGAACCCCGACTTGGGGCCGCGGAGGGCGTTGTGAAAGACGCCCGCTCGGTCGCCGAAGGACGCGGTCTGCCGGAGCGCGGCCTCGTAGAACGGCGCGAGCGCTGCCTCCCAGTCGGGCAGCGCGCGCCGCACGGTGGCTCGATGCGCAGGATCCGCGTACGCCTCCAGCCACCGCCGTGTAGGCATGATATGGCTGTCTGCGTCGTGAATGACCGTGTACGGGAGCTCGGTGGGGTGCATGGCGCCTCCGTGCGGCTGGCTCGACCCGGGCGCGTCGTCGGGGGCGAATGGCTCACCCGAGGATCCAGGAGAGCGAAATGCGACTCGGCCTGTCAAGGTCCTCGTGCAGGCTCGCCACGGTTCGCGCGTGCCTCTGCTCGCGTCGTGGATCGAGTTGACGCGATGGGTCGCCTCGAGCACGGTCGGCCCCATGCGTCAGCGGTCTCCAGGGTTCGCTGCGGAGGAGATCGTGCACTCCGCTCCAGGGGTGTTCGTCGGCCCTCATGCGCCCTCGAAGGGGCTCGTCGTGCGCCGGGGAGACCTCCTCCACGCGCTCTCCACGGATGAAGCGTATGTGTTGCTGC
Source organism: Sorangium sp. So ce887 (assembly GCF_051521455.1). Taxonomy (NCBI): domain Bacteria; kingdom Pseudomonadati; phylum Myxococcota; order Polyangiales; family Polyangiaceae; genus Sorangium; species Sorangium sp. So ce887. The sequence goes on along the minus strand of NZ_CP150354.1, from coordinate 187,573 downwards.
TGGCGCTCGCACTCGCCTCCTCCGGGATCGCGTTCGAGGCGCTGTGTGAAGCGCTGTCGCGAAGGACGGAGAGCACATCGCCGGGAGAGATCGCCCGGTGGGAGCCCCTCGGCATCGTCCTCACGCGAGCGCCGCTGCAGCCGGCCGCCGCGATCTGGGGTGAAGTCCGGGACCAGGCGAGGCTCTGGGACGAGCAGTACGCCTCCGGATCCCACGAGCAGATGTGGGAGACCGGGACGAGCCAGGAGCTCATCGTCACCTATCTTGCCCTCGGCCTGCCGGTCGGTTCGCGGTGCCTCGATCTGGGCTGCGGCTCGGGCGGCGATCTCGCGTTCCTCGCGCAGCGGGGCTGCGCCGTGACGGGCCTCGACATCAGCGAGGCAGCGCTGGCGCTCGCTCGGCGGAGGTTCGAGGAGGGCGGGCTGATCGGCCGGCTCGTCCTCGGCGACGTGCTCCACGTCCCGCTCGAGGACGAGAGCTTGGACTTCATCTCGGATCGCGGCTGCTTCCACCATGTCCTCGAGGGCGATCGCCCCCGGTACGCAGCCGAGGTGACGAGGTTGCTGCGACCAGGGGGCTGGTTCCTCCTGAGAGGCTGTCGTCAGCCCGGTGGTTTGTGGATCCCGATCCTCGAGGAGGAGCTCGCGCGTCTGTTCACCGCCGACGATTTCGAGCGGCGTCCATTGCTCCCCTTCACCTTCGGAGGCGCGTCACCTGTACCGGGCGCCATCGCGCTGATGCAGCGGCGATAGACGCGGCGCTCACGCCCGCTCCGGCGGTATCGGGTACATCGCGGCCAGGTCGTCGTTCCGCCGGAACCCAAGCGCCTCCCGGTGCACGCGCAGCGCCCAGAGCGCCTCCGCCGCCACCTCCCGCTGCCGGTTGAAGGCCGCGATCCCCGGGCCGTCAGCGCGCCCGGAGCGCCTCGTCGAGGTCGGTCCAGAGGTCGTCGATCGACTCGAGGCCTATCGAGAGCCGGAGCAGGTTCGGCGGCGCCAGCGTGCGCGGGCCCTCGACGGTCGCCCGGTGCTCGACCAGGCTCTCGACGCCGCCGAGCGAGGTCGCGCGGAGAAAGACCTTCACGCGGCCGGCGGCGCGGAGCGCGTCCTCGGCGCCGCCCCGCACGAGGACCGAGAGCATCGACCCGAATCCGCCCTGCATCTGCCGCGCCGCCACCGCGTGTCCGGGGTGCGACTCGAGCCCTGGATACAGCACCCGCTCGACGCCGGCGTGGACCGCGAGCCGGCGGGCGAGCTCCAGGGCGGTGGCGCTCGCCCGGCCGACGCGCACGAAGAGCGTCCGCATGCCACGCAGCAGGAGCCACGCCTCGAACGGGCCGGGGACCGCGCCCTGCACGTGACGGAGGTGGCGGATGCGCTGCCACGCCTCGTCGTCGCGCGCGGCCACGATCGCGCCGGCGAGGACGTCGCTGTGGCCGTTGAGCGCCTTGGTGGCCGCGTGCATCACGAGGTCGGCGCCGAGGGCGAGCGGCTGGGTGTGGACGGGCGTGGCGACCGTCGAGTCGACGGCGAGCCGCGCGCCGCCCGCGTGCGCGATGTCGGCCGCGGCGGCGATGTCGACAACGTCCCAGGTGGGGTTCGCGGGCGTCTCGATCCAGACGAGGGACGTCGGGCCGCGCTGGACGGCCGCGCGGAGGGCGTCGAGGTCGGTCGCGTCGACGAGCTCGAGGTCGACACCCCACGTCGCGCACCACTCGGTCATCCAGAGGCGGAGGCCGTTGTACATCGCGCGCGAGGCGACGAGGCGCGCGCCCGGCCGCAAGAGCGCCTGCACGGCCGTGGTCGCGGCGGCCATGCCCGACGCGAACAGGCGTGCGTCGGCGCCGCGCTCGAGCTCCGCGAGCAGCTGCTCGGGCGCGCGGTACGTCGGGTTGTCGTCGCGCGTGTACTCGTGCGCGGCGGGCAGGCGATAGCCCTCGTCGCGCGCGTATGTCGTGCTCGCGTGGAGCGGCGGCACGACCGCGCCGGTCGCGTCGTCGACGAAGTGGCGCGCCTGAGCGGCGAGCGTCTCGGGAGAGGCCATGGGCCCGAGGATAGCGCGGGCGCCGCGGCGCGACCCAGGGTGGATCGACCGGCAGGACGGTCGCCCCTCGGCTCAGTCCACGCGGACGACGGCGACCTGCGCTATCGTGCCGGGGGGCTCGACGTCGACCGTCACGAAATGGCGCCCGATGCCGTCGAGCCGCTCGGGGATCGCGCCGCCGCCGCCCGAGATGTACGCAGGGATCCCCGCGTTCTCGAACGCATAGAACGAGTGGATGTGGCCGTAGAACGTGAGATCCACGCGCCCGTCCGCGAGCATCGTGAGGAGCTTGTTCGCCTCGGCGCGGCTCGCGAACGCGCCGTTGCGGGAGCCCACCGGGTCGAGGGGCGCGAGGTGCATCGTGACCACGTGCAAGAGCTCCTGCCCCTCGGCGAGCCAGCCGTCGAGCCACCCGTAGACGAGCGGATCGATCGTCGCGCTGGCCGAGTCGAGCATCGTGAACTGCACGCCCCGGAACACGAAGCGGAAGTTCCCCCGGCCAAACCACTCGTGGTAGAGGTCGTCCCGCGTGCCGAGCTCGTGGTTGCCGAGCGTCGCATAGCAGGGGAAACGGAGCGTCTTCATCTCGCGCTGGAACCGCTCGAGCTGCTCGGCCGAGCCCTGCGAGGTGAGATCGCCGCTGATGAGCGCGAAGCGGACGCCCTCCGCCTCGTTCATCCTCGCGTAGATGTCCTGAACGCGGTCGATCTCCTCCTGGACGTCGGCGAAGACCGCGAACCGCCACGGCTCGCGCCGCGCCTCGTCCGGCGGGCGCAGCGAGAGGGTCGCCTCGGCGCCGGGCGGCAGGGAGAGGCGGAAGGTGCGCTGGGTCGGAAACGGCGCGTCGACGAGCTCCACCGGCACGCGCTCGTCCCCGACGCGGGCCGAGAGCTCGGCGTCGGCGAGCATGTTCTCGATCGTGACCGCCCACGGCCCGCCCGCCTCGTCGGTGAGGCGGATCGAGAGCGCGGGCGCGCTCGCCCAGATCGAGAGCTCGCCCGGCTCGAGGCGGCGGATCGCCGCGAGCCCCTCGTCCACGGCGACGCGCGCCTGGCCCCGTGAGGCCTTTCCTACCTCCCGATCGCGGCGCGCGCGGCCCTCGGCCACGTCGAGGCAGGACAGGGCGAGCGGCGCGGTGAGGACGAGCAGCGCGAGGAGAGCGTCTCTCAGGATCATGGGGAGCCTCCGGGGCGGAAGAGCAGCGACAGGCGCCCGACGTACGCGGAGCCCGCCTGCACGTCGGCGAGCAGACCCCAGCGGGGCGAGGCGTAGAGCCGGCCCTGCAGGCCGAGGTGGCCCGGGACGCCGCTGCCGAGGCCGGGGATCTTCGCGCCGCCAGCGTACCCGTCGTGCCGGTGGCCGTAAACCACCTTGGCCTCGCCGCGCGGATACCCCGTGTGCCCGAGGTACATGCCGAAGGCGAAGTGGGGAATCAAGAGCTCGTTCCCCTCGAACGGCCGGCCGCCGTTGCGGTAGCCCTCGATCGCGATCCCCCACCCCATCTCCGCGAACGAGCCCCGCAGCGTGCGCCCGATGTGGGCGAGATCGAGCCGGCCCTGGAGGGTGACCTCGCCGGTGGTGATCGAGAAGTCGTCGGACGTGTAGCGGTGATGGGTGAGCGCGCCCTCGAGCTCGAGGAACGAGCCGTCCGCCGCGCGCGGGCCGTCCGGCGTGCCGGGGCCGATGAAGCGATGCGCGGCCTCGGCGCGGAGGCGCGCATTGTCGTCGTTCAGGCCAAACCAGCCGGAGCCCGAGAGGCGGAGCGAGCTCAGGCGCAGATCCATGCCTGGCACGAGAAACGTGCGGTAGGCGAACGTGGGGTCGTGGACGTAGGCCAGCCCGAGCTGCGTCTCGACCCAGGGCAGCGACGAGGGAGGGCTGCCGGTGCCGCCCTCCGGGGCGAGCACGCCATAGAGATCCGCCAGAAGGGAGATCCCGAACAGGCCCACGCCCGTCACGGAGGCGAGCACGATCGGCGCGATGACGCGCCGCGAGGCCCCGGAGACCGCCGCCCCCGCGAGCCCGCCCACGGCGAGCCCGGCCCCCGCGCCCTCGAGCGCCAGGAGGGTCCACCCCGTGCGCGACTCGCCCAGGATCAGGTGCCCGGTGCCGTGCGCGAGGACTCCGGGGAACACCGCGCCGGCCGCGGCGAGGGCGCGCCGCCCGGTGGAGACGTCCTTCCTCGCCGGCGCCGCGGTCGCCGGCGCCTCGCCCGGCGCGGCCACGGCGGGGGAGCCCGGCGCGGCCATGGCGGGGGAGCCCGGCGTGCCCTCGCCCGCGTCGGCCTGGGCCGGCGCGGTCACGAGGAGGAGCAGCAGGGCGAGGAGGTGGCCTGTTGTGCGCGGGGGCCTCAGCATCGAGCTCTGCGTGGCGGACGTCTACCGTGGCACGGCCGCGCCGGATTTCTGGCGGTGGATGTGCTTGTCATCGTTTCTTGAGCCCATACGTTGCATTCAGCAAGAAGGGAATATTCGCATGAGCACGGGTCGAACTTTACGGGTACCGGGGCTTCCGATCGCGCTGGCGGCGATCTTCTCTCCGTTCGTCGCCTGCTCGACGGACCCAGCGCCTCCGTCCGGCACCTCCTCCGACGTGCCGCAGCATCCTGCATCCTGCTCGTACAGAGTCACGACGAGCGTTTACGACGGGAGTCCGGACTACTGGGGCACGATCGAGATCGAGAATACCGGATCGACCGGCTGGACGAGGCCGGAGGTCGCGTTCGGGGTGCCGAGCGGCGCCACGTGCGATGATCACGAGGCGGGCTGGACCCATACGCAATCCGGGTCCACATGCACGTATTCGAGGACCTCCAGCGTATCGGTGGGTCCGGGCTCGTCGTTCACGTTCCATTTCTCCACGACCTCGGACGCCTCGTTCACCCCCTCGAGCATCGAGCTGACGGATCCGAGCTGTGGCGGCGCCGGCTCAGGCGGCGGCGCCGGCTCAGGCGGCGGCGCCGGCTCAGGGGGCGACACCGGCTCAGCGAGCACCGCCGGCTCAGGGGGCGCCACGGGCTCAGGGGGCGCCACGGGCTCAGGGGGCGCCACGGGCTCAGGGGGCGATACCGGCGTGGTGTGGCGCACGGCCAGCCTGACGGAGTTCGAGTCGTACCCCGACCCAGGCAGCGAGGAGTGCATCAAGTTCAACGGGTGCATGTGGGCAGGTCAGTTCGCGGCGCTCGAAGGGCAGCAGTCGGAGAGCTGGGTCCAGGAGCACAACATCGCGGCCGTCCACTCCAAGGACTTCGAGGCCTACAAGCTGAAGACCCTGCGTCTCCGGAAGGATGGCAAGGAGATCGACGTCACGGTGTACGACATGTGCTCCGACTCCGATTGCAGCGGGTGCTGCACCGAGAACGCCCGGCCCTCGGGATTCCTGATCGACATCGAGAAGTACACGGTCGAGCGGTTCGGGGTGCCCGCGGACGGCCAGGTCGAGTGGAGGTGCCTCGACTGCGACTGAGGCGCGCCTCTCCTGCTCCGGCCAACTACGCTCCTCGCTGCCGTTCGAGCCGCTCCCGCATCACGTTGGGGATCCTCCCCGCCGCCTCGATCGCCCTCGCGAGCGCCGCCTTCCCCTCCTCGTGGCGGCCGCGCCGGGAGAGAGCGCGCGCCCGCGCCTCGATGACCTCGATCTGCTCCTGCCCCACGAAATGGCGAGTGGACCGCTGCTCGATCTCGTCCCATTCCTCGTCGCTCGCCTCCCGCGTCGCCAGGTCGATCATCGACCACAGCACCTCTTCCGCGGGGGTCATCGCCGTCTGTTCGCCCCCCGCCACGGCGGCATTCGCCTGCTGAGCCCGGATGGGCTCGATGATCTCCCGCGCCCTGCCCTCTTCGCCCTGGTAAAGGAGCAGCCTCGCCTGAAGGAGCTGCACCACCGGCCGTATCTCCTCCCCCCGCCGCTGGCGCTCCAGCGACATGGCCCGCTCCACGTGCGGCACGGCCGCGTCCAGGTCACCCATCAGATAAAGGTACTCGCCCAGGTTGAACTCGCTCACGAGCTCCAGCATCCCGAGACCCAGCTCGCGCGAGATGGTGAGCAGTCGACGAAAATCCAGGATCATCCCCGCGTTGTCCCCGAGGCACGCGCGGAGCATCGCCCGGTTGTTGATCGCGGGCCCGAGGTGCACGAGATCGCCGCGCTCCTCGCACATGCGAATCGCACGATCCAGCACCGCGCCTGCCTCGTCCAGCTTGCCCAGCCCCGGGTAGATGAAGCCCAGGAGGAGCAGCGACACCACGAGCGTCTCGTAGCCCTCGTCGCCCACCCCTTCTGCCTGCGCCGCCGAGCGCTCGAACTGATGCGCCGCCTCCTCATCGCGGCTCTCGCGGTGAAGCGAGCGCGCCGCCGCCATCGAGAGCCGCGCCGCCAGCGCGGGCGGCAGATCGCCGCGGACGAGCGCCCTCGCGTCCTCCACGCGCTGATTGGATCGGCCGTAGTCGTCCATCCAGTCGAGCACCGTTGCCTCATCGAGCAGGACCTCGATCTGCTCGATCACGTCGCCCTCCTCGACCGCCATCGCGCGCGCGCGATCGAGGTCTCCGAGCGCGTCGTGGTAGCGACCTAGCCGGTAGCGCATCAGCCCCCGGCCCCGGTACGCCGTCCTCCGCCGCGCGCCGCGCTCCGTGGCCGGCTGCGCGAGCCCGCGGCTGTAGTGGAGCTCCGCCTCCACGTAGGCGTGCCGCCCCCGCGCCCGCTCGGCCATCGCCAGGTACGCCTCCTCCGCGACGTCCGCGAGCCCCGCCTCGGCGGCGTGGTGCGCGATCTTGAACCGCCGCTGCTCCCGGCCCTCGTGATTCGCCTCGAGGTGGTGCTCGTACGCCGCCTGGTGGATCTGCCGCCGCTCGGCCTCGGCGACGTCCTGCGCGACAGCCTCCCGCACCAGCGCGTGCCGGAAGCGCAGCCCGCCCTTCCGATCGCCGACCAGCACCCCCGCCCTCAGCAGCCGCTCGGTCCCGACGCGCGTGTCGAGCGGGAAAGCCGCGCCCTCGCCGCGCTCGTCCAGGTGGCGCAGCACGCCCGCGATCTCGTCGCTCGACACCTCGGCGCCGAGCAGCGAGACCAGCCGCGCGTGCGCCCCGAGCGCCGGCCCGAGCGCCGCGATCTCCGCCTGCGCCAGCGGATCGAGCGACGGCAACGCGGGGAGCCGATCGAGCTCGTCGGTCGCCAGGTACCACGCGTCTCCCCGCGGGTGCCGGCGCAGGATCCCCTCGCGCTTGAGCCCGTGCACGAGCTCCACGAGGAGCAACGGCACCCGCTGCGAGCGCTCGAGCAGGCGATCGATCGCCGGCTCCGGCACGTCCCGCGCGGGCAGGAGCAGCCGCCGGCACAGCGCCCGCGCGCTCTCGTCGTCCAGCGGATCGAGCCGCAACACCTCGCGCCGGGCGGCGCGCTCGCCCCAGGAAGGGTGCGCCTCGGCGAACGCCGGGCGCCCCATCGCGCAGATCCACAGCGGCGTGGCCTCGTCCGCGAGCGCCGCGTACTCGAGCGCCGCGAGCGTCGCGTCGTGGGCGAAGTGCGCGTCGTCGAGGATGACGATCACGGGCGACGCGGCCGCATGCCGGCGCAGGCACTCGCCCGCCGCCCGCACGCGCGCCGAGCGCAGCGCGCCGGGCGCGGCCCGGAGCGCCTCGATCTCGGGGAAGATCTCGCCGCCCGTCTGCTCGTCCACCCACCCGAGCGCCATCGCGAGCCCCGAGCAGAGCTCCTCGCCGAGCGCGGGGCCGAGCCGCTCCGCGAGCGCCGCGCGGACGCCGCTCTCCGGGGGCTCCTCGGGCATGCCGAGCGCCTCGCGCACGAGCTCGTGGAGCGTCGCGTCCGAGGCGGCGCTCGTCGGCTCGTGCCCGCGGAGGTCGATGATGTGGGCGTGCGGCAGGCGCTCCCGCAGCTGCTTGCCGAGCTCGACGAAGAGACAGCTCTTCCCGTGGCCGGGCCCGCCCGTCACGGAGACGGCCGTGGGCTGCTTCAGGCGGAGCGCCTCCTCGGCGCTCTGCAGGAGCTGATCGAGGATGTCGCGACGGCCGATGAACGCGCCGGGGCGCGTCGCCTCCCGCGTCTCGTCCTCGGCGCCCGGCGGGAGCTCGTCGCCCGCCGCGACGCGCGACGGCTCCGGGAGCGCGGCCGACGCCTCGGGCGTGAGGAACGGCCCGGGCGGCCCGGCGGCGGAGGGCCACCGCTCGGCGCGCGAGAAGAGCGGGCTCAGGAAGCGCCGCGCCCCGTCCGGGCGCGCCTGGATCGACACGGGCGCGAGATCGATGAGGACCCGCGCGCACGTCCCGCGTCGGAGCAGCTCGTCGGCCGCGCGCCGCGCGCGGTGCGCGGGGCTGGCCGCGCCCTCCTGGGGGAAGGCGCCCACGTAGCGCGCGCCGGAGGCGTGCGCGAGCTCGCCGCCGAGCGCCCGGAGCCTGCGCTGCACGGCGACGCGATCGGCCGCGCTCTCGAAGAACAGGAGCCCCATCGCGCGGCGCTCGATGCCGGCCACGGAGCGCGGCGCCTCGCGCGCGCTCGTCGTGAGCTCGTCCCGGAGCGCGCGCTCCAGCGCCACGCGGAGCTCGGTCGCGCTCGCGAACCGCTCGCCCCTTTCCTTGGCCAGGCAGCGGTGCACCACCTCCTCGACCGCCCGCGGCACGGCCGCGCTGGCCGAGAGGCGCGGCGGCCTGCGGCTCCGGTGGTCCTCCAGCACCGCCGCGCGCGGCCCCCAGAACGGGGGCCGGCCCGCGAAGAGCTCGTACAGGATGACGCCCATCGCGTAGATGTCGGCGCGCGCGTCGAGATCGGCCCACCCGGCGGACTGCTCCGGCGCCATGTACTCGGCCGTCCCCACGGCGAGGTCCTCGTCCTGCCCGTCGTAGCGCCGACCCACGACGCGGGAGATGCCGAAGTCGATGAGGGTCGCCTTCGCCTCATCGGCGAGGATGTTCTCGGGCTTGAGGTCGCAGTGCACGTAGCCGCGCGCGTGCACGGCCTCGAGGGTCGAGAGCGTCGCGAGCCCGAGCCGGGCGGCCTCCTCGAGCTTCGGCGCCGGGCGCGCCGCGAGCCGGGCGGCCAGCGTGGGCGCGGCGATGTGCTCGATCACCGCGTAGGGCGAGCCGTCGTCCAGCGCCCCCCACCCGTGCACGGCCGGCACGTGGGGGGCGCCGACGGACGCGAGCGCCTCGATCTCACCCCGGAGGCGCTGGCCTGCGCCGCGGCGGTCGGCGCGCGCGAGCTTGATGGCCACGCGCGCCCCGCCGCCCTCGGGCTCGGCCTCGAAGACGAGGCCGAAGCCGCCCTGCCCCAGCGTCCTGCGGGTCCAGTAGCCGGGGAAGCGAGGCAAGGCGACGGGGACGACCGCCGTGATGTCCGGAGGAATCGACGACTGGCCGGCGGGAGGCCGAGCGGACTGCGCGCACTCGGGGCACGCGCCCTGGTTCCGCCGTCCGCAAGCCAAACAGCGCCCCGCTTCCCAGGCCGCGCGTTCCGCCTCCTTGCCTCGCAGGGCTTCCGAGCGCATTCGAGCCCTAGGGGGAGGGAGCGGGCTTCAAGAACGTGGTCATCACCTGGTCCCAGCGTAGCCAAGGCGAGGCCGAAGGATTCACGAGACACCCCCTGTAGAAGCCGTTCACGTAGTCCACCCCGTTGCACACCGTCTCGCAGGAGCCCACGATCACCATGGGACCACACTGCTGAACGGTTGTCGCCCCGGTCACCGGGTCGACGCTGACGTGGCCGACCGCACAGTCGCGTTGCACCTGGCGCGCGCGTGCGATGCTTCCTGGGGCTGATGAGTAGCAGGCCCGCAGAAAGGGTGCCTCCGTCGTGGAGAACAGGTTGCCCCAGAACGCGCCCTCCCTCACCGGATAGGCCGCGCGCTCCGCCGGAGTCGACGTCATCTCGTTGTTGCGCAGGGAGATGCTCACCGAGATACCGTACCAGTTCATCCGCGCGGCGAGGCAGGCCGTGAGCTGGCTCTGAACATAGGTGTTGTTGGTCGTGGCGGTGCCGAGGGGGGTGGTCGTCCACCAGTGCGCGTAGCCGAGGTCGCCACGGTACACTTCCGGGTGGGCGACCCCGGCGCTGTCGGTCCATGAGAACGAGAACGTCTGGTCGGGGCGCAGCGCACAGCTCACGACGTAGCGAAGGAGGTCTCTCGACAGGGCGCCGTTCGCTCCCGGATTCCTGATGGCCGACAGCGCGTTGACGCTCAGCGCGTTGACGCTCAGCGCGTTGACGCTCAGCGCGTTGAGGGCCAGCGAGTTGACGCTCAGCGCGTTGACGCTCAGCGCGTTCGAGAGGAAGCCGTTGTCGCTCTCGAGCGCGCTCTCGGCTTCACCAAGGAGCGCTTCCGATTCAGCGTCGAGCTCGGCTCCGATGCAGGCGGTGGTAACCAGAGGTATGACGAGGCATGCAGCGAGACGCGTACAGCAAAGTTCCATGACGGTCTCCACCTTTCATCGCGGGTTTTTGAAACGAGGTCGAGCTATGGGAAAGTTTAAGTTACCATTTGGAAACGCTCCTGTGTATGCCTTCGCATAACTTCATAAAAACTATTACCCGATCAGAAAACTATTGCACCATTGAACTCACGCAGCTCACGCAGCTCACTCAACGCACGCGCAGGTGGTGCGACGTCAACACACCATGCGAAGAGGCGACATGACCGACGACGACGAGGCCGAAACCAGGACCTTCTTGTACTCTGAAAGGCTCGCCGCGCGCGGCGAGCTCCCGCCGGGCACCCTGGCCGGCGAGTACATCCTCGAGGAGTTCATCGCTCGAGGCGGCTGCGGCGCGGTCTATTCGGCGCGGCACAGCCGCTCGGGGAGGCGGGCCGCTGTCAAGGTGCTGAACGAGGCGGTGGCCCACTCCCCCCGCGTGCTCGAGCGGTTCGCGCGCGAGATCGAGGTCCTGCGCAGGATCTCCCACCCGAGCATCATCGAGATCTACGAGGTCGACAAGCTCGACGATCACCGGCCCTTCTATGCGATGGAGCGCCTCGAGGGCCAGACGCTCGACGCCTTCATCAGAGCCGAGACGCGGCTCGCGCTCCGCGATGTGCTCGAGCTGATGGAACCTGTGTGCGCGGCGCTGGGGGCGGCGCACGCAGCGGGGATCATCCACCGGGATGTCAAGGCGAGCAACATCTTCATTTGCTCGGGCCAGCCGCGCACCGTGAAGCTGCTCGATTTCGGCATCGCGAAGATGCTGGCCCCCGAGGAGAGCTCGACCTGGCTCACCACCGCCGGACGTATGCCCGGGACACCATCGATCATGGCCCCGGAGCAGATCCTTGGCGGACCCATCGATGCGCGGGTGGACATCTATGCTCTCGGGGTACTTCTCCATCGCATGCTGGTAGGCCGGTTACCATTCCACACACATGACACGGACGAGATGGTGCGGAAGCATCTGGAGGAGATGCCGCTGCCCCCGAGCGTGCGGGTCCCGCTGCCTCCCGAGCTCGACGCGGTGGTGCTGCGGTGCATGGAGAAGCAGCGGGAGCGGCGCTACAGCTCGGTCGAGGAGCTGATGCGCGCGCTCGGCGAGGCCATCGGCGGACCGTCGTCGTCGGTGTCGAGCCGTCCCGAGCCGAGGCTGCCGGGGGTGGCGGTCTACCTGGAGGTGCGGACGCGCGGCGGCGCCGACGAGCTCGACGACGCCCTGGTCGCCGATATCGGGCAGGTGCTCGACCTCAGCGAGGCGCAGCTCGCGCGCGCGGGCTTCATCCTGGCGTCGATCACCGGCAACGAGGTGCTCGGGGTGCGCCTCCTCCCGAGCTCCGCGATCGAGGAGCGGCGGGAGCGGCGCGCGGCGCTGGATGCCGCGGCGGCGCTCCACGAGATGCTCGTCCAGCGCCCGGACGCGGACGCGCGCGTGCACGTCAACGTGTGCGTCCACGCGGACGAGGTGCAGGCGCGCCCCGGGCCGCAGCCCGAGATCACGGGGGGCGCGCTGATGAACGCGGGGCAATGGGCGCCGGCGGGCGAGGTGCACGGCGTGTTCGCGACGCCGAGCGCGACCGCGGGCCTGGCGAGCAGCACCCCGGCAGACCCGACGCCGGTTCGATGACGGCGGTGACGGCGCCGCATGGTAAGAGAGCGCCCCCATGGCGAGCCGCTTCTACGTCACGACGCCCATCTATTACATCAACGACGTCCCGCACCTCGGCACCGCCTACACGACGATCGCCGCGGACGTGCTGTGCCGCTATCACCGGATGCGCGGCCACGAGAGCCGCATGCTCACCGGCACGGACGAGCACGGCCTCAAGATCCAGCGCGCCGCCGAGGCGCGCGGCATCGCGCCGGGCCCCCACGCCGACGAGATCGCCGCCGTCTTCCGGGCCACGTGGCCGAAGCTCGGCTGCGCTCCGGATGACTTCATCCGCACGAGCGAGCCGCGCCACAAGCAGGCCGTGCAGGAGCTGTGGCGCCGCATCCAGGCGCGCGGGGACATCTACCTCGGCCACTACGAGGGGCTCTACTGCGTCGGGTGCGAGGCCTACTATACCGAGAAGGACCTGAAGCAGCCCGGCAACGTCTGCCCGCTGCACCACAGGCCCGTCGAGAGCGTCAAGGAAGAGAGCTATTTCTTCCGCCTGTCCAGGTACGGAGACGCGCTGCTCGACTACTACAAGCGCAACCCGACCTTCGTGCAGCCGACGACCCGCCTGAACGAGGTGACGAGCTTCGTGCGCGAGGGGCTCCAGGATCTGTCGGTCTCCCGCACCACGTTCCAGTGGGGCATCCCCGTCCCGGGCGACCCGAAGCACGTCATGTACGTCTGGTTCGACGCGCTGGCGAACTACCTGACCGCCCTCATGGAGCCCGAGGACAACACGCGCTTCTGGCCCGCGGACGTGCACCTCGTCGGCAAGGACATCCTCCGCTTCCACGCGGTCTACTGGCCCGCATTCCTGCTCTCGGCCGGCTACGGCGAGGCGGAGCTGCCGCGCCAGGTCTTCGCCCACGGGTTCCTCACCTACAGCGGACAGAAGATGTCGAAGACGCTCCGCAACACCATCAGCCCCGTCGAGGTGGCGGAGGCCCTCTCGGAGGCGGCGGCCGCGGCCCTGCCCGGCGGCCCGGGCGCCGCGGCCGGCGCGCCGCCCGTCGGGGTGGACGTGGTGCGCTATTGCCTCATGCGCGCGATCTCGTTCGGTCAGGACGGGGATTTCAGCATCCAGGACCTGCTGTCGCGGTACGCCTCGGAGCTCGGCAATGCGCTCGGCAACCTGCTGAACCGGGTGCTCCCGTTCGCCGACGAGGTCCCCGAGAAGGGGGCGCCGGGCCCGCTCGAAGAGGAGCTCAGGAGCGCGCAGCAGCAGGCCTCGGCGGCCGCGGCGGGGGCGTTCGACGCGCACCAGCCGACGCGCGCGCTCGACGCGATCTGGACGGTGGTCGCGGCGGCGAACCTCTACGTCGACAAGGCCGCCCCATGGGTGGCCAAGAAGACCGACCCGAAGCGCCTCGGGACGATCGTCGGGACCCTGATCGAGCAGCTCGGGGCGATCAGCGTGATGATCTCCCCCGTGATGCCGGTGGTGGCGAGCAGGATGCGCGAGCAGCTCGGGCTGCCGCCGATCGCGCCCGAGGTGGGCAGCGATCAGTGGCCGTTCAACGCCCCTGCCCGCAGGCCGGGCGAGAAGCTCCGCAAGGGCGCGCCCATCTTCCCGCGCCTCGAGAAGGAGAAGGAGGCCGAGCTGCTCGCCCGGTTCGCCCCGCCGCAGCCGGACGCCGAGGCGACCAAGGCGATCCCCGAGGCGAAGGGCACCCCGGAGGCGAAGGCCGCCCCGGAGGCGAAGGCCGCCCCGGAGGCGGAGGCCACGCCCGAGGCGAGCGGCGGCGCCGAGGCGGCCGCCCAGCCGGCGCGCCAGGGCAAAAGCCCCGTGGCGTTCGACGATTTCGCCCGGCTGGACCTCCGGATCGGCGTGGTCACGAGCGCCGAGCGCGTGAAGAAGAAGGACCGGCTGCTCGACCTGCGCGTGGACACCGGTGACGGCGCGCCCCGGCGCATCATCTCGGGCATCGCGGCGAGCTACGCCCCGGAGGAGCTGGTCGGCCAGCGGGTCGTCGTCCTCTGCAACCTGCCGCCGCGCGACTTCGGCAAAGGGCTCGTGTCCGAGGGCATGCTGCTGACCGCCGAGGTCGCGGGGCGAATCCGCACCCTCACGGTCGACGGCGCCGCGCCGGGCACACCGGTGCTCTGACACCGCGCGTGGCCGCCGCGCCGCAATCGTGCTTTTCGCGGCGGCGGGCGGGGGCCTCCCGGGGAAGCCGGTCCGCGCGCCGGGGGACATGCTAGCCTTGCTCGATGCGTAGTCGCCTTGGCTCGAGGAGGCGGTGAGCATCGCGCTGCGGGGACGCGAGGCCGTGGCCCTGGCCATCGCGGTCGCGGCGCACCTCGCGATCCTCGCCGCGCCGACGCCCGAGCGGCCCCCCGAGGCCCCGGCCGGGCCGCCGCCGCTCGTGGACGGCATCGAGTTCGAGCTCGAACCGCCGGCCCCCCGGGGCGCCGCGGCGGCGCCGGCCGGAGGCGAGGCGGTCGCGAGCGATCCGGAGAACGCCGGTGAGGTCGGCAAGGCCGCTCCGGCCGAGAAGACGCAGGCGCCCGCGCCGGGCGCCGCGGCCGCCAAGGTCGCCTCGACCGAGCGCGCGAGGCCGGCGCCGGCCGCGCCTGAAGCGCCCGCCGCCGAGCCGAAGGATGCGCCGGAGGCCGCGGCGCCGGAGGTCGCGGCGCCCGCCGCCGAGGCCGCCGGGCCTGCGGCCGAGGCGCCCGGGCCCGTGGCCGAGGCGCCGGGAGCCCCGGCGACGGCGCCGCCCGGCGGCGAGTACAGCGGGCCGCCCCCCGCGGCGGGCGGGGACGTCGCGCTCGCGCCCGGGATCGGGACGTCCCTCTGGACCGTGCCCGGCCTGCTCCCCGGCCCCGACGCGCCGCGCGCCGCCCCGACGGCCGCGCCGCGCGCTCGGCCCGTGGATCCGGCGATCGCGGGCAAGGTGCTGAACGAGACGGTGCACGGCAAGGACAAGAGCGTGGGGATCAGCGTCCCGGCGGCGGGGGTGGTGGCGAGCACCCTGGCGGACACGGTGCGCTCCTCGACCGCGCCCCTCGACGCGCGCGCGACCTTCGAGGTCAAGCTCGGCGCCGACGGCCAGGTCCTCGGCGTGCGGCTGGTGAGCGCGTCGGCCGGCGACGGCCCCACGTGGGATCGCATCGTGGACGCGGCCAAGGGCGCGCTCGCGGCGGGCGCGCTGCAGATGGGGTCTGACCGGCAGCCGGTGACCGTGACGGTCAAGGTCCAGTCCAAGGTGCAGTATCCGTCCGGCAGCCGGAAGAAGCCCAAGCCGGAGCTCGTGTGCGCCGAGGAGGTGTTCGAGCAGATCGCTCAGGCGATGGAGAACCCGAACATGCTCGGCGGTCGGCGCGGCGCGGACGACGGGGCGCCGCAGGCGGCCGACATGGATGAGGAGGAGAGAAAGAGGCTCTTCTGCATCCCTATCGGGCTCCGCGTGAAGGGCGATCTGTCCGATATCGGGGCGCACAAGGTCAACGTGGTGTCGGCGTCGTTCGCGGTGAAGCGCGAGGGCGAGCGCGCCCTGCCGCACGAGGACATCCTGCCGGTCGACACGCGCGTGCCGTGGGCGCCCAAGGACCCGAAGAAGGTGAAGCCTCCGCCGCGCCCGAAGAAGAAGTGGAAGAAGAAGAAGAAGGAGCCCTGAGGCCGCATCCAGAACCTCGCCGGGGGATCGCGGCGATGGGCGCGACCCGTCTTTTCTTGGAGGCGCGTCCACCGGGAGACGGGTGCCACCCATCTTTTCTTGGAGGCACGTCCACCGGGAGACGGGTGCCACCCATCTTTTCTTGGAGGCACGTCCACCGGGAGACGGGTGCCACCCATCCTTTGTTGGAGGCAGGGCTATCGCGGAGATGGGTGCGACCCGTCTTTTGGCGAAGGCACGTCCACCGGGAGACGGGTGCCACCCATCTCCCGCGGGGACGCGGCGCCTCACGCGGATGGGTTCACGGCATGCCGCCCGCCCCGAGCGGGGGCGCCGGGACGACTTCGGGCTTTCTGGCGGGGGCTCTTCGACGGGACCTCGCAAGGTCGTCGACCATCTCGACGTAGGGCGCCAGCAGGAACGCGGCCAGCGCCTCGCTCCCCGGGATCTCCGGATCGGCGTGGCCCTCGATCTTCTGGATCAGGCTCCGCAGCGCATCCCGGGCGGCGGTCCACTGCGGCCGGCCATCGGTCGGCCCGCCCTCCTTTGCGACGACCACGGTCGTGAAGCCATAGGCCTCGCCGAAGCGCGCGTGGGCGACGACGAGCTGCCGGTGATGCCGCGTCCCGCCGAACCCCTGGATCACCGCCTGTGCGCGCTTCTCCTCCAGCGTCTTCATCCGCTGCACCATCGCGGCCCACTGGACCCGGGGCCGGCGCGTGATGAAGCGAAGCCCCTCGGGCGCCGGGAAGAGCTGCGCGTAGAGCCAGCGCGCCTCGGACGGCGACGGCGTCTCCCCGTCATCGGAGAGCCCGGCGGCCCCCGCGTTCCACTGCTCGAACGCGCGCCATCGGTCATCGCTGTGGGTGTTCGCCGCGCTCCGCTCGGCCTCGCTCGCCACCGAATGGCGCTGGTCGGCCCGCGCGCTCGCCCGCAGGCCGCGGAACCCCTGGAGCTCTGTCGCGGCCGCGTCGAAGCGCCGCCACGGCCTGTCGATGTGCGGCGGCAGCGCCGCGAGGGGCTCGACCCCCTTGGGCAGCGACGCGTCGCCCTCCTTGCGCTTGCCGCCCTTCGGCCGAAGCACCGCCGCGATCCGCGCGCTCACCTGATCTCGGAGCCCGATCACGTCGTCCGCGACGAGCTCCGGGGGGAGGACCATGGTCGAAAATGATTCACTCACGGGGAAAACCTCCTGCGATGTCTCATGGGATCTGGCCTGCCGCCGCGGCGGCACGCCGTGGTTTCGTTGCGGGGCGGCGGAGCGGCAACAGACGTGCCGCCGCGAGGTGCTCCGGATGTCCCGGCGCTGCGCCTCGAGACGGCGAGGAGGGGAGCGCAACGCGCTGCCATGAACCGCAACGGATTGCGCCGTTGCGCAACGCTTCCGCCGGCGCGTCACGAGCGTTTGCGCGTCGAGCACCGCGTGCGGGCATGATGTCTGCTACGCTCGCGCTGTTGGTCGATGGTCGACACCTCCCCGCAAGCCGACACGCGCTACCATGCGACTCTCGGGCGCGAAATCGACCACGAACCCGCCTTCGACGCCAAGGGCCTCAGCAGCCTTCGCGTCGAGTAGGATTTTTAGCGAACTTTGCGTCAGAGTCCAAGACATGACGCCGCCGTAGTGCGTCGCCCCTTCCTCCGTACACAGGCAGTACGTATCCAGTCCGAGCCGCCGGTCCTGCTCGTCTGATGACAAGGGCTTCTGAATCTCCAGGCGCGCCCCGCTGCCGTCGGCGTGCTCAGCCAGTATCACCACAAACGTGTTAATATCTGGATGCTCCCCCGATGCCAGCGTTCTCGCTTCGAATCTGCGCATGTTACTTTCCTCCAGCCGTCCAGCGCTGGTTCTCCCAGAAGTAGTGGATCTCCGCACCCGACGACGATGCCGTGTTCCTCATTGCGCCCTTGCATGAGGGGCAAGGGGGGTACTGTCCCTGGATGATCATCGTGTCGCCAGCCTGAAGCGGAATTCGCGCAATACGCGCCTCTGTATGTGTAGATCCTCTGACCGACAGACAAGCACAAGCGGCCGGCGAGGCTCTCGCATTCCTGGGCGAAGACACTGAACGCAAAGGAACCAAGCTCACTATCGATGCTCTGGTGATGGCTTCTGCGGCCGGCAGGGGAGACATCGTGTACACGAGTGACCCCGGGGATCTGGAGCGGCTTCTTGGCTTCTTCACGGCGGTCAAGAGGATCGGGAGAGTTTGAACTGCCCAATAAAGGCTTGCTGACCGACGCACGGGTGCGCTGCGCGGCAGAAGCCCAGGTCGTTGGCCGGAGCTCGTTTCCCTTAGAGCGGGGATCCAAGCGGCAACACGTGAGCCCGAAGGTATCGATGCCATTTTTCGCAACCCGTGCCCGGCCGGCACGCACGCGGCTCACTCGGGAGAGAGGAAGGTCTCGATCGCGATGCCGTCCTCGCCCCAGGTCGCGGGATCCGCGGGGTTGCCGATGCCGCCCACGCCGGGCTCGCCCAGCTCGAACGTGACGTTCTCCAGCACGAGCTGGTCCTCGTCGAGGTAGGCGATGCCGATGGAGTCCCCGCCGCGCCCGCCGCCGCCATAGCCACCCCGGCCCCCGCGGCCGCCGTCGCCGCCGTCGCACGCGCGGCCAATCTCATCGGGCGAATAGGCGCCGACGCCCCCGAGCCCCCCACGGCTGCCGTCCTGAGGCTCCCCTCCGTCGGCCCCAGGCATGGCCGGACCCGTCATGATCCGGCTGTCACGCACCGTGACCTTGGCGTGGAGCGCGAGGATCGCGATGCTCCGGGCACCGTTGCGGCCTCCCGTCCCGCCCTGGCCGCCGCAGCCGCCGCCGCCGCCCGAGCCTCCGGACGGTCCCGACCGGGAAGCCACGCCGCAGAAGGCGGCGCTCCCGCGAAGACCGCCGCCCCCGCCGCCCCCCTGGCCCGGCGCCCCCCTGGCCCCGTCCCCGGCCCGGCCTCCCATCCAGCTGTCCTCGTTGAAACGCCCGATGCCCTGGGCCGGTGCCCCATCGGCGCCCTGCGCACCGTCCTTCCCCGGCTGCCCGTCCTGGCAGCGGCCGTCGCCGTGGTCTCCGGTACCCCCGGCGCCCCGGCGACGGTCATCGGGACTGGCATCGGGGCCCGGCGCGGGCACACCGTCACCGCCGTCGCCGGCTTCGGTCGTCGCCCCTCCGTCGCCCCCCTTGCCGCCGATCGTCACGGCGCGGTCGTCACAGGAGGTCATCGCCGGAACCCCGCCGGCCGCGGAGGCCACGGAGCAGCCCTGCACACCGCCGTTCCCACGCGCGCCTTCGGGCGGATCGGGAAGTGGCCTCGCATCCTCCTCCCTCCTGTAGAAGGGATTCCCGAAGAGCTCGCTGCGAACAATCTCCACGGCGCTGCCGGACCGGACGAAGAGCGCGA
Organism: Sorangium sp. So ce887; assembly: GCF_051521455.1. Taxonomy (NCBI): domain Bacteria; kingdom Pseudomonadati; phylum Myxococcota; order Polyangiales; family Polyangiaceae; genus Sorangium; species Sorangium sp. So ce887. The sequence continues at coordinate 168,433 of NZ_CP150354.1, read as the reverse complement.
TGTCCTTCTCGCTCCCGATCCGCAAGTTGACGAGCGTCGAGACGCCGTCCGCGGCCCCCGTGTCGCCGGGGCTCGCGGGCTCGATCGTCAACGCGACACCCGCGGGGAATGACGAGATGATTGGATCGTCGCTCGATTTCCTTCGCTTCCAATCGTTGGTGCAGTCGAAGCTCCCCACGAGGTCGACGCCGGAGGGCAGTGTGATCGCGTCTGAATGTCTGCTACAGAGGAACACGCGCCCGCGCCCCGTGCTCGCGAGCGCGATGGCGCGCGGCAGGCTCTGCACCGGCTTATCCCGCGTACCGGGGTTCTCATCGTCGCCCACGAACCCGTCGACGAACACGCCGCAGCCGTCCTCTGCCCGCTCGGCGGTGAGGTACGCGCTACAGACCGACTCCGGCGGAGGAGCAGGTGCGCACGACGCCGCGCCGCCGCACGGCGCAGAAGGCTGCTCATCCTCATAGGGACCGAGGTCGATCCCGCACCCCGCCGCCGCGAGCGGCCCCAGCAAAAGCAGTCGTTGGATATCAGCCATCCTCATGGTGTCTCTCGATGTTACGCCCCGCGCGCGGGGACCTTCATCACAGTGGCTCCTCGGCCTCGGCCACCGCTGGGAACACAAGCCACAGAGCCGATTCGCCCCACCCACCCTTGCTCGCGCCCTTGCGACCCCCCCCGCCGAGGCCGCCGGCGCCAGCACCGCCACTAATGAATCCCCCATTTTCCTTAAAGGTCACCTTGGTGATGCCCACGGTGGCGACGCCGATCGAGTGCCCACCCAGGCCGCCTCCCCCGTCACCGCCGTCGCCGCCCCTGCCTCCTGTACCCCCGTCGCATCCATGCCAGGCCGTATAGTCTTGATAACTTCCACCACGGCCGCCCCGCGCACCCCTGCCACCCAGCTGGCCTGTCCCGCCCACCCCGCCGTTGCCGCCTCGGCCGGTCACCACGTCAGTGGCCTCGACGGTGATCTCGGCGCCCCCCAGCGCCACGATCCCGAGGCTCGAGCCCCCGTAGCCCCCTCCATAGCCCACCTCTCCACCACAGCCGCCGCTGCCTCCGGAACCGCCGGCAGCGCCGCCCTGAGGTTGTCCGGCACGGCACTGGATCATGTCGACCCTCGATCGACTCCCGCCGCCGCCGCCGCCGCCCCGGCCGATGCCCCCGAGGGCGCCATCGGCGCCTCGAACACCCACCCACCCGGTCACATCAAGGCTGCCGAGGCCACTCGCACCGGGGCCGTGCCGGCCGGGCTCACCGTTCGCGCCCCGCGCTCCGGCCGAGCATCGCCCGCTGCCCGCGCCGAGCCCCCCCTCGCCGGACGCCACGGGATCCTCCGCCGAGGAAGGCGCGCCCGGCTCGCCGTCTCCACCTTCCTCGACGTGCCCATCGCCGCCCTGTCCGCCGATGGACTCGATGCCGCCGTCGCACTCGGTGACCACGGGGGGCGCGCCCGTCGCGACGTCCACCGTGCACGCGTTCACCCCGTCCTCCCCGTACTGCCCATCCTTCGCCCGGAGGGGCAGGGCGTCCTCCCCCGGCTCCCCGTCCTTCCCGTCGGCCGCATAGACCTCGCTCGACACCACCCGGACCTTCGCCCCCTGGCTCAAGATCATCCCGATCGACGACTTCCCGTCGCTCGCCGACCCCTCGGCGGCCACGACCCGGACCCCGACCACCGTCGACGTCGCCCCTTCCCCGCGGAGCACCCGGACCGGGACCGCCGCCGGCCCCGGGGCGATGGTGGTCCGCTGGTCGGCCTCCCCGAACGACCAACCTCCGCCGGCGCAGCGGCGCCCTCCCCAGAGGTCCACGCCCGAGGGCAGCACGACCGCCTCCTCGAACGTCTCGCCGCACGCGTACACGCGCCGGGTCGGCGCCTCCCCGCCGCGCCGTCCGCCCGCGGCGAGCGCGATCGCGCGCTGCAGCGTCCGCACGGGCCGCTGCCGGGTGCCCGGGTCGCGGTCGTCGCCCTGCGCGCGCACGAACACCCCGCAACGGTCCAGCGCCGGCGCCCCCTCTGGATCGCCGTCGCACGGCGAGGGCTGGGGCGGCGGCGCCGGGAGAGACGGCTCGTCGCACGTCTGCTCTTCCCAGCAGTAGTCCCCCCCGTACATGCTGCACCCCGAGGCGGCGGTGGCGCCGCACGCACACAGCGCGGCGATCACAAGAGACACCGAAGCCCTCCGCGCAGCCCTCGCCCACCCCACGCTCGCCTCCAGGCCCTCCATACCCGCCCTCCAGACCATCACCACACCCCCAGCACCACCACGCCGACCTGCTGCGCCGTCGTCGCCGGGACGAGGCGCAGCCCGCTCCGCGACGGCGTCGATCGCAGGAACGAGAGGTCCATGAAGAAGGACGCGGCGGTCACCGCGCCGACAATGGCCCCCGTCGTGACCAGGGCGGTCCCGAGGACGCCGGCCCGATCGCGCTGCTCGCGCATACGCTGGAGCTCAGGGCACGCCCGGGGCTGCGGCGTTGCGCGGCACGCGCCCGAGGTCCACCCCCGCTCGCGATGGAGGCCGTCGATGCGCTCGCCGATGTCCCCGTCGAGGACGCTCGCCTGGAGCATGAAGACGGCCCCCGTCGACACGGCGGCCGTCGTGACGGCGACCCCCGCGATCCGCAGCATTCCCGGCCAGGACGCCCACGGCCCCGGCGCCGCCGGGGGCGCGGCCGAGGCCGCCGCCGGCTTGACGGCGTCGCTCCGCGTCGCGGCCGGATCCGGTACCCGCGCGGGCGCGTCGGCCACGCGCGCGAGCTGCAGCGCCGCGCCGACCGTCTTCCCCGCAGCGACCTCGACCCGCTGCGAGACCTCCCCATGCCCCGACAGCCGGGCCCGGAGCGTGTACGTCCCCGGCGCGACAAACAGCTCGTGGGCCGTGGCGCCAGTGCCTATCGGCTCCCCGTCCAGGAGGATCTCGGCGTCGGACGGGGAGGCCGCCACGTAGATCCTTCCAACGTGCTCGATCGCCTTGTTGAACCCGCGCGTGAACCGGCGGAGGAGCGCCTGATTCAAGGCGGCGTCCTGCTCGAGGCTCTGCCCCAGGTGCTCGGCCGCCTCCCGGTGCTTGCCCTGCTCCAGCTCGGAGAGCCCCAGATAGCCGAGCACCTCGGCCCGCTGCACCGCGCTCATCTCGGCGGCATCGGGCGCCGCCAGGGCGGCTTCGAAGCTGGCCTCCGCCTCCGCCCACCGCCGCGCGCCGAAGGCACTCCGAGCCTTCTGGCGCGGATTCATGACCGCCGCCTTCGATCCCCCGGGCGCCGGCGCCGCGCGCGCGAGGCCGATGCCGCTGCCCAGCGCGCCGAGAAGGCAGATCCCGCCCACGACCGAGCGCAGGAGCGTCATGCGGCCGACTGTACTGCCGAATCCGCGAGCCCAGCAACCGCGCTCGCACACCGTTTGCTGCGCGTTTGCATGACAAATCCGACGTTCCCCTCGTAACGTATTCCACCGAGGCGTCGCCCTGTCGTTATCCCCCTGCGGACGCACCTTCGCGCACCGTTCCTCGTCGCGCCGGTCGATTGGGTCACCTCTTTTCGCGCCTGGATCATCTGGACGTGCATGGACGTGAGCACCTGGACGAGCCTGGACCTGGACGGCGCAGCCCCTGGCCCGCCTGGCTCTGATCGTTTCCGCCGGCTCGCGCGCGCCATGGGCGTGCCGGCTCAGGACGTCGACGACGTCGTCCAGCAGGCGTGGCTTCGCATCCTGGAGAACCGCGCGCGCGTCGGCCTGGCGAGGGACGCCGCGGCCTATGCGGACCAGATCGTCAGGAACGAGGCTCGCACCAGCCGGCGGCGCGCACGCCGTCGGGACGAGGTGGTGACGCCGCTTCAGGGCGAGGATCCTTTGGACGAGCGGCCGGGCCCGGAAGCCTCCCTGATCGCCCGCCAGCGGGCTTCCGTCCTCTGGCGCTTCATCGACAAGCTCGACGACGCACGGCGCACGGTCTTCATCGAGCACGAGCTCCTCGGACGGACGTTTGCCGAGATCGCGGGGGCGCATGCGCTCCCCGAGAACACCGTCAAATCACGGCTCGCCGCCGCATGGGACAAGGTCGAGCAGGAGAGAGCGCGCTGGCAGGCAGCGCGGCGCCGGCGCGGGGAGGCCGAGGCGCCGTGCTTCCTGCCGTTCTTCTCCGGTGCCTGGCTTCACGACGCCTTGCGCGGACTCCGCCGGTTCCGGCTGCACGGGACGGCGGCAGCAGGGCTCGTGCTCGGGGCGGGCGCCGCCTTGCCCAGCCCTGCGGCTGGTTTCGCCGCAGCGGCCCTGCACCCGGCCTCGAGGCGCACGCCGCCCGCGCTAGAGATCCCGGCGGCGCCTGCTGACCAGCACGGCACCGGGCCGAGCCTACCTGAAGGCGTGATCCGCCGAGAGGCCATGACGGCCTCCGCCGTATCCCCCCATCAGGGCAGCACCACGACGATACGCGCGGTCTCGGCCGCGGTCGAGATGTCGTCCCGGGGACGCACAGGCGCGGAGCGTGCTCGGATCGATCCGAGGCTCGAGCGCGCGCGAGCGATGCTCGAGCTCGGGACCACCGAGGGACAGCTCTCGGCGTGCCGTCTCCTGCACGAGCACCGCGAGCGCCGTGGTCGCGGAGAGCACGCCGCGGAGCGCGACGCCCTCCTCCGGCGGGTGCGCTGCGAACGCCACGGGTCGATCGAGGCGCAGAAGTGATCGCGCCGCACGTGGCAGCGCGGGCATGACCTCCTGTGCGGAGGCATCGAGTCGTTGAACGGAGGATGTCGTCTCGCCGGGCGGGCTTCGCCCCGCGGCGTCAGGCCACCGCGGCGGCGCGCCTGCCCGGCTCGAAGCAGACCGGCAGGCGCACCGGGCCGTGCACGATGAGCGCCTTGCGCGGCTCCCACGGCTCCTTGCTCGCCAGCGAAAGGCCCCTCAGCCGCGAGAGGAGATCCGGCAGCGCGATCCTGGCCTCCAGGCGCGCGAGCGACGCCCCGATGCAAAAGTGGATGCCGTGCCCGAACCCGACGTGCGGGTTGGGATCGCGCGCGATGTCAAAGCGGCCAGAATCGCGAAAGTGCTGGGGATCTCGGTTCGCAGAGCCGATCACCGGCAGGACGAGCTTCCCGGCCGGGATCGCGTGGCCGTGCACCTCGACGGCGCGCCTCGTCTCGCGGAACACCATCTGAAGCGGCGAGCGGTACCGCAGGACCTCCTCGATCGCCGAGGGCACGAGATCGGGCGCCGCCCGGAGGCGGGAGAGCTCCGCCGGGCTCTCGATGAGACACAGGATCGCGTTGTCGATCAGGTTCGTGGTCGTCTCGGTGCCCGCCGCGAGGAGGAACTGGAAGAAGTTCACGAGCTCGTCCTCGTTCAGCCGCTCGCCGTCCACCTCGGCCTCGACGAGGCGGGTCAAGAGATCATCCTCCGGCGCCCTCCGGCGCGCCTTTAGCAGGTCCGCGAGATAGGCCTTCATCTCCTCCTTGACCGCGGCGTGCTCGCTCACGGCCCTGGCCGCCTCCTCGCCCCCCGAGAGGGTGTGGCTGAGGTTCACGATCGCCTCGCTCCAGCGCATGAACCGCGCCCGGTCCCCGGTGGGAATGCCGATCATCTCGGCGATCACCATCGTGGGCAGCGGGCCCGCGTAGTCCGCCGCGAGGTCCATCGTCCCGTGCTCGATCCGCTGATCCAGGAGCTCGCGCGACAGCTGCCGGATGCGCGGCTCGAGGCCCGCGATGGATCGCGGCGTGAAGGCCCGCAGGACGATCCCGCGAAGCGTCGTGTGGCGCGGCGGGTCGGAGAAGACGATCCATTCCGGGGCCTTGCCGGTCGGGGGCGTCACGGCGGAGCTGAACGCGTCGTGGTCGGTCAGCGCGCGCTTCACGCCCTCGTAATCGAAGATCATCCAGAGATCGAGCGGGGCGACGTGGAGCACGGGAGAGCTGCTCCGCATCTGCTCGTACATGGGGTAGGGATCACGCCGCATCTCGTCCGGGAAAAGGTTCATCGCCAGGACCTCCGTCGTGAGGAATCGCCGGGAGCTGCCGCCGGCAGCGAGACGATGCAAGGATATCCAGCCAGGGGATGGCGCGCTGGATGAAGCGCGAGATGGCGCGCTGGATGAAGCGCGATCCGCAGGCCCCGGTGGCGCAGCGCAGAGGCCGCCAGCACGGCAGAGCCCGCCAGACCGAGCGGCAGCGAGAGCAAAAAGCCTTGCCCACCCGCGATGACCGCGCCGATGATGCCCGCGAACAGAAGGAGCGGCGCGCCGCTCCCCACGTGGAACAGCGCGAAGCGCCGGTGCACGGCGTGAACGGAGCAGAGCTTCCCGAGGGGTCGCTCGTCGGGAGGCGCCGTAGGGCGGTCCGCCGGCTGGCGAAATGGGTGTCGCTCCGCGGAAACGGCGTAGCGCCGGCGCGGCGGCGGCCGCGAGGGAAGCGCGCTGGCGCCGGCACCCGATGCACCCGGGCCGCAGCGCTGATGTCCGTAGACCTCTATCGCCCCGCCGCGGAGCCGCTTTAGGGCGCAAAGTCGCCGGAACGAGCCGGCGCCGCGCGCGGATGAGGCGTGCACAACGCTTGCAAGGGCGGCGCTGCGAAGCCCGGGTCGCAGGAGGAGCCGCCCTGTTGAGGCCGATCCGAATTCCGCCGGCCGCCCATCGAAAAGTCCACCGATGGCGTCCGGCGGAGAATATAAGACGGCCCGGGATTCCACGCCGCTCCCCCCACATCGAGGACGCGGTGCTTTCCCCAACGTGCCTGCGCGCCGGTGCAGCCGACGGCCGCTCGCCCAATGCACTCAAAGGTGATCCTGCGCATGAGAGCCCATTTCCCCCCTCGATGGTTCTGCGGCGCCGCCGTGCTAGCGGCGGCGGCGTGGGCCGCGCCAGCGTCCGCTCAGGAGGCGGGACCGGCGCGCGGCCTAGCGCTCAACCGCTTCAACCCCGCGCCCGCCGGCGACCGGATGTTCAGCGTGCCGTCGCCCTACGCGGCCTCGCCGCACCAGGACGGCAGCCCGACGCTCCACCTCGCGCTGCTCGGCGACTACGCCCACAACCCGCTCGTGCTCACGCGCGTGGGCACCGACGACCACCTCGGCGCCATCGTGGGCCACCAGCTGTTCCTGCACTTCAACGCGTCGCTCTCGCTCTGGGACCGGCTGCACATCAACGTCGACGCCCCGCTCGCCGTGCTGCAGGAGGGCGATAGCCCGGCAGCGGAGGGCCTCTCGTTCGCCTCGCCGAGCGGCGCCCAGTTCGGCGACCTCCGGGTCGGGCTGCGCCTGCGCCTGGTCGGCGAGTACTTCGACCCGTTCCAGCTCGCCGTGGGCGGCTTCGTCTGGTTCCCGACCGGCGGCGGCGAAGGCTCGTTCGTGGGCGAGGACTCGGTGCGCGGCATGCCCCAGCTCATCGCCGGCGGCCGGATCCCGGGCTTCGTCTGGTCGGCCGCGGCCGGCGTCGACCTGCGCCCCGCGCAGACGTTCGCGCAGGTGCGGCAAGGCCTGATGTTCAACGGCGGCGCGGGCGTCGGCCTGCTGCTGCTGCCCGAGGAGCAGCTCCAGATCGGGCCCGAGGTGACCGTGTCGACCGTGCTGGAGGAGCCGGAGGCGCGCAACACGAACGTCGAGGCCCTGCTCGGCGTGCGCTACCGCTTCGCGCCGACGCTCCGCGACTTCGAGCTCGGCGTCGCCGCCGGCCCCGGCTTCACGTCGGGCATCGGCACCCCGGACTTCCGCGCCATCGCGATGCTCGCGTACTCGCCCGAGGTCCGGCGCGAGGACCCCGACCGCGACAAGGACGGCATCGCCAACGAGCAGGACGCCTGCCCGGACGTGCCCGGCGTCCGCGACGACGATCCCAAGAAGAACGGCTGCCCGCCCTCGGATCGCGACGAGGACGGCTTCCTCGACCGCGTCGACGCGTGCCCGGACACGGCCGGCATCGCGAACGACGACCCGAAGAAGCACGGCTGCCCGCCGCCAGGGGACCGCGACAAGGACGGCATCACCGACGACGTCGACGCGTGCCCGGAGGAGGCCGGCCCGAGCAACGAGGATCCGAAGAAGCACGGCTGCCCGCCGCCCCCGGACAAGGACGGCGACGGTGTGATCGACGCGGAGGACGCCTGCCCCGAGATCCCCGGTCTCCGCACCTCGGATCCGGCGACGAACGGCTGCCCCGGCGATCGCGACGGCGACACGGTGCGCGACGATCAGGACGCCTGCCCCGACGAGAAGGGCAAGCCCAACTCGGATCCGGCGAAGAACGGCTGCCCCGTCGCGGTGCGCGTGACCGAGCAGGAGATCGTCATCCTCCAGCAGGTGCAGTTCGACACCGGCAAGGCGACCATCAAGAAGGCGAGCGACGAGCTCCTCGAGGAGGTCGCGGGTGTGCTGAAGGAGCACCCGGAGATCACCAAGATCGAGGTGCAAGGACACACTGATCCGCGCGGCGGACGCGCGTACAATATCAAGCTCAGCCAGGCGAGGGCGGAGTCGGTCATGAAGGCGCTGGTCCAGCGCGGCGTCGAGGCCGATCGGCTCGCGTCGAAGGGCTACGGGCCTGACGTCCCGATCGCGGACAACGACACCGACGAGGGACGCCAGCAGAACCGCCGCGTGCAGTTCAAGATCCTCGAAAAGAAGCCGAAGCAGCAGCAGGAGGCGCCGTGAAGAGACGTTACGCGATAGGTGGTCTAGTCGGGCTCGCCTGGGTAGGCGGGCAGGGCGGCACCGCGCACGCCGCGCCCGAGCTGCGCGTGCAGGTCGACCAGCGGGGCGACTTCGCCCTGATCGGGAACACGCTGGGCAACGAGTGCGGCAGGGACGACATCGACGCGCCCGCGGTGGGTGATGTCGGCCCCTGCGGGAACAACACGGGCGACAGCGCGCCCGACACCTACTGGCGCGCCGACTCGCCCGCGGAGGGGAACGCGGAGGCGAGCACCAGCATCACCGCCGCCCAGGCGCGCACCACCGCGGTGCTCCAGCTGCCGGCCGGCGCGACGGTCACCCACGCGTACCTGTACTGGGGCGCGCACCTCGGGATGACCGGGGACCCGGATACGGCCGTCACCCTGGAGCGGCCCGGCGCGAGCGGCTTCTCCGAGGAGGTGACCGCCATCGACAGCGTCGAGACGATCAGCTCGAGCCGTGTCTATTACCAGTCGGTCGCGGACATCACCGCCGTCGTGCAGGCGCGAGGGCCCGGCGCGTACCGGGTGAGCGGCGTCGACAGCGCGAGCTTCACGAACAACAACTTCGACAACCACTTCGCCGGGTGGTGGCTGGTCGTGTTCTACGAGCTCGCCTCCGAGCCGCCGCGCAACCTCGCGCTCTTCGACGGCTTCGACACGGTGGCCAGCGGGTCGGCCCGGGAGGCCACCCTGGACGGGTTCCTGGTGCCGAACGCGGGCTACGACGCGAAGATCGGGATGGTCGCGTTCGAGGGGGACGTGGCCCACGAGGGAGACCAGTTCTTCTTCAACGGGACCGCTCTCGGCAACGACCTGAACCCGGCCAACAACTTCTTCAACGGCACGCGCTCGTACTTCAACGCGCCGGTGTCGACCGTCGGGGACCTGCCGCAGCTCGCCGGGACCGCCGGGAGCATGGCCGGCATGGATATCGACGTCTTCGATATCACCTCCAGGGTGACCCCAGGGCTGACCTCGGTGCCCATCCGGGCGTCGAGCACCATGGACCTCTACTTCCTCGCCGGCTTCATCACGTCGATCTCGACCTTCAAGCCGGACTTCACGTCCTCCACGAAGACGGTCACCGACGTGAACGGCGGGCGGCTGCGCCCGGGCGACGTGCTCCAGTACACGGTCGAGGTCGTCAACAGCGGCAACGACGCGTCGGTCGGCACCGTGCTCACCGATCCGCTGCCCGCGGGCGTGACGTACGTGCCGGGATCGCTTTCGGTCACGGCCGGCGCCAACACGGGCGCGAAGACGGACGCGGCCGGCGACGACCAGGGCGAGTTCGACGCCGCGACGCGCACGATCCGCGTGCGGCTCGGCGCCGGCGCGAACGGGACGGCGGGGGGCACGCTCACCGCCAGCGGGACCCCCGGCGCGTCGGCGACGATCACCTTCCAGGTGAGGGTCGACGCCGGCGTCTCGGGCCTCATCGCCAACCAGGCGATCGTCAACGCCGCCGGGCAGCAGGGCGCGCCGGCCGAGGACACGCCGACCGACGGCAACGGCCCGGAGGGCGGCGTGCCGCCGACCGAGGTGTCCGTCGACGAGTGCGAGACGAACGCGGACTGCGCCGCGCCGACGGCGTACTGCGATACGGCGGCGCCGCCCTTCACGTGCGTCGAGTGCCTCACCGACGCCCACTGCGGGCCGCTCGCGCCGACGTGCGATCTCGCAGGCAACGCCTGCGTGTGCGAGCCCTCGGGGGCGGAGGTCTGCGGCGACGCGATCGACAACGACTGCGACGGCGTGATCGGCAACGGTTGCGACTCGGACGAGGACGGGATCGACGATCCCATCGAGATCGACGCCGGCACCGATCCGAACGACGCCGACAGCGACGACGACGGCGTGCCCGACGGCGCGGAGCCTAGCTTCGGCGACGACTCCGACGACGACGGCCTCATCAACGCGCTCGACCCCGACAGCGACAACGACGGGCTCTACGACGGCACCGAGCTCGGCCTGCCCTGCGACAACCCGGCCACCGACGCCGCCGCGGGCCACTGCCGCGCCGACGGGGACGAGGGGGCGACAAAGACCGATCCGCTCGACGCCGACAGCGACGACGGCAGCGTGCCCGACGGGCACGAGGACTTCGACCTCGACGGCGTCGTCGACGAGGGCGAGACCGATCCGAACAACGGCGACGACGACGTGCCGCCGGTGGACACCGACGGCGACGGGCTGAGCGACGACCTCGAGGAGACGATCGGGAGCGATCCGAACGACGCCGACAGCGACGACGACGGCGCGCTCGACGGGCAGGAGCCGAACCCCGCCGACGACACCGACGGCGACGGGCTCATCAACGTGCGTGACGTGGACAGCGACGACGACGGGCTGTTCGACGGCACCGAGCTCGGCCTGCCCTGCGACAACGCCGCCACCGACGTCACCGCGGGCCACTGCCGCGCCGACGCGGACGAGGGGGCGACAAAGACCTCGCCGATCGACGCGGACAGCGACGACGGCGGCGTGCCCGACGGCCAGGAGGACATCGACCTCGACGGCGCGATCGGCGGGGCGGAGACCGACCCGAACGACGGCGACGACGACCTGCCGGTCGTCGACACCGACGGCGACGGGCTGATCGACCCGCTGGAGGACCTGATCGGCACCGACCCGGAGGACGCCGACAGCGACGACGACGGCGTGATCGACGGGCAGGAGCCGAACTTCAGCGACGATCACGACGGCGACGGGCTCATCAACGCGCTCGACCCCGACAGCGACGGCGACGGGCTGTTCGACGGCACCGAGCTCGGCCTGCCCTGCGACAACGAGGCCACCAACCCGGAGGCGGAGAGCTGCATCGCGGACGCGGACCCCGAGACGACCACGCACCCGCTCGATCCGGACACGGACGACGGCGGCGTGACCGACGGCGCGGAGGACGCGAACCACAACGGCGCCATCGACGAGGGCGAGACCGATCCCAATGACGGCGACGACGACGCGGTGGGGGACGATCGCGACGGCGACGGTCTGCCCGACGCGGTCGAGGAGATGATCGGGACCGATCCGGACGACGCCGACAGCGACGACGACGGCGTGATCGACGGGCAGGAGCCGAGCTCCGGCGAGGACACCGACGGCGACGGGCTCATCAACGCGCTCGACGTGGACAGCGACAACGACGGGCTGTTCGACGGCACCGAGCTCGGCCTGCCCTGCGACAACGAGGCCACCAACGCGGACGCGGGCCACTGCCGCGCCGACGCGGACGAGGGGGCGACCAGGACCAACCCGCTCGACGCGGACACCGATGACGGCGGCGTGCCCGACGGCCAGGAGGACATCAACCTCGACGGCGCCATCGACGAGGGCGAGACCGATCCGAACAACGGCGAAGACGACGTGACGCCGGCGGACACCGACGGCGACGGGCTGAGCGACGCGCTCGAGGACCACCTCGGCACCGACCCGGAGGACGCCGACAGCGACGACGACGGCGTGATCGACGGCGAGGAGCCGAACTTCAGCGACGATCACGACGGCGACGGCCTCATCAACGCGCTCGACCCGGACAGCGACGGCGACGGGCTGTTCGACGGCACCGAGCTCGGGCGCGACTGCGCCAACGCGGCGACCAACGCGGACGCGGAGACCTGCATCGCGGATGCAGATCCCACGACGACCACGAACCCGCTCGACGCAGACACCGACGACGGCGGCGTGGCCGACGGCGTGGAGGACGCGAACCACAACGGCGCCATCGACGAGGGCGAGACCGATCCCAACGACGGCGCCGACGATCAGACCCAGGCCTGCCGGCAGGACATCAACTGCGGCGGGCCGACGAGCGGGATGATCTGCGAGGACCACGCCTGCGTGGAGGGCTGCCGCGGCGCCGACGGGAACAGCTGCCCGTCAGGCGAGGTGTGCAGCTCGATCGACAGCTCGCCGGGCACCTGCGGGCCCGGGGCGAACGACCCGAGCGGCATCTTCGCCGAGGGCAACGGCCTCTGCGCCGCGCGGCCCGGCCCCGCGGGCAACCTCCGCGCGGCCGCGCTCCTGCCCATGCTCGCCGCCCTCGCCGGCCTCGTCCTGCGCCGGCGCCGCCGCGCGGGCCGCTAGCGGAAACGAGAGAGCCCACGGCCGCGCCTCCCCCCGCCTCGCCGGCGGGGGGAGGCCCCCTCCAGCGACCGTGGGCGTCCTCAGGAGGCCGTGGGCCTCCTCAGGAGGCGCCGAGAGACCCCCCCACCTACGTTCGTCCTCGACCCTGCCGCAGCGCAGGGAACCCGATGTAAGTTTATTGCCCACCTGTAGCGATCCTCCGTAGCGTACCGCACCGAGGAGGACGACCATGGAAATGTTGCTCGCCAGCGAGCGCCGCGTCACGCGCCGCGCCGCGATCGTGGAGTGCCAGGCCGTGCGCGAGCGAGGCTTCCGGCTGCTCGGGACCCGGGCGATCGACCTGTCCATCGACGGCATGCTCGTGCTGACAGGCACCCGCGCGCTCACGGGCGAGCCGGTGATCGTCTCGTTCCGGATCCCGGGCACGGACCTCTGGGTCGACGCGACGGCGACGATCGCGCGCACCCTGCACGGCCGGCGCGAGGGCGATCCGGGCCGCGCCGTGGGCCTGCGCTTCGATCCGCTCGACCGCGCGTCGAGCCGGCGCCTCCGCGAGGCGCTCGAGCGCTTCCCGCCGACCTACCCGTACCGCGCGCAGCGCGTCGACTACGCGGCGACGGCCGCGATGATCTCGCTCAGCTGATCCGCCGCGCAGCCGCCTCCTCGTATCCGAGGTCGCCGAAGGCCTCCTCCCATACCGCATCTCCGCTCGGGCTCAGCGTGGCCACAAGGGGCTCGTCGAGGCGTTCCGCGAGAGGGCGGTTCCGGACCGCACGTACCTGTTCGGCGTCTCCGAAGGCGGGCTCGTGACGACGCTCTCCATCGAGCGGTATCCGGAGCTGTACAGCGGGGGGGATGGCCATGTGCGGCCCCATCGGCAGCTTCAGCGAGCAGCTCAACGACGTCGGCGACTTCCGGGTGCTCTTCGATCACTTCTTTCCCGGTCGATCCCCGGCAGCGCGATCCAGATTCCCCCGGAGGGGATCGCCGAGCGGCGGCGCTCGGCGCGAGCCTGCGCCGGTGTGGTACCGGACGCCGAAGGGAGATAGCTCTCAGGGGCCGCCGGGGAAGCGCGCCGCGCGCGCATCGAAAGGAGCTCGAGCGATGATCAAGGTCTCTGGCCCGAACGCCGATCAGATCCAGTACTGGAACGAGGTCGGCGGGCCGAAGTGGGTGGCCCTCCACGACGTCATCTCGGCGCAGATCCGGCCGCTGGGCGCCCTCGCCATGGATCGCGCCGGGCTCGCCGCGGGCGAGCGCGTCCTCGACGTCGGCTGCGGTATCGGCGACACCACGCTCGAGCTCGGCCGCCGCGTCGGCCCCGGCGGCGCCGTCGTCGGCGTCGACGTGTCCGCGCCGATGCTGGACAGGGCGCGCGCGGCGGCGCTCTCGGCGGGCGCCGCGAACGTGGCCTTCGAGAACGCGGACGCGCAGATCGCGGCGCTGCCCGGGCCCTTTGATGTCCTCTACTCGCGCTTCGGGGTCATGTTCTTCGCCGACCCCGAGGCGGCCTTCGCGAACCTCCGGAAGGCGCTGCGGCCCGGCGCGCGGCTCGCGTTCGTCTGCTGGCGCTCGCTCCAGGAGAACCCCTGGCTCTTCGTGCCGACCCTGGCCGTGGCCAGGCACCTCCCCCTGCCGCAGCCCGATCCGCACGCGCCCGGCCCGTTCGCGTTCGCCGACGCAGCGCGCGTCGGAGCGCTCCTCGCGCGCGCGGGGTTCGTCCGGGTGCATCACGAGCCCATCGACCGGGAGCTCTCGGTGGCAGGCGGGAGATCGCTCGACGAGACCGTGGATTTCCTCCTGCAGATGGGTCCGGCGTCCGCCGCGCTGCGCCAGGCGAACGCCGCGCCGGAGCTCGTCGATCGCGTGCGGGCCGACCTGCGCGAGGCCATCGCGCCCCATGCGGGCCCCGAGGGCGTGCGCATGGGAGGCGCCGTGTGGGTCGTGACGGCGGCCGTGGACTGACGGAGAGGCGCGCCGGGCCCGCTACCGGAGCAGGTCGATCCCTGCCGGGGGCCGCGGCGCGACCGCGAGCTCGGACCGCTCGAGGTGGGCGAGGACGGCGAGGACGGCCGCCTCGTCCCATGCGTCGCCGACGATCTGCAGGCCGATGGGAAGGCGCTCGGCGTCGCTCCCGACGGGCGCGGTGCCGGCGGGGAGGCCGGTGAGGTTGGCGAGGAAGGCGAAGCGGCACAGCCCGTCGAGGGACGCGGGATCCAGGAACGCGCGCCCCTCCTCGGCCTGGAGGTAGCGGGGCGCGGTGATCGCGGTCGTCGGGAGCGCGAGCACGTCAACGCCGGCGAGGGCCCTCGCCACGTCGCGCCGCATCCCCGCGCGCAGCCGCGCGGCGTCGCGCTGCTCGCGCGCGGTGACGCCCGAGAGCACGCTGAAGGTGACGCGCAGGTCCTCGCTGATGAGGTCGCGCTGCTCCCGAAAGGCGCGCTGGTGGGCCGCGAGCGACTCGGGGCCGATGACGAGATAGCCGATCTGCGCCGCGTACCGCGCGATGGGGATCTGCACGTCCACGAGGACGGCCCCCTCGCGCTCGAGCTCGCGCAGCGCCCCCCGGCACGCGCTCGCGACCGGGATGCTGGCGTCGCGCCACTCGGCCTCGTCCACGCCGATGCGCAGGCCGCGCACGCCGGCGCCGAGGAGCGCGCCGAAGCCGCCGGGGGGCGGCGGGGGCGCCCACGCGGTGAGGTCGTCGTCGGGGTCGGGCTCGCCCGCGACGGTGTCGAGGAAGAGGGCGAGATCGGCCGCGCTGCAGGCGATCGGGCCGGCGTGGGCGACCGAGCCCTTGAAGCCGTCGCCGGCGCGGCTCACCCGGCCGAAGGTCGGCTTGATGCCGAAGACGCCGTTCAGCGCAGCGGGCGTCCGGATCGAGCCGCCGCCGTCGCCGCCCGCCGCGAGCGGCGCGAGGCCGAGCGCGACGCCCACCGCGGAGCCGGTGGAGGAGCCGCCGGCCGCGCGCTCGCTGTGGTGCGGGTTGTGGGGCATGCGCTGGTGGACGCTGTTGCCGATCGGCGACATCCCCCACTCGGTCAGCACCGTCTTGCAGAGAAACACGGCGCCCGCCTGCCGGAGCCGGGCGACCACGGCGGCGTCGCGCGGCGCGGGCGAGAGCGGGCCGCAGCGCGAGCCGAGCGTGGTGGGGAGGCCCTCGACGTCGAACTCGTCCTTCACCAGGAAGGGCACGCCGTCGAGGGGGCCGCGCGCGTGCCCCGCGGCGTGGCGCGCGGTCGCGGCGTCGGCGTCCCGGAGGGTCGCCTCGCGCGCGGCGGCGACGGCGATGTTCATGCACGGGCGCTGCGCGGCGAGCGCGTCGATCTCGGACAGGGCGCGCTCGGCGACGCGGCGCGGGGTCGTGGCGCCCCGGCGGTAGGCCGCGGCGTAGGCGAGCGAGGTCGTGGGCCAGTCGCGGAGCTGGAGCGCGCCGAGCCCGGCGTCGTCCCAGCGCCGCGGCGCCGCGGCCTGGATCGGCCGGGCGTCCGCGGGGACCTCGTCGCGCCAGGCGTCCGGGAGCGACGAGAGCCGATCGATGCCCATGGTGCGCTTCAGCATTTTCCGGAGCGCTGCGGACGATCCGGGCGCCTCGGCCGCGAGGCGCGCTGCCGTGAGCGCGCGGCCCGTGAGTCGGGGGACCTTCATGGCGGCGCAGCTTACTCGACGGGGCCCGTCGCGCGACGGGCCGCGACCGCGGAGCGCGTCGAGATCGCGGCGCGGCGGCGGGTGCGCGGCGGCGGGGTGATCGGCGCTCCTCGTGGGGCCACGTGCACCAGGTGCGAGGGGGCCGTCATGAGCGCCGGCGGTCGGACGCGCGGGATCTCCGTATCCGTGCAATCGCTACCCGAAGCGACCTGCGATTGCCAGCACGTCCGACACGCTGGACACACGGCGGGACATTCGCTGGATGCCGCACTCCTCGACGAGCCACACGGCATCTCCGTCCACGAAGATCTGCGCAGCGGCGTCGGAGAGATCTTCGCGGAGACTGAGCCCGGGCGGCAGCGCCTCTTCCGTACGGCACGTGGCCTCCGACGCGTAGCCGTTCTCGAGAAGGTAGACCTGACGTTCGAACCAGCGCTCGACGCTCGTGCCCACCAGGCGCACTTGCACCTCGTCGTCGTCTGGCTCCTGCCACGAGGCCCATACCCCGCCATTCTCGTCCACGTAGATGCCCGTGCGTACCGCCGTGTTCTCGATCCACCCGATGAACCAGGCGCCGTTGTAAGGGTGGACTGGCGCAGACCAGATGCCGGACGCAGTCCGTTCACGGATCATGCTCGCCGCCCACGGCGCGACGATCGAGATCCCGCGCTGCCCACGGAACCCTCCTACGAGCTCGTCCGCGGCGAGCACCGCAGTCGCGAGCGCGTCCGATGCCTGGTATCTCTCGAGCTGGACGCGCAGGCCCTCCTGCTCGCGCAAACCCGGCTGCCACTCACCGAACGAGCTGGCTCGCGCGAGCCGATCGGGGTGACGCGGAGCCGTGGCGATACAGCCGCCGGGCTTTATCTGGAACTGCGTCTCGAGAGCGCCCTGGAGCACCCCGCGGACACGGCAGCCGGTCTCCGTCTCGTAGAGCTTCAACGCCTCCGGGAAGTACCGATCCATGTACTCCATCGACCCAAGCAGCGCTCCGGGCTGCGGAAGGCCGGCGATCGGGCCGTAGGAGTACCTCGCTGGCGCGGGCGAGAGCCCGGGCGGCACGGGGTGTGCGAGCAGTGCCTGGAGTCGCTCGCTGGTCGCGCACGCCACGGTCAAGGCGTCGGCCAGCAGCAGGACGAGCGCGCCCTCGAACCACAGCAGTTGCTCCGAAGGCCCGATCGAGCGAACCACGCGCGGCGGCCCCAGCGCCCCCTCAACCCAACCGATCATGAGCGCGCCCTGCGCTCCGTGATTGTGACGCTGGCGGAGAACGAGCCCCTCGGAGACCAGCCGCGCCGCATCGCGGAGAACGGCAGGATCGTCGACAGGCACCGGAGGTCGCGGCTCGAAGGGATTCGCGGAGCGTGGTATGCGCACGACCGTGCCCTCGTGCTGTGCGAGCGAGCCCAGCGGCCCCAGATCCTCGATCCCGGGGGCGCTTGGCAAATCGTCGCGCTCTGTAAAGTTCATGGGCGTGGCCCCCAGGTTCCGGACGAGTTGTCGAAGACGCCTGGATTGAGCCCCGCCACCGAGCCCGTCCCGCTGGCTCGTCGGTATGCGTCCTCGTTGGCGACCCTCATTGCGGGGTCGTTGACGTTCTGCGCGAGAGGGGAAGCCGGAAGCGTGATCGGCCCCGGTGCGCCGGCCGGGTTCACGACACGCGGCCCCTCTGGGTTCTGGAGCCCACCCGGCACGTTGGTCGCATCTCTCGTCGAGGCTCGGCCTCCCGCGACCGTGGGTGACGGGGGTCGCGGCTCGGCAAGCGCCCAGAGCCGGGAGATCGTCTGCGAGCAGTTCGGGCACGCCGCGAGGTCCTTCGTTCCCGCTCGGCTCGAGATGCCACCGATCTCCGAGAGCGCTGTGCTGAGGTTCTGTCGTCCCTGCGGCGTGCCGGGGTCGCAGCTCTGCCCGGGGTTGCGGCTTTCCCAGTTCCGGAGGTGCGACGAGAGCGCCGCAGGCTCCGAGCAGGAGGCGGCATCCGTGTCCCCACCGCGCGCGTTCCGGATCGGCAGCGCTGCCGCCACAGCGGGGTGCAGGTCTGCCTCGCGGGAGGACGTGCCAGTCCCGATCGCGTTGCCATTGCGATCGGTGAGTGCTGTCACGCTTCGCGCGAGGCCGTCGCGATCGATCCAGACGAGCGGCTTCCCATTCACGTACCCGTAGCTCTCGAGGCCGCCGAGGAGCCCCAGCGGCTCCGGGCTCAGGTACGTCGCGCTCGCCGGATCGAAGTACCGCCACCGGTTGTGGTGGAGCCCCGTCTCCGGCTCGTACCAGTGCCCCGGGAACCGGCTCAGCGTGGCGGTGGCGTCGCCCGCAATCACCCGGCCGTACGCCTCGGTCTCGAAGACCTGGTCGACGGTCCCGTCGGCATCCACGAGCGCCAGTGGCACAGGCGCCCCGTCCCGGTGCACGAGGTACTTCCACGCGCCCGGGCCGGCTTCGGTATCGATCGCCTGCGCGAGCGGCACCGGCGAGCCCGGCGAGTACGCATAGCGCCGGCGCTCCACCAGCGTGAACGGCGCGGCCGCGCCGGGGGTGCTCGACTTTCGCTCCACCGTCTCTTCCAGAAGGTCCTCGCCATCCCAGCGGTAGCGGTGCCTCACGAGCGCTGCGTCTCGCCGCACGACGCGCTTCTCCAGGCGCCGCGAGAACCCGTCGTACACGAGCTCGATCCGGGTGCCGTCGGGCAATGTCACGCCCGAGAGCAGGCCGAGCACGCTCCAGGCGTAGGTGGTCACCGCGGCGCCCTCCACCTTCTTCACGAGCCGGCCGCGCGCGTCGTACGCGAGGGTCGCGCCGTTCGTGGTCACGAGGCGCCCGCCGCCCAGGTGGGACTGCGCGCGGCCGTCGATCCAGCGCACGTCGCCTCGCGGCGAGAGCACGTAGTCCTCGGTCCCGGCCCGCCGCTCGTGCCGCTTCTGCGCGATGCGGCCGCGCGCGTCGTACGCGAACGACTGCGCCCCGCGATCGCGATCGGCGAGCACCTGCAGCTCATTGGCGGGCGACCACCGGTAATCGAACCGCAGGGTCTCCGGGCCGCCCAGCTTGCCGACCCATGCGGGCTCACCCGGGCGGACGACCGCGGTGCCACGGCCGAGGACGGCCGAGCGGACGACGTTGCCGTGCGCGTCCCTCGTGTGCTCGATCCCGCCGCCGCCAGCGAAGAGGCGCCCTGTCTCCGCGTCCGCCGGGTCGTACGCGAACGTCGCGATCGGTTGGTCCGCGCCCCGAGCATCCGAGAAGACGAGCGCGAAGCATCGCCCGGCGCCGTCGCGCGGGGTGGCGATCGAGAAGGCGCCGGCCACGCTCATCCTCGTGCGATTCAGGCTGGCGTCGTAGAGGTGCCGGAGCGACGCCGCGGACGATGGGTCGTTCACCAGCTCCGTGTCCTCGCGGGTGCAGCGCCCTCGCGCGTCGTACGTGTACTGCGTGCGGACGGCCTCCGTCTCGAAGAGCAGGACGCGCCCGCGCTCGTCGTACTCCAGCTTGTGGAACGTGTCGTCCGAGAACGCGCGCCCGATGATCCGATCGAGATCGTCGTAGGTGAGCTCGACGAACTCGCCGTCGTCGAAGGTGATCCTCGACAGCCGACCGGCCTGGTCGTTCTTGTACCGCAGCGTGCGGCCGTCGAAGGTGCGCTCCGAGCGGATTCGCCCCTCCAGGTCTCGCTCGATGGTGTGCACATCGCCCTCCTCGTTGATGATGCGCACCATGTCGAGCTCGCGATCGTAGGCGTACGACACGCGCGAGCCGTCGCTCCGCTCGACCGCGATCACCTCGCGGAGACCCGCGTAGATCAGACGGAACCAGCGGCCATCCGCGTCGCGCTCGCCGGTGAAGCGGCCGGCCTCGTCGTAGCTCGTGAACGTGCGGGCGCCGAGCGGCGAGCAGTGCTCCACCACGCGCCCCATCGCGTCGTAGATCCAGCGGTGGATCCCGCCCCTCTCGTCCCGCATCTCCACAAGCCGCCCGAGGAAGTCGTAGCGCAGCGCTCGCGTGCCGCCGTGCGGCTCGACGATCTCGACGCGGTTGCAGAGCGCGTCGTACTTCATCGACGTCTTGCCACCGTCGGCCGTCTCGGCGTGGACCAGGCAGCCGCGCTCGCCGTAGCGGAAGCTCGCGACGAGCCCCATCGCATCCGAGAGGTAGATCAGGTTGCCGTTCGCATCGCGCACGTGCTGCGTCTCCAGGCCGTCGGGGCCGCGCGTGGTCACGACGTTGCCGCGATCGTCGTACAGGTACTCCGTGGCGTGACCCAGGGGGTCGACCACGCGGTACGCGCCCCCGGCCTCCCCCATCCTCCATGCGCGCCCGAGGCCGTCGCGGTAACCCACGAGCTCGCCCGCCTCGTCGAACGCGTTGTCGTGCACCTGCCCCGCCCAGACGATCCGGTCGGCCTTGCCGAAGGCGTTGGCCTCGATTCTCCGCAGGGCGCGCGAGGTGATGACATTGTTCTCGCCCGCGCCGTACTCGACCTTCGCGTGCAGGAACCCCTTCGCGCGGCTGCCGTCCGCGAGCACCTCGGGCACGCCCTCGGCCAGGAGCGCGCGCTCGTTGGGATCGTTGCACCACGTCTCCACGCAGCGACCGTGGTCGTCGTAGCGGTAGCGCACCTCGAGGCCCGTGGGCCAGCGCTCCAGCACGAGCCGATGATCTGCGTCGTACGCGAAGGTCATCGCGTGCCCCAGGGCGTCGCGCGCGGCCACGAGATCTCCGCGATCGTCGTAGTCGTACGTGCGGAAGGACGTCCAGGCGCCCCGCGCGGACGCGTTCTTCACCTCGAACGCGGCGATGCGGCCGTCGCGGTGCCGCCGCACGCGGAGCAGCCGGCCCACGCTGTCGTTCACGAACTGGAGCGGACCGGTCCCGTTCTCGTAGAAGAGCCGGGCCTGGTTGCCATTGCGATCCAGGAGCGCGCTGAGGCGGAACTCGTTGTCGATGGCAAAGGCGTCCTCGAAGACCCGCGTGATCCCGTCGTCGGCCTTGAGGAAGTAGCCGTCGCGGGTCCGCGTCAGCAGCCCGACGGGGAGCTTCACGGTCTCGCCCTCGTCGGGGCAGCGGCCCTCGCACGCGAGCGCCGTGGCCGTGACGACGCGCACCCTGCGGCGGCGGAGCTCGATGACGCGCCAGCCGAGTGAATGGTTCCAGCCGTGGCCGAGGCCATAGTCGAGGTCGTGCTGCGCGGAGCTGTAGGCGCGCTCGATCACGAGCGGAAACGCTCCCGGCAGCGCCATGTCGGTGACGGCGAGGGTGTAGACGCGACCTGTGACGGGATCGATGGGGTGCCCGGCCTGCGTTCCTCCACCGCCCCCGTGCGTCGGGTTGGGGCAGCCGCCGCCGCTGCCCTGGCCGCAGCTCCCGGCGTTGCGGCCGCCGCCCTGGGCGCCGTTGCCACCGTTCTTGCCACCCGCGCCCTGTTCTCCGCCGGCTCCGTTGCCGCCGCGCCCACCGGGGCCACCGCCGCCGCCACCGCCGCCCAGGATGAAGACACCAGGGTTCATTCCCGGGATGGCAGGGATGTTGGGGACCGGAGCTGTGCGCGCCATGACGCGATGGTCGCGGAACGAGCCACGGTGTCAATAGCTCCGGTGAGCAGGGATGGTGCTCGGAAGGGGCGGCGCGCGGGGTGCTCACGGAATGCGCGCGATGCGCGGTGAACGGCGGAATCCAGCGCGGGCGATGCCGCCTTCACGGTATCTGTCTTGGGGGGTTCCTGGACGGCCCCGGCGGCTCTGTCCTCAGGCCCCCGGCTCGGCCACCGCTTCGTAAAGCTCGCGGACGTCGAGCCTGGCGCCGATCGACGACAGGTGCGCGACGTCCCCCTCACACGCGGTAGCCGACGTGAAGCCGCCATCAGCGTCGCGCGTCCAGACCTTCACGCTGCGCTCCCGATGCGACCCGAGGACATACTCTCGCAGAGAGGCGAGGCTCTTGTAATGCTCGAGCTTGTCGCCGCTGTCGTACTCCTCGGTGCTGCGGCTCAGCACCTCGAAGATGAGCGTGGGGAAACCAGGGAAAGGGGTGGGGGAAATGCCGGGACGGCCTCCCTCACCTGCTCCCTCATGCCGGTCTTGACCGGCACATCCGCCATGGCGGTTCTTCTGCTGCTCAGGGCAACTTCCCGCAGCAGTGCTAGCTCAGTCGCCCAGCACAACGAGCTTCCGCAGGCCGCCCCCAACCCTGCTGTCTCCACGCGCGCTCGCCGCCGCTCGCTCCCTGGCACGGCACCCGCATACCCGACCGCCACGAAGAACGTGACGGGGGGACCACGCGGAGGAGACCCATGAGCCAGAGACCATCCGATCAAGCCATCCAGGTGAAGCCGCTCGCAGGGCACACCGGCGCCGAGATCCACGGCGCCGACATCTCCAGGCCGCTGCCCGACGAGTCCGTGGCGGCCATCCGCGCGGCGCTGCTGAAGTGGAAGGTCGTCTTCTTCCGGAACCAGACGCTCGGCCACGCCGAGCAGATCGCCTTTGCGGCGCGCTTCGGCGAGGTGACCTACGCCCACCCGCACGAGGACGAGCCGTTCGACGAGCACCCGGAGATCCTCGCGATCGACAGCCGCCGCTACGATCGCCGCTACGGCAAGCGCTTCAGCTACGAGAACCGCTGGCACACCGACGTCACCGCGGCCGTGAACCCGCCGGCGGCGTCGATCCTGCGGGCGCACATCCTGCCGCCCTTCGGCGGCGACACCACCTGGACCAACCTCGTGGCGGCCTACGAGGGGCTGTCCGCGCCGCTGCGCGCGCTCGTCGACGGCCTGCGCGCCGAGCACCGCTTCGGGCTGCGGTTCGCCCCGCAGGACCAGGACAGCCCGTACCTGCGCAAGGTGCGCGAGAACCCGCTGGTCTCGGTCCACCCCGTGGTGCGCGTCCACCCCGAGACCGGCGAGCGCGCGCTGTTCGTCAGCCCCGGCTTCACGAGCCACATCGTGGGCCTGTCCGCGCGCGAGAGCAGCGCGATCCTCGACCTGCTCTTCGAGCAGATCAGCCGCCCGGCCTACACGGTGCGGTTCCGGTGGGAGCCGGGCAGCATCGCGTTCTGGGACAACCGGGCCACCGCGCACCTCGGCCCGCAGGATCTCGGGCACCTCGACGTCGAGCGCGTGCTCTACCGCGTGACGCTGACCGGGGACATCCCGGTCGGGGTCGACGGCGTCCGCTCCGAGATCGTGGCCGGCGAGCCGTTCGGCAAGCGGCCCCCGAACAAGCTGAAGGCCGCCAGGAAGGACAAGGCGCCCGAGGCGGAGGCGCAGGCGTGACCGCCGCGAGCGCAGGCGTCGAGCGGAGGGCGTTCCAGGGTCCCCACGGGCAGCGCGGATAACGTCCAATACATAATTTCAGGTAATGCACTGCGGTCAGGTCGCCTCAACCCGGGTCGGCCGCCTCAACCCGGGTCGGGTCGGCCTGGGTCGGCCTGGGTCGGCCGCCTCAACCTGGGTCGGGTCCGGCCTCCTCAACCCGTCAACTCGGGTCGGCCGCCTCCGCCTCTGGCACGGTGGCTGCCCACGGTCAGGCCATGACCGCTTCCACGCCCCGTGCCGAGAGCAACGCTCCGAGCCCCATCCACACCGACGACGCCGGCCTCATCGCCGGCGTCGTCACCGTACCCGCGCCGGCCGGCGACCTCCCCGGCTACCGCGCCCACCCCGCCTCCGGCGGGCCGTTTCCGCTGGTGCTGGTGATCCAGGAGATCTTCGGCGTCCACGAGCACATCCGCGATGTGGTCCGCCGCTTCGCGAAGCGCGGCTACTACGCCCTCGCCCCGGATCTGTTCATTCGCCAGGGCGACCCGAGCCGCCTCGGCGCCGTCGACGAGCTTCGGGCGCTGGCCGGCCGCGTGCCCGACCGGCAGGTGCTCACCGACCTCGACGCGAGCATCGCCT
Organism: Sorangium sp. So ce887; assembly: GCF_051521455.1. Lineage (NCBI taxonomy): Bacteria > Pseudomonadati > Myxococcota > Polyangiales > Polyangiaceae > Sorangium > Sorangium sp. So ce887. The sequence goes on along the minus strand of NZ_CP150354.1, from coordinate 144,144 downwards.
TCGCGGCCGCCTCAGGGAAGGCCGACGTCAGCAAGGCCGCTGCGGTGGGTTTCTGCTGGGGCGGGCGCATCACATGGCTGTACGCCGCGCACAACCCCGCGCTGAAGGCGGCGGTGGCCTGGTACGGGCGCCTCGCCGGCGATCGTACCGAGGCGCAGCCGAAGCACCCGATCGACGTGGCGAGCGCGCTTCAGGTGCCCGTGCTGGGCCTCTATGCCGGGCAGGACCAGGGCATCCCCCTGCCGACGGTCACCGAGCTGCAGCAAGCGCTCCAGGCGGCCTCCGAGGCCGGCGGCGCGCCCGGCGCCGCGCGCTCCGAGATCCGGGTCTACCCCGACGTCCCGCACGCCTTCTACGCCGACTACCGGCCGAGCTACCGCCCTGAAGCCGCCGCTCACGCCTGGGAGCGCCAGCTCGACTGGCTGACCCGGCACGGCGTCGCCTGACGGCGGGGCAGCCGCGACCCGCCTCCGCAGCCGCGTGCTGCCCCGGCAGCACGTTGCGCCTCCGCTGCTACTCCACACGCACCCGGGCCCCCTCGCTCCCCCGCGCCAGCGCCCCCCGGCGCGCCGCCGATCGGATACCCTGACGCCGTGCGCGCGAGGATCAAAGACCTCGGCCTCGATCGCATCGTGGTGATGGGCACCTCCCATGGAGGCATGGTGGCCATGGCCTATGCGCTCGAGTACCAGCAGCACATCTCTCATCTCATCCTGGTGGCCACGGCGGCCAGCCATCGCCTCATCGACCGGTCCAAGCAGATCGTGGCCGACCGCGGCACCGAGCAGGGTGCCTACTCTCGTCATCGCCGGCCGGCACGACTGGATCTGCCCGCCCGATCTCTCGGAGGAGATCGCGCACCTCATCCGGGCGCCGATCTACGGCTCTTCGAGCGCAGCAGCCGCTCGGTGCGCACCGCCGAGCCGCGGGCGCTGCTCGGCGCCATCGCCGGCTTCCTGGTCTACCGGCGGTAGCGCAGGCGGCGGCGCGCCGAGCGCGGCGCGCACGGGCGTCTCGCGCGCCCCGTCAACCGACCGTCACCTCGTCGCCCACGCGCAAGGCGCCGGACTTCGTCTCGTGGATATAATTCTGACCGAAGTTCAAGTCGCTGGGTTTCTGCGGATCGCGCCGGTACGTGGCGAGCGTGCGGAGCGGCTCCAGGCCGCGCTCCGCGGTGCGCTGATCGGTCGTGGTGACGGCGCAGCGGGCGCATGGGCCGCCGGCGCGGAGCACGAGGTCGCCGATGCGGATGCGGCTCCACCGGTCCTCATCGAAGGCAGCGCAGCCGCTCACGACGAGGCTGGGCCGGAAGCGATCCATCGGCAACGCCGCGGCGCCCCTGCCTTCGAGGCGAGCGTTCAGATCGGCGAGGGTGGCCTCGGAGATCACGAGCAACGGGAACTCGTCGGCGAACGACACGACATCTTCCTGGCGCGCCACCGACGCCTTGAGGACGGGCCGCCGGAACGCCTCGCCGGCGCGGACGAGCCGCGCCGGGCGCTCCAGGAAGTCGCTGAGCCACGCGGCGGCTTCATCGCCGCAGTCCTCGGCCAGAAGGCCGGTGCTGCTCCAGACCTCGACGGTGAGCAGGCGCGCGCCCTGCGCCGACGGCGCCGCGCGCGGCACGGAGATCGGCGGGCGGCCGGCGGCGCCGAGCGAGAGCGTGCTCTCGGAGAGCTGGGTCTCGATGAGCGCCATGCGCGGCAGCGGGCGCTGCGTGAGGGGCTTGCCCTCGAGGTCGACGACCATGAACCGCCGGTCGCCGGCGAGGCCGAGCTCGTCGACGGCCGCCGCGTCGAGCGCGAGGCCCCGGCAGCCTTTGACGGGATAGATGTGGATGGCGGCGAGTCGCATTCGTGGGTTTATAACACTTCTCCGGTCCGCCGAGGGCTCCAGCGTCACGCGCCCCGCGCCGGCGGGTGACGCTCTCCTCGGCGGCGACATCGCTCAGCCTGTGCAGCACGGTGTGCCGCCGGGGGCGCCGCAGGTCTCCGTGTCATCGCTGCAAGGCCGCCCCCAGACCTCGGTGACGCCGAGGACGACCTCCACCTGCGCTGCGTGCTTCGTCGAGCCGTCGTCGTTGAGCGCCTCCGCCGCGAGGATCACGCGAGTCCCCTCCACGAGCACGGCGTCCGGGTCCCATATCCCGCCGCTCCCCTCGCGCTCACGCCACCCCGTCACCCTCCGGGATCCCGAGCACCTGCCGCAGGTCCATCCCCACGATGATCTCCGCGTTCTGCCGCACCCAGTCGACCAGCACGGGGCCCAGGGCGCGCGCGATCTCTTCCTTGACGAGCCCTTCGACGACGCTGGGCCCGAGGCGCTGCGGGTCGAGCGCGACGCCGCCGCCCGCAGCCAGCGCGCCGAACAGGCGCACGAGCGACTCGACGCCCGCGGCCTGGCCGGCTGCGCCGAGCGGCTCGACCCACTCGACGGCGATCTCCCCGCCGCGCTTCACGACGAAGCGGCGGAGATCGGCCTGGTCGACTCCGTGCTTGCGGAGCACCGCCGACGAGCAGTCGACCTCGATGCGCTGCACGCGCGGCGCCGTCTCGATCTCCTGCCGGGTCCCCTCGACGTCGACGCTGGCCTCGATCGTCGCGCCGGCCGGGATGCGGAACCCGTCCGAGCCCACCGCGCCCGCGAGCTCCTCGCGCAGCGTCAGCCGCGCGGACACGCGGGCGCCGCGCACGGCGGGGCCGCCGCCGTCGGACTCGAGGTTCAGGAGCACCTGACGCATCGTCACGACGAGATCGGGGTCGCTCGTCGGGTCGTACGGGGGAATGGCCATGGGCGTCGAGGTGACGAGCGCGCGCATGAAGGCGCGGGCCTCGTCCTCGGCCGAGTCCTTCCCGACCCGGACGAGCCCTCCCGTGTAGAAGACGTTGGGCGTCATGGCGCCTGAGCGCAAATCGTACTCGACCTGCTGCAACCCCATGTCGCCGAGCGGCGGCGGCAGGTCGATGACGAGGTAGGGCTCGAAGACGACGCGCAGGAGCGTCGGCGCGAGCGTCACGCGCAGCGCCGTTGCGCTCGACGTGCCGAGCGTGGCCACGCCGGTGCGCTTCAGGACAGTGCGCGCGGGAAGGTCGAACGACATCGAGACCGACTCGAGATCGAGCCACGGGGGCAGAAAGCTCCAGGCCATTCAGGGAGAGTACACCCATCGCGCCCGTCGACGGGCGGCCTATTGACCTGCCGCCCGGGGCACGCCCATCATGCCTCCCATGAAGCCAGAGGAATTCCTCGACGAGCTCGACCAGAGGGTCGGAGAGCGCCTTGCCCGCATCGGGGCCGCGGCCGGCGCGGCGGAGCCAGGGAGCGGGATCGGCGTCCCGGAGCTGCTCGCGACCGCGCTCAAGAAGGAGCTCGAGGCGACCGAGGAGGCTGCGCTCTGGCTCACCACCGAGACCGACATCGAGGTGAAGCTCGCCCTCGCCCGCCAGTGCGGCGACGAGGCGAGGCACTACCGGCTCATCGCCGAGCGCCTCCGCGCGCTCGGCGTCGATCCGGCGGCGATGCCGGCCAGGTTCGGGCCGCCCACGCCGATGTTCGGGTACCTGAAGGGGCTCGGCTCCACGGTCGAGCGCGTCGCAGCGGGCCAGTTCACGCGGGAGGCGCTGGCCAAGGTGCATAACCAGGCCTTCATCGACTACTGCGAGGCGCAGGGGGACGCCGAGACGGCGCGCCTCTACCGCGACGTCATCCAGCCCGACGAGGGCCACCACCACGAGATGGGCCGGCGGCTCCTCGCGCGCCTCGCGAACACCGAGGAGGCCCAGGCGCTCGCGCGCACCGCCGCGATGCGCACGCTCGAGATCGCCGAGGAGCTCCAGGAGATCGCGCGCATCAAGATGGGTATCTGCCGCGCGCCCGGGTGCTAGCCAGTTCGCGACGCGGCGGAGGACGCCGCTTCCACGGCTCCGCATGAACGAGCGACCAGGGCGGGAGCGGCCGTTCGGACCGCGACCGCGTGTGTCTCCAGGCGACGAGCCGCTCGCGCGGCGCGTTCGGGACACCGGCGTCCGGCGCGTCGGTCGCTGTTCCGAGGCCTATATGCGGGATGGCCCGACGTGCAGAGGCCGCTCAATCCATTCAACCTCTGGATACCAAGGTTGCCTCTTTGTCGCGAGATACCCGCGCGGCGGAGAGCGGCCCAGTTGACCGAGGGGATTGTCATGAGCAAGTTTCCGGGGGACAGATCGTTCCGGGAGGTGGCCCGGTTCACCCAGGATTGTGGTTCGATCTGCACCCATGCGAGCCAGTATTGCCTCGAGATGGGAGGCGCTCACGCCGACGCCACGCACGTGCGGCTGCTCCAGGACTGCGCCGACATCTGCGAGGCGGCCTCGAAGCTCCTCCTGCGCAGCTCGCCGCAGCGCGCCCAGATCACGAGCGCGTGCGCGAGCCTCTGTGACCTGTGCGCGGCGAGCTGCGACAAGCTCGCCGGCGACCCCCAGATGAAGGCGTGCGCGGACGAGTGCCGCCGCTGCGCCACCGCTTGCCGGCAGATCTGAGGCGGCGGAGGCACCCGACCCAGGTTGAAGGCACCCGACCCAGGTTGAGGCACCCGACCCAGGTTGGCGCGACCCACCCGGGTTGACCTGTCGGGAGAACCCACCTGGGTCGGGACAACCGACCTGGGTCGATCTATCGATTGGGCCCGGCCACCGGCACGCACGATCCTGTTCGATCAAGCCGAGCCTACAACAACCAGCCTCCGGCGCCGCGTCGTGAGCGTTCGGCTTGGCATGCCTTCCTACGTCGCCATGCACACCGCACCATGCGCGCGTTGAGCCGCCCGCTCCCCCATCTTCCGACGGACGTGCCCCACGACGACGCGTCGCCCCCGTCGCCCTCCCTGCCCGCCTCACCATGCCACACCCGACGCAGTCACTACACCGTGAACACGACGTCGGTCACGCTGGCGCCGTGAAACGTGCGCATCCACCACGTCCCCGACGGGAATACAGCGCCGCGTACTCCGCCGCGCCACCGTTCGAGCGCCGCGCGGTACGATGCGCGAAACGCACGCACGGCGGCGGCAGCGATTCGCCATGCATCCCCCTGCTCGCGGCCGACCGCAAACGTCGGATTGCGACCGCGCAGCGCCTCGAAGCTCGTGGCGCGCTCGTAAGGGGAGACGTTCCTGGCGCGCTCAGCGCCAAGGACGCGCATCCCTTGCCGCTCCACCTCCGCGCGGGCCTGCGCTTCGTGTCGCTCGAGCTCCGCCGCGACCTCGCGTCGAAAGCCGTCGCCGCCGTCCTGCTCGATGGCGGGGGGCAGTGCGAGCGTGAGCGCTACTTCCTCGGGCCACTGGGGATTTTTGGGATCGAGATATGCCGCGGGCCGCAGCGCGCGCAGCACGCCGCAGCCGAGCTCGTCCACATCCACCTTGGCGCCCGGCCACTCACGCGCATGTCGGACCAGGCCAGCGGCCACCGGGTTCGCGAGGACGTAGGCGATCTTCTCCACCACCGCCGCGCGCGTCAGCAGCCGCACCACGCTCGTGGCCTCGTGGTCCCACACTGGCCCTTCCCACGTGCGGAGCACCTTCGTTCCGAGCGCGACGATGCGATGGAAGAATTGCAAGAAGCGCGGTAAGACGCCCATCGTATCGGTCACGATGAGGTGCAGGTGCGTTGACATCGCGCAGAGCGCGTGGACCTCGATACCGAAGCGGCGCGTCGAGACTGCGAGGGAGTAGAGCAGGAGCTGGGTGATGGCTGCATCCGGGCGGAAGAGCAGATGCCTGCGCAGTACGCGACGGGTGATGAGGTAGGTAGCGCCTGCAGCAATTTCGCGGGGCTGGCTCATGGCCGGCGTACACTGACAAAGGCCGTGCCGGGAGTTGCGGCGAATGATTTCAAGGCTTTACCTCGCCCCATGGGTGGCGCCGCCAGGTGGTCCGCCACCTGGCAGTTCTCTGGGCTCGCCCAACCTGCGGTTGCTCCTCCAACCTGGGCTGCCGCGTCAACCTCCCCAACCCGTCAACCTACCTCCTACTCCCTCCCTCCTCCCCAACCTGGGTCGGGTCGCCCCGGCCGGCGCAACCTGGGTCGGGTCCGCCCAACCTGGGTCGGGTCACCGGCCGGGGTCAACGGCCGGCGCAACCTGGGTCGGGTCGGCGCCCAACCTGGGTCGGGTCGCGCTACCAGGGCGAGTTCTACGATCCCAAGACCAACGGCTTCCGCTGCGAGCTCTGCCTGCCCGTGCGCCCGCTCTAGCTGCGCCCGCCGGAGGTCCGGCCCCCCTGGCCGGCCGCCCGGAGCGGTTCCCCCGGGCCCCTTCCCGCCGCCTCCGCACGCCCGCAACTCCACGATCTTACATGAATTTCCGCGAAGACTCGCCCCGGTCGCATTTGACAGGGCGAAACGCTTGCACTACGAGCCGACATGGCATTCATCTACGATGAGCCGAGCAGGACCTTTGGCGAGTACCTGCTCGTCCCGAATCTGACGACGAAGGACTGCGTCCCTGCGAACGTCGACCTCACGGCCCCCGTCGTCCGGTTCAAGGCCGATCGGGGCGCGAGCCCGCCGGACCCGAAGCGCGCGCCGCTCACGATCAACGTCCCGATCACCAGCGCGTTGATGCAGTCGGTCTCGGGCGCCGATCTCGCGATCGCGCTCGCGCGCTGCGGCGGCCTGTCGTTCGTGTACGGCTCGCAGGGCATCGAGGAGGAAGCCGCCATGGTGCGGCGCGTGAAGAACTACAAGGCCGGGTTCGTCGTGAGCGACTCGAACCTGCGCCCCGACGCGACGCTGGGCGACGTGCTCGCGCTGACCGATCGCACGGGCCACTCCACGATCGCGATCACCGAGGACGGCACCCCCACGGGCAAGTTCGTCGGCATCATCACGAGCCGCGATTACCGGCTCGGTAAGACGCCGCTCAGCACGCCCGTGCGCGAGATCATGACGCCGTTCAAGTCGATCCACTGCGGCAAGGTCGGCGTCGATCTCCAGGAGGCCAACGAGCTCATCTGGCGTCACAAGCTCAACACCCTGCCCGTCATCGACGAGCGACAGCACCTGCAATACCTGGTGTTTCGCAAGGACTACGAGTCGCACCAGGCGCACCCGATCGAGAACGTGGACCACGAGAAGCGGCTGATCGTCGGCGCCGGCATCAACTCGCGCGACTACAAGGACCGCGTGCCCGCGCTCGTGGAGGCGGGCGCCGACGTGCTCTGCATCGACTCGTCGGATGGCTACTCGGAGTGGCAGCGCGACACCATCGCCTTCGTGAAGTCGCACAGCAAGCCTGCCTATATCGGCGCCGGCAACGTCGTCGATCGCGAGGGCTTCCTCTACCTGGTCGAGGCCGGCGCCGACTTCGTCAAGGTCGGCATCGGCGGCGGCTCGATCTGTATCACCCGCGAGCAGAAGGGGATCGGCCGGGGCCAGGCGTCGGCCGTGATCGAGGTGGCCAAGGCGCGCGACGAGTACTTCCAGCGGACCGGCATCTACGTGCCGATCTGCTCCGACGGCGGCATCAGCCAGGACTACCACATCACGATCGCGCTCGCGATGGGCGCCGACTTCGTGATGATGGGCCGCTACTTCGCGCGCTTCGACGAGGCGCCCGGGCGCAAGGTCCGCGTGAACAACCAGTTCATGAAGGAGTACTGGGGCGAGGGGAGCAACCGCGCGCGCAACTGGCAGCGCTACGACCACGGCGACGCCAGCAAGAAGAAGGACCAGCTCGAGTTCGAGGAGGGGGTCGACAGCTACGTTCCGTATGCCGGCAAGCTGAAGGACACCCTCGACGTCACGCTCGCCAAGGTGCGCTCGACGATGTGCAACTGCGGCGCCATCTCGCTGCGTGACCTGTACATGCGCGCGCGCCTGACCGTCGCCTCCGCGGTCAGCATCCACGAGGGCGGCGTCCACGACGTGACGCTGAAGGACACGCGCAGCAGCCCGCGCGAGGCCTGAGCCCCCCGGAGGCCCCGGCCGCGCCGGCGTCTCCTGCCCTCGATCCGCCTCGGCGTCCGCTCCGGCGACGCGCGACGCGCGAGCGCTGCGCCTGGCTACGCCCGGAGAAGCGCCCGCGTCCGCTGCTCCGCGCGGCGCCCCTCGGCCGCCAGCCGGTCGATGAAGCGCTCGATGACCGGGTTGCGACGGAAGTTTTCACGCGTCATCAGCTCGACGGGCAGCGGCTCCACCTCGGCGACCTCCACGTCCAGCCGCGAGCGCGCAACCTCGGTCAGCGCGAGCGCCGGTGCGAGGCCGATGCCGAGCCCTCCCGACACGTACGATACGAGGAGCGACACGCTCGACACGTCGATCGTCGAGATCGGCCGGATCCGCTCGCGATCCAGGTACGCGTCGAGCATCCGCCGCCCCACGCTGCCCGGCGCCAGCCGGAGCAGCGGCTCGTGCCGGAGGCGCTCGCGCAGCGCCGGCGCCTTGCCCTTGAGCCGCGGCCCCACCCAGAGGAACGGCTGCACGAACAGCGGCTGCTTCACGAGGTCGCCGCCCGCCGAGGACGCCGACGCGAGGCCCAGGTCCACCTCCCCGCGCTCGACCCACCGCGCCGCGTCGACCGAGTTCGCCGTCGTGATCGCGAACCGCACCGGCGCGCGCTTGTCGAGCATCTGCCGGATGACCGGCACGAGCAGCCCCTTGCCGAGGTAGTCGCTCGCCGCGAGGCGCAGCGTCGTCGACGGCTCCCCCGCCAGCTCCGAGAGCAGCTCGAACACCCCCTCCGCCTGGTCGAACAGCCGCGTGATCGCGCCGAGCGCCGCCTCGCCCGCCGGGCTCAGCCGCACCCCGCGCCCGTCGCGCTCGAACATCGCCACCCCGAAGTGCTCCTCCACCCGGCGCACCTGCTGGCTCACCGCCGAGGGCGTCTTGTGCAGCCGCCGCGCCGCCTCGGCGACCGAGCCCGACCGGGCCACCAGCAACACATCCTCGAGCGCGGGGAGGAGCGACGCATCCATGTAGCGATACTTAACTCATCGTGAAAAAAGTTTCATTCGACTTAATTCTCCCCTGCCCGCATAGTCCTCCCGCCTGCCCGACGCCGGATCGCCGGCTCGGGGCGCGGCGGCCGTCTCCGGAGAGGCAGCCGCCGCGCCCCGGCGCCTGCGCTCGGGCCGGTCCGCTTCGCACGCCGTTCCCTTCAGCCGCGTTCAGCCGCATCGCGAGAGGCCATCATGGGTAAGAGTCTCTATGACAAGGTTTGGGACCTCCACAAAGTCCGCACGTTGCCGAGCGGCGAGGACCAGCTCTTCATCGGCCTTCACCTGATCCACGAGGTGACGAGCCCCCAGGCGTTCGGGATGCTCCGCGACCTCGGCCTGCGCGTGCGCATGCCCGAGCGGACGTTCGCGACCCTCGACCACATCGTCCCCACGGACAACCGCAAGCGACCGTTCAAGGACTCGCTGGCCGAGGGGATGGTCGACGCCCTCAGGAAGGCGTGCACCGAGCAGGGGGTCACCTTCTTCGATCTCGAGTCCGGGCGGCAGGGCATCGTGCACATCATCGGACCCGAGCTCGGCCTCACCCAGCCTGGCATGACGATCGCGTGCGGCGACTCGCACACCTCGACGCACGGCGCGTTCGGCGCGATCGCGTTCGGGATCGGGACGACGCAGGTGCGCGACGTCCTCGCCACGCAGACGCTGAGCCTCCAGCGGCTCAAGGTCCGGCGGATCCAGGTCGAGGGCAAGCTCGGCCCGGGGGTCTACGCCAAGGACATCATCCTCGAGATCATCCGCCGGCTCGGCGTGTCCGGCGGCACGGGCTACGCGTACGAGTACGGCGGCTCGACCATCGAGGGGTTCTCGATGGAGGAGCGGATGACCCTGTGCAACATGTCGATCGAGGGCGGCGCCCGGGTCGGTTACGTCAACCCGGATCAGACGACGTTCGATTACATCAAGGGCCGTCCGTACGCCCCGAAGGGCGAGGCGTGGGAGGAGGCGCTCGGGTACTGGCGATCGATCGCGTCGGACGAGGACGCGCGTTACGACGATGTCGTCCGGATCGACGCGAGCGCGATCGCGCCGACGGTCACGTGGGGCATCACGCCGGGCCAGGCGATCTCGGTGAAGGAGAAGGTCCCGGCGGCCGAGGACGCGGCGAACGAGTCCGAGCGGGCGCTGATCCGCGAGGCGCTCGAGTACATGCGCCTCGAGGGCGGCAAGCCGATCGAGGGGACGAAGATCAACGTCGCGTTCATCGGCAGCTGCACGAACGGCCGCCTCTCGGATTTCCGGGAGGTCGCGCGGCGCATCGTGGGGCACAAGGTCGCGGCGCACGTGCGCGCGCTGGCGGTCCCCGGGTCGATGGAGGTGGCGCGCGCGGCCGAGGCCGAGGGGCTGGATCGGGTCTTCCGCGAGGCTGGCTTCGAGTGGCGCGAGCCGGGCTGCTCGATGTGCCTGGCGATGAACCCCGACAAGCTCATCGGCGACGAGCTGTGCGCGTCCTCGTCGAACCGCAACTTCAAGGGTCGGCAGGGGAGCCCCACGGGCCGCACCGTGCTCATGAGCCCGGTGATGGTGGCCGCCGCCGCAGTTCGCGGCGAGATCGCCGATGCTCGTGACGTGTTCGGAATCTGACGACGCTCGCACCCGAGGGAGATCTCCATGGCACTCGACTTGATCCAATCCGTCACCGGCCGCGCCGTTCACGTTCCTGGGGACGACATCGACACGGACCGCATCATCCCGGCGCGCTTCCTCAAGTGCGTCACCTTCGACGGCATCGGCGAGCACCTCTTCCGGGACGTGCGCTTCGACGAGCGCGGCGAGAAGCGGGAGCACCCGCTGAACGACCCGCGCTTCGCGGGCGCCGCGATCCTGATCGCCGACCGCAACTTCGGCTGCGGGTCGTCGCGCGAGCACGCGCCGCAGTCGATCGCCAAGGCCGGCTTCAAGGCGGTCATCGCCGAGAGCTTCGCCGAGATCTTCTTCGGCAACTCGACGACGCTCGGCATCCCCTGCGTCTCGGTGGGCCCCGAGCACCGCGCCGCGCTCGTGGCCCGCGTGAGCGCCGACCCCACGACGCTCGTCACGATCGACCTGCAGGAGCAGGTCGTCCGGGCGGGGGGCGATCTCGCGGTGCCGTTCACCATCAAGCCGGGGGCGCGCGAGTCGCTGCTCCGGGGCACGTGGGACCCGATCGCCCAGCTGCTCGAGGGGGCGGACGAGGTCCAGAAGGTGGCGGCGCGGCTGCCGTACGTGCAGCGCGCCGCGGCGCAGTAGCCCCGCGCACGATCACCGTTTCGCCGGGCACCTCCGGGCACCTCAACCTCCGGGCACCTCCGGGCACCTCAACCTGCGGGCACCTCAACCTGGGTCGGTCGCCGCCGTCACCACCGGGCACCTCAACCTGGGTCGGTCGCTGGGCACCTCAACCTGGGTCGGTCGCCGCCGGGCACCTCAACCTGGATCGGTCGCCGCCGTCACCACCGGGCACCTCAACCTGGGTCGGGTCGCCGGGCACCTCAACCTGGGTCGGGTCGCCGGGCACCTCAACCTGGGTCGGGTCGCCGGGCACCTCAACCTGGGTCGGTCGCCACCGGGCACCACCGGGCACCTCAACCTGGGTCGGGTCGCCGTCGCCGACCTCAGGTCGCCGACCGACCTCAGGTCGCCGACCGCATGGCCCGGCGGCACAGCTGGCGCAACCTGGCACCTAACCAGCTCCCTCCGTCACACTGTGGACCTCTAGCGCGCTGCGGCATCGCATAGGGGGAGCCCGCCTCCCTCGAAACCCCCTCGAAAAACCCGCCGAAACGCCTCGCGCTCAGGCGACGGAGGCACCGTCAAGCGGGCGGACGGGGGTGGCACGCCCAGTGCTTTAGCTCCACGCGAGCTCTCCGAGTGGCGCCGAGAAGCCGCGGAGCAGCAGCGCTCCGCATGCCGCGGCGCAGAGCCATCGTTCCTTGATCGCGTGTCTGTCACTGGCACGCAGGACGGAGTCTTCCCATGCGATTCGCGATCTTCTCCTCTCTTATCACGCGTTCGTCGACCGCTCGCTCCTCGCTCCAGGGGCTCGTCGCGCTCTCCGCGCTCGTGGTGCTCACCGGCGCCAAGGGGCAGGGCTGTGGGTCCCCGGACGAGCCGACGACGCCGACCGAGCCCGACTGCGGACAGGGCTTCCACTGGGAGACGGTCTGTTCCCCGTGTGAGATCGGCGAGATGTGCGAGGAGCAGTGTGTGCCCGACAACGTCTGTCCTCCTGGATGGGGTCAGCAGACCTTCTGCAGTGGCAGCAGCACAAGCTCCACCACCTCCGTGGGCCAGGGCGGCATGGCCGGCGGCGGCGCCATGCCGGTCGATCCGGGCGGGTGCTGGACCGAGTGCGTCCCGCCGCCGCCGTTCTGTCCGCCGGGCACCATCGAGCAGACCGTGTGCAGCGGCGGCGTCACCTCCACGACCACCACCGCCGGCTCCGGCGGCTGGACCGGCACCAGCGGAGGTGTCGGCGGCTCCGGCGGCTGGGCTGGCACCGGCGGCATGATGCCCATGCCTCCCAATGAGTGCTGGACCGAGTGCGTGCCCGTGGAGCCCTACTGCCCGCCGGGCACTCAGGCGCAGACCGTCTGCGGTGGCACCACCGCCACCGCCAGCGGCAGCAGCAGCGTCGGCGTCGGCGGCTCCGACGGCGGGGCCAACCTGGTCGCCCCCCCCTACCCCGGCGATTGCTGGACCGAGTGCGTGCCCGTGGAGCCCTACTGCCCGCCGGGCACGCAGGCGCAGACCGCCTGCGATGGCGGCCCCGATGTCGACGTCAGCACCAGCGTTGGCGCCGGCGGCTTCGGCGGTGCCGGCGGCAGCGGCACCGGCAGCAGCACCGGCGCCGGCTGGGGCGGCTGCTGGACCGAGTGCGTGCCCGTGGAGCCCTACTGCCCGCCGGACACCATCCCGCAGACCGTCTGCGGCGGCAGCGCCGTCTCCGTCGGCAGCACCGGCACCGGCACCGGCATCGGCGGCAACAGCGGCACCGGCGGCGGCGGCATCGGCGGCAACAGCGGCACCGGTGGCGGCGGCATCGGCGGCAACAGCGGCACCGGCGGCGGCGGCATCGGCGGCAGCACCGGCACCGGCGGCTGCTGGACCGAGTGCGTGCCCGTGGAGCCCTACTGCCCGCCGGGCACGCAGGCGCAGCAGGTCTGCTACGACGGCATGCCCGAGCCCAGCGAAAGCGTCGGCACGGGTTACGGCGGCAGCGGCAGCACCAGCGGCGGCGGCTGGGGCGGCTGCTTCTTCGAGTGCGTGCCCGTGGAGCCCTACTGCCCGCCGGGCAGCATCGAGCAGCAGGTCTGCTCCGGCGCGGGCAGCACCGGCTCCGGCATGGACGAGGCCGCGTACCCCAACGAGTGCTGGACCGAGTGCGTGGAGGGCTCCAACTGCCCCCCCGAATCGATCGAGCGGACCATCTGCGAGCAGCCGGCCGGCGGCAGCTCACCCCCGGTCTGCCGGACCGAGTGCGTCCTGATGCTCCCGTGACGCGGCGGGCGCGGATCCCCCCGGCCACGGGAGGCGTCTGGAACGCGACCGCATCGCCCGCGCCCTGAAACCTCACCGCTCCGATTGAAGAAAAGCGCCAGAAGCGCCCGGGATTTCCAATCCCGTGGCGCTTCTGGCGCGCCAGCGGTCCGCGAGCGAGCCGCGGCGGCCCTGCGCGGCCGAGCCCTCCTGGAACGACGCCGGCCGGTACGATTTCGCGAAGGGCGACCGGGCCCAGCCGCATCCAGAGAGGCAGGAGACGGTTCCATGAGCCTGGCCCACCCAGAAGCGTCCCTCTGCCCGGCCATCCGACGGCCCCTGGCCCTGCTGCTCCTCTCGTGCGCGGCGCTCCCGCTCGCAGGGTGCCCCCTCCAGACCGCCTCCATCGGCCGTCGAAACGAAGACGCCTCGCACATCGGGACGCCCGAGCCCCCCGACGAGATCGTCGACAGCGACACGCCGGGCGCCGGCGGAGGTTCTCCCTCCGAAGGCGGCGGCGGCAGCGTCGATGAAGGCCCGTTCATCGGCGACGGCGCCGGCGGCAGCGCTCCTGGCAAACCTCGTCCCGCGCCCCCCGACACGAGCCTCTGCACGGCGAGCTTCCCCATGACCGTGCGCGACTTCTCCGAGAAGCATCCGGATTTCGGGCCCTCTCAGACCACCGGGGGAAAGAGCTTCAAGCCCGATACAGAGCTCCGGAACGGCAAGCCGGTCGTCGGGACCCCGCCCGCGAACGGCGCCGGCGGCGACGACGACGACAGCTTCAACGAATGGTTCCACGACGACCCGGTCGTCAACAAGACGTTCGACCAGCTCATCCACCTCGAGCTCCGGAGCGGCCGTGGCCAGCTGGGCGGCAGGAGCTTCTATTCCCTCGACGGCCGTGGCTTCGGCAACGAGGGCTACGCGCACAACTTCGGCTTCACCGTCGAGTTCGAGGTGCCGTTCACCTACGAGCGGGGGAGCTCTTTCTCCTTCGAATCGAGCGACGACGTCTGGATATCCATCGACGACACGATCGTGGCCGACCACGCCGTGAGCGACGGGGTGAACGGGGGGATCGTCCGTCTGGACGCGTGGGCCCAGGCGCTCCACCTGGTGCCCGGGTCGTCCCACAAGCTCAAGGTCTTCTACGCCGAGCGGAACTTCGACGACTCGGTCTTCCTCCTGGAGACGGCGCTCCGCGTCGATTGCGTCGAATCCGTCGATTGAGCCGCCCGCGGGGCGCTCTGCTCGTCGGATACCCCGCCGTGACGACCGAGCTCAGGGCGCGACAGGTATGGCCTTGAGATGGCTCGCCAGCGTGAGCTCCTGCTGGTACGCATCCGCCATCGCTAGCTGTCCGATCGCGCGTGCCCCCGTCTCTTGAAGGTGTGTGTTGTCGGTGACGCCGCTCGGATAGTTCGGAGACTGACCGGCAGTGAAGATGAGGAACAGCTTGGCTGTTTCGTCCTGACCGATCCGCTCGAAGTACGTTTCGGTCAGGGCGGTCAGGTCGATCAAGTCGACGTCGAGCGAGCTCGCCAGCTCGCGAGCGGCGGGCGGATAGGCGCCATGCGTGTCTGACAGCTCGCCCCCGCTCCATTTGTTGCGATTGATCGACGTCAACAAGATCGGCGTCGCCTCCTTCGCGCGCGTGTCGTTCACGTAAGTGGTCAGGTATTGCTTGTACGTCGTTTGCGGATCCGTATAGCGCGTCGGGTCGTCGCGCTTCTCGTCGTTGTGCCCGAACTGAATCATCACGTAGTCGCCGCTCTGGAGCGCGCTCTTGATCGGCGTCCAAGCCCCCTCGTCGAAGAAACTCTTCGAGCTTCGCCCGGAGAGCGCCTTGTCCACGACGGTCGCGCAGCGGGCATCGAACAGGCTGCCGAGCGGCTGCCCCCAACCCATGCGCGGATACAGGTCGCTCCCATAAACGCTCATCGTCGAGTCACCGATCATGTAGATCTTCACGGCTTTCGCCGCCGTCCCGGTGCAGAGCGCATTGCCGGAGCCGCCCGAGCCCGCGCTGCCGCCCGCGCCGTCACCCGCCGAGCCTCCGCCACCAGCATCCGCTCCCGAACCCGCACCGCCACCGGCCACTCCTCCTGCCCCGCCGCCACCGGCCACTCCTCCTGCCCCGCCGCCACCGGCCGCACCGCCCCCGTCGGCTGCACCCGCACCTCCGAAACCGCCATGGCCCGCCTCGCCAAGTCCATCGGCCGCGGGCTCGTTACTGCAAGCCACGAGAACGCTGCACAAGAAACCGCACATTGCCCGCCCGATCACGGGATATTTCTTGGTCATCGCCAACCTCTCCGCGAGCTTACTCATCGCTCCTGGTCAGTCATCAGCGAAGAGTTGCGAGGCTGCGTGCCACTCCTCCACATTTCCGTGACAGGAGATTGTTCCAGGCTGCTATCCCCGCGATGCTCGCGGTCCGGCGCCCGCCCCTCTTGACGCGGCGCTCCGGAGGAGCCCGCCAGCCTTGTCCTCGCACGGGCTCGAGGGTACCCGCGGGCCGGTCGATCGGCGTTGACATCGGCCATGTGATCGTTCACATTTTGATCGAGGGGCATCTCTTCGTCCGCCTTACTCGGGTCGTGATGCGCATCGAGACTTTCATCATCGGATGAATTTCGGTCGATTTTGGCACCGATTCCGTTCGCTCGGCCGTCGCTGAAGCGATTGCGGATCGATAGTGATTGGCGTTTTGTCAGGTTGATCCACCAGAGGACGCGACAATCCTCGGTTACTCGACGACTGACACGAAATCCTGGGGGCCTGTCCACCAGAGATGAGCTCTTATCCGGTGATGCTGGCGAAGCGGCCGGATGGCAACCTTAGGAACGGGGTAACCTATGTTGCGGTGAGTACTCCTAAGGGATCCCCGTCTTGAGCACGAACAAGATCCCCGTCGGGACGATCCGAACAGGCGCCCGCGGCCGGCCGCCCTGCGGCTTCGGCTCCGTCTTCGGCAGTAGATATTGAATTCGCTCCCGGAGTTCGTCCGGCACCAGCAGCTTGCCCGCGCCGTAGTCTGTCGCCCCTCCGCCCCTCTCAAGGGAGCGGTCTCAGCGAGCTGCTGTTGGGTGCTCTTGCCCTGAGTCAGCGGTGCGAAGCGTAGGCGGAAACAGCTCCCTGCCCCGACCGCACGGCGAGTAAACACTCTTACATTCTGCACAAATTGTAGAATTCAATGAAGACTATTGTGGACTCGGTTGCTCGCGAGGAGTCATGCGAAAGTTGAAGTCGATCAATCATTATCTATACGCGGCTCTGGTCGGTCTCTTGCCGCTTGGCGGCGCATGCTCGGGCGGGTCCGACCCCGGTCCGGGTGCCGGCGGCACGACGACCAGCGCCGCTAGCACGACCGGGATGGGGGGCGGTGCGTCCAGCACGACCGGGGTCGGCGGCGCCGGCGCCGGCGGCGGCGGTTCCGGAGGCGAGGGCGGCGGCGACCAGCTCGAATGCCCGCCTGCACCTCCAGAGACTGGGCTCTATACTGCCGACGCCAACGGCATTACCTTCAACCTGGAAACCGGCCTGCTGAGACTGGACGTTTGCAACGAAAGCATAATCAGGGTCCAGTACGCCACTGCTCCTTCACTCCCCGACAAGACTTCTCTGTCTGTCAATAAGAAGTGGGACACACCGAGCTTTTGCATCGCAGAGAGCTCGGGGACCGTGACCATTACCACATCACGCTTGAAGGCCAATGTCGATACGACCAACGGCCTGGTCACCTATACCGACTTGAACGATAGCGTCATCCTGGCGGAAGATAGCAAAACCTTGACACCCGCAACCGTCGAGGGTGTCAGCACGAATCGCGTCGAGACCGCCTTCAACTCACCCGCGAACGAAGCGCTGTTCGGCCTTGGCCAGCACCAGGACAACGCAATGAATCGCAAAGGAACGACTCGACGTATCATCAACGCCAACACGGAGATCAACGTTCCGGTGCTGGTGTCCAACAGGGGTTACGGAATCTTCTGGGACAACTATTCCGCCTCGACCTTCGACGGGACCAGGTCCAACAACACCAAGTACAGCTATTCGTCCGAAGCCGGCGAGATGGTGGACTACTACTTCTTCTATGGTCCAAGCATCGACCAGGTCGTAACCCGATACCGCACCGCAACCGGCGCAGCCCCGTTGTTCCCGAAGTGGGCTTACGGCCTCTTCCAGTCGAAGGACAAGTACGGTAGCCAGGCTGAGCTGCTAAGGATCAAGGACGGCTACCGCAATAATAACATTCCGGTCGACTGCATCGTTCAAGACTGGGATTACTGGAATCCGTACGCATGGGGCTCCCACTTCATGGAGCAAAGCCGCTATCCAGATCCAGCAGCTCTCATCTCCGAGATGCACAAAGCCAATGTTCATACGATGATATCGATCTGGCCGTTGTATGAACGCGTGAACACGGAGATGAAGGCGGGAGAGATGGCCAACTACAATGCGCTCGACGACATTGGAGCGCTGTTCGCCAGCGGCGGCACACACCATTTCTATGACACATTCAACCCCGACGCCAGAGCTCTGGTGTACCAGCAGATCCATGATCGCCTGCTGGGGCCGCATGGCTGGGACGGCATCTGGGCGGATAACACCGAGCCTCAGGGCTATCCGGACCCCGTCAACGTGCGGGCGGCTGATACCGAGCTCGGCAAGGGGGCGCTGTACGTGAATGCTTATCCCCTGGGACACGCCCAGGGGTTGTACGAGCATTGGCGTGCCACCGGTCCGAAACAGAAGCGAGTCTACGTCCTCAGCCGCAGCGCCTTTGCCGGCCAGCAGCGATATGCCACGACGTGCTGGTCGGGAGACATTGACAGCAATTTTCAAACCTATGCCAGGCAGATCCCTGCGGGGCTCAATTTCTCGATCGCGGGGATGCCCTATTGGACCACTGACATAGGCGGGTACTGGGGCCACAACGTGGACTGGACCACCAGCGCGAACAATGAGCTCTTTACCCGCTGGTTTCAGTATGGCGCCTTCAACCCGATTTTCCGGATACATGGCGGCGGTACAAGGGAACTGTACAGCAACAGCTGGAGCGCTGCCACCAAGGCCAATCTCCTCAAGATCGACAACCTGCGCTATCGGTTGATGCCTTACATCTACTCATTGGCATGGAAGGTGACCAGCGAAGGCTACACCATGATGCGGCACCTGGTCTTCGACTATCCCAATGATGAGAAGGTATTCGGCATCAAGGATCAGTTCCTGTTCGGCCCTGCCTTCCTGGTCAATCCAGTGACCACCGCGGGCGCTACCAGCCGCTCCGTTTATCTCCCCGCGGGTACCTGGTACGATTTCTGGACAGGCGCGACGACAGACGGCGGGCGTACGGTCTCGGCTCCCGCGCCGCTGAGCGAGATGCCGCTCTACGTCAAAGCGGGCTCAATTGTTCCCATGGGTCCCAGCATCCAGTATGCAACGCAGAGCATCGACCCGCTGGAGATCCGGATCTATACAGGCCAAGACGGGTCCTTCACTATTTATGAGGACGAGGGCGACACCTATAACTATGAGGAAGGGCAACACTCGACAATCCCACTCACATGGGACGACTCTGCCAAGGCGCTGACCATTGGCGCAAGGAAGGGAAGCTATCCCGGAATGCCGGCCAGCAGGACGTTCAGGGTCGTGTTGGTAGGCTCCAATCATGGCGCCGGCGTCGACGTCACTGCTGCTCCAGATCAAATGGTCACGTACAGCGGCTCAGAGGTGGTTGTAACCGCAAACTGAGCAACAGCTGTTGACGCTCAGGCTGATTGATGGGGCGGCCGCTCGACGGCCGCCGCCGCCCTGAGCAACACCGCTCCGACGGAAGAAAAGACGCGCCGGAGGCGCCGGGGGAATTTCAATCCCCGGCGCCTCCGGCGTGTCCGTACCTGAATCCGAAGGCCCACGCCGGGAACACCGTGGCCGCGAGACCCGCGCCGAGCCCGTACAGGATCTCGTCGAGCGGGACGCCGAGGAGCGCCTTGCCCGGGAGCAGCGCGCTGGGCCGCCACGTGCGCTCGAACACGCCGGGCACGAGCGCCGCGAAGACGAGGCACAGGCCGAGATAGACGGTCGCCGACAGGAGCGCTCCGAGCAGGCTCGGCACGATCAGGTCGCGGCGCGTCGCGAGCAGCGCCGCGGTGACCGCGCCCATGGCCGCCACCGAGGCATAGAGGACCGGCACCCCGGCCGCGAGCAGCGCCCCGGCCGCCGCGAGCGCGAGCGCGATCCCCGCCGCCGCCCGCAGCCACGGTCGCGCGCCCGGCGCGGCGCAGGGCACCGGCGCGCGGCGGAACACCACGGCATACGCGGTGGACGAGAAGGCGCTGAGCCCGGCGACGAACAGCACGTCCTCGATGCCGAACCCGATCCGATCGGCCAGGTCGAACAGGAACTTGGGCGTCCAGTAGCTCGGGTAGAACAGCCGCTCGGTCGCCACGAACGGCAGCGAGGCCAGCGCCATCCGCTTCATCAGCGAGCGCAGATCCGGGCGCGCGAGCCAGATGACGCCCCCGGGCAGGAGAAAGAGGAGCGAGAGCAGCAGGAACTCGTGGGTCACCGCCCCGCCCTCCTCAGCGCGCGGCGAGGGCGAGGGCGGTGAAGGCGACCAGCGACAGCGTCGCCGTCCCCGCGGCCGCGACGCGGACGAGGAGCAGGCGCGAGCCCGGCGGCGCCGGGCGGGCCAGCAGCACGACGAGCGCCGCCGCCGCCGGCACGAGCAGGCCCGGCCCCGGGCGCAGGCCCACCGCGCCCAGGCCGACCGGCGCGAGCAGGAGCGAGAGCCCGTTCAGGAGCGCCACGCACAGCGCGGCCCGCTCTCCGCCCACGCGCACGGGCAGCGTCCGCTTGTCGCTCTCGCGATCCGAGGGCTCGTCCGGGAGCGCGGTGGCGATCGCGCAGCCGAGGTGGCTCGGCAGCAGGAAGGCGAGCAGCGCGAACGGGAAGCGCTCGAGATCGCCCCCCTGCGCGAGGTAGCCGTAGAGCGGCAGGACCGCGCCGACCCCGACCATCTGAAGCAGCTCCCCGCCGCCGCGGTACGAGAGCCGGAGCGGCGGGTAGCTGTAGGCCCAGAGGAGCAGGAGCGCCGCGAGCGCGAGGACCACGAGGAGCGGCGCGCCCACCGCCGCCGCGAGCGCCGCCGAGACGGCCACGAGCGCCGCGGCGCAGGCGGCGGCCGCGGCGCCGAGCGCGCGGGGCGAGAGGCGCCGCTCGACAAGCACGCGCGAGCCGCCCGAGAAGGGGGTGGCGGTCCGGTTGCGGCGGTCGGTCTCCTGGTCGGCGACGTCGTTCGCGTAGACGATGAAGAGCTGGTCGAGGAGGCCGAAGAGCTGGACCGCCGCGAGCGTCCCGAGGTCGAGCGGACGGCCGGCCGCCCGCGCGCCGAGCAGCTGCCCCAGCAGCAGCGGGAGCGCGAGGGTCGGCTGCGACGACAGCCGCGACGCCGCGAGCCAGGCCCGGAGCGCCCCCGGCCGGCCCATCCTCGCGCTCATCGCCCGCTGCCCCGCGACAGGCCGAGGCGCTCGGCCAGCTTGGCGCGCAGATCGGTGAACGGGAGGTCCCATCGGCGCTCGCCGTCGAGGCGCCACGCCTTGAGCGGGATGAGGTCGACCTGGGCGAGCAGGTAGTGGAGCTGCGACTCCTCGGGCGGCTCGCGGAGGAAGGTGAAGGGGTTGCGGTACTCGCGGCCGTTCAGCTGGGAGTACTTGCGATCGTTGCTGGCCACGAGCTCGACGAGCGCCTTCTGCCGGCCGTCGAGGTAGTCGAGGAACGCGAGATCAAACGGCCCGACGCCCGCGCGCTCGTCCGGCTTGCGCATCACCCAGCGGGCCCAGTCGTAGCCGTAGAGGAAGTCGTGCGCGTAGCGGAAGCGCAGCTTCGACTGGTTGCCGAACCCCACGCAGAGCGACACCACGCGGCGGGCGAAGTCGCCGATCGCGGGGGCGCTCCCGGCCTGCCACAGGCAGCACGCCAGGTAGTCGAGGTCCCAGAAGATGTTGTCGGGGAAGTTGTCGGCGACCGCGCGAACCACCTCGGCGAGCCCGCGGGCGAAGGCCTGCGCGCGCTCGGTGTCCTCGCTGCCGCCCAGGACCTGCTCGACAAGCGCGACGGGGGTGGGCGCGCACGGCCGGCCCGGCGCGACCGAGGCCCGCGCGCCGAGGAGCGGCGTGAGGCGCGCGAGCTCGTCGCGCGCCTCGGCGGGGATCGCGGGGACGGCCGGGGCGCCGGTCACCTCGACCCCCCGCCGGCGACGAGCCCGGCGGCGAGCACGGCCGCCGACAGGGCGGCCGTCCCCCACCAGATCGCGCGGTGCAGCTCGAGCTTGTAGGCCGCCTGCGCGGCGAAGGCGTTCGTCACCGCCTCCGGGCTCTTCTCGACGAGCCGCTCCCTGAACCAGAGCGCGACGGCCGCCGCCGGCGCGACCGACCAGGTCGGCGGGGCACCCCCGGCGACGAGGGGCGCCCCGAGCCAGAGGAGCGGGCCGAGGCCGGCGAGGGCCTCCGTGACCCGGCGCGAGATCGCGTTGCCGAGCAGCGCGGTCACGGTGCGCTTGCCGCCGGCGCGGTCGCTCTGCTCGTCGGACAGCCCGCTGGCCAGGGCGCTCGCCAGCGCGAGCGCGAGCAGGCCCGGCAGGAGCGCCACGAGCCACGCCGGCGCCCACGCGCCGCACTGCGCATACGCGTGCAGCAGCGGCAGCACCCCGCCGACGCCTATCATCTCGAGGAGCTCGCCGCCGCCCCGGTAGTTGAGCCGGAGCGGCGGCAACGTGTACGCGGCGAAGACGAGCAGGCCGACCGCGGCCAGGGGGAGCAGCAGCGGGCGATCGAGCGCGATGCCGGCGCCCCCGGCGACGATCAGCGCGGCGGCGCCGGCCCCGAGGCCGGCGAGGAGGAGCGCATGCGCCGGAAGGATGCCGTCCGGGATGGTCTTCGGCGAGCAGCCGTCCGGGAACATGCGCCGCTTGAGGGCGTCGACCTCGCGATCGCCCCAGTCGTTCAGGAGCACGACGAAGGCGACATCCGCGATCATCCACAGCGCGCCGAAGGCGAGCGCGCCCGCGGACACCCGGCCGGCGACGGCCGCGCCCACGGCCTGCCCGCACACGGCCGGGACGAGCACCTTGGGCCAGCTCGCGGGCTTGAGCGCGTACCACCACCGCGCTCCAGGGCTCATCGACTCGACGCGCATGGATCAGGTCTTCCTGCTGCTAGTACAGCGTGCCGGAGATCTGGCCAGGGATCCCGAGGAAGAATTTCAACGCAAAGGCGCAAGGACGCAAAGGCGCAAACCTGAGATTTTTCAGTATTTTTGCGCCCTGCGTCCCGGCGAACCGGTTTCCCCGGCGCGGCGCTCGGGCGCGGCGCGGCGCCCGGGCCGGGGCCCCGGCAGGGCGGTCGGTGCAGCGTTTCCCTCCACGCCGATCTGAGCCACCCTATCCCCCCGACAGCCACGACACGCGACCTCGTGCCGCACGCACCCCTCCCCTCCCCAAGCCTGGCCGGCGCGCCGCCGCGCGGCCCCGCGCAGCGCGCTGATCCGGCGCGGAGGCGCGCATGAGCGCCGGCGCGGACCGGGCGCGCGGCGCGCGGGAGCTCGTGGACGAGCCCGCCCGCCGCCGCATCCGCGAGGATCTCCGGACGACGCTCGTCGTCGAGGCCGCCGCGGGCACCGGCAAGACGACGGCGCTCGTGTCGCGGATCGTCGCCGTGCTGCGGAGGGCGCCCGAGGAGGGCGGCGGGACGCTCGATCGCATCGTCGCCGTGACCTTCACGGAGAAGGCGGCCGGCGAGATGAAGCTGCGCCTGCGGGCCGAGATCGAGCGGGCGCGCGGCGACGCGAGGTCCGGCCCGGCCGAGCGCGCGCGGCTCGACGAGGCGCTCGCGCACCTGGAGGCGGCCCGCATCGGCACCATCCACTCGTTCTGCGCCGACCTCCTGCGCGAGTGGCCGGTCGAGGCGCGCGTCGACCCGCTGTACCAGGTCGCGGCCGCGGACCAGGCCGAGGCGCTCTTCGACCAGGCCTTCGACGCCTGGTTCCAGCGCACCCTGAACGACCCGCCCGAGGGCGTGCGCCGGATCCTGCGCCGGCGCCCGCGCGACGGCGCGCACGGCCCGCGCGACCTGCTCCGGAGCGCGGCGTTCAAGCTCGCCGAGCACCGCGACTTCACGCGCCCCTGGCGCCGCGATCCGTTCGATCGCGAGCGCGCCATCGACGAGATCCTGTGCCGCCTCGCCGTCCTCGCGGACCTCGGCGCCGAGGCCGACCGGGAGGGCGACTACCTCGCGCAGAGCCTCAGGAACCTGGACCGGTACCTCGCGGAGCTCCGCCGCCGCGAGGAGGTGACGGGCGGGCGCGATCACGACGGGCTCGAGGCCGAGCTCGGCGAGCTCGCGCGCTGGAAGGAGTGGCGCTGGAAGGGCTCGGGCAAGGCGTTCGGCGCGGACCTCTCGCGCGCCGAGGTGCTCGCGCAGCGCGACCGGGTGAAGGCCGAGCTCGACGCCGTGCTCACGGCCGCGAGCGCCGACCTCGCGGCGTGCCTCTCGCGCGAGCTCCGGCCGCCGATCGACGCCTACGACGCGCTCAAGGCGCGCGCCGGCAAGCTCGATTTCCTCGACCTGCTCCTCTGCGCCAGGAACCTCCTTCGCTCGAGCCGCGCCGTCCGCGAGGAGCTGAACCTCCGCTTCTCGCACCTCTTCGTCGACGAGTTCCAGGACACCGACCCGCTCCAGGCGGAGCTCCTGCTCCTGCTCGCGGCCGACGACCCGGCCGAGATCGACTGGACGCGGGCGCGCCCGGTGCCCGGCAAGCTGTTCGTCGTCGGCGATCCGAAGCAATCGATCTACCGCTTCCGCCGCGCCGAGGTCGCGCTCTACGAGGCGACGAAGGCCCGGCTCGTCGCGTGCGGCGCGAGCGTGCTGTACCTCTCGACGAGCTTCCGCAGCGCCCCGTCGATCCAGGAGGCCGTCAACGCGGCGTTCGCGCCGCGGATGCAGGGCGGGTCCGGCGAGGGCGCGGCGAGCCAGGCGCGGTACGTCGCGCTCGAGCGGTTCCGGGAGGACCCGGTGGACCAGCCGACGGTGATCGCGCTCCCGGTGCCGCGGCCGTACGGCGACTTCGGGAAGATCTCCGATTACCGGGTACGGCAGTCGATCCCGGACGCGGTGGGCGCCTTCGTCCACCAGCTCATCCACGGCGACCGGGGCGGCCGGGGCACGATGAGCGGCCCGCGATGGACGGTGACCGAGCGCGAGCGCCCGGGCCAGCGGGTGCCGATCGAGGCGCGGCACATCTGCCTCTTGTTCAAGCGTTTCCAGACGTTCGGCGAGGACGCGACCCGCGCCTATGTGCGGGCGCTCGAGGCGCGGCGGATCCCGCACGTGCTCGTGGGCGGGCGGTCGTTCCACGATCGCGAGGAGGTGATGGCGGTGCGGAGCGCGCTGCTCGCGATCGAGTGGCCGGACGACGAGCTCAGCGTGTACGCGACGCTGCGCGGGCCGCTCTTCGCGCTGACCGACGACGTGCTCCTCCTGTACCGCGACCGGTTCCAGCGCCTGCACCCGCTGTTTCAGCCCGACGACGGCGCGCTCGATCTCGTGGCCGAGGGCGGGATGCGGCCGCTCCGGGAGGTCGCGGAGGCGCTCGCGGTGCTCGGGCGTCTGCACCGCGAGCGCAACCGGCGGCCGATCGCGGACACGATCGGCGGGCTGCTCGACGAGACGCGCGCGCACGCGGGCATCGCGATCTGGCCGACGGGGGAGCAGGCGCTCGCGAACGTGCTGCGGGTGATGGATCTCGGGCGGCGGTTCGAGTCGGGCGGCGCGACGTCGTTCCGGGCGTTCGTGGAGCGGCTCGAGGTGGACGCGGAGCGGGGCGAGGTCGCCGAGGCGCCTGTCGTCGAGGAGGGGACGGAGGGGGTGCGGATCATGACGGTGCACCGGGCCAAGGGGCTCGAGTTTCCGGTGGTGATCCTGGCGGATCCGGCGTCGCCGGCGGTGCACCAGCACCCGTCGCGGCACGTGGATCAGGAGCTCGGCCTGTGGGCGGAGCCGATCGCGGGCTGCGTGCCCGCGGAGCTCTGCGAGCGCCGCGACGAGGTGCTGCGCCGCGATCGCGAGGAGGCGGTGCGGCTCGCGTACGTGGCGGCGACGCGGGCGCGCGAGCTGCTCGTGGTGCCCGCGGTGGGCGACGCGCGCCCGGGGGACGGCTCGAGCGACGGCTGGCTCGACGTGCTGCACCCCGTGCTCTACCCGGCGCCGCGCGACCGGCGGAGCGCGCGGCGCTGCGAGGACCTCGGCTGCCCTCCGTTCGGGACCGACACGGTGCTGGAGCGCCCGGCGCGGTGCGAGGCCGACGAGCGCGACGCCGTCGCGCCCGGGGAGCACACGCCGATGGCGGGGTCGCACCGCGTGGTGTGGTGGGATCCAGGCACGCTCGACCTGGATCGCGAGCCGGAGGCCGGGCTCCGGC
The DNA here is from genome assembly GCF_051521455.1 of Sorangium sp. So ce887. NCBI lineage: Bacteria > Pseudomonadati > Myxococcota > Polyangiales > Polyangiaceae > Sorangium > Sorangium sp. So ce887. Next base: position 118,214 of record NZ_CP150354.1, on the reverse strand, counting down.
AGCAGCGGATCCTGCAGGCGGACGCGGGCGGCGCGGGGGCGGCGGCGGGCGCGGGGGAGCTCGGGCAGCGCGGGCACGAGGTGTGGCTGGAGGCGCGGCAGCGGGCGATCCTGGAGGGCGCGGTGGCGGCGCTCCGCGTGAAGACGGCGACGCAGATCAGCCACGAGGCGGCGGAAGCGGCGGTGGCCGGGGCGGAGCGGCGAGATCGGGCGGACGCGTTGCCGGTGATCTCGTTCGAGCAGACGGCGATCGCGCGCGAGGGCCGGCCCTACGGCAAGCGGTTCGGGACGCTTGTGCACGCCGTCCTCGCCGAGGTGGACCTCCGGGCGGGCGAGGACGAGGTGAGGACGGTGGCCGCGGCGCAGGCACGGCTGCTCGGAGCGCCGGCCGAGGAGGTCGACGCGGCGGTCGCGGCGGCGGTCGCGGCGCTCGAGCACTCGCTGCTCCGGCGCGCTGCGGAGAGCGCGGCGCGCGGCGGATGCGAGCGGGAGACGCCGCTGCTCCTGCGGCTCGAGGACGGGACGATCGCCGAGGGCGTCGTCGATCTCTCGTTCCGGGAGAGCGTGGGCGACGTGGGGGTCTGGACCGTGGTCGATTTCAAGACCGGCTCGGACGCGGGCACGGCGCACGCGGCCCAGGAGGCGCAGGTGCGGCTCTACGTGCAGGCGATCGCCGAGGCGACGGGCGAGCGGGCGAGAGGGGTGGTGCTCCGGGTGTGAGGGGCGCCGCCGGGCATGGCGCGGGGGGTGGGCCATGCGTGGCGCGTCGCGGGAGGCCCGAGGGTGGTACGATGGGCGGCATGGGTTCGACAGCGACAGCGGAGATCCTCCGACCTGAGCTGATGACGCTGGAGCAGTGGGCCGACCTGGAGGAGGACCAGCCGGGTGAGCTCCTGGACGGTCGCCTCGTGGAGGAAGAGGCGCCGACGACGCTGCACGAAGCGGTGGTCAGCTGGCTGATCGAGGTGCTCCGCGGATGGGCCCGGCCGCGGGGCGGCTGGGTGTTTGGCTCGGAGTACAAGATCGGCGTGTCGGCGCGCCGCGGGCGCAAGGCCGACGTGTGCATGTACGCCCAGGGCGCGCCGCTTCGCGGCCGGGACGCGCTCTCCCGGATCCCCCCGACCGTGGTGGTCGAGGTGCTCTCGCAGCGTCCGCGCGACGTGCGGCGCGACCGGATGGAGAAGGCGATCGAGTACGCCCGCTTCGGGGTGCGCTGGTACTGGCTCGTGGATCCCGAGGCGCAGCTCTTCGAGCTGTGCGAGCTCGGCCCCGACGGGTATTACGTGCAGAGGCTGCCCGCATCGGAAGGCAAGGTGCGTGTACCGGGGCTGGACGGGCTGGAGCTCGATCTGGACGCGCTCTGGGCCGAGGTGGCGCCGCTCCTGGACGACGACGAGCCGGAGCGGGACGAGAGCGGCGACAGGTGAGCCGGAGGCGTCAGGCCGGTGGTGGCGCGGGCGCCTCGGCCGGCCTCGGCTCGGCGGGCTTTGCCGCGACCGCCTTGAACGGCGAAACCCGGCCTGCGTTTCAGCGCTCGGAGGCGACGAACCTCGCCATCCAGGCGACTTCCTTCAGCACCCCGCAAGAGCAGAATTTCGAACCGCCAGAGTGCGAAGGACGCCAAGGGTTGATTCCCTTCTTGGCGCTTTAGCGGTTCATTGCTCGGTCGATCCATGGGCTCGGTGCTGCAGGATGGCGCCATGCGCGACCGATGGCGGCAGTTCCGCACCAACGCAGGGAAGTGGGGCGTGGTGCGCGCCGTCGTGGCGGGCGTCCTGGGACTCATTGGCGCCGCCGCGCTCACCGTGCACTCGCTGTCGTATTGGCCCACCGTGCCCGGCGTCGCGCTCGGGTTCGTGAGCCCCTACCTGGCCCGGGACACGCTCGTCGCGCACGCGGCGAAGATGAGGCGATTTCAATCCTATTCCATGATCGGTATCGGGGTGATCGCCGCGGTGGGGCGTGACGTTTTCAAGGAGATCGGGCCGGTCGGGCTCGCGGTGGCGCTCATCCTCACGGCGGGTAATCTGGGCACGTACTTCTGGTTGCTCTCGGATCCTCGGATCTCGATCGTTCGCAGCTGAGGCGCTCACCGGAGCGTCGAGGATCGGGCTCGGCGGCGACACGTCGGAGGAGCCATCGCGCGCCTGCTCGCAGGGCGCCAGGTGACACCGCGGGAGCCCCCCGCGAAGAGCCCCGGGGTTCCCTCGCGCCTGGGCGCGGCCGATGCCACAATCGCGGCCCGTGAGCGCCATCCTTGCCGAGATCGAGCGGTTCTACGATGCCGTCCCCCGCCGGCACGCCAGTGCCGAGGACCACGGGCCGCTGACCCTCTTCGTTCGCCGCGGCGACGGCTGGCCCTACTATGCCCGCCCCACCCTCGATCATCGCGGCCCTCTGTCGGCCGAGCACGTGGCCGCGGTGCGCGCGCGCCAGCGGGAGCTCTCGATCCCGGAGGCGTTCGAGTGGGTGCTGGAGACCACCCCCGGGCTCGACGCCGCCGCCGAGGCGACGGGCCTGCGCGTCCGGCGCTGCCCGCTGCTCGTGCTCCGCGGCGAGCCCGTCCAGCCGGCCTTGCCAAAGGACATCTCGCTCTCGGTCATCACCGCGCGCGACCCGGATCTCGCCGCCGTGCAGGCCGTCGCGCACGTCGCCTTCAGCGCGCTCAGCACCGCGGCGGGCCCCGCGGGACCGGCCGAGCGGGACGCCGCCGCGGCCGAGCTCCCGGCCGGATATGTGGCCGCCTGGAACGCCTCGCTGCTCGAGGGGACGATGGTGCACGCGGCCGCTCGGGGTCGCGGTGGCGCGCTCGCCGGTCCGCTCTGCGCCGGCAGCTACCAGCACGCGCAGGACGTCGCCGAGATCGTCGGCGTCGGGACGCTGCCTGCGGCCCGGCGGCGGGGCCTCGCCGCCGCGGTCACGGCGGTCCTGGCCCGCCACGCCCTGGACGCCGGGATTCGCACGGTGTTCCTGTCCGCGCAGAACGACGACGTCGCGCGCGTCTACGAGCGGGTCGGATTCCGGCGCGTCGCCACCGCGTGCATCGCCGAGCCGCCCGAGCAAGAGGAGCGCGTCCCGGGCCTCGAACCGTGACCAGCGCGAGGCTGGCGAGATGGAGCCGCCGAGGCATGGAGAGCACAGAGAGGCAGAGCGCGAGCGATGCTCGGCCGCGTCTGGCCCGGTGCCCGGTTCAAGACACCTCAACGCGCCATCGGCTCAGCCGCAGGCAGCGTGGTAGTCCGGCCCCTCTTCCCCGCGCAGGATCTCGGTCTGCACGACCGACGCGTCCCGCAGGTGCGCCACCGCGCCGAGCTCGCCGTCGCGGCGGTACGCCGAGAAGGCTTGTTCGTCCGGAAAGGTGACGAGGTGAATCTCCTTCAGGCTGAGCCCAGAACTGTCGGGCGCGGTCACCACGGTCCGCTCGATCGCGCCGCCGTACCGGGCCATCACGGCCGCGGCCTTCCTCTCGTACGCGCGGAACGCGTCGAGCGCCTCGCACCGCACCGTGAGGATCACGACCAGCGTCACCGGAACCCCCGCGCGCTCACGCCACGCCGCCGCAAGTGCACAAAAAAAGAGCGCCCATTCGACGGTGGGGGGGGGAAACCGTCACGGGCGCTCCGCCTCCACGTTTAGCAGGATGCGGACCAAGCGCTGCCCCGTGGATTTCCGCGCATTTTTCGTAGGGGACGTGTGTCCCTCCTTTCGATCCTGAAATCAGCCCGTGCAATCCTGACAGTGCCTCTGTTTCTTCCCGACCGTGCAGGTGCACGGCGGGGGGCCCCCACCGGAGGCGGCCACCTTCGATCGCGCCGTGGATGCGCAGGGCGCGCAGGTGGCCCAGCGGCGTCGTACCGATGCACGAGAGGTGGTATCGCGAGCGGCCTCCGGGCGTGGCGCCGTACCTGCCGCCGAGGCCCGACGTCGTCGGCTGAGCCCAGCCGCTCGGCGGCGGCGTGCACCGCGGCCTCTCGTGAACGAGGCCGTCGCGCATTGCGGGCCGAGGCCGCCGGAACGCCGGTCGCCGCTCCCGCCAGGGAGCGCGGCGGCCGCGCGGATCCGGCGCTCGACTCCGCCAGACGGCGCGCGCCGCGCCGGCCTGCGTGCATCGTTGACATCGCCGCCAGGATTGCTCCAATGCGAGCGCCCGCTCCGCGCTGCGCAGACGAGGAGGCTTTCGATGCGGCACTTCCTGACCACGATGGACTACACACGCGCCGAGATCGAGGGCCTCCTCGAGCGCGCGCAGCGCTTCAAGCGGAGGCCGATCGGCTCGCGCCTCAAGGATCGCACCATCGCGCTCGTGTTCTTCAACCCCTCGCTGCGGACGCGCACCTCCTTCGACGTCGGCATCCGGCAGCTCGGCGGCCACGCTGTGATCCTCGAGCCTGGGCGGGGCGCGTGGCCCATCGAGTTCGAGGACGGCGCCGTGATGGACGGCGAGCCGGAGGAGCACGTCCAGGAGGTCGCGCGCGTGCTCTCGCGCTACGCCGACCTCATCGGCGTGCGCGCGTTCCCCAAGTTCCAGCGCTGGGAGGAGGACCGCCAGGACAAGGTGCTCCAGGGGTTCGCCCGCCACGCGACCGTGCCGGTCGTGAACCTCGAGACCATCACCCACCCGTGCCAGGAGCTCGCGCTCGCGCTCGCCATGAAGGAGCGCCTCGGCCGCCTCGACGGCAAGAAGTTCGTCCTCACCTGGACGTACCACCCGCGCCCGCTCAACACCGCAGTCGCCAACTCGGCCGTTCTCATCGCCTCCAAGCTCGGCATGGACGTCACGCTCCTCTGCCCCACCGAGGAGTACCACCTCGACGAGCGCTACCTCGACGCCGCCAGGAAGAGCGCCGCCGAGAGCGGGGGGAAGCTCTCGATCACCTACGACATCGAGTCTGCCTACCGGGGCGCCCACGTCGTGTACGCGAAGAGCTGGGGCGCGATTCCCTACTTCGGGCGCTGGGAGCAGGAGAAGCCCATCCGCGACAGGCACAAGCACTTCATCGTCGACGAGCAGAAGATGGCGCTCACCGCGGGGGGGCTCTTCTCCCACTGCCTGCCGGCCCGGCGCAACGTCAAGGTCACGGACGCGGTGATCGACTCGCCCGCATCCATGGTCATCGACGAGGCCGAGAATCGGCTGCATGTGCAGAAGGCCGTGATGGACGTGCTGGCCAACGGGTGGTGACCACGATGGGCTCGACACAAGACGTCATCGTCCGCCTCCTCAGGAACCTCGGCAGCCGCAAGGAGGTCGAGCAGTACCTGAAGCAGTACGCGGCCGTCGATCAGCAGAAGTTCGCCGTCATCAAGGTCGGCGGCGCCATCCTCGACGAGGACATCGAGGCGCTCGCGACCTCGCTCGTGTTCCTGAACCAGGTCGGGCTGTATCCCATCGTGATCCACGGCGCCGGGCCGCAGCTCGATCGGGCGCTCGCCGAGGCGGGCATCCCGACCGAGCGCGTCGACGGGCTGCGCGTCACGACGCCCCGCGTCCTGGAGATCGCTCGCCGCGTCTTCCTCCGCGAGAACCTGCGGCTCGTCGAGGCGCTCGAGGAGATGGGCACGCGCACGCGGCCGATCACCGCCGGCGTCTTCGAGGCGTCGCTGATGGACGAGGGGCGCCTCGGGCTGGTGGGCAGGGTGGAGCGCGTCCACGTCGACGCGGTGAGGTCCAGCCTCCGCGCGGGGCACCTGCCCATCCTCGCCTGCCTCGGCGAGACGTCGGGCGGGCAGATCGTCAACATCAACGCCGACGTGGCCGCGCGCGAGCTCGCGCTCGCGACGCAGCCGTTCAAGATGATCTTCCTCACGAGCACGGGCGGCCTCCTCGACGAGCATGGGCGCATCATCTCGGCCATCAACCTCGAGGAGGACTACGCGGGCCTCGTCACCCAGCCCTGGCTCACCGGGGGCATGCGGCTCAAGCTGCAGGAGATCAAGCTCCTGCTCGACGGGCTGCCGGCGACCTCCTCGGTGTCGATCACGTCGCCGGATCACCTGGCGAAGGAGCTCTTCACGCACACGGGGTCCGGCACGCTGGTCCGCCGCGGCGAGCGGATCTTGCGGCACGACACGCTGGACGGCATCGATCGCAACCGGCTGCGCGATCTGCTCGAGGCGTGCTTCGAGCGGAAGCTCGACGAGCACTACTTCGACAAGAAGCCGTTCTACCGCATCTACCTGTCCGACTCGTACCGGGCGACGGCGATCCTCACGCTCGACGCGGGCGAGAGGGCGCCCCTGACGCCGTACCTCGACAAGTTCGCGGTGACCACGGAGGCGCAGGGCGTGGGGATCGGCGGCTCGCTCTGGACGCGGATGAAGAACGAGAACCCGAAGCTGTTCTGGCGCGCCCGGAACGGCAACGAGATCAACCCCTGGTATTTTCAGCAGGCCGAGGGCAGCTACCGCAACGAGAGCTGGACGGTGTTCTGGTACGGCCTGACCAACTTCGACGACATCCGTGCCTGCATCGATCACGCCCTGTCGTTGCCGACGACCCTACGCCAGCACGGCACAGCCGAGCTCTGACCGCGAACGCCAGGCCCGACACCCCACGCCCCAGAAGGCGCTCGTACCAAGCTGCGACGAACGCCAGGCCCGACACCCCACACATCACGCCCCAGCAAGCGCTCATATCAGGCTGCGACGAACGTCAGGCCCGAAGCGGCATCACGCCCCGGTCAGCGCGTGTGGATCGCGGGGTGGTGGGGCGGCGGGGGCGCGTGCCCCCGCCGTGGGACAAACGCCCCCGCCGTGGGACGAGACGAACTATTGACCGACCTGCTGGAGGCGCGCGTTGATCACGTCCCAGTTCAGGCCCGAGAGCACGTTGGCCACGTAGTCCGCCTTCTTGGTCTGGTAGTCCGCGAAGTAGGCGTGCTCCCAGGCGTCGACGGCGACCATGACATGCGTGTTCGCGAACAGACCGACATCGTGCTCGGTCCGGATGAGGTTGTTGAAGAGCTTCTTCTCCTGGTAGTCGTACACGAGCACCGTCCAGCCGTGCGCGCTCAGGAGGGCCGCCTTCGCGTCGGCCAGCCAGCTGTCGAAGCTGCCGAACGAGGCCTCGATGAGCTGCTTCGTCCGGGCGCTCGGCTGCGTCGAGCCGTTGCCGATGTTCTCGAAATACAGCTCGTGCAGCACCGTGCCGTTGAACGCGACAGGCTCGCGGCGCTTGAGCTCGCTGTACGCGTTGTACGAGTAGTTCGGCGCGCTGCGATCCGCCTTGCCGAGCTGCTCCCAGATCTCGTTCAGCTTCTTCACGTAGCCCTGGTACAGCGTGAAATGCGCCTTGAGCTGCAGATCACTCAAGCCCTTGGCGTTGCCGCCGAGGAGATTGTCGAAGTTCTTGGGTTCGCGGGCCATGGTGCCTCCTAAACGAGTGCCGCGAGCAACGCCAACGCGTGCCGCGGGGTCAGATGGCCGCTCTACCGCCGCTACCCTCCGGTAGCAACCCTGCCGTGCGCGGTGACACAGCACGGCCGCACGACGCCAGCGGACCTGACCTCCATGCGGGAAACGCCGTACGCCAGCTCAAGGCGCACCGTGAATGGGCGACGTGGCCGCCGCGACCGGGCCCGCGCCGCAACGCACACAGCGCCTCCCTCGCGCCGGCTCGATCGCCCGCCGCGCGCGTGAAAACCTGGTGAAACGTTGAACGCCGCAGGCGTTTCGGTCGATACTCCTCGGGCTTGCTGTTCCTTCGCGCTAGGGAGGCGACCTCGTTCATGCCGGCTCGTACACAGGGGACCCATCCGACGGCCGCGCTCGCGGCGGCGCTGTGCCTGCTCGGCGCAGCGGCTCAGGCCGAAGCGCAGGAACCCGCGAGACCCGAAGGGTTCGCGCTCGACAGGTTCCAGCCCGCGCCGGCCGGCGACAGGATGTTCGGTGTCCAGTCCGCCTACACAGCAGGAGACGCATCGCCCCACATCATGATCCTCGGCGACTACGCCCAGGATCCGCTCGTGTTGCGGCGGCTCGACGGGAACGAGGGGCTCGGCGACGGCAAGGTCGTCGGCAGCCAGCTCCTGCTCCACCTGAGCGCCTCGCTCTCCCTCTGGAAGCACCTCACGGTGAACGTCGATCTGCCGCTCGCGCTCCAGTCCGGCGACGGCGGGGCCGCCTCGGGGGCCGTGCTCCCGCCGCCGACCAGCAGCGCGCTCGGGGATCTCCGGCTCGGCGCGCGCGCGACCCTCTACGGCGACTACTTCGATCCGTTCCAGATCGCCCTCGCCGGCTACGTGTGGCTGCCGACCGGCGACCCCGAGGCGTACTCCGGCGACGGCAACGTGCGCGGCGGTCCGCAGCTCGTCCTCGGCGGCCACCTGGATCGCGCGGTGTGGTCGCTCGCCGCCGGGCCCGAGTTCCGGTCGAACCGGCAGTTCGCCAACGTCGAGCAGGGGACGACGGTGCACTGGGGCGCCGGCGTCGGGCTGCTGCTCGACGACGAGCGGCGGCTGCAGATCGGGCCCGAGATCACCGGCGCGATCACCGTCTCCGATGTCCAGCAGCGCACGACCAACCTCGAAGCCCTGCTCGGCGGGCGCTACCGCTTCGCCAGCGACTTCGAGGCCGGGCTCGCCGTGGGCCCCGGCCTCACCGCCGGCGTCGGCACGCCCTCGTTCCGCGCGGTGGCCATGGTCGCCTACTCGCCCGAGGTGAAGCCGCCCGTGAAGGACCGGGACGGCGACGGCATCCTCGATGACGCCGACGCCTGCCCGGACGTCGCGGGCGTCGGGAGCGCGGATCGCGCGAAGAACGGCTGCCCGCCGCCCAAGGACGCGGACCGCGACGGCATCCTCGACGCGGACGACGCCTGCCCCGCCGTGGCCGGCATCGCCTCCCCCGACCCGAAGAAGAACGGCTGCCCGCCGCCCGGGGACCTCGACAAGGACGGCATCACCGACGACGTCGACGCGTGCCCGGAGCAGGCCGGCCCGACCAGCGACGACCCGAAGAAGCACGGCTGCCCGCCGCCGCCCGATCGCGACAGCGACACGATCCCCGATCCGTCGGACGCGTGCCCGGAGCTGCCCGGCATCGCCACGACCGACCCCGCCACGAACGGCTGCCCGGGCGACACCGACGGCGACGGCATCCGCGACGACCAGGACGGCTGCCCGAACGAGAAGGGCAAGCCGAACGAGGACCCGAAGCAGCACGGGTGCCCGACGGCGGTCCGGGTGACCGAGACCGAGATCGTCATCCTGCAGCAGGTGCAGTTCGACATCGGCAAGGCGACCATCCGGCCGGTCAGCAACGAGCTGCTCGAGGAGGTCGCCGGCGTGCTCAAGGACCACCCGGAGATCGTCAAGATCGAGGTCCAGGGGCACACGGACGACCGCGGAACGCGCCAGTTCAACACGAGGCTGAGCCAGGCCCGCGCGGAGTCGGTGCTGAAGGCGCTCGTCGCGCACGGCATCGCGGTCGAGCGCATGCAGGCGAAGGGCTACGGCCCCGACGTCCCGATCGCGGAGAACAAGACCGAGGCGGGGCGCCAGAAGAACCGGCGCGTCCAGTTCAACATCATCGAGAAGGCAAAGAAGCAGCCATAGGGCTGGAGGCGTCGATGGCAAAGCGATTGGCAATCACGGGGCTGACCGGCGCCGCGCTCCTCGGGGCGCTCTCGGGGACCTCGCACGCGGCCCAGGTGAACCGGGTCCAGGTGGCGCAACGGGGCGATTTCGTCCTCATCGGCAACACGCTCGCGCACGACTGCGCGCCTGCCACGCCCGCGCCGTTGGTGGGCACGGTCGGGGCGTGCGGCGACGGCGCGACGCTCGGGGACTCGGCGCCCGACATCTACTGGCGGTCCGACAGCCCGCTCGCGGGGCAGGCCGAGGCGAACAACACGATAGCGCCCTCGGCGGCCCGCAGCACCGCGGTCCTCAACCTCCCCCCGGGCTCGCGGGTGACCCACGCGTACCTCTACTGGGCGGCGAGCCGCGAGACGGGCACGGCCGATCTCAGCGTGACCCTGGATCGGCCTGGCACCACCTTCACCAGCAACGTGACCGGCGCGCTTTCGGGACAGGCGAGCTCGGATCTCACCCACGCCCAGGTGGTCGCCGACGTGACCTCCATCGTGCAGGCGCGCGGCGCCGGGGCCTATCGCCTGAGCGGCATCAGCAACGCGGCCCGCCTCGACGGTGACAACCAGAACCAGGCCTTCACGTTCGCCGGCTGGTGGATGGTCGTGCTCTACGAGCTGACGACCGCGCCCGCGCGCTACCTCGCCGTCTTCGACGGGCTGGAGGCGGTGACCAGCGACGCGACGGCGCCCTGGCCGATCTCGGGGTTCGTCGTCCCCTCGGGCGCGGGCGAGGCGAAGCTCGGCGTCATCGGCTACGACGGCGACAGCTCGTCCGGCGACGCGATCCAGTGGAACGGGACCGCGCTGTTCGACCTGCAGAACCCGGCGAACAACTTCTTCAACAGCTCCCGCTCGTTCCTCGGCGCGCCGTCGTCGTCGGCGGGCGATCTGCCGCGGCTCACCGGCGCGCCGCTGAGCATGAGCAGCATCGACATCGACGTGGTCCGGGTCCCGTCCAACCTGCTCAGGACCGGCGACACGTCGGCGCAGATCAAGGCGATCGGCTCCACCTCCGACGGCTACCTGCTCGGCGGCTTCATCGCGTCGGTGCCGACCCGCCTGCCGGATCTCGCCACGTCGACGAAGCGGGTCCTGGACCTCAACGGCGGCGGCGTCACGCCGGGCGACACGCTCGAATACACCTTCATCGTCGCCAACACCGGGGACGACGACGCCGCGGCGGTCGTGCTGAACGACCCGCTGCCCCCCGGGGTCACCTACGTCCCGGGCTCGCTCGAGATCACCGCGGGCCCGAACATGGGCGGCGTGACCGACGACGCTGGCGACGACGGGGGCGAGTACATCGACGGCACGAGGACGGTCCGCATCCGTCTCGGCGACGGCGCCGACGCGGCCCAGGGTGGGTCGCTCGGCGTCGACGAGACCACGACGGTGCGGTTCCGCGTCACCATCGACCCGGGCACGGACGGCGAGATCGCGAACCAGGCGACCGTCGCCGCGCGGAGCCCGGAGGGAGGGGCCGCCCAGGAGTACCCGACGGACGGCAACGACGCGGAGCCGGGCGCGCCGCCCACGAGGATCCTCGTCGACAGCGACGGCGACGGGCTGAGCGACGGCGAGGAGAACCGCGCCGGCACGGACCCGCGCGACGCCGACACCGACGACGACGGCATCAAGGATAGCGCCGAGGAGCTCTGGGATCTCGATACCGACGGCGACGGGCTCATCAACGCGCGGGACGTCGACAGCGACAACGACGGCCTCTTCGACGCGACGGAGCGCGGGCTGACGGACTGCGACGGCCCGGGGACGGAGACGGACCCGCTGGCGGGGCACTGCGTGCCCGACGGCGACGCCGGGGCGACGACGACCGACCCGCTGGACGAGGACACCGACAACGGCGGCGAGCTCGACGGCTCGGAGGACGCGAATCTGAACGGCGTGCTCGACGAGGACGAGGCGGATCCGACGGCCGGGCACGGCGCCGACGACCGCCAGATCGTCGACACGGACGGCGATGGGCTCGCCGACAACCTCGAGGGGTACCTCGGCACGGATCCGACCGACGCCGACTCCGACGACGACGGCGTACCCGACGGGCTCGAGCCGAACCCGACCGACGATCACGACGGCGATGGGCTCATCAACGCGCTCGACGTCGACAGCGACAACGACGGCCTCTTCGACGGCACGGAGATGGGCCTCGGCTGCGACGGTCCGGGCACCGACGCGGCGGCGGGCAACTGCATCCCCGACGGCGACGCCGGCGCCACCAGGACGTCGCCGCTCGAGGCCGACACCGATCGCGGCGGGGTGACCGACGGCTCCGAGGACGCCAACCTGAACGGCGCGGTCGACGCGGGCGAGACCGAGCCCCGGGCCGGCCAGGGAGGCGACGATCGGCTGAGCACCGACAGCGACGAGGACGGGATGAGCGACGACCTCGAGGTCGCGCTCGGCACGGATCCGAACGACGCCGACACCGACGACGACGGCGTGCCCGACGGGCTCGAGCCGAACCCGGTGGACGACACGGACGGCGACGGGCTCATCAACGCGCTCGACGTCGACAGCGACAACGACGGCCTCTTCGACGGAACCGAGCTCGGCCTCGACTGCGACGGCCCCGGCATCGACGCGCCGTCGCGGCGCTGCACCCCGGACGCGGACGCCGGCGCCACGAAGACGTCGCCGCTCGATGCGGACACGGACAACGGCGGCGTGAGCGATGGCTCGGAGGACGCCAACCTGAACGGGGTCGTGGACAACGACGAGAGCGACCCGACCCGCGGGCACGGCGACGACGACAGCAACAACGAGGACGGCGACGAAGACGGGCTGAGCGACGATCTCGAGGAGACGCTGCGCACGGATCCGAACGACGCCGACACCGACGACGACGGCGTGCCGGACGGGCAGGAGCCGAACCCGTCGGACGATACGGACGGCGACCGGCTCATCAACGCGCGCGACGTGGACAGCGACGACGACGGCCTCTACGACGGCACGGAGATGGGCCTCCGCTGCGACGGCCCCGGCACCGACGCCGACGCTGGGCACTGCGCGGAGGACGCCGACGGCGGGGCCACGACGACGTCGGCGGTGCGCCGTGACAGCGACCAGGGCGGCGCGACCGACGGCTCCGAGGACGCCAACCTGAACGGCGCGATCGAGGCCGACGAGACCGACCCGACCGCCAGCCACGGCGACGACGACGGCCAGAACGTCGACAGCGACGGCGATGGGGTGGGCGACGACCTCGAGACGTTCCTCGGGTCGGATCCGGGAGATCGCGACACCGACGACGACGGCCTGCTCGACGGCGAGGAGCCGAACCCCAGCGACGACACGGACGGTGATGGGCAGCCGGACATCCTGGACGCGGACAGCGACGGGGATGGGCTCTTCGACGGCACCGAGGCGGGGAAGGGCTGCGAGGACGCGGACACCGCCGGCGACGCCGGGACCTGCACGCCGGACGCCGACGGCGGGGCCTCGACGACGAGCGTGGTGGACCCCGACACCGACCGCGGCGGCCAGAGCGACGGCGACGAGGACCTGAACCACAACGGCACGATCGACGAGGACAGCAACGAGACCGACCCGAACGACCCCGGGGACGACCGCGGCGATCGCGACGACGACGGCCTCTCGAACAGCGAGGAGACGACGCTCGGCACCGATCCGGACGACGCCGACAGCGACGACGACGGGGTGATCGACGGCGAGGAGATCGAGCCCGGCGCCGACACAGACGAGGACGGGAAGATCAACGCGCTCGATCCCGACAGCGACGGGGACGGGCTCTTCGATGGGACCGAGCTGGGCAAGGACTGCTCGCACGAGGACACGGACGCTGACGCGGAGACCTGCGTGCCCGACGGCGACGGCGGGGACACGACGACGGATCCGACGAAGGCCGATACCGACGGCGGCGGCGCCGCCGACGGCGACGAGGACGAGGACCACGACGGCGCGATCGACGCGGGCGAGCGCGATCCGAACAACCCTGCGGACGACCAGCCCACGGCGTGCGAGCAGGACAGCGATTGCGGCGCCGGCATGGTGTGCGACGGGGCGACGACGAAGGAGTGCGTCCCGGGTTGCCGCAACCCGGACAACAGCATCGGTCCGTGCAGCACCACGGCGCCGCCCGGCGACGGCGTCGTGGTGCAAGGCGGTGGCTGCGCCTGCACGGCAGGCGCGGACGGCCACGGCAGCCCCTCGGTGCCCTGGGCCCTGCTCGCGGCCGGCGCCTGCGCCGCCGCGCTGCACCGGCGCCGCCGACACGGCTGAGCCCCTCCCCAACGGCGCCCCCGCCCGGAGCAGGCCGGGGGCGCCGGTTCAACAAATATTTGAAATAATTAAATTTTCGTATGTCAGGCGCCTCCGCCTGCGAGGCGAGGCGGACCCGACCAGGTTGCTGCCGGAACCGAGGCGGCGGACCCGACCCCAGGTTGCGGCGGACCCGACCCAGGTTGCGGCGGACCCGACCCAGGTTGCGGCGGACCCGACCCAGGTTGCGGCGGCGGACCCGACCCAGGTTGCGGCGGACCCGGCGGACCCGACCCAGGTTGCGGCGGACCCGACCCAGGTTGCGGCGGACCCGACCCAGGTTGCGGCGGACCCGACCCAGGTTGCGGCGGACCCGACCCAGGTTGCGGCGGACCCGACCCAGGTTGAGGTTGCCGCCGCAGGTTGCGGCGGACCCGACCCAGGTTGAGGTTGCCGCCGGGGCCGACGGGTCCGACACGCCGCAACCGCCCGGGTCGGATGCGCCGCGGGTTGCCATCCGCCGTCCGTGGCCTAACGATATTTCCTCACGGGAGAGTGCATCTTGCTCCGACCTTCTGATTCCGTCGTCCGCGCCATCACGATGGATGGCGCCTTTCGCGTCATCACGGCGCTGACCACCGAGACCGTGCGAGGGGCCATCGCGGTGCAAACGGCCACCGGCGCGACCGCGCAGCGGCTGGGAGAGCTGATCACCGGCGCCATCCTCGTGCGCGAGGCGATGGCGCCGAACCTGCGCGTGCAGGCGATCCTCAAGGGCGCGGCCGGCCACGGATCCCTGGTCGCGGACTCGCACCCGGACGGCACGAGCCGCGGCCTCGTCAACCTGGGCAAGGGCGCCGCGAAGAAGAGCGCGGTGGAGATCGGCGCGGGGTCGCTGCTGCAGGTGATGCGCACGCTGCCGAACGGCATGCTCCACCAAGGGGTCGTCGAGGTCCCGGCCGAGGGCGGCATCTCCGGCGGCCTGATGACGTACATGCAGGAGTCGGAGCAGGTCGTCTCGATGATCGCGGTGGCGACGCTGATCGGCGAGGACGGCGTCGGCACCTCGGGCGGGTACCTCGTGCAGCTGCTCCCGGAGGTCGAGCGCGGTCCGCTCATGGTGATGACCGAGCGGCTCAAGGACTTCGAGCGCCTCGACGACGTGCTCGCGCAGGAGGGCGCCTCGGCGGACGTGCTGCTCGAGGAGCTGCTCCACGGCATGCCGTTCTCGCGGCTCGACGACTCGCCGCTCAGCTTCAGCTGTCGCTGCAGCGAGCTCCGGGTCATGACCACGCTGGCGAGCCTGCCGCGGAGCGACATCGAGGAGATGGTCGAGGACGGGAAGGTCCTCGACATCCGCTGCGACTACTGCGGCAAGGACTACCAGGTGTCGCCGTCGCAGCTCCGCTCGCTGCTGATGACGAGCTGATCGCCGCCCGCGGCGCGGCGCGCCGGCACCGCGCCGCGCGGGGTCACGCCGGCTGGCCGGGCGAGAGGCCGCGGATCACGAAGGCGATGACCCGCTCGATCTCGGCCTCGTCGTCCCACGCCGCGTCGGGAGCGATGAACACGCGGTGGAGGATGTACCCCGCGAACGTCGAGGCGACGCAGCGGAGGACGAGGGCGGGCGGCCAGCCGACGACCTGCCCTTCGCGCTGGAAGCGCTCGATCAAGGCGATCCCCCTCGCGAGGAACGGCGCGAACACCCGGCCGGCGATGCCGATCCGCAGATCGGCGTCGAAGGGCAGCTCCTGCGCCAGGATGCGCACGAGCTGCGGGTGCGCGCGCACGAACGCGGCGCGCTCGGCGAGGAGCGCCCGCAGGAACGCCTCGAAGGTCGGGTACGTCGCGTTGAAGAGCGGGTCCATGGAGCGCGCCATCGCGGGCCCCACGAGCTGCTCGATGGCGGGCCCGAGCACCCCCAGGAGGAGATCCCTCTTGGTCGGGAAGTACTTGAAGATCGTCGCCTCCGCGACCCCTGCGCGCCGGGCGATGTCCCGGGTCGCGGTCCCGTGGAAGCCGTGCTCTGCGAAGGCGGTCACCGCGGCCTCGACGATCTTCTTCTGCGCCTCGGTCAACGTGTCGCTCGAGCGCGGTCGTCGGCTCATCGGCGTTCCTTCTGCTCACCTTCTGGTTCCGCGCGCCAGCGATCCCGGCGGATTTCGGCCGCCGCCGCGCCGCGATCGGCAAGGGCGCTAGGCGGATCCGGCCCTGCGCGTGAAGAGCCGGTCGAGGGCCCGCCGGAGCTCCCCCTCGTCGAGCGGATCGCTGCGCACGCCGATATAGCCGTCCGGCCGGACGAGGACGGCGGCCGAGGACGCGACGCCGTACGCCGCGTGGGCGTGCCTGTCCGGATCGGCGTACCCTCCGGCCTCGGGCGCGCCGATGACCAGGACCTCGAGGTCGGGCCCGCCGAGCTGCGCGGCGAGCTTCCGGGCGTGCTCGCGGGCCCCGCCGTCCGCCTGCGGGCCGGTGAAGAGCAGCAGCGTGGATCCGGCGCCGCGCATCAGGTCGATGAGGTGGACCTGCTCGCCCGCCGCGCCGCGAACCACGGCGTCCGGCGCGCGATCCCCGGCGCGCGGCCCGTGCTCCGGTGGGCTTCCGATCTGCACCGACAGCGGGCTCTTCCGGTAGCGGATCTGGAGCTGCGAGAGGAATCCCAGGATCCGGCGCTGCACGGCGGAGATGCCGAAAGCGCGGGCCATGAGGCGCGGCGCGACCGCGCGCAGCGTCCGGCCCACCGGACCGTGCCCGGCCAGGAGGCCGAAGAGGCGGTCGGTGAAGTCGACAAGCCGGCGTGCCACGGGAAGCCGCTCCATCTCGTAGGTGTCCAGCAGCCACGCCGGCATCCGGCCCTGCTCGACGGCCGCGAGCTTCCACGCCAGGTTGTAGGCGTCCTGGATTCCTGTGTTCATGCCCTGCCCGCCGGCCGGGCTGTGGATATGCGCCGCGTCTCCGGCGAGGAACACCCGTCCTTTGCGCAGCCGCGTGGCCACGCGGTGGTGCAGCCGGTAGCGCGAGAGGACGATCGCCCTCTGGACCTCGAACGGGACCGGGATCATCTCGCGCATCGCGGCCTCGAACTCCTCGCGCGAGACCGGCGCGCCGTGCTCCGGCGGCGCTTCGGGCCGGATGAGGATGACCCGGAAGCGATGGCTGCCGGGCACTGGAAAGGCTGCGAGGACGCCCCGGCGCGAGGGGCTGAGGTAGATGTCGCCGTCCGGCAGCGGCCAGTCGACGACGAGGTCGCCGAGCATGCAGTGATCGTCGTAGGTGTCCCCCTCGAAGGCGATGTCGGCGCCCTTGCGGACAGCGCTGCGCGCGCCGTCGCAGCCGAGGAGCCACCCGGCGCGCACCTCCTCGAGGCTCCCGTCGGCCCGGCGGAGCGTGCACGAGACACCGTCGCTGTCCTGCGCGTAGGCGGCGAGCTCGACGCCGCGCTCGAGCGCCACGCCCAGCCCGGCGAGCCGGGAGGCCAGGACGCGCTCGGTGTCGAGCTGCTGGATGACGAAGATGCCCGGGATCGGCGTGGACAGCTCCGGGAAGTCGAAGATCGGCAGCCGGGCGCGCTGTCCGTTCGCGAGGAGGACGTTGAACCCTCCCACGCGCACGGCGCGCTCCAGGGCAGCATCGACGATCCCCATCCTGCGGAAGATCTCCATCGTCCGCGCCTGCACGGCGAGCGCCCGCGAGTGATCCGCGGGCGGCTCCAGCGCCCTGTCCACGATCCGCACCGTGAGCCCTCGCCGGGCGAGCTCCCCGGCCATCGTCAACCCGGTCGGCCCTCCCCCGACCACCAGCGCATCGAGTGCTCTCGCCATGACCCGCCTCCTATTTATGGTGAGTGAGTACTCACTCACCATAAATAGGAGCGACCGGGTTGGCAAGAGGGGGCGGGATCGCGGGGGGCGCCGCAGGACGCGCCCGCGGTCTGTCCGGCCGGCAGGCCCTCAGGAGCGGCCCGCCGGTTGCCGGCCGGACCGCGCGAGCGCGTCGATCGTCACCGCGGTGAGCAGCGCCGCGCCCGTCACCATGAACTTCACCGAGGAGGGGAGCGCGAGCAGATCCATCCCGTTCGAGATGGACCCGATCAGCAGCGCGCCGGTCAGCGCCGACCAGACGGTGCCTCGGCCCCCGAACAGGCTCGTCCCCCCGAGCACGGCGGCGGCGATCGCGTTGAGGAGCACGTCCCCGCCGCCGGACGACTGGTTCACGGCGAGCAGGCGCGAGGTCGCCAGGATCCCCCCGAGGCCGCGAGCGCCCCGCACAGCGTGAACACGGCCACGCGGATCGCGTCCACGCGGATGCCCGCCCGCCGCGCGGCCTCCGCGTTCCCGCCCACCGCGAAGACGTGCCGCCCGAACCGGGTCCGCCGGAGCAGCAGGTCGAAGCCGATCACGAAGCCGAGCAGCAGGAGGAGCGCGAGCGGCACCCCTCGGTCGGCGTTGAGCAGGCCCACGACCGCCGGGACCAGGACGACCACCCCCGCGAGCCGCGCGGCCATGGCGCCCCTGGAGGGGGGCGGGAGGCCGGCCCGGGCCCGCCGCCGCCAGGTCACCGCCTGGCCGGCGATCGCCATGCCGACGCAGAGCGCGCCGAGCCCCCACCCGAGCCCGGGCGAGAGGAACGTCCCGGCGAGCCCCGAGATGAGCGGATCGTAGACGTTCACGGTGCCCGTCGTGCCCAGCACCCACAGGAGCGCTCCCTGCCAGGCGAGGAGCCCCGCGAGCGTGACGACGAACGACGGGACCCGGAACCGGGTGAACCAGAACCCCTGCGCGAGCCCGATCAACGCGCCGGTCGCCACCCCGGCGAGCAGCGACAGCGCCGGGCTCACCTCGTGCTGCACGTTCAGGATGGCCATCACCGCGGCGCTCATCCCGCTCACCGCGCCGACCGACCGGTCGATCTCGCCGAGCAGCAGGACCAGCACGATCCCCACCGAGATCGTCCCCATCGCGGCGATCTGGAGCACCAGGTTCGTGAGGTTGCGCGCGGAGAGGAAGTTCTCATTCTGGGAGGCGAAAATGCCCCAGATGAGGACGAGCCCGAGGAGGACCGGCAACGAGCTCGCATCCCCCTGGCGCAGGCGCCGGGCGAGCGCGGAGAGGCCTGCCGCGCCTGCCGTGCCTGCCGTCGACGACGCGGAGGCCGCGATCTCGCCCGTCGGTCCCGAGCCTCCCATCACCCTGCCCTCCTTGGCTCCGCCACGTCGGCGCCCGTGATCCTGCCGACGACCTGCTCGCGCGACGCCGCGCTCGTGTCGAACGTGCCCGCGAGCTGGCCGAGCCGGAGCACGACGATGCGGTCCGAGACCTGGAAGACGTCGGCGAGATTGTGGCTGATGACGAGGACGCCCAGGCCCTGCTGCTTGAGCCGCGTGATGAGCTCGAGGACCTGCTTCGTCTGGGCGACGCCGAGGGCGGCGGTGGGCTCGTCCAGCATGACGAGCTTCGCCTCCCCCATCACCGCGCGGGCCACGGCCACGGACTGCCGCTGTCCGCCCGAGAGCGCGGCGATCGGCGTGCGGACGGCGGGGAGGTTCACGTTGAGCGTCCTCAGCACCTCCAGGGCGCGCCGCTCCATGTGCTCCTCATTCATGACCCGCGAGACGGGGTCGATCTCCTCCCTTCCCAGGAAGAGGTTCGCGACCACATCGAGGTTGTCGCACAGGGCGAGGTCCTGATACACGGTCGCGATCCCGAGCCTCGATGCGTCCTTGGGTCCCCGGAGCGTGACCGGCTGTCCGGCGAACCGCATCTCGCCGCTGTCGGGCGGGAAGATGCCGGCGATGGTCTTGATCAGGGTCGACTTGCCGGCCCCGTTGTCCCCCACGAGCGCGACGACCTCGCCCGGGAAGACCTCGAGATCGACCCCGGAGAGGGCCTGCACTGCGCCGAATCGCTTCTTGATCCCGCGCAGCTCGAGGATCGGAGCTCGCTGCATCGCGCTCATGGGCGTCGAGGGGAGCTCCGGACCTAGAGAATGCCCGCCGCCTTGCAGGCCTCGGCGTACTGGGCCGTGCAGATCTGCTCCGTGGTCCAGAAGGCGTCCGCGATGACCGTGTCCATCAGGTTCTCCTTGGTGACCGCGAGGGGGACCAGGAGCACCGAGGGGACGTCCTTCTTCCCGTTGTTGACCGTCTTGCCGCCGGTGATGTCGGTGGGCACGGGCTTGCCCGTGGCGAGGTGATACGCGATCACCGCCGCGGCCTCCGCCTGCGGCTTGATGGCCTTGTGCACCGTCATGTACTGCTCGCCGAGGAGGATCCGCTGGACGGCGGCGAGCTCGGCGTCCTAACCTGTCACGGGCGGAAGGGGCTTGATGCCGGCCGCCTTCATCGCGGCGATCGCCCCGCCGGCGGTCCCGTCGTTGGCCGCGTACACGCCGTCCACCTGGTTATTCAGCTCGGTGAGGGCCTGGGTCATCTCGTCCTGCGCCTTGTCGGGGCTCCAGTCCGGCGTGTCGTACTCCTTGACCACCTGGACCTTGCCGTCGAGCGCGCTGTGCGCCCCCTTCTTGAAGAGCATCCCGTTGTTGTCGGTCGCCGCGCCGTTGATCATCACCACGCGGGCCGTCGGCTTGTTGTTGAGCGCCGTCATCAGCGACTCGCCCTGGAGCCTGCCCACAGACTCGTTGTCGAACGACACGTAGTAATCGATGGCGTCCGTGCCCGGGACGAGGCGATCGTAGGCGATGACAGGCACCTTCTGGGCCTTGGCCTTGGTCGCGATGACGGCCGCGGAGGCGCTGTCGACGGCGTCGAGGACGAGCACGCTCGCGCCGTTGGTCAGCGCCGCTTCGGCCTGGGCCTGCTGCTGCGAGGCGTCCTGGTTCGCGTTGCTCGCGAGGATCTGGCAGTCCGGACAGAGGGCCTTCACCTTGGCCTCGAAGAAGGGGCGGTCCTTCGACTCGTAGCGCGCCGTCTTCGACTCTGGCAGGAGGAGGGCAATCTTGACTCTACCCACCTTGGCGGCCTTCTCGCCCGCCGCTGCGCCCTTGTCCCCCGCGGCGGCGCCCTTGTCCCCTCGGCCGACCCCCCTTGTTTCTGAGAGCACGCGCTCGCGACGAGCGCACTCAGGGCCCACGCTGCCAGTCGACCGCTGATCGCCTTGGTCTTCATGAAATTTTCCCCTGAACCTGAACTACGGCAGAGCGCACCTGTACCCTCGCTGGAGCGTGCCGTCCATGGCTGCCTACCCGGGGAGGGAGTGTGATGGTCGAGGCCGGCCCGGGTCTCGGCGGCGCGCCGAGGGGGAAATTTCCCAAGAGCTGCGCTACCGTGCGACGGACCGTCGGGCGGCAGACTCCTCGGTGGAAGAAAGAGTGGATGACCTCGATGCGAGAACCGAACTATCACGCGCACCATCTCCGGACCGTCTCGCGCCTCGTCGAGCGGCTGAGCGCGGACCCGTGCTCCGTGGCGATCATCATCGGAGGCTCCCAGGCGAAGGGGCTGGGGAAGGAGACGTCGGACGTCGACTTCTTCTGGGTGGTCACCGACGAGGAGCACAGGCGGCGGTATGCGGCCGGCGAGCTGGTCTACGTCGCCTGGGACCCGGGCCTCGTGGACTATCCAGGCGGGTACGTCGACGGCAAGATCATCAACCAGGATCTCCTCGAGAAGACCCGCGAGCGCGGCAGTGAGCCGGCGCGCTCGGCGTTCCTGGGGGCGACGGTCGCCTGGTCGCGGCGCCCGGACATCGACGACCTGGTGCGCGCGATCTCGGCCTATCCCGAGCATGAGCGCGCGCACAAGATGCTGGGGTTCATCGCCCAGCTGGAGGCGATGCGCTATTATCTCGAGTCGGCGGAGCAGCACGACAACCGGTATCTCCTGAGCTGGGCTTCGGCGCGCGCGGTGCTCTTCGGCTACCGGCTGATCCTGGCGCACAACCGCATCCTGTATCCGTACCACAAGTGGGTGAGGGCCTTCGTCGCGGACGCGCCCGAGCAGCCGGCGGATCTCCTGCACCTCGCCGACGAGCTGATCCGTGCGCCTGGCAAGAAGACGGGCGAGGCGTTCTGCGGCGCGGTGCTCTCGTTTCGTGACTGGGAGAAGCCCGCACAGTGGCAGACACGGTTCATGGAGGACTCCGAGCTCAACTGGCTCCACGCGCCGCCTCCGCTCGAGGACGCGTGAGGCGGCCCCGCGGGCCGGGACACAGGAGATGAGAGCGGCGAGAACGGCGAGAACACCCGGTGTCGGCCAGTGTTCGTGCCCTACCTGTGCGCAGGAAAACTCCACACAGGACTACGACATCAGCAGAAAGTTACCACGATAGACCTCTTGCTGGCGCCCAAACCTCTTGCTGGCGCCGAGGAGATCTGTATAAGCTTCCGGTCTCAACTTCCTTCCGTTCGACCTTCGGACCTGGTCGGGCGCTCACAGGAGTCATCAAGATGCGACCGATGGCAAGGTGTGCGTCGCTGCTCGGCCCGAAGACGTCCGAAGCAGCGTGGTTCCGGGGTTTTCGGGTGAAGATGTCGACGAGCTCAGGAGCGCAGCTCTTGCAGGGCAGTGGCTGCAATCGAGCTGGAGAATCGCGCTCCTGGCTGATGGGAACGAGGGCTCTCTCTGCCGCCTCTCTCCTGATGCTCGTGGCGTGTGCCGAAGGCTCCAGTCTGGGCGGCGATGGCGGGGGGGGCGGGAGCAGCGCCACATCGAGCTCGAGCGGGGCGTCCTCGTCCAGCTCGAGCAGCGTGGGGTCTGCGGTCTCGACCACGAGCAGCTCCGCGACGGGCGGCACGGCCAGCTCCACGACGGGCGGAGACGGCGGATCCGGCGGTCTCGGCGGCGCCGGCGGCGCCGGCGGGGAGGGCGGAGCTGACGTGACGAGCTCCACGGCCAGCAGCTCGGTCAGCTCCACGGCCAGCAGCTCGGTCAGCTCCACGGCCAGCAGCTCGGTCAGCTCCACGGCCAGCAGCTCGGTCAGCTCCACGGCCAGCAGCTCGGTCAGCTCCGCGGCCAGCAGCTCGGTCAGCTCCACGGCGAGCAGCACGACGGGCGGCGGCGGCAGCGCCACGAGCTCCACCACCGCGAGCTCCACCACCGGCGGCGTAACCACGCCGGCGCTCGAGCTGCAGTACGCCGCCAGAGACACCACCGCCACCCCCCAGCAGCTGTCGTTCAAGGTCCAGGTCAGGAACACCGGAGATGAGAGCATCGCGCTCAGCGATCTGACGATTCGCTACTGGTTCACCGCCGACGTCGCGGCTCTGGATCTCAGAAGCGCATGCGACTTCGCGGCGACCACCGGCGGATGCGCCAACCTCACCAGGACGTTCAGCGAGGCGTCTGGCACGGATGCCGATCACTACTTCGAGCTCGGCTTCCTCGCCGCCGCAGCCAGCCTCGCCCCGGGCGCCACGTCCGGAGAGGTACAGATCCGCGTCTTCAACGCCGATTACGAGCGCATGACGCAGGCCGACGACTACTCCTTCGAAGCGACGACCGCTTGGATCCCGTCGATGCAGGTCACCGTGTACCACGACGGCGTGCTCGCCTGGGGCACAGAGCCCTAGCCCAGAGCACACCTTCCCGACGGCCGGCCCGGGCGAAACGCCTCGCGAGCACCCTCCACGCTCGGAGCAGCGTGCGCTGCGGATACAGATCTCCTGGCAGACATCTCACCGACCAGACCATGACGGCCGTATTTCCAGGCCATGTCCGCCCGGAGGACACCCCTGCTCGCCCGTCGGCGCGCTGTGGCAGCCTGACACGCCGCGCGAGCACGCCACACCCACCAGCGCGTCCTCGCCCGTCCGGCGTTGCCGCGATGTAACCAATTTTCCAGGGAAATACGTCCTGCCGCGGGGCCCGAGGGTTTCCGCTCCGTCTGGAGACGGACAGCGCAGGCGGCACCATCCTTGAATGGGTCGCGTCCGGACCCGGAAATCTATGGACGTTACCGCGCGCGCAACCCATCCGCCCCCGTCATCCCACACCCGGCCGTCGCAGGCCCCGATCTCGCGCGATCCGCCGCGGAGCGGGACGCGGCTCGGCCTCGGGCTCGGCCTCGGCCGGTTCGACGCCCTGACGCGGCGGGCCGCAGACACACCGGGCCTCATCAGCTTCGCGGGCGGGCTGCCGGCGCCGGGGGAGTTCCCGCGGTCCAAGCTCGCGGCGTCGTTCGTCCGCGCGCTCCAGATCCCCAGCTGCCCGGCGCTCCAGTACGGCTGGCCCGAGGGCGACGAGGATCTCCGCTCCTGGATCGCCGGGCAGCTGCGACGGCGCGGCGCCAGCGTCGCTCGCGACGACATCATCGTGACCAGCGGCGCGCAGCAGGCCGTGTCCCTCGCCGCGCAGATGGTCCGCGGGCCGGGCGCCAGGATCGGCGTCGACCCCGAGAGCTACCCCGGCGCGCTCGATCTGTTCCAGGCGCGCCGCGCGACGCTCGTCGACGACGGTAGCCACGTCGATGCGTATTACCTCATGCCCGCTGTCTCCAGCCCGCGTGGACGCAGGCTGTCGCCGCGCGAGCGAGCAAAGGTCCTCTCGACCCTCCGGCCGATCATCGAGGACGACGCCTACGCGGATCTCTGCTTCGACGGCCCCGCCCCGCGGCCGCTCCTGGCCGAGGCGCCCGATCGCGTGTTCCACGTCGGGACGTTCTCGAAGACGCTGTGCCCCGGGCTCCGCGTCGGCTGGCTCGTGCCCCCGCGCGCGCTCCGGGCCGATGTCCTCAAGCTGAAGCAAGCCGACGACCTGCAGGCGGCCAGCCTGCCGCAGGCCATCCTGGAAGACTACCTCCGCAACGAGGACTTCGATCAGCGGCTCGTGCGCCTGCGCGAGTTCTACGCCCGCCGCGCCGCCCGCATGGAGCAAGCGCTCCGCCGGTACCTGCCCGGCTGGAGGTTCGAGTCGCCGGCCGGCGGCTTCGCTATCTGGGTCGAGCCCGACGCCGAGCCGAACGAGGCGTTCTTCCTCGCCGCCGCCATCGAGCACGGCGTCGCCTTCGACCCAGGGTCGCTGTTCCGCGCGAACGGCGCCGTGACCCCGTTCGCCCTCCGACTGTGCTTCTCGTCGGTCTCGCGCGACGAGGACCTCGACGAGGGGGTCCGCCGCCTCGCGCGGTGCTGGGCCGAGGTCGCGTAGCCCCCCGCCGGCTCCCGCGAGCGCGGCCGGCGCCGCCCATCGTGCTCGTCCTCTTCTTCTTCCCGGCGCCTTCCCCGCGATTGACGGTAACCACCGGTAACTGGCGATAACTGATAATTTCCCCCTCGCGGCGCGGCGCATTCGGCGTGGACAGATCGATCTTCGGCCCCAGGGATCCTGTCGAGAGACATGATCCCCCGGACCCGCCGCGCGACGCTCCGCGGGCGCATCGAGCGCCTCGCCCTCGTGGCGATCACGCTGGCGGCCCTCCTCGCGTCGGCGTCCCCCGCGCGCGCACGCCAGATGTTCTTCGATTACGGAGACCACTCGAGCGCCGAGGAAGCCTTCGAGTTCTCCGAACTCCACCTTTCTCGCGTCGTGTATTCCGAGCTCGGGTGTCCGAGCCGCCCGGTGTGGCTGAAGCTCGGCGCCACGCAGGGAGAGACGCTCCGCGTGCAGCTCGGCATGCCGGAGATGGACGCGCTCCGCCGCGAGCGCCCCTCCCTCGCGCTGCTCGGCCCCGGCCTGCCGCGGCCCGCGGGGCTGCCCTTCGCGGCGCCCGCGGGGCTCGGCGCGCGGATCTTCGCGACCCGGAGCGTGCACGACGCGGAGGTGGTCCGCGAGCCCGTCACCGGCGCCCGCTCCTGGCTCCTGCTCGAGCAGCGGATCGAGGTGCCCGAGACCGGGAGCTATCACCTTGTCGCGTGGAGCCCGGAGGCGCGCCGCGTACGGCTCTGGATCGCGATCGGCGAGGCGCCGAGCGAGGAGCTCAGCAACGTGGACGACCCGGTGGAGCGCGCGATGGCGTTCCACCAGCCCTGGACGGCGCCCGACCTCAGCGCGCCCTGCACGCGCGCGCGCCGCCCGGCGCCCGGGGACGGCGCCTCGGCGGCGGCCTGCGCGCACGCCGCCGGCCCTGCGCACGGCGCGCTGCCTGGCCTCGCTGCGGCGGCGCTCGCCGCGGCCGCGGCGCGGCGAGCGCGGCGCCGCTGCGTGCCCGGGCGGTGACGGGGCGCCGTCCTCGGGCAGCGTGGGCCGCTCACTGCTCCAGCGCGCCGCCCGGCTTGTGCGGGACGGGCGGACGGCGCTCGAGCAGCTCCCGCGCCGCGGCGCGCACGACGGCAGGCACGTCCGCCGCCGCCGCGAGCTGCAGGAGCTCGGGCCGCAGGAGGAGGCGCACCATGGGCACGGCGAGCTCCGGCGGCGCGCCCGGGTTCTGCACGATCGCCATGCGCACCCGCGCGCGCTGGGGCCACTCGGGGTGCCGCGCGAGCTCCGTCATGACCTCCGGGCTCGCCGGGCGCCGCGCCGCGAGGCGGACGACGTCGTCCTCGGTCAGGCGCGGGTTCGCGAGCAGGTTGCGGATGACGAGCGGGTGCGGGTCCCGCAGCAGGGCGTCGAAGGCGGCGCGCGTCGGCCGCCGCGCGAGCGCGCGCCGCTCGCCGAGCGAGAGCGCGCGGCCCGCGCTCGACGTGGCGAGGCGGCGCTCGTCGGGCGCCGGCGAGGCCGGCTGCGCCTCGTGCCGCCGCGCCTTGCGGCGCAGGAGCCGCGAGAGCGACAGGAGGGAGAGGGAGGGGGCGAGCTCCCGGAGCTGCTCGACGCGCTCGGAGAGCGCCGGATCCGCGAGGACCGGCACGACGGCGCCGAGCACGTCGCGCGCGCCGGGATCGGCCTGCTCGGCGTCGCGGCAGAGGTCGTCGAGCGCGCGGGCGACGGAGGCGGGCTCGGCGCGCAGCATCTCGCTCCGCACGAACGCGACCCGCAGCCGGAGCTCCTTCAAGGAAGAGACGGCTCGCCTCCATCGTCCCGCCAGCGGATCCACGCGGTCATTTTACCTCGTCCGCGCGCCGGCGTGGAGCGCGCGCCCGGTATCTTGCGATGCGCGATGCGCATCACGCGATGCGCGGTTATCCTGCGCCGCGGCAGAGGGGCCGGCGGATGCCGAGCCCCGTTCGTTCACTGGGGCCGGCGCACGCCGAGCCCCGTTCGTTCACTGGGGCCGGCGGATGCCGAGCCCCGTTCGTTCACTGGGGCCGGCGCCGCCGCCCCGCCTTGAAGGGAGGAGTCGCATGTCCGAGAAGGTTTCATTCCCCGTGAAGGATGGGTCCTCGGCGACCGGCGCGATCGTCTGGCCGAAACAGGGCGGCAAGGCGCCTGCGGTCGTCCTGATCCAGGAGTGGTGGGGCCTGAACGACCACATCCGCTCGCTGCTCGATCGGCTCGCCGCCGCCGGGTTCATCGCCCTCGCCCCCGACCTCTACCACGGCAAGACCACCAAGGACGCGACCGAGGCCAACCGGCTCATGACCGAGCTCGACAAGCCGCACGCCCTCGAGGAGATCGCCGGCGCCGTCCGCTTCCTGTCGGCGCACGAGCGCTCGAACGGCAAGGTCGGCATCATCGGGTTCTGCCTGGGCGGCGCGCTGAGCCTCGCCGCCGCGGCGACGGTCCCGGAGCTCGCGGCCGTCGTGCCCTTCTACGGCGTCCCGAGCCCCGCGCCCGACTATTCGCGCGTCAAGGCGCCGATCCTCGCCCACTTCGCCTCGCGCGATGAGTGGGCGACGCCGGCCGCCGCCGAGGCGATCCGGAAGGAGCTCGCCGCCCGCGGCCAGTCGATGGATCTCCACATCTACGACGCCGACCACGCGTTCGCGAACGACACGCGCCCCGATGTCTACAACCCCGATGCGGCCAAGCTCGCGTGGGAGCGGAGCATCGCGTTCCTGAAGCAGCACCTCGGCTGAGCGCAGCGCCCCGGCCCTTCCCCGCGAGGCGCCGCGCCGGCCGGGCGCCGCCGCTCGCGCCGCGCCCCCCGCCGCCCGGGGGGCCGCTCGCCGCGCTCGACGTGGGCGCGACGCCGCGACGCCCGAGCCGCCGCATGGCAACCGGATCGGCCTTCTTTGCCGTCGCTCAAGGAACCCTGATATACACGCTTACATGGCACTCCCCCCGGTACTCCCGGGCTCGACGCACCAGGCGGAGTCGCCGATCGACCGAGCGCTCGCGCTCGCGCTCGCGGGAGAGCGCGACGCCGCGCTCCGTTGGGCCGCGGCGCTGGTCCGGCACGACCCGACCATGCCGTCCGCGCTCTGCCTCTGCGGCCGCCTCCTCGGCGAGCTGAACCGGCACGAGACCGCGCGCGAGGCGTGCTCCACCGCGGTCATCCGCGCGATCGACCTGGAGAACCTGCCGCTCGCCGTGGCGGCCGCGCGCGAGAGCGAGCGCTTCGGCGGCGATCCCGGCCCCGGGCTCGACCTGATCGCCGACTCGTTCTGCAGGGACTCGCCGCGGCTCGGCGAGGGCGCGCCCCCGCCGCCCCCCCTGCCGACCGCCGAGGCGTTCCAGCCGCTCGCCGCCGTGCTCCAGGGCGCGCTCCTGCTCAACAAGGCGACCGAGATCATCCACCACGCGACGCGCAGGCTGGTCGCCCAGGCCGACCACCCCGGGATCGCGCCCCAGCCGGTCTTCTCGTCCGTCGGGCGCGACGCGCTCCGGGCCCTGTGCGCCGCGTTCACCCCCATCTGGGTCCCGGCGGGGACGACCGTGATCGAGCAGGGCGCGGCGCGCAGCGAGGCGTACTTCGTCGCGCGCGGCGAGCTCGAGGCCCGGCGCCGGCGCGGGGACGAGGAGACCCTCCTCGCGCGGCTCACGAACGGCGCCATGTTCGGCGAGATGGCGCTGCTCTCGCGGGCGCCGCGCACCGGGAGCGTCGTCGCCACGCGGCCATCCATCGTCCTCGAGGTGAAGCGCGACGCGATCGACGAGATCACGCAGCGTGAGCCCGAGGTGGGCCTGGAGCTGGCCGCCTACTGCCGGGACCGCATGGTCGAGAACCTCGTCCGGATGAGCGACGTGCTCCGTGTCGTCCCCGAGGCCGACAGGCCCGTGCTCGTGAAGCGGTTCCGCACGCGCACGTTCGAGAAGAACGAGCGGCTGCTCGTCCAGGACGAGCGGCCCCCCGGCCTGTTCCTCATCGCCTCCGGCGAGGTCGCCGTGGTCCGGCGCGACGGCGCGGACGACGCCCGCGGCGAGCCGCTCGTGCTCTCGACGCTCGGCCCGGGCGACGTCGCCGGCGAGATCGCGATGGTCCTCCGCCGCGCGGCGAACGCCGACGTGATCGCCGTCCACCCCACCGTGACGCTGTACCTGCCGGCCACCGAGTTCATGGGGCTGTGCGAGGATCACCCGGCCGTGCTGGCACAACTCTACAAGCTCGCCGTCCAGCGCGACGACGAGACCACGAGCATCATGGCCGAGGAGGTCTCCGTGGCCGAGGATTTTGTGCTCATCTAGATCGCCGGACCGCTCGAAAGACGGAGAAATGCGCGACGGTTGCGCAGAGTTTTTGTTGTTGTTCCCTCTCTGCCTCTGTGGTTCAAACTCTCTCTTGCAAGGGGTTTCAACCTGTTCGGTGCTCTAGCAGCGTCCTGCGAACGCGAGGCGCGTGCGTCGGTTGACGCAGCGCGCCATACCCCGTAGACTTTCAGTCTATCCGTTGTTCTTGTTGACCAGCACTGAACAATCACCAGCGTAGGGTAGGCCACGCGCGCACGACAGGTCCTGCGACAATGACGACGAACGCGTTCGGGCTGGAGGGACAGGTGCTGGTCGGCCGGTATCGGCTGATCCGCCCGCTCAGCTCGGGCAGCATGGGCACCGTCTGGCGCGCGGCCGATCTCACGCTGGGCTCACCGGTCGCGATCAAGATGCTCGGCCCGCTGTACGCGAAGGACGAGACGGTCCGCGCGCGCTTCCACCAGGAGGCGCAGGCGGCGGCGGCGCTCCGCAGCCCGAACGTCGTGCAGATCCTCGATCACGGCGTCGACAACGACGTCCCCTTCATCGCGATGGAGCTGCTCGAGGGCGAGGATCTCGCGCACCGGCTCGGGCGCGTCCGCACGCTCTCTCGGGCCGAGACGACGCGCATCTTCGCCGACGTCGCGCGCGCCGTCCGCAAGGCCCACGACGCCGGCATCGTCCACCGCGACCTCAAGCCCGACAACATCTTCCTCGCCCGCGACGACGACCGCGAGGTGGCCAAGGTCCTCGACTTCGGCGTCGCGAAGACGCGCTTGTACGGCAGCGAGGGCATGGGGACGCAGGCCGGCGTGCTGATCGGGACGCTGCCGTACATGAGCCCTGAGCAGGCGCAGGGGGTGACCGTCGATTACCGGTCGGACCTGTGGGCCCTCGGGGTCATCGCCTTCGAGTGCGTGTGCGGCCGGGCGGCGATCAAGGCCGAGGCGCCCGGCGCGATGATCCTCGAGATATGCAGTGAGCCGCTGCCCGTCCCCTCGCGGGTGGCGTCCGTGCCCGTGCCGCCGGCGTTCGACGACTGGTTCCTCCAGGCGTGCAGCCGCGATCCGAGCGCGCGGTTCCCCTCGGCGACGGCGATGGTCGAGGCGCTGCGCGAGGCGCTCCTGCCGGAGGGCGAGGCGCCGGAGACCGAGAGGGCATCGCTGAGCTCCACCCACGCCCCTGCCCCGGCGGCCGCCGCGCCGATCTCCATCCCGCCGGCGTCCGCGCCGCCGATGTCCGCCCCGCCGGTCGTCTCGCCCGGCGGGGGCGCGGCCTCGCCGCCGATCGTCGACGAGGGCGCGGAGGTCGAGGGGAAGCCTCGCCGCGCCGCGCCGGTCGCCGCCCTCGTGCTCGGCCTCGCGGCTTCGGCCGTCGGCGTGGTGCTCTTCGTGGGCTGGCGCGCGCTGGGGAGCGACCCGACCGCGCACGAGACGCCGTCCGGCGCCGCGTCGCCGCCGGCGGCGATCGAGGCGCCGCCGGCCGCTCCTCCGGCGAACGCTCCGCCGGCGGAGACGGCTCCGGCCACGGGAGCGCCCGAGATCGCGCCTTCCCGGGACGCGGCGACCCCGGCGCCTGCGGGCGACGCCGGCTCGGCGCGGGCCTCCAGGGCGCCCGCCTCGACCCGAGCGCCCGCCGCGACCGCCTCCTGGACCGCGGCGGCGCCCGCTCGACCGGCCAAGGCCGCCTCCTCCGCGCAGCGGACCAGGACCTCCTCGTCCGCGGCCGCGCCCTCGGCCTCCAGCGCGACGCGGCCCAAGGCCGACCGCCTCGGCTTCTGAGCAGACGAATGCACCCGCGATTGAGGGCCCTGGGCACCGCCGCCGTCGCGCTCGCATTCGCATTCGCGCTCGCGACCCCCGCGCGGGCGGCCGACGTCGACCCCGCCACCGTGAACGCTGCCCGGGCGCTCGCGGAGGAGGGCCTCGAGCTCTACGACAAGGGCGAGTATGCGGCGGCGCTCGACAAGCTCTGGCGCGCGGAAGAGCTGATCCAGGCGCCCACGATCGGCCTGTACGTGGCGCGGTGCCTCGAGCGCCTCGGGCGCCTCATCGAGGCCTCCGAGCGCTACCTGCACGTGAGCCGCACGCCGCTCGACGCCTCGGCCAGCGACGTCTTCAGGACGGCGGTCGCCGACGCCGAGAAGGCGTATAACGATCTCAAACCACGGATCCCCAGGCTCGCAGTCGGGGTGCGCGGCGCCCCGGAGCGCGAGGTGCAGATCTCCATCGACGGGAAGCTCATGCCACCGGCGCTCGTGGGGGTCAGCCGGCCTGTCGATCCTGGCAAGCACCTTGTCGAGGGCGCGTGGGGGAGCCGTGTCGTCCGGCAGGAGATCACGCTGCAGGAGCGCCAGGAGACGGCGGTCGCGCTCGCGTTCCCCGACGTCCGCCGGCCCGTCTTCGTCCCCTCCCCGGCCGCCCCCGCGCAGCCGACCACGCAGCGCGTGCTCGGCTGGTCTGCGGTGGGCACGGGCGCGGCGGCGCTCGTCCTCGGCGGCATCACGTTCGGCGTCACAAGCGCGCTGCGCAGCGACCTGATCGATCTCGGGTGTACCGAGGAGGTCGTGTGCCCGGACACGCGGAAGACGCGCGACACGCTGAGCTCGTACAACAGCATGCGCCTCATCCCTGCGCCGGCGTTCATCGTGGGCGGGGCGCTCGCCGCGGGCGGCGCCGCGCTGCTCCTCACCTTGCCGTCTGCGTCGAGGCCCAGGGGCGCGACGGCGCGTCCGTGGGTATCGCCGTGGGGCGCGGGGATCGCGGGGGTGTTTTGATGAGACGCAGCGACTTCTTGGTCCTCTCCGGCGCGCTCGGCGTGGCCGGCGCGCTGGGCGGGTGCTTCGACAAGGGCGTGATCGCGGCGAACGTCGGCGGCGCCGGGCAAGGCGGGACGGGCAGCCAGGGCGGCGGCGGCGGCACCGGCGGCGGCACCGGCGCGGAGGGCGGCGCCGGCGGGACGACGTCGACCTCTTCCACTGGCATGGAGCCGTGTGAGCCTTGTTATCACGGCCCCCCCATGACCGAGGGTGTCGGCGTGTGCAAGAGCGGCTGTCTGCGAGACGGGTCGTGCGTCGATCAGGTGATCCCCACGGCCGAGGGCTGCACGGTGGACGCCGAGGATGTTGATGATGTTGACGAGAGCTGCGACGGTGAGCCCAGGTGCACCGGAACGCTCGAGTGGAGCATCAAGATCGGAAGAGACGGCGAGCAGCACGGTGAAGACATCGCCTTCGACAGGGCAGGGAACATCCTGGTCGCGGGGCGGTTCTCCGGGAGCGTGGATTTCGCCACCAGCCAGGGCTCGACCGACGGCTTCGTCGTCAAGCTCGCCGCCGACGGGACCCCGATCTGGAACAAGGCGTTCGGCGGGTCGGGCACGGATGTTTGCACGCGCGTGGCGTACGCCAAGAACGACCTCGTGGTCCTGGCCGGGACCTACGAGAACGCCCTCTATTTCGACGGGACGTCGCTCCCCAGCGCCGGCAGCACGGACGTGTTCGTGGCGAAGCTCGACGCGGCGGGCGATCTCGACTGGATCAAGCGCATCAGCGGTCCCGGGGCCGACACCGTCCGCGGGCTCTCGGTGGATGCGGACGACAACATCGTGGTCGCCGGCAGCTTCACCGACCGGGCCAACGTGCTGGGTGCGGCCAACCTCGTCAGCTTCGGCGGAGAGGACATCTTCGTCGTGAAGATGGACGCGCAGGGGGAACACATCTGGAGCAAGAACTTCGGCAATTCGAGCCCTCAGGTCGCGCTGGACGCCGCCTTCACGCCCGATGGCAGCGTGGTCCTGGTCGGCAGCATCGCCGGCCCGATGCGCTTCGGGGAGACGGACCTCATCCCCCGCGGCTATGACGCCTTCATGGGGAAGCTCGACAGGAACGGGGAGCCGCTCATGGCCAAGACCTTCGGCGACAACATGGACCAGGAGTTCGTGTCGGTCGCGGTGGACGCCCAGGGAAGCATCTTCGTTGCGGGGATGACCGAAGGACAGATGAGCTTCGACGGATCACCCCCGCCGCACGCCGGAGAGTCCGACGCGGTGGTCGCGGCCTTCGACTCCGAGGGCAAGCATGTCTGGAGCCGTCAGTTCGGGGATGCGGCGAATCAGCGGGCGCTCGGGGTGGCGGTGGACCCGGCAGGCAACGTCCTCGTGGCCGGAGAGTTCGAGAGATCCATCGATCTCAAGCCCCCGCAGGTCGAGTCCCGCGGCGGCTTCGACGCTTTCCTGGCGAAGCTCAAACCGGACGGCACGACGGCCTGGGCGGTGTCGTTCGGCGACGCAATGACGCAGAGCGCCGCGGCCGTCGACGTGGATGCGCTGGGGTTCATCGCGCTGACGGGCAATTTCAGCGGCAGCATCGATCTCGGCGGAGCCCCCCTGACGAGCGCCGGGGGCCGCGACGCTTTCGTCGCCAAGCTGCAGCCCTGACGTCCGCCCCACGTCGAGGCGCGCTCCGCCGCCGCGCCGGCGCTCCCCGCGAAGGTGCCCGGTGCACGCCGATTGACACGTTCTGGCAGACGGTAAACTCACGAAAGGTCTGCTCGTGCTGCATTGAGCAAAGGCGGATCTTTGTGCCTGCCAGCAGCATGGGAGATCCGCCGCGCAGGACAGGACCTCCAGCGGACCAGGGGGACACGCGGTGGTCCGGTGAGAGCTCCATGCACCAGAACAACTGATCCACCGGATCGAGCGCGACCCGCCCCTGGAGCGCCTCGAGATCCCTCGTTTTGCCTTCCCTGCGCGCTCTTGGGCGGTGCGCGCGATGCCGTGGCGAGGTCTTCGTACCGGGCACCACATTTGCCTGCTGAGGAGCCGCTCACGGAGGAGGAGGTCTCGCGCGATGAACTACTCTCAAGAGAGGGCCGGGGTGCCCCCCCCCTATCCCGTCGACACGTACGTTCAGGGGACGAGGGCGGGCGCTCACGCGGCGCTCCAGGTGCCTCCCAGCATCGCGCCGGTGGCGGCCAGCGTGCCGCCCATGTCGACCACGGACGACCTGGACCGCGAGCTCGAAGCGCTCGCCCAGGGCGTGCGGCAGAAGCGGCGCAGTCGGTTCGCGGTCGTGATGGGCCTGCTCTTGGTGGCCGGGGCTGCGGCCACGGTCACCACCTTCGCCGGCAAGGTGAAGGAGGCCGAGGCGGCCCAGGCCGAGGCGGTGGCCGCGCGCATCGTCGAGCAGGACAGGATCGCGCAGCTCAACCTCCAGATCGAGGAGCGCAACAAGAAGATCTCCGAGCTGACCCTCGCGCTCGACACCGCCAAGAGCGACGCCGAGAAGGCGCAGAAGGCGTTCACCGCCTACAAGGCCGAGGAGGAGGCAAAGGCCGCGGCAGAGGACGAGGGCGAGGACGAAGCCGACGCGAAGACGTCGAAGCTCTCGCCCAAGTCGGCCGTGGTCAAGCGCGGCCGGGCGGCGCCGGCCAAGGCCGCGCGGGGCGCCCGTGCGGGGGCGTCGGCGAAGAAGGGCGGCAAGTGCGTGTGCAAGCAGGGCGACCCGCTCTGCGGCTGCCTGTGAGCAGCGGCTCACGGGCTCTCCCCTCCAGATCCAGCTGACACACCAGGACACCGGCAGAGGCCGCGCGGCGGAGCCGGACCCCTGAGGGCCGCCGGGACGCGCTGCGCAGGAGAGCGCAGCGCGCCTCGGCCGAGGCTCACGGCACGTTCGCCGCGCCAGGCGTGATCGTCGCGGAGAACGCCCAGTCGGCCGCGGCCTGGTTCGTGTCCGTCCCGTCGGGCAGGCGGCAGAGCGAGCCAGGAGCATTGTTTACGTCCGCCACGGAGGCGGGCAATGGCTCGCCCTCGACGAGGCTCACACTGGCCTCCCCGATCGTGACAGCGGTGATGCTCCCCTCGTAGGAGAGCGCGTCGATCAAGCTCCCCGTCGTCGTGTTCACCAGCGCGATCCCGTCGGGGTCGTCGGGCGCTCCGTTCTGCACCCGGTTGGTCTGGGCGCCCGAGAACGGGATTGCCAGCGTCCCCTCCGGCAGGGTGTCGCTGCCGACCACCGCCGTGCTGCCGACCACGAGGTACTGGCCCGCCGCGAGCGTCCCGGCAAGGCTCAGATCGAACGTCTGGTAGGCGGACGGAGGCTCCGAAGCGCCGTTGATCAACACGAGCGCGTGACCGGCGAGGTCCACGGGCGCGCCCGTGCCGTTGTAGATCTCGATGAACTCGGCACCATCGGTATTCTCCTGATCGTAATCCACCTCGTTGATCACGAGCCTTCCCGTCACCGTCACCGTCTCGACGGTCGCGGAGAGCGAGATCGCCCCGAGCGTCGCCGTCACGGTGGCGCCGGCCACCGAGCCGCCGTCCACGTAGTCGAACGTGGCGCTCTGCTGCCCGCCCGGGATCGCGACCGACGCCGGGAGGGTGCCAGCGCCCGGCGGATCGAGCGCGAGGGCCACGACGGCGCCCTCCGACGGCGCCGGGATGTCGAGCGTCACGGTGAACGACACCGTGCCGCCCGGAGCCACCCTGGGCGACGGCGGGTCGAGCGCGGCCAGCACCGGCGCCTCGACCGCGTCGAGGACGCGCACCGTCGCGGTCAGGCTCACGTCGCCGAGGGAGGCGGTGAGCTCCACCGCCTCGGCCGCGGCGAGGGCGTCGAGCAGCACGACCGCGCTCGTCGCGCCGGCGGGCACGGTCGCGCCGCCGCCCACCACCGCGATCGCCGCCGGATCTCCCGATGTCACGGTCACGAACGTGTCGGCCGTCGCCGGCCCGGAGAGCGTCACCTCGAGCGGCGCCGGCAGGGTCGGCGCGGCGACCTGCCCCACGTAGGCGAACGACGCATCCGGCCCGAACGCGGCGAGCCGCGGAGCGCCCGCCACGAGGTCCTGCGCGCTGCGCGGCTCGACCTTCGAGTTGTCGTTCCGGTGGTTGAGGATGCCGCGGATCCTCGCGAAGCCGTCGCCCTCCGCCGGGAAGGGATCGGCCCGGTAGAGGAGATCGTCCACGCGCAGATCGCCCGTGACGATGAACTCGAAGTACATCGTCTCGAGCCCGATCACCTCGACGTCCTCCACCTCGACGAGGACGCCCTCGAGCTCGGCGGCGCGCGGCCCGCCGGTGACGATGTCGGCCGGCGCGACGGGCTCCGGCGCCGGCGCCGCCTCGCCGAGCGACGCGATCACCTCGACGACGGCGGAGCCGAGCTGGATCTGCCCGTAGAAGCTCGTGACCACCGCGCTCGTGATCCGCACGCGATCGCCCGCGACCACGGTGTTCGACGGGCTGTAGACGTAGACGCCGGAGTCCGCCGGCCCCGCGTACCCCGCGTCCCCGAGCTTCACCTGCACGAAGAACCCGCTCGCGTGCTTCCCCGTCACGAGCGCGTTCTCCAGGGCCACCGTCGCGCCCTCGGCGACGGTGCCGTCCTTGATGTCGTAGATCGACACGATGCAGCCCTGCGCTCCGGGGTTCGCCGCCGCCGGGCAGAGGTCGCACGGGTCGCCCTTGCCGTCGCGGTCCATGTCGGCCTGGTCGGGGTTCTGGAGGCTCGGGCAGTTGTCCGCTCCGTTGAGCACGCCGTCGTTGTCGCCGTCGTTCGGGTTCGGCGCCGAGCAGAGGGTGCTCCCCGCGTCGAGCGGGCATGCGTCGCAGGCGTCGCCGTCGCCGTCGCCGTCGAAGTCGGCCTGGGCCCCGCTGTCGAGCGGCCGGATGGGGTTGAAGACGCTCGGGCAGTCGTCCGCGCCGTTGGCGATGCCGTCGCCGTCGAGGTCCTCGTCCGTGGGCTGCCCGGTGTAGACGGTCGAGCCGTTCACCGAGGCGTTCACGGGCGCGGTCGCCGCGCGCGACGGCGTGCAGAGCGGCTCGCGCTCGGGCTCGCCGCAGAAGAACGCGGGGTAGATCTCGCCCGCTTCCCGCTCTAGCTCCTCCAGCGTCATCCCGATCTCGTCCTGCAGACAGACCTGCTTCGCGACGCCGCACACGTCGAGCTCGTTGCACGCCTCCGCGCCCCGGACCGCGGCCACCACGGCCGCGTCGCCGTAGAGGACCTTTCCGCCGCGCATCACGAGCACGACGTCCTCCGGCGCGGCGGCGACGATCGCGCGGTGGTCTTCGCGCTCCGCGCCGTCGAAGATCGCGATGTCGGCGACCTTCCCCGTCGACAGCGCGCCGATCACGTCGTCGGTGGCGGTGACCGCGGCGGCGCTTCCGGTCACCATCGTCCACAGCTCCTCGTCGGTGAAGAAGCCGTCGTAGTACGTCTCGTTGAGCGCCGCCGCGCACCGGAGCTCGCGCAGCAGGTTCATCGAGCCGGTCGCGATCCAGTCCGTGCCGAGCGCGATCTGCACCCCGAGGCGGGCCGCGGCGGTGACCACGGCCGTGTCGCCGTAGAGGGTGATGTTGGAGCGCGGAGACCAGATGAGCGCCGTCCCCTTCGCCGCCATGGCCGCGTAGTCGGGCGCGGTCAGGCCGATCCCGTGGATGTACGCGCTCTGCGGCAGCAGCACGTCGTTGGGATCCGCCTGCAAGCAGACGAACTCGTTGCGCGCCGACGCCTCGATCCCCTCGGCGATGTGCGGGCAATAGGCGTCCTCGCCCTCGATGTCCTCGCCTTTCACCATGTCGCCCGAGTAGCCGCAGCCGCTCACGAGCTCGCGGCCGCTCGCGTCGTCGAGCGGGAAGGTGTCGAATTTGACCGGCTTCTTCCCCAGGCCTTCCTGGTCGGCCCGGTCCAGGTTCCGGAGGAGCCCGGTCGCGCTCCCCGAGCCGACGATCGACGTCGCGCCGCCCATCAGGAAGCGGAGCTCGCCCCACCGGATTTGCGCCGCGGTGGCCGAGCCCTCCGTGTCGATCTCCGTGTGGTCGTTGTTCCCGGTGCGCCAGTCGTGCCGGTGCTCGTAGCGCTCGTCGGTCGGGGTATACGGGCTGTTCTGCGTGTACGTGATGTGGTCGTGCGTGTTGATCAGCGAGGGGGAGACGACGCCCGTCGGGCACGTGATCTCGGTCGCCCCCGCCGCCTCGCAGTCGCAGCCGACGCACGCGATCGTCCCGCGCTCGTCCACGAGCACCCGCCCGCCGCGGTACACCGCGCCCGGCGTGAGCACGGTGCCCCGGATCAGCGTGGCGCCCGCGCCGGCGACCACCGCGCACGTCCCCTGCGCGAGCGGCGCCAGCGCCTCGCACACGATCTCCTGGGCCGGCGTCTTCGTGCAGTCGACCTCGCAGCCGTCGCCGGCCGCGACGTTGCCGTCGTCGCACTGCTCGCCCGGATCGACGGCGCCGTCGCCGCAGCGCGGGGGCACCTCGATCTCGCACTCCGCCGAGCAGCCGTCGCCGTCCGCCGTGTTGCTGTCGTCGCACGCCTCGCCGGGGTCGAGCGCGCCGTCGCCGCAGCGGGGCCGCACCTCCTCGCGCTGGCACGTCGGCGAACAGCCGTCGCCCTCCGCCGTGTTGCCGTCGTCGCACACCTCGCCCGCGTCGACCTCGCCGTCGCCGCACACCCCGGAGGGGTTATCGCCGCCGTCGTCCCCGCAGCCGTTCCAGAACAAGACACCCACGAGCACGGCCATCAGCCGCGTGAAGCGCATCGACCTGTGAGGCATGGCTCGAGTGTAGGTGATGCCCGCGCTCGCCTGTGTTGCCTTCAGATGACGCGACGGGAGCGCGCGATCGCGATCGCGGATGCCGCGAGCAACGCGAGCCAGCCAACCTCCGGCAACGCGCCGCGGTCGCGGGAAACGCCCGCGACATAACTGCAGGCGCTCGCGCGCCGCGTTCCGTCGATCGGTCGCCCTCCCTGGTCGCTGCTGCCGGGCAGCGGTGCGCCCACCGTGCCGCCGCTGCTCGAGCCGTTCCCGCCGCCGCTGCCCCCGGTCCCGGTCCCCTCGTCTTGCTCGGGTTCGCAGCCCGCGGCCGCCTCGCGGAGCGCGGCGAGCGCGAGCTTGGCGACGCCGGACTCGTCGGTCAGACCGTAGCGCTGGTCGTCGAGCGGCTCGTCCTGAAAGCTGGCCCAGACCGCGCCGGCGA
This sequence comes from Sorangium sp. So ce887, assembly GCF_051521455.1. NCBI lineage: Bacteria > Pseudomonadati > Myxococcota > Polyangiales > Polyangiaceae > Sorangium > Sorangium sp. So ce887. Next base: position 79,006 of record NZ_CP150354.1, on the reverse strand, counting down.
CGTCGCGCCGCTTCGAGAGCAGATCGAGCGAGGTGGTCAGGTTCGCCGCCTGGAGCTCCTCGCCGACGAGCGTCGTCGACCACGCCATCCCGGTCACGAAGAAGGGGCTCTCGTCCCCCTCCTGCTCGGCGATCGCGCGCACCTCGTCGAGATAGTCGCCGAGCACCACCGGATCGACCTCGCGGAACTGATCGACGAACAGCTGATGGCCGAGGTGCGACCACGGCGTCCGCTCGCCGTAGCGCAGCGCCAGCTCGTCCCACACGGGCTGATCGTAGAGCTCGCGCAGGTAATCGACCCCCGAGAACGGCACGGCGTCGTCGTCCGAGGCGAGCAGGCCGCCCGTGATCAGCGAGATCTCGTCGACGTTGAAGAGCGCCTCGTTGCGGATGCGGATCTGGGCGAGGATCTGCGCGAGCACGCGCGGCAGGATGTAGGTGCAGCCGGCGTTCTCGGGATCGAGCGCGTAATCGGGGTTTTCGAAGCAGTTCGGCTGACTCCAGATCTCCCAGCGCTCGACGCGCCCGGCGTACCTCGTCATGAACGCCTCTGCCCTGTCGGCGAACGCCTCCACATAGGCGTTGTTGCCGTCCCCGTCCCGATCGTCGTTCCAGTCGTCCTGTCCTCCCCCGAGCGTGCGGTGGGAGAGCAGCCCGAGCGGCTCGAGGCCGGCGTCGATGACGGCGTCGATGACGGCGTCGACCTCGTCGAGCTTGTCCTGGTCCCACGCCTCGGCGTCGTCGAGCCGGAGCTCGACGCGCACGGCGCCGGCGCCCGCCCGCGCGAGCTGCTCCGCGAGCTCGTCGTCGAGGATCACCTCCCCTTCCTCGACGGGCGCCCCCGGATCGATTCCATAGAAGCCGCACGGCACGCCCCGCGCGCCGAGCGCGGGCGCCGCGAGGAAAAGCGCGGAGGAGGCGACGAGAGCGACCATGGCTGCACGCATGTTTCGAGGATAGCTGGGATGACCGGCTCGACCAAGAAACGACCCGGACATGGACCAACCATGCTAGGGAGACGCGCACCATGGCTTCCCTGGAACTGGACGAAGAAGGGCGCGGGCGCGTCGGGGTCGCTCCTCCGGGCGGCGAGGTCGCTCCTCCTGGCGGCGCGGCCGACGGCGAGGTGGGCGACGTGGTGGACGAGGCGGGCGGCGACGCGCAGGGCGCGCCGCCTGCCCGGAGCCTGCGCGACTGGCTGCGCGGCGCGCCGCTCTCCGGCCGCCTGCACCTCGCGCTCGGCCTCGTGCTGCCGGCGCTCCTGCTCGTCGCGAACATGGTGCGGGTGCGCTCGTTCACGATCGACGACGCGTACATCTCGTATCGCTACGCGCGCAACTTCGCCCGGGGCCTCGGGCTCGTCTACAACGCCGGCGAGCCCATCGAGGGGTACACGAACTTCCTCTGGACCGTGCTGCTCGCGGTCGGCATCAAGCTCGGCCTCGACCCCGACGTCGTCGCCAAGGCGCTCGGCGGGCTCGCCGCCTGCGGCTCGCTCGGCGCGGTCTATCTCCTCTCGGCCCGGCTGCGCCCGCACGGCGCGATCCCGTGCATCGCCACGTGGCTGTTCGCGACCTCGATCGTGCTGAGCGGATATGCCGTCTTCGGCCTGGAGACGCCGCTCTTCGTCCTGCTCGTCCTCGCGGGCACAGAGATGATGTTCCGCGAGCGCGACCGGGGGACGGGCTTCCCGTACTCGGGCCTCGTCTTCGGGCTGGCCGGCCTCACGCGCCCCGAAGCGCCGATGTTCCTCGGCATCCCGATGCTGTTCCTCGGCCTGCGCTTCTTCGGGCGGCAGAACCTCCTCCGCGGGGTCGTCTTCGCCGCGCCGATCGCGTGCCACATGCTCTGGCGGTACAGCTATTACGGCACGTGGCTGCCGAACACGCTGAGCGCCAAGACCGGCAGCCTCGCGGAGCAGCTGGCCGGCGGGCGGCACTACCTCGCGGAGTACGCGGCGCACACCTCGCCGGTGCTCCTGCTCGCGCTCTTCGGCCTCTGCGTGGCGATCGTCTCGCGCCACCGCGACGCGCTGTGCGTCGCCGCCCTCGCGCTCGCGGTGGGCGGCTACGTGCTCCTCGTCGGCGGGGACTGGATGCCGTTCTACCGCTTCATGAGCCCGTTCGAGCCGTTCTGCTTCCTCCTCGCCGGCCTCGGCGCCCGCTCGCTGCTCGAGCCGCTGCTCACCGCGCTCTCGGCCCGCGCCGTCGAGTCGCGCGCCGGCGGCGCGATCGCCCTCGCCGCGGGCGCCGGGGTGCTCGCCGTCGGCGGCCTCGTCGCGCTGGGCGTCTTCCGGGCGCATCGGCTCGATCGCGCCCAGTTCCGGATCCTCGACGATGACAAGCGGTTCTGGGACAGCGCCGCCGGCGGCACGGCCGCGTGGTTCCAGCAGCACGGCAAGCCCGGCGAGGTCGCGGTGGGCGACATCGGGTACATCGGGTACGCGACCGACTATCCGGTGCTCGATCTCCTCGGCCTCGTCGACCCGGTGATCTCCAAGCTCCCGGGCGGCTACACGCGCAAGACGGGCCCCGGCTACGTGCAGCGCGTCTTCGACAAGGCGCCGCGTTACTTCGTGTTCATCGGCGGCGCCGACACGTGCGACAAGCTCCCGTTCCCGGCGCAGGAGAAGCTCCGCAAGGACCGGCGCTTCCGGGGCATCTACGAGGTGGCCGGGAAGGTCCGTCACAGCAAGAACGGCTACTGGTGCATCTTCGAGCGGCGGGACGACGCGCCGCCGGCGCCCTCGGACGCCGCCCCTCCGGCGCCCTCGGACGCCGCGCCCTGAGCGTCACCGCCGCCCGCGGACGCGCGCGATCCCGCCCTGGATGCGCGCGACCCCACCGCGGATGCGCGCGACCCCACCGCGGATGCGCGTGACCCCACCGCCGCTCCGCGAGGTTTGCTAGCATCGCCGCCCCATGCCCTGGCTCTGGTACGTAGGTCCCCTCGCGTTGCTCGTCGTCTGGTACCTGACCGGCTTGCGCGGTCGGCACGAGGCGCGGCGCGACGGCGAGCTCGTGCGCTGGCGTGTGCTGATGACCCCGCAGGCGGCCTCTCCCCTGCGCGGGGCGCAGCGCGACGCCCGGAAGACCGTCGCCGAAATCGACGGCCCTCGCCCGGTGCGCTCGTCGCCGAGCAGCCTCGAGCGCATGCTGGAGGAGACGGGCGGCGGCGCGGTCGTCGCCCGCTACGAGCTCGTCCCGAAGCTCGCCTACGTCGTGGTCGCCGGGCCGGACGCGAAGAACGGCAGCGAGTACCAGGTGGTCCTCGCGAAGCTGGCCAAGGCTGCGCCCCAGCTCACCGTATCCCCTCTGCCCATCCTCGACGGCCATCGCGCCCCCAACACCGGCGTCCAGTTCAAGAAGGACCCGGATTTCATGGAGCAATTCCTTGTCGAGGGGCCGGAAGCGAAGGGCATCGGCCGGTGGCTCTCGGCGCGCGTCCGCGATGCGCTGCGCGACTTCCCCGACGCGTGGCTGTTCGTGCGGGACCGCGCCATGGCGCTCGCTGTGTACGGCCCCGTCGACGCCGAACGCCTCCAGGAACTCGTCATCGCCGCCGACACGATCTTCGCGGAGCACGGCGCCGGCGGCGCCCCCTCCCTGCTCTTCGAAGGCGACAGCGAGGCTGACGACGACGAGGAAGCGGACGAGGACGCCAGCGACGACGAGGACGCCAGCGACGACGAGGAAGAAGAGGGCGAGGACGCGGCGGGCGCCGACCGCGCCGTTCGCTAAACACGGGCGAGCCGGACCATGTTAGTCATCGCAGCTGGGACCGCTTGAACGCGAAGCCGCTGCTCTCCTCCGCCGTCCTGCTCTCGCTCTGGCTGGCGGCTCCGATCGCCACATCAGCGGAAAAGAACAGCTGGATCAAAAGCCAGGGCTCCCGCGTGGCGCTCGAGCTCGACGTCCTGAGCAAGTCGGCCGGATGGTCGATGGATGACGTCGAGTCCGAGGTGAGCACGTTCGGCCTGAGCTTCGCTCTCGTCGGTCAGCTCCAGTGGCGCAAGCGGCTCCACCTCGATGCGGAGCTCCCGCTCGCCTACGGCAACGTCTCCGCCACGTTCCGGTCGTCCCGGCTCGGCGTCGACGAGAGCAGCAGCGCCGGCAGCCTCCTCTTCGGCAACCCCACCATCGGCGCCCACTACGCGCGCGCGATGTCGCGCAAGCTCGCCGTCTTCGGCGGCGGCACGCTCTCGATCCCCGTCCTCACCGACCCCAACGCCGACGCGCGCGCCACGCTGCAGGCGACCGCCCCGGCGCGCGCCTACGTCGATCTGCACCGGCTCATCCCCGAGCACTTTCCCCTGAGGGCCCGCGGCGGCGTCGAGGCAGAGCTCGCCACGCGGCTCGTCTACCGCGCGGAGACCGCGGTGATGCTCGCCCTCCCGACCAGCGGGAGCGACGTCGACCTCGTGCTCGAGCAGGGCAACGAGCTCGAGATGCGCGGCAAGGGCGCCCTGGGCGGCGGGCTCCGGCTCCAGGCCGCGCTGACGCTCACGCGCGACGACATGGCGCAGCTCGCGCTGGAGCCGTTCGTCAGCTACACGCCGGAGAAGCCCGGCTACTACGGCCGCGCGGGGCTGCTCGTGGCGCTCGACGCGCCGCTCGGGTTCGGCCTCGCCGAGGACAAGGTCGCCACGCTGCGGCTCGCGGTCGGCCACAGGTTCTGAGCGCGCGCCGCGCCGCCGCTCGTCGTAGGCTTCGGCGGAGCGGGAGCGGGGCGGGCGAAAGGGGGGGGGGCGGATCACCATGGGCGAGCACCACGTCTCCGAGCAGGCGAACGAGGAGCAGCTTCAGTCCTTCATGCGGGCGCTGCTCGACGACGTGGAGGCGCTCGAGCGCCTCCTCCAGGAAGATCGCATCGAGTCGGGCGTGCGCCGGATCGGCGCCGAGCAGGAGATGTTCCTTGTCGACCGCGCGCTCCGCCCCGCGCCGCTCGCGCTGGAGGTGCTCGCGCGGGCCGCCGACGACCGGCTCACGACCGAGCTCGCCCGCTTCAACCTCGAGGCGAACCTGACCCCGCTCCCGTTCGGCGGCGACTGCCTGCGGCGGCTCGAGGCCGAGCTCTCCGACGTCGTCGGCCGGGCCGCCGAGGCCGCGCGCGCCGTCGGCGCCGACGTGCTGCTCGCGGGCATCCTCCCCACGCTGCGCACCGGCGACCTCCGCCTGGAGAGCCTCACGCCGGCGCCGCGCTACCACGAGCTCAACCGCGCGCTCCTGGAGCTGCGCCAGGGCCACTTCCGCGTGTCGATCCACGGGCTCGACGAGCTCGAGATGACCCACGACAACATCCTGCTCGAGTCGTGCAACACGAGCTTCCAGGTCCACCTCCAGGTCGGGGCGCTGGAGTTCGCGCCGCTCTACAACCTGGCCCAGGCGGTGACCGCGCCCGTCCTCGCCGCCGCGGTCAACTCGCCGCTGCTCCTCGGGCAGCGGCTCTGGCACGAGACGCGGATCGCCCTCTTCGAGAGCTCGGTCGACACCCGCCCGAGCGCGCGCGAGGTCCGGCAGCACAAGCCCCGCGTCCACTTCGGCGACGGCTGGGTGCAGGGCGGCGCGCTCGAGCTCTTCCGCGAGGACATCGCGCGGTTCCGCGTGATCATGACCGCCGAGACCGGCGAGCCGCCGCTCTCGGTGCTCGCGCGCGGCGAGGTGCCGGAGCTCAAGGCCCTGCGCCTCCACAACGGCACCGTCTACCGCTGGAACCGCCCCTGCTACGGCGTCTCGGGCGGGGTCGCGCACCTGCGCATCGAGAGCCGCGCGCTGCCCGCGGGGCCCACGATCCTCGACGAGGTCGCGAACGCTGCCTTCTTCTTCGGCCTGATGTCCGGCCTCGCCGCCGAGCACCCGCGCATCGACCTCGAGATGCCGTTCGAGGACGCCAAGGCGAACTTCTTCGCGGCGGCGCGCCACGGCCTCAAGGCGCAGCTCACGTGGACCTGTGGGCGGAGCTTCCCCGCCCCGGAGCTCATCCTGTCGCACCTCCTCCCCGCCGCCCGCGGGGGCCTTGCGGCTGCGGGCATCGACGCCGCCGACATCGACCGCTATCTCGGCGTCATCGAGGAGCGCGTGCGCCGCGGCCAGACCGGCGCTCAGTGGGCGCTCGGCTCGCTCGCCTCGATGGCCGGGCAGGGCACCTCGGAGCTGCAGTGCCGCGCGCTCTGCGCCGCGATGCTCGCCCGCCAGCAGGAGGAGGCCCGGAGCGGCGGGGCCGGTCGCCCGGTGCACACCTGGGAGCCTGCCGCGCTCGAGGCGGACCGGGACCTCCTGCGCGACAGCTACCGGACCGTGGGCCAGTTCATGTCGACCGATCTCTTCACGGTGCGGCCCACCGACATCGTCGACTTCGCCGCGAGCGTCATGGACTGGCGGCACGTGCGCCATGTGCCGGTCGAGGACGACCAGGGCCGCCTGGTCGGCGTCGTCTCGCACCGCGCGCTGCTCCGGCTGGTCGCCCGCGGCGTCGCGGCGGCGCCGAACGGCTCCGGCCCGCCCACGGTCGCGTCCATCATGCGAACCGATCCCGTGACGATCGCCCCGGAGACGCCGACGCTGGAGGCGATGCGGATCATGCGCGAGCAGCGCGTCGGTTGCCTGCCCGTGGTCGCGGGCGAGCGGCTCGTGGGCATCGTGACGGAGCGCGATCTCCTCGACGTATCAGCGACGCTTCTCGAGGCCTTCCTGCGCGAGGCGTGAGCAGTCGCTGCTCCCGGCGACGCGCGCACCGGAGCCGCAGAGACAGAATTCAACGCAAAGGCGCAAAGGCGCAAAGGCGCAAGCAGAGTTCAGGAACGAATCTTCCCGACGTCCCTTTGCGCCTTCCCGTTCTTCACTTCCTCGGCCGTCGATCCAGCCAGAGCGGCGGTCACCCGCACAGGAGACGGGCCCAGATCGGCGTTTTCGGCGCGGAAGCGCACTCCAGTGCGCTGAGCACCGAAAACGTCGAGGTGGGCCCGTATCCGAAGCGGGTGACCGCCGCGCGCTACAGGTCGCTGATCTCGGTGCAGGTCATCGCGTCGCCGTTCGCCTGGCAGTCGAGGACCGTGCCGTGGGCCTTGGTGAAGGGGCCCGACTTGTTGCGGGTGATGATGTACCGGTTTCCGTCCACATGCCGGATGTCCGTGTAAACAGCCTGGCAGCCCGTGGAGCCGATCGCCGCGAGCAGCAGGCACCATTTCAAAGAATGCTTCATTCGCCCTCCTCCGTCACCTCGACCCGCGTACACTCGCCCTTCCCGGCCTGCTCAGGGCACCTCCACACCTCGGGCGTGGTGAACCCGAACGTGGTCTGGTGCCCGGTGACATACACATAGCCCGGCGTCGCCGGGGCCGTGGAGCTGGCGCCCGTCGTCGCACACCCCGCGATCGCCGCAGCGACGCAGAGCAGCGCACTGAACTGAAGTCGTTTCCCCATGGCCCGTAACGCTATCGGGAAGATCCTGTGTAGGCCAAATTAGACACAGCGACGACTCGACCGATCTTCCATCCTCACTTCACTCCTGGAGCGCGCTGTCCCTCTCTCCGCCCCCGAGCGACCGAGCGAGGTTGACACGTCGCGTCAGCGCACCTAAGGGACTTCACCCGACCGGCGAGCCGGGATCCGGGGGGGCTGCGCGGGGGCGCGCGGGGCGGGCCCGCGGTGGGCTCTCCGGCGGCAGAGGAGTCGACATGGCTTCAGGCAAGAATGGGAAGAGCGGCAAGGACCGGGTGGCGGTCGTTGCTGGGCTGCGCACGCCGTTCACCAAGGCGGGGACGGCGCTCAAGGCGCTGCGCACCGTCGATCTCGCGACCACGGTCGTCAAGGAGCTCCTCCAGAGGAGCGAGGTGAGCCCGCGCGACGTCACGCTGGTCGTCTACGGCCAGGTCGTGCCGACGCTCGACTGGCTCAACATCGCGCGCGAGGTCGTGCTGCGCGCCGGCCTGCCCAAGGACATCGACGCCTACAGCGTCTCGCGCGCGTGCGCGACGTCGCTCCAGGCCATGACGAGCGCCGCCGAGGCGATGCTCGCCGGCCAGCACGACGTCGCCCTCGTCGGCGGCGCCGACAGCATGAGCGACGTGCCCCTCGGCGTCTCCCGCAAGCTCGCCTCCGCGCTGACCGACCTCCAGAAGGCCAGGACGCTCGGCGCCCGGCTCGAGATCCTCTCCCGCCTCTCGCTGAAGGACATCGTGCCGCCGGTCCCGGGCTTCTCGCGCGAGCCGACCACCGGCGAGCAGATGGGCGAAGCCGCCGAGAAGATGGCGAAGCAGAACGGCATCACCCGCGCCGAGCAGGACGCCATCGCCCACCGCTCGCACACGAACGCCGCGCGCGCCTGGCGCGACGGCACGTACGCGGCCGAGGTCATGCACGTGATCCCCCCGCCCTACGACAAGCCGGTCGAGCGCGACAACGTGGTCCGGGACGACTCGACCCTCGACGCCTACGCCAAGCTGTCGCCGGCGTTCGATCGCCGCCACGGCACCATCACCGCGGGCAACGCGTCGCCGCTCACCGACGGGGCGAGCGCCCTGCTCCTCATGCGCGAAGGCAAGGCCAGGGCGCTCGGCTACCAGCCGCTCGGGTACGTGAAGTCGTGGGCCTACGCGGCGGTCGACCCGGGCTGGCAGCTCCTCATGGCCCCGGTGCTCGCCGTGCCGCGGGCGCTCGATCGCGCCGGCCTCTCGCTCGACCGCATGGACCTCGTCGACATGCACGAGGCCTTCGCCGCGCAGGTCGCGTCCAACCTGAAGGCGCTCGCGTCGCCGTCGTTCGCCGCGGACAAGCTCGGCCGGTCCGCCGCCGTCGGCGAGATCGACCCGGAGAAGCTCAACGTGAACGGCGGCTCGATCGCGCTCGGCCACCCGTTCGCGGCCACGGGGGGGCGCATGGTGCTCTCCACGCTCCGCGAGCTCAAGAAGCGCGGCGGCCAGCACGCGCTCCTCACCGTCTGCGCGGCGGGCGGCCTCGGCGCCGCCGTGGTCCTGGAGGCAGCATGACGACGACGATCGACCCCGTGACGCCGGCCCCCGCGGCCAAGAGCCCCGTCTCCCTGGAGGTGCGCCCCGACGGCGTGGGCGTCGTCACGTACGATGTCCCGGGCGAGGCGGTCAACACGCTGAAGCCCACGTTCGCCGGCGATCTCGAGCGGATCATGGGCCAGATCGCCAGCAACCCGCTCATCAAGGCCGCCATCCTCGTGTCCGGCAAGGCCGACACCTGGATCGCGGGCGCCGACATCGACATGCTGAAGAGCGTCACCACGGCGGCCCAGGCCGAGGCGATGTGCCGGGCCGGCCACGAGGCGATCCTGCGGATCGTGCGCTCGCCCAAGCCGATCGTGGCCGCGATCCACGGCGCCGCGCTCGGCGGCGGCTTCGAGGTGGCGCTCGCCTGCCATGCCCGGGTGCTGAGCGACGACAGGAAGACGGTGCTCGGCCTGCCCGAGGTGCAGCTCGGCCTGCTCCCCGGGATCAACGGGCTGCAGCGGCTCGCGGAGCGCGCCGGGCTGCAGGCGGCGCTCGACCACGGCCTCACCGGCAAGAACATGCGCCCCTCGAAGGCGCGGCAGCTCGGCGTCGCCGACGACGTGGTCCCCGCGCCCATCCTGAAGGAGACGGCCGCGGCGCTCGCCCTGAAGCTCGCGCGTGTCGAAGGCGGCCCGCCCTTCCGCCCTGGCGGCGCCGCGAAGAAGGGGCCGAAGCTCGACGCCGCCACACTCCTCACCCGGGCGGCCCTCGAGCAAAACCCGCTCGGCAGGACTGTACTTTTCCAGCAAGCACAGAAGAAAACGCGTGAGAAAACCGGCGGGCACTATCCGGCGCCCGAGCGGATCATCGAGGTGCTGAAGACCTATGCGGACCGGGGCTTCGACGCGTCGAGGGAGGTCGAGGCGCGGGCGTTCGGCGAGCTCGTCGTGTCGAGCACGGCGCACCGGCTGATGGAGCTCTTCTTCGCGACGAACGCGATGAAGAAGGACACCGGCGTGGACGATGCGTCCGTGCAGCCGAGGAAGGTCGAGAAGATCGCGATGATCGGCGCCGGCCTGATGGGCGCCGGCATCGCCTATGTCAGCCTGAACGCCGGCATCGCGGTGCGCCTCCGGGATCGCGACGACGCGTCGCTCGGCCGCGGGCTCAAGGTCGTGACCGACATCCTCGGCGACCGGGTGAAGAAGAGGCAGCTCACGCCGATCGAGCGGGATCAGAAGCTCGCGCTGCTCACGACGACGACGGACAGCTCGGGCCTGAGGAGCGCCGATCTCGTGATCGAGGCGGTGTTCGAGGATCTCGCGGTGAAGCACGCGGTCGTGCAGGACATCGAGGCGAACGGCAAGGACGGCGTGATCGTCGCGTCGAACACGTCCTCGATCCCGATCTCCCGGATCGCGGCCGCGTCGAGGCGGCCGGAGAACGTGGTGGGGATGCACTACTTCAGCCCGGTCCACAAGATGCCGTTGCTGGAGGTCATCCGGACGGAGGCGACGTCCCCCGAGGTGGTCGCGACGGCGGTGGCGGTCGGCAAGCGGCAGGGCAAGACGGTCATCGTCGTGAACGACGGGGTGGGCTTCTACACGAGCCGGATCCTCGGGCCGTACATGAACGAGGCGAGCTGGCTCCTGGCCGAGGGGGTGGCGATCGAGCAGGTCGACCGGGCGCTCGTCGCGTGGGGCTGGCCGGTCGGCCCGCTGGCATTGCTCGACGAGGTGGGCATCGACGTGGCGGCGCACATCGGCCCGATCATGATCGAGGCGTTCGGCGATCGCATGTCCCCGCCGCCCACGATGGCCAAGCTGGTCTCCGACGACCGCCGGGGCCGCAAGAACGAGCGCGGGATGTACCTGTACGGCGCGGCGGCGAAGAAGAAGGGCAAGGGGAAGCACCCTGACGAGAGCGTCTATGCCGTGCTCGGGCTGCCGCTGCCGAAGGCGAAGGACAAGCCGCCGGTGGCCGTCGAGGAGATCCAGATGCGCTGCTCGCTCCAGCTCGTGAACGAGGCGCTGTACTGCCTCGGCGAGGGCATCCTGCGGAGCCCGCGCGACGGCGACATCGGCGCGATCTTCGGCCTCGGTTTCCCGCCCTTCCGCGGCGGCCCGTTCCGCTACGTCGACGCCCTCGGCGCCGCGGAGGTGCTCCGCCGCATCGAGGTCTACGAGCGCCGCTTCGGCAAGCGCTGGACGCCCGCCCCGGCCCTCGTCGAGGCGGCGAGGACGGGCAAGTCGTTCCACGACTGACTCCTGGAAAAAGCGGCGCGGCGTCGACGACATGCCCTCTGTCGGCGCATGGCGTGATGGGCGCAAAGTCCCCCGCGGCATGCGAGGAACCGCGCGCTACCTCGGATTCCCTGTGCACGATCCGAGCCAGCGTGGCCCGCGCGTTGCTTTCCTCTCGGCGAGCAGCAGACCGCGCGGGAGGTTGTCAGTCATGCGGAAGTGCGTTCGCGATTCGGTGGTCGTTATCACCGGGGCGTCCTCGGGGATTGGCAGGGCGGCGGCGATCGCGTTCGCGCGGCGCGGCGCGAGGGTGGTCATCGCCGCGCGGAACGCGTCGGCCCTGGAGGAGGTCGCCGCCGAGTGCGCCAGCGTCGGCGCGCGCGCGCTCGCCGTCCCGACGGACGTGCGGGACGAGTGCAGCGTCAGGGCCCTCGCCCGCGCTGCGATCGACGTGTTCGGCAGGATCGACGTCTGGGTGAACAACGCCGCGGTGTTCCTCTACGCGCGCGCGGACGAGGCGCCCTACGAGACCTACCGCCAGGTCATCGAGACGAACCTGCTCGGCTACGTGCACGGGGTGCGGGCCGTGCTGCCCTGTTTCCGCGCGCAGGGCGCCGGTGTGCTCATCAACAACGTCTCCGCCCTCGGCAAGTTCGGCGCGCCGACGATGAGCGCCTACGTGATCTCCAAGTTCGGGATCCTCGGCCTCGCGTCCTGCCTGAGACAGGAGCTCGCCGGCACCCCGGACATTCACGTCTGCACGCTCCTTCCCGCGTCGGTCGACACCCCGATCTACCAGCACGCCGGCAATTACACGGGCCGCGCCGTCCAGCCGATCCGGCCGACCGTCGACCCCGAGCGGGTCGCGGCCGCGATGGTCTCCCTCGCCGAGCGGCCGCGGCGCGACACGTACGTCGGCGTCGCCGGCCGCATCACCGCCGCGGCGTTCGTCGCCTTCCCGGCCCTCACGGAGCGGCTGCTCGCCGCGTACACGACCCGCGCGACCTTCCTGGATCGCGCGGCGCCGCACACCGACGGCAACATCTTCTTTCCGATGAAGCACTGGACCGGCGTGACCGGCGGGTGGCGCGCGTCCTCGGGCGTCGCCGCGCTCCTCGACACCGCCCGGGCCTTCGCCGGCCTCGCGCTCGAGGTCCCGGCCGCCGTGGCAGAGCGCCTCAAGCCACGATGACATGGCCGATCGGGCACCTTCCGTACGCGATCTCCCAGCCATTCTGACGCGCCCGCGTCCCCCGAGTGTCTCTCAACCTCGGGAATTCTGTGACGTGTTCTCCACCGAGCACCGGCATGCTGCGCCCCGACCAGTGATTCAATTGAAATAAGGAGGCGCAACGATGAGCCGTTATGTGGCGCGCACGCTCCGAAGCGATGATTTTTCGACGCTGATGGACCTGGAGACGGCGCTCTTCGGAAGTGCGGGCGAAGGCGAGCTCGGGCGGTACTACATCCGTCTTTGCTGCGACTTCTTCAGGGACTCCTGCTTCATGGTCGAGGCCGCGGGCAGGCCCGCGGGGTACCTGCTCTCCTTCGCGCGCGGCAAGGAGGTCTACTGCACGACCCTCGCCGTCCTGCCCGAATACCAGGGCTCCCGCGCGACGCACACGCTGCTCCGGGCGTTCGTCGGGTCGATCCTTGGATGGGCGGAGTCGTGCTGGTTCACCGTCGAGGAGGACAACCACGCCGCGCGGGCGCTCCACGCCATGCTGGGCGCCAAGGAGATCGAGGTCCGCCCCGATTTCTACGGCACGGGGCACCCGCGCATCATCTCGCGCATCGATCGCGACGCGTTCATGGCCCTCCGGGCCCGCTTCGAGCGGGTGGGGCTCGTCGATCGCCCGGCCGAGGCCAAGGAGCCGCGCGCGGTGGACGGCGGCGGCATCGCCGCGGTGGCCTGAGGCGGACGGACCATGACGACCACCGCTCCGCTGGACGACGGCCGCCGCCCGGGGGCGGCGGCCGACCGGCCGTGGACCGAGGCGCTCTCCGTCGCCAGCCGGGTCTCCGGCGTGATGGGGCTCGCGCTCGACACCGCGTTCCGGACCCGCCTGCTGCCCGAGCTGCCCGCCTCGCGCGATCGCGAGCGGGCGCGCCTCCTGCACGGGACCGCGAGGGAGCTGTGCGCGCTGCACGCCCTGCGCCTCCGCGTGACCGGCGCGCTCCCTGCGCCGCCGTTCGTGATCGTGGCCAACCACGTCAGCTACCTCGATCCGATCCTCCTCGCGTCGCTCACCCCCTGCACCGCGATCGCGAAGCAGGAGATCGGCAGCTGGCCGATCATCGGCGAGCGCGCGCGCGATCTCGGCGTGCTGCTCGTCGACCGGCGGCGCCCGGCGAGCGGGGCGCGCGTGCTCCGGTGCGCGCTCCGCGCCCTGCGCCACGGCGTCCCGGTGCTGAATTTCCCGGAGGGCTCCACCACCCGCGGAGAGAAGGTCCTCCCCTTCCGCAAAGGCATCTTCGGCCTCGCCCGGATCGCGGGCGTCCCCATCGTGCCTGCGGCGATCACCTACGATGCCCCGGAGCTCTGCTGGGCGGGCGACGACACCTTCCTCCCCCATTATCTCCGCTTCTCCAGCCGCCGCGAGGCGAGCGCCTGCATCACCTTCGGCCCGCCGCTCGGCGACCACGGCGGCGCGGCCGACCTCGCGGAGCGCGCCCGCGCCGTCATCCTGGACCTCTTGAGCCGTTAGGAGATCTCATGTCGCAACAACGAGCCGCCGCGTACCTGCGGCACGGCCAGACTCCCTTCTTCCGCCTCCCGACCGCGAGCTTCCAGGAGGCCGGCGCGTCGGCCTACGCCGGCGCCGACGCCGTGCTCCTCGGCGTCCCTTGGGACGGGAGCGTCACCTACCGCCCGGGCGCCCGGTTCGCGCCCTACGAGCTGCGCCGCGTGAGCGCGCTCGTGCAGTCCTATCACCCCGGCCACGGCGTCGACGTGTTCCGCGCGCTCCGCGTGCTCGACGGCGGCAATGTGCCGTTTCCCCCCTTCCACGCCGACTCCGTGCGTGAGCTGATCCAGGCCTCGGTCGACGAGGTGCTCGCGGCCGGCGCGGTCCCGTTCGTCGTGGGCGGCGATCACTCCGTCGCGCTCCCGGTGCTCCGCGCCCTCGCGCGGCGCCACGGCCCCGTCACCGTGATTCACGTGGACGCCCACCTCGACACGAGCACGTCGGAGGTGTGGGGCGAGCCGTTCCACCACGGCACGCCGTTCCGCAACGCCATCGACGAGGGGCTGATCGGACGGGGCGCGCTCCACCAGATCGGCATCCGCGCGACGTGGGGCCACCCGGAGGAAGGCGCCTTCGCGGCGCACGCCGGGGCGACGCTGTACGACATGGACCGGATCGACTGGGACGGCACGCCCGCGATCGCGGCCGCCATCCGCGCCGCCGCCGGCGAGGCGCCCGTCTATTTGTCCTTCGATATCGACGGCATTGACCCGGCCTATGCCCCGGGCACCGGCACGCCCGTGCCCGGCGGGCTCAGCGCGCGCGAGGCGATCCAGCTGCTCCGCGGCCTCGCGGGGATCAACCTGGTGGGCATGGATCTCGTCGAGGTATGTCCCGCGCTCGACCACGCCGACATCACCCTTCACCTCGGCGCGCATCTCCTGTTCGAGGGCCTCGCCCTCGTCGCAACGAGAAAGGTCAACCGGCCGCTCGGATGATGTGAAGATGATGCAACGAAGGCGTGAAGATGTGAAGACATGAAGACCTGAAGCTGGTCTCGACGTCGTCGAGCCCAGCGAGCACGACCAGGGGAAAAGCGCCCCGCCGCGCCGTGCTGCGGCCCAATCCGCTGGCGCCTGTCGCCATTCCGGTGTCACATGAGAGACACTGGAATGACACGCTCGCCCGATCTCTCCGGTCGTTACGCCGATCTCCCGCAGCTGGACGCCGCCTGGGCGCGCCTTGCGCGCAATCACGGTGGACGGGAAAGGACGGTCGGGACGTCCGCCAATGGACGACCGTTACGGCGGTATGACTTCGGCAATCCGCTGGGCCCGACGTTCCTGCTGACGTCGCTCATGCACGGGGTCGAGGTGATCGGCGGGCTCGCGCTGCTCGATGCGGTCCGGTCGATCCTGGCGAGCGGGCGCGGCGGCATTGCAGCGCGGGCGCGGCTCGTCGTCGTGCCGGTCGTCAATCCCGATGCGTTCGTCGACAACCTGGAGCGCCTCGGCAGCGAGCGATCGGCGTCTCAGCGGTGCAATGCCCGCGGCGTGGATCTGAACCGGAATTTCGCGCCGCTGTCCGCGTCGAGGCCGCTGCACCCGTTCGCGGGCTCGCGGCTCAGGTGGTCGCCGCACTACACGGGGCCGCATGCGTTCTCGGAGCCCGAGTCGCGCGCGCTGCGCGACGTCGCGCTGGAGACGCGGCCTGCGCTCGCGCTCGGCTTCCACAGCTGCGGCAACCTCCTGCTCTATCCGTGGGCGCACACCGGCGCGCCCAACCCGCGCGCACCGCTGTACCGGGCGCTCGGGGGTGCCTTCTGCCGCGCGCTGCCGCGCGAGCGGTACGAGGTCCGGCAGGCGGCGCACTGGTACCCCACGGTCGGCGACATGGATGACTGGCTCGACGCCAACCTGGGAACGCTGGCCCTCACCGTGGAGGTCAGCCGCCCGACGCGCTCCCTCCGCGATCTCCGCCGGCTGCTCAACCCGTTCTGGTGGTTGAACCCGCGCGAGGCCGACGCGGCGATCGACAACGTCGTCCCCGGCGTGGGCGCGCTCCTCTGCGATGCGCTCGATCGCGGCGTGGGCCGGGCGGCCCCGCAGGCGCCGCCGCACATCGAGGAGCCGCCGGCGGATCTCTTCGCCGACGCCGCCGAGTGACACGGCCGCGCTCGCCGCCGACACGCGGCTGACCGCGGCCGCCGTCCCGCGCTCGCCGGATGCGCGGACACGCGGACACGCGGAGGCGGACCGACAGCGGCCCCTGTGAAAAAGTGCCAGTCCCGCACGCTGCATCCACTATCCTTCGCGTGTGGACGCTGACTCGCCCCGCATGCCGACGACCGTCAGGGTCAGCCCCGGCGCGGCGGAGCGCCCTGCGGGCGCCGACGAGTCGGACCACTGGCAGCACGAGGCCGACGAGATCGTCGACGGCAAGTACCGTCTGGTCCGGCCGCTCGGGCGCGGGGGCATGGCGGAGGTGTGGCTCGCCGTCCACGTCACGCTCAAGACCGAGCTCGCCATCAAGTTCCTCAGCGTCTCGCTGACCGGCGACCCCGCGCGGAGCCGTACCGTCCTGGAGAGGTTCCGGTTCGAGGCCCAGATCTCGGCCCGCCTGGGCGCGCGCACGCGGCACATCGTCGCCGTTCACGACGCGGGCGTTCACGACGACATCCCCTATCTCGTGATGGAGTACATCCGGGGTCGAACGCTGTTCGCGGAGGTGCGCGAGCGGGGGCCGATCGATCCGACGCGCTTCGCGGACATGCTCGATCAGATCGCCGACGCGCTCACCGTCGCGCACGACATGGGCATCGTGCACCGCGACCTGAAGCCCTCGAACGTGATGCTCCTCGACGATCCCGGCGTGGAGCTGACGGTGAAGGTCGCGGATTTCGGCATCGCCAAGGCGCTGCACGGCGATCTCGGCCTCGATCGGCCGCGGGAAACGGAGGCCGACGTCATGCTGGGCTCGCCGAACTACATGAGCCCGGAGCAGCTCTCCACGCCGCTCTCGGTCGACGCGCGGGCCGACGTCTGGGCGCTCGGCGTGCTGGCCTACGAGGTGCTGACCGACTGGCCGCCGTTTCAGGGCAACACCATCGCCGAGCTCATCGTGGCGGTCAGCACCCGCGATTTCGAGCCTGCCACGGCGGTCCGGCGGTCGCTTCCCCGGGGGCTCGACGGCTGGTTCGCGCGCACCCTCGCGAAGGAGCAGGCGAAGCGGTTCGCCTCGATCCGCGAGATGGTGCGGGCCTACCGCGCCGCGCTCACGGCGCCGCCGCCCGAGCCCGCGGAGGCACCGCCGAGGCGTCGGCCGGCGGCGCTCGCCGCCGTGGTCGTCGCCTGCCTGGGCACGCTCGTGGGCACCGCCGCGCTCGCGTTTAGCCTGCTCGATCGGCCGCGCCCGGATCAGGCGGCGCGGCACCTGTCCCCCGGCGTGCGCGGCGCGCTCCAGGAGGCGCCGCGCTCGCCGCCCGCGCCACCGTCGCCACCGCAGTCCGACGCGGCGGCGCCAGCTGCCGGCGTCGCGCCGGCGGAGCCGACTGCCGGCGTCGCGCCGGCGGAGGGGTCCGCTCCCCGCGCCACGGCGACCGCGTCCTCGCGGCCGCGCTCGACCCAGCCCCGTCCTGGGGGGGACGGGGCCGCTCCCCGCGCCACGGCGCCCGCCAAGTCCGCGCCGCCGCCCACCGTGCCCCGGCGCCGCAAGGAGATCGACAAGAGTGAGATCCTTTGAGCGACAGCTCATCACGCTGTGCAGCGCCGCCCTGCTCGCGGCGGCGCCGGCCCCGGCGCTCGCCATCGGGGCGGAGGAGGACGCGAAGACGCTGTTTGCCCGCGGCCGCGAGCTGCGGAGCGCCGGCGAGTGCGAGCAGGCGGTCATCGCCTTCCGGAGCGCGCTGGAGATCTACCCCGAGGGGCTCGGCGCGCTGCGGAACATCGCCGAGTGCGAGGAGGAGATGGGCCGCTACGCCTCGGCGAGGCGGGACTGGTGGGATCTCCGGCGCGCCGCGCTCCAGTCCAATGAAGCGAAGTATGCCGGGTGGAGCGAGGACGCCGAGCTCCGCTACCGGACGCTCGGCAACAAGGTCGGGACGCTGACCGTCCGCCTGCAGGGCGCCGAGGGGAGGTCGCCGGTGCGGGTGGTGCTGGACGGCAAGCCGCTCGATCCGAGGCTCCTCGGCGTCGCGCTCGAGCGCGATCTGGGCGCGCACACGGTCGAGCTCTTCTACGGCGGCGCCGCGCCGATCACGGAGCGCATCGAGCTCACCCCGGGCGCCCATCGGGACGTGTCGCTCACCGTGCCCGCGCCGCTCTCTGCGCGCGACGCGGACGCCGCCCCGGGCCTCGCCGCGCCGCCCGCCGCTTCCAGCGGTATTCGCACGGGCGGCTACATCGCGCTCGGCGTCGGCGGCGCGGGCGCGATCGCGACCGTGGTGGCGCTCGTCGTGCGCGCCGGCGCGCTGTCTGCGGTCGAGGACGGGTGCTCCCCTGCCGCCGGCGGGGGCTACACGTGCCCGCGGTCGCTGCAGGGGGACTACGATACGGGGATGACCGCCACGACGCTCGCGGGCGTCTTCGCCGGGGTCGGGCTGGTCGGCATCGGCGCCGGCGTCACGCTGCTCCTGCTGAGCCCCTCCGAGGCCGCCTCGCCGGCGCCTGGCAAGCCGCCCGTGGCGGAGCTCTCGCTCACGCCGTCGCCGGGCGGCCTCGGCTCGCGCCTCCTCGTGAGGTTCTGAGGTCCGGCGCACGGCGCGGCGGCGCGCCGCGCGGCGGGCCGGGCGCTCGCGACACGACCGGAGCCCCCGGCGTGTGGATCGGAGCAGGCGCGGGCCTTGCCTCACCTCGCCGCGAACACGAGCTGACGTCTGCGCGTGCACAGGGCGCCTCGCCCTCATCGAGCCGCGCCCCGGACGAGGTCGCGCCCCCGCGCGGTGGGGTAGGGCGACGCCCTCCGCCGGCGGAGGCTCTCATCGGCGCGCGCAGGCGAGCTGACCGAGGTTACGGAGGAGTTGTGTCATGACGATGCTCGAACCGATTTCCAAGGCGCCGCCGCTGGCCGAGCGAGACCAAGCTGAGGCGCACAGAGCAGCTGGAAGGGCGGAGCGCTTGCTCTCCACGATCGGCGGCAGCGCCCTCGTGGCGTACGGGTTTGCTCGCCGCAGCGTGCCCGGCCTGGTCCTCGCGCTCGCGGGCGGAGCGCTGATCCAGCACGGCGTCTCGGGCCGCCGCGGCGCCGCTCGATCGCCCGACGATCGCGCCGCCTCGCGCGCGCCGCTGCTCCGCGCCGGCGAGCGCGCCGGCCGCCTGTTCGGCGCGCTGGCCCCCGAGGCGACGCGCGTCGCGCGCACCGTGACCGTCGCCAGGCCCGCGGACGAGCTCTACCGATTCTGGCGTAATTTCGAGAACTTACCACGTTTCATGGAGCACCTCACCGAGGTCGAGGTCATCGACGGCAGCCGCTCGCGGTGGAAGGCGAGGGCGCCCGGCGGCGGCTCGGTGTCGTGGCGGGCCGAGATCATCGAGGATCGGGAGAACGAGCTCATCGCGTGGCGCTCCCGCGAGCCGGCCGACATCGAGAACGCGGGCTCGGTCCGGTTCGTCCCCGCGCCCGGCGGCCGCGGCACCGAGGTCCACGTGACGATCGACTACAAGGCGCCTGCCGGCGCGCTCGGCCGGGCGATCGCGAAGGTCTTCGGCGAGGCGCCGGATCAGCAGCTCGGGGACGATCTCCGCCACTTCAAGCAGCTGATGGAGGCCGGCGAGATACCGACGATCGAAGGACAGCCCAGCGGCCGGAGATCGGCCGCGCTGGGGGGGTGAGGCTCCATGCGCGCGCTCTGCTGGAATGGTGTGAACGATCTCCGCGTCGAGACGGTGTCGGATCCGCGGATCCTCGCCCCGCACGACGCCATCGTCCGCGTCCGGATGTCGTCCGTATGCGGCTCGGATCTGCACCTGATCGACGGGTTTGTGCCCACGATGAAGAAGGGGGACATCCTGGGGCACGAGTTCGTCGGCGAGGTCGTCGATGTCGGCCCTGACGTGAGCAAGCTGAAGAAGGGCGACCGCGTCGTCGTCTGCTCGATCGTCGGCTGCGGGCATTGCTTCTATTGCGAGCACGAGCTCTGGTCGCTCTGCGACAACTCGAATCCGAGCCACGCCGTGCTCGACAAGGCATTTGGCGACACGACCGCCGCCATCTTCGGTTACAGCCATGCCTTTGGCGGCATAGCCGGCAGTCACGCCGAGTATGTCCGCGTCCCGTTCGCCGATCAGGGCGCCTTCAAGGTCCCGGAGGCGGTCCCCGACGACCGCGCGGTGTTCGCGGCCGACGCCTTGCCGACGGGCTACATGGCCGCGGACATGTGCGGGATCCGCCCCGGCGACGTGATCGCGATCTGGGGGGCCGGCGGCGTGGGACAGATGGCGATCCTCAGCGCCTACCTGCTCGGAGCGGAGCGGGTCATCGCGATCGACAGGCTCCCCGAGCGCCTCCGGCTGGCCAGCGAGCGCGGCCGCGCCGAGGTGCTCAATTACGATGAGGTGGACGTCCGCGAGGCGCTCCGCGACATGACGGGCGGCCGCGGCCCCGACGCGTGCATCGACGCGGTCGGGATGGAGGCGCACGGACGCGGCCTCGAGTACGCCTACGACCGCGCCAAGCAGGCGATGCGGCTCGAGACCGATCGCCCGTTCGTGCTGCGCGAGGCGATCATGGCGTGCCGCAAGGGAGGCACGGTATCGATCGTCGGCGTTTATGGCGGCCTCATCGACAAGTTCCCGATGGGCGCGGCCATGAACAAGGGCCTGGTCTTCCGGATGGGGCAGCAGCACGGCCAGCGCTACATCCCGCGCCTGCTCGAGCACCTCGAGCGCGGCGAGATCGATCCGTCGTTCCTCGTGACGCACCCGATGAGCCTCGAGGAGGGTCCTCGCGGATACCAGCTCTTCAAGAAGAAGCAGGATGGCTGTATGCGCGTCGTCTTCACGCCGGCGGCGAGCGCCTGAGCCAGCGCTGCGAGCCACGACGAGCGCACGACCGGGGCGGCGCAGATCGATCTGCGCGCCGGCGACGACGGCCTCTGCTCGCCGTCGGTCGAGCGCTTCGTCGCATCGTCGCAGGCGCGCGCTGGGACGGATCTCGTCGCACCGCGACGTGAGAGCGCGCGGCGCTGAGCTTGTCTTTCCGCCCTGGGGCGCTACCCCTTGACGAGGCACGGGCGCGCGCAGGCAGACGGCGAGGTCGAGATGAGCTCACGGCGAAACAAGATCCTTGGTTCGGTGGCAGGGAGCGGCGCGGTCGCCGTCCGCGGGGCGGCAGAGGCGCTGTTCTCGGCGGCGGGCAAGGGGCTGCTCGACGAGGGCGCGCGGGAGGGCCTGCGGCGCGCGATGGTCGAGAACACCACGGCGGTCGTGGACGTGTTCGCGCCTGGGCTCTCGCTGGGGGCGCAGGCGACGGCGAAGATCGTCGTGGATCAGGGCGGGAAGCAGGCGGGCGCGCTCGTCGCGCAGCAGGCGGCGCGGCAGGTGGGCCAGGCGGCGCTCGCCGACGGCGCGTCGGCTGCGGTCGCCAGGACGCTGGCCCGCGAGGTGATGAAGACCGCGGGCCGGGAGGTCCTGAAGGGCGCGGGCAAGGCGGCCGGGATCGGGTTCGTCATCGACGGCGCCTTCGGCGCGTACGAGGGGGTCACGGCCTACCAGCGCGGCAAGATGACGAAGAGGGAAGCGATCACGCACGCGGCCCAGGAGGCCTCGACGGGCGCGGTGGCCACCGGCGCCGGCGTGCTGCTCGCGGCGGGTCTCGTCGCGATCACCGGCGGCGCTGCGGCGCCGCTCGTCTTCGCGGTGGGCGCGGGTGGCGCGATCGGCGCGAAGCAGATCCTGCGGCGGTTCGTGGGCCGAGTGTCCTCGAAGATCCAGGTCCGCCCCGTTCCTGACGGAAGCCAGGTGGGGTGACGCCGCGCGGCGGCGCGCGTCCTGACGAGCGCCGCCGCAAACTCGAACCGTCAACGCGCGCGGGCCGGCGTTCGTCGTGTGCATCACCGCGGCGGCGGCCTCGTGGCGCGCCCGCTCGACGGCTTTCGCGCGGTGGCCGTTCGACGTAGATCCTGTTCATGAAGCGACGCGTCCCGAGGCGATCCTTCTTGCGCATCGGCGGGGCTGCAGCCGCGGCGTTGGCCCTGCCGTTCTCCCTGGTCTTCGCGCGGAGGACGGCCAAGAAGGCGGCCGGCCGGTTCGGGCCTCTCGTGCCCGATCGAGCGGGCATCCTCGACCTCCCCGCGGGCTTCGCCTACCGGATCCTCGAGCGCGCCGGCGGCGACATGGAAGACGGTTACCGGGTGCCCGGTCGTCCGGATGGAATGGGGTGCTTTCCCGGGCCAGATAACACGTTGATTCTGCTCAGAAATCACGAGAATGGGCCGGCGGACAGGAACATCGGACCGTACCGAGCCGGCCAGAATGCGCCGGCCGAGGCGTACGACGCGGCGAGCATGGGCGGCGTCACGAGGCTCGTGCTCGACGCCGCGACGTTCGAGCGCCGCTCGAGCAATCTCGTGCTCGCAGGCACGAACCGGAACTGCGCGGGCGGCGTGAGCCCCTGGGGCTGGCTCACCTGCGAGGAGAACGTCGACGCTCGCCACGGCTATGTCTTCGTGTGCGCCGCGAACGCGTCCAGGGTGGCGCCGCCGCAGCGCCTGACCGGCTATGGCCGCTTCTTCCACGAAGCGGCGGTCGTCGACCCCGCGACGAACATCGCTTACCTGACCGAGGATCGGGCGGACGGCTGCTTCTACCGCTTCAAGCCGACGGACCCCGCCGCTCCGTTCAAGGGCCAGCTCCAGGCGCTCGCCGTCGTCGGGGCCCGCAAGGTCGATGCGTCGGGCTGGGCGCTGGGGGAGCCACGCGAGATCGCTTGGGTCGATATCGACGATCCCGATCCGCGGGACGACACGGTCCGGAAGGACGCCCAGGCCAAGGGGGCCGCCGTCTTCCGGCGCGGGGAAGGCATCTGCCTCTCGCAAGGTGTCGTGTACCTCTGCGCGACGAGCGGCGGCCCGGCCGGCGCTGGGCAGATCTTCCAGCTGGTCCCTGCGGAGGACGGCGGCACGCTCCAGGTCATCGCCCACGCGACCGACACGGAGGATCTGGACGCGCCCGACAACATCACGCTTGCTCCCTGGGGAGAGCTCTTCCTGGCGGAAGACGGCAGCCGGGGGAACTATCTTCGAGGCGTGACGGAGGACGGGGAGATCTTCGACTTCGCGCGCAACGCGCGGAGCCTGAGCGAGCTCGCCGGCGTGTGCTTCTCGCCCGACGGCAAGGCGCTCTTCGTGAACCTGCAGGAAGACGGGCTCACGCTGGCCGTCACGGGCCCGTTCCCCGAGGCCGGCGCGGGCGCCAGCGGCTCGATCCCGACAGGGACGGCGACGCCGGGCGCCGGGTAGAGCGGCGACCGCGGCCGGTGCGCCGGGAGAAGAAGGAGCTCTCCGGGCGCTCCGGCGCTCCGTCGCTCGAGCCGATCCGGGGCGCTCACGCGCCGCGCGTCGCTCAGAACGGCGGCGGCGCCGTGTCGCCGGCCGGCAGCGGCCCTGGCTCCGGCGCGTGCTCCGGCTCGATCGGCCCCGGCGCCGTCCCCGGCTCTGTCGGCCGCGGCCCCTCGCCTGGCGCCGGCACGACGCCCTGCAGCTCCTCCGGCGCTCCGCCGCCGGCGCCCTCCGCGCCCGCGTCCGCCTCGGGGACCGGCGCCTCGTCGGCCGGCTCCGTCCCGGCGACGAACACCTCCTCGATGGCGTCTTCCTGCCCCTCGCGCGCGAGGAGGCCCGTCAGCGGATCGATCTTCACGCGCACGACGCCGTTCGGCACCGGGAAGTCGGCCACCGGGCGCTTCCCGTGCGCCTGCTTCATGAAATCCACGAACGCCGGCAGCGCCGACGTCGCGCCTGCCTCGCCCTTGCCGAGCGGCGCCGCGTCGTCGTAGCCGGTCCACACCGCGCACGCGATGTCGGTCGAGTAGCCGACGAACCAGGTGTCCTTCGACTGGTTCGTCGTCCCCGTCTTGCCGGCGATCGGCCGCCCGAGCGCGCGCGCCTGCTTGCCGGTCCCGCTCTGCACGACGGACGTCAGCAGGCTCGTGAGCACGTAGGCCTCCGACTCGTCCATCACGCGGTGCGCCGGCGGGCGCGGCGGCAGCGGGATCTCCGCCCCGCCCGGCCCGACGATCTTCGTGATCAGGACCGGCTGCTCGTAGACGCCGCCCGCGGCGATGCTCGCGTACGCGGCCGCCATCTCGCGCGGCGTGACCTCGTACGCGCCGAGCGCGAGCGACAGGTCCGCGCCGAGCTTCGACTGGATGCCGAGCGCGCCGGCGAAGGCGACCACGTTCGAGGCGCCGACGCGCGACAGCGCCGACACCGCGGCGACGTTCACGCTGTGCGCCACCGCCTCGCGGAGCCGCGCAGGCGACTTCCCCTCGCTCTCGTCGTGGTTCTGCGGCTTGTAATCGACGATGGACAGCGGGGTCGTCTCGAGGATCGTCGACGGCGTCAGCGTGCGCGCGTGGATCCCGTAGCCGTAGACGAGCGCCTTGAACGTCGACCCGGGCTGCCGCCGCGCGAACGTCGCGCGGTCGAGCCCGCCGCGCACCGCCTCGTAGCTGCCGACGAGGGCGACGATCTCGCGCGTCCGCACGTCGACGGCGACGAGCGCCCCCTCGGGTCCGAGCTCGAGCCGCAGCGGCACCGGGGCCGCGGGCTTCGCCGGGTTGCCTGCGGGCGCGGCGCGCTTCGCCTCGCCGGCGGCGTCCTCGTCCTCTTCCTGTCCCGGCGCGACCGCCTCGACGACCGGCTCCGGCGCGGGGCCGATCAGGCTGACGCGCACCACCTTGTCGACGTCGGCGAACTTGCTCGCCACGAGCCCGTTCGGGTTGTACCGCTGCGCGCCGCGGAGCGCGACCGTGCCTTCCAGCGTGCCCACGCGCACCGAGAGCGTCCCTCGGGCGTCGTCGGCGCCGGTCACGATCCCCCGGAAGACCTTGTGGCCGGCCGGTGTCCCCTCGAAGGGCGGCGGCTCCTTCTTGGTCCGCGCGAGCGGGCCGAACAGCTTGTGCCGCTTCGCGTAGGCGTCGAGGTTCTTGCGGACGGCCGCGCGCGCCGCCGCCTGCAGCGCCGGATCGATCGTGGTCGTGATCGTGTAGCCGCCCTGCTGCGCGGCGGGCCCGACGACCTCGCGCAGCACGCGCTGCGCCTCGCTGACCACCTCGGGCGCGAGCTCGGCGAGCGACTCGGTCTCGATGGCGAGCACCACCGGCTCCCGCTTTGCCTGCTCGACCTGGATCTCGTCCGCGAAGCCCTTGCGTTGCATCTGGTCGAGCACGAAGTCGCGCCGCCCCACGGCGCGCTCGAGGTTCGCCCGGGGCGAGTACACCGACGGCCCCTTCACGACGGCGACGAGCAGCGCGGCCTCGGCGAGCGTCACGTCGCGCACGCTCTTCCCGAAGTAGTAGCGGCTCGCCTCCTCGACCCCGTAGCGGCCGTGACCGAAGTAGATCTTGTTGAGGTAGAGCTCCAGGATCTCGTCCTTCGTGAGCTCCTGCTCGATCCTGCGGGCCAGGATGATCTCGCGCGCCTTGCGCTTGTAGGTCCGGTCCGGCGTGAGCAGGACGTTCTTCACGACCTGCTGCGTGATCGTGCTCGCCCCCTGCCGGGTCTGGGTCGAGCGGAGGTTCACCGCGAGGGCGCGGAGCATGCCGAGGTAGTTCAGCCCGGCGTGCTCGTAGAAGCCCGCGTCCTCGGCGGCGAGCGTGGCCAGCTTCACCTGGTTCGGGATCTCGCCGATGCGCACGACGGTGCGCCGCTCGGTGAAGAGCTCGCCGAGCCGCGTCCCGTCGCGCGCGAGGATGCGCGTCACCTGCGGGGGCCGGTAGTCCTTGAGCTCGCGGGTCGAGGGGAGATCCGCCTCGTAATGTCGGACCACGAGCACGACGGCGGCGGCGGCGAGGACGAGCAGCGCCGCGAGCGCGATCCCGATGCGCTTCGCCCAGGTGGCGATCCTGGCGCTCCGCTCCTGTGCGGCCGCGTCGTCCGGCGGGGGTGGCGGGCGGGACGGGCGCGACGGGACATCGAGGTGCGGCGCGCTCACCGGCCGCGCCGCCGCGCTGATCCGCTGCGGCGGCTCGCTCCCTCGCCCTGGCGGTCCGGACCTCCGCGCCGGCGGCTCCGACGCCTGCCGCACCGGCGGCTCCGACGCCCGCCGCGCCGGCTCCGACGCCCGCCGCACCGGCGGCTCCGACGCCCGCCGCGGCGAATCGGCCCTCCTGGCCGGATCGTTCTCGTTTCCTCCTGGGTTCCCTGATTGCTCCGAGGCCATGACGACGTCCCCGTGAACGCTGGCGCAGGCGATGCGCATCCAGCGCGCCCGGCGCGCCGGAGCGGCGACGCTAGCACGCCCGTGGAGGCTCGCCTCGATCCAGGGCGCAGCCGCGGAGGCTCAGCCCTGGAACAGCCGCATCGCCACGATGGTGATCAGGATGCCGGCGATCAGGCACCCCGCTGCGATACCGACGAGGAGCAGCGGCTTCGCCTCCGCCCTGGCCGCCGGCGCCTTGGCGAGGGGCGCGGGCTTGGCGGCGGGCGCCTGCGGCTGCTGGGCCATCTTCACCGTCTTCGCAGGCGACTTGAACGGCGACGACCCGGGCGGCCTGCTCGCCTGGAGCGCGGCGGCGTGCTGTTTTGCCGCCTGCTCGAGCGCCGGGTTCGCCTTCTTCGGCATCATCGCCGTGTAGCCCTTGCCCGCGCCGCCTGCGAACGGCTTGAGCGCGTCGGCGAACTCCGCGGCCGACTCGAACCGATCCTCGGGCCGCTTCTCGAGCGCCTTGCCGAGCACCACCCCGAGCCCCGGCGGGAAGTGCTTCCCGGCCACGCGCTCGTCGAGCGGGATCGGATTCCTGGTCACGTGGTGCTGGATGTACTCCATGGGCGTCCGCGCCTCGAACGGCAGCTTGCCCGTGAGCACCTCGTACAGGATGGTCGCGAGCGAGTAGATGTCGCTGCGCGCGTCGAGCACCTTGCCCTGCGCCTGCTCGGGCGACATGAACTCCGGCGTCCCGAAGACCATGCCCTCCTGCGTGAGCATCACCGACCCCGGCCGGAGCTCGCGCTCCGTCACCTTCGCGAGGCCGAAGTCGAGCACCTTCGGGTAGTCCTTCAGCCCGCCGTTGGTCGACAGGAAGATGTTCTCGGGCTTGAGATCGCGGTGCACGATCCCCTGGATGTGCGCCTCCTGCAGGGCGCCGCAGACCTGGATGAGGATCGGGATCGCGCGCTCGACGGTCAGCGGCCCGTCCTTGCGGACCACCTGGTTCAGGTTCTTGCCCTCCAGGTACTCCATCACGATGTACAGCGAGCCGTCCTCGAGCTCGCCGTAGAGCAGCACCTTGACCGTGTTCGGGTGGGTGAGGTGGCTCATCGCCCGCGCCTCGCGGCGGAAGCGAGAGACAAGATCTTTTCGGTTCGCGAGCTTCGGGTGGAGGATCTTCACCGCCACCATCCGGTTCATCGCCGGCTGTGTGGCCTTGTAGACCGACCCCATGCCGCCGGAGCCGATCTTCTGAAGAATCTGGAACTGCCCCCCGAGCAGATCTCGACCGATATTCGGGTCCGGACCGGCGGCCATGCGTGGAGCGGGAAAATACCACGCAACCCACCCGTATCGTCTATGACCGAAGCAGCCGACGCATCCGATCGTTCGTGGCGCCCCAAATGACCGCAAAAATCGACGTCCCCGGGGCGGCCGAGGCGCTCGAGAGCCCGCTCCTCGCCTCCGCCGGCTTCTCGCACGCCTTTTTCACCCGGCGCGGCGGCGCCAGCGCCCCCCCGTGGGACACCCTGAGCTTCGCCGTGGCGCTCGGCGACGACCCCGCCGCCGTCCGCGAGAACCTGGAGCGCGCCGCGCGGCGCCTCGGCATCCCGGCGGCGCGGCTCTATTACCTCAGCCAGGTCCACGGCGTGGCGGCGCGGGTGCTCACCGGAGCCGAGGATCGTGACGACGTCGTCCGTGAGGTTGGCGACGTTACCCTCGCACGCGTGCCCGGCGTCGGCTGCGGCGTTCGCAGCGCCGACTGTGCCCCCATCCTCCTCGCCGATCGCCGGAGCGGCGCCGTCGCCGCGGTCCACAGCGGCTGGCGCGGCACCGTCCTCCGGGTCGTGGTCGAGGCGGCCCGCGCGCTCAGGGCGCTCGCCGGCCCCGGCGCGGATCTCGTCGCGGCGATCGGTCCGCACATCGAGGCCTGCTGCTTCGAGATCGGCGACGACGTCGCCGCCGATCTCGCCGCCTGCTCCAGCGCCGGCGACGCCGCCATCGTCCGCCGCGCCCCCGGCGCGCGCCCGCATGCGGACGTCCGGCGCATCCTCAAGGCTCAGCTCGCCGAGTCTGGCCTCGACGCAACCTCGGTCGAGGACGTCCCGGGGTGCACCGCGTGTGACCCCGCCCGCTTCTTCTCGTACCGGCGCGACGGACAGCGAAGCGGCCGGTTGCTTTCCGTCGTCGTCGCCGGCCGTACCGTCATCGGCTAGAACGCTCCCCATGGTCTCGCTCGCGCGCGACTCGTCGCCGATCGTCCTCGCCATGGTGGGCCTGCCCGCGCGGGGAAAGACATCCATCGCCCGCAAGATCGCGCGGTATCTCTCGTGGCTCGGCCACCCCACGCGGCTCTTCAACGTGGGCAACTACCGCCGGGCGCACCTCGGCACCGCGCAGCCGCACCAGTTCTTCGACCCCGACAACTCCGAGGGCCGCCAGGCGCTGCTCGGCATGGCGATGACGGCGCTCGACGACCTCATCGGCTGGCTCAGCTCCGGCGGCGAGGTGGCGATCTACGACGCCACGAACAGCACCCGCGCCCGCCGGAACCTCGTGATGGAGCGCTGCCAGGCGCACGGCTTCCCGGTCGTCTTCATCGAGTCGATCTGCAACGACGAGTCGATCATCGAGACCAACGTCCGCGAGACGAAGCTCCGCTCGCCCGACTACCAGGGCGTCGATCCGGAGGCGGCGCTGCGCGACTTCCGCGCGCGCATCGCGCACTACGCCCGCGCGTACGAGCCGCTCGGCGAGCCCGAGAAGAGCTACATCAAGATCATCGACGTCGGCCGCCAGGTCGTGCTGAACCGCATCCACGGCTACCTGCCGGCGCGCCTCGTCCCGCTCTTGATGAACATGCACCTCACGCCGCACCCGATCTGGCTGACCCGCCACGGCGAGAGCGTGTTCAACGAGAAGGGCCTGCTCGGCGGCGACTCGGATCTCAGCGGGCGCGGCGACGAGTACGCGAAGAACCTCGCCGGCTTCATCCGCGAGCGCTCCGGCGAAGAGCACGTCAACGTCTGGACGAGCACCCTGCGCCGCACGATCCAGACCGCGCGCCCGATGACGCAGAACCACGTCGCGTGGCGCGCCCTCGACGAGATCGACGCGGGCGTCTGCGAGGGCATGACCTACGAGGAGATCCGCCAGCAGATGCCCGAGGTCTTCCACGCGCGCGCGGCCGACAAGTTCCGCTACCGCTACCCTCGCGGCGAGTCGTACGAGGACGTCATCCAGCGCCTCGACCCGCTGATCATCCAGCTCGAGCGCCAGCGCTCGCCCGTGCTCGTGATCGGCCACCAGGCGGTGCTGCGCGCGCTCTACGCCTATCTCGTGGATCGCCCCGCGCCCTCGTGTCCGACGCTGCCGATCCCGCTGCACACCGTCATCGAGCTGACCCCCACCGCGTACGCGTGCGAGGAGCGCCGCTTCCAGCTCGCCCCGGCGGTCCAGGGCGGCGACTCGAGCACCGCGCACCCCTGATGCTTCCATCGGGGCGACGCGCGCGCGGCCGCGGCGACGTGCGGCCGGGTCAGCGCTCGCGGCTGATGAGCTTGCGGAGCAGCTCCAGCGGGTGGAACGGCAGCATCGCGGCCATCTCGCTGTCGGTCCCGGCCCGCTCGAGCACCGCCCGCATCGCGGGCCCCACGATCCCCATCGGATCGATCCGCTCCGCGATCGCGCGGAGGGCGCTGAGCGCCGCGCGCCCCGCGTCGATCCCGAGCGGGATGGCGAGCGCCGCCGGCACCGGCGCGAGGATCACGTCGCGCACCGCGACCGCCCGGGCCCAGGCGCCCGGGCTCGGATCGACCTCGAGCTTCCGGATGGTCTCCGCCTCGGCGAAGCAGCCGAGCGACAGCTCCCCTGCCCGCTCCTCGATCGCGCGCGACAGGTGCCGGTAGTCGCGGCGCCAGTCGCCGGCGAGCAGCCCCATGTCCTCCCGCACCTCGTCCGGCCCGAGGATCAGGCTGATCCCGCGCGCGTCGCGGCGCAGCGCCACGCTCGTCCAGAGCTCCCCGCCCTCGAACAGGCCGATCACCATCGTCTTGCCGACCCCGGCGAGCGACTCCAGCGTGCCCCGCACGACGCCCGGCGACGGGATCGGCACGCCGTGCAGCCGCGCCGGCCAGAGATCGATCGTCCCGACGAGGAGCTCTTCGCGCGCGAGCTGCAGCAGGAGGAGCGTCTGGGCGATGAGGTCGTCGCCGCGCCGCACCCGCGCCCCGAACCGCTCCACGATCGCCTCGAGGGCGCCCGCCTCGATCACGGCGGCCCAGCTCGCGTGATGGGACGCGGCGAGCTCCTCCGCGGAGAGCGTGGCCGCGCGCTGCGCGTCGTCGATCCGGAGCCGGCCGGCGTCGGTGTGCACGAGCTTCCTGAGCTTGCCGCCCGCGCGGACCGCGACGACGCCGCCGCGCGGCCGTTCGGCCTCGTCGACGCTCGTGCGTCTGGGCCGGAACAACGACAGCACGCGGATCCAGTCGGTCGCGGTGAACCCCTCGAAGCGGACGTCGGGCGACAGCACGGGGCGAGCCTACTCCCGGGACGCGCGCCGGTCAGCCCGGCGCGCGCGCGCCGTCGGGCGGCGCACGGCGACGCGGCCGGCTACGCCCCCCACCAGAGCATCTCGTGCGCCTGGGTCTCGCCGCGGACGGGCACGATCACCCGGATTTTCTGGCCCTCGACCTGGACCACGTGGGCGGGGAAGCTGTCGGCCGGGTAGTACGCGGATTTCGCGAAGCCGTTCGCGTCGAGCCAGAACAGGTGCACCCCCTCCGCGGTCGCCCCGTGCATGAGGAGCATCCGCCCGCCGCCGAGCAGCGCGAACTCCATGCTCTTGAAGGCCATCTCCTCGAAGCGCTCCGGGGACGGGAAGTCCTCCCC
Source organism: Sorangium sp. So ce887 (assembly GCF_051521455.1). Classification (NCBI taxonomy): domain Bacteria; kingdom Pseudomonadati; phylum Myxococcota; order Polyangiales; family Polyangiaceae; genus Sorangium; species Sorangium sp. So ce887. The sequence goes on along the minus strand of NZ_CP150354.1, from coordinate 47,869 downwards.
CACCGACCTGAGCTCCGGCAGGTGCGCGCGGAGGTGCTTGTAGAGCGTGTCGTAACGCACCTTCGCGAGCCTCGGGATCCGCCGGTCGCCCGCCGCGATGACCGGCAGCCGCTCCGCGTCGAACGTCGGCACCTCCACGTGGATGCGGTAGCGATCCACGAGCCTGCCGCGGTCGATCTCCTCGTCGCTGAGCGCCTTGAGCCACCACTGGAAGAGCGCGAGATCGCCGGTCCCTGCGCTCGACTCGAGCCGGACCAGCGACTCCCACAGCGGCCTCCGGACCTGCCATTTCCCCCCGTGGTTCTTGACGACGCACGCGCCGACATAGAGCGCCCCGTGCGTCACGAGCGTGACCAGCATGGACGGCTCTCCGGCCCCGCTCGCTGTCGACGTGCCGCGCATCCCCGCACCGCCCGCTCCTCCTGCCGGCGAGAGCCAGGCGTCGCGCCGCTCGCGCGTCAGCGCCGCGCCCAGCCGGTGGACCGACGCATCGGAGAAATCGAGCCCGAGGTCGGGCACGTCGAACGCCCCGGGCGCGAGCCGGGCGAACACCTCCGCCGCGTGCTCGATCTGGGCCAGGATCGACGGGTTTCCAGCCGGGTTTGCGTCGGTGGAGCGCATGGCCGCGAGGTCGGCGAGCGCGTCGGGCGGGTAGTGCGGCGCGAAGAAGCGCTCGAAGAGCTGGGCGGCCGTGATCGGTTCGGCGGGCATGGCAGGAGGCCGGGAAAGGGGGGGGCCGGAACGGGGGTCGAGCGGGCGCGTCCGGCGCCGTTCAGAACATCTTCTTGCGCTTCGACGAGCTCAGGATGCCGAGCATCTCGCGGTACTTGGCCACGGTGCGGCGGGCGATCTTGATGCCGTCCGTCTCCTCGAGGATCTTGACGATCGCCTGGTCGCTGTAGGGATTCGACTTGTCCTCGGCCGCGATGATCTTCTTGATCGCCTGCTTGACGCTCTCCGAGGCGATGTCCTCGTCAGCCACCCTGTGGATCGACGAGTTGAAGAAGTACTTGAGCTCGAAGAGCCCCTGGGGCGTGTGCACGTACTTGTTCGACGTCACGCGGGAGATGGTCGACTCGTGCATGCCCACCGACTCGGCGACGTCCCGCAGGATCATCGGCTTCAGGTAGCCCACGCCGCGCTCCAGGAACTCGCGCTGCTTCTCGACGATGCACTCGGTCACCTTGATGATCGTGCGCCGCCGCTGCTCGATGGCGCGGATCAGCCACTGCGCGCTCCGGAGCTTCTCGCTGATGAACTCCTTCGCCTTCGGGTCCTTGAGCATCCGCTGGGCGAGGTTCTCGTTGATGTAGAGCCGCTGGAGCCCCTTGTCGTTGTCGGTGACGACGAACTGAGAGCCGTCCTTGATGACGTACACGTCCGGGGTGATGGCGATCGTCTTCTCGTCGACCTCGGCGAAGTTGCGCGCCGGCACGCTCTCCAGCTTCTGGATCTCCTGGACCGCGTCGTAGACCTCCTCCAGCGGGATCTTCAGCGCCTTGGAGATCGCGGGGAAGTTGCGCCGCTCCACGTTGTGGAGGTGGTCCTTGATGATGGCCATCTCGATCGCGTCGAAGCCGAGCACCTCGGCCTGCACCCGCAGGCACTCCGACAGATCGCGCGCCGCGACCCCGACCGGATCGAAGCGCTGGATCATCGCCAGCACCTCCTCGGCGTCCTCGGGGTGCAGCTCCGCCTCCCGCGCCAGGTCGGCGAGGCTCATGTCAGGGCCCTTCGTGCCGTCGGGACGTTCTCCCCCCTTGAGGTCGAGGTATCCCTTCTCGTCGATGTTGCCGATGACGAGCAGGGCGAACTGCCGCTCGTTCTCGACGAAATCGCTCATCTGGAGCTGCCAGAGCAGGTGGTCGCGCAGGTTCGACGGCTTCGTCAGGTTCTGGTCGATCGGCGGCAGCTCGTCGAAGCCGCCCCGGTGCGCGGGCATGGCCTGCTGCAGCTGGCGGTTTTCCAGGAATTGCTCCCAGTCGACCTCCTTGACCCGCTTTTCCGTCTCGCGCGCCGCGATGTCGGTGTCGCGGTCGAACCGCTCGCCGTTCTCGAGCCGCTGCTCTGTCGGCAGGTCGGCGTTCCTCCCCCTCTGATCCCCCTTCTCCCCGTCCCGCGCCTTCGGGTCGGTCATGTCGTCGGCGAGGACCGGGTTGCCGTCCAGCTCCTTCCTGATCTCGTCGACCAGCTCGAGCCGCGAGAGCTGGAGCAGCCGGATGGCCTGCACCAGCTGCGGGGTCATCACAAGCTGCTGGGACAGCTTGAACTGGAGCTTCATCTCCATGCCCATGAGGAGCTCCTTCTCTCAGTTCGCCGCCTGCGCCACCCGCCGAACGGGGGCCGGGGCATTGCGCGAGGTTCGTGCCATCGAGTGTTTCATTGGTGGCCTCACCCCCAACGTAGCATCGAACGGGGCAGCGGCCCGGGTCTTGCTTTCACGTCTGCACCAAAAAATAGCGCAGGGCCTGCATCCTGTACTGCTGAACGCGGTATCAGGCTCCACCATGGCGGATTTCTCCGCCCTACCCGGAGTGTGATCCTCGGTCTGTTAGAATTGGCCCCCGCCAACGGATCGTTGCACCATCGGCTCCCGATCGGGAGGCTTGAAATCCCGAAAAATTAGGCGATGGCGCGATGGGACAGCCGAAGGTGCGCTGACCTGCGCTGGGGATCGAGAGCGAGCGCGGCGACGCCTCGCAGGATCTCGAGCCGCGTGAAGGCCGAGCGCGTCGCCGACGGGCGGGTCGTCCCGCTCGGGCACCGCGGGCCCGGCGAACTCGCGGGCGAGAGCGCGCTCGCGGGCGCGCCGGCCTGATCTCGTTCGACCGGCGGCGGATCGTCATCCGGGATGGCGCGCACCTCGCGGCGCGCGCCGCGGCGACCTGAGCGTGCGCCCCGACGGACCGCTGCGCGTCCTGCGCTGGAGCCGGACGACGGCGGCGCCGCTCGCCTCGACGACGTCGCCGCCGCGCGGCTCGGTCGGGCGGTCTACCGCACCGGGGGCGGCCCGGTCGGGGGCGCACGCGCCTCGCTCACCCGGTCCGCTCCGCTCTGGATTGTCGAGCTCGCCGCGGACCAGCCGGAGGCGAGGAAAGACCCCGGACCTCGTGGATGGCCGGGGGCTGAGATCGACGAAGATCGTGCTGAGCAGCCGGCCGAAGGCGTACGGCTTGAGGAGGACCTCGCTCACGTCGTCCGCTCCGTCGCACGAGACCGGCTCGTCGGCGCAGAAGACGACCCGCCGCGGCATCGTGCCCTCGCGCCGCAGGCGGCCCAGGATCTCCCGGGCGCCCTGGGTCCCGGGAGCGAGATCGATCAGCGCGACGTCGTAGACGCGCTCGCGGGAGAGGGAGATCGCCTCCTCCAGCGTTGCGGCCGGGCTGACGAGGGCACCGCGGTTGCCCAGGAGGAGCGCCGTGGCCCTCCGGAGGACATGGTCCTGATCCAAGAGGAGAACGTTCGGTTGGTACGTCATCGGGGTTCCCTGCGGCTTGCAGTCGAATTGCGCCGCATCGACGGGGACGGCGACGCGCGCGCGCCCCACCGTTCAGCGGCAGCATCCGCGTCCGCGGACGGTCCTCCCTCTTCGCAACGCACGTGCCGACAGCGTGGCGCCGCCGTCGCCCGACCCTCGTCGGCCCTGGTTCTCGGCGTCAACGCGGCCCTTTCGAGCGACGCCGCCGGTGAGGCCGCCCCGTCGATCCCGGGGCCGGCGCTGTGCCCATTTCGCGCTCCCTCCGCAAGGCTTCTCCGCCCCGGCGAAGAGCGCCCCCCCATGCTGTCGGCTTGCCCACCGCGTCCCCGACCGCCGGTGCGCGGTTCGTGCGCACGGGCCAGCCCAGGTTTGCGACCCCTCCAGGACGGTGCTGTCCGCCGATCCGCCCGTTGCTCCAGGCTCGGCTTCCCGGGCCGGGGCCTCCCGTCCGGGCCGCTCGTGCACCTCCGCCCTGACGCGATCGGCGCAGCGCAGCAAACTCATTTTCCCGCTTGATGAGGCTGGCGTGGGGTGCCACAAGCGTGCGCGCGCACGAGTGGCGGAATTGGTATACGCACCGGGTTTAGGTTCCGGCGCCGCGAGGCTTGGGGGTTCGAGTCCCCCCTCGTGCACCACGGCTTAAATCCTGGAGGACTCGACCTCCCTGCGGCGCGACGTGCCCCGTCGTTTCCCGGGGCGGCTCGGGCCGAGCGTGGTCGCCGGTGCGCGGGCGTGGTCGGCCGGTGCGTGGACGCGGCCCGCTGGGCGTGCGGGAGCGAGCATGCGCCGGAGCGCGTGTCCGACGGCGGAGGCGGAGGCCGGGCAGCGCCCGGGCCGCGGAGCCTCGGGCGGATCGCCTCGGCGGTGTCGTCGACGGAGCGCGCGGTCCAGGAATTGCGCGACGCCCGCGGCGCGACTACGTTCGCGTTCCTCGGCCGGACCCTTTCCTCCCACCTGACCGCCGCGGAGCCAAGGCACGTAAGATGTTCACTTGGGCGATGAAGAAGATTTTCGGCACCTCGCACGAGCGTGCCATCCGCCGCTTGCGACCCCGCGCCGAGGCGATCGGCAGGATGGAGCCGGAGCTGCAGAAGCTCTCGGACGCCGAGCTTCGGGCAAAGACAGCGGAGTTCAAGGAGAAGCTCTCCAACGGGGCGACGCTGGATGACATCCTGGTCCCGGCGTTCGCGGTCTGCCGCGAGGCGTCGAAGCGCGCGCTCAAGATGCGCCATTACGACGTGCAGCTCATCGGCGGGATGGTGCTCCACAACGGCAGCATCGCCGAGATGCGCACCGGCGAGGGCAAGACGCTGGTCGCGACGCTCCCCTGCTATCTGAACGCCCTCGAGGGCAAGGGCGTCCACGTCGTCACGGTGAACGATTACCTGGCGCGGCGCGACGCCGAGTGGATGGGCAAGCTCTATGGCTTCCTCGGCCTGTCGACGGGCGTGGTCGTCAATCAGCAGGGCGACGCGGAGAAGCGCGACGCATACCGCTGTGACATCACGTACGGCCAGAACAACGAGTTCGGCTTCGATTACCTGCGCGACAACATGAAGTTCTCGGCGCTCGAGTACGCGCAGCGCCCGCTGCACTACGCGATCGTCGACGAGGTCGACTCCATTCTCATCGACGAGGCGCGGACTCCGCTCATCATCAGCGGCCAGGGGGAGCGCTCGAGCGACAAGTACCGCTCGATCAACGAGGTCATCCCCCAGCTCCGGAACGAGGAGCACTACGCCGTCGACGAGAAGGGTCACTCGGTGACGCTGACCGACGAGGGCGTGGAGACGGCGGAGCGGCTGCTCGCGGCGCTCAAGGTGCTCAAGGGCACGAACCTCTATGACCCGGTGAACCTCGAGACGCTGCACATCCTGAACCAGTGCCTGCGCGCGCACACGCTCTACAAGCGCGACGTCAACTACATGGTACGCGACGGCAAGGTGCTCATCATCGATGAGTTCACCGGCCGCGTCCTCGCGGGTCGCCGGTGGTCGGACGGCCTGCACCAGGCCGTCGAGGCGAAGGAGAACGTCCGGATCCAGGAGGAGAGCCGGACGATGGCGACGATCACCTTCCAGAACCTCTTCCGGCTGTACAAGAAGCTCTCCGGGATGACCGGCACCGCGGACACGGAAGCGGCGGAGTTCCACAGCACGTACAAGCTCGACTGCGTCATCATCCCCACGAACAAGCCGGTGGTCCGCGTCGACTACGAGGATCTCGTCTACAAGACCGAGAAGGAGAAGTTCACGGCGGTCATCAACGAGATCCTCGAGAAGCACGAGCTTGGCCAGCCGATCCTGGTGGGCACGACGAGCGTCGAGAAGAGCACCGCGATCAGCCGGATCCTGACGAAGCGGGGCGTGAAGCACAACGTGCTGAACGCGAAGCACCACGAGAACGAGGCCTACGTGGTCGCGCAGGCGGGCCGCAAAGGGGCCATCACGGTGTCGACCAACATGGCGGGGCGCGGGACGGACATCATCCTGGGCGGCAACGCGGAGATGCTCGCGAAGCTCAAGTTCAAGGAGCAGAACCGCCAGGCCGAGGCGGAGCCCGAGGCGTTCGAGGAGCTGGTCGAGGAGCTCAGGAAGGAGTGCACCGCGGAGGGCAACGAGATCCGCGAGATCGGCGGGCTCTACATCCTGGGCACCGAGCGGCACGAGTCGCGCCGCATCGACAACCAGCTGCGCGGCCGCGCCGGCCGCCAGGGCGATCCCGGAACGTCGAAGTTCTACCTGTCCCTCGAGGACGATCTCATGCGCATCTTCGCCGGGGATCGGGTGAAGAACCTGATGGAGCGGATGGGCATGCCCGACGACGAGCCCATCGAGCACCCTTGGGTGACGAAGAGCGTCGAGAACGCGCAGAAGAAGGTCGAGGAGCGCAACTTCGACATCCGCAAGAACCTGCTCGAGTACGACGACGTGATGAGCGCGCAGCGCAAGACGATCTACGACATGCGCCAGTCGCTGCTCGTGGGCCGCTACTATCCCGAGATCCTCGACGAGGAGGGGAAGCCGACTGGCGAGAAGCGGGCCATCAAGCCGCTCGCGTCGATCGTGGAGCTGGTCCGGCCGGACGTCGGCTACCTGCTTGGCATGTTCGCGAACGATCCAGTGATGCCGCTCGACGCGGACGGCAACCGCCGTGAGATCGTGCGAAAGGACTTCGAGGAGACGGAGCGGTTCGTCGAGCTCGAGAACCTGCAGCGCGAGATCTACACGCGCTGGGGCGTGAAGGTCGAGCTCGAGTCGCGCGCCGACAAGGTCCTCGAGATCTACGACGAGAGCGCCGCGCTCGTGCCCCAGGCGCTCACGGAGCAGCGGGAGCGCCTGCTCGATCTGATGGATCGGATCATCGGCGCGATGGTCGAGGAGTCGTGCCCGTCGCGCAAGCCGCCCGAGGAGTGGGACTGGGGCGGCATCTTCCAGGGTTTCCGCGAGCACGTCGGCGTCGACCTGCCGGACGACGTTTCGCACATCGGCGATCAGGAGACGCTGGCGCGCGAGCTCTACGAGCGCGCCGAGAAGGCCTACGAGAAGCGCGAGGAGGAGATCGGGGTCGAGCTGTCGCTGCGCATCTTCCGGCATCTCTACCTGGAGGAGCTCGACAAGGCCTGGGTCGATCACCTGACCGACATGGACCACCTCCGCGACGGCATCGGCCTGCGCGGCTATGGGCAGAAGGACCCGAAGCAGGAGTACAAGAAGGAGGGCTACAACATGTTCGTCAACATGGTGGCCCGCGTCTCCTCGAACGTGGTCACGAAGCTCTTCAGCGTGAACGTCCGGCGCGCCGAGCAGGAAGAGGCGCAGATCGAGGCGGCGGATCGCCAGCGCCACGCGGCGGCGCTGCTCGACGCGGTCGCGCAGCACGACGAGTCTCTCCCGATCGGCGCGAACCCCGCGCCGGCGCTGCCGCAGCCCGCCGTCATGCAGGAGCAGGAGTGCCCCTGCGGCAGCGGCAAGCCGTTCAACACGTGCCACGGCGTCGAGGACGAGGCGACGGCCTGAGCCGGCGCCGCTCGCCCGACAGCCGCGACGTGGCAGCAAGGGCCCCCGCCGGGCCCTTGCTCCTGCGCCTGACGCCAGCATGAACACTGCCGGAGGGCCGATTCATCGGCTCGGGGAGGCAGGACCATGAAGGTGTTCATCGACTCAGGGGACATCGCGGAAATCAGGGAAGCACAGTCGATGGGGGTCATCGACGGCGTGACCACGAACCCGTCGCTCCTCGCCAAGGGCGGCAGGCCGACGAGGCAGGTGATCGCCGAGATCTGCGAGGTGGTCGACGGCCCCGTCTCGGCCGAGGTGGTGGCGGTCGAGAAGGACGCGATCCTCCGCGAGGGTCGCGAGCTCGCCCGGATTCACCCGAACGTGGTGGTCAAGGTCCCGCTCATCGACGAGGGGCTCAAGGCCGTCCGGATCTTCGCCGCCGAGGGCGTCAGGACGAACGTCACACTCTGCTTCTCGGCCGCCCAGGCGCTGCTCGCGGCCAAGGCCGGGGCCACGTACATCTCGCCGTTCGTCGGGCGGGTCGACGACGCCGCGGGCGACGGGATGGACCTCGTCCTGCAGGTCGTGACCATCTACAGGAACTACGGCTTACCGACGCAGGTGCTCACCGCGAGCGTGCGGCACCCCGTCCACTTCGTGCAGGCCGCCATGATCGGCTCGCACGCCGCGACGCTGCCGCTCAAGGTCATCAAGCAGCTGACCAGGCACCCGCTGACCGACGTCGGGCTCGCGCAGTTCTTGGCAGATGCGAAGAAGATCCCCGAGCTGGTATAGCGGATCCCGTGGCCGAGAAGGACAAGGGGAGCGCGGGAACGAAGCGACGCGGGAGCCGCCCAGCGGCCCCCGCGGTCGTGTCCATCACGACGCAGGGCGGGCCGTTCCATGGGGTGTCGGCGGCGGTCGTACGCCGGCGCGCGAGCAAGATGCTCGCCCACCTCGCGCTGCAGGGCGTGGAGCTCTCCGTTGCCCTGGTGAACGACGAGGCCATCCACGAGCTGAACCGCAATTACCGGCGCAAGGACAAGCCGACCGACGTGCTCGCGTTCCCCATGATCGACCAGAACGGAGCCACGTCACGCCGGCGCGGCCGGCGAGGCCCTGTGGATCCGTCGGTGTGGCACGGCCTGCTGGGCGACGTGATCGTCTCGATCGACACGGCCACCCGTCAGGCCGCCGAGCGCGACCGTCCGCTGCTCGACGAGATCACGATGCTGCTCGGGCACGGCCTGCTCCACCTGCTCGGCTACGACCACAAGACCGACGCGGAGGAGCGGGAGATGACGGCCTTGACCCGGGAGCTCGAGGCCGCCGCGGCGTCACGGGGCAGCAGTTCCACTGGAATCCGGCCCCGCAGCGGCGTCGCGAGGCCGAATAAGACGGGGGCGCAATGACTTATCGCTTGCGATACGAAACCTCGCTTGTTAAACGGACGCCCCCTTTCGACTTGGAGGAAACATGCCCGGTTCGAACAAGCTGACCAAGGCGCAGATGATCGTTGGTCTTGCCGAGGCCACCAACCTTGACAAGAAGTCCGTGGCCAGCGTGCTCGATGCGCTCGGCGAGCTGGTGAAGAAAGAGCTCGGTCCGGAGGGGCCTGGTGAGGTCACGGTCCCCGGCCTCGTGAAGATCAAGGCGAAGGAGATCCCGGCCACGCAGGACCGGGAAGGCATCAATCCGTTCACCAAGCAGCCGATGACGATCAAGGGCAAGCCGGCGAGCCGCAAGCTCCGCGCGGCGCCCGTGAAGGCGCTCAAGGACGGCTGAGCGGTACGTCGGTGGCCGCAGCTTGCGTGGCCGCATCCGGCGGCGCGAGCTCCGGTGCTCCTGCGAGCGGGCGCGCTTCCGCGCCAATACCCCGAGCTCCGGGCGACACCTTCGCCATGGAGTGTCGCGCCCTGAGCGCGCACACGATGATCGCGAGGGCGAGCAGCGACGCCAGCGGGACATCGCCCAGGCGGGTGTAGAGCGTCAGGGGCGTGTCCCTGACCGCCGGGGTCGCGAAGGTCACCCCCGGCGCAGCGCTCTCCTCGCGGCTGCGCACCACGCCGCGGGCGTCGATCCATGACACGACGCCCAGGTTCACGGCGCGCACGAGATCGCGGCGCAGCTCGACGGCGCGCATGACCGCGAGCCGCGCGTGCAGCTCGGGCTCGGCGCTCCCGGTGAACCAGGCGTCGTTCGTGATGTTGACGAGGAGGTTCGGGGTGAGCGTCCCGGTGATCCGCCGCGCCACCCCGGTGAGCGTGTCCTCGTAACAGTTGAGCACCCCGATCCGGAGCGCGGGCCCTTGCTCTCGGGGAAGCGTGAGCGCGCGCGGCTCCGCGCCCGGGACGAGCCCGCCGCTCTTCTGGAAGATGCGCCGCAGCCAGGGCAGGTAGGCGCCGCCCGGGACCGTCTCGCCGAACCAGAGCAGCTGCAGCTTGTCCTGCGTCGGCTGCATGGTCCGGTCAGGGAGCACGAGGGTGGCAGAGTTGTAGCTGTTCCGTTCCTCCACGCCGTCGGCGGCCTTCACGGGCGGCGCATGGGTGATGAGCCCGGCGAGGACCGGACCGCGGACGCCCGGCCCGAGGATCGCGCGACCGCCGCGCGGCGCCTGTCGGGCGCTGTGCGGGAGGGGGTAGGGATACGCCGCCTCGGGCCAGAGGGTGAGCTCGGCGCCGCCGGCCTCGGCTTTCCGGGTGAGCTCGTGCAGGGTCCGCAGGATCCGCGGGTGGTTCTTCGCCTGCCAGCGCTCGTGAGGCCCCACGGCCTGGTTGACGAGCGCGACCCGCGCCGTCGGCAGGCCCGCGCTGGCGCGCTCCACCGCGGCCATCCGCAGCGCGCCGTGAGCCGCGAGCAGCCCGAAGAGCGCGGCGCTCGAGAGCGCCGGGTAGAGGATCGCGCGCGGCGGCCGACGGCGGGCGGACCGCGGCTCCGGCGCAGGCGCGCGCGCGAGCGGACGCCCGCCCGGCGCCACCCCGAAGGCCGCGAGCCCCGCACGGGCCAGCAGAGCTGCCCCCACGGCGAACAGGACCGAGACGCCGCGCTCGCCGATGAGATCGGCGAGCTGCACGAGCGCCGGCCACGGGCTCATGAGGCCCGCCGGCGTCCACCCGAAGACCGTCGGGAGGACCACGGCGGCGAACACGCCGGCCGCGAAGGCGAGCTCGAGCGGGGCGCGCAGGCGCCGGAGGAGCACGCTCGTGATGCCACCGCAAACCGCCCAGACGAGCGACTGGGCGGCAGCGAGCAGGACCAGCGCGAGGTACGAGGCCGCCGAGCCGAGCGGCGTGAAGCGCTGGATGACCTCCGGCACGAAGCGCAGGCCCACGATGCCCGCCGCCGTTCCCCAGGCGGCGCCGCGCCCGAAAGCGCGCCAGACCGTCGGGGCGTCGTGGACGGCGGCCGCCAGCAGGGCGAGGCCAGCGATGACGGCAGGATAGAGATCCGTCGGCGGGGCCGTGAGGGCGAACGTCGCACCGCCGGCGATGGAGAGGAGCAGCGGAGCGCGGCTGTGAAGCGCGCGTGGGGTCGAGGCCTGGGGCACGATGCGGCGTTATACCGCGTCGGAGCAGCCCGGACCGCGGAGGCAGCCCCGAGGAGATCGAAGCCGAGGCGAGCCCCGCACGGTCAGGGCGGACAGGAGGCTAGGACGAGACGCTCACCAGTAGACGCTGAGCCCACCGCGGAAGAGCCCACCGCCCGACGTGTCCGTCGTTCGCCCGGTCACGGGATCCCTGAACTCGGGAACGACACCGTCGTCCGTGCGACCGCGCACGAAGCCGAGCGCGTCGATGTTCAGCGCGAGGCGGGGGGAGAGCCGGAACTCGAGGCCGATGCCGCCCTGCACGCCGAAGTAGTCGTACTCGGTGTTCGGAACGTACGCCTCGCCGCCGGCCGCCGCCTCGCTCACGGGTCGCTCGACGTCGGCGTGCGACATGTTCAGGCCGCCCGTGAAGTAGAACTGCGTGCGGCTGCGCGGGTTGACGAACAGCATCCCGCTCAGCGAGAGCGGCACCTCGGTCCGGTTGTAGCCGTGGTAGTCGTTACCCGCGAGGATGTCGGCGCCGAGGTCGAGCGCGAAGGCGGGGACGGGCCGGTAACGCAGGCTGATCCCGACGCCGCCCATGCCGGCGTCCTCCGCGCCGCCGTGCTCGCGGCCCATCATGAGGCCCTGCATACGGAAGTTGACGCCCCACTGGCGCCGCCAGCGCAGCTTCGGCGGCGGAGGCGGAGCAGGCGGGGTCACGCGGCGCACGATCACACGCGGCGGAGGAGCGGACCCGGGCGTCACGACGATGACCTGCGGCGGCTGGCCCGGAGGCGAGGTCTGGTAGACGACGATCGGCGGAGCCGGACGGGTCGCACGCCGCCCCGGCGGCGGGGGCGGCGATGGGGGGGGCAGCGCCTCGGCCGGGGGGGCCTCGGCAGGGGCGGCGGAAGGCGGCCCCGCGGCGGGATCGCCGGGCGGCTCCACTTCCTCACAGAACCACGCGCCAGGAGGACAGTTGCTGTTCTCCTGCGCAAGCGCGCTCATCGGCGCGGTCATCGCCACCGCAACAAGGGCATGGGTCAAGCAACGGCGCATCGGGCGACTCCTCTTCGGTGCAGGGAAGTTAGCAACCGGGATGCCATCGACCATCTCGCTGAATTGTCGTCACCATGGCCGCGAAGCACGCCGGCGTGCATCGGCCGCCACGGCGCGCTGTGGCGGAAGGTTCACACGCGCGCCGTCCCGCAGGGTACTAGCTCCCACGGCAAACGTCACGGCACGGCCGCCCTCGTCGGCAGCCCTGCCAACATCGAGAACAATCGGGTTCCATCATGCCTACGGTTACGTTGAAGCAGGGTCATGTTCGGCCCGTGTGGTCGGGGCATCCCTGGGTGTTCGCTCAGGCGGTCGCGCGCATCGAGGGCGGCGCCGTGGCCGGCGACGAGGTCGTGGTCACCGATCCGTACGGCAGCGTGCTCGGCCGCGGGCTCTACACCCCGCGCTCGGCCATCCCGGTGCGCATGTACACGCGCGAGGACAGGCCGATCGACGCGGCCCTGTTCCGGCACCGGATCGAGCGCGCCATCGCGCACCGCCGCGAGCTCGGCCTGCCCGGCCGGGCGCCTGGCCACGAGACCGACGCCTTCCGGCTGATCCACGCGGAGGGGGACGGACTGCCCGGGCTGATCGTCGATCTGTTCGGCGACACCGTGGTCGTGCAGCTCGGGACGATCGGGGTCAAGCGCCGCGAGGGGGTGATCTTCGACGCCCTCCAGGCCGCGCTCTCGCCGCGCGCGATCGTGGACAGGACCCCGGAATCCCTCGCCAAGCTCGAGGGGTTCACCGCCGACAGCGGCGTGGTGCGCGGCGACCCCGGGCTCGATCGGCTGCGGTTCGTCGAGCGAGGGCTGCGGTACACGATCCCGCTCGCGCTCGGCCACAAGACCGGGTTCTACCTGGATCAACGGACGCTGCGGACCCGCGTCGAGCAGCTCGCCCCCAACCGGCGCGTGCTCGATGCGTTCTGCTTCGTCGGCACGTTCGCGATGGCGGCGGCCCGCGGCGGGGCGAGCGAGGTCCTCGCGATCGACGAGAGCGCGACGGCGCTCGAGGTCGGGGCGGAGTGCGCGCGGGAGAACGGGCTGCTCGACCGGATCAGCTTCACGCGCGACGACGCCCGCAAGGCGCTGCAGAGCGCGTCGAGTCAGGGCGGCTTCGACCTCGTCCTCTGCGATCCGCCGAAGCTCGCAGGCACGCGCGCGTCCAAGGATGCCGCGCTCACGGCCTACCGGCGCCTCGCGGCCGGGGCGTGCCGCGCCACGCGACCGGGCGGCATCCTCGTGCTCTGCTCCTGCTCCAGCGCCGTGAGCCTCGACGACCTCACCCGGGTGCTCGCGCTCGGCGCGCGCGACGCCCGCATGCAGGCAGCGGTGTTCGACCGGCACTTCCAGGGGGGGGACCACCCCGTCCCCGCGGCCTTCCCCGAGGGGCTCTACCTGAAGAGCCTCATCGCGCGCATCGACGCGCTCTGACGATCGCCCGATGAAACCTCTCTCCCTGCTGACCCCCGACGACGCGCGCGGCCTCGCCGGGGTGATCTTCGACCTCGACGACACCGTGCTGGATCACGGCGCCCTCACCGAGGCCGCCTACGGTGCGCTCTTCCGTCTGCGCGAGACGGGGCTCGCATTGATCGCCTGCACCGGCAGGCCCGCGGGATGGGGCGAGGTGATCCAGCGGCAATGGCCGATCGACGCGACGATCGTCGAGAACGGAGCCGTCGCGCTGGTCCGTGAGCAGGCCGGTCCGATCGCCGGCCATGGAGAAGGGCTCGCCCCGAGCGCCGGCGCAGGCCGCGTCGTCAAGCTCGACGCGCTGGACCGCGACACGCGGCGGGCTCGTCGGGCCGAGCTCGTCACGCTCGCCGATGACATGGTGCGTCGTTTTCCCGCGGCTGCGCTCGCGGACGACAACGACCAGAGGGTGACCGACGTTACCATCGACATCGGGGAGCACCGGCGCGTCCCGCCGGAGGACGTGCAGAAGATGCGCGCCGTGCTGCGCGAGCGGGGGGTGAGGACGCTCGTCTCGAGCGTCCACCTCCACCTCACCCGCGACCCGGCCGACAAGGCCACGGGCGCCGTACACCTGCTCTCGACCCGGTTCGGAGAGGATCCAACCCGGGCCCGGTCCCGCTACGCCTTCGTGGGCGACAGCGGCAACGACGGCGTCGCCTTCGCTGCATTTACATTGACCTTCGGCGTGGCCAACGTGCGCGCCCACCTCGGCAAGCTGTCGGTGCCGCCGCGGTTCGTGGCCTCCCATCCCATGGGCCGCGGGTTCGCGGAGATCACCCACCGGATCGTCGAACTGCGGAAGAATGCACCTGAGCCGTGATCGCCCCTCCGCAAGGTGCCTCACGCTGCGATCCGCCCCACACCTGGAGCAGGTAACCTAGCCGCGACGTGCACCGAAGGAATAGGATCGAGCTTTCGGGAGGGGCGTGCCTCCCAACCCTTTACAGGGGCGCGTGTTCTCGGGGACCATGATCTTGGTCCCTCGCCCGCCAGCGGCAGCAGATGGCGTTTCGACCCCCGACCCCCGGCCTCCTCGTCGACAACAAGTACCGCCTCGCGGAGCGCATCGGCGGGGGCGGCATGGGCGACGTGTTCCGGGCGGAGCACGTGCTCGCAGGTCGCGCCGTTGCGATCAAATTCCTTCACCCCGAGCTGGCGGACAACTCGGAGCTCTCTCACCGGTTCTTCCAGGAAGCGCAGGCGGTCAACCGGATCCGCCACCCGAACATCGTCGACGTGATCGACGCGGGCGTCGGCGAGCTCGGTCCGTACATCGTGATGGAGCACCTCGACGGCGAGTCGCTGGGCATGGCGCTCGCGCGCTTCGGCCGCCTCGACATGGAGGCCGCCGTCGGGGTCGCGCTCCCGGTGCTGGAGGCGCTCGACGCCGCTCACCGCGCGGGGATCATCCACCGCGACCTCAAGCCCGAGAACATCTTCATCGCCTTCGATCCCAGCCGCGGCTCGGCCGTCGTCCGGCTGCTCGATTTCGGCATCGCCAAGGTCCTCGACTCCGACGGCCCCTCGCCACGGACGCGCACGGGCGTCGTGTTCGGCACGCCGGACTACCTGTCGCCGGAGCAGGCCACCGGGGAGTCGCCGCTCGACGGGCGGAGCGATCTCTTCTCCGTGGGCGTCCTGCTCTACGAGGTGCTCACGGGCACGCGGCCGTTCCGCGCGCCGACCGCCGTGGCGACCGCGTTCCGCGTCGTGCACGCGGAGGTCCCCACGCTCGCCTCGGCGGGCGTGACCGTCGACCCGCGGCTCGAGGCGATCGTGCAGCGGCTCCTGCAGAAGGATCCCGCGAAGCGCTTCCAGACGGCCGGCGACGTCGTCCGCGAGCTCGAGCGCGTCGCGCCAGATCCGCCGCGACGGACGGCGGCGCTCGGCAGGCTCATCAACGTGCAGCGGCGGATGGCCCTGAGCCTCGGGGGCGCCTCGGAGAACGAGCGCGATCGGCTCTCGTCCTCGCGCGACCGATCGCGCGCGGGCACGGCGTTCGACATGAACGCCGCGCCGCCGATGCGCATCTCGCCGTCGCTCGTGTCGGGCGGGCGCGTCACCGAGGCGCCGCCCATGATGCGGCCGTCGTCCGAGCCGGCGAAGCCCGCGCCCGGCGCGACGCTCTCGAACGCGCTGCGGAACCGAGGCTCGGAGCCCTCGATGCTCTCGCAGCGCGGCGAGTCGTTGCCCACCGTGCGCAGCGCCGACCTCGGGCTCCGATCCGAGCCCACCGTGCGCAGCGCCGACTTCGGCGCCCTGCTCAACCGGCAGCGCGATACGCGGCGGCCCAACATCACCCCGGTCCGGCCGCTGCCGGCGCGCTTCGCGGGGCAGTACCATGTGCGCGGCCCCGTCCTGCGGAGCGTCGATCGCACCATCGTCGACGAGTACGGGAGGAGCGCACGCGACGAGGTCGTCGCGCAGATGCCGCTCCGCTACGCCGACGACTTCAAGCACGACTCGATCAACGCGCTCGTCGGATACGATCTCGAGGCGCTCGACGCGTACATGGAGCTCGCAACGTCGCTGGTGCTGCGCGATCTCGAGCGCTGGCGCGACATCGGCAGGCTCGGCGTGGGCGGCGAGCTGCACAGCCTCGTGCGCACGCTGTTCGCCCGCCCGCTGACCGACATCGCGTCGCTCATGCGTCGCGGGACCTCGATCTGGTCGCGGCTCTTCACGTTCGGCTCATGGCGCGTGGCGACCGGACCGACCGGGCGGGTGACGCTCCACATCGGCGACTTCGACCCGGCCTCGCTGCCGCTCCGGCTGTGGGTCGTGGGGATGGTCGAGGAGACGGCGCGACGCGCGTCCGGCGGAGGCGTGAAGGTCACGATCACGCTCGGCGAGCTCGGCTTCACCTCCGAGCTCGCCTGCGAGATCAGCCTCTAGCTCCGCTCGCCAGAGACCCGGCGCCCGGCAAACGATGGCCGGACCTCTGCGCCGCTTCGAGGCGGCTGCGCTGACGGGATTCTCAGGAAGGCTTGCGCGCGCGGTAGCACGCTTGACAGAACACGTCGCGGCCCTCGACAGGCTTGAACGGGACCTCGCCCTCGGAGCCGCACGACTTGCAGGTGATCGAGAACGTCGGACGGTTGCGCGGCGCGCGCGGCTGCTGCGGCGCGCCGCGACCCTGCGGCACGGCTCGGCGCTCGCCGGCGAACGACGGCGCGCGGTAGTTGCCGTCGTCGCGGACGGGCGCGCCGCCGCGCGGGCGGTGCGGGTAGGCGCTCGGCGCCGTCCACGCGGGCGCAAGCCCCGAGTACGCGTCCTGCATCGGGCTGCGGTACTCGTTCACGTCGCCCGTGTACTGGGGCTTCCGAGGCCGACCGTCACCGCGCGCCGCGCCGCGGTACCCGCCGGCGCTCCGGGCCGGCCCAGGGCGCTGGTGCTGCGCCGCGCGAGCGGTCGGCGCGCTCTCGTGCTCCCCTCGGTTGTCCTTGCGCGCGCGGCGGCAAGTCCGGCACCGCTTCGGCGGGGCCGCGAGCTTCCGTTCGGCGTAAACGGCGGCTTCCGCAGCCGAGAATAGGAACGACGTGCCGCAGCTCGCGCAGACAATGTGCTCGTCTCGATGCTGTTCCATGATTCCTCTTTCGTCAGGCCGACGGGCCTCGCAGGCTCACGGGCTCGGGTGCTCGGACAACTCGGGGAACAGGAGCGCCCGGGAGCGGCCCCGCTGCGCCGGAGATGCGCAATTTACGCGGGGATCTAGATGATATTGGTGGGATCGCCCTCTTGCTGGGGCACGGGAGTGCCTACGGTGACATGCTTGTCATGGCGGTCAAGCGTGCCGCCTCCACGCATCGCCGGGATCGATCGCGCGGCGTGGAGGCTTTGATTTCGAAGCTCCTCACGATACCATCCGCGCGACTTTCACGAGGAGCACAGCTCGTCCCGTGACTCCCGTGACTCCCGTGACCCACCCAAGGGGCAGCACCCGCCCACGCCGCGCCTCGCAGTCAGTCGAAGCAATGAGCCATCCCTCCCTGCATCTCACCGCTCGTGACTTCGACGCGTACGCCGCCGAAAAAGCGACATCGAAGGCCTACTCACGCCCCCGCCTCGAGGTGAAGCAGCGCGCGCTCGCCTGGGCGCGCGGCGTCGTCTCCCGGCTGGGCGACCTCGGCATCTCGGTCGACGTTCACGGCTCGGACGAGCACCCCTCGATCCGCAACAAGCACCGGGCCGACTGCCAGTGGGTCTTCTTCTGGCGTGACCAGGCGGCGCGCGACGAGCTCGATCGCCTGCTCGACCGAGGCCGCTCGATCTCCGACGCGATCGATGATCCGAGCCCCTACACGCGGCACGCGTTCCTCGCGCTGCGCATCTCGGAGGGCGAGGTGCAGGTGTGCTTCGCGGTCCACCCGGACGCGAAGGTCGACGTCGACAACCTCCGCGCCCGCCTCGCGGCGACCGAGGAGGCGACGGGCGAGCCGGCCTCGCCGCTCGCCGCCGAGCTCACGAGCGCCCTCCACGCGCTCCCGGAGCAGTTCTCCTTCGGCGCCGACGGGGGCGATCGCGTTGCCTGCAGCGCGGCCACGCCCGACGCGATCGCCGAGATGCTTCGCCGCGCCGCCGACGGGCAGGTGCCGCTCTGGATCGGCTGGTCGGTCCCGCGCGAGACCGCGGTCGAGCACGCCGACATCCTCGACGAGCAGCTCGAGGACGCGCTCGTCGCGCTCACCCCCATCTACCGGCTCGTCGCCTGGTCGCGCGAGAACGACCGCATTGCGCTCGACCGCAAGCTCGAGGGCATCGAGCAGGAGCGCGCGCGCGCCCACGCCGAGATCGAGGCCGAGAACGAGCGGTGGCGCTCCGAGCAGGCGCGGGCGCGCGAGCTATCGATGGAGCAGGCGCGGGCGCGCGGCGACGAGCGCGTCGAGGCTGCCCTCCCCGCCCGCCGGCCGACCCTGGCGACGCTGTTCAAGGCGACGAGCGGCGCCGGCGGCGGTCGCGGAGGAGAGCCGCGGCCCTCGCCGAGGCACGGCGGAGAGGGCGGCGCCCCGGCCCGGCGAGCGCCGCACGGCGAGGCGGAGCCGCAGACGAAGGCCGAAGCTCCGCAGAAGCCGCAGGCCGAGCACGCGCCGCGGGCGCAGCGCGGCCCGTCCGGCGAGCCGGACGCCGCGGCGAAGGCCACCCCGGAGCCCGCGAAGGGCGGCGTGCTCGAGAAGGGCAGCCGGGTGCGCGTGCGGCGGGGGCCCTTTGGCGACAAGATCGGTGTGGTGAGCGAGCTCGACGGGCGCGGAGGGGCGCGCGTCCTGCTCGGCCTGCTCTCGACGAGGCTCGATCTCGACGAGCTCGATCTCGTGGCCGACGCCCGAGATCGGCCTGCGCTCTCGACGTCGCACCGCAAGCCGCTCGCGCCGACGCCCCGCAAGGCGCGCTGAGCGTCGCCGCGCGGCACTCTCCTCAATGATCAAGCGCGATCCTTCAACCTACCCGGTCGGCCTCGCCGCCCAGTTCCGCCACAAACTCCCGCTCTACCTGGCCGGCGCGGCGCTGCTCGCGATGCAGCAGCTCCTCATGGCCAAGCGCGACTTCCTGGTCAAGGATGCCGTCGACGCCGCCGTGAAGCTCCAGTCGGACGAGGCCTCGCGGGCGGCGCTCATCATGCTCGCGGTGAGCGTGGGCGCCGCGGTCATGCGCGTCTTCTCGCGGGTCACCATCTTCACGGCGGGCCGCAACGTCGAGTACGAGCTCCGGGCGATCCTGCTCGCGCGCCTGCACAAGCTCGGGCCGGCCTTCTTCCGCAAGATGCCGACCGGCGAGATCATGAGCCGGGCGACGAACGACCTGACGCAGGTGCGCCTCCTCCTCGGCTTCGGCCTGCTGAACGTCGTCGGCTCGGTCTTCGCGTTCGCGAGCGCCCTGTACGTGATGCTGCACATCTCGAAGCGGCTCACCCTCGCCGCGCTCCTGACGATGCCCGCGCTGATGCTCGTCACCCGCTCGTTCTCGAGCAAGCTCTTCGTCCGCACCCGCGACAACCAGGAGGCGATCGGCGCCATGAGCGACCGCGTCCTCGCGAGCCTCGCGGGCGTCCGGGTGGTCCGCTCCTTCGCGCTCGAGGCGTCCGAGATGGCGGCGTTCACGAGCACGAACCAGGCCTACCTCGAGAAGAGCCTCTCCCTCGCCAAGCTGCGCGGATCCATGGGGCCGCTCATGGGGGCCATCAGCTCGGTCGGCGTGCTCATCGTCTTCTGGTACGGCGGGCAGCTCGTGCTGGACAAGCAGATGACGAGGGGGGACTTCGTCTCCTTCTGGCTGGCGCTGCTGCGGCTCACGTGGCCGATGCTCGCCCTCGGCTTCGTCGCAGCGATCGTCCAGCGCGGTCGCGCCGGCTACGTGCGGCTCAAGGCGATCTTCGACGCGATCCCCGAGGTCGTGAGCGGCCCGATGCCGTCCCCCGACGTCGTCCGCGGCGCCCTCTCCGTCAAGGAGCTGACGTTCTCCCATGGCGCCAGGAAGGTGGTCGACGGGGTGAGCCTCGAGGTCGAAGCGGGCGGCTCGCTCGCCATCGTGGGGCGCACGGGCTCGGGCAAGAGCACCATCGCCACGCTGCTCGCCCGGCTCATGCCCACGCCGCGCGGCGCGGTGTTCCTGGACGGCATCGACATCTGCGATCTGCCCCTGGAGACCGTGCGCGCCAGCATCGGCTATGCGCAGCAGGACGCGTTCCTCTTCTCGACCACCGTGGCCCGCAACATCGGCTACTCGCTCGACGATCCGGACTCGCCCGCCTCGTTCGAGACCATCCGCGCCGCCGCGGCCGAGGCCGAGGTGCTGAACGAGATCCTCTCGCTGCCGGACGGCTTCGACACCGTGGTCGGGGAGCGGGGCGTGCAGCTGTCCGGCGGACAGCGCCAGCGCGTCGCGCTCGCGCGCGCGCTCGTGCGCGAGCCGAACATCCTCGTCCTCGACGATCCGCTCTCCGCCGTCGACGCGAAGACCGAGCAGGCGATCCTCGAGGCGATCGAGCGGCAGGCGGCGCGACGGACCGTCGTCCTGATCACGCACAGGGTGGCGGCCGCGCGGCGGTGCGACGCGATCGTCGTGCTGGAGCAGGGCCAGGTCATCGAGCGCGGCACGCACGACGAGCTCGTCCGCGCGGGCGGGCTGTACGCGTCGTTCGCCGAGGAGCAGCAGCTCGAAGAGGATCTCGCGACCCTCGAGGCGTCGCCGTCCTCGCAGCCGGTGGGGCTCTCGTGACGCAACCGAGCCCCGGAGAAAGCGCGACGATGCGGTCGAAATCGAGCAGCCCCTCGGCCGCCGGAGAGGTGGGCGCGAGCCCGCGGCGGCCGGCGCAGGCGGCGGCGGACAGGGGCCGCGGGGCGAAGAAGGCGAGCCGCACCGAGGACGTGCTGAGCCGCTTCCACGAGGAGGCGCAGCTCGGCGAGGCGTACGACGCGCGCATGCTGCTGCGGCTATGGCCGTTCGTTCGTCCGCAGAGCAAGCACCTCGCGCTCTCGCTGTCGCTGCTCATCGTCACCGCCCTGCTGGCGCTGATGCGCCCGCTCATCATGCGCGACGCGCTCGACGCCTTCGACTCGCCCGGCGGGCTCGATCGCCTCACGCGCAACGGCTTCCTGCTCACGGGCATCATGCTCGCGGAGCAGTCGCTCGCGTTCCCGCAGCTCTACCTGATGCAGCTCGCCGGCGCGCGCGCGATGGCCGACCTGCGCGTGCGCGTCTTCGGGTTCTTGCACACAAGGCGCCTCGGGTTCTTCGATCGCACGCCGGTCGGCCGGCTCGTCACGCGGGTGACGAACGACGTGGACGCGATCGGCGAGATGTTCGCGTCCGGCGCGCTCAACGCGTTCGGCGATCTGATCCGCCTCGCCGTCATCGTCGTGGTGATGGTGTCGCTCGACTGGCGCATGTCGTTGCTCGCCTTCGCGGCGGTGCCCCCCGTCGCCCTCGGCGTCAACTGGACGCGGCGCCGGATCCGCGACGCCTTCCGGGAGGTGCGGGCGAAGACGGCGAGGATGAACGCGTACCTCAACGAGCAGGTCTCCGGGATGGCCGTCGTGCAGGCCTACGCCAGGGAAGAGCGCTCGGCCGAGGAGTTCGACGAGATCAACGCGGCCTACCGCAGCGCGAACAACCGATCCATCGTGCTCGACGCGACGCTCGACGCCGCCATCGAGATGGTCTCGAGCGTCTGCATCGCCGCGGTGCTCTGGTACGCCGGCGTGAAGAGCCTGAAGGAGGAGATCTCCTTCGGGACGCTGTTCGCGTTCGTCGCCTACATCGACATGTTCTTCGTCCCGATCCGCGATCTCTCGGCTCGGTACACGCTGCTGCAGTCCGCGATGGCCGGCGCGGAGCGCATCTTCGAGCTGCTCGACAACAAGGACGAGGACGCGACGGCGGCGGCGAGCGGCGGCGGCCCGACGAAGGCCGCGGACGAGGGCGTCGCGTTCGAGCTCGACAACGTCGTGTTCGGCTACAAGCCGGGCGTGCCCGTGCTGCGGCAGGTCTCGATGGCTGCGAGGAGCGGCGAGAAGGTCGCGCTGGTCGGCGCGACCGGCGCCGGCAAGAGCACCGTGGCGTCGCTGCTGCTCCGCCTCTACGACGTCGAGGAGGGCGCCGTGCGGGTCTTCGGCCGCGACGTCAGCTCGTACCCTCGCGACGAGCTGCGCCGCAAGTTCGCCGTCGTCCCCCAGGACGTGTTCCTGTTCCCCGGCACGGTGCTCACGAACATCGCTGCCGGCGACGCGACCCCGGATCGCGCGAAGGTGGTGAACGCGCTGAACCGCATCGGCGCGCTCGATCTCTTCGAGCGCCGCGAGGACGGCCTCGACGCCCCAGTGCTCGAGCGCGGCAGCAACTTCAGCGCCGGCGAGCGCCAGCTGATCGCCTTCGCCCGCGCCCTCTACCGCGATCCGCCGCTCCTCATCCTGGACGAGGCCACGGCCAACGTCGACAGCGACACCGAGGCGCGCCTGCAGCGCGCGCTCGAGGGCGCCATGGAGGGGCGCACCGCGCTGATCATCGCGCACCGCCTCTCGACGATCCGCGCCGTCGATCGCATCGTCGTCTTCCACAAGGGCTGCGTCGTCGAGCAGGGCACGCACGAGGATCTGCTCGCCGCAGGCGGCGTCTACAGCAAGCTGTACCGGCTCCAGTTCGCCCGGCAGGCGGTGGCGCAGACCTAGGGGTCAGCGCGCTCCGGGTCGTCGCCGTAGCACTTGCCGGCGACGGCGCCTCCCGCCGCGCCCTCGTCAGCGCCGTCCGCGCCTCCGGCGACCACCCGCAGCCAGTACTCGGAGCAGCTGTCGTTCATGACGATCAGGTGCTCGCCGTCCACGCAGGTCACCTCGGCCTGGTTGCCCGCCGCGTGCGCCAGCGTGCCGCCGCGCTTCGTGCCGTCGCTCTCGAACGACAGGTACACCTGCCACCATCGCGGCCGCGCGCCGAGGCCGTGCCTGAGCGCGTACCGCATGCCGCCCGGGAAATGGAGGAGCTCGCCGTCCGGCGCCGACGTCTCGTAGACGCCCCCCTCGGGCGCGGCCTCGGTGAACTCGATGGGCGGGTTCGCGCTCTCGGACCGGTCGCACCGGCTCGGCGCGCACCCCGCCGCGAGCGCGGCCGACGCCCCCACCACGCAGGCGGCGGCCCACCCCGAGCGCCGCGCAGCACCTCCGCCCGCGCCCCGGCTTCGCATGGATCAGCCGAGCCAGCGCGCGGCGTCGAGCGCGTGGTAGGTGAGGATGAAGTCGGCCCCGGCGCGCCGGATCGACGTGAGCAGCTCGAGCACCGCGCGCTTCTCTTCGATCATCCCGCGCTCCGCGGCCGCCTTGATCATCGCGTACTCGCCGCTGACGTTGTAGGCGCCGAGCGGCAGCGTCGTCGCCTCGCGCACGCGCGCGATGACGTCGAGGTACGCGAGCGCGGGCTTGACCATGAGCATGTCAGCCCCCTCCTCCTCATCGAGCGCCGCCTCACGCAGGCCCTCGCGCGCGTTCCCGGGGTCCATCTGGTAGCCCGCCCGGTCGCCGAACTTGGGCGCGCAGTCCGCCGCCTCGCGGAACGGCCCGTAGAAGCCGGACGCATACTTCACGGCGTAGGAGAGGATCGCCGTCCCCGTCAGCGACTCGGCGTCGAGCGCGCGCCGGATGGCGGCGACGCGGCCGTCCATCATGTCGCTCGGCGCGACCACGTCGGCCCCCGCCTTGGCGTGGACGACCGCCGCCCGCGCGAGCACCTCCAGCGTCGCGTCGTTGTCGACGTCCACCGCGCCCGACGCGTCCTGCCGGAGCAGACCGCAGTGGCCGTGATCGGTGTACTCGTCCACGCACACGTCGGTGATCACGAGGAGCTCCGGCACCGCCTCCTTCATCGCCTTCACGGCGCGCGGGACGGGGCCGTCCGCGTCGTACGCGCTCGATCCCGACGCGTCCTTGATGCGCGGGAGCCCGAACAGGATCGTCCCGCCGATGCCGAGCTCCTTGCAGAGCCGCGCCTGCGCCGCCGCGGCGCTCACGGGCAGCTGCGAGACGCCCGGCATCGTCCCGACCGGGCGGGGCGCGTCGAGCGCCTCGTTGAAGAAGAGGGGGAGGACGAAATCCCCCGGGCTGAGGGACGTCTCCCGCACCAGGGCGCGGAGGGCGGGCGAGCGGCGGAGCCGGCGCGGTCTCTTCGTGGGGAACACGGCGGCGGAGCATAGCAGCCCTTCGCCCGCGGGGACCGCTCCGGTCTCGCCGCGCGCGATCCGTGGATCGCCTGAGCGCTGGAATCGGCTAGTGTTCGCCCGAAACCGCCAGCATGAGACCGGCCATCCACTTCCCTTCTTCCGGCCGCGCTCGCCCCGCCGAGCGCGGCGCCCGCGCCCGGCGAGCTCGCTCAGCGCTGGGCCGCTCCAGGACGCGCGCTCGAACGCGCCGCCGACCCGGGGCGCGGCGGGGTCATCGGATGGGGCGTCTGCTGGGACGAGAGCGGGACCGTATCGTCGTCGTCCGCGTCCGCTGCCGAGACCTCGTCCGGCTGTTCCGCAGGCGTCTCCGTGGCGGCGACCGTGACCATTGCAATGTCGGACAGCGGGCACCACACGGTCCAGGTCTCATTGCGAACGAAGCTATCGAGCGGGACGATTCCGCTCTCGATGCCGCGCGCGAGCTGGTCGAGCTTCACCGGCCCGACCGATCGCTCGCCGTTGGTGACGTACCATCGGTCCGGAAAGCCGCGCTCTGAGCTCCGCAGCTCCTCGAACAGTTTCACAGATCTCATCGAATGGACTCCAGAAACCGTCGGACGTTGAATCGAACGGGTGCGATTCTATACCCTTAACGCACCGAGTCAACTTCACTGCAGAATCGCTATGACAATCAACGTCTGCCATGAATGAACGAGAGAACGACGGGAGTTTGACGGTGGTTCCCAGGCGTGACGACCCCTCGGAGGAAGGCCACGGCGTGGCGGCCCTGCGGGCCGCGGGCGGGGGGCCGGCCGCGGCCAGGCCGGGCGTCGTGTACCTCGTCGGCGCGGGCCCGGGGGACCCGGGGCTCTTCACGCTGCGCGGCGCAGAGCTCCTCGCCACGGCCGACGTCGTGCTGCACGACGAGCTCGTCCACCCCGCGCTGCTGGACGGCGTTCGGGAGGGCGCCGAGGTGCGCTCGGTCGGCAAGCGCGGCGGCGATCGGGTGGTGAAGGACGCGAAGCAGGCGGAGATCGACGCGGAGCTCGTCGCGCTCGGGCTCGCGGGCCGCAGCGTCGTGCGCCTGAAGGGCGGCGATCCGTTCCTGTTCGGGCGCGGCTCGGAGGAGGCGGAGGCGCTCGCGCGGGCCGGGGTGCCGTTCGAGGTGGTGCCGGGCGTCTGCTCTCCCCTCGGCGCGACGGCCTACGCCGGCATCTCGCTGACGCACCGGAACATCGCCTCCAGCGTGATGATCGTCAGCGGCGTCACCCGAGCGGGCAGAGCGTTCGACTGGAGCGAGCTCGCCTCGGTCCGCGGGACCATCTGCGTCCTGATGGGCATGCAGGCGCTCGACGCGGTGGTCGCGGGGCTGATGGGGCCGGGGCGCCGCGATCCCGCGACGCCCGCGGCGGCCATCCAGTGGGGCACGCGGGCCGACCAGCGCGTCGTCTCGAGCCGCCTCGACGAGCTGCCCCACCGCGCCAGGGAGGCGGGGCTCCAGAGCCCCGCGGTCATCGTCGTCGGCGCCGTCACCGGCCTGCGCGACGCGCTGCGCTGGTTCGACCGGAAGCCGCTGTTCGGCAAGCGGGTCCTCGTGACCCGGCCGCGTCACCAGGCGCGCTCGACGTCGCGGCTCATCCGCCTCCGTGGCGGCGAGGCGGTCGAGCTCGCGACCATCGAGATCCACCCGCCCCCCCACCCCGCGCGGGTCACCGAGGCCGTCCGCGGGCTCTCCGGGTACCACGCCGTCGTCTTCACGAGCGAGAACGGGGTGACCTGCTTCTTCAAGGAGCTGGAGCGGCTCGGCCTGGACGCGCGCGCCTTCGGCTCGGCCCGCCTCGCCGCGATCGGGGCCGGCACGGCCGCCGCGCTCGCCGCGCGCGGCGTCCGCGCCGACATCATCCCGAAGGAGTTCCGCGGCGAGGAGCTCGCGGAGGCCCTCCTCGCCGACCCCGCGCTGGCCGAGCGCAGGGCGGCGCGCCCCCCGGTCCGCGTCCTCCTCGCGCGCGCGCTCGTCGCCCGCGAAGTGCTCCCCGAACGCCTCCGCGCCGCCGGCTGCGAGGTTGACGTGGTGCCCGTCTACGAGACCCGCCCCGCGTCGAGCGATCGCCGCGAGGAGCTGCTCCGGGCGCTCTCGGCGGGCGAGATCGACGTCGTACTGCTCACATCGAGCAGCACCGTCGACAGCCTGTGCGAACTCCTCGGCGAGGGCGCCGCAGCGCGCCTCGACCGCGTGCTCCTCGCGAGCATCGGCCCGATCACGAGCGCGACCGCCGAGAAGTGGGGGCTCCGGGTCGGCGTGACCGCCGAGGTGAGCACCACAGCAGGTCTCCTGGACGCGCTGGATCGACATTTCGCTGCGTTGCAAGCTGCCCCGGCAAGCGCCGATCACTGAGGCGCTGGTCGCACGATGTGCGGCGAGCTCCACGGCGCAAAAAAAAGCGTCGCAGCGGACCTGGGGGGGAGGTCTCCGCCGCGACGCTCGAGCTCACAGAGAGCACGAGGCGTGCCTGCACCTCCTGGAGTGAATTCAGGTACTTAGGACGTCAGAACCGGAGCTCCCTTGCGCTCCTGCGCTCCCCTCGTGACAGAGGTGCAAGGGATTTCCCGATGCAGCAGTACCGTTGAACATCTACAAGCGCCTTCCTCAGGTCGGAGCAGGCATACAGCGTCACATCCGGACAGCGCCGGTGAGATAAACGCCTTCAGGCGCGACCGGTCACTCGAATGTTGCTCGAACCACGAGGAACTTGTTGTTGAGCTCGATGGACGTGAGCCGCTCGAAGATGCGGGGATTGCCGAGCTCGTTCGACAGGGAGCTGATGCGCCCATGCTCGGTGACGAAGTAGAAGGTCTTCACGCCCTTCTTCTTCTGCTCATTGATGTAGTCCTGAAACTTCTTTCCGCTCGACACGAAGACCGCCAGCTTGTTGCCGGCGTAGAAGTTCTCGCCCTTCCAGTTCATCTGGTAGGCGACGAGCGGCCCTGGGATTTCCTGGCTCGAGCGCATGTAGGCGAGCAATGTCTCGCGCTGCCCCCAGTGGGGCGATGTCCGCACGAAGTACACGTCGAGCCCCCACGCCGTGAACGCGACAGCGAGCGAGACGAGCGCGTAGAGGACGAGGCGGCGCCAGCGCGCGACCATGAGCAAGAAGCACAGGACGGCCGCGGCGGCGGTGAAGGCCCAGAGGGTCGCGGAGAAGTCGAGCGACTGCGGCCAGGGGCGCTTGTAGTTGTACGTGAACAGGTGCAGCAGCCTGGCCTGGCTCGCCTGCCCCTCGCGCGCCATCGCGAGATCGCGCCCGACGAAGAAGACCAGGAGCGCAGCGCCGATCGCGACGGCGCCGAGCATCGCGCGCTCGTAGCTGACCACCGAAGGCGAACGCGCCGGCGCGGAGGCGCTGCCCGAGCGCGGCGCGAGCCCGCCCGCGCCGCGCTCCAGGCGCAGCATGTCGTCGAGCAGGATCCCCGTGAGCATCGCCGCCGGCGGGACGGCCGGCAGGATGTAGTGGTGGAACTTCGTCAGCATCAGCGAGAAGAGCGCGAAGCCGAAGATGAACCACATCGCCAGGAACACAGAGGCGTCGCTCTGGCGGGCCTCGGCCGAGCCGGGCTCCCCCGGGGGTCCCCCCTCGCGCCGCCGGAGCCACCACACGAGCGAGGCGGGCACGAGCCCTGTCCACGGGAACATCGCGTAGCCGAGCTGCCACACGTAGTAGCGGAAGCTCACGTCGTCGCCCTCGTTCGTGTCGTGCACGTGGGTGAAGGCGCGCTTGAACATGTCGTGGAACAGGAGCCTGTCGGTGAACGGCTGGCCGTGCCGCGCGTACATCGCGACGAACCAGGGCAGCGCGACGCACGCGAGCACGAGCAGCCCGACGGGGATCTCCATCTTGAGCAGGTCGCGGTACCGGCGCGAAACGACGACGTAACCGAGCGCGCAGAGCACCGGGAGCCCGAAGCCGGCCGGCCCCTTGGCCATCGTGGAGAGGGCGGCGAAGAACCACGCCGCGAGGAAGAGGAGCCGCTGCACGCGCCGCTCGCCCCAGCTGGCGTACAGGACGATCGCGAGCGTCTGCGCCCAGATGACCGCCTGGAGCACCGGCTGCAGGCCGGGGAGCACGGGCAGCACCGACCGGCAGGCCTCGTTGCCGGGGAGCCCGCAGTTGCCCGGTGAGCCGGAGCTGAAGACGTCGCCGTGGAGGCGCAGGCCGAAGGGCGCCGTGTGGATCTCGACGTGACGCGAGAGCAGGTAGAGGACCTGCGGCAGCGCGCAGGCGAGGATCGCCCCGAGCACGAGGTGGTAGACCGAGAGGCCCACCTTGAGCACGCCGAGATCGACCTCGTAGACGCGCGCCTCCTCCGCCTCGTCGGTGTGGATGCCGAGCAGGAGGAGCGCCATGGCCGCGGCCATCGTCGCGACGAAGGGCATGTCGGTCATGGTCTGGTGGGAGACCATGAACCACTGCGGCATCGTGGTGAGGACGACCCCCGCGAGCAGCCCGGCGCGGCGGCCGAAGATCCGCGCGATGGCCTTGTAGAGGAGGTAAACGGCGATGAGCGTGAGCGCGAAGATGGGCAGCCGGACCGCCCATTCGGGCCACGGTGTTCGCCCCTCGGCGACCGCCGAGAGCATCTCTCCCGACCCGTAGCGGACGCCGAAGGCCGCCATCGCGAGCGCCTGCATCCAGAAGCCGAGCACCGGCTTCGACCAGAACCAGCCGTCCTGCGCCCACCAGAGGGAGATCCAGTCGTTCCTGGCCAGGATCTCGCGCGCGACCTCGCCGTAGTGCGTCTCCCACGGGTCGGTGAGCGAGTGGCTCCCGAGCATGGGCAGGTAGAGCAGCGTGACGAGGGCGACGAGCCAGAAGCCATGCCGCCGGATCAGGGGGCGCGGGGCGCCCGCCTCGTCGACGCGGCAGGGGCCGAGGCGCTCGCCGAGCCGGAACGCGCCGACCACAGCCGTGAGGAACGCGGCAGGGACGGCGACGGCGGACGCCGCCAGCGAGAGCAGCGTGGGCGCGCCGTCCCGCGAGAGGGAGCTCGGCGAGAGGTAGCCCGCCACGCTGAGCGTGATGAGAACGAAGAACGCGACGAGCCCGCCCCCGAGCAGCGCGAGCGGACCGAGGAGGTCGCGGATCCCGACGCGCGCGGCGACGCGCTCGGGCGGGTCGTCGAACGTGCCGAGCAAGTCGAGCAAGCCGAGCGCCGCGACGGCGATCCCGAGCGCGCCGAGCGGGACCCCCCAGCGAAGCTGAGGCGCGAGCGCCATCACGACGAACGCGAGGAGGGAGCCCGCGGCGGACACAGCAGCGCCGCGCCAGCGGAGCGGGTTGCCCTGGGGCACGAGGCGCACCTCGTCGGCGTCGAGCTCGACCGTCTCGTCGCCGCCGTCCGCGGGCGCACCGCTGCTCTTGTCGTGCGTGTCGTTCATGGCTGCGCCGAACGCGGAACGAGGCGCGGCCCTGACGTAGCAACTCTACGTCGCCGGGCAAAGCAGCGGTCGCATGCTCCCGCGCCGCGCGGCCGCGCGGCGGCCGCGGCGCGCGGCTACTTCGTCAGGCGCGCGATCTCTTCTTTGATGATCGTCTCGGCGAGGACGGGCACGACCTCCCAGACGACGCGCTCCACGACGTCGCGGGACAGCGCCATCACGGCCTCCACCTGCTCGGACGTGAGCCCGAGGCCCTCGAGCTTGCTCGCCATCTGGCCGTTGACCTGCGCCGAGGCGGTGGCGGCCACCGCCGCGGGCCCGGACGCCGTCTTCGGCACGCCGGACACCGGCGTCGGCGAGAACGCCATCGTCGTCGTGACCGGCACGCTCCCCGCACCGCCCGGCGCCGTCTTGACCGAGGCCTGGGCCGGCGCGGCGCTGGTGGCGGGCGCGTTCGGCGTGTAGATGAGGGTCTTCGCGCGCTGGAGCGGGCTCGTGGCCGCGGCGGCGGGCTGCGCCGCTGCGGCTGGCTGCGCCGCGGCGGGCGTGCGCGCGGGCGCAGGCGTCGCCGCCGCAGGAGCCGCGGCGGCGGCGGGCTTCGCCTCGCCGCGCGACGCCAGCAGCTTCTTGACCTTGTCGATCATCTGCTGGGTGTCGAACGGCTTGTCCATGTGGTCGTCGGCTTGCACGCTCGAGCCCTTCGCGGGATCGAACGGGTTCTGCTTGGACGACAGGATCAGGACGGGCGTCGCCGGTGAGGCCTGCTTGATCGCCTTGCACAGCTCGTAGCCGTTCTTCGGCTCGAGCGTGATGTCGGCGATCACCAGGTCGGGTTTATCGCTCTTGAGCTTCTGCAGCGCAGCGTCGGCGCTGCTCGCCGTCACGACGCGGAAATCCTGACCCGCAAAGGTGATTTCGAGCACTTTGCGCATGGTCACGCTGTCGTCTACGGCGAGAAGGGTGCTGGCCACGAACGGGTCTCCTCTCAGATGGCGAGAAAGCGATGACGGCTCGGATATCTTCGGCCCCCGTCGCGCGATGTGTCAACATTCGCGGTGTCTTTCGCCTCGCGAGCCCCGCGGATGTGCGTTTTCCGCGCCGGTAGAGGCCGGCCCCACGCCGGTGGGCGGAGCCGAGGCGCCCCCCAACGAGCTCTCCATGCGCCCGCTCCGACCCACCGCTCCCGCTCCGCCGCCCCAGATCCAGGACGCCGAACCGATCGGCGCCGACTCGACCGCCCCGGTCCGACCCCCACAGGATGGCCGCTGGACGGTGCCGGCAGAGCTGGATCGGCGGCCTCTCGACGGGGCCGTCCGGACGCTGGCCTCGGTCTCGTGGTCCGACGCGCGCCGGCTGATCGAGACCGGCAAGGTGCTGGTCGGGAACGCGGTGGCGACGAGCGCCCGGCGGCGGGTGCTCCGCGGGGAGCCGATCGAGGTCCGCCTGCACGCGCCGCGGCCCGAGACGGTGCGGCGGCGCAAGCTCGAGAGCGAGCTCGTGATCTACGCGGACGCGAGCGTCGTGGTGGTGAACAAGCCCGCCGGGGTGAGCACCATCCCCTACGGCGACGAGGACCCCGCGGAGCAGGCCGCGACGCTCGACGCGCTCGTGCGGGAGGTGCTGGCCCGGCGCGACCGCCTGCGCGGACGGGCGCCGCTCGGCGTGGTGCAGCGCCTCGACAAGGGGACGAGCGGGGTGCTCGTCTTCGCGCGGACGCTCGCCGCGAAGAAGCACCTCGCACAGCAGCTCCGCGTCCGCGCGATGCACCGGCAGTACCTGGCGCTCGCGCACGGCGCCGTCCCGCGCGGCACCTACCGCAGCTACCTCATCGAGGATCGGGGCGACGGGCTGCGCGGCTCGGCGAGAGGAGGACGGCGCGAGGGGCAGCTCGCGGTGACGCACGTGGAGCCGATCGAGACGCTCCGGGGGCCGCAGGACGGGACCGGCGCCGCGGGCGTGACGCTGGTCGCCTGCCGCCTCGAGACGGGGCGCACGCACCAGATCCGCATCCACCTCGCCGAGGCTGGACACCCGCTCGTCGGCGAGACGGTCTACGTGCGGGACTACCGCGCGCCGAAGATCCTTGCCCCGCGGCTGATGCTCCACGCGGCCGAGCTCGGCTTCGATCACCCTGCAGACGACCGGCCGATGCGGTTCCAGGCGCCGCCGCCCCCCGACTTCGACGAGGTGCTCGAGCGGCTCCGCGAGGCGCGCCGGAAGGGCGCTACTTGACCTTGCCGCGCGCCTCGCTCATGGCCGCGGCGGTGGCGTCGACGAGCGGCATCACCTTCGCGTAGTCCATCCGCGTCGGACCGAGCACGCCCACGGTCCCGGCGACGCGCCCGTTCTCCATGTACGGCGCGGCGACGAGGCTGAGCTGGCCGCCGCCCAGGTCGCCCGCCTCGCTGCCCACGAAGACGGTGACCTCGCCCGCGCCGGCGGCGAGGGTGCGGTCGAGCAGATCGACGAGCTCCTCGCGCTCCTCGAGCGCCCTCATCAGCTTCCTGAGCCGGTCGACGTCCGCGTACTCGGGCAGATCGATCAGGCGGTTCTGCCCCTCGATGACGACCTGGCTCCGCCGCGTCACGTCGGCCGTCGCCTGGCTGCCGAGCTCGAAGGCGCGGCGCCTCAGCGCGTCGATCTGGAGGCGCTCATCGGCGAGGCGGCGCGCGAAGAGGTCCCGGATCTCGCCCAGCGTGCGCCCCTCGATGACGTCGGCGAGCAGGTTGTGGATCCGGTTGAGCTCCCCTTCGTTGATCGACTCGCCGATCGAGAGGAAGCGGTTCTCGACCGAGCCGTCGGCGAAGACGAGCACGGCAAGCAGCTGCCCCGGCTTCGTCGAGATGAAGCGCAGCTGGGAGAGGGCGCGGATCTCCGCCCGCGGCGCCGCGACGACCGCCGCGGCGCCGGACAGCTCCGAGAGGTAACGCCCTGTCTCGCGGAGCGGATCGCTCGCCACCGTGTAGATCTCGGTGAACCTGGCGCTGAGCTCGGCCTGCTGCTCGGGGGAGACCGACCGAAGCTCGACGAGCGCGTCGATGAACAACCGGAGCGCGCGGTCGGTCGGGATCCTCCCTGCAGAGGTGTGCGGCTGGTGGAGGTAGCCGGCCTCCTCGAGGTCCGCGAGCACGTTGCGGATCGAGGCCGCCGAGAGATCGAGCCCGTACTTCCGCGCAAGCGTCCTGCTGCCTACGGGGTCGCCCGTCGCGATGAACTCGGTGACCGCCGCGAAAAGGATCTTTCGAGCGCGATTGGAAAAATCTCCCATGTCAACTGCTGGCGGCGCATGCGTGCGCTGCTGTGGCTACCTGGCCCAGGGACCGCCCGAACCGGGAAGCCGTGCGGGCCGGGCCTTCGCTCCCATACGTCAAGAGGCGCGAGGAGGCGCCGGGCCCACGGATGCGCATGCGAGCTATTTTGAGGCGATCGCGCGGCCCGGTCAAATGGCGCGGTAGGATGGGCGCAGCCGCCGCGCGCAATCCTGCGGCGCCCCGCGCCACCGGCGGACGCCTCCAGCCTTCCGCCTCCTTCCTTCCAGCGGGCGCTTCGCCTGCCCGCGCGAGGCCGACCCCGCAACGATGCCGTCCGTACGTCACGCCGCCACCGCCGCCGCGCTCGCCCTCGCGCTCGGCCCGCTCGCCGCCGCGACGAGCGCGCAGGGCAAGCCGAAGGTGCGGTTCCATCAGGACTGGGCGAAGCACCCGTCGGCGCGCTACGCGGCCATGAGCGCGGAGCAGTGCCGCGCGGCGCTCGCGCGGCGGAAGATCGCGTTCGAGCCGGTGCCGCGCGCGCCGGGGGTGCTCGCGCCGGTGCGGCTGATGCAGGGGGTCGGCGGGGTCCTCTACCGGACGGCGCTGCCGACCCACCGGCGCGCGGACAACCCGAACGACGTCTTCGACTGCCGCCTCGCGCTCGCGCTCTCGGACTTCAGCCGGATCCTGCGCGT
This sequence comes from Sorangium sp. So ce887, assembly GCF_051521455.1. Lineage (NCBI taxonomy): Bacteria > Pseudomonadati > Myxococcota > Polyangiales > Polyangiaceae > Sorangium > Sorangium sp. So ce887. The sequence continues at coordinate 14,302 of NZ_CP150354.1, read as the reverse complement.
GCACGACATCGTCGAGGTGCTGATGTTCTCGGCCTGGCGACCTCCGTCGAGGATGTGGCCCGAGGGCAAGCTGGCCACGAGGCACCCGGGCGGGCTCGCCATCGACCCCTACCGGTTCGTCAAGAAGCGCGTGGGCGACGGGTTCGCGGAGGCGTGGCTCGACGTCGAGCGCGATTTCGTCGGCAGGCGCGGCGCACCTGTGTGCGGCGAGGGCGCCAGGGCGACCGGGAAGCCCGGGGTGGCCGGCAGGGGTGCGACGAGCAGCCCTCCCGCGGACACGACGGCGCGAGAGCTGCGCTCCATCGTGTGCGAGGCCGCGGATCAGCACATCTTCACGTCGATCCTCACCCCCAACTACGACCGGGCGCACAAAAACCACCTGCATCTCGAGGTCACTCCCGGCGTCCAATGGCATCTCGTGCGCTGAGGCGGGACGGGCGGTCCTCCCCGGCGCAAACCCGCTCTCGCCCCGAGGTCGACCCGCTATGTTAGCCCGCGTGCCCGCACGAAGCTCCCCGTCCCCCCGCGCGTCCACCGCGTCTGCCGCGCTGACGCTCGCCGTCGTCGCCCTGTCGTTCACGTTCGTCGGCTGCCCCTGCATCAGCGGCCCCGTGAACGCGAGCCCCGGCCTCCGCTGGTTTCTGTTCTCGAACTTCGGCGCCAGCAAGATCTGCCCCGAGATGCTGAAGAGCGGGGTCTCGCTGCGCCTGCAGGACCGATCGTCGGCCATGGGGCGGTTTTTCCCGATGCAGTGCTCGTACGACGTCAACGACTCGGCCCAGACGGTCACCGTGCACATCGCCGGCACGGGGTACGGCTACATGCAGCCGGCCAAGCGCGTGGGCTTCTCCCTCACGACGTCCGTCGAGTACCGGCCCGACTTCCAGATCGCGGGCGACGACGTCTACGTGTGGGGACGGCTGAACCGGATCGTTCAGGGCCCGAGCTTCCAGCTCGGCTACGTCGAGAACCCTGTCATCGACGTGATGGCGAACGTCGCGCCGTTCGGAGGGATCGCCAACCTGATCGGCAACCAGATCGTCGCGGGCGAGATGACCCGCGGGTTCACCGTCCTCTACAACGAGGAGACCGGGAAGGACTTCACGCTGGGGATCCTCATGCCGCCCCAGCGGCCGCACCACCCGTTCGAGGTGGAGGACGACGAGCGCTACACGTTCGCGAACGAGAGCGTCGAGGTGCACGCGCACCAGCGCGACTACCTCGGACCGTTCGAGGTCGCCGACTCGGACCAGGCGCTCTACCTCAAGGTGAGCGTGCAGGGCGCCCCCGTGGACATCATGATCGTCGACAAGCTGACGGGCGACGCCTGGCGCGAGGCCTATCAGACCGGCAAGCCGCTCGGTCCCCCGCCCGGCCCGGTGCAGGCGGGCGGCCCTCTCCAGCCCGGGATCATCGAGACGCGCCGCTATGCGCTGCGCCCGGGCCTCTACTACGTCGTCATCGACAACACGTCGGCGGCCGGGATGGTGGCGCCGCCCGTCACGCTGCTGAGCCCCTTGGGAGGCTCGGCCGCGCAGGTCAGCTACATGGCGCAGGTCGGCGAGTAGCGACAGGGGGGCTGCCCAGTCGCGCCGAGCAGGCGCGGTCGCCGGCCTTGACGCGGTTCGCCGCGAACGGGATAAACTCGTCATGGCCGTCATCGCGAGTGAGGGGGACAGCGTGACCCACGTCGACAAAGTTGCCCTCGACCGGCTGCGCGCCCGCCTCCAGGCGTACATGGCCAAGAAGGGGCTGAGGTCGACGGCGCAACGCCGGCTGATCGTCGACACCTTCTTCTCGGGCGCGCCGCACATGACCATCGAGGACCTGCTCACGGAAGTGCGCGCGCACGACCGAGGCATCGGGTACGCGACGGTCTACCGGACGCTCAAGCTGCTCGCGGAGTGCGGCGTGGCCTCGGAGCGCCGGTTCGGCGACGGCCTCAGCCGTTACGAGCTGGCGGACGACGCCAGCGCGCACCACGACCACCTGATCTGCGTCAGCTGCGGGAAGATCATCGAGTTCGAGGAGCCGCGCATCGAGGCGCTCCAGGAGGAGATCGCCGCGAAGTACGGCTTCGAGGTGACCTGGCACAAGCACGAGATGTACGGCGTCTGCCTGGACTGCCGCGACACAAAGAGCGCGGCCTCCGGCATCTCGTAGCCCGCCCCGGCGCCGCAGGCCGGCGCCGCAGGCCGCGCGCGGCGGCGCTCAGCTCTTCGCGTCGAGCGCGCGGGCGTGGACGACGGCCATGACGCCGCCGAGCAGCGAGGCGATGGGGGCGTAGGCCGGCGGGAGCACGAACGCGGAGATCACCGCCGCGCCGACGAGCGCGGGGGCGACGCTCAGCGCGAGCCCGACGCGCGCCTCGAGGCGCGTGCGGTGCGCGAGCGCGAGGGAGAGCGCAGCGTCGCGGACGTCATCCGAGGCGAGGACCGTGGAGAAGTCGGCGGGCGCGGAGCCGGCCGCGCCGAGGGCCACGGAGACGTCCGCGGCGCCGAGCGCGGCGTCGTCGACGCCGGCGTGGCCGAGGACGGCGACGCTCGTGCCCGCGTCGATCAGGCGGCGCACCTCGGCGCCGCGATCCGCGGGGAGGACCTCGGGGCGGATGTGGTCGATGTCGAGCGAGCGGCCGATGGCCTCGCACGTCTCGCGCGCGTCGCCCGACATCAGCACGGGCTCGATCTGCGCGTCGAGCAGGTGCTGGATGGCGGCCCGCGCCCCGGGGCGCAGCCCGTCCTGCAGGCCGATGACGCCGACGAGGCGGGCGCCCACCGCGACGAGGACCACGGTGCGCCCCAGCGCCTCGAGCTCGGCGACGCGGCTCTCGGCCGCGGCGATCGAGATCCGCTGCTCGAGCATGAGCGCGCGGTTGCCGACGCAGAGCTCCTCGCCGGACGAGGTGACGGCCGTCACGCCGAGGCCGGGGTGGAAGTTGGGGTTGCGCACCCCGTCGGGCCGCAGGCCGCGGACGCGGGCGGCGCGGACGATCGCCGTGGCGACCGGGTGCTCCTCGGTGCGCTCCGCCCCGGCCGCGAGCGCGAGCACGTCGCTCGGCGTGAGCTTCTGGCCGGTCGCCTCCAGCTCCGCGAGCTCGGGCTCGCCGAGCAGCAGCGTGCCGCGGGCGCAGAACACGGCGACCGAGACCCTGCCTGCGCGATCCCAGGCGTCGGCGCTCTTGTAGACGATGCCCCGGCGGAGCCCGAGCAGGATGCCCCGCGCGACGTGCACCGAGGCGATGGAGGCCGTGATCGCCGTGGCCATCGCGGCGAGCACGGCGGCCGCGGTCATCGCGATCTCGACGGGCGCCCGCCCGGCGACGAAGGCGGAGAGCGCGCCGATCGCCGCGGCGCCGAGCGCCCAGCGCTCGGTCAGGGCGCGCGAGGCCTGCGCGATCGGCGCGAGGGCGTCCGCGCGCCGGCGAGCGTCGAGCAGCACGCGCGCGACCGCGCGATCGCCGCCGGAGAAGGTGCACGCGCCGACGAGGCGGCCCCGGACCACCGTGGCCCCGGCGATGACCGGGTCGCCGTCGCGGCGACGGGCCGGCGTGGTCGCGCCGATCCACGGGAGCACCTCGATGTCGCCGCCCGTGACCACGAGATCGACGGGGACGACATCCCCCGCGTCGACCTGGACGCTCTCGCCCGGTCGCAGCTCGTAGAGCTCGACCCCGGCGCCCTCGGCGGCGCCGTCGTCGCCGCGCGGAAGGGCTCGGTCGGCAGGCGCCGGGCTCGGCGCCCACGCGCCCGGCGGCCAGCGCGCCGGCGCGGAGAGCACGGACGCGATCCAGCCCCGCTCCGCGAACACGCGGTGGCGGGCGCTCTCGATGAGCCAGGCGCTGATCGCGCTGGCGGTGGCGATCACGCCCGCGAGCGACGCGGCCTCGGCCGCGAGCGCGTGATCCTGACCGAAGAGGGCCCAGACGGCGGCCACGAGCCCGCCCAGGACGGGGGCGAGCATCGGCGCCGGGTGCGGGTCCGTGGCGTCGCGCGCGGTCGTGGCGGCGCGGCCGAGGAGCATCCCCGCGCTCACCGTGGCGAGCACGATGCGGGCGCCGATGACGAGCTTCGCGTCCCCGGCGAGGGTGAGCGCGACGGCGAGCGTCCCCGCGATGATCGCGAGCACGAGCAGGAGCGCGCCGATGTCCCGCGCCTCGACCGCCTCGTAGCGCTGCGGCTCCTCGCTCAGGATGGTGTTCCCGATCGGCTCGAGCAGCGCGCGATCGTCGTCGAGGAGGGGCAGGTCCGGGAGCTTCTCGTCGAGCGACACGGGCGGGAACGCGTCGACGATCGGCGCGTCGAGATCGGCGACGCGCGTGGCGCCCTCGTCCGAGCCCGCCCGCGCGGGCTCGGCGCGCGGCGCTGAGGCGTACGGCCGGGCGGCGCCCGGTGGCGTCCCCGGCGAGGTCCCTCGAGCAGCAGCGCCGAGGAACGCCGCGCCGTGCGCCGCGAGGCCAGGCGGCCGGACGTCGCCCGGCGCGGGCGACGCCTCACCGAGGAAGGTGTGGCGGCACCGGGCGTTGCAGAAATAGTGGAAGCGCTGGTCGAAGATCGCGACGTGCCCCGCGCGCAGCGGATCGATCAGCTTGCTGCAGCCCGAGCACGGGAGGGGCGCGACGGTGGGCCCGGCTGCGCGCGACGCGACCACCTCAACCCGCAGCCGGCGTCTCGGCGAGCGCCGCCTCGACCTCGGCCAGGGCCTCGTCGATCTGCGCCTCGCTCACGATGAGGGGCGGCGTGAACCGGAGCACGTTGCTGCCCGCGATCGTGAGCAGCACGCCCCGGTCGCGCGCGCGACCGAGCGCGATCCGCCCGTCCACCCCCTGCGCGAGGATGAGCCCGCGGAGCAGGCCGCGCCCGCGCTCGCCGGCGCACACGTCCGGCCGCCGCGCGGCGATCGCGGCGAGGCCGCGGCCGAGCTGCTCGCCGCGCTTCTGGGCGGCCTCGCAGAGCTTCTCTTCCTCGATGACCGCGAGCACCGTGCGCGCCGCGGCGGAGGCGAGCGCGTTGCCTCCGTAGGTCGAGCCGTGCGAGCCCGGGGGCAGCGCGCCGTTGAGCCGCTCCCGCAGCACCAGCGCGCCGACAGGGAAGCCGCCGCCGAGCCCCTTCGCGAGCGCCGCTGCGTCGCCCTGGACACCGTCAACCATCGAGCCGAGCCAGTGCCCCGTGCGCCCGATGCCGGTCTGCACCTCGTCGAGGAGCAGCAGCGCGCCGTGCTCATCCGCGATGCGCCGCAGCTCGGCGAGGAACCCGGCCGGGGCCGGCAGGACGCCGCCCTCCCCCTGCACCGGCTCCACGAGGATCCCCGCGACGTCCGGGCCCATGGCGGCGCGCACAGCGGCCACGTCCCCGTAAGGCACGTGGGTGACGCCCGCGAGCGACGGGCCGAACCCCTCGCGGTACTTCGGCGTCCCCGTCAGGGCGATCGCGCCGAGGGTGCGGCCGTGGAACGCGTTCTCGAACGCGACGATCCGGTAGCGCTCCGTCTCGCCCCGGTTGAAGAAGTGGCGGCGCGCGAGCTTGAGCATCGCCTCGTTCGCCTCCGTGCCCGAGTTGCAGAAGAAGGCGCGGTCGAAGCCGGTCTTCGCGCAGAGCTCCTCGGCGAGGCGGAGGTTCTCCGCGTTGAAGAAATAGTTGGAGACGTGCATGAGGCGGCCCGCCTGCTCGGCGATGGTCGCCACGAGCCGCGGGTGAGCATGCCCGAGCGACGCCACCGCCACCCCGGCGCACATGTCGAGATACCTGCGCCCCTCCGTGTCGAAGAGCTCGCAACCCCGGCCCCGGTCAAGGACGAACGCGGGCTGGCGGTAGTTGCCGAGGAGGTGCTTCTGCGCCGCGAGGAGCGGCGAGCTGGCGGGCGTCGAGGCGTTCGCCGGGGCGGGGTCGCCGCCTGGGCTTGTGGCGATGCTCATGGGGCCGATCTAACGCCGGGCAGGGGGTCGGAGCAAACGGTGGATGCATGGCCGGCTGCGGATCGCGGAACCCCGGGCGAAACGCGCGTCCGGAGCGCCCGGTCACGGACGCCGGCGAGCGCCCGCGGCCGGTCCCGGGGGACGCAGCCGTCCGGACGCGCCGGTGCTCGCCCGCCGCGGGCCGACTTCGGCCTGGCGATTGCCAGCGGATCGCGGCTGGCTATAGTGCCGGCCGTCCTATGAGCGATTCGGAACAAAATGGGTCGAACCAGAACACGGGGGAGACGGCGGAGGCGCAGGAGGAACGCGCAGAGCCGGCGGAGCAGCGAGCCCCCACCCCGGAAGACAAGCTCGGCGAGGCGCAGGCGGAGGCCGCGCGGCTGCGCGAGCAGCTGCTGCGCACCGCCGCCGATTTCGACAACTTCCGTAAGCGCTCCCGGCGCGAGGTCGAGGACGCGCAGCGCCGCGGCCGCGAGACGATCCTGAAGGATCTGCTCCCGGTCTTCGACAACCTCGAGCGCGCCGCCAGCCACGCCGAGAGCGCGCCCGACGCGAAGTCGGTCGCCGAGGGCGTGCGGATCGTGGCGAAGCAGTTCGTCGACACGCTCGATCGCATGGGCATCAAGCGCATCGCCGCCGTCGGCAAGCCCTTCGATCCCAGCGTGCACGAGGCCATCCAGCAGATCGAGTCGACCGAGCACCCGGCCGGCGTCGTGATCGCGGAGGTCCAGCCGGGCTACATGCAGGGCGATTACCTGCTCCGCGCGGCCATGGTCGTCGTCTCGAAGGGCTCGCCCGGCGAGCCGGCGTCCGAAGCGAGCTGAGCTTCCACCGGCGTCGCGCGCCGGTTCCCCCGGCGCACACCTCCTGCCTCATGCGCATCATGGCGGTGGTCCTCTCCGGGATCTGCTGTGCCCCGCCACCTCACCGCACGATCTCCCCAAATATCGCGGGCGCCACGGTCGTCTGCCCACCCGGCGAGCATCCAGGCCTGTAGTATCTTTCGCCGCATATGGGGAAGGTGATCGGCATCGATCTCGGGACGACGAACTCGTGCGTGGCGGTCGTCGAAGGGGCAGGGGTCGCCTCGGCCGGCGACGTGCGGGTGATCCCGAACGCCGAAGGCGCGCGCACGACCCCCTCCGTCGTCGGCTTCCCCGCGAGCGGTGAGCGCCTGGTCGGGCAGGTGGCGCGGCGCCAGGCGGTCACGAACCCGCAGAACACCATCTATGCGGTGAAGCGGCTGATGGGCCGCAAGTTCAGCGCGCCCGAGGTCAGCAAGCAGGTCCTGCTCGCCCCGTACAAGATGGTCGAGGCGGCGAACAGCGACGCCTGGGTCGAGGTCAAGGGGCGCAGCTACTCGCCCCCCGAGATCTCGGCGATGATCCTCGGCCAGATGAAGCAGGTCGCCGAGCGGTTCCTCGGCGAGCCGGTGACGGAAGCGGTGGTGACCGTCCCGGCCTACTTCGACGACGCGCAGCGGCAGGCGACGAAGGACGCGGGGCGGATCGCCGGGCTCGAGGTGCGCCGGATCATCAACGAGCCGACCGCCGCGGCGCTCGCCTACGGCCTCGACAAGGTGAAGGCCGAGACGATCGCGGTCTACGACCTCGGCGGAGGGACGTTCGACATCTCGATCCTCGAGATCGCGGGCGGCGTCTTCAGCGTCAAGTCGACCGGCGGCGACACGCACCTCGGCGGCGAGGATTTCGACCAGCGGATCATCGACCTGCTCGCCGACGAGTTCGATGGCCTGCACCGGATCGATCTGCGCCGGGATCGCATGGCGCTGCAGCGGCTCAAGGAGGCGGCGGAGAAGGCGAAGCACGAGCTCTCGTCGTCGCTCGAGACCGAGATCAACATCCCCTTCATCGCCGTCGGCCCGGGCGGCGGGCCGCTCCACCTCGAGCGCACGATGCGGCGCAACGAGCTCGAGATGCTCTGCGAGAGCCTCATCCGGCGGACCATCGACGTCTGCCGGGCGACGCTCGGGGACGCCAAGCTCCCCGTCTCGGCCGTCAACACCGTGGTCCTCGTCGGCGGCATGACGCGGATGCCCTCGGTGCAGGCGGCGGTGCGCGAGTTCTTCGGCCGGGAGCCGAACAAGGGCGTGAACCCCGACGAGGTCGTCGCGGTCGGGGCGGCGCTGCAGGGCGCCGCGCTCTCGGGGCACGTGGACGAGGTGCTGCTCCTCGACGTGACGCCGCTGTCGCTCGGCGTCGAGACCGGCGGCGGCGTGATGTTCAAGCTCATCCCGCGGAACACCACGATCCCGACCGAGCGGAGCGAGATCTTCACGACGAGCGTCGACAACCAGAGCTTCGTGCCCGTGCACGTGCTCCAGGGCGAGCGCGAGATGGCCGCCGACTGCCGGAGCCTCGCCCGCTTCGAGCTCACCGGCATCCCCCCCGCGCCCCGCGGGCTGCCCAAGATCCAGGTCACCTTCCGCATCGACGAGAACGGGATCGTCCGCGTCGAGGCGCGGGATCTCGGGACGGGGCGGGTGCAGGAGGTCCGGGTCACCCCGACGAGCGGCCTCACGCCGGACGAGGTCGACCGGCTCGTCTTGGAGGGCGAGCGGTTCAAGGAGACCGACGCGCTCCGGCGCGAGCTCGCCGAGATCCGCAACCAGGCCGAGACCCTCGCCTACACGACCGAGCAGGCCCTCGAGGGCTACGGCGATCTGCTCGACGCCGAGCTCCTCGGCGAGGTCCACGCCGAGTGCGCCGCGCTGAGGAAGCTGCTCGACGGCGGCGGCGATCTCGACACGCTCCGGGCGGCGTACGCGCGCCTCGAGGGGGCGGCGTTCCGGATCGCCGAGTCGATGTATGGAGGGGATGATGACGCCGGCGCGAACAAGGCGGTCGAGACGTGACGCGCGGCCGGGCGACGCAGCCGGGGATCAAAGACCGGCTCGCTCGCCGATCCGAGGCCGTCCCCTCCGGAGCGCCGCGCGCGCTCTAGACGCAAGGCTGCGCGGGGCTTCGACGGGACGATGCTGAGCGAGACCTTCGGACGCTATCGCTTGCTCGAGCGCCTCGGAGAGGGCGGCATGGCCGAGGTCTTCAAGGCCAAGAGCTTCGGCGTCGAGGGGTTCGAGAAGGTCCTCGTCATCAAGCGCATCCTCCCCAAGCTCGCCGAGCAGGGGCGCTTCGTGGACATGTTCGTGCACGAGGCCAAGCTCGCCGTCCGCCTCTCGCACGCGAACATCGTGCAGGTGTTCGACCTCGGCCGCGTCGACCATCCGAACGGCGATCCGACCAGCTACTTCATCGCGATGGAGTACGTCCCCGGGCTCGACCTGGCGACGCTGCTCTCCCGCTGCCGGAGGTCCAAGCGGCCGATCCCCCTCGGCATGGCCGTCTTCATGACGGCCGAGATCGCGAAGGCGCTCGACCACGCCCACCGGCGGCGCGACGAGCAGTCGCGCCCCCTCGGCATCGTCCACCGCGACATCTCGCCCCAGAACATCCTGCTCTCCTGGGAGGGAGAGGTGAAGGTCACCGACTTCGGCATCGCCAAGGCGACGCAGTCGATGACCGAGGAGGAGGTCGGCGAGAAGCGCGCCGGCAGGATCCGCGGGAAGCTCGCGTACATGAGCCCCGAGCAGTCGCGCGCCGGCGCGATCGACGGCAGGAGCGACCTCTTCTCGCTCGGGACGGTGCTCTACGAGATGATCGCCGGCTCGAACCCGTTCGCGGCGCCGACGGCGTTCGAGGTCATGCGGCGGCTGCAGGCGAGCGAGTACCCGCCGCTCGCGCTCGTGCGCCCCGACGTGCCGAGGTCGCTCGTCGACATCGTGAGCACGATGCTCGCGAGGAACGTCGAGGATCGGGTCCCCGACGCCGGGCGGCTGCACGAGGCGCTCCTCGGGTTCTTCTACGCGACGGGCGAGCGGTTCGGGGCGAACGACCTCGCCGAGTTCCTGGAGCCGTTCCACGAGGAGACGGCGGGCGCCGCGCTCGAGGCGAGCGCCGTGCTCGAGGAGGAGCCGATCGGGGCCAACGAGCGCACGCCGGTCGAGGTGCCGCACACGACGAGCAGCACGCGCAGCCGCACGGCGTCGGGGCTCCTCCAGCTGCTCGAGAAGGCCGACAGCAGCCCGGCCGCGCGCGGGCTCGGCGAGCGGCGCGAGGTCACGGCGCTCGTGCTCATCTTCACGGGCTCCGAGGAGGACGCGGCGAGGCGCATCGGGCGGGCCCGCGAGGTGCTGGCGCGCTACGGCGCGCTGCTGCTCGAGCAGGAGGCGTCGCAGCTCGTCGCCGTCTTCGGGCTCGGCGACGCCGACGGCCGCGACACCGAGGCCGCGGTGCGCGCCGCCCTCGTGATCCTGCGCTCGCGCGGCGGGGGCGCGGCGGCCTCGGCCGGCATCCACCTCGCCCGCATCCTGGTCGACAGCGCCGGCGCCCCGATCCGGGACGAGCGGCTCACGTCGCTCATCGCCTCGGCCCAGGCGCTCGCCCGCGCGACCGAGTCGCAAGTGGCCGTGTCACACCTCACCGGGCGCGTCCTCCGCAACGCGTTCACGACCGAGGAGCTGCCCGGCGCGGGCCGGACCGCGCCCGAGGGGGGCCGCGTGGTCACCTCGGCGCAGCCCCCGGACGGCGCGTACGGCCGCTTCGTCGGCCGCCGCGACGAGCTCAAGCAGCTCGGGGACATCCTCGCCGACGCCACGAGGAAGCGCGCGCAGATCGCCGTCATCCAGGGCGAGCGCGGCATCGGCAAGACGCGGCTGCTCGCCGAGATGGAGCGGCGGCTCTCGAAGGGCGACTACAACGTCGGGGTCTACGTCGCGTCGTGCCCGCACAACGGCGCCGACGTCCCGTGGAGCGGCCTCACCGCGATGCTGCAGGTGCTCTGCGGCATCCAGGAGGGCGACGACGAGGAGCGCATCCGCGCGGTGCTGCCGCGGCTGCGCGCGCTCGGCCTGCGCGAGGACGAGTCCGCGGCGGTGCTTGGCCAGCTCGGCGCGGCGCTCGTCGACCAGCGGGCGCCGCAGGGGACGACCGCGATCCTGCGCGCGGCCTTCCCGCGGATGGTGCAGAGCCTCTGCGAGGATCGGCTCCACTGCTTCGCCTGGGACGACGCGCAGGCGATGGACCAGCTCACCGCCGAGACCCTCCTCGCCACGGCCGGCCGCGCCGGCGGGCTCCGCGCCGTGCTGATCCTGGCGACCCGCAGCGACCCGCCGCCGCTGCTCGAGGCGCACCCCCACTTCTACCGGATCCAGGTCGGGGAGCTCTCGGACAGCGACAGCGCGCGCCTCATGTCGGCGCGCATCGGCGCGACCTTCCTGCCGCCCGAGGTGCTCGCCTTCTGCCGCGAGCGCGCCGGCGGCCACCCGCTCTTCCTCGAGGAGCTCATCAAGGAGCTGAGCGACTCCGGCGCGCTCAGCGTCGTCGGCGGCGCCGTGAAGGCCCGGCTCGACGGCGCCTCGGCGGTGCCGCGCTCGCTGCGCACGCTCATCGCCACCCGGGTGCGGCGGCTCGACCCGAGCGACCGCGCCGTGCTCCAGGCGGCGGCGATCCTCGGCGATCCGGTGCCGACCGAGGTCCTCGCGGCGCTCCTCCAGCAGAAGCTCTCGCTCGTGAACCGCGCGATCTCCGGGCTCGCGACCCGCGATCTCTTGCGGCTCAAGGGCCCCGAGCAGGCGAGCTTCGCGTCGCCCATGCACGGCGAGATCGTCCTCGACGCGATCCCGCCCGAGCTCCGCCGGGAGCTGCACGCCGCGGCCGCGGCGGCGTACCTCGCGGTCGTGGGCGAGGACAGCGCCGAGCACGCCGAGCGCATCGGGCAGCATTTCTACCAGGCGGGCGATCGCGACCGGGCCGCCACGTTCCACGCGCGGGCGGCGCTCCACAAGATCCGCGCGAGCCAGCTCGACCCGGCGCTCCGGCTCATCTCCCAGGCGCTCGACCTCGGCGACCACGCCCACCGCTCGCCGGCGGAGCTCTCCGCGTGGCTCGGCGCGCTCGCGGACGTCGTCGTGCGCGTGCGCTCCGCGCCCGACCTGGGCGACGTCGCGGCCCGCGCGCTCCGGCGCATCGACGAGGCCGGCACCCCCGAGCAGAAGCTCTCGGCGCGCGTCGATGTGGCGCGCGCCCTCGGCGCGGTGGACCTCTTCGCGGACGCGTACGCGCGGCTGGAGGAGGCGTACGCCCTCACCGGCGACCGGGAGGACCTCCGCCGCAAGGCGCTCGCGTGCGAGACGGAGATCGGCGTGAGGACGGGCGATTTCACCCGCGCGGTCCGCGCGGTCGAGCAGCTCGAGGCGATGGGCGACATCGACGACGAGCGGCTGCTGCTCGCGATCTCCCAGACGCGCGCGGCGACGGGGGACATCGAGGCGGCGATCCGCGCGCTCGATCGGGCGGAGGCGCTCGGCAACCCGGGCGATCTCGCGGCGGCGAGCGAGCGCGAGAAGCAGCGCGTCCTCGTGCACGTCTTCCTCCGCGACTTCGCCGCGGCGGTGAAGACCTCGGCGCGCGCCGTCGACCTCGCCCGGTCCGCGGGCCTGCGCTTCGAGACCGCCGCCGCGCTGCACAACCTCGGCGACGCGAGCCGCCGGCTCGGCGATCTGCCGCGCGCCTACGCCTCGCTCACCGAGTCGAAGGAGCTCGCGGAGGAGAGCGGCCACGAGCGCCTCGTCTCGATCAACCGCGCGCACCTCGCCTACCTCGACGGCCTGAGCGGCGCGGCCGGCGCCGGCGATCTCCTGCGCGAGCTCGCGCGTTACGCCGAGGCGCGCTCCTACCGGACGGACGCCCTGGAGAGCCGGTACCTGCTCGGCGCGCTCCTGAAGCAGCGGGGTCAGGTCGAGGAGGCGCGGGGCGAGCTCGCGGAGGTGCTCGAGCTCGCCTCCGCGTACGGCAACAAGCTCGTCGCCGACGACGCACGCACCGCGCTGTCCGAGCTCTGACCGCCCTGCGGCTGCGGCAGGATCTCCGGCGCGCCTTGCTCGGCGCGCCGCGCGCCTTATTCGTCGGCGAGCTTCTTCTCGAGCGCCTCGAGGTGGGCGCGTACCTGCGGATCGGAGTCGCGCTGCGCCTCGATCTTGCGGACGGCGCTCATCACGGTCGTGTGGTCGCGGTTGCCGAAGGCCCGCCCGATCTCCGGGAAGCTGCACTTCAGCCGCTGCTTGCAGAGGTACATCGCCACGTGGCGCGCGAAGGCCACGCTCTTGTGGCGGTCCTTCGACGTGAGGTCGATCGAGCGCAGGTGGAAGTGGTGGCACACCGCGCGCTGGATGTCCTCGACGCTCATCATCTGCGCCCGCGGCGGCGACGTGGCCGTGATCTCGGCGCGCGCGAACGGGAGGTCCACGGGGCGACCCGTGAGCGAGCTCTTGGCCGCCAGCCGGATCAGCGTCCCCTCGAGCTCGCGGACGTTGGAGCGGACCATCTGCGCGAGGTAGAGCGCCACGTCGTCGGTGAGCGCGATGCCCTCGAGCGCCGCCTTGTTCCGGACGATCGCGACGCGCGTCTCCAGCTCCGGCACCTGGATGTCGGCGACGAGCCCCCAGGAGAACCGCGAGACGAGGCGCTCTTCCATGCGCTCGAGGTTCTGGGGGTACTTGTCGCTCGTCACCACGATCTGCCGGTCGAGCGTGTGGAGCGCGTTGAAGGTGTGGAAGAACTCCTCCTGCGTCTGCTCGCGCCCGGCCAGGAACTGGATGTCGTCGACAAGCAGCACGTCGCAGCTCGACCTGTACCGCGCGCGGAACTCATCCATCCGGTGGTGCTGGATGGCCGTGATGAAGTCGTTCGTGAACTTCTCGGCCGAGACGTAGATGATCCGCGCGTCCGGCCTGCCCTCGAAGACGCGGTGCGCGATCGCGTGCATGAGGTGGGTCTTGCCGAGCCCCGTGCCGCCGCAGATGAAGAGCGGGTTGTACCGGCGGCCCCCGCCGCCGGCCGCCGCGATCGCGGCCGCGTGCGCCAGCTGGTTCGACGGGCCCACGACGAAGCTCGCGAAGGTGTGCTTCGGGTTCAGGTCGTCCGGCAGCGACGAGACGCGCCGGAGCGACGGCTCGGGCCGGGGCGCCGGCGCCGGCGCCGTGCTCGTCGGACGCACCACGAGCGCCCGCGGGCGCACCGGGGTGAGCTCCACGCGCTTCGCGATCGGCGAGGCGAGGTGCTGATCGACCGTCCACGCCACCTGGACCGACCAGCCGGTGAGCTCGCGGATCTTGTCCGTCAGCGAGGGCAGGAAGTTGTCCCTGACCCACTCGAGGACGAACTCGTTCTGGACACGCAGCGTGAGCACGCCGTCGGTCAGATCATCGAACTGAACGCCCCCGAACCACTGATCAAAAGTTGCGGGCGAAAGCGTCCGCGTATGCTCGATCGCCTGATCGAAGACTTCGCGCGGCTCGTGTTTCGGAATCGTCAT